>NZ_JACDXW010000037.1 GCF_020539505.1 Mesopusillimonas faecipullorum | reverse complement strand
AAAAAAAAAAAAAAAAAAAAAAAAAAAAAAAAAAAAAAAAAAAAAAAAAAAAAAAAAAAAAAAAAAAAAAAAAAAAAAAAAAAAAAAAAAAAAAAAAAAAAAAAAAAAAAAAAAAAAAAAAAAAAAAACCCCCCCCCCCCCCCCCCCCCCCCCCCCCCCCCCCCCCCCCCCCCCCCCCCCCCCCCCCCCCCCCCCCCCCCCCCCCCCCCCCCCCCCCCCCCCCCCCCCCCCCCCCCCCCCCCCCCCCCCCCCCCCCTCGCCTACTGCCATGTGCCACCTTAAACCGTGGTGGGTCAAGCTGGAATCGAACCAGCGACCCCCGCCTTATCAAGACGGTGCTCTAACCCAGTGAGCTTATCCCCCATGCTGATCAACAGCGGTGATTGTCAGGACTTCAACAACAACCGATACATGTGGACGCTTTCGCTTTGTGTCGCACTTTTCCCCCGCCTTATCAAGACGGTGCTCTAACCGACTGAGCTACTGACCCATGCTGATCAACAGCGGTGATTGTCAGGACTTCAACAACAACCGATAAATGTGGACGCTTTCGCTTTGTGTCGCACTTTTTCTTAAAGGAGGTGATCCAGCCGCACCTTCCGATACGGCTACCTTGTTACGACTTCACCCCAGTCATGCCCCCGCCTTATCAAGACGGTGCTCTAACCGACTGAGCTACTGACCCATGCTGATCAACAGCGGTGATTGTCAGGACTTCAACAACAACCGATAAATGTGGACGCTTTCGCTTTGTGTCGCACTTTTCTTAAAGGAGGTGATCCAGCCGCACCTTCCGATACGGCTACCTTGTTACGACTTCACCCCAGTCATGAATCCCACCGTGGTAAGCGCCCTCCTTGCGGTTAGGCTACCTACTTCTGGTGAAACTCGACGTAGCGGCGAAATTCCGGTCGGTACGTCTGCATCAGCCTATGGGTGTGTTTCTGCTCCCACAGAAACCCCCGCCCGACGAACAGACGCTGCTGGCTGACCGGCACGTCCTTGCTGGTCATCACGTAGCGCGGCAAGCGGCGAATGTTACGCCGGTAGCGCAGGATGACGCGGGCATCGCGGTAGCGAATGGCACCGTAGGCGCAGAACGCCAGCGCACTGCCGACGCCCATTGCGGGGCTCAGCGCCGGTTTTCATGGCTTGTTATGACTGTTTTTTTGTACAGTCTATGCCTCGGGCATCCAAGCAGCAAGCGCGTTACGCCGTGGGTCGATGTTTGATGTTATGGAGCAGCAACGATGTTACGCAGCAGGGTGACGGTGTTCGGCATTCTGAATCTCACCGAGGACTCCTTCTTCGATGAGAGCCGGCGGCTAGACCCCGCCGGCGCTGTCACCGCGGCGATCGAAATGCTGCGAGTCGGATCAGACGTCGTGGATATGTGGACGCTTTCGCTTTGTGTCGCACTTTTTCTTAAAGGAGGTGATCCAGCCGCACCTTCCGATACGGCTACCTTGTTACGACTTCACCCCAGTCATGAATCCCACCGTGGTAAGCGCCCTCCTTACGGTTAGGCTACCTACTTCTGGTGAAACCCACTCCCATGGTGTGACGGGCGGTGTGTACAAGACCCGGGAACGTATTCACCGCGGCATTCTGATCCGCGATTACTAGCGATTCCGACTTCATGCAGGATTCCATGTTCTCCGACTTGGTTTCGGTCGCCGGCCACATCTACAAGCACGGGATCGACGACGGCCTGCCGGGCGCATCGGCTGGCTCGCGCGTGCCGATCAACGTCCATGCCGATGAGTTCAACGAGTTGATGGGCGACGAGTTCATTCCGCTGATCAACAAGGGCGGCGGCGCTGGCCTGCAAGTCACCGCGTACACGCAGACCCTCTCGGACATCGAAGCTCGCATCGGCAACCGCGCGAAGGCCGGTCAGGGCGCAGACACGCCTTGCTGATGAGCGCTGCCGCATGCTCAGCCCGTTCATCAAGGTGGATTTCCCAGCCCACAATCATCCGGCTGTAGATATCCATCACTATATAAAGTCGATAAAACTGTCCGCGAACCGCTGTCGGCAAGAATGTGATGTCCCAGCTCCAGGTCTGCAGTGGCGCGTAGGCCACCCATGCTCTGGGTCGGGGTACGGCACGGGGTGGCTGAGCCCGGCCCCGGCGGTGCGCTTGACCATGTTCAGCCAGACTTCCGCGACAGGCTGCCAGTCTCGCGTGGCACGCCCTTTCCACCGCTGAGGCTTGGCCTGTTTAGCTGCTTCATAGACCATGCGACGGCGAGCCATCAGCGCGGCTCAATGTCCATAATGACGCTGCTCCGGAGTAACGAACTTGATGGCGCTGTGTCGGTGCTCAGTGTTGTACCAAGTCACGAAGCGCTGCACCCATTGCCGAGCTTGCTCGATACTTGCAAAGGGCTTCTTCGGATACGCTGGCATGTCCCAGCTCCAGGTCTGCAGTGGCGCGTAGGCCACCCATGCTCTGGGTCGGGGTACGGCACGGGGTGGCTGAGCCCGGCCCCGGCGGTGCGCTTGACCATGTTCACGTAGCACACGGTAAAAGGTCGATTCGCTGGCCAGATATACGCCTTGATCCGCCAGGCACGGCACAATCTGTGACGGCGGCAGGCTTTGGTACTCGGCGCTGTTGCACACAGCCAGAATCGCATCCTTTTCCTCTGTGTTCAAGGCGACTGCACAGAAAGGAGAAGGCGCTGGCTGAAGCCGCTGCGCTGCTGACGCTGTCAAAAAAAGCTCAGGCCATCTGGGGCACGAACGAGGACGACTGATTCCTCTGGAGATGAAACAGATGGCCATGAGCTTGATCGACGAAGCCATCAGGGCCGGTGCACGCCAGTCGCGGGCCTGTGCCATGTTGGGGTTAAGCTGCCGCACCCTGCGCCGTTGGCGCAGCGCCCAGACGCTGGTAGACCAGCGCAAGGGTGCGTCGCCTTTCCCTCACGGTACTGGTTCACTATCGGTCGATCACGAGTATTTAGCCTTGGAGGATGGTCCCCCCATATTCAGACAGGATTTCACGTGTCCCGCCCTACTTATCTGACGCCTAGTCCCACGCTCTTGATTTCATCTACAGGGCTATCACCTGCTATGGCCAGACTTTCCAGACTGTTCGATTATCAAAAGCGCTAACTCGTCAAGGCTGTTCCAGTTTCGCTCGCCGCTACTACCGGAATCTCGGTTGTAGCCCCGTTACATCTTCCGCGCAGGACGACTCGATCAGTGAGCTATTACGCTTTCTTTAAAGGATGGCTGCTTCTAAGCCAACCTCCTGACTGTCTATGCCTTCCCACTTCGTTTCCCACTTAGCCCGTTTTAGGGACCTTAGCTGGCGGTCTGGGTTGTTTCCCTCTTGAGTCCGGACGTTAGCACCCGGTGCTCTGTCTCCCAAGCTGTACTTGCAGGTATTCGGAGTTTGCCTTGGTTTGGTAAGTCGCCATCAGACTGTTCGATTATCAAAAGCGCTAACTCGTCAAGGCTGTTCCAGTTTCGCTCGCCGCTACTACCGGAATCTCGGTTGATTTCTTTTCCTCGAGCTACTGAGATGTTTCAGTTCACCCGGTTCGCCTCCACACGCCTATGTATTCAGCGTGGGATACTGCTTACGCAGTGGGTTTCCCCATTCGGACATCTGCGGATCAAAGCTTGTTTGCCAGCTCCCCGCAGCTTTTCGCAGGCTACAACGTCCTTCATCGCCTGTGATCGCCAAGGCATCCACCATATGCACTTATTCGCCCAAGACCCGCAAGCGGTAGTTCTCAAAATTCCTGAACCCATACGCTCTGCGTGAGAGCATCTCCATCTTCGTGTGGAACCCTTCGGTGATGCCGTTGGATTTGGTGAAGCGCCACATCCTCACGATAGGTTCGAGCCACGATCTGAGCGTTTCAGCCAATGCCCGCGCCGGACTCTCTGTTCAAACTGCGCGATCAACGCCAGGAACGGGCGCATCATCTTCTGAGCCCGCTTTCTGTTCAGGCTCTTCATGACCAGGAAGCCATTCAGTTGCTGTTTGGCGAAGTACAACGCCCGAAGCA
>NZ_JACDXW010000036.1 GCF_020539505.1 Mesopusillimonas faecipullorum | reverse complement strand
TGCTCGAGCTGGTCGAAATGGAAGTTCGCGAACTGCTGAGCAAGTACGACTTCCCCGGCGACGATACGCCTATCGTCAAGGGTTCGGCCAAGCTGGCCCTGGAAGGCGACGACGGCCCCCTGGGCAAACAAGCGATTCTGCAATTGGCCGAAGCGCTGGATACGTACATCCCCACGCCAGAGCGCGCTGTGGACGGCACGTTCCTGATGCCTGTGGAAGACGTGTTCTCGATCTCGGGTCGCGGTACGGTGGTCACTGGCCGTATCGAGCGCGGTATCGTCAAGGTCGGCGAAGAAATCGAAATCGTGGGTA
>NZ_JACDXW010000035.1 GCF_020539505.1 Mesopusillimonas faecipullorum | reverse complement strand
GGACTTACGGCGAGGGGGCTTTTCACCCCCTTTATCGCTACTCATGTCAGCATTCGCACTTCTGATACCTCCAGCATCCCTCTCGAGACACCTTCGCAGGCTTACAGAACGCTCTCCTACCGCGTGTCCGTCCACTTAAACGCACTGCTTATTTCAGTCACCACCTCGACTCGAAGTGATGGCGCGCTTTGCGTGCTATCGCACGCCAAGCTAGAACGCGTTTAAGAGGACGGACACACCCGCAGCTTCGGTAACTGGCTTAGCCCCGTTACATCTTCCGCGCAGGACGACTCGATCAGTGAGCTATTACGCTTTCTTTAAAGGATGGCTGCTTCTAAGCCAACCTCCTGACTGTCTATG
>NZ_JACDXW010000034.1 GCF_020539505.1 Mesopusillimonas faecipullorum | reverse complement strand
GGACTTACGGCGAGGGGGCTTTTCACCCCCTTTATCGCTACTCATGTCAGCATTCGCACTTCTGATACCTCCAGCATCCCTCTCGAGACACCTTCGCAGGCTTACAGAACGCTCTCCTACCGCGTGTACATAGTACACACCCGCAGCTTCGGTAACTGGCTTAGCCCCGTTACATCTTCCGCGCAGGACGACTCGATCAGTGAGCTATTACGCTTTCTTTAAAGGATGGCTGCTTCTAAGCCAACCTCCTGACTGTCTATGCCTTCCCACTTCGTTTCCCACTTAGCCAATTTTAGGGACCTTAGCTGGCGGTCTGGGTTGTTTCCCTCTTGAGTCCGGACGTTAGCACCCGGTGCTCTGTCTCCCAAGCTGTACTTGCAGGTATTCGGAGTTTGCCTTGGTTTGGTAAGTCGCCAT
>NZ_JACDXW010000033.1 GCF_020539505.1 Mesopusillimonas faecipullorum | reverse complement strand
AGACCAGAACGTTGATAGGCTGGGTGTGGAAGTGCAGTAATGCACGTAGCTAACCAGTACTAATTGCCCGTGCGGCTTGATCCTATAACCTTGCAGGTTAGCGTGATCAAGTGTCGTTCAAAACTCAAATCCTGATCGCCCAATGCGGTGCGGTCAGGTCCGCAACACAACGCAACCCCCCTGTGCCTACCCATCCGGTAGACACACTGTGCTTTTATTCCGATTCGCCCGCTTGAGGCCCAAAGCCGCAAGCAGGCAAACAGTTACGCTTGACGACCATAGCAAGGTGGTCCCACTCCTTCCCATCCCGAACAGGACAGTGAAACGCCTTTGCGCCGATGATAGTGCACGTCCGTGTGTGAAAGTAGGTCATCGTCAGGCTCTTATACCGAAAACCCCCATCAGCTCAAACGCTGGT
>NZ_JACDXW010000032.1 GCF_020539505.1 Mesopusillimonas faecipullorum | reverse complement strand
ACATAGTAGCTACCTACCGAAGTAGACAGCGACTACGTCGCATGCTCAAAGAAAAATCCAGAGCTTTTACTTGACATAAAAACTTGGCTTCTTCACTGTGAGCACTTGGTTACTTCGCTTGAGCATTACTGCCCAATGGCGACACGCATTCCAAGCGCCCACATTTATCGGTTGTTTCGTTGTTAAAGAACAGGGTACTGCCGCGTTAGCGCCGTTGCGCATCACACTTACTGCTTGTTTTACTGCCGGTCGTCGTTGACACTTCGTGTCGCCTTCGTCATCAGCAGAGAAACGAAATTATGAACTCTTTTTTGAGGCTTGTCAAATCGGCTTAACAATCTGCCGGTATTTTCTGCGTTGGTCGCAGGGTTGAGAAAACTGCCCCAACCTACCGACTGCCGGGGTGTTGCTACCTGAACGTTACCGCTCAAAACCGCACCACG
>NZ_JACDXW010000031.1 GCF_020539505.1 Mesopusillimonas faecipullorum | reverse complement strand
CGACGCCGGCACCGACGGTACGGCCACCTTCGCGGATAGCGAAGCGCAGACCTTCTTCCATGGCGATAGGCGCAATCAGCGTCACTTCCATCGACACGTTGTCACCGGGCAGAACCATTTCTTTGTCGGCCGGCAGCTTGATCGTGCCCGTCACGTCCGTCGTACGGAAGTAGAACTGGGGACGATAGCCTTGGAAGAACGGCGTGTGACGGCCACCTTCGTCCTTGGACAGAATGTACACCTCGGCGCTGAACTGCGTGTGTGGCTTGATCGAACCGGGCTTGGCCAGCACTTGGCCACGCTCGACGTCTTCACGCTTGGTACCGCGCAGCAGCACGCCAACGTTGTCGCCCGCTTGACCTTGGTCCAGCAGCTTGCGGAACATTTCCACACCCGTGCAAGTGGTCTTGACCGTGTCTTTGATACCCACGATTTCGATTTCTTCGCCGACCTTGACGATACCGCGCTCGATACGGCCAGTGACCACCGTACCGCGACCCGAGATCGAGAACACGTCTT
>NZ_JACDXW010000030.1 GCF_020539505.1 Mesopusillimonas faecipullorum | reverse complement strand
GGTGACGGTGTTCGGCATTCTGAATCTCACCGAGGACTCCTTCTTCGATGAGAGCCGGCGGCTAGACCCCGCCGGCGCTGTCACCGCGGCGATCGAAATGCTGCGAGTCGGATCAGACGTCGTGGATGTCGGACCGGCCGCCAGCCATCCGGACGCGAGGCCTGTATCGCCGGCCGATGAGATCAGACGTATTGCGCCGCTCTTAGACGCCCTGTCCGATCAGATGCACCGTGTTTCAATCGACAGCTTCCAACCGGAAACCCAGCGCTATGCGCTCAAGCGCGGCGTGGGCTACCTGAACGATATCCAAGGATTTCCTGACCCTGCGCTCTATCCCGATATTGCTGAGGCGGACTGCAGGCTGGTGGTTATGCACTCAGCGCAGCGGGATGGCATCGCCACCCGCACCGGTCACCTTCGACCCGAAGACGCGCTCGACGAGATTGTGCGGTTCTTCGAGGCGCGGGTTTCCGCCTTGCGACGGAGCGGGGTCGCTGCCGACCGGCTCATCCTCGATCCGGGGATGG
>NZ_JACDXW010000029.1 GCF_020539505.1 Mesopusillimonas faecipullorum | reverse complement strand
TTGCCCAGGGGGCCGTCGTCGCCTTCCAGGGCCAGCTTGGCCGAACCCTTGACGATAGGCGTATCGTCGCCGGGGAAGTCGTACTTGCTCAGCAGTTCGCGAACTTCCATTTCGACCAGCTCGAGCAGCTCTTCGTCATCAACCATGTCGGCCTTGTTCAGGAACACGATGATGTAAGGCACGCCAACTTGGCGGCTCAGCAGGATGTGCTCACGCGTCTGGGGCATGGGGCCGTCAGCGGCCGAGCACACCAGAATTGCGCCGTCCATCTGGGCGGCACCGGTGATCATGTTCTTGACGTAGTCAGCGTGGCCCGGGCAGTCAACGTGAGCGTAGTGACGCTCTTTCGTTTCGTACTCAACGTGCGACGTGTTGATCGTGATACCACGGGCTTTTTCTTCAGGTGCAGCGTCAATCTGCGAGTAGTCTTTCGCTTCGCCGCCAAATTCCTTGGACAACACCGTGCAGATCGCTGCCGTCAGCGTCGTTTTGCCGTGGTCAACGTGGCCAATCGTGCCTACGTTTACGTGCGGTTTCGTCCGCTCAAACTTCTCTTTTGCCATG
>NZ_JACDXW010000028.1 GCF_020539505.1 Mesopusillimonas faecipullorum | reverse complement strand
CCCCCTCAGTCACAATAGATGTCCGCTCAGTTGATTTGAATATTTGAGGGGGCGGACGGAGTGAAGCAGTGCCTAGTTACAGCGCAGAGTTCAAAGAACAGGTTGTCAGGAAGCTGATGCCGCCGCACAATCAGACGGTGGCAGCGCTCAGCCGCGAGACGGGGATCTCGGAGGCGAGTCTGTATAACTGGAAAAAGCAGTTTCGTGCGAAGGGATTTGTCGTGCCTAAGAAGTCCACTCATGCCGATCAGTGGGATGCCAAGGCCAAGTTGGCCGCCGTCATTCAGACAGCAGCCATGAATGAGGCTGAACGTTCACAGTATTGCCGTGAACACGGCTTGTATCCTGAACAGATTGATGCCTGGCGCGACGCCTTTGAAAGTACCGACATGGGTGCGTCGGCCAATAAGGCCGAGCTGTCGGCGGAGCGCAAGAAAAGCCGTGCTCTAGAGAAGGAACTGCACAGAAAGGAGAAGGCGCTGGCTGAAGCCGCTGCGCTGCTGACGCTGTCAAAAAAAGCTCAGGCCATCTGGGGCACGAACGAGGACGACTGATTCCTCTGGAGATGAAACAGATGGCCATGA
>NZ_JACDXW010000027.1 GCF_020539505.1 Mesopusillimonas faecipullorum | reverse complement strand
TTTGCCAGCTCCCCGCAGCTTTTCGCAGGCTACAACGTCCTTCATCGCCTGTGATCGCCAAGGCATCCACCATATGCACTTATTCGCTTGATCCTATAACTTTACAGGTTATAGAAAACTTGAGTTTTGCGTGTTTGTGCCGTTCATCTTGTTCCAGTCGCAGATACCAGCCTAAGCCAATACCTGTTTTCTTTGAGAACTACTTGAACTTGTGTTATGCAATCACAACCCGTAGTCACTACTGATCAACCAACCCATAACAGGCTTGGTAATATCCGTAGCACTACTACTTTGTTGTGCTTTTATTCCAGATTTTTAAAGAACAGATCGTGTACTAAGTAAACCTAGCACACCATATTGATCGGTAAGATCAACGAACAACATCGAACAGAAACTACTGCGATGCTCTTCGTTACTCTCACCTTCCTGACAACCGATAAACCAGTAAAACCGCTACCGCTTACACCCATAACCCACAGATTCACTCACAAAGTAGTGGTGGAGGATGACGGGATCGAACCGACGACCCCCTGCTTGCAAAGCAGGTGCTCTCCCAGCTGAGCTAATCCCCCAAAAATGTCACATCGCCTACTGCCATGTGCCACCTTAAACCGTGGTGGG
>NZ_JACDXW010000026.1 GCF_020539505.1 Mesopusillimonas faecipullorum | reverse complement strand
TTTTAGGGACCTTAGCTGGCGGTCTGGGTTGTTTCCCTCTTGAGTCCGGACGTTAGCACCCGGTGCTCTGTCTCCCAAGCTGTACTTGCAGGTATTCGGAGTTTGCCTTGGTTTGGTAAGTCGCCATGACCCCCTAGCCAAAACAGTGCTCTACCCCCTGCAGTAATACTTGAGGCACTACCTAAATAGTTTTCGGAGAGAACCAGCTATTTCCAGGTTTGTTTAGCCTTTCACCCCTATCCACAGTTCATCCCCTAATTTTTCAACATTAGTGGGTTCGGTCCTCCAGCACGTGTTACCGTGCCTTCAACCTGACCATGGATAGATCACCTGGTTTCGGGTCTACACCCAGCGACTAAATCGCCCTATTCGGACTCGCTTTCGCTACGCCTCCCCTATTCGGTTAAGCTTGCCACTGAATGTAAGTCGCTGACCCATTATACAAAAGGTACGCAGTCACGGGACGAGCCCGCTCCTACTGTTTGTATGCATACGGTTTCAGGATCTATTTCACTCCCCTTCCGGGGTTCTTTTCGCCTTTCCCTCACGGTACTGGTTCACTATCGGTCGATCACGAGTATTTAGCCTTGGAGGATGGTCCCCCCATATTCAGACAGGATTTCACGTGTCCCGCCCTACTTATCTGACGCCTAGTCCCAC
>NZ_JACDXW010000025.1 GCF_020539505.1 Mesopusillimonas faecipullorum | reverse complement strand
AGGCTCTACCTCATAAAAGGGGGACGCTCGACATTCATTAGACTTGTTTTTGCGAAGAACACGTTTAATGGAAGCAATGCCGATGTCCCCAATCGATTTTATCTTAGGGATCCCTGGGCTGGTGGTCCACGCTGTCAAGCGAATGCAAGATATTCATGTGTGGGCGGGGCCGCGTAAGCGGCCCGCCTGCATGCACTGCGCAGGCGAGCAGGTGCGCGTGAAGGCCACCTATCAGCGCACGCTCAAGCACACACGCCAAGGCAATCAGTTGGTGGTGTTGCACCTGAGCGTTCCCAAGTACCACTGCACCGACTGCAACCGCTATTTCCGGCATCGTTTTGCCGGGATTCTTCCCCGGCTACGTGCCACCGAGACCTACCGCCTGGAGGTCTTTGAAGCGCATGATGGCGGTGTCAGCCAGCGCAAGCTGACGCACACGCACCGTATCGGCAGTGCAACGGTGGAGCGCTGGTATCAATCGTTCATCAAGCGGCGCGTGTCAGAGCTCTCCGGTCGCAGCTGCCCTCAGGTGCTGGGGATTGATGAACACTTCTTCACCCGTAAAAAGGGCTATGCCACCACGTTGGTAGACTTGAAGAACCATAAGGTGTTCGATGTGGTGTTGGGGCGCTCAGAAGCGAGCTTACGCAGCTACCTGAAGCGTTTGCCGGGCAGGGAGAATGTGCGGGTCATTGTGATGGATTTGTCTGAGACGTACCGCCGGATCGCCCGGCAGTACTTCCCCAATGCCATGATCGTGGCTGATCGCTTCCACGTGGTGCGTCTGGTGAACCAGCACTTCATGAAGCTGTGGCAGCAGTATGACCCCGAGGGCCGCAAGAACCGTGGATTGCTGAGCCTGATGCGTCGTCATCACTGGAAGCTCAGTGCGGTACAGAAGGAGAATCTGCATCAGTATCTGGCTCAGGAACCGGTGCTTCGGGCGTTGTACTTCGCCAAACAGCAACTGAATGGCTTCCTGGTCATGAAGAGCCTGAACAGAAAGCGGGCTCAGAAGATGATGCGCCCGTTCCTGGCGTTGATCGCGCAGTTTGAACAGAG
>NZ_JACDXW010000024.1 GCF_020539505.1 Mesopusillimonas faecipullorum | reverse complement strand
GAAGGGCACCTCGAATAACCCGAGGTTTTCAGTGAATCCCACCGCGCAATGATGACGGCGACCGCGTTCGGTCCAATTTCTCTGGCAACCCACCGTATTTCTCGGCGGAGTTGCCCCCTTTTTGCCTCGAATCGCCCCAGGCATCGGCGATTCGGCCCATTTTGGGCGTCAGAAGGCCTCGATTCCGGCCTTCCGGAAGTAGACCAGCCGCTTCAGGTTGTAGCAGGCGGCCATCATCGTCATCGCGAAGCTCGCTCGCGCCTGGCCGATGGTGCGCAGCAACTTGCCACCCATCTGCTCGAGGGCGCCGAACACGTGCTCGACCCGGGCGCGCGTTTTGGCGATGCGCTGGTTACGCCGCTGCTGGCACTCGGACAGCGGCTTGTTACGCTTGCCCTTCCTCTGGATCTGATTCCGGAAGCCCTTCTCTTTGAGCCAGGCTTCACGCGCCTCGGACGGGTAGCCCCGGTCGGCATAGACGTCCCGACTCGTGTTGCCCGCATCGAAGACGTTGTCGAAGTGCTGGCTGTCGTGCGTACTCGCCGTGTCGGTCTCGATCCGGCGGATGATCTTGTACTTCTTGTCGACGTTGATCGAGAGCTTGTAGCCGAAGTGGCTCTTGCCGTGCTTCTTCGTCCAGGTCGCGTCGATGTCCTTCTGGCGCCGCTTCGCAGGCTTCCAGTCGGCGGGCATCGCACCTTGCTCGATCAGTTCCTTCTCGCCTCGGCTGTTGTGCTGCTTGGGGGCGGGGACCAAGGTCGCGTCGATGATCTGACCGCCTCGCGCGATGAAACCCTTCCTGAGCAGCTGCGCCGAGACACCGTCAAAGAGCGCCTTGGCGCCCGCTTCACCGATCCGGTTCTCGAAGGTCCATACCGTGGTGCGGTCCGGAACGTTGGTCGCGTTCGCCAATCCGCAGAAGCGCTTGTAGCTCATCCGGTCGAGCAACTGGTACTCCATCTGCTCGTCGGACAGGTTGTACAGACGCTTGAGCACCAGGATCCGCACCATCGTCTCGGTCGGGTACGGCGGACGCCCGCCCTGCGCGCTCACCGGGCGCGGCGCAACCTTATCCACCTCGGCCGCCAACGACGCAAAATCGATGTGCGACTCGATGTCGGCCAGCGGGTCGCCCAGCGAGTCGATCTTCTTGCGGTGATGCTCGTCGGCGAACAGGTCGGTCTTGATGGCGGTGCGTGGTTTCATCGGTGCAGGCTGCGGGGTTCAGGACGTCGTAATTTTACCAAGGGCGGGCGAGGCGGAGGTTTTTCGAGGCGCCC
>NZ_JACDXW010000023.1 GCF_020539505.1 Mesopusillimonas faecipullorum | reverse complement strand
TCGTTGAACTCATCGGCATGGACGTTGATCGGCACGCGCGAGCCAGCCGATGCGCCCGGCAGGCCGTCGTCGATCCCGTGCTTGTAGATGTGGCCGGCGACCGAAACCAAGTCGGAGAACATGGAATTGCCGACCGCTGCGGCGACTTCGGCGTCGGACAGCGCATCCAGGCCGACATAGACCACGGCGCGCTTTCTGATCACCTGCATCCAATCGAAGATCGGACGCGGGTCGGCCAGGTCGGAGTAGTTCGGGGCCAGAAGCTGGGCGATCTTGCCGCTGGTGAGCTTCTCCAGCAGCGGCAGCAGCGATGCGACGATCTTGTCGAAGTAGGTCTTGTCGTAGCGCACTGCCGAGCGCAGGCCGTCGAGCACCGGGTCGTAGTTGCGCGCCTGCGAGAGGTACTGCTCCAGCGCCACCACGCGCTTTTCGCGCCCGATCATGTTGCGCGGGATGTTCTTCTCGTTGAGCTTGGCCTCAATCTGGACGATCACCTCCCATGCCTTGGGCTCGGTCTTGGCGAAGTAGTGCTGGGCATATTCGATGAACAGCGCGTCAATGTTGATCACATGGCGCTGGATCAGCATGTAGTCCGGGCGCTGCCCCAGTTCCACCAGGGCGCGGGCGATGATGTTGACGAAGCGCCACGCAAACTCGCGAAATGCCGCGCTGTTGCCTTCGCCGGAGAGTTGTCCTGCAACACGGGTGGCCACCTCGCTGATGCGCCCAAAGCGGCCCACGGCGTTGTAGCGCGCGGAAATGTCCGGCCAGCCCAAATGGAAGACATAGAACTCGCCATCGCGGCCCGCACGCTTGGCCTCGACGTACACCCGTTTCAAAAGATCGGCGTCGCCCTTGGGGTCGATGACGATGACGACCTCGTGCTCGCCGTCGGCGTTCTTGCGCCGGATGTCCTGGGTCACGAACAACTCGGCCAACCGCGTCTTGCCCACGCGCGTGGTGCCCAGCACCAGCGAATGCCCGACGCGCTCACCCAGCGGCAGGCTGACGTCCACCTCATCGGGTTCGATGCCGTGCAGGCGCGGCAGGCCGCCCACAGGCGGCAGCGGGCGCACCGGGTTGAAAGGCACATCCCAGCCCGTGAGCGCAGGCAGCCGGGATAGCGGGAACGGCGCGAACTCCAGCCGTTCCTCCAGCCTGCGCGCCAGCCGGTAAGCCGGCGTTGGTTCGACGTAGCGGCGAAATTCCGGTCGGTACGTCTGCATCAGCCTATGGGTGTGTTTCTGCTCCCACAGAAACCCCCGCCCGACGAACAGACGCTGCTGGCTGACCGGCACGTCCTTGCTGGTCATCA
>NZ_JACDXW010000022.1 GCF_020539505.1 Mesopusillimonas faecipullorum | reverse complement strand
TCGCCTTTCCCTCACGGTACTGGTTCACTATCGGTCGATCACGAGTATTTAGCCTTGGAGGATGGTCCCCCCATATTCAGACAGGATTTCACGTGTCCCGCCCTACTTATCTGACGCCTAGTCCCACGCTCTTGATTTCATCTACAGGGCTATCACCTGCTATGGCCAGACTTTCCAGACTGTTCGATTATCAAAAGCGCTAACTCGTCAAGGCTGTTCCAGTTTCGCTCGCCGCTACTACCGGAATCTCGGTTGATTTCTTTTCCTCGAGCTACTGAGATGTTTCAGTTCACCCGGTTCGCCTCCACACGCCTATGTATTCAGCGTGGGATACTGCTTACGCAGTGGGTTTCCCCATTCGGACATCTGCGGATCAAAGCTTGTTTGCCAGCTCCCCGCAGCTTTTCGCAGGCTACAACGTCCTTCATCGCCTGTGATCGCCAAGGCATCCACCATATGCACTTATTCGCTTGATCCTATAACTTTACAGGTTATAGAAAACTTGAGTTTTGCGTGTTTGTGCCGTTCATCTTGTTCCAGTCGCAGATACCAGCCTAAGCCAATACCTGTTTTCTTTGAGAACTACTTGAACTTGTGTTTTGCAATCACAACCCGTAGTCACTACTTATCAACCAACCCAGAAGGGCTTGGTTAAGTCTGTAGCACTACTACTTTGTTGTGCTTTTATTCCAATTTTTTAAAGAACAGATCGTGTACTAGATAAACCCATCAGGTCAACCCAGCACACCATATTGATCGGTAAGATCAACGAACAACACCGAGCAATCATTCACGACTGCGATGCTCTTCGTTACTCTCACCTTCCTGACAACCGATAACCAGTAAACCGCTACCGCTTACACCCATAACCCACAGATTCACTCACAAAACAGTGAGTAGTGGTGGAGGATGACGGGATCGAACCGACGACCCCCTGCTTGCAAAGCAGGTGCTCTCCCAGCTGAGCTAATCCCCCAAAAATGTCACATCGCCTACTGCCATGTGCCACCTTAAACCGTGGTGGGTCAAGCTGGAATCGAACCAGCGACCCCCGCCTTATCAAGACGGTGCTCTAACCGACTGAGCTACTGACCCATGCTGATCAACAGCGGTGATTGTCAGGACTTCAACAACAACCGATAAATGTGGACGCTTTCGCTTTGTGTCGCACTTTTTCTTAAAGGAGGTGATCCAGCCGCACCTTCCGATACGGCTACCTTGTTACGACTTCACCCCAGTCATGAATCCCACCGTGGTAAGCGCCCTCCTTGCGGTTAGGCTACCTACTTCTGGTGAAACCCACTCCCATGGTGTGACGGGCGGTGTGTACAAGACCCGGGAACGTATTCACCGCGGCATTCTGATCCGCGATTACTAGCGATTCCGACTTCATGCAGG
>NZ_JACDXW010000021.1 GCF_020539505.1 Mesopusillimonas faecipullorum | reverse complement strand
GCGCTGAGCCCCGCAATGGGCGTCGGCAGTGCGCTGGCGTTCTGCGCCTACGGTGCCATTCGCTACCGCGATGCCCGCGTCATCCTGCGCTACCGGCGTAACATTCGCCGCTTGCCGCGCTACGTGAGGGTTCACCCCCGTTTTCACGGACACTTACAAGAAGGCCGATTGAGGCCGTGAGGAGTGTTCATGTCAAAGCGTCGCAAGTTCAGTGCCGAGTTCAAGCGTGGTGCGGTGGAGCAAGCCAGTCGGCCCGGTGTCAGCTGCGCCCAAGTAGCCCGTGAGCTGGGCATCCGCGACAGCCTGCTGACCCGCTGGAAGCGGGAGGCGCAGACGGCGGGGAAAGCAGCCTTTGCCGGCACCGGGAGCCCGCGTGACGAGGAGGTTGCCCGGCTCAAGCGCGAGCTGGCCCGGATCACCAAGGAGCGGGATTTTTTGCGCGAAGCGGCGACGTTCTTTGCCAAGGGATCATCCTGAGGTATCAGGTGATCGAACGTTGCCGCGATGAGTTTCCGGTTCGTCTGATGTGCCGCTGCCTGCGGGTATCGACCAGTGGCTACTACGACTGGAGCAAGCGACTGCCCAGTGCTCGACAGCGCGACAACGAGCGCTTGCTGGGCCGTATCCATGCGTTGCATCAGGACAGCCGGGGCACGCTGGGTGCCGGCCGCATGCAGGAAGATCTGGCCGATGAAGGGTTGATGGCCAGCCGGAACCGGGTTGCCCGGCTGATGGCAGCAGCTGGCCTGCAGGGCTGGCCACGCCCGAAACGGCGTGGCCAGCGCGCTCAACCGGCACTGACACCGCCGGGCGTGCGCAACCTGCTGGAGCGTGATTTCAGCGCCTCGGAGCCGGAAACCAAGTGGGTGACCGACATCACCGAGATCCAGACCCAGCAGGCCAAGCTGTATCTGTGCGTCGTGCTGGACCTGTTTGATCAGCGGATTGTGGGCTGGTCCATGCATCATCGGCAGGACCGGCAGATGGTGATCAGGGCCGTGCAGATGGCGGTTTGGCAGCGTCAGGAGCAGCATCGGCTGATCCTGCACTCCGACCGTGGCAGCCAATTTCGTAGCGGCGATTACCAGGATTACCTGGCCGCCAATGGCCTGCTCTGCTCGATGAGTGCGGTGGGGCATTGTGGCGACAATGCAGCCTGCGAGGGCTTCTTCGGATTGCTCAAGCGCGAGCGGATCTATCGCACAACGTATCCCACACTCGATGCCGCCCGGTCCGATGTGTTCGAATACATCGAGCGCCGCCACAACCCCAGGATGCGACGGCGCACGGTCAAGCAGGACCAGAAGTTTTCAGCACTTTCCAAACAGTCCGTGATTTCGGGGTAGAACCCTGATGACCAGCAAGGACGTGCCGGTCAGCCAGCAGCGTCTGTTCGTCGGGCGGGGGTTTCTGTGGGAGCAGAAACACACCCATAGGCTGATGCAGACGTACCGACCGGAATTTCGCCGCTACGTCGA
>NZ_JACDXW010000019.1 GCF_020539505.1 Mesopusillimonas faecipullorum | reverse complement strand
TGAGTTTTGAACGACACTTGATCACGCTAACCTGCAAGGTTATAGGATCAAGCCGCACGGGCAATTAGTACTGGTTAGCTACGTGCATTACTGCACTTCCACACCCAGCCTATCAACGTTCTGGTCTCGAACGACCCTTTAGGGGGCTCTAGGCCCCGGGACACCTTATCTTCAGACGAGTTTCCCGCTTAGATGCCTTCAGCGGTTATCTCTTCCGTACATAGCTACCCGGCGATGCCATTGGCATGACAACCGGTACACCAGAGGTACGTCCACTCCGGTCCTCTCGTACTAGGAGCAGGCTCCGTCAAGTATCCAACGCCCACGGCAGATAGGGACCAAACTGTCTCACGACGTTTTAAACCCAGCTCACGTACCACTTTAAATGGCGAACAGCCATACCCTTGGGACCGGCTACAGCCCCAGGATGTGATGAGCCGACATCGAGGTGCCAAACACCGCCGTCGATATGAACTCTTGGGCGGTATCAGCCTGTTATCCCCAGAGTACCTTTTATCCGTTGAGCGATGGCCCTTCCATACAGAACCACCGGATCACTATGACCTGCTTTCGCACCTGTTCGACTTGTAGGTCTCACAGTCAAGCACGCTTATGCCATTGCACTATCAAGACGATTTCCGACCGTCTCTAGCGTACCTTCGTACTCCTCCGTTACACTTTGGGAGGAGACCGCCCCAGTCAAACTGCCCACCATGCACGGTCCCCGATCCAGATAATGGACCTAGGTTAGAACCGCAAACAGACCAGGGTGGTATTTCAAGGTTGGCTCCCTCACATCTGGCGACATGAGTTCAACGCCTCCCACCTATCCTACACAGGCCGGTTCACAGTTCAATGCAAAGCTACAGTAAAGGTTCATGGGGTCTTTCCGTCTAGCCGCGGGTAGATTGCATCATCACAACCACTTCAACTTCGCTGAGTCTCGGGAAGAGACAGTGTGGCCATCGTTACGCCATTCGTGCAGGTCGGAACTTACCCGACAAGGAATTTCGCTACCTTAGGACCGTTATAGTTACGGCCGCCGTTTACCGGGGCTTCGATCAAGAGCTTGCACCCCATCACTTAACCTTCCGGCACCGGGCAGGCGTCACACCCTATACGTCCACTTTCGTGTTTGCAGAGTGCTATGTTTTTAATAAACAGTCGCAGCCACCGATTCTCTGAGACCCCTTCATGCTCTAGGCGCGAGCCTATCACACTACCAGGGCATACCTTATCCCGAAGTTACGGTATCAATTTGCCGAGTTCCTTTTCCCGAGTTCTCTCAAGCGCCTTGGAATATTCATCCCGTCCACCTGTGTCGGTTTGCGGTACGGTCTCGTACAGCTGAAGCTTAGAGGCTTTTCTTGGGACCACTTCCAATCAGTTTAGGACCGAAGTCCTATTCAGCCACACCCTTGAATTACGCGCCCGGATTTGCCTGAAGCGCCTTCTATAGTGCAGCAACGGGAACTACCAATCTCCCGATGACCTTCCACGATCCGTCCCCCCATCGCACTGTACGACGGTGCTGGAATATTAACCAGCTTCCCATCAGCTACGCATCTCTGCCTCGCCTTAGGGGCCGACTCACCCTGCGCCGATGAACGTTGCGCAGGAAACCTTGGACTTACGGCGAGGGGGCTTTTCACCCCCTTTATCGCTACTCATGTCAGCATTCGCACTTCTGATACCTCCAGCATCCCTCTCGAGACACCTTCGCAGGCTTACAGAACGCTCTCCTACCGCGTGT
>NZ_JACDXW010000018.1 GCF_020539505.1 Mesopusillimonas faecipullorum | reverse complement strand
CCGCCGTGTTCCAGACCGGCGACCAGACCCGTCGCGTGGCGATCCCTTGAGCTGAGGACACGACATGAAGCCAGCCATCATCCTTTCCGCGCTTCTGCTCGCGTCTGCCCAGTTGCCCGCCGGGGCGCAGCAGCCGGCCACGGCTCCCGCCGGCAATGCGCACAGTCAGGAGCGCTCGCTGATCGCCCACGCCCTGGACGACCGGGTGACAAGCGAATGGGGCCTGCAACCGCAGGAGTGGGCGCGCTACCGCGAACTGATGGACGGGCCGCTGGGCATCTACTCGCCCAACCTGGACCCGCTGTCCGCCCTGGGCATCGAGGCGCGCACCGACGAGGAACGGCACCGCTACGCCGAGCTGCAGGTGCAGGTCGAAGCGCGCCGCGTCGAGAAGCTGCTCGCCTACCAACGTGCCTACGACGAGGCCTGGCAGCGCCTGAATCCCGGCATGCAGCGGGTGAACCTGCCTGACGACAAGCCCGGCGCCGCCACAAGCGCCAACCCCTTGCGCGGTTCAGGCCGCACGGCAGTATTCGTCAAGGACGGCTGCGCGGCCTGCGGGCAACTCGTGCAGCGCCTGCAATCCTCCGGCACCGAGTTCGACCTGTACATGGTCGGCAGCCGCCAGGACGACACGCGCATCCGCGACTGGGCCAAGCGTGCGAACGTCGATCCGGCGCGCGTGCGCAGCGGTGGCATCACGCTCAACCATGATGGCGGGCGGTGGCTGTCGCTGAGCTTGCCCGGAGACCTTCCAGCAGTCGTGCGCGAGGTGAACGGTCAATGGCAGCGCCAGCCGTAGCGGCCACCTCCGTTTCGCAGTGCTTGCGCGCACTGGTGATCGCGGCGGGCCTGTGCGCCTGCGCCGCCCATGCCCAGGAGCTTCCGCCACCGGCTTACCAGCTTGCCGCACAGCGCGCGGGCATCCCCTCGTCGGTGCTCTACGCCGTGGCCTTGCAAGAGAGCGGCATCCGACGCAATGGACGCATCGTCCCGTGGCCGTGGTCGCTCAACGTCGCCGGTCAGTCTCACCGCTTCGCCACCCGTGCCGACGCCTGCGCCGGTTTGCAGCAGGCGATGCGCTCCACGTCGCACACGCGCATCGACGCGGGCCTGGGTCAGATCAACCTCGGCTACCACCAGCAGCGCTACGCCAGCCCGTGCGACCTGCTCGACCCATACAGCAACCTCGCCATCGCCGCTGAAATCCTGAAGGAGCAGCACACCACTGGCGAGGACTGGTTACTGGCAATCGGTCGCTACCACCGTCCTGCGGGCGGAGAGCCTGCCGCCCGCTATCGGCGCAGCGTGTCGCGCCACCTTGCCCGTGTGCAGGGCACGCGCCCAATCGCTGCGGCCCTCGCCGCGCACCTGGAGACATCCCCATGACGAAGTTCCCTCTGGCCAACCTCACACTGAAGTGCCTGCTCGTGCTGCTGGCGGCTCTGCCGCTGGCCTCGCGTGCCGGAGAGCCGCTGATTGTGGTCGAAGACCGTGGCGGCACGTCGGCGCTGCCGTACTACGAGGCTCTGAACCTTCAGCCGCGCGCCGATGCCCCGGCCCGACCGCCCATCCCGATGCTCCCGGTGCCCGCCACGCCCATGGACGAGGCCGCGATGTTGCCGGTGCGCAGTGCCAAGCTCACGCCTGGCACCGTCGCGCGGCGGGTGATCGAGGCACCGGGCCTGCGGCCTTTCGTGGTCGTCGGCGACGACGCGGCGTCCCACGCCTGGCTGCGCAGCCAGGCAACATCGCTGCGCGAGCGCGGCGCGGTGGGTCTGGTGGTTAACGTCGAGACCGTGCAGGGCCTGGCACGGCTGCGCACCCTGGTGCCCGGCATGCCCCTTGCGCCTGTGGCCGGCGACGACCTGGCCGAGCGCCTGGGTCTGCGGCATTACCCGGTGCTGATCACAGCCACCGGCATCGAGCAATGAAGCCATGTCGGGGAAACAGCCGGTCGAGGTTTTGCTGCGCCCAGCGGTGGAGTTCTATACCGTCGCGGCGTGTGCAGGCGCCGCGTTTCTGTCCCTGGTGGCCCCGTGGTCGCTCGCGCTGAGCCCCGCAATGGGCGTCGGCAGTGCGCTGGCGTTCTGCGCCTACGGTGCCATTCGCTACCGCGATGCCCGCGTCATCCTGCGCTACCGGCGTAACATTCGCCGCTTGCCGCGCTACGTGA
>NZ_JACDXW010000017.1 GCF_020539505.1 Mesopusillimonas faecipullorum | reverse complement strand
GCGACGAGTTCATTCCGCTGATCAACAAGGGCGGCGGCGCTGGCCTGCAAGTCACCGCGTACACGCAGACCCTCTCGGACATCGAAGCTCGCATCGGCAACCGCGCGAAGGCCGGTCAGGTGATCGGTGGTCGTCGTGGACGCGCTGGCGTGGCATGAGGCAGACGAGTCGCTCATTGACTACGTCGGCAGCGACGAGAACTCGGGGCAGTTACTCCTTCGCGCCGAACTTAGGCGACTGCTCGAACTCGACCAGCATCAACGTCAATCCGGACGCGGGTTCAGCGACCAGCTGAAGCCACACGAGCGGGTCGTTGCGCACTTGGTCTCGCGTTAGGCCGGTTCCATCGCGACGGTCAGTTATGGGTCCGTAGGCGGAAGCACCCCTTCTGCCGAAGAGTGGACTACGAGGCTCTTCGATCAGCGCCTGACCGTTCAATAGGGAACGCGTCATTCCAGTTCGGCCGCTGTACGACCCCCTGGCAGATGTCGATACAATGTGGCGGGAGACACACTCAGGCGCCGCGCGACTTCGACTACGGTGATGTCGCGGTTGGTCAGCATCGCCTTCGCGGCGATCAAGTCGGTCGGCGAGAGCGCCCTCGGCCGACCGCCGATCCGTCCGCGCGCCCTAGCGGCCTCTAGGCCTGCCCTGGACCGTTCGCGGATTATCGAGCGCTCGAACTCGGCCAAAGCCCCGAAAATGTGGAAGATCAGCCGACCGCCAGCAGTCGTGGTGTCGATCTGCTCCGTCAGCGACCGAAAGCCGATTTCGCGTCGCTCCAGGTGCTCGACGGTCTCGATTAGCTGTTTGATCGAGCGGGCCAGCCGATCGAGCTTCCAGACCACGATGGTGTCGCCCTTGCGGACGTAGTCGAGTGCGGCGGCAAGCTGCGGTCGAGCGCGCTGAGCGCCAGACGCCGTCTCCTCGAAGATGCGCTCACATTCTGCTTTGCGGAGCGCATCGAGTTGCAGCGCGTGGGTTTGATCACGTGTCGAAACCCTGGCGTACCCCACCAACATGCTGTTCTCCTCTCAAAACACTTAGAAACGTAGATCGGTGAGAGATCGGAAGCGAGAGGCAGTTTTGAGAGACCTTCAACCTTCGGCAGACTGTCGGCTTTGGTATCTCTCATAAACGGATGTTTTTGAGAGAACTATCTTCGGCCTTCACACGCACGAAAGGCGGCGAAGCTCCGCCGTTAATCCGTCCGCCGGAGATCTCGCCCAGGCAGGCTGAAGGCCGAGCAAGCCTGACAGGCCCGAAAAGCCCGGCACGGGCGTCGGCGGCGATGACGGCGGCGGCATTATCCAGGGTTGATGATGGAAGTGGAGGATATCGACAACCTCTCGCGCAACCAAGACATCGCGGTCGGACTGCAAGTGATCTTGAAGCCACGGGCCCGTCCCACCCCGACATGGACCTCGATGCCCGAACGGACGTTAGATTTCGAGTTCTAGGCGTTCTGCGATGAAGGTTGGATCCCAGCCGGGATTGAAAGTGTCGACGTGGGTGAATCCGAGCCGCTCGTATAGGCCACGCAGGTTCGGGTGGCAGTCGAGCCGCAGCTTGGCGCACCCCTGCGTTCGCGCGGCATGGCGGCAAGCCTCGATCAGCGCGGAGCTGACACCCCGGCCCGCATGTGTCCGTCGCACCGCGAGCTTGTGCAGATATGCGGCCTCCCCCTTGAGGGCGTCGGGCCAGAACTCGGGATCCTCGGCCGACAAGGTGCAACAGCCGACGATGCCGTCGCTGCAACTCGCGACTAGGAGCTCGGATCTCAGGACGAAGGTCTCCGCGAATGTCCGGTCGATCCGCGCGACGTCCCAGGCGGGCGTTCCCTTGGCGGACATCCACGCCGCAGCGTCGTGCATCAGCCGCACAACCTCGTCGATATCACCCGAGCAGGCGACCCGAACGTTCGGAGGCTCCTCGCTGTCCATTCGCTCCCCTGGCGCGGTATGAACCGCCGCCTCATAGTGCAGTTTGATCCTGACGAGCCCAGCATGTCTGCGCCCACCTTCGCGGAACCTGACCAGGGTCCGCTAGCGGGCGGCCGGAAGGTGAATGCTAGGCATGATCTAACCCTCGGTCTCTGGCGTCGCGACTGCGAAATTTCGCGAGGGTTTCCGAGAAGGTGATTGCGCTTCGCAGATCTCCAGGCGCGTGGGTGCGGACGTAGTCAGCGCCATTGCCGATCGCGTGAAGTTCCGCCGCAAGGCTCGCTGGACCCAGATCCTTTACAGGAAGGCCAACGGTGGCGCCCAAGAAGGATTTCCGCGACACCGAGACCAATAGCGGAAGCCCCAACGCCGACTTCAGCTTTTGAAGGTTCGACAGCACGTGCAGCGATGTTTCCGGTGCGGGGCTCAAGAAAAATCCCATCCCCGGATCGAGGATGAGCCGGTCGGCAGCGACCCCGCTCCGTCGCAAGGCGGAAACCCGCGCCTCGAAGAACCGCACAATCTCGTCGAGCGCGTCTTCGGGTCGAAGGTGACCGGTGCGGGT
>NZ_JACDXW010000016.1 GCF_020539505.1 Mesopusillimonas faecipullorum | reverse complement strand
GTGATGCTCGTCGGCGAACAGGTCGGTCTTGATGGCGGTGCGTGGTTTCATCGGTGCAGGCTGCGGGGTTCAGGACGTCGTAATTTTACCAAGGGCGGGCGAGGCGGAGGTTTTTCGAGGCGCCCTGCCATGGTCTTCGTGTGGTCACAGATGACCCGTGGCGACCCGAACTACACGCTGGTGCAGGTTTCGGTGAACAACCTGGTGATGGTGGTGGCGTTCGCACCCATCGTCGCTCTGCTGCTGGGCGTGACCGAGATCGCCATCCCCTGGGAGACTTTGGTGCTGTCGGTGGTGCTCTACATCGTGCTCCCACTGATCGCCGGCTGGTGGACGCGCAAGCGCCTGACCGCCCAGGGCGGCGAGGCGGCCGTCTCGGACTTCACCGCGCGCATCAAGCCTGTCTCCATGCTCGGCCTGCTGCTCACCGTGGTGCTGCTGTTCGGCTTTCAGGGTCCGGTGATCCTGGCCCAGCCCATGCTGATTGCGCTGATTGCCGTGCCCATCCTGATCCAGTCCTACGCCATTTTCGCCCTGGGTTATGCCTGGGCCTGGGCCTGGCGTCTGCCGCACCCGATTGCCGCGCCCTGCGCGCTGATCGGTACGTCCAACTTCTTCGAGCTGGCGGTGGCTGTGGCCATTGGTCTGTTTGGCCTGAACTCGGGCGCGGCGCTGGCCACCGTGGTTGGCGTGCTGGTCGAGGTGCCGGTGATGCTGTCCCTGGTGGCTTTTGCCAACCGCACGCGCGTGCGTTTTGCAGCGTCGTGACGAATGTCGGCAAACGGATATCTGGAATCCCAACCCAAGGAGCCCATCTATGAATAAGCCGAATACCTGCTGCACCCCTGCGACGCAGCCCAACGTATCGTTGACACCAATGAGTGACGATGCGCATCGCCGTACCGTGCGAAATGCCTATGCCCAGGTGGCTCAGGCCAGCGACAAGGGCCAAAGCAGCGGCAATGCTTCGAGTTGCTGCGGCGTCAGCGACGATGGCGCCATCAACACGCTCATCTCCACCCGTCTGGGCTACAGCCAGGCCGACTTGGATCTGGCGCCTGCTGGCGCCGACATGGGCCTGGGCTGCGGCAATCCCAAGGCCATTGCCGCACTGAAGTCGGGCGAAACAGTCGTCGACCTGGGATCGGGCGGTGGCTTCGACTGCTTCCTGGCCGTTGGCGAGGTGGGGTACAGCGGCCAGGTGATCGGCGTTGACATGACCCCGGAGATGGTCTCCAAGGCGCGTGCCAATGCGCTAAAGGGCCAATACGAAAACGTGGAGTTCCGCCTCGGCGAGATCGAGCACCTGCCGATTGCCGATGCTGTTGCCGACGTGGTGATCTCCAATTGCGTCATCAACCTGTCGCCCGACAAGCCCCAGGTGTTCCGCGAGGCTTTCCGCGTGCTCAAGGCCGGGGGGCGGCTGGCCATTTCCGACGTGGTCGCGACTGCCCCGCTGCCCGAGGACATGCGCAACGATGCCGCGCTCATTGCCGGGTGCATGGGCAACGCATCGCTGATTGCCGACCTGGAGGCGATGATGCGTGCCGCCGGATTCGAGCAGATCCGCATCCAGCCGAAAGACGAGTCGAAGACCTTCATCAAGGACTGGGCGCCGGGACGCAAGGTCACCGACTTCGTCGTCTCGGCCACGATCGAAGCCATCAAGCCGGGCACCACGCCGTCGCATCTCTCATGACTGAAGGGCCCGTGGGTGCTAAAGCGCCTGTGGGCCTTGGCGAGCTGGAGAGTGTCATGGCCCGCGCTGCCTCGCCTATGGGCCGATTCGAACGCTACCTGCCGCTTTGGATGGCGCTGTACGTTCCGAGCGGCCCAGCCTTGGGCCACCTCATGCTTGGGCTGCTCAGCATATTGGCAACCATCGAATACGCCTGGGCCACTGGAACACAGATCCCCAACCCTACGAATTTCTGAGTCGGCATACAGCAATGAATCCAATCACTATTTATCACAACCCCGCCTGCGGCACATCGCGCAACGTGCTCGCCATGATCCGTAACAGTGGCGAGGAGCCTGTCGTCATCGAGTACCTGAAGACACCGCCCGACCGGGCCACGTTGACAGCGCTGATCGCCGCCATGGGCGTGCCGGTACGTGCCGTCCTGCGCGAAAAGGGTACGCCTTATGCCGAGCTGGGTCTCGATGACCCGAAATGGAGCGACGAGCAGTTGATCGGATTCATGCTCCAGCACCCCATTCTTATCAACCGCCCCATCGTGGTCACGCCGCTGGGCACCATGCTGTGCCGGCCTTCGGAGACGGTGTTGGACATCCTGCCCCAGCCGCAGCGCGGTGCATTCAGCAAGGAAGACGGCGAAGCCGTCGTGAATGCGGAAGGCCGCCGTGTCTGAATCCAGAGTTGACCTGCCCAATATCGACACCGCGCTGTTCCAGCAACCCGATGCCCAGCGGCTGATGGCGCCCGAGCGTGCCACCCACGCGCCGCGCTTCCTGCTGCTCTACGGCTCACTGCGCGAACGCTCGTTCAGCCGCCTGGCTGCCGAAGAAGCGGCGCGCATCCTGCGTGCGCTCGGTGGCGAAACGCGAATGTTCAACCCCTCGGGCCTGCCGCTGGTGGACGATGCGCCTCACGATCACCCGAAGGTCAGGGAACTGCACGAACTGGTGCAATGGGCCGAAAGCATGGTGTGGAGTTCGCCTGAGCGCCACGGCGCCATGACCGGCCTGATGAAAACGCAGATCGACTGGATTCCACTGTCCATCGGCGCGGTGCGCCCCACTCAGGGCAAGACGCTGGCGGTGATGCAGGTATCGGGCGGTTCTCAATCCTTCAATGCCATCAACCAGATGCGCGTGTTGGGCCGCTGGATGCGGATGCTGACCATTCCCAACCAGTCCTCGGTGGCCAAGGCATACCAGGAGTTTGATGAAGCAGGACGCATGAAGCCCTCTGCCTATTACGACCGCATCGTGGATGTGATGGAAGAGCTGATGAAGTTCTCGCTGCTCACGCGCGATGTGGCGCCCTATCTAGTGGATCGCTACAGCGAGCGCAAGGAAAGCGCCAAAGCCCTGAGCCGGCGGGTCGATCAAGCGGCGATATGAGAACTCATGTGTTGGCTCCTTGCTGAGGCGCAGCCCAGGCTGATCCATGCACGGCTGGTGATGCGCAACAACGGCTGCGCCTCTTGTGCCGCCTTGACGATATGCGGCTGGCGTCAGGGGCGTACCTCTGAAAACGGGTAGCCCGCAGATCGCATTCCTGGCTGACCGTGCGGCGGCGCGCCGCCAAGGTATCGGCATCGCAACAGAAGAGCCGATGTCATGCCCGCAATCCAAGTATCCCGGCGTCTGGTCGGCGCTGGTCTCCTGGCTGCAGCGCTAGCCAGCGGCTGCGCCACCACGACCGCGCCACTGGTGCCAAACGCCATAGAAGAAGTCGCCTCCGTTCCCGAACCCGAGGCCTCTGAGTTCATTCCCGTCGTGCGCTATGGCCGCTACACGCTGGTCGAGCTGGCACCCTCGGCGGCGCAGCGTGACTTGCTGTTGCAGACCATCGACGTGTCTATGCCCGAGGATG
Source organism: Mesopusillimonas faecipullorum (assembly GCF_020539505.1). Lineage (GTDB taxonomy): Bacteria > Pseudomonadota > Gammaproteobacteria > Burkholderiales > Burkholderiaceae_B > Mesopusillimonas > Mesopusillimonas faecipullorum. The sequence goes on along the minus strand of NZ_JACDXW010000016.1, from coordinate 1,032 downwards.
CCCGTGCCACGGTCGGCGACGGGCTGCGGCATGTACTCAAGCGCAGCGGCTACCAGCTTTGCGAGACCGCGCACGCGGTGACCGCGCTGTACGCGCTGCCGCTGCCAGCGGCGCATCTACATCTCGGCCCCATGACCTTGCGCGATGCGCTGCTCACCCTGGCCGGCCCGGCCTGGGAAGTGCACGCAGATGACCGGACACGGCAGGTCTGCTTCGAGCAGCCCGGTCGCGATGCAGGCACCGAGCCGGTTCCCGGGCTGCCCGCCGCCGAAGCGGCGCAGACGTTCCCGCTGCCTCCTTCCATTTCGGGAGGCCAGCCATGAACCCCACGCAGTCTCTCCGGCGCCCGACCTTCACCGTGGTGGTGCAGAGCCTGCTGTGGCTTTGGCTGATTGGCCTCAGTGTCTTCGCACTTCGGGGCCACCAGGCGATAAACGATCAGGCCGACCAGCAGCGGCTCGACACCCGGCTGCAACGCCTCGAAGCCCAGGTAGCCGGGCTGGCCGCGACCATGCAGCAGCAGCCCGCAGCCGCCACCGCCGCAGGCCTGCAGGACACCCGCCAAGCGCTGGAGGCACGCATCGCCCAAATCGAGCAGACGATGGGCGGTCATGCCACTGCCGACGACGTTCTGGCGCTGCGCAAGGAGGTCGAGCAGATCAGGGCACGCCAGACCACCCCGCGTGCCACAACGCCAGCCCAGCGGCGCTCCCCGAGCCAACCCGTCACCGCCAAGCCCGAGCCGCCGCCACTGCCGTTCCGCATTGTCGGCGCCGAACTTCGCGCCGGCCAGCGCAGCCTGTCCGTCGCGCCGAGCAGCGGGGACTTCACGCCCGACCAGCTTCAGGTGCTGCTTTCAGGCGATGCGATCGGCTCGTGGCGCTTGCAGGCGGTCGAGGGCAGCACCGCCGTGTTCCAGACCGGCGACCAGACCCGTCGCGTGGCGATCCCTTGAGCTGAGGACACGACATGAAGCCAGCCATCATCCTTTCCGCGCTTCTGCTCGCGTCTGCCCAGTTGCCCGCCGGGGCG
>NZ_JACDXW010000015.1 GCF_020539505.1 Mesopusillimonas faecipullorum | reverse complement strand
AGCGAAGTCGAGGCATTTCTGTCCTGGCTGGCGAACGAGCGCAAGGTTTCGGTCTCCACGCATCGTCAGGCATTGGCGGCCTTGCTGTTCTTCTACGGCAAGGTGCTGTGCACGGATCTGCCCTGGCAGGGCATCAACGAAGACCAGAACCTGGGCATCGCCATCACCCGCCGTGCGCTGGAAGCCCCGCTGCGCGCCATCGTGGCCAACGCCGGTGAAGAACCGAGCGTGATCGTGGCCAACGTCAAGGCCGGCGAAGGCAGCTACGGCTACAACGCCGCCACCGGCGAGTTCGGCGACATGATCGCCATGGGCATCCTGGACCCGACCAAGGTGACCCGCTCGGCCCTGCAGCACGCCGCTTCCGTCGCCGGCCTTGCGATCACGACCGAAGTGGTCGTGGCCGAAGTGCCGAAGAAGGAAGAGCCGGCCATGCCGGGTGCTGGCGGTATGGGCGGCATGGGCGGCATGGATTTCTGATCCGGTTGGCCCGGTCGTCAGGGAACCGGACCGCGCCAGCGCGGTCCGATCCCGGCAACGACCCGACATCAAGGCCCCAAGGACGGGGCCGGAGCCCGGCAGCGATGCCGGGCTTTTTGTTGTGCCCGCGCCGCGGCAATGTCTGACGCGAAGATCAGAACGCACCGATACGAACGTGCGAACACAGGCGCAACACTGAGCAGCCGTCCCCGCACCGGAGCGCTGCGTGCCGCGCCTCGCCACATCCCGGCGGCAAGCCGCGGGATGCGCGCCACTGCCGTCCGCCCACACCGGTTCGCGGTACGCGCGCCACGCGCCCGAGCGCACGCTGCTGTACGCGTTGGTAGAGGCGCACTACCCGGACTTCATTGCACGGATCGAAGCGGAGGGCCGCTCGCTGCCCGGGTATGTCCGCGAGGCGTTCGATGCCTACCTGCGTTGCGGCGTACTCGAGCACGGCTTCCTGCGGGTGGTGTGCGAGCACTGCCGTGCAGAGAGGCTGGTGGCCTTCTCCTGCAAGAAGCGCGGGTTCTGCCCGAGTTGCGGCGCGCGACGCATGGCCGAGAGTGCGCGGCACCTGGTCGAGGAGGTGTTCGGCCCGCGGCCTGTGCGGCAATGGGTGCTGAGCTTTCCGTACCCCTTGCGTTTCCTGTTCGCCAGCAAGCCAGAAGCCATTGGCCCGGTGCTGGGCATCGTGCAGCGCGTGATCGCCGGCTGGTTGGCCGATCAAGCCGGCATCGACCGCGCCAGCGCCCAGTGCGGCGCGGTGACGCTGATCCAGCGTTTCGGCAGCGCGCTGAACCTGAACATCCACTTCCACATGCTGTGGCTCGACGGCGTGTACGTGGAAGCCACCGAGCTGCCGCGGCGCGAACTGCGCCTGCACCGCGCCCGTGCGCCCACCACCGCGCAGTTGACCCAGCTGGCAGCTACCATCGCGCACCGGGTGTGTCGGCACCTGACGCGCAAAGGCTGGCTCGAAGGGGAGGGCGAATCGGCCTTCCTGGCAGACAGCGCTGCAGGCGACGACAGCATGGATGGGCTGCGGATGAGTTCGATCACCTACCGCATCGCCACCGGCCGCGACGCTGGCTGCAAGGTCGTCACGCTGCAAACGCTGCCCGGTGACGCCGGTTCGCTGGAGGGCGAAGCCGGCAAGGTCGGCGGCTTCTCACTGCATGCCGGCGTGGCGGCCGAAGCACACGAAAGCCACAAGCTGGAAAAGCTGTGCCGCTACATCACGCGCCCGGCGATCAGCGAGAAGCGGCTGTCGATAGCGCTCCAGGGCAGGGTGCGTTACCAGCTCAAGACCCCGTGGCGCAATGGCACCACGCATGTGGAATGGGATCCGGTGGATTTCATCGCCAAGCTGGCGGCGCTGGTCCCGCCACCTCGCGCGCATCTCACCCGCTTCCACGGCGTATTCGCCCCGAATGCAAACCTGCGTGCGCAGCTGACGCCCTCGGGGCGCGGCAAGCGGCCTGCGGGCGATGCGGCGCCAGTGGACGTCAGCGCCCACGACGCGCCGCGCAGCCCCGAGGAGAAGCGCCGTGCGATGAGCTGGGCGCAACGGCTCAAGCGGGTCTTTTCCATCGACGTCACCGCCTGCGTCCACTGCGGTGGCACCGTGCGGATCGTCGCCAGCATCGAGGAACCCACCGCCATCCTCGCCATCCTCGCCCACTTCGAGAAGCACGGCGCGCGGGAAGAAGCGCACTACAGGCCCGCAGCGCGCGCGCCGCCAGTGCAAGCCGCGTGACGATCTGCCGGCTGCACAGCCGACGGCGAAACCGGAATCCGAGCCGATGCGGCCACGATCCGCAGGGCGGCGCTCGGCCCGCTGTCGGGAATCAGCGAAGCATGGCTGCTGACAACGCCGCTGCGTGGCCCCGCGATGCCGAAATCCCACTCACAGACGTCCGATCCGTGCCCAAAACGGGGCTTGCGCGACCGCCGCCTACCCAGCAGACTGCCCGAAAAGGGCGTTTGAACTTCCTATACGCAAGGAACGTCTCGCCTGCCAAATCGGGCCATGTGACGGCTGACCGCTTGGCGAGCGGATGCCGTTCCGGTAGCACCGCCAAGAGCGGTTCGGTCCATGTGCGACGGGAATGGCAGTCGGGTGGTTGGGGCGTGCCCGCGACGAACGCCACGTCCAACCTGCCGGCGCGAAGCTGCACCACCGCTTCACGGGCCGGGCCTTCGGCGATCTCGACTTCAACATCGGGGTAATCCTTGCGGTATTGGCCGATCAGCTTTGCGAGGAAGCTATGCGGAATCAGGGCATGGATACCGATACGAAGCCGGCCGCTTTCTCCGGCTGCCGCCATGCCGGCGGTTTTCACCGCATGGTCGAGTTGGTCAATACCTACGGCTATCCGCTCGACGAAATGGCGTCCGGCCTCGGTCAGCCGAACGCCGCGCGCATGACGCTCGAACAAGAGGATGCCGAGGTCTTCTTCCAGTGCCTTCACGCGGGCGCTGACGCTGGACTGTGCAACGCCGAGCGCGTTGGCGGCGTGACGGAAGTTGAGATATTCGGCGACAGCGAGAGTGTGAACTAAGGTCATCATTGGCACTCGCCCCGAAAGGAGATGATTGCTCAACAGATTTAATCCGTCATTTCTCCTAAGTCTACGCATGCCAAATCGCCATGACTAAATCACAATGAAGTTGCGAATGGTCTGCGTAGTATTGGCAGACATATTAAATAGAGGATCGCGCCGACAATCCAAACCCAACCGTTCCATGCCCCGGCGGTGGCAGAATAGAGTGCTGTGAAGCCAAGCGGTCCTGCGATAGAGCTTAGATTGGTGAGGCTCGTTAGCGTTCCTTGCAAAGCCCCTTGCTTGTTACTGCTGACATTGTTTGAGAGCATTGCCTGCAAGGCCGGCATGCCAACACCCCCGGCGGCAAGCAGCAACAGAATCGGGAACACCATCCATCCCTGCGTGGCAAAAGCCAGAAGAACGAAGCCAGTCGCATCCGCAGCCATGCCAAACAGCAGCGTGCGCCGCTCTCCAAGCCGGCTTGAAAGCGGGCCGGTAACAAACGCTTGGAAGATCGCATGTGTTGCCCCAAACGCCGCGAGCGACAAACCAACGGTCGCGGTGTTCCACTGAAAACGGTCCTCGCCATATATGACCCATAGGGCTGCAGGCACTTGGCCGATCAGTTGAATAATGAAGAAAACTGCGAAAAGCGCACCTAGCCCGCGCAATGCATCATCCAGCCGTAACAGAACGAATGGTTTGATGCGAACCGGCTTTCCGGTCCCGCCATGGCTGTGATGAGTCTCCTTGAGGAAAATGCAGGCAAGCAGGAACGCGAACCCGTTGAGAAGGGCGGCGGCGATAAACGGGGCATGAGCAGAGATACCACCGAGCATGCCACCAAGTGCTGGCCCGGCAATCATGCCCGCCCCATAACAGGCCCCCATGTAGCCGAACCAGCGTGCGCGAGAACCTTCCCCCGTCGAATCGGCAATGGTTGAGGCTGCTACAGCTCCGGTTGCGCCCGTGACGCCGGACACGAGTCGGCCGATATAGAGCACCCATAAGACCGGCGCTGATGCCATAATCGTGTAATCGACTGCGGCTCCTGCAAGAGAAGCCAGAAGTACCGGACGCCGACCGTAAGAATCCGAAAGCTGTCCAAGCATGGGCGCGAAGACGACCTGCATCAATGCATAGAGCGACAGCAAGGCACCATAGTGTCCAGCGACCTGCTCTGCTGGCACAAGCTCACGCAGAAGCGTCGGAAGGACGGGCATGATGAGGCCGAGACCCATGGCGTCAAGACCCACGATCAGCAGGGCAATGATGGCAGAGCTGCGCACCTGAAACTCCAGCGCCGCTCAATGGAGCGACTTTATCAACGATAAGGAGATGGACATATAACTTATCGGTGATAAATTGTCAAGCACTGGCGAAGGAACGTGAATGACCAAACTGGACAAGGGCACCGTGATCGCGGCGGCGCTAGAGCTGTTGAACGAGGTTGGCATGGACAGCCTGACGACGCGGAAGCTCGCTGAACGCCTCAAGGTTCAGCAGCCTGCGCTTTACTGGCATTTCCAGAACAAGCGAGCGCTGCTTGATGCGCTCGCCGAGGCGATGCTGGCGGAACGCCATACCCGCTCGCTACCCGAAGAGAATGAGGACTGGCGGGTGTTCCTGAAAGAGAATGCCCTGAGCTTCAGAACGGCGTTGCTCTCTTATCGGGACGGCGCGCGTATCCATGCCGGCACTCGACCGACAGAACCGAATTTTGGCACCGCCGAGACGCAAATACGCTTTCTCTGCGCGGAGGGCTTTTGTCCGAAGCGCGCCGTTTGGGCGCTCCGGGCGGTCAGTCACTATGTGGTCGGTTCCGTTCTCGAGCAGCAGGCATCTGATGCCGATGAGAGAGTTCCGGACAGGCCAGATGTGTCCGAGCAAGCACCGTCGTCCTTCCTGCACGATCTGTTTCACGAGTTGGAAACAGACGGCATGGATGCTGCGTTCAACTTCGGACTCGACAGCCTCATCGCTGGTTTCGAGCGGCTGCGTTCATCTACAACAGATTAGAGGCTTATGCCCCTTTGCCGCCCCAACTGCCACGACACCGATCCGCTTTGCACGATGCCCATGACCTCACGGCCGAGCTGGCGGTCGATGACCGGCCGCCACGGGACAAGGGAAATGAGCGGTATCCTGCCAGACAGGATACCGACATTCACGAGGTTTCGATGGTTAGTGCGCCGCATCGGAGCGGGCCTGCTACCAGTCGTCGGTTAGACGACTGGCGACTTCTCGGTGGCAGCCCCACGGAGCCGAAGGAGCACCAGCCCCAACGAAACCAGTACCGCCATCGCCGTGGCGTAACAGATCACGGGCCACGCTGTGTCACCGTTTAAAAGTGCCACCGCCAATGTCCCGACAATGCTGACTATCAGGCTTTGAACGCAGAAGTAGAACGCGACCGCTGATCCCGCGATGTCGTCGAACTCTGCCAAAGCGCCGTTCGCGGTAACGGACACCGTGAAGACAATACCGACCGCGACAACCCACATCGGTAGGATGAAGGTGAGGAATGACGGCGAGCCGTAAAGTTCGCCGATCCCCAACAGGACCGCTCCGCAAACAAGCAACGCCATCCCACGCGCCACGCATCCTGCGATGCCCCATCTGGCGACAAAGGACTTCGCGAAACGGGTTGTCACGATCATTACAAGCGCGACAGTGGCGAAGGCAAAGCTGAATCCGATCTCGGAATATTCCGCTTGGCCTATGAGCACACGGGGAGCCGTCGAGAAGAAGACGAAGTAGGTGCCCATACCGGCGCTAAAGCCGACAGTGTAAACCCAAAAAGCCGGACTCGCGAAGATCGGCAAGACAGATCGGCGCGTCTTGACTTGATCCAGAGGGCGGGTTTCGTGCCACCTGAAACCCGCATTTAGGAGTGCGAGCATCGCCAGTATAGCCAAAGTAATGAATATCGCCTGCCATCCCAAGAACTCGCCGATCAATACTCCGGCGATAGGGCCGAGCGCAGGCACGAACGCCAGCATCGAACTGAAAAGGCCGTAGATGACGACACCCTCAGGACGGTTGGCATAAACGTCGCGAACCGTCGCGAACGTCGCCACCAGCATGGCCGACGCGCCCACTGCTTGAAGTAGACGGAAAGCGACAAAGGCCGGTGCAGTTGAAGACCAAGCTGCTCCCAGAGACGCAATGACGAAAGCCGTTGCGCCCGCAAGTAGAATTGGCCGTCGCCCGATTCTGTCTGAGAGCGGACCAAAAATCACCTGGCCCACGCCGAGCATCACCATATAGAGGCTCAACGTGAGTTGGATCATAGCGGGCGTCGTGTTCAGGATGCCGGGCATCGCTGGAACGACAGGGAGATAAATATCCATCGCCAGTGAAGCGAGGATGTCGAAAGGAGCCATCAGCAGCAGTGCTGCCGGCAGCGTATAGGCCCACGCGGGGCGTGTGGTGGTCATGACGAATCAACCCTCGATTAAGGAATACCGGGCGACGTCTGCTCGTCAGCAATCAGATGAGACTAGCCTTACAGAGCGCCGCAACAACAATACTGGTTGTTGCGGCTTACTTGTCTGCTGACTTGGAATTTCCCATCTGATTACTCCACGCTTACGAATATGAATTGCTACATTTTATCCGATTATCTTTTGCTTCGCAATGCGGCATGGGCGCACTCAGCGTTCCAGCCCCCTCTGCCGCCCTAACTGCCACGACACCGACCCGCCCTGCACGATGCCCATAACCTCGCGGCCGAGTTGGCGGTCGATGATCGGCCGCCACGGGACAAGGGTGAACTCATGGGATTTCTCGACCACGGCGAACTTGCCGCTCGATAGATGCACGGTTCCGGTAAACTTGCCGCTGACGCTCTCGCCGTCCGTGGCGGCGCGGAACGGCAGGCCCTTACTCAAAGCCATATCCGATCCGACGCCGGCTACCTCGCGCTCCCGCAGGATGGCGAGAAGGTTGCGCCGGTAGAAGATTCGGCCGTCCCTGTTGCGCGTGGCGTCGCGCTGTTCGATATGATGCTCGCGGCGCTGGTCCATGGCTTCGCGGACCTGTTGCCCGAAGCCGGTCGGCGCAAGGTCGGCCGTTTCGCCATGGACCAATCGCCGGTCCATCCCCGGATCGAGGATGAGCCGGTCGGCAGCGACCCCGCTCCGTCGCAAGGCGGAAACCCGCGCCTCGAAGAACCGCACAATCTCGTCGAGCGCGTCTTCGGGTCGAAGGTGACCGGTGCGGGT
>NZ_JACDXW010000014.1 GCF_020539505.1 Mesopusillimonas faecipullorum | reverse complement strand
GGCAAAAAGGGGGCAACTCCGCCGAGAAATACGGTGGGTTGCCAGAGAAATTGGACCGAACGCGGTCGCCGTCATCATTGCGCGGTGGGATTCACTGAAAACCTCGGGTTATTCGAGGTGCCCTTCAATATCTCGCAGCTGAGCGATAAACTGTATAAAAACACAGTATCGCAAGGATGCGGATCATGCCCCAAGTGGCGGCCAGGATGGCCAGCCGGGACGAGAACACTGGTCGTTACCAGCGTCACCGGCCCGAGCAAACCCTGCTCTATCGGATCGTCGAAGAATACTACCCGACGTTCGCTGCCCATTTGGCGGCGCAGGGCAGGGAACTGCCCGGCTATGTGCAACGCGAGTTTGACGACTACCTCAAATGCGGCCGTCTCGAACACGGCTTTCTGCGGGTGCGTTGTGAGTCGTGTCACGCTGAGCACCTGGTTGCGTTCAGCTGCAAACGTCGGGGCTTCTGTCCTAGTTGTGGCGCACGGCGTATGGCCGAAAGCGCCGCGCTACTGGTCGATGAGGTTCTGCCCGTACAGCCCATGCGCCAATGGGTACTCAGCTTTCCCTTTCAATTGCGCTTTCTGTTCGCCAGCCGGCCGGAGGTCATGGGCCGGGTGTTGGGCATCGTTTACCGCGTCATCGCCACGCATCTGGTCAAGAAAGCGGGCTATACCCACCAAGCGGCCAAGACCGGTGCCGTCACCCTGATCCAGCGCTTCGGCAGTGCACTGAACCTCAACATTCACTTTCACATGCTGTTCCTCGATGGCGTGTACGTTGAGCGTCCCAATGGAACAGCCCGGTTCCTCTGGGTCAGGGCGCCGACCAGCGCCGAACTCACCCAACTGGCGCACACCATCGCCCATCGGGTCGGCCGCTATTTGGAGCGGCAAGGCCTACTGGAGCGGGATGCTGAAAACTGAACCGCCCCGGCTTTCCCGGAGGCTCCAACTCTTGAGAGGATGGAGCCATGAAGACGACGACGAAGTACTCCCCGGAAGTCCGCGAGCGAGCGGTTCGACTGGTATTGGAGCATCAAGGCAACCACGAGTCGGAATGGGCAGCGATTTGCTCGATTTCTGCCAAGATCGGTTGTACCGCCGAAACACTGCGCCGTTGGGTACGCCAGGCCGAGCGCGATACTGGCAAACGTGAAGGCCAGACCAGCAGCGAACGCGAGCGGATCAAGGCGCTGGAACGTGAGGTGCGTGAGTTGCGCCAGGCCAACGAGATCCTGCGCAAGGCGTCCGCGTATTTTGCCCAGGCGGAGCTCGACCGCCGCTTCAAGCCATGAAGGCGTTCGTCGATGAGCATCGTGCGGTTTATGGAGTCGAGCCGATCTGCCGGGTACTGCCGATCGCTCCATCGACCTACTACGCCCATGCACATTGCCAGGCCGCTCCCGAGCGGCGTTCTCCGCGAACACGGCGTGACGAGGTGCTGAGCGGGCATATCCAGCGGGTCTGGGAGGAGAACTTCCAGGTCTACGGCGTGCGCAAGGTCTGGCGGCAACTCAAGCGCGAAGGCGTAGTGGTGGCCCGCTGCACGGTGGAGCGACTGATGCGGCGACTGGGTCTACAAGGTGTCGTACGTGGCAAACCGGTCAAGACTACGATCAGCGACAAGGCCACCCCGTGCCCGCTGGACAAAGTCAATCGCCAGTTCCGCGCCGAGCGGCCAAACGCGCTCTGGGTGTCGGACTTCACCTACGTCAGCACGTGGCAGGGCTTCGTCTACGTGGCCTTTGTCATCGACGTATTCGCCCGGCGTATCGTCGGCTGGCGCGTGTCCAGCTCAGCCCGCACAGACTTTGTTCTCGATGCGTTGGAACAGGCGTTGTATGCCCGCCGACCGGTCGGCCAGGGCAGCCTGATCCATCACAGCGACCGTGGCGTGCAGTACGTCTCGATCCGCTATACCGAGCGCCTAGCTGAAGCTGGGGTCGAGCCCTCGGTGGGCAGCGTGGGCGACTCCTATGACAATGCCTTGGCCGAGACCATCAATGGCCTGTACAAGGCCGAGGTGATCCATCGTCGTTCCTGGCAGAATCGGGAGGCAGTGGAGCTGGCGACGCTGGAGTGGGTGGACTGGTTCAACCACCGACGGCTACTGGAGCCCATCGGGAACATGCCGCCGGCAGAGGCCGAAGCGATCTACTATCAGCAACTTACCGAGTCGGCCCAAGCGGCATGACTCACACCAAAGAGCCTCCGGAATTCCCGGGGCGGTTCAAACAGTTACCTGGCCTTGGATGCGGTGGATGAAGATGCGATGACTCCACTGCTGGGGCATTCCATCACGTATCGCATCGCCGTGGGGCCACAGGCAGGGCGCAAGGTGTTCACCCTGCAGACACTGCCCGCCTGCGACCCGGAAGATCAGTTTGGTGACATGCCCGGTAAGGTTGCCGGTTTCTCGCTACATGCCGGCGTAGCGGCCAAGGCCCATGAGCGCAGCAAACTCGAACGGCTGTGCCACTACATCAGCCGCCCGGCGGTGTCTGAGAAACGGCTGTCGCTCACGAAGAATGGCAACGTGCGCTACCAGCTCAAGACGCCGTACCGGGACGGCACCACGCATGTGATCTTTGAGCCGCTGGACTTCATCGCAAGACTGTCGGCGTTGGTGCCGAAGCCACGTGTGAACCTTACCCGGTTTCATGGGGTGTTTGCGCCCAACAGCAAGCACCGCGCCCTGGTTACACCTGCCATGAGGGGCAAGGGGAGCAAAAAGGTCAAGGTATCGGATGAGCCGCCAACACCCGCTGGGCGGCGAGCGTCGATGAAATGGGCACAGCGGCTCAAGCGTGTATTCCAAATCGACATCGAGACTTGCAGCGAATGCGGCGGTGCCATGAAGGTGATTGCCTGTATTGAAGATCCGGTAGTGATCAAGCAGATCCTCGACCATCTGAAGCAAAAAGCCGAAACCAACGAGTCCAGCCCGTTGCCCGAGAGCCGGGCACCACCGGCTGGCCTGTCGCCGGGTCTGTTTACCTGACCCGTCCCAAACGATTCCGATCACGATGCTGCGGTAATTCAGCCGCGGCAGGGATGCGTTATGCCGGCGGCTTGGGTTGGCCCCGGCTGTCGGGAAAAACGGGTGAATTTTCGGCGGGATCGATGGCTACACGGGCCGGATTCAGAATCACCCACTGGCAAAGCAGGCCGTCATTCGCGGTCTACAGTGGCTGGACTTGGAGAAAAACGGCGTTTATTCTTCCTATACTCCGTTTATTCTTCCTATACTCCGGTTCGAATGTCGTAACCGCTGCGGAGCAAGGCCGTCGCGAACGAGTGGCGGAGGGTGTGCGGTGTGGCGGGCTTCGTGATGCCTGCTTGTTCTACGGCACGTTTGAAGGCGCGCTGAAAGGTCTGGTCATACATGTGATGGCGACGCACGACACCGCTCCGTGGATCGGTCGAATGCGTGTGCTGCGCAAAAACCCAGAACCACGGCCAGGAATGCCCGGCGCGCGGATACTTCCGCTCAAGGGCGTCGGGAAGCGCAACGCCGCTGCGGCCCTCGGCCTGGTCCTTCAGCCACCATGCCCGTGCACGCGACAGCTGCTCGCGCAGGCTGGGTGCCAAGCTCTCGGGTAACATCAAGGCCCGATCCTTGGAGCCCTTGCCCTCCCGCACGATGATCGTGCCGTGATCGAAATCCAGATCCTTGACCCGCAGTTGCAAACCCTCACTGATCCGCATGCCCGTTCCATACAGAAGCTGGGCGAACAAACGATGCTCGCCTTCCAGAAAACCGAGGATGCGAACCACTTCATCCGGGGTCAGCACCACCGGCAAGCGCCGCGACGGCCGAGGTCTTCCGATCTCCTGAAGCCAGGGCAGATCCGTGCACAGCACCTTGCCGTAGAAGAACAGCAAGGCCGCCAATGCCTGACGATGCGTGGAGACCGAAACCTTGCGCTCGTTCGCCAGCCAGGACAGAAATGCCTCGACTTCGCTGCTGCCCAAGGTTGCCGGGTGACGCACACCGTGGAAACGGATGAAGGCACGAACCCAGTGGACATAAGCCTGTTCGGTTGGTAAGCTGTAATGCAAGTAGCGTATGCGCTCACGCAACTGGTCCAGAACCTTGACCGAACGCAGCGGTGGTAACGGCGCAGTGGCGGTTTTCATGGCTTGTTATGACTGTTTTTTTGTACAGTCTATGCCTCGGGCATCCAAGCAGCAAGCGCGTTACGCCGTGGGTCGATGTTTGATGTTATGGAGCAGCAACGATGTTACGCAGCAGGGCAGTCGCCCTAAAACAAAGTTAGCCATATGAACTCGGAATCAGTACGCATTTATCTCGTTGCTGCGATGGGAGCCAATCGGGTTATTGGCAATGGTCCTAATATCCCCTGGAAAATTCCGGGTGAGCAGAAGATTTTTCGCAGACTCACTGAGGGAAAAGTCGTTGTCATGGGGCGAAAGACCTTTGAGTCTATCGGCAAGCCTCTACCGAACCGTCACACATTGGTAATCTCACGCCAAGCTAACTACCGCGCCACTGGCTGCGTAGTTGTTTCAACGCTGTCGCACGCTATCGCTTTGGCATCCGAACTCGGCAATGAACTCTACGTCGCGGGCGGAGCTGAGATATACACTCTGGCACTACCTCACGCCCACGGCGTGTTTCTATCTGAGGTACATCAAACCTTCGAGGGTGACGCCTTCTTCCCAATGCTCAACGAAACAGAATTCGAGCTTGTCTCAACCGAAACCATTCAAGCTGTAATTCCGTACACCCACTCCGTTTATGCGCGTCGAAACGGCTAACCATTCCGTCAACGGGACGCCAAAATGCTGCGCATTTTGGTTCCCTCCGCTGCGCTCCGGCTCTCGTTACGTCCAACGTTAGCACCACTGAAACCCAGCTTTATTTAGCTCATGTTTATTCAAACGGCATTTAGCTTTTCAGGCGTTATTCAGTGCCTGTTTTGCCTTTTTTCCGGGCTTCGCCTGCATGGGCTGCGCAGGTTTTCAGTCTTTTTGGCCTCTAGCCCTTGCGTAGCAAGCGCAAGCAGCTATCGTTTTTGCAGTGCTGTGCCGCCTCGGTGGCGCAGCGTTTTTTCACGGTTAGCGCCCGTCGCCAAATTCAAGTTATCCGTTTTGGCTTCTGGTTCTAACATTTCGGTCAAGCCGACCCGCATTCTGCGGTCGGCTTACCTCGCCCGTTAGACATCATGAGGGAAGCGGTGACCATCGAAATTTCGAACCAACTATCAGAGGTGCTAAGCGTCATTGAGCGCCATCTGGAATCAACGTTGCTGGCCGTGCATTTGTACGGCTCCGCAGTGGATGGCGGCCTGAAGCCATACAGCGATATTGATTTGTTGGTTACTGTGGCCGTAAAGCTTGATGAAACGACGCGGCGAGCATTGCTCAATGATCTTATGGAGGCTTCGGCTTTCCCTGGCGAGAGCGAGACGCTCCGCGCTATAGAAGTCACCCTTGTCGTGCATGACGACATCATCCCGTGGCGTTATCCGGCTAAGCGCGAGCTGCAATTTGGAGAATGGCAGCGCAATGACATTCTTGCGGGTATCTTCGAGCCAGCCATGATCGACATTGATCTAGCTATCCTGCTTACAAAAGCAAGAGAACATAGCGTTGCCTTGGTAGGTCCGGCAGCGGAGGAATTCTTTGACCCGGTTCCTGAACAGGATCTATTCGAGGCGCTGAGGGAAACCTTGAAGCTATGGAACTCGCAGCCCGACTGGGCCGGCGATGAGCGAAATGTAGTGCTTACGTTGTCCCGCATTTGGTACAGCGCAATAACCGGCAAAATCGCGCCGAAGGATGTCGCTGCCGACTGGGCAATAAAACGCCTACCTGCCCAGTATCAGCCCGTCTTACTTGAAGCTAAGCAAGCTTATCTGGGACAAAAAGAAGATCACTTGGCCTCACGCGCAGATCACTTGGAAGAATTTATTCGCTTTGTGAAAGGCGAGATCATCAAGTCAGTTGGTAAATGATGTCTAACAATTCGTTCAAGCCGACCGCGCTACGCGCGGCGGCTTAACTCCGGCGTTAGGCAGCACAGAGCGACCATTTCATGTCCGCGAGCACCCCCCCCATAACTCTTCGCCTCATGACCGAGCGCGACCTGCCGATGCTCCATGATTGGCTCAACCGGCCGCACATCGTTGAGTGGTGGGGTGGTGACGAAGAGCGACCGACTCTTGATGAAGTGCTGGAACACTACCTGCCCAGAGCGATGGCGGAAGAGTCCGTAACACCGTACATCGCAATGCTGGGCGAGGAACCGATCGGCTATGCTCAGTCGTACGTCGCGCTCGGAAGCGGTGATGGCTGGTGGGAAGATGAAACTGATCCAGGAGTGCGAGGAATAGACCAGTCTCTGGCTGACCCGACACAGTTGAACAAAGGCCTAGGAACAAGGCTTGTCCGCGCTCTCGTTGAACTACTGTTCTCGGACCCCACCGTGACGAAGATTCAGACCGACCCGACTCCGAACAACCATCGAGCCATACGCTGCTATGAGAAGGCAGGATTCGTGCGGGAGAAGATCATCACCACGCCTGACGGGCCGGCGGTTTACATGGTTCAAACACGACAAGCCTTCGAGAGAAAGCGCGGTGTTGCCTAACAACTCATTCAAGCCGACGCCGCTTCGCGGCGCGGCTTAATTCAGGTGTTAGGCGACGCGTGGAGTCGCTCTAGAATTTTCGGGTACAAATTTTATGACGAATTATTTTGAGAGTCCCTTCAAAGGGAAGCTTCTGACTGAGCAGGTGAAGAATCCGAACATCAAGGTAGGGCGGTATAGCTACTATTCCGGCTATTACCATGGGCACTCGTTTGATGATTGTGCTCGCTACCTTCTACCAGACCGTGATGACGTTGATCAGCTGATTATCGGCAGCTTCTGCTCCATCGGATCAGGCGCAGCTTTTATTATGGCTGGGAATCAAGGCCACCGATATGATTGGGTCTCTTCTTTCCCTTTCTTCTACATGAACGAGGAGCCCGCGTTTGCAAAATCAGTCGATGCATTCCAGCGGGCTGGCGACACAGTTATAGGAAGTGATGTGTGGATCGGTTCGGAGGCCATGATCATGCCCGGGATCAAGATCGGGCATGGAGCGGTGATAGGTAGCCGCGCTTTGGTTGCCAAAGACGTGGAACCCTACACCATAGTGGGGGGAAACCCTGCAAAGTCGATTAGGAAGCGCTTTTCTGAAGAAGAAATTTCTATGCTTTTAGATATGGCTTGGTGGGATTGGCCGCTGGAACAAATCAAGGAAGCAATGCCTTTTCTTTGTTCGTCTGGCATTGCCAGCCTGTATCGTCGCTGGCAAGGCACAAGCGCCTAACAATACGCTACACACGGACAAATTACTCGCTGCGCTCCTAATTTGCCGGTGAGCGTGGCGTTAGCCACCAAGAAGGTGCCATGAAAACATTTGCCGCATATGTAATTATCGCGTGTCTTTCGAGTACGGCATTAGCTGGTTCAATTACAGAAAATACGTCTTGGAACAAAGAGTTCTCTGCCGAAGCCGTCAATGGTGTCTTCGTGCTTTGTAAAAGTAGCAGTAAATCCTGCGCTACCAATGACTTAGCTCGTGCATCAAAGGAATATCTTCCAGCATCAACATTTAAGATCCCCAGCGCAATTATCGGCCTAGAAACTGGTGTCATAAAGAATGAGCATCAGGTTTTCAAATGGGACGGAAAGCCAAGAGCCATGAAGCAATGGGAAAGAGACTTGACCTTAAGAGGGGCAATACAAGTTTCAGCTGTTCCCGTATTTCAACAAATCGCCAGAGAAGTTGGCGAAGTAAGAATGCAGAAATACCTTAAAAAATTTTCCTATGGCAACCAGAATATCAGTGGTGGCATTGACAAATTCTGGTTGGAAGGCCAGCTTAGAATTTCCGCAGTTAATCAAGTGGAGTTTCTAGAGTCTCTATATTTAAATAAATTGTCAGCATCTAAAGAAAACCAGCTAATAGTAAAAGAGGCTTTGGTAACGGAGGCGGCACCTGAATATCTAGTGCATTCAAAAACTGGTTTTTCTGGTGTGGGAACTGAGTCAAATCCTGGTGTCGCATGGTGGGTTGGGTGGGTTGAGAAGGAGACAGAGGTTTACTTTTTCGCCTTTAACATGGATATAGACAACGAAAGTAAGTTGCCGCTAAGAAAATCCATTCCCACCAAAATCATGGAAAGTGAGGGCATCATTGGTGGCTAACAAGTCGTATATGGACTCCTCCGTCAACCAGTAATTGCGCGATGGATCCTGCGGTCGGGAAGCGGTGCGGTTGCATTCGTATATTCGGCCTTGCGGTGGGCGCAAGCGCCCGGGCCATCATGGAAGTCGCGAAGCGGGTGCCTATCGTTCAAGCGGCCTCGTGGGCCGGCATTGTTATCGGCGTGTTCCGCTTCGGGACCGAACCCTTCGCCATGAGCAAGATGTTTCCGGCAATGCCTGATCGGGTGGAACGGTGAAGTGGCGGGTCAGGCGGCGAGCGGTTGCCGGCTGACGTGGTGTGCATCGAAGGGCTTGCCGTGGTGCTCCATTGCCCACAGCCGCCGCGCCAGCTTGTTGGCCAGCGCGCAGGCCGCCTTGTTGTGGCCGCGCTTGTCCTGCACGCCCAGCGCCCAGGCCTGCAGCGGATCCAGCGGCTGGCCGCGTTTGTGCTTGAGCCGCGCGCCTTGCAACACCGCGCGGGCGCCGTGAATGAACAAGGTGCGCAGGTAGGCATCGCCTCGCTTGGTCATCCGCCCCAGCCGTCGCTGCTGGCCAGAGGAATGCTCGCGCGGGGTCAGGCCCAGCCACGCCGACAACTGGCGACCGCTCCTGAACCGCGCCAGGTCGCCGGCACCGGCGCGCAGGGCCGTGGCGGTGAGCAGGCCCACTCCCGGCACGCGCTGGTAGCGCTGCACGGCGACATCGCGCTGCGCGTACTCGTCGAGCCGTTGTTCGATGGCCCGCATGTCTGCCTGGATGTGCAGCAGCCGCTGCAGCTGCTCGCCCAGGCTGTGCCGCAACGGCATCGGCAGATCGTTGTCGCCGTCCTCCAGCGCATCGCGCACTTGCGCCGACACCCGGGCCGCGCCCTGTGCGATGACGATGCCGAACTCGCGCAGCACGCCGCGCAGCAGATTGATCGTCGCCGTGCGCTCGCGCTTGAGGTGCTCACGCAACCGGTGCTGCGCCTGGATGGCCTGCTGCTCCGGCGTCTTCACCGGCACGCTGGCGATGCCGCCGCAGCGGTCGGCCTCGAGGATGCCGGATGCATCGTTGCGATCGGTCTTGTTGCCACGCACGTAAGGGCGCACGTCGCTGGCCGGCAGCAGCCGCACCGCGTGCCCCTGCCGCACGAAGCGCCGCGCCCAGTGGTGCGCGCTGCCGCAGGCTTCCATCACGATCCGCAGCGGCGGTCGCTGCTCGAACGCGCGGGCAAACGCCCGCCGCGTCAGCCGTTTCCGTTCGATCACCCGACCCTGGCCATCGGCAAATGCCAGCTCGAATACGTCTTTTGCAAGATCAACCGCAACGGTCGTAGCATGCATGGCGGACTCCTCTCGTGATCCCGTGTCCTGATGGAAATATCAGTCTGGCTCCCGAAGCCGTGTGGGCGATGCGGGAGGAGTCCATTCCATCACTCAAGGTCGCTCCCTGCGGTCGCTGGACAGTCCCAGTCGGCGCATGCTTCGCATTTTATGCGCCGCCTGTGCCTGCCCCTTAGCTCCAACGATATATCATGAAAGGCTGGCTTTTTCTTGTTATCGCAATAGTTGGCGAAGTAATCGCAACATCCGCATTAAAATCTAGCGAGGGCTTTACTAAGCTTGCCCCTTCCGCCGTTGTCATAATCGGTTATGGCATCGCATTTTATTTTCTTTCTCTGGTTCTGAAATCCATCCCTGTCGGTGTTGCTTATGCAGTCTGGTCGGGACTCGGCGTCGTCATAATTACAGCCATTGCCTGGTTGCTTCATGGGCAAAAGCTTGATGCGTGGGGCTTTGTAGGTATGGGGCTCATAATTGCTGCCTTTTTGCTCGCCCGATCCCCATCGTGGAAGTCGCTGCGGAGGCCGACGCCATGGTGACGGTGTTCGGCATTCTGAATCTCACCGAGGACTCCTTCTTCGATGAGAGCCGGCGGCTAGACCCCGCCGGCGCTGTCACCGCGGCGATCGAAATGCTGCGAGTCGGATCAGACGTCGTGGAT
>NZ_JACDXW010000013.1 GCF_020539505.1 Mesopusillimonas faecipullorum | reverse complement strand
GATCCAGCCACCGCCCTTGCTGCTCAGCCGGACGGATGGGTTCTTCTTCAAGCCAGCGTCGAAGGTGGACAGCGCCGCGCGCATTTCGGCCTGCAAGTCGGCGATGAAGCGCTCCACATCGAGAGGCAGGTTCAGCGCCCGGTAGTAGTCCTCGCGGTTTTGCTCGAAGTCAGCCGGCAGATCGTCGTCGGGGTTGCGGTAGCGGTTCGCGCCGACCACCCAGATTTCCTTGCAGCGCAGCCGCTCGCGCAGGGCTTCCAGCA
Source organism: Mesopusillimonas faecipullorum (assembly GCF_020539505.1). Lineage (GTDB taxonomy): Bacteria > Pseudomonadota > Gammaproteobacteria > Burkholderiales > Burkholderiaceae_B > Mesopusillimonas > Mesopusillimonas faecipullorum. The sequence goes on along the minus strand of NZ_JACDXW010000013.1, from coordinate 29,108 downwards.
CGGCGATTTCATAGGTGACGCGGTTGACCCGATCCCGGCCGGCGGCGTCCCTCTCCATGACGGCTTCTCGCCACAGGCCACGTACCACGCCATCGAGCGGCACCTCCATGTCGGCCGGGAAGGTATGCACCTTGGTGTCGGCAAAGCGCTTCACCAGGTCGAGCGCGTCCATCACCGGGCGGTGGCGGTCGTTGTTGGAGCGGAATTCCAGCGCGGCCAGCAAGGTCGGTACCATGCGCCGGTAGTGGCCCTGGTAGGAATTGCGGATCACAGTGCGCAGGGTGATGCGGTAGGTTGGGCCGGTGGCCTTCCACTCCTTGACCAGATCGCGCAGCGTCTGCTCGCCGACCACTGGAAACACCACGTCGCGCACCACGCCGTCCGGCTGGGCCAAGGTGGCGTCGGCCAGATTGAACAGCAGGTTCTGCTTTCCGGACACGCGCTTGAGGTCCTCCAGCAGTTCGCGTTCGACCTTGCGTTCGGCACGCGCGCCGATCTGGTGGATGGTCTCGATCAGCAAGTCCACCAGGTCGTCGGTCAGGCTGCGGGCGCGCAGGTAGACGAATGCGGCCAGCCAGGTGAGGCGCGCTCCATCGGGATGTCGGCGCAGGTCGCGGGGAACCTCGACCGATACGCGCTGCCGGCAGCGTTCCAGGTCGCGCGATGACGCTTGATCGAAGAGATCGGCGGGCAGCTCGATGCCACGGATCAGTTCCAGCTTCTCCAGTTCGTCCCGCATGCTGGCAAGGCCGGGACGGCCAGGACTGCCGCGCAGCTTCAGCAGAACGGCCGGGGCGCTGCCGGCGGCTTCCCCTTGAGCATCAGTAGCGCTTTCCTCGCTGTCGGTCTTCTCTGGGCGCAGCAAGGCATCCAGACGCTCGCGGGTCGGGGGCGGCAAGCGTTCAAAGACGCTTTTGTGGAAACGGTCTTCGTGGGCACGCAACGCGCTGCGCGCAAGCCGCTCCATCCGCTCGGGCGTTGGCGGCTCGATGGCGAGTTCGCGGCAGCGCGCTTCCAGCCGCTCGATCATCGGCTCAATGTCACCGCCAACTTCTCCGGCAACATGATCACGCAGCCACTCCGTCAGCATCTCGGCATCGGCCACCGTCGCTTCGCGGAAGCCGAAACGCACACGGATTTGGGGTTGTAAGCCGGAACCGCCGAAATTTCCGTCAACTCCTCTAACCCCCTGCCACAAGGGCATCTAGGTCAATCATCTTGCGGTCACTCTGAAAGATTTAATTCTTTACCAACCCCAACCCCTGCAACGAAGTCGGGATCGTGAGAAACCAATAGCAGAGTGCCTGGGTAGTCCGCCAGGACCTGAGTGAGCAACTGACGCGAGGGGTGATCCAGATGGTTGTCCGGTTCATCGAGCAGCAGCAGGTCGGGCAGTTGCGCCAGTACCATCAGCAGACCCAGTTTTAACCTCTCCCCCCCACTCAGACCATGACAAGGCGTCAGAGCACGATCGCCGCGCAGGGCTATGCCCGCCAGCCGTGTTCTCGCATCACTCTCGGCCAGTGTCGGAGCCACTGTCAACAGGTTGGCAAGCGGGCTGAGATCCCGCGCAATCAGGCTGAGCCCCTGATCGAGGCAAGCCATCTTGCCATTGATGCGAAAGCTGCCCGTCTCGGGCTCCAGCACCCCACGCAACATCTGCAGCAGACTCGATTTGCCGCAGCCATTGCGACCGCCGAGCAAACAGCGCTCACCCCGTTGCAGCACCAGATCAACCCGCTGGCCATGCCAGCGCACGTGAGACGCAGCCGTAATCACCAGCGGCTGGGCAGCCCCCTTGCGCTCGATCTCCTCCGGCCACTGCATGATGAGCGGCTGCACCGCCGCCAGCGCGGCTGCTGCCTCGGTGCGGGCCTCCACTTGCGCACTGTGGCCCCGCTCGTGGCGGTCCAGCACTCTGCCAAGGGATTTGCCTGCCTGTTCCGCCTTGAAATCAAGCAGGATTTTGGCTTGGGAGCCGCGCTCACGCCGCCCCTGACTGGCTCGTCTGGCCGCCTGTTCACGCACTTTTTGCAAGCTGCGCGCCGCCGCCTTTTCGCTTCGCACCGCTTGCGCCAAACTGGTGCTGCGGGCAGCCTGTACCTCGGCCTGCTGTGCCAGAAACTCGTCAAACGAGAGGCGGGCACTCTGCAACCCCTGCTCGCTCAGCTCCAGAATATGACTGGTTTGATTGAGCAGGCGCCGGTCGTGGCTCACCAGCAGGTAACCTCCGCGATGTCTGGCCAGTTGCTGGCTTAGCCAGTCGATGCCAGAGGCATCGAGGTGGTTGTCTGGCTCATCAAGCAACAGAAAGTGAGCAGGCCTCGCAAACAGCGCCAGCAGGCGCAAACGGGTGAGCTGGCCACCGCTCAGGGTGCTGACCGGGACATGGGGATCGAGTCTGAGGCCTGCTTCTGCCAGCAGGTCGGCAAGATCGCTGCGCAGGTTCCAGCGATCAGCCAGCAACTCGAAATCGTCCTGGGCGCAGCTCCCCTGCTCGATGCGCTCAAGGGCCCGTAGCGGCTCGCCCCAGCCGATAAGGTCGGCCACACTGGCTGCGCAGTCATGATCTTGAGCCGGTGCAAACTGGGACAACCAGCTGATGGGGGTCAACCACTCGATCTTGCCAGAATCCGCGCGGCGCTGGCCCGCCAGCAGTTCCAGCAGCAGGCTCTTGCCGATGCCGTTACGGCCGATCAGGGTGCAGCCCGCAGCGGGCAAAGTGAAGGTAAGGGGCACAGTACAGGCGACGAAGGGCAGCTGCAAAGTGTTGATATGACATGCGATATGGGTCATCTGAACTCCTGTAGGCCAATGCGGAAGCCGCAGGCCAAGAGCTAAACCAAATGACAGGGACACGTGTCCACTAGTGGGAAAACAGCAGAGGAATCAGCATCAACCTGTCACGGTGAGACGCACCCGCTCTCCCTGGCGGGAGAAGAATCAAAAGTGGGGTGCGGACAGGTTAAATGCGCATCGGCGAAATACTCTTTACTGATGAAAGTAAAATCATACTTCAGATAGTAAAAAATGCCAAATGTTCCGGTATCACTCACTTGCATGTTGTATCAATAAGTCAAGTGTCAGTCTGGGCTATGCCCTAACCTGACGTCAGGACAGCCTACCCAGAAACGTCCGGATAGACTCCATCGCTTAATTTATTGACACAAGCTGCGCAAGGTCATAGATTTATTCCTGACACTTTTCTGTTTGGGGGCATCTTGCAAGGTCAACGTATCGGCTACGTCCGGGTCAGCAGCTTCGACCAAAACCCGGTGCGGCAACTGGAGCAGGTCGAAGTCGGAAAGGTGTTCACCGACAAGGCGTCGGGCAAGGACACCCAGCGCCCCGAGCTTGACTCACTGCTGGCCTTCGTGCGCGAAGGCGATACGGTAGTGGTGCACAGCATGGATCGCTTGGCCCGCAACCTCGATGACCTGCGCCGCCTTGTGCAAAAGCTGACCAGGCGCGGTGTGCGCATCGAGTTCGTCAAGGAATGCCTGACCTTCACTGGCGAGGACTCACCGATGGCGAACTTGATGTTGTCGGTTATGGGTGCGTTCGCCGAATTCGAGCGGGCGTTGATCCGTGAGCGACAGAAAGAAGGTATTGCGCTCGCCAAACAGCGCGGAGCTTACAGGGGCCGCAAAAAAGCGCTTTCGCCCGAACGCGCCGCTGAACTTCTGCAACGCGTCAAGGCCGGCGAGCAAAAGGCAAAGCTGGCCCGTGAATTTGGCATCAGCCGCGAAACGTTGTACCAGTACCTGCGCGAAATTGGAGCTTAACGTGCTTTATTTTCCGTTTTCTGAGACGACCCCTACATCAACAGAACGGCCTTGAGATGCTTTAAGAACCCTTTTTTGAAGTCCTGAATCCGGCCAAACTCTGCCCCGAACTGCATCTGCAAGGCAGCCCACGGGATGACGGTCGGCTTGCTGAGGTAGCTCATGCGGTAGGTCAGCCAGCAATAGGTATCCAAGGCCATCGGGGACTTCTTAAGCGCCTGCAACGCCCGCAAATCCACCGGCACGGGGTTCTGTGTGACTTCCTCGAAGAAGCGTTCACCCAGCTTCACAAAGCTGCTGAACACCGTTCCTTGCTCTGGATTCTTGGGGTTCCACCACAGTTCATAGCTGTCGGCCACGGCTAGGTTTACGCCTGCATCCATGTCGTCTGCCGTGTAGGTGCAGGCGATGTTTGAGGCAAACAGGCGGCGGGTCTGCTCCTTCACTCGCGTGATGCTGCCCCGCCGCCCGCCCGTGGGGACTTCCCCCAGCTCGGCCATGAAAGCGCTGAGGGAGTCGCCCAGCTCGATTTCTCGGCTCTTGGTTCTCACGGCTTCGGTCGTAAGATAGGCCACCAGCAGCCGGGGAACAGATCCATAGGGCAAGCCCACCTTGGGATGCGCCATGATTGCCATTGAAAACGCGCCGTTTTCTCTGACAAAGCTTGTCTCTGTCGGCTTGCTGTGCGGCATGGTGGCCTGCACCAAAGCCCGCGCCATGTAGCCAACGGCCCCGGCTTCCTTGGCCGCTTCGGCCTCGATGGCCATTGAATTTTCTACAAGCTGCATGATTCGCTTGTAGCTCTTGGTATCCTTGTTTTCGGCCATTTCTGAAGCTCCTATCTTCGGTTTTGGTTAGGCGCTGCCGGGTGTTTCCGCACCCTGTAGCGCCGCCTTCATGCTACCGCCTCCGGTACACCTCGCGCCGGTTGCCGATACGCACCACCAAGACGCGCAAAGCGCCGTCCTCGATGTCGGAAATGATCCGATAGTCTCCTACGCGGTACTTCCAAAACGCGCCCAACGTGGAACCTTTTAAGGCTTCACCAATGCTGCGCGGGTCGTCCAACTTTGCAACGCGGTCAAACAGAAACGAGAGGATGCGCCGCGCCGCTTGCGGGTCGATCTTGTCGAGTTCACGCTCGGCAGCTTGGTCGAGTTCAACTCTCCATGCCATAGCGTTTCATCACTTCTTCGAGTGGCACGGTTTGGCTACGGCCTGCGCGAATGTCGATCAGGCGTTGCTCTGCCAGGTACAAATCTTCCAGGTCGTCCAAGTGCTCAAGGATGGCCTCGCGGGCATAGAAGGTTTTGGTGCGGCCTGTGGCCTGTGCCAAGGCTTCAAGGCGGGTTTCAATCTCGCCGGGGAGTCGAATTGCAAGCATGGTTTGTGCTCCTTTTGTGTGTGCTATACAAATATAGCATTACCGCTCGATCTGCTCAAGCCTGCTTCTTTCCCGCTGCCTTTGCAGGCTGCAAAGCCTCCAGCTTGCCCGCCAGTTTGGCGGCGTCGGTGAGTGCCTTTTCTGCCTTGGCCTGTGCCTCTTTGGTCGCCGCCCGCTCCTGCTCCAGCAAGGCGGCTAGGCCGTCTGCCCGCTTCTGCGCTTCGGCAAGCGCCGCCTGTGCCGTGTGCGCCGCTTCCTGCGCTGCTGCAAGCTGAGCGGTCTGCGCTTCGGCCTGCTTGAGTGCTGCGGCCTGGCTTTCGATCTGCGCCCGTGCTGCATCGAGGTCGGCGGCTACCTGGTCGGCCAGCTCCACGGCTTCGGCCTGCGCCTGCTCCATCTCCTGGCGTGCCACTTCCAAGGCTTCGCGCTCACTGGCTAGGCGGTCGTTCGCCATACCGATAGCCACGCCCCAAACCTCGGCGGCAAGCTCGCCCATGCGCTCGGTCACGGCTGCCGGTGCGGCTTCACGCATTGGCACTGCTGCGGCCTGCTGCGTGGCCTTCCATGCCTTCATGGCTTCGCTGATGGTCGTGAAGCTGCCGCCACCTAGGGCGCTGCGCACGGCGGCAAGTGTGGGCTGTTGGCCGCTCTCGGCGATGCGGTCGGCGGCGGCGTGAATGTCTGCGGTGGTAATGGCCATGCTGTAAACTCCTGTAGTATGTTGTAGATTGTATTTTACTACAACATACTACATATTACAAGCATACAACCATCTTTTTTTAACGCCCCAACGATGGCCCGCTGTCGCGCTCGCGCTGCCTGGTCGGCTTGGCCAACTCCTGCGGTCGCTGCGGCTCCCGGCCTTCCAGCTTCTCCCACTGCTGGCGGTACTTGCCCAGCTCGGCGGCTTGGCGCTCGCCTGCTGCGCTGTAGGCATAGCGGGCGGTGCGCTGCGCGTAGTCGCTCCAGTCGCGGCCTTCGTCCTTCTGCCTGATCGCCGGTGCGCACTGCCCAATAGCGCCTTCAATCTCGGCCTGGCTGTGGCCGGTGACGCGCATCCGCACGGCAATCATGGAATCCACACGGGACAAGTCCACGCCTGCGCCGCCCTGGCGCTTGAGCACGTCGCGGTAATGCCGCTGGTAGGCATCTACAGCGCTGCCGCTGGCCGCTGCCAGCTCCAAGGCGGGCTTGGCCTTGGATAGCGTCTGCTGCTGCGCCTTCGCTGCTGCTTGGCGTTCATAGTCGGCGTTGATCTGACTGGACAAGGCCAGCGTCTTGACGCACTCGCGCCGCTCGGCCTTGAGCAGGCGCACGGCGGGATAGCTGCCGTCCTCGCGCTGGTGCTTGGGCTTGCGGTTCTCGTAGCCGGGGGCGCGGTGTGGGTGGATGGCTCCCGATAGCTTGGGGTCGCCGTATTCGCGGTTCAGGGCATCGCTTAGGCGGTTGCCCACGTCCCTATCGTGGGGCGTGCCCAGCTTGGGCACGGTTACGATGGCCTGATAGTTGCCGGGGCTGGATTCCAGCACGGCGGCGGGCTGGTAGCCGTCGCGGATAAGCCGCTCCAGTTTCTCCCGGTTCATGTCGTCGATCAGGATGTGGTGCTTCTTGTCCGATAGCGGCGTGTAATAGAGGTTTTCCCCGCGCCGCTGCAAGCGCTGCATCTCCGGCGTGCGCTGCTCGATCTCCTGCGGCGTGAAGCCTCGCGTTACCCCATCTTTCTTGTCCACGATGAAGGTTTGTTTCCTTCCGTCCGCGTGCATCTTGATGCTGGTCACTCGGTAGCGCTCTGCGCCTACCGCTGCGGCGTACTGCTCGAACTGCTTGAGTTGTTCCGATTTCATGGCTTGCGCCCTCTCCTGCCGCATCCGCTGGCGCTCCTGCTGGATGCTTTCTTGAAGCTCTGGGTTGTTGATCTTGAAGCCGTGTTCTGCGGCCAACTTGACGCACATAGCCTTGTATTCATCGTTGCCGGTTACGGTGAAGCTGCCCCACTTCTGCGCCGACAACTGCAAGGCGGCAAGCGTGCTATCCCGGTTGCGCCAGTCGTTGATTTCGATGCTCTTTCCCTTGTCCACGAAAGACACACCCCGCCCTTCCCCGCCTTCGTCGCGGCGGCTGTACTGCACCTGCTGGCCGACGATCTCCGGCGCAAACGCCCGAATGTCTCGCGGTGTTGGCGGCTCGCTGCGGTCGCCCTCGATGCGCTGCGGCTCGCTGGCACGGTGCCGCCACTGCTCGGCCAGGTCTGGCCGGTTCTGCATCCGCTGCCACTGCTCCAGGTCGGGGTAAGGCCGGAACCGCTCGCGGTGCTGCTCGCGCTCCTTTTGGTGCCGTTCCTTGAGGGCTGCTTTCTCTGCCGCCTGCTCGGCGGCTACCACGCTGCGCATGGCGTTCAGCACCTCGCCCCGCCCTTTCCAACTGCCGCGCATGATTTCGGCGCGTTGCGCCTTCTGCTTCTCCTGCAAGGCTTTGCGCTCCAGCTCTTGGCGCTTGTCCTGCTCCAGCTTGTGCGCGGTCTTGTCGGCGTAGTGCGCCTTGCGCCCGGTGATGTAATCCTTCCATCCCGGCACGTCTGGTTTGATCGGCTCAGGTTCGCGCTTCACTACCTGCTGCCGCTGCGGTGCTGGCTCGTATGCGCCGAGGCGCTTTTGCATCTTGCTAAGGCTTGCATTGCGGTCTACGTCGCTGGCCTTTACCGGCACGTCACCAACAAACACGGTCGCCCCGCTGCCGGTCTTTTCGTAGCGCATCCCCTCGGCGGCTAACTCGCAGTGCAACTGCTCCCACGTCTGCGCCCGCTTGATGATCTCCGCGCCGTTCTCAATGGCTACACGCTGCGCTGACTTTTCGCCGGTGCGGCTCTCCATGTCTTTCTTTTTCTGGCTTGGCTCGCGGGGCTTGTTCGGGTCGTGCTGCGCTCTGGCAAGCTCGCCGTTCTCCAGCACCTGATAGCGCCCGTTCTGCTCACGCTGCCAGCCTTGAGCGTGCTCAATCATGGCAATAGCACGGTGCCCTAGTTCAATGTCAAAGCCTCGGTTCTTCTCAACGATTTTGAGCGTGTCGGGATGCACGCGGTTGATGGCAATATGCAAATGGATGTTGTCGGTATCTTTGTGCAATCCGTAGATGGCTTGATGGTCTTTCCACCCGAGTTCATCCATGAAGATGCTTACCGCTTCTTCCACCTGCTCCGGGCTGGGCTGCTCGCCTTCTCGCCAGCTCAGGACGTAGTGATTGATGGTGTCCTTGCTTCTCACAGCTTCCTGTGAGAGTGCAATCATTTCTGCCGTCTGGCTGTCGGGGTCGTCCATGATGAAACCACGCGCCCCAGCGTATAGGCATTTCTCGCCGGGGTTGTCCTGGCCGGGTTCCCGAATGTAGTCGGCAAGGTTGCCGATGCGTGTTGCCTTGCCTGCGCTTTTCTTCGGGTTCGGAACCTTCTTAACGATCATGGCGCAGCTTCTTGAAGTAGTCCTTGAGCGCTACCAATGCTTGCGCAGTCTCCCGGCTGTAAACGCCCCCGCTGTCGTTGTGGATGTGCTTGAGCAATCCAGCCACGCGGCGTAACTCCTTGAGCATGACGGCATCAGCGTTTGCCACCACTGGCCGCCCAAAGTAGCGGCGGCGTACCAGCTCCGACACGCCCAAACCGGCAAGGTCGGCATCCTCTTTTAAGCGGGCTTTCTCGCTGGCCGTCAGTCGCACGTTTACAACGGCGTCTAGGCGCTCGGCTCCGATTTTTTGAAATGGCATCGTGTCTCCTTCACGCCGGGGCGGGAGCGGGGGGTGTGTCTGGGACAGTAAGAAGCGAAAGCGCCGCACTGGCCGGGGTCAAGGGGTTCCCCCTTGCAGGATAGCCAGACCGTGAGAAGCGAAGCGCCGAATGGGCAGGCGGGGATTGGCAGGAACATAGCTTTAGCTATGTGTATGACAATCCGCATCCTGTACTCTCGTTTGCGAACTGTGATTCTTCGCGAGTGTATGCCCTTCTCTAGTGCTTTTCAAGAACGAACCAAACTGCTAAAGTCAAGTGCCGTCAATCGACAGGCAATAAACCACTTAAAAGCAAGTAACCTGCACATGAATGAACCGACAACAAAACAACGACTTTTTGATATTGAAACGTACAGCAACAAGGTACGCGACAGCCTTAAAAAGCTGGAACAAACGCAACAACCGGGACAGCAATCAGGCAAGGGAAGCAAGACAGCAGTCCTAGAAGCTGCAAAGGCTGAAATTCAGGAACTGGTGAAGAAAGGCTACACGCCAAAACAGATAGCCGACGCACTAAGCAGCGACGTGTTCGGCATCATCCCTAAGACCATCACACAGCTAATCGGCGGTAAAGCTAGCAGCCGTAAAACAAAGACAAAGGCTGGGACAAGCCCAGCCAGACACACCCCCGCCCGCGCCGCCAATGAACAGAAACCGCAGGCGAATCTGACACGCAATAAACCAGTAACACAACTTGACGACGTGGAGTAATGAACATGGCAACGAACAAGAAATATATCTACGTCACCGGCGGCAAAGGCGGCATTGGTAAATCAACCTTCACGCTGGCACTTGTGGACTACATGGCGCAACAAGGCAAGGTGTTGCTGATTGACGCTGACCCGGTGAATGCAGACTCAAGCGCGGCCTATAAAGACGACAAGGAAGCGAACGTAAGCACGCTACGTGCAAAGGTACGCGCTGAGGATTCAAGCGGCCAAATTGATGCAAGTGGCTTGATAGAAACATTGAACATTGCAGACAGTGGACAAGCTGAAACAACCATTGTGGACGCGCCTGCCGGTGATTCAACATTGCTTATTTCTGCCGGTAGCATCATCACCGAAGCCTGCAAGCAAGTGGGCATTGAATCAGTGTTTGTGTGGCTTGTTGATTCCACCGACAGAACGCCAGTGAACGCGCTTCATGGTGCATGGGATGCTATCAAAGACGCTGACAAAATCATCATCGTGAAGAACTACCGGAAGGGAACAAACTTCGAGTTCTTCGACAACAGCAAGACCGTTGCAGGCATCAATGAATCAGACAATGTGCAAACAATCGACTTGCCAAAAATCGCCAGCCGACTAGAGGAACACATGCGTATCGACCGCATGACGTGGCACGAGATTGCAACGCAAACTCCACTTGGAAACCGCGTAGAGGGTGAACGTATGCGCCGCGCCATGCACGCCACACTAAAAGAAGCTGGCCTATGAGATTCCAAGAGGTTTTTAAACGCCTCAATGGACGCGAAGCCACCGCAGAAGATGTATTGAAATTTGAGCGGCTGACAACGGCACTTGAGACAACACCGGGGGATGCAATGCTTTCTGTGCTGGTGGCACTTGACCACTATGAAACGCTCTACGGAACCATCCCAAAGCGCATAACCGACACAGCAGCCAACACGCTAACCAGCTTCAAGGAAGCAGCCAACGCGCAAGCAACGGCCAGCATGGAACAAGCCAAGGAAGCATTGGCTAAAACCGTGTCAGAAGTCGCCGTAAAAGTCGCCAGCAACACGGCAACGAAAAGCATGTGGAAATGGGCAGCGGGTTGCATCGCGGTTGCATTCCTGTGCCTCGGCGGCTTCGGCTGGTACATGCACAGCACAGGCAGCAGCTCCGGCTACGCGCTCGGCTATGGAACCGGCTACAACGAGGCCAAAGACGAGAAGGCAGCGGCGGCATGGGCGAACACGCCCGAGGGCAAGCTAGCGTACCGCCTCGCGCAAACCGGCAGCCTGAGCGATCTAGCAACATGCAACGGCCAAGGCTGGAAGCGTGAAAACGGTGCTTGCTTCGTCCAAACAGCCAAGGACGGGAAAATCTACGGCTGGAGGCTGCCATGAGAGTGAAAATTAAAGGTGAAATTACCGTAGAACGTCTAGCCGAAGCACTACAAGCAGCAACAGAAAAATTTGAAGATGCGAGACCAGGATGCAAAATCTACGGCGCAAATCTCTACCTAACGGCCTACGATGCCGACGGGCTACCGTTCGACTTAGCAGACCATCGCGGTGAACCTCTCTGGCTCAGTCTTTCGGCTAAATCTGGGGAGCTGGTGCGCCCAGCACTTTCGGCAGAAGGCGAAGAACGCCGGCAAAAAGCCAAAGAGGAAGCACGAAAGATAAAGGAAGAAGCAGAGGCGAAAGCAAATGCCGAATACCAGCAAGCAATGGCAAAGCATGCCCAGGAACGCGAAGCCCGTAGGGCGAAAGAGGCCGAGGCGACAAGCCAGTTTGAATGGCTCAACACCACTACTGCGGCACTCCTAGAACGCGATGCCGAGCATTTCATCAGCGCGTTGAATGAAGCGGTGCAAGCTGCCTGGGATGAGCTCAAGCCCGTTGGAACGCAGGGTAAGAAAAAAGGCATTCCAACACCCTGCCCTATTTTTTCTCTCTACGAGGATGGGCTTTTGTTATCCGTTGATACATGGAAAGCACCTCGTCGAGTGCTCAATCCCATGCTGACGCTTAGCGGCGGCGAGCTGAAACCATTTTGGGCCAGCGATGTATGGGCAAACGCCATGAATCGCATGGTGGACGTGCTGGATACGTCAAACGAGCCATAAAACGCCCGTGACGACGTTTTTAGAGCCAACCCTAAGCAACCCCATTCCCATCATCGAAAAAACGCCTGTAACGCGTTCTGGCGCGTTTTGCGACGGTTCCGAATCGCTGTGCGCCACCACCAACACCGACAACCCCGCTGAAACGCTCGCCAAGCTGGCTGCTGCCCTGCCCACCGGGGAAGCCACGCGCTACCGGCTGTCCGTGTCTGTCGTGCCTCTGAACGATTGAAGGCGGGCGGGCGCGGGGTGTGTCTGGCGCTTGCGCCCTACGGCCTACGCATCTGCACTGTTGCTGAAACCTGCTCCGGGGGCTTCCTTGCCACCCCCCAGCGCGAAGCGCTAGAGGGGGTCTTTTTTTGTCTGCTGCTGGCCTTGCCGACTTATCCCCAAAAAGTGGCACACCAACTACAACTATAGGTTTATTAATACAGGAAAAGAACTACAGGAGGGACTTTTTTTTGTCGAAAAAATCCAATGGTGACAATGATTTACGAGGGTTTTTTTTTGCGAGTGGGAGCGTTAATGCGTAAAAATGGCCAAAAGTGGGAGCGTTAATGCGTAAAACAGGGGGGCGAAGTGGGAGCGTTAATGCGTGAACAACTTGCTCTATCCACAGGGTGTTTGCACAGGCGGCGTCACCGTTAATGCGTAAAAAAGCCCGCTTTCGGCGGGCTGGGTCGGGCAGCCTGAACGGCTAGCGCTTGGGCAGCTTGGGGATGTGGGGCTTGCTTGGCCGCAGCTCCAAGCCATGCTCAACCGGCTGCACCTTGGCATCGGGGTACATGGGGTCGCCTCAGAAAACGGAAAATAAAGCACGCTACGGTGACGGCCTCGCTGATGTTGCGCAAGCTCGGCAGCTATCCGCGTCAGAACGGACTGGCCGTTGCACTGCGCGAGCTGGGGCGCATTGAGCGCACGCTGTTCATACTGGATTGGCTGCAAAGCGTGGAGCTGCGCCGCCGCGTGCAGGCCGGACTCAACAAAGGCGAGGCGCGCAACGCGCTGGCCAGGGCGGTGTTCTTCAACCGACTGGGCGAAATCCGCGACCGCAGTTTTGAATACGAAAGACTTCCCGCTTTCTGGGGTGCTGCTCACAGGGCAGTGCCAAGGTACAAAGCAAGTGAAGTTTGTTCGTCATTCACCAGGAGCTGTGCCATGCAAACCATCGTCCGTGTCGGTGTGGATATCGCAAAGAATGTGCTTCAAGTACATGCGGTGGACGCCCAAGGCAAGGTCATTACCAACCGAGCTATTCAACGCAGCAAATTCTTAGCATGGTGTGCTCAGTTGCCCACGGGATGCTTGGTAGCCATGGAGGCTTGCGGTGGCGCTCACCACTGGTGCAGACAATTGCAAGGCATGGGGTTCGATGCCCGGATGATCGCTGCGGCCTTGGTAACTCCATATCGCATGCAAGGCAAAGGCGGCAAGAACGATGCCAATGATGCAGCAGCCATCTGTGAAGCTGCTAGCCGCCCAAAGATGCGCTTTGTGTCCGTTAAAACGATCGACCAACAGGGCATGCTGTGCGTGCATCGACTGCGTGAAGGCTTCAAAGAAGAGCGTACGGCATGTATCAATCGTATCCGTGGCCTACTCGCTGAGTTCGGAATTGTCTTGCCGCAAAGCCCCAGAGTTTTACGTTCGCATTTGCATGACATCTTGGAAGATGCCAGCAACGAAATCGCTGGCACAGCTCGTCTTGTGCTCCACCAGGCATTGATGCACTGGCAGGAGCTCGATGGCCACATTCATTGGTGTGAGCAGCGTATCAACGCCCATTACAAAGATGACGAGCAAGTTCAACGTGCTGCAGGCATCAAAGGTCTTGGGGCACTGAGTGCATCAGCCGTTGTGGCCACCGTCGGCGACTTCAAACAATTTAAGAATGGCTCACAGTTCGCTGCTTGGCTGGGGTTAACGCCCAGGCAAAACTCCAGTGGAGGTAAATCCAGTCTGGGATCTATCACCAAGCGTGGAGACAGCTACCTTCGCTCATTGCTGATACAGGGTGCCAAAGCCGTCGTACTCACAGGCAAATACAACCTTGACCCCATCTCCCAATGGGCTATCGCCTTGAGACAGCGCAGTGGATGGCAAAAGGCTGTCGTGGCCCTCGCTAATAAAAACGCTCGCATCCTCTGGGCGTTGATGACACATCAACGCAGCTACGAAGCCAGTCACATCAGCACAAAGCCAGCCAACGCCATCGTTTAACCATTGCCTTGAACTTGCCAGACGTGAAATCAAAGATGCAATAGACAGGTCAGACCAGCAGCAGGCAAGCTCGGTTGTTGCATTGTGAGTCGCACGACGTCACGAGATTTGAATGGAGCCCTGCTGCGCGGTTTGTTTCTTGGGGCGCACAACAAGTGCATAACCCCGTCTGTAGATGTGCAGTCTGTTCCTCGTTTTACGCACCTTAAACACTACGGCAGTCAGGTCTATCAAAAAGAAAACCCATCAGTGCTTGCTTTTATGGGAAGTCTCTGTAGAGCAACAACGCTACCGGGCCAGCGGCCTCAATCTGGTAACGGCGGCCATCGTGCTTTGGAACACGGCCTATCTGGAACGGGCAACCAATGCTTTGAACGGGCACGGCAAACCGGTAGACGAGACGCTGTTTCAATACCTGTCACCGCTGGGGTGGGAACACATCAATCTGACCGGCGATTACCTCTGGCGCAGCAGCACCAAGGTCGGCGCAGGCAAGTTCAGACCGTTGCGACCACTGCCACCGGCTTAACGTGCTTTATTTTCCGTTTTCTGAGACGATCCCATTTTCAAGAAGCCACCGTGAGAATGCGGGCCGCGCCAGTGCTGGCCTTGTCCGTCCCGTTCTCGAAAACCGCTCTCGAATCGAGCCGCCGAGACTGCCGAGTTTCGAGAACAGCCGAAACGCCGCTTCCAGCGGCAGACGCCACACGCAAAGCCGCGCCGTTGCTGGATCGAGCATTCCTTAGCGTGCTTTAAATTCCGTTTTCTGAATCGACCCCCTTTTCAGCGCCGCCGCATAAATAGGTGTGAGGCAACTTGCCCAGAAAGGAGGTGAATTTCATGCGCATCATCGTCATCGCACACAACGGCTACCCGTTCCGCAACAACGAGCACGCTGTGCTGATCGCCACAGGCATCACACACCACATCGTCTTGCTCAAGGACTGACCGTGACCCCGCCCCAGCCCGCAAGCTGGGGCTTCCGGGGCGGCCATCGAGCCGCCCTACTCGTCGGCCGTCAGCGGGCAGTGCGCGACCCTCGGGCAGCGGCTGGCCAGCGCACAGGCCTCGGCGAGCACAACCGGCTCGGCATCGTCTTGGCCGATCCCGCTCACCCATTCGATCCGCTGGAGCACGGGCACAGAGCGCCGCAGCTCGGCGCAGTGGTACGGGGTGGTTTTGGTAGTTTGCATGGGAGTCGATCTCCGGTGATGAACAAGCCACCATCCTTGCGTCACGACTTCCCCAGCGCCACACAAGCCGCTTGATTCGCTCGATTTATGTATATATATACCTACCTATATACATACGGTTTTCAAGTGGAAGCCGGGTCAAGGGCGTGACCGGAAGCCGCACGCGGAGCACAGGGCGCAGCCCGAGCACCGAACGGGTGAGGATCACGGCGCAGCGCACCCTTGATGCGGCTGGAACGACCAGAGCCTCACGTCAGAGGGGGATGTCAAGGGCAAAGCCCGCCCACATTCCCCCGCGACGTGTGGGGCAAGACCCCACGCGGGAAGCCGAAACCGAAGGGGTTTCGGTCGCCGGGACGGCGAAAGCGGCAGGCCGACCGACAGGGAGGGAAGATCGAAGCCCGCAGGGGTCGAGACTCGGCACGAGGCTCGATGCGAAGCACGAGAGCCCGGTCGATGCGCAGCAGCGAGCCGCCCGAATTTCACTGCGGCCGAACTGGACGACGCTGGCCAGCCACACCGGCACCGGACGAAAGCAGCTTGACGGCCTTCACGAAGTCGATGCCCAACAGGTGCATCACGAGGTCGATGCCGCCACCTCCACCCTTCCCTGCGCGCACGTCAAACCACTTGAGGCCCGTCACCAGAACTTCCCAAGCAAAGCCCGAGGGCGACGACAAAAACAGCCGCACCGTCCGCTTGTCCTTCTCCGGCACGAAGTCAGGATCGCGACGCCAGAACAACTGACCATCATCGCGCAGCTTGTCGAGCACCTGCGACAGCGGCATCTCTCGCACCCATGCGAGCGTTTCATCGTCAAAAGACCGTCGAGCCATACGCTACATCCTCCGAACTCCATTCAACCGACACGGCCGCCACGCCGAAAAGTGACAGGGGGGCCGCGCCGAAAAGTGACAGGGGGGCCGCGCTGACGCGCGGCGAAACACCCTCCGGGCTTCGCCCTGCGCGCGGGATGATGGATAAGTCCTGCGGACTTACCCACAACCCACTTGCGGCTACTCGCGTTTGAAAAACGCTGGGGCTACTCAAAACCAAAACCAGCTCCATCTCAGCCATCCAGCACAGGCACGACACCCGGCCCAGCAGGAAACAGCTCAAGGGACACCGAAGCAGCACCCGGAACCCCGGCCCCCTGCGGGGCGGCAGTTACCTGATGTGCACCATGTTTAACATCCTCGGCCTTGCCCGAAGCGCCCCCCAAAATCGCCACGGCGACGGGCTTGAGCACTTCTTCGAGCACATGCTTGTAGGTGGCCACCGTCTGCCTTGTGAGGCCCGCCACGCGGCCGATAGCGGCTTGCGTGAGGGCTTCGCCCTTCTGTTGCAGCAGGCGGCACGCGGCGCGCACCTTGGACTCGGTGGCCTTGTGGCGCACGTCGTGGGTGCGGGCGGCGGCGAGGCGCTGCCGCTCGATCAGCGGCAAGTCCTTGTCGAGCTGCATCACGCCCCGGTGGCACCGGCCGCAGCCGGTGTAGCGATCCCACGTCCAGCGGGCGACCGACTTCACCGTGGCCTTGAGTGAGGACTGGGCCAGGTTGTCCATGAAGCCCAGCTTCTGGAAGCTGTTGCGGTTGTGCGCATAGGCTTCGAGCAGCCGCGTGAAGGTGGCAAAAGAGCCGCGCTCGCGCTCACGGTTCACGATGGAATAGGCGTAGTGGCGCAGGTGCTCGAAGAGGATGCAGTGCCGGGAATGGCTCACCTCGTCGAACTGCGGCCCCTTCCCCCACGGGCTGGACACAGCCAAGTCCACGTAGTCGGCCAACTCCCCCAGCTCGTAGACGTGGGCGTGCAGCTCGTGCGTCAGCCACCAAGGATGGCCGGGCGTCTTGGCCACGGGGCCGCTGTGGAAGTCGGTGTCGGCATCGAGCCGGGCAGCGAAGGCCTCGTAGACGGCCTTCATGTACGCGATGGGCTTGCTGCGGGCGGCCTCGGTCGTGCAGACCGGGGGAATCGCGTAGTAGAGGTGGCTGTGGCCGCTTTGGCGGTTGCGGACGATCAGATTGGGAGCAGGAAGCCCAGCGTCCTCCCAGATCATCGCCTTGGTGTGGTCGAGGTCGAAGATCAGCCAGCTCACAAAGCCGGGCCGATTGACCTGCATGTAGGGGTAGCGAATGGCGTATTCGCGCGGCCGGACGCGGGTGGCCGTCTTGTCGTCAGAGCAACGCGGCAGATAGGGCGCTTCCGTGAGCACGCGATTGAGCGCGGTGCCCGACTGGAAAAAGCGATCTGCGGTCTGGTTGTCTCGTGTCTGTGCCGTTGTACCTGCCATAACCCCTCATCACACGTCCCGTAGGGGCGTGCGCACGCTTGCGTGCAGGGGCTAAGACTCGTACAATGGAAGCACTTTCAGTCGCTTTATTGCACTGGTACAGAGTTCACCCGCCAAAGCGAACGCTGTATTTGTCTGGGCACCCTGCCCGGTTTATCTGTCAAGGCCCGCTCGCCAAAGCGGGCTTTGTCGTTTCTGACTCTCCAGTTTTCTGCTGTCTGGTCAGCTCTCTCCTTTGCCATGACGGTCACTCGTCGGCATCCAAAGACGCCGGGGCTTGCTTGTAGCCGCGCACCATCGTCTTGGGCACCCAGTGCTCCGTGTTCACATCAAACTTCATGATCCCGTAGCCCTGCAAAACGCTTGCAGCGCCGTCGAGACTCTGGAAGTACCGAAGGCCGCCACGGGCAGCACCCAGCACTCGCTCATTCATTCCGGCCCGCACCACGATCAGAAGGCCCTTGTCACCGGGTTCCACTCGGGCGGCGGAAACCGACCCAGCGGCGATGAGTTCCTTCAAAACCTTCGGCGCGACCACACTAGCAGTTGTCGTCAGCATCGTTTATACCCTATACCGCGCCCAATCGCAACAATATCAGAATTCGTTGCGCCTGTCGCTACATGGTGTTGGTGTCGTCACTTGTATGGACTATAGTCCATACTGGAAATCGTTATATATATACATAGATAGGTATATATATACCTATAAGCCCTTGAGGAAGGCTTCCAGCGCCTCGATCACGATGTCCTTCTCCGTGACCCTGCCGCCCTTCTGCTTGGATCGTGCGAGCGCTTCCTCGCGCAGCCGATCAGCCAGCTCTTCGGGGAAGTTGAAGATTTTTTGCACCCGAGCGCGGCCGTAGCGCGGCCCTTCCTCGACCACGGGCGGTGTTGCAGCCGGTGGCGCAGCAACTGGTGCCGCAGCAGGCTTTTCGGCGCGATCAGCAGCGCCGCTTTCCAAAAACTCGTTCAAGTCTTTGCGCTGGGCAAAGCCGATGTCGGGTTTTGCCTTCATGCCATCACCTCGCGGAAGAACGCTTCCATCTCGCTGATCGCGGCTTGGTCGCGGCCAAGCTCCTGCACCGTAGCGCCTTCGCCGATGGCACGCCGGAAGGCAACGCGCTCGCAGACCTTGGTGGGCAGCACGGTCAACTTCTGCTCGGCCAAGAATTCCAGCATCTCAGCCGCATCCTTGGTGCGGGGATCGACACGGGTCAGCAGCACGCGCACGTCCAGCTCCGGGTTGTAGTCACGGGCCAGCTCGACGACTTCGAGCAAGTCGGTCATCGCGGCGGCGTCAAGGTTGGACGCACCGACCGGGATCACGGCTCGCTGGGCCAGCAGCAGCGCGGAGCGCAGACCAACAGAATCACGGCCGCCTGCATCGACGACAACGTGCTCAAAGCCGGTGGCCAGTTGCTTGCCCTCGGCCAAGATCGCCTTGCCAGCGAGGCAGGTGGTAGTGGGCGACGGGTCGTACTGCGTCTCACGACGCCATGCGGCCCAGCTCGCGGCCGAGGCCTGCGGGTCGCCGTCGATGAGCAGCGTCTTGCCCTGACGGGCCAGCATCACTGCCAGATGTACGGCGGTCGTGGTCTTGCCGACGCCGCCCTTGGTGTTGACACACGCGAAGATCATGGGTGCTCCTATCTATGTATATACATACCAATGGGCAGCGCGGCGGCTGGCCCTCGACCTGCCGGGTGCATCCCCGGCCCTGTGACTCGGTAAGTATATATATACCTACCGACCGCAAGCGAATAGTAGCAGATTTTTGAGCTTTTGCGTATAGTTCTACACATACGCAACCAACTAGAAGAAGAGAACGCAGCCCATGCAGTTCAAGACCGTCCGCCACCGTGACCAAGATGGCAACTACCACGATGGCAAAACCGTCCAATGCCTGCGCCGCGTCCGCGAGGTAACGCCGGATTTCCCCGAGGGGAAGAACGTGCAGCGCGTGGTGGCCAAGTTCGACCGCGCAGCGCGCGAACTACCTGCCGACGTGGCCGCCATCCTCACCCCGGCCGAGCAGGAAGAGTGGAAAGAGTGGCGCGTCAAACAGGACGAAGAGCACTTGAAGTCGGTAGCCCAGTACGAACTCGACACGCTGGCCGAGCGCTTAGGCGTCATTCGCACCGGCATCCAAAAGGGCTATGCCGCCACCGACAGCAAGAACGCCGTCGCGATCCGCACCGGGGCCAGAGCGGTGTTGCGCTTGCTCGCCGACCTGATGCCCGAGCCGGTGAAGGGACGGCCGGTGATTGAAGAAGAGTTCGAGCTGGTCATGCTGCCCAACTTCGCCACGCCCGGCACCCCGGAATTCGATTCCTACCAGCGGCTGCTCGAAGAGCACGAGCGCCGCAAAGCTCAAGACCAAGGAGGCTGACATGCGCTTTTGGACATTCGACCCCAACACCTGCCGCTTCGAGCGCGCGAGCAAGCAAGCCGCTTTGCACGCCGCCGACGTGGCTGTGGTCAACGACGACAGCGACGTGCAGGTCATCAGCGATCACCAGCCGCCCAAGCGCTGGCCCAGCGGCGAGCCGCTGGTGGTAGCTGGCGTCGAGTTCGAGCGCGAGCTGTTCGAGTAGGTATGTAGGTATATAGGTAGGTATATATATACATGAAGCCCACGAGAGCCATTGTCTTTGACGCCTTCGGCACCCTGATCCGCTACACCACGCGCCCGGCACCCTACGGGCGTCTGGTGGACACGGCAGGGCGGCCGGTGGATCGGTTCGCCTGCCTCACGCGCAACGTGCCGATGGCGACCATCGCCGTCGAGCTGGGCGCAGAGAGCAGCTTGGACATCATGGAAGCAGACTTGGCCGAAGAGCTGTCCGGCCTGCGCCTGTTTCCCGAGGTGGCCGACGTGCTCTCCAAAGCGCGGGCCGCAGGCCTGCGGCTTGCCGTCTGCTCGAACCTTGCCTATGAGTACGGCCCGGCCGTGCGCAGCCTCGTGCCCGAGCTGGACGCCTACGTGCTCTCCTACGAGGTCGGGGTGGCCAAGCCACACCCGACGATGTACCGGCTCGCGTGCGCCGAGCTGGGTTGCGCTCCGGCCGAGACGGTTTTCGTGGGCGACAGCAAGCGCTGCGACTTTGACGGGCCGCAGGCCTTCGGGATGCAGGCGCGCTGGCTGGATCGCAGGGGAGGGCAGTCGCTGGTCGATGCCCTCGCGGGGATTCTGTGACTCCGGTGCTGGTCATCGACCTTGAGGCCACCTGCGACGATGCCGATGGCCTCCCGGCAAGCGATATGGAGATCATTGAGATCGGCGCGGTGTGGGCCACCGCTGAGGGCAGCGTACTCGACACGTTTCAGGCGCTGGTGCGCCCCGTGGTACGCCCTCAACTCACGCCGTTCTGTCGGCAGCTCACCAACATCCAGCAGGCCGACGTGGACGGGGCCTTGCTGTTCCCGACCGTTGCAGCAAGGCTGGCCAGCTTCGCCCAACGGCATCAGGCACCGGGCGCAACATGGGGCAGTTGGGGCCAATTCGATGCCAAGCAGCTTGCCCGCGATTGCGAGCGGCACGGTATCCAGAACCCGCTCGCAGCGTTCGAGCATGTCAACCTCAAGCGCCGGTTTGCCAAAGCCCGCAAGATCAAGGAAGTGGGGATGGCCCGCGCGTTGCAGATGGTGGGCCTGCCGCTCGATGGCTCGCACCATCGCGGCCTCGACGATGCCCGCAACATCGCCAAGCTCCTTCCGTGGTCGCTGTAGGTAGGTATATATATACCTACCTATATACCTACATGCACGCATGAAGCCGGGGGGGGAGGGGTGTCGCCTTGCGATTGTGCGCGGCGTGCGATACAATGTATCTCAATCAGTCGCAATAGGAGGCCGTCATGGCTGCTACCACCACTATGGTTCACGTTCGCGTGGACGAGAACGTCAAGGCGCAGGCTGCGGAAACGCTGGCCTCGATGGGCCTGACCGTCTCCGATGCGATCCGCGTTTTCCTGACCCGCGTCGTCGCCGACAAGGAACTGCCTTTCGCGCTCAAGGCACCGAACGCCACCAGCCGCGTCGCCATCGCCGAGGCCAGCGAGATCATCAAGAGCCGTCGCGCTCGCTTCGCAACCGCTGATGCTCTGCTGAATGACCTCGAAGAAGCCAGCCGCAAGTAAGCGGGCGAACCTGCCTCGCGCGTCGGACTACACCAAGGACTTCCTCAAGGACTGGCAGCGCCTGTCCCACTCAGGCCGGTACGACATGAACCGGCTGAAAGAGGCCATGACGCTGCTGATCGCCAACGACGGGCCGCTGCCGCCTGAATGGCTCGACCACCCGCTGACGGGTGACTGGGCAGGCCATCGTGAGTGCCACATCGGCGGCGACTTCCTGCTGATTTACACGCTCGACGACTCGGGCAAAAGCGGCTTGGTCGTTTTCGTGCGCAGCGGGACGCATTCCGAGCTGTTCTCGTGAGCCTGCATCCAACCCTCGACCCTCAACTGACCGGCAACGTCGGTCTGTACTACTACTGCTACCGGCTCTCGCTGATGGGCTGGAACGTCATGCCCACGGCGCGCAACGCGCGAGGGGTAGACATCATTGCCTACAGCCGGGATGCCTCCCGGTTCGTGGGTGTGCAGGTGAAGGCCCTGAGCAAGCGCAACCCGGTGCCGCTGGGCACGTCGCTCGACAAGGTGATGGGCGACTTCTGGATCATCGTGAACAAGGTGGCCACCGCGCCCTCGGCCTACATCAATTTGCTGACCCGACCAAGGTCGAGGGCGACCGTGAAAAACAGCTCCGCGCGTTTTCACATGCTCAGTTCCAGATCGCCAATCGCATCCGGCTCTTGATGAGCCTGCCTATCGAAAAAATTGACCGCATGTCGCTGCAAACCAAGCTCAGAGAGCTGGGTCAGCAACGTGACGCATAACGGGGAGTCATGCTTTGTCAGCTCAATGTGAAACCACACTGAAAAAATCGGCAGGTCTGCCGATGAGCGTCTTTGAGCGCTATCTGACCGTCTGGGTATTCCTCTGCATCGTCATTGGCATCGCCCTTGGTCAATTCTTCCCCGCAGCGTTTCAGTCCATCGGTCGCATGGAGATTGCGCAGGTCAATCTCCCGGTGGGCTTGCTGATCTGGGTAATGATCATCCCGATGTTGGTCAAGGTGGACTTCGGTGGGGTCTCCTCGTTTTCAGTGCAATAAGTGACGGTACGCAAAGCTAGCACTGGCGCGGGGGTGGTCTGGGTAGACCGTTGATTTCATTGACTTTCCTGTTCGCTTTGTAAACGGGTATGGTGGCCTCCCACTTTTGAGGTTCACGATGCAGGGTTGGCACACAACGTTTTTGGGGATGCGTGGGCTCCCCCGCGATATCAGCGACTTCGAGATGAAGGCATTTTTCACCTTCGATGGTGCCGAGCGCGACGCAATCAATGCACGCCGAGGTGATTCCCACAAGCTTGGTCTGGCGCTCCATATTGGTTTCCTGCGCATGAGTGGGCGTTTGCTCGGTGCCTTTCGGGTAATTCCAGTAGCCTTGTGGCGCCACCTTGGCAACGAGCTTGGCATTGCAGCACCAGAAGTCGCCTCGCTGAGAGCCATGTATGAACGCGGGCGCACGCTATTCGATCACCAACAAGTAGCCTGCACGGTCCTTGGATTCCAGTGGATGAGCGAGCACCAGCGCCGCTCACTGGTACGTGAACTGCGCGACGAAGTGGCGCGCTGCGCCGACCGCGATCAGCTACTCGTGCGGGCGCGTCAATGGCTGTACAAGAACAAGCTGGTGATCGTGCACGAGCGGGCAATTCGGACACTGATTGCGGCGGCACTTGCCCAGCTTGAAGTTGAAACAGGCACCGCCATCGCCGCCAGCGTTGATCCAGCAACACTTGATCGCTGGCGAGCCTCAGTTTCAGAGCTGCGCCCAGATGGACAAACCCAGCAGAGTTGGCTATGGGCTGCACCGGCGAAACACTCAACCCGCCAAATCAGCGAGGTACTGGAGCGCATCGACCTGCTTTACACGCTGGACGTTCATAAGCACCTGGCAGACATCCCCGATCTCATCTTGCGCCGCTACGCGCGCCGACTTGTCTCCAGGCCGCCCTCAGCCGGAGCCAAGATCAAAGAGCCAGCGCGCACCGTGGAGGTCGCATGCTTTCTTCGGTATTGCCTGTTCACCACCACAGACCAGTTGATCCTTATGGTGCAGCGCCGGATCGCCGATCTGTGGCGTCAGGCTGCCGCCGATGTCCCCGCTACCGTCAATTGGGCCGCAATGTACAAAACGCTGCTCGGCGAACTTGTTGCCTTGAGCGCGCAAGGTGCGGTGCCAGATGCTGAGTTGCGTGCCCGTCTTGAAGCCTTGATCACCGAAACCCAGAAACGCAAACCACCGAGCAGGGCCTCCCTGGTCCGCGAGGGATTGATTGATGGAATTCGCCCCGTGCGGTCGTTGCTCGTCGCCATTGCAAAGCTGCCCTGGCAGGCCACCGGCGAGCATCCTGCCATCGAGTACCTTGCCAAGCTGCAAGCTTTATATCTCAAAGGATCCAGAAAGCTGCCAGTTGAAGTGGTGGCACCAAGTCTGGGAATGATCTGGCAGGTTTCGATCTCCAGCCCAGACCGGGAACGGGCGTTTCAGGCGTTGGAGGTGGCCACCCTGTTTGCCCTGCGCCGCGCGGTGCGCAATGGCTCGGTCTGGATTGAGCACAGCCTGAGCTTTCGGGGTCGTGCGCGCTTGTTCTTCACGGACGAGCGTTGGCAGGCAGAGTCCAAGAAACACTATGCCCGTCTATCGTTACCCAGCAAGGCTGCCACTTTCTTGAAGCCTTTGCTGGCCAGAGTAACTGCCGGTGTCGATGCGGTGGCCGCTGCAGCCCGCAGTGGCGTACTGCGCGTGGATGATGAACTCCATTTGTCGCCATTGCCCGCAGAGGACGAAGACCCAGAAGTGACCAAGCTGCGCGCGGCTTTGGATCACCGCATCGGTGAGGTTCAATTGCCGGAAGTGATTCTGGCCGTTGACGCCCAGGTGCGCTTTAGCTGGATCATGCTCGGACGTGAGCCGCGCTCTACCGACGAGCTGCTGATGGTCTATGCCGGCATCATGGCCCACGGCACCAGTCTGACTGCGGTCGAATGCGCGCGCATGATTCCGCAATTGTCTGCCACCAGCATTCGCCAGGCCATGCGCTGGGCGCGGGACGAACGGCGTCTGAGCCAGGCCTGCCAGGCTGTGCTGGAATTCATGCAGCGACACCCGATTGCCGCCACCTGGGGGCGGTCCGATTTGGCATCTTCTGACATGATGAGCATGGAGACCACCAAACGGGTGTGGCAAGCCCGGCTTGATCCTCGGCGCAACACACCTTCCATTGGAATCTACTCCCATGTAAAAGACCGGTGGGGCATCTTCCATGCGCAGCCCTTTGTGCTCAATGAGCGCCAGGCGGGCGTGGCCATTGAAGGTGTCATCCGCCAAGAAAAGCTGGAGACCATCCAGCTTGCTGTGGATACCCATGGCTACACCGACTTTGCCATGTCACATGCCCGTTTGCTTGGTTTTGATCTTTGCCCGCGGTTGAAGGAACTCAAACAGCGCCACCTCTTTGTGCCACGCGGCACCAAAGTGCCCGCAGAAATCGCTGCGGTGTGCGAAGCCAATGTCGACGTCGCTTTGATCGAAAAGCATTGGGATAGTCTGGTGCACCTGGCAGCCTCGGTCATGAGCGGACATGCCAGTGCGGTGGCAGCTCTTGCGCGGTTCGGTTCTGCCGCCCAGGGCGATCCAATCTATGAGGCTGGCGTGCAATTGGGGCGGTTGCTGCGTACGGCGTTTTTGGCTGACTACTTTGTCAAGGACGCTTTCAGGAACGAGTTGCGCCGGGTGCTCAATCGGGGCGAGGCTGTTAACGCCCTCAAGCGCGCCATTTATACCGGCCGGATCAGCCCGGCGCAGGCCAAACGTGTCGATGAAATGCAGGCTGTGGCCGATGCGTTGAGCCTGATGGCCAACATCGTGATGGCGTGGAATACCTCACAGATGCAGGCGGTCCTGGATCGCTGGTCGAACCGCCGCCAGGTCATTCCACCGGAACTGATCGGGAAGATTGCGCCCACCAGGCTGGAGAGCATCAACTTGCGGGGTGTGTTTCGCTTCCCGGTTGACCGCTATGCTGACCAAATCCTGCCTTCGCGGCCAAATGCATCGATAACTGGCACCAATGGATGAAACCGACCACGGTTTGACGCCACGAATCGCAGATTTGAAAGTGAACAGGAAAGTCAATGAAATCAACGATCTACCAACACCACCTCCGCGCCAGTGCTAGCTTTTCGTACCGTCACTTATTGCACTGAAAACGAGGAGACCCCTGGAGGCGGGACTACAACGAGGTGCGGCCCCACGGCAGCATCGGACGGATACCACCGGCTCGCTTCGCCGAGCAGCATCGCCGGCATGCCGGCATGCCGGCATGCCGGCGATGCTGCTCGGCAAGTGACCCCGGCCAACGACGAGATCCAGTAATATTCAACCCGGACTTCTGCCGAACGGTTGGTATGGCTGAAGGGGGCAGGTCACTACCCCGCGCCGAACCAGAAACTCAAGCGAGCCGGCGTGACGCCACAACTGGCGAGGCAACTCGCCACATACAGGTGTCCGTGGCTGTGTCGGACGACGCACGTCGACCACCACGTACGCCTGCGCCACTTGGTACTGCAGTCTGCAGTCGACTGGAATGGGCGAGCGTCATCGCGCCACTGGAGTTCAGCGGCGGCCTACCGTTGTTGGTTGTGCGTGACCAGCCGCGAGCGGTCATGGCCCAACACGACGCCCACGAGCCCGCCGACGCCCGCTTCAGGCTGCACGCACATGACGTAGTGATGCTACAGGCGCGACGCTCAGTGCTTAACCAAAGGCCTTGGTTGGGGAGAACCAAATGTTGAAATTATCTGGGCGAGTAGTCTCGAGTGCGCTTTGTGAACTTCGGCGCAGCTCTGCCATTGTTGGAGGTGCCAGATTTAGTATTCTTGAAGGCAGAAAACGCTCGGAACAAGGCAACCCACTGTGGTGGAGTTAGATCCTTGGGGAGGCCATTAAAATCAATACTTTGCTCTCGGCCAACAGAATCTAAAACTCCCTTCGCAAGGAATTTCTGGAGTATGTTTCCCAAGCCGCGACCGCGTCCCGTGAACACTGCCTCGACAAACTGTTGATACGCTACTTGGTCATCTACGAGCGGCAGAGGACGCCGCCGAATCCGAAGAATGCCGCAATCAACTCTTGGAACAGGGCGAAAGGCGTGTGCAGGAACGCGGGCAAGTAGTTCAAAGTCAAACCAAGGCCACCAAGCGGCTGTGACGAGAGTGCCACCTTGCAGACCGGCTCTCTTTCTAGCCACTTCCCATTGCAGAAGCAGGACAGCTATCGTCCAATGTGATGCCATCATCAACCGACGCTGCAAATCAGTGGATAGGTGAAAGGGTACATTCGACACGATGTTGAATGCCTCCGTTGGCAGTTCAAATGCCATGAGATCACATTCGAAAACACGCGCTTTCCCAGCAAAGTCGACTTTCAACTTGGACGCAAGCTGATGATCGAGCTCTACCGCAGAAACACTGTATCCCCCGGATACAAGCTTCCGCGTTATATTGCCGCTTCCTGCCGCAAACTCAAGCACCGGAGTGCGGACGTCTCCTTCCAGTGCGTCAACCATTGTCGAAATCGCTCGTTGATCGACCAAGAAGTTTTGGCTCAACTTGCGGCGCCGTTCGTCTTGATTGACGGGCAGTACTTCGCGGTATGAAAATTTGTCTTGTCTATGAACCATCGGAGAACGATTTTCGCGGCAACCCACAAATTCTATCAATCGACTTGGTGGCGAGGTAAGCTAAGCCACGGAGGAAAGCCATAGCTGGCTCAGTTCCTGAAAGGAGCGGTCATTCTACTCGAAGTCGCTCTTGAAGTGCTCAAGTAATCTTAAAGCCTGGTTGAGACCGGATCCAGGATGCCTCATCTATTTCATTCCTAACGTGTACAAAATGCAGTTCGAGCCGCGACCGGACCGAATCTGGAGCCGGGCAGCTTTCTGAAATATGCGCAAATATCCTTTCTGCGAGCTCCCTAGATGCAGATTGATGCATCCAGGGATTGTAGGTTAAGCCGATCGCTATTGCCAAACGCTTCCTATCGTCCGCAATGCGGTGCGAGAAGGGGTAGACCAAGCAGTCGTGTCACCAGCCGCCATCTCGATCACGGCAGGTCGAGCCGGGTGTTCATATCGAGATCGAACCGACCATACGGGTTGACGTGTTCCCAGATCAGCGGCGTCAGGGCGGCATAGTCGCGTGGTGTGAACCTGCCCTGCCAATGCGGCTGTGCCAGCACCTTCTGGATCATCAGCGTGTTGATGTAGACCATACAGTTCTGGATCAGGTGCAGCGCGAGCATGCTGACCTCGTGATCCTCGCGGCGGTTGCTCGCCATCTCGCCCCGGCGGGCGAAGAACACGAAGTCGGTCGCGCCGTTCCACTGCTCGACTACGTTCAGCCCTTCGTTGATTTCCCGGCGCAACGCCTCGTCGTGCAGGTAGCGGCACAGGAAGATAGTCTTGATCGCCTTGCCCAGCTCAGCGAATGCCTTGTAGGTCGGGTGCTGCACGTTCTTCTTGGTGAAGCGGCGCAGGATGGCTTCGGTTTCCCCTATCCCCAGGCGCAGCGCGGTGGCGTACTTGACCATCTGGTCGTACTGTTGCCGCACCGAGTCCCAGTCGATGGGCTTGGTCAGAATCTGTTGCAGGTTCGCGTAGGCGTCGGCCTTGCCGGTCTCTGGCCGGTACAGCTTCTGTGAGTGGATGGCCTTCAGCCGTGGCAGCAACTGGAAGCCCAGCAGGCGGCAGAAGGCGAACGCCACCGTGCTCTGGCCGTGCGAATCGACATACTGCCGATCCACCTCCATCTCGGTGCAATGGTGGATCACGCCCTCGATCATCGACGCCACCTCCGACGACGACGGCGACTTGAGCTGCGAATGGATGCACAGCGAGCTGCGCTCGACATGCCAGTAGATCATCACGCCGCGCCCGCCGTAGCGGACGTGCCATTGCGTGGTGAGGTTCTGATCCCACGCGCCGAAGTGTTTCGAGTCCGACGCGCAAGCGGTGGTGCCGCTACCCCAGATCGCCGGGTTGCGGGCTTGCAGCGTGCCGTCTGCGACGATGGCAATCGCGCGGCGCATCGCGTCCACGCTGATGTAACGGCGGCGCACATAGGCCAGGTCGCGGGCCGTGGTGCCGGAATCCAGCCCGGCCATGCGCTGCAAGCCAGCATTGGTGCCCAGGCCGTGCAGACACAGGAGCAGGCGCGGCTGCAACACCGAGCGATCCATCGACTCGTAGGAGGTCGGGCTTTTCAGGGCATCGGTAAAGCTCAACCGCAGATCGGCTTCCTTGACCATATCGAGCAGGCTGGTCATCGGCCAGAGGACATTGAGTTCGGCCTTTAGCGCGGTCAGATTGGGGGGATCGGGTTGCGCATCGAGCGGCGTCAGCGTGATCCAGCCACCGCCCTTGCTGCTCAGCCGGACGGATGGGTTCTTCTTCAAGCCAGCGTCGAAGGTGGACAGCGCCGCGCGCATTTCGGCCTGCAAGTCGGCGATGAAGCGCTCCACATCGAGAGGC
>NZ_JACDXW010000012.1 GCF_020539505.1 Mesopusillimonas faecipullorum | reverse complement strand
GACCACCAGCCCAGGGATCCCTAAGATAAAATCGATTGGGGACATCGGCATTGCTTCCATTAAACGTGTTCTTCGCAAAAACAAGTCTAATGAATGTCGAGCGTCCCCCTTTTATGAGGTAGAGCCTTCAAAACATCCCAAAACGCAGAAAAATCAATATCTTAGGCGACACACATCGCCCGGGACGTCTCACTGCGCGTCGCTACATCCCGTATTTGTCTGTACCCCCGTCTGTACCCCACAATGGTTTCTTGAAAAACAGCCTTTGGGGGTACAAGTCGTGGGTTTACTAAGCGAAACTCAAATCAAAGCGGCCAAGCCTGGCCCGAAAGAATACATGCTCAACGACGGGGACAATCTGTACCTGCGTGTGCGAACCACGGGTAAAGCTTGGATTTACCGCTATATGAAGGATAGCAAACCCATAAAACTCGGAATGGGGCCATATCCGGAAGTCACGCTCGCACAAGCTCGGACCAAGGCCTATGAAGCTAACAGTCAGCGAGCCAATGGCTTAGACCCGAAGGAAGTCCGCGAACACCTGGCAGAACAGACACGTTGATTTACCTTCGTTTGGGAACTCCTGCGGCAATCAGCCCAGTGCCAATACAAAGCATCCCAAACGTCACGCAGGCGGATGTGCGAGCCATGGTGGATTCGCTCGCCGCCCGCCTGGCGCTCAACCCCGATGATCCTGCAGGCTGGCTGATGTTGGCGCGTTCGTATCGCTATTTTGACAGGTATGAGGACGCCGCTAATGCTTTTGCGAAAGCGGGTAGCGCGATCGAATCAGACCCACTTGCTTTGACTGAATATGCCGAAGCACTTGCACGAAGCAGCCCGAATGGGTTCGCAGGCGAGCCTACCGCGCTACTTGGGCGCGCGCTCGCTCTTAACCCTAAAGAACCCTTTGCATTGACCCTGGCAGGGGCTGCAGCGCTGGAACGCCGTGACTACGATGGGGCCATCGCTTATTGGCAACAGTTGCACGAACTGCTTCCCCCCGACTCAGACGCCGCGCGCGCTGTCAACGACAGTATTGAGCGCGCCCGCGGGCAACGGGATCAAAACACAACTTCCGATAAGGTAGGGGTTGAGCAGCCATCATGAAGAGCTCCTTTAAGATATTCGCCTGGTCCGCGCTAGCCCTTATCGGCGTCATTACCATCGCGACCGCCTTGTATTTTTATCAGCGTGGCAATGCGTCGAAGAATCCCCTCGCAGGCATAGTCAATGTTGCAGTCGATATTGGGGACCAACGCTTTATGCGCTGGCATACGCCGCGCGACCTGCCCGCCATCACCTTTCAGGACGAAGCGGGCAAGGAGATGAGCCTGACGGCCTTCCGTGGAAAGGTCGTGCTGCTTAATATTTGGGCTACCTGGTGCCCACCTTGCCGAGAAGAAATGCCCTCGCTCGATCGGCTGAATGATAAACGGGGCGGCGAGAACTTTGAAGTGGTGGCCTTGTCGATTGATCGTGACACCGCATTGGTCAAGCCGTTCTATGAAGAGTTCGGGATACAGACTTTGCGCGGCTACTTCGATCCGTCGACACAGATTCCAAATGCGCTTCGCGCCCCAGGCGTTCCAACGACTCTGCTCATTGATCAAGAGGGTCGTGAAATTGGTCGCGCAATGGGGCCTGCCGCTTGGGATAGTGCCCAAGTAGAAGCCTTGATCGATGCCGCATTGGCGCGCTCGCCGGGTAAAGGCTCATGACAATGGGAACCTTCAATGCTAAGAAACGAACGTTTGAGGCTATGCGATGCTTGAGCTGACCACCATTGGATTGCTGACAGCGTTTGTTGCCGGCATCGCATCGTTCTTGTCGCCGTGTGTTTTACCGCTCGTACCAGGCTATCTCTCTTTTGTTGCCGGTGGCGCGATTGCGCCAATGGCATCCCCAGTGGAGGTGCGCCTTAGGCGCTGGAGGACCCTTGGCTTAAGCGCATGCTTTGTCCTGGGATTTTCGCTGGTGTTTCTAATTCTAGGCGCCAGCATTACGGCAATCGGACGCCTGTTCTTAAGCTATCGCTACGAGCTCAATATTGCGGCTGGCGTCATCATTGCGCTTGCGGGTCTCATGATTATGGGCGTCGTTCGTACGCCGCTATGGGCTCAACGCTACTATCGCTTCGAGTCCAGCGTGAAGGGTGGTAACCCTTGGTCGGCAACATTGCTTGGCGTGGCCTTTGGTTTTGGTTGGACGCCATGCATTGGACCGGTGCTTGGCAGCATCCTTGTGCTGAGCGCCACCTCCGAGAGTGTTGGGCATGGAACAGTGCTATTAGGAGTTTATGCACTAGGACTAGGCGTACCGTTTCTTCTTTCCGCATTCTTCATGACGCCTTTTATGCACCGTCTGAGCGCTTTGCGCCGGACGGGTCGTTACCTGCAGCTCGTAACCGGTGCGATCCTCGTCTTGATGGGTATCGCCGTAGCGAGCGGGCAATTAGTGCGTTTTGCGATTTGGTTGCTAAGGACCTTCCCCGCCCTTGGCAGTATAGGCTAATGGAGTCAGGCCATGTGATCCAAGCCGATGCCGGCGCTATATGGTCGCGAGCGCCATGGCGCTCGCCTCGTCCATTATGAGGTCGGCCTATTTTTTTGGAGTCGTCCATTGAGGACTGAAGTTTTATGACTATCGCAACGCATCTTTCTGAACCACGTTGGTATCGCCTCTTTGCTGCATGGATTATTGCACTTGTCGCAACGCTGGGGGCCTTATTTCTCAGTGAAATCATGGGCCTGGACCCTTGCGAGCTTTGTTGGTATCAGCGCATTTTCATGTTTCCGCTCGTTTTCGTTCTAGCAGTTGGCCTGGCCACTTCGGACACACAAGTCTTCAAGTATGCATTGCCGCTCGTTGCCGCTGGATGGCTTGTCGCCGCGTACCACAACCTTCTGTATGTCGGTGTTATTCCGGAAGCGCTTCAGCCCTGTGGCGCAGGCCCTTCCTGTGCGAAAGCCGATCTGAACCTGTTTGGTTTTATTTCGATTCCCCTTCTGTCGTTAGTCGCATTCACCACGCTCGCTGTTCTTCTTATAGTTAAAAAAGGTCCTCAAAAGTGAAAAAACGAACTCTTCTTGTCTTTACCAGCATTGTCGCGGTCATGGCTTTTGCCGTGAGCGCTTTCGTATATGAACAGAGCCAGCTTCGCAAGAATAAGACGGCAGACACCCCAGTGAGCGAGCTCGTTCGAATGCATTCGCCTGTTTTCGGCGCGGCGAGCGCCAAGGTCACGATTGTCGAGTTTTTTGATCCATCCTGCGAAACGTGTCGAGCATTCTATCCCGGCGTCAAAGAGCTCGTTAACGCTCATGATGGAAAAGTCAAACTCGTCATTCGCTATGCCCCTTTTCACGAGGGCTCCGAAGACATGATTAAGATTCTTGAGGCGTCCAGAATGCAAGATAAGTATTGGCCGACTTTGGAAACGGTCCTACGCATGCAGCCCCAATGGGCCTCGCATGACAATCCACAGCCAGATCTAATTTGGGACTATCTCAAAGAAAACGGTTTGGACATTGAAAAGGCACGTAAAGACGCAAATAAGGAAACCGTTGCGGCGGTTATTGAACAAGACAAGACAGATCTTCGCGCCTTGAATATAAAGCAAACGCCCACCTTTTTCGTCAATGGCCAGCCTTTGCCCAAATTTGGCTATGAGCAGCTTAAGGCGCTAGTTGAGCAAGAGGTCAAGGCGGCCTATCCCTAAGGCCAAACTTTCCATTCAACACACTCGAATGAAACTACGCTCGCGCTGTGAACCGATTTTCGAATTCGCGCTTAAGAGCGTGGTCCGCTTACCGTCGATGCTTCAGAGCGACGCGCATCGCGTGCTTGCCCGAGAATTTCCCAACCACCCTTGAACGCAATAGCGACGACCACCAGCCCTATTAACAGGTCGGGAAGAGATGACTGAAACAGTATCACTGCCACACCCGAAGCAGCAATCCCCAAATTGACATACATGTCATTCGTCGTGAAGATCCATGATGCCCGCAGATGCACATCTTCATTCTGATAAGACCGCAGCAGACGCAGGCAGAACAGATTGGTCGCCGCATTCGCCAGCGCCACGATAATCATCGCCAGACCAATCGGCTCGCCGGCGGCGAAGAATCGTCGCAACACCTCAATCAACAACCCCACGGCAAGCAAGATCAAAAACGTACCCGACAATCGCGCGACACGGGCTTTAGCGATCACGGTATGTCCAACCGCATAGATACTTAGGCCATACACGATGCCGTCGGCGAAACTGTCTAATGCGGCTCCCATCAAACTAGTGGAGTCCGCCAGGGCGCCGACTACGCCAACGACAATGGCTTGCGCCAAATTAATGAAAAGCACCTTGATCAGCGTGCGCCGTTGGGCGACGTCGCTCGGGTCCAAATCAGAGTTGTCCTCGCTACTTTCGCGTTCGTTGGACATATCAAGGTCATCCCTACATTGCTGACTGCGAGCCACTATTAGATGCTGCGCGCATACGAGAGATAGCACTTCTCCCGTCTTCCAAGGCTAGAGGTGGGACATCAAGCAAGGGGCATGCCTATGCCGTCCGCTCTTCGCCCGAGAGTCTCCCCCCACAATCCGGCCTCAGGCGTACACCTCCTTTACGAGGGCGCCTCCTTGTCAGCTGCTTCGCTTAAACGAAATGCGAAGCGGCCCATGATCCGGGCATCTCAACTGTCGGGCCAGCGCTGGATTTATCGCCAGGATAGGCACTACCTCGAGAGAGCGTTGGCAGGCTTAACTTCGCACAGCGCCTTCGCTGTTTCCCCTGATTGAAACTCAAAATCGGCTTCGACTTCGGTACCAACAGTAAGCGCTTGAGTAGGCTTTTCAAGCATCGCATGATAGCTGCCCGGCTTAAATTGCAGTTCGCCACCAGCAGGGATCGAAACAGCGTCAGCCACGGCCATCCTGATTTTCCCGTCCTGATCGATCGTTTGATGTAAGGACACCTGGTCGAAAGCGGCAATAGACATGGAGGCGAGCTTTGCTTCGCTATTGCCAGCGTTCTTTATCACAAAGTAGCCCGCAGAAGGAGTCGGCCTTGGCAAGGAGCGAATCCAGCAATCCGAAACCGTCAATGTTGTAGACAGTTCGGCGCCACCATCGGCGTCTTTGCTGACGTGTTGTGCGGTTTGCGCATGAGCTGCGACGGCTACGTGTGTATCGTGTGGGCCTGCAGCATAGACAATGGAACCCGTACACAGGACAACAGCGCCAACAATCACTCTTTTCATATGGTTACCTCAGAAAAACGAAAACTTTCATAAACGCTCGGATGTCATTCCTGTCCGGGCAGGATCAATATGAACCAAAACATCAGCTTCATGTTTGTTCACAGCACGCTTGCCGGTTGCATGCGCGGCTGATGGTGCTTTGTCGCCGCCGCTCCCTTGAAACGCAGCAGACGTAACGCATTAAGCGTGACAATTGCCGTCGCGCCCGTATCGGCCATGACGGCAACCCACAAACCGGTGACGCCCAGCACAGTGGTAATCAAGAATACGGCCTTCAAACCGAGCGCAAAAATCACGTTCTGATGAATGTTTGCCATCGTTGCACGTGAAAGCGCGACTAGGTGGGCTACATCCGTAACGCGGCTTTTAAGCAGAGCCGCGTCGGCCGTTTCGATTGCCACATCGGTGCCACCGCCCATCGCGATGCCCACATCGGCCGTTGCCAGCGCCGGCGCATCGTTGATGCCATCACCCACCATGGCCACCTTGGCGCTGCGCTTCATTTCATCGATCAGGCGCAGCTTATCCTGGGGCAGAAGTTCAGCTTCCCATTCCATGCCCAAGTGGCCGGCGATGGCTTGGGCGGTGAGGCGGTTATCGCCCGTGAGCATGACTGAGCGCACGCCCATCGCTTTGAGTTCGGCTACACCCTCTTGTGCGTCCTGCCTTGGCTCGTCGCGTAGCGCCACCAGCCCAAGCGCTTCACGGGTCTGTTCGTCCAGCAAAACGGAAACGGTTTTTCCGTCATGTTGCAGCGCTTCGATGCGTGCGCGTTGTCCTTGTGTAAGGGCCGCTGCTTGGGCAGCGTAAATCGGCGAGCCAATGGCCAATTTGCGGCCAGCTACGCTTGCATGTACGGCTTTACCCGCGGTGGCGTATGCATGCGAGGCAGCGGGGATAAGGCTGTTAGCGGCCTCGGCATGGCTCACAATGGCTTTCGCTAGCGGGTGATTCGAGCCGGATTCTACGCTTGCGGCGAGCGCCAAAATCTCGTCCTCGCGCCCTGATGTGAAGGCAACCACGTCAGTGACGCGCGGCTTGCCTTCGGTCAGGGTGCCTGTCTTGTCAAACGCGATCGTACTTACCCGACCAATGGTTTCCAAGGCATTGCCGCCCTTGATGAGTAGCCCGCGGCGCGTCCCAACAGCCAAGCCCGAAGCGATAGCCGCCGGCGTAGACAGCACGAGTGCGCAGGGGCAGGCAATAAGCAACAGCGCCAGGCCACGATAAAGCCAGGTTCCCCAGTCCCCGCCCATTGCCAGCGGTGGAACGACCACAATCAGCGCGGCAATAGCCATCACGGCCGGCGTGTAGTAACGACTGAACCGCTCAATGAAACGGGCGGTGGGTGCCTTAGAGGCCTGTGCCTGTTCAACCAGATGGATAATGCGCGAAATCGTGTTGTCGGCGGCAGCCTTTTCCACGCGAATCTGGAGCACCCCATCGACGTTGATCGAGCCCGCGAATACATTGTCGCCTGCCGCCTTCGCAAGAGGTATGGACTCGCCTGTGATGGGCGACTCGTCAAGGCTGGACGCGCCTTGGATAATCACGCCATCGGCGGACACCCGGTCCCCGGGGCGCACGAGCACATGGTCGTTCACGTCCAACGAGGCTGCAGGGACCTCGCGTTGCCCCCCTTGTGGATCGATTAAAACCGCCGTTTTCGGAACCAGTGACGCCAAGGCCCTAATGCCGGCACGGGCGCGACCGGCTGCCACGCTCTCCAGCAACTCACCGACCGAGAACAAGAATACGACAGCCGCCGCTTCTTCGGCTTCACCGATGAAGAGGGCGCCAAGCGCGGCCACGGACATGAGTGTCTCGATCGAAAAGGGCGAGCCAGACTTGGCCAGCGCAAGCGCTTTGCGTGCAAAGGGAAAGACGCCGACAACCACGGCTGCACCAAACACCCAGGTCCCGTAATTCGGGAAAAACAGCGCGATAGCGTAGGCGGTGGCCATCAGAATGCCAAGGCCCACGACCTGCTTGCCCTTTCTAGTTTGCCACCAACGCAGCTGGGGTGCGGCGGCTTGATCGTCCGTGCCGATGCCTGGCGTAGCGCTTTGGTCGGTACTGGCAGATACGCCAAAGCCCAAGCTCTTAATGGTTTTTTTGATGTCACCAAGCTGGGTGGGCGATTCGGGGGCCAGCGTCAGTTCGAGCCTCTCTGTGGCGAAGTTCAGCCGGATATCAGAAACGCCGGGCATGCGTGCCAGCGCCGTTTCAATCTTGCCGACGCAACTTGCGCAGTCCATGCCCTGTACCTGCATGGAGAGGCCCGGAGGCATTTCTTGTGCGGGGATGGGAGCCAGGCTTTTGGCGATCGGAGCATCGCTGCCACGCGGTGGGTAACCCGCCTGACACAAGGCCGATTCAAGCTGTGCCCTTGTCGCTGACGAGGTGACTTGCACGCTGCGCGTTGGCGGCTCGGTGATGACTTCAGCGTTCGGGTCGACTGACTGAATGGCTTTGACGACATTGCCGGCGCAACCGCCGCATGTCATATCTTCAATATGAAACCGCATAAGAATTTCTCCTTTGAATGCAGGTATTAGAAAGCCTCTAGTGGCTTCAGAGTCAAGCGCTTTGATTTCACCCCGCAACAGGTCAGATCTTGATTTCTTGACTGCTAAAGTCTATAGTAACTTTAGTGTTTCAAACAAAGGAGACCATCATGCCAATTAGAATCGGCGAGCTTGCCAAACGTACGGAGTCAACGGTGGAAACCATTCGGTATTACGAAAAGGAGGGTCTGCTGCCGGAGCCTTCTCGCAGCGATGGCAATTATCGTCTGTATGACGAGCAGCATATTGAACGCCTGCAATTTATCCGGCACTGCCGTACGCTCGACATGGCGTTGGACGAAGTACGAACCTTGCTTCAGTACCGTGATACGCCTACTGAGGATTGCGCCGACGTGAATGACTTGCTTGATGAGCATATCCGCGCGGTGGAAGTGCGCGTCGACGAGTTAATGCAATTAAAAGAGCATCTGGTGTTATTGCGCCAAGAATGTGCGATCACTGCGCCTACCAATTCATGCGGGATTTTGCGCGCCCTTTCCGATCAATCTTGCCACGTTTAGAGGTGCAGGTCGATGATACAACTCGCAATTGGAATCGACTTTCAGCAACACAATAGTCAGGATGCCGCATTTCATCGTAGTGGCATTCGGACCGCTCGGTAAAAACAACCCGTAACCAAATTGCCGTCGAGCTTTCCCACACCCAGCACACTCAACGGCATGCCAGGCGTAGCTTAGTTCTGCCGTTGCGAAGTAACTTCCTTCTGTGGGGGTAATCTGCATTGGGCATGCACTCACGCCAGTTCCGCTGCCCTTGCAGGGATTCATCATGGCACACCGCGCAATCGTTTGCATAAATCACCCTGCCCTGCATCACAAGGGTCTGATCTGCAGGATCGATGAATGCCTGACCAGATGGCCGCAGCGTGCTGTAGAGAATGACGGCGACACCTATTATGGCAACGCCGATCAGCCCAAAGGATCACGTTTTCTGCGACATGTGTTTACTCAACTGGTCTTTATCTTGTCGGCCATCTTGGCCTCCAGTTATTGTTCCTCGCGTTCCCGCGCAGCGGCACGCCGATGGCTCAACTCGTACAGTATGGGTAGCACCAGCAAGGTCAGCAGAGTCGACGATATGATGCCGCCTATAACCACTGTGGCCAATGGCCGCTGTACTTCAGCGCCAGTCCCGGTATTCAGAGCCATAGGCACAAAGCCTAAAGAGGCCACTAAAGCGGTCATCAATACGGGCCTCAGCCGAGTCATCGCGCCTTCAAGAATGGCTGCGTTGAGCGATAACCCGCCCTCCCGCAAGCTTCGGATGAAGGACAGCATCACCAGGCCGTTCAGCACCGCCACCCCAGACAGGGCGATGAAGCCCACCGCTGCTGAAATAGACAACGGAATACCTCGCAGCCAAAGCGCCACGATGCCGCCGGTCAATGCAAAAGGAATGCCGGTAAATACCAGCAAGCCGTCCTTGATGTTGTTGAACATCATGAAAAGCAGGATGAACACAAGCAACAAGGCCACCGGCACCACGATTTGCAGTCGTGATGTGGCCGACTGAAGTTGCTCGAACGTTCCGCCCCACTCCACCCAGTACCCCGCCGGCACCTGCACCTCACCTTGCATTCGTTCTTGCGCCTGAGCGACGAATGAGCCTATGTCGCGGCCCAGCACGTTAGACGTAACGACCACCCGACGCTTACCGTTCTCACGACTGAACTGATTCGGGCCGACGGTCGTCTCCAACGTGGCGATCGAGCCTAGCGGAATCTGGTTGACCACCTCGCCATCACGGGTTGGCAGCGCAATAGGCAGTTGTTTGATGGCGTCTATGTCGCCCCGTAGTGTTTCGGGCAGCCGCACTACGATCGAAAAGCGCCGGTCTCCTTGAAACAGCGTTCCCGCGTCGCGCCCGCCGACGGCTACCGCCACGGCATCCTGGACCTCCTGCATCGATAGACCAAAACGTGCCGCCTGAGCGCGGTCAATAGCAATGGTGAGTACCGGCAGCCCCGTCGTCTGCTCAACGTTGACAGCCGATGCGCCGGGCACTTGCCCCAGTACCTGCGCGATTTGCGCAGCCGTTGAGTTCAGCACCTCCATGTCGTCACCAAAGACCTTGATTGCTATGTCTGATCGCACACCCGAAATCAGCTCGTTGAATCGCAGCTCAATCGGTTGGGAGAATTCGTAGTTGCTGCCGGGCAGTTGCGCCGCAGACTCTTGCACTTGACGTATCAGCTCGTCTCGGGACAAATTTGGATCGGGCCATTGGTCCTTCGGTTTAAGCATGACGTAAGCATCCGAGATATTGGGCGGCATTGCATCGGAAGCCACTTCAGCGGTGCCAGTACGGGCGAAAATGCGCTCAATTTGCGGAAACTCCTTGATCAACTTGCGTTCCAGCTGCTGCTGCATCTCTACGGACTGGGTCAGACTGGTGGCTGGCACCCTCAACGCTTGAATGGCGAAGTCGCCCTCGTTCAAGCTTGGAATAAATTCGCTTCCCATGCGTGCACCGATGAGGCCTGAGAGGATGATGGCAACAATTGCAACGGTCAGGACGACCGCTTTGTTGGCCAAGGCGGTATCCAGAGCGGGACGATAGGCCCTTTTTGCGGCACGAATGAAGATACTTTCTCTTTCTGTAACGCGCTTACCGATGAACAGTGCAACGGCAGCCGGCACGAACGTGACCGAAAGAATCATCGCTCCCAGTAGCGCCGTCACCACGGTAAAGGCCATCGGGGTGAACATCTTGCCTTCAACGCCCGTCAGGGCGAAGACGGGTAGATAGACAATCATGATGATGAGTTGTCCGAATATCAATGGACGGCGTACCTCTTTCGAAGCAGCAAATACCTCATGGAGTCGTTCCGAAAGCGTCAAAGACCGTCCGTGGTGAGCTTGTGCATGCGTCAGGCGCCTTATGCAGTTCTCCACAATCACCACGGCCCCATCGATGATGATGCCGAAATCAAGCGCGCCCAAGCTCATCAGGTTCGCGCTGACCTTGCCTGTCACCATGCCCGTAAAAGTAAATAGCAT
Organism: Mesopusillimonas faecipullorum; assembly: GCF_020539505.1. GTDB lineage: Bacteria > Pseudomonadota > Gammaproteobacteria > Burkholderiales > Burkholderiaceae_B > Mesopusillimonas > Mesopusillimonas faecipullorum. Next base: position 21,647 of record NZ_JACDXW010000012.1, on the reverse strand, counting down.
CGCCAACGGAATGACCAAGGCTGTCAACACAGCCGCGCGGATGTTTCCTAGAAACAGGAAAAGCACCACGATGACAAGAATCGCGCCTTCAAGCAGGTTTTTCTGTACTGTGGCAATCGCTTTGTCTACAAGCACGGTGCGGTCGTAGACCGTTATTGCTTTGATGCCCTTGGGCAAACTGCGGTTCACTTCCTGCATTTTTTTGTCGACTGCATGTGAAACCGCTCGACTATTTTCACCCATCAGCATGAATGCCGTACCCAGCACGACTTCGCGACCGTTTTCGGTAGCCGCGCCGGTGCGCAGCTCTTTGCCTACACCCACCGTGGCGACATCCTGGATGCGAATCGGGGAGCCGTCCACGTTGGCGATGAAAATCTGGCCGATTTGCTCCACGGACTGCACCTGGCCGGGCACCCGAACGAGCGATTGTTCGCCACGCCGCTCGATATAGCCGGCCCCAAAATTGCTGTTATTCCGATCGACGGCGTCCAGCAGGTTTTGCAAGGTAAACCCGTAAGAACGCAGCTTGACCGGGTCGGGCGCGATCAAGTATTCCTTGGCGTATCCGCCAATGGTGTTGATTTCGGTGACGCCTGGCACATTACGCAACTGAGGCTTAATGATCCAGTCCTGGATTTCGCGCAAGTCTGTTGGCGTATAAGGCGTGCCGTCTGGTTTCAGCGCCCCTTCATCCGCCTCTACAGTCCAGAAATAGATTTCGCCTAACCCCGACGAAATAGGCCCGAGCGTCGGTGCAATGCCATCTGGAAGCTGGTCCTTGACTCCCTGCAGCCGTTCGCTCACCAACTGGCGCGCGAAATAGATGTCCGTACCTTCTTCAAAGATCACGGTGATCTGAGACAGCCCATAGCGAGACAGAGAACGGGTCTGCTCCAACTTCGGGATTCCCGCCATGACCGTTTCAAGCGGATAGGTGATGCGCTGCTCCACTTCTAGCGGCGAATACCCGGGTGCGGGCGTATTGATCTGTACTTGTACGTTGGTGATATCGGGCACAGCGTCGATGGGGAGGCGCTGGTAGTTATAGATACCCAGGGCGGCCATTCCAAGTACGGCCAGGATAATCAGCCAGCGTTGCTCGATTGAAAAGCGGATGATGCGTTCAAACACGGCGTCTCCCCTGCTCAGTGGCTGTGCGAGGCGCTAGCCTTGCCCAACTCGGATTTGATGACAAAGCTGTTTTCCACGGCGTAGGACGTACCCGCTTCCAACCCTTCGACAATTTCCACCGAGTTGGCATCGCGGCGGCCGGTCGTCACAGCTTGTGCAACAAACTCGTTATCGTGGCGCACAAATACCACTGACTCTTCCTCCAGGGTGTGGATCGCCTCAGGCTCTATCGCGACAGGCACTTGTGCCTCACCTGAGAGCACTTGGACATTCACGAACAGGCCGGGCCTCCACGCCCCATTGGGATTGGGCAAACTGATCCGAGCCGTAGCAGCCCGGCTTTGCTGGCCCAACAGCGAACCGACATACGAAACGGTGCCTTGAGCCTGTGAGTCAAAGGCGGTAGCCTGTACGATTGCTTTGCTGCCAACACGCACGGTGCCCAGTGCTTCAGCCGGCACAATCATGTCAGCCCATACCGTCGACAAATCTGAAATCTTGAAGATCGGCGCATCAGCACTGACCGTCTCCCCAAGGGCGATGTCTTTTTCTACGATCATTCCATCGAAAGGTGCTCGCACTTCGAGGCGGTTGAAGTGACCAGGTTCACCGGCATCAGTCCCCAGCGCCTGGAGCTGCTCAAGGGCGTCGTCCACAGCAATCTGCGCTTCTTGCAGTTGCTGGCGAGCTTGCAGATAGTCCTGCTCGGCCGACACCTTCTCCTTCCATAACAGCCGTTCGCGCTCATAGGTGGTTCGCGCCAGCGTCAGGCGCTTTTGCGCGGCGCTCAACGTGCTGCGTCGCTCGGACAGCTCCGGGCTGGCTATCTCGGCGAGTACATCGCCTTCTTTGACCTCTTGCCCGAGGTTGGCTTTAACCGCCTGTATGACGCCGGCAAGGCGCGGAACGAGCTGCGCAGTGCGATCGGCGTTAAAGACGATTTCGCCCGGCAACTGGATGGTGCTTTGAATGGACGCCGGCCCAGCAGTCGCCAAGGTGATTCCGGCCGCCTCAATCTGCCCCTGCGTAAAGGTCACCTCGCGCCCATGCTGTTCTTCATCTGCATGCGTCTCGCCACCCTCATCCGCATGTTCAGCCTCCTTGCTGTCGTGCTGCTTTTCTGTATCTTCCGACGCATGCGCATGTTCCTCTTGCTCGGACCCACCCTCCTGCGTGTTGGTCCCGGCCAACAACAAGGTACTAAGTAAAACGCCAATGAGGACAATCAGGGCAATTAAGACGGTCTGCCGGCTGCGGTTGCCCAAACCTGGCTTATTTTGTGTGCTTTTCATAGTCAATCTGATCCCAGAATACGGTCTATTTGCGCGAGGGCTTGATATGCATCCGATAGTGCTGAAAGGTGGCGAACGCGCGCTTGAAATAACGTTCGCTGCGCATCCAACACTTCGGTAAACCCGAACTTGCCAGCTTCAAAACCTTTCTTGGCGCGTTCAAACGCCGTTTCGGCCTTAGGCAAAATGTCGGATGCAAGCCTTGCCGAGGTACTTTTGGCCATGTCGAACTGGCTGGCGCTCTGTTGTAACTGCGTCTGCAAACGAATCTTTAAAGCCCGGTAATCGTCTCGGCTCTTGTATGCCAGCATCGATGCTTCATAGACGTTGCCTTGATTTCGGTCGAAAAAGGGCAAGGGAATCGATACGCCCACCATCATCTGATTTCGATCTAGTTCGTTATTACGAATGACGCCGGCGCTTACCGTCAGATCCGGATATCGCTTGCTGCGTTCCACATCGATCTGAGCTCGAGCTCGGTCCTGCTCAAGCCGTGCGGCCTGTATATAAGGAGAACGCTCCAGTGCAGCGGCCAAGTCGTCTAACCCGGGGCGTGCCGGCAAGACAGCGACCTCCCCTTGCGCTTGGGTGAATTGCGGTGACGGATTGCCCCACAACGCCGAAAGGGTGCGCCGCGCCAGTTCCAAGGAGCTGGCCGCCTGGGACTTTTCCAACTCGGCGTTTGCCAGTTCGACCTGCGCCCGATCAGCCTCAAGCGGCGGAACTTTTCCCGCCTCCACGCGCCGATCTGCAATGCGGTATGCATCGCCAGCAATCTCAACCGTTTTAGTTGACAGCGCTACTTGCTCTTGCGCGATCAAGACATCGAAAAATGCGGCCACCGTTTGTGATCGCACATCGGCTCGAGCCTGCAGCAGCTGCTGGCCCGCAATATCGCGGGTAAGCTCGGCCGAGGCAATGCGCGCATCGCGCTTGCCCCCAAGCTCGATAGGTAGACTGAGTTTGGTCGTTGTCGTACGCGAGGCCTTGCGGGATGTGTCCTCTACTTCGATGTCCAGTATCGGGTTTGGCCTGACGCCGGCCTGCAAGACGACGCCTTGCGACGAATCGGCCGCGTAACGGGCCGACGAAAGGGTGTAATTGGCATCCAGGGCCAGTGTCAAAGCCTGATTGAGTGTCAGCGACGTGGCTGGCTCAGTGGGCGGGGCAGTGGGCGCGGCGGAATATGAAGGCAGCGGCTGGGCCGAGGCGGCGCTCCAAAGGATCGCGGCGGCCGCAAATAGAACTAATGCACTGCGCATGGAATTGCTCCAAGATAGTCTTTAGAGATACTTGACTCTTGAGCAGCGCCGGGGGGTGCGGTCATAGTCGCCCAGGGGCGAACGCGACGGGAGCGATTCTGTTAAATCAGACGAAAGTGGTACCCGTCCAGCCGTTCCCAGCTACTGCAAGGATAGACGTCACGACGCGGTGAGTGCTGCGTCGCGCCGTTTCAGGCTGACGCGTTCCATTTAGGCCGCTCTGGCCGTTCGATGAAGATCTGTAACGCAAGTCGCGACTCTTGGACTCGAGGGGCTGCGTCAGATGAGAAGGAGATGCCTTGATGAGGGCCGGTTTCGACAATACCGAGAGCATGCAAACCGCAAAAACGGTCTTCGTGATGAGCACTCGGTGTGGTGGAACTGTCTTGGCCGCCGTCCTTTGCTTGAACCATTTGAGCTTCGGAGCAAGTAGGAGAACAGCTATCATGCTCTTGTGTCGCGTACACACTGACCACTCCCCAGGAAGCCTGGAGGGGCAGAAGCACCAGCAGAAAGATGAATATAAACTTTTTCATTCAAGCTGGATTATATCAAATTCAGCTGGGAATTCTCATGGCCGTAGGCCCATCCCGCATTCCAATACTGAGGCCCTTAGGCTATAGGTGGTTGAGAGTTATTTAACTAAAATACAAATCGATGCCAGTGCCGTTTAGCTGCCCGTCGTTTCGGTTTCCTGCTCCATGGCGCGCTCGGCCAAGCGGGCGACCTCGGCGGCCACACCTTTGCGCTCACTGTAGCGGTCTGTCAAGTAATCGCTGCGATCCCGGACCAGCAAGGTGAATTTGACAAGTTCTTCCATCACGTCGACGACACGGTCGTAGTAGGCCGAAGGTTTCATCCGTCCGTCCTCGTCGAACTCCTGGTAGGCCTTCGCCACCGATGACTGGTTAGGGATGGTCACCATGCGCATCCAACGGCCAAGTACGCGCAGCGCGTTGACCGCGTTAAAGGATTGGGAGCCGCCGCTGACCTGCATGACAGCGAGGGTACGGCCTTGCGTCGGTCGCAGGCTTCCCACCTCCAGAGGCAGCCAATCGATTTGGCTCTTGAACACCCCTGTTAAGGTGCCATGTCGTTCGGGGCTACACCACACCTGCCCTTCGGACCAATTCGATAGTTCCCGCAACTCAATGACTTTAGGATGATCGGCAGGAACGCTATCGGGCAGCGGAAGACCCTGTGGATTAAAAATTCTTGTTTCGGCGCCCAAGCGCGTCAGGATGCGCGCCGCTTCTTCGGTAAGGAGGCGGCTGTATGAGCGCTCACGTAGCGAACCGTACAGTAGAAGAATACGAGGCGGATGCGTTGCCCCAACCGACAAGGAAAGCTTGTCATGAGTGGGTGTGTCCAATAGGGTCTCGTCGACTATTGGCAAGGTCAAATCGGCGGGTGAAGAATAGCTGGTCATCGATGGTCTCAAACTAACAGAAAAAAAACGGCTGAGCGGCGTTGGAAGGTGGAGTATCGCTAACGCACGCGTTGACCGCGCTCATCGATAACAACATCCCCGTCTTCTTTGGTAAAGGGTCCCTGCTGGGTTTGCGGAAGAATATCGAGAACCATCTCCGAAGGCCGGCACAGGCGTACCCCTAATGGTGTAACAACGAAAGGTCGGTTCATCAAAATGGGATGCTCTTGCATCGCCTCGAGCAACTGGGCATCCGTAAGTGCCGTGTTATCCAGGCCCAGTTCCATAAATGGAGTGCCTTGTTCACGCAGCGCCTGGCGCACCGTTAACCCGGCACGTTGAATTAGATCGGCGAGCGCCTCACGGGATGGCGGCGTTTTCAAGTATTCAATTACGGTGGGCTCTATACCGGCATTGCGGATCAAGCCAAACGTGTTGCGTGAGGTGCCGCAGTCGGGATTGTGGTAGATCGTGATATCGCTCATAGTGGTTCCATTATTTTAACGTTTCGATTATTATTGATCAATGGAAACGAAAAGTATAGTCCGCGCACTGGCCGCCATCGCCCACGAGTCCCGCCTGGAAGCCTATCGCTACTTGGTGCAAGCCGGCCCAGCCGGCCTACCGGCCGGGCAGCTGTCAGAATTGGTGGGAATTGCACCGTCGTCTCTTTCCTTTCACCTAAAAGAATTGGTGAACGCGGGGCTGTTGTCGTCGCGACAGGAAGGTCGTTTTGTATTCTATTCAGCCGAATATGAAGCCATGAATTCGCTTCTGGCCTATCTCACGGAAAACTGCTGTGGCGGAAACCCGTGCTCGCCCGTAAGCCTCGATGCTTGTGCTGTGACCCAGAAAACTCGCTCCTAGCCACTCATTCATGTACTGACCATTGAGCCGGAAACACACAATAGAGGAACTTTTTCACCATGTCGGATAAAGTCTATAACACCCTGTTTCTTTGTACAGGAAATTCGGCACGCAGCATTATGGCTGAAGTGCTACTCAATTCATTTGGTCATGGTCGTTTTAAGGCGTTCAGCGCCGGCAGCCGCCCCGGCTCACAGGTGAACCCACTCACTCTCGAAATTATTCAAGCAACACGGCTTCCAATCGATGGCTTACGCAGCAAAAGTTGGGATGAATTCGCCCGGCCAGGAGCACCACAAATGGACTTTGTCATCACCCTCTGCGATAGCGCCGCGGGTGAAGAATGCCCCTTGTGGCCTGGCCAACCGATTACGGCGCACTGGGGCTTTGAAGACCCATCGGCCTGTACGGGCACCGCTGAAGAACAGCGAGGGAAGTTTGATAAGGTTTTTCGCCAGATCGCAACCCGCATCAAAATTTTCAATAGCCTGCCATTAGCCACGCTGGACAAAGCGGCAATCAAACGCGAACTCGACACACTGGGCGATCGAGCAACACAAGCGAGCACCACAGCTTCTTAACCAATATGCGTTCGGACCGGTTCGCCGCGAGCCCTCTTGCAGGTCCGAAGCTCTGCCCACGAACTTCCCTCCCATCTCTTGTGTACCGAATATATGAACGTCCTTTTCTTATGCACGGGCAATTCGTGCCGCTCTATCCTGGCTGAAGCCACTTTCAATCACCTTGCTCCTACCGGTTGGAGCGCCATGAGCGCCGGCAGCCATCCTACCGGCCATGTGCATCCCCGGTCGTTGACGCTGCTCGCGCGCGAAGGCATTTCAACAGACAGCTTTTTCAGCAAATCCTGGGATAACCTACCGCATACCCCGGATATCGTCGTCACGGTTTGCGCGAGCGCCGCTGGCGAAACGTGCCCCGCATACTTGGGCCGGGTTACCCGAACTCATTGGGGTGTTGAGGATCCGGCTCACGCCACCGGTACAGACAACGAAATTGACGCGGCGTTCGATGCTGCATACCGCATTTTGCGAACGCGCATTGAAGCATTCTTGGCGTTGCCGCTCGCTGATTTGAAGAATGACCCGACCCGTCTGAAGACTGAACTGGATCGCATTGGCGATCTTTTTCCTTGATGCATCGTTGCGAGCGTTTGCGAACCGACGCTTTTGCCCTCAATGCCCTGCCTAGGGCGCCTTCCCTTTTGTCGTAAAGAGATTTCACGTGCTTGCTGCGTTATTGATTTTTATTGTCACCATCGTCCTAGTCATTTGGCAGCCGCGCGGCTTGAACATTGGCTGGAGCGCTATGATCGGCGCAGCCCTTGCACTGGCTTTCGGCGTAGTGAGCTTCAGCGACATACCCGTGGTCTGGCAGATCGTCTGGAACGCTACCGCTACGTTCGTGGCTATTATTATTATCAGCCTGCTCTTGGATGAAGCGGGCTTTTTTGAATGGACAGCACTGCATGTCGCCAGGTGGGGCGGTGGGCATGGCCGGCGATTATTCGCACTGATCGTGTTACTGGGGGCTGCGGTATCTGCGTTCTTCGCCAATGACGGTGCCGCCTTGATTTTGACACCCATCGTCATGGCCATGCTGTTGGCGTTAGGGTTCAGCCCTGCAGCCACACTGGCTTTTGTCATGGCGGCAGGCTTTATTGCCGACACGGCCAGTCTGCCACTCATCGTGTCCAACCTGGTCAATATTGTTTCCGCTGATTTTTTCGATATTGGTTTTGCACGATATGCCGCGGTCATGGTGCCCGTCAACTTTGTTTCCGTTGCAGCCACCTTGCTGGTTCTGTTTTTGTATTTTCACCGCAGTATTCCGGCTCGCTACGACGATAGCCAACTCAAAGAACCGAAAACGGCGATTCGCGATCTGGCGACGTTTCGCGCCGGCTGGGTCGTACTAGGATTGTTGTTGATCAGTTTTTTTACCCTTGAAGGATTTGGCGTGCCGGTCAGTGCTATCGCCGCTTTGGGTGCAATCACGCTGCTTATCGTCGCGGGACGCGGGCACAAAATCAGCACACGCAAAGTCGTGCGCGAAGCGCCTTGGCCTATCGTAATATTCTCTCTGGGCATGTATTTGGTGGTCTATGGGCTGCGCAATGCGGGGCTCACAGAAATGATCGCTGATCTGCTCAACTATCTGGCCAGCCACGGTTTATGGGCTGCCACCCTGGGTACCGGTGTGCTCACCGCCCTGCTCTCGTCCATTATGAATAACATGCCTACCGTTCTGGTCGGGGCGCTTTCGATTGACGCCAGTCAGGCAACGGGCGTGGTCAAAGAAGCCATGATCTATGCCAATGTCATTGGCAGCGACCTGGGCCCAAAGATCACGCCTATCGGAAGCTTGGCTACGCTCCTGTGGCTGCACGTCCTGGCACGCAAGGGGATGACCATTACCTGGGGATATTACTTCCGAGTAGGTATCGTGCTCACTTTGCCCGTATTGCTTATTACCCTCGCGGCGCTCACGCTACGATTAGGCGTTACATGACAAAAATGTAATGCGCCAAGCCCCGAATTAACGTCTGACCACGTGTTGGTATGTGGCATGATGGAATTTGACCGCAATTTCCCTAGGCGCTAAAAGCATCTGGCCGTACACGGGCTGAACTTGCGCTCACACTCTTGGAAGGTTTTTATCGCCATGGCGCACAACAAGTCTGAACCTCACAACCACAACGTGACGCAGCCCGCCTCCAGCTTGCAACTCACCGATCCTGTGTGCGGTATGCCAGTGACGAAAGACTCCGTAAATCAGGTTCAGCATGAAGGCAAGCATTTCTATTTTTGTAGCACCAAGTGCTCGGAAACGTTCAAGCGTGATCCCAAAAAATTCACCGGTCAGAAAAACAAGAACGAAGCAGCTTTCGAGCAGGTAGCTCCTGGCACAATTTATACCTGTCCGATGCACCCCGAGATTCGACAGGATCATCCGGGAAGCTGCCCAAAGTGCGGCATGGCGCTTGAGCCGCTCATGCCCAGCCTGGAGGACGATAATCCTGAGCTGAAAGATTTCTCTCGGCGATTCTGGTGGACGCTGCCCCTTACGGTCATTGTCACCGTGCTGGCCATGTTTGGTCCGCAGCTTGGCTGGTTCAGCATGAGGGCGCAAACGTGGATCGAACTCGTGTTGTCAATACCCGTGGTGCTATGGGCTGGGCAGCCCTTCTTCGTGCGCGGCTGGCAATCCGTTGTCAACCGCAGTCCCAACATGTGGACGCTCATCGGTCTTGGTACAGGCGCCGCGTTCGTCTATAGCGTCGTGGCGACAGTCGCACCGGGCGTTTTCCCCGAAACGTTCATATCCATGGGGCGTGTGGCTGTTTACTTTGAAGCCGCAGTGGTCATCATTTCCTTGACTCTGTTTGGCCAGATCCTGGAGCTGCGGGCGCGTTCGCAGACGTCAGCTGCCATCAAATCACTGCTGGGACTCGCACCCAAAACAGCCCGCCGGATCAACGCGGATGGATCAGAAGAGGATGTACCCCTGACGCACGTGCATGAAGGCGATCGCCTGCGTGTGCGCCCTGGGGAGAAGGTCCCCGTTGATGGCGTCGTCGAAGATGGTGCGAGTTCGCTGGATGAATCCATGCTCACGGGCGAACCTCTGCCGGTGAGCAAGCGCGCTGGTGACAAAGTGATCGGCGCGACGATGAACACATCCGGCTCGCTAATAATTAGAGCTGAAAAGGTCGGCTCAGCGACCGTGCTTTCGCAGATCGTGCAGCTCGTCGCACAAGCGCAGCGCTCCCGCGCACCGATGCAACGCATGGCAGATCAAGTGGCTGGTTATTTTGTGATGGCAGTCGTCGCCATCGCCATCATCACGTTTTTTGTCTGGGGTATTCTTGGGCCGCAACCGAGCTGGGTATATGGCTTGATTAACGCCGTAGCTGTACTGATCATCGCCTGCCCATGTGCCCTGGGCTTGGCCACGCCCATGTCCATTATGGTGGCAACCGGCCGTGGCGCCACTCAAGGCGTGCTGTTTCGTGATGCGGCAGCCATCGAGAACCTACGTAAAGTCGATGTCCTTATCGTCGATAAGACCGGCACCTTGACGGAAGGCCGCCCTGCGTTCGAGCAGGCCATTCCGGCAGGCGACACAGAGGCTGCCGAAGTGCTGCGTCTGGCGGCTAGCCTTGATCAGGGCAGTGAACACCCTTTGGCCGACGCCATTGTCACGGCGGCGCGGGAGCGGGGTTTAAGCCTAAGCGCTGTAAACGACTTCGAGTCAGGTAGCGGTATCGGTGTACGTGGTCAGGTCGAGGGCAAACACCTTGCTTTGGGCAACACTGCCTTGATGGATCAAGAAAACGTTAACGTTACGATCATGGCCAGTACCGCCGAATCGTTGCGCGCCAAGGGTGCAAGCGTCATGTATTTAGCAACAGACGGTCAATTAATAGGTTTGCTGGCTGTCTCTGACCCCATCAAGAAAAGTACGCCCGAAGCCGTGAAGGATCTCAAGGCGGCTGGGATCCGCGTCATCATGGCAACAGGCGACGGCGTTTCGACGGCTAAAGCTGTGGCACAGCAATTAGGAATTGACGAGGTTCACGGTGAAGTGAAGCCGGCCGACAAGCTGGATTTGGTCAGCAAACTTCAAGCAGAAGGCCGAGTTGTTGCGATGGCCGGCGACGGCATTAATGACGCACCTGCCCTAGCCAAAGCGGACGTCGGGATTGCGATGGGTACCGGAACCGACGTGGCGATGAACAGCGCGCAGGTCACGCTGGTCAAGGGAGACTTGCGCGGCATCTCGATTGCGCGCCACCTCTCGGACAAAACAGTCGCCAATATGAAGCAGAATCTGGGCTTCGCATTCGTTTACAACGCTCTTGGGGTGCCCTTGGCCGCTGGGGTCTTGTACCCGTTTGTCGGGCTGTTGCTTTCACCCATGTTCGCGGCATTGGCAATGAGTCTGAGTTCAGCATCGGTCGTTTTCAATGCCCTTAGGCTTCGAAAGTCTACCTGAAGTGCAACGCGTCGCGTGAGTCGGTGGCACTTGAACTTAGCAAGTAGCCAAAGCTGACGTATTTGGAGAAATAGCAAATCTTTACGTAAAACAGGAGATCAGCCATGCGCCAATACCTTCGGTTTGCCGCCATGATCGCTACTTCAACGATCGTGATGTTCGGCCTTATGTATCTAAATACGTATGAGCTGAACGACGTCTTTTTCAGTGAAACGCGCGTGTATATGGCATTCATGATGGGCGCCGCGATGGCAATCATCATGTTGGCCTTCATGCTCCATATGCACCGAAGTCGTCGCGTGAACAGTGCGATTTTTGCCGCCAGCGCGATAGTATTTGCGCTTGCTCTCTGGCTTGTGCGAAGTCAGTCAACCATTGAGGATGTTTCCTGGATGAAGGCAATGATTCCGCATCACTCCATCGCGATCTTGACCAGCGAACGGGCGACCCTCTCTGATCCTCGCGTTCGTGAACTGGCCGGTCAAATCATCGAGTCACAGCGCGGAGAAATCGAAGAAATGAAAGCGCTTATCAAGGATCTCGAGAAATAAATCCGCATCTGAGCCGCAAGTGAGCCTGAACGAAGTCACAGGAAAGGTTCTAAGCAACAATACTCATTGACTGCCTGGGTAACTGCACAGGATTGAATGCCGGAAACTCTGCATCAGCCGACGATGCGCTGACCCAGGTCTCCAGCGTCGTGCTGGCCTCAAGCGCTCTGGCAATCGCATTGGCGACTGTGATCACCCACTGCTCATCAATGCAAAGCGAAGTACGCAGGGTGCCGAAGGTAAATGGCTTGCTCAAGCGATCGCTCCATCGTTTCCAAGGACGATGCGGGAGGCAGTCTTAGGTTAGCGACGGCATTTGGTAGCCGACGCCCCATGAACGGCTCGCAGCGCGTCCAAAGCCATCGAAATAGCTTTCTTGACAGCTCTTTGGTTCGAACTCAGATCTCGTTATTGAGGCGAGGATGGCACTTCAAGTTTATCGGCATACTTAATCATGATGTCGCCCATGGCACGCATCATTTCGCCATGCATCTGCATCATCACTTTGCTATTGGCGCCGCTGGCGGCACCCATCATAGGGCAACTGCCCATCATCCCCATCATGCCGTGATCTTTCATCCTACCTGGATTCATCTGGCCCATCTGGCTCGCGTCACCATTATGCATCATGCCTGGTTCAGCTTTCATGCCCGTGGATGTGCTATCGCCGCTGGGAGTCGCTGCTACTCCTGCACCGCTTACGCCCAACAAGAGCGCCGTAACGGGCGCAATAAATAGTGCTTTCATATTCATTTTGATCTCCTAAATTCAGAAAATTGACTTTTCACGAACCGGCTTGAACTTGTGGCGCAAGAGAGATGTAGGTGTGGAGGTATAAATTCTTCTAGCGTCAGAGCAGCAAAGGCGTACCACTCGTGGCGTACCCGGCTATGCCGTTGCTTTTCTGTAGATTCTAGTCCTTGGAAAACGGTTTACCGTTAAAGTCAACAGTAACTAAATTGCCGTCAAGTTCGCCCATGCCCGGCGCATTCAACGGCATGCCAGGCGCCGACACGCCCTTCACCGACGAGTCAGCGAGTAACTTGTTGACAGCATTGGCCGGTACGTGCCCCTCTATGATTTGGCCAGTGGCTTCTACCACGCCTGTATGACACGAACCGAGCTGCGACGGCACACCGAGTTTTTGCTTGACTGAAGCCATATCGGCCGTCTTGATGGCAGTAACATCAAAGCCGGACTCCCGCATATGCTCAACCCAACCGGAGCAGCAGCCGCAATTGGGGTCCTGATATACGGTAATGGCCGTGCCGGCAGCCTGTGCAAAGGATGACGCGACAGATAAGGCAGCCGCTGTTAGCCATAGTTTCATGAAACCTGCTCCAGCAAAAATGTAGATCTTGAATGATTCATAGTATAGATAAAGACCACAACCAAGCAGCTTAGTTCTGCCGTTGCAAAGTAACTTCCTTCTGTGCCTCTAGAACTTTAGGAGGCCAAGTGCTCTTGATATAAGTCAGTACCGCAATGGTCTCTTGGTCGCTGAGGATGTCGCGATACGCGGGCATGTCGCTCACATAGCCTGGAGGTGCTGTCTTCCCAGGGACCAGACCGTTTTTCACCATATCGACCAACATCGCATCGGGATGGTGCCAGGTATGGCCGCTCTTGTCATGCGGCGGTGCAGGCAGCCTGCCATTGGACATGCGTTCACGCCAGTTCGGCTGGCCTTGCAGGGCCTCGCCATGGCAGGCTGCGCAATTGTTCGCATAGATCGCCTTGCCCTGCATCACAAGGGATTGGTCCGCAGGGTCGATGAATGCCGGGCCAGATGGCCGAGTCGTGCTGTAAAGGACGGCGGCGGCGCCGATTATGACGACGCCAACCATTCCAAAGACCAATTTTTTTCTCCGTGTCATTTGAATGCGCTAGATCAGCTGACTTTTACCTTGCCGACCATTCCAGCTTCCATGTGACCCGGAATCAGGCAAGCGAAATCGACAGTGCCCGCCTGGTCGAACTGCCACACCAAGCCGCCAATCTTGCCCGGGTCCAATGTAATCATATTCGGTTCCGAATGCTGCATCCCCGGCATCTTCTGCATCTCGGCCGCATGGGCCTTCATATCGGCAATGGACCCGATCACCATTTCATGAGGGATTTTCCCCGTATTCTTGATAAAGAAACGAACTGTCTCGCCAGCGCGGACCTGGATGTCACCAGGCGTAAACCGCATGGTGTCGTCCATCGTCAGTTCAATCGTGCGCGTAACTTTAGCCGGATCGCCCGGCTGACCAGTTGGCGAAGGTGCATTCGACATGGTAGACATATCGTGACCGGGCATGCCATGCGCCGGTGCGCCATGCCCCCCGCCATGGTTGCCGGCAGCCAATGCGAGGGTCGGCAGTACGCTCAAAGCCAGAATAGAAAGGGTCTTCTTCATATCAATACTCTCTTGAGATTTGTTTTAGCAGGCGGCCTTTTCAAGCCGCCCATGCGAAAAGGTGAAAGGCGACTTCAGAAGCGAAAGCTCAAACCGGCCACAAAGCGAGTTTCCTGCTTGGAGTCGCCCGCTGCCCGTGCGTAATCCGCCGTTTTTCCAAACTTGCTGGACCATTCGACGCCCACGTACGGGACGAACTGACGCGTGACTTCATACTTGAGGCGCAAGCCCGCCGTGCCGTCTGTCAAGCCGCTGCCAATGCCCCAGCGTTCATCGTCCTTGCCATAGAAATTCACTTCGACGCTGGGTTGCAGATACAGCTTCTGAGTCAACAGGATGTCGTACTCGGCCTTCAGCTCCAAAGCGGTGTGGCCGCTCGAGCCAACATAGGCGGTGGCATCGACTTCAAACCAGTAAGGCGCTAACCCTTTAAAGCCAAATGCCAACCATTCCCGGTTCGGCACGCCTTGGCCATGATCGAAACGAAAGCCCAGCTCCGTATCCCAAAACGTAGAAACTGCATGGCGCCACAAAAGCTGCGTCTCAGATTCTTGCAGCTTACCGCTCGCTACTTCCCCTTCGGCTTTGATCACGGCGCGGTTGTAGGTACTGCCGTACCAGGCCTCGCCTTCATAGGCCGCCCATTCCTCGCCGCGCGCCCTGACGTACTCCAACCGGTCAAAATTGACGGAGCCGAAGTTGTGCATGTCGGACATGATTAGCGCATCTGACGGCGGCAACGCATACTTGCCGGCATTGCGGACGTAGCCATCGGAGTAGGCGTCCGGATCGCGAGCGTCCGGCGGCGGCGAGCCGCCCTGCATCTGCATATCGCCATGATCCATTTCGCCACCGCTATGGTCCATGGCACCCATATTGTGGGCAGGGGTTGGCGCATTAAAGCCGGACTGACCGCGCGACATTCCCGGCATGGCGGAAGTGTTTTTGACCGGGTCGGCCTGCTTCATGGGCATTTTCATGTCGTCATGACCCTGGGCTGGCGCTTTCCCTGCGCCATGGCCCATACCGGGCATGTCCATCGAACCGTGGTCCATACCCGGCATACCCATGGAGCCATGCTCCTTATCGGACATGTTCATAGAGCCATCCATGCCCGAAACCGTCGCGGGCGTGCTTGTTGCGGGCGGCGCCGCAGTATGACCGGCATGGCCGGCATGCGTCTGCGCATAGGCAAGCACGGGCATCACTCCCACTGTAGCGATAGCCATCGCAAGAAACTTCTTCTTCAATTGATTGTTCATGACCGGGATGCCTAACGTGTCGTTCATTGTCTTCATGCCACCACCACTTCGCGAAACATCCCGGCATCCATGTGTAGCATCAGATGGCAGTGCCATGCCCAGCGTCCGAGCGCATCGGCGGTCACGAGAAAGCTGATACGCTGAGCAGGCTGGACGGGTATCGTGTGGCGTCGAGCCTGAAATTGGCCGTCTGGCGTTTCCAGCTCACTCCACATTCCGTGCAAATGCATGGGGTGCGTCATCATGGTGTCGTTATGCAAGATGACTCTGACTCGTTCGCCGTAACGGAAATGAACCGGGGTCGATTTTCCGAACTCGACGCCATCGAACGACCAGGTATAGCGCTCCATATTGCCGGTCAAATGGAACTCGATTTCACGTTCTGCGCCGCGCGGGTCCATTGGGCCGCCCACTGTGTGCAAATCGGACAGCGTTAGGACGCGTCGGCCGTTATTACGCAGCCCAATGCCGGGATCGTCCAGGTTGGTGCGCGGCATATCGACCCGCATATCAATGCTGGGCCCATACTCGGTCCTGGCATGGCGTACTTGGGTGCTGGCGCCGGCCGCAGACATAGCGCCGTGGTCCATGCCTGACATACCTGCGTGATTCATACCTTGCATGCTGCCGTGATTCATTCCAGCCATATTCCCGTGGCCCATTCCGGCCATGCCTCCATGGCTCGTGCCACCGGACGATTGGTTGGCCGCGCCATGGCTCATTCCTGCCATGCCTCCGCCCATAGCGCCCATCATGTCCGCCATGGTCAACCATTCCACGGGGTCGAGCGCCGGTACTGGCGCTTCGAGACCGGCATGCGTGGCTAGCGTACCGCGCGCATACCCTGTTCGGTCCATTGCTTGCGCATAAACGGTGTAAGCGTCGTCCTTCGGTTGTACCAATACATCGTAGGTTTCTCCGGGCCCAAATCGGAACTCGTCCACCGTAACGGGCTCCACATTGACCCCGTCGGCTTGAACGATGGTCAACTGAAGGCCCGGAATGCGTACATCGTAGAAAGTATTAGCCGCGCCGTTGATAAAGCGCAGCCGCACCCGCTCTCCAGGCCGGAATAGCCCCGTCCAGTTGCCCGCCGGCGCCGTACCATTCATCAGGTAGGTCAGCACGTTCGCGGACAGATCGGCCAAATCCGTGGGGCTCATGCGCATCTCATTCCACATCTTGCGCTTGTCGATAGCCGCTTTCAGGCCCATCTGGGAGGCGTCTTGAAAGAAATCGACCGCCGTGGGCTGGTTGTAGTTGTAGTAGTCGCCCTGCATCTTGAGCTTGGCCAGAACCCGCATCGGATCCTCGTCGGTCCAGTCAGAGAGTTGGACGACATACTCGCGATCGGCCCGTATGGAGTCAGTCTGTGCCGGGTCGATAATGATCGCCCCATAAACCCCTGTGGCCTCTTGCATGCCCGAGTGCGAGTGATACCAATACGTGCCGCTTTGCTGCACCTTGAACCGATACGTGAACGTTTCGCCGGGCGGGATTCCCGCAAAGCTGATGCCGGGCACCCCGTCCATTTGAAACGGCAGGATGATGCCATGCCAATGAATTGAGGTGGTTTCGTTCAGGCGGTTCTTGACGCGAATAGTGACGGTATCGCCTTCGCGCCAACGCAACGTGGGCGCCGGGAGCGAGCCATTGACCGTCGTCGCCATACGCGGCGTACCAGTGAAATTCACAGGTGATTCACCGATCTCCAGATTAAATTCGGTCCCACTCAGTATCGCCGCAGAACCCGTACTAGTTCGGCCCGATTGCATTCCAGCGGCACGGGCAAATGGCGACAAGCCCAGCAACACGCCGCCGGCCACAAGGCCTTGCACAAAACGGCGACGAGGTATGGCCGGGAGGGGAACCGCTAGCGTAGTTGAGCGTTTCACGCGGGGAGAATCCTGTAATGAATCGTTGATCGGAGCTTCGTCTGCCGCATTCTGGGCGAACCGACAAATTGCTATTCCTAACTTTAATCAAGTACGGCTGTCACACGAATGACGGCTCCATTACTTTTCTGTAATCTGGAATTCGCGGCGGATTTCATTTGCGGACTCTGTTTAGCGTGATACGAGTGGTACAGACAGCGTCTTCTCTATCGGTGGATAGCAGACGCCGGTGGGATCGTTACAGCCTTGATAGGACGCTTGCAGAATCAGCGCCACGCCAGTGCCAGTTACGAGCAGGGCTGTCAACAAACGAATAAATTTCACTTCAACCACTCATCATCCAGAACATCATGATGCCCATGAAAATGAAAGCCAAAATAGCGACCAACCCAATTGCCGCTAGTACTAGGATGACTATTCGAGTGAGTCTGGTTCTCATGGTCTGCTCAAGCATCAAAGCGGTTCGCTGGAGCTGGCGGACGTGAGTGCCCGCCAGCATTAGTCCCTTCCGGTATTTGTGTTTGAGTGGGTCCACCGTTCTTTGAAGCGTTGTCGCTGTGGCACGACTGCATGCCTTTCATCATGAAAAGCATCATCAACGGACAAATCAGAAAGAATAAGAATGGGCTCACCGCAGCGATCCACTCCCGCGCGACAGGCAGGGCCGCATACGCCACTGCAATCAGCGCGGCCAGCCCAAGACCGCCTTTCAACATCGTCTTCACATCGCATTTCATTGTCGGCTCTCCTTTTACTTGCGCCACTGGAATTCAGTCTAGGAACGAGCCTACTGTAACGGTCCGTCGCTGTCAGAAAGGTTGCGCGGGCATTACATCTTTGTCATCTTTAAAAGGAACGCCACAGAGGTAATAAATTTGTTGCGATATGTATGAAGCACCACATCACTTCACCCTGTCCGGGGCAAAGTCCCGTTCTATTTGCAAGAGGCGGCAAAAAACACCATATCCGTTGACATTCCCACTGTGGGAATGTTTATCCTGCAGTTATCCGGCTCGGCGAATTACCAATAGAGGGAAAAAATGATTCAATTTGAAGTAAACGATATGACTTGTGGGCACTGCGTGGGCGCCGTTACCGCCGCTGTCAAAGACGTCGCACCCGAGGCTATCATTTCGGTTGACCTGGCCGAGCACACCGTGCGCGTGGAGGGGGTTCCCGACGCAGACGTAGTAGAACAAGCTATTCGCGAGGCGGGTTACAGTCCGTCGCGTAAAGTTTAAAAGGCCAAGGCGCAATGATGCGCCCTGGCCTCAATTTGTTCGTTTGCCCGCACCGCTCGTGCGGGTAGCGATCCTGGTTGCTAGGCCGCTCAGGCCGTCTGCGCCATCCGCCTGCACTCTTCAGCACATCTGCGGCAAGCCCCGGCGCAACGCTGGCAGTGATCCATTTGGTGTTTTGCGCATTCATCACCGCAAGCTTGGCAGACATCAGCGCACAGACGGCAAAGGGCTTGGGCGAATTCACTGCCCCTGGCCATATAACTGGCCGCCAGTCGGCAAATTTGTGCGCAATCCATGTCCAGCTTTATGCAGCGCGCCATAGCTTTAACATCTTGTTCCCCCAGGCATGAGGCTGCGCAGTGGTCGCACTCCGTAGCGCAGGCATAACAAGCGTCTATGCAGGATTGAAACTTTTCATGAGGCATATCGATCTCCAACAAGGTTGAGGTGTGATCATCATGTGACCGCCGTCATGCGGCGCCACTTCCCTCATGCAGCAACTTGGATGCCGTACGGGCAGTAATTTGCCTGCAAAAGCTGGCAACCCAGCTCTACCGGTGATGGCTTCTACCGTAGCATTACAATTTTGTAATGCTGACGTCATGTTGCCGTCAGCGGCATCGCATTACAGTTTGACAATGGACGGCAGAATGCTCTTCCTTTCGTGATAGCCGATGGACTTACAGGATCGAACCCATGAAATTGCTGTTGGTCGAAGACGAGACCAAAACCGGTGATTATGTACGCCAAGGGCTAGTCGAGTCCGGCTTCGTTGTGGACCTCGTGCGCACTGGCTTGGACGGGCATCATTTGGCTTTGACTGGCTCGTACGATTTGATTATCTTGGACGTCATGCTGCCCGATGTGGACGGTTGGCGTATCGTCCAGGCTCTACGCGATGCGAAATCGTCGACGCCGGTATTATTTCTGACTGCCCGAGATAGTGTAGAAGACCGCGTCAAAGGGCTGGAGCTGGGCGCAGACGATTACTTGGTAAAACCGTTCGCTTTTTCAGAGCTCCTAGCGCGTGTACGTACGTTATTAAGGCGGGGTGCCGCTCCTGCCTTCCAAGATCAGTTACAGATCGCTGATCTCGTTCTCGATATTCCTCGACGTCGAGCCCAGCGCAAAAGCGTGCGTATTAATCTCACGAACAAAGAGTTTGCCTTGTTGGAACTCTTGGTACGTCGGCAAGGCGAAGTACTGCCTCGCTCGTTGATTGCTTCCCAGGTGTGGGACATGAACTTTGACAGCGACACCAATGTCATTGATGTCGCGATCCGACGCCTACGCGCCAAAATCGATGACGATTTTGATCCTAAGCTTATCCACACGGTACGCGGCATGGGTTACATGCTGGACGTGACGCTCCCCGAATAGTTGATGAAAAGACGGCCGGCATCCCTAGCTGTACGGCTTACCGTTTCTATTGGGGCGGTGATAACAGTCGTACTACTCACATTCGGCTGGATCGTAGAGCGGTCAATCAACAACCACTTTATCCAGCAAGATGTTGATGAACTGAATGCAGTCGTTCAGGCCTTAAAGCACACGCTAGCCACGCTACCGCCTGATATAGCACCTGCCGAATTGAATCAGCCGCTTGCCAATGCCGTGTCGGGCCACCATAACGCTCAATATCGTATCTCCTCGGACGCCGGTGCACTCATCTATGCTACGCCGGGATCGAATTTGGACAGGTTTGCTCAAATCGCTCAGCCTGTAGAGAAAATCACTATTGACACGGTTGGCATATGGCAAGATCACGGCGAGACGTTTCGAGGAGCTGTACTACGGACCGGAACGGATAGTTTCCCTGCGCCGCGCACCTTAACCATCGCGGTGGCCACGGGCATCAATTTCCATCTGCATTATCTGGACAGCTTTCGGGACTATCTCCGAATCATCACAGTGGCGGCCTGTCTCATTGCGATTTTGGCTACATGGCTCGCGGTGCACCAAGGCCATGCACCGATACGGCGCATTAGCCGCGAAATCGGAAAAATCAGGTCCGATCAGCTGTATATACGACTCGAACCACACGCCGTTCCTACTGAACTGGTCGGGCTTGCAATGTCTTTCAACGGAATGCTTGAGCGGCTTGAGGGCGTCTTCCGCCGTCTCTCCGATTTTTCAGGTGACATCGCGCACGAGCTTCGAACCCCCATCACGAATCTGAAAACCCAAACCGAAGTCGCACTTTCTCAGTCCCGCAGCGTCGAACAGTATCGGGAGATCCTGTATTCGAACTTAGAAGAGTACGAGCGCATGGCGAAAATGCTTGGTGATATGCTGTTTTTGGCGCAAGCGGATAACAATCTACTCAAACCCGAACTCGTTAAAATCGACCTTCAGGCCGAGATGCGCATCCTTTTCGACTACTTTGGCGCCTGGGCCGAAGAGCGCGAGGTGGGCTTAAAGCTTGTGGGGCCACGGGGTTGCATCATCGGAGATCGGCTGATGATACGCCGGGCATTGAGCAACCTGTTATCGAACGCGATTCGATACACGCCTGCAGGAGGCTCCGTCATAGCAACCTTCGAAGTCGAATCTACGAATATCAGGCTTTGTGTTCGGAACCCCGGTCCCGTCATACCTTCCGAACACATTGCCCACATTTTTGAGCGTTTTTATAGACCTGACGCATCGCGACAGCGTACTGGTGAAGGCGCAGGCCTTGGCTTAGCGATTGTTAAATCGATTGTGGAAGCACATGGGGGAAAGATTAGTGCACGCTCGACTGCTGAGGCGACAACATTCGAGATATTGTCACCAGCAACAAAATGTTGACCATACGTCAGAGTTCGGCTACGACGTATGCCCTTCTATTAATCTGCCGGCTTCACATTTAAGTTGGCAGTAACAACATATAGAGCAAAAAAACTTGACTGCGTGCGTCAAAAAAGACGACGGCTCGTCATGCTATATCCGTGGTGGTTTCAAGCAAACTATGAGTTCGCTCGCCGTATCGCGCTTCGGCTGCCCGCGTAAGCCGCCTTAAAAGCACAAGCGAGGCCTGACGAACTTCGGGAGAGAGGCTCTCAATCATCGCTCGCTCCTCTGCGATCAAGTCTGAGCGGATCGTTGTATATAACTCTTGCCCTGCTACAGTCGCCTGGATCCGGATCGCCCTGCGGTCGTCCTCATCCTCGATGCGAATGACATACCCCGGCTCTACCCCGTAATCGGGGGATCTAGGCATTCACTAGACTCGGTTAATTACACCATTCCAACCGCATTGGGCCAAGACCCGCAAGCGGTAGTTCTCAAAATTCCTGAACCCATACGCTCTGCGTG
>NZ_JACDXW010000011.1 GCF_020539505.1 Mesopusillimonas faecipullorum | reverse complement strand
CGGTGATGCTCGTCGGCGAACAGGTCGGTCTTGATGGCGGTGCGTGGTTTCATCGGTGCAGGCTGCGGGGTTCAGGACGTCGTAATTTTACCAAGGGCGGGCGAGGCGGAGGTTTTTCGAGGCGCCCTGAAGTGCAAAGACTGTGCTTCAGGCAACTAACTGAAACAGAAAGGACACATCATGATTCGCACACAAGCCTCTGCTATTGCTCTTGCTTTAGGTACTTTGCTGGCTGGCCAAGCCATCGCTGCCGACGCCACCCCCGTTACCCGCGCTCAGGTTCAGGCTGAGTTGGCCGAAGCCATTCGTAACGGTGACGTTATCGTGGGCCAGGCCGGCCTGAAGGAAAACGAGCTGCTGCCTCATCTGTATCCCGCTCAGCAAAAGGCTTCGCAGCTAACGCGTGAAGACGTGAACGAGGAACTGGCGGCTGCGGTACGTAACGGTGACGTTCGTATCGGTCAAGCTGGTGTAAAGCTTAACGAGCTGAACCCCGAGCGCTACGCTGCACATCAAGCGGCTCCTGGTGCTACGCGTGCCGAAGTTCAGGCTGAGCTGGCTGAGGCGGTTCGCAATGGCGAGTTTCGCGTGGGCCAGGCCGGTGTAAAGCTGAACCAACTGGCACCTCAGCAGTACCCTAGCGCTATCAGCTAATCGTAGCTAATCCACGTTGATGAAAGCTTACCCGCTAGCTAACCCCACAGGCCTGCATGGCTTGGCTGGTTTGCTTGCGGGTATGTTCCGTTAAATAGTCTAAAAATACCGTCGATCTTTGCGGAATGAACTTGCGGCTGGGCAGCGCCGCGTACATGGCAAGTTGCCCTGTTATCCACGGGTTCAATACTCGAACCAATTCCCCCCGCGCCAGGTAGGGCGCCGCAATATCCACCGAGATCGAAGTAATGCCGGCGCCGTCCAGGCAGGCGCGCAATAGGGTGTCGGTGTGGTTGGCGACGATTACCGATTCTATGGCGACCTCTATCGCTTTCTCGCGTTGATTCGCGTGCCACAAACGCCAGGGGCGCAGCGGCCCTTCGGGTGCTTTCAGGCGCAGACAGTCGTGTTGGGCCAGTTCTGGTGGCTGCTTGGGCGTACCTTTGCGTGCAATGTACTCGGGCGAGGCCAGCAGTATGACTTCGGTGCCGGTGATTTTGCGTGCGACGATGTCGGCGTCAAAGCTGGCATCTACGCCCAATAGGGTGATGTCATAGTCTTCTATGGGCGGGTCGCGGCGCGAATCCACTTCTAAATCAATAATGATGCCCGGATATAGTTGGCGAAACTTCGACAACATGGGCGCAATGACGTAGCTGGCCAGCACGGGTTGGGTGTGTATGCGTAGGCGACCGGCCAGTTGGTTAGTGTGGGCGCTGGCGATGCCGTCGGCTTCGTCCAGGTCTTGCAGTATCTGGCGCACACGGGACAGATAGGCTTCGCCCGCTTCCGTCAGCGCTACGCGCCGTGTGGTGCGTTGAAATAGCCGCGTACCCAAATGGGCTTCCAGTTCGGCGATCAGTCGCGTGACTACTGGGGGCGACATATCCATGGTTCGCGCTGCTGCGGCAAAGCCGTTCTCGTTGGCCACGCGCTCAAATACCCTCATTGCCAGTAGCTTATCCATACTTCCTTGGCTCCTATTGTTCTTATGGTAAGAATAGTTTGTGACGCTTTGCCGGGTTTATTAGCGGGCAAGATGGCCTTAAAGTTATCTTCATGGCGAACCCGATAGGCACGTGCTGGTGAAAGCTACCGATAGCCAGGCGAAAAGGGTAGAGTAGCCTTATTGTTTTGAATATGGAAATTATGCGGCGTTTTGTACGCTTGTGCATGATTCGCCGCACGGGGCGCAAGCTTTAATCAGCGTGTCTGCCCCGCCTATCAATCATCAAAGGAGTTTTTATGAAGGTTTCATTCTTGCGTTCGGCGGTTTTGGCTGCAGCTTTGGGCTTGGGGGCTTTGGGGCAGGCAACGGCTGCCACGTACACCTCGATAGACGGTCAATCCAGCAAAATTGGGTTTGGCTATAGCCAGATGAATGTAAAAATGGACGGCAGTTTTGCCGAGCTGAAGGCGCCGACCTTTAGTTTTGACCCGGCCAACCCAGAGGCCGCCCAAGTGACCTTAGAGGTTGTGCTGGCCAGCGTAGACGCAGGCTACGACGAGGCCACGGAAGAGTTGGCCAAAGACGAGTGGCTGGCTTTAGGCGCACATCCTTTGGCGACGTTTACTTCTACCAAGGTAGAGGCCTTGGGCGACAACCGCTTTCAGGTGACGGGCAATCTGACCATAAAGGGGATAACCCAGCCGGTAACAGCGCCTTTTACTTTCAAGGAAGATGACAAGGGCGGCGTGTTTGAAGGCGCCTTCAGCTTTAAGCGCTCTGATTTCAATGTGGGCGAAGGGCAATGGAAGGACACCAGCATTGTTGCCGACGATATTCAGATCACCTTCAGCGTGGTGGGCCAACCTTAAGCCACGAACGAGACACGCAGCATCGGGCGTATGGGGGCGGTCTTGAAATTGCCGGGTTCGGCCCCCATGTGTGTCAGGTTTCTATCTTTAACCTGATTTTCACGATACGCCATGACAGACTCAAGCACCACTACCGCTGAAACCCTGGGTTTCCAGGCCGAGGTCAAGCAGTTGCTGCACCTGATGATTCATTCGCTGTACAGCAACAAAGAAATCTTCCTGCGCGAACTGGTGTCCAATGCTTCCGACGCGTGCGACAAGCTGCGCTTCGAAGCGCTGGATAAGCCCGAATTACTGGAAGGCGGGGCCGAGCTGGCTATTACCGTCGATTTCGACAAAGATGCCCGCACGATCACGATTTCTGACAACGGTATCGGGATGTCGCGTGAAGAGGCTGTGGCTAACCTGGGCACCATTGCGCGCTCGGGCACTAAAGAATTCTTCAGCCAACTTACAGGCGATAAGCAAAAAGACGCGCAACTGATTGGTCAGTTTGGCGTGGGCTTTTACTCCTCGTTTATTGTGGCCGACAAAGTCACCGTGATTACCCGCCGTGCGGGCCTCACCCCCCAAGAGGGTGTGCGTTGGGAATCCGACGGCCAGGGCGAGTTCACCATAGAAGCTGCTGAAAAAGCCGGTCGCGGTACCGACATCATTCTGCACCTGCGTGAAGACGAAGACGAACTGCTGAGCGGCTGGAAGCTGCGCGAAATTCTGCGTCGCTATTCCGACCATATTTCGCTGCCGGTACGCATGTACAAGGAAGAGTGGAACGAGGAAAAATCCGAGCAGGTCAAGAGCGAAGAGCTGGAAAACGTGAACCAGGCCAATGCCTTGTGGACGCGCAGCAAGTCTGAGATTACAGACGAGCAGTATCAAGAGTTCTACAAGCATGTGGCGCACGATTTCGAGAACCCGCTGGCCTGGGCGCACAACCGCGTAGAGGGCCGCAGCGAATACACCCAGCTGCTTTATATTCCTGCGCGTGCGCCCTTCGATATGTGGGACCGCGATGCCAAGCGTGGCGTCAAGCTTTACGTCAGGCGCGTCTTCATCATGGACGATGCCGAGCAGTTGTTGCCGGCCTACCTGCGCTTCGTGCGTGGTGTTATCGATTCGGCCGATCTGCCTTTGAACGTCTCGCGCGAGATTCTGCAGGAAAGCCGCGATGTGCGTGCGATTCGCGAGGGCAGCACCAAACGTATTTTGTCGGTGCTGGAAGACCTGGCCGAGAACAAGCCCGAAGACTACACCGTGTTCTGGAACGCGTTTGGTCAGGTGCTGAAAGAAGGCACGGGCGAAGACATGGCCAACCAAGAGCGTATTGCCAAGCTGCTGCGCTTTGCTTCTACGCATTCTGGCGAACCTACGCAAAACGTCACGTTTGCCGACTACGTGGCCCGTATGAAGGAAGGCCAGGACAGCATCTACTACGTGACGGCAGAGTCCTTCAACGCTGCAGCCAATAGCCCGCATCTCGAGATCTTCCGCAAGAAGGGCATAGAAGTACTGCTGATGTCCGAGCGTGTCGACGAATGGATGCTGAACTACCTGCGCGAGTTTGACGGCAAGCCGCTGGTGTCGGTGGCCAAGGGCGGCCTGGATCTGGATAAGCTGGCCGACGAGGAAGAAAAGAAGCATCAGGCCGAAGTGGCCGAGTCTTTCAAGCCTTTGGTTGAGCGCCTGCAAGCCAGCCTGGGTGAACAGGTGAAAGAAGTTCGCGTCACCGTGCGCCTGGTGGATTCGCCCGCGTGCGTGGTGGTCGATGCCAACGAGCTAAGCCCGCAACTGCGTCGCATGTTGCAAGCAGCTGGCCAAGACGTACCCGAGTCCAAGCCTATTCTGGAGATCAACCCCGAACACGCCTTGTTCCAGCGTGTGCAGGCTGCTTCTGACGAAGACTTTGGTGCTTGGGCCAAGCTGCTGTTAGAGCAATCCATGTTGGCCGAAGGCGCGCACCTGGAAGACCCCGCTGGTTTCGTCAAGCGCGTAAACCAGTTGCTGCTTAAGCAAGGCTAAGCTAACAAGCAACCTTTAGCTGTGCAAGGCCGCATCCCTTTCAAACAGGATGCGGCTTTTTTATGCCCTTAAGCCAAATGCTTGTTGAACCAGGCTAGGGTGCGTTCCCAGGCCAGCTTGGCTGCGGCTTCGTCGTAGCGCGGTGTCGAGTCGTTGTGGAAGCCGTGGTTAGTGCCGGGATAAATGTGCGCTTCGTAGGGCGTGCCGGCGGCCTTGAGTGCGGCCTCGTAAGCTGGCCAGCTACCGTTTACATTGGGGTCGGTTTCGGCAAAGTGAAATTGCACAGGCGCGCGTATACGGGTGACATCTTCAGGGCGCGCCTGGCGGCCATAAAAGGGCACGGCGGCGGCGAGTTCGGGGTAGGCCACGGAAGCGGCGTTAGAAACTCCACCGCCATAGCAGAAGCCCGTAATGCCGATTTTGTCTGTGGTTTGATCGCTGACTTTCAGGTACTCAATGGCCGCGAAGAAGTCGTTCATCAGCTTGCCTGGGTCTACCTGTTGTTGCAGTGCGCGGCCTTGCTCGTCGTTGCCGGGGTAGCCGCCCACCGAGCTTAGGCCGTCGGGCGCCAGGGCAATGAAGCCCGCTTTGGCCACACGCCGCGCCACGTCTTCAATATAGGGGTTCAAGCCGCGGTTCTCGTGCACTACCACAATACCCGGTACGGGGCCAGAGACCTTGGCGGGGCTGACGAGATAGCCGCGTACCTCGCCATGGCCGTTGGGCGAAGGGTAGCGTATGTATTCGGCCCGAATATCGGGGTCGGTAAACAGAATCTGCTGCGCCAGCGCGTAATTGGGGCTAAGAGCGGCCAGCAGGGCGCTGGCGGTGAGGCCGCCAACGGCAAACTTGGCGGCACGATCCAGGAAATCGCGGCGCGTCAGCCGGCCATGCACATAGCCGTCGTAAAGCTGCAGAAGTTCGGCGGGAAAATCCTTGGCGGTAAGTCGGCTCATGCTTGTCTCCTGAGGGGGCACAACAGCGGGGCTAGGGGCGTTGCGATTCCGGTAACTGATGCGGCAGCCAAATGGCTTCACGGGCGTAACGCTGCCAGTTGAAAGCCGGGCCGGGGTCTGTTTTGCGTACCGGCGCAATGTGTTCGTGACCTCTTACGGCGCGTAAGGGGTGGTGTGCGCGTAGCGCTGCGGTAAGCTGGGCCAGCGTTTGGTATTGCGCTTCTTCATAGGGAAGGTCGTCGGTGCCTTCGATCTCTATGCCTATGGAAAAGTCATTGCAGCGCGTGCGGCCTTCGTAGAACGATACCCCAGCATGCCAGGCCCTATCCAGGGTGGAAACGAACTGAATCACACTGCCGTCGCGCCGCACAAAAAAATGAGAGGAAACGCGCAAACCTTGTAATTGGGCAAAGAAAGGGTGACCTGTGACGGGCAGTTGATTCAGAAACAGCTGGGCGACTTCGGGGCCGCCAAACTGACCGGGCGGCAGGCTGATGTTGTGCAGTACCAGCAAGTCTATGGGCGCGGCGGGCGAGCGCCTATCGTAGTTGGGGGAGGGCTGGTGCGTCACGCCTGTTTCAAGGGCCAACCAGCCTTCTGGGCCTAGCGTGAATGCAGCCGTGTGCATGCTGCGGGCCCTTTATACGCGGGCACCTAAGCGTGCATGCTCGCTGCTGCACCAGGTTTGCCCTTGCTGCATATAGGCCTCAGAGCGTGGCAGATGAATACCGCAGTGGGCACATCGCACCATGGATTCGCTGGCACCGGAAACCGAAGGCCGTGGTTTAGGAGCCGCCATAGGCGGCTGCTTGGCCGACCTGGCTTTCATGGTTAGCATACGTGCCACCATCAACGCAGCAAAAATGACAACCAGCCAGAACAAAATCTTACCCATGCTTATTAGCCCCGATTCAGAATGACGTCGAGCACAAAATGGCTACCGCTATACGCCAATATGAGCAGGGCAAAGCCCAGGAGTGTCCAGCGCAGTGCGCGCCGACCGCGCCAGCCCCAGGCGTAACGCCCCAACAGCAACCAGGCGAAAGTAAGCCAAGAAAGCAGCGTGAAAACGGTTTTGTGATCGAGCGGGAAGATTTTACCCACCAATTGCAAAGATACGATGGCACCCGAGACGACGGTAAGGGTCAGGGCGAAAAAACTGATACCGATGAGCCTGAAGAGCAGGTGCTCTTGCGTGAGCAGAGGCGGCATGGCGTCAAGGGCGCGACTGATCCAACCGCGTTTCTCGGCTTGTTCTACCGGTCGGTGCAGGTAGTTGTCTAGCGCGGCCATCAGCAAGGCTTGCAGGGCGGAAACCGTAGTCAAGCCATAGGCCATCAGGGCAATCAGCAAATGCAGGCGTAGCCAACCGCTGCCGGTGTTGGTAACCAGATGGGCATTCGGGAAAATGGCCGCCAAGGCGCAAATCAGTGCGGCTGCAGGCAACAGCAGTATCAAGAGGCTGTCTATGCGTAGGGCCAGGCTTTCCAGCCAGAAGACGATCATGCCCAGCCAGACGGCGACGGACAGCGCCAGCGCCCAGCCTAAGTAAAGGTTGGGACCTTGCATGATGGATTCCGCCAAGCCCATTCCGTGCAGCGCAAGGGCCAAAAGCAGGCCGATGCGGCCCGCCCACCCGAGGCGGTTGGAGGTTTGGCGGGAAAGGGGGCGTATGAACACCGCTGCCATCAAGGAATAGGCCAAGGCGGCGAGCGAGTGCAATACAATTCCTGCTGGCATGGCGTGCGTAAAGTGAAGTCGGCTGGCAGGCGGGATGCCCGCGCGCAACCATGCTAGAGTGTAGCCCAGACCATTACATAATGGTAAATGCTAATCAGTCAGCTTTGGGCGGTGGCCTGGGCTGGCGCGGCGGTTTTCTTGGCCGCTTGCACGACCCGGCGGCTGCCCTCAGGCACTTCTCCGTTCGGGTTTTACGTCATTCAGGCAGGTTGTTCATGTTCGAAAATCTTACTCAGCGCATGTCGCGCGTCGTCAAGACCCTTAGGGGCGAGGCGCGCCTGACCGAATCCAATACCCAGGACATGCTGCGCGAGGTGCGTCTGGCGCTGCTAGAGGCCGATGTGGCTTTGCCCGTGGTGCGAGAGTTCGTGGCTCGTATCAAAGAAAAAGCTCTGGGCCACGAGGTGGCCGATAGCTTGAATCCCGGTCAGGCCTTGGTGGGTATCGTTCACAGCGAGCTCACCGCCCTGATGGGGGGCGATCTGGGCGAAGGCGCCAGCGAGCTATCTCTGGCGACTCAACCCCCAGCAATCATTTTGATGGCGGGCTTGCAGGGGGCGGGTAAAACCACCACCACCGGTAAGTTGGCCAAGTGGCTGACCGAAGGCGGCCACGTTCAGCAAGGCCGCAAATCGGGCAAGAAAAAAGTGCTGGTGGTCAGCGCCGACGTTTACCGCCCGGCTGCTATTGATCAGCTGAAAACGGTGGCAGAACAGGCCAAGGTCGACTTCCTGCCCTCAGACCCTTCCCAAAAGCCCGAGGCCATTGCCACGGGGGCTGTCGAGCACGCCAAGCGTCATCACTACGACATTCTTATTGTCGACACGGCAGGTCGCCTGGGGGTGGACGAGGCCATGATGCGGGAAATCCGCAGTCTGCACGATTTGCTGAATCCTATTGAAACCCTGTTCGTGGTTGACGCCATGCAGGGGCAAGACGCTGTGAATACGGCCAAGGCCTTCGGCGACGCCTTGCCGCTTACCGGCGTGGTACTTACCAAGCTAGACGGCGATGCACGCGGCGGTGCGGCGCTTTCGGTGCGTCACGTGACCGGCAAGCCGCTGAAGTTCGTAGGGGTTTCCGAAAAGCTGGACGGGCTGGAGCCTTTCCACCCCGAACGCATGGCGCAGCGTGTGCTGGGCATGGGCGACATTGTGTCGCTGGTCGAGCAAGCGCAAAAAAATATAGATATTGCCGAAGCCCAGAAGATGGCGGCCAAGCTGAAAAGCAGCAGCCGCTTCGACCTGAACGATTTTCGCGATCAGCTGCAGCAAGTCAAAAAAATGGGCGATATGGGTTCGTTGCTGGAAAAGCTACCCGCTCAGTTTTCGCAGGCGGCCAGCCAATTGCAGGGTGGCCAGGCTGAAAAGCAATTGCGCCGTACCGAAGGCATACTCAATGCCATGACGCCTCAAGAGCGTGCCAAACCCGAGTTGCTGAAGGCTTCGCGCAAACGCCGCATTGCCGCGGGTTCGGGCGTGCCCGTTCAAGAGGTCAACCGTCTGCTGGCTCAGTTTGAGCAGATGCAGGGCATGATGAAGCAGATGAAGAAAGGCGGCATGGCCAAGATGATGCGCGCCATGGGCGGCCTGAAAGGCCTGGGGCGCGGCGGCTTCGGAGGATTGCGCTAAGCCGCCGCTAGGCAATGGCTTAGTTCAATGCGGGAATACGCAGCACCTGGCCAGGATAGATCTTGTCTGGGTGCGTCAGCATGGGCGTGTTAGCCTCGAAGATCACGTTGTATTGGGCGCCCTTGCCCTTACCGTAGTGCTGTTCGGCGATCTTCCACAAGGTGTCGCCTTTTACTACGGTGTACATGACGGCTTCGGCGGCAGGGGCCTCGACTTCCAGTTGGTTGTCGACGGCTGCTACGCCCACCGTATTACCCAGGGCCAGCGAGATTTTTTCGGCAGCTTCGGTAGAGGCGGCCTTGCCGGTCACGGTCACTTTGTCGCCGTCTACCGTAATGTTGAGCCCTTCGGCGTCTAGCTTGTGCTTAGCCAGTTCTTTTTGCAGCTCTTCAGCCGTTGCGGCTTGAGCCGTATTGGCGCCGAACAGCTTTTCTCCGACATCCTTGATGAAATTGAGCAGACCCATGGCGTTCTCCTTTGTCAAAATGCTAGGGGAACGCCCATTATGGTGTCACTTGGGCTGCTCGCGCAGTCTGTCAGTGTCAATTAAGGTGAAAAAGGGGTGTTCAGGCTAGATAAATGCCCATCGGGTATATCAGCCCCCGCCTACCGCCACCACAATTTCCAGGCGATCGCCATCGGCCAGTTCGGTAGAGGCGTGCTGGCTGCGCGGCACGATGTCGCCATTGCGCTCGATGGCAATACGCTTGTTCTCGTAGCCCAGCTCGCGTATCAGTTCGGCAACGGTTTGCACCGAGCCCAAGGGGCGCGACTGGCCGTTCAAGATAATGTTCATGCTTGGCTCCGGCGAAAAATCAGATCCCACACGCCATGGCCCAAACGTAGGCCGCGTGTTTCGAATTTGGTTTGAGGCCGGTAGTCGGGACGTGGTGCAAAGCCTTCGCAGGTGTTTTCCAGTTGGGGCTCTGCCGTCAGCACTTCCAGCATTTGATGGGAGTAGTGCTCCCAGTCGGTGGCGCAATGCAAATACGCACCCGGCTTCATGCGGCTGGCCAACAAAGCAATGAACGGCGCTTGAATCAAACGACGCTTGTGGTGGCGCTTCTTGGGCCAAGGGTCGGGGAAATAAATATGCACGCCCGCCAGGCTGTCGGGGGCGATCATATCGCGCAAAACCTCAACGGCATCATGCTGAATGATGCGGATGTTTTGCAGGCCGTTGTCTTCGATTTTTTGCAGCATCGAACCCACGCCGGCATTGAATACCTCAACCCCCAGAAAATTGTCTTCCGGGCGAGCCAGAGCGATCTTGGCGGTGGTTTCCCCCATGCCGAAACCGATTTCCAGAATGGTGGGCGCGGCGCGGCCAAAAACGGCTTCCGGGTTTAACAAGGCAGGCTTGTAGGGCAGGCTCCAGCGCGGAGCCAGTTGTTCCAAGGCCTGCTGTTGCCTAAGCGTGATGTGGCTGCGGCGGTGAACGAAGCTGCGGATATGCGTGCCGCCGATCGCGGGCGTATCGGAAGAGGGGGGAGTGACTTGGATGTTCATGGCGGCATTATAAATTTAATACAGCGGAATTTGCCGGCAGGGCTAGTTGGCAAGCACGCTAATGGGCTTGTTTTTCAGGTAGAATACTTGGCTGCGCGGCCCTAAAGCGATTTAATAAGTTTAACCACACCCTATAGTGTGGCCTATAAGTGGTTTAGGTGCTGTCAAAAATGCGGGTGTAGTTCAATGGTAGAACGGCGGCTTCCCAAGCCTCAAGCGTGGGTTCGATTCCCATCACCCGCTCCACTTCGACTTTCCAGGGACTTCCACCGGAGTCCATAGAACGTCGTAAGTCATTGTCAGGATTGATGATTTTCACCCAACCTCGATCCACTGACATCCAGCGAAATCCACTCCCAGCCGCATCGAAACGGTACGTTGAGTGGTACATTGGCAATGCGGAGGTTCCCAAAACCGTATTGTTGCTGGAGGAGCAGACGTTCCGTCGGGAACATGGCATCCAACTCGCTTCGCAGGAGTTGGGCTCATGCTTTCAGACCTCCAGGTTCGACAGGCCAAGGTGACCGGCAAGGCGTATTCGCTTGTCGATTTCGACGGTCTCTACTTCCACATCTCCGCCACCGGCTTCAAGGCGTGGCACTTCCGCTTCACTTGGGGCGGCAAGCGCGAGCGCATGTCCTTCGGCGGCTATCCCGCGCTTTCCCTGAAAGACGCCCGTCATCTGCGCGACGAGGCCCGGGCAATGCTGGCCAAGGGCATCAACCCGCATTCGGAGCGCAAGCGCAAGCGCCACGCCATCGTCCTGGCTGGCGAGCACACCTTCCAGGCCATCTACGACAAATGGCTGGCCCACCGCAGCCTCTCTCTGGAAAATGAGGGCCGCCAGAGCACGCCCAAGCAGATCGGGCGCATCTTCGCGAAGGATGTGTTTCCCGTATTGCGCCACCTGACCATCTATGACGTCACCCGCGCCCATCTGCTGGACATCATCGGCAGAGTCGAAAAGCGTGGCTCGCTGTCGGTCGCCGAGAAGCTGCGCACCTGGTTCAGCCAGCTATTCACCTACGCCTCGGTGGTGGTGCCCAACATGGGCGACAACCCGGCCAAGGATTTGGATGTGGTGGCGATGCCGCTGCCGCCGGTGGAGAACAATCCCTTTTTGCGCATGCCCGAGCTGCCGGCAATGCTGCAGACGTTGCGCAAGTACAGAGGTCGCCTGAATACGCAACTGGGTCTACGTCTGCTGCTGCTCACGGGCGTGCGCACCGGTGAATTGCGCTACGCCACGCCCGATCAGTTCGATTTAGAGCGCGGTCTGTGGATCATCCCGGTTGTCAGGCTCAAGCAACGCAAGCAGCTCACCAAGAAGAAGCGTCAGCGTTTCGCCGATATTCCGCCATACATCGTGCCACTGTCGTTGCAGGCACAAGAAGTCGTTCGTCATCTGCTGGGAAATCTGAAGCCAGCGCAGGTCTATCTCATTCCCGGTGATTGGTGCCTGAAAAACCCTCTCAGCGAGAACACGCTCAATGGCGCGCTCAAGCGTATGGGATATGAAGACCAGCTCACTGGGCATGGCGTTCGCGCCACCATCTCGACTGCGCTCAATGAATTGGGGTATCCACCCAAATGGGTAGACGCTCAACTTTCGCATGCCGATCCGGATCGGATCAGCGCGACCTACAACCACGCCGAGTACGTCGAGCAACGCCGCGTCATGATGCAGGACTGGGCCGACCGCCTGGACTTGTTCGAGCAGAATCAGGTCGAAGTTGCCAGCACGCACCTGACCATCACGCTGCAGGGCCTGCCCACGATTGCCGGGCAGGCGGTCGCGCACCCGCCAGCCCTGAATCCAAATGCCCCTCAGTTGATCGTTGCGCCTGCACCGGATGCGCCAGCGGTTCCAGCTTCCGTATATCGACTTTCGGCGGTGCATCTGCCCGAGTACGCGCGCCCCACGCTGTCAGAGGTGCAGCGCGAGCGTTTGCAATTGCTGGAGATGTTCGAGGCGCCTCACAACCTATCGGTCGCCGATTACGCCAAACTGGTTGGCAAGTCCCGCCGCTGGATCACTTACGAGATTCAGGCCGGCAATCTCCTGTCGATCCATATGGGTCACCGTGGGCAGCGCGTCCCGGACTGGCAACTCGACCCCATCAAACGCAAGCTGATTCAGGCTGTCCTGAAGCTGGTGCCGCGCGGCATCGACACTTGGCACATCTATCACGCACTGCTGCGGCCATACGATGCCCTGGGCAAGTGTCCAGTCATCGAGGCAGTCGATCCGACCAACCTGCATCTTGCAGCTCGACTGGTCGCCGCACATGCCATAGAAACCGATGAGCTTGCAGAGCAATCGGAGGCGTCTCCGGTGCTGGCCAGGCAGACTATAGAGCGCCTGGTAAAAACGGCAATGTTGGTTGATACGCCCGAAGATCTAGTCGCCCGTTGAGCTGAGGCCGGACGGCAGCACCGTCCGGTCAAGGTCAAAGCAGGGCACAAATAGGTCGATCGCTTCGCATGACCACCCATCCGTCTTCTGCGCGGCCAACTCGCAATTTCCAAGTGTCGGCAGGCAGCGTCTAGCGTCGAATCTGCGCCTGGCAGTCACCACGGGCGATTTCTCTGTGATGCTATCTCGCTATATCAGTATCCCGATCGGATATGACGCCAGCGGATTTCCGTTGCCAATCCCAAGCCCCGAGCAATAGATTCCGACGCTCCCAGATTTTTGAAACCGCTGGCGTATCAGACCATACCGATACGGTTTTGCGGGAGCCGCAACTTCTCACGATCCTGATAGTGCAAGCGTCACTGTCGAGCCGCGACGGACGCTCGATTTTCTTGTGCTCGATGGATTTTTGCACATCGAGCACACAACGCCTACTCGTTGCGCGAACTGATCAGAAGTAATCAAAAGCGGGCGTCATCACTCGCGTCTTGCGCGGACAACAGGCCGACCATGAGGACGGCTGCAAAAGCAGTCGGCCCTGTAGTTCTTCTCCTGGAAGGAGACGGAGCATGCACGAGAACAAAAATGATGCACCAACATCAAAGGTGTTCTACCGCCCGCTCGAAGCGTCCATCCGCTGGGCCGGACTGCTGCGATACGAGCAGGTGATCCTGGCTTCGGTCTCGTCGCCTATGAATCTGCCGCAGTCGCTGGACTGCCCACGTTTGGGCGAACTGCGGCTGTACACCGACCGCATCTATGACGGCATCCTCAACGGGGAACTGCCCTTCGGGCAGCACGGCATCACGACGCGCGACACCGCGTTGATCGAATCGCCTGATCTGACGGTACGCCATGTCGATCTGAAGTGCTGGATGCGCCAGCACTACCCCGAGCAGCGGCCCGGCTTTCTCTTCTCCCGCGGCGAGCGCATCACCCATCCCTTCATCTCTCTGGAAACAGGGCAAGCCATGCTGGTCGAACGCCAGGCTTTGAAATCCGCCCTGGAACAGACCAAACGTCAGCTCCGCGATTTGCAGGACAAGCATGACGCGCTGCTCAAGCAGCCCACGGTGATTCCGGCATGCGCGCAGTGTCCGATCAGTGATCGGGCCGAGGCCACCTACCTGAACATCGTTGGCGGCCTGTTGGAGCTGATGCTCGGCCAGTCGCCATCGGGCACGCCGTACTCCAGCTTCAAGACGCAGGAGGCCGTGGTCAGCGCGCTGGTTGCCCATCACAGCGGCGCCATGGGCATCGCGGAGCGGACATTGAACGGCAAGTTCGCCACCGCCAGGCGCCGACTGCGTAGCGCCTCCCTCTGAGATTTGCCAGCTTGTATGTGCAGTCGCGGGGATTGCATTTGCAATGTCTTTTCGCAGCCGTGTCTATTGAATAGAGGTCACGCCAACAAACGCCACTGAGCGTTCAGGAGTGACCGCCATGTCGCAAACACCTGTACTGCAGCCAAACGAACGCCGCATCCTGCGCCTGGAAGAAGTCGAAGCGAAATCCGGTTTCAAGCGCGCCCACATCTACAACCTGATGAAGAAACGCCAGTTCCCGCAGGCGCTGCGTCTGGGCGTGCGCGCCGTGGGCTGGGATTCCATCGAAATCGATCAGTGGATCGACGAGCGCGTCAACAACCGGGCCTGACCCGTTCTCTCGCGGACTTTCCATCCTGACCCGGAGAACGCCATGCAGGTCGTATCCATCATTTCAACCAAAGGTGGGGTCGGCAAGACCACCACGGCCGCAAACCTTGGCGGTCTCGCTGCGGACGCCGGGCTGCGCGTGCTGCTGCTCGATCTCGATGTGCAGCCCACCTTGTCCTCCTACTACGAGCTGGCCCATCGTGCGCCGGGCGGTATCTATGAATTGCTGGCCTTCAACGAGCGCGACCTCGGCCAGCTTGTGTCCCGCACGATCATCGCGGGCCTGGACTTGGTGCTCTCCAACGACCACCGAGGCGAACTGAACACCTTGCTGCTGCACGCGCCAGACGGGCGACTGCGGCTGCGGCACCTGCTGCCGATACTGAACCCCCTCTACGACCTGGTGCTGATCGACACCCAGGGCGCGCGCTCGGTGCTGCTGGAGATGGCGGTGCTGGCCTCCGACCTCGCGCTGTCGCCAGTGACCCCGGAAATCCTCGCCGCCCGCGAACTGCGGCGCGGCACCATGCAGTTGCTGGCGGACATTGCGCCGTACCGGCAGCTGGGTATCGAGCCGCCGCCGCTGCACCTGCTCATCAACCGCGTCCATTCGGTGTCCGCCAACGCACGGCTGATCCAGCAGGCGCTGCGCGATCTGTTCCAGGGCCACACCGGCATTCGGGTTCTGGCTACCGACGTGCCGGCCATTGAGGCTTATCCGCGGGCCGCGACGCGCGGCCTGCCGGTGCATCGGGTCGAGTACCGCCAGCCAGTGGGCAGAGTCGCTCCCGCCGCGCTCACCACCATGCGCGATCTTGCCGACGAGTTGTTCCCGCAGTGGCAGGATCGATTGGCCGCAGTGTCCGGCCGTCCGCCACAGCCTCTTGATATCAGGAGGCCCCATGGCGAACGCACATGAACTGGCCCGAGGCCACAATCGGCTGCGCGCCCTGATCGAGTTCGCCGTCGGCGAAGGCTGGCACGTCAAGCGCACGGCGGGCGGTCACCTCAAGTTCACCAAGGCAGGCTGCGCCGCGATCTACACCAGTTCGACGGCCAGCGATCACCGGGCAGCCCTCAACGCCCGTGCGCAGATCCGTCGTGCCGAGCGCGAGACCCGATCCCAAGCGCAGGGGGGCGGCCATGACTGAGATCACCTCCCAGCAGATGGCCGGCAAACTGCTTGCGTCCGGGTTCGAGCGCAGCGGCCCGTCAGCAACGATCTTGAGCGACCCGATCGCCGACACGCCCATGGTCGTGACGCTCGACCAGTTGCGCCCCTACGACCACGACCCGCGCAAGAAGCGCAATCCGGTGTACGAGGAAATCAAGGCATCCATCCGCGAGCGTGGCCTGGACGCGGCTCCGGCCATCACCCGGCGGCCCGGCGACGATCACTACATCATCCGCAATGGCGGCAACACGCGACTGGCAATCCTGCGCGAACTCTGGTCGGAGACCCGGGATGAACGTTTTTTTCGGGTCTCATGCCTGTTCCGCCCATGGCCCGAGCGTGGCGAGATCGTCGCGCTCACCGGACATCTTGCGGAAAACGAACTGCGCGGTGGCCTCACCTTCATTGAGCGCGCTTTGGGCGTCGAGAAAGCGCGCGAGTTCTACGAACTGGAAATCCGCTCCACCCTGAGCCAGTCCGAGCTGGCCCGCCGCCTGGCCGCGGACGGATACCCCGTGCAGCAGTCGCACATCAGCCGGATGGCCGACGCCGTACGCTACCTGCTGCCCGCAATCCCGACCGTGCTCTACGCCGGCCTGGGGCGTCACCAGGTCGAGCGGTTGTCGGTCATGCGCAAGGCCTGCGAGCGCACCTGGGAGCACTACGCCAAAGGCCGCTCACTGGTTCAGGACTTCGACGAGTTCTTTCAGGATGTGCTGTCGCAATTCGATGTCCAGGCCGACGAGTTCTCTGCGCAGCGCGTACAGGACGAGCTGATCGGCCAGATGACCGAATTGCTGGACGTCGATTACGACGTGCTCGCTTTGGACATGACCGAATCCGAGAGCCGCCAGCGGGCCTTGGTCAGCGAGCCGACGCCGCCCTCGACGCCGCCTGCCTTGCCAGAGCCAGAAGCCATCGCGCGCCCACCGGCCGATACTGCGCCACCTGCTGCGAGGCCGACGGCAACGCCCTCGACGGGCGAGAGCGACGCGGACGCCAGTCATTCTGGCGCAGCCAGTCCGGCGGTAGATGACGACGTGCTTCGGGAGCACATCGTCTCGCCAGCGCCGACGACCGAACGGCTTGAGTCCATCCAGCGCATGGTCGCCGACCAGTTGGGCGATCCACTGCCGCACGACTTCTCGGCGAATGTCTTGCAGTCCATCCCGGTGCAGGCCGGCGGGCTCTATCCGATCTCGGATGTCTGGTACATCGCCCCCGGCCTGGACACACCCGAGCACCTGCGCATCCACGTCGCGCAGTTTGCCCGCGAGATTGCGGTCGAGGCAGACCTGGGCGAGTGCATCGATGACCGCCCAGACGGCATCGGCTTCGCCTGCCGTGCTCGCACCACAAACCCAGCGCCGCTGGGCCGTGCCGTCCATACGCTGTTGGCTTGCCTGGCCGGTCAGCAGCCCGCCGATGTCGGTCTGGACAACGGGCAACTCGTCATCGACCTGCCGGCGCTGCTGCACGGCCAGGGCGACGTAACCCGACGATTGAGCGACACCGCGCTGGTCAAGCTGTTCCGCCTGCTGCGACTGGCCCGCCGCCTGCTCGATCTCGAAGCCGGCGCTGCGGACTCTGGAACCTAAGCGAGGGAGGCCAGCATGTCCACAGCACACCCACTCAACCAGGCTGTCATCGCCCAGGCCCTCTATGACCTGCGCAATGGGCAACTGCGCCGCTGCAAACTGATGGGGTTTGGCGAGGCAGAGCTGGACGCCCTCAAGCATCCCGCGCTGATCAGCGTGCTGGCCAACGCCAACGTCTCCTGGTGCTCAGTGACGGTCAACCGCGAAGTGCTGCGGCGGCTGCTCCAGCAGGCGCAGGACGTGGAGAAGGAAATCGCCACAGTCGATCGCATGCTCAGGCTGGGCGCGAGCACGGAGATGGTCAGCAAGTTCTATGGCTTGACGCATCAGGAAGTAGCGCTTCGCCGTGAAATCCTCGGTCTGCCCAAGCGCAAGGGCCGACATCCCGTGCTGGACGAGGAGCAGGACACGGAGCTGTGGCGGCAATGGAAGGCCGTGACCAACAGCAGGACGGTCGATCTCGAAGACGAAACCTCCATTCTCGATGCCGCCATGGACTTGGCCGAAGGCATGTCGCTGCCTCTGTCGGTGGTCTGGGCCTCGATCAAGGGCTGGGTCGATCAGGGATTGGCTTGAGTCATGGCCGTGGACGACACCGCACCACGAGTCCGACGCCAAGGCCCCATCGCACTCGCAGAGCTGTTCGATGCTGCGCTGAAAGACCTTGCGCCCAAGCCCGCCCCCAGCGCACCTGCGCCTACACCGGCACAGTCGCCCACGCCTACCTCCGGCGATGCTTTCCTCTTCAGTGGCAACCGGCACGAGACGGTGCCACGCAAGTTGTTCCTCGACCGCCGCCTGACGCCGCTGGAACGAAACGCCTGGCAAGTGTTCCGGCTGATGCTCAACGACGATGGTGTGACCGCATTTCCCACCTACGAGCAGTTGCGGCCCTGGCTGGCGTCCATGCCCTGCGCAGGCCAGGCCTCGCATGAAACCGTGGCACGGGCGCTGACACTGATGCGCCTGACCCGCTGGCTGAGCCTGGTTCGGCGACGGCGTGACCCCAAGACTGGCCGCATCCTCGGCAATCTGTACGTGCTGCACGACGAACCTCTGACACCGTTCGAGGCCATGCAGCTCGACCCGGACTACCTGCAACTCGTCAGCCAGGCGCTCGGCCATTCTGCCAAGGCCGTGCAGATCGTGGGCCTGCACACGCTCAAGGAAATCGGTGAAGACCCATTGCTGGCCGGACGCACCCTCCCGTCACGGTTGCAGGTGATGGCCGAACGCCTCGCCAACCAGGACCTTACGGCCAGCGATAGTTATCCACAGGAAGACGCCATTCACGATTCCGAAGAAGGGGCTCCGAGCCTTCTTCGGAATGGCGAACGCCCCACTACGGATTCCGAAGCAGGGCCGAAACCCGCGCCAGACGTCTCTCTTCGGAATCCGAAGCAGGCCCGTACAGTACGTAGTAGTTGTATTAATGAAATACGTACTACTGCGCAGGCGCGCGCACTGGACGATCTGCAATGGCCCAAGCGCTTTGCGCAACTGAAGGCGGAACAGCAGGCGGGTGCCAAGGTGGCATTGCAGCAGGTTGATGCCTCGCTGAGGCAGGACGTGCTGGACGAATGGGCCGCGCGTTGTAGCAACCACGGCATCCGCAATCCCGCTGGGTATCTGTTCGGCATCATCCAGCGGGCCATCCACGGTGAGTTCAATGCCTGGGCCAAGAAAGACCCGCCACCGGCACCCACTCAGCCAAACGAACGGCCACCACCCGCACCACCACCCCAAACGCAGGGTAAGCCGGTGCCACCAGAAGTCGCCAGGCAGCACATCGAGCGACTGCGAGATCTGCTCGCCAGCAAGTGAGACGACCGACAAGGCGGTGAAGTGGACGCCCATGGATGCCAGTAGAGCTATCCCCTGGGGATAGTTCCACCGTTGGGGCGGATGCCGTGCAGTCGCAGGCCTCGCCTCGAACATCTGCAGCAGCATCGGCGTTGTCCGCCCTGATCCCGACGTGCAGCGTTCGCTGGCGCTCCATGGAGCTATCCCCAGGGGATAGCTCGCGCCGCAGGCGGCCACCACGCGCTGAACCGGGGTCTGGCAGGTTTCGGTTTGTTGACTGACGGCCTTCCGCTTCCTGCCGAAGCTGACCGCTCCTTTCCACACAACGAGCGGACACCATGGCAACCAATGAACCTCTGCAACTGAATCTCGGTTCCCTGCGCAGCGCGATGTCGCTGACGCTTCACACCCACCACGCCTCGCGCATCTGGCATGGCCGTGCCGCCGCCGAGGGGCGACCCGGCATCGTCGGCCTGAACGGCTACATCGCCCAAATGAACAAGATGCGGCGCGGTTCGGAGCAGGACGACCCGTACTCGGACTGGTGGATGCTGCGCATCGAGGTCAAGCTCGACCAGACCAAGACCACGCTGCAATCGCTGCGCGAGCAGGTGGATCAGGCGCTGGCAAGCGTGCCGCCGGCACTCAGCCTGGGCGAGAACCTCAACGTGCAGCCCGTCAAGTTGCCGCTGTTCGTCAATGCGCAGCTCGGCTTTGCCGCCGTCTATCTGCTGGCCGACTACGACGACATCGCCCGCAAACTGATCCTCGCCCACCACACGGCGCTCATCGACCGCAGCACCTTGGAGCGCTGGCTCAACGAGGGCGCCCATGCACTGCGCAGCCTGTTCTCGCTGGCCCAGCAATACCGCTATTCGGGCTGTACGCGCGACGACTTCGTGTCGAAGAACGCCGCAGCACGGGCGGCGTTGGAGAAATTCGGCGAACTGCCGCAGGACGTGCTGGAAGGCACGCGCCGCTCGAAGTTCGCGCCGCCCATCGTGCGCCGTGGCCTGCAACAGCGTGCTGAGAGTCCTGCTGCAGCGCCTGCCCCCAACGACGAGGCCGCCACCGGCGCGGTGCCCGAGGTCGGCGCCGGCGAGGTCGAGGGCGAGCAGGCATGAGCGATCCGAACCGCGAACCCCGCTACTTCCAGGGCCTGCAACAGGCTGCCTTCATGAAGCTGGAACACGCTGCCTCTCTAAAAGGCCTTTTAAAGCCTTTTAAGGGTAAGGGGGATCTTGAGGGCTGGGCCAGCCAGTGCTTCGCCATGCGCGACGAGTTGATTGGCTTGGCGCAGCGGCAGGTGCTGCAACAGGCAGTCGGGCATCCCTTCCACCTGCTGCCCGTGGAGTTGGCCCAGCAAACCACTGGCGCAGGCACGGCGTTTTTGCGCTGGCGCAAGCACGACCGCTCAGCCATGGGTGTGGCGCTGTGGCAGGAATTGATGGCGAGCACTGGCACGCCGGTCAATCTGCTGGCCGAGCTGCACGCAATCGAGATTCAGCGCATCACGTTGAACATGCAGATCAGTCTGCTGCACACCCTGGGC
This sequence comes from Mesopusillimonas faecipullorum, assembly GCF_020539505.1. Lineage (GTDB taxonomy): Bacteria > Pseudomonadota > Gammaproteobacteria > Burkholderiales > Burkholderiaceae_B > Mesopusillimonas > Mesopusillimonas faecipullorum. The sequence continues at coordinate 20,830 of NZ_JACDXW010000011.1, read as the reverse complement.
AGGCAGGCACAGGAATGCGCCAGCAAGGCGGCCGAGGCGGAAGACGCCTACCTGCGCCGGCTCAAGTCCATGCCCCCCGCAATGCGCGATCGGTGATCACGCCGGGCACCCCAAGCACGCGCCAGACGCCGATGAGGCGCGGGTATTTCAACCACCACGGAGATTGCAACATGAGCACGCATTTTTCTGGCGAGGGCAACATCGGTTCGCCCCCCGAGTACCGGGAGTTCCCCAACGGCAACGACGAGCCGCGGCGCTTACTGCGGCTGAACGTGTATTTCGACAACCCCATTCCCACCAAAGGCGGCGACTTCGAGGATCGCGGCGGCTTCTGGGCACCGGTGGAAATCTGGCACCGTGACGTCGCGCACTGGAAGAACCTGTACCAGAAAGGCATGCGCGTGCTGGTCGTCGGCCGCATGGAGCGCGAGCCCTGGACGGACAACGAAGATCAGCCACGCGAGACCTGGCAGATCAACGCGCGCAGCGTTGGCATCCTGCCGTTCCGCGTCGAGTCCGTGACCCTCAGCCCCAAAACTGCGCAGGACGCGCAGCCGAAGCCCCAAGCAGCCCAGGAACCGGCTGCGCCGAAGGAGGTCAAGCGCAGGAAGTGATCCGGCATGGAGGCAGTTGCGGTGCTTCGCTGCTGTCCATGCACCTGCGAGCTATCCCCAGGGGATAGCTCCATCAGCGTCCACCGGCTTCCACGCGCTCCCGAAAATCGCTGCTCCAGGCCCGCACACCCCGGCTGCACGTTATCTCCGCCCGAGCCATTCCATCCCGTGAAAGTGGTCGCCACCGCTTGCGACTTGTTTGCTGCTGCCCCTGGCGGTGCCCGGCATCCTCGATTCCAGCAACTCAATGAACCACGGAAATCGGATGGACGGATATGCGGCTGTTCTTGTGCGAGAAGCCCTCCCAGGGCAAGGATATTGGCCGGATTCTCGGCGCGACGCAGCGTGGTGAAGGCTGCCTCAACGGCTCCGGCGTCACCGTCACCTGGTGCATCGGCCATCTCGTAGAAGCGGCAGCACCCGAGGTCTATGACGCGGCGCTCAAGCGCTGGTCACTGGAGCAGTTGCCCATCATTCCCCGGCAGTGGCGGGTCGAGGTCAAACCCAAGACCGCCACGCAATTCAAGGTCGTCAAGGCGCTTCTGGCGAAGGCGACCCAGCTTGTCATTGCGACAGACGCCGACCGTGAGGGCGAGCTGATTGCCCGCGAGATCATCGACCTGTGCGGCTACCGTGGTCCCATCGAGCGTTTGTGGCTATCGGCACTCAACGATGCGTCGATCCGCACCGCGCTCGGCAAGCTGCGGCCGTCGTCCGATACGCTGCCGATGTATTACTCGGCGCTGGCACGTTCGCGGGCAGACTGGCTCGTCGGCATGAACCTCAGCCGTCTTTTCACTGTGCTCGGGCGGCAGGCGGGCTACGACGGCGTGCTGTCGGTCGGACGTGTCCAGACCCCGACCCTGAAGCTGGTCGTGGACCGCGACCGCGAAATCGCGGCTTTCAAGTCGGTGCCGTTTTGGGCCATCGACGTGTCTCTGTCCGCAGGTGGACAGGCTTTCAGCGCGCAGTGGGTTCCGCCCGATGACTGCACCGACGACGCCGGCCGCTGCCTGCAGCAGCCTATCGCCCAGCATGCCGCGCAGCAGATCCGCGCTGCGAGCAGCGCCCAGGTCGTGTCGGTCGAGACCGAGCGCGTGCGCGAAGGGCCACCGCTGCTGTTCGACTTGGGCACGCTTCAGGAGGTTTGTTCCAAGCAGCTTGGGCTGGATGTGCAGGAGACGCTGGAGATCGCCCAGGCTCTGTATGAGACCCATAAAGCCACCACGTACCCGCGTTCGGATTCCGGCTACCTTCCCGAAAGCATGTTCGCGGAAGTGCCGACTGTCCTGGACAGCTTGCTCAAGACCGATCCCTCGCTGCGCCCGATCATGGGCCAGCTCGACCGCTCCCAGCGTTCGCGCGCCTGGAACGACGGCAAGGTCACGGCGCACCACGGCATCATTCCGACGCTCGAACCCGCGAACCTCTCTGCTCTGAGCGAGAAGGAACTGGCGGTGTACCGGCTGATCCGGGCGCATTACCTGGCGCAGTTCCTACCGCACCACGAGTTCGACCGTACCGTGGCTGAGTTTTCCTGCGGGCAGCAGATGCTGGCGGCCACCGGTAAACAGGTGGTCATCAAGGGTTGGCGTTTGGTGCTGGCCGAGCCGCAAGCGGATGAGGACGGCGACGCCGCAGCGCGCAGCCAGGTGCTGCCCCCGCTGCGTGAGGGCCTGGCGTGCCAGGTGGCCGAGGTCGAGATCAAGGCGCTCAAGACGATGCCGCCCAAGCCCTATACCCAGGGCGAACTGGTCAAATCGATGAAGGGCGTTGCGCGTTTCGTAACCGACCCGCGTCTGAAACAGAAGCTCAAAGACACAACGGGCATCGGCACCGAGGCGACGCGGGCCAACATCATCAGCGTGCTGATCGCCCGTGGCTACATCGTGAAGAAGGGCCGCTCCATTCGCGCATCGGATGCGGCGTTCACGCTGATCGACGCCGTGCCCGCAGCGATTGCAGACCCCGGCACCACAGCGGTGTGGGAGCAGGCGCTCGACATGATCGAGGCCGGACAGCTCACCCTGGACGTATTCCTCAGCAAGCAGACCACCTGGATTTCGCAGTTGATCGCGCAGTACGGCAGCATGTCCCTGTCCATCAAGCTTCCCCATGGGCCAGCATGCCCGCAGTGCGGCGCACCGACGCGCCAACGCACCGGCAAGAGCGGTCCATTCTGGTCGTGCAGTCGCTACCCTGACTGCAATGGCACGCTGCCGGTCGAATCCGGTCCGCCCAAGCGTGGCGCTTCGCGCTCGCGTAGCAGCAGCCGCAAAGGCGCCTGACCGACTCCGTTTCCCGTGGGCCGCACCCTGTTTCAAAGGCGTGGCCCGTGTCCCGCACGCCCCTGCGGGTCGCCCAGCGCGCAACGCCTTCTTGTTCGTGTGCGCGTCCCGTCCAGCCGTCCCCGGCTGCGGGACCTGAAGGTAGCTTTTCCGCGAACCGTCTCCCGCGTGTTCTGCTGGTCTGTGTTTCTCTCGCCTACTGCGAAGGGTCCCCCGATGGCTTGCCTGGCAGCGCGAGCCACCCGGAGACCCTTTGTGGTCAGCGGTATTCAGTGCCGGTGCCCACCGGCGCAAAAACGGGCTCCCTTTGTGCGCGGATGTGCGCCAGACGATGCCGGCCCCAACCACGACATGGGCCGGGTGTGATTGCTGATGAGCAGACGGTTCGAGCGACGACCGGGCCTGCAACAGCCCACGGGTGGTTATTCCCTCCCGAGCCGAAGGTCAGCGAGCCTTCGGCACCTTTATCTCGCCGATCAACGTTCCGACCCAATGGCCGGCCACAGCAACAGGAAACCGACGCATGCAACAACCGGAGAAAGTACGAGCCGCGTTCGAGCGCGACCTTGGCAACAAGGTGCTGTTCATCAAGGGTGGCAAGCTGCTGTTTATCGATGGCATCAATCTCAAGTCCATCGCCGACCGTAAGGCGTATTTCGCTTCGCTGCGTGCGCGGCAGGCGCAACCCATTGTGGTCCTGGCCGAACTGGGACAGGACGAGGCATTCGCCCTGTGGAAGCAGTATGTCCTGGGCGAAACGCCCGAGTGAGCCAACGCACCCACGCACCTCTGACAGCCCGCACTCAATGCGGGTTTTCTGTCTCCGCGCCCATCAATCCGGGCTGGGCCGAATGCCGTTTTCCAACTGACGCAGCACGGCCCCCCGGACGAAGCTGCCCGCATGTTCGCTGATTCGTCAGCACATGCCCGCAGCCATGGGTTTCAGGCTGCCGCGGGTTCTCCCCGCGTAACCCGCCAGTCCGTATCGCATCAAGTCTGCGGACGTGCGTCCCCGTGACGCCGATGCTTTTTATCCACCGCGTGCGGGAGCTGCCATCCCGTGAGGGACAAGGCCTCGCTTTTTTTCAAGGAGCCTACCCATGTCCCACAAAGCCTCTTTCGGCCAGTTGGCCTTGACCTATTGCGGCAAGTTCCTGCCGCTCGAAGTCCTGCAAAGCGCCGCCGGCCACTACATCGGCACGCGCGATACCGAAGGTCCCGTTTCGCGGGAATCGCACGAATACTTCCGCAGCCATGCGGCGGCTCAACGTGCCCTCGAAAGAGGCGGCTGGTCCCAGCTCGCCATTCCCTGATCCAACTGGAGGAATCACGCCATGAATCAACTGCTGCCGCAGGACGTCGTCGATCAGATCATGCGGGAAGAGCAGCATTTCGCTGCCGCGCCCCAAGCCTTCTTCGAGGCCTGGAAGCGTGGTGCCGAGATTGCTGGTCCCGAGTGGTTCGGCGACGGCACCCGTGAAGGTCTGAACCAGGCCAAGAGCAAGTGGGATCTGCGTCCCAACATGCTGCTGCTCAATGATGCCCTCGGCGTCCTGAGCAGCGGCGAACGCATGTTCCTGTCCGCCATGGTCAGCTTCTACAACGCGCGCGAGGGCGGTGCCATGCTCAAGCGCTGCCACTTCGACGGGCTGTCGGACTTCGACGGCCTCGATCTGCAACGCCGCAAGGTCATCGCCGACTTGATGGTGAACTACAGCGGCTGGTGAGCCCGTTTCGGGCACACCCCCGTCTTTTCGTTCCCCACGAGGGACATGCGCCCACACGGCCATGTCCCTCGATTTCCTTTCCGTAGCCCAGCGTAAAGCGGCTGAATCAAAGCCAACGATCAGCGCCGACTGACGCATTTTCCCTTTTCAACCCACCGGGTCCAATTCCCGGTGGCGGGAATTGGCTCCATTATTCAATCTGGAGCGTTCCCATGTCTCAGAATCCCAATCCCTTTGTTCGCGGCTACTGGAACTTGAAAATCGTCCGCACGCTGTCCATCAGCTACGAGGACGGAAGCCCGCATGTCTGGCGAAATATCCACCCGAGCCAGCAACATCTTTCCGACCAGGAACTGATTTCATCTTCCTGCATCGTCACCAGCGATTTCGCGGTGGTCACGAACGGCTCTGAACCTATAAGCGCCGAGGTGCTGGCCGAATGCGATGCCGATGAGGGCGTTAACGGCGAAGGCGTGATCGGTGCCGTGGTCTATGCCATTCATGGCGAGGACTTCGACGGTCGCCTGATCCACGTCGGTGACAGCTATTCGGTCGAGGCCGCGCGGGAAATCGTGCAGCGCCTGAGTTTCGAGACCGGCTACTACAGCCGCTGCTGGGAAATCAGCAGCGCGCACATCAGCCAGGAAACCGGCCAGTACCTCGCCAATCTGGCGGACCTCGCCACGCCGGAGGCCTTTTTGTTCATCGCCTTTCGGGTTCCGTACAGCCCGGCGATCGGCGTCAAGCTGATCTCAACGCCCTGGACGGACCAGAACCTGGAGCACGCCGATGGCATCACCGCCGAGCAGCTTCGGCAGGAGCACCGCAGCAAGGGCATGCCAGACGACCTCGCGAACATCCTGGAACTGGCTGGCCAGGCCGATGTGCGCATCCTCATCCTCGACGCCGACGCGCCCGTGTTGCCGGGCTTGCCGCTGGCCGAGTCCTAGCAAACACACCACGAGCCCACCTTCCTCTTTGCCCTCCATGCCAGCCCGTCTCCTTTCTAGGAGCCGGGTTGGTCCAATTTCATAGGAGCACTTTATGTTCCCCGACCTCATCTCGCCCGCACGCGACTTCGAGCATCAGCTTGGAGCCTGCGTCAACGCCATGGGCCAGGACGACGCCATCGGCCAGATCTTGGTATTCGAGCGCTTGAGTGGCACGCTGCACATGCGCCATATCGCCAGCGCCGATCTGGCCGACACCGACATTGACGACTACGAAATGGTCGTCTTCGACGGTGGCAACACCGGCGGCGACACATGGAAGCATGTGTTCTTTCCACGTCAGCGCGAACACTACTTCGTGTACCAAGCCTGACCACCCAGCCCCTTTCGAGGGGCCTTTTCTTGGCGCGGCGCAGGAAAGCGGGTGCGGCGCGCTGCGGTTTCCTGAGCGCAGGCCGCTCACTCCAGGGCCATCCTTACCCCATGTTCGTCGGCGTTGCCGACACATGCCCAGGCAGCCAAGACCTTCAAGGCTGCAAGCGCGGGAAACCGTGCTGGTTGTTTCTTCCTACGGACGCATCGCGCCCATCCACCCACAAGGGATCTCTCCCTTGCGGGCGGGGAATCCCTTGTTCTTCCTCAAGGAGATTCACATGGATCGCTCTCTCATCAAGACCCTGATGCCTTCGCTGGTCGCAGGCCATGTGCCGCGCAACGTGCGGTCGTTCAAGTATCGCGTGTTCGATGATCAACCACAGTCCTCGACACTGGGCTTCGTCATTGATCCCCAGCCTTTCGACGGCAAGGTGGTAGCAGCCAGCGAAGACGCCATCGTCGTCAAGCTCAAGCCCAGCGAGTTCGCGGTACTCGATCCCAACCTGGTGACCACCGTTCCCAGCGAGGGCACCAAGGTGCATGTCCAACCCTATGCCCGTCGCCGTTTCGACGGCCTGCGTGCGGACACGCCAGAAGAGCGCACCGAGATGATGTCCGACGGCACTCCCTACACCGTCAAGACACACATCCTCGGCTCCGCGCCGGCCAAGCTGCCCATTCCCGAGCCGCAGTGCTTGGAACTGGGTCAGCTCATCGAGCAGTTGGAGGAAATGCCGGCGCCCGACGGGTTCCGGCGCATCACCCACATGCTGGTCGATGCGGGCGCCCACGACTTCACCTGGGTCGATCCGAAGCCGTCCAGGATCATCGAAACGCCCCCGGCGATCAGTTTCACGGTTTCGACCGCGAAGTTCGCCGGCCAGGTGACGATCCTCTACCAGCGCGGCAGCGATACCTATGCGGTGGAGCTGCGCCGCGACGGCGAGTTGGTCGATCGGCACGACGAGGTGTACTTCGACATGCTCGGCGAAGTGCTGGAGCGGCTCATCGACGACGGACGCTGGCGTCTGATCGATGTGAGCGTGATCGGCGCGGAGACGTCCCGACGGCGCCGCGCTGTACCTGCGTGACACCACGAAAAAAACCAGGCGACATGCCCCCACAGGCTCTCCCTCCATTCGGAAGGAGGGCCTTTTTTCTGCCTGGGAGATTCATCAAAGGGAATCGCCCGGATGCCGATTGATGGCTGCCTCGCGCGCGAGGCGAGGCCATGCTGAGCCCATGCCTGCTGACGTTGTCAGCGACATGCCAGGCAACCATCGGTCTTCGAGGTTGCGGCGCAGCTCCCACTGCGTGACCGAGCCAGCTCGCACCGCATCCATCCGCGAGCGGCCACCAGTCTCTGGTGGTGGATGCTTTCGCCTTATCAACCCATCGCGGGGTTACGCACCTTTCCCCGCAGCGTGGGACTGGTGTGTCTCCGCTTCATCCCTATGGAGATTCACCATGAGCACCACGTCCAACGAGAAATCGTATTTCGACCTCCACACCTCGGGCATCGGTTACATCCAGCGTGTCCGTGAAGTGCCTGTTCGGGGCGGCCGCCGTGCGCAGCCTTTTCTGGCATGCACCATCGCCGCGCTGGTCGGTTCCGCAAAGGACCCCAGCTATCGCTATTTCGACGTCAAGGTCTCGGGTGCCGAGGCCAAGAAGCTGGTCGAGCGCTGCATCGGCGTTGACGATCCCAAGCAGCGCCCGCTGGTGCGCTTTCGCCTCGGCGACCTGTGGGGCGATGCGTACATCCGCGACAAGGGCGAGCAGAAAGGCCAAGCCGCCGCGTCCCTCAAGGCGCGACTGCTCAAGGCCGAGCCACTTGACCGAGCCGAACTGGCTTCGATCAGGCATCACGAGCTGATCACCCGCGGCATCGGCTACCTCAGCCGTCCGAAGGACGTCACGCCCAAAGATGGCGACCCGTTCCTCTCTTGCACCGTCGCCGCGCTGGCCGGGCCTGTCGATGAACCGGAGTATCGGTACTTCGACACCATCGTTACCACCCCTGAAGCCGAGCATCTGGTTCGCCGGTGCGTGCAGGCCATCGAAGGGGACTGCAAGGTGCTGATCGCCTTCCGTCTCAACGACATGAAGATCGATCCGTACATCCGCACCAAGGGTGAACGCGCTGGGGAACCGGCCGCAAGCCTGGAATCGACGCTGATCCACATCGGCCTGATCAAGATCGACGGCACCAAGGTCTATCCGACGAGCCCCGCGCAAGCCGAGACGCCGCCAGCCCAGGACGCATCCGCGTCCGAAGCCGAGGACGCCGGCCCCGCTGCCGATCAGCCTGCCGAGCCCGCCGAGCGCGAGCCCGAAGGTGAAGTGGAGAAGCAGGAGCCGGCATTGGCTGCTTCGTTCTGATCGGCAAGGCCCTCGCGGGCCTTGTCGTTTTCCCAATCGCTAAGGAGAACCATCATGGCAGCCACATCGGCATCCGATAAATCGGCTTCGTCCATCGTCGTCCCCGGCCAACTCACGCTGCGCACCATTCGCGGCAAGAACGGCCCCTTCACCGTCGGTCGTCTCGCCACGCACCTGGGTACGTTCGAGGTCAAGGACCCGGAGCTGGAGCAATACCCCGAAGGCAAATACGACGGGGAATTCATCATCAGATACATCTTCCCGAAGTCCTACCCGGTCGGTGGTGGCATGCGTTTCGAAATCCGCGCCAGTCTGGACGGAATGACGCTCTACGACATCGACAAACTGAGCCGTGACGAGGCACGCAGCTTCGCCACTCAGGACCTCGATCCACTTGATGAAGAGCTGGGCGCACAGCCTGCGGTAACGCCGGCCAAACCAGCCAAAACGTCCAGGCCCGCCAAGCCCGCACCTGTGCAGGCATCCGCAGACCCGCTGGTCGATACCACCCCCTTTGGTGTGGATGCGCCGACGCCCGCTACGGCGACTGCCTCCGGCAGTACCGAAGAGGGCGATGCCGCGCTGTTCGGCCTGCTGTGGCCGCTGGATGAGTCCGTGAAACTGGATTCGACCATCGACCGTCGCACCCTGCGCGCGCAGATCGCTCGCTTGAGCAAACTGGGTTATGCGCTGGACTTCAAGACGCAAGAGTGGAGCCGCCAGGCCGAACTACAACCCGCGTAGTACGGAACGCTGCATCTGCGGTGTTCCTCACCCACCCGCCGGGGGCCTTCCCCTCGGGGGAAGCATCCGGCTTCATTTTTCCCGGAGGCCTCTCATGGGCTGGTATTTCTCCCCCCAATCGCGGTCTGAACTGATCGCGGAACTGATCACACCACAAGAGACCGAGCGCACCAGCGTGAAGGTCATCGCCCACGCACTGCGTGGCAACGTCCTCTGGTCCGTTACGCAAGTGACGGCCAAGGCCGACGGCGTACATCGTGATCTCGCGCCAGGTCAGTCCCTGCGCTATATCCGCTGCGATCTGCTGCAACGCAGCGGCGGCCAGTGGGGCTACAAGCCGCTGGACGAATCCATGCACCCGTACTACTACTCGTGCCCGCTGTCCTATCTGGATCTCGCACCGGAGCAATCCGCCGACTGGCGTGCAGGCGTTCGCGCCTACCACGCGCAGCGGCGCATACCCAAAGCAGCCCCGGCTACGACGCTGACGGCCTGAACCAGGGCGTTTGCCCTACCACCCCAAGGGGCAGCACTTGCCCCAGCGGCGCTGCTGTTCCCGCTTATCCGAGGACACCACCATGCCCGCAAACCCTTCTTCCACCACGCTGTATCGCATCGACGAATGCCCGGACGTGATGGCCGACTCTTGCGTCGGCGATGACCAGGGCAATCTGATCTTCCTGTCGATCTGGGCGCGGGACACCGCCGTCCAGCAGTTCCTCGCTCGCCTGACCCTCGGGCGTGACGAGCAAGGCCTGGAGCAGTTCCACGTCATCACCGACCAGGGCGGCAGCGTCCCGGTGTTCGTCGGCAACGTCGATCGCCTGGAAAAGCGCATGACCCGCGCCTACCGGCGAACGCTGTTCGGTTCGCTGTCCAACGTGTGGCTGTTCGATCGGCGCTGCATCAAGCCCGACAAGGGCAACGTCAGCGCACTGGCATTGCTGCCCCGCGATAGCGACCACCGGCTTGACCGCCTGTGGACGTTGGTGCAGGACACCTGCCCACTGCCGTTGCTCGACCACTGGCGCGAAACCGTGCTGGAACTACTGGAAAGCCGCGAGATGCTGACCCGTCTGCCATTCGCCCTCGGGCCTTTGGTGGGCCATCGGCTCGCCATCGACGTGCCGGCGCTGACCCAGGCGCTCGGCTCGCTGATCCGCGGTGACGTGCTCACCGCCTACCCCTATCCGGCCAAGATTTGGACGCCGGAAACGGTAGCGGCTTGACCCACCTGCGCAGGCACGCCAAGACGTGCTTGCGCCAATCATCCCCGCCAACCAGGAGACTTCCATGGCTCTCATGTTCCCGCGGCTCGCCCGCAATTTCGTGAAAAACGGGTACTTCCCGACCGACGAACCGACGCTCGAAAGAGCCCTCAATGCACTGATGCCCAGTGCGCCTGAATCCAATGGGCCGATGTGCATCCTCGATCCTTGCGCCGGCGAAGGCGTGGCAATCGCCGAAGCGGCTCATGCCCTGGGGCGCGAGCATGCCAAGGCGTTCGCCGTCGAGTTCGACGCAGAGCGGGCGCGCCATGCCCGTGGTCTGGTCGATCACTGTCTGCACGCGGACCTGATGGACACGATGATCTCCAAGCAGTCCTTCGGTCTGCTGTGGCTCAATCCGCCGTATGGCGACCTGTCCAAGGACGTCAACGGCAACATTGGCTATCAAGGTCAGGGCCGAGCCCGCCTCGAAAAGCTGTTCTACCAGCGCACGCTGCCCCTGTTGCAGTACGGCGGCGTGCTGGTGTTCATCGTCCCCGGCTACGTGCTCGATGCCGAGCTGGTCGGCTGGCTGACACGCCACTACACCGACCTGCGGATCTATCGAGCGGTGGAAACGCAGTTCAAGCAGGTGGTGATCTTCGGGCGACGGGTGCGTCAGCGTGAGCAGACACCCGATGCCGTCAAGGCCGTGCGCAGTCTGTTGCTGCAGATTGGGCTTGGCGAAGTCGAAGCCGAGGAGCTGCCGAGCGAATGGCCGTTCCTGCCGTACATCGTCCCCGCCAGCCCGGCGGAGCCGGGGCATTTCTTCCGCGTGACGATGGAGCCGGAGCAGTTCGCCGATGAAGTGGGCAGACTGCAAGGCCTCTGGCCGTCGCGGGATACGCAGTTGGGGGCCGCGCAGCAGACGCTGCGTCCACCGGCGCGGGCCTTGTCCCACTGGCATCTCGCCCTGGCGCTGGCCGCAGGCGCGATCTCGGGAGTCGTGCAATCCAGGACGGGGCGCGTGCTCGTCGTCAAAGGTGACACCCACAAGGACAAGACGCTGCAGCGGGAATTCACCGAGCGCGAAGACGGCTCGATCGCCGAAACCCGCATCCTCACTGACAAGTTCGTCCCCGTGATCCGCGCCTGGGACATGACGCCTGACTCCCCGACACGGGGCGAGGTGTTGACCATCCGCTGATCGTTTCTCCACCGCCGACGTTTCGCCGTCAATTTTTTCCACCCACCGGGGTCCAGTCGCCCCGATGGGGTGCCGTGGCCCCTCCATCTCAAGGAGCCTTCCATGGCAGCCCAAGCACTTTCCATCAGCCAGACACCGAGCCTGCGCTTCTCGCCAGGCCAGGTGGTCATGACCCTCGGCGTCGATGACCTGGTCCAACAGGGCCGGCTCAACCCGACTCCCTACCTGCATCGCCACCTCGGCGGCGATTGGGGCGACCTCGACGACAGCGACAGGCGGCAGAACGATGCCGCGCTGAAGTCCGGCGAGGATCGTCTGTTTTCTTCTTACGAGGTCACCCCCGACCTGAAGATTTGGATCATCACCGAATGGGATCGCAGCGTCACCACGCTGTTGCTGCCCAGCGAGTACTGACCGCGAGTTGTCACCGCAGGCCAAGGAGCGCCTGTACTGTCCAACCACCGACGGTTCGCCGTCTCTCTTCCCACCACGGGGCATGTCATCGCCCCGCTGGGGTGGTGCATGCCCCATTCTTTTTATGGAGCATCACCATGTCCGTTGATCTCGACACCACCGTCAGCGATGCAGCGCCCGTACAGGGCGAACTGCTCGAAGCGGAATCATCCCCTCTGACCCTGAGTCTTCAGGATTTTGTCGGCGAGTTCGGCGACGAACTGCTTGATTCTCTCAACCGCGCCAACCCGCCGGTCTATACCGGCCAAGCGCAAGCACAACGGCAACTCGTCGTTGCCAGCCTCAAGCGCAAGCTGTTCCAGGCCCAGGCCGACGTTGTCCATGCTGCCGCCGAGCTGCTGGTCGATCAAGGCGAACGCGCTGCGATCGTCAATGGCGAAATGGGCTGCGGCAAGACGACCGTCGGCATCGCCACGGCCGCGGTGCTCAACGCCGAAGGCTACCGCCGCACGCTGGTACTTTCGCCTCCCCACTTGGTCTACAAGTGGCGGCGCGAGATCCAGGAGACGGTGGCCGGCGCCAAGGTCTGGGTGCTCAATGGCCCGGATACGCTGGTCAAGCTCATCAAGCTGCGCGAGCAGTTGGGTGTGCAGCCCACGGGCCAGGAGTTTTTCATCCTGGGCCGCGTCAGGATGCGGATGGGGTTCCACTGGAAGCCGGTCTTCACCCAGCGGCGCACCCGCCACGGCGACGTGGCAGCGTGCCCGAACTGCGGCACGGTCATCACCGACCTCGACGGCGAACCGGTCAACCCGATCTCGCTCGAAGCCGAGGAGTCCCGCAGGAAGTGCAGCCACTGCGCCGCGCCCCTGTGGACGCTGATCCGCCCGCGTAGTCTGTCCGGCAGCGACCAGTCCTCGGTCGTCCTCAAAGCCTTGAAGCGCATCCCGACCATCGGGGAAGTCACCGCGCAGAAGTTGATGCAGAAGTTTGGTGACGGCTTCCTGGCCTCGATGCTGGGTGACAACATTCATGAGTTCATCAACCTCATGGATGGCAACGGCGAGCTGGTGTTTTCCGACCGTCAGGCCACGCGCATGGAACGTGCGATGGCCAATATGGAGTTTGGCTTTGGCGAGGGCGGCTACCAACCGTCCGAGTTCATCAAACGCTACCTGCCGCAAGGCACGTTCGACCTGCTCATCGCCGACGAGGCGCACGAGTACAAGAACGGTGGCAGTGCCCAGGGCCAGGCCATGGGCGTGCTGGCGGCGAAGGCTCGCAAGACCTTGCTGCTGACCGGCACGCTGATGGGCGGCTACGGCGATGATCTGTTCTACCTGCTGTTCCGGGCACTGCCAGGACGGATGATCGAAGACGGCTACCGCCCGACCACGAGCGGCAGCATGACCTCGGCTGCGATGGCGTTCATGCGCGATCACGGCGTCCTCAAGGACATCTACTCCGAGAGCGCCGGCACGGCGCACAAGACGGCCAAGGGCACCAAGGTATCGGTGCGCACGGTCAAGGCTCCCGGCTTCGGCCCGAAAGGGGTTTTGCGTTGCATCCTGCCGTTCACCATCTTCCTCAAGCTCAAGGACATCGGTGGCAACGTCCTGCCACCGTATGACGAGGAGTTTCGTGAAGTCCAGATGGACGTGGCGCAAGCTGCGGCCTACCGCGATTTGGCGGGTCGGCTGACCGCAGAGCTGAAACAGGCTCTGGCGCGACGCGATACGACCTTGCTGGGGGTGGTGCTCAACGTGCTGCTGGCCTGGCCGGATTGCTGCTTCCGGTCGGAGACCGTGGTGCATCCGCGCACGCGCAACACCTTGGCGTTTGTTCCAGCTCAGTTCAATGAGTTCGAGATCAGCCCCAAGGAGCGTGAGCTGATCGATATCTGCAAAGCGGAGAAGGAACAGGGCCGCAAGGTTCTGGCCTACACGGTCTATACCGGCACGCGCGACACCACGTCGCGCCTGAAGGGGCTGCTGGAGCAGGAAGGCTTCAAGGTGGCGGTACTGCGCGCAAGCGTGGACGCCAGCCGCCGCGAGGACTGGATCGCCGAGCAACTGGACCGTGGCATCGACGTGCTTGTCACCAATCCCGAGCTGGTCAAGACGGGGCTGGACCTGCTGGAGTTCCCGACGATTGTGTTCATGCAAAGTGGCTACAACGTGTACTCACTCCAACAGGCAGCACGCCGCTCCTGGCGCATCGGGCAGAAACAGCCCGTGTGCGTGATCTACCTCGGCTACGCCGGTTCCTCGCAGATGACCTGCCTGGAACTGATGGCCAAGAAGATCATGGTCTCGCAGTCCACCTCGGGCGATGTGCCCGAATCGGGGCTGGATGTGCTCAACCAGGACGGTGATTCCGTCGAGGTCGCACTGGCCCGGCAGTTGGTCACCGCCTGATCCGGAAAGTACAGCATTCACCTTCACAGGCCCCGCTCGGGGCCTTTTTTTCGTGTGCGCCAGGCATGGCGCGTAGCGCTGTGACTGGCGCTGTTCGGTTCATTGTGGTGGTGGGCCGATGACTTTGAGGTGAAAGTCAAACATTTTCATCCGAGTATCGTCTTGGTGCAAACCTGAGGTGGGGGCCTTATAGTAAGAAATTTGATCTATGGCGTGACATTAGATGAATTTCGACAGCAAGTAGAAGCTGAGGCACATCCGCAGCAGCCGAATACTAATCACGTAGCCTCCTGAGAGAAAATATGTGGCATGACAACGAAACAACCATCGACTATTTAAACTTCGGCGTGGTCGCTGATGCCTGCGCCAAGCTGCTGCAGCAAGCCAATGGACAACCGATTTCAGTCGGGGTGTCCGGAGGCTGGGGGGTCGGTAAGTCTTCGCTGGTACGTATGATTGCTGCACGCCTTGATGAAGGGACGCGGCCCGAGGAAAACACCTACGTGGTGGTGACCTTCAACCCCTGGCTCTACCAAGATTTCGAAGGCGCTCGCAGCGCTTTGCTACAAATGGTCGGCGACGAGGTGCTTCGTCGTGCCAGCACTAGTGAAGGCTTGCTGAAGAAGGCCAAGAAGCTGCTTCAACGCATCAATTTGCTCCGGCTCGTTCAACTTGGAGGCGAAGCTGCCGCCACCATTGCGACGGGAATTCCTGTTGGACTGGTTGGCCGCGTTCTGGCGAAAGCTGGCGTTCTCGGCGAGCAGCCAGAAGGCGACGGCGGCGGAGAACAGGAAAACGCATCAAGCCTGCTGAAACCGGCCGAGCCTGTTTCCCTTCCCAATGAGATTCAGGCTTTTCGAGATGCCCTTGAAGAGCTTCTTGAAGAGCTAAAGATTACGCTGATCGTGTTCGTGGACGATCTCGACCGCTGCCTTCCACAGACAGCTATTTCAACTCTGGAGTCCATTCGTCTGCTCTTATTCCTCAAGCGAAGCGCCTTTGTCGTTGCCGCTGACAACGACTTCATCAAGGGAGCGGTTCGGGTTCACTTCGAAGGCACTGGCATCAGCGACGAAGTGGCCACGAACTACTTCGACAAGCTCATTCAAGTTCCCTTGCATGTTCCGCGCCTCGGGGTGAACGAAGCGAAGGCATACTTAGCGATGTTGCTGCTTGAGCGTGCAAAAGCAGATGGAAAGTTTGACGAGGACAGGTTCAAACGCGCGCTAGTCGCTGTTCCCGAGCGCTTGAGAGCCAGCTGGCGAGGGGATGCCGTCACACTGGAATTCCTGAAGAGCCTTGTCGATGTGGGTAACGGAGAAATGGTTGCCCTTATGGAACTCGCCGAGGGCCTGGCACCGTTGCTGGCAACATCGAGCAAGGTCAACGCTAACCCAAGGTTGATGAAGCGGTTTCTCAATACCGTGTTCCTTCGTTCGGCGTTGGCTGAGCCTCAGGGCATCCAGTTGGATCTCAAAGCCCTGGCCAAGTGGCACCTGCTTGAGCGCTGCGACGAGGCGCTTGCAAATGAGTTGGCATCAAAGGTCACATCGGCCGATGAGGGGCGTGTAGACGCATTACGCGTGGCCGAGCAGACTGTTCGCGAGGGAGGCGCGCCCGCCGCCCCGTTCAAGGACGAGTTCTTCCACAAGGAGTGGTTGAGTCTTGAGCCTGCTCTCGGAGAGCTGGATCTTCGACCGCTGTTACATCTCAGCCGAGATACAGCGACCCGGGAGTTCGGCGGGGATGACCTGACGCCGCAGGGCCGAGCCCTGCGAGATGCGCTACAGGTTGCGATCGGAGCAAACGACCAACTTACTCAGGCCATCCGAGCTGCCGGGGCGATCCAGACCGAGATTGTCATGGCCAAGGTGTGGCAACTCAAAGCTCCGAAACGGACTTGGCGCCAGGTCGAGGATGTCGTTCCGTTGCTCGAGCCCTGCAAAGTCTTCCCTGAGCTCAATGCCAAGGCGGCGATCCTCCTGGCCCAAGCCCCCGTCAAAGATGTTGGCCCAGGCGTTGTGCCCTTGCTCTATGAACAGCCTTGGACTCGCACAACTCTTGAGAGTTGGCTTGAGTCGCCAGATGCTTCGCGGCGAGTTAAACAGGCAATTGAGCAAGCAAAGAAGGGCGCACGCTGATGGGAACATCAACTTCAAGTCGCGGAGGCGGTTCGCGTTCGCCGTTTGATCCGGAGTGGCTCGGTCCCTCTGACGGCGTGGCCGGAGATGGGACAGACCCAGGCGACAACGATGTGGCGAATCCTGCTGACGGAGATGAAGTCGACGGCGACCACGGTCAGGCGGATGAAAACTCCGTCGAAGGTGATGCGACGGAGGCGCCTGCCGGCGCGCTAGCCCCTGACCGGCGGTTTGCCCCGGCTAGATCCAGCATGTCGACATACCTGGGCGGCGGCGGGCGGGACGCTCTGCGCTCCGCCACCAAGAGCATGGTCAGCAAAGGCATGGGCGGACCTCGCCGTGCTGCAGCCACGATGCGAGCCACTGCTCAGGGCGCCGGTCAGTTGGGCCAGTTTCTTGCCGCAGCACGTGACGGTACTGATCAGCAAATCGTCAACTGGGTCGCACGGGTCCGAGCAGAGAACCTTTCCGCAAACGACCTTGTTCTAGATGTCGTCAAGGAGGTCCTGCCGGGGGTCGGCAGCGTGGATGAGGATTCGCTGCGAAATGCGGCAGCCGAAGCGCTGGGGAAACTCTACGAGACAGCTCCAGATGTCGACATCTTCAACCTGACAGACGCCCAGATTGCCGACGTCATCGGCTTCATTGTTGCGAACGACCTCTGCAATAGAGTTGACCTGCAGCTTGGACAGACCTACGAGAAACTGAAGTTCGACGCAAGGCAAATCCAGCTCTATCGCAACGACGTTAAGGAGTACGTACACGCACAAGTGCGGGTGGTTCTGGACAGGCAAGGTTCCCAACGAATCGACCACCACCGTCTCGCCAGTGAAGTTCTGGCTGCAACCCTGAAGGTATTTGTCGAATGATGAAAGTACTCTGCACCGCAGTCGATGCTCTGCCACGGAACCTCCCGGAAAATGAACTGGCCTTTACGTTTTTCAAGAGCGCCAAACGTTCAGGAGTCGGCACCATTGCCAAGGGATGGCGAGGGTCGCTTAAGCGGCGGGGCTTTTCTCCGAGCCCCCAGGCATGGGACTTCGCGCAGTTTTGTCTCTCAGTTTGTGCAACTGACTTGGCCTGTCTGCGTAAGGCCAGTGCTGATGGGTGGACTCGGGTGATTGAGCTCACCGTAGGGTTGCATGAGCCGCTGCGTTGGTTGCCCTTCCAGCAGCATCTCGAAAACATGCTCAAGGTCTTGACCGGGGATCACTGGACGCTTCGGTTCGTTGCTGGGGGCGCCCCCCCTCCTGATGGCCGACCCACGGAGTCTATGCACGACTGTGTCTCGCTACTGTCGGGCGGGTTGGACAGCCTCATCGGAGGCATCGATCTTGTGGCCCAGGGGCGGCGACCAGTTTTCGTTTCTCAGCTTGCCCATGAGGATTCGCAACGGCAGCGGGACTATGCGACGCGCCTCGGCGGTATGGGCTCGCACTGGCAGTGGAGCCACGGCATTAGTTTCAGTGGACAGCGCGAAACTTCCACTCGGGCTCGTTCACTGGCCTTCTATGGCTTTGCGGTGTTGGCTGCATCGCGCATTGTTGGCAATCCGGTTCAGGTTTTTGTTCCAGAGAACGGATTCATCTGCATCAATCCGCCGCTTGTACCGGGGCGAGTATCGAGCCTAAGCACACGCACCACCCATCCGCAATTTATAGAGATGCTGCAGGCGCTTCTTGACGGACTGGCGGTTCCCGTGACGCTCGAATTGCCGTACCGCTTTAAGACGAAAGGTCAGATGCTTCAACAGTGCCAGGACCAAGCACTGCTGAGGGCGTTTGCGGCTCACTCGACAAGCTGCGGGCGTTTCCGGACCTACAACCGAAAGCACTGTGGCCGGTGCGTGCCATGCATGATTCGCAAGGCTGCGTTTCTCGCGTGGGACCCAGCGGCAGACACTACCGAGTACGTGCACCCAGTCCTCGTGGGTGCTGACAAGACGTCTGGGCCAGACGATGCGATGGCGGCTGCTCAGGCTGTATTGGACGTGCAGGGGAAAGGTTTGAACCGCTTCCTCGGTGCATCGCTTGCCTTTGCAGCGCCTCAGGATCGTCAGGCGTATCGGCAGGTCCTGGCTGCGGGCATCGATGAACTTTCAGCTCTGCTGCAGCGCGATGGTGTGCTGTGATGGACTTTCATTGCCATCTGGACCTCTACCCGAATGCTCTGGAGGTGTTTCGAGAGGCTGCAGCGCGGAACGAATTCACTTGGCTGGTGACCACCAGTCCTAAGGCATTTGTCGCAACCTCACGTGTGCTGGGAGGGGCTGCGAATGTGCTGGTTACACCAGGGCTTCACCCCGAGATTGCTCATGAGCGTGGTGGAGAACTCGACCTGCTGCTTGAACAGATGGCCTTGGTAAACGCCGTAGGAGAGGTCGGCCTGGACGGCTCAGCTCGATATCGAAAGGGTTATGACGTGCAATGCCATATTTTCGAGGCGGTCGTCGAGCGCAGCGCAGAACTGGGTGGTAGAGCACTGAGCATTCATTCGCGACAAGCAGTGTTCGATGTGCTGAAGATCCTCGATCAACACCCCGGCTTCGGGACCGCAGTCCTTCATTGGTTTACCGGAACAGCAAAAGAGTTGCGGGCAGCGGAAGAACGAGGCTGTTGGTTCAGCATTGGGCCGGCAGCGTTTGCGTCGAACAGCGGTCGCATGTTGGCGGCCAAGCTCCCACGACACCTAGTTGTGCCTGAGAGTGATGGTCCGTTTGCACAGGTTGGAGGCAAAGCGGTCATGCCGTGGAGCGCAGAAATCACTGCCCGGCATCTTGGCCAAGCGTGGGGGCTGTCGTTTGATGAGGCAACTGACCTTCTAAGTTCAAACGCACGTCGATTGCTTCAAATGCTCCGCAGCGGTAACCAATAGCCAACTCTTTCAATGTCGGGGTGCGATATGTAGGTACGCACCTCTAGAAAAACCAGGAAAACGGCCTCCAAAGGGCCATCCACACCCTGGCCTTATCGCCTTCCAGAAATCGGGAAAGCCCCAGTCCGCATTTCTGGCTGGCTGCGTAATCACTCGCAGTCAAGGTATCGGCATCGCAACAGAAGAGCCGATGCCATGCTCGCAACCCATGTATCCCGGCGTCTGGTCGGCGCTGGTTTCCTGGCCGCAGCGCTGGCCAGCGGCTGCGCGACCACCACCACGCCGCTGGTGCCAGACGCCATAGAAGGCGTCGCCTCCGCTCTCGAACCCGACGCACCCGAGTTCATTCCCGTCGTGCGCTATGGCCGCTACACGCTGGTCGAGCTGGCACCCACGGCGGCGCAGCGTGACTTGCTGTTGCAGACCATCGACGTGTCCATGCCCGAGGACGCCCGCGCCACGGTGGGCGATGGCCTGCGGCATGTGCTCAAACGCAGTGGCTACCAGCTTTGCGAGACAGCCCACGCCGTGACCGAGTTGTATGCGCTGCCGCTGCCGGCGGCGCACCTGCATCTTGGCCCCATGACCTTGCGCGATGCGCTGCTTACCCTGGCTGGCCCGGCCTGGGAACTGCACGCGAATGACCGGGCACGGCAGATTTGCTTTGAGCAGGCTGGAGGCAGTGCGACCGCCGAGCACGCACACGAACCGTCTGCTGCCGAGGCGGTGCAGACGTTTCCGCTGATGCCTTCGGTTTCGGGAGGCCAGCCATGAATGCCGCGCAGTCTCCCCGTCACCCGATCACCGCCATGATGTTGCAGAGCCTGATGTGGCTCTGGCTGATCGGCCTCAGCGTTTTCGTCGCTCTCGGCTACCAGGCGGTGAACGAGCAGGCCGACCAGGAGCGGCTTAATTCCCGCCTGCAAGGTCTCGAAGCGCAGGCGGTGGGTCTGGCCGAGGCCATTGAGGCCATCCAGCAGCGTCCAACCGTCGCAACGGCGGCAGACCTTAAAGACACCCGCGAACTCCTGGAAGCACGCGCTGCCCAAGTCGAGACAACGCTGAGCGGCTATGCCGCTGCTGACGACCTTCAGGCGCTGCGCACGGAGGTCGAGCAAATCAAGACGCGCCTGACCGTTGCGCGCACCGCAGCACCCGCTCAGCCGCGCACACCGCGCAGGCGTAGCGCCAAGCCGGAACCGCTGCCACTGCCGTTCCGCATCGTCGGCGCCGAACTTCGCGCCGGCCAGCGCAGCCTGTCCGTCGCGCCGAGCAGCGGGGACTTCACGCCCGACCAGCTTGAGGTACTGCTGCCCGGCGATTCGCTCGGCCCATGGCGCTTTCAGGCGGTCGAGGGCAACTCCGCCGTGTTCCAGACCGGCGACCAGACCCGTCGCGTGGCGATCCCTTGAGCTGAGGACACGACATGAAGCCAGCCATCATCCTTTCCGCGCTTCTGCTCGCGTCTGCCCAGTTGCCCGCCGGGGCG
>NZ_JACDXW010000010.1 GCF_020539505.1 Mesopusillimonas faecipullorum | reverse complement strand
GCCGCCAAATTCCTTGGACAACACCGTGCAGATCGCTGCCGTCAGCGTCGTTTTGCCGTGGTCAACGTGGCCAATCGTGCCTACGTTTACGTGCGGTTTCGTCCGCTCAAACTTCTCTTTTGCCATGACTCAATTCCATCAATTAGTTCAAGAATACAGATAAGCATTCCGCCAGCCACTAGGGCTGGACGGAACCCAGTTTATTATTTACCGCGCGTGCTGATGACTTCATCAGCCACGTTCTTGGGAGCCTCAGCGTAGTGCTTGAACTCCATCGTGTAGGTTGCCCGACCTTGGGTCTGCGAACGCAGGCTGGTCGAATAACCGAACATCTCAGCCAGCGGCACTTCGGCTTTGATGATCTTGCCGCCGCCAGGGATGTCGTCCATACCTTGCACCATACCGCGGCGGGACGACAAGTCGCCCATGACCGTACCGGCGTAATCTTCAGGCGTTTCAACTTCGACAGCCATCATGGGCTCGAGCAGCACGGGGCTGGCCTTGCGCATAGCGTCTTTGAAAGCCATCGAACCAGCCATACGGAAGGCGTTTTCGTTGGAGTCCACATCGTGGTAGGAGCCGAAGGTTAGCGTAACCTTGACGTCGACCACGGGGTAGCCGGCCACGATACCCGAAGGCAGCGTGTCTTGAATACCCTTGTCCACTGCGGGGATGTACTCGCGAGGCACCACGCCGCCCTTGATGGCGTCGACGAACTCGTAACCACCGCCAGGAGGCAGGGGCTCGAGTTTGATGACTGCGTGACCATATTGACCACGACCACCGGACTGCTTGACGAACTTGCCTTCGACGTCTTCGACCGTCTTGCGAACGGTTTCGCGGTAAGCCACTTGAGGCTTGCCAACGTTGGCTTCAACGCCGAATTCACGACGCATGCGGTCGACCAGCACTTCAAGGTGAAGCTCGCCCATACCGGAAATAATGGTTTGGCCGGATTCTTCGTCGCTGCTGACGCGGAAAGAAGGATCTTCCTGAGCCAGACGCGACAAGGCCACGCCCATTTTCTCTTGGTCGGTCTTGGTCTTGGGTTCGACAGCCTGCGAAATCACGGGCTCGGGGAACTCCATGCGCTCGAGCAGGATGTGCTGACCTATGTCGCACAGGGTTTCACCCGTGGTGACGTCTTTCAGACCAACCACTGCGGCGATGTCGCCTGCCAGAACTTCTTTGATTTCTGCACGGTTGTTGGCGTGCATCTGCAAGATACGACCGATACGTTCTTTCTTGCTCTTGATAGGGTTATAAACCGTCTCGCCAGAGTGCAGAACGCCCGAGTACACGCGCACGAAGGTCAACTGACCAACGAAGGGGTCGCTCATCAGCTTGAATGCCAGCGCCGAGAACTTGGCGTTGTCGTCAGCAGGTAAGCTGATCACGTTGCCGTCATCGTCGGTCCCTTCGACAGGAGGAATATCGACCGGCGAAGGCAGGTAGTCGAGAACGGCGTCAAGCATGCGCTGAACACCCTTGTTCTTGAAAGCCGTGCCGCACAACATGGGCTGGATTTCGCCGGCGATAGTACGCAGACGCAGACCATTGTTGATTTCGGCTTCAGTCAGCTCGCCTGTTTCCAGGTACTTGTTCATCAGGTCTTCGTTGGCTTCAGCAGCCGACTCGACCAGCTTTTCGCGCCACTCGACAGCGTCGTCAGCCAGATCAGCGGGGATATCTTCGTAGTCGAACTTGGTGCCGTTCGAAGCTTCGTCCCAGATGATGGCTTTCATCTTGATCAGGTCGACCACACCCTTGAAGGTGTCTTCAGCGCCGATGGGGATGACGATAGGCACAGGGTTAGCCTTCAGGCGCACCTTGAGCTGCTCGTAGACCTTGAAGAAGTTGGCGCCGGTGCGGTCCATCTTGTTGATGAACGCCAAACGGGGCACGCCATACTTGTTGGCCTGACGCCACACGGTTTCGGACTGGGGCTGAACACCGCCCACGGCGCAATACACCATGCAAGCACCGTCGAGCACGCGCATCGAGCGTTCGACTTCAATGGTGAAGTCAACGTGGCCCGGGGTGTCGATGATGTTGATGCGGTGCTCGGGACGGTCGCCCGCCATGCCACGCCAGAAAGCAGTGGTGGCCGCCGACGTAATCGTGATACCGCGTTCCTGCTCCTGCTCCATCCAGTCCATGGTGGCGGAGCCTTCGTGGGTTTCGCCCAGCTTGTGGTTGACACCGGTGTAGAACAGGATGCGCTCGGTCGTCGTGGTTTTTCCAGCGTCGATGTGGGCGGAAATACCGATATTGCGGTAGCGCTCGATTGGGGTTTTGCGGGCCATGATTGAGTCCTTAGATTACCAACGGAAATGGCTGAAGGCCTTGTTGGCTTCGGCCATTTTGTGCGTGTCTTCGCGTTTCTTCATCGCGCCGCCACGGCCTTCCGCCGCGTCCAGGAGCTCGCCAGCCAGGCGCAGATCCATGGACTTTTCGCCGCGCTTTTTGGCGGCTTCGCGCAGCCAGCGCATCGCCAATGCCAGGCGGCGCACAGGGCGCACTTCAACCGGCACTTGGTAGTTAGCGCCACCGACGCGGCGGCTCTTGACTTCGACGACGGGCTTGATGTTGTTGATGGCGGTGTTGAACACTTCGATGGGCTCTTTGCCCGTCTTGCTCTGGATCTGGTCGAGGGCGCCATAGACGATACGCTCGGCGACAGCCTTCTTACCAGACAGCATGAGGATGTTCATGAACTTGGCCAATTCAACGCTGCCGAACTTGGGATCGGGCAGGATTTCACGTTTTGGTACTTCGCGACGACGCGGCATTTTGACACTTCCTTGTGACAGTTCAGTTGAATCGCACCATTTTGGCGCGACCATGACCCCCTAACGAGGGAGCCCCTTACGTGCCCGCATTGATTTTATGCTGGGCTGCACATGACACCCTGCCCCGAACAGACGGGACCGAATGAAGCATATGTGTACTACAGATGTACGACTTAAGGGTTACAGCAGTTACTGCAAAAAGGCGATTAGGCCTTCTTGGGGCGCTTGGCACCGTATTTGGAGCGCGATTGCTTGCGGTCTTTCACGCCTTGCAAGTCGAGCGAACCACGAACAATGTGGTAACGCACACCGGGAAGATCCTTGACCCGACCGCCGCGCACCAGCACAACCGAGTGCTCTTGCAGGTTGTGGCCTTCACCGCCGATGTAGGAGATGACTTCGAAGCCGTTGGTCAGGCGCACTTTGGCAACCTTACGCAGAGCGGAGTTAGGCTTCTTGGGGGTGGTGGTGTACACACGGGTGCAAACGCCGCGGCGCTGCGGGCAGTTTTCGAGCGCGGGGCTCTTGCTGCTGATGTGGCTGACTTCGCGCGGCTTGCGCACGAGTTGACTAATGGTTGGCATGTCCTTAACGCATCCTTTGAGCTGCACGCACCTACAAAAAGCAAGGCATGCACTGAATGATCGCCTTTCGCGTGACTTTGAATGCCAAGCTAAGCGACTCAACCTAAGTTGGGCCGTTAAACCCCGCACCCAAAAACAACTTAGGCGGTTTTTTGCGCAAAAACCGCCCATTAACCAAAGATGTTGCGTTAAAGAGCGGCTTTTACTGAAACTTGCGCGCTAACCGACTAACCCGGCGCGCTTCCTGGCCGTTTGCTTGGCTAACCCGCCGCATAAACACGCAAGCAGGAAAACAAGTTTTCGGTCAGCTCGCCATCATAACACAAAATGCGCAAGCACAGGCACTTTTTACTAGACAAGCACTACATAAGTCGTGCAGTAAGCAAGTGCTCTAGACGTCCTTAAACACGACATACATGTTCTGCCACTTTTTTCAGGGATACGCCCAAGGCGGTACGTTCTTGTTGATCAAGCACTTCAAGCGCGTTCTGAATAATTTTATGCGCATCGGGCCAAGCTTGCGCGTATTTCGTGCGTCCTAGTTTCGTCAGATAAACCCGGGTGGAGCGATTGTCCTGCGGGTCGCTCTTGCGCACCGCCAAGGCGCGCTCCTCCATCTGGCTGACGACGCGACTTAGCACAGCAGGCCTGACGGCCGTAGCACGCGCAATTTCCGTAATATTCTTGCCATCCTCATCGTGCAGATACTGCAACACCCGGAAATGGATGTAGGTGATGTCCAGTTTACGCAAGGTAAAGTTGCGCAGGTCCTGTTCCATACGGAAGATGATAGAAGCCATCTGGAACGCGATATTTTGGTCTAGGCCCAACTGGGGCGGCTTGAGGTCTGGAGTCGACATACGGGATCAAACAAGTTGCGCTCGCGGCTACGGATATCGTTGCCACGGCAGCGATTCACTAAGCGCTTCGGCCTGCACGTAAAGACCTGAACGGCAAACCCAAGGCGGCTGGAGCGGCCGAGCGTCTGGCGAATATTACCAGGGCCACCAACGCAAGCCCATACGGCATCATCACAAAAAACTGGTAAGGAACGCCTGGATACCAAGTCTGTAGTCGTATCTGCAAAGCGTCCGCCAAACCAAAACCCAGACACGCCACCAATACACCCAACGGATTCCAGCCCCCAAACACCACACAGGCGATGGCGATGAACCCCCTGCCAGCCACCATCCCTTCGACGAAGGCATTCACCTGCGCCAGCACGAGAAAAGCGCCCCCCAATCCCGCCATCGCCCCGCCAAACAGGACTGCCATGAGGCGATAACGATTGACGCTCACCCCCGCCGCATCGGCTGCTTGGGGGTTCTCGCCAGCAGCGCGTAGTTCTAGCCCCCAGCCCGTACGCGACAGACCGAAGTACAGAACGACAGCCAGTACGATCGCCACATAAACCAGCAGGGTATGGCTGAAAAGAACCTGGCCTATAAAAGGGATCTCACGCAGTGGTCCAAAATCGACGGCGGCGAACGATGGGATCGAGACCGGCCCGCCTCCCCCTATAGTGAGTCGGTAACCAACACCCGACAGACCCGCCCCAAGAAAAACCAGCGCCAGCCCAGAAACGATCTGATTGGCGCATAAGTATATGGAGACCCAGCCGTGCAGCGCCGCCAAAACCACGCCGCCCGCAATGGCCAGTATCGTCCCGCCCCAAGGGGAACCGGTATATACAGCGCCGGCTGCCGCCAGAAAGGCGCTGAACAGCATGATGCCTTCCAGTCCGACATTCATCACGCCGGCACGCTGGCTCACCGTCTCGCCCAAGGCGGCAAAGACGATGGATATGCTCAGTCTAATGCCCGCCGCCACAAGACCTGCAATCATCAACTCCATCAGGACGCTCCCTTCTTTTTGGAGATCGAATCAAAGCAAAGAAAGCCCATCATCACTACGCCCTCGATGATGTAAACGATAGGAAACGGAATGCTAGCCTCGCGCTGCAAGACTCCGGCACCCACATAAAAAATGGCAAACAACACCGCCATAGGCGGCACCCACAAGGGCGAAAGGCGGGCCATCAAAGCGATAGCGATAGCCGCTTGCCCATAGCCCGAAGAAAAATTGTCCTGCAGGCGTTCATGTATTCCCGCCACCTGTACGCTGCCCGCCAAGCCGGCCAGGCCAGCACTGATAAACATGGCCCACACCACGACACGCTTTTCCCGCAAGCCGGCATAACGTGCAGCGAGAGGATTGCAGCCTACCGCCGTCAGACGAAAGCCAAATGCTGTCTTCTTGATCAGAATGTACAAAACCACCACCGCAAGCACAGCTACTACCAAACCGTAATGCACTCGCGAACCCTCAATCAAATTAGGCAGCAGCAACGTCTCGGGCAGGTAATCGCTCCATGGCATCAGGCGCGCGGGCTCTTGTAATGGACCGCGTATCGCCCAACTTAGTAACTGCAACACCATGAAGTTCAGCACAATGGTAGAAATGATCTCGCTTGCTTTGAAGCGCACAAGCAGCCACCCTACCAGCACCCCCAATAGGCCGCCGCCGACAAACCCTGTTAGCAGATAAAGCACCAGTCCCAGCGGCGCGGGTAAATCAGCAAACAATGGCACACAGGCAAACGCTATCATCGCCCCCATCAGAAACTGTCCATCGCCACCGATATTGAACACCCCAGCCCGGAAAGCAACGGCGACGCCCAAACCTACCAGCGTCAACGGTATGCATTGCGTTAGCACCTCGTAAAAGCCGTTAGAGGTGCCCAAGGTATAGCTCAGTAGTGCTGCGTATGCGGCAAGAGGATTTTTGCCGGCAGCCATAATGAACACTGCGGGTATCAAAGCCGTCACCAGGGTAATCAGCGAAGCCGCCCACCATAACGCTCTGGGCCTCTTGGTGTTGGCACCCTTCATCTTTGAGTCATCCACCTGCCTACTTCCTGAAGAGTCGTTTCTGAAACCGCCACAGGACCGTGCAAACGACCGGCTGACAGCACCATGATGCGGTCAGCGATTGGCCACACCTCAGCCAAGTCGGCTGAGGCCAGCAGCACCCCGGCTCCGGTCGCACGCCGCTCTAGCAGCTGATTATTAATAAAGGCGATAGTTTTAACGTCCAAGCCCCGCGTAGGATGGGCTGCGACGATCAGACTAGGGTGACTGGCCAACTCTCGCGCCAACACCAGTTTTTGCTGATTCCCTCCCGACAGCTGTGACATTGCCGCCTGTAAACTTGGTGTTTTTATCGCGTAGTCTCGCACTGCCTCTTCTACAGCCGTTTCGACCTGTTTGGGTCGCAACCAACCTAGACGATTAAACTGCGCACACCCCAAATGCGTAAGCAGAAAGTTGTCTCCCAGCGACGCATCGGGCAAGACACCGTCTTTGAGCCGATCTTCAGGGATATGGCAAACGCCTTGGCGACGCAGCGCAGCAGCGTCCAAATAGTCGCCCCCTTCTCCGAACCAGTAGTCCAGCCGCCCAGCGTCGGGCTTAAGCAAGCCGGTAACAGCACGCACCAACTCGGATTGACCATTACCTTCCACCCCGCACAAGGCCAGGATTTCGCCGCGACGCACCTCGAAGGTGGCCTCATGCAAGGCAACCGTGCCATTGGGACGCTTGATTGTCAGCCCCGCCGTCTTGAGCAAGCTCTGCCCCGACTGTACCGCACCGCTCTTCTCGGCCAAAACCGGCATCTCGTCTCCCACCAGCAAACGGATGAGATCCTCCCGGCTTTTGCCTCTTACGTCAGAGTTATTAACCACTTTGCCATGGCGCATCACGACCACCCGGCGACAGCTTTCAAGGATGTCCTCGAGCTTGTGGCTGATGATGATGACTGCCGTGCCCTGAGCCGCAAGCCCCGCCACCATGCGAAACAGCGCAGGCCGCTCTTCTTGGGACAAAACAGCAGTGGGCTCATCCAGAATCAACAGACGCGGTTTGCGCGACAGTACCTTCATGATCTCGACCCGCTGCTGCTGACCTACCGTCAACCTATCGACGCGGACATCGAAATCCACATCCACGCCCAGGCTTTTGGCCAGCACACCAATTTCGGCTCTCAATCCACCGAAACCCAGCAGCATACGCCGCCCCCAACGGGGGTCGCCCAACGCCAGATTTTCGGCAACCGTCAAGGCCCCTACCAACTTGAAGTGCTGGTGCACCATGCCTATGCCGGCTTCAGCCGCCTCTCGAGGGGACGAGAGGACAAGCGCTTGGCCGTTCAACTGCATCGTGCCGCCATCTGGCCGAATCAGGCCCGAGATCACGTTCATTAGCGTGGATTTCCCCGCGCCGTTCTCACCAAGAATACCCATCACCTCACCCGCATCCAGCGTCAGGCTGACGCCATCGTTTGCAATGAGACTGCCGTAACGCTTGGTGATGCCTTCCAGCCGCAGGAGCGGAATATCAGCCATCGTCAGCTCCGCGTCTCAGGGAGAGGTTTTTTCCTTGATTTCGGGCAGATCATCTATCGTGCCCGCTCGTATGCCATCTTCTATGGCCTTGATAGCTGCTTTGTCCTCGCTGGACAGCTTGCTTTCGAAGTTGCGCAACGGTGCCAGGCCAATGCCATTGTCATTCAAGCCCAACAAATAGTTCCTGGGCTCTATGGTGCCGTCCATCACTTTGCTGATGGCCATATCGATATTCACATCGAAGTTGATCAGGGCCGTGCTAACGATGGTGTCCGGCGCTAAGGCCGCCGAGTCGAAGGCCGTACCAATCATCAGCACCCCCTTCTCTTTAGCGGCCTGCAAAGTGCCCAACACGTTCTCGTTGCCTATACCCGACACCACATCCGCCCCGCTGTCTATCATGCTGGAGGTGATTTCTTTGGCTTTGGCGATGTCGGAGAACGAACCGACATAGGCAGAAAGCACTTGGATATCAGGATTGATACGCTTACTGCCACGCTTGAAGCCTTCGTCGTATTCCTGAATGGTGGGCACAGGAATAGCAGGCACGTTGGCGATCTTGTCTGACTTGCTGACCAAGGCAGCCAGCGCACCGGCCATATATCCAGCATCACCCCAGCGGTTGTCGAAGGAGGCCAGGTTGGGCGCTGCCGCAACTTTGGCGGTATTAACGATGAACCATGTTTTTGGAAAGCGTTTATGTATACGCTTGGCAGAATCGGCAAACTGGAAGCCATGAGCGATGACGACGTCATAACCATCGCGGGCATAAGAGGACAGCGCCTCTTGGGCTTCCGCCACCCCCGTATTTTCGCGTACCGAAACTTGAAGATCGGGATATTTTTCTTTGGCCTTCTTGATGCCATCGGCAGCAGCGCTATTGAACGTGCCGTCCGTTACGGAACCGGGCAGGATCAACGCCACCTTTAAAGGGCCTTTACCCTGTGCAGATACCGTAAACGGCAAAATAGCCAGGAAAAGAGTGCAAAGCAATCGGCGTAGCATATTTGTCTCCTGAGGGGTTTTATAGTGATGCTGCGTTGCGCTGCTGATCGGCACGCTCGCATACAAGCGCGCATGCCGACTTCAAACGACTACTAAGGCTTAAAACTGCGCATCATTTGCAGGGCTTCGTGACGAGTCAGCACGTTGCCAAACTGCTGGATGATGTTTTCCATCGCCGAACGATGCTCTTCGTCCGACAAAGCACCGCAGCAATCAGACAAGAGCGTCACCTTGAAATCCATCATCATGGCGTCGCGTGCTGTAGATTCGCAGCAGACATTGGTTTTGGTGCCTGCGATTAGCACCGTATCTATGCCCATGCTGCGTAGGACGCGCTCAAGCGAAGAAGAGCCCGCTGTCAAAGCGCTATAGCGGTTCTTGATGACCGTGATGTCGTCGTCCGCCACCACCAATTCCGTGTAAACGGCTTGATTCTGCGGCGAATTGCTTTCCAAGGTTCGTGTGCGTACCTCTCCGGCCACCACATGGTTGTAGAACAACTCCCAGTCACTACATCCCTTGTGCTGCGTGTTCGCGTGCAATACCCAGATGACTGGCACGCCGTCTTTGCGCAACTCGGTCGTCAATTCATTGATATTGGGCACGATGCCCCTTGAGCTCGGCACCTCGGCCGGCGACCCCGGTGCGCAGAAGGTGTTTTGCATATCGATAATCACCAACGCCGTTCGTTTCGGATCGATTTGCTCGTAGAAGTTGATACGACCGCGTCTCGCCATCAGACGGTCGCGGATTTCTTGTCGGATCTGTATATCGTGCATAGCCTTCACCAATAAATAAGTGATAGGCGAACGGACTCAGCCGCTCACGCTATCGTAAAGAAAAGGATCCTCTTTCAGAGCAATCTCGCTATCCAGCAAATGCCCGCAACCATTGCAGACAAACTGGCGCAATACGAGATCGGGATGAACGGCAGCTGACCAGCCAGGTAGCTGCGCTACAGACGCCGTCTGTAAGACAGCGTTGTCCTTCCAGTGCCCAGCGCTATCAGCTGGGCTCAGGACATGACCGCAAGCGGCGCAGCAAATACCTCTGTCGCTACCGGCGTCAAGGCGCACCAAGGTGGGGGATATTCTAGTCGTCATGCCTGAGCTCCTGCGTTTAGCCGCTTGGCTTTAAGTTGCGCCCGCAACGCCTGGCTTGCCGCCTCGTCGAGCTGCCCATTCAGAAACACTGCACCATACAAAGCGGTTGCGGCCTCTTCTGACACCGTCTGCGTAATGACATCCGCCTCTACGTCGGAGAAAGGCCTAAGCAAGGGGTCGCCTACGCCGCCCCCGCCATTCCAGCGCAAATAAAAAGCGTCATTGCTACCTAAAGGGAAGACCCCCCAACTGATGGGCTCCGCCTTACCCGACAAAGTCGCCGCATCCGTTTCCATACGCAATGGCACCGCCTCGTCGTCAGACCCACGGAACAGCACATAATCATTGGCCGCACCCGAGCTACCGCCCGCCAGACCGTCGCTCATGGGGAATTTGGAACCCTTGCCGGACAGCACAAAGTTAATACCGCCGTCAGGGCTGCCATGCGGCACAATGGCGATTTCCCCTCCCAAACCGCCACGATACCGCCCGGCTCCGCCAGAGTCGCGCATACGACGTCGGAACAAATAACGTATGGGGAAAGCCGCTTCTACTGTTTCCACGTTGGCCATGCGGGAAATCGGGTTAGGCATTTCACCCCCGATATCCACCCCATCACCATAGGTCTTGGCTCCGCCGGCACCGGCGAATGTTTCGGTCAGGGTGTCGATAGCCAAGCGCCCTTCTCGCGTATAACCAAACATGAACACCGCAAAGTGGTTGGCATGCCAAACCGCCGTGGCTTCCTCTTTGTACTTTTCGCTGGCAGCCAGCATCTTTCCTATGGCCGAGCACGCCGCGTTGTTCACCGATTGAATCGCACCCACAGTCGCCACCGACACGGGTGCCGGACGCGTGCAGTTAACGATACTGCCTTCTGGCGCAATCATCTTGATCGGCGCGACTGCTCCTTGGTTCCAGGTAATGTCGTAGCACAGCAGCGGAAACAGCGGTGCGAACAGACCACCCAAAGCCGCCCATTTGGTGCAATTCACGCTATAGCGCGATTGCGGACTAGAGCCCGTAAAGTCGAAGGTCAGAGTGTCGTCACGCTTGGTCATGGTCAGCAGCACTTTGGCTGTCTCGCCCTTGACGTCTATGTACTGGCGCGATTGCCATTGCCCATCCGGTAACTCACGCAGGCGCTGGCGCAACAATTGCTCTGACTGTTCTATCAGGCTACGGCCCACATGGTCTACCGCCTCTGCGCCATATTTATCCACTAGCGCCAGCATGCGTTGGCCGGCAACGTTATTGCACGCAATCAGCGAGCGCAGGTCCAAAGCCACCATTTCCGGGCTGCGCACCATGTTCAAGACGGTGTCCCATACATCTTGGCGCAGTTCCCCCTTGCTGATTAACTTCAAGCCCGGGCTGCTGAAGCCTTCGCTATAGATGTCCGTTGCATCAGGCGCAAAGCCACCCGGGTTCATTGCACCGATATCCGACACGTGCACAAAGCATGCACTCCAGGCGATCAGTTTGCCAGCATGATGAATGGGGGCAAGCATGTACACATCCGAGGTATGCAGTGCCGCCGTGTAGGGGTCATTCAGCATGAATACATCACCCTCTTCGATCTGCCCCTCGAAACGGCGGATGACAGCCTTGCAAGCTTCCGCTGCGCTCGTCAGGTGATGCAGAAAGCCGACGCCACCCATCAACAGTGAGCCGTCCGCGCGGTACAGGCTCACCATCAGGTCATGACCCTCATTGGTAATAGCCGTACCCGAAACATGCTTGAGCGTGATGACTGCTTCTTCGACGACACGGAACAAGCGGTGACGAATAATGGAATAAGTGATCGGATCCATGCTTAACCTCGCTCAAATTCGATGATGACGTTACGGTACTCATCAACACTGGCCCGCTGCCCAGCCTGAAGCACGATGGTGGTAATAGGGGTATGCACCACCGCCGGCCCACTGAAGCAATTACCTGGCGACAGCTTCTCGAAGTCATAGATATCCGCTGGCGCCAGGCCATTGGCCTGTTCGACGAAGATCTCGCGTTTACCCATCAAGGCAGCACTGGCGTCCTTGCCCCCGGTAGGTACTGTTGGCACCTCAGGCTTTTTGAGCAAACCCGCCGCTTTTAAGCGAAACACCTTCATTTCTATACCCGCTTCGCGGTAGGCAGAGCCCTTGCCGAACTTACGCTCATAAAGCGCCTCGAAATCGTTTAGCAATTGGGTCAAACCTTCTTCCGTCAACGGCACAGCAGCCCGCACCGGCGTCGTCAGCTCATGTACCTGCCGCGCATAACGCAAGTCTACTGACCACTCAAAGTGCATTTGCTCGTCGGCAAAGCCCTCCTCGCGCAATTGGGCGCGCGCCTGCTCAACCAGGGGCGCATAAATGGCGTTGATCTCGGCTGCTGGCGCACTGGCCGGCAATGTCCGGGGAATAGAATACTGGTGCACGATGTCGGCTGACACCAAACCAAAAGCGCAGTTCACCGAGGCGGTATACGGAATCACGACCTTGCGGACACCCAACTCGTCACCGAACATGGCGGACAGCATGCCGCAAGAACCGCCGAAGGAGTGCAAAACAAAATCTCGGGGATCTAAGCCACGTTCTACGGTAATTTCCCGGATAAGGTCGGTAATCTGAGCAGAAGCTAAGCGATAAATACCTATCGCGGCTTGCGTCACGCTCATCCCCAACGGTTTGGCGATTTTCTCTTCGAAAATACGGCGTACAGGCTCTACATCCAACTTGATACTGCCCCCCAGGAAGGTATTGGGGTCCATATAGCCGATCAACATGAAAACGTCGGTCAAGGTTGGCTCTGTGCCACCCAGACCGTAACAGATAGGCCCGGGACGCG
This sequence comes from Mesopusillimonas faecipullorum, assembly GCF_020539505.1. Lineage (GTDB taxonomy): Bacteria > Pseudomonadota > Gammaproteobacteria > Burkholderiales > Burkholderiaceae_B > Mesopusillimonas > Mesopusillimonas faecipullorum. The sequence continues at coordinate 29,825 of NZ_JACDXW010000010.1, read as the reverse complement.
AGCCTGCCGAACGCGGACCTACCCGCGGCTCTCCCGTCGCTTCATCTATGCTGATGATCGAGCCACCGCCCGCACCTATGGATACCACCTCGATTTTGGGTGCCGAGTAGTGAAAGCGATCCACCATAGGTTCACGCGCGTACTCGATTTCACCATCTTGAATCACGCTGACTTTAAAAGTCGTCCCCCCCATATCCGTCGCGATGATATCCGGCTGGTCCAACAACTGCCCCAAAGACCTACTGCCTATCACGCCCGCCGCAGGCCCACACTCCAACATACCCACCGAGCGATCCCCAGCTTCTTCTGCCGGCAGTAAACCGCCGTAGCCCTGCATGACCATGGTCTGGCCGCGATATGCCGTGCCGGAGAGCTTTTTCTGCAAGTCAGCCAAATAGCTTTGCGTAATTTCGCCGCAATAGGCATTGATGACTGCTGTAGATGTGCGTTCATACTCGCCGGGCATAGGCGCAATATCGGATGACAAGGTGCAGTAGGCACCCGGCGCCACACGCTGGGCAACCTCTTTGATCAAACGTTCGTTCTTCGAGTTGGCAAAGGACCACAGTAACGACACGGCAATGGCTTGCGCGCCTTTCTCTTCCACCAGATAGCGTATGGCTCTTTCGACGCTCGCTGGCTCAAGCTCTCGCAAGATCTCGCCGGTAGAGTCGACTCGTTCGCCCACGCCACATGTCAGATCGGGCGCCACCAATGGTGCGGCGCGCTCTGTCTTGACGATGTGTTTGATGCGGTCTTCGGTCAAACCACCCCAACGGCCATATGCACCCCGAGTGACATGGATGGTGTCTTCAAAGCCTTCGGTGGTCAGCAAGCCAACCTTGGCCCCATCTCTCGTCAGGATGGTGTTGTCGACAACCGTTGAGCCATGCACGAAGAGATACGTCTGCGCCAAAAGACTGTCGAGCTCTTCGCCCATGGCCTGCGCCGCCGAGCGTATGGAATCCAGAATGCCTGTCGCGTAATCAGGCGGTGTAGATAACGCCTTTCCTATGCGTATGGGCTCTCCTTCTGCAAAAACCACCGTATCCGTACAAGTGCCGCCGACGTCGGTGGCAATCATGTACTTGCGCTTCAGTGCTACATCCATGCTTGTCTCGCCTCCTTTTTTATCTGTAATTACAGATATATTTACAGCCTTTATAACAGCTATATTTACAGGTAAGTACTATGGAGAACACTAACAAGGGTAAATACTAGTCACTCACAACCGACCTTCTAATCCCCAGAAAATCGTCTGTCGTACACGCAAAGCTTTCCAGCTACTTCTCATGAAAAACGGCCCCGAAAGGGGCCGTTCATGTCTACGAAAAGTGTGACCAATCAGGGCGCGATAGCCTCTACCACCAACACCAAAGTGACATCGTCGCTTACTGCGGGAACAAACTTGGAAGCATTGAATTCCGAGCGTTTGATGACTGCCGTGGCATTGGCGCCTATGGCCGGTTTCTTAGCCATGGGGTGCTCTTTGGACGCAAACGAGGTCAGCTTCAGCGTGACAGGTTTGGTGACGCCCTTGATGGTCAGGTCGCCTTCGGCGGCTACGGGTTTGTCGCCTTCGAAAATGACCTTGCTGGATTTGAAGGTGGCCGTGGGATGGGCTGCAGTATCCAGAAACTCTGGGCCTTGGATGTGCTTATCAAAGCCATCGTGCCCTGTGGTGATTGAAGTGGTATCTACCGTGACGTCTACAGAACCGGTTTTGGCGTCGGTATCAAGCACGATGGTGCCTTTGGCCCCATTGAACCGCTGCTGCTGGGTGCTAAGACCAATATGCGGGTAAGAAAAACCGGCAAAGCTGTGCGAAGGATCCAACTCGTAGGTGACGGGTGCCGCGACAGCGGCAGACATGCCTACGGTCAGCGCCGTGGCCAGAGAAAAACGCATAATCGAAGGGAACATGGACGTCTCCGTTATTGAAATTAGGGCCGCTACCAGCCCGATGGTAAAAAACCAATGCCGTACCCATAACTCAACCCGCCGCTTTAACGCGGGCGGGAGAATGAAAATGTCATGCGCGCCAGTATGCCATCGCGATCCCAAAATTGATGTTTGAGTACCGCAAGCACATGCCCCGCCACCAAGACAATCAAAGACCAATTCAGAGCAAGATGAACCTGCCCGAGCAGTTGGGCGAGCTCTCGGTCGCGACCTAGTAAATCGGGCAAGGGCAGCACACCAAACCAAACTGTTTGAAAACCCATGGCCGAACTCATCAGCCAGCCGCTAAGGGGAATAATCAGCATCAGGGCGTACAACAAGCCGTGGGCCAGATGCGCCAGCGCAATCGCCGCCCGCCCCATGTGGGAAGGCAAGGCGGGCGGGCGATGCGCTACCCGCCAAGCCAAGCGTAAAACGGCCAATAGAAACACCGTTATGCCCGCCCATTTGTGCCAAGAATAGATTTGCAGTTTCTGGGGCGAAAGCGGTAGGCCCTGCATGTAAAAACCCAGGCCCAGCATGCCCAGAAGCATCACGGCCATCAGCCAATGCAGTGTTCTGGCAGTGAGCGTATAGCGTTGCTTAGCGTCCATCATAGCGCCCCTGGGGCCGAATCATCTGCCCCGCCAATCGTTGTTCAATAACATGGGCAACCCAACCTACGCTGCGCCCCACAGCCCATAAAGCGCTGGCACCGCGGCGCGGCAAGCCCAAGGCGCGCGCCACTGCCACCAAGCCTAGTTCCAGAGCCGGCCGCTGACCCGTGGCAGTTTCGGTTTCGCGTATGACTTGGTAGATGTCTTCCAGCGCTTGTGGCCCGACAAGCTGTTCTGCCAGCCTTAATAAAAACTGCGCACGCGGATCACCTGCGGCATACAAGGGATGCTGAAAGCCCGGCAACCGCGTGCCTGGCTGAATGCCTGGGGCCATCTGCGCCCTGGCCTGCCCCGGTTCGGGCGCCGCCAGCCATAGGTCTTCGGTACGGTCGCAGCTGCCGCCAAAATACTGGCCGGAATGCCCGGCAATGCTGGCCAACAGACACGCATGCAAGCCGGCCCCGGTTGAGGCCACCACGCGTGCTGCGTAGGTAGGCGACGAGAGGTCGTGATCGGCGCAGGTAATCAGCACCGCATTAATGGCGGCCAGATGTTCAGGCGTCGCGGCAAGGTTCAAGGCACGCAATACGATATGCGCGACGGTTTCCCCCTGCTGCGGGCGCACGAATGCGGCTTGAGGCGTCAACATGCCCAGACACCCCGCATAGGCGCACACCAGACGCCGCGCCAACCCAGCCGTGCTGCCAGAACGCAACTCTTTTCCGGCAGGCTCACCCATCACAATGGACACCGTGGCCATTGCCCTCAGAAACGGCACCTGCCCCGGAGGCAGCTGCAGCGCAGCCAGGGCGCCTTCCATATTGGCGGGAATGTCATCGTGCTCCCAAGCCAGGGGCTCATCAAGCAACAGGCCTGTCCATAAGAGTTCGGCGACGTTTTCGATACGACCTGGGTAGGCCGCCAGGGCACTAAACAGACGGCCCCGATACATGGGGCCTTCGGGCGTGATTTGTGTGAGGGCGGTAGAAAGACTGCTGGATGAATCGGCCTGCCAAGCCGGCATGGCCGCTGCCCCCGGCGTATTGCTGGCCCGCCGCGCCGCCAGCTTTTCGACGTCTTCGCGCGAGTAAAGCGAGCGTTTGGCCCCTGGCGCCGTGATGCGCCGTATGAGCTGGCGACTGACATAGGCATAAAGCGTTTGCTGCTTTACGCCCAGGCGTTCCATGGCTTCGGAGGCGGTTAGGTAATCGGTCATCAACGCTCTCTATTCATATTCTTTTAGCGATTTAACCACTAACAATCAATCTAATCAATATACTTGATCAATTAAATATCAACAGTGTATAGTCAATAAAAAATCATTACCGGAGACGCATAAAATGGGCATGGTACGTAAACCGCAGCACACGCTTCGGCCCAGCGCCGCAGGGGTCAAACAATGAAACTCTGCCGTTTCAATGACCATCGTTTAGGCGTGGTTGAGGGCGATGAAGTCATAGACGTCAGCGCGGCGCTGTATACCCTCCCCCCAATAAGCTACCCGGTGCCGCCCGGCGATTTACTCATCGCGCACTTGCCCGAGGTACGTTCAGCCGCGCAGCAGCTACAGGGCAGCGCCCCCCGCCTGGCCCTGAAAGACGTAAGCCTGCTGACACCGGTGGCCAACCCCAGCAAAATCATCGGCGCCCCCATCAACTACAACGACCACATAGACGAAAGCCGCAAAGACGACGGCATCGCCCATGGCCGAAAAATCACCACCATTCACGACTGGGGCCTGTTTCTCAAATCCAGCACATCGCTCATAGGTTTCGGCGAGCCCATCGTCTTGCGTCACGGTGAACGCCGTAACGATCACGAATGCGAGCTGGCCGTCGTCATCGGCAAACACTGCAATCAGGTCAGTGCTGATCAAGCCCTGCAATACGTGGCGGGTTACGCCATCGGCCTCGATATCACCCTGCGCGGGCCGGAGTTCCAGTGCTGGCGCAAGTCCATAGATACCTACAGTGTCTTGGGCCCCTGGCTGGTCACCGCCGACGAACTCGATTCACCCGACAACCTCGAACTCAGCCTTCACGTCAATGGCGAACCCCGTCAGTCCTCCAGCACCAAGCACCTTGTCATGGGCGTGGCCGAACTCATCGCCTGGGCATCCAGCATGTATGCCTTGCTGCCGGGGGACATCATCATGACGGGCACGCCGGCGGGGGTAGGGCCCATCGTGCCAGGTGACCAGATCCAGGCTTATGTGCAAGGCGTGGGCTCGGCCACCATACAAGTGGCAGACCGCTATGCCTAACCCCTCTGCATCACCCCATCTGCCGCTGCTCGATGCGCTGGCACAAGCTCACACGCAACCGCTGTGGGACCGCTATATGCGCATGTTGACCATCGAGCCCAAGTCGCCCGACGAGGCCATGCTCTGGGGCTGGCAAGCCATGCAGCCCCTTATCGAGCGCGCCCGCCGCGAGGTGCCCATGGAGCACGCAGAGCGCAGAGTGCTGCTATTGGCTAACCCCGCTTTTGCGCCTCACCCGTACACCACCACCAATCTGCAGGCCGGCCTGCAGATACTGGAACCCGGCGACCATGCACCGCCCCATCGCCACACCGTGGCGGCATTGCGCCTGGTCATGCAGGGCACCGGCACCGTGACTCGGGTAGACGGCAAACACTGCCCCATGGAACCCGGCGATCTTATCCTCACGCCCTCGTGGTGCTGGCACGAGCATCAGCATGACGGCGACGGCCCTATGGTCTGGTTCGACGGGCTGGACGTGCCTTTTGTCCATGCGCTGGGCACCGCATTCCTGCAGTTCGGCCCTACCGGCGAAACCCCTGCACAGTTCGATGACGCTATCGCACAGGCGGGTATGGCACCCGTAGCACCGCCGCCGGCCTACCAGCAATACTCCCCTCGTTATCGCTACGATGCAGGCTCGGTGCGCGCGGCCTTGGCCAGTCTGGCCCCTGCCGCCGACGGCTCACGCTTGTTGCGGTACACCAACCCAAACACCGGCGGCCCCGTCACCCCCACCCTAGACTGCTACGCCTTGGCACTTAAGCAAAACGCGCAAAGCCGCAGTTACCGCTCAACCAGTAACGCCATCGTCGTCGTGGTCAGCGGCCAGGGCGTTTCCACCGTGGGCGACAGCGAACTGGCATGGCAAGCCAACGACGTTTTTACGCTGCCCCACTGGAAATGGATCACGCATCGCGCAAGCAGCCCCGATGCCCAACTGTTCTTAATGTCAGATCAAGGTTTGCTGCAGAAAATAGGCTATCTACGTACCGAATGGGAAGCCTGAGCACAGGCACCAACCCCCATAGAAAACACCTCTAAGAGGAACAGGAGACAAAACATGAAAACCACCCCTACCCTACTGAAATGCCTGCTGGCCACTGCCGGTCTCGCTTGCGTGGGCGCTGCCCAGGCCGATATCAAGCTGGGTTTTATGGGCCCCATGAGCGGCCCGCTGGCCATCACAGGCCAGGATTTGCGTCGCGGCCTAGACCTGGCGCTTGAACACTTGGACGGCAAACTGGGCGGTGAAACGGTTACGGTTGTTGCCGCCAACGACCAGGCCAATCCCAGTGTCGCCACGTCCGAGCTCACCCGCCTTATCGAGCAAGAAAAAATCGATGTTCTGATGGGCATAGCCGCTTCCAACGTCGCCATGGCCATTGCTCAACCCGCTACGCAAGCAGGCTTGCCCGTGCTTTACACGCATGCGGGCCCCGGTGCACTGGCCGGCAAAGCCTGCGCCCCCAATCTGTTTGCCTTGGGCCATCAAAACGATCAGTACGGCGAAGCCATGGGTCGTTACATGAAAGACCAAGGCGTCAAGAACCTTTACGCTATGGGCCTGGATTACCAAGCCGGCTGGGAAATGGTCGATGCTGCCCTGCACGGCTTTGGTGGCAAAGCCAGTGCCAAGGTCTACACCCCCATGGGTCAGGTTGACTTCGCCCCCGAGCTCTCGCGTGTGCGCAACAGCGGCGCCGACGGCCTGTACGTCTTCTATCCGGGCGGCGCTGCGGTGGCCTTCGTGCGCCAATTTGCCGCCTCGGGCCTGAAAAACCAAGTGCAACTGTATTCCGTGGGCGCGCTGGTCGACCCTACCGTTATTGGCGCCCAAGCTGACGCTGCGCTGGGTGTGATTTCGGCCAACACCTGGAACGCCGGCATAGACAACCCCCAAAACCAGCGCTTCCTGAAAGACTTCGTCGCCAAGCACGACCGCGAACCCACCACCTTCGCCGCTCAAACCTACGACGCCGTCATGTACCTGGATGCCGCACTGAAGAAAGCCGGCGGCGCCCAAGACCGCGCCAAGCTTATCGACGCACTGCGTCATAACGATGGCTTTCAATCCATACGCGGCAATTTCAAGCTCAACCGTAATCACTTCCCGATTCAGGACATGGTCATCCAACAGGTTGAGAAAACCGATGGGGGCTACCAGCAAAAAATCCTGGCCAAGATCGAAGACGTATCCGACCGCTACGTCGACGAATGTGAAATGAAGTGGTAAGCCGGTCTTACCAACCTTTGCCCTACCGGAGACACGCATGAGCCTGGCATTGCTGCTGGAACAACTACTGAACGGACTGCAGTTCGGGCTCATGCTGTTCCTGCTGTCGGTAGGCGTCACGCTGATTTTTGGCGTGATGAATCTGGTCAATATCTCCCACGGCTCGCTGTTCATGCTGGCGGCCTTCTTTACCTATTCCGCGGGTGCACGCTGGGGTTATGGCCTGGGCCTGCTGATAGGCCTGGGCGGCATCATCATCGTCGCCATCCTGCTTGAATGGCTGGTCATCCGACGCCTGTACCAAAAGTCTCATTTGGATCAGGTGTTGGGCACCTTTGGCCTCATGCTTATTTTCAACGAGCTGGTGCGCATCATCTGGGGGTCGGAGCCCATCTTCGCTCTCACTCCCAACTGGCTGTCGGGCTCTATACAGCTCTCCGAAAACCTTTACTACCCCACCTACCGTCTGGCCATTACCGTCGTGGCGATATTGGCCGGTTTGGCCATCTGGCTGCTGCTGTCACGCACACGCATAGGCATGCTGGTGCGCGCGGGTGCCGATAAACGCGAAACCGTCGAGGCCCTGGGCGTCAACATCAACTTCCTGTTTGCCGTGGTCTTCGTCATAGGGGCGGTTCTAGCCGGCTTGGCAGGCATCATGATGGGGCCGCTCATCACGGTGGAATCCGGCATCGGTGATCCACTGTTGATTCTGGCACTGGTGGTCATTGTGGTGGGCGGCGCAGGCTCGCTCAAGGGGTGCCTGGCAGCCAGCGTGCTCATAGGCATGATAGACACGCTCTCGCGCGCCTTGGTGACCGCAGATTTTGCCGGCGGTGCAGGCCGAGCGATCTCCAGCATGTCGGTTTATTTATTGATGTTGGTCGTACTGCTACTGCGACCACAGGGGTTGTTCACACGATGAAACTCGCATCATCGAACAAGGTGGGGCTAGACGCCTGGGTCGTAGGGCTGATATTGCTAGGCGCCCTCTTGGCGGTAGGCGTACTCGACGTCTACCAGCTCAAACTGCTGGGTAAAGTGCTGATTTTCTGGTTGATTGCGCTGGGCCTGCAATTACTGGTGGCGCAAGCCGGCGTCATCAGCTTGGGGCATGCGGCCTTCATGGCCACCGGCGCCTACATCGCGGGTCTGTTCTCGCTGCAGGGGCAGCACGACTTGATTCTGATGCTGGCCTGCGTGGCAGTGGCCTGCGCAGCCTTCGGCAGCTTGATGGGCGCCCTGATTCTACGTACCCAAGGCTTGTATCAGCTGATGGCCACCCTGGCCATCGCACAGATGGCCTATTACGGTTTTCAAAGCCTGCGATCACTGGGCGGCGACGACGGTTTTGCCGTCAGCAGTCGCCCCAGCGTACTGGGCCTGATCACCTTGAACACCGATGTGAAACTGCTGTTGGCCATCATCGTTATCTTGGCCTTGGGCCTGTACGTGGCCCATCGCATTCGCCGCTCCGAAATGGGCGCTCTCATGCTTGCTGTACGCGACGATGGCCGACGCGTCGCCAGCCTGGGCATCAGCCCTTACGGCGTCAAGGTATGGGCGTTTCTTATTTCCGCCGTTTTCACCGGCATAGGCGGGGCGCTGTTCGCACAACTCACACGCTTCACCAGCCCCCAGCTAGGTAGCTGGTATATGTCCGGCGAGCTCATCATTCTGGTACTGCTGGGCGGCGGCAAAACACGCAGCGGCTTGTTTCTGGCTGCGGTGGCGGTGGTGGGAATACAAGAGGGGGTAGCACGCTACACCGATCATTGGCCTTTGGTGCTGGGCGCACTCGTGCTGGCGCGGGTGCTTTGGCCAGAGAATCTGGGGGCGCTCAAAAAGGCGGCCACGCCTGGTGAGCAAGGAAAAGCATCATGACTCACACTGCGGCACTGCAACTTAAAGGCCTGGACAAGCGCTACGGCGCGCTGCACGTTACCCAGGACGTCAGCCTGGAAGTACGCACCGGCGAAATCCACGCCCTGATCGGCCCCAACGGCGCCGGTAAGACCACACTCATGGCGCAGATCGCGGGCCAACTCAAACCCGATGCCGGCCAAGTGCTCATACAAGGGCAGGACGTAACCCATTGGTCTGCCCAGCGTCGCGCCCGTGCCGGCCTGGCCCGCACCTTTCAAACCGGCAGCGTGTTTCGTTCGCTCACCACCCACGAAAACGTGGCCATTGCGCTGAATGCCAAGGCGGGGCGCGCCTCGTTGTGGCGCCCTTTTCGTCGACCCGAGACGCTGAAACAAGCCGACGAAACCTTGCAGCGCTTTGGCCTGCATGAAGAACAAAGCGCCGCCAGCCTGGGCTACGGCACCTTGCGTCAACTAGAGTTGGCCATGGGCCTGGCCACCACACCTAGCATCTTATTGCTGGATGAACCTCTGGCCGGACTGAGTCACACGGAAAGCGCGCAGGCCGTCTATTTATTGGCGGGGCTACGCCACAGCTTTCCCATGCTGCTCATCGAACACGATATGCAGGCTGTTTTTGCACTGGCCGACCGCATCAGCGTGCTGGTGGGCGGCAAGATCATCGCAAGTGGCACACCCGACGAAATACGCGCCAGCCACGAGGTCAAGCAAGCTTATCTGGGGGACGCATGAACTCGCCTTTGCTCAGCGTCCAAGACATACACACTTCCTACGGGGCCGCGCCCGCCTTGTTCGGTGTCAGCCTGCAGATTCAGCGCGGTCAAGCGGTCAGCCTCCTGGGGCGCAACGGCATGGGCCGCTCTACCACCATTCGTACCATCATGGGTATGTTGCCCTTGCAAGGCGGCAGCATCGTCTTCGATGGCCATCGCTTGGGGCATCAGCGCACCTACCGTGTGGCTAGCCTGGGCATAGGCTTGGTGCCCGAAGGCCGCCAGATCTTCTCAACATTGTCAGTACGCGAAAACCTGATTGCCACCGCCAGGGGTAATGGCCCCTGGACGCTGGAAGCCATTTACGAGTTGTTCCCGCGTTTGGAAGAAAGAAGCGACAACCTGGGCAGCCAGCTTTCCGGCGGCGAGCAGCAAATGCTGGCCATAGGCCGGGCCTTGATGACCCACCCCAAACTGCTGATTCTTGATGAGGCCACGGAAGGTCTGGCGCCCCTGATACGCGAGGAAATCTGGGCCACGGTCAGGCGCTTGCGCGACCTGTCGCAATCCATTCTTATCGTGGATAAGAACCTGCCTGTGCTGATGGACTTATGCGACCACCATTACGTACTGGAACGCGGCAAAACCGTATGGGATGGCGATTCTGCCGCGCTTAAAGCCAATATGGAACAAGTGCAGCAGTACATGAGTCTGTAAGCCGGCGGTACAGCAGCTGCAAACCGCCGCCCCCGCTAGGCCTTGCGCGTGCCCCCTGCGCCGAACCCACCCACAGGGCCGGCTCGGCGCAAGCTTTGGCGTTTAAATAACGGCAGTTTCAAAAGTAGAGGGATGGAAGAGCTCCTCTACGGTCACCAAACGCTTAGACAAGCCTTGGCCATGATGATGGCGCAGAAAGGTTTCCAGCGTAGGCAGGTTGGCTTTCACCCCATACGACCAGAAATCGTCACCCATCAAGGCTTTGGCGGCCTTCAGTTGCTCTTCGACAAAAGGCAGGGTGACCTTGGTTGCCGAGGTATCTGACAAGCGATCGAGCGCATAGGCTTTGGAAGCCGAGAAAGCCTTGAATACCGCTGCTGCCAGCCAAGGGTGCTGTTCCAGCAAGGCATTGCGTATACCCACCACGTGCATGATGGGGAAAATACGGGTGCGCTCGTAATACTGCTTGGCTGTCACAGTAGGGTCAGGAAACAGCCAGCCGATGTCGGGATTCTGACGAGCAAGGCCACCGGGTGGGCGGGGCGCAATGAAGGCGTCCAGTTCACCATCGTTCAACATGTCCGAAATGGTTCGGCCAGGCGGCGCATTTTCCAGTTTGATACCGGGCAGATCCAGTCCGATTTTTTCAACACGGTCGGGCTCGTCGATGCCACCGCGCACCCAGGTGACATCGGAAGCGGCGACCCCATAATCATCTTGCAGCACGGCTCGCGCCCACACGATGGCGGTCAGTTGGTATTCGGGCACGCCTATGCGCTTACCTTTCAAGTCTTCAGGCCGCTTGATGCGATCGGTACGCACATAGATAGACGTATGCCGAAACGCCCGAGACAGAAACACGGGGATAGCCGTGTAATCGTTGCGACCCTGCGAGACCTTGACCAGATGACTAGAGAAGGAGAGTTCCGAAATGTCGAACTCGGTGTGGCGAAAAGCCCGAAAGAAAGTTTCTTCGGGGGAAAGCGTCATGTACACCGGGTCGACGCCATCGATCTGAACGTGCCCGTCCAGCAAAGCGCGGGTGCGGTCGTAATCGCCCATGGCGATGGAAAGCTGCAACTTGGCCATTTGATTCCTTATGGAGAACTTGTCTTCAAACCGTATTCAGGCGTCTTTACCCACAGCGTAACTGGGTGCGACACTCGCATCATTCACTTCCTCGACGGCTTCCCAAACGTACCGCACGGGGTGCTCACGCCAGTCTGCGCTTTTGGCCACCATAGCCTGGAACGCGCAAACATCGCGGGGTATGGCCTGATCTAATGTGCCAATAGCCGTGCCTTGTTCTTCAAACTCGCGGATAGCCGCCAGCATGCGTTTACGAAACGCCACCACCGCCATATCGCTTGAACCCAGTTTGTCGCGCGAGCGGTTGGCAATAGGGCCCATGGTGACCCACATGGCAACGTCTTGGTTGGGAAAGCCGGTAATACCGGTGAAGTTGCCCGCCTTCATTGCCTCCCTGTCTTGCCAAAAGCGGTTTTCTTTATTGCGCAGTGGGCGGTAGCGCTCGTCCAGATCCACCCCCACGGTTTGGCGCAAGAAAACACGCCAGTCTTGCGTGCTGGGCACGTTGTCGGGGTGACCCCAAGCAATGAAATAGAACGCCGTGTTCTCGTCATCGATAGGGACGTTGATATTGGCAACGTTGTACAGATTATTGGGGGGAATCAACGCCGTGGCGGGTGCGACGAACACAGTGGAGCGGACATAATCGTTAACGTCGGCCCCATAGGTGGGAATTCGGATGGCAGCGTAGCGAAAGCCATACGAAGTGCGCTCGACCTGCATACGAGGCGCCTTGTCGGTAGAAGGACGCAGCCACACGCTGCCGGTGGCCTTGGCACTATTGACTTCGGCAGGCACCATGTCGGAAGAGTGCAGGCTGGAACTATGCGCGGAGTCGATGGCGCCTTCGAGTACCTGCGCCCAGTTGCAGGGTAAAAGCACCTTTGCCACCGCCAGTTTGACGTCTGCCGTAGGCGCCCAAGCCGGTGGCTGGAATTCGGGTACGTCGTTTTCCGGGCCCATATAGGCCCAGATGAAACCGGCCCACTCTTTGACGGGGTAAGCCTTGTGCTTGATGGCATCCATCATGCGGCTGTTGGGCGGCTCGGACACCATTTCGGTAATGCGCCCGCGCACGTCCATCTTCCAGCCGTGGTACAGGCAGCGCAGACCACCCTCTTCGTTGCGCCCCAATACCAACGACGCGCCACGGTGCGGACAGTACTCGTCCATAACGCCGACGTTGCCGTCGGTGTCCCGGAATACGACCAGATCTTCGCCCATGACGCGAGCCTGTACAGGCGTGCCGTCTGGATCCGGCACTTCTTCGAGCAAACAGATAGGTTGCCAATGACGACGCATGATCTGGCCCATGGGGGCATCACCTACGACGCGAGTCAGCAGTTCGTTTTCTTCACGGGTCAACATGAGAATTTTCCTTGGATGGCGCTGTTTAGGAGGCCTGCGTTTATGATTAGATATCTAATGCAGTTGCCAAAATAATATTAGATATCTAATATCTATGCAATAGAGACTATCCATGACCCTTAAAGGCAGAAGCCAAACATGACACAGCGCGCCATCGGACTCGGCATCGTCGGCCTGGGCCGAGCCTTCACCTTGATGCTGCCCACCTTTCAGGCCGACCGCCGCATCCGCCTGGCGGCCGCTTGCGACCCGCTGGCGTCTGTACGCGCGCGCTTTGCACAAGACTTCCAGGCGCCTGTGTATGAAGACGTCGCTGAACTGTGTGCCGACCCTGATGTAGAAGCGATCTATATTGCGTCGCCGCATCAGTTTCATGCCGAGCACGTCGCCCTGGCAGCCCAGGCAGGCAAGGCCGTGCTGGTAGAAAAGCCCATGGCCATTACGCTGGCGCAGTGCTCACAAATCGTGGATATCGTCGCGCAAACCGGAGTGCCTCTCATCGTGGGCCATTCCCACAGTTTCAATGGCCCGGTGCTGCATGCCGCACGTCTGCTGCATAGCGGCCAATTCGGCCCCGTGCGTATGGTCAGCGCTTTGAATTTCACCGATTTTCTTTACCGCCCCCGACGACCAGAAGAACTCGACACCGCACAAGGAGGGGGCGTGGTTTTCAGCCAAGCCGCCCATCAGGTGGATATCGTGCGTTTATTGCTGGGCGGATTGGCCAGCAGCGTGCGCGCACACACCGGCCAATGGGACGCAAGCCGCCCCACTGAAGGAGCCTATGCGGCTTTGCTCAGCTTCACCAACGGGGCGTTTGCCACCCTGAACTACAGCGGTTACGCCCACTACGACAGCGACGAGCTGATGGAAGACATAGGCGAAATGGGCCAGCGCAAAGCGGCGGGCACCCACAAAAATACGCGCTTGCGCTTGGCGCAAACCAACGAGGCACAAGAGGCCAAGCTCAAGGCCAGTCGCAATTACGGCGGCACCGACTATCAAGCGCCAGCCGCCACGCCGCCGCAGCATCATCAGCACTTCGGCTATATACTCGTTTCGGCTCAGCAAGCCGACCTGCGGCTAACCCCAGACGGCCTCATGGTCTACACCGGCGACGAGCGTTACTTCGTGGCGACACCGCTAAGCGAAATCCCGCGTGTCGAGGTCATAGACGAACTTTGGTCTTGCGTGCGCGAGGGCCGGGCTCCGGTACACAGCGCCCAATGGGCGCGCGCAACCGTAGAGGTATGCCTGGCCATGCTGGCTTCCAATGCTCAGCGTGGCGACATCCCTCTGCACCACCAAGTCGCCGCGCACCTTGCGCCCCAGGCCTAGGGCCTTTGCCAACCTTTACGCCATGACAACCGCCGCTTCCAAGACCCCCGATACGTCTCACGCAGAAAACCAGCAGCACCAAGACCGTTTGGCTCACCTCGTCAAGAACGCCTGGCGCGCCATGGTGCGCGCCCTGCAGATCCGTCTGATCGAACACAATGTCTCGTTTGGCCACTGGTCTTTCCTGCGCATACTCTGGGAAAAAGACGGCCTGACCCAACGAGAACTGGCCGACCGCAGCGGTATGACCACACCCACCACCTTCACGGCCATCAATGCCATGGAAACCCTGGGTTACGTGCGGCGCAAGCAGATGAACGGCAACAAGAAGAACGTGTATATTTTTTTGACACCCAGGGGCCGCAAGCTGGAAGACAAGCTTCAACCCCTGGCCGAAGAGATCAACGCCGCTGCCGTAGAAGGCCTGAACGAAGAGGACATCCAGGCGGCCCGTTTGGTTCTTGAGCAGATTGCCGGCAACTTGGTCACCTACGAGCAAAAGCTGATGCAATCCGAGAATCTGCGCGTGCCCTCTACCCGTCAGTTAGGCAAGCTGTACACCAGCTGAAGCCCAGGCTACAGCTCGGGAATCAGCATCAGCAAGTCTGTCTCGCCAGGGTCTATGCCGGCCTGCTTTAGCAAGGTGGTCGCCTGCCCACGATGATGCGTCTGGTGGTTGAACAGATGTATCGCCAGCGCCTGCAGACTGCGGCGTACCGGCATACCTTTCATGCTGCAATAACTGAGCACGGTGTCGGGCGGTAATCCACCTACGATTTCGGCCATTTCGATAAGCGCGGCGTCTAGCCGACGGCGGTACTGCCACAAGCTTGGCAGGTCGTCGAACAATTCGTCGTTCAAGCGCGATGGGGCTCGCACCTCTTGTAATAACGCCAACGGCTGTGCCAGTGCCTCGTGGCCGGCAAAACGCTTAAGCCACAATACATCGCCAGTCATCACATGGTTCAAGGTGCCCAGAATAGACCCAAAGTAGGCGCCTCTGTCACACCTTAAAGCCTGCTCATCCAAGCCGGCAGCAATCGCGTAGAGCTTTTCGTTCATCCAGCGGTTGTAGCGTGCCATCATCAGGAACCAGCTGTCATCAGTGGCCAAGATATCTTCTGAGGCCGTCATCATCGCTCCTGCTGCGCTTGATTCGGATCACGCCAGCCTATTTGCTGGCTGAGCCTCGTGGTGAGTTCTAGCAAGGCCTGGGCGGGGGCGCCGTTGGGGTCATCGGACATTTTCCCCATGGCACCCACTACCGATATCACGGCTGCCGGTAAGCCCGCACGATCCAGCACCGGCGAAGCAATAGCGCTAAAGCCCGCCAGCAGCGAACCAGCAGCGCATGCCAAGCGGGTGGCGCGAATGGACTTCAGCTGCGCCTCAAGGTCGCTTTCAGAAGCAGCGTTTGCCGCTTGTTCCTTCCACTCGCGTTTTTCTTTTCTCATCATGCCCGCTGTCGTGGTGCGCGGCATCCATGCCGCGTATACCAAGCCTGTGGCCGAATGGGTTAAAGGCAGGACACTGCCGACTCGAATCTCCAACACAGTGCGGTTGCGGCCATCCACCCTATCGACCACGGTCGGGCCATGCGAACCCCACACTGAGAGCGCAGCCGTATAACCCAGTTTTTCGGCCAACAAGGGTAGCTCTGCCCCGACAAGGCGCACCACATCTATTTTTTCCAGCGCCGACAAGCCCAGCTTGAGTGCCGCAGGGCCTAAGTCGTATCGCCCGTATTCACCGTGTTGCTTCACCAAGCCCAGCTCAAGAAAGCTGACCAAGTAAAACCGCAGCTTGCTTGGCGGCATGCCCACCGCCTGCCCAAGCTCTTTCAGACTAAGCGCCGTCTGGGCCTGAGCGAGGCAATCCAGTATTTGAAAACCGATCACCACAGACTGAATGCCACGCGGTTTACGCTGTGCATCATCGTCCAGTTCAGGTTCAACTTCCTTGCCTTTGTTTTGAACGCCTTTCTTCATGGCAATCCCCCTTCATCCAACCAGCAATCATGACACGACTGCACGCAAGCCAGCAACGTCAATGTATTGCCCTTCACAAACAAGTGCTTCTCGGGATTTCCCTATAGGCCTTAGGCATAATTTTTAATAATATTATTGTATTGATTTTATATTGTTGAACAATAGCGCTAGAGATGCACCGTGCCATTTCTGCTTGGCGTGCTGCCCACTCTGCCATAGCCCCCCAAGGAGCCCCCATGTTCTTGAAGAATGCTTGGTACGTTGCCGCTTTCGATCACGAGTTCGAACAAGCCTTTATTGCCCGCCGGCTGCTGGATATTCCCCTGGTCATGTTCCGCACGGGTGACGGCGAGCTGGCCGCGCTGGAAGACTTGTGCCCTCACCGCCTGCTGCCGCTTTCCTGTGGCAAGCGCGTTGAAGATCAAATGCAATGCGGCTATCACGGCATGCGCTTTGATGCCCAAGGGCAC
Source organism: Mesopusillimonas faecipullorum (assembly GCF_020539505.1). Taxonomy (GTDB): domain Bacteria; phylum Pseudomonadota; class Gammaproteobacteria; order Burkholderiales; family Burkholderiaceae_B; genus Mesopusillimonas; species Mesopusillimonas faecipullorum. The sequence goes on along the minus strand of NZ_JACDXW010000010.1, from coordinate 13,199 downwards.
TGTACCGACGTGCCCGGCCAAAGCAACATACCGGCTGCCGCCCACATTCGCAGTTTTCCGCTGGTGTCGCGTCACGGCTTGGCATGGATATGGATGGGCCCCGCCGAACTTGCCGATACCGCGCTCATTCCCGATCTTTACCAGAACGACCATCCGCAATGGGCAGCCTCACGTGGCTATCACCACATCCAAGCCGACTACCGACTGGTCAATGACAACCTACTGGATCTTAGCCACGAAACCTATGTGCATCAGCGCACCATAGGCAACGAAGAAGAAGAGTCCATCGCCAACTACCCCATGACCGTGACGGTTACGGACGACAGTTTGATACGGGTACACCGAGAGATGCCCAATATCGATCCACCCCCATTCTTCCAGCTGCTCCTGCAGCAAAACGGCCCCATCCATCGCTGGCAGTCCGCCGTCCATCTCGTGCCCTCTATCAACCTCACCATTGTCGGTGCACACCCAGTAGACACCGAGCGCAGCTCCGCCGCCGTAGGCCACGCCATGCACCTGTTGACACCCGAAACCGAAAGCTCCACCCATTATTTCTGGTCCTTCGTGCGCAACTGCCGCCTAAACGACGAGCAACTGACGCAGATCATCGTCAACGCCAGCCGCCACACCTTCGACGAAGACAAAGTCATTCTCGAGGTTCAGCAAAAACAGGCGCAAGCCCTGAACCGCCCGCTACCGTCGGTGGCCATCAAACTGGACGAGGGCCCCATACGCGCCCGCCGCGTGCTGGAACAACGCCTGAAGGCCGAGGGCAATGATGCTTCGTATGTGGTGGCTCCGCCCGAACTGGTGCCCGAGCATTCTTATGCGGTGTTGGACTAAGCTGTAGGCGCCTTGTATCGCCTACAAAACAAGAAGCCCGCCAAACTATTCGCATGGCGGGCTTCTTGTTTGTACTGACACCGCTACCGTTTTGACACGCCTTTCAAGCGTGCCTATCGGTATCAGGCTTACTCGGCGTCGGCAGCCGGCAGATCGGTTTCCGGAGCTTGCGACTCGGCAACGACGTCCACGGACACCACAGGTGCGTCTTCGAACGGGTTCTCCAGCGCGCGCAGTGCCTGGCGTTCGGCCGCCTCGTGGCGTTCCTTGGCCTTGCGGGCATTGTGATACGACATACCCGTACCAGCCGGGATCAGACGACCCACAATGACGTTTTCCTTCAGGCCACGCAGGTCGTCGCGCTTGCCCATGACGGCAGCCTCGGTCAACACGCGGGTGGTTTCCTGGAAGGAAGCCGCCGAAATGAAGGAGTCGGTCGACAGCGAAGCCTTGGTAATACCCAGCAGCACGTTGTCGTACGTGGCTGGAATCTTGCCTTCGGCTTCGACGCGATCGTTCTCGTTCAGCAGTTCGGAACGCTCAACCTGTTCACCCGTGATGAAGTTGGTGTCACCGGCGTTGGTCACGTTCACACGACGCAGCATCTGACGCACGATCACTTCGATGTGCTTGTCGTTAATGCGCACGCCCTGCAGACGATAGACGTCCTGCACTTCGTTGACCACATAAGTAGCCAATTGCTCTATGCCCTTCAAGCGCAGAATGTCGTGCGGATCGGCTGGGCCGTCGACGATCATTTCGCCCTTGTGCACCACTTGGCCGTCGTGCACCAGTACCTGTTTTTCCTTGGGAATCAGGAACTCGTGGCTGACACCGTCCAGGTCGGTGATGACCAGACGCTGCTTGCCCTTGGTGTCCTTACCGAAGGAAACCGTACCCGTGACATCGGCCAACATGCCGGCATCCTTGGGCGAACGAGCTTCGAACAGCTCGGCCACACGTGGCAGACCACCGGTAATGTCGCGAGTCTTTTGCGATTCTTGCGGAATACGCGCCAGCACTTCGCCCACCGACACATCCTGGCCATCGCGCACGGTGATCAGTGCGCCGACCGGGAAGGAGATGTTGACCGAGTGGTCCGAACCAGCAATCTTGACCTCGTCGCCGTTTTCGTTGAGCAGCTTGATCTGCGGACGCGTAGCCGCCTTGGTCGAGCGCGTCTTGGGCGTGATCACGACCAGCGTGGACAAGCCTGTGACTTCGTCGAGCTGGCGAGCCACGGTCACGCCTTCTTCGATGTTCTCGAAGCGGACCTTGCCGACGTACTCGGAGATGATCGGACGCGTCAGAGGATCCCACGAAGCCAGACGCTGACCAGCCTTGACCGTATCGCCGTCGCCCACCAGGATGGTGGCGCCGTATGGCAGCTTGTGGCGTTCGCGTTCGCGGCGATTGTCGTCATAAATGACGATTTCGCCCGAGCGCGAGATGGCCACGCGTTCGCCCTTGGCGTTGGTGACGTAGCGCATACCCAGCGCGAAGGCTGCGGTACCAGCCGACTTGGTTTCCACCGAGCTGGCCATGGCAGCACGCGAAGCGGCACCACCAATGTGGAAGGTACGCATGGTCAGCTGCGTGCCGGGTTCACCGATGGACTGAGCGGCGATCACACCAACCGCTTCACCTTGGTTAACCAACGTGCCGCGGCCCAGGTCGCGGCCATAGCAATGGGCGCACAGACCATGACGCGTTTCGCAAGTCAGGGGCGTACGCACCTTGACTTCGTCCACGCCCAGCGAGTCGAGCAGTTCAACGACGTCTTCGTCGAGCAGCGTGTTGGCCGGAACAGCCGTTTCCTGCGTCTCGGGGTTGACAACGTCGGCAGCCGTCACGCGGCCCAGCACGCGTTCGCGCAAGGGTTCGATGACTTCACCACCTTCAACCAGCGCTTTAAGCGTGTAGCCTTGCGTCGTACCGCAATCGGTTTCGATAATGACCAGATCTTGCGTCACGTCGACCAGACGACGGGTCAGGTAACCCGAGTTGGCGGTCTTCAGTGCCGTATCGGCCAAGCCCTTACGTGCCCCGTGGGTCGAGATGAAGTACTGAAGTACGTTCAGACCTTCACGGAAGTTGGCGGTAATAGGCGTTTCAATAATCGAGCCGTCAGGCTTGGCCATCAGGCCGCGCATACCGGCCAACTGGCGAATCTGAGCGGCAGAACCCCGGGCGCCCGAGTCAGCCATCATGTAGATGGAGTTGAACGACTCTTGGCGCACTTCCTTACCGTGGCGGTCGATGACCGGTTCGGTAGAAAGCTGTTCCATCATGGCCTTGCCGACCTTGTCGCCGGCCTTGCCCCAGATGTCCACCACGTTGTTGTAGCGCTCTTGGGCAGTGACCAGACCCGACGAGTACTGCTTGTCGATTTCCTTGACCTCGCCGCTGGCCTGGGCAAGGATTTCTTCCTTGACCGTAGGCACAACCATGTCGCCCAGGGCGATAGAGATACCACCACGGGTAGCCAGGCGGAAGCCCGATTGCATCAGCTTGTCGGCGAAGATAACGGTGGCACGCAAGCCGCAACGACGGAAAGAATCGTTGATCAGACGCGAGATTTCTTTCTTCTTCAGGGCGCGGTTCAGCGCCGAGAACGGCAGGCCCTGAGGCAGGATCTCGGACAGCAGCGCGCGTCCCACTGTGGTTTCGACGCGCTTGAGCACCGGTTGGAAATTGCCTTCGGCATCCTTCTGGTATTCGTGCAAACGTACGGTAATGCGCGTTTGCAGCTCGACTTCGTGACTGTCGTAAGCACGTTGCACTTCGGCCAGATCGGCGAAGAACATACCCTCGCCCTTACCGTTAACGCGCTCACGCGTCGTGTAGTAAAGACCCAGCACGATATCTTGCGACGGAACAATGGACGGTTCGCCGTTAGCGGGGAACAATACGTTGTTCGAAGCCAGCATCAGCGTACGCGCTTCCAACTGCGCTTCGAGCGACAGCGGAACGTGAACAGCCATCTGGTCGCCGTCGAAGTCGGCGTTGAACGCCGCGCAAACCAGCGGGTGCAGCTGAATAGCCTTGCCTTCGATCAGCACAGGTTCGAAAGCCTGAATGCCAAGACGGTGCAGCGTAGGTGCACGGTTCAGCATGACCGGGTGCTCGCGGATCACCTCTTCGAGGATGTCCCACACCACAGGCTCTTGGCTTTCAACCAATTTCTTGGCCGCCTTGATGGTGGTGGCCAAGCCCATGATTTCGAGCTTGTTGAAAATGAAGGGCTTGAACAGTTCCAGCGCCATCAGCTTGGGCAGACCGCATTGGTGCAGCTTGAGCTGAGGACCGACCACGATGACCGAACGGCCCGAGTAGTCGACGCGCTTGCCCAACAAGTTCTGACGGAAACGACCGCCCTTGCCCTTGATCATGTCGGCCAGGGACTTCAGTTGACGCTTGTTGGCGCCCGTCATGGCCTTGCCGCGACGACCGTTGTCCAGCAAGGAGTCGACCGATTCCTGCAGCATGCGCTTTTCGTTGCGCAGGATGATCTCGGGGGCCTTGAGTTCGATCAGGCGCTTCAGACGGTTGTTGCGGTTGATGACCCGGCGATACAGATCGTTCAGGTCGGAGGTCGCAAAACGACCGCCATCCAGCGGCACCAGAGGGCGCAGCTCGGGAGGCAGAACCGGCAGCACTTCCATGACCATCCAGTCGGGACGAATGCCGGACTTCTGGAAGCCTTCGATGACTTTCAGACGCTTGGAGATCTTCTTGATCTTGGCGTCGGAGGCAGTGGCTTTGAGCTCTGCGCGCAGGGTTTCGACTTCGCGATCGATGTCGATGGTGCGCAGCAGTTCACGTACGGCTTCCGCACCCATCAGGGCATGGAAGTCGTCGCCGTATTCTTCCGTTTTGGCCAGGAAGTCGTCGTCGGACATGATCTGACCACGCTTGAGCGGGGTCATGCCAGGTTCGATCACGCACCAGGCTTCGAAGTACAACACGCGTTCGATGTCGCGCAGCGTCATGTCGAGCACCATGCCCAGACGCGACGGCAGCGACTTCAGGAACCAGATGTGCGCAACGGGGCTGGCCAGCTCGATGTGGCCCATGCGCTCGCGACGCACCTTGGTAACGGTAACTTCGACGCCGCACTTTTCGCAGATGACACCGCGGTGCTTCAAACGCTTGTACTTACCGCACAAGCATTCGTAGTCTTTGACCGGACCAAAGATCTTGGCGCAGAACAGACCGTCACGTTCGGGTTTGAACGTGCGGTAGTTGATGGTCTCGGGTTTGCGAACTTCGCCGAACGACCACGACCGGATTTTCTCCGGCGAAGCGAGGCCGACCTTGATGGCGTCAAATTGTTCGTCTTGCGAGACTTGCTTAAATAGATCGAGTAGCGCTTTCATCAGTTACGCTCCAAATCCATGTCCAGGGACAGGGATCTAATTTCCTTGACGAGGACGTTGAACGACTCTGGCATGCCGGCATCGATCACGTGGTCGCCCTTGACGATGTTCTCGTAGACCTTGGTACGGCCAGTGATATCGTCGGACTTGACCGTGAGCATTTCCTGCAGCGTATAAGCCGCGCCGTAAGCTTCCAGCGCCCACACTTCCATCTCACCGAAACGCTGACCGCCGAATTGGGCTTTACCACCCAGAGGCTGTTGCGTAACCAGCGAGTACGGGCCGGTGGAACGCGCGTGCATCTTGTCGTCGACCAAGTGATGCAGCTTCAGGTAGTGCATGTAGCCCACAGTGACAGGACGCTCGAATTGCTCGCCGGTACGACCGTCGAACAGCCAGGCTTGCGTACGGTCGTCAGTCAGCTTGAGGTCTTGGGCGACTTGATCAGGATAGGCCAGCTTCAACATGGCGGTGATGTCTTCTTCGGCAGCGCCGTCGAACACAGGCGTAGCCAGCGGCACACCATTGGCCAGGTTGCGAGCCATTTCGATGACTTCGTCATCGCTCAGCCTTTCGAGATGCTCGGGACGACCACGCTCGTTGTAGACCTGTTCGAGGAAGCTACGAACTTGCTTGGCCTGAACGCCCTTCTCTTGCTCGATCATGTCGTTGATACGACGGCCCAAGCCCTTGGCAGCCCAACCCAGGTGAACTTCAAGCACCTGCCCGATGTTCATCCGCGAAGGCACGCCCAGCGGGTTCAACACGATATCGACAGGGGTGCCGTCAGCCATGTGCGGCATGTCTTCGACCGGGGTGATGCGCGAGACCACGCCCTTGTTACCGTGACGGCCGGCCATCTTGTCGCCAGGCTGCAGGCGGCGCTTGACGGCCAGGTAAACCTTGACCATTTTGAGCACGCCGGGGGGTAGCTCGTCGCCTTGCGTGAGCTTCTTGCGCTTTTCTTCGAAAGCCAGATCAAACTGGTGACGCTTCTGTTCGAGCGATTCCTTGGCTTGCTCAAGCAACACAGCGTGCGCTTCGTCCGAAAGACGAATATCGAACCACTGCCAGCGGTCGAGTTCAGCCAGATAAGCGGACTCGACCTCTTTGCCCTTGGCCAGCTTGCGCGGGCCGCCGTTGACGACCTTGCCAACGAGGAATTTCTCGATACGGTCGAAGGTATCGTTTTCAACGATACGCAGCTGGTCGTTCAAGTCTTGGCGGTAACGGCGCAGTTCGTCGTCGATGATGGACTGAGCGCGCTTGTCGCGGTCGATACCTTCACGCGTGAAGACCTGCACGTCGATAACCGTGCCAACCATGCCCGAAGGCACGCGCAGCGAGGTATCTTTCACGTCGGAGGCTTTCTCGCCGAAGATGGCGCGCAGCAGCTTTTCTTCGGGCGTCAGTTGGGTCTCGCCCTTGGGCGTAACTTTACCGACCAGCACGTCATCGGCACGCACTTCAGCGCCAATGTGCACAATGCCCGAATCGTCCAGGCGATTCAGTTGCGTTTCTGGCAGGTTGCTGATGTCGCGCGTGATTTCTTCAGCGCCCAGTTTGGTGTCTCGTGCCACTACCGTCAGTTCCTCGATGTGGATCGAGGTATAGCGGTCGTCGGCTACGATTTTTTCGGAGATCAGAATCGAGTCTTCGAAGTTGTAACCATTCCAGGGCATGAACGCGATCAGCATGTTCTGACCCAGAGCCAGTTCACCCAGGTCGCTGGACGCGCCGTCAGCCAGCACGTCGCCACGTGCGACGATGTCGCCACGCTTAACGATAGGACGCTGGTTGATGTTGGTGTTCTGGTTGGAACGCGTGTATTTGGTGAGGTTGTAGATATCTACACCGACTTCACCCGCGACGTTCTCTTCGTCGTTGACGCGAATCACGACGCGGTCTGCATCAACGTGGTCAACAAGACCGCCACGACGAGCTTGCACGGTGGTGCCCGAGTCGACCGCTACGGTGCGCTCGATACCGGTACCGACCAGAGGCTTCTCGGGGCGCAGGCAAGGAACCGCCTGACGTTGCATGTTGGCGCCCATCAGTGCACGGTTGGCGTCGTCGTGTTCCAGGAAGGGAATCAACGAAGCAGCTACCGACACGATCTGCGAAGGCGCAACGTCCATGTAGTCGACGTTGTCAGGCGCAGTCAACAGCGTCTCACCCGCTTGGCGGCAAGCCACCAAATCGTTGGTGAAGCGACCTTCTTCGTCCAGCTCGGCGTTAGCCTGGGCAATGATGAAGTTGCCTTCTTCGATAGCGGACAGGTAATCGATCTGTTCGCTGACCTTGCCATCGATAATTTTGCGATAAGGCGTTTCCAGGAAACCATACTCGTTCAGACGAGCATAAAGCGCCATGGAGTTGATCAGACCGATGTTCGGACCTTCAGGCGTTTCGATGGGGCACACACGACCGTAGTGCGTGGGGTGCACGTCGCGCACTTCAAAGCCGGCACGTTCGCGAGTCAGACCGCCCGGGCCCAAAGCCGAAACACGACGCTTGTGCGTGATTTCGGACAAGGGGTTGGTTTGGTCCATGAACTGCGACAACTGGCTGGAACCGAAGAACTCTTTAATCGCCGCAGAGATGGGCTTGGAGTTGATCAGATCGTGCGGCATTAGGTTCTCGGACTCAGCCTGACCCAGACGCTCTTTGACGGCACGCTCTACGCGCACCAAGCCGGCGCGGAACTGGTTTTCGGCCAATTCGCCCACGCAACGCACGCGACGGTTACCCAGGTGATCGATATCGTCGATCTGACCACGACCATTACGCAACTCGACCAGCACCTTGATGGTGTCAAGGATGTCTTCGTCGGTCAGCGTCAGCGGACCCGCGGTGGTTTCGGCGCGACCCAAGCGGCTGTTGACCTTCATGCGGCCAACACGCGACAGATCGTAGGCTTCTTCGCTGTAGAACAAGCGTTGGAACAGCGCTTCGACCGCTTCTTCGGTTGGCGGCTCGCCGGGACGCATCATGCGATAGATGGCGATACGAGCCGTGTTCTGATCGGCGGTTTCGTCAGTACGCAAGGTTTGCGAAATATAGGGGCCACGATCCAGATCGTTGGTGTACAGCGTCTGAATATTGCGCACGTTGGCGATGCGCAAGTCGGCCAACACGCCTTCGGTGATTTCGTCGTTGGCGTTGGCGATGACTTCGCCGGTCTCTTCGTTGACGATGTTCTTGGCCAGCACCTTGCCCAGCAAGAAATCTTCAGGAATAGACACGTGCTGCACGTTAGCAGCCTCGAGCTCGCGCAGGTGACGTGCGTTGATGCGCTTGTCTTTCTCGACGATGACCTTACCGCTACGATCGGTGATGTCGAAGTGGGCCACTTCACCCTTCCAGCGCTCGGCCACGAATTCCAGCAGACCGCCCTCACTTTGCAACTCGATGTTGTCGAAGTCGAAGAAGTGAGCCAGGATGGCCTCGGACGTCATGCCGATGGCCTTGAGCAGGATGGTGACAGGCATCTTGCGACGACGGTCGATACGGAAGAACAGGATGTCCTTGGGATCGAACTCGAAGTCTAGCCAGGAACCACGGTAAGGAATCACGCGTGCGGAAAACAGCAGCTTACCGGAGCTATGCGTCTTACCGCGATCGTGCTCGAAAAACACGCCGGGCGAACGGTGCAGCTGTGATACGATGACGCGCTCAGTACCGTTGATCACGAACGAACCGGTGTCTGTCATGAGCGGCATTTCGCCCATGTAGACTTCCTGTTCTTTCACTTCCTTCACGGTAGGCTTACTGACTTCGCGGTCCATCAGCACCAGGCGCACTTTGGCGCGCAAGGGCGAGGCATACGTCAAACCGCGCAGTTGGCATTCTTTTACGTCGAAAACCGGGTCGCCCAGGGTATAGCTGACAAATTCCAGCCGTGCCATCTGGTTATGACTGACTATCGGGAAAATCGATGTGAAAGCTGCCTGCAGGCCTTCATCTTTACGTTGTGAAGGGGCAGCTTTTTCTTGCAGGAAAGTGGAGAAAGATTCCAATTGCGTCGCCAGCAGGTAAGGAACGTCCTGGACGTCCTCTCGCTTGGCGAAGCTTTTACGTATGCGCTTTTTTTCGGTAAACGAATAAGGCATGAGCACTCCGACTCGATGGGGTTACACAGACCGTCAACCACGGCCCTGGTTTACGACTCCAGAAAACCTGTCTGTCCAAATGAAACCCGATGGCCATAACGGGTTTTCTGGAGACGCAAAACCCGGAAAGACCGAAATCGGTCTTTCCGGGTGAGAACAAGCAGGATTACTTGAGCTCGGCCTTAGCGCCAGCTTCTTCCAGCTTCTTCTGAGCAGCTTCGGCGTCAGCCTTGGCCATGGCTTCTTTAACAGCCTTAGGAGCGCCGTCAACCAGGTCCTTGGCTTCTTTCAGGCCCAGACCGGTGATTTCGCGCACGACCTTGATGACGTTAACCTTGTTGGCGCCGACTTCCGTCAGAACCAGGTCAAACTCGGTCTTTTCTTCAGCTGCGGCAGCAGCGCCACCAGCGGCGGGGGCAGCTACGGCCACGGCGGCGGCAGCAGCCGACACGCCGAATTTTTCTTCCATGTCCGTGATCAGTTCGGACAGTTCCAGGACCGTCAGGTTAGCGACGGCGTCAAGGATTTCTGCTTTGCTCAGTGCCATTTGTAGAACTCCAAATATTAAATAAATGCCAGGTTGGGTATCGCTCTGTCGTTCGACGAGTTCCGCTGCAAGTTATGCAGCTTCCTTTTGGTCGCGAACGGCCGCCAGGCCACGCACGAACTTGGTAGGAACTTCGTTGAGCGTACGCACAAATTGCGTGACGGGTGCTTGCATGGTACCCATAAGTTTTGCCAGCAACTCTTCGCGGGAGGGCATCGTGGCCAAAGCCTTGACGCCATTCGCGTCAAGCTGGCTGCCGGGCAGCGAACCGCCCTTGATGACCAGCTTGTCGTTGGTAGTAGCAAAACCGGCAAGTACCTTGGCTGCCGAAACGGGGTCGTTGCTGATGGCGTACATCAGCGGGCCGACCATTTGATTGGTAAGACCTTCGAAAGGCGTACCAACCACCGCGCGGCGTACCAACGTGTTCTTCAGAACGCGCAGGTATACACCCGACTCACGCGCTTTTTTGCGCAATACGGTGACGGAAGCGACGTCCAGACCACGATACTCAGCGACGACGATCGATTGGGCGTTGGCCAGTTCGGCAACGACTTCTTCGATGACGACCGCTTTCTCTGCTCGATTGAGACTCACGGTATGAACACTCCATCTAACGACACAAAGGACGACCCTTCGTGTCTACCGAATGCGGCGCTCCTGGTCGAGTTCTTGAAAAGAATTCTTCCATGGGCGCCGTCTGCGCTGGATGAGAATAGCCAGACAGATGCCTGATTCTTCTTGATTAAGCCCAAAGCCTTAAAAAAGACGATTTGGGCTCCAGCGGTCTTTGACAGCGGCACCCCCAATACAGCCGGGGGTACAGCCCAAAGTACTGTTTGTGACAGCCTGAATTAGGCGGTCAACGAAGCGATTTCGACACGTGCACCGCCACCCATGGTGGAGGACACGGCCAATTTGCGCAGATACACACCCTTGGCGGATGCGGGGCGAGCCTTGTTGAGGGCTTCGACCAGCGCGGCCAGGTTGCTTTGCAGCTTTTCGGTGTCGAAGGAAGCACGACCGATAGTGGCATGGATAATGCCGGCTTTGTCGGTACGATACTGCACTTGACCTGCCTTGGCGTTCTTGACTGCCGTAGCGACGTCAGGAGTTACCGTGCCCACTTTGGGGTTAGGCATCAGGCCACGGGGACCGAGCACTTGGCCCAGGGCACCCACGACGCGCATGGTGTCGGGAGAAGCGATGACGACGTCGAAGTCCAGGTTACCGGCCTTGATGCTGTCAGCCAGGTCGTCCAGGCCGACGATGTCGGCGCCAGCGGCTTTGGCTTCCTCGGCTTTGTCGCCTTGGGCGAACACAGCCACACGGACCGATTTACCCGTACCAGCAGGCAGAACCACCGAGCCGCGAACCAGTTGGTCGGACTTACGGGGATCGATACCCAACTGAACGGCCACGTCGATGGATTCGTCGAACTTGGCAGTAGCCGTTTCTTTAACCAAGGTCAGCGCCTCGGCAACGGGGTAGAACTTATTGCGATCGATCTTGGCGCGGATCGCTGCCGCGCGTTTGCCCAGCTTAGCCATGATTAAACGCCCTCCACTTCGATGCCCATGCTGCGCGCACTGCCAGCCACCGTACGAACTGCTGCGTCCAGATCGGCAGCGGTCAGGTCGGGAGACTTGGTCTTGGCGATCTCTTCAGCTTGGGCGCGCGTCAACTTGCCGACTTTTTCGGAGTTGGGACGTGCGGAACCCTTTTGAATGCCAGCTGCCTTTTTGATCAGGATCGTGGCCGGCGGAGTCTTCATGATGAACGTGAAGCTCTTGTCGGCAAAGGCGGTGATGACGACAGGAATCGGCAGACCGGGCTCCAGACCTTGAGTCTGGGCGTTGAAGGCCTTGCAGAATTCCATGATGTTCAGACCGCGCTGACCCAGCGCTGGACCGATGGGGGGGGACGGATTGGCCTTACCAGCTGGGACTTGCAGCTTGATGAAGCCGACGATTTTCTTCGCCATGCTTTACTCCTTGCGGGTTCATGCGTTCAGGATGTCTGGAAGACACCCAGAACTCCCCGGGGTTGAAAAACGATCAAGCCTTTTCGACTTGACCAAAATCGAGTTCGACAGGTGTGGCGCGGCCAAAAATAGTGACCGAAACGCGCACCTTGCTTTTCTCGTAGTTGACGTCTTCGACGTTGCCGTTGAAGTCTGCGAACGGGCCTTCTTTGACCCGAACCATTTCGCCCACTTCGAAAAGAATTTTGGGCCGGGGTTTCTCGACGCCCTCTTCCATTTGCGAAAGAATTTTTTCTACTTCGCGCTCGGAGATGGGAGCCGGACGGTTGCCGGAACCGCCCAGGAAGCCAGTGACACGATTGGTGCTTTTCACCAAGTGCCAGCTGTCATCGGTGAGATCCATTTCTACCAACACGTAGCCGGGGAAAATACGGCGTTCAGTGATGGATTTTTTGCCACCTTTGACTTCGACGACTTCTTCGGAGGGCACCAGAATGCGCCCGAAGGATGTCTGCAAACCTGCCTGCTCAATACGCTCGGTCAAGGCTTTGCTGACGCTTTTTTCCATGCCGGAATAGACATGAACCACGTACCAGCGTTTACTCATGTCTTATCTCCATCCTAGTAACAGGCCATAGATGACCCAGCCTAGGGTTTTATCCACCAGCCAAAGAAATATGGCCATGATGATGACGAAGACGAACACGATGCCCGTCATCTGCATAGCTTCTTTGCGAGTCGGCCAATGGACACGCTTGACTTCGTGATAGGCATCACGGCCGAAGGCCATTGTGCGACGGCCAGGTTCGCTAGACCACGCGATAAAGGCGGCGATGATGACGCTTACAAGGAAAATCGCTACGCGTACTACGCCAGGCTGGCCGTCGAGTACCGAGAACGCAACGATGCCAGCGGCGATAACGAGCACGGCCAGCCCAAGCTTGACACGATCTAGCGTGCTGTTGACAGTTTCTACTTTGGTATTCGACATATGATGCGAGTTGTCCCGCTGTATCGCTTGCTACGCAGCGATTTGGATGGCAGGGGCAGTAGGAATCGAACCTACAACCTTCGGTTTTGGAGACCGACGCTCTGCCAATTGAGCTATACCCCTATAACCTGAAAAGACAGCCTTCGTCAGACTTGGGCTGCCTACTGCATGCCGATGTAAACCCACTACAGCGGCATGCAGATTCAAAACTACTTAAGCGATGATTTTGGCGACGACGCCGGCACCGACGGTACGGCCACCTTCGCGGATAGCGAAGCGCAGACCTTCTTCCATGGCGATAGGCGCAATCAGCGTCACTTCCATCGACACGTTGTCACCG
>NZ_JACDXW010000009.1 GCF_020539505.1 Mesopusillimonas faecipullorum | reverse complement strand
CGGTGATGCTCGTCGGCGAACAGGTCGGTCTTGATGGCGGTGCGTGGTTTCATCGGTGCAGGCTGCGGGGTTCAGGACGTCGTAATTTTACCAAGGGCGGGCGAGGCGGAGGTTTTTCGAGGCGCCCAGAAGTCTACAATTTCCCCAGTACCCGTTTCGTCGCGGGTTTCATAGGCTCAACCAATTTATTTGCCGGCACCATTACCGTGGACGAGGCCGATCATGTGGTGATAGCAAGCGAGAGCCTCGGGCGGTCGTTTTACGTCAATCACGGTGTCAACGAACCTTTAGGGATGGAAGTCCATGTTTCCATTCGGCCGGAACACATACGCGTATTGCGCGAGGCGCCCGCCACCGAGCACAACTGGGCGCGTGGCATGGTCAGTCACGTGGCCTGGATGGGCAGCCATGCCCGCTATCAAATCCGGCTTGATTCCAGCCATGTCATAGAGGCACATGTGCCCAGCATGGTTTTGGCTATGGACGATGCTCCGGGCGTTGAAGAAGAAGTGTACGTGAGCTGGGCCAGCGATAGCGCGACGGTGCTGTCGTCATGAGGTTGTCCGCCCAAACCGCGCAACGCTGGACTTCACGTTTGGCCATCGTGCCGCCGTTTGCCTGGTTGGCCATCTTCCTTTTGGTGCCGTTCCTGCTGGTTCTCAAAATCAGCTTTTCCGATGTGCAGTTCGGCATACCGCCGTACACAGCACTGTTCGGCCTAGAGGATCAAGCACTCTCGCTCACGCTGCACCTGCGCACGTATGCGCAGCTTTTTACCGATAGCCTGTACCTGGTCACTTATCTGAGTTCGCTTAAGATGGCGGCGGTCACGACTTTGTGTTGCATGCTGATCGGGTATCCCATGGCCTACTGCATTGCACGTAGCAACCCTCGTCATCGCAATCTGCTTTTGCTGGCCGTCATATTGCCCTTCTGGACGTCATTGCTGCTGCGCGTATATGCCTGGGTGGGCATATTGCGTAATGATGGTTTGCTCAACAGCGTGTTGCTGGGCTTGGGCGTCATCGACTCACCTTTGGAAATCTATCGCACCGATTTGGCTGTCTATATAGGCTTGGTCTATGCCTATCTGCCTTTCTTTATTCTGCCTGTGTATGCCACGCTGGTTAAGTTTGACCAACGCTTGCTGGAAGCGGCTTACGACCTGGGGGCCAGACCTTGGCAGGCGTTTTTCCAGGTCACTTTGCCTTTGTCTTTACCAGGGGTGATTGCAGGGGGCATGCTGGTGTTCATACCCACTGTGGGCGAGTACGTCATTCCTGAAATGCTGGGTGGGGCCGATACTTTGATGATGGGTCGCGTCATGTGGAATGAGTTCTTCAACAACACCGACTGGCCTATGGCGGCTGCTGTAACCTGCATCATGGTGGCCCTGCTTTTGGTGCCCATGGTGCTGTTTCAGTACAACCAGATGCGTCAGGCACAGGAGGGGCGCTCGTGAACGGGTCAGTCTTTCTGCGTGTGCTGGTGTTGACGCTGGGCTACGGTTTTCTGTACATACCCATCGCTACATTGATCATTTTCTCTTTCAATGATTCGGCCTTGATGACTTCTTGGTCGGGTTTTTCCTTGAAATGGTATGTAGAGCTTTTCCATGATCAGGCTTTGCTGTCGGCTGCTTGGCTATCGCTGAAAATCGGCGCTTTAACAGCCACCGCTTCCGTGGCGTTGGGCACATGGGCGGCTTATGTGTTGGCGCGTATGGGGCGCTTTCGCGGATTTGGCCTGTATGTGGGCATGCTCAGTGCGCCTCTGGTCATGCCAGAGGTCGTTCTCGGTATCTCGTTATTGTTGATGTTTGTCGAGTTCAATACTTTATTCGGCTGGCCCGAAGGCAACGGTATCTTCACTATTTGGGTGGGCCACGTGACTCTGTGCACGGCGTATGTGGCGGTGGTGGTGCAACCTCGCATACGCGATCTGAACCGTTCTTTCGAAGAAGCCGCCCTCGATCTTGGCGCAACGCCATTAAAGGTTTTTTTCGTGGTCACCTTGCCGCTGATCGCGCCGGCCTTGCTTGCGGCCTGGTTGCTGGCATTTACCCTATCGCTGGATGACGTCGTCATTGCATCCTTCCTTTCGGGGCCAGGGTATACCACGCTTCCCCTAGAGGTCTTCTCTCGGGTCCGGCTGGGCTTAAAGCCAGAAATCAATGCTTTGGCCACCTTGTTTATTTTGGTCGTGGGTTTATGCGTCATAGTGGCTAGTCGCATGCAGGGCCGTAGGGAGTCTTTATGAGTCAACTGAAGTTATATGGTTTGAAACGCTGCAGCACGTGTGTGAAAGCATTGGCTTGGCTAGAGGACAATAAGCAGATTTACACTTTTACTGACTATCGGGAAGACCCCATAGACCCCAATCAGCTTTTGGCTTGGCAAGAGCAGTTAGGGGGCTGGGAGAAACTGGTCAATCGAGCCTCCATGACTTGGCGAAATTTGCCCGAGGATCGTAAAGCACCGGAAAACGATGCCGCGTGGCTAACGCTGATCGCAGAGTTTCCCACCTTGATCAAACGCCCCGTCTTGCTCAAGGACGAAACGGTCATGGTGGGATTCTCTGAGAAAAAATACGCGGCTTTGCTGCAGGAGTCAGGCGCATGACGCAACAACAACTTAAGCAACAGGCGGCCCAGGCAGCCATAGACCTGATAGTGCCGCAACTCAAGCCCGAGATGGTGCTCGGCGTCGGTACAGGCTCTACCGTAGACTTGTTTATCGATCTGTTGGCCGAGCATAAAGGGCGCTTCAAAGCGGCGGTTTCCAGCTCCGAGCGCAGCACGGCGCGCATGCAAGGTTTAGGAGTAGCCGTCACTACTTTGGATGAGCTCGCCGAACCCATGCCTTTCTATGTGGACGGGGCGGACGAAATCGACACGCAGCTACGCATGATCAAAGGCGGTGGCGGTGCACTGACGCGTGAAAAAATCGTGGCTTCTGCCGCACGCCAATTCGTATGTATCGTTGATGCCACCAAATTGGTCGAACGCTTAGGTGCTTTTCCTTTGCCTGTCGAGGTCATTCCTATGGCGCGCGCCATCGTGGCGCGTCGACTGCAAGAGATAGGCGGACATGTGCTTGAGCGGGCAGGGTTTCTGACCGATAATGGGTGCGTCATTCTGGACGTCGCCGGCTTGAATATGCTTGAACCCGAGCAGCTAGAAGCTACCATCAACGACATACCCGGGGTGGTTACCTGCGGCTTGTTTGCACTGTCAGCAGCCGATGTTGCCTTGGTGGCTCATGCTGACGGTGTGCGCCGGCTAAGCCGCGACGCTTAACAAAACCGTCACAATCCCGGTGTAAGCTGGCCGGAATACAGGCAAGTCGCGTGCGGCTTGCCTGTCTGCGAATGTTTACCAACCGATTTCTGCGACAAGGCTGATATGTCCGAGCAC
This sequence comes from Mesopusillimonas faecipullorum, assembly GCF_020539505.1. GTDB lineage: Bacteria > Pseudomonadota > Gammaproteobacteria > Burkholderiales > Burkholderiaceae_B > Mesopusillimonas > Mesopusillimonas faecipullorum. Next base: position 55,424 of record NZ_JACDXW010000009.1, on the reverse strand, counting down.
ACGAACAAACAGTTCACTTCCGATCTCGAAACCACGCGTTCCATGTTTTTGCAGATGGGGGGCTTGGTTGAGACCATGGTTCGCGACGCCATGGCTGTGCTGATTAGCGGCGATTTGGCTGTTGTCGACCAGATTCGCGAGCGGGAAAAAGAAGTCAACCGTCTCGAAGTCGAAATCGACGAACGTATCAGTTTGCTGATTGCACGCAACCAGCCTACGGCAGTTGATTTACGGTTTCTGTTGGCCGTTTCCAAGATGCTCACCGACATGGAACGTTGTGGCGACGAAGCCGAGAAGATAGCCAAAGTGGCGCGTCGTCTGCATGAGTCTCATGATCATTATGTGCCGGTGGTCGAGCTCAGGCACATGACGCAAGACGTCATCAGCATGATTCGCCAGACGCTGGATGCTTTTGCGCGCGAAGATGCAGTGCACGCCGCTACGGTTGTGCGCAGCGACAAAGAGGTCGATAAAGAATGGAAAGCCGCTTTGCGCCACACCATTACTTACATGATCGAAGACCCACGCACTATTTCACGTTCCATCGATTTTATTTTTATTGCCCGATCGCTAGAACGTATCGGGGATCACGCCAAGAATATGGCCGAACGCGTTATCTACATGGTACGCGGAGACGACGTGCGTCATACCGGTATCAAGGCTACCGAACGTGCAGCACGCGGTGATGACTTTGGCGAGGAAGCCAACGACGTGTAAATGCTTACGCTTCGAGTCGCCAAATAGCCCCGTAGTCCTTAAAACTATGGGGCTATTTGCATTTTGAGCAGACATAATGAACGCCATAAGGTGTAATAAAAAATTACATCCTTGCGTTTCTGAATTTTCTGGTTACTTTTAAGAAAAAATGTTTCAGGGAGTTATGTTTCAATACAGGGTGTGATGAAATGGCGTCAGCTTAAGCGCCATTGTCATTGAGCATTTTTGCATGTGGGCGCGTCGCATACTCCAACTTGGACACAGATGGATATTGAACGTTTTCTTCATGAGCTTCCCTTGGCCGCCGGCTGGTTTGATAAGCAACTGCGCCTACGATATGTCAACGCTTTGTTCGAAGCCTACGTGGGCAAGTCCAGATCGGATTTGATTGGCTATGGCTGGGAAGACTTAGCGGGTTTGCCCGGCTTCAAGCATTTGCATGCGCCCTTGTTTCAAGGGCTGCAGCTTGATGAGGGTGAACGACAAGCCCAGCATTTACCCGTGCTCAGTGCAAACTCCCAAGAGCTCACTGTGCTAGCCACCCGCTCCGATACCGGATTATTGACCGGCGCCATGTTCTGCATCCAAGACAATACCGAGCAAGTCACTGCCAAAAAAGATCTCAGGGATTTTATGCGTGCCCTGAATGCGCACGCCATTGTGGCCATGACCGATGACAAGGGTATCATTACCTGGGCCAACGAAAAATTCTGCGAGATCTCCAAATATTCTCGCGCCGAGCTCTATGGGAAGACACATAGGGTAGTGAACTCGGGTGCGCACCCACACGCTTTTTTTGGCGAGCTATGGCGAACCATATCCTCTGGGCGTATTTGGCAGGGAGAAATCTGCAACCGAGCGAAAGATGGCGAACTGTACTGGGTGTACAGCACCATCGTTCCTTTCTTGGGGGCCGACGGTAAACCCGAAAAATACATCGCCATTCGCGCCGACATCACCAAACTTAAGCAGGTGCAGCAGCAAGCCAAAGAATTGGCGCTGTACGACCCCCTGACCAATCTACCCAACCGCAGACTGCTGTGGGATCGCATGGAGCAAAGCCGCTATGCCTCGGAAAGAACGGGTAGTTATTGCGCGCTGCTGTCCATAGACTTAGACAAATTCAAAGACGTCAATGACGTTTATGGTCATAGTCAGGGAGACTTGCTGCTTATCAAAGCGGCAGAACGTTTGAGCCAATGTGTGCGCAAAAGTGATACGGTTGCTCGCATGGGGGGCGACGAGTTCGTCATCATCATGAGTGATCTGGGCCAAGAGTACCAGTTGGCTTGTCAACGCGTTTCCGAGGTAAGCACCAAGATATTCTCCCTTATGGGTAGACCTTATCATCTGTCTGGGCTCGAAGACTCGGGCGCTGGCGGAGTGATCGCGACTCCTAGCATGGGGGTCACCTTGTATCGCGGCACCGTCGCCTCGACCGAAGAGTTGCTGCAGCAGGCCGATTTGGCGCTCTATCGAGCCAAGGCCAATGGGCGCAACTGCATGGTGTTTTTCGAGATTTCCCAGCAGGAGGAAGTCAATCGGCGTAATGCCATGGAAAACGATTTGCGCGGTGCTGTGGCGCGTAACGAGCTGTGCCTGTATTACCAGCCTATCGTCAATGGCCAGGCTGAGGTTAGCGCAATGGAGGCGCTGATACGCTGGCGTCACCCCAAGCGTGGTTTGGTGGCACCTGCCGATTTCATTCCGCTGGCTGAACAAAGTGGCTTGATCGTGCCCGTGGGCCTGTGGGTGCTAGAAACCGCGTGTCGCGAGCTGGCAGAGTGGCAACAAGACCCCGTACGCGCTAAATGGCTGATGTGCGTCAATGTCAGTGCCCGACAATTCAAAGAGCCCGGATTTTGCCAGCATTTGTTGGATATCGTGACCCGGACAGGCATTAATGTGGCCGGACTGTGTCTCGAACTTACCGAATCTCTGCTTTTCAGCAATATCGACCAGACTTTGCTCGAAAAAATACACTCCCTGAGAAGTCATGGGGTGAAAATCGCCCTGGATGACTTTGGGACGGGGTATTCCTCGCTCAGTTACCTGAAAGATCTTCCCCTGAACACCCTGAAGATAGATAGGTCGTTCTTGCGCGACATCTTGCATAACCCTAAAGACCAAGGCATTACCGATGCCATCTTGGCTCTGGCCAGAACACTGGAGCTTCAAACGGTGGCCGAAGGGGTAGAAACCCAAGAGCAATTCGAGTACCTGCGTTCGGTGGGCTTTTCACGCTTTCAGGGTTTTTTGTTTGGGCGCCCCGCCCCCAAGGAAGAACTGCAAAAACATGGGTAGCGAAGGCAGGCGCCAGCTGTAAAGGTGGCGCCTACAGACTTATTGCGACGGTGGAACGTAGCCTTGTGCTTCGACATCGACGTCGTTGAACAAGAAGTTCTCCATTTGCTGGGCCAAGTATTTGCGCGCACGGATGTCGGCAAGGTTCAGGCGGTTCTCATTGACCAAGCGGGTTTGGGTTTGCACCCACTCCTGCCAAGCTTCTTGGGAAATGTTCTGCCAGATGCGCACCCCCAGCTCACCAGGGTAGGGTGGCGCTGCTAAGCCTTCGGCTTCGCGCTTGAGCTTTACACAGTTGACCATGCGTACCATAAGCTTGCTACCTTTAGGGTTGATTTCAAACCCGGCTATTGTACCCCCCCTGCGGGAGCTTGATGCTTGCTGGGGCAAGCGTTGCACTTATGAACGAAGCGGCTGGTAAAACCAGCGCGGGGCTGGTTTCAGGCGCTATAGTTTTTTAATGAAAATATGGCTGTTTCGCGAGCGGTTATACAAAGCCTGGCGTTCGCGAGGCAAGTCGGATACGCCCCCTTGAACAAAGCCGCGTTTGATGAACCAATGCGAAGTGCGTGTGGTCAGCACGAACAAACGTTGTGCGCCCATGGCGCGCGCTTTCCCTTCGGCATGGCGCAGCAACATCTCGCCTTCCCCTTCGCCTTGCCACTCGGGGTGAACAATCAGACAGGCCATTTCGACCATGCGTTCATCAAGGTAGGGTATCAGCGCCACGCAGCCGTAAATGACGCTGTCGTGTTCCAGCACGGTAAAGCGTTCGACGTCGCGCTCTACCACTGCACGGCCCCGCGGAACCAGGGTGCCATCTGCCTCAAGCGGCTCGATCAGCTGAACAATGGCCCCAACATCGTCTATGGTGGCGGGGCGTAGATCATCCAGGGTGTCTTCGACAACCATGGTGCCCACACCATCGTGAGTGAAGATCTCCAGTAACACGCTGCCGTCCAGCGTGTAGGGCAGCAGGTGAGCGCGAGCCACCCCGCGTTTGACTGCGCGCGATGCGGCGGTCAAGAATGCGCCGGTGTCTTCGTCCAGCGTGCCGCCGGCCAGCAGCCTGTCTGCGTCTTCGCGGGCAAGCTCGGTGTCGACGCTGCCGTCTTCGTTATGGACGAAAGCGTCTTGGGTCAGGAAAATGAGTTTTTCAGCCCGTAGCGATACGGCGACACTGGTGGCCAGATCTTCCATGGCCAAGTTGAAGGCATCGCCTGTGGGTGAAAAACCCAAGGGAGACAACAGCACGATGCCATTTTGCTTGATGATGGATTTGAGAGCGTCGGTGTCGACTTTGCGTACGGCGCCAGTATGGAGATAATCGACGCCTTCGATCACGCCTACCGGGCGCGCAGTGACGAAATTGCCCGAAATCACCCGGATTTGCGCATGCGACATCGGGGTGTTGGGCAGGCCCTGGCTGAAGCTGGCTTCTATATCCAGGCGTATCTCGCCTGCGGCTTCTTTGGCGCACTCGAGTGCCTCGGACGTGGTGGGTTCAGTGCCACGACCAAACTGGGTGTTGTAGCCCTTGAGCTTCAATTGCTCGTTGACCTGTGGGCGTGAACCGTGCACCAACACCAACCTGACGCCTAGCGCCGACAGTAGGGAAAGATCCTGGATAAGGGCATTGAGCGCCCCATCGCGTACGAGCTCACCGCCAAAAGCGACAACAAAGGTTTTACCGCGGAAATCGTGCACATAAGGTGCGACTTCGCGGAACCATCGCACGAACTGTGCGGGGGCGAATTCTGGGGCTTCTTGGGCGGAAACCGTTTCAGGGTCAGGGTCGGGGTCGGTATTGTTGAGCACGGCAAAGGTTCCAAAAATCAGGGGGCAGGTGCTTGTTGGGGCGGTTGCCCAGCAAGTTCCTGCGCAAAATTATAATAAGCGGGATTCCTCTATGACGTTTTTTATGACACATTCGGCCGATTTGTCGGTAAACCTACACAAACAGCAGCCCGCGACAGCCCTTGAACGTGCGTTGCCCCCCATAGAATTTCCAGATTCCCTGCCTGTCAGTGCGCGACGGGCCGATATTGCAGCGGCCATAGAGCGGCACCAGGTGGTGGTGGTTTGCGGGGAGACAGGCTCGGGCAAGACCACACAGCTACCTAAAATTTGCCTGGAATTAGGGCGCGGCAGGCAAGGCATAATCGGCCATACCCAGCCGCGACGACTGGCGGCCACATCGGTTGCGCGCCGTATTGCCCAAGAGTTGCAAACCGAACTAGGTGACTGGGTGGGTTACCAGATTCGCTTCAATGAGCGCACCAGTGCCGGCACAGCGATCAAGCTGATGACGGACGGTATTTTGCTGGCCGAGTCACAACGCGATCCCTTGCTGCGTCGTTACGACACCTTGATCATCGATGAGGCCCACGAACGCAGCCTGAACATCGATTTTCTGCTGGGCTATCTCAGGCAGTTGCTCCCGCGTCGGCCCGACCTTAAGCTGATTATTACTTCTGCAACCATAGATGCTGCTCAATTGGCAGGCCATTTCCGTTTGCCGGGTGCCGAGGAAGTCCCCATCATTGAGGTTTCTGGTCGCCTGTATCCAGTGGAGCTGCGTTACCGGCCCGTTTTGCAGGATAAACCCGATACCAAGCCTGGCTCAGAGAAGCCCGCTGCCGCACAGGACGCGGGCGTAGATGAGCGCGATCTGATAGACGCGGTGGTCGAGGCCGTGGACGAGTGTGCTCGGGATGGGGCGGGCGACGTGCTGGTGTTTTTGCCCGGTGAGCGCGAGATTCGCGAGGCAGCGGATGCGCTTTCGGGCTGGGCCCGCAAGGGAGAGCAGATATTGCCCTTGTTTGCCCGCCTTTCGCAGGCTGATCAAGAGCGTATCTTTCGCCCCCAAGGGCAGGCACGACGCATCGTATTGGCCACCAACGTGGCGGAAACATCTCTAACCGTCCCCGGTATACGGTACGTGGTGGATAGCGGTCTGGCGCGGGTGAAGCGTTATTCGTGGCGCCAGAAAGTCGAGCAATTACGCATAGAGCCCATCAGCCAGGCATCGGCCAATCAGCGGGCGGGGCGATGCGGCCGTATCGGGCCGGGCGTTTGCATACGGCTGTATGAAGAAGTCGATTTCAAGAGCCGGGCCGAATTTACCGATCCCGAAATCCGGCGTTCGTCCCTGGCATCCGTCATTTTGCGCATGAAAGCGCTGAACCTGGATGATGTCGAGGTCTTTCCTTTTGTCGATCCCCCAGCGGGTCGAGCGATTGCAGACGGCTATCAGCAACTGCACGAATTAGGCGCTTTGGACGAAAGCAACCGATTGACCAAGGTCGGTAAAACTTTGTCCCGCCTGCCCATAGATCCGCGACTGGCTCGCATGGTGTTAGAAGCGCGTGATCAACATTGCTTGGAGGAACTTCTGGTCATCGCCTCGGCCTTGTCGGTACAAGACCCGCGTGAGCGTCCCCTGCAAGCACGAGAAGCCGCCGAGCAGTCACACAGAAAATTCTTTGAAGGTAAGTCCGAGTTTCTGGCTTACGTCAAACTTTGGCAGTGGTTGCAAACGCAGTTCGAAGCCCTGTCGCAACGCAAAGTCGCGGCTTTGCTCAAGCAGCATTTTCTTTCACCTTCGCGGGTACGCGAATGGCGCGATGTGCATACACAGTTGCGCACTATTGTGGAAGAACATAAGTGGAAGACGAACGCTTTGCCGGCAACTTTTGAGCAAGTGCATCGTGCGCTGCTGGCGGGCTTGTTGGGCAATATCGGCTTGCGTAACGATCAGGGCGGCTACACGGGGGCGCGCGAAATCCGCTTTCATGTGCACCCAGGTTCTTATTTGGCACGTAAGGCGGGCACCTGGGTGGTGGCGGCTGAGCTTGTCGAAACCACGCGCCTGTATGCGCGGTGCCTGGCCAATGTAGAGCCTACCTGGATAGAGCAGGCCGGTGCGCATTTGCTTAAGAAATCCTGGTCTGACCCGCGCTGGCTGCGTAAAGCGGGCCAAGTCGTGGCCAACGAAAGAGCCACCTTGTACGGTTTGCCCGTGTATCACGGGCGGCGCGTGCATTATGGACGTATCGAGCCTGCTCAGGCGCGCGAAATTTTCATTCGAGATGGTCTGGTGGCCGGCGACGTCGACACCAAATTGGATTTTGTGCGTCACAACCTGCAGTTGGCATCGCGTATCGAGAAGCTGGAGCATCAGACGCGTCGGCCCGATATTTTGGTGGATGACAGCCTGATCATTGCCTTCTACGATCAGCATTTGCCCGCCGACATCTGCCAAACGGCTACCCTTGAAAAATGGGCGGCTGGCCTTTCCGACACTCAGCGTAAGGCGCTTTATTTGAGTCGCGATGAGCTCATGCGCCATGAGGCCTCCGGTGTCACCACTGAAGTCTTCCCACGCAAAGTGCGTTGGCAGGGGGTCGAACTCGCGCTCGACTACCATTTCGAGCCAGGTTCGGTGAAAGACGGGGTCACGATGAGTGTGCCGTTGTTCGCCTTGAACAAGTTGCAGGCTTGGCGTTGCGAGTGGCTGGTGCCCGGCATGCTGAAAGAGAAAGTTCATCTCTTGCTGAAGTCGCTTCCGCAGAAGATGCGCCGCCATTGCGTGCCACTGCCGGATTACGCTGCCGGCTTCTATGAGCGTTGGTTTGAGCGCGCGCGCGATCCCCAGGTCCCTTTGCTTGAGGCCTTGTCTCAAGACATGTGGGAGCAAGTCAAGGTGCGTCCGACGACAACGGATTTCAAGCTTGAGACGCTGCCGGCGCATTTGTTCATGAACTTCAAGGTCGTGGATGAGCATGGGCGCATGCTGTCGGGGGGGCGTAATCTTGATGCGCTCAAGGCCGAGCATGGCGGGCAGGCGCAGGCCTCATTTCAGCAGATGGCCGCCGCGGATGCTCAGGCCGGTAAGGTTCTTGCGCATGAGAACATCACGGACTGGTCTTTCGGCGAATTGCCCGAACTGATGGAAATTTCCCGCAAGGGCCAGTCGGTCATCGGGTATCCCGCCCTGGTGGATAAAGGCACGCATTGCGAGCTGGATGTCTTTGATGACCCGGAGCAGGCAAAGGAGCAGCATCGCCTGGGCTTGTTACGCTTGTTCCGCCTCGCTTTGCGAGAGCAGGTAAAGTTTCTGGAAAAAAACCTTCCCGATCTGACTCGCATGGGCATGATGTACATGAATTTGGGTACACAAGAAGCCCTGCGCGATCAGATCGTGGATGTGGCTTTGGAGCAAGCCTGTTTGGCGGAACCATGGCCGGCTAACGCGCAAGCTTTTGCTCAGCGGGATAAAGAGGGGCGAACGCGTCTGGGCTTACTCGCACAAGAGGTGGCGCGTTTAAGCTTACAAGTGCTGACCGAGTGGCAGGCGACACAGAAAAAGCTAGTGCAGGCCAAACCGCATGCGGCCAGCCATGCTGATATCCAGGCTCAGTTAGGCGCCTTGATGGGGCCGCGTTTTCTGGTGGCGACACCCTACAGCCAACTCAGCCATTTTCCGCGTTATCTCAAGGCGGTGCAGGCCCGCATAGATAAATTGCGCGCCGACCCGGCGCGTGACGCGCGCAATATGGCGGATATGGCGCCTTTGCTGGCGCAGTATCAGCGTGCTCGTACGGCCTTGAAAGGCGCTAAAGATGCCGGATTGGATAGTTATCGGTGGATGCTGGAAGAGCTGCGCGTGGCCTTGTTTGCGCAAGAGCTGCGCACCCCTATGCCGGTCTCGGTCAAGCGCTTGCAAAAGGCTTGGGGGGCTTTACAGAGGTAGTGGCTAGTCCCTGCGGCGTTCGCATACAATTCCGGGATGTCAGAAGCCGCCTCCACCCCCCCGTTCGTTCATTTGCGCGTCCACTCCGAATTTTCGGTCGTGGACAGCACCGTCCGTATTTCTAGCCTGGTCAAGAAGGCCGTTGGTTTCAACCAGCCGGCCTTGGCCTTGACCGATTTGGGTAACCTCTTTGGTCTGATCAAGTTCTACAAGGCTGCCAGAGGCAAGGGCGTAAAGCCCATCGCCGGTTGCGACGTCTGGGTTCAGAACCTGGAAGAGCGGGACAAACCCTATCGCATGCTTTTGCTGGCGGCCTCGTCAGCGGGCTATCTGGCGTTGTGCGAATTGCTCTCTCGTGCTTGGCTAGAGAACCAGAATATGGGGCGGGGTGAAGTTCATCCTGCCTGGCTCGAAAATCAGCCAGGATTGATCCTGCTTTCCGGCGGGCGCATGGGCGATATCGGCCAGGCGCTGTTGGCGGGTCGTATCGACGAGGCACAAGAGATGGCGCGTCATTGGTCATCTTGCTTTCCGGGCGCTTTTTATATCGAGCTGCAGCGTGCCGGCCATGAGGGCGACGAAGCCTATGTTCAGGCGGCGCTCAGGCTGGCGGCAAAATCGGGTTTGCCCGTGGTCGCCACGCACCCGGTGCAGTTTCTCGAAGAAGAAGACTTCCGCGCTCACGAGGCGCGTGTGTGCATTGCCGAGGGCGAACAACTGGGCAATCCGCGCCGAGTCCGACGCTTTACCCCAGAGCAATACCTGCTCAGCTCAGAGCAAATGGCCGAAAAATTTGCTGATGTGCCCAGCGCTTTGCTCAACTCGGTCGAAATCGCCAAGCGCTGCAATCTGGAGCTCGTGCTGGGCAAACCCCAGCTGCCTATATTTCCCACGCCCGAGGGCGTGACGCTGGACGATCACCTGATCAATTTGTCGCAGCAGGGCTTAGAGCGGCGTCTCGAATTCCTGTTTCCCGACCCCGCCGAACGCGAGGAGCGGCGGCCACAATACCAAGAGCGCCTGGAATGGGAATGCAAAACCATCATCCAGATGGGTTTTCCAGGCTACTTCCTGATTGTGCAGGACTTCATCAACTGGGGTAAAAGCAATGGTGTGCCCGTTGGGCCGGGGCGTGGTTCGGGGGCGGGTTCGCTGGTCGCTTACAGTTTGGGCATTACCGACCTTGACCCCATACGTTATGACTTGCTGTTCGAGCGGTTCTTGAACCCCGAGCGGGTGTCCATGCCCGACTTCGATATCGATTTCTGCCAAGATAACCGCGAACGCGTCATCGACTACGTCAAGCAAAAATATGGCAAGGCGGCTGTCAGCCAGATTGCCACTTTTGGTACGCTGGGTGCTAAAGCCGTGGTTCGCGACGTGGGCCGTGTGCTGGAAATGCCGTATTCACTATGTGACGGTTTATCCAAGCTGATCCCGTTTAATCCCGCCGACCCCTGGTCTCTCGAGCGTACCCTGGCCAATGAGCCCGCCTTTCGCGAGCGTTACGACCAAGATGAAGAGGTCAAAGCGCTGGTGGATTTGGCTCAGCCACTGGAAGGCTTGACGCGCAATATCGGTATGCATGCCGGCGGCGTGTTGATTGCGCCGGGCAAACTGACGGATTTTTGCCCCCTGTATTGTCAGCCTGGAGCCGATAGCAGCGCGGTATCGCAATTCGATAAAGACGACGTGGAAGCCGCGGGTTTGGTCAAGTTCGACTTCCTGGGCTTGCGCAACCTGACGATTCTTGACTGGGCGGTGCGATACGTTCGCCGGTGTAACAAAGACAAGCACGATTTCGACATCATGGCGCTTGCGCTGGATGATACGGCGGTCTACAAGTTGCTGAGCGAGGGCAACACCACTGCGATTTTCCAGCTGGAATCGCGTGGCATGAAAGACTTGCTGCGCAAGTTACGGCCCAGCACTTTCGAAGACATCATCGCCGTAGCGGCACTGTTCCGTCCGGGCCCGCTTGAGTCGGGCATGGTCATCGATTTCGTCGATCGCAAGCACGGTCGCGCCGAGGTCGATTACTTTCATCCAGACCTCGAACCCGTGCTTCAAAGCACGTATGGCGTCATCGTTTACCAAGAACAGGTGATGCTGATCTCGCAGATCATTGGCGGCTATAGCTTGGGCGGCGCCGACCTGTTGCGCCGGGCCATGGGCAAGAAAAAGCCCGAAGAAATGGCCAAGCATAGAGAAATTTTCGAGAAAGGCGCAGTCGAAAAAGGCTACGACGCCGATCTGGCCGTTAAGCTTTTCGACCTGATGGAAAAATTCGCGGGTTACGGCTTCAACAAGAGTCACTCCGCCGCTTATGCCTTGATTGCCTATCAGACGGCCTGGCTCAAGGTTTACCACCCAGCAGAGTTTCTTGCTGCCACCTTGTCGTCCGACATGGACGATACCGACAAGGTTCAGACATTCTGGAAGGACGCATTGCTGAATGGCGTGACCGTGCTGGCGCCGGATATCAATGCCTCGGCTTATCGCTTTGAGCCAGTTGAAGACGCGCACATGAAGCAGGGGCGCCCGCCGCGCACCATTCGCTATGGTTTGGGTGCGGTCAAGGGAACCGGCCAGGCGGCGGTTGAAGAAATCGTTCGGGCGCGACTTGAGGGCGGCCCTTTTAGCAGCTTGTTCGATTTCTGCCGACGCATAGACCGTCATACAGTCAATCGCCGAGCCATCGAGGCGCTGATTCGCGCCGGCGCTTTCGACACCATAGACGAGAACCGGGCTGCTTTGCTTGCCACGGTAGGCAATGCACTTGAGGCCGCCGAGCAAGCCGAGCGCAGCGCCAATCAGGTCTCATTGTTTGCCGATGATAGCGACGATATTGTCGAGGGTGAACTGGCCAAGGTTGCACCGTGGGACTTACAGCAGCGCTTGTCCGAAGAGAAGCTTGCTTTAGGCTACTTCTTCAGTGCCCATATGTTCGACGCTTGGCGTGACGAAGTACGCCGCTTTGCCTCTACCCCATTGGCTAGGCTGGCACCTTCGCGTACACCGCAATGGTTTGCCGGCGTGTTGGCTTCGGTGCGTGTGCGCATGACGCGACGCGGCAAAATGTTGTATGCCATGTTGGATGACGGCACGGCTCAGGTCGAGGTTGCCATTTTCAACGAGTTGCTTGAACAGCACCGTGGGCGCCTTAAAGAAGACAGCCTTATCATCATGAAGGGCAAGGTCAGAAATGACGATTACTCGGGCGGCTTGAGCGTTTCGGCCGAAGAGATATACGACTTGCAGATGGCGCGTGAAGCCCATGCCAAGTGCTTGTATATCAGTTTGAATGGCCAGGCCGATGCCGCACGGCTTAAGCAAATACTCGAACCTTATCGCGCTAAGGCCGATGACGCGACGCTGGGCGTGCCTGTCGAGGTGGCCTTGCATCGCGGTGAATACGCTTGCCAATTAAGGTTGGGCGACGACTGGCGCGTGCGTATGGCTCCGGCCATGGTGCACCAGTTACTTGAGTGGGCCCGTCCCGAACACGTCGAGATACGTTACGCATGAAGCCTTTGCGCATTGTCCATTCCGAGGCCGCCACCGACTGGGGCGGCCAAGAGCAATACATTTATCGGATGATGCTGCTGATGCGCGAGCGTGGCCATCATCTGGAAGCTATTTGCCAACCGGAAGCGGAACTGACAGCCCGACTACGTGAAAGTGGCTTCACCGTTCACACACTGCCTATGGATGGCACGCTGAATTATTGGCGCGGCGTGGCGCAGGTCCGTCGTATTCTCAAAGACGGGCGTTTTGACGTGCTTAACACGCACAGCCGCCGTGACGCTTTATTGGCCGGCCTGGCAGGGCGCTTGGCGGGTACACCCTTGATCGTGCGTACCCGGCATTTGGCCAAGCGGCCGCGTTCACTATTGTCTTACACACGCATTCCGCATTGCGTTGTCACGCCCAGCGAGTTCGTGCGCCAGTCACTGATAGAACGGGGTGTCGCCCCCAATAAGGTTGCGGTGGTGTATCCCGTCGTCTCTTTGCAGATACCCGAGCAAGACTCCACTTTGCGGGCCGAGCTGGGTCTGGATGAGCAGGCCGTCATTGTCGGTTGCGTAGCCGCCATGCGCCCTCGAAAAGGCCATGCGACGCTGTTCCAGGCGATGCAGCCGCTTTTACGTGAACGACCCAATGTGCATCTGGTATTCATTGGTGATGGCGAACCGGTGTTTCAGCAGCTGCAGCAAAGCATTGAGCAAGCCGGCTTGCAGCAGCAAGTGCATTTGCTGGGGCGTCGGGGCGATGTCCCCAATTTGCTTAAAGGGCTGGATGTTTTTGCCCTGGCGACAGAGCAAGAGGCTTCTGGCACCGTGTTTGTCGAGGCTGCCATGGCGGGTTTGCCCGTAGTGGGCACCAGGGTCGATGGCGTGCCCGAGATGCTGAGCGAAAACGTCACTGGCTTGCTGGTGCCGGTGGGTGACGCCCAGGTGTTGATGCAGGCCTTGCGCAAATTGCTGGATGACCCAGCGCTGCGTCGCGAAATGGGCAGTGCCGGGCTGCGCCTCATACTTGAGCAAGGCAAATTCACGCCCGAAGGCATGGTAGAGCGCGTGGAAGCCTGCTATGGTCGATGGCTGAGCGAGCGTGGTGCCGGAAAGCCGGCCTGAATAGCGCTGAAACAGGATGAACACATGATATACGCCCATTCCATACCCGTCTTGATGTATCACCATGTGTCGCCGGCGGGCGGCTTTATTTCGGTGACGCCCGAGAATTTCGACTCCCAACTGGCTTGGCTGGCGCAGCATGGCTACCGTGCTCTGACGACGGACGAATTCGCGGATCACCTATCTGGCCGCCGGCTCGCCCCGGCGCGTTCTGTGTTGATCACTTTCGACGACGGTTATTTGGATAACTGGATTTATGCCTATCCGCTGCTTAAGCGGCATGGCTACCACGCTACGTTTTTCGTCGTCACCGGGCAATTGGGCGAAGGGCCGGTGCGCACCGAGATGCCGGCCCATGACACCGTATCGCATCAGGAATGCGAAGCGCGTATCGCTCAGGGGCAGGCCGATAGTGTCATGCTTCGCTGGAGCGAAGTAAAAGCCATGCGCGATGGCGGCTATGCCGAGTTCCATAGCCATAGCCATACCCATACACGCTGGGACCGAGTTGAGGCCGCCAACAAGAACCAACGTATGCGCGAAGAGCTTGAACAGTCTCGCGAAGCTTTTTTGGCTCATTTCGGCGAGGCTTCCGAACATTTATGCTGGCCTCAAGGTTATTTCGATGCCGACTACCAGCGTATTGCCCAAGAAGCAGGTTTCCGTTATCTGTATACCACCGAGCCTTTTGGCCAAAATCTGGTGGGTGGTGATGCCAGCCACATTTACCGTTTTGCCGTGCGCAATACTCACGGGGCTTCGGTCGGACGGCGTATTCAGGTAGGGCAGGGGCGTGTTGTCGGGCCCTTGTTCCATGCTTGGAAGCGTTGGCGTCGTGCTGCCAAGCGCAGCTGAAACCCTTCCTCTCTTTTCCACTCTTTCTCTCTTCTATCATGCCTTCCGCCGCGTCTGCTGTTTCTTCCGGCATGCTGGCTCAGCGCTATACCTGCCTGGCCGTCTTCCTTTTTTTCTCTATTTCCTTAGTGGTGCCATCAGGCTACTCGGTGGGCTCAGCTTTGCTGTTTCTTGCGGGTTTGACGGTGCTCGCGCGCCCGGGGGTTTGGCCTGAATTGCAAAGGGAAGATAAACGCCTGTTATGGGTGTTTGGCTTGTTTTTTCTGGGCTGGGCGCTTGAGATTTGGCTGGATGGGCAATCCTCCAGCCGTTTCGACAAATCCGTGCGCATTGTGTGTGCGATGGTGGCCTTGCTATGGCTGTTGCGGCATGCGCCCAAAGCCGCGTGTTTTTGGGGCGGCATCGCCGCCGGCGCTATTGCGGTTGGGGTGTGGTCTGGCTGGCAGCGCTGGATACTGGGGATGGAAAGCATAGAGGGCTACACCCTTATTATTCAGTTTGGCAACATTGCCATGCTGCTGGGCATGATGAGCCTGGCGGGTGTGGGTTGGGCGTGGTTTGATCGGCGTTCATCCATCTGGAGCGCGTGGCTGTTGCTTGGCTTTTTCTCTGGTTTGGCGGCTTCTTTTCTGTCCGGCTCGCGAGGCGGGTGGATAGGAGCACCTTTGGTACTCTTGTTGATACTGTTCGGCTACCGGGATCGTTTGCCCAAGTACTTGTTAAGCGGCTTTGTGGCGCTTATGGTGTTGCTTGTCGCAGTGCTGTATCAAGCCCCTTCCACCGGAGTCCAACAGCGCGTGGAACTCGCCGTCAGCGATGTACAGCTATATCTTGATCAAGCCAGGGTCGACACCTCGGTGGGGGCACGCTTCGAGATGTGGCGTACAGGCTTGTTGATTGCCCGCGAATCGCCTCTGATCGGCATGGGGGGGCAGGGCATGCAGCGCTATATGGAAACGCTGGTCGAGGAAGGAAAAGTCGACCCTATCGTGACGAATTTTGGCCATCTGCACAATGAGTACGTGGATATGACGGCCCGACGAGGCTTGATAGGGCTGGGTCTGCTGCTGGCCTTGTATTTGGTACCGTTGGCTGCGTTTGCGGGTCGGATGTGCTCAAGTAACGTGCAGGCTCGGCCTTATGCATTGGCAGGGGCGGTACTGTGCGTGTCGTATATATGCTATGGCCTTTCCCAGACCTTTCTAAGTCATAACAGTGGGGTCATGGTGTACTTTTTTGGCGTCGTCATTTGTTGGTCTATGGTGCGGCGCTACGACTAAAGCGGCCTCAGGCCCAGCCTCGCACCCAATAAAGCAGCAAAGCGGCGTATTCCTTAATGATCGAACGCGAAGCCGCGAGGGCCCGTTCGTTAGGTAGCCACATCGAAAACTCAGGGTCTTGGGGGGCAACGATCTGTGGTGGGGAAGGGGCCGCAGTGACGGCTATGTCCAGTTTCTTAAAAGCAGCCATGGCTCTGGGCATGTGTAAACCCGAGGTCACCAGCAGCACCGGCCCTATTTTCCGCTCATTCAGTTCTTGTTGGGTGAACAAGGCATTTTCACGGGTGTTTTGACTGCGTTCTTCCAGAATCATGGCCTCGGCGGGTATTTGCTCGCGCTCCAGCGCTGCGGCCATGGTTTGCGCTTCACTGGTACTGCCGTCCAGTAAGGCACCTGACAGCACCATGAGCGGAGCCCGGTTGGCGTGGTAAAGCTGAGCAGCCGTGTCGCTACGTGTAATACGCTTGTCGGGGTCGTAGTCTTCAAACCAGTTGGGCCTCCCGCCTGCGGTATGTCCCCCCAGCACGACAATAGCCTCCGCCTTGGGCAAATCTTGTGGCGCTTGGTAGGGATAGCGTTGTTCCAGCCAACCACCGGCCCAAAGCGAGGTGGCCGGCAATGACCACATGCCGCCCCAAATCAGCGCAACAACGACCAGAAGCTTGGCTGTGCGCCGGCAACGCAGTATGCGCATAAGGACAGCGCCACATAGCAGAGCCACGCAAAGATTGAGCGGGATAATGAACTGTGCCAGAAAATTCGATAGCGACATTGGGGTGTGGTGTTAGTGGGCTTTGCCCAGCTGGGCCATGACTTGGGAGAAGACGGTTTGGACGGTAGGCCAGGCGTCCATCTCGCCCAGACATTGTGCATTCGGTGACCAAGGGCCAGTTCGCGACGGACTGGTGACGCCAAACAGCGTAAGCTGGGGCGCGTTGACAGCCGCTGCCAAATGAGACACGCCGGAATCGTTACATACGACCAGCGCAGCCATGCCAGTGAGTGTAGCAAACGCCCCTAAGGGCAGAGGGGGTAGGCAAACAGCCTCCGGCACTGCCGCGCGTGCTTGCCCGGTTTCGGAGGGGGGCGGGCACATGGCAACCTTTACGCCCTGGGCCTGTAGCAAAGAGGTAAGCTCGCGAAAACCTGACCAAACCTTGATGCGGCCTTTATGCAAGCCCGTAGCGGTTGGGGCAATGAGTACGAAGGGTTGGTCGGCCAAGCCAACGCTGACCAGGGCAGCTTGGGCTTGTTGCTTTTGGGCTTCGGTGGTGTGTAGGCCCAGCTCTTGCGGGACTTCGCGATTGTGAATGGGTAGCTGCCACTGCGCCAAGGTGTTCATGGTTAGATGATGCCATGACTGCACGGCATGCAAGCTTTGCGTAGGCTTGTTCATGGGCCAGCGCAATAACAGGCTGCGCCCGTCGTCTCGATAGCCCGCGCAAGGTAGGCCGGCCAGACGGAATGCCAATGCACTGGAAAGCGAGTCGGGCAGCAGCAGGCCTCGTGCAGCTTGATGCGCTCGTGCCTGCGACACGGCGGCTCGGTCTTGCCATAGTTTGCTGCTCATGGGAATAAAACCGTGTAGTTCCGTGTGTCCCGAGAGCAGCTCCTGCGCCCAGGGCCGCGCACAAACAATCACCGGGCGCCCGGTTTGGCTAAGCAGGGCCAGGCTGGGCAAGCTCATGCAAACATCACCCACCCAGTTGGGCAGGCGTACAAAAATGGTTTCTGATGCTTTGGTAGAGGAGGTCATCGGGTGCAGCGGCAGCACGCTAAAATGGCAAACTCTCCCAGTATAAAAGTGAGTGGACGTTTTGAGCCAAGAGTCTTCCGCCCGGCACGCTGCCGGCGCGCCCGTGGAGTTTTCGCTGTGGCGCCGCATTTACCTCAGGGTT
Source organism: Mesopusillimonas faecipullorum (assembly GCF_020539505.1). Taxonomy (GTDB): domain Bacteria; phylum Pseudomonadota; class Gammaproteobacteria; order Burkholderiales; family Burkholderiaceae_B; genus Mesopusillimonas; species Mesopusillimonas faecipullorum. The sequence goes on along the minus strand of NZ_JACDXW010000009.1, from coordinate 37,978 downwards.
GGGCCCTATTGGAAAGTCGTCGTGTTGGCGACGCTGATGGTCAGCCTGGCCGCAGCCACGCAACCCACACTCGCCATCATCATGAAACCTTTGCTGGACGAAGGATTCTCGGGCGCCAAGCCGCAATACGTGTGGATGATCCCCCTGGCGGTCATTGGCCTTACCCTGGTGCGCGGTTTCAGTAACTTTGCCAGCGATTACCTGCTTTCGTGGGTAGCCAACAATATGTTGTTGGGTATACGCAAAGATATGTTTTCGCGTTTGCTTGAACTCCCCGACGAGGCCTTCAAGCGTGGTGACACGGGGCGCCTGCTTAACCGCTTTACAGTAGACGCTGGTGTGGTTACCAGCATGGCCACCGAGGTCATTACCGTCATTGTCAAAGAAGTGCTTATTGTTGTGGCGTTGTTGGGCGTGCTTTTATACATGTCTTGGCAACTCACATTGATCGTCATCGTCATGTTGCCGGTGTCCACGTTCATCGCACGCTTGTTTATCAAGCGTTTGCGCCGCATCAACCGCGACACCATCACCATGAATGCCGAGTTGACGCGTGTGGTGCGTGAAGGCATAGACGGCCAGCGTGTGATCAAGCTTTTCGACGGTAAAGCGCGGGAGTCCGAGCGCTTTGATTACGTCAACGCGCGTTTGCGTCGTTTTGCCATGCGGGCTGCCAGCGCTGATGCGGCGATGACGCCCCTGACACAGGTGGCCATAGCGATAGCGGTGGCGTCGGTGATTGCCGTGGCCTTGTACCAGGCCAATGCCGACACGCTCACTGTGGGCGGGTTCGCAGCTTTCATGGCGGCCTTGGCACAGATTTTCGATCCGGTGAAGCGCCTGACGAACGTTGCAAGCAAGATGCAGCGTATGCTGGTTTCCGCAGAAAGCGTGTTCACGCTGATCGATGAGGTCGGGGAAACGGATCAAGGCAAGCATGCCTTGCCGTCGCCTGTGCGGGGCAAGGTAGAGTTTCGCGATATCCGTCATCGCTTCCCAGGGGCTGCAGCCGACACGCTGGCCGATGTTTCCTTTACGATAGAACCTGGGCAAACCGTGGCCTTGGTAGGGCGTTCGGGTAGCGGGAAAACCACGCTGGCCAATATGCTGCCGCGCTTTGTCACGCCAACCGAGGGCGGCGTATACGTAGATGGGAATCTCATCACGGATTGCACACTGTCCAGCCTTCGGGCTCAGTTATCCTTGGTCAGCCAAGATGTCGTCATGTTCGAAGGTACGATTGCCGATAACGTCGGTTACGGCGCCCTGCACGAAGCCAGCGAACAAGAAATCAATGCCGCCATTGATGCGGCGCATTTGCGCGAATTCGTCGATTCACATCCACATGGCCTGCAGGCCAAAGTGGGCGAGAACGCAAATGTGTTGTCGGGCGGGCAGCGTCAGCGCTTGGCTATTGCGCGGGCCCTGATCAAGAATGCCCCTATCTTGATCCTGGATGAGGCGACCTCGGCGCTGGACAGCGAATCCGAGAGCCAAGTTCAGGCTTCTCTAGACCGTCTTATGGCGGGGCGTACCACGCTGGTCATCGCCCATAGGCTTTCTACCGTACAAAAGGCCGACAAAATTCTAGTGCTGGATGCCGGCCGCATCATTGAGCAGGGTTCGCATGACGAGCTGCTGGCCAAAGGCGGCTTGTACGCGGCGCTATATCAGATGCAGTTTCAACAAATGCCTGGCGACACCGCCAACGAGTCGGCGCAGCCCACGCTTCGCCCTGAAAACGAAGAGGAATGACATGATGAAACGATGGATGGGTGTGTTGGCTTGCCTGGCAACCGTAGGGTGCGCCTCTACCGGAGCCGGCTCGGGCAGCATAGGCTTGAGCCAACTCGAACGCGAGACTTATCAGCGTGAAAGCCGTCGTTTGCCTATGGATTTCGTCAAAATCCAGCGCGCCGTGTTTCGTCATCAAGCGCTGTGCGGTGGCGACGTGAAATTCGCGGTAGACGGCAGCAATGCCACCTATGCACGCATTACCAAGGCTTATAAACCCGGGGCGGAAAACCTTAGCGCAACCTTGGTGTTGGGCTTGCAGATGATGCAAGACCTGACAACTAAAGCTGATTTATTCAGTTACTACACGCCTTCCAAAGCGCAAATCAACTCTATCTATAACGTTATATTGCGCCCCGACCTTTGCCCAGGCCAAGAGGGCAATGAAGACTGGATAGAAATCGAGAGCGAAGAGGAAGATAGCGACGGTGGCCTTGAGGGTTCTGAGCCTGGCATCAGAATCCTTTAAACCGGCAGATGGCGCCTAACGCTTAAAGGCGTACGGCGCCAGCCGCAAGCATCAAATCAAAATAATGTCGTACTCTTCCTGAGAGTATGTGGTTTCCACACTCAGTGAAACTGGCTTGGCGATAAAGTCACCCAGCATCGCAAGATGCTGGCTTTCTTCTTCAAGAAACAGGTCGATTACACTTTGCGAAGCCAGAATACGGAATTCTCGTGGGTTGAATTGACGTGATTCGCGCAAAATCTCACGCAAAATTTCATAGCAGACCGTGCGCGGGGTTTTGACGATGCCGCGAGATTGGCAGGTTGGGCAGACTTCGCATAATTGGTGGGCTAATGAATCGCGCGTGCGCTTGCGTGTCATTTCGACCAAACCTAGCTGGCTGAAGCCGCTTACCGTTACGCGGGTGCGGTCGCCGGCCAAAGCCTTTCTTAGTTCTGCCAATACCGCATCGCGATGCTCAGCGTCATCCATATCGATAAAGTCGATGATGATGATGCCGCCCAAATTACGCAGACGTAATTGGCGGGCGATGGCAACGGCGGCCTCTAGATTGGTTTTGAATATGGTGTCGTCGAAGTTGCGCCCGCCTACATAGCCTCCGGTGTTGACGTCTATCGTTGTCAGGGCTTCAGTTTGATCGATGATGAGGTAGCCGCCAGACTTAAGGTCGACACGGCGAGACAAGGCGCGTGCGATTTCTTCGTCAACGTTGGCGGTATCAAACAAGGGGCGTTCGCCACTGTAATGACGAATGCGATCACTGACCGAGGGCGTAAAGACAGCGGCCCATTCCGTCAGGTCTTGTGTGGTGGTGCGGGAGTCGACCAGAATCGCGTTGGTATTGGGCGTGGTCATGTCGCGCAGCACGCGTTGCGCCAACGTAAGGTCGTCGTATAACAGGGCAGGTACCGGCACAGTGCGTGTCTTGGCCTGGATACGCGACCACAAGGTGCGCAGATAGACGATGTCGGACGCTAGTTCTTCGTCAGAGGCGTCTTCAGCTTGCGTGCGAACGATAAAGCCCCCGGTCTCGTCAGCAGGGCGCAGGCCTTGCACGCGCTCTCGCAAAGCCAGGCGTTCAGCTTCAGAACCGATTTTTTGAGAGATGCCAACGTGAGGGTCGTAGGGCAGGTAAACCAGCATGCGCCCCGCGATGCTAAGGTGGGTGGACAGCCGCGCCCCTTTGCTGCCTAGGGGGTCTTTGATGACTTGCACCAGCAAAGACTGCCCTTCAAACAACAGCTTTTCTATCGGGGTAGGCGCTGCGTTGGCCCCGCGTTCCATGCGATTTTGGCGTAAATCGCCGACGTGTATGAACGCCGCGCGCTCAAGGCCGATATCGACAAAGGCGCTTTGCATGCCGGGCAACACGCGCACCACCTTGCCAAGATAAAGATTGCCCACGTGACCGCGCTGAATACTGCGCTCTATGTGAAGTTCTTGCGCTGTGCCTTGCTCGACGATGGCCACCCGGGTCTCGAAAGGCGTGACGTTGATGAGGATGTCTTCTGTCATGGGATCCAGGAGGTTGCAGAGTCGATCAAGTATAGACGAGGGCTGCTTGGGCCAGAGTCCAGAAGACAAGAAAAAAGCCCTTGATTTCTCAAGGGCTTGATTCATTCTGGCGGAGACGGAGGGATTCGAACCCTCGATGCGGGTATAAGCCGCATGCTCCCTTAGCAGGGGAGTACCTTCAACCTCTCGGCCACGTCTCCGCGAGGTAAGCCCCGAATTCTAGCATAAATTTTTCCCCTGTTTTTAGTAAGTCACGCTTTAAAAGACATTGCTGAGTGTTTGCCGATCAACCAGTGTAGAGAGCTACGTAGTTAACAGGGCTGGGTTATCCCCAGTAATTGTGCATAACCCTGGGGGAAACCTTGGAACACCTTATGCAAGTGCAATGAATATGCGTGTCTGAGGTTGTTCGGGTAGGTTTTGACCAATCTCTTTGTGACAGCAGTACTATCGGCTTAAGAATCATGCGCTTGCTTACATTCGTTGTCGCCGAAGGCTTAAGCGGTGCGCTAGAATCGCCTATCTTCAATTTGCTTTGAATTATGCTCAATGGCCGAAAACACCGCGCCTGATGGCGTTTTGCGTAGCCGGATGGCCATCTATATATCGGGCGGCATCGGTGACGTTGTTCTGCATATGGGGTATGTGCGTGCCCTTGCCCAAGAGGTCGGTGAACCTCTTACCATGTTGCTGCCCCATGCTCAGGCTACGCATTGCCTGTTTGATTCGCAGTCCTACATAGATAGGGTCATCGGTCTGGAAGATATTCATAAAGATCGCAAGCACCGTGTTGCACATCTGAGTGAATTGCTGCGGGCACAGCAGATAGACACTTTGTTTTTGTTCAGCTTCCATCGCTTCGTGGCTCAGGCAGCCAAGCGCGCAAGGGTGGCACGCCGTGTGGGTTTTATTCGCTATCACCAGCCTCATTTGGCGCGACTGCTGACCCATAGGGGTTGGGTCAGGCGTAGGGGTACGCCTCATCCGGATACCCACACATGGTTGCCACCCATCTTGCGACGCTGTGGTTACGACGTAACGCCGGTCTATCCTTCTTTGGAGGTGGCGCCGGCCGCGCGGGATCAGGTGCGCGAACTGTTACCAGCCGATGCTTCTCGCATGGTGGGTATTGGGCTAAATGGTTCCAGCGCCGACAAAAGATATAGCGGCGAAGCATTTGCCCTGGTCATTCAACAATTGCATCAGCGCTTTCCCGGGCTTAGCTTTTTATTATTCGGCGCGAGCGATGTGGCGGATACGGCCAGTGCTATCTGTGCCTGTCTGCCCAGCGACGTGTCGCTGATAAACATCACCCAAAGCAAGCTGAATCTATGTGAAAGCGACGCTTTGTTGGCCGAATGCAGCTATTTCATCGGCAATGACAGCATGGGCTTGCATTTGGCACTTGCCCACCAAATACCTTCTATAGGGCTGTTTGGCGCTACGCCGCCCATGAGCTACGTACCCTGGTTATATCCTGTCGTCACTACAATTCCCTCTAGCATGGACGGCATCAGCCCTCAGGCTGTTATCGACACCGCTTGCCGGCATTTCCAGTTGGGTTTGGCTGCCGCTTCAGCCTTGCAGCCCGAGCTGCCTGCTTCTCCAGCTGGGTCATTGTCTTCGGTAGAACCGGCGTCGCGTTTGGAGCGCAGCGCCTGTTAGTTCAAGAGGGCTGCAAGTCGACTTCGACTTGACGCGGCTTTAAAATTCGGGGTATTATTCTGTTCTTGCTTACAGGCGGTTAGCTCAGTTGGTTAGAGCGCTACGTTGACATCGTAGAGGTCGCTGGTTCGAATCCAGTACTGCCTACCAGAATACCTGCAACGGCTTAGCAGCCGTGCCAAGAAATCCCCAAAGACAATTTTGGGGATTTTTTTTTGCCTATCGTTTCAAGCTGCGCCAGGCCCATAAAAAATTTGTAGAGCAGGGCGGCGAAAGCCGCTTTGTAATGGCGGCAGTGTCAATCTAGCACGCCATAAATCCTGAACATCCACAGTACCTTGTATACAAGTATGCCGGCGACAAACATCCCTTGGTAAAGCTTGCTGGGCACAAATATCGCAATCAACGATAGCAAGATAAAGCCTACCTGCTGCAGAGGATAATCAATTCCGAGCGCGTAGAAATGATCTAAACCTTTGATGGCGGTATCGATAAGATCTGCAGCGGCCAACGCAGCAAACATCGAATAGAAGGTTTTGCGCCGCGCCTGGAAATAGTCTTCATAGCTTTCATATTCCGACATGCTAGACGGAAACAACATGGACGCTGCGAAAGCAAACAAACAGGCAAAAGAGATAAGAAAAAGGTAAAGGCCGAAAGACCAAACCCTGACCTTGAACAGCCCAAATTCGTACCACCAAAAATGGGTGATGGTCAAAAAAAGATAGAGCACCCAACCCAGATGAACCAAGTAGATTTTTTTGCGGTTAGGGTGCTGTAAAAATTCTGACGTCCCCACCACAAGACGTGCCACACTGATACCGAGCACCATGCCAATGATGATGCGGACATGCGTAAAGTGTTCGTAGTTGACTACGTTCTGCTCCATTTATTGCCTCATTCATCTCTGCTGGTATCAAAAAGTAGCGCAATACACCGTGGTATGGCAGGGCTGGGCGCAAACTATTGCTGACTTGCTTTACGCGCTATGCCAAGTTTGCCTAGGTTTTCGACCATGTCTTCGGCAGAAGTAGGCGGGTTGATATCCGTGTCTATCTTCAGAATTTTGCCGTCCTTGCCTATATAAAAGGTATGGCGCTTGGCGAAGCCGCGCGGGCTCAATACGCCATAGGCCTCGGCCACCGTTTTATCTTCGTCGCTAAGCAGGGGGAAATCGGCGCCTGTCTCTTTGGTAAAACCCTTGTTATCGGCCAGCGGGTCTACGCTGGCCATGAAATAGCTGACGTCGTACTGACGTATCAGTGGGCCGTTATCGGCCAAAGATTTGCACTCTATGGTGCAACCCGAAGTGTAGGCTTTGGGAAACCAAGCTAAGACCACAGCTTGCTTGCCGCGATAGTCGGAGAGCTTATGCATTTGACCGTCGGAGCCGGGAAGCTGGAAGTCGGGTGCCATGTCGCCGGTTTCCAGGGCGGTGGCGGGCAGTGCGGTGATAAGTAATAAGCTGGCAAGGCAATACTTCAAAAAATTCAGCATCAGAAATCTCCGTTGATCGGGGTTGGGGCCGCGCAAATACAATGGTCTCGCATTTACCTAAGCCATTAATGGGGTTTGCTTAAGCACCTAAATTTTGCACGACATCAGAATTAAGCCAGCATAGAATGGGGTAACTCGTTTTTGCTCTTCGAAGGTGCCGATCATGAGAACCACAACTTGCGACAACTCTGACAGTACCGACAATACATTAAGGTCACAGCAAACGCCTGATGTTTATCGTAGACAATTGTTGCAGTGGGCGGGCATGGGGGCCATGCTTTACTGCCTGCCCGGCTGCCGTGGCGATAACGCCGAAGACACCGACACCGGCGAATTCTCTGAGGCAGTTCAGTGGGGAAGGGACAGCATTGCGCAAGCCATGCAAGACACTAGCGTAACGGCCATCTCGATTGCCCTGATGAGTCGGGACAAGATAGTCTGGCAAGAGAGCTTTGGCCTTGCCGATACGCAAGCCAAAACCGCTGTAGATCTAGACACGCGTTTCAATATTGGCTCGGTCAGCAAGGTGGTGGCGGCATTCGCGGCAATGATATTGTGCGACCGTGGTCAATTGGCGCTTGATACTCCCATTGTCCGCTACCTGCCCGATTTTCAGATGCGTTCCGAGGGGTTCCGTAATATGACGCTCAGGCACTTGCTTAGCCATAGTTCAGGCTTGCCGGGTACCAACGGGCGTAATATTTTTGCTTTTGTGCCTATCGACGGTTATGCCCAAGATACATTTGATGGCATGCCGCATTTCCACCTTAAGCACGAGCCCGGAGAGCTAGCCGTCTATTGCAACGATGGCTTCACGATGGTTGAGAGCTTAGTAACAGCCGTGACAGGGTTGAGCTACCCAGAGTTCGTTCAGCGTGAAATTTTGCAACCCTTGGGCATGCATCATTCGGCTTTTTCCACCCAGCCGTTTACTGCGGGTAGCTTTGTGAGCCCCGATTTTCAAGGCCAGCCCCAGGGGCAAGAGTTCGTTGCGGCCTACGCTACCGGCGGTCTGGCCAGTACGCCTGGCGACATGATGAAACTGGCAGCACTCTTTATGAATCAGGGTGTGCACCAAGGTAAGCGTATTTTGTCGCAGAAGGCGGTTGAGCAAATGGGAAGCGATCAAACGACTCGCTTACGCATCAATCCTTGCCCTGAGTGGCGCTGGGGCCTGGGGTGGGACAACACCCTTCAGCCCGGACTGGACAGTGTTGGGGTGCGCGCTTGGGCAAAGAACGGGGGCACGGCCTTCTTTACAACAGAGTTTTTTGTTTTGCCTGATGAAGGCCTTTCTCTGTGGGTGTCGGGAACAGGGCCTTATCGGCCTTTACCCATTGCGGAGGGTGTGCTTTTGCGCGCGCTTAAAGAAAAAGGCAGCATCCGCAAATTACCAGACCCCCTGGATACCACCGTGCCACGCGTAGCAAACGCTTCGGGCAACGCTGGCTTGTGGGCGGGCATTTATGCCAACTACATCACTCCCTTCAAAGTGGTAGAGGTCGATTCCCACACCTTGGATATCTGGCAATGGAAAGAAGGACAGTGGGCAATACTAGCCCAAGGGTTGAAGCTGCGTACCGATGGCTGGTGGTGGAGCGATTCGGCCCCTGGCGTCAGCTATCGTTGGCAGGCCATAGATGGCAAGCTGTATCTTATCAACCGTGTGCCGGGCGGCTCGCCCCATTATCGCCTAACGTTCAGTACGGGCCAACGACTGACGCCGTCTTCTACGCCCATGCCGGCAGCGTGGCAGCAACGCATGGGCACGCGTTGGCAGATTGTGAACGAGTCACCGGATTCGGTCGCCTCGCGTATGGGCGGTGGCATTGTGACCTTGGGCGCGCTGCCCGATCTGGATGGCTATATTTTATGGGACAACGAACAGTTGCTTTGGCCAGAAGGCAATAGCAGGGCTCGCATGACGATACAACTGCCCGTTACCCATGGCCGCGATCTTGTTGAGTTGGAAATACGAACGGTCAACGGCCAGGAGGAGCTCAGGGTCGGGACGTCTGTCTATCGCCAGATTGCGTCTTAGCGCAGGCAGAAAATCACTTCAAGAGGGTGTAAGCAAGGCGCCAAGCTGATGGCAGCTATGTAGTAAAGCACCTGACAATGACTGGCGAAAAACGCTTTCGTCAGGAAAGCTGACTTCCGGTGCGACCAGGCTGATCGCACCCCGAACCTGGCCTTGTGCATCCAATAACGGGGCAGCGCAGGCATTGATGCCCTGATCAAACTCAGAAAAACTCCATGCACACCCTTCGTTCAGAATACGTGCCCGTCGTTCTGGCAAAGTCGCTAAGCTGGCTTTTTTGCCAGGCCATTTAGCAAGCGCTTCTTGCAGCATGCGGTGGCGCGTGGCGTCGTTTTGGTAAGCCCAGATAACCAGGCCTGGGGTTACGGCAAAAAAGGGAACATGCACGCCGGTTCGTATATTGGTGGTAAGTGGGGTGGCCGGCATGGCGCTGGCTAAATAAAACACATTATCTGACTCGGGCAGCACGTGATAGGCAGAGACATGGAATTGCCGACTCAGTGTCTGCAATGCTTTTTGGCATTGAGCGTTAAAGTCGCTGGCGCCCAAGCTGCGTGCCGCCAAAGCCAGGAACTTCAACCCAAGCTCGTGGCCGCCATCCTGGCGCTCACTCACTATGCCTTCCGCGTTCAAGGCCTGTAGCAAACGCATGGCAGTGACGCGATTGATACCGGTTTGGCGCGCCAACTCGCTTAGATTGTGACTATTGAAGCCTTGTGCCAGGTAATCCAATAATTGAAAAACCCGTTTAACGGCATGGCTGGAGGCATGCGTAGCGGATGCGGATGCACTCTTTGTGGCTTGCGTGTCTTCTTGCATGGCGTCTGCTGATACCTATCGAATCATTCTTGTTCGGCACTAAAAATGTTCATAATTGAACATTTTGATCATTTTAGATCAATTCTGGTTTGAGTTGATAAATTACGCTTCAGGGTGCCGGCTGGCACATTAGCCATAATCAAATCGGGAGTCGGAGATGACAGCATTAAAGATCGGTATAGCGGGAGCAGGCATCGGTGGCCTGACCGCCGCTATCGCTTTGCATCAGCAAGGGCACAATGTCACCGTGCTAGAGCAAGCGCCAGGGTTTCTGCGCGTGGGGGCCGACATCAACTTGACGCCCAATGCTGTCAAGGCCTTGGACGGCGTAGGGGTGGGGCAGGATATCCGGCGTACCGCAGCGCGGCCTACGCATCGCATCAGCCGCCAGTGGGACACGGGTGAAGAAACCTCGCGTTTGGCTATGTCTTCAACGGCCGAAGAGAAATACGGTGCGCCGCAGTTAACGCTGCATAGACCCGACCTGCTGGCCGCCTTGGCCGCCCATTTTCCGAGCTCACAAGTCCGGTTCGACAAAAAAGTTTCAAGTTTGCAGCAAGAGGGCGGGCAGGCCGTGTTGCAGTTTACGGATGGCACCCACGCTGGGTATGACGTATTGGTGGGTGCTGACGGCATACATTCAGCCGTGCGCAAAGCGCTATGGGGCGAAGAATCTCCCCGGTTCACTGGCATCGTGGCGTTTCGTGCGGTGGTCCCGGTAGAGAAAGTCGCCCACGTACCCAATATTCAGGCTTTTACAAAATGGTGGGGGCCGGTGTCCACCAGTCAGATCGTCACTTTTCCGCTGAATCAGGGCAAGGATATCTTCATATTCGCCACCATAGGACAAGACTCCTGGCATCTTGAATCCTGGACGACTCAGGGCAGCGTAGAAGAGTTCAAGCATCTTTTTGCCGACTTCCATCCAGACGCCACGGCATTGCTTAACGCTTGTGATGAAGTGCTGAAAACGGCACTGTACGAGCGCGACCCTATGGCAGAGTGGGGGCGTGGTCTTAGCACCTTGCTGGGTGATGCTTGTCATCCTATGTTGCCCTTCATGGCTCAAGGTGCAGGCATGGCTATAGAAGACGCGATTGTGTTGTCACGCGCTTTGGAAGACCTGCGTTCGGGCGCCGACGTTGCGGGCGCATTGCGACGCTACGAGGCTACGCGCAAGCCGCGCACAGCCGAAGTGCAGTTAAGCTCACGCGGCAATAATTGGCTTAAGCAGGGCGGAAACGGTGATTGGGTCTATGGTTACGATGCCTGGACGGTACCTCTGGCTGATGCGTAAAGGGGGGCGCATACAAAGCCATCTGTACCGCTGTTCAATGAATATCGCGCGTGTAGATAAACTTGGGCATGCTCCAGCCATAATGTATGGCCAACAGGCGCAGGCTCAAGCCGCAACTTAAGGCCAGTATGACGGCTAGATCGTGGTTCAGGCCCAAGTCTTGGGCCACCATGTACAAAATGCCGGTAAAGATGGAAACCATGGCATACAACTCGGCGCGAAATAGCAAGGGCACGTCTGCACACAGCATGTCTCGTAATACGCCGCCCACGCAGCCAGTAATCATGCCGGAGGCAATGACGACGACAAACGGCAGGTCCAAGCCCAGGGCGATGTTGCAACCTATCACGGTAAATGCCACCAGGCCTACCGCGTCCAGCACCAGAAACAGCTTGCGCAAATGGTGCATATAACGTGCGATTGCTATGGTGCCCAAGGCCGCCCCGCCGGTGATCAGAAGGTAATGCGGGTTGGCCACCCAGCTTAAGGGGTGGTGATCCAGCAGTACATCGCGTACCGACCCGCCACCCAGAGCGGTTACGCAGCCCAGCAAGCAAACGCCGACCCAGTCCATTTGCCTTCGGCCTGCCGCCAACGCGGCTGTCATGGCCTCGGCCACAATGGCGACCAGGTAGGCAACATGCAGTAGGGTGTCAGCATCGTAAGCTGCCATGGGCTTATTCCTCAGGCCTGTGCACGTCGTGGGTAACAAACCCTGCTTCGTTGGCGGGCATATCCAGCCGCGTGGGGTCAGACAGTGTATTGCGAATATCTGCCAACCCGCTATCCCAATGCGCCCTCATGCTACTCAGGCTGAAGTCAAAATCCCGGTAGTGGGACTCATGCTGCGCATGCTGATAGATGAGATGGACGATGTTGTAGCGCGCGCTGGTTCCCATCTCGTCGGCCAGTTGCATGTAATAAGCATCCTCGCGTTTGTCGGCTTCGAGGTCGTGCCGCATGTGGTTCAGTACGCGACGTAGTTGTTGAGCCTTATGCAGTTGGTCGGTAACCAGTCGGGTGCGGCTTGAGTACATGATTTCTTTCATGCGCTCGGCAACTTCATCCATATTAGTGGGTACGTGACCCCGCGCGGCCCAAAGGTCTACCTGGAAGGCCAGCGTATCGCGCAAAGGGCGTGACGCCAGTACGTAGGAAAGCGGCGTGTTCGAGACGATGCCGCCGTCCCAGTAATGTTCGCCGTCGATCTCGATGGCAGGAAACGCCGGTGGCAGTGCGCCGGAAGCCATGAAGTGCTCGGCCCTTAGGCGCTGAACACGGTTATCGAAGTAAACGAAGTTACCAGACTGAACGTTGACGGCACCGACCGCTACATGCTGTGGGCCGTCATTGATAAGGTCAAAGTCACACAGGCGCTCCAGGGTTTCTTTAAGGGGCGAGACATCGTAATAGCTGGCACTTTGTATAGCCCCTTTGCCATTGCGCGATGGGGGCGGAAAGCGCGGACGAAAAAAACCCTTCTGACCATTAAGTAGAGCGGTGGTAGCGCCAAACATACCTAGCGCACCTCGCATCAAGTCGTTCAGTTGAAAAAGACTGTGCTCAATGAAAGGGTTGAAGCGCAGGCCGACGTCCGGTTGGCAGATGGTTTCCCAGAATTCTGTCAATCGTTCCAGCCGGCGTTCTGGCGGGTTGCCCGCGATCAAGGCGATATTCAAGGCGCCGATAGAGATGCCGGCTAGCCAGTTGGGCGTAATTCCCGCTTCGCTCAAGCCTTGATACACGCCCGCCTGATAGGCGCCCAATGCCCCGCCGCCCTGCAAAAGCAGCGCTACGCTTTCGTAGGGGGGGAGGGTAAGCTGGGCCGTGGGTTCGACATTCATGGCAGAAATCAGGCAAACCAGGAAAGAGATTGCTTGGTGATGGCGACGCCTACGACGTAAGCGAAGATAAGGACGGCTAACACTGCGGCAGCGGCCCGTTTGGCAGGTGTGGGACCACGCTTGATGGCATAGGCGCCAACGAGAATGTACAAAATGACACCCGCAATCTTGGCATGCAGCCATCCGTGATTAAAACCTATGCTGGCTGCCATTATCAGGCCGCACAGCAGCAAAATAGTGTCGATGATATGCGGGACGATACGCATGAAGCGGGTCTGCAATTTAGGCGAACCCGCCACCGACCAACAGGCGCGTATGACGAACAGCAGCAGGCTCAGTGCGGCTGTGGTGGTGTGTAGGTGCTTTAAAAGCATATAAGACATGAAGCATGCTCCTTTAATCTTTGAGGCTAAGTGAAATGTCTTCCAACTGCCAGCCACCCCGACCATCAAGCAGCAGTTGTTGGCCATGATGAGACAGCAGCGTATTACGGTGCCCGACGCTGATCAGCCAAGCCTGGGGTAGCCGTTGCCGCACCAGTGTATACATGGCATCTTGCAGGCCTTCGTCTAGAGCGGAGCTGGCTTCGTCTAAAAATGCGGCTTGTGGCTGAGCCAGAAGCAGTCTCCCAAAGGCCAAACGCTGTTGCTCACCCAATGACAGAATGCGGGACCAATCGGCGGCCTCGTCCAGTCTTGGGATCAAATGTGCTAAATGCACATCGCGCAATACGGCGGCGGCTGCGTCATCGTTGCTATTGGAAGAGTCGCTCAGCGCAGGCAATGACGGGTAGTGTAGTGCCGAGCGCAAGCTGCCCAAGGGCAAATACGGTTTCTGAGATAAAAACAGCACGTGTTCGGGGCGGATGATGGTGCCTTCGCTGTATGGCCATAGGCCGGCAATGGCGCGTAGCAAGGTTGTTTTTCCCGAGCCTGATGGGCCGCGTATCAGCAGCGACTCGGCCGGCGCCAGGCTCAAATTGAGCTGGCTGGCCAGGTTTTGCCCATCTGGGTGACGTACCGTTAAATCTTGCAACGCCAAGCGGTTTTCTTGCAGGATCTGGGGGCGGGGCAGGTTCTCGGCGTCTTGCGCGGCTAAAGTGAAGCCATGCAAGCGGGTCAGTGTGGCACGGTACGAGGCAAAGGCATCGTAGGCGTTGCGGAAGAAAGACAAGTTATCTTGCAGGCGATCAAAGGCTTGCATGGTTTGCATGAGGTCGCCCAGCGTAATCTGCTGGGAGAAAAACCGCGAGGCCTGCAGCAGCATGGGAAACACCACGGCTGTCTGGCTGACCGCAAAGTTAAAACCCATGAGCTTAAGGGTACGGAAAACGATGTGCCAGGCATTACGGATAACCAGAGCAAAGCGTGTGTTCAGCAGCAAGTGCTCGATTTTTTCGCCGGCGTAAAAGGCAATACTTTCACCGTATTCTCGGACGCGTACCAAGGCATAACGGTAGTCTGCGGTGTAACGTTCGTTTTGAAAATTAAGGCTTATTAATGGGCGCCCGATCAATACGGCCAGCACCGTTGCCACCAATACGTACAGAAACACGACGAACACCATGGCCCGTGGCACCGTGATGCCTAGTATGTCGAGCGGCCCCGAGAGCGACCACAGTATCAAGGTGAAGGCCACGGTAGAAACCAAGGCATTTACTGTACCCATGAATAAGCTCATGGATGTTTCAGCAAACGAGGTGATGTCTTGCTGGATGCGTTGATCGGGGTTGTCGACCGGGTGTTCAAGATACTGTGAACGGTAATACACTTGCTTATGCAGCCAACTCTGCAACAGCTTCTCGTTCAGCCATTCCCGCCAATGCAGAATGAAGGCCTGCTGGATATAAACGTCGAACAGCGAGCGAAGCACATGCACCGTAGCCAACACCGCGAACAGCCACATGGCAAGCCAAAAAGCTTGGCTGTCCAAAGCCTGTAAAGACGAATAAAGGGCGTTGTACCAGTTGGAGAAAAGAATCTGTAGCCTGACCGCAGCCAGGGTCAGCAACAGGATGAGTGCAATGCCCAGCAAAGGGCGCCAGCTGCGTCGCGGCGAGAAGTAGTCACTGCTTAACGCCCAGAACTGTCTGCCCCATACGGTGCGTCGCGCCAGAAACCAGACAGCCAAGGCCGAAGCCACCAGTGTGATGGCATAAGCCTGAGCCAACCAAATGCCGCTTTCCTGAAGAGCTTGTTTCCAGTCCATGTCTTTTTTTGTGTGTTGAGATAGGAGTCGTCACCAGCACAGCCCCGATCAAGGGCCGCGCATAAAGGTAACAGAAATCCCGAAGACACGGCAGAAAGCCTGATGATCAGGGCTCCGCTGGCGTTACGGCATGCAGAATTTCAGTGGTCCATTGCTGGCTCTTGATCCACACACGATTAAAGGTTTCGGTCTTTGCGGCTGTCCAGTTTTGGGTGCGTGCGTTCTCGAAGGCGTCGATATCTTCCAAGAGTTCGCCCAGGGCATGACGGCGGAATAGAATGGCTTCACGCACAGCGGGCTCCATGGGGATTTGTTCGAGCAGCTCGGACAGCGAATCATTGATTAACAAGCCCATCATGGAAAGTAAACCGGCAGTAAAAGCGGTACCCTGAGGCTCTTCGGCAAGATGCTCACACATGGCGGCACGCGTGAGAGCTTGCGCCAATAGCAGGCGACTGGCTGGGCCATTATTGGCCATCATGATGGTTAGGGTGATCGTGCGCGCCCGATTCAAGCCTAAAGCATTTAAAGCCTGCTGTATGGTCAGTATGCCTCCACGCCGATTCAGCAAGGCGGAATTGGTGTACTTGAGCAACATGAAAGTCAACTGAGGGTCTTGCGAAATCAGAACCTCAAGCTTTCTGTAGTCAGTGTCTTCGCGCTGTAACTCGGCCAGCAGACGTAGCAGGGCGGCATGATTGCTGGAACGATGGCGCGAGGTTTCTCTATGTGTTTCCGGACGAGCGTAAAAATAGCCTTGAAACAACTCGAAGCCCTGACTTTTCAATCGAGAAAACGATTCCAGGGTTTCTACTTTTTCGGCTAAAAGCCGCAGGCCCCGAGCCTGATACAAGTAGATATGGCGCCAGTTCATGGGTTGACGTACGTCAACCTTAATAATGTTGGCGACGTCCAGCAGCGGCAAGGTTTCGGGGGTCAGCACAAAGTCGTCCAGGGCGACCTCGTAACCCAGCGAGCGTATCTTATGTAAGGCGGCGATGACTTTAGGGCTGCCACTGACGGTTTCCAACACCTCGATTACCACCTGCTCGGGGTGTGGTGGTAAAAGCTCGGGCTTGAGCAGCCACTCTTGTGGCGTGTTAACGAATACTTTGCGACGGCCCACCAACTTGCTGATGCCGGTTTCGTAGAAGGCAATATTGCAGACCCGTGCAGTGGCTACGCGATCATCTTCAATCAGTGCGGCGGTGGCGTCGGGGTGGTTACGGTACAAGAGCTCGTCTGCCACATGGCGCATATTGGCGTCGCATATGGGCTGCAAAGCTATACAGTAATTTGCTGGGGGGTTAAGAGACACCCCTGTCGAGCTCGTGACTGAACTGGTCTTGGGAGAAAGTGGCGGGCTGAAGTTCATTGTCAGGCGAGACGGTAAAGCGGGTCGCCCCGATACGGGGTGGCAAGCCAAAAGCGTAGCATGAGTTTAAGTATCAACGTTGTTGGGGTGCCCATTATTTATCATGTATGAAGGCTATGACGATAGTTGACGGAAGCTAGGCTGGGTTATTTAGTAAAAATATGTCTTCGCCGATTTCGTCGTTTTGCGTCCCAGATTAAACGTTATTCCACTGGGGTACTGCGCTTACTCAGAAAAAAAGCCTGCTTGAAAACAAGCAGGCTCGAAATCAAATCTACGGAACGTAAAACTGGTTAGGGGGCGCGTTGCCCGCCTTTACTGCACAACTGCTAAAACTTGATACTGCGAATCCGGCCAAGCCTGACAGAATCAAGACTTGGCCGGAAGGGTCATCAAATGCTAAGCGATGTGCTTAGAAGTTGTGACGCAGGCCAAAACCAACAGCGGTCTGGTTGACACCAGCTGCAGGGTTCAGACCAGCCGTGCCGCCAGCGGCGGACAGGTTGGAGTTACCCTTGTTGGCCATGTAAGCGGCTTGCAGGTAAACCGAAGTGCGCTTGGAGAGCGAGTACTTGGCACGAGCAACCGTGTACCAAGCATTGGACTTCTTGGCAGCGTTGTTGTACTTGATGTAGTTAACCGAACCGTCCAGCGAGAAGGCGGGGGTGAACTGGTAAGCTGCGTTCAGGGTCCAGAGGTCGCTACGATCGCCCAGACCGGCGCCGATGCCGCCAACGGCTTCGTTTTTGCGGTTCAAGTAGATCAGGCCGACTTTCAAGGCGTCGAACTTGACGTAACCGTTAACAGTCCAGCGACGGTCGTCTTGGTCTTTGGTCAGGCGGTTCCAGTTGGTGGGAACGCCAGCAACGTCGTTACCGGTGATGACGTCATAGGCTGCTGCGACACCCCAGTTGGCGGCATCGTAGCCCAGCAAGAACGAGTAAGCGCCGCAAGCGGAGTTGGAGTTGTAGTCAACACCGCAACCCGTGGCAGCGGGGCCGCCAGCGTTGGAGTTGTCACGGCCACGGGCCCAGGCGGCACCGAAGCGGAAGCCGTCAAAGTTGCCACGGTAGGTGATGGCGTTGTCCATACGGGTGTTGGGGATGTAGCTGTCGATCGCGCCCAGACCGTAGGCGTTAGGGCCCAAAATGTCGGAGTGGATCATGCTCCACATCAGCATGTTGTATTGACGACCGAAAGCCAGTTGGCCCCAATCGCCCTTCAGGCCGACGAAAGCTTGGCGACCGAACAGACGGTTACCTTGACCGGACATGCCGGTGCCGGGGTTGAAGCCGGACTCGAGCGTGAAGATTGCGCTGAGGCCGTTACCCAGGTCTTCGGAACCGCGCAGACCCCAGTGGGAGGGCCAGGAACTAGTCAAGTTGGTGAAATGGAAGGAGCTGTTTGTGCCACCGGCACCGTCAGGGATCTTGTTGACGTATTCGAGCATCGTGTCAACGGTACCGTACAGCGTAACGCTGGTCGAGCTTTGCGCGCTGGCCATCAGGGGGAAGGACAGGGCGAGCCCGATCGTGAGTGCTTTTAACTTCATTGGGTTTTCTCCAACGTTGATGAAAGAAAAACGTTATGTATCGTTTTGTTTTTACTTGCTTCGTTTTGTGAAGCATTCCACCGCCACTATATCCGTCGGCTTACGCCTGGAAAAGAGGGGGGCTTACCTAGCAGTTGGGTTGGAACAACCGAAAAGCAGTTGGTTGTAGACCTGATGCTGCTGTAACCTCTTGATCTGATTGAAAGGAAGTTTAAACATTTAAGATTCTGAGCGACGATAAGGGTTAACCCGTTTTAGATGAAAAACATATGAAAAATAGGGTGATTGTTGTAATAAAGAAACACGTCTGCCCTAGGGGTTGCGCAAATGTGTTGTCTGGTGGCAACGCATTGGGGGGCTGAGTGTTGCTCATATGACGTCGTGCTGCGCTGCCGAAGCGGGGTTTCCGCCCCGGCAAACGAAGTTTTTTCCTTAGCCTGCTGTGTTGGGCGCTACGCAAGCAAAGCTGGATGCGACCTTGGGATCACCCTTGCCGTCGTACTGGGCGTACTGGGGGTGGGGGCACAAGGGACGGCTTTGCACGTTGTCACCCAAAGAGCTGCCAGCCGAGGCTTGGGCGATGATCTGATCAGGCGCCTTGCCTTCCTCTACCCAATCCACCAATGCCGTCAGCATGTCGAACTGGCTGGTCGAGGGGCCGCCACTGCAGTGGTTTTGCCCCGGGATAGTGAACAGACGGGCGTAGTCGGCTGCCTTGGCATCGGCGGCACCCAGGTTTTCGTACCAATTGATGGTGTCGTGTACCGAGAACACGGGGTCGCTATTGCCGTGGTAAACGATCATCTTGCTGCCCCTGTCGCGGAAAGCCGACAGATCGCTAGGGTTAGGCGGCGTCATGAACGACATGGCTGACTCGGTATAGACATTGTTGGTGCGATAGATGCCCGGCGCGTCGCTATCGAAGTTGTAGCTCAACAGATAATCGATCAAGCCGTGTCCGGCCCCGGAAACGGGGCTGGGGGGCGTCATGAATACATAGGGCAATGATGAGCCGCCCATGGTGGCGATGATGGAGTTAGGAATAGTGGGTGTGGGGTTGGGGAAGGGCATAGCCAGTTTCCACAGCCTCCATCCCATTTCGCCTACGCCTGCATCCCAGGGCCAGCTGGCGTACAGCTGTTCGCCTTGGCTGTTTTTGGGGCCGCCAAAGACACCTTTCAGTGCATCTATTTGCTCGGCGCTGAGGCATGATGCGTCTTTTGCTCCTTCGCAACGGGGCAGATGCTGATCTGGGTCGAAGGTGGCGTCGCACGCTGCCAGATTGGAGATCAGACCGTCTGCCAGGCCGTCCAGCGCGTCACATTGTTGCAAGGCTGCGTTTGCCACAAGGCCCATGTCTTGCATCGTGAACGCGTCTTGAATGATGGGAAGACCGCTGTCGGCGTCTATGGGGGCCACTTTGGCAAACTGTTGATTATCCCAAGCGTGCTGGATCCCCGCCTGTGGCAGGTTGAAGCCTGGGTTGCCGGCAATGATGCCGTCGTACAAGTGGGCAAATCGAGAAGCTGCAACCATGCCTTGGCGCCCGCCGTTCGAGCAACCGACAAAGTAAGAATGATGAGCGGCTGAATCGTAATGTCGTTCGATCAGGTTTTGGGCAACTTGTGTGACTTCTCCCACGGCGTTGTAGCCGTAGTCAACACGGGCTTGAGGATCTAGACCAAAAAGGGAGCCGCCGGCGGGTGTGCCGTCGTCTACGCTTTTGTGGCCACCGTCTGTACTGGCGACTGCGTAGCCCAGTGCCAGGGCCGTGGTCGTGTTGCCTTCACCCGGCAAGCTGCCCATGGCTGGATTGATAGCGCCATCGGTGCCGCCGCCGCCTTGGAAGAAGAAGCGGCCGTTCCAGTCTTCTGGCAGACGGACTTCGAAGCCAATGGCATATTGCTGGTTATCGACCTCGCTTTTGCGCGCATGTAAATTACCTTCTACCAAACAATGAGCCGGTGAGCTTTCTTCGGCGCCGTTTTGAGAGGCTTTGGTGATGACCAAGCCTTCCAGGTCCAGAGCCTCGGTCGTGATTTCGGCACAACTAAGCTGAGGAGCTGGGGCGGGTGGTGTAGGCGTGGGTTCGGGGCTGTCGCTGCCACTGCTGCCGCCGCAACCAGCGATCAGGGCGGATAGGGCCACAGCGCCCGTTATCGTATAGCGTTTGTTCATGGTTGATGTCTCCTGCACTGGGGGATGGACCGTTCGATGGACGAACGAGCGCCTGGCGCTTGGGCGCCATACTCTTGTTATTTCAAAATAATCGTGCCGCGGGCGGCCCTTTTGATGGCAAGGGCGCGCCCGGGCATGGAAGGGTTTTTACTTCGCGGCAGCGAAGGCGCCGTCTTTGATGGTAAGCATCATTTGGGCTTGATCGTCGAAACCGAAGTGATCGGTAGGCGAGTAAGTGATAACGCCTTGGGTGATGGGAATACTGCCTTGGTTTTCCAGGGCCTCTTTAAGCGCTGCACGGAACTCTGGGGTGCCGGGCTGAGCTTTTTGCTTGGCTACGGGCACTATTTTGTCCAAGATAAGGTAAGCGTCGTAGGCGTGAGCGGCAAACTGGTTGCGGGTGCCGGGGCCGAACTTGGCTTCGTACTCGGTGACGAAGTCGGTAGCGAGTTTCTTGGAGGGGTGGTTTTCAGGCAAACCGTCAGGTAACACTGCCAAGCCCGACACGACGAACGAGTCTTCTACAGCCTTGCCACCAAGACGGATAAGGTCGCGGGAGGCGGCGCTATGGGTTTGGTAGATTTTGCCTTTGAAGCCACGGTCCACCACTGTGGTGTGGGGCATGGCGGCACCACTGCCCGAGGCCACGATGACAATGGCGTCGGGGTTGGAGCCGACAGCCTTCAGGGCCTGGGCCGTGACACTGGTGTCGGCGCGGGCGTAGCGCTCGGCGGTAGTGATCTTGATACCGGCTTCGTTGGCCAGTTTGGTCAGGTCACGTAGCCAGTTCTCGCCGTAGGCATCGTTGTAGCCGATGAAGGCAAAAGACTTAACGCCATTTTTCTTCATGTGCTCGATGATGCCGCCGGCCATAACCATGGTGGTTTGTGGCAAAGCGTATGTCCAGGTGCCCTTGCCGGCAGGGAACTCGGCTGGCGAGGCGGCCAGTTGCACGGTTTTACCTTCGGCGGCAGCTTCGCCCATGGCGATGGCCGGCGTGGTGGTGCTAGAGCCAATGATCACGTCGACTTTGTCTTCGCTGATCAGGCGTTGTACGTTCTTCTGAGCGCGAGCAGGGTCGCTGGCGTCATCCAATGTGATGAAAGTGACTTTTTCGCCACCGACAGTTTCGGGCCAAAGCTCGAAACCGGTATTGACGGGAATACCCAATCCGGAGGCTGGGCCGGTCAGGGAAAGTACGACGCCGATCTTCAAGTCGGCTTGTGCGGGGCCTGCTATGAGGGCCAGCGAGGCGGCCAGCAGGGTGGCGCGTAATGTTGTCTTCATAAAAACCTCCTTGGGGCGGATAGGAACGACAGATGTTGTTCGAGTGTGGGTCGGATAAAACGGTTTATGGGGACGGCACCAATACCTTGAGGGAAGTGCCGCTGTAGAGTTCGTCTATGAGAGGCGCGCGGTGTGAGAGCACAGCACGCTGGTTGATGGAGCCTTTATCGGTGATTTCGCCTTTGTCCAGTGAAGGCGGTTCGGTCAGGACAAGCGCGCGAGTGATACGGGTGGCACTGCCTGTGCCCTGGGCGTGCAGGCGATCTAATAGTTGTTGGAAGAAAGCATGAACGCTGGGGTGGGCCAGAACTTCAGTATCAGAAGTGTGCTCTTGAGCCCCTGCCAAACGCCGGCATTGCTGCAGATTGGGCACAATGAACATGCCCAGCTCGCGGCGGTTGTGGCCGGTGATGACGGAGTCTTGCAGGTAAGGGGCGCCTTCGCGTGCGGCCAAGCCACGTAATGGGCCGACGCTGACCCAGGTGCCGGTGTCGAGCTTGAAGTCTTCGGCAACGCGGCCATCGAATAAAAAGCCTTGGGTAGCGTCGTTTGGATCTTGCCACTTAATAGCGTCGCCCGAGCAGAAGTAGCCTTCTTCGTCAAAGGCACTGGCGGTTTGCTCGGGGGCGCGCCAATAGCCGGGCGTGACGTTGGGCCCTATGTAGCGTACTTCCAGTTTGTCGTCGTTGGGAATGATCTTGATGGTCATGCCGGGTACCGGCAAGCCGATCTGGCCGGCGCGGGCTTCGTGGTCGAGCACAAAAAAAGCGGAAGGGGCGGTTTCTGTCATGCCCAGCCCGGTGGTCATGACTATGCGTTCACCGCATTCTTTCTCGGCGGTTTCGTGCAGTTTGTCCCAGACGGGTTGAGCCAAGGCAGCCCCCGAGTAAAACTGCATTTTGATCCGACTATAGTAGTTGGCCCGCAAGACATCGTCGGTCTCTAGGGCGTTGGCGATTTTTTCCCAACCTATGGGCACATTGAAGTAGATGGTGGGGGCAATTTCGCGCAAGTTGCGCAAAGTGGTGGCGATGCCTTGGTCGGTGGGTTTGCCCTCGTCTATATATAGAGTGCCCCCATTGAGCAGCACCAGCCCCACGTTGTGGTTGCCGCCAAAGGTATGGTTCCAGGGCAGCCAATCAACCAGCACAGGGGGCTCTTCTTTGATGAACGGCCATGACTGCGCCATCATTTGCAGGTTGCTGCAGATCATGCGCTGCGTATTGATGACTGCCTTGGGCATGCTGGTAGAGCCCGAGGTAAACAAGAATTTGAAGATGGTGTCGGGGCCGGTAGCTGCGCGCGCGGCATCAATGGCCGGTGTGGCTTTGGTAGCCGCCAAGGCCGTAAACGATGTGCATTCACGACCGGCGTCTTCTAGACGCGTGGCGACCAGCTCGACGTCGTCAGGCATGACGGCATCCAGGGCTGGGCGAAAAGCCTGGGCGTCGGCTGCAAATACCAAACCCGGCGTCAGGAGCTCGAAGACGTGACGCAGTTTGTCGTAGTCTTTGGAGACCAGCGAATAAGCGGGAGAGATAGGAGCATGAGGCACGCCGGCGAATTGGCAGCCCAGCGCCAGCATGGCATGTTCAAGATCGTTACCGGAGAGAATGACGACGGGCCTGTCAACCGACAAGTTACGGTTCAGCAAGGCTTGGCCAATGTTGCGCGCATATTGCAGAGCCTGGGCATAGGTAATATGACGCCAATCACCGCCTTGGTCTCGCATGGCCATGTAACTGCGATCGGGTGTGGTTTGTGCCCAATGCAGCAGTCTGTCGGTAAGACGTTCGGGATAAGCCTCGAGCGGCTCGGGGTTGCTGACATACAGCGTGCCGTTCTCGTGGGGTTTGACGTCTATGCGTTTTTCGCTAAGTTTGAT
Organism: Mesopusillimonas faecipullorum; assembly: GCF_020539505.1. Classification (GTDB taxonomy): domain Bacteria; phylum Pseudomonadota; class Gammaproteobacteria; order Burkholderiales; family Burkholderiaceae_B; genus Mesopusillimonas; species Mesopusillimonas faecipullorum. The sequence continues at coordinate 14,552 of NZ_JACDXW010000009.1, read as the reverse complement.
GCGACGGTAGCGTGGGGGGGATGCCATATCGTTAAAAGTGCTGTGATGAGCGTGGCGGGAAGAGCGCGATCGGGCACGCCGAATAAAAGCGGGACGCCGCTTCGCAGTGACGATCGTTGAAAGCTTCGCGCAACATTGCCTGAAAAAAGGGAGCTTGTCTCTGTGAGGAGTTATATGTTTTGTATGGCCCTTGGCGGTTTACCAAGTGACCTAAATTCTTTATATCAGTCTACCTGATATTAAGCTTATACTACACTTCGACACTGTCGGTGACAAGCGATCATGATCCAGAAAAACCCCATATTCACGCAGAGCTGGCCGGAAGGCCCCAATGGCATTGCCTACTTGGTGGGGCGCCTAGACCACGTCTTGAATCGGCGGGTGCGCGAGTGTGTGGCCAGCCATGGGGTCACGGCAGCTCAGTACACCGCGCTGTCCGTCCTTAATTACCATGGGCAAATGTCTAACGCACAGTTGGCGGAACGCTCCATGGTTTCCCCCCAGTCTGCCAATGAGATGGTCAAGATCATGCAGAGTAAAGGCTGGGTTGAGCGTGAATCAGCCACCTCACACGGGCGTATTATCCATTTGCGGCTTACACCCGAAGGGCGGGCCTTGCTGGCACTGTGCGACCGAGCGTTGGTGCAGGTCGAGCAGGCTATGCTGGCTGAATTGTCCGACGCTGAGCAGGGGGTGTTGTATAGCCAGCTTCGCAGTATGTTGAAGGGGCTTAGCCTGTTTAACACCTAGAAGGGCGACCGCTTTGGTATGAGGCGCTACAAAGCGTATAATTCTGCTTTGTGAACGGAGTTATCGAATGCGGCTCATAAAAAAAGCACTGACCTTTGACGACGTCCTGTTGGTGCCTGCCTACTCCGAGGTTCTACCTCGCGACACGTCCCTTGCCACTCAACTGACCCGCGACATCACCCTCAATATTCCACTCGTGTCCGCTGCCATGGACACGGTTACCGAGTCGCGTTTGGCTATCGCCATGGCTCAAGAGGGGGGTATCGGCATTATCCATAAAAACTTGTCGGCAGACGAACAGGCGCGCGAAGTCGCCCGTGTCAAACGCCACGAGTTTGGTATTGTCATCGACCCAGTTACCGTAACGCCCACCATGAAGGTGCGCGACGCCATTGCTTTGCAAAAGCAACATGGCATTTCGGGCTTGCCGGTTGTAGAAGGTGGCAAACTGGTGGGTATAGTCACCAACCGCGACCTTAGATTCGAAGATCGCCTCGAAGTCCCGCTGCGCGACATCATGACGCCGCAGGATCGCCTGGTTACCATGCACGAAGGGGCTACCCTCGACGAAGCCCAGGCTTTGATGCATAAACATCGCCTGGAGCGCGTACTGATAGTCAACGACGACTTCCAGTTGCGCGGCTTGGCGACTGTCAAAGACATTGTCAAAAACACCGAACACCCAAATGCATGTAAAGATGCCTTTGGTCAGTTGCGTGTAGGCGCAGCCGTAGGCGTAGGTGACGGCACCGAAGAGCGCGTCGAAAAACTGGCGGCTGCGGGTGTCGACGTGATCGTGGTGGATACTGCTCACGGCCACTCTGCCGGTGTTATCGAGCGTGTGCGCTGGGTCAAGCAAAACTATCCCAAGGTGCAGGTGGTAGGCGGTAATATCGCCACACCCCGCGCAGCTCGCGCTTTGGCTGATGCAGGCGCCGATGCTGTCAAGGTCGGTATTGGCCCTGGCTCTATCTGCACCACGCGTATTGTGGCTGGTGTGGGGGTTCCCCAGATTACCGCGATTGCCGATGTTGCCGAAGCCTTGCATGGCACCGGCGTCCCCTTGATTGCCGATGGCGGTATTCGCTATTCCGGTGACGTTGCCAAAGCCTTGGCTGCAGGGGCTAGCACCTGCATGATGGGCGGCATGTTTGCGGGTACCGAAGAAGCGCCTGGCGAAGTCGTTTTGTTCCAAGGGCGTTCGTATAAGTCGTACCGCGGCATGGGCAGTGTTGGTGCCATGAGCGACGGCTCTGCCGACCGCTACTTCCAAGACCCCGCCAATAACGCGGATAAGCTCGTGCCTGAAGGCATCGAAGGTCGTGTGCCCTATAAAGGCAGTGTTATCGCCATCATCTACCAACTGGTGGGTGGCGTGCGCGCTTCCATGGGTTATTGCGGTTGCGCCACCATCGAGGCTATGCGCAGCAAGGCCGAGTTCGTCGAGATCACCTCGGCTGGGGTGCGTGAGTCACACGTTCACGACGTGCAAATCACCAAAGAAGCACCTAACTACCGCGCCGATTAGTCGTACACCGGTAGGTTTTCACACCCCAATAGCCTGCTTAGGTATTGGGGTGTTTTACTATGTGGCGCTGCTTATTTCAGGTAGATATTCCGGCCGGCCATGTACCCCAAGGCAGCCATCAACACGCAGCAAAGTACGCCCAGCATGAGTACGCTGCTCCAGTTACCCGAGACGTCGCGCATCCAACCGGTAAGCAATAGACCTGCGGCGGCCATCAAGTAGCCAAGAAACTGGGCCATGCCCGAAAGCTGGGTGGTATGTAAAGGCGTTCGGGTACGCAGGGGGATCAGCGAGAGCGAGACCACAAAGCCTGAACCTGCCGAGACGCCAAAAATGATTGACCACAGCAAAGCCCAATGCGGCCACAGCCAAATGCCCAGGCAGCCTACCAGCATGCCGAGGCTGGTGGCGCTGGCAAGTAGGCGCTGATCACGCAGGTGGCGGAAAAGCGGGATAAGAATAAGCGATGGAAAGGCGGCGGACAGCAACATCAGCCCATGCACGGAGCCCGCCTGTTGAGCGGAGTAATGAGCTTGCTGCAGCATGGCGGGTAGCCACCCGACAATCAGAAAAAATATGAAAGAGTTCAAGCCCAGGAAAAACGTCACCTGCCAGGCTAAAGCAGAGCGGTGCAGGGGGCGGCTTAGCGGTGCAGCTTGGGGGGCATCGCTTGATCCGCTCGCGCCACGACTATATTTACATCGGGGTAGCCAATAAAGTGCGGCGGGAATAGCCAGGGTTAAAGAGCTGGCCAGCGCCATTTGCCAGCCTAGCTTGAGCCCGTGTGCGATAGGGACGGCGACAGCCGCGCTCAGCGCGGCTGTGATGCCGATCAGTACTGCATAAGAGGCGGTGAGAGTACCTTTATCTAGAGGAAAGTCACGTTTGACCAAACCCGGTGCCAGCACATTTCCTATACCTATTCCTATCGCAATGGCGATGGTTCCGGCAAAAAGTGCCGCTAGTGAGCCCGATGAACGTAGCAATAAGCCTGCTATTAAAGCGAGCGTGGCGATGCCTAGCGCTTGTTCCAGGCCTCGGGCGCGAGCCAGCCGTGTGGCAAGAGGTGAGGTCAGGGCGAACAAGAAAACGGGGGCGGCGGTCAGTACCCCTAAAGCCGTGGTGCTTAAGGAAAATGCCTCGGCGATGTCATTAAGCATTGGGGGGACGGCGGTAAGCGCGGCGCGCAAGTTAGCGGCGATGAGCAACAGGCCCAACACTTTCCATGCGTAACTTAGGCGGGTAGCAGCCGGGGGGCTTGTCTCCGTTGGGCTTCTCGTCATGATTGCCGTTGTATTCTTTATTTATGATGCGGCATTGTAGACGGGGATCAGTGGAAATCCCGGCTGCCGATTGAGAGCTGCCCTAGCAAGGGGCTTAAGTCGAATAGCTGACGGGCATGCAGGTGCCGAACCTGGCCCTGCACTTGCCAGATACCGCGCGCGCCTAATAATTGGGCGTGAATAAGTACGGCGTATTGTTGCAAAGCCAGTGTGGGCGGCACAATCAAGTTCACGCTTCCGTATTCGTCTTCAAGGGTCACGAATACCACGCCTTTTGCGGTACCGGGGCGTTGCCGTACGGTGACGAGCCCGGCGCTACGCGCTTCAAAGCGATTTCTGTGGTGCCGCAATTGTTCGCTACTGAGAAAGCCTTGCTTGCCGAGGGTGTTGCGCAGCATGCTTAAGGGGTGGCGGCCTAGGGTCAGGCCCAGGCTGCGGTAATCTTGAAGGGTCGCCTGGCTTTCTGCTAGTAAAGGTAAGGCAGGCGTCTCATGGTTAGGGGTGTCAGCCTCTCTAAGCAAATCGGCAGAAGGGGCGTGCGCGCCGGCATGCCACTGTGCCGCGCGACGACCACCGGCTAACTGACGCAAAGCATCGGCACGCGCCAAGGTTTCCAAGGCGGATTTGTCTAGGGCAGCGCGCCGGGCCAAGTCGGCCAAATTAAGAAAAGGCGCTTGCATGCGTGCTTGTGTAATACGTTGTGCGATGGGCTGCGCCAAGCCCTTCACTTGGTTGAAACCTAAGCGAACGGCATGGTCTTCAAGTTGAGCCTTCCAGGTGCTGTGCATGATGTCGACGGGCAGCACGCAGACGCCGTGACGCCGTGCATCTTGCACCAGGGTGGAGGGCGAATAAAAACCCATGGGCTGGCTGTTGAGCAAAGCGGCCAAGAAGGCGGCGGGTTCGTGGCATTTGATCCAACTGCTGATGTAAGCCAGAAGGGCGAAACTTGCCGCATGGCTTTCAGGAAAGCCGTATTCGCCGAAGCCCTGGGCCTGACGAAAAATTTGTTCGGCAAACCCGCGTTCATATCCTCGACTGACCATGCCCTCTATCAAAGGGTTGCGAAAGCTTTCCAGCCCGCCCTTGCGACGCCAAGCAGCCATAGAGCGTCGTAATGCGTCGGCCTGACCGGGAGTAAAACCTGCGGCCAGAATGGCGATCTGCATGACCTGCTCTTGGAAAATAGGGACGCCCAAAGTGCGCTGGAGTGCCTGTTTGACGGCAGGGCTGGGGTAGGTGACTTTTTCGCGTTCTTGCCTGCGTCGCAGATAAGGATGCACCATGCCGCCTTGTATAGGCCCTGGACGAACAATGGCGACTTGAATGACGAGATCGTAATAACAACGGGGCTGCAAACGAGGCAGCATGCTCATCTGAGCCCGCGATTCAATCTGAAAAGTACCTATGGTGTCTGCGCGGCAGATCATGTCAAAGGTGGTGACATCGTCTCGGGGGATGTCTTGCATGGAAAATGGGCGACCCTGCCGCTGTGAAACGAAAGCCAGTGCGCGGCGGATGACGCTGAGCATGCCTAGCGCGAGTATGTCCACTTTGAGTAGACCCAAGGCGTCGAGATCGTCTTTATCCCATTGCACTACGCTGCGCCCGGGCATAGCGGCGTTTTCTATGGGAACCAACTGGCTGAGCGGCCCGCGTGAAATGACGAACCCACCCGGATGCTGTGACAGATGGCGTGGGAAGCCTATTAATTGGCTGGCCAAGACCGCCCAGTGTCGAGTGGTGGGGGCTTGTGCGTCGAGGCCGCAAAGTTGCAGGTGTTCGAGCAGACTTTCGTGCCCTTGCCAACGACGGTAGGATTTCGTGACGTGTTCAACCAGAGCTTCATCCATGCCCAGAGCCCTTCCCACATCTCGCAAGGCGCTACGCGTGCGATAGCTGATGACGACTGCGGTCAGGGCTGCACGATGACGCCCGTATTTTTCGTAAATGTACTGAATCACCTCTTCGCGGCGCTGGTGCTCGAAATCTACGTCTATGTCGGGGGGCTCGTTGCGTTCTTTGCTGATAAAACGTTCAAACAAACTGTTGCCTTGGCTGGGATCGACTTCAGTAATCCCTAGGCAATAACACACCGCGCTATTGGCGGCCGAGCCGCGCCCTTGGCACAATATGCCTTGACGGCGGGCAAAGCCCACAATGTCGTACACGGTGAGGAAATAAGCCTCGTAGTTCAATTCGGAGATCAGTTGCAGTTCGTGCTTGAGCTGCTGCTGAACAGAGGCTGGGACACTGGCGCCATAGCGGCGTTGCGCACCTAGAAGGGTTTCTTGTCGTAAATAAGCAGTGGGGCTCAGCCCCTTGGGGCAGATCTCGTCGGGGTACTCGTAGCGAATTTCATCTAGCCTAAAGGTGCAACGCTGCGCGATGCTCAAGGTTTGTGCCAGATGTTGGGGGTCGTGCAATGTGGCCAAGCGCTCAAGTGGACGTAAGTGTCTTTCGGCATTGATCATGCGCTGTTGGCCGCAAGCGGCAACAGGCTGGCGCACACGTACCGCAGTCAAAATATCGTGCAAAGGTTTGCGAGCGCGCTTGTGCATAAGCACTTTGCCGACTGCAACGATGGGTAGACCGCACAGGCGTGCGGCATGCTCGGCGATAACTTGGCGCTGTTCATCAAGCCCGTCCAGCCCTTGATGCAAGGCAATCCAGGCGCGGTTTGCGAATACTTTGGCCAGCATTTGGAGATGCCTGCCCGTGTCTTCTGAAAAGTGCTCGTTGGTATCGAGCAGAGCCAGGCATTCGGGTAGGCCTTGTAAATGGGTATACGGTTCTGGTGGCGTGCTGAGGTCGGAAAGATAGAGTCGATAATCCCCTTTTTCGGCGCGAGATCGCCCCAATGTGATCCACTCACAGAGCTGTGCATAGCCTTGGCGAGTCTGGGCCAGCAATACCAACGTGCAGGCAGGTTCGCCTTGCTTATCCAGCAAAGTGCAATGGGTGCCTATCAGTAAGCGTATGCCGTGCTCGCGTGCGGCCACATGCGCGCGCACGATGCCCGCCATCGAGCATTCATCAGTGAGTGCCAGTGCGCGATAACCCAGACTTGCGGCGTGTTCTACCAGCTCTTCGGGGTGCGAAGCCCCCCGCAGAAAGCTGTAATTGGACTGACAATACAGTTCGGCGTATTCCGACACTGGAGGGGCTGGGTTGTTAACCGAATAAACCATGCAGAAACCACCCTGGCTTGTCGCCTTGGTCAGTGTAGAAAACCCAATAGCATGCCCCTTGGGAAGACTGCGCCACGTAATAGTCGCGACGTATGGGAGCAGACCACCAGCCGTCTTCTATGCGCTCGGGCCCCTGTTTCAGCATGAGCGGGCCATTGTGAAACGGCCTTGAGCCTTGACTGGCAAGAGGGGTGGGGGTTTCCAGCAGCCAAGCAGGGCGCGGCGTTTGAGACTCGACAAAGCGGCAAGAAGCAAGAGCGGGTTTGCTTGTTCGGTTTGCTTGAAGCGGTATCCAGTTATTGGCAATTTCGGGCCTATGGTCTTGGCGGGGCGCAGCCTGCAAAATGGCCTCGTGGCCTAACCGAGCAGCTAGAAGATCCAGCGTTTCGTGAAAGCCAGCGGTGCCCGCACCCTTGGCGTTTGGCAAAAGCGCAGCGGAGGTGGTGGGCCGTGCTTGCAGTATCTGTGTTTGCAGATGCAGGCTTAGCACCGGTGCAGGCAGTGGCAGATGGGTAAGCTGGGCATTTAATAAACGCAGCCAGTCTTCTGCTTGCCACAATGGCTGGGCAGATTGCAGCGTCAAGGTCGTACGGGTAGTCGTGTAGCGGCGTGCATCGTGTTCGAGTATCAGACTGATGCGTGTGGCGGCCCGCTTGGTTTGCTCTAGCCATGCGCACAAATCGTGCAGCAGGCGCTGCGCGGCGATGCTTAAGGTTTCTGAACGAACCCCGGGAACAGGAAGCTCAAGCTGTTGATGGAAATGATCGGGGGGAATGAACCAAGCCAGGCTTGTGTCTGGCGTTTTGCCATAGACGCAATCTAGTGCTTGCAATAAGTTTGGGCTGGTGCGGCGCTGTAATTCTGCGCGTGACAGCTGCCGCAGCATGCCCAAATGACGGCATCCTATGCCCTCTAGCCAGTCTAGGTAAGGTTGGGCGGCGGGTAAATGAAGGCATAGCAGTTTATCGAGGCGACGCGCTAACGTATGGGGCGCTAGCGCGTGCCGTATATGTGAACCAGGGTGTGTTGCCAACAACCATGCGGCTTGCGAAACACATGAGCTTGCCAGCCGATATGAAAGGCCCGCTTGCCGCAAGGTTTGCCTAATTTTGCTACGCAAGCTGTGAATACCACCGAACAGCCTGAGGCTGGCAGAGACTTCAAGCAGCAAGGTATAAGCATTGGCCTGTACCAAGCAAGGGGTATAGGGCAAAAGCTGGGTGGTGATTTTGTTTAGTCGCTGAGCCAATAAGCGGGGTGTGTGCGGTTGAGCCAGGGCTTGGGGAAGCAAGCCCTGGGCACTTGAGAGCGGCATGCCTAAACGCACGCCGGCTTGGCGTGCCAAGGGAGAGCAAGCCACGACGACTCGGGCGGACCTGCCCTGACTGGCGTAAATGAAAGCAGGGTCAGTGCGCCAGTGTGGGGTGAGGGTGTCGAGTACGAAATGATGGAAATGTAGAGCTATCCAAACCATGGTGCGAGGCTTTAGTACGCGTAGCCAACCGTAGCAGTACAGGTGAAGAATGGGGGTGGCCGCGGCGTTTGAGCACGTGGATGCTTAGTCCTTGAGGCGTGGGCTGCAAAGACAGACGCAAGGAGGCGGGGCTGGCCTGAGAGCATGCGCGCCATGGGCGATACAGCACACACAAGGTGCGCCCGGCTTGTGCTGCCAGATGCAGGCGGCGTGCAGCCTGGAATGACAGTGTTTGCTGCCATAGCAATAGCACGGTAAAAGACCGGCTACGTAAAACTTGTTCTGCGGCCCAAAGGGCGTCGGTGGCGTGTTGGGGGCGTAACCACAGGCAGGAGGAGGCTAATTGGGTAGGCCAGTTGGTGGCGCAAGGGGGGTAGGGGGGCTGTATGAGTACCACTGAGGCTGCCTCCAATGCGGTCAAGCTTGGGCGCAGTAGGTGAATTTCGCCTATGCCCGCTTGTGGCAGGCAAAATTCGATGAGTTCTCCTAAGGGCCATCCACCGCCCGGCAAAACATCGTTCAGAGGCGCATAACCAGTGTCTACAACGGCGGCGGGAGCCTGGGCAAGTTGAGACGCCCGCCACAAGGCGGGGTGCAGGTTTTCAAGAGAGGCGGGGGTATTCATCTGGAAAGGTCATACCGTGGTTTGCATTTATGCTGTATAAATATACAGCATTTGGTGCGGGGCTTCCAGTTGCCTAGACACCACAAAAACCTGTTTTACTGTCACTCATATGCGTGCTCTGTACGCTCAGGGTTAGGCCCGCCGCGCGCATTGGCGCGGGGTTCATTACAATAGCGACTCCTTTTTTGCGCTTTGGCGATTCCTTCATCATGCATCAGACTATTCTCATCCTCGACTTCGGTTCACAGGTTACGCAGCTGATTGCCCGCCGTGTGCGCGAAGCCGGCGTTTATTGCGAGATCGTGCCGGGCGATACGATAGATGCGGCGGCCCTTGCGCGGCCCCAACTCAAGGGCCTTATTCTGTCGGGCAGCCATGCCTCGGCTTATGGCGACGACGCCCCTTCCGTGCCGCCTGCCGTATTCGAAGCCGGGGTGCCGGTGCTAGGCATTTGCTACGGTATGCAAGCCATGGCGCAGCAACTAGGCGGTGAAGTCATCTGGTCCGACCAACGTGAATTCGGTTACGCCGAGGTGCGCGCCCATGGCCACACCCAACTGCTGAAAGACATCCAGGATTTCGCCACGCCCGAAGGCTATGGCATGTTGAAGGTCTGGATGAGCCACGGAGACAAAGTCGCCAAGCTGCCTCCAGGCTTCAAGTTGATGGCTTCTACCGAGTCCTGCCCCATCGCAGGCATGGCAGACGAAGTGCGCCGCTTCTATGCAGTGCAATTCCATCCCGAAGTCACCCACACTCAGCAAGGCCCCGCCATGCTGACCCGTTTCGTGCGCGATATCTGCGGCTGCACGGGCGACTGGAGCATGCCTAACTATATAGATGAAGCCGTCGATCGCATTCGCGAACAGGTCGGCGACGAAGAGGTCTTGCTAGGCTTGTCGGGCGGCGTCGACTCTTCCGTGGCTGCGGCGCTGATCCATCGCGCTATCGGCGACCAGCTCACCTGCGTTTTCGTCGATCACGGCCTGCTGCGCCTGAACGAAGCTGAACAGGTCATGCAAACCTTCGTGAAGAATCTGGGCGTGCGCGTCATTCACATCGACGCCACCGAGCAATTCATGAGTCAGCTGGCAGGTGTCTCCGACCCCGAAGCCAAGCGCAAAATCATTGGTAAAGAGTTTGTTGAAGTCTTCCAGAGCGAGGCCGCCAAGCTTAAAAATGCCCGCTGGTTGGCACAAGGCACCATCTACCCCGACGTCATCGAGTCGGCAGCCAGCAAAACCGGCAAAGCAGTCGCAATCAAGTCGCACCATAACGTCGGCGGTTTGCCCGACACCTTGAACATGAAGTTGCTCGAGCCTCTGCGCGAGCTTTTCAAAGACGAAGTGCGCAAACTGGGCGTCGCTTTGGGCTTGCCGCCCGAAATGGTCTATCGCCATCCTTTCCCCGGCCCAGGCCTGGGGGTTCGTATCTTGGGCGAAGTCAAAAAAGAATACGCCGACCTGCTGCGCCGTGCCGATGCCATTTTCATCGAAGAGCTGCGCAAAACGCTAGACCCCGTTACCGGCAAAAACTGGTACGACCAAACCTCCCAAGCTTTTGCCGTCTTCCTGCCGGTGAAATCCGTAGGGGTCATGGGCGACGGGCGCACCTATGACTACGTCGTTGCTTTGCGTGCGGTAGAAACCACCGACTTCATGACAGCCGACTGGGCAGAACTCCCCTACAACTTGCTCAAACGTGTGTCCTCTCGCATTATCAACGAGGTCAGAGGAATCAATCGGGTGACGTACGACGTGTCCAGCAAACCGCCTGCAACGATCGAGTGGGAGTGAGTTTATTTTATAAGCCACTGATTTAACTAAGTAAATTAATGCCGTTGATGGTGTTTTTTGCATCATCAATGGCATTTTTCATGGTATCCGATGGGCATACCATGGCAATCATGATTGATACCATGGGCGAGTGAATGGTACTGGCATGGGATTGGAGAAATTCACCATTTATCGCTTTTCACCGGATGTCGTTCAGTTTCTTTTTTTGATGGAAAAAGCACTATAAGTGATCCTTTTCGAATTTCATTAAACTGCTTCAACTGGTAGTGTTTATGACTTGTTTGAATGACTGCATTGAAATAAGATTGCTGTCATAGATGGCAAATTGCAGAGTTTGAAGTATGGCAATCCTGACTGTAAGAAACGTGCCGGATGACGTGCATCGTGCTTTGCGTGTGCGGGCGGCCGAGCACGGTCGCAGCACGGAAGCCGAGGTGCGCGAGATTCTGGCGGCAGCGGTCAAGCCAGAGAAACGTGTACGTGTAGGGGATGCACTGGCCGCCATCGGTCGCAAGGTTGGCCTGACTGACGAAGAATTTGCGGTCTTCGAGAATGTGCGCGACAAGACGCCGGCCAAGCCTGTGAGTTTCGACTAAATGATTATCCTGGGTACCAATGTCGTTTCTGAGGCGATGAAGCCGGAACCGGATACGACCGTAAGAGCCTGGCTGAACGAGCAGGCAGCGGAAACCTTGTATCTATCCAGCATCACCTTGACCGAACTGCTGTTCGGCATCGAGGCGCTGCCGGAGAGCAAGCGCAAGAACATGCTCGACCGTGCTCTTGCCGAGCTGCTGGAATTGTTCAAGGATCGAGTCTTGCCGTTCGGCACTGATGCGGCGCGCCACTATGCGGACCTTGCCGTGACAGCCAAGAACGGCAGACTCGGTTTCCCGACGCCAGACGGTTACATCGCAGCCATTGCTGCATCGCGGGGCTTCATGGTGGCGTCGCGCGACGCCGCCCCCTATGAAGCAGTTGGCGTGGCCGTTATCAATCCCTGGAAAGACGTATAGCAATGGTTTCGACGAGATCGGTTTTGAAATGAATGCTGTAGAAATCGAACAGGCCATTACTGATCAGCGACTATCGGAGCAACAGCGCATGGAGCAGCAAAACGCTACCGAACCGTTTTTCATCACCGAAGAAATTGGGGCCATGATGGTCGCCGCCGGCTACGAGTTTGAGCCGCCGCTCATTGCCTGTACGGGGCGTCTGCGTGATGTGTTGGGGCGTATGGGGGATACCGAGCTAGCATTGCAGCCGGGCGAAATTGCCGACCAGGAGTGCGCACGTCGACAAGCAGCCTGCTTATCTGGAGGGTAGAGCGGAATGACTACCACACCGACTTGCTGGATCATTGCGGGCCCCAACGGTGCCGGGAAAACGACTTTTGCGCTGGATTACCTGCCTGCGGTCGCCCAATGCCAGACGTTCATCAATGCCGACCTGATTGCTGCGGGGCTGTCACCCTTGAATCCTGAGCGTGAGCAGTTAGCTGCGTCCAAGCTGTATCTGGCGGAAATCGATCGGTGCGAACGGGCGCGCCAGGACTTCGCCTTTGAGACAACTTTGTCTGGGCGCGGCTACTTGCGATTGGTGGATCGCTTGATGCAAAGCGGATGGTGTGTGGAGATGTCATACTTGGCCCTACCCAATGTGCAGCTGTCTCATGACCGGGTGGCCGAGCGTGTCGCTCACGGCGGCCACAGTATCCCAGCGCAGGCGATTGAGCGGCGTTTTGCCCGTAGCTTGCGCAACTTGTTTGAACTGTATGCCCCCCGGGTCAGCGTGACGCGCTGCTACCTGAACAGCTTGGATGACCCGGCTCTTGTGTTTACTCAGCAGGGGAATCGTGTTGAAATTTTTGATGATGCCGTCTATCGGCACCTACGCAGTGAGGCGGGCCTATGACTCCCCAATATGATGAAGACACGCGCAAGGCACTGGAAAGCCTGCGTAATTCCGTGGCCAAGGCACTGGATCGGAAGCGCCGCTTAGGCCAGTACGCCGTGGTGTGGAAGGATGGTAAATCCGTCTACATCGGGCCGAATCCGCCTGACTCGAAGGAAGCGACGCGTAGCGAACCAGTACAGCGCTGAACGGATATTCAGCGCAGTGTCTGGCATTGTTGGACACGATCAGGTGTCACGCTGAACATGGTATTTTTGATGGTATTGAGTTTTATATGGTTGGAAATGCTGATTTAAATCAATAAGATAAATATCCTATTGATAATCGAGTGGGAGTGAGGTTTTCTCCTAGCTGATTGATTCTGCTTTGTAAAATGAATGCCATTGGTGATGCTTTTTGTATTATCAATGGCATTTTTCATGACATGAGCACTACGAGGTGGATGCGTGGTTGCCTCATGTCCCATTGGATGATGTTGATCTGGGTCAGGGTAAACGATCGTTGGTGCCAGGGGAACGCCTGCATCCTACTTACCAGATAACCTTACCGAGAGATCTTGATGAGCACCTTGTTTGATCATTGGGATCGCCGTTATACCGACCGTGTACGGCTGTTGGTCGATATTCTGCCGGTACTCGGCGAGGAAACGCGCTTCGCGCTCCAATGGTATCGGCCTTTGATCTACTGTACGACGAGTGTGATTCATCCTTGGAGCGGCTAAAGGCCCGTTGCGATTTCGTGATCTATTTCAAGGTGGGCAAAATGCCAGCGGGGGTGATCGAAGTCGATGGAGGTAGCCATGATCAAACAGAGCAGGTGGCGTGGGACGCTCTGGTAATCCCCCCATTTTTAACGGTCGTTAAACGTAGAGGCTAAGCGGCCAAGGCCATTTTTTGAATTGGCGTAATGCCGCCCAAGGCCATATTTGGCCGTTCGTGATTGTAAGTCCAGAGCCAGCGTGTGGCGAAGTCCTGGACATCAGACACAGAATCAAACAGGTGATGAGCTAGCCAGTCGTAGCGTACCGTGCGGTTATACCGTTCGATATAGGCGTTTTGCTGCGGCTTACCTAGTTGGATAAACTGCAATTTGATATGGTGCTTTTCAGCCCAGCCCATCAGTGCAGAACTTGCGTATTCCGGGCCATATCACAGCGAATAATTTTTGGCTTGCCGCGCCATTCCATAACCTGCTCAAGCGAACGAATCACTCGTAAGGCAGGCAGCGAGAAGTCCACATCGATGCATAGGCCTTCGCGGTTGTAATCGTCGATTACATTGAACAGCCGGATGCTGCGCCCGTCAGCCAACTGGTCGTGCATAAAGTCCATCGACCAGATTTCATTGGGTGCGTACGGCACCGCCAAGGGCTCTGGTTGCTCGCGCACCAAGCGTTTGCGCGGTTTGATACGCATGTTTAACTCCAGCTCACGGTAAATGCGGTATATGCGCTTGTGGTTCCATTTGAAGCCTTTGACGTTGCGCAGATACAAGTAGCACAAGCCGAACCCCCAGTTCCGTTGGTTGTGGGTCAAGCGCAGCAGCCAGTCGGCAATCTGCTGATTGTCGCTGCTTAACTTGGCCTGATAGCGATAACATTTCTCGCTAATGCTAAACGCGTTGCAGGCCAGGCGAATACTGGCTGCATACTGCTTGACCGCTCGTTGCGCCATCTCACGTCGGTGAGATGGCTTCACCACTTTTTTCAATGGCCTCCTTGAGGATTTCGGCCTTGAGCCGTTCCTCTGCATACATCTTTTTCAGCCGGGCGTTCTCCGCCTCCAACTCCTTCATGCGTGACATCAGCCCAGCATCCATGCCTCCGTACTTGGCGCGCCATTTATAGAACGTGGCACTGCTCATGCCCCCCTCAGTCACAATAGATGTCCGCTCAGTTGATTTGAATATTTGAGGGGGCGGACGGAGTGAAGCAGTGCCTAGTTACAGCGCAGAGTTCAAAGAACAGGTTGTCAGGAAGCTGATGCCGCCGCA
>NZ_JACDXW010000008.1 GCF_020539505.1 Mesopusillimonas faecipullorum | reverse complement strand
GCCGCCAAATTCCTTGGACAACACCGTGCAGATCGCTGCCGTCAGCGTCGTTTTGCCGTGGTCAACGTGGCCAATCGTGCCTACGTTTACGTGCGGTTTCGTCCGCTCAAACTTCTCTTTTGCCATGGTCGACTCCTGACTGTGGAATATGTACCAACAACGATATTAAAGAAGAAAAAATACGTGGTGCCCATGACGCGGATCGAACGCGTGACCTCTCCCTTACCAAGGGAGTGCTCTACCACTGAGCCACATGGGCGATGTATTCATTGGAATCAGCGCGGGTAGTGCGTTGATTCACCGACTTGGAGCGGGTGAAGGGAATCGAACCCTCGTCGTAAGCTTGGAAGGCTTCTGCTCTACCATTGAGCTACACCCGCAAGGATTCGTTCTTACCCGGCCTTTTAAACCGATTAACGCTGTAATCAAACCTGCAAACCAAGCCTGAATTAAACGCCAACCTGTGGCTGGTTTTCTTGGTGGTGGGAGTTGGATTCGAACCAACGTAGGCGCAAGGCCAACAGATTTACAGTCTGCCCCCTTTAACCACTCGGGCATCCCACCGAAAGAACCCCGAATTATGGGCTCTTTTTTTACGCTTGTCAAATCATGAAACGGTGCATGTGTACAGAACGCCTCAATTTTCCAGCACGCTGGCCAGTCCTTGACGTTCAAGCAAGGCATTCAGGTGTTCCCAATCATGGAAATCGATGACGAGCTGGCCCTTGTTGCGCGCACCCACCTTGAGGCTGACCTTGGTACCCAGCAAGTCGGCCAAAGCACGCTCTAGCCGTAGCGTATCGCCGGATGGTACGGACCTGGTCCGAGGGCCGCTCGTTGCGTGGCCTTCGTTTTCTTGCTGAACTCGGGTCACCAGTTTTTCGGCTTCACGCACCGATAGGCGTTTGGCAATGATCTCGTTGGCCGCAAGAATTTGCTGAGCGGCTTCTAGCGCAAGCAGGGCACGGGCGTGCCCCATGTCGATGTCTCCTGCCAGCAGCATGGTTTGCACGGGTTCGCAAAGATTCAACAAACGCAGCAAGTTGCTGGTTGCTGAGCGCGAACGGCCAATAGCTGTTGCCGCCTGCTCGTGAGTGAGGGCAAATTCGTCAAGCAGGCGCTTGACTCCTTGGGCTTCTTCAAGCGGATTGAGGTCTTCGCGCTGAATGTTCTCGATGAGCGCCATGATGGCGGCATTTTCATCCGCTACTTCCCGCACCAGAACCGGTACTTCTTTCAAGCCCGCCAATTGGGCGGCACGAAAGCGCCTTTCCCCGGCAATGATCTCGTACTGGTCTTTGAGATCGGTAAGCGGACGCACCAGTATGGGCTGCATGATGCCCTGAGTGCGGATGGACTCCGCCAGTTCCGCCAAAGCCCCTTCGTCCATGCGGGTGCGCGGCTGATAGCGGCCTGCACGCAATTTTTTTACGGGCAGCGTGGTGGGCAACGCAGAGGCTTGCTGGGAAGCGTCCGTATCCAGGTTTTCGATAGCGGTTTTGTCGGCGCCCAACAGGGCGTCCAAACCGCGGCCCAGACCTTTCAGGCGTTTCGTCGCCATTGTCTTTTTCTCCATCAGGGGTTGGCCGTATTGGCCGTGCGGGCCGTTGAGCGCAACGCTTCGCGTTTCATGCGCTTGATCAGCTCATCCGCAAACTCGAGGTAGGCTTTTGCGCCACGCGAATTTTTGTCGTAGACCACACCGGGTAGACCGTGGCTGGGTGCCTCGGCCAGACGCACATTACGCGGCACGATGGCCTGGAAAACCTTGTCGCCAAAATGCGTTTCAATCTGCGCCGATACCTGCTGCTGCAGGGTGACCCGGGTATCGAACATCACCCTGAGCAGACCGATGAAATTCAGGTGCGGATTGATGTTCTGACGCACACGCTTGACGGTGTTGACCAGATCGGACAAGCCTTCCAGGGCGAAATATTCACACTGCATGGGAATCAGCACGCCATCGGCTGATACCAGGCCATTAAGCGTCAGCAGCGACAACGTGGGCGGGCAATCGATGAGGATGAAATCGTATTCATCGCGCACAGAAAGTATGGCTTTGCGTAATTGCTGCTCGCGTTCTTCCATCTGGATGAGGTCGATTTCGGCACCGGAAAGTTCGCGATTGGCCGGAAGCACGTCGTATCGACCTGCCTCGGAATACTGCCTGGCTTGGGCGATGGTGGCTTCGCCTATCAGAACCTGGTACAGATTGGCATTGACCGCGTTCTTGTCTATGCCGCTGCCCATGGTGGCATTGCCCTGTGGGTCGAGGTCTATGAGTAACACGCGCTTTTTCAAGGCAGCCAGTGCAGCAGCCAGGTTGATGGCTGTCGTGGTCTTGCCTACGCCACCTTTCTGATTGGCAATACAGAAAACCTTGGTCAGGTTGTCGGACTGAACTTGATTCATGAATTTCCTTGGCGATGGAGCCACACCAGACATCGCTGCGCGTCTAGCAAGGGTACATGCAGTGCTTCCACACGTTCCACCCTCCATTGTGCCTGTGCGTCGTGCAAGGCATCGATTTCGTCCTGGGGAACGCGGCCTTTCATGGCCAGCACCACACCGTCAGGGCCTGCGTGACGACTTGCCCACTGTACAAAATCGGGTAATGAAGCAAAAGCCCGTGAAACCACGATGTCGGCGTTGTAAACCGGCAGTTGTTCTACCCTGCCATGCACTGCGTGCAGGTTGGGCAGCCCCAGAATGCTGCTCATTTGGCGCACGAAAGCCATTTTTTTCTCGACGGCATCGACACAATAAACGCGCCATTCGGGATGCATGATGGCCAGCAGCGTACCGGGCAAACCCGCACCGGACCCGACATCGACAATGACGGTTTCGTCGTTGCCAGACCGGGTCTGCAGAAAGTTTTGAATCGGATTGACCACCGCCAAGCTGTCCAGCACATGCTGTACCAGGATTTGCTCGGGCTGACGCAGCGCCGTCAGATTATAGGTTTTATTCCATTTCTGTATCTGTGCCATGTAGGCCAGAATTGCGCTTTCTTGCCGCTCGTCCAGCGTCAGATTCAACGCTGTAGCGGCCTGCCTGAGGTTTTCGACGTGGGACTGCGAACTGTTCATGCCTTGTGCTTACCGGACAAATGGCGCTTGATGTGTATCAACAGCAAGGAGATGGCTGCGGGCGTCACACCTGAGACGCGACTGGCCTGACCCAATGTGGTCGGCCTGGCCACCTTCAGTTTTTGCCTGACCTCGATGGAAAGAGCGGGTATCGCATCGTAGTCGAAATCCTCGGGTATGGTCTGCTCGGCCTGCTCAGTCATGCGACGGACTTCCTCTTGCTGCCTGTCAACGTAACCCGCGTACTTGATCTGGATCTCTACCTGT
Source organism: Mesopusillimonas faecipullorum (assembly GCF_020539505.1). Taxonomy (GTDB): domain Bacteria; phylum Pseudomonadota; class Gammaproteobacteria; order Burkholderiales; family Burkholderiaceae_B; genus Mesopusillimonas; species Mesopusillimonas faecipullorum. The sequence goes on along the minus strand of NZ_JACDXW010000008.1, from coordinate 72,526 downwards.
TCGGCGATAACCGGGTCTTGCAAGCCTGGGCCCGCGAGCAGTTCGCCATTGGGCAAACGAAAATCCATGAGACCCAGGTAATCCAACTCTGGGCGTTTCAACAAATCAGCCACAGCATATTCACGCTCTAGGGGCTTGCCCAACAACTGCGTAGCGGAATGCGCGTCCAGGATTTTGCTATTGACCCAAGTGCTGCGCAAGCGCTGTATCTCTGCGGCTACAGCGTCTCGTTTGCGGTTGAACGCCTCCCATCTCTCGTCATCTATCAAGCCAAGTTGACGGCCCGTTTCTGTCAAGCGCATGTCCGCATTGTCTTCGCGCAGACTCAAACGGTACTCGGCTCGCGATGTAAACATTCTGTAAGGTTCTGTTACGCCATTTGTTACAAGATCATCTACAAGCACGCCTAAATAAGCGTCGTTTCGAGCGGGCGTCCAGGCGGGCTCATTTTTTACGTACTGTGCTGCATTGACACCTGCCAACAAACCTTGTGCCGCAGCTTCTTCGTACCCGGTTGTGCCATTGATTTGGCCGGCAAAAAATAAACCCGAAATAGCCTTGGTTTCTAAACTTGGTTTCAAACCACGTGGATCATAGTAATCGTATTCAATTGCGTAGCCAGGCCTGACTATCACGGTGTTCTCAAGCCCGGGCAAACTACGCACCAGCGCAAACTGCACATCAAAAGGCAAGCTTGTCGAAATACCGTTGGGATAGATTTCTGTCGTTGACCAGCCTTCAGGTTCCAAAAATACCTGATGACTTTGTTTGTCGGCGAACCTATGAATTTTGTCTTCGATAGAAGGGCAATATCGCGGGCCTATTCCTTCTATAGTCCCTTGATCGCTGTACATGGGAGAGCGATCCAAGCCAGAACGAATAATGTCATGAGATTTTTCGTTGGTGTGCGTAATCCAGCAAGACACCTGCCGCGGATGCATCGCAGCATTTCCCAGGAAAGAGAATACCGGTACAGGATCCAGGTCGCCAGGTTGCTCTTGGGTTTTTGAAAAATCAATCGTACGTGCGTCTAACCTAGGGGGAGTGCCCGTTTTTAAACGACCGACAGGAAGAGCAAGTTCACGCAATCTGTGTGCTAAGGATATGGCAGGCGGATCTCCAGCACGGCCTCCTTCATAATGCTCTAGTCCCACGTGGATCAGACCATTCAAGAAGGTACCTGCCGTTAGCACAACTGCATCAGCTTCAAATATCAAACCGACCTTGGTTTTTACACCGCATACCTTTTCACCTTTCAGCAAAAGATCCTCAACAGGTTGCTGAAAAACCGTGAGATTAGGTTGATGCTGAATGATTTGCCGTATGGCTTGCCGATAAAGGGATCTATCCGCTTGTGCTCGTGTGGCGCGAACAGCCGGCCCTTTAGAACGATTCAGAATTCGAAACTGTATGCCGGCTTTGTCAGTTGCCAAAGCCATAGCACCGCCCAACGCATCTACCTCTTTGACTAAATGACCTTTACCAATGCCACCGATTGATGGATTGCAGGACATTTGTCCAAGAGTGTCTAAGTTGTGAGTGAGTAAAAGAGTAGAGAGGCCGGTTCGAGCCGCAGCTAAGGCAGCTTCAGTTCCGGCATGTCCACCCCCTACAACGATGACGCTGAATTTTTCAGGGTAGTACATGGCGTAGATCTTGAAGTCAATGTTGAATTATACGACTCTAGGTTTGTTTCACGTGGAACGCGGCGGCAATGTTTCACGTGAAACGTTGGGGTATCTTCCGTTTAATGTTTAAGACTGTTCCACGTGAAACAACACTTCGAACAAACTGAGTAGGCAGGGTATTGGTTTTGTTGTGTTTCACGTGGAACACCTAAATGTGGATAACCCTGGGGATAAGCTGTGGGAGGTTTGTGGATTGCGGTTTTTAGGCTTTTCCCTCTTTTTATCTATCTTTTCTATATATAAAACTGGTAGAACTGATGGGTGTCTGTGCATAACTGGCATAAGTGCAAAAACCAGATATCTTTCAAAGAGTTGAACGCAAAAAATCTCTGGACTACTTTCTGGATGACTCAAGAACAGTTTCTGGACAATTTTTCGTTTGTTGATAAAACCGCAGTTATCAAGAAATGATCCACAACTTACCAACAGACTTTCCCGGTACAAAAAAAGCCCGTTTCATGCAGAATCGGGCTGGGTTTCAAATGTGGAACAGTTTTAGTGTGGGCTGTTGTGAGCCAATTCACGTATGCGAGTCACCGTATCCATATCCAACGCTTGATACGCTTGCTCGCGAATGCCTCTTTCTTCGGCGGTAAGTAGCTGCTCAGAGGGATCTGAATCGTCCCATTCATAAATAAATCGCAAGAAAAGCGAACTTACCTCGGGTTCTTCGATGCACGTACGAGCGGAGCATGCAGGCCAGCGATCAGTGCCGATCACTTCTACCTTGATCTCTTCCATGGGTGTCAGTGTGGCCTTGTCATGAACCTCAAATGCACCGAAATGCAGGGTGCGTTCAATCACCTCTATACCGTTCTCAAGGCGTTCGTGTTGCCTGACTGAATGCCCTTCTAGACCGATAATGAAGTGAGCGGGGTCGTAGATACGCAGGGCGATACCGCGCCACACCTGCTCACGACTAAGCAAGGGCGGCGAGCCGAGTTCAAAAGAGTTGATTTGTATGATGTGTTCAAACCGCATGGCGATGTCCAGTTCAGAAAGGATAGCTTTGCCTGGGGCGAATGGCGCGCTCGTGTGAACAGACCTACCAGTGAGAGTAGGCTATTGGTGAAGCGCAGCGCTGTTAACCCAGGCCTAGCGTAATAGTATGGCCTAAGGCTTTATATGTGACTGTGGCTGATAGGGCGGACGTCGGCGAATTAAGGCTACACGCCAGGGGCATGCAGGGTAGGGAGGACTTCGCCTGTGTCCAGTACCAGCTGCCGCTCAGGCCACTGCAAAGCGGCCAGCTTGAATCTGGACTCATGGATAGGGCGCTTTACCTTACGATCGCGCCAGCGGGCTCCTACCGAGTAATCTACGCAAAACACATTACGCCGCTTACCAAACCACGCTTGAGGATGGATGTTGTTGAACATCTGTGTGTAGCGCGGCATGTTTTTAAGCTTGAGTGGGCTAAGCATGCGCCAGTAATGACCAAACACGACAGGAGTATCTTCTTCGTAATGGTCCCACCAGTTGACCCGATCTGAAAAACGCCAACGATTACCTGCAAAAAAGGCTTCTGTGGCACGGGTTTCCACACCGGATGTCAGCACCTTAAGCGGATTTACCATTTGCTGCATGGCCTCGTAGTCGGCCAAGGAATCGAGGAAGGGCGGAGGGGTCGACTCATTCTCGAGTTGAGCCGCCCAGTGCTGTTTGTCGCGCAAATACCTGTCATACAGGCCTGTGGCTTGGGCAGACGACTCTGCCGCGAAAGTCCACATCTTGTACTGCTCAGTGACGTTGCCAAGGGTAACGGTACTGACGGCGTCTATCGCGGACCGTGTCCAGGCGGCATGAACGATACGGATGTCTTTTCGTACTAAAGCGACGGGTAGACTGCCTAGAAACCGGCGCAAAGCGGGTTTCTCGGATTCGGGTGTGCGCTGTACATTGCCGTAGTTGATTTTGTCTTGAGCGTAGCGTTCTTCGAAGAACCAACCCGATCCGTCTTTAGCATCGTCAATCAGCAAATTGATTTCGTGATTACCCAGAATGCTGTAGGCATTACCTTGGCTAATCAGGTGTTGCACCCGATGAAGCACCCCTAGGCTGTCTGGCCCCCTATCGACCAGATCACCGACGAACACCAGCTTACGTTGCTGGGGGTGATTACCTTGTTCGTCGTAGCCCAGCTTCTTGAGCAGTTTGTCTAGTGCATCCGACTCGCCGTGTATATCACCAACGATGTCCAGCGGGTGATTGGGGAGTTTTTTTACCAGATGCATGGGTGAGAAAAATTCAGGGTTGAGTAGGTAGGAAAATCTTCTGCAGCAGGCCAAGTAGGGTATGGCGCTCGGCTTCGGACAACTGCGGTAGCGCTTCGGCCTCGGCAACAACTGCCTCGGCTTGATCGCAAAGGAGGGTTCCACGTGAGTGTAGAACCAAGACTTGTGAGCGCTTATCTAGGGGATTGCGCTGGCGGGCAAGCAAGCCGTCTTGTTCCATGCGGTCTAGCACGGTAGCCAAGTTGGGCGGAGACACTTTAATGGTCTCGCCCAAGCGTTTCTGGGTGATGCCGGAGTTCCTTTTTACCACAGACAGAATGGTGTATTCGACTGGACGTAAACCCAGTGTCGCCAGCTGCTTTTTTAGCTCAGGGACGATGGCCAAATAAGTCTGCAAGCAGCTATATCCTATAGACTGCAACAGCACCGCTTGGTCGACTGTCTGGGAATCCGACAACGGCAAACTCTGGTCAGTCATATTGCTTCAGAATTTCGGGAAGAAAGACATTGCCGTTGGCTTGTTCGCTGGCGGCGATGGCATTGCCAATAACCTGTAAATGCTGACGTACCTCGGGCAATACAAAGTCAAAGTAATAACGCGCCGTGTTTTGCTTACCCGCATGCAACTCAGGGTCTTGGCTCATCAGTGCTTCCGAGCGCTGGGCGGCGCGCAGCCAGAACCACGCCAGACTGACATGGCCTAACAATCGCAGGTAGTCGGGGGCAACCAGGTGGGGCAGGGCGGCATGCTGGGCTGCGGCTTTTCCTATGGCTTGGCTGACGTCTCGTACTTCGTTTATCAAGGAAGCCAAGGTGGTGGCACAAGCGCCGAAGGCGCCGTCTTGCGCAGCTTGAGCGGTATCTGAAATACCTTGCAGGTAGTCTTCCAAGACCTTACCGTTGTCAGCCAATACCTTGCGCAACAACAGGTCTACAGCTTGAATTTCGTTGGTGCCTTCGTAAATCATGGCGATACGGGCATCGCGCACATATTGTTCTATGCCGGTTTCGCGCACATAGCCATGCCCCCCAAATACCTGCAAGGCCTGACTGGCCCCTGCAAAGCCTTGGTCGGTCATCATGGATTTGATGATGGGCGTTACCAATGCCAAAAAGCCGTGCGCCTTGGCTTGTGCTTGAGCATCAGGATGATGCTCGGCGGTATCCAGCAGCAAGGCAGCCCAATAGGTCAACATGCGACCACCTTCTACGTAGGCGCGTTGAGTCATCAGCAGGCGTTGCATGGGTGGGTGCAGCACGATGGGGTCGGCCGCTTGCCCGGCTCGGCTGGGCGGTCTGACCGCCGCGCGAGATTGGAGACGTTCTTGTGCATAGGCCAATGCGCTGGCATAAGAGGCCCCGGCCAACCCCAACCCTTGCATCCCTACGTGCAAACGAGCCGAGTTCATCATGACGAACATGGCAGCCAGGCCACGATTGGGTTCACCCACCAAATAGCCTATGGCGTCGTCAAATTGCAGGCTAGTCGTGGCACTGCCGTGCAAGCCCATTTTGTGCTCGATGCCGGTGCACGTAACGGTATTGCGGGCGCCCAAACCGTCGCCTTCCGGCAGGTATTTGGGCACCAGGAACAGCGAGATCCCCTTGCTGCCGGCTGGGGCATCGGGCAGACGCGCCAGTACCAGATGCACGATGTTTTCCGTCATGTCGTGCTCGCCGCCCGAGATGAAGATCTTGCTGCCCGTAATACGGGCGCTGCCGTCAGCCTGCATGACGGCCCGCGTGCGCAGCAAACCCAAATCGCTGCCGGCTTGCGATTCGGTGAGACCCATGGTGGCCAGCCATTCGCCAGAAGCGATTTTTGGAAGATACTGATTTTTCAGTGCCTCGCTACCGTACTGATGCAAGCAGGAATACGCTCCGTGCAGCAAACCTGGGAACATAGTCCAGGCGTGGTTGGAAGCACTGAGCATTTCGTACAGAATGCAATTCAGTGTATTGGGCAAACCTTGGCCGCCGTACTCGGGATGACAAGGTAACGCCGGCCAGCCGGCTTCGCAGAATTGTGCGTAAGCCTGGGCAAAACCGTCTGGGGTTTTGACTTGGCCGTCTTGGTAACGGCAGCCTTGCTCGTCACCCGGGGCATTCAAGGGTGCCACCACTTCGCTGGCGAAGCGCCCGGCTTCTTCCAGCACTTGCATCATGAGCTCCTTGTCCATCTCGGCGAAGGCGGGGATGTTCTGAAGCGTTGCGGGTGCATCAAGCAGATCGCCCAGAACGTATTCGATATCTTTAAGAGGAGGTTGGTAGCTCAACATGATGGCTTAACTCGTGACAAAACAGCTAGTTGGGTAAAGAAAGGGCTTAACGCTGGAACTGAACTTTGTTCTGTTTGTTTTCCAGGAACTGGCGCAGGAGTTCGCGAGTGGAGGGATCGGTTTGCGCAACGGCGGCCATCAGGGATTCGGTAGCCAAGCCGTCGTGGATGGTTTGATCGGCGATGCGGGGCAACATGTGCATGACGCCATAGTTGGTCATCGCGGCATTGGAAGCAATGCTTGCAGCCAGTTCGCGCGCTTTTTCCAGTCCCATGCCGGCTTCGACCGAATATTGCGCCAGGCCTGCTTGCACGCCTTCTTGGGAATTCAATACGCGGCCCGTCAACATCATGTCGGTCATGCCGGGTACGCCCATCAGGCGCGTAATACGTACCGAACCGCCGCCGCCGACAAACAGGCCGCGCTTGCCTTCGGGCAGGGCAAAGAAGGCCGAAGGTTCGGCAATACGGATATGGGTAGAGGCGGCTAATTCAAGACCACCGCCCACGACGGCGCCATGCAGCACGGCAATAACCGGTGCCCGACCGAACTGAATATGGTCGAAAGAGCGATGCCACAGGCGGGAAAGCATGACCGATTGGGGAACCGTATGCTCGGATACTTCGGAAAGGTCCAGACCAGCGCAGAAATGATCGCCTTCACCGTGCAGGATGATGGCTTTGACGTGTTCGGGCATGTCTTGGAAGCACTGACCCAGTTGCTGAACCAGTTCGATATTGATGGCATTGCGCTTTGCAGAGCGGGTGATTTTGACTTCGGCAATGCCGTCATCGGAAACGCGTGTTTCGAGCATGGAGAAAGAGTTCAGGCTCATGCCTAGTGACCTTTGAAAAAATATTAGTTATAAAATATAAACATTATGGATTATAAGTAGAAAGCTCAATAGAGGAAACGCGGGTTTTCCTGGGATAAAGCCATGGCTCGACAGCCGGCCCCCAGCGTTGTACGCTGCCCGCCAACCACGGATTAAGACGTTCAGGAGGAAGACAATGCCGATACTGGAATCCGGCGAATGGCGCATCGATTATTTAGATGAGGGTCAAGGGCCCCCGGTACTGCTGATTCACAGCGCTTCAAGCAGCTACAAACAATGGCGACCGCTGATAGACACCCTGAGTCAGAGCCATAGAGTATTGGCGATCAATTTGTATGGTTACGGAGAGACCAGTCCCTGGCCTGCCGACCGCGTACAAACGGTGGCGGATCAGCTTGAGATCGTGCTTGCGCTGATGGATCACGTGCCGGGCAAGCTTAGTTTGGTGGGGCATTCGCTGGGCGCGGTATTGGCCATGGAGGCGGCCTTATGCCGACCCGAGCAGGTAGAAAAGCTGATTATGTATGAGCCCAACCCTTTCCATCTCATGCGAGACCACGGTCTGGACGAAGCTTTCGCAGGCATGGTGGGGCTGATGGATACGGTGCAGTCTTTGCATGAACAAGGCCGCTCCGAAGAGGCTGCCCGCCATTTCATTATTTTTTGGTCCGATGAAGCGGGTTGGAACGCCATGTCGGCAAAACGCCAGGCGACATTGGCCCAAGCCATAGGCTGCAGTATTCACGAAGGCCGGGCGCTGGAACGCAACACCACATCTATGCAGGTCTATGCCAGCCTAAGCATGCCCACCTTACTGATGTATGCCGCCGATACCAACCCGGTGATCGCCCAAGTGTTAAGACTGCTGGAAAAAGGCTGTCCTCATTGGCAGGTGGCTGTGCAGCCCGAGGGGGGGCACTTGGCGCCGCTTACGCATCCCGAACAGGTCAATGCCGTTATCCAGGATTTTCTCGAACATTAGTCTGGTGTTACGGATGTAGGCGCTTCAGGTTGAGCACCCCCGTCGAGGCGCGCCTCGACGGGTTCCGCCTCGCGTCTTAGCAGTTCACGTTTACGTTCTATGCCCCAGCGGTAGCCGGCCAAATCACCATTTTTGCGCACCACGCGATGGCAGGGAATGGCAACGGCCAAGGCATTGGCGCCGCAAGCTTGGGCAACCGCTCGGGTCGAGTTGGGCATGCCCAGACGCTGGGCGATATCGGTGTAGCTGACGGTCGTACCGGGTGGAATTTCACGCAGGGCCTGCCACACGCGCTGCTGGAAGGCCGTACCGCGTATGTCCAGGGGCAGTTTCAAACCTAAGGCGGGGGTTTCCACCAAACCCACCACTTGAGCCACCCACTGTTCGAAGTTCTCGTCACCGCCCTGAAGCTGGGCCTTGGGGAAGCGGTCTTGCAGATCTTGCAGCAGTTCTTCCGGTTCATCGCCAAGCAAAATCGCGCAAATGCCGCGTGGACTTTGCGCGACCAGGATCGCGCCCAAGAAACATTGCCCGACGGCAAAGCGTATGACTGCGCCCTTGCCGCCATCACGGTAATCGCGTGCCTGCATGCCTAACAACTGATCGGCGTTTTCGTAGAAACGGCTGCTGGACTTGAAACCCGCCTTATGAATCGCGTCGGTAACGGTATCCGAGGTCTGCAAAGCCTGGCGTAGTTTCTGGGCCCTATGTGCGGTGGCATAGGCCTTGGGCGTAAGCCCGGTTTCTGCTTTGAACAAGCGATGAAAGTGGTGCGCGCTGATGCCTGCGTGAAGTGCCAAGTCGGCCAAGGTGGGCAGGGGTTCGGCAGCCTCAACGCGGGCTTCAATAAAGCGACAAGCCTCGGTAATTCGCTGCAAATGCGACTTTTGAACGGGCGCTTGCGCCTGAGCCAAGTTGGGGTTGGAGGTGTTCATCGAAACCATCCGGAAGTTGTCGGCATGGGAACAGATTAAGCGCTATTGCCGCAGCCGGCACTCCGCTTCTTGCTATTTGAGGCAAAAAGATCAGGGAAGCGGGCCTTGAAAGCCGGGTAAGGACGCTGTTTCAAAACCTGCCGCCTTCTCATGTTCTAGCAACCAGCGTTTGCGAAACAAGCCGCCGCCGTAACCCGTCAAGTTCCGGTTGCTGCCGATAATGCGGTGGCAAGGCAGCACGATGCTGATGGGGTTGGCGCCATTGGCCAAACCCACTGCCCGCACCGCCTTGGGGCGGCCTATGCGGGTGGCAAGCTCTAGGTAGCTAAGCGTTTGGCCTGCGGGGACGGTACGCAGCGCATGCCAGACTTCGCGTTGGAAGACTGTGCCGCCGGTGTCAATGTGCAAGGTGTCGGGGGCGGCCAAGTCGCCTTCAAAATAGGCTCGCATGGCCAGCGCTGCCGGTGAGCTTAGCTGGGTTTCTCGCAATTCTATGTGGGTACCCTTGTACTGCTGACGCATCAGTTCGCGCATGCGCACTTCATAGTCCCACCAATCCAACGCACGCAGAATCTGCTGCTCATCGCTGACCAGCAACATCTGCCCCAAGGGTGTTTGCATGCGTTCCAGCAAAAAAGTGGTCGTGCTCATGCTTACCCCGCCTTGCGAAAAGTGAAATTGATGCGCTGCTCACCCAATAAGGGGTGAGCGAGCCCTTTCAAAGGCATGATGCCGTGGTAACGCATGCGGTCAAGGCCGCCCCACACCACCACGTCGCCATGGTGCAAGACCACTTTGGCGGTGCGATCGCTGCGCTGGTGGCCGCCGAACAGAAAGGTAGCCGTCATACCCAAGGAAACCGAGACGATGGGGGCGCTGAAGTCGCGCTCGTTTTTGTCTTGATGCAAGGACATGCGTGAGCTTGGCAAATAGCGGTTGAGCAGGCAGGCATCGGGTTCAAAGTCTGGGAAACCGGCCTCGGCTGCCGCCGTGCGAGCCAACTGGGTAAAGCTTTGGGGCATGGCGGGCCAGGGTTGGCTATGTTGCGGATCGATACGGCTATAGCGATAGCCACTCCTATCGGTCACCCAGCCCAGCTTGCCGCAGTTGGTTAACGCGACAGACATGGTATAGCCCCCGGGGGTTTGCATTTGGCGAAAGGGTGACAGGGATGCTATTTGGGTAATGGCGGGGAGCAGTTCGTTGACGAAGGGCAGCGCAAAGCCGCGTAATACATACGCTTGATCCCCCAGGCGTTCGCGTTCGTTGGGGGCGAGTTCTTCGAAAAGATACAAGCTGGTCATGATGCATGTGGGGGAGCAACACAAGGATGCTTATCAGTCTAACCCCAGCGTGCTTGATCTTGCGCTGATGCTTTTCACTGATACTACGGTAGTGGCGTTTACCGCGTCACCACAGTTGCGGTTACCACGCCTACCAAGACGAGTCTTTTTACCTCTATCATGCGTGTAGCGAGATGATGATCAGCATAGGTAGGCAAGGACATTTCCCCCATGACGCAAGAACCGCTAGACGGCTGGAAACCTGAGCTTCGTCGAGCAATGATGCGGGTGAGGCCAGAGTACTTTTCCTGGCCCCAAGAGCAGCAAGAACGCTACGGTGTCGCGGTGCCCGAGGAAGACCGAGCGCGGCTGGACCTTGTGCTGATGCAGGAACTGTTCGGACGCACGAAGGCGTCGGTAGAGCAGACGGAAAGCATCTCTGATCGGCTCTCTGGTGAAGAGCTGAATCTCTGGAACGAAACCCTTTTGCCGTTAATGGGTATCGGTGAGGATTACTTTTTTCTCAACGAGCATTTTCGTGAAGGCGATTCCATTCTTCAGTATCAAACCCTGCGCGAATACGATGAGAGCGAGTACCGCTGGCAGGAAGAATATCGCCAGAAAGAAAGCGAGGATTACCTTGCCAAGCCTTATCGCGGCTACCTCTATCTGGGCTGGGCGAGGCTATTCGTCGATGGAAAATTTACCTATGCCACCTTATCCATGGCGGCGGGCTATCAAAATTCGCTGCTCGACGAACTGGGTAGCCAGTTGCTCGAACAGCGGATTCCACACCAATATGTTCCTGGCCCGCATCACGGTGAACAGGTAGGTGAGAACACGCGATGGGACATGCGCGTGAGCGCCGACGGGCAAGAAGAGGTGCTGGAGGAACTGCGCGAGCGCTTGTGGGGCTATGCGCAGGCTCGCTACGAGGCACTGAGCGACAGCTGGGATGCTCGCGGATTGAGCGGGGTTTATATGCTTGATGAGTCTCATGAAGGCGAGCGCGAACTACACCTGGTGTTCACCGATAAAGAAGCACTTTCCCGCGTACGTTTTCGTTCCTTCATGCGCGACTGCCGTGCCATACGCAGAGACGCTGACGAACTGTATCGAGCGGTCAGTGAAGAAAAGTCGGCGCTTTCCGACTTTATTGAAGCGCAGCATGCGGAAGTTTTAAGCAATCACGATCCCAAGGTACGACGACTACGCAAACGCAACAAGGTGATGATCGCCAAAGGCGCATTCGATGGTTTATGAGGCAGAAGGCTGGTTGCCCACTGGCGGAACTGCGTTGCGTGTAGGGAGCGTGAATCGTGCTTAGGTGGGCAGCGGTTGGCGGAACTCTTCGGCTTGTGCTTGCAGCCAGGCGCGAAATTCCGCTAGCAAAGCGTCGTCGGCCTTTTCCTCGGGGTAGGCAAAATAATAGGCGCCTTCACTGTGTATGGGCAGATGAGACAGGACGCATAGTTCGCCGCTGCGCAACGGTTCTTCGATCAGGAAGCGGGGCAACAGCGCTACACCCAAGCCAGCGCAGGCTGCGCTGACCAGCATGGATTGGATCTCGAAACGGGGACCGCGCATGACATTGATGTCATCCAGACCGGCTTTGGCACACCAATGGCGCCAGGCATCGGGGCGTGACATCAGGTGCAGCAGTCTATGTTTAGCAATGTCATGCGCTGTGATGGTCTTAGCGCCGCGTAGGAAAGACGGGCTGCCGACAGGCAACAAGAGTTCGTCGAACAAGTAATCGGTACGGGCGCCAGGCCAGTCGGGTTGGCCGAAATACAAAGCGCCGTCGAAGGCGCTTTCCGTAAAAAAGAAGCGTCCGCTGCGTGCACTGACATGAATGGTCAGGTCGGGATGCTGCGCATAAAACCCCCCCAGGCGCGAGACCATCCATTGTGCACCGACAGTCGGCAGCGACGTGATTTCCAGTGTGGCGCCATTGCCTTCATGAGCCATGACTTCCAGTGTGTCGCGCTCGATACGCTTGATGATCTGACCCACGCGGGCAGCATATAAGACGCCTGCACGAGTCAGCGAAATGCGCTTCTTGATACGGTTGAAAAGCCGCAGGCCCAATTTTTCTTCCAGCAAGGATATCTGCCGCGAGACGGCACTTTCTGTTAGCGAGAGCTCGTTGGCAGCACGGGTGATGCTTGCATGGCGGGCAGCGGCTTCGAAAGCGGTCAGGGCGTTGATGCTGGGCAAGCGGCGGCGCATAAGTTGATTCGTAAAAGTCAAGATGTATCAAGAATAAATCGTTTGATGAAGATGTGCAACGCTTCTAAGATGAGCTTGGAGATCGTGTCTGGGAGCGGTTTTTTTATCTTAATGATAATCAGAGTTTTGCGAGATATTCAGATTTTTCGGCAGTTTGTCGATTGACGATGCGCCGGATATATAGCCCAAACAGGATCATGCTTTTTTCTCAATATGTTTGTTCACTTGGTAATGGAGTCGCTTGCGGTCGTCAAGGGATGGGCATCAAGTGATGACGACTTCATCAGGACACACGCATCATGAAATTGACACTGGCAGCACAGGCAGAAACACGAACTTGTGAGGTCGATATTCGCCACGCAGTCATTGCCGGCTGGACGGGACGTGACCGTGAGGCCATGGAAAAACACATTGTTGAACTGGAGGCCCTGGGTGTGCCGCGTCCAGCAGCTACGCCCATGTATTACCGCGTTGCCGCTGCGCGGCTTACGACAGAGCCTGTCATTGAGGTCAGTGGCCAGGACTCCAGCGGTGAAGTCGAGTTCGTGCTGCTTAAGCATGAGGGCCGTTTGTGGATAGGCATAGGCTCCGACCATACCGACCGCAAGCTGGAGACCATAGGCGTCGCAATTTCCAAACAACTGTGCGATAAGCCGATAGGTGAGACTTGGTGGTCCTGGCAAGACATTGCCCCGCATTGGGACAGTTTGGTGTTGCACTCATGGATCACGGAGGCCGGCCAACGCGTGCTTTATCAAACGGGGTCGGTGACGACCATGCGTGATCCGGCAGAGTTGATGGCAGGGTATGGGGATGCCGGTGACGACTTGCCCGAAGGAGCCGTCATGTTCTGCGGGACGCTGGCGGCAGTAGGCGGAATTCGTTTCTCCGAGTCCTTCGAGTTTGAGTTGCACGACCCGGTATTGAACCGCAGCCTGCATCATGCCTATCGCGTGGCAGTGCTGCCTATTGCGGGCTGAAGTCCGCGTTGATGCCTACACGGCAAAGGAGCAAGACACATGGCGGTCAACAAATTGCATGATGAGTTTCATGCTATCGACATGAGTACCGGCTGGGAGACGCCGCCCGGTTATCCGCCCGGCATTGCGCAGAAGATCATTGCGGGTGCATTGGACGAAAAGAACAAACGCGGTACGCGCACGCGGCTATTGCGCTTCGAAGCCGGCGTCTACACCACAGCCCCTTTCGTACACGATTACTGGGAAGAGGTCTACCAGTTGTCGGGCGACATGATCGTGGGCAATGACGCCCAGGGCAACGGCGGCGAATCCTTCGCACCCAATACCTATGCTTGCCGTCCGCCTGGCGCCAAGCACGGACCCTTCAAGTCCGTGAACGGCTGTGTACTGTTGGAAATCCATTATTACGACCCGGTCTGACGATACGATGGCCATGCCCCCTACCCTTGAGTCCTTGCGCTTGGCTTTGGCGCAAGGAGTGACCAGTAGTCGCGAACTGGTGCAAAGGTGTCTCGCACGCATCCAGGACCCGGTGGGTGAAGGGGCGCGCACTTTCCTGCATGTCGATGTCCAGGCGGCGCTGGCAGCAGCAGATGCCGTGGACCGTGAACGCAGGGCAGGCCGCTGTACCAGGCCGTATGCCGGCATTCCGGTATCGATCAAGGATTTGTTCGATATCCAGGGGCAGACCACCACGGCCGGCTCACGCGTGCTGGCCGGACAGCCTCCTGCCACTCGGGATGCCGATGCCGTGGCACGGTTAAAGGCAGCCGGTTTCATTCCCATTGGCCGCACCAATATGACCGAGTTCGCGTACTCCGGCCTGGGCTTGAACCCGCATTACGGCACGCCGCTCAACCCTTACGACAGGGCGACAGGGCGCATCCCCGGTGGCTCGTCATCGGGTGCGGCCATTTCGGTGACGGACGGCATGGCGGTGGTCGCCTTGGGCACTGACACCGGCGGCTCTTGTCGCATCCCTGCCGCCTTGACAGGCCTGGTGGGCTACAAGCCCACTGCTTCCAGGGTATCGCTGCGAGGGGCATACCCCCTGTCCAGCGCCTTGGACAGTATCGGTCCTATCGGCGCTTCTGTAGATTGCTGCGCCATTGTCGATGCCATCCTGGCGGGCGAACCCGTTCAGCTTGATCAATGCGCAGACTTGAAGGGCCTGCGTATCGGCATTCCGCAAACGCTGGTGCTGGATGGCCTGGACACCGATGTGTCGCATGCTTTTGCCTCTGCCTTGCAACACTTGTCGCAAGCTGGCGCACAGATCATCGATATGCCGTTCCATGAGTTTGCTGAATTGGCCGTGATCAATGCTAAAGGCGGTTATACGGCAGCAGAGGCCTATCGTGCACACCGATACTTGATGGCCGAAAAAGGCCAGCATTACGACCCGCGTGTGCGGGTGCGTATCGAGAAGGGGGCGCAACAAACCCACGCCGATATCATTGAGCTGGACCGCCTGCGTGCGGACTGGATACGGCGGGTCGAGGCGCACTTGCTGCATGTCGATCTAATTGCTTGTCCGACAGTTCCCACTATCGCACCCACTCTGGCCGAACTGACGAATGACGAAGCCTATGGCCGCATCAACTTGGCTATGCTGCGCAATCCTACCTTCATCAACTTCTTGAATGGCTGCGCTATTTCCATGCCTTGCCATCAGCCGAACGAAGCCCCGGTGGGACTGATGTTTGCGGCGCAGGCAGGGCGTGACGCGTCATTGTTTGCGGCGGCACGCGCTGTCGAGGCCTTGTTGGCGACACGCTAGCGCATTTAGTTCGGTGCTTTGGCGGTCATGATTTCCATATCCGCCAGCATGGCATTACTAATGCGCATACAAAATGCGGATGAAAGCTTGCATCAAGACGATGCGATCACTGGTGATCGATGCTGGGCAGCCTTGCCTTGTCGCACGGTGGTTGGCATGACATGGCATGGTGGCGTTGGCAACGGCGGTCGCATTGGGTGCCTGGTGGCTGCGGCGCCGTTGATAGGAAGTCACAGGCCGGCCAGGCAGATGTACTTCAACTCCAGAAAGTCATCTAATCCATGGCGCGAGCCTTCACGGCCCAAGCCGGATTGCTTGATGCCGCCAAAGGGGGCGACCTCGGTGGAAATGATGCCGGTGTTGACGCCGACGATGCCCGACTCGATGTTTTCCGCCATGCGCATGGCGCGGCCCAGGTTCTGGGTGAAGACAAAGGCGCCCAGACCGTAGTCGGTATCGTTGGCCCATGCAGTGACTTCGGCTTCGTTTTCAAAAGGCTGTAGTGCGGCAACCGGACCAAAAGTTTCTTCGTGGGCGATGCGCATGCTGGGGTTCACATCGCGTAGCACGGTAGGTTCGAAGAAATGACCTTGTGTGCCGTGCCGCTTGCCGCCAGTGAGTGCTTTGGCGCCTTTGGCCAGGGCGTCTTCCACGTGCTCGATGACTTTTTGCAGCGCACCGGCATTGATCAGCGGGCCCTGCTGGGCGACAGGATCCATGCCGTTTGAAACCACCAGCTTGCCGGCGGCCTCTGCCAGAGCTTGCGCAAAGCGATCGTAGAGTGCGCTGTGCACATAGAGGCGATTGGCGCAGACGCAGTTCTGACCGGTATGGCGAAACTTGGCATTCAGCGCTGCTTCTACGGCTGCATCAAAGTCGGCGTCCTCAAAGACGATGAAGGGGGCGTTGCCGCCTAGCTCGAGGCCCAGTTTCTTGACGGTGTCGGCGCAGGCACGATAAAGCAGTTTGCCTACTTGTGTAGAACCTGTGAACGAAAGCTTGCGTACGATAGGGCTGCTGGTCAGCGTCTGCCCGATGACGACGGGATCACCGGTGATGATGTTCAGCACCCCGTCCGGCACGCCAGCGGCTTGTGCCAGACGTGCCAGCGCCAGTGCGGAGAAAGGCGTGTCTTCGGCGGGTTTGAGCACCATGGTGCAGCCGGCAGCCAAGGCCGGAGCGGCTTTGCGGGTAATCATGGCCGAGGGTAGGTTCCACGGCGTGATGGCCCCGACCACACCGATGGCTTGGCGCAAGACCAGAATCCGGCGGTCGGCTGAACCGGACGGCACGGTTTCGCCGTAGGCACGCTTGCCTTCTTCGGCAAACCACTCGACGAAACTGGCACCGTAGCCGACCTCACCGCGCGCCTCGAACAGGGGCTTGCCTTGTTCTGCAACCATGAGTTCGGCCAGGGCCTCCTGGTGCTCAAGAATCAGAGCATGCCATCGCATCAGGATGCGATGGCGCTCTTTCGCACTGAGCCCGCGCCAGGCCGGCAGGGCGGCATTTGCTGCGTCAATGGCGGCCTGGGTGTCGGCTTGGCCCATGCGAGGGACGCAGCCAATAACGCTGCCGGTAGCTGGGTTTTGTACGTTGAAGGTAGCGCCGTCGGTGGCGCCCACCCACTGTCCGCCGATCAGGGCGTGGCCGGAAAGGTGCTCGGGAGTCAGGGGAATCAAGCTCATGAAATACTCGTTGTCGTTCAATGGGTGACGGAACCGCCGTCCACGACCAGGGTCTGTCCGGTAATGAAGTCGCTTTGTGGGCCAGCCAGGAAGCCTACTGCACCGGTTACGTCGTCTGTTTGTTGAGCGCGGCTGAGTGCGCGGCTTTCCAGAGAGCCTTGCAACAAGCGGTTGACGATGTCGGGGTTGGCCATCACGTTGTCTGTCATGACCAGGCCCGCGGCTACCGCATTGACGCGTATGCCGTCTGCGCCCAGTTCTTTTGACAAGGCACGCGTCAGGGCAATGACGGCCCCCTTGGAGGCCACATAATGGGCAAAGAGAGGCGTGCCCTTGAAGGCGGTGCCGGAGGCAATATTGATGATCTTGCCGTAGCCTCGGATCGCCATGCGTTTGGCAGCCGCACGCGAACACAGGAAGACGCCGCGTACGTTGACGGCCATGACGGCATCCCATTCCTCCATGTCGATGTCATGGATGGATTGCGGTTTAAGGCTGGTGAAGATGCCGGCGTTGTTGACCAGGATATCCAGCCCGCCGACTTGCTTGTCGATGAAGTCAAAAGCCGCTTCGACGGAGGCGGCGTTGGCAACATCCAGCGCAACGGCCCAGGCTGTTATGCCTTCTTGCTGCAGCGCCTGGGCGACGTCATGCGGTGCTTGCAGGTCGGACAGCACGACGGTGGCGCCTTGGGTTGCCAAATCGCGTGCAAAGGCCAATCCCAGCCCGCGCGCTGAGCCGGTGACCAGCGCAGTTTTGCCTGATAAGGGTTTCATGCTTGGTTTTCCTCTGAATCGACGCCAAGAAACTTGGCGGAAAAATCGGGGTCGTCCAGAATGTCATGGGCGCTACCTTGCATGATGACATGGCCGTGCTCGATAACGTAACCACGTTCCGCGAACTCGAAGGCGCGGTGCACGTTCTGTTCGACCAGCAGCACGGTGACGCCGCCTTCGGCAATCTTGCGCAGGGCATCCATCACGAGATGGACGACAACAGGCGCAATGCCCAGGAAGGGTTCGTCCAGCAGCAACAGGTCGGGCTTGGACATCAAGGCCCGGCCGATGGCGACCATCTGTTGTTGGCCGCCACTGAGCTCCCCGGAGAGCTGATGGCGTTTTTCTTTCAGGATAGGGAACATGTCGAAGATGCCTTCCAACCTGTCCTGCACGCCTTTGCGCAGGCTGGGTGCATAAGCCCCAAGCTCCAGGTTTTCCTGCACCGTCATGCCAGTGAACAGGCGGCGGCCTTCCGGCACCATGGCAATGCCGCTGACGACATTGACGGCGGCAGGTTTGCCGGCGATCTCCGTACCCTTGAATCGTATGCTGCCGGAACGAGGTGGGTAGATACCGGCAATAGCGCCCAGCGTGGTGCTTTTGCCGGCGCCGTTGGCGCCTAGCAAGGCGACGCGTTCACCTTGCCTGACGTTCAGTGTCATGCCAAACAGTGCGCGCATATTGCCGTGCTCGACGACGAGATCCTTGATGTCCAGCATTATTTTCCTTCCTTTTCCGCGCCTTTGGCGCCGAAGTAGGCCTCGATGACCTTGGGGTCATGCACGATGTCGTTCACGCTGCCCTGAGCCAGCAGGGAACCCTGCTCCAGCACGACGACACGATCAACGATTTTGGCCAGTGCCCAGAAGATATGTTCGACCCAGATGATGG
Organism: Mesopusillimonas faecipullorum; assembly: GCF_020539505.1. Taxonomy (GTDB): domain Bacteria; phylum Pseudomonadota; class Gammaproteobacteria; order Burkholderiales; family Burkholderiaceae_B; genus Mesopusillimonas; species Mesopusillimonas faecipullorum. Next base: position 53,940 of record NZ_JACDXW010000008.1, on the reverse strand, counting down.
AAAGGCCGTAGGTGTCGCGTGCTGTTTTCAACAGTTCGACGAAGCTGGCGATCTCTGCCGGCGTCAGACCCGAGGCGACCTCATCCACCAGCAGCAGGCGAGGGCGACTGGCCAGTGCGCGTGCCAGTTCAAGCAATTTGCGGTCTTGCAGCGACAGGTCTTGCGCCAAGGTGGCCGTCTTGCCGCCCAGACCGACTTGTGCGGCATAGCTATGCGCAACACGCAAGGCTTGCGCGTGATGCAGTGGGTGATGAGCGCGGAACATCAAGGCAACGGCAATGTTTTCCAGTGTGCTCAGGTCTGAGAAGGGACGAGGAATCTGGTAGGTGCGACCTATGCCCAGATGGGCCACCTGATCACGGCGCTTGTCGGCAAGGTCGACGCCGGCAAAGCTGATGCGGCCACCGTCCAGTGTATAGACACGTGACACGCAGTTGAAGAAAGTCGTCTTGCCGGAACCGTTGGGGCCGACCAACCCGATGACGTCGCCGGGCTGAACTTCCAGCGTTACGCTGTTGACAGCGGTATTGCCGCCGAAACGTTTGATGGCGCCTTGCGAAGACAGCACGGCGGTGGCCGGCACTGTTTCTATGGGTGCGGGGTCCTGTGGCAATTGGCCTGCCACTTGGGGCTGTTCATGATGTTCGCGACTGTAATGGCTTAGCAACGGCAGTCGCGATACCCAGATGCTGCGCAGCATCCCGCCCGGCATGTAGCGGCCGATCAGCAGAATCAGCAAGCCATAGGCGGCGGTTTGCAAGACGGACAGGTTGGTGATCAGGTAGTTATGCAGCGTCCCCAGAATGATGACCCCCAGCAATGGCCCCCACAGCAGGCCCGAGCCGCCGAACAGCGCCATGGCGATGGGCCCCAATGCGACGTCCAGGCCGAATACCGTATGCGGATCGATGTAACCCAGGAACCAGGCTTGCAGTGCCCCGGCCAAGCCGGCGAACAAAGCGCCCAGAGCAAATACAGCCATTTTGGCTGGCAGGATACGGATGCCGCAGGTTTCGGCAGCCTGTTCGTCATTACGGATGGCTTTCAAGGCATAGCCGAAGCGTGAATGATCCAGCCAGACACTGACGCCGATGGAGATGCCGCCCAGCGCCAGGACCAGGCCGTACAACATTCCCATGTCACGAGGGATGGTCAGGGCAATACCGTTGGCGCCCTGCGTCAGCCCGACCAAGTTCAGGGCCAGCAGTTCGAACAGAGGGATCAGCGCCAGGGTGGCAAAGGCAAAGTAATTGCCGCGCAGGCGAAACAAGGGGAAGGCCAATACCAGCGCCAGCAACATCGGTACCAAGGCGGCCAGTGCCAGGGATGGAATCAACCCGAGGCCGGCCGAGGCCGAAATGGCAAAGCTATAGGCACCCGTGCCGAAGAACGCGAAGTGGCCCAGGTTGGTATAGCCGGTCTTTCCGCCCAGCCAGTCCCAGCTTTGCGCCAGCACAAGCGCGGACAGCAGCGTGAAGGTAAATGAAACGGCATAAGAAGAGCCGAGCACCGGTACGAACGCCGCTGCAGCCAGGATCAACCATGGCAGGTGATTGATGTAACGTCGAGAAGTTGCGCTCACGCTGCCTTACTCCCAAAAAGACCTTGTGGACGAACGATGAGCAGGAACAGCAACAACACGATGCTGATGGCAGGCGCCCATTCGGAACCCAGGATGAAAGCCCCCAGGCTCTCCGCGACACCCAGCAAGATGCCGGCGATGAGCGTGCCTGTCAGGTTGCCTATGCCGCCCAGCACAATGATGGTGAAAGCTTTCACCGTCAGCGCAAAACCCATATAGGGGTCGACCGGAAACATCATTGCGTAGAGCACGGAAGCCACGGCGACCAGTGCGCAGCCGAAGGCGAAGGTATTGCCGTGCAGTGCCTTGCCTGGCACAGCGCACAGGCTGGCGCTGAGCGGGTCTTGGGAAACCGCACGAATAGCGCGGCCGAACCAGCTTTTGCGCAGAAAGAGTTGCAGCAAGATCGTCAGCAGAATGATGCCGCCCAGCGCATACAGCTGGGTCGTGGACAGGATGACGTCTCCGATTTCCAGCGGCTCGAAGCGGATGGGAATGCTGCGTGGCGTGGGGCCCGCCAGGAAGGCGGCCAGATCGCTCATGATGAGCAAGGCCCCGACCGTGACCAGCACCATGCCGACTTCCATTTCGGTGTGCCGCCGCGATTGCAGCGGCTGCAGCAAAAATTGAAAGAAGGCCCGGCCCAACAGTCCCAATACGACTACCAGGATCACGGCGCTCACGACGGGCGAGAGGCCGAGTGAGGTAAAGCCGATGCTGGCTGCAATGCCGCCTACCGCCAGCAAGGTGCCATGCGCAAAATTCAAGATGCGCACGACCCCGTAGATGAGCGATAGTCCGAATGCCACGAGGGCGTAGATCCCGCCCAGCAACACGCCGCTGACGGCGAGCTGCAGGAAGATGGACATATCCATGTAAACGTCTCCTGTGCCGACGGCGTTTTACTTCCAGCTGACTGAAGGGTAGATGAAAGGCTTGTTGGCCACTGCCTTGGGGGCGACCAGTTCCAGTACGCCGGATTGCACTTGTGTGGTGAAAGCCGCTGTTTCGGAGATTCCGCCTTCCAGGAAGGTGATGTCGCCTACGGGGGACTTGAAGGTGCCGTGATCCAAGGCATCTCGGACTTTTTCGCGGTCCACCGCTCCGGCGCGTTCGATAGCCTGAACCATGACGAGGTATGAGGACAGGCGAGACATCGTCCACAGGTAGTCGCGCACATCGACGTCGGCATCTTTCAGCACTTCGGTGACCAGTTCGCTGTAGTCGCCTTGCATGCCGGGGAACCATGGGATTTCACCGCTCAGCCCTTCGGCATCGGCCCCCAGCGTCTTGAGCAAAGCGCCGGTAGTCATCGTCAGGTGCACGTCCAACGCCTTGACGCGCATTTGGCGCATTTGCTGAATCAGCGGCATGGCCGGGGCATCATAAGAAGCGATGTAGATGATGTCCGGATTGGCGCGGCGCAGCTTCAGCGTAATGGCGGTGAAGTCTTTCAGCTCGGGGGCAAAGATCTCGTTGCCCAGCACTTCCATACCTGCTGCCTTGGCTTGTTCGACGGCGTTGGCGGTAATGTCCTTGGTCAGCAGGTTGTCCTGTACGACAAAGAAAATGGATTTAGGGGCCGGCGATACCGTTTTGAGCAGGTCGAAGTAATTTACCGACCATTGCTTGGCTGTGGGCATGGGCACGCCAAATGCGTATTTCAGACCGCGAGTATAGATATTCTCGGCAGAGGCGTTGGACATCACGCTGGGCGTTTTGTGAGTTTCCATGACTTGCGACGCAGCAAAGCTCAGCGCAGACCAGTCGGGGCCGACGAAGAAGTCCACTTTGTCAGCAGTCGCCAGCCGCTCGTACAGCGTTACGGCCGTAGCGGGTACGCTTTGGTCGTCGTAGATGACGAACTTGATGGGCAGTTTCTTGTCGCACTCTTTGACGAATACGCCGCCGTCCTGATTGAAGCGAGCTTCGAAGACTTCGGTCATTCGTACCCAGCGATCGGCCAACGTGGCATTGCGACCTGTCGAGGAAATAGTCGTACCCAGTTTGATAGGGCCATCGCAGGAAGCGGCCTGGGCTTGAAACGGGATGGCAGCAGCCAGGCCGAGTGCGAGGGCGGCAACGCTGTGCAACAGGGATTTACGGCGTGTTTGCTTCATGGTTTTTCTGCTCCGGTAAAAACTACGAACAACCCGGTCGGCGGGGTCAAGCGCCAACCGGGAAACAGTGGGGGGCTGGAAGGCCGCTGAATTGGATTCAGGCCGTCAGTGAGGCGGCGCGTTCCAGGCTGTTGAACATGGCAATGCGACGCAGCAGTTCGCGGCCCTTGGCCGGATCCGCAGCAGCAGCACGGATCTCATCGCGGAAGCGCGCGCGGTCGACCTCTTCCTTGGCCTCCAGGTTGCGCTTGTTGCGGATGGTGTCGTTCTGGATGGCCTCCATCGTCACGGCACGACGTTGAAGCTCGTACAGGTCCAGCACGGCAGGCGAAGCGGCTCCGTTGATGACCGGACCCAGCTTGGCGGTGAGGTTCAAGGCATCATGGATACCGCCATTCATGCCCATGCCGCCGAGCGGATTATTGATGTGCGCGGCATCACCTACCAGGAAGCTGCGATCCTTGCGGAAATGCGAGGCGACGCGCTGATGAACACGATACAGCGTGGTGTGCTGGATGCAGGGGTCGATATCCGCAGGCACGACGCGGCGTATGGATTCTTCGACGTAGGCCGGGCTCAGTGCTTCTGCATCGCTCAGTTCGGGCGCCACGGGCATCATCACGCGCCATGCGCCGATGATGCGCAGCAGGAAATACCAACGGTCGGGGTCGGCGACATAGCTGACTGACGAGATGCCGGGACGCAAGGCGGTGAAATCCACAGGCGTCGTCATCACCAGAAAACGTTCGGGCCAGGTAAAACCTTCGAAGCCGATGCCCTGGTCGCGTCGCACGATACTGTTGGCGCCGTCTGCGCCGATCAGCCATTGACAGCGTAGCGTGCGCTCTTGCCCGCCTTGTGAAACGCGCAGTGTGACGCTTTCCTCGTCTTGAGAGACAGACAGCACTTCACTGTCGAACTCGATGCGGAACAGAGGGTTGTGCTGCACGACATCAAGGATGATGCGCGTCAGTTTGTATTGCTCGGCCTGCAGGCGGAAGGGGTGGCGCGTGATGTCGGCAATGGTGCTGAAATCAAACGTGCCCAGTTCGCCATCTGTGCTGGTTGAGTACTGCACCGTCGGTGCCTTCAGGCCTTGGGTGATCAGTGTTTGCGCAAAGCCCAAGTCGTCCAGCATGTCCAGGGTAGGCGGATGAAAAGTCGAAGCGCGCGATTCGGTGCTCAGGTCCGATAGCTTCTCCAGCACGAGGACGGGGATGCCCTGGCGGATCAGATCGGCAGCCGCTGTCATGCCAACGGGGCCAGCCCCAGCGATGACGACGGGAAGTACAGCTTGATTCATGAAAACTCCTGCTTGTGCAATAGGTTCTAGGCCGTCCGCGGCGACGAATCACAACAGCCGGAATGCCGGCTGACCGATGCCATCCTAATGTTGAGCAGAATGTAGGGTCAAACGATTTAAATTGCAAACATGTTGAGTTTTTTGAATCAAGTGTGGGTAAAAATGGGGGTGTTTACCCTAATTTCATCTTTGTTTTTTCTTAAAATGAAAGAAATGTAGGCGAGCCGCAGTAGTGCAGTGATGGGTCGAGCGTGTGTTTATGAGTGCGTGATCGAAGATGTTTGAGGCTGGGGTAGGGGAGATTGCCTGTGAAACGGCAGTGTGCCTCAGTAGCCCTCTACGCGAATTCGTTGCCACAAATGTTGGCGAACAAGGCGACGACGAGTTCATCACCTTCCAGTTTCACGTTGGCCGTACCTGTGTACGTTGCAACCAGGCCAGGTCTTTTTTCCATTGCTGGCGATCGGCAGTGTCGCGCTCGAACAGAGCAAGGGTCTTTTCCAGTACCAAGGTGTAGGGCCTGCCCGTGCGGCGGGTTTCATGCCGTATCGGCAGCTCATGATGGTCGATGAACTGATGGATCAATTGACGCCTGGCCTGGGCCAATGGCCATTCCAGCCGTTGCTGCTGTGGGGAGGCTAGAAAGGCCAGCAAGGGTGCCGCAAGATCGTCGAGTCCCCGTCCCCCATGTTCGGACGGCGGTGTGATCGACCAGTCGGTTGCGTTACGCCTTGGCTTTGCCAGGCAGGTTTCGAGCACGTGCGTGCAATGACTATGAAGAACGGAAAGATGGAGCCCTTCGAGGTTCTTTATTTTCTGGGCCTGATGTAAAACTTGCAGCGGAACTTCCAGTGGTATGTCGTTCGTGCGCAGCATGGCGATGATTTGCTCGGTGAGCGTAGAGCAACCCGTGACTTGGCTGGCCCGGAGCAGGCCCAGCCATGCAGCGCTTGTTTCAACCAGTGCCGAAACTCTTGTACTGCGCTGGTGATACTTCTGTACTTGCGCAATGTACTGGCGCAGCCAACCCCAGCGCTGTTGCACCAGGCGGGCAAGCAGGGCCACGGTATCGCTACTCGTGCAAGAAGATTGTGCCAGAGCAGGTAGTTCCTGCGCCATCCAGGCCAGTTGACGCGTGTCTGGCTGATGCGTTTCGGCCCACTGCTGGAAACGTTCGGCACACCATGCCTGACCGTGGCGTTCGAGCAATTGCCACAGCCAGGGAGCCTGTTGTGCAGTCAGTTGCGACAGTGCAAAGGGTGACAGCAGACCAGCAGCGATCCCTGCGTCGTCGAGTCTGGCCGCGACGGGCAGCGTTGCGGTGAATAGTACGTCGGAATCGGCGACGCTTCTTGCCTGCTCCCAGAATGACAGCAATGAATGTGCCCTTGTTTCGGCCTGAATCGTGTCACCAGCATTGAGCCATTCGGCAATCTGAGCAATAGCCCAGTCGGGAGCCTGTCGCGCCCGAATGACAAAGTTGCGCTCACGCGGCCATAGCACCACGGCGGCACGGTGGTACCAACGATCGACGGTGTTGCCGTAGTTGCCCATATAGCCTTCGTGTTCGGACTGGAACGGCGCGCAATCAACCGACAGGCGGTTCATGCATAGCTCTGTCTCACTGGCAAAACTGATTTCTTCACGTTTGCTGCCATCTGGAGCAAGCCAGTGGCGCAGTTCAACTTCGCTGTTGATCAGATCGCCCAGTGCGGGGTGATCCTCATTGTGGTCGAACCCGTTGTCTTCATCTTCCTGCTCATCGCTCCAGTAACCATGCTGCTGATAGTCGTCTTCGGCGGACCAGGTTTCGTGCACATCTGCCAATGTCAGGAATATTTCCGCATCCAGTTGTCTGGCGGCAGCCTGCAATGCCGCTGCGCGTTGAGCGTCCACGCCTTTGAGACGCTGCCATGACAAGCCACTGGGGGTGTATTGGTGGTCGAGCAGATACACCAATCTATCCGGTGGTTCTGTGTGGGTATCGCCATCCCATCGTGGTGGTGCGGGGGTTTGCCAGACACGGTGGAGTTCGCTTGCCAATGCAGTGACAGCCTGTTGTGGCAATTCGCTTGTGCGGGTGGCTCCCGGTGCGATCAGGTTATAAGTCAGCACGACCCGGTATCCTTGCTTGACTGGGCGTACCTCATGATGACAATCGGCATAGAAGGCCATCATGCCGAGCCGATTTTGCGAACCGCGTGCACACACCGTCTGACCCTGGTGCGACACCACGAACTCACCCCCAGTGAAGCTCGATGGCAGCGTGATCACCAGCGTGCCCAGCATGCCGTCGGTCTTCTCCGAGTCCTGATGTACCGCGAAGAATTGCCCAGGTGCATAGATCAACAAGTTGTGCAGGTCTACGCGCAGTGAATCGGGTGATGGCACCCCAAGCTCGTGGCCGATGCGCAGCAATGCGCGATTAAGCACGGCTGTCCATTCGGGCGAAGTGAAGCGCAGGCGCTCGGCTGGAATTTCCCAAGTGTCGCGTACCCGTGGATCCAAGCGGGTTTGGTCTTTATAGCCATGATGTGCGGGTTGCGCCGCAGCACACAGGCGATGGGCTGTTTGCAGTGTGATGGGCAACGGAATGTCCCCAACATTGTCCACATGCAGGTGCGGATCGGCAGCGATGGCGAAGCGCGTGGCAAAGGTGCTGGAAGTGCCCAGGGTGGCCAGCTGTTGAGCGATGGATTCGGTGGGGGTGGTCATGTACGGTAGCTTGGAGTAGCAGGTTTGGGCTTGACGCCGTTTTAGCCACATGGCCCCAGTTTAATCAATACGGGTTGGCGCGATACCGTATTGATTGCTGCGTACATGATGATGTCTCGGCATACTGGCCTTGCAATGACCTGCCGGTGGGTGTGAACACAGGAACCTTGGCGCGGTAGTTCTTTCCATCGCTGGCAGTTATTAAGTAATCCTTAATAACTGCCTCCGGCAGCAACTCACCATCATCGAACACGCGCTTCAGATGCTGATTGATGGCCGGTACAGTGACATCGTACAGCGCAGCCATCATCTTCTGCGTCAGCCAGATGTTTTCATCTTCATAGCGCATTTCCACGGACTGCGGTTGGCCGCCTGTGGCAGCGATGTAGGTCAGGTACTCCGCTGCCGAGGAACGACCGATGGGAACTGTCTGTTTCTTCTTCGTCATCAGGCGTCCCCCCATCGCCGAACATGTCCGTCGTCCGACTATCGCTGGACTTTCTGCCGGACTTGGGTTGTTTGTCATGGGTCAGGCGTAGCAGGCGACGGTTGTCGTCGGATACCGACAATGCAGCGCCTAATAGTCCTGGATCCAATGACTTAGCAGGTCACAATCATATCAGTGCCTGATAATCATTGGTAGTCAGAAACGCTGGCTGGAAATGGAGGTGCAAGAGAGTTGAAAGCAAGGGTCAATGGTCTTACTTTGAAAAATAAACGGCCATCCACCCCTCACTTCCCGATGCAGAAGGGGTGTTTCTGCCGCATGTCGTTGATTTTCAATGTAGTCATGGCGGTCTGGCAACGCGCTTGGACTTATTCTTGGACTCAAAACCAAGCGTGGCCCTTGGTAGCGGCGAATGGCCCATCTTGGACGCTGCCCGCTCTCCCGTTAACGATGCGATGTATCAGCGGACAACCTGATCATAGGCAGTGAACCCGGCCATCAACGTCCGCCAACATCCAATGCGCTGTAACAGGCTCATTTTCCCACCTCCTGATCCGGAACACCAAGGATGTTGCGCCCTGCTTCAGCTCGAAAAAACGGGAGGAGCGCAGTTCGGATTGATGGCTGCGGCAGCGGTGATGCCAGGGTGAGATGACGGCTCCTTTGGCCATACGGCCGATACCGACAGGAGCCTCGCCATGTCACACCCAACCTCAGACATCATCACCCCGAAAGCCCTGTTGCTCGATGACCGGCTTCTCGATGGCCAGCCGCTACGCGGTGCGGAATCAGCCCCTCGCGTTTGACGACGCGTGCCTGGAGGACGAAGACTACCTGCCCCTGCTGGAACGGGCGCTCGGCCATGCCAGCGCGACGATTCGCCAACTGGCGCAGTCCATTCTCGATGAGGCCATGCACCATCCGGACAGGTTGGAAAAGTTGCCTGCAACGATGCAAGAGCGGATCAGGCGCCTACAGCACCGTGGCGACGACCATGACTCGGGCAGTCCTGGTGGCTCAACTGCGCGCGATGCCCTCGCGCCCGAAGCCAGCAGCGGCATTCCGAAACCCGTTCCGGCATCTCCGACAGCAGTACGTACTGTAGAAAAAGAAGTATTAAAAGAAGTACGTACGTACCGCTCATCACCCGAAGTGCAGGTATCGGGGCCAGATGTGCCAGCCCGCTTCCGGCAACTGCCACAGGATCAGCAACGGATTCTCACCACACGTCTCAGGGGTTTGCCCCCGGAACAGCGCCTGGAGGTGTTGGCCGAGTGGGATGTGCGCTGCGAATCAGGTGGCGTGCACAACGTCATCGCCTACCTCTACGGGTTGATCAAGAGGGCCGTGGAAGGCGTGTTCAAGCTCTGGGCAGCGCGCAAATCCACTCTACAGCAGACACCCGTGCAGGCCGTCAGCAACAGCCCGCATGGCTCGCCGCCTGCCCCTTCTCCATCGTCCAGCAGCCAAGCTGCAAAACCTGCGTCGCGCGAGGTGGCGCAACGGCATCTGGATCAGATCAGGCGCATGTTGAAGACGCCATCGCTGCCCATCGGGCAGATCATCGGGGGCATGGCTGACAGCGGAATGCTGCCAACAGCCCCGGGAAACACGCCTGCTGCTGCACGGCTGGGGTCCCTGGGCTCGGCGTGAGACAGATGGGGCCGTCACTGCCCGCCGCAGTGACGGCCCGGCGAACTGCAGCAACAATGCGGGTTGGCGCGGCATCGCATTGATGGCGGCGCACATGACGATGCCCCGGCACACTGGCCCAGTAACGACCTGCCGGTGGGTATGAACACCGGAACCCTGGCGCAGGTTCCTGCAAGTGCTGACCGGCTCATTGCCGGACGGAATCATCCCTGGCACACCCAGGCTCGCTCGGTGTGCCGCCCTACCCATGGGCAGAGCCTTCCTCATCTTCGGCGTGGTTCGTCCCGCCATCGTCGCAGCACACATCCACTGTTCCAGGCGCTCGTCGCGGGTCGCCCGACCTCGCGCGGTCTGCCAACTCGTTTTCCACCACTCCACAGGAGGTACCTATCCCAGCACATCGCGTTGTCATCCCTTGCAATTCTTCCGCCCGGCCTTCCCACAGGAAGCAAGGCGGACGCCTCATTCGAGGCCACAGGTGAACTGAGCACCTGGCCCTTGCCCCTCGGGGATCTCGCCTTGGCGAGTTGGCAAAAACACTGACCGTTTGCTTCTCAGCCCCGACAACCGATGGAACAACACCGCGATGGACGACCTGACCTATACCCTGCGCCAGCTTTGCCAGCGCAACCGCGACGGCAGCCATGCCACTCAGGCCGACCGGCAACGCTCACTGAGCCTGGCGGCACGCCAACTGCGCGAAGCGGGTTTCCGCCAAATGCGGGCTCCCTCCCTCAAGGGCAAGCACGTCGAAGCCCTGTTGCAGCGCTGGCAAGCCGAAGGCCTGTCGGCAGGCACGCTGAAGAATCGCATGGCCCACCTGCGCTGGTGGGCCGAGAAGGTTGGCAAGGCAGGCATCTTGCCGGCAGACAACACCAAGCTGGGCATTCCCGAGCGGCGCTATGTGACCAATGAAAACAAGGCCAAGGAATTGGGCGATAGGTTGGACAGGATCACCGATCCCCATGTCCGCATGAGCCTGCGTTTGCAAGCGGCTTTCGGTTTGCGGCGGGAAGAGTCCATCAAGTTCCAACCCCGCTATGCCAACCGTGGCGACCATATCGCCATCAAGGGATCGTGGGCAAAAGGTGGTCGTGATCGGACGGTGCCAATCACGACGCCGGAACAGCGTGCGGTATTGGATGAGGTCCATCGCCTGGCAGGCCTGGGATCATTGATTCCGTCGCCCAAGACTTACATCCAGCAGCGGCATGTCTACGACGGGCAGTGCAAGGCGGCAGGGCTGAGCAACATGCACGGGCTGCGACATCAGTATGCGCAGATGCGGTATGAGGTATTGACGGGATGGCGAGCGCCGGCTGCTGGCGGGCCAAAGCAGGAAATGCTGTCCGCCAATCAGCAGTTGCAAGACCTGCAAGCACGGCAAAGGATCAGCCGGGAACTTGGGCACGAACGGACGTCGATCACCGCAATCTACCTGGGGCGATGACGTCCGACGCTTGAGTTCAGGCTGGGCTGCCTCCTTCCGCAGTGTCCTTGACCTCATACCGAAGATAGTCGGACAGGCGTTTGTCTTCAGTGACTTCATCATGGGGAACCACGAGGTAGCGCCAGGGCTTGCCGCCGACTTCAGCCGCATGTTCACCGGCGTGCCGACACCACCGAGAGGCGGCGGCGCTCTTGGCCTGGACTTCAGCGGAAGCCAGATCGACGCGCGCTTTGGTTTCGACCATCAGGATCATTCCATCCAGCTCGGCCACGAAGTCGGGGATGTATTCGGGCTGTTCGCTGCCCAGCTTGTAGTAGATCTGGAACTGGCCCTTGGCGGGCTTGAACCATTTGAGGGCGTCACGTTCCAGCAGCAAGGCAAAACGCCGTTCGGTGTCCGAGTCGAACTTCTGCAAGGGGTACAGGCAACGGGTGAACCCACCGAACAGCATCTGCTTGATGCGGCTGGTTTCCGTAACGGTCTCCCGCAGGTTATGGGCAGTCTGCCCCTCCGTAGCAGTGTAGTTGCATGACTTCAGCTCGGTGAAGCCTCTGCTGACCTGCACCTCATAGCCTGCGGCTTTTTCCCAGAAATGCTCCATCATCTGGGCGCGAATCAGGCGGGCGAGCTCCTTGCCGTAGGTATCGAAAATCTCGTGCAGTTCACTGTCCGAATAGTTCTGCTGCTGGTAATGCTCGACGGCTTGTCCGGCGAGGTCGTAGAGCAAGTCGGCCTGGGTGAAGTAGTCGATATCGTCGAAGTCGATCAGCTTCTTGACGATGTAATCTTCAAAGCGGTTTTCCCGCAGGCCACTTTCACGGTTTAGGGTGAATTGTTCGCTGGTACGCAATGTCTGACCGACGATCTCGCGCTGCCCTGGCTGGAAGTTGGGCAAGGCCCCCAGGCGGAACGGATGAAAGCCTGTGGTGACTTCGCCGGTAGGCACAACGGCGATACGCGGAATGTCGATGGTCTGCTGAACCAGAATTTCAGTGGTCTTGGCCACGACGGCGGACAGATCCAGGGCTGGCACCTGGTCGTCGGTGCCTTGCAGCAATTGTCCCTGCTGGGGTTTCAGACGTTTTTCCACTTCTGCCAGAATCTCTTGCTGGATTTCCGGCTTCAGCAAGGCTGCACTGGTCGGCGCCAAGTCACGCTTTACTTCGTAGGTGGCGAGAACTTCCCGCACGACATGGACCGCCTTGAATTCTGCTTCGGTCGTAAAGACCGGCTGAGTCTGTGCCTTGACTTGTTCGCCACCGACCTCAGTGCCGGCATCCACCGTTGCCAACGCCGGCGGGACATGTGGCGCATGCTCATCGTGCAGTCCCAGGCGGGTCAGCAGATTGGGCAGCACTTGAACGCTGACCTTTTTGTCCTCGCTGGTGGGGGCTTCCAGGATCACCTGCTTGAGACGGATTGGCGAATCGCCACGGTTGGCCTCGTCGATGATCTCCTGGAACTTGTCGTGCGCCACGATGTTAAGGCGATCCACCGCAGCCACGCCCGTACGCTTGCCATAAGGCAGGCGCAGGCCACGCCCGATGGATTGCTCGATCAGCGTGCGGGCATTGGCAGCACGCAGTGGCACGATAGTGTAGAGGTTGGTGACGTCCCAGCCTTCCTTGAGCATATTGACGTGAATGACGATCTCGGTGGGTTCCTCCGAGTTCTCCACATTCAGCAGCGCCTCGATCATCTTCTCTTCCTCGGCACCGGTGCGGCTGGAGTCCACCTGGATGACCTTGCCCTGGTAGCGTGCTTCAAAGAATGCCGAGGACTCGATCAATGCCTTCAACTGCCCGGCATGCGTCGTATCGCGCGCGATCACCAAAATGAAGGGTTTGACCATCTTGACGCCGTTCTCGCGGGCATAGGTCAATAGCTCGACCTTGGTGGCCTCGTGCAGGCGAACGCCATCCTCCAGCTTGATCTTCTCGATTTCTTCCGCAGCGTGGTTGCTGGACTTGAAGTTGCGCTGGGTGACGACGGCCGGTTCTTTGACGAAGCCATCTTCCATGGCGCGTGCCAGTGGGTAGTCCATCACCACATTCTTGAACGGTATGGGGGCCTTGGCGGACTCCACAAAGGGCGTGGCCGTCACCTCCAACCCGAACAGCGGATTCAGTTCGTTGATTGCCCGCATACCGGCCTGGGCACGATAGCGGTGTGATTCGTCCATCAACAACACCAGGTCCGGCAGATTGGCCAGGTGGTTGAAGTAGCTTTCACCCAGCACCTCGCGCATGCGCTTGATGCGTGGCTCCTTGCCGCCGCGCACCTCGGAATTGATCTTGGAGATATTGAAGATGTTGATCCGCACCTCGCCGAACAACTCGCCTCCCGCGACGTTTTGCTGGTCGTAGTTGTCGCCGGTGATGACCCTGGGCGCGTTGATGGCGAACTCCCCGATGCCCTTGAACACGTACTTGGGCGTATTCGGCGTGAAATCGGCAATCAACTTGTTGTAGATGGTGAGGTTCGGGGCCAGCACGAAGAAATTGTTGATGCCGTGTGCCAGATGCAAGTAGGCGACAAAAGCCCCCATCAAGCGCGTTTTTCCGACGCCGGTGGCCAATGCGAAGCACAGCGAAGGGAAGTCCCGCTCGAAGTCCTCCAGCGTCGGAAATTCGGCTTTCAGGGTCGCCAGGATCGAGGCAACGTTCCTATCCTTGCTCAGCATTTCAGGCGCGGCTTCCAGCGCGCGTACCAACCGTGCCAGGGATTCGGCTTGCGGCGGCCGCAGCGACAAGCGGCCAGTGATGTGATTCTGAACACGCGAACTCATGCTTTCCCCTCATTCTTGTTCTGGTTGCTGGCAGTTATTAAGTAATCCTTAATAACTGCCCCAACAAATTGCGCATTGCCGTCGCCCGCTCTTTTCAGGTGCTTCATGAGGCATCTCCCTTTTTCTTCTTCGGCAAGCGTTTGCGTTGCTGCTCCAATTGCTTGGCTGGCTGGGCAATCACCACTTCAAAATCTTTTTCCACCCGGGATGGCAGATTGCGCACACGTGCCTGATAGTCAATGTATGCCGCCTGTGCTTTTTCCAAAGCGGCCTTGGCAGGCACTTTTCCCGCATGGGTCAGGATGTCCTTGCGCGTCAGGCGCAGAAAATTGTCCAGTTCCGTGGCCCAATCCTGCATGGTCATCGGCTGGCGAGCTTGGGCTTGCAGCTCTGCCACTTCGATATAGGCGGTGACGATGCGGTTGAGCGTGTCTAGCTCTGCTTCATTGAGGTAGTTCTTGGCAACCCCTACGTCTGCCTTGCGCACCGGAACACCCTTGGATGCTCCCGGCCAGTTGGTCAAACCGACGTTTGGGGCCTGCGCATTCACCCGCTGCACGATCAACTCGGCAGCCGTATGACCATGTGCAGCCCAGTGCATCTTGTTCTGTACGGTGGCGAAGAATTGTTTCGAGGTTTCCGTGTGTGGGTCGTAGTCCAGACTGGTGGCGTAAATATCCAGCACCTTGCGCCAGAACACCTTTTCCGAGGAGCGGATGTCGCGGATTCGCGCCAGCAGCTCTTCGAAATACTCGGCATCGTCACCTCGCTTGAAGCGCTCATCATCCAGCAATACGCCCTTGGTCAGGTAAGTTGCCAGTTGCTCTGTGGCCCAACGACGGAATTGGGTACCTCGGTGCGACTTTGCACGGTAGCCAACCCCCAGCACCATTTCCAGGTTGTAGTGCTTCAGGCTGCGGCTGACTTGCCGCCCGCGCTCCAATCGAACTTGTAAGTACGGCTTACAAGTTGCCTCTTCTGTCAGCTCCCCAGACTCGTAGATGGCGCGGATATGCTGGGTGATGTTTTGCGGCGAACACTGATATAAATCAGCCAGTTGTGCCTGCGTCAGCCAGATACCGCCATCCTGAAAACGCACCTGGACACGGGTTTGCGCATCTTCGGTTTGGTAAAGCAGGAACTCGCCCTGCCCGCAAAATTGTCCAACAGCCTGTTGGACAATTTTGCCACCAGTATTGGTGTTTTCCTCGTTCATGCCCCTTCCTCACCGCCAAACAGGTCCGTCGTCCAACTATCGCCGGACTTTTTGCCTGATTTGGCAGCCTTCGCAGCGGGTGCTGGCGAGGACGGCTCGGCCAACGGCAAGTTCGCCACGTTCAGGCTGTAGTCGTCGTGGCCCCATTCGCAACGGGCCAGTACCATCTTCGGAATCTTCTTCAGTGTCAGGTTCGGCCAGCGCGCAGCGGCCGCTGCCGCGCTGATGCCGTGGAAGGCTGAGCAGCACACCAGCAGGCTTTGCTCTGCGCCCACCTCATCCGACAAGGCTTGCAACTGGGCGGCAGATAGGTTCTGAGTGGTGACGTAGATGAAATCCCGCTCGCTGGAATGCCCCTGCTGCCACCAGCGGGTTTCCGACGGCGCGTAGGTAAAGCCTTCCAGTTTGCACAGCGCTTCAGCCAATTGCGCGGCGTTGTACTCCGGGTTGATGACGGGGTTGCCCCAGCGGTCCTCCACAATCAGGCTAGGAGCCAGACGATAGTAACGGAAGCCGCCGCCACCTTGCCAATCCACTGCCTTGGTGATGCCGCCCGGGTCTTCGCCGTCGATGACCTTTTTCAGGCGCGGAATGATGTGGGTATGGCAGTGCTCGCCCAGTTCGACCATGATCCAGCGGCGGCCCATTTTGTGCGCGACAGCGCCGGTAGTGCCGGAACCGGCGAAGGAGTCTAGGATAAGGTCGCCGGGGGCAGTGGCCACCTCCAGCACTTTTTTAATAAGCTTTTCCGGTTTAGGTGTAGAAAACGGGTTGCCTGGAAATAGCTTCTCAACCTCAATCTTTGACTCTTGATT
Source organism: Mesopusillimonas faecipullorum (assembly GCF_020539505.1). Classification (GTDB taxonomy): domain Bacteria; phylum Pseudomonadota; class Gammaproteobacteria; order Burkholderiales; family Burkholderiaceae_B; genus Mesopusillimonas; species Mesopusillimonas faecipullorum. The sequence goes on along the minus strand of NZ_JACDXW010000008.1, from coordinate 37,850 downwards.
ATGACCTGTGTCTTCGTAATTCCAAATTGCCCTAGGAACCACTGGCTTTGTTTCCGTCAAGAATTTTTTAATTCTCGGCATTGAGGACCTTCCCTCTTTTCCCCAGTAAAGCAACCCAGCCTCAATGTTCCTCTTGTGGGTTTCCTCTCCAAATGCCCAAACACGGGTTTTGCTTGGCCAGATATCCTCACCAGTATTCGGCTGCTTAATTGCGTAATACAAATTTGGACGCTCTACAGCAGTTTTCGCACAAGTGTAGGCAGAAGAGTTCCAGGGGCCGCGTGGATCATTATCTGGATTTTTATAGTTTGCTATCTGCGAGTCATTTTTCTCCAGTCTATTTGGACGCCATATATCTTTACTTTTTGCATAAACCAATATGTGATCAAAATCGCCACTAAAGTACTTAGCATCATTAGCAGGGGATACTCTTTTATGCCAGGCAAGATTAGCAACAAAATTCACCCGTCCAAATACCTCATCGCACAAAACTTTCAAGTAGTGCGCTTCGTTGTCATCAATCGTGATCCACAATGAACCATCATCCGACAATAGTCGCTTGATGATTTCCAGCCGATCCCGCATCAATCCCAACCAGATGGAATGCTCCAGCCCATCGTCATAGTGTGCGAACGCGCTGCCGGTGTTGTAAGGAGGATCAATAAACACGCACTTTACTTTGCCCGAAAACTCCTGCTCCAGCGCTTTCAACGCCAGCAGGTTGTCCCCGAAGATCAGCCGATTGTCGAAGATGTCGTTCTCCGAAACACGCCGCTTGGCGTGACAAGACTTCTCTGGGTCTTCAAGCAGAATGCGCGGTTCCAGCTTGGGACGTTTATCCTTTCCAATCCAGGTGAGTTCGAGTTTTTGCTTGCCCATAAAAAACCTATGCATTTGTCATTTCTGCGAATCTAACTTCGGGAAGAGCATCTTTCTTAGCCTCCTCCAAGATTCGAAGTAGTTCATCATTTTTATTTTCACCATTGCTAACGATATCCCTTGCTAACCTGACGCACGCGGCACGGACAAAGGAAACACTAACGGAATCTCGTCCAGACGGAGAAATATTTCTATAACCAGCGTTGTCAAAGATGACAGGTAGAATCTCCACCAACGACTCGGCGCTCTCATCGGACAGATATTTTTTGCAGTACATCTGATTGGCAGTCCAAAGCAGCGCCGACAAGCCTGTCATTCGACTTGATCCTATGAGATAAATTAGCCTCAATATCAATCTGTCAATGGCATGAGATTCTTGCTGATCTCTCCAAATCAATAGGGCATATGATGCATATGCCAACTTGTTTGGATCGTATGATTGAAGACCTTGTCTGATCAATCTTTCCACTTGATCGAGAAAAAACTCGTCTTTAATGGCAAAGTATGGGAAAGCGATCAGCGCCTCTGGTGCCTCGACTTCGGAATAAAAGGTACAAAGCTTTTGAAAATTTTCTTCAGTGAGATTTTCCGAAGACAATGCAGGAACAACAGAGCGAGCCAACACTTGGCCGACTAAATCAGCGAGTTGGCGTTCTTCGTTTTGCGTAAACCCGAACATGTCGTTGCTGTCTTTATTCGGCCTCCAAATAACCAGTTGCTCGAAGTATTCGGCAGCCTGATCTGCAGACGGAAACTCTTTGATATTTTCTGCTTGTGCGGCGTTGACTATGTCCGTCAACAGCTCCGAACTAAGCAGGCTGGACTTTGTGGCCTCAAATAAATATCGCCGAACAAGAGCCTTGACAGCGGCAGGATCTGGCGAGGGAATTTCAAGTAGCACATACTTGAGCAAACCCGTTTCAGGAACATGGTTTAGATCGGGTTCATTTCCCCATATTTTTTGTGCAATTTTCTTGAGTTCTTCGTTCGTCAAAAATTCTTTCTTGATCAACGGAAGAAGACGCAGGAGAGCAGAGGCACTTTGAGGTGAGCAGGGTACGATATGATCTATTATTTCATCTATACGACGATCAAGAGCTGAGTCTTGCTTTCTTTCCCCCGGGTGTTTTACGACTGGATTTCCCCACTCTTTGTGATCCTTAAAGCTTATTTCAGACTGGAGAGGGAAGGACAAGGCATCGAGCAACACATCATGCTGCTGCGAATCGGGAATGCTCTTGAGAGAGAATTTAGACAGGTGCTTGACTGCATCAAAAAGCCAGAGATGATGAAGTTCAGGTTTCTTACCAAGAGATACAGCCAAGCGAAATATTTGCTTTGCCTGTTCGGCCGAGGCTCTTACTGATGCACGGGCTAATACCTCGATAAAAACCCGCAAGCGATCAATAGCGACGTGGCTAGCGCAAGAGGACTTATCTTCCCGCTTTTTCAGCCAATAGTTGATTGCCAGCATGCACTGGTTTAGCAAGAAGGTCACATCACTTTCTTGAAGACATGCGATTTGAACTCTTGAGAATACTTTTTTCAAAACCTCCGATGTGTCGCTGTTCGCTGAACGGATTGCCAATGCAAAGCGATGAATATTATCAATACCTTCCAACTCTGCGCTCTTGGCTGCTTGTTCAACAAGGAAGCTAACACCGCTCCATCGAAGTGGCATACCAACGGTGCTCGAAACGCCTTCTAACAGAAGCAATGGATGTAGTTCGTTGCTAAATGTTAATGTATTGGCATTGTCTTTATAACGCCCGGGTTCGAATGATGGCTCGATTGCCAGTTGTTTTTGCTGCTTCTCCAGAGTTTTTGAAATTCGTTCCCTAATGTGCTCAATGTGATCCCATGGGTCACACTTGGAATCTCGATAGCTGGACGGGAATGCTTTGAAAGGTTTGTCAAAAGACGACAGATCGACGCCACGCATCAGCCAATGTGCCCAGGCTAATCGCGAGAGTATATGGATTGAGTTGCGATCATTTCGATGTTGGGTAAGAAGCTCCTTGTATGCCTCTGCTACCAGCACCTCACCCTTATCAAATTGCCCAAGTTCGGCAAGTAGAGAAGCTTTTCTTAGTTTCCAGACTGGATTGCTGCCGGTGATTTTTTCAACATGTTGTTCCAAGGCCGCATAGTCAAACTGGTCACGCGCCACGATTGCGCGATGGTAGGCAAGTTCGTCACTGCTTTCGGGCCAATATATTGCACCTTTCTCCAGTATCGAACTTGTCGCCTGAGAAATATTTTTGGATTCAGAGCTATCCATCCACCGTGTATTTTTCAGCAGCAAAACCGCAATTTCTAACTGCTGTCTTTTGGATAGTGTGCAGGGCTTGTCAGGATCGCATACAGTAAGCAACTCATTCGCCAGCCAAGATGGCATAGCTTCAAAAGTTACTTGGTGATGCCAAGTGATCTCGTACAATAGCTTGGCTTTAGATGTTTCTGTCATTGCAGACAGACTCTTAGGGTTGGGCCAGGGATCGGTTATTTGGCTTTGCAATTGAAACCGCTGGCCATAGGGACAAACTAACCAGTCAGGGTAAGACAACCGATCTTTCTCTAAAAACGGTAGTTTCTCCTCCAGCAACTTAGCCGCATAGCTGACATCTTGATGAGTCTTGGATCTTTCTGCACCAGTGGTTGTTGTACGATGCAGTTCCGTTGGATCCCACTCCCAAATCTGTTTAGGTTTAAGATCTTGTAAGGCTCGGACGAATATTTTTGTCGCTTCCAGATGCCGAACATCGCGCTCATCGTAATCTGTAACCAGGTCATCAAGGTCGATAGGCGCGACATTGATGGATTCCAGATATTTTCGTTTTGCGGAGTTCAGCCCTAGGGCCCCAACGAGGTAAATACGTCTTGAATGTGTGGCTAGATGATCTCGGACCCACCCAGCCCATTGAAGAAAGTTAGGATCATCACCGGAGAAGCCTAACAAACATAATTCGTTTTCGATGAAAACTTGACGCGAGAAATTGACAAACGCCGCGTACTGTTGTGGATATTTTCGGTAGTCCTCTTGGGTGAAAACCAGGTCTTTTGTTACGTCTATTGTCCCGTGTAACTTGACGATTCTTGGCGCTCTTGCACTGGAAAGATCCTCTTGCTTTGAAACCACACTGTAAATCGGTTGGTGCACCTCGGATGATGCACGCTCCAGCAACGTATCCCAGTTGGTGGTCAGAATTTCCGACCATGGCAATTCCAGTAAGGATTTGTGTAACTCGCCAGGTTCCCACGCTGCATCGTTGATTTCTTGCTTTATCAAATCATGCAGAGCTTGCTTGCCAAAATAAGCGCAATATTCTTCTGCCAAGCGTAGAGCGTCGGTGCTGCCTGAACCCAATTCATCGGCAAGTTTGCTGGAAAAATGATTCCAGATCGGCAGTTTCTTACTAGCATCGCCTGTCGAGGCAGCGCTTCTGCTAAAGCCTGCGCCTACCATGATGGCTGCGCCATGGTAAGAGTTGTCCTGCTGCCAAAGCGCAGATGCGAGTTTTTTTAATGCAGCGTAATCGGGAAGAGAAGAGATATCTTTCATCATTACAGCACCCACTCCACGGTGAACAGCACCTGTTCCTGAACCCGCTGTTCCAGTTGCTCTTCAAGCTGTTCGATCAGCGTATTGCGCTGCATCTCGATGTCATCCTGCCTAACAAACAGTTCCCTCCGCAGTTTGCTGCGCTTGGTTTCCAGTTCTCGCTGGCGTTTCTGATGTGCCAGCTTTTCTTCCAATGTGGGTGATGCGGCGGCGGTGCGGCGCACTTCCTTGATCTCGCCGTCGATAGCCTTGATTTCCTGCTCCAGCCCAAGCTTCAGGTCATCAGCCCAAGCATCGAGCTTCTGCACTTCTTGCTCGAAGTAACTCAAGTTGCGCTGATTGATCTCGTGCAGCAGCATGTTTTTGCGGCTTTCGACGTCGGCTACGAGTTCGACACATGCTTGCAGGTGCGCATCGCTTTCGACCTGCGCAGGCAGGCGTAGCAGTTTTTCTGGATCGTCCTCTGGCAGTGCTTCCCCTGCTTGGGTGCAGGCGGAAACAACCAGGTGCTGCTCCTGATCGTTCAGGGTTTCGACGGTCAGCAGGGTCACGCTCAGCCAGCCGCTCTGGCCGCGCCATTTTTCAAGGCTGACGAGCCGTTTGCCATAGGCGGCGTAGTCGAACGCCAATCGTGTGGGGGCTTGTAGGTCTCGTGCCTTGGCGCGCTCAATGGCCCATTCCGCCAAGGGATGGCCCATACGGTAAAGATGCGCATCGCCGCTGCGTCTGGGCAGTTCATAGCGCCCCGCCATCACTGCCTGTTCCCGGCTGCCAGTGGCGAGACCTAGCCCATCGGGCAGGCTGTGCAGAACAAAACCATTTACCTCTTCGGCAGTATCGAAGTGGGCATGATCCTGCAACTCCGTGCGGCTCAAATCCATCAGCAGGCGCTCGTATTTGTTCAGCACTGCCTGGCTGTCCTGGCTGCGGATGCGCAGTTTCTCCTGCACCTCCTCGTCGAAATTCTCTAGCAGAAGCTGCCTTGTTCTGAGCATCGCTTCGTCGATCTCGCTGGCAAGTTCGCGCTGGAGGTCTTCGAAGCGGCTGCGGATTTCTTCGGGTTCGCGGCAGTTTTGGTAGATGGCGGCGATCCGCCGCTCGAAATCCACACCGGAACCGATGGCGCCCAGCACTTCGTCACTGGCGCCGAACACGCCTTCGAACAGCTTGAACTTCTGCGACAGCAACTGATAGACACGCGCATCCGCCTCGTTGCTGCGATCCACAAAGTTGACCACCACCACATCGTGCTTTTGCCCGTAACGGTGGCAGCGACCGATGCGCTGCTCGATCCGTTGGGGATTCCACGGCAGGTCGTAGTTGATAACCAGAGAGCAGAACTGGAGGTTGATGCCTTCTGCGCCTGCCTCCGTCGCGATCATGATGGTGCCGCGCTCCTTGAAGTGCTCAACCAGCGCGGCGCGGGTGTCAGCGGTTTTGGAGCCAGTAATGCGATCGCTGCCTTCATGGCGTTGCAGCCAGTCTTTGTAAATGGCTTGCGCTCTGGCATCGCTGTTGGTGCCGTTGAACAGCACGATGCCGTCGCCGTAGGGTGTTTCAGCCAACAGGGAGAGCAGGTAATTCTGGGTGCGCTTGGACTCGGTGAAAATGATGGCTTTCTTGCCCGCACCTAAACGCTCCAGCTCAGCGAAAGCCTTGTCCAATGCAGTTAACAGCGCCTGCCCTTTGGCATTCTGTCGAATGCCTGTAGCCAATTCCTTGAAGCGTCGGAGTTCGGCCGCTTCGTCGGCAATGGCTGATCGTTCGCTGGCACTGGCATCGGCATCATTGGCGTCTGTGCCATTCCATTCGTCGGCGGTTTCATCTAGTCCTTCGTAGTCGTCATCCAGCGACTCTGTCAGGTCAGGGACATCAGGCAACTCATCCAGTTGTCCTTGAAGGCGGTTGGCCATGGTCTCCAGCGCCCCGGCAATGGCGTGGCTGGACGAGGCCAGTAGCTTCCATAGCACCAACGATATCAGTTGACGCTGGCCTTCAGGCAGTGCCTTGAGATTCGGGCGACGCAGGTAATCGGCGACCAATGCGGAAAGTTGCTGCTCTTCCTGGCTTGGGGTGAATTCTTCGACGATGGCGATACGCGCGGTATACGGCACGTATTGCTGAACTTGCCGACGCAGCGTGCGTTTGCAAAGTGGTGCCAAACGTTCTCGCAGTGCCCGGTTGGACTGTTCGGTTCTAACGCCAGAGAATTGGGTCCGAAAGCTGTCGATATCGCCAAAGACGCGCTCGTCGATCATGCTCACCAAGCCGTAAAGCTCCAGCAGGGTGTTTTGCAGCGGTGTTGCCGTCAGCAGGACTTTGGCATCGACGTGCTCCAGCGCGTCGCGGATCGTCCGGGCAATGACGTTGCCGTTCTTGTAGACATTGCGCAAACGGTGGGCTTCATCCATGACCACCAGATCCCAGTGAATGCGCTTGAGGTCATCGGCCTTGGCTTTGGCGAACTGGTAGGAACAGATAATCGGCCCGCCTGCATGCAGAAAGGGTTGTGTGACACCTTCCTTGCGCATGGCGTTGTAGTTCTTCGCTTCGAGGATCAGCCCCTGAAGATTGAACTTGTCCTGCAGTTCCTGGTGCCATTGCTTGCGCAGGTTGGCAGGCACGATGATCAACATCTTGCGACGCCGCTCTGCCCAGTGCTGGGAAATGACCAAACCGGCTTCGATGGTTTTGCCCAGCCCCACCTCGTCCGCCAGAATCACGCCCCGCGATAGCGGATTGCGGCAGGCAAAGAGTGCTGCTTCGACCTGGTGCGGATTCAAATCCACCTGGGAGTCCACCAGCGCGCTGGCTAGAGATTCCACACTGTCACTGGCTGCCTGTCGGGTCAGTTGCCAGGCGAAGTACTGACTTTGATGAGGGGTCAGGAAATGTTCCAAGTGAATGTCTCCCCAGGCATCAGGCAGGCCAGTACAGCCGCTTCAGCGGCACGATTCGTTTGGTTTCGGCGTCGGTGGCGTCGTAGTGCTCGATCAGGGCGCGCACCACATGGTCCAGCGTCCACATCGCTAGTGGAATGGATGCGCGATCAGCTTCGTACTGAGCATCCTTGCTGAAGCCGCCGGTGCTGACATACAACCCGCGATCATCCTTGTGACGGCCGCCGAGGAAGCTGCGGATTTCCTGACTATCCATTCGCTCTTTGCGGTGTTTGACCTCCACGACAATGCGTGGGTGTTCGAAGCCGAAGCCGTCGGGCGAAGCCACGATGTCTTTACCCCGATCCGAGCCGGGTGGCGAAACCTGGGTCTTGTAACCCATGGCGCGCAGGATGCCGGCGACCAGTTGCTGCATGTCGTCCCAGTCGAGTTCGTTGACCCGGTCCTTGATGCGTTCCAGCGCCTGGGACTCAATGTCGGCCAGTGGATCGGCGATGACTTCCTCGGCTTCATCTTCCTCGACAGGAGCAGGTTTACCCTTCAGCGCCGCCAGCACTTCGACTGCCGCGCTGGACGGCACCTCGAACAAGGTCAGGGTCGAACCCAGGCTGTTCTTTGTGCCGGTGCCTAAGCTGTCACGCGGCAACTCCTGCGTTTGCCATTGCACTTTGCGCGCCAGCGGCATGCCTTGTTCGGCCCACTCCGGGTGGTGTTCGGCTGGCCCTGTGACCTTGCCGATCGAGTACAGGCGATTGGCGGGTGAATAGGTGACGATCCAATCACCATCCTGTATGTCGTTGACGAAGCGCCAGACCTGGGATGCGCCCGATATCACTGTGCCTTGCTTTGCTTGGGGCTCGGCGGACTGGTACAGGGCGATTAGCTGCTTGCGTCCGACACCGGGTTTGGCATGGGCTGCCAATTGATTCCAGCCCACGGCAGCTACGCCGCGTTCTCGGAAGGAGTCATACAAGCTGCCACCTTCGCCGCGCACCATCCACATCCGTGCCATTGCATTCCCTCTCTTATTCGTAGCCATCAATCCAGCACCACCAGAAACTCAGTCGCCAGCGCAGTCGGCTGAACATCCCGAACATTGCGCTGCAGCGAAACCAGGCCGTAATCCGACATCATCCGCAGGGTACGCGACAGGTTCGGCACCTTGCGGCCACTGAGTTCGGCCAATTCGGTCAGGGACTTGGGTTGTTTGTCGTGGATCAGGCGCAGCAGGCGGCGGTTGTCGTCCGACAGCACCGCTGCCAGTGAGGCCAGGGACGGAAACCAAATGCTGGGCGTTTCGCTTCCCTTCGGTGGCGAACCGTCTGGCTGTCGGATACCCACAATGCAGCGCTTCATGATCGCAAATCCAATGACACGTTAATTTACAATTATATCAGTATCTGATAATCATCGTCGATCATGAATGGCTGCTACAAAGGAAAAGGCAGAGGCAAGGGAATGGCAACCAAGGGGCAACGGCCCTACCCAAAAAGGGAAAAGGCCACCAGCGCCCCGGCCGGACTCACACCACCAAATTGGCCGACGGTGCCAGCCCGTCGATGTAAGCCGACCAGGCTTGCAGCATTTCCCGCCGCTGTTCAGCGTACTCGGCGCGGTTGTAGACACCGCGCACACCGCCGATGGTGTGGTTCAGCGCCTTTTCCACCACATCCGAAGGCCAGCCCTGTTCGTGCAGCAACGTCGATGCGGTGCGCCGCAGGTCATGGATGGTGAAGGCGGGGATCTCCTGCCCCTGCAATGACACCTTCAGCGCTTGGTTCAACGCATTGTTGGCAAAGGGCTTGGCCAGGGTGCTACGGCCCGGCAACACCCAGAGGCTACTGCTGGCCAGCGGCTTGAGTTCCTTGAACAGGGTTTGCGCCTGGGTGGACAGGTAGACGATGTGCGGCTTGCCGGTCCTGGAATTCTCGATTGGGATGTGCCATTCGCCTTCGCCCAGATGCACGTCCTTCCACTGCGCCAACATCAGCTCGGACTTGCGCACCAGGGTCATCAGGATCAACTGGAAAGCGATCTTGAACTGGCGGCGGATGTTGGAGGTCTGCATCGCACGCAGGAACTGCCGGATCTCGTCCGGCGTCAGCGCCCGGTCGCGGGCGGCGGCGCGGTAGACGTGCCGCATCGGCAAGGCCATGACCGGGTTGGCCTGGATCAGGCCGCAGGTCAGTGCGTAGTCGAACATACGTTTGAGCAGGCCGCGCACCTGGCCGGCGGCGGCATCGAAGCCTTGTTCCTTCTTGCGCCAGATGACGCTGCGCACGTCCTCGGCGGTGATGTCCCGGATAGGCTTGCTGCCGATGTGCGGCAGGATGTCCTTTTCTAGGTAGCGCCGCCTCATCCCGTTTCAGGCGAGCATTCTTCAGCGTCAGCGCGGGGTATTTGCCCAGCGTCAGCTTCTCGTACTTGCCATTCAGTCGGTAGCGGTAACGCCAGACGATGCCCCCGGTCGGGAACACTTCCACATGAAGCTCTCGGTCGTCGGTGACCGTGTAGGTCTTGTCTCTGGGCTTGAGCGCCTTGAGTGCGTTGTCGGTCAATGCCGTCTCATCCTCCGTATGTCCAAGCAGAGGGATGAGAGACAAGAACCCAGCTACTTGGAACCAAACTTGGACATAAAAGTGAGTGGCTTTGACTGTATCACCGAATCACTCAGTAGACAAAAATCCCTGTATTTATGCGGCTTACAGGCACATCAGCAGACTTCAGTGGAGGCCCATGGATTCCACCTCACTTCCCAATACAAAAACTAGAAAAAATCTCCCCCAACAAATCATCGCTGGTAAATTGCCCCGTTATCCGGCACAGCTCTTCATGTGCCAGTCTGAGTTCTTCCGCGAACAAATCCAGCACGGAGTCGTCGTGGCTGGCGTGTTCGTCTGCCACGATCAGGTGCAACTGCGCTTCTTGCAGAGCGTGCAGGTGGCGTTCGCGGGCCAGCCAGGGGGATTCCGCACCGGGCTGCCAGCCGGCGATGTTCAGCAAGGTTTGGCGCAGAGTGCCTAAGCCGGCGCCGTTGCGGGCGGAAATATAAAGTGTGGTGGCGCCGCTATCGGCATCGGGAGTGGCGGGGCAGGGTAATTCCACCTCCAGCAGATCCACTTTGTTGTACACCTTCAGGACGGGCGTGCCTGGCGGCAGGCGCGAGGTAATTTCCTGATCCAGCGGGTCGTCGGGTTGGCGTGCATCTTGCAGGTGCAAAATGACGTTGGCTTTTTCGATCTCGGCCCAACTGCGCTGTATGCCTATGCGTTCCACGGTGTCTTCGGTTTCGCGCAGGCCGGCGGTGTCGACGATATGCAGGGGGACGCCGTCTATGTGTATTTGCTGCACCACGCGGTCGCGGGTGGTGCCAGCAATGGGAGTAACGATGGCGATGTCATCGCCGGCCAGGGCATTCAGCAAACTGGATTTGCCCACATTGGGCTGGCCGGCCAGCACCACGTGCAGGCCTTCACGCAATATCAGGCCCTGGCGGGCCTGGGCTATCAAGGCTTCCAGCTTTTCGCGAATGGCATCCAGCTTGTCGCGTGCCTGGTATTTTTCGAGGAAGTCGATTTCTTCTTCGGGGAAATCCAGGGTGGCCTCGACCAACATGCGTAGACGCACAATGTCGTGATCGAGGGCGGTGACCTGCTGCGAAAAAGCACCGCTTAGCGATGCCATGGCACTACGCGCAGCAGCTTCCGAGGATGCGTCGATGAGGTCGGCGACGGCTTCGGCTTGGGCCAGATCCAGTCTACCGTTTAAAAAGGCGCGTTGGGTGAATTCGCCGGGCAAGGCCAGGCGCAGGCCAAACGCTTGCCCCACTTGCAGGCATCGTGCCATGACGCGCTTGAGTACGGCGGGGCCGCCATGGCCTTGCAGTTCCAGCACGTCTTCGCCGGTGTAGGAATGAGGGCCGGCAAAGTACAAAGCGATGCCCTCATCCAGCATTTGGCCGTCTTGATCTAGAAACGGTCGGAAATAGGCATGGCGTGGCGTGAGTTCCTGCCCGAATAGGCCTTGCACCAAGGGAGCCAGGGTTTTGCCCGAGAGACGAATGACACCTATGCCACCCCGCCCAGGGGCGGTGGCAATGGCAATAATGGGTTGCTGATCAGGTAGCGCGTTCATGAGGTGGATTATCGCTTATCCCGGTAATGCCGGCCTACGTGCAAGCCTTGGCGTGGGGGCGTTAAGATTATTGTTTGGGCAGCTTTCAAAACCGGAAAGGTATGCACCTGGCTGCCTGCGCCATATAAGGAGTTCGTTTTGCGCATTTGTGTGTTTTCAGGTTCGAATCCGGGCCGTAAGCCCGAGTATGTAGAAGCCGCCCGCGAATTGGGTACCGCTCTGGCCAAGGCCGGCATCGGGGTGGTGTACGGCGGGGCGTCCGTCGGTTTGATGGGGGCGGTGGCCGATGCGGCCATGTCTCATGGCGGCGAAGTCATAGGCATTATTCCCCAGGCGCTGGTCGACAAAGAAATTGCGCATCCCGCGCTGACCGAACTGCGGGTAGTGGGCTCTATGCACGAGCGTAAAGCGCTGATGGCCGAATTGTCTGATGGTTTTGTCGCCCTGCCGGGCGGCCTGGGTACGCTGGAAGAGCTGTTCGAAGTCTGGACATGGGCGCAATTGGGCTATCACGCCAAGCCTTGCGCGGTGTATAACCTGGATGGCTTTTACGACGGCCTGACCCAGTGGCTGGATCACGTGGTGCAAGAACAATTCATCAAACCCCAGCATCGCGGCATGTTGATTGTGGAATCTCAGCCGCAGGCTTTGCTGAAGGCCATGTGCGAGTACGAGGTTCCCACTGGCGTAGTGAAATGGGTGGAGCGCGAGAACCTGTAATGACAAAAGCCGCCGAACCCATAATTTGGATTCGACGGCCTTTGAATGAACCGCTTACGTATTGCCGGCGGCTAAAGCCTAACCGGCAACAAACTTAGGCCAGCTTCTTGATGGCAGCAGCCACACCAGCGCCGTAGGCGGGGTCGCACTGTGAACAGTGGTCGATGTGCTTTTGCACGACGTCAGCCGACACACCGTTGATGGCGCGAGCAGTATTGTCGAACAGTGCCTGCTTTTGCGTGTCGTTCATCAGCCTGAACAGATTCCCGGCTTGGGTGAAGTAATCCGAATCGACGCGGTGGTCCCAGCGATCGGCGTTACCGTCGATCTTCAGCGGCGGTTCGCGGTAATCGGGTTGCTCTTGCCATTCGCCTTGCGTGTTGGGCTCGTTGGCAGTGATACCGCCATGGTTGCCGTCTACGCGCATGGCACCATCGCGGTGATAGCTGTGGAAGGGGCACTTGGGTGCATTCACCGGAATCTGGTGGTGGTTAACACCCAGGCGGTAGCGTTGAGCATCGCCATACGAGAACAGGCGAGCTTGCAACATGCGGTCGGGCGAAAAGCTGATGCCGGGGACGACGTTGGCGGGCGTGAACGCAGCCTGTTCGATTTCGGCAAAGAAGTTCTCGGGGTTGCGGTTCAGTTCCAGAACACCGTATTCGATCAGCGGGTAGTCGCCATGCGGCCATACCTTGGTCAGGTCGAAGGGGTTCAGGTGGTAGGTTTCCGCATCCTTCTCGGGCATGATCTGGACGTAGGCCGTCCACTTGGGGAAGTCGCCAGCCTCGATAGCGTTGTACAGGTCGCGATGCGAGCTTTCGCGATCTTTGCCGACAACGGCTTCGGCTTCGGCGTCAGTCAGGTTCTTGATGCCTTGCTGAGTCTTGAACGTGAATTTCACCCAGAAACGCTCGTTCTCGGCGTTGATGAAGCTGAACGTGTGGCTGCCGAACAAGTGCATATTGCGGAAACCGACGGGAATACCGCGGTCGCTCATCACGATGGTGACTTGGTGAATGGCTTCGGGCAGGCCTGTCCAGAATTCCCAGTTGTTCTGCGCGCTGCGCATGCCGGTGCGCGGGTCGCGCTTGACGGCGTGGTTCAGGTCGGGGAATTTAAGCGGGTCGCGGAAGAAGAACACGGGGGTGTTGTTACCCACCAGATCCCAGTTGCCTTCTTCAGTGTAGAACTTCATGGCAACGCCACGGATATCGCGTTCGGCGTCAGCCGCGCCGCGCTCGCCGGCCACGGTCGAGAAGCGCATCAGCACGGGAGTTTGTTTGCCAACCTCGGAGAAAATTTTGGCTTTGGTGTAGCGAGTGATGTCGTGCGTAACGGTAAAGGTACCGAAGGCGCCGGCGCCCTTGGCGTGCATACGGCGCTCGGGGATAACTTCGCGGTTAAAGTGGGCCTGCTTTTCAAGTAACCACACGTCTTGCAGCAAGACGGGGCCGCGTACGCCGGCTGTCAGTGAGTTCTGATTGTCGGGTACCGGTGCGCCGGCTGCTGTTGTCAGTTTCTTCATGAGAGTCCCCTGTAGATAAAATGGGCCCGACTATGCGGGTTTAAAAAGAAGCTTCCAGTGTTGTGGGTGCATGAAAGGAAGTCATTTGCCTGCCTTCCAAACTAGGCCATGAATACCAAGTATGAACGGGGCATGTGTCTTAGTGTAGACAAGCAAAACAAAAAAAGAAAATTGATTGATACTAGCAGTTCGATAGTTGTTAGCTATAGAAAAAATTATTTCCATAGCTAAGCGTTTTCTGCGGGCTGTGAGGTTATTCGCATTTTCAGGGCGGAATGTTGCAGGACGTCGTTTCCCTGGATACCTAAGTGGATTTAAGAACGGGACACAGCCCGAGCATGAAAAAGGCCTACGTAAAAACGTAGGCCTTAAACGGAAAGCAGCGTGAACTGCCGAGATTGCTTTAACGCTTGGCAGCAGCCGTTTGCTTTTCGAGTTTCTTCATGATGTAGCGTTGCTGGGCGATAGAGATGGCGTTGTTGACGCACCAGTACAGCACCAGACCTGCCGGGAAGAAGAACATCATGCCGCCGAATACCAAGGGCATCACCATCATGACGCGTGCCTGCATGGGGTCGGGCGGCGTGGGGTTCAGCTTGATTTGCAGGAACATGGTCGCCATCATGATGGCCGGCAGAATGAACCACGGGTCGGTGGCGGCCAGATCCTTGATCCAGAGTATCCAAGGAGCCCCGCGCATTTCTACGCTACCCAGCAGTACCCAGTACAACGAGATGAACACTGGAATCTGCACCAGCATGGGCAAACATCCGCCCAGTGGGTTGATCTTTTCGGTGCGATACATCTCCATCATGGCTTGATTCAGCTTGGCGCGGTCGTCGCCGTATTTCTCACGCATGGCCTTCATGCGCGGGCCTACGTGCTTCATCTTGGCCATAGACCGATAGCTGGCAGCCGACAAGGGGTAGAAAACCAACTTGATCAGCACCGTCAGAATGACGATGGTCCAACCCCAGTTGCCCACCCAGCTGTGAATCCAGGTCATGAGCTGGAATAGCGGCTTGGCGATAACGGTGAGGAAACCATAGTCGACCACGACATCAAGGCCGGGCGCGACCTGTTGCATGGCTTGCTGGTCTTGCGGGCCAACCCACAGGTGGGCCTGGTGAACCTGGCTTTGGCCAGGCTCGACATTGCCCAGAGCCTGAATGGCGCGAATGGCGTACAGGTTATCGGCAACGCGCAGCACTTCGTTGTGGCGCATTTGATCCTGCACGGGAACCCAGGCAGAAGCAAAGTAATGCTGCACCATAGCTATCCAGCCATTATTGGCCTCGTGGATATAGTTTGCCTTGTTCTTATTGATGTCCGAGAAGCTGATCTTCTGGTATTTGTCTTCGCTGGAGTAAACCGCTGGGCCAGTGAAGGTGTTGTAGAAGAACGAGGTATCGGGTGGGTCGTTGCCGTCACGCGTCAGTTGCAAATACACCGAGGGTTGCAACGGGGCATCGGAGAGGTTCTGCACTTCGTGCTTCACCAGGATGTCGTAGCTGCCTTTTTGCAAGGTGTAGGTTTTGATGACGCGGGCACCACCGGATTCGGCTTCGAACACTACATCCAAGCTGTCGCCGGTAAAGGCGGTGTCGGTGGTAACGAGACGGAAAGGCGTCAGGTGGGTGGGCAGCGTTTGACCCTGAGCGCCGATAATACCGGTCTGGGCCACGTAGATGGAACCAGGGGCGTTATTCAGCAGCATGATGGGCTGGCTGTCGTCTACGCTGTCGGCAAATTTAAGCAAGCTGGCGCGTACCAACTGGGCGCCTTGCGTGTCGAAGGTCAGGTCGTAGACATCGGTCTTGATGTTCACGGCTTGGCTGGGCGACAGGGCCGGTGCTTGTTGGCCAGGAACTGTTTCGCTTGCGCCTGCCACCGCTGAGGGGGGCTGCGCCGAAGGCACACCCGCCGCTGAAGCAGCCTGGCTGGCGTTGTCGGTAGGTGCAGGCGCCGTCTCGGACGCGGCTTGTTGAGTGCCGGGCGAGAACAAGGAAGGCTGGCCGTTGTGGGTCTGCCAGTTGTTCCACAGCAGCAGCAGCGAGAAAGCAAAAATCATCCAGAGGATGGTACGTCGGATGTCCATAACGCTCGTCAACTTTGGTCAGTGGGGGCCGGAAAGCCCGCTAGTTTAACGTAGGGGCCGGTCGGATTCGGGAACCGGGTCATAACCGCCAGGCCCCCAGGGATGGCAACGCCCAATGCGTCGGACGGCCAACCATAGCCCTTTTCCCGAGCCGTGAAGCTGTATGGCTTCTATGGCGTAGGCCGAGCAAGTAGGAGTGAAGCGGCATTGGCGCCCTATCCAAGGGCTTAGAAAAAACCGGTAAAAGCGGATAGGGGCGATGAGCAAGGCCTTCAGCATTTGAGAGCCCGAGTCAGCAAAACATCGGCTTCGGCACGCACCAGCTTTTTAAGCTGGGTAAGAGACGAAGCGGGGATGGGAGCAACCAGTCGGAACACGAAATCGTGTTGAGGCAGGGCATGGCGCTGAGCCCGAAAGGCCTCGCGCAGTACGCGTTTGATCGTATTACGCGTGACGGCCCTGCGGGCCAACCGCTTGGCGACGATCATACCCAGTCGTGCTGAGGACTCAGGCACGTTGGTGCGTGGCACGTTCAGCACGAACAAAGCCCCTCTGGCGACACGGCGGCCCTTGAGAGCAGCAGCGTATTCAGAGGGGCGGTGCAAGCGCGCCGCACTGGGCAGCGTGGCATGCGTCGTCATTGGCCGTGCCGGCATGGAAATGCCGGACACCGAGGCTTATACAGCCAGGCGCTTGCGGCCTTTGGCGCGGCGAGCTTTGATGACGGCGCGGCCAGCGCGGGTCTTCATGCGAACGAGAAAACCGTGGGTACGCTTGCGACGGGTAACGGAAGGCTGGAATGTGCGTTTCATGGGAAATATCCGGTAAACAAAGCTTGGTTAGCTGAGTCGACTAACAGTGGGTATCGTGGCGTCGCGCATTGGCGTTAGCGCTGCGACACTCAGGCTGGGGGCGCCAGCATGTGGCCAAATGGCTGTCAGCTATTTTTAGCCAGAGCTATGGAACTAGTGCTCAGCCACTTGGTTTAGTCGTATCTTTTGACTGCTATCTTGACTTGCTAAGCCCTATGCCCCGCGTCTTTGTAAAGAAATCTTTTAAAGAACCGCAGTAAGCAAAACTCAGCAAAAGCCCATTATTTCATCAAATTTTAACGGGAAAGTCAATGCGGATGGCTGCTTTCCATCGTAAGCCCAGGTGGGTACCAAGCAAAGATCACCGATTATAGGTATGTTCAAAGCCGTCTTTTCTATGCCACACTGAAGAAGATTCCTTTCTGCTGGAAAAGGCTTAGCGCGTCTGCCACAACATGACTTCCACCGCATCCGACATTCTTCCCGGTCCGGTCCTGATTATTGAGGACGATCTGCCGATGCAAACCCGGCTGCGGCATATTTTGCTGTCTTTGGGCTATCCGGACGAAGCCTTGATCAGCGCTCATTCCGTAGCACAGGCGCTAAGCTGTATCAACGAGCACCCGGCGGCAATGGCGTTGGTGGATATCGGCCTGCCCGACGGCAGCGGCCTGGCCTTGATTGACACCTTGCGTGCCAATGACCCCACCCTTATCATCCTTGTGATTTCTGCCTGGAGCACGGAAGACATCATATTGGCTGCTTTGCGTGCAGGTGCTACCGGCTATGTCCTGAAAGAGCGAGACGACATGGAGATTTCCCTGTCCATCCGCAGTGTGCTGCGTGGAGGGGCCCCCATTGATCCTTTCATCGCACGCCGCATTCTCGAGCTTCTTCCCGCGCAGCAACCCGCTGCGCAAGCGCCTCCGGCTCTGGGCGATCCGGGTGCTGAAGCGCTCAGTCCGCGCGAAACCCAGATTCTGACCTTGGTGGCCGATGGTCTGACCAATCGCGAAATCGCCGAATCGCTGCATATCTCGCAGTACACCGCAGCCAGTCACATTAAAAACATATACCGCAAGTTGTCGGTATCGTCGCGTACCAAAGCTATTCATGAAGCACGTGCGCGCGGCTTGCTGTATTAACAGCGGCGCAATGCAAGTCACCGGCCTCATTAAACATACGCCCATCAATCAAGCTCGAAAGAGCGGCTCCTTAACGTGGGCGTGGCGGTTTGTGCTGCGTTTTGTTGGGCTGTGGATACTGTTTCTGCTTGGGGGCGTGGTGGCTTGGGGAAGCGAAAATGCGACCCACTTGCCTGCCGGGGCATCGCCGTTAAGCGCTTCACAGGCAACATGCCGCCCCCATGTCATAAGTGTGCGTACCGCTGCGCAGCGTGTCGTCCCCGGCGTTGATTCGGCCAAGCCGCCTGATGAGGCTTGGCTACCGGTTTCTTTCCCCGACACTTGGCACAGCCGTGGTGCACCACAAGAGAGTGCCGTTTGGTATCGCCTGGATTGGGAGCTTCCTTGCCAACCTTCCGAGGTGTCGGTAGCGCTGGCAACGCAAGGCTTTAGCCTGGCGGGAGAAGTCTTTAGCAACCACGAATTGCTGTGGCGCGATATGCAGGTGCAGGAACCCCTGAGCCGAAGCTGGAACGTCCCGCGCTATTGGTTGCTGCCGACCTCTTCTTTGAAAGCCGGAGAAAACACGATTTGGTTGCGTGTTTACAGTGTGCCGCATCTTGCGCCTGGCTTGTGGGAAACCCGTGTGGGCCCACCGAGCGAGATCTATGCTTGGTATGAAGCACGCCGAGCGCTGCAGCGCAGCCTACCCATGTTGAACATTGCCGTGACCGGCGTGCTGGGCCTGATCTTCCTGTTTTTCTGGTTGCTTCGCCCAAGTGAAGCCACGGCAGGGTGGTTTGCCGCCATGGCTTTGGCGTGGAACGTGTTCATGGGCAGTTTTCTGATCTCGTCTCCCTGGCCGTGGCAGGACAGCTATGCCGTTGTTCGTTGGGTAACGGTCGCTTTTATTCTGTACGCCTGCACGTTCTGCTTGTTCACCTGGCGTTTTGCCAACGTGCGTTACCGCCGCAGCGAACGCGTGTTGTGGGGGCTCACCGCTGCCGCTATTGTCATTCTGGCGCTGGTGCCGCCTGCGGTGCTGGTACCCGCTGCGGTCTGGGGCGCGGGGCTGTATGGTAGCTTGTTCATCTTTAATTGCCTGTTTTTTCAGCGCATCGCTTGGCGAGGTGAAGGCACGGGCAAAGGCATGCGCTTGATGGCGCTTTGCCTGCTGACATTTATTCCCATCGCGCTGCTGGATTTCCTAAGTCTGTTGCGGGTGATCCATCTCCCGTTTTCTCTGACGCCCTGGTCAGCCCCGATAACCGCCACCATGATGGCGCTTATTCTGGCCTGGCGATTTTCAAGTCACCAGAAGCAAATCGAACGCTTCAATCAAGACCTTTCCGTCACGGTCGAGCGCACCCGCGAAGAGCTGACAGCGTCTCTGCATAGTCGCCATACTCTGGCCCTGCGTAATGCCAGGCTGGAAGAGCGTTTGCAGATTGCCCACGATTTGCACGATGGCATGGGCAGTACCTTGATCCGTACCATCGCACAGATCGAGCACACGAAAGCCAACCCTGATGCCAGGCACATGCTGGCAGCGCTAAAAAGCATGCGTGACGACTTGCGTCAGATCATAGACAGCGGTACGGGGGAGTCCGCCGTTGCCCTGGAGACACCCACCTTGTGGCTGGCCCCTTTGCGTCACCGTTTCGTGCGCCTGCTGGAAACGCTTGATGTGGCGTCCGAATGGCATGTGCCCAAGAGCTGGCCTGTGCAACCCAGCGCGGCGCAGTGCCTGGCTTTGACGCGTTTTGTTGAAGAGGCGATGACCAATGTGGTCAAGCATGCAGCCGCACGCCGCGTTGTTCTACGCCTGGAGCCCGAGCCTGACAACACCGGCATGCGTTTGTGCATAGAAGACGATGGCGTGGGCTTTGACCTGGATGCGGTGTTGAACGCCGGTCTGAGTGTGGGCATACATAGCATGAGCCGGCGCATCGCCCGCATAGGCGGCACGCTGCACATTACCTCTGAACCGGGCAAGACCTTGCTTTGTGTGTATTTGGGGGCCGGGGCGGCGCCTATTGCCGGCCCGGCTACCGCCTGACAACGCAAGGGCATCGTCAGGCGGCTGGGCTTAGTTCCAGCCCTTGTCGGCAATTACCTCGTTCACGGCTTGCGCCATCAATTCATGCACATAAGGCGTGGGGTGGAAACCGTCAGAAAAAGCGTAGCTTTTCCACCAACCGGCTGCGGGTGCCGTGCCAGCGGGAGGATGAGCATCCAGATATGTCACGGTACATGCGGTGATGTCGTAATCGGGCATAAGGTCGGCAGGGTCTGTCGGCGGGCACACGGCTGCCGTGGTGTTGGTCAGGCCGAACGCTTCGCCCTGTGTCGCCCACTGCGAGAGTTGCGAGTAGAAGTCCACAATCGCGACCTGCGGTGTGTCTTCAAACGCCTCTGCCAGTGTTTGATTGAATGTGCTTGCCCAGCCTTGGAACAGCGCTTGGAAGACATCTGCAGCATTTTGGCCGTCAGCATCCAGGTTGTCTCCTGCAACCTCGGTACCGATTTGCTCAAGAATATTCAGAATGGTCAGTAAACGCGGGGTGCGCGTGACGTCGGGCATATTCAGGATCACGACGCGCTGCGCATCATGCGCGAGCAGCTTGTCTTGCACCGATTGCACCAGTTGTTGGCTAAGTGCCGCCATATAAGCATGCCCCGCTGCTTCCCAGCCCCCGGTTTGCCACAAGAGCTCCCGGGTTTTCTCTTCACCTAGCACGGCAGCAAGAAAATTCGCGTAGCCGGAGACGTCCATCTCGGTTACCAGCGTAAGGTAGGCTTGAAAGTAAGCAGTGATTAAGTCGGCCGCATCGTTACCGCCGCCGTCTATCAGCAGGATTTCATGCTCGCCGAAGCCCGCTGCACCGACCCGATCTGCGGCGTCTTGCATCTGTACGTGGAGGGCAAACGGTAGCGTTTGCTGCGTATGCTGAATGCGTCCGCCAGCCACTGCAAAGCCGCGGCAGGCGGCTTGTGGGACGAAATCCGTTTCATTGCTAGATAGGTAAGCGGGGCAGGGTCGCTCTGTCTTGAGTGCGTCGGCTACTAATTCAGGCCAAAGCGGAAAAGGATCTTGCGCTTCATTGTCGGACTGCACTGTATAGCGCACACCGAATACACCGACATCAGCCAAGCTGTCGCCAATGGTGGTAACGGAGACTTTAGGGAGGTTGTCGGGCTCTTTTGAGGAGTCTTCATCCGATCCCGACCCGCCGCATGCGGCGAGCAAAGTCAGCAATGCCAAAGCAGCTGGTTTCCAGCCTCGTATTCCTTTGATGTTCATGTCGAATGTTTCCTGATCAACGGTGTGCGGTGGGCAGGGCACGCGCTATAGAAGGCAAGCCAGACTGGTACCGCCACATTAAAACGCCTCGCACGCGTGCAAGGTCGGTGCTTCAGCACTGTAGGCGGCAGTCCGCAAGGGATGAATCCCTCGTTTTAAGTATATTCATTACAAAATGTAAGTTATGCGCCTTGTTTGTTCTTCAAGTGCGCAACTTCCGCGCTGGGGTTACACCGGGTTTATGGGATGACGTGGCTTAAGGCAGAATGTTAGGCTTACCCGCACCCTGGCGTTCTCGGGGGTTTGCCAGAACAGCAATTACGGAAATACCGATGCAAGCAGCCCAATATGGCGAGTTTCTGAGCTTTAACCACGTCAAGAAAACGTTCGACCAGAAAAGTCTGGTGGTCAGAGATTTCAACCTTGAGGTGGGCCGTGGAGAATTCGTGACGCTGTTGGGGCCGTCGGGGTCGGGCAAAACCACGGTACTGATGATGCTGGCGGGCTTCGAGAACGTCACCAGCGGAAGCATCACCTTGCAAGGCAAGCCCATAACCGGCATTGCGCCGTATAAACGCAATATCGGCATGGTGTTCCAAAACTATGCGCTTTTCCCCCACATGACAGTGGCCCAGAATCTGGCGTATCCCCTTACGGTACGCAAGCTTCCCAAGTCGGAAATCGCTCAGCGCGTCGAGCACTACCTGAAGCTTATTGAACTGCAAGGGTTTGGTGATCGGCATCCTGCGCAACTGTCGGGTGGCCAGCGGCAACGTGTGGCGCTGGCCAGAGCCCTGATCTTCGAGCCCGAACTGGTGCTGATGGACGAACCTTTGGGGGCGCTGGATAAAAAGCTGCGCGAGCAAATGCAGTTCGAGATTACGCGCTTGCATAAGCAACTGGGGTTTACCGTGGTGTATGTCACGCATGACCAAGCCGAAGCCCTGACCATGTCCAGCCGCATCGCCGTCTTCAATCAAGGCATGGTGCAACAGTACGACACCCCCGACCAGTTATACGAACAGCCGGCCAATGCTTTCGTCGCCAGCTTCATAGGCGAAAACAACCTTATCCCGGCGCAGCGCTGCACACCAGGCTCGGGCGGCTATGTTCGCGCCCAATTAGCTGGGGGAGAAACGGTGTTGGCCGCTCATGGCGATCATCCCGCCCAAGGCGAGGCCTGCGTGCTCTCGGTGCGCCCCGAAAAGCTGTCCATCGCTCTGGATGGCCAAGCCTACGACAATCTTGTCAGTGCCCGTTTCATCGCCCGCCATTATGTGGGCGACTTCATACGCTATCACTTTGAATTGCCCAAGGCCGGAAAGATCTGCGTCAAGATGATCAACGATGCCAGGGCGCCCGAATTCACCGAAGGTCAGCCGGCTCGCTTGGGCTGGTTGTCTACCGACTGTTTTGCGTTCAAGACCGATACTTATCCGTCCCAAGGAGGACAACCATGAAGTGGACTGCAACGCTGCTGGGCCTGACGCTGGCTTTCGCCCTGGGAGGCCCCGCTCGGGCTCAAGAAACGCTGACGGTGGTGTCTTTCGGAGGCGCCTACGGTGCGGCTCAAAAGAAACATCAGATTGACCCGTACATGGCCAAAACCGGGGTGAAGGTCTTGTTCGAAAACTACACCGGCGGCATAGCCGAAATGAAAGCGCAGGTGCAGTCGGGGCGTGTGCAATGGGATGTCGTAGACGTGGAAACCATAGACCTTGAGCGCGCTTGCGCCGAAGGCTTGCTAGAGATCATTCCCCGCGACATTGTGCTGCCGGGAGACGATGGCACCCCCGCCGCCGAAGACTTTCTGCCCGCTACTCTGGCCAGTGAGTGCGCCATCGGCGAAATGGTCTACAGCACCATTTTTGCCTACAACCAAAACACGGTGGGCCCTAATAAACCCACCACCCTGGAAGATTTCTTCGACCTGCAGAGTTTCCCCGGTAAGCGAGGCCTGCGCAAGCGTCCACAGGTCAGCATGGAATGGGCCTTGCTGGCAGACGGGGTGCCAAGTGAAGATGTCTACAAGCTGTTGGCCACCCCCGAAGGCCAGGCGCGGGCCTTTGCCAAACTGGACACCATCAAGAAGGATGTCGTGTGGTACGACAGTTGGTCGCAGGCCCCGCAAATGCTTAACGATGGCGGTGTGGTCATGGTGCAATCGGCCAATGGCCGTGTGTTCGACGCCATGAAAAACGAGAACAAGCCCTTCACCATCGTATGGGACGGCAACCTGTTCGACTTCGGCGCGTGGACCATCGTACAGGGCACCCCTAAGCTCGAGCTGGCAAAGGATTTCGTCGCTTTCGCCACAACCACCAAGGCACTGGCGGGCTTTCAAGATGTCGCTTACGGCCCGCCGCGCAAGTCTTCTATGGCCTTGGTAGACAAGGCCGTGATCGAGCATCTGCCCAGTTCGCATGTAGACGAAGGCATGCAGGTCGATAGTGTGTTCTGGGCCGATTACGGTGAAAGCCTGGCCGAGAAGTTCAACGAGTGGCTGTTGAAGAAATAGGCTAAGCATGCTGGGTCTACCCACCAGGGCCAACGATCTTTCTGCCGATGAAGCCCGTATTGAAAGACGCGAGCTTCGTCGGCGGCAGGGCGTCAGTCTGTTGCTGACAGCGCCATTACTGATTTTCGTGCTTCTGGCCTTTGCCGCGCCTATTGCCGCCATGCTCTACCAAAGCGTGTACAACCCAACGCTGGTACAGCTGATCCCTCAGACGCTGGGCCGTTTGCAAAGCTGGGAAGAGACGCCTTTACCGCCATCGGAAACTTACGATGCCATGGCGCAAGAGCTTAAACAGCTGGCCCAGGATCGCAAGGCCGGCACTTTGGGGGCGGCCATCAATCCGGTGTACCCCGGGGCCTCCAGCCTTATCAATGCTTCGGCACGCAAGATGCGCACGCTGGACGATGCCGAGCTGGCTGATCAGGGCGGGCGTTTACTACGCGAGGCGGATGCGCGTTGGTCTGAACCCGAGCTCTGGCGTGCCATACAGAAGTCGGGTCGTGTTTACACCGATACGCATTACCTCAGCGCTTTTGATCTTGAACGCGGCGCCGACGGTCAGATTCAGCAACGCGAATCCGCCCGCATCTACCTGCAGCTGTATGCCCGGTCGGTGAGCATGGCTTTGGCCATTACCTTGCTATGCCTGGTCTTGGGTTACCCCTTGGCCTATTACCTGGCCCATGCACCCCGGCATGTGGCGGGCGTACTGATGGTACTGGTGTTGCTGCCGTTCTGGACCTCAGTGCTGGTACGCACCACAGCCTGGATTGCGCTGTTGCAAACCAATGGGGCGGTGAATGTCTTGCTGCAGACGGTGGGCCTGACACAGCAGCCGCTGGAGCTGCTTTACACCCGCTTTGCCACCATTACCGCCATGACGCATATGCTGTTGCCTTTCATGGTGTTGCCTTTGTATAGCGTCATGCGCGGGATAGACCCCAGTTATGTCAGGGCGGCCTTGTCGCTGGGAGGGCGCCCCGCTTCTGCCTTCTTTCGCATCTATTTGCCGCTGACCATGCCGGGGCTTAGCGCCGGCGCACTGCTGGTCTTCATCATCTCGGTGGGTTACTACATTACGCCAGCCTTGGTAGGCGGGGCGGATGACCAAATGATTTCCAACATCATCGCCTTTCACATGCAGCGCTCCAATAACTGGGGCCTGGCTGCGGCCTTGGGCGCCCTGTTGCTGGCTCTGGTGCTGTTGCTCTATGCGCTCTACGATCGCCTGGTGGGCGCGCGCAATATCAAGTTAGGCTGAAGACCCATGCAGACGTCTCCCGACTATTACAACTGGCGTCAGAAACTGGCCGCGCTTGTGCTGAAGTGCTGGGCCTGGGCAGTGTTGTTCTTCCTGATTTTGCCCATCCTCATCGTCATCCCGCTGTCCTTCAATGCCGAACCGTTTTTCAGCTTTACCCCCGGCATGCTGCGTCTGGATGCCCAAGCCTATTCTCTGAAGTGGTACGAGGCGGTGTTTCAAAGCTCAAGCTGGCTGGCCGCCATACGCAATAGCTTGTTTATCGGCGCTTGCGCCACGCTGATCGCTACAGTGCTGGGCACCTTGGCTGCCATGGGTTTGGCCTCGGAGCACATGCCGTATCGCAGGCTCATCACGGCCTTGCTGCTATCGCCCATGATCGTGCCTTTGGTGATCGTGGCGGTGGGCATGTTCTTCTTTTACGCGCGCTTCAACCTGGTGGGCACCTTCACCGGCCTCATCATCGCCCACGCGGCGCTGGGCGTGCCTTTCGTCATCATCACCGTCACCGCCACGCTAACGGGCTTCGACCGCTCGCTTTACCAGGCGGGGCTGAGCATGGGCGCGTCGCCGCTAAGGGTGTTCCGCGACGTGGTCATGCCCTTGATTCGCCCCGGCGTCATCAGCGGCGCGCTGTTCGCCTTCGCGGCTTCCTTCGACGAAATCGTGCTGGTGCTGTTTCTGGCGGGGCCCGAGCAGGGCACGATTCCACGCCGCATGTTCGCCGGCCTGCGCGAGCAGATCAACCCCAGCATCCTGGCCGTGGCGACGCTATTGATTTTGATGTCCGTCCTGTTGCTGGCCACCCTGGAACTGCTGCGCCGGCGCTCCGAGAAAATGCGCCACGGGCGGCTGGAAGGTTGAGGCGCTCTAGAGCTTAAGGAGGCTATGCGCCTGTGATGGAAAAGCCGGCGCGCACCGGGCCTGGATGTGCTCCCGGTGCAAGCGCTCGCCTCCCGCTGCGCCGCTAGGGTTGGCCGAACACGCCCATTGGGCCGGGTTCTAGATTGATGATCACACTTTTGGTCAAGGTGTAGTGATCCAGCACTTCATGCGCGAACTCCCGGCCAAAGCCGCTTTGCTTATACCCGCCGATCGGCATGCCTCCCAGAAAGTTGTAAAAGCGGTTGATCCAGATCGTGCCGGTTTCGAGTGCGCAAGCCATGCGGTGGGCGCGGCTTACATTCGACGTCCAGATGCCTCCGCCCAGACCGTAGATGGAGTCGTTGGCCAGACGGATGACCTCGTCGTCGTTCTTCCAGGAAATGACGCTGACCACAGGGCCAAAGATTTCCTCCTGGGCGATACGCATCGAATTGTCTACCTGGTCGAAGATGGTCGGCTGGATGAACAAGCCTTTTTCCAGCCCTGGCACTTGAGCTCGTTGGCCGCCCAGTACGACCTTGGCACCTTCTTGAGGGCCGAGCTCAAGATAACCGGTGATTTTGTCCATTTGCATTTGCGACGCCTGCGCGCCCAGCTGCGTGTCGGTAGAGGTTGGGTCGCCGATGCGGATGTTGCTCAGCAAGCGCTGCAGCTTTTCCATGAAGACGTCCTTCACTTTTTCGTGAACGAATAGGCGTGAGCCGGCCAGGCAGACTTCGCCTTTGTTCAGGACGGTAGACATGGCTGCGCCTTCTGCGGCAGCATCCAGATCGGCGTCTTCGCAGACGATGTTGGCCGACTTACCGCCCAGCTCCATGGTCTGCGGGATGATGTTGACCGAGGCGTACTGCATGAGCCGCCGAGCGGTGGGGCGCGAACCGGTAAAGCCGACTTTGCGTACCCGCGGGTCGGTGACCAGCGTTTCTCCCAGGTCGGGGCCATAACCCGTCACGATGTTCAATACTCCGGGAGGCAGCAGGTCTGCCATCTCGCGCATGAACTCCATGACGGACAGGCAAACGATCTCGGATGGCTTGAGCACGATGGTATTGCCGGCGGCCAGTGCGGGGGCGATTTTCGTGGCCAGCATGATCATCGGGACGTTCCATGGAATGATCTGGACCACGACGCCCAGGGGCTCCCGGTGCACGATGCCCACCGTGTTGGCCGCCTGGATGGATTCGCCGTGCAATTGCCAGGGCGTGCCGGAGAAAATCGCAAATTGCTCAATTGCCATCGGCATGTCGAAATGAGTCGCCTCGTTGATGGGCTTGCCGTTGTTCAGCGTATCCATCATGGCGAAATGGGGTAGACGTGCCTTCAGGCGCCGGACGATTTCGTAAAGTATTTCCTGGCGCTTGGCGGGAGGAGTTTTGGACCAGGTGGGAAAGGCGCGTGCGGCGGCGTCAACGGCCCGCCTGGCGTCGGCGGCGTTACCGGCTGCGATACGGCTTAGAACGGCACCGGTGGCAGGGTTTCTTAAATCTATGGTGGTGCCGCTGGCGCCTTCGCACCAATCGCCATCGATGTAATGGCCATACTCTTGCAGAAAGTCCGAGGAGGTGACGTGTGGCGGGCGAGGATCGTTCATGATTTGCTCCAGTTCGTTGGGGAGGGTAGCGATGTGTCAGGCCTGGCCCAGCAGCATGTCGGCCAGGCGTTGTCCGATCATCATGGAAGGCGCCATGGTCGGCCCAGTCGTGATGCGCGGCATGATGGAGGCATCCGCGATGCGCAAGCCTTCCACGCCGCGCACCCTGAGCTGCGCATCGACTACCGCATCGGCGCCGGTGCCCATGCGGCAGGTGCCGCTGGCATGGAAGAACGTTGTTGATGCATTGCGTACGAAGTTTTCGAGATCCTTGCCTTTCAGGTGGCCGGGGGCGGCCTCCCGCTTGGCGAATTCCCGCATAGCGGCGGAATTGCCCAGTTCGCGGCTGATTTCAACGCCGCGAATCAAGGCCCGAACGTCGTCGGGATCTTGCAGGTAGTTGGGGCGCAGTACGGGACGCGCATCCGGGTCCAGCGACCGCAATGCGAGGGTACCTTGGCTACGCGGACGCAGTAGTCCAGGGGCAATCGCCCAGCCTGCCTGCGGCAGATCGTATTGGGCGGCGACGACCGGGCTGGCGTAGGGAAGCTGGATGTGTACGAGGTACAAATCGGGCGTTTGTAGTTCCGGGCGGCTTTTGAGAAGAACCATGGAGTCAGCGCCGCTGTTGGTCATGGGCAGAGGCGTGTCGTATTCCCAAATGCAGCCGCCCAGCAGGATATGGTCCTGCAGGTGTTTGCCTACGCCGGGCAGGTGGCAAAGGGTGCTTGCGCCTAGCGCGTTGAGCTCGGCTTCGTCGCCGATGCCCGACAACATCAGCAGCTTGGGTGTGTTGATGGCGCCCAGGGAAAGGACGATCTCGCGCGAAGCGGCGATGCGCAACGATTGGCCTTGCCAACGCATCACGACGGTTGTTGCGTGGCCGCGTTCAAGTTCGAGCTTGTCAACGTAAGCGCCAGTCAGCACCGTCAGGTTGGGTTGGCCCATCATTGGGTAAAGAAAGGCCGTCGGCATGTTCAGGCGATGGCCGTTTTCGATATTGTGGTTCAACAGGGCGGCGCCCGACCCCCCTTCCATCAAGACGCCATTGGCATCGGCCTGCCGGGGAATCCCGGCTTTCTCGGCGGCGTCCAGGAGCGCGGCGGCGCAGGCGTTGGGACGGTGGGCAGGCTGCACCCAGAGCGGGCCGCCGCTGCCACGGCGGACGGGGTCCGCCGGGCCCTGCCAGTTCTCGAGGCGTTTATAGACTTGCAGGACGCCGTCATAGCCCCAGCCCGGATCGCCGGACTCGGCTTGCCAGAGCGCGAAGTCGTTGCGATGCCCGCGGGCATAGTTGCAGGCGTTGATGCTGGTGCCGCCGCCCAGTACCTTGCCGGTGCCCATGGCCATTTTCCGGCCCAGCAGCCCATCTTGGGGCTCGGAAACATCCTGCCAGTCGCGCTCCGTGCCTAGGTTCGTGAACCAGGCCGAAGGCTGGATAACGCTGGGCGCCTGATCGGTATCGCCCGCTTCTAGCAGCAGAACCTGAGTGTTGCTATCTTGAGCCAGCCTGGCGGCTATCACGCTTCCCGCCGCCCCCGAGCCGCATACGATGTAGTCGTAGCGCTTGCGCAGGGCGCTGCGCAATTTGCGTTGGTTATCCTGAACTTGTTGCGCGTAGTCGGCCAAGGGGGCGGCTTGCGCGGCGCTTAGGCCCAATCCCGCGGCCAGCGCCAGGAAAGTCCGTCTGCTCAAGCGCCCCCTGGCCAGTGCTTGCTCCCAGAAGTCCAGCTGCTGTGCGGCATGGCCAGCGAGGGCTGGCCGGTCATCGTGATTATTGTGCATAGTCCCCCCGATTCGGCAGTTGACTGCCAACGTCAGGGCGCCGTGGATGGCGCCGGTTGCCATGGGTTCATGGTGCAACTGGAAAGGGGCGGCCGCCTATCGGTATTCGGCCAGGTATGACGGTTTCTTGCCAGAAAATGACGGCGTCAGCCGTCAGCTCAAGCTGCGGGTCTTGTTTTTATTCATTTACCGGAGCGTGTCTGGGAGGGCGATTCGCCGAAACGCCGCCTGTACTGCTGATGAAACTCGCCCAAGTGACTGAAACCGCAGTGCATCGCGGCCTGAGCGATGGTCATGTTCCACTGGTGGTCATGAGTTTGCAGCAGAGCCCGCACGCGTTGCAGGCGCAATTCCGTCAAGTGGCGCATAGGCGTGGTGTCGTGCGCGTGTTGAAAAGCCCTGGATAGCGAGCGGGCGCTGCATCCGGCAGCCTTGGCGATGTCCAGCAAAGTCAAGGGTTCGTGCAGGTTTTCTTCCATGTAGGCGCATGCACGGTGATATTCGCGCGGGGCCAAGGTAGGGGAGCTGCGGAAAATTGTTTCCAAGTGGTTGTGGGGCGTCGTACTCAATAGATGCAGTACGAGCATCTCTTCCAGCCCGTGTGCCAGCCTGCCTGTACCGCTAATGGCCGGAGACGATACCGAGGCGGCGAGGTAGGTGACGAGCTCCAACCATCGTTGGGCGGACGCGCCGTTCAGGGCGGCGGCCTCGAATCGAACCGGTTGACGTTCGCGGCGGCCCAGCAACTCCCAGCATAGCGTGTTGATACGGTGCTGCGGGAAGACGAGTTTCAAAACCTCGGTTTGGCGGCCATAGCGGAAAGTGGGGCAGTCGTCTTCCGTGGCAAGCAGCACGGTGCCCGGGCCGCCTCCGAACGAATCGCTTTTATTGCTTTGCAGCAAACGGCCTTGCAGCACAGTGGTGACGAGCAGGGCGCCTCCCAGGCCGCGGGGCTGGATGTCGATGTCCCGGCCATAGCCGATCATGGACGGTTGGAGTGGCCCCCAACTGGTCGAGTGGATGCGTACACTTTCGTGGGGGCCGGGCCGGGATACTGGCAGCCGCCAGGAAAATGGAGCATAAAGGCGCTCGATGGAGGCGCTGGCGAGCGCCATATCTTCAGTTTGTAACAGAAGACAGGCCTCGGGGAGTCGTTGTGACAGCATGGCGGCGTCACCTGATTTGTCTCGGAGGAAATGGCGCTTGGGGAGCGCTTCTTTGTTTGACTATTATGTTTATTAATAGTCAATTATGTCAATAAAGACCTACCCGGGGGCATATGGGAGCGTGTGCGCGCATCTGTCATATGGTGTACCAGTTTTGTCCATAGGAGAGACGTTCCTTGTGGATAACTTTGCCCCCGACAGGGTAGAATCGAGGTTTAGCGAAGACAGTAAGCCATGAACGAATTTTGGCAGTCTTGCGTCCAGAAACTGGAGCAAGACCTCCCTCCCCAGCAGATTAGCGCTTGGATACGCCCTCTGGTGCCTGTGGCATACGATGAGGACCGCGCCGTGCTGCGCGTCGCCGCGCCCAACCGTTTCAAGCTGGATTGGGTGCGCAAGAATTTCGTCCAGCAGATAGAAACCTTGGCCAGCGAGTGGTACGACAAACCTGTTCAGGTGTCGTTCGAGTTGGCCAGTTCCCAGCACGCGGGTGCCGGCCGTGCAGGCGGCGTTGCCATGCCGCGCCCGCCGGTGGCCAGTGCTACGCAAGAAGCCCCAGCGGCCTCGGCTCCCGCACCGGCCCCCCAGCCTACCCCGGTGGCTGCGGCGGTGACCGACGGCGTACACGACCGCTCTCGCCTGAATCCAGAACTGCGTTTCGATAATTTTGTTACCGGTAAAGCCAACCAGTTGGCCC
Organism: Mesopusillimonas faecipullorum; assembly: GCF_020539505.1. GTDB lineage: Bacteria > Pseudomonadota > Gammaproteobacteria > Burkholderiales > Burkholderiaceae_B > Mesopusillimonas > Mesopusillimonas faecipullorum. The sequence goes on along the minus strand of NZ_JACDXW010000008.1, from coordinate 6,886 downwards.
GTGCGGCCGCCTTGCAGGTGGCCGAGAACCCCGGCGTTTCGTACAACCCGCTGTTCTTATATGGCGGCGTGGGCCTGGGCAAGACTCACCTTATCCATGCCGTAGGCAATGCGCTGCTGGCCAATGGCACGGGGGTGCGCGTGCGCTATGTGCATGCCGACCAATACGTTTCCGACGTGGTGAAGGCCTACCAGCGCAAAGCTTTCGACGAGTTCAAGCGGTATTACCACTCGCTGGACCTGCTGCTCATAGACGATATTCAGTTTTTTGCCGGCAAGAACCGCACGCAAGAAGAGTTTTTCTACGCCTTCGAGGCAATGGTGGCGCAGCGCAAGCAAATCATCATTACCTCCGATACCTACCCCAAGGAACTGGCCAATATCGATAGCCGTCTGATCTCCCGTTTTGACTCGGGGCTCACCGTTGCCATCGAACCGCCAGAGCTTGAAATGCGCGTCGCCATTTTGCTGCGCAAGGCCGAAACCGAGGGCATTACCATGCCCGAAGAGGTCGCCTTCTTTATCGCCAAGCATTTGCGTAGCAACGTGCGCGAACTTGAAGGCGCGCTGCGCAGGGTGTCTGCTTACGCCCGATTCCACGGGCGTGAAGTCTTGTCCGTCGAAGTCTGTAAAGACGCCTTGAAAGATCTGCTGTCCGTCTCTAATGGTCAGATCACCGTCGAGAACATACAGAAGACGGTAGCGGATTTCTACAAAATCAAAGTGGCCGACATGTATTCGAAACGTCGGCCCGCCAATATAGCCATGCCTAGACAGGTGGCTATGTATTTGGCCAAAGAGCTCACCCAAAAGAGCTTGCCCGAAATTGGCGATCTGTTTGGCGGGCGGGATCACACCACGGTATTGCATGCCGTGCGTAAGATTTCCGATGCCCGTACCAAACAGACAGAACTCAACCATGCCTTACACGTACTAGAACAAACCCTGAAAGGATGACCATGCAACTCGTCAAAACATCCCGTGATGCATTGCTCAAACCGTTGTCGACGGTGGCTGGAATCGTCGAGAGAAGAAATACTCTGCCCATCTTGGCCAATATTTTGTTGCGCAAGCAGGGTGACGAGGTGTCGTTCATCGCTACAGATCTTGAAGTGCAGATCTCGACCCATGGGCAGTTTGGCGTTGGCGAGGGCAGCGAAGCCACCACGGTGGCCGCTCGCAAACTGCTCGATATTCTGCGCGCCTTGCCCGATGTGGGCGAAGTCAGCCTCAGCCTGGCGGGGGGCAAACTGACGCTGCAGTCGGGCAAGAGCCGCTTTGCCTTGCAAACCCTGAACGCAGCCGAGTTCCCCATCGTGTCGCAGCCGCCCAAATGGGATGTCTCTTTTACCCTGCCGCAAAAGACGCTCAAGCATCTGTTCAACATGGTGCATTTCGCCATGGCCCAACAAGATATCCGCTATTACCTGAATGGCCTGTTGCTGGTCTTGGACGCCTCCGGTGTGCGCGCTGTGGCAACCGACGGTCATAGGTTGGCCCATATCGGTGCGCAAGTGGAAGGCATAGAAGGCCATCAAGAAGTCATTGTTCCGCGCAAAACCGTGCTGGAAATACAGCGTCTGCTGGCAGACTCAGACGAGCCCGTTACCGTAGACGTGGCGCCTGGCCAGATCCGCTTTTCTTTTGGTGAAGTCGAACTGGTTTCCAAGTTGGTCGAGGGCAAGTTCCCCGACTATAACCGCGTCATTCCCACCAACTATACGCGTCACTTCCTGATCAATCGCGAAGTGCTGCAAGGCAGCCTGCAACGTGCCGCCATTCTTACGTCTGACAAGCTCAAAGGCGTGCGTCTGCAATTGACCGAACACCTGCTGAAGGTGTCGTCGACCAACGCCGAACAGGAAGAAGCTACGGAAGAACTCGACATCGATTACAGCCACGAGCCCTTGGATGTCGGTTTCAATGTCAGCTACCTGCTGGACGTCTTGGGCAACGTCAAGACCGAGCAGCTGTGCTGGTCGGTGCAGCCCGATGTGAATGCTTCGGCCCTTATCACGATACCTGACGACGAATCGTTCAAGTACGTGGTTATGCCCATGCGGATTTAATACAGGCCTTACACCTTATGTCAGATCAAACTACCCAAACCGGCGCTACGCCCGGCGCAGAATACGGCGCAGAATCCATCCGCATGCTCAAGGGCCTGGAGGCCGTGCGCAAGCGGCCCGGCATGTATATCGGCGACACCTCCGACGGCACCGGCCTGCATCACATGGTTTTCGAGGTGGTGGACAACGCCATCGACGAAGCGCTGGCGGGCCATTGCGACGAAATCGTTGTCACGATACACGCCGACAACAGTGTTTCCGTTACCGATAACGGTCGCGGTATTCCTACCGATATCCATAAAGACGATGAGTTCGGCCGTAGTGCGGCAGAAATCGTCATGACCGAGTTGCACGCGGGCGGCAAGTTCGACCATAACTCGTACAAGGTCTCGGGTGGCTTGCACGGCGTGGGCGTCTCTTGCGTGAACGCACTGTCGCAGTGGCTGCGCCTGACGATCTGGCGTAATGGCGAAAAGCACGAAATGGAATTCCGCCAAGGCGAGCGCGTGGCGCCCTTGGCCGTTACCGGCACGGCAGACCGCAAGGGCACCAGCGTGCGCTTTTTGGCCGACAACACCATCTTCGATAACGTAGAGTACCAATACGATGTGCTGGCCAAACGGCTGCGTGAGCTCTCGTTCCTGAATAACGGCGTCAAGGTCAAGCTGATAGACGAACGCCAGGGCAAAGAAGAAGACTTTGCCTTCCTGGGCGGCGTCAAAGGCTTTGTGGAATACATCAACCGCAGCAAGACAGTACTGCACCCGAATGTTTTCTCCGTCAGTACAGACTCTACGGCGGGTGGTGAAACGGTGGGCGTCGATGTGGCCATGCAATGGAACGACACCTATTCGGAAACCGTGCTGTGCTTCACCAACAATATTCCACAGCGTGACGGCGGTACTCACCTGACCGGTTTGCGCGCCGCCATGACGCGGGTCATCAACAAGTACATAGCCGACAACGAACTGGCCAAAAAGGCCAAGGTCGACACTGCCGGCGATGACATGCGTGAAGGCCTGGCCTGCGTATTGTCCGTAAAGGTGCCCGAGCCCAAGTTCAGCAGCCAGACCAAAGACAAGCTGGTCTCCAGTGAAGTGCGCCCTGCCGTTGAAGAAGCCGTAGCGCGTACCCTGGAAACCTGGCTGCTCGAAAACCCTGTCGACGCCAAGGCCGTCTGCAACAAAATTATCGAAGCTGCCCGCGCCCGCGACGCTGCGCGCAAAGCACGCGAGATGACGCGGCGCAAGAGCGTGCTGGAAGGTGCAGGCCTGCCAGGCAAGCTGGCTGACTGCCAAGAAAAAGACCCCGCGCTTAGCGAAATTTATATCGTCGAGGGTGACTCCGCCGGCGGTTCGGCCAAGCAAGGCCGTGATCGTAAGTTTCAGGCCATTTTGCCCTTGCGCGGCAAAGTGCTTAACGTTGAAAAAGCGCGCTTCGACCGCCTGGTTTCCAGCGAGCAGATCACCACGCTGATCACCGCGCTGGGCACCAGCATCGGGCCCGACTTCAACATCGAGAAGCTGCGCTACCACCGCATCATCATCATGACCGATGCTGACGTTGACGGTGCGCACATTCGTACCTTGCTGCTGACGCTGTTCTACCGTCAAATGCCCGAACTCATCGAGCGCGGTTACGTTTACATTGCCCAGCCACCTTTATACAAGGTCAAGGTCGGTCGCGAAGAGCGTTACCTTAAAGACGCCCAGGAAGAAGCCCAGTTCATGATGCAGCTGGCGCTCAAGGATGCCGAGCTGATCACGTCGGCGGGTGCTACACCCATACGCGGTGACGCGCTGGAAGAACTGGCTCGCCAATACATTCTGGCCGACGCGGTCATCGACCGTCTGTCCCGCTACATGGATACCGGGGCCTTATCAGCGATGGCCGAAGGCGTGGTGCTTGAGCTTGACGACGCCGAGCAGGCCCAGGCCTCGGCAGCGCGTTTGCAAGAAGCCTTGGCCGACCCGGCAGACCCCAAGGTAGTGACGGTTGAAGCCGAGGAAACCGAAGACGGCGCATGGCGCTTGGTGCTCAAGCGCCTGCATCATGGCAATACCCGCGTCAGCGTATTCGACCGCGTTTTCGCGCGCGGCGCCGACTACAGCGTGCTGGCACGTGCGGGCGCCACGTTCACCGGCCTGATCGGCAAGGGTGGCGAAGTGGCCCGTGGTGAAGGCGACCGCCGCAAGAGCAAACCTGTCTCCGACTTCCGCGAAGTCATGCAATTCTTGCGCGCAGAAGCCGAACGCAGCGTCACCAAACAGCGCTACAAAGGCCTGGGTGAAATGAACCCCGACCAGCTCTGGGAAACCACCATGGATCCAAACGTACGCCGCCTGCTGCGCGTTGAAATCAAGGACGCGATTGCAGCGGACGAGATGTTCACCACCCTGATGGGCGACCACGTCGAACCACGTCGCGCGTTTATTGAGCAGCATGCGCTGCAGGCCAGCAATATTGATACTTGATGTTTGTTGGTGTTGGGAATAGTTGGCCAGGTGTTGTGAGATAAGTTGGCCACTGCTCTGGGTGTGAAGAAGCGGTTTACTTTCTAGTGGCCGCTTTTTTATGTGGCGAGAGCGTCGACCCATGCTTTACCAGTTTGGGCCTGTTGACGACTTTGGTGCTGCCGAGCCGCTACGCTCACGAAGCACTAATTCCACACCTAAGATACTGAGAAGCGCCAGCAGGCGGTGAGCGCTGACTTTCTCTGTGTTGCGTTCTAGGGCAGAGAGCGACTGTTGCGTGATACCCAGGCGTACCCGGCCCCCTAAATCAGGCATCTACCTGTATAGGTTTCTCCGTTTTCTATATATATGTACTCCGACATGTATAGAAAATCGCGATTTCTATACATGTCACTGCTAATATGTATAGAAATTCGTGATTTCTATACATATGGGGCTTGTCGTGTCGCACCTTCTGTCACTCGAGCAGCTTGATTTCGAGCGTTTTGATACGCCCCTAATCCTCAAAAAGCTCGCTAGCAGCAGTCGTAGGCTGGCAGAGCTTAAGGGTGTCGCGGCCTCCATCCCCAACCAGGGCATCCTAATCAATACGCTTGGGCTGCAAGAGGCTAAAGACAGCTCCGAAATCGAGAATATCGTTACGACACACGATGAGCTGTTCCGCGACGATGCCGACTCCAGTGTGTCGACTAATCCTGCAACGAAGGAAGTGCAGCAATACCGTCAGGCCCTACACGCAGGGTTTAAGTGTGTCCAGGAAACAGGTCTGCTTACAGTTAATCATATCGTGGCAATACAGGGCGAGCTAGAGCGCAATAATGCGGGCTTTCGCAAGTTGCCGGGGACATCGTTAAAGGATGGGGGTGGTCATGTTGTTTACACCCCGCCACAGAGTCCTGATGACATTGTGCGGTTGATGAGTGGCCTTGAGCAGTTCATCAATAATTCCGATCAGGTAGCGGTTGACCCCCTGATAAAAATGGCTCTCATTCACCACCAGTTTGAAAGTATCCACCCGTTTTACGACGGAAATGGGCGCACAGGGCGAATTATCAATGTCCTCTACCTGGTCAAAGAAGGGTTGCTTGACATACCGGTGCTATATCTAAGTCAGCACATTGTTCGCACAAAATCCGAATACTATCGCCTGCTACAGGCAGTGCGCGATGACGATGCTTGGGAAGAATGGGTGTTGTACATGCTGGAGGCGGTCGAGCAAACCGCTAGACGAACCCTACACACCATACAAGCTATCAAGACAGTATTGGCTGATTACAAACATCGTATCAGGCAGGATCATAAATTCTATAGTCAGGATCTGATCAACCATCTGTTCATGCATCCCTATACAAAGATTGATTTTATGCAGAAGGCGCTCAATATTTCACGCATAACTGCTGCTCGGTATCTAGATGCTTTAGCCGCTGGGGGTTTTGTGGCTAAGCATAAAGTCGGGCGCAGCAACTACTATGTCAATCACGCCTTGAGCCAGATTCTGATGGATCAACACTGAGTGAGACGTTGGCTGTGGCTGTTAGCCTTCGATATATCAAGCCCCTGGAAACCCTTAATTCACGCGCAGCCTTTGATATGTTGCCGTTATGCTTCTCGAGCGTGCGTTGTACTATTTCTAAGCTACAGTCACGTAATGAAGCTGATGCTTCATGGGGCGTTTTAGGAGAGGTGGCCTCGTTTGCTTGAAGGGGGGAGGGGTACTTAGCTTCAAGCTCTGTGAAATCAATACAAGTGTCAGCTGGAGTCGAAGGGCTACTTAACGACAATGGCGAGGTAATACTTGTTGCAACTCGCCTCGAGTCATAAGCCGTCACCCATACGGTAAGCCCGTTGACTAAACTCACCATTCTGGGCTCCTCGGTGAGGAGATCCAGCAATGAGCCCAAGTCGACTTCAAAGATCCCTGAATCGCCCCGGGGAATGAACTGACCCCCAAGAGTTGGACACAACCTTGGAGGGCATATGAGGAAATTCGACCTCAGGTTCAAACTGAAAGTGGTTCGTGACTACCTCGCGGGCAAAGGGGGATACAAAATCCTCGCAGCCAAATACGGCATCGCTAACAGCCTCGTCAGAAGTTGGGTGGCGGCATACCAACACCATGGCAGTGCCGGTCTCGTGCGTCAGCGCGGCCGATACACACAAGAGTTCAAACTGGAAGTGCTGCACCGTAGGGCAGCTGAAAATCTGTCTTACCGTGAGCGGTGTTTGTCAACAATGATGTCCGTTTTCTTCACGCCGCGTGCTCTAAATTCTGGATCTCACCGAGCGACGATTTCTCCGGGTTGAGCCAGACTTCCGCGACAGGCTGCCAGTCTCGCGTGGCACG
>NZ_JACDXW010000007.1 GCF_020539505.1 Mesopusillimonas faecipullorum | reverse complement strand
GACCACCAGCCCAGGGATCCCTAAGATAAAATCGATTGGGGACATCGGCATTGCTTCCATTAAACGTGTTCTTCGCAAAAACAAGTCTAATGAATGTCGAGCGTCCCCCTTTTATGAGGTAGAGCCTGCACCCAGCGCCCCGCCCTACCACATCAAATCATCAGGAATCTTGTATTGTGCATACGGGTCATCTAGGTCGGGCTGGGTCTCAACCTTCTTGACGCGAATCACGATGGCAGGGTCGCGTTCGGCGATTTTGTCCGCCACGACCCTGGGTACCAGTTCGGTGTTTTCACCCAGCTTGACGATGACCAATTGGCCTGCCGCCAACTGCTCTCTTATTGCCGCCGACACGTAGATACGCTCGATCTTGGTCCCGTAAGTAAAGTTGTAGGCGATATCGCCCCCGCCCCGGCTTTCACGGCTTTGCTGAACCATCTGTTGAATCTGGGCCTGGATGGCCTTCTTCCGAGCTTCCGCATCGCGCTGCGCATTCAGCTCACGAACCGTCTCACGCTGCTTTTGTTGGGCCTCAAGCGCTGCTTGGCGAGACTCGTCTACCTGCTGCACACCTGTGCGGCGCTCTACTTTTTTCTGCTGTTTTTTGTCCTGATGAGCACGCTTGACCTTTTTTTGATCGACCAAGCCTGCCTTCAGGAGCTGCTCTTGCAACGAAACCATCGAGATATGTCCTGAAAAAACACAGCTATTGATCAAGCTATTGTAGGCGCGCCCAGCCTTTGCGTAACGCGCGGCTCAGCGCGCAGCCACGCCCTGCTCGTAAGCACCGCCTCAATCAGGCTCAGCCTTCAGAATAGCGAACCGTTTCAAGGTGCGTTCCCTTGCTTGTGCATGGTCTACCACGGGGAAGGGATAATCCACGCCCAAGCGTAAACCGCAAGCCTGTAGCGCGGCAGGCTTCATGGCGGCGGGAAAATGAATATGTGCATTGGGCACATGCGCAAGTTCAGGCAGATAACGCCGTATGAATTTGCCTTCGGGGTCGAAGCGTTCGGACTGCGTAATGGGGTTAAAGATACGAAACCAAGGCTGAGCGTCGCAGCCGGTTGAAGCCGCCCATTGCCAGCCCCCGTTGTTGGCGGCCAAATCGTAGTCAATCAGGTGCTCAGCAAAAAAACGCTCACCGCGCCGCCAGTCTATGCCCAAGTCCTTGGTCAGAAAACTCGCCACCACCATGCGCAGACGGTTGTGCATATAACCCGAGTGCAGCAATTGGCGCATGGCCGCATCCACTAGCGGATAGCCGGTACGGGCCTCGCACCAGGCCGACCAAAGGTCGGGGGCCTCATCCCATTGCACCTGATCGTAAGCCGCTTTGAATGATTGATTCACCACCATAGGGTGATGCCACAGAATCATGAAATAAAAATCTCGCCAGGCCAGTTCGGACAACCAGGTTTGCGCACCGACACAGCCTTGGGATGCCTGCGCTGCGGCAAGCGCCGCCAGCTGACGGATAGAAACTGTGCCGAAGCGCAAGTGCACCGATAGATAAGAGACGCCCTTGCGACTGGGGAAGTCGCGCGCTTGCTGATAAGCCGCCATACGCGGCACAAAGTCTCGCAGTAACTGCTGTGCGCCCTCAGTACCTGTGAGCACGGGTAAGTCTTGCAGATTGCTGCGAACAAAACCCAAATCCTCCAAACTAGGAAGAGGCGCTTCTTTGCTCGGTATGGCCAAATGGCTAGCGTAGCGCGCCACGTTGTAGGGTTTAAGCTGAAAGGCATCCAAGCGTTTCAGCCAAGCCCGTTTATAAGGCGTAAACACGCTGTACGGGCCACCTTGTTGCGTCAGCACTTCGTCACGATCCAACAGAACCTGGTCTTTATAGTCGCTGAAAGCGATACCCACTTTTTCCAAGGCTTGGGCAACGCTACGATCACGCGCCCTAGCCTGAGGTTCATAATCGCGATTGGTCATCACCTCTTGTACGCCAAGCTCTTGTGCCAAGCGAACGATGCTCGCACCAGCCGAGCCATGGCGCACAATAAGGCCGCCGCCAGGCGCCCCATGTTGTGCGGCCAGCTGCTGCAAGCTCTCGTGTAAGGCCACCACACTCGCGTGAATGAATTCGACACGCCGATCTTGGCGACTGGGCAGCGCATCCAGAATGTCGGTGTCGAACACAAACGCGCAATACACCTGTTGATACCTACTAAGCGCATGGTAAAGCGCGGCATGATCATCACACCGTAAATCGCGACGAAACCATACGAGGGCGCTTTTCGGCATCTCGGGAATCACCTTTTCATTGAGCTTAAACCTCTTGCTCAGGCTTTTGCGCATTGCTCATTCTGCTCACCAGCAGCGTCGCGATTCGACGGTTGGAAATCTCCATGATTTCGAAGCGCAGGTCGTCCACATCAATGACGGTTCCTATGTCTGGCAGTGAGCCATAGCGATCCAAGAGCATGCCGGCAATTGAGGTAAAGCTCTCGCCCTCGGTAGAAAGCGCTTTGGTTTCCAGCGCTTGAGCTAGGTATCGCAGGTCTGTCGCACCATCCACTCTCCAACGATCCGGCCCCAAGGCCTCAATGGTTGGATGCTCGTCTTCGTCGGGAAACTCCCCTGCAATCACCTCTAGTATGTCCAAGGGCGTCAACAAGCCTTGAATCACCCCGTACTCGTCGGTGACCATCACCAACTGCCCTCGTGACTTCTTAAGAGTATCCAGCGCACTCAGCACGCCCATGGTTTCGTAAAGAATGATGGGCTCTCTCAGGCAAGGCAGATCGGCCACCTCCGCACCATCAACCAAGTCAGCCATCAAATCTTTGGCCCGCGCCACCCCCACGATGTCGTCAAGCTGACCTCGACATACCGGGAAAAAACTGTGTGGCGATTCACGTAAATGCCCGAGGATAGTGGCGCGGTCATCCTCCAGGTTGATCCAAGAGATTTCGGAACGAGGCGTCATAATCGACCTAATGGTGCGCTCGCCCAATGTCAGCACGCCACTTACCATGCTGCGCTCCTCGGCCCCAAAGGCAGACTCGCTGCCAGGCTGGCCTTCTGCAGCCCCTTCCTCGGTTTTATCCGAGTTAGCTTGCCCGCCCAGCATACGTAAAACAGCCTCAGCCGTACGGTCTCTGAATGGGACACGCGCCTCATTTTTCAAGAAGCTGCGCCGCGCCAATTGATTGAAAAACTCAATAAGAATAGAGAACCCTATCGCTGCGTACAAATACCCTTTGGGAATCTTGAAACCCAAGCCTTCGGCGGTAAGGCTCAGGCCTATCATCAGCAAGAAGCTCAAACACAACACCACGACCGTCGGGTGCGTATTCACAAAACGCGTCAGGGGTTTGGACGCCCACAGCATCACCCCCATGGAAATGATAACCGCTGCAATCATGACCGGCAGCTGATCGACCATGCCGACGGCGGTAATCACGGAATCCAATGAAAAAACCGCGTCGAGCACGACAATCTGAGCCACCACTACGGCGAAGCTGGCATAGGCTTTGGAGCCGCCATGCTGGTGCTCATGGCCTTCCAGGCGCTCGTGAAGCTCGGTCGTTGCCTTCACCAGCAAGAAAAGACCGCCCAGCAGCAGAATGAGATCGCGCCCTGAAAAAGAGAACGACGCTATCGAGAACAGCGGCGTGGTCAACGTGACCAGCCAAGAAACGATGCTTAGCAAGCCCAGGCGCATGACCAAGGCCAGTGACAAACCGATCAGGCGGGCCTTGTCACGTTGATTGGGCGGCAACTTGTCCGCGAGAATTGCAATAAAAATCAGGTTGTCGATGCCAAGAACGATTTCCAGCACGATCAGGGTCAACAAACCCACCCAAATACCAGGGTCAAAAAGCCATTCCATGAATTAAGCCTAAAAGGTGAACGAGAGCTGCGCGATGGCGACAGGCAAAATCCCGGCCATCTCGGTGCGCGCGCAGAGCTGATTTACTAAGGCTTCAGATGGGTGGAGGCTTGAAAAGAGGATGGTATAGCGTTGGGAACGCAGGCCCAATGGCACTGCGCCATACTCCACGAGCCATACGGTGGTAAGTCGGCGACACGTGACTCACTATCGAATCACTCAAGTCGATGTGCGCGTGCTGGCTGGTAGATGAAGCGTCGACGGGAGACAGCGAACGCTGCTCTGGCACGGTAACGCCAGACACCGCGTGGGTTTCTGCCAGACCCAGTGCGTTGAGCACTGAAAAAGCCCGTAGTTCGTCTACGTATTCGGCCTTGACTTGGACGCAAAAAAGAAGAATTAGGATTGTGACGAACAGTCGTCGCATATACGCCGTTGCGTGTGAAGATGAGTCAGTATATAGCAGCTGAACGCCTACGCACCAAGCAGTGGGGACTAACTTCACACTCGATTACCTGCCCTTGAGTATTATCAGGCCCAAAGTGAGTCACAATGGCCTCTTAAGCAATCAGGAAAAGACAGCATGAGCATTAAAGCCTACGGCGCGCACGCGGGTAACCGCCCTTTGGAAGCACTTGAGATCACCCGGCGCATACCCGGTTCACATGATGTACAGATCGACATTGCGTACTGCGGTGTGTGTCATTCAGACCTGCATCAAGTCAGGTCGGAGTGGGAAGGCACGCTGTATCCCTGCGTACCTGGGCATGAGATCGTGGGCCGGGTGCGGGCGGTGGGCGAATACGTATCGCGCTTCAAGCCCGGTGACCTCGTCGGTGTGGGTTGCATCGTTGACAGCTGCCGGCACTGCGCTGATTGCGATCAAGGGCTGGAGAACTACTGTGATCACATGGTGGGCACGTATAACGGCGCCACGCCAGACGCCCCCGGGCATACCTTGGGCGGTTACTCCGAGCAGATTGTGGTGCACGAACGCTATGTCTTGCGTGTAAACCATCCCGAAGATCAGCTTGCCGCGGTGGCGCCTTTGCTTTGTGCCGGCATCACGACCTACTCGCCTTTGCGCCATTGGAAAGTCGGCCCAGGTCACAAGGTTGGGGTCGTGGGTATCGGTGGCCTGGGTCACATGGGCATCAAGCTGGCACATGCCATGGGAGCCCACGTGGTGGCATTCACCACTTCCGATGACAAACGCGAAGCAGCCTTATCCCTAGGCGCAGATGAGGTAGTGGTTTCTCGCAATGCCGACGAGATGGAAAAACAGGCGAATAGCCTGGATTTCATTTTGAATACCGTGGCTGCCCCACACGCCCTAGATGCCTTCTTTGCCTTGCTCAAGCGTGACGGCACCATGGCTTTGGTGGGCGCACCCGCATCGCCGCACCCCTCGCCCGATGTATTCAGCTTGATCATGAAGCGCCGCAGCCTGGCAGGCTCCTTGATAGGCGGCATCCCTGAAACGCAAGAAATGCTGGATTTCTGCGCGAAGCACAGTATCGTCGCCGACATAGAAATGATCAGCGCCGACGACATCAATCAGGCTTATGAACGTATGCTGAAAGGTGACGTGAAATACCGTTTCGTCATTGATAGCAAGACGCTTAAAGGTAATGAGGCCAAGGTTTAGGGAAACCAAACTCCCTTAGGACGGGTTCGAAATGAGAAGCCAAAGTATTTTCTCTTCTTGCTCTTGTGAATGACAGCCCAGCACTCAAACAGGCCGATTGCGGGATTGCCGTCTCCGGCGCGACCGATGCGGCACGTAATGCGGCTGCGCTCATCCTGACCGCACCGGGCCTCTCGACTATCGTTAACGCGATTACCGAGAGCCGGCAAATCTTCGAGCGCATCAACTCCTACGTCTATTACCGTATTGCGATGACTATCGCGATTATGGTGGTTGTCGTGTTGTCCAGCGTTGTCTTCAACATTCAGCCGCTCACTGCGATCATGATCGTGGTGCTGGCCCTGTTGGATGACATCCCCATCATGACAATTGCCTACGATAGGGTAAAACCGGCGAAGACACCCGTACGCTGGGAAATACACCATATCTTAGTCTTCTCGATTTTGATGGGCATTATGGCCACAGCACAAAGCTTCGGCTTGGTGCTGGTCTGGACGGTTCTCACCGACTTGGTGAAACTTGCCTACTACCGTTTCGGTCCGCCGTCTCGTGTAGCCGATCGAGGCCTTAAGGCCCCCATCGCTACGGCAGCGTAACTTGAACACACTGGCCGCCACGCTGTTGGCGGCCGGTGTGTCTGCGCATGCCGCAACAGAAGACCCATCAGGAAAACAATCAATGGACTATCGTAAGAAGCTGATCGTAAAGCCCGGATCCAAGGTCTCGCTCAAAAATATGGATCCAGGATGGCACGGACAACATGACAGCGAAAAAGAGGCTGCCGAAGAGATCGCGAAGCACCTTTCCAGCATCGCGGAACATCAACGTTTGCTCTATGGTGAAAAACGCCACGCATTGTTGATCGTCCTTCAGGGCATTGATGCCGCAGGCAAAGACGGTGTGTGCTGGCATGTCATAAAGGGCATGAACCCCCAGGGCGTCAACGTCACCGGCTTCAAGCAACCGACACCCGAGGCACTCGCTCATGACTTCCTGTGGCGTGTGCACCCACACACTCCCGGCCTTGGCCAGGTAGCGGTATTCAACCGCTCGCACTACGAGGACGTGCTGGTGGCCCGCGTCCATAATCTGGTGCCCAAGTCGGTGTGGTCGACCCGCTATGACCGCATCAATGAGTTCGAAAACCTGTTGCATGAAAGCGGCGTCACGATCATCAAGTTCTTTCTGATGATCTCGCCCGAAGAGCAGTTAAAGCGCTTTGGCGAACGTCTGGAAGACCCCATGCGTCAATGGAAAATCTCTAACAGCGATTACACCGAAAGAGCGCTCTGGGACGACTACATCGGCGCCTATGAAGCCATGCTGGAGAAATGCTCCACCAAGCATGCCCCCTGGTATATCCTGCCTTCCAATCACAAATGGTTTCGCAACCTTGCTGCCTCGCAGATCATCGCCTCAACGCTCGAAGGCCTGCGTATGAAACTGCCGAAACCGGAAGTCGACATAGCGGCGATCAAGGCCGAATACCACTCGGCCTCAGCCACACCCAACAACCCAGAAAAAACCAAAAAGAAAGCCAAGGGTAAAAAAACCAGCTAGTGATCCGTTGGAACTTGCCCCCGTAGCAGTGCGCCCATGCTGAGCACACAAACAAGAACGCCCATCATCCACTAAGTGATGGGCGTTCTTTACTTCATCTTGAGCTTACTGCTTGATAACCTGGCCGTTCGCCTGAACGAGCGCGTCACGCAGCGCCACTTTAGGGTTTTCCTTGCAGTAGGTCACTACGGTAGGTTGCAGCTTGGCCACACCATCGACGTCCAGCACAGCTTCTTGCACATTGCCTTTGTGGTTGACTGCCGCCACAAAGCCCAGGGCTGTTGGCTGAACGGTTTCGTTAACTTCCAGAAAGTCACTGCATAGCCAGAGAGCAACAGGCTTATTGGCATGGGCCATGGAAGAGAAAAAGGCAATGCCTGCCAGGGACAGCGTGAGCAATATTTTCTTCATAGGAACACCTTAAGAAAATAGACGAAGAATCTCCCCGATTTACCGCTTCCGATTCGCTTGGGGAAGACACGAATCGGAACACGAAAAAGCCCTAACCTAAGCAGCATGCTTGTGGAAGGTTTCCTTCTGCACCACCGACAGCACGGTAGCGACGACCAGCAAGACCAGCAATGGCATGAAGGCGCTGCGGTAATCCTCCAGCGTCCCCGTGCCGGCCAGCAGATAGCCGGGCAAGGCTACCAGTAGTCCGCCCATGATGAACATGGCACCGTTGATGAAGGCAGCCGAAGTGCCGATCTTGTCGGGTGTCACCACATCGGCAGCTGTTGAAAACGCAATCATGTGACCGGCACTGCCAATGCCATATACCAGCATCAGCGCAATGGCAATCGCACCTGAAAACGGCACATACAGGACCAAGGCCAACGCCACCAGTTGCAGCACCAAACCGATAATGGCAGGTACTTTGCGCGACTGGCTATGCTCTGACCAAGGGTTCCAGAACAGGCAGCCGATGGCCAAGCCTAGCCAAACCATGGCAGACCCGAGGTTGGCGGCTTGCCCAGTCAGGCCATGCGCCGCAAGTATCTTGGGTGCCCACACAACGCCCAACGCCAACTGGCTGCCGAAGCTGACGGCGCCCCAGATGCCGGCGACCCACATATGCGGGATCTTGGCAATCTGACCCAGGCTGCTAAGCACATCGCCGATGACATTGCCCCCGCTGTTAGTAACAGGCTTCGGATTGCGAACCCAGACGAGCGAGAGCACGAACAGCACAATGCCGACCACGACGGCGATGTCAGCCAGCTCGCGCCAGCTCATGTCTTGTAAGGCAAGCGAGATAACTGTCTGGCCGAAGGCAGACGACAAAGCAGCAACGGTTTGCACCCAGCCGAACATAATGCCGTACCTGGCCATGCCGAACCATTGGCCACCGACATAGCCAGCCCCCACAAAACCGACGCAAGAGCCGATGGCCAAAATGACCTGGCTTAGCAGCAGCATGCCGAAACTGTCTGCAATCGAAAAGACCCAGACGCCCAGGGTGACTAAGGCAATAGCCGGCACCAATACAGTGCGTGCACCGAGTTTGTCCAGCAACGCGCCACCGAAGAACTGGCAGATGGCAAAGGCCCAGGTGTAGATCGATGCAACCAGGCTGACCTGGGCAAGCGTCAGGCCGACATCCTGCTGCACATTGGGGTTGACGATGGAGTAGCCGGTTTGGACATTAAACAAGAAGACCACGAAGGTCGTTGCCAGCGCCCAAATCCACCAGGCGCGAAAGCCGCCCAGTTTGACGGAGGCTTGATTCAAAGTAGTAGATGTCGCCATGGCTCATTGCGCTCCAGGATAGGTGAAGGACTCGCTACGATCGCGGTCATAGACCGGAACACCAGCGACATAGGTGGCACGTACAGCGCGGTCATCGCCCAGGGTCATCAAGACGAATAGTTTCTCCATCAGGTTTTTGGCGTAGCTGTCGCGGAACTTCAGCAGAGGGGTGGATTCAGTGTCCAGCACAACGAGATCGGCATCTTTACCGGCTTCGATGGAACCGATGCGGTCATCCAGATAGAGCGCTTCGGCGCCGCCACGGGTAGCCAGCCAAAGCCCGTGGGCCGCCGTCAGTTTGGTGCCGTTCAGTTGTGCAACCTTGTAGGCTTCATTCAGCGTTTGCAGTTGCGAAAAGCTGGTGCCTGCGCCAAGGTCGGTGCCCAGTGCCGTACGTACCGGCCGCTCTTTCTTGCGAGCATCGAAGGCACGGAACAAACCTGAGCCCAGGAAGAGGTTGGAGGTTGGGCAATGGCACAGGGCCGAGCCGCTGCTGTGGCATTGGCTGAAGTCCTCCTCGGTCATGTGAACGCCGTGGCCGAAGATGGCGCGCGGGCCGGTCAGGCCATAATGGGCGTAAACATCCAGGTAGCTCTTGCGCTCTGGAAACAACGAGAGCACCCATTCAATTTCATCGGTGGTTTCGCACAGATGGGTTTGCATATAGGTGCCGGGGTTCTCGCTCCACAGACGGCCTGCGGCACTCAACTGCTCGGGCGAGCATGACGGCGCAAAACGAGGCGTGACGCAGTAATGCTGACGCCCCTTTCCGTGCCAGCGCTCGATCAGCGCCTTGGATTCGGCATAGCCGCTTTCGGCGGTGTCCTGCAAGGCTTCCGGGGCGTTTCTGTCCATCAGCACCTTGCCGGCAATCATGCGCGTATTGAAAGCGCTGGATTCCTCAAAGAAAGCATCGACAGATTGCGGGTGCACACTGCAGTACACCGCCGCAGTGGTAGTGCCGGCGCGTAGCAGTTCACGCAAGAATATTTTGGCGACTTTCTGCGCGTGCGTTTTGTCGGCAAAAGCTTGCTCGGCGATGAAGGTGTATTCATTGAGCCAGTCGAGCAGATGCAGACCGAAAGCACCGATCATCTGGGTTTGCGGGTAATGGACATGCCCATCGATAAAGCCGGCTGAAATGATGCCTGTGGGGTAATGGGTGACGGGCAGACCCTTGGCGGCCTCGGGCGACCAAGGCGTAACCTGGGCAATTTTGCCGTCCTCAATGAGGATCAGACCGTCCGGCAGATGCTGAATGGCTTCCTCGGGTGGCGTCAGAAACGGGTCGGCCCGCATGCTGACGATTTCTCCTCGTATTGCGCTGACTGTCATGCTGTTCCTTTGTCAGGGAAGGGAAATGAAATGAACACGCTTTATTTAAAACTTGTACAGAACACACCTATGATCAGCTTAACTAGCATTCTTGTTTCGTTTTCAGAATCAGTTGTATTTCGGCAAATGAAGCGACAACAGCGACGTATCGGCTACTCCGGCAATACAGGAGTCATTCGCTTGGCCAGCGGCACCTATTGGGACAATCGTTGAAAATACCTTCGTATCTGTTTTTAATTCTGTACTAGCAATAGATTATCTGAGTCGCTTATGACGACATGAGGAAAAACCAAAAAATTATTGCCGGATCTTTATATGGCTTGTAACGATGACCCTCAAGATAGCACAGGCAACGCAACGAAGAGTACAAAAATCCCTTCTGCGCCATAAATCAAAGTGTTTCCTTATCAAATCCGTCTCTTGATTTCACGCAAACAATCGTCGACTTCCTGGGTCTTGCACCAGGACTTTCTATTAGGTTCGCCTGTCTCGCCATACAATGGAGCAGGCACGCTGTCGTAGCATGAGCTGCAAACCTGCCCCGCGCCGTTTTCAAACGCAGCACCGTTATGAACCCCTTCCGTATACTCGCGGGGCTTTAACGAACAAGCCTCGCCGCGTCACAACCCATTATTAAGAGATCGTCATGGCCGTGATAGATACTGTTCCTTCTCCCGTACGCCTTTCTGCCGTTGCTGCACCCGGCCAACCCGAACCCACGCCTGCGCTGGAAAAACTGTATCGTGGCTTCGAGCAAGAATTGCTGGTGCCGCTCTGGACAGAAATCGGCGGTTTGATGCCACTTGCCCCTCAAAGCAAAGCCAGCCCCCATCTGTGGCGCTGGGACCGCCTGCTGGAACTGGCCGACGAGGCAGGTCGCATCGTGCCCGTGGGTCGAGGCGGCGAGCGTAGAGCCATTGCGCTGGCCAACCCCTCTTTGGGTGGTCGCCCCTATGCCACGCCAACGCTATGGGCGGCAATTCAGTACCTCATGCCGGGCGAAGACGCCCCCGAACACCGCCATACTCAACATGCCTTCCGTTTCGTGGTCGAAGGCGAAGGCGTGTGGACCGTCGTCAACGGCGATGAAATCCGCATGTCGCGCGGCGACTTCCTGCCCCAGGGCGGCTGGAACTGGCATGCCCACCACAATGCCGCCAGCAAGCCCATGGCCTGGATCGACGGCCTGGACATCCCATTTGCCTATTACACGGAATCGCAATTCTTCGAATTCGGCCGCGACGAGCTCACGGCTGCCGAACGAGTCGCCCCCCAGTTTTCGCGCTCCGAGCGCTTGTGGGGCCACCCAGGCTTGCGTCCACTTTCGCAGCTGGAATCCACGCCAGCCTCGCCACTGCTGGCTTACCGCTGGGTGGATACCGACCGTGCGCTCAGCGAGCAGTTGGCGCTGGAAGACGAAGGCCATGCCGCAACGGTAAGCCCCGGTCATGCAGCCGTACGCTACACCAACCCCACCAATGGTCGCGATGTCTTGCCCACCATTCGCACTGAAATGCACCGTGTCCGCGCCGGCGCCAGTACCCTGGCGCGTCGCGAAGTCGGCTCTTCGGTATTCCAGGTTTTCGACGGCGAAGGCTGTGTCACGGTGGGCGAGCGCTCTTGGCAAGTGCGGCGCGGCGACATGTTCGTTGTGCCTTCCTGGGTGACTTTCCAGGCCAAGGCTGATGCCGGCCAAGCTTCGCTCGATTTGTTCCGCTTTAGTGACACCCCCATTTTCGAGGCGCTTAATCAACAGCGCGTTGAAGTGGTTCAAGCCTCCTAAAAGCTATGCGGTTGGGGGCTGCTGTTGTTTGCCCTCAACCGTATCCCTCCCCCCTCACAAGCTGCGATCCTATTCTTACGAGCTTGCACATCAAAAAGTAACCATTTTATTCAGAATAGTTTATTATGTATCTTTCTACCCATGTGTGTGAAAGCAAACCCGCCCACGGCCTTTTAAGCGGCCTGATCCACACCTTCCTGAAAGGAGCAGCGTATGCACAAATACCTCGCCCTTCTGGCAACTTTTTTTTGCTCAACAACGCTGGCAGCCACACCCGCGCACGATCAAGGCAAGTTCACTGATATCGGCCTTAATCTGGCGTCGGTCTTGGGTGCCGCCGATTACTGCGGCGGAAACAGCCAAAAGCTGATCGAGCTTTTTACGGGTGGATTAGGGCATTTAGGCTTGTCTAGCGCCGACATCGAAACGGTGCTGGCCCACACACAAGCCAAACGTAAAAAAGTCCGCGCCAACACCGCAGAGGCTTTGGCGGGCAAGCCTTGCCCAGCTGATGTACGCGAGAGCATCCAGCGTTCATTAAACGACCTTGAAAGCGCTTGGATACAAGCTATTCAAGCAGAAACCGGGGTCAACCTAAGACACCCTCCCGCAGCCCCCAGCACGACAGCGCCCCCCACTGACACACCCGCCAAAACCGCCTCAAACACAGTGCCGCCTGGCAAGTACAGCTGCTATACCTTCGATGCCGGCCAATTAAATTACGCTTACACAGATGTCGTTATCCACGACGCCAGCCGATACTCAGTAGGCGATAAAAGCGGCAACTATCAATTGGCGGGCTCAGGGGCCATTAGCTTTACCGGCACCCTTTCGAACGCAGTGGGCAAATTCGCGATCAAAAACACAGGCAAGCCGCAGATCGACCTGGTTTTCAACGGCGACCCACGATCTTCAATGGCCTGCACCAAAGCACGCTAGAAAAGCGCCGGGCAAGCCGCTTTCTCCGTTACCAATAAACAAATCACAAACTGGCCGCTGCTCTATCAACTGACTCTATCTTGAACGTAACGTAATCCAGTTTGATATCCACTGGGCAATGAGTGCCTGCACCCTCAGTGTTTATACCCATGCCCAGTCTTCGTTCAAACAGGGCCGTAAAAAACAAAGATTGGTGATAGCATCGAAAAGCTCTCGACTTCCACCTGGAGAACCACCATGGAAACCCATCAATTGCATCGCGGACGGCTCATTGATCACATTCAGCTGGTAGTGCGCGATCTGAAGGCCAGTCAAGACTTTTACACCGCTGTGCTGAACGAGCTTGAAATTCCTATCGTCGGCAGCACCGATGGTTATTTCTGGGCAGATGAGCTTGTCGTCTCCTCGGCAGACAGCGTGGCTGCATCGGGCTTGCTGACCGGGCGCCATCACCTGGCTTTTCAAGCCAAGAATCGTGAAACCGTGCATGCCGTGTACCATGCCGCGCTAGCCCACGGCGGTAAAGATAACGGCGCGCCCGGCGAACGACCCTATCACCCTGCTTATTACGCCGCCTTCATCATCGACCCCGACGGCAACAACATCGAAGTGGTCTACCATGGAGAAGCCGTGCGCAGCGCTCCCTCCGTCGTCATCGACTTCTAAAATCAAGGGCCGACTCAAAGGCGGCTCGATGTTGTACAGGCTCTATCAGTACCTTGAGTCCAATCAACAACTTGGCAAGGTCGTGCTAACCACATGAGCCACCCTCGCGACCAAAGATTCAAGCTCGTCCGCTCTATTTCTGTTTTTCATGGTTAACACCGCCGCCTCCCCCGTTAGCTATCGACAAGTGCTGTTCCTGGCCATTCCCATCATTCTGGCCAACCTGACCCAGCCGCTTATTTCCGCTGTTGATACGGCAGTAGCCGGCCATTTACCAGGCGCCGAACACTTGGCCGGGGTGGCGCTGGGGGCGCTTTTCTTCAATTTGTTGTTCTGGGTATTCGGTTTTTTGCGCATGGGCACCACGGGAGTGGTGGCTCAGTACTTTGGTGCCGGCAATAACGCCGCCCTTGTACTAACGGTAGGCCGAGCCGCCCTGATGGGTCTTGGCATCGGTCTTGCCATCTTGCTGCTGCAAACGCCGCTTATCGGCGCAGGTCTGGCCTTGCTGGGCGCCTCACAAGAGGCCGCCGAGCAAGCCCATTTGTATGCCGGCGGGCGCATATGGTCTGCACCTTTCACCTTGCTCAATTATGTCGTGCTGGGCTGGCTGCTTGGTTGTCAACGCGTTCGTGTCGCCCTGGGTATCCAGTTGCTCATCAACCTCGTCAATCTGCTGGCGGTCCTGGGGTTTGTCTATGGTTTGGAATGGGGGGTGCGTGGCATAGGCCTTGCCACAGCTGTCGCTGATTTGAGTGGGGCACTTGCCGGCGCTTGCTTGCTTTGGCGCAGCTATCGCTTGCAGATCATGGCCCTAGATTGGAAAGCGCTAATTGAAGCCACGGCGATGCGCCGCCTGGTGCAAATCAACAGCCACATTTTCGTGCGCACCGCCTGTTTGCTGGCGTCCATGGCCTGGTTTACCCATTTGGGTGCGCAGCAAGGCGATGCCTTGTTGGCGGCCAATGCCATCTTGTTAAATTTTTTAAGTTTCACCTCATACGGCCTGGACGGCTTTGCCCATGCAGCCGAAACCCTCAGCGGCGCGGCGGTAGGTCAACGCAGCGCCTCCCGGCTGACACGCGTGATTCGTATCTGCATGACCTGGGGGCTTGTGGGTTCGCTAGCCTATATGGGGGTCTACAGCCTGGCGGGTACAGCACTGATAGGGCTGCTGACAGACCAGGCAGACATCGCCAAGCTGGCTGGCGACTACTTGATATGGGCGATTCTTGCGCCCCTTGTTTCTATGCCGGCCTATTTATTTGACGGCGTGTTTATAGGTACCACTCGCACACGTCCCCTGATGCACATTATGCTGGTGTGCGCATTGGTCTTTCTGGGCTTGACACTGGCCTTGATGCCGCACTGGGGAAACCACGGGCTGTGGGTGTCATTCTTGATATTCAACGGCTTACGCGGCGCGGGGTTGGCCCTGATGCTAAAGCCGGCCATTTATCGCCCCTTGGCCTAAGCTTTCCTGGTGGGGGCAATGGCCCGCACCGTAAAACCGTTCTATAAACGCATTAGGCCAAAAATCAGCCTTCGGCTTCCAGACGGATACCGATTCTTAAGGTGACCTGCCAATGGGCAATTTTGCCATTTTGGATGTGGCCGCGCGTTTCGACGACCTCGAACCAATCCAGATTGCGCAAGGTTTCGGAGGCGCGAGCGATAGCCTGCTGAATGGCATCGTCGGAAGACTTGGTAGACGAACCTACAAGTTCGATTTTCTTGTAAACATGAGCATTGGACATCGCGTATCTCCTGACATGGTTGAAGAAACATCTGCACTGCTCCAGCCGCTGACCGGAACAGCTCAGGTCAAACCATTGTGACATGCGCACGTCGGCTTGCCTATAGCCTGAGCGCGGGGCGCATCGCAAGCAAGCGCCACACCCGCCGCGCCCCACTACCTCAAGCCGGGCTTAAAGCTTGCTCCATCGCCCGACGCCTGCTTGCGGTCTCTTGCTGAGCCGCCTGCTTACGCTGGCGTAAGGCTTGCAAGCCATCCTCCTCTTTTTCAAGCATGTTCAGATAACGTTGGCCTAGCGTACTGTCGGCGGGGACTGCGGCAAGATTGTCCCGAATGCGGGCTTGGTTTTGCTCGGCACTGCTTAATTCGCTGTCCAGAGCCTGCTCTTGTCTTTGCGCCTCTGATAGCGCCTGACGCAGTTGTGCCAGACGCTCTAATTGGCGGCGAGTATGTTCGTCAGCCACATGGGTGCTCCATGCCGCGAGTGTCTGCTCATCAGCGTCCAGTAAAGCCACGGTCTGGGGCTCTTGGCGCGTCATCAAGGCATGCACAGTGGCGCTGCCTCCTGCGGGCACATTCACCTTCATGCGGTAATGGGTGGCGGTCTCTCCAGCCAATTCCTTGGATTCGAATTTCCAGCCCGCGCGGCGCGGCTGCTCGATGAGCACCGTGCGCGGGGCGTCTGGCGCCCCTTTTACGGTGTATTGAGTGTCTTGGCGCAAGGTGCGTTGCGCACGCAGCACGCCTTGGCTGATGCTGAGCTCAGACAAGCGCTCTTGGGGCTGCTGCTCTGACCTGACTTCTACCTTGCCGTCTTCGGCGAAGTACAAGAAGCGACTTTCGCCCACGGGGATAGAAGCCAGCTGCGCGTCACCCAGATGCCCGGACGTTTCGTCGTAAACCGTCAGGATGCCCGGTGGCAAGCTACCCGAGGTATTGTTCTTCAGCCACACTGCGGCAACGGGGTGGATACTGCCACGCTGAGGCTGGAATACCGACACTTGTTCGGCCTGAACCTCGGTATCGATAAAGGGTAAAGATACCGTTTGCCCGGCCGCTACCGAGACGGGATGGGGCAGTTGATAGTACACGCTGGTCTGGCCCTCGCGAGGGGCTACGACCTCCTGAGGCGCCGGAGCAGGCAAGGCAAGAGGACGTTGGCGCGCAGCCATGCGCATCTGCGCGTTAGCGGCAGCAGCCACAGGTGCGGAAGGCGCTGCTTCGACCATCATGTCCGTCATGGCCGAGGTATCAACACGCGGCGGCTCGGCTGCCCCCACTGCCACGGGCAGTTCGGGCCTATTGTGCCAATAGCGCTGATACAGTTTTTGGGAAAGGGTGACAGGCGCACCAGAAACCAAGGTGACTTGAACATCTTTCCAATCTTGCCCGCTGGCGTTTTCCAGCACCGCCCAGGCTTGCAAACGCGCCTTGCCGTCTTTGCCGGCAGCCAGGCGATAAGCGCTTTTCCATACCGGCGCAGGCACGACATAGGTAAAGCCTACGTCGCGCTCGCCTTGGCCACTCAGGCTGACATTCAGTAGCCGCATGGTGTCAGACTGCCGCTGGGCGCTAGCCTGCAAAGCCTCTTGAAGGCGCGCACGCATGGCCTCGTCCATCATCTCCAGCACCGTGTCTGCCCCTAAACGCAAGGTTTGAATCAGGCCTTCGGGCGACATGACCGTAAGCACCGCCTGCTCATCGTTCTCGTGCTGGGAGATTTGCACGCCCAACACGGTCCCTTGAACGGTGCGCCCACCAGAAGCGGCTCGCACCGGCACGCCTTGCAACGATGATGCCAGCGTGGCGGCGGAAGCCAGATCTTCGGGCCCAAAAGGAAGACGCGAGAACGCTTCTTGCACAGGCGCCTCGCCATCTAGCACGATGCTGGTAACGTGCCCTGCGGGGTCGTGAACCACCAGGCTTTTGAGCACATCGTCGACTTGCTCAATCGGCACCGGCAACTGTGCCGCCTCCTGGTCCGCTACGCGCACTTGGCGCTCTATCTGTGCGAGCCCGCCGGAAGATAAAATGAAGGAAGTAATGCGATCGCTGTTTTGCGCGCCTGCTTCATGCCACGGTAGCAAACTTGCCGTCAGTGCTGCTGCCAGCGTCATTGCAAAAGGGGTGCGTCCCGCTGCCTTAGTCATATCTCTCTCGCGTAAGCAATGCTCTTGCGGGCATGATACACAAGCCTCTTGTATTGCTGCCTTAAGAACTTGTGACAAAAACACCGGTTTTCACTCTGCCGGTGCGAGCTGTTCCGCCCCCTTACCGCTATACTTTTCAGGGCAATGATTTGCTTGCCTCAATCCTCTCCCGGAGGCCTTCGCTTGCTGCGCTGGTTCGAACGCTTACTCAACCCCTTCCCACCCGAAGAAACGCCGCCGCTGCCCACCGGCCTGTTTGCCTTCCTGTGGGCCTGCACGCGCGGATCACGCCGCTACCTGGCCTTGCTGGCTTTACTCAGCGCCAGCGTATCCATTTACGAAGCTTGGCTATTTGCCTTCTTGGGTCAGGTAGTCGACCTGCTCTCTGCTTGGCAGACCGGCGCGGCCGCCGCCGACCACGAGCGCCGCGTGCTGTGGGGCATAGGTATCGTGATGGTGTTCAGCATAGGTTTGGTGGCGCTGCGTACCATCATGCAACATCAGGTATTGGCCATCAACCTGCCCCTGCGTCTGCGCTGGGACTTTCACCGCCTCATGCTCAGGCAAAGCCTGTCTTTTTTCTCTGACGAATTTGCCGGGCGCGTCACCACCAAGGTCATGCAAACCGCGCTCTCGGCGCGTGAAGTCCTGATGACGTTCTCTGAGATCGTGCTGGGCATCGGGGTGTACTTCATCACCATTCTGGCATTGGCTGCCGGTTTCGACATACGGCTTATGTTGCCGTTCATCGCCTGGATCACCTTGTTTGGAGCGGCCATGCTGTTCTTCGTGCCGCGCCTGGGTAAGGTGGGCAAAGAACAAGCGCACGCACGCTCCTCCATGACGGGCCGTGTCACCGACGCCTACTCCAACATCACCACTGTTAAATTGTTTTCCCATACCAAGCGCGAGGCCCAGTTCGCCCGTGCCGCCATGGAGGACTTCAAAATAACAGGCTATCGCCAAATGCGATTGGTCAGCCAGTTTGAAATCGTCAACCAAATATTGGTGGTGGGCCTGATTGCCTCTTCTGGAGGGTATGCCCTGTGGCTATGGCATGCAGCCGAAATCGGTACCGGCGCGGTCGCCGCCGTCATTGCCATGGCCTTGCGTGTGAATGGCATGTCGCACTGGATCATGTGGCAGATGGCCTCGCTGTTTGAAAGCATAGGTACTGTGCAG
This sequence comes from Mesopusillimonas faecipullorum, assembly GCF_020539505.1. GTDB lineage: Bacteria > Pseudomonadota > Gammaproteobacteria > Burkholderiales > Burkholderiaceae_B > Mesopusillimonas > Mesopusillimonas faecipullorum. The sequence goes on along the minus strand of NZ_JACDXW010000007.1, from coordinate 101,326 downwards.
GACGGCATTGCCACCCTGACGCGCAAGGTCAAGGTGCAAGACGTGCCCCATGCCAGTCGGCTGCAAGTACCCCAAGGCGAGGTCACTTTCGACAACGTCAGCTTCAATTACAACGGCGAACGCCAGGTTCTGGATGGCCTGAGCCTGACCGTGAAACCTGGTGAAAAAATAGGCCTGGTGGGGCGCTCGGGGGCCGGTAAATCCACCCTCATCAATTTGCTTCTGCGTTTTTACGACGTCAACAAAGGAAAAATACTCATAGACGGCCAAGACATCTCTCAAGTTACCCAGGAAAGTCTGCGGGGGGCCATAGGCATGGTTACGCAAGATACCTCCCTGCTGCATCGCTCCATTCGGGACAACATCGGCTATGGCCGGCCCGATGCCACCGACGCCGAAATCCATGCCGCCGCTGTGCGTGCGCAAGCCGATGAGTTCATTCAGCAACTCAACGATTCACATGGCCGCAGCGCTTACGACACCCTGGTGGGCGAGCGCGGCGTCAAGCTGTCGGGTGGCCAGCGTCAACGCATTGCCATTGCACGCGTTATGCTCAAGAACGCCCCCATTCTGCTACTGGACGAAGCCACCAGCGCCCTGGATTCCGAAGTGGAAATCGCCATTCAGGAAAGCCTGAACGAGATGATGCAGGACAAAACCGTCATTGCCATTGCCCACCGACTTTCTACTATCGCCGCCATGGATCGCCTGATCGTGATGGATCGCGGAAGCATCGTCGAGCAGGGCACTCATGCGGAACTGCTGGAAAAAAACGGTATCTATGCTCGGCTATGGCGCCATCAAAGCGGCGGTTTTTTAGCCGAGGAAATCGAAGACGCCGCCTTATCCGCTCACTCGGAGAGCCCCTAGACCACGCCGCGATCAGGGCCGCGCCAGCTTCGCTATATATACTAGAATATATCGAACTGAACTCGTGTAAATGGCTGAACGTGAAGCGTAATTTTGCATCCTCCCTGCTCTCCCTTCTTCCAAAGTTCGCGGCACTGACGCTTTGCATGGCTAGCGCAGGAGCGCAAACGCCGAGCAAGGACGTGGTCGTCATGACCAGCTATCCAGAAGAGCTTGTCTCGCTCGTCGAAGCCGGTTACGAGAAAGCGCACCCAGGGGCAAGAATTGAGATCATCTGGCGGCGCTCGGGCGATGCGATGCGCTACTTGAAAGACCATCCGGCTTACGTGGACGTCTATTGGACGCCCTCGCAACGCACTTTCGCTAGGCTGGCCGCCGAGGGCGCCTTCCAACGCTTACCTGTAGATATGAGCGGCCTACCCGGGAAAGTCGGCGGCTTTCCAATTTCCGACCCCGATCAACTGTACGCCGCCGCTGAAATCGCCGGATTCGGTTTTGCCGTCAATACCGAACGTTTGCAAGACAAGGGTTTGCTCAAGCCAACGCGCTGGTCTGATCTGACAGTCCCGCCAGCAACGAAGCACCCAACGATATGAGCGCCCTGGCCCAAGGGAAAGTGGCGCTTAGCGTCATCAAGGATTTCTTCGCCAAGCCCGTGATAGACAAGGGCGCCCCCGTCACATTCATTTACCCCGAAGTTACAGGGTATTCGCGCTTGCGATAAGACACACCGGCCTGCAAATACCATCTATCTTGCAAGGTGCCCACGTTGGCGCTCAGTTCCTGCATGCCGCCGCTGCCAAAGCCGGCCATCGCATCTACGTCTAATTCCGAGCGCGGCCTCATGCTGACAATATTGATAACACCGCCCATGGTGTTGTGGCCGTACATGACGGAACTGTAGCCTTTGGCGACTTGAATCGATGAAACGTCTGCCGTGGTGAAGCGGCCAAGGTCTGAATATCCGTCATAGGGAATATAGACTGGCACGCCATCCATGAAGATAGGCACTTCACGCAAGCTGAAGCCACGCAGCTTGATTTGCGATTCGTGTCGGTTGGGATTGCCTCCGCTGCCGCCGGGCGCCATGTACTGAACGCCGGGCACCAGTTGCAGGGCTTGACCAACGTCATTGAGCTCTAACAGCTGGATTTGCTCACGGTCGATACGGCTTTCCGCTTTTTGCGCATCGCTTTCTTGCGCCCCCGAAACATTGACCGTGCCCAATGTAAAGACACTGTCTGCCGGCCTACTGGCTTGCTGCGCCATAGCAGGATTGCCTGCAACCATTAGGGCACAGAGGCCGGCCAGGCTCAAATCCCGACTGAGCCGAGTCTGTCGAATTTTCACTTCTCTCTTCCTTTGATTAAGTTTATTGCTTTAGGCGGATATCTCGAGACCTCTTGTCTAAAGAGCAGCAACATTGCTCCCATTTTTGGCCTACCCCAACACGCTATATTTCGTAGTATATAACGACTACTGCAGGGAGTTCCTGTAGGGCGGGAAGACTCTAAAAAAGATCAGCCGAGAGGAATCGATAGTTTTTTATTTACGCTTATGAAACAAAAAGAATCGATTCGAAACCAAAGCGCATGAAACGCTGGGCAAGCATGGCGCGGGCAGGCATCCTTACCCTGAAAGCAAAGCTTGCCATGCTAGGATAGCGCCCCCAGGCCAGACCGGCCTGAGGTTTGGGAGGGAAAATTGGGAGCCACGTTCGCATCGCTATCCGCCATAGAGGTCATGGCATGGGGGCTGGTTTTCTTTGCCAGTATTTACCTGGTGTTTGGCGGGTTGACTTGGCTGTTGACTCGGCACCTTTTGCCTTGGCTGGGCATAGGTCGCATACTGGACCCGCGCCCCCTGGCTCCGGGCCAGCTGCGCCGCGAATTTAGCTTGTCGGCTGTCTCGATACTGATTTTCGGCACCGGCATGATTTTCCCGTGGGGCTTAGTGCAACTAGGTTGGGCAACGCTCACCCCCCATGCCAGCGCCGGTCGCATCGCGCTCGAAATCCTGGCCCTGATGATCTGGAACGACGTCCACTTTTGGATCAACCATCGTCTATTGCATACCCGCTTGCTCAAGCGTTTTCATTTACCCCACCATCGCTCAGTCGTCACAACTCCCTTTGCGACTTACGCCTTCCATCCCGTAGAAGCCTTGATGCTGGGCAATGTAATTTTGCTGCCCATGGTCGTGCATGACTTCAGCTTTTGGTCTTTGGCATCGGTGCCTGTGTTTAGCTTGTTCTTCAATTGCATAGGCCACGCCAATTACGACCTCTGGCCTCAAGTGTCTTATTCACACTGGTTTGCCGCCAGTCGTCGTCATCATCTGCACCACGCTTGCTACCACGGCAACTTCGGCTTCCAGTTCACCTTCATGGATCGCTTGTTTCGCACGCGCCTGAACGCCGACGCTGCCCAGCCGCACATCGACCGCCACTTTTCACAAGCAGCGACCAGGGCGCGCAAGTCTTCCTCATGACGCGTCTTTGGACCCTAACCCCTATCACTTGCGCAGCCTTATTCTTTATTTCGGAGAGTTGAGTCCATGCCTATCGCCTTTGAGCGCGTCTACCTGAAAAGCGCCGGCTACCATCTGCCTGGCGAACCTGTCGATAACACTGCCATGGACGCCTTCATCGCACCGCTGAATCGCCTGTCCAGCCGAATCAAACAAAGGATTCTGGCTGAAAACGGCATCAAGCAGCGCTATTACGCAGTTGATGAGCAAGGCAACACGACACTTAGCAATGCGGCCATGGCGGCGCACGCCATACGTAGTTGCTTGGAGCAAGGCGGCCTGGACATCGGACAAGTGTCTATGCTGGCGAGCGGCTCGTCAGGGGCGGATGCGCTCATGCCGGGCTTTGCCAACATGATTCAAGGCGAACTGGCAGCGCCCCCAATGGAAACGGTGTCGGTTCACGGCATTTGTGCCGCTGGCGTCGGTGCCATACAGTCTGTCGCGCAGGGCATTGAATTAGGTGGCCACACCCTAGGGCTGGCGGTAGCCAGCGAGATGCCCTCCCGGCTTTTCAAACGCTCTCGGTTTGCAGCGCGCAACTACGAAGCAGACTTCGATGCGCATTTTTTGCGTTGGATGCTCTCGGACGGTGCGGGCGCTGTCACACTGGGAAATCGAGAAGCGCCCGGCGACATGCTGCCAGGCTTGCGCGTACGTTTACGTTGGATTCACCAAAAGTCGTTTTCCGGTGACTACCCTGTTTGCATGCAACTAGGCCTGACACAAGATCGCAAACGCAGCCACCTGGATTACCCCTCGTGGGCAGAAGCCGAAGCGGACGGCGCCTTATCATTGCGCCAAGACATACGCCTGCTGCCGCACCTGTTCGACATCGGCATACACGAGTTTGCTCAACTGGTACGCGAGAAATGGGTGGACCCCAGCCGCGTCCGCCACTTTCTGTGCCATTACTCGTCGGAAAAATTCATGCCTGTGGTCGAGGACTTGCTGGACAAGGCTGGCCTGTCTATACCCAAGCCTTACTGGTTCAGCAATTTATCTTGGCGAGGCAATACCGGCGCCGCATCCATCATGATCATGTTGGCCGAGTTTCTACAGACCCGCAGCGTAAAGGCCGGCGATCAGATACTTTGCTATGTACCAGAGTCCGGCCGTTTCACCACCACTTATATGCTGCTAGAGGTAGAAGACGATTCCTCCCCTAGCGCCTTGCCTGCTGATCGTCTGGGCCCGGTGCAGGAAACCCTCTCGACAAGCTCTACTTCGTATGCCGATACCATCGCCCCACCACATGACCCGGCGCACGCGCCTCAGGGCCTGGGGCCGCTGCTAACAGAACTTGCCGCAATTTGGCACGACTACCGTTCACGCGTATGGCGTACCCCACTAGTGCATACGCTTAGAGAAGGGCACTTTCATACGCAAGACTACATCCGCTGGATGTCGAACTGGATACCGCAAGTGCGCGAGGGCGCCAAATGGATGCGTGAAGCCACCGCGTCGCTCTCTGATACCTACGCCCCGCTTGCCGCACTGATCAACCTGCATGCAGGCGAAGAACAAGATGACTTCAACATCCTGTTCAAAGACTATCAGCAAGCGGGAGGCACGGCAGCCCGCGTGGAAGACCTGCAACGCAACCCAGGTGGCGAAGCCCTGAACGCCTATTTGCACGCCCTGGCCGCCACACGTGACCCCATAGGCTTGCTGGGTGCCATTTACATCATCGAAGGAACGGGTCAACGCATAGTGCCTGCCCTGCTACCCCTTTTAAAAGCCAGCCTGCCACTGCCGCCCGATGCGTTCAGATTCTTGGAATACCATGGGCACAATGACGAAAATCACTTGGCTCGCTGGCTGACTGCGGTGGGCCTGGCGCTGGAATGCGACGACCAACAGCGAGCGGAACGCGCCATCATGGACACAGCCCGACGCACCGCCGCGCTTTACCTGATGCAATTTCAATATGTCAAAGAGTACGACGCATGAGCAAACCCGCTGCTGATTTTCGTTATGACCATCACGACCCGGAAGACCCTAGCCCATGGCTGGCCTTATATCTGGATCGCAGCACGCCGCTTCCCGATCATGTCAAAACAGCATGGTTACAAGACTCTAGCTCGAAATCACGCCAGTACCTGCTCCCTTTCCTGCGCCCGCTGTGCCGAGCGCTGATCATTGTCATACAGGTCGTCAAGACCTTGATGCCAAAACGCTGGTCGCACTCGACGCTGCTGCATCGCTTACTGGTCTGGGGCTTGAAACGCTACGTCAGCCCTCAGGCCAACTGGCTGATTTTGCGGCATTTTCACCTAGGTTCGCAGATACTGGCTTTTATTGCCGCCAACTCCCCGGTTCCTATCGACACGTCACCACTGACGCCGGCCAATATTGACGAACTGAAAGATCATGTCTTTGTGAAACATGACATCAACCTCTTCAACTTTGTGATTCGTTTGAACCAGGCTCTGCGAGAGGCGGGCCAAGAAATGCAAGCCCCGCAGTCTGTGGATTTTTCCATGCTGGAAGAGCCCCCACTGGCCCTGCAAGAGATGCCCCAAGGGCGCGCCAACGTGGTAGACCTGCAAAGCGCCATAGAATTTTTTACACCGGTTTATCAGTTACTACTGACAGACAACGACTTCTGGCGCGCCGCAAACTCTTTGCAGTTGGACGAAACCATAGGCATCTATACTGCGCAGATTCTGCAGGCCCCTCAGCATCTGATCCTGCTGAATAACAAGCATCCACTTGTGCCCATGTCGACTTTGCGCGCAGGGTATAGACTCGTATTACACGGGCTCTCTACCGAGATGCTGCATGCCCTGCTGATGCGAATGAAGGCAGAATCCCTCAAACAATCCCGCGAGCATTCCCCCACAGAAAGGAGGCACCCATGAATACCATCCCTACTATCCCCACCATGTCTACCCTTTTCTTGCAACTGGGCCTAGATGCCGATGACAAGTCCATTGCCGAATTCATAGGCAAACACCAGTTGCCGACCGACGTCAGGATCTCCGAAGCACCGTATTGGAATGAAGGTCAGCGCCAGTTCATTGCGGAAAAACTGGCCATAGACGGTGAGTGGACGACGATCATCGATCAGCTCAACGAATCCTTGCATGAAGACGCGGTCAAGCGCAGCTTGGAAGAGTAATAGGCCAGAATGGGGGTTATCCCCAAAGCATTCGACTTGTACTCCCCGGGGGTATTTTTATATACTCCCTGGTAGTATTCTCATCGAGACAGGTATGCCCCATTCTCCAGAAGAAAAGAAACGTGTGCTGGCCCGCGTGCGGCGAGTGCGCGGTCAAATAGACGCGCTGGAGCGCGCGCTTGAAGAAGGGACTGACTGCGGCCCCATCTTGCAGCAAATCGCTGCCGTCCGTGGCGGCATCAACGGCTTGATGGCCGGTGTCCTTGAAAGCCACTTACGCGAAACTTTCATTTCCATCGAACAAGATGGAGCTCCACCTTCCGAATCCGTCGATGACATTGTCTCGCTGATCCGTTCTTATCTTCGTTAAAGCTTTGCGGCGGCACTCAAACCGACCGCCCACCAACCCTTACTTTTCATCCACAAGGACTGTCATGAAATCTCGTGCTGCCGTAGCCTTCGAAGCAGGCAAACCCCTGCAAATCGTCGAGATCGACGTCGAACCACCCCGCAAGGGCGAAGTTCTGGTCAAAATCACCCACACCGGTGTGTGCCATACCGACGCTTTCACGCTGTCGGGTGCCGACCCTGAAGGGGTGTTTCCCGCCGTGTTGGGTCATGAAGGCGCCGGTATCGTCGTCGAAGTCGGCGAAGGCGTCACCAGCCTGAAGCCGGGCGACCATGTGATCCCTCTTTATACGGCTGAATGCGGCGAGTGCTTGTTCTGCAAATCGGGCAAGACCAACCTGTGCGTTGCCGTGCGCGCCACGCAGGGCAAAGGCCTGATGCCTGACGGCACCACGCGCTTCAGCTACAACGGCCAGCCCATTTACCACTACATGGGCTGCTCGACGTTCAGCGAATACACCGTTGTCGCCGAAGTCTCGCTGGCCAAGGTGAACCCCGATGCCAACCCCGAACAAGTCTGCCTGCTGGGCTGCGGCGTTACCACGGGTCTGGGTGCTGTGAAGAACACCGCCAAGGTGCAAGAGGGCGACAGCGTGGCAGTGTTCGGCTTGGGCGGCATCGGCTTGGCTGTCATACAAGGTGCCAAGCTGGCCAAGGCCGGTCGCATCATCGCCATTGACACCAACCCCGGCAAATTCGATTTGGCTCGCACCTTTGGTGCCACCGACTGCATCAACCCCAAAGATTACGACCAGCCTATCCAGCAAGTCATCGTCGAAATGACGGGTTGGGGCGTAGACCACAGCTTTGAATGCATCGGCAACGTCAACGTCATGCGCGCTGCACTTGAGTGTGCGCATCGCGGCTGGGGCCAAAGTGTTGTCATCGGTGTAGCCGGTGCCGGACAAGAGATCAGCACCCGCCCCTTCCAACTGGTTACCGGGCGCAAGTGGCTGGGCACGGCTTTTGGTGGCGTTAAAGGTCGCAGCGAATTGCCTGGCATGGTCGAAGACGCCATGAGCGGCAAGATTCAACTCGAGCCCTTCGTCACGCACACCATGCCGCTGACTGAAATCAACGAGGCTTTCGACCTGATGCACGAAGGTAAGTCGATCCGTTCAGTGATCAACTTCGCCTAAGTGCTTACGCGCCGGCCCTGCAAAGGGGTCGGCGCACTTAGCCTTGCGCCGAAACCGCAGCCGTCTGCTCTACGGGCCTACGATCCGTCAATACCGACTTGCTCGTTTTTTCGGGCTCCCAGACTTCGTCGCGGCGGCAACTGGCCAAACGCCGGATCTCGCGTTTACCGACCTCAGTAAGCGTAGCAATATTGGGTACCGGACGACCAGTCATGGCCACTGTTGTCTGGGGCATCGCTTTGAGCAAGCCCGCTGCTTCCAGAGTGGAAAAAATAGTCGCCCTGCGATGCCACAGTACCTGCCGCAACCGCACCTGCTCCAGAACTTCCCAAACTTGTCCGTTCAATAACACCATGTGTTGTGCCTCCGAGATTCGTTACTCACAACGTAATCGATAAGCCAAAAAAAACCTGGCGACGGTACAAAGACCGAAACCAGGCTCTTGATTGATCACATGATCAAGTCTTACTTTAGCGCCGATTCTGGCGCACCGGACCACTACTGGGCCCGCGTTCTTTTAAGTGGCGGAAAGTAATACGCCCTTTTGTCAGATCATAGGGCGACAACTCGAGCGACACATCGTCACCCGCCAAAATACGAATGTGGTGCTTGCGCATCTTGCCGCCCGTGTAGGCGATCAAGGCGTGCCCATTTTGCAGGGTGACGCGAAAACGTGAATCAGGCAGCACTTCGTCAACAATACCGCGCATCTCTAACAGTTCTTCTTTTGCCATACGGCCTCCTTAGTCAAATTGTTTCACACGCATGTCCCGCGACTGGACTTTGATGTAATCGAGCGCCTGCCCCGTGGCGTATTGGGCAGCCTCGGCAGCGGAGTCGAAAAGCGGGGTGAATCGCATCAGGCGATCATGCGAGGTATTAAGCCGACCGCTGCGTATAGAAACCGAAGCAGTGAAATGGCCTTGGAGGTCGCGACGGACCAACGGTGAAACCAGGTATTTTCCAACCTGTAGGGGTAAATACAAGAGTGATTCCTTTGATGCCGACTTTAAAGCGAGGGGTAAAAGCGGCGATTCAATTGCGGGTAGCGCACAGTGCGCTACGGTGAGCGAACTTTGTCAGGCGACTGGCAGGCGGGTGTAGCCGCACAAGCCACGATAGAGAAAGTACTAGGCTGATGCGGGTATGACACCACGGCACATCAACTTTATTCAGTATACCATGTTGCATGGCACAAGCCTAGCAGAAAATCCTACGCTTATGCCGCGACACTAAGGGGAGAAACTCAGGTATTCTTTTCGGGTACATCAACACCCCCCATTAGGGGACATTAGGAGATACCAATGAAAAAAGCTTCCTGGCTGCTTGCCGCTGTTTCACTGCTGATGACCGGCCTGCTAGCCGGATGCCATACCGTTGAGGGCTTCGGCAAAGACGTTGAACGCGGCGGCGAGTCGATTCAGAACGCTGCAAAGTAAAAAACTGCCGCGTTCTGGAAGACCAAGGCACGCCCCTAAAAAGGGCGTGCTTTTTTTATGGGTGCTGGAGTTGGCCGTCGCCGTTACGGTCGTGGCGGCTGAAGTCGCTCATGACTTGAGTCATGAACTCTTCGCGGCTGATTTGACCGTCCTTATTGGTGTCTACGCTGCTGATTTGCTCGGGCGTTAACACGGTGATGGCTTCTGTCTGAGTAAGTACGCCATTACCATCCGTATCAATCTTGGTAAAAGCACCTTCCATGAACGTTTGGTATTCGGCCCGGCTGACGCTGCCACTTTTATCGGTATCCAGTTGCTCGAAGTGCTCTTGGGTCATCATTTGAGCACCGCCCTCTTGGGCGAAGGCCAAGACAGGCGCCGAAAGCGCCAGGGCGATGGTAAGTGGTAAGTATTTCTTCATGGCTTGGTACTCCTTCAATCGCAGCCCATTCTGTTGCCAAGATAACCACCCCCGCCGATGCCGACTGCCGTTGCAACGGTGTTTCCTCTGCCCCCACCAATGGCGCTACCTAACAGGCCGCCCACGATGGCGCCCCCGACAGTGCCGGCTATGCAGTTGAACTCGGAATTACTGGAGCCATGCTGCTTGCCTGAACCATAAGGAGACTGGCAGGCGGCCAAGGCCCCCATGCCGATCAAGGCAATGACGATACGTGCTTTCACCATGGTTAGTTCCGCCTTTGCCCAATAAGGGCTGATGTGGTGTCTTTTTGGAAAGGTGTGGAGAAACCGCACCGGATTTGCAGCGCCTTTACAGTGGCGCCTAGCAATAATCATACCGTCTTTTCTTTGCTTATTACGGGCTACGCAACCATACCGTCGTGGCAATTCCCGCAGCGGTCATGGCTAAGGAGCCAAATAGATGCAAGGCGACACCGCCCAGGGCTAAAAAATAATGGCCACGCTGCAATAACGCAAGGATCTCGACCGAGAACGTCGAAAAGGTGGAGAGCCCGCCGCAGAAGCCCGTAATGATCAGCAAACGCCACTCTGGGGACAAAGCCGGCGCACTCATCAACCACGCCACGGCCAGCCCCACGATATAGCCGGCGATCAGGTTCGAGACCAAAGTACCAGGCGGGAGCTGAACCCACAGACCGTTGAGCTTTTGACTGAGCCCCCAGCGCAACAATCCGCCGGCTGCGGAACCTGCCGCAACCGCAAGAATGGGTTTCCACATTTCTATCGTCCTTAACGACATTGGTTTTTCCCCACTATAAACCTATGAAACGGAAAAATTTGCGGCGTCGCAGCACAAATCAGTAGACTGTATACAGAATATTATAAATAATTAGGTATTGGCAACCCGCCATGTATCCAGGAGAAAGTTCATGTCCAGCAAAGTCGCGTGCCTCAAACCACTTTCCACCTTCCGTCGCGTCGCTAGCTGCGGTGCGGCAAGCCTGCTTTTTGGCTTGGCCCCTCAAGCTCATGCGGAATTCAGCGGCAATGCCACCTTGACCACCAACTACATGTGGCGTGGCGTTTCACAATCCGATCGCAAGCCCGCCGTTCAAGCCGGTTTGCAATACAGCCATGAAAGCGGTCTATACGCCTCGGTTTGGGGCTCTAGCGTGAAGTTTGTGCCGGACAACGGGGCCCGCACCGAATTCAACTTTGTGGCGGGTTGGAGCGGCAACATTGCCCCAGACTGGGCGCTGGACGTTTACGGCCTGCGTTACCAATACCCCGCAGCCGATGACGATCTGAACTGGAACGAAATCAACGCCAGCCTGACATGGCGCGAAAACTACTGGCTGGCCATCGCGCACTCTACCAATGCCATGGGCAGCGGTTACCGAGGCACTTACCTGCAATTGGGCGCACGTTATCCGCTGAACGATCAATTCAGCCTGGAGGGCTCGGTATCACGATATTTTCTTGAAAAAGCCTATGGCGACAGCTATACCCATGGTTCGGTAGGCGTCAGCTGGGCGTTTCAAGCCCCTTTCGAAGCACGGCTTACCTATCATGTCAGCGATGCGAAAGCCAAGCGCATGTTTCCTGGCTTGGCGGGCTCAAGAGTCGAGTTCGCTATTTCGGCAGCCTTCTGAAGACGCGACACAGCATGGGCTTCAGGGTGTGCCGCCCCATGCTGTGTGCTTGATCGCTTAGTCGGCGCCCAGGCGGGCAAACCATTCGCGTGGCGAAATGCCTTGATCGGGCCCCAACATGGAGAACCCGCCATCCACGGGCACATCGACACCGGTCATCCACGAGGCGGCGTCGCTGGCCAAAAACGCGACGACTTGACCTATCTCTTCGCCTCGACCGACACGCCCCAGGGGATGAAAATGCGCCCCCACTTTGTCGGCTCGTTCGATTGAACCGCCGCTCATACGCTCAGTAGAGGGCGACCATGTCCAGGCCGGTGATACCGCCAGCACACGGATGCCGGCAGGCGCCAGCGTTACCGCAAAGTTGCGGGTGATTTGCAGCATGGCCGCCTTGGAGGCCGGGTAAATAGCCCGCCCTGCTGCGCCGAACTTGCCGCCCGTACTGCCCATATTAATCACTACGCCCCCACGCGGCATGTGCGCAGTGGCTTTCTGGGTGAAGATGGCGGCGGAAACAAGATTGACGTTCAGCGTTTGAAACCACAACTCGCGCGAGGAAGCCAAGCCTTCGTCGGCGTAACTGCAGGCATTGTTGACCAATAGGTCTATGCTGCCAAAACGACTGACCGTGAAATCTACGCATGCGTCTATGGCGTCATCGCTGGTGACGTCGGTTTCATGAAACACCGCACCCTTGCCTATGCCATCGGCAACGGCCTGGCCGGCTTCACGGCCTCTTCCCACCAAGACAACGTTGGCACCTTGCCCCGCCAATACTGCGGCAATGTCGGCGCCCAGCCCCTGCGAGGCGCCCGTGACAATGGCGGTCTTACCTTGCAAGCTGCTTGCGCATGCGCTCTTATCCAATCCGTTTCTCCTGGAGGCCTGGACGTTCAAATGTGCATATCCAGCATGCCCAGCACGCCTTCACAGTTGGTCAGGTTGACCCGTTTCAACTGTATGGCCCACCCGCCTTGCTCGGTCGCAGCCAGCTTGTGGAACACGCTGGCGCCAAAGTAGCGCGTGTCCAGGCGGGTTTCAACCAGGTGCAGGCAAGAACGCACGATGATGTGGCCGGCTGCGTCCGCACCTTCTATGCTGATATTGCCGATCAAGCGATTGCCCCGCGTGACGGGCTGTTGCGACCAATTTCGTGGGTGCATCAAGCGCCGTACACGCACTTCGCGTAGCAAGGCATCTTCCCAAAACAAAGAAACGTGCTCGAAGGGGTTCTCTTGCCCGTGAATGCGAGGTACCCAGTAACGCCCATCCGGGGTCCACAAGGCCAACCATTCGTCCAGTCGGCGCTCATCCAAGAGCCTGGCCTCGTGGAACAGAAACTGCTGAATGCCCTGCACGGTCTCGAAAGACAACTCCGGGCTGGAAACAGCCTCAACGGAATGATCGAAAGTACGGTCAAGCAACATGTTTTTTCTCCTGGTTCCAATCAGTCAGCATGTACTGTTTCCATGCGGCAAACTGGTTGCGCATCGGTAACTCGCTGGTGCCGTTTGTCGACACCATGCCCTCGGGCGTCTGTTTATCGGTGCCACCATAACGGTGATGACTGACCCATTCGCCCCCTGCTGTCAGGTTGCCCTGCTGGCAACGCCGGTATAGCTCGACGTCGTCGGGCATGACGTTCGAAGAAGGCGAATTGATCAAGTTGGTATAGGTGAGTGCTCGATCAAAAACAGCCTCCGGCGCACCTTTCAGACGGAAAGTCTGGATTTCGATGAGCGTGCGGTCTGGCGCTATGGGCCGTATCACGCGAAATTGCTGAAACACCGTGTGCGGTGAACCGCTACCGTAAATGACCGTGTTGTGGCGGTTCATACCCAGAATTTCACGCGCTTTCTCTTCGCCATGCACTTTGGCAAGCGACTCGAAGTGCACACGCGACACGGGGTCGCGAGTGGCGGCGGTCGGGTCAAAAATGGCCTCCATATAGCCATGGCCGTATGGATACGCACACAGCTCAAGCTTTTCCCAAAACTCGTAGGGTTCGCCATTGCCGTCCATGATCAGCAGCTCGAACGGCATCTCGCCGCGCTCGGCAGCCTCTTCGCGGGCCGCCATAAACGACGATTCGTGCGTGATGGGCGCGTGCATGGTGTCATGCAGGTTTTCGTAGAAGACCTTCCAGTTTGACTGTTGCATCACCTGGAACACCCCACCCACGACTTCGACCTCGCCTTCCGGCGAGCGATCACACAGGTTGTCGATGGAACCTGCCGCACCGCCCAAGAAGGTAACGAGGTCAGGGCCGCCTTCGGATTGGCTGGCAAATACGAAACCACGGTAGGAGTCGACACGAGCCAGCGGCCTCATCGAGAACATGGGATCGTCTTTATTGAAAGCCGTGCCTTCCATGCCGCCACGCAAGGGCACCGACAGCAAGCTGCCGTCCAGCTTGAACGTCCAGGCATGGTAGGGACAGCGCAGAAACTTGCCTACATTGCCGTCGCCAAGCGGCACCAATTGGGCCCCCTTGTGCGGGCAACGGTTGTACACCACGTTGACCTTGCCGTCGCTGCCACGCAGCATCAGAACGTCTTGGTCACCAATACGTGTGGTGTGGTAGTCGCCAGGTTTTTTAACTTGGCTTTCATGACCCACGTAGATCCAGGCCTGCCCATAGATGCGCTGCATTTCCAACGCAAAAATCTCAGGGTCGGTATAAATGCTTTTATGAACCCGGTCGGGCTGAACCAACTGGGCAATTTCCGAATTGTTGATGCTCATGGAATCCTCCGTATGCGGGCTGCAATGACGCCGCTTTCGAGGCACTGTAATACGCAGTCCAAAGCCGCAATAGCCAATACTGGCAGGGCTTGTCCGCTATTGGCAGGCACCTGGCGCCCGCCTTCGGCTTTACCCTGATTTCTGCTGGATTCGGATAACGCTGCGGGCCTGGATGCCTATTTCGGATAGCCGCGCTGGTCAATATCCACAAGAATTGGGCCGCGACATCTCTTCGGGCAGCAAACATCTTCATGACTACCCTTTCCCTACTTGAACAGCTCATGAACGGCATAGGCTTCGGCCTGGTCCTCTTTCTTATGGCGGCTGGGCTGACCATCGTCTTCGGCGTCATGGACACCATGAACTTGGCGCACGGTACGCTGTTCATGCTGGGCGCCTATTTCGCGGCTACCGCGTACCGCGTGCTGGAATCCTTTCCACTGGCTTTGCTGTGCGCGGTCATCCTTACCATGATCGCCGGCGCGCTGCTGGAAATGAGCCTGATACGCCGCCTGTACAAGCGCAGTCATATGAACCAGGTCGTCGCAACCTTCGGCGTTATCCTGATTTGCAATGACGTCGTGAAGTACTTCTGGGGGCCTACGCCACTGTTTGCGGCAACGCCGCCTTCGCTCAGCGGCCCCGTCACCTTGTTCGGTGCCTTCGAGTACCCGGCCTTCCGTCTGTTGATCATCGCCGTGGGCATCGCCTTGGCCATCGCGCTGTATTTCATGATGGCGCATACCCGCTTGGGCATGCTGGTGCGGGCCGGTGCGTCCAACCGCGAAATGACCCAGCTCATGGGGATACGCGTGCGTCGCGTCTTTACCAGTATTGCCATCTTGGGCGCTGCCTTGGCGGGCATAGGCGGGGCCATGATGGGCCCGATTACCTCGGTGCAGACCGGCATGGGCGAAGCCGTGCTGATTCCCGCCTTGGTCATCATTGTCATAGGCGGCATAGGCTCGATACGTGGCGCTTTCATTGCAGCGCTGCTGGTGGGCATCGTCGATACCGCCGGTAGAGCTTTCATTCCTGCTCTGCTCAGCAAGCTTGCCTCTCCTGTGATCGCGGCAGACGTCGGGCCTGCCCTGGCCAGCGTACTCATGTACCTGTTGATGATAGGTGTGCTGTGCTTCAAGCCTGCCGGCCTGTTTCCCGCCCGAGGCTGAACCCCATGACACAGGCATCCATGATTTCCCCTGCTCGCTTGGCGCCCTTCATTTTTCTGGGTGCGCTGTTTGCTTTTCCTTTTGTGGCTGAGCCACTAGGTCTGGATTACTACACCGGATTCGTCATGCGGCTGATGATCGCCATGATGATCGCCACCAGCCTGAATTTTTTGGCAGGCTACGGCGGCATGATTGCGCTTGGCCACGCCGGCTTCATTGGTATAGGTTCCTACGCCATGGTGGCGCTGGTCGAGGCCGGCATAGAGTCGGTTTGGCTGCTGTGGGTCGGCGCCACGCTGATAACCGCCATCGCCGCCTGCCTTATCGGCTTGGTCGTGCTGCGTACGCGCGGCATGTACTTCTTGATGATTACCTTGGCATTTGCCGAGATGGTGTACTACATCGCCGTTTCACTGCGCATGTACGGGGGCGACGATGGCTATATTCTGGCCACACCACTGCAATTTGGCTTCGGCGCCGATTCAGGCGATGTCAACATGCTGTATGGCGTTGTGCTGGCCGTGTTCGTGCTAAGCCTGTGGCTGTTTTTCAGCATGATCGAATCACGTTTCGGCAAGGCTATTATCGGCATACGCGACAACGAGGTGCGCATGCGTGCCTTGGGCTACCCCACTACCCGGCTGCGCTTGCAGGCCTTCGTTATGTGCTCTGCCTGGGCCGGCCTGGGCGGCGCCATGATGATGACGCAAAACGGTTTCATCAGCCCAACCACTATTCAGTGGACCCATTCCGCCGAGCTGTTGGTGGTGGTGGCTTTAGGCGGCATGGGCTATCGCTGGGGAGCAGTAATAGGCGCCGGCCTTTGGGGGCTGATGGTAGAGTTTTTGCCCCAATACACCGAATACTGGCATTGGCCCATGGGTGTACTTGTCATCGCCATTATCTTGTTCGCCCCCCATGGTTTGTCGGCACTGTTTTCCAGCAAACCTGAAGACAAGAACGGCACGCTGTTTACCTTGCTTCGGAGGCAGGCATGAGAAAAACGCTTTTCAGCGCCACCGGGCTGGTCAAGCAGTTCCACGAGTTGCGCGCAACCGACAATGTCGATATTGACGTCAAGCCTAACGAAGTGCACGCCCTGATCGGCCCTAATGGCGCAGGCAAAAGCACCTTGGTCAATCTGCTGTCCGGGCTATTGCCCGTAGACGCCGGTCGCATTGTGCTGGATGGCCGCGACATTACCAGCCTGAGCGCGCATCAGCGGGTACGCGCGGGGCTATCGCGCTGCTTTCAGGTCACGAATCTGTTCAAGCAGTCCAGCACGCTGGACAACCTGCGCTTGGCCATTCAGGCACACGAGGGCAATAACTTTCGCCTGTTCGGCAAACGCGACGCCGAGCAAGCACTGACCACCCAAGCCATAGCATTGGGTGCTCGCGTCGGCCTGGTGGGTGACGCCGTGCTACAGGCGCCTGCAGGCAGTCTGCCGCACGGGGCGCAACGACAACTGGATATTGCCTTGGCGCTGGCCGCACGCCCCAAAGTGCTGCTGCTGGATGAACCCATGGCGGGCATGGGCCCCGACGAGTCGGCCCGCACCGTCGAACTGATACGCAAGCTGCGCCAGGACATGGCTGTCCTGCTTATAGAACACGACATGGACGCCGTGTTTCAACTGGCCGACCGCATCTCGGTGCTGGTTTACGGCAAAGTCCTTGCCACTGGCACGGTAGAGCAAATACGCAGCAACCCGCGCGTCCAGGAAGTCTATCTCGGTACGGAAACTGCATGACCACGCGCCTGCTTACCTGTGAAAATCTCTCGGCCGGCTACGGCGCCAGCCAAGTTCTGTTCGGTCTGGATTTTGCCATTGATGAGGGCGAGGTGATCGGCCTGCTGGGCCGCAATGGCATGGGCAAGAGCACGACCATCAAAAACATGGTGGGCGTGCTCAAGCCCTTTGACGGCACCTTGACATGGCAGGGCCACAAGCTAAATACGATGGCCCCTGACGCTATCGCCAGGCTGGGTCTGGCCGTTGTACCCGAAGGGCGTCAATGCTTTCCCAACCTGACGGTACGCGAGCACTTGGTCGCTTTTTCCAGCCGGCGCAACGGCAACAGCACACCCTGGACACTGAAACGCATTTACGAGCTGTTTCCACGCCTGGCGGAACGCAGCCGCCATCTGGGTAGTCAACTGTCTGGGGGCGAGCAGCAGATGCTGGCCATAGGCCG
Organism: Mesopusillimonas faecipullorum; assembly: GCF_020539505.1. Taxonomy (GTDB): domain Bacteria; phylum Pseudomonadota; class Gammaproteobacteria; order Burkholderiales; family Burkholderiaceae_B; genus Mesopusillimonas; species Mesopusillimonas faecipullorum. The sequence goes on along the minus strand of NZ_JACDXW010000007.1, from coordinate 83,624 downwards.
CGCCCTGTCGACCAACCCTAAACTGCTGATTCTGGATGAGGCGACCGAAGGCCTGGCACCGCTTATCCGGGAAGAAATCTGGCGTTGCCTGGGCCTGCTTAAACGTGAAGGCCAAACCACGCTGGTGGTAGACAAATACGTAGACAAGCTGGTGCAAATCGCCGACCGCCATCTGATACTTGAGCGCGGCAAACTGGTTTGGAGCGGCACTTCTGCCGCCCTGGACGCAGACCGCAGCCTGTGGGTGCGGTATATGGGGGTTTAGGCGCTATAACGGGGGGTGCTCAGCCCCGCGCTTTTACAAGCGCCAGGCGCTTTCCACATTGGCAACCTCGGCAACCAAGGCCAGGCTGCGTAAAGCAGCGTCGTGGAATTCAGCCGAGCCCGCCGCACAAGCATCGGCGGCAATGGTGACCTCGTAACCTCGGTCTACCGCTTCACGCACAGTGTGTTCGACGACAGAGTGGGTAGCCACACCCGCGATAATCAGATGGCTGATCTGGCGGATGCGCAAAAGGTTATCCAGGCAGGTGCCCGCAAACGCACTGATGCGCTGGTGGGTCACGACGAATTCGTCGCTGTTCTGCTGGGGTTGCAGCTCAGTCAGAAACTCAGCGCCCCATTCCCCCTCTTTGACGGCGCCCAGTTCTATGGTGCGGCGAAAAATAGGGGTGTTGGCCGGACAATCGGCGTAATCAGGGCGAAACGCAATGCGCACGTGGTAAATCGGCAAGCGTCGCTGTCTGGCGCCTGCCAATAAGCGGGTGGCGCCGTCGATGACGCGTGCGCGCACCGCTTCGTCATCCACACCGACGCGAATGCGCCCTTCCGGATGCAGCACTTCGTTCTGGTAATGCAAGGCCAATACGGCGGTTTTGTGCATGGCTTACCTCATGTGTATGCGTCGATTCTGGTGACGGCGAGTCTACGCAGCGCCGGTCAGGCCCGCTATCCGAAAAACGCGCCAAAGCGCCGGGCGGTACAGGCCGCCTGCTAAAAACGGATAGGCGGCGGGGATGCTCTGCCGATTGCGGATATTGCACCGTAGCGGCTTTCCCTAGACTTGATCACATTCCTCAACCCATACTCACCCCCGGGGGTACAGCATGAAACCATCCAACTTGGCATGTACGCTGGCCGCAGCGACCCTGCTAATGGCCGCCCCAGCGGCTCATAGCGCCGAAGAGCTCAAGATCGGCTTTCTGACCACGCTGTCGGGCCCGGGCGCCGGCACCGGCCAGGACATCCGCGACGCCTTCAATCTGGCCATCAAGATGAACGACGGCAAGCTGGGTGGCCTGCCCGTCAAGATGACCATCACCGACGACCAGACCAACCCCGTGAGCGCACGCCAGACCGTTGAGCGCTATATCAAGCGCGACAAGGTGGACGTGGTAACGGGCATGGTGTTTTCCAGCGTTGTACTGCCGGTGCTGCCTACCGTTCTTGAAAACGACACGGTTTTCATCAGCACCAACACCGGCCCAGCCGATTACGCAGGCGCCAAATGCGACCCCAACTTCTTTGTGGTGTCTTGGCAGAACGAGGACATCCCGCAAGCCATGGGGGCTTTTGCCAACGAACGCGGTTACAAGCGCGTCGCGATGATCGCCCCCAACTATCCGGGTGGCCGTGAGTCGCTGTTTGGCTTCAAGCGCCAATACAAAGGCGAAATCGTTGAAGAAATCTATACCAAGATGAACCAACTGGACTACTCGCCCGAGATCGGTACCATCCGTGCCTCAAAACCCGACGCCGTGTTTTATTTCTTGCCGGGCGGCATGGGCATCAACTTCGTCAAGCAGTACAACGCCGCGGGCATGCAAAAAGACGCGCCGTTGCTGACACCGGGCTTTACCGCCGATGTTGAAAACATCCAGGCACTGGGCAAAGATCTTCTAGGCGCCTATAACTCTTCGCAGTGGGCCGACGACCTGCCCAACGAGGCCAACAAGAAATTTGTCGCCGCCTTCCAGGAAGAATATGGTCGTCTGCCCAGCATGTACGCTTCGCAAGGCTATGACGCCGCCATGCTGATCGATGGTGCTGTCCGAGACGTGAAGGGCAAAGTCGAAGACCGCGAAGCTTTCCGCAAAGCCCTGGCTCAAGCCAACTTTGAGTCTGTGCGCGGCCCTTTCCGTTTCAACAACAATCACTACCCCATCCACGACATTCACATGCGCCAGATCGTCGAGGATGAAAATGGCAAACTGCGCAACAAGTTGGTCGGCACCGTCATGAAAGACCTGCACGACCCCTTCGCCCAGGAATGCCCCATGAAACTACCCTCCTGAGCCGTACCCAGAGAAACTGAAGCATGAACGCCGCACAAGATATCCTGTCCTTACGTTTGGTCTCGGCCCGGATGCTGACACCCGAGATCCGCGAACTACGCCTGGAATCAGCCAGCGGCGAAGCGCTACCCGGCTTCGAGCCGGGAGCGCACATCTGCGTAAAAGTCACACTGCCCGACGGCAGCAGCGCTTGGCGCGAGTATTCTTTGATTCATCTAGAGGCCACAGACTCGCCCTCCTCCTACACGATTGCGGTCAGGCGCGAAGAAACAGGCCGAGGCGGCTCGCGCTTCGTGCACGAAGCGCTGCAAACGGGCCAGATCATTGAAGTGCGCGCACCACGCAATCAGTTTCCCCTGGATGAATCCTCCTCCCGCGCTGTCTTGCTGGCGGGGGGCATAGGGGTAACCCCCTTGGCCAGCATGGCGGCTTCATGCCTACAACGTCAACGCCCCGTGCTTATGCATTATGCGGGCCGCAGCCGCACCGGCATGGCTTTGATGAGCGAGCTGGAAACCCTGTTGGACACCAATCTGCATGTGCATGCCGACGACGAGCAAGGCCGGCCTTTTGACGTTGCAGCCTTGTTCAAAAACGAACTGCGCGAGGGCGATCACCTGTATTTCTGCGGTCCCTTGCCGCTCATCGATGCGGTTATTGCGCAAGCAGATCAACACAACTGGCCTCGCAGCCACCTGCATTTCGAATTATTCAACGCCCCGCCCGCCGAAGAAGGCGACCAGGCTTTCGAGGTTGAAATCGCCAGCACGGGGCAAGTCCTGCAGGTGCCAGGGGATAAAAGCATACTGGACGTGCTGAACGATGCCGGCCTGGACCCTTTATACGATTGCAACCGCGGAGAATGCGGGGTGTGCGCCACAGGCGTGCTTTCGGGCGAGATCGATCATCGCGACTACATCCTTACCGAACGCGAGAAACAGGCGGGCAACATCATGCACCCGTGTGTATCGCGCTGCAAAGGCCCCCGCCTGGTATTGGATCTCTAAGCGCCTGGCCGCGCTGCGGGAACTCCCTGATAGCCATACGCGCCATTCACCCCTACAGTGAATGGCGCGGCCTTTGCCTTTGCGCCGTAACGTATCCATCTTCATCCTGGAGAACCTTTCCGTGCAGTCTCTGGCCAAGCTGGATGTGTCCAAGCTTTATGACAATCTGATTTTCCAATCCGAATCGGCCTACGAAGTCCGTACGCGGCTTAGCGGCGTGCTCAGCGAACACGATCTTGCGCTGGGCCAAGGCGCAGTCAATACCGCCCTTTTTGAATGCCGCCTCAACGACATCAGCATCATGAAGCTCACTTATGGTGCCGAAGTCGCAGTCAAGGCGGCGCCGTTCGATGGTTTTTCCCTGATTCAAACGCCCCTGCGGGGCGGCTTTGACGTCGACACAGGCTGTGGCCGGCACAGCTTCGCGCCCGGCGACGTGGCCATTCTCTCGCCGCGCAGCGATATCGGCATCCATTGGCAGCAAAACAGCGAACAGGTCATTGTCAAAATTCCGCACCACTTGCTGCGGCGCCACAACAACTGCGAAACCTCTTCCTGTAGTACCGCCGGGTTTCAGGCCCCGGCATTCAAACTCGAACCCGGCCTAACCTCGTTATGGTGTTCCTTGGTTCAACAGGCCATAGATCTTTCCAACGGCTACGGCAATAGCCGGCTCAGCCGCGAATGGCTAGACCATTTCGAACGCAGTCTGGTGTTGTTCCTTTTAACCCACCAAGATGGCCAAGAGCCCGTCATCGATTGTGACGCATGCCCCGCGCAGCCCATCAATCCGCCGTCCCGCGCGGCTATCGCACCGCTCGAGCGCATGGAGTCTTATATCCATCAACGCTTGTGCGCCCCCATTTCTCTCGTCGATCTGGCCAATGCGGCAGGCCTCAGCCCGCGTTCGCTTAATGTTTTATGTCATCGTTATCATGGGGTTTCGCCCATGGTTTTGCTGCGCAACATCCGTCTGGACGAAGTCCGCCGCAAGCTTCAGTCGCGCCCCGACGCCAATGTCACCACCATTGCGCTAGACCACGGTTTTGGCCATCTGGGCCGATTCTCCGCCTATTACCGCGAACGGTTCGGCGAGTTGCCGCGCGATACCAGCGCGGCAAGAAGCTATCGCGCCTGTGCTTAAGCACACAGGCCAGCCTACGCAGATTCAGCTAGTTCAACCGCGCCCGCGATAAGGCGCAACCCCCGTATCGGGCAGCCATATACCCTCAGGTGCGGCCCCCGTCTGCCAAAAGACGTCTATGGGTATGCCGCCACGCGGGTACCAATAGCCTGCAATGCGCAACCAGCGCGGCTCTAACAACGATGCCAGGCGCTTGCCTATGCCGACGGTGCAATCCTCATGAAACGCACCATGATTACGGAACGACGTCAGATAAAGCTTGAGCGATTTAGACTCTACCAACCAATCCTGGGGCACGTAGTCGATAACCAGGTGGGCAAAGTCGGGCTGCCCGGTTACCGGGCACAAAGACGTAAATTCGGGCGCCGTAAAGCGGGCCACATAGGCGGTGTCGGGATGGGGATTAGGGACTCTTTCCAGTTGGGCGTTGTCCGGGTCGGTAGGAATACCGACATCGCGACCCAGCTGAGTCAGGGAAGAAGCATCGGAAGTCATGGCAGGCTCCACTACAAAAAATAAAAACGGGAGTAAGCGTTACGCTTAGGCAGGCTGCATGCCCAAGGCATCGTCGCGGCGGCGCAGCCAGGCAATAATCGGGATGGCCAGCAACACCATCCAGCTTTTACCCACTATCTGGCCCCACATATAGTCTAAGCCGCCAAACGCCAGGCTCAGAAAAATCACGGTGTCGACAAACAGACCCACCACGCTGGAAGCGACTACGGCCAACACCAAGCGGCGCCGTTGCAGCGGCGTGTAAACCAGCAAATCCGCCAACTCCGAGAAAAGAAAGGCGCAAACCGAGGCAAAAACCAGTGCAGGTGGGGCGACCCACCACGACAGCACGCCACCCAATACGATGGCGACCACTGACCAGGACACCCCCAGACGCCGCTGTACCAAGTCTCGCAGTACCAAGGCCAGGCCAGCCATCAGCACTGCGCTGGGTGCCATCAAGCCAGGCGCGACGGGAATCAGACACGGCCCTCCCGGCGGGCATACCACCCCAATATGGTGGATCATCCAGTTAGCCAGCGGTACACAAAGGGTAAAAGCGAGCAAGAAGGCATAGCCTTCGACGCGGCGACGCGAGTCGAGCGAAAGCGACATGGCACACAACTCCGGGCGAACAGACAGCACAAGTCTGGGCGCAGAACAAGTGAAAAGGAAGGTAGAGGCCGCCTGCCACGACAAGCGGCTGGCAACGGGCGGGCCAAGACGGGCAGGTTGAAACCTGAGCCTGAGCCAACGCCACGCGCCATTATATCGGCAGGAGCGCCGCATCCGTTACACCAGTAGACCCCAGAGGCTCTGCCGCAGTGGATTACCCAAGTGAACCACGCCATGTATCATGCCAAGCGTCACGACTTTCTCAAGACCCCCAACCCATGAATTGCCCTTGCCAAAGCGGTCAGTCTTACGATCGTTGTTGCGGCCCCTGGCATGAGGGCCCCTTGCATCTGCAGGCCCCCACCGCTGTCGCCCTCATGCGCTCGCGCTACTCGGCCTTTGTTCTGGACAGACTGGATTACTTGCTGGACACCTGGCACTTAAGCACTCGACCGAGCAAGCTGGAACCCAATCCACCTGGCCTGAAATGGCTGGGCCTGCAGATCAAAACACACGATCAAACGGACGATAACCATGCACGGGTGGAATTCGTTGCCCGCAGTCGCCTGCATGGAAGGGCACACAGACTGCATGAAGTCAGCCGGTTCGAGCGTGTGAATGGTGTTTGGCAGTATGTGGCCGGTGAGTTTATCGATTAGCTTAATCATCCAAACGCCGCGCCACCATCTGCCGCACACCTACCACAGAACCAGCCATTATCCTTTTAAATCAAATGCTTCTGGTTTATAATTGATAGGTTAAAGGGGGCAGCATGGATAATTGGGCAATTGATTTGCAATTGCAGGTTCGTAACGTCGTAGGTTCACTTCGCATCGAGGGCCTAGAGCTCGACACCACAGCGCGGCAATGTTTGTCGGCCCTGCAAAGCCAGGCGCTCAGCACCGAGCAGGCCATCGAGCTCTTCAAGCGCTCGATACACGTTACCCATGAAGTACAGCGCTAATGCAGACAGCTACACTCATGCCGAAAGCGGTGTATTAAAAAACCGCTTCAATCTGTACGACGCCCACGAATTGGCCCGAGTCGAATCGGGCCTTTTTGCGTTAAGGGCAGCCCAACTCGCACTTAAACCCATCGGGGGCCACTTTGATCTTGCCCATCTGCAGGCCATCCATAAACATTTATTTGGCGACGTGTATGAATGGGCGGGCGAGCTACGCAGCGTGGATATTTCCAAAGGTACAACCCGCTTCGCACATCATGCACGCATAGCGCCCCAGGCTGCACTGCTCTCGCAGGCCTTTCAGGCCGAGCACGAACTACGTGGCTTGGCGATAGCCCCATTTTGCAAACGCGCCGCACACTATTTAGCCGAATGGAATGTGCTGCACCCATTCCGCGAGGGAAACGGTCGCAGCATGCGAGAAATGTTTGGTTTGCTCGCCCACGCTTGCGGCTATCACATCAGCTGGCATCAGATTGCGCCCGAGCGCTTTTTAGCGGCGATGATCCAGTCGTACCATGGCGATGAAACACTGTTGGCCGACTTGCTGCACGCCAATACCCAGACGCGCGACACCGCACGTTCTATGCTGGTGAACCAGCCAGGCCATACTTAGCCTGACTCGGGGAACAGCAAGCCACCAAGCTAATAGACGCCCACTTTTACGCTGCGATAAATAGAACGGCGCCCCCCCAATGCGGGGAGCCGCCGTCAAGCAGAAGGCCGAAGGCTTTACAGACTTAGCTAGCCTTGCGCGCCAAGTTACGGGGCGTAAGAGGCTTGATGTGGCGATTGATCCAGAGCGCCAACAGCGTGCAAGCCGCCCCTGACAACAGGTAGCCGCTAACGGCAACCAAGCCGAAGCGCACGGAAAGATCCAACACAAGCAGAGGCGCAAAAGCCGCTCCAAACAGCCAAGCCAAATCCGAGGTAAGCGCAGCCCCCGTGTAGCGGTAACGTGGCAGGAACTTGGCTGTTACCGTACCGGTGGATTGGCCGTAAGAAAGACCCAGCAAGGCAAAGCCTAACAAGATGAAGGCGTCTTGGCCGAACTCGCCGCCACTCAGCATGCGAGGCGCAAACAGACCAAACACAGCAATCAACAATGCCAGCGCAGCCAAGGTGGTGCGACGACCGAAGTAATCGGCAATGACGCCCGACAGTATCGTACCGATAATGGCCAAGCCCGCGCCTATGATCTGTATGGTGAGTACCTGCGGGATTTCCTGAGAGGCTTCGAGCGCTATCCAGGAAAGCGGGAAGATAGTGACCAGATGAAAGAGCGCGTAGCTTGCCAGCGCAGCAAAAGCACCAATGAACAGGTTGTAGCCTTGGCTGCCCAGCATCTCAAGTGTGCCTATGGGCTCTAGGGCACGCTCATCAAGCAGCTGCGTGTATTCTTCGGTGGCTACCAAGCGCAGGCGGGCAAACAAGGCCACAATGTTGATGGCCATGGCCGCAAAGAAGGGAAAGCGCCATCCCCAGCTAAGAAAATCTTCGGTGCTGAGGTTGAGATGCAGGTACAGAAACAAGCCAGCCGCAACCATGAACCCTATGGGGGCCCCCAGTTGCCCAAGCATGGCGTACCAACCCCTACGCCCCTTGGGTGCATTGAGCGCCAGCAAGGAAGGCAGTCCGTCCCAAGAGCCGCCAAATGCCAGGCCCTGCAGTACCCGGAAAAAAGCCAGCAAGACGATGGCGAACACCCCCATGGACTGGAAGGTGGGCAAAAAGGCGATACCCGCTGTGGCGGTGCCCAAAAGAAACAGCGCAACCGTCAGTTTGGTGCCACGCCCCCAATGGCGCTGTATGGCCATGAACAGCGACGTACCAAAAGGCCTGGCTATAAAGGCCAGAGAAAAAATGGCAAAAGCGTACAATGTGCCCGTAAGCGGATCGACAAACGGAAAGAACAGCGCTGGAAACACCAGCACTGAGGCCAAGCCGTACACAAAGAAATCGAAGTACTCGGAAGCTCGTCCGATGATGACGCCGACAGCGATTTCGCTGGGGGCGACGGGGACAGGATCAATGGACCCGTGCGTCGATGGCACGGTAGACGAGTAGCCAGTCTGGGCCAATGTGGGTGACATAGGGTCTCCTTATGCAAAAAATCGGCGCTGTTAAGTTGCTCTGGTTTTGTCCACTGGGACAAAATGTCCAATGTCGCGCCGCCTTGTTCAAGTATATGCTCCAACCTTATCGGCAACCAAGCACGTAACATCCCGGCATGCCTCGCTCCAAACTTATACGCCTTCTCTCCCTCTTCTCGCTTGCCGCCCTGCTTACGGGCTGCAAGGCAGTCGTGCTGTCTCCTTCGGGCGACATTGCCATCCAGCAACGCGACCTCATCTACATTTCCGTCGCACTGATGCTTATAGTCATCGTGCCGGTCATGTGCTTGACGGTCTGGTTCGCCTGGCGCTATCGGGCTTCAAACACCGAGGCCAAATATGCACCCGACTGGCATCACTCCACCCTGATCGAGCTCGTGGTCTGGTCCGTACCCCTGCTGATCATCATTGCGCTGGGCGCCATTACCTGGGTTACGACTCACAAGCTAGACCCTTATCGCCCTCTGGATCGCATTTCCGCCACCGAACCGCTGCCCGCCGACGTCAAGCCACTGGTCGTGGAAGTCGTTTCACTCGACTGGAAATGGCTCTTTTTATATCCCGAATACAACATCGCTACCGTCAACGAGCTGGCGGCACCGGTAGATAGGCCGATTCAGTTCAAGCTGACGTCCTCTACGGTGATGAACTCCTTCTACATCCCCGCACTGGCCGGCCAAATTTATACGATGGCAGGTATGCAGACACAATTGCATGCCGTTATCAACGAAGCAGGCATTTATAAAGGCTTTTCGGCCAACTATAGCGGCGCCGGCTTCTCTTGGATGAATTTCAAGTTCCACGGACTGTCGCAGCCAGACTTCGATCAATGGGTTAACCGTGTACGTCAAAGCGACCTGACCCTCGATCGCGTCACCTACCTGCAGCTCGAAGCACCTAGCGAGCGCGAACCTATCCGTTATTACGCCAGCGTCTCCGATGGGCTCTACAACGCCATCCTGAACCGCTGCGTAGAACCGAATCGTATGTGCATGCGCGACATTATGGCGGTCGATGCTCAAGGTGGTCTGGGCTTGCCCGGCACCGTGCACCTGGCCACACTGGATACGTTGACGCGTAGCAAGTTGGGCCTTGAAAGCGCACCTGAACGTACCTACGTCAGCGCCATCTGCACCATCGATGACCCTGCCTTTGCTTCGCTGCAATTGATGAACGCTGTGCGCTAAGCCGGCGCGTCGCCCAAGCTTCATCCCTTAGCGGGAGATGTTCAGGCGTGCAGTCCGCCCTTCGGGCCGCATGCCGCAGGCGTAGCGTGGGGGCTTTTTTTCAACCAAGGGAGCACCACCCAGTGTTCCCGGTTTTGCCGTTGTCTGACCCATGGACTTGAATACCCTACTTCTGGGGCGCCTTGGCTGGGATTCCTTCCCACTCCACGACCCCATTATTCTTTCGACCTTCGTGGTTGTCATGCTGGGCGGTATCGCCCTGCTAGGCGCCCTGACCTATTTCAAGGTCTGGGGCTACTTGTGGAGCGAGTGGTTCACCAGCATTGACCACAAGAAGATCGGGATCATGTATATGATTCTGGGCATCATCATGCTGCTGCGCGGCTTTGCCGATGCCATCATGATGCGCCTACACCAGGCCATGGCTTTCGGCGACAACATGGGTTACTTGCCGCCGCACCACTACGACCAGATCTTTACGGCGCACGGCGTCATCATGATCTTCTTCGTAGCCATGCCGCTGATCACGGGCCTGATGAACTATGTCGTGCCCCTGCAAATCGGCGCGCGCGACGTGGCCTTCCCCTTCCTGAACAACTTCAGCTTCTGGATGACGACATCGGGTGCCGTACTGGTCATGGCCTCGCTGTTCGTGGGCGAATTCTCCACGGCCGGCTGGCTGGCTTATCCGCCGCTTTCCGGCGCAGAACAGAGCCCTAGCGTAGGGGTGGATTACTACATATGGGCGCTGCAGATAGCGGGCGTGGGTACCACGCTATCAGGCATCAACCTTATCGTTACCATCATCAAGATGCGCGCCCCTGGCATGCAGATGATGAAGATGCCCGTGTTCACCTGGACGTCGCTGTGCGCCAACGTTCTGATCGTGGCCACCTTCCCCATCTTGACTGCGGTCTTGGCCCTGCTTAGCCTTGACCGGTATCTGGACATGAACTTCTTCACGAACGATCTGGGTGGCAACCCCATGATGTACGTGAACCTGATCTGGATCTGGGGCCACCCCGAAGTCTATATCCTGATTCTGCCGCTGTTCGGCGTGTTCTCCGAGATTGTTGCCACCTATAGCGGCAAGCGTCTGTTTGGCTATACCTCTATGGTGTATGCCTCCGTGGTCATTACCGTGCTGTCTTACCTGGTTTGGCTGCACCACTTCTTTACCATGGGGTCGGGGGCCAGCGTCAACTCCTTCTTCGGCATCGCGACCATGATCATCTCGATACCGACCGGGGCCAAGGTATTCAACTGGCTGTTCACCATGTATCGGGGCCGTATCCGCTTCGAAGTGCCCATGATGTGGACTGTTGCCTTCATGCTGACCTTCGTTATCGGCGGTATGACAGGTGTCATGCTGGCGATTCCGGCAGCCGACTTCGTCTTGCACAACAGCCTCTTCCTGATCGCCCACTTCCACAACGTCATTATCGGTGGCGTGGTGTTCGGTATCTTTGCCGCCATCGTCTACTGGTTCCCCAAGGCTTTTGGCTACAAGCTTGATCCGTTCTGGGGCAAATGCTCGTTCTGGTTCTGGGTCACCGGCTTCTGGGTCGCCTTCGCGCCCTTGTACGTGCTGGGTTTCATGGGCGTTACGCGCCGCGTCAGCCACTTCGACGACCCCTCGTTGCAAATCTGGTTCCAGATTGCAGCTTGCGGTGCCGTGTTGATTGCACTGGGTATTGCTTGCTTCCTCATCCAATTGGTCGTCAGCTACCTGCGCCGTGACTCGCTGCGCGATACCTCGGGCGACCCTTGGGATGGCCGTACCCTGGAATGGGCAACGTCCTCTCCTCCTCCCAGCTATAACTTTGCGTTCACACCACTGGTACACGAAGGCGACGCCTGGTGGCAAATGAAGCAGCACGGTGCTGAACGCCTGACCAAAGGTTTCTTGCCCATCCACATGCCCAAGAACACCGGTGCAGGCATTATCTTGGCGGGCCTGTGCACCGTCATGGGTTTTGCCCTGATCTGGCATATGTGGCTGTTGGCCGGACTGAGCTTCCTGGCCGTCATTGGTGGCTCCGTCTACCACACCTTCAATTACAACCGCGACTACTACATATCGGCTGAAGAAGTCGAAAGCGTCGAGGCCGAACGTACACGTCAGCTCGCTAGCAACCATGTCTGATTCCACTACCCTTCATCATCCGGGCGCCTCCGGCGCGCCCGGGAAAATGTCCTTCTTCCTGAAGAAAGAGCATCATCCTCAGCACGGCACCTCTTTGGGGTTCTGGATCTACCTGATGAGCGATTGCCTGATCTTCGCCATCTTGTTCGCGGTGTATGCCGTGCTGGGCCGTAACTATGCGGCCGGCCCTTCGGGCGCCGACCTCTTCGACCTGAAGTTAGTGGCGATGAACACGGCAATGCTGTTGCTGTCTTCCATCACCTACGGCTTTTGCATGCTGGAAGCTCAACGCAACCGCTTGCGCGCCGCCATGGGCTGGTTGGCTGTCACCGGCTTGTTCGGCCTGGCCTTCCTGGGTCTTGAACTCTACGAGTTTGCGCATCTGATTCATCTGGGTGCCGTGCCCCAGCGCAGCGCCTTCCTGTCGGCCTTCTTTACCTTGGTTGGCACTCACGGTCTGCACGTCACCTTCGGCGTCATCTGGCTGGTAACCCTGCTGTTCCAATTGAAAAAGCACGGTCTTGTTCCCGCCAACCGTCGCCGCCTGATGTGCTTGTCCATGTTCTGGCACTTCCTTGACTTGATCTGGATTGCCGTCTTTACCTTCGTCTACCTGATGGGAGTCCTGCCATGAGCACTCACCAAAATCTCGCACACCACGACGACCATCACGAGCACCACGAACACCATGACGACGGACACGGAGAAATCACCTTCCGTGGCTACATGACGGGTTTTATCCTGTCCGTCATTCTTACCGTCATTCCGTTCTGGCTGGTCATGGACAACGTGATCGAAAGCTCCGGCACGACCGCACTGGTCATTCTACTGATCGGCGCCGTACAGATGGTTGTGCACATGGTGTACTTCTTGCATATGTCCCCCAGCGCCGAAGGCGGCTGGAATATGTTGGCCTTGGTGTTTACGATCATCATTGTGGTTATCGCGCTGGCCGGCTCACTGTGGGTGATGTACCACTTGAACACCAACATGATGCCTGACATGATCCACGACATGCAGAAAATCCTGTAAGCAAGGCGGCAAGGTAACGGGGCTTCCCCATGCTTAAACCTAATGCATCGTCGCCCGCCGCCCGGGCCGATGGCCGGGGCCGGCGTCCGATGAGGATGACGGCCCTGATCATTTGGGGCCTGCTGGCTCTGACAGCGTTCTGCGGCTTTATCGCCCTGGGCGTATGGCAAGCCGAACGGCGCGTCTGGAAGCACGAGTTGGTCGAACGCGTGGAAGCTCGTATTCAGGCCCCAGCTACCGCCGCACCTGCGCAAAGCGCATGGGCCGACGTACTCGCCGCCCCTCAAGACTACGAGTACCTGCGGGTAAAGCTGGAGGGCAGGTTACGCTACGATCAAACCACGCTGGTAGAAGCCAACACCGTGCTGGGTAGAGGCTACTGGGTGATGACGCCTTTGCAGACCCCGGAAGACGATATCGTTTTCATCAACCGGGGCTTTGTCCCCCGAGCCCAGCCCAACGACTCATGGCGCGACGCGCCCACCCCTGCCCAAGCACTGTCGCTGACCGGCCTGCTACGCCTAAGCGAGCCCGAAGGGACATTTTTACGTAGCAACGAACCCGCTCAGGGGCTTTGGTACTCGCGCGATGTCGAGCAACTGGCTTCTTACCTGGGACTGAAGCCCGTTGCCCCCTACTTTATTGATGTACAGGCTCAAAAGCCTGTACCGCCCGAGCTGACGATAGAGCCTCCCACCCGCCTGCCCAACGAGATGCTCCCCGTCGCGGGCCTGACAGTCATCAAATTTCCAGATAACCATCTGATGTACATGCTGACGTGGTTCGGGCTGGCAATCATGGTGGCCGCAGCCTCTGCCTACGTCATACGCGAAGAATATCGGCTGCGTCGGTCACGCTAAGAAAAGCTGGGCGAGGCATACCTGAACCGCAAGGTTTACACTGCACGCTCATGAGAACCACGATGATGCCTACCGCAGCCGGCCAAGAAATCACACTGCCAGACCCAGACGGCGCCGCCGGCTATAAAAATATGCAGCAGCTGATTTTGCTGCGCTGGATAGCCGTGCTGGGGCAGATTGCCACCATCGGGACGGCCTATTTTCTGTTTGAGATACCGCTTCCCATAGACATCATGCTGACGCTGGTGTTGGCGCTGGCCGCCTTCAACGCAATCAGCGTGCTTAGGTTGCAAGCGCGACGCCCCGTCACCAATATGGAGCTACTGGTAGCCTTGCTGGTAGACGTGGGGATACTAACAGCGTTGCTTTATTGCAGCGGTGGCACCACCAACCCCTTTATCTTTCTTTTCTTGCTACAAGCCGCGCTGGCGGCCGTGTTGCTTCAGCCTTGGTCCACCTGGGTAGTGGTGGGTGTTACCGCCTGCTGCGTGGCGGGCCTTGCCTTGGCCAGCCAACCCCTGGATCTACCCTTGGATCACGATATGGGCCTGACCAGCCCTTACATTCAAGGCCTGCTGCTATGTTTTGTGCTGAACGCCGCATTATTGGTCGTGTTCATTACGCGCATCAACCACAATCTGCGCGACCGCGATCAGCATCTGGCTGCCTTGCGCCAGCGTGCCGTCGAAGAAGAGCATATCGTGCGCATGGGCTTGCTCGCCTCGGGGGCTGCGCATGAACTAGGCACGCCTTTGTCCACCCTTGCTGTGATTTTGGGAGATTGGCGCCACATGCCGCCATTTACCGATGATCCCGAGCTGGGTCAGGAAATCAGCGAGATGCAGATACAAGTGGCACGCTGCAAAGCCATCGTCACCGGCATCTTGATGTCAGCCGGCGAAACACGCGGCGACTCACCCACAGAAACCACGGTGCACCAGTTTCTTGAGTTTGTAGTCGAGCAATGGCGCGCCACGCATGGCGCTGCCAAGCTGGTGTATGACAACCACTTCGGGCCGGACGTACGCATTATTTCAGATTCGGCGCTGCAGCAGATGGTGGGCAACGTCTTGGACAACGCATTGGAAGCCTCGCCTGCGTGGCAGCGCCTGATCGTGGATAGGCAAGACGATACACTGATGCTAACCATACAGGATGCCGGCCCCGGTTTTTCGCCCGATATATTGGCGCAATTGGGCAAGCCTTATCAGTCCAGCAAGGGCCAAACAGGCAGGGGCCTGGGTTTGTTCCTTTCCCTCAATGTGGCGCGTACGCTCGGGGGCCGCCTTAGTGCGCAAAATCTGCTGAATGGCGGCGCCGCCGTCACCATCACGCTGCCGCTTTCTACGCTGTCCCTAAGCGAGTCACAGCCCGAGGCAATAGCAAGTACCACCGTAGCGCCCCCTCAAGCACCGTAGGAGATAATGAGCCTTGCGAAGCAGGAGTCATACATGAGCGATACCCCCGAAAGGCTGGTGCCCCAGGAGGCCGCCCCCACCCAGCCCCCACGTGAATTACTGCTCGTCGAAGACGACGACGCGTTTGCACGTACCTTGGGACGGTCGTTCGAGCGGCGCGGCTATCGCGTTACCCGCGCCCACAGCCTGGAAGACATGCACGAAAAGCTGGCGCAGGTATCGCCCAGCCATGCCGTGGTCGATCTGAAGTTGAAAGGCGAGGCTTCCGGCTTGGCCTGCGTGCAAGCCTTGCACGAGCATGATGCCAAGATGCTGATCGTGGTGCTGACAGGTTTTGCCAGCATTGCCACCGCCGTCGAAGCCGTCAAGCTGGGGGCTTGCCACTATTTGGCCAAGCCCTCTAATACCGACGACATAGAAGCCGCCTTTCAGAGCTCCGCCGGCAATGTTGAAGTCGCCGTTGATGCCAGGCCTTCATCCATTAAAACGCTGGAGTGGGAACGCATACATGAAACCCTGGCTGAGACAGGGTTCAATATCTCGGAAACCGCACGACGCTTGGGTATGCACCGCCGCACATTGGCGCGCAAGCTAGGTAAGCAGCAGGTGCCTTGAGGCCCGCCTGCGACAGGCGGGGCCAATGTTTAGAACGGAATATCGTCGTCCAAATCCGCCAGGTTGGCGGCTGCGGGGGCTTGCGGCGCTGCGGGGCGCTGTGCGGGTGCAGCGGGACGCTGACGCTGAGGGGGTGGCGAGTTGAAGTCGGACGAAGAACCACCGCCCATGCCACCGCCGCCCA
Organism: Mesopusillimonas faecipullorum; assembly: GCF_020539505.1. Classification (GTDB taxonomy): domain Bacteria; phylum Pseudomonadota; class Gammaproteobacteria; order Burkholderiales; family Burkholderiaceae_B; genus Mesopusillimonas; species Mesopusillimonas faecipullorum. The sequence continues at coordinate 67,549 of NZ_JACDXW010000007.1, read as the reverse complement.
TGGAAGCATCGCCACCGCTGTCGCGGCCACCCAGCATTTGCATCTGGTCGGCGACGATTTCTGTGGTGTAGCGGTCTTGACCGTCTTGACCTTGCCATTTGCGCGTTTTCAGGCGGCCTTCGACATACACAGGGCGGCCTTTGCGCAGGTATTCACCGGCAATTTCGGCCAGGCGGTTGTAGAACACAACGCGGTGCCACTCGGTCTCTTCGCGGCGTTCGCCCGAGGCCTTGTCTTTCCATTGGGAACTGGTGGCAATCGTGATGTTGCAGATGGCGGCACCATCGGGGCTGTAGCGGACTTCGGGGTCGCGCCCCAGGTTGCCTACGAGTATGACTTTGTTGACGGATGCCATGTTTGCGTATTCCTGAAATATGAAACCGATGCCGCCTATTATCGGACATTTAGCGGCCTAGCGCAGGTCGTTGCGTAATGATACGGATGGAGTTTTCGGTCACGCGGAGAGCCGAAAAGCACCGCGTGAAGCCTTAAGCCTTATCCGCGGAAGGGCCCTGCACAGCGCCCATGCGACGACCCACCACATACCAAAGCAGGGCCAGGCAGGCGGTGAGCCAAAACACTGCGGCATAGCCGCGAGACACCAGCAGGCCGCCGATGGCCGCCCCCGCAAATACGCCCAGCGCTTGGGTGGTGTTGTAAAGGCCCAGGGCCAAGCCTTTATAAGAAGGAGGCGCCAAACGTGAGACCAAAGAAGGCTGCAAGGCTTCCAGCACGTTGAAAGCCACGAAGAAGGCCACTAGCCAGGCTACGGTGGCCCATAAGCCCATGGGATAAGCCAGGGCCGCCAGCACAACGACCAAGCTTGCCACACAGACGAGTAGCGTGCCGCGATGGCAGCGCCGGGTTTCGGTAACAAACACCACCGGCACCATGAAAACGAAGGACATCAAAATAATGGGCAGATACACCTGCCATAGCTGCGCCGCTTGATAAGCACCCCGTTCGGCCAACATGACAGGCGCGACCATGAAAATGGCCATCAAGATGAAGTGCAGGCAGAACACCCCAAAATTCAGCCGCAGCAGGTCGCCATGCGTGAGAACGTCGCGCAAGCGCACCTGAACAATGGGGGTGGGCGTACGCGGAACGGCGGGAACCACCCAAGCGGCAATCAGCAAACAAACAAAGCCCAGCAGCGTGATGGCCCAGAATAAGCCTGACAGACCGAACTTACCCGTTAACACTGGCGACAGCACCAGCGATGCGGCAAACGACAAACCTATGGAACCGCCCACCATGGCCATGGCACGCGTACGCACCTCGGGCCGAGTGGCGTCGGCGACCCAAGCGGTGATGGCCGCCGATACCGCGCCCAAACCCTGTATGACGCGCCCGGCAATGACCCATTCGATATTTGGGGCCAATGCACACACGGCGCCCCCCACGACAAAGAGCACCATGCCGGCCACCACCACCGCCCGGCGCCCGTAGCGATCGGAGGCCATCCCCAAAGGTATCTGTAATACAGCCTGCGCCAACCCATAAGCACCCAACGCCAGCCCCACCTTAAGGGCATCGTCGCCGCCAGGTATGGACAGCGCCGCGACGGCAAAAACAGGCGTCAGCAAAAACAGGCCTAGCATGCGCGCAGCAAACAACAGCGCCAACATCATGCTGGCGTGGCGTTCCTGGGCGGTCAGCTTAAGCTTAAGAGGCTGGTTAGCGGCAGGGTCTGCCGGTCGACTCGTCATAGATTCCTGAAAATGGGCTCAGCGCGCTATAGTAACAAGTTAAGCTTCATTTGCGCATCCGGGGCCAAGCCCGCTATATCAGCATGTGGGCCCAACCGCTTTCAGGAACTTGATGGACGCCATCCGCATCCGGGGTGCCCGCACCCACAATCTCAAAAACGTTTCCATCGATTTGCCTCGGCGGCAGTTGATTGTCATGACCGGCCTATCAGGCTCAGGCAAATCGTCTCTGGCGTTCGACACGCTTTACGCTGAAGGCCAGCGGCGATATGTAGAAAGTTTGTCGGCCTACGCCCGGCAGTTTCTGCAACGCATGGATAAACCCGACGTCGATTTGATCGAAGGCTTGTCTCCCGCCATCGCCATCGAGCAGAAGTCCGCCAGTCATAATCCTCGCTCCACGGTGGGTACCGTGACCGAGATTCACGACTACCTGCGGCTGCTGTACGCACGGGTGGGCACGCCTCACTGCCCCGAGCACGGCGTACCGCTGCAAGCCCAGAGCGTCAGCCAGATGGTAGACACCATACAGGGCTGGCCGGCGGAAACCCGCGTGGCCATTCTGGCACCTCTGGCGTGGCCAGAGGGCGGTTCGTTGGCGGATTTACGCGCCGGCCTGCAAGCCCAGGGCTTCGTGCGCTTGCGCATCGGCACCGAGATCATGGATATCGACACCCTGCCCGCCGCCCTGCCCGAACTGCCTACGCAACAAACCCCTTTGGCGGTGGTCGTCGACCGCCTGCGCGTGCGCCCCGACACCACTCAACGCTTGGCTGAAAGCTTTGAAACCGCTTTGGCTCTGGCAAATGGGCGCGTGTTGGCCTGGGACCTGGACAACGGCAAAGAGCAGGCTTTCTCGCTGCATTACGCCTGCCCGGTATGCGACTACCGCCTTGAAGAGCTAGAGCCGCGACTGTTCAGCTTCAACAACCCGGCTGGCGCCTGCCCAAGCTGCGACGGCCTGGGGACCCAAGATTACTTCGACCCACGCAAAACTGTTGCCTTCCCCGAACTGGGTTTAGGCAGTGGCGCCATTCAGGGTTGGGATAAACGCAACGAGTTTACGCACGCCATGCTCAACAGCTTGGCTGCCCATTACGGCTTCACCCTCGAAACCCCCTTCAACGAGCTAACGCCCGAACTTCAGCATAAGGTGCTGTACGGCTCGGGGGACGAATCCATTGCTTTCATCTACCCTGGTCGCAAAGGCCAAAAAGCGGTAGAGCAACACCCCTTCGAAGGGGTCATACCCAATCTTGAGCGCCGTTGGCGCGAAACCGACTCGCACGCGGTGCGCGAAGAATTAGGCAAGTTGCGCAGCACGCGCCGCTGCCCCGATTGCGATGGCACGCGTTTACGCATTCAAGCCCGCAATGTCTTGATAGGCGATGAAGTCGGCCAGGGTCAGCGTCGGGGCTTGGCGATTTATCAGATTGAATCCCTGCCCCTGAAAGCCTGCCAGGGATGGTTCGAGCAACTGTCGCTCAGTGGCGCCCGCAAAGAGATTGCCGATCGTATCGTGCACGAAATCCGAGCACGGCTTTCTTTCTTGAACAATGTCGGCTTGGGCTATCTTTCGCTGGATCGCAGCGCCAACACGATCTCGGGCGGCGAAGCCCAGCGCATCAGACTGGCCAGCCAGATAGGCTCAGGGCTTTCTGGGGTCATGTACGTTCTGGACGAACCCTCTATCGGCCTGCATCAGCGCGATAACGACAGGCTTATTGCCACCTTGCGCCACCTGCGCGACCTTGGCAACAGCGTCATCGTCGTCGAGCATGACGAAGACATGATACGCAGCGCCGACTATGTGGTGGATATGGGCCCAGGCGCCGGAGAGCACGGCGGACAGATCGTCGCCCACGGCACCCCCGAGCAATTGGCCGCCGACCCCGATTCCCTCACAGGGCGATATCTAGGCGGCGCCCTGCGCATCGCCATCCCCGAGCGCCGTCCCGTTACGCCGGAAGGGGACTGGCTGCGTTTGACGGGCTGCACCGGCAACAACCTGAAGTCTGTGGACCTGGCCGTGCCCGTTGGCAGGCTGGTCTGTGTGGCGGGTGTATCGGGCTCAGGCAAGTCTACTTTGGTCAATGACACGCTGGTCAACGTCATGGCGCATGCTCTGCATCGCAGCCAGGCCGAACCTGCCCCCTACGCCAGCATCGAGGGGCTCTCGCTGTTCGACAAGATCATCAGCGTCGACCAAAGCCCCATCGGGCGCACGCCCCGTAGCAACCCCGCCACCTATACCGGCTTGTTCGGCCCCATACGCGATCTGTTCGCCGAGGTACCTGAATCCCGCGCACGCGGCTACGACCCGGGACGCTTCTCCTTCAACGTCAAAGGCGGGCGCTGCGAAGCCTGCCAAGGCGATGGGGTAGTCAAGGTCGAAATGCACTTCCTGCCGGATATGTATATTCCCTGCGACGTCTGTGGCGGTAAACGCTACAACCGCGAAACCCTGGATATCCGTTACCGAGGCCGCAACATCAGCGAAGTGCTGGAGCTGACCGTAGAGCAAGCGCTGCATAACTTCGAGGCCGTGCCTACCATTGCACGCAAGCTGCAGACCTTGCAAGACGTGGGGCTTTCTTACCTGCGGCTGGGGCAAAGCGCCACCACGCTATCAGGCGGCGAGGCCCAACGCGTCAAGCTGTCGCAAGAGCTCTCCCGGCGCGGCACCGGCCGTACCTTGTACGTGCTGGATGAACCCACTACCGGCCTGCATTTTCACGATATTGCCTTGCTGCTGGAAGTACTGCGTCGCCTGGTTGACCAAGGCAATACCGTGCTTATCATCGAACACAACCTGGACGTCATCAAAACAGCGGATTGGGTCATAGACATGGGCCCGGAAGGCGGCCAGGGCGGAGGCGTGATCGTGGCTCAAGGCACCCCGGAAGATATCGCCGAAAACCCCGCCAGCCACACAGGAAAATATCTGAAGCCCTTGCTGGCGGTCTGAACCATTATGAGCATCCCCGGTCAGACTTAGCTTACCGCTCATCTAACCGAGGAATAAAAAATGTCTATTCAAGCCATGCTGCAGCAGCTGCTTCAGTCAGGTCAAGGCATGCTCAATAATGCCGCCCAACCTGCCGACACACCACCAAAGGGTTCTAAGCTTGGGAGCTTTACCGGCGGCGCGCTGGCCGGCGGTGCCTTGGGCATGCTGATGGGCAACAAGAAATTCCGCAAGATAGGGGGTAAAGTCGCCACCTACGGCGGCATCGCCGCTTTGGGCGCCTTGGCTTATCGGGTTTATCAAAACTCGCAGAACAAGCAACAACCGCAAACAGCACAAGGGCAAGCCGCCGCGCCTGTTACGCCCCAGGCCTTTGCTCAACTGCCCGCCCCCGAGATCGAGCAGCATAGTCGCAATGTGCTGGCCGCGATGATCGCCGCCGCCAAGTCTGACGGCCATATCGGCCCCGAAGAACAGCAATTGCTAGACGTGGAATTCCAAAAATTGCAGGGTTCGGCGCAAGATCAACAATGGGTCACCCAGCAATTGGCCAGCCCTGCCGACCCTGCTGCCATCGCAAAACTGGCAGCCACCCCCGAGCAAGGGGCTGAAATCTATCTGGCCAGCGTGCTAGTGACCGACGCCGACAGCTTCATGGAGCGCGCCTATTTGGATGAGCTGGCACGCCAACTGAACTTGGCGCCGGAACTGAAACAGCAGTTGGAGCAGGCCGCACAGCAGGCTTAATCCATCCGAAACAGTTCGCGGTGTTCGCGTATGGCGAATCGGTCGGTCATGCCGGCGATGTAGTCTGCAATAGCGCGAGCTTGCTCAAGCTCACCGTCTCGCCGGTAATCGTTGGGCAATAGCCTGGGATCGTCCATGAAGGCGTTGAAGAGCTCGCGCACAATACGGCGTGCCTTGGTCGTCATGCGCATCACACGTGTATGACGGTAGAGGTTGGCCATGAGAAAGCGCTTAAGCGCATCTGCCTGGGCACGGATAGAGACGGAAAACGCAGCCAGCACAGGCATCTGCCTGACGGCATCAGCGCTATCGGGACGGTAACGCTGAATATTCACCAAGGTGGTGCGGGTGAGGTCTTGCACCAGGGTGTTGATCATTGCCCTGATGGTTTCGGCAATCGCACGTCTTTGGGGTAGGTTGGGATACCGACGCATGACGGCGGCATAGTGGGTGGCGAAGATCTCCAGCATTTGCAGCTGTTCTACGCTTATCAGCCCCGAGCGTAAACCATCGTCTATATCGTGGTTGTTGTAGGCGATTTCGTCGGCCAAATTGGCCACCTGCGCTTCCAATGAGGGTTGTGAACCCCTCAGAAAGCGCTCGCCTACATCGCCCAACTGGCGCGCGTTGCGGGCGGAACAATGTTTAAGTATGCCTTCGCGGGTCTCGAAACACAGATTCAAGCCATCAAAAGAGGCATATCTTGCCTCCAGGGTATCAACCACACGCAAGCTTTGCAGATTGTGCTCGAAGCCCCCCGCCTCGGGTGCGCGCTCGCGCATGCAGGCGTTCAGCTCGTCCTGACCGGCATGACCGAAGGGGGTATGACCCAGGTCGTGCGCCAGGGAAATGGCTTCTATCAGGTCTTCGTTGAGCTGCAGGTTGCGCGCCAGCGTACGGGCAATCTGGGCGACCTCTATGCTGTGCGTTAACCGGGTACGGAAAAGATCGCCTTCGTGGTTGATGAAAACCTGCGTTTTGTATTCCAGTAGACGAAAGGCATTGCAATGAACAATGCGGTCTCGGTCGCGCTGAAAGTGTGTGCGCCCTTCGGGCGCCGCCTCGGGATGCGGACGCCCGCGGGTGTGGGCGGGATCGCAAGCATAGGGCGCCAGCACAGCCGCGCCTTCAGGCCACGTCGACCGCTGCAACGGCTTGCAGCACAGCACGCACCTCGTCGTCGGGCACGTTTTGGCACACGGCCTCGCCCACCCTAGGCACCAACACGAATCGCAATTGCCCGCCTTCGGTTTTTTTATCTACCCGCATTAACGACAACCAGCGCTCGACGTCCATAGAAGGCGGCACAGCCGGACAGCCTATGGCCTCGACCAGTGCACGCACCCGTGCGACATCAGAGGCAGGCAAGCCATGGATGCGTGCGGAAAGTTCGGCGGCCAACACCATGCCACACCCGACCGCCTCGCCGTGTAGCCATTCGCCATAGCCCAGCCCGGCTTCGATCGCGTGGCCAAAGGTATGGCCGAAATTCAAGATGGCTCGCAAGCCCGATTCCCGTTCGTCTTGGCCTACGACATGCGCTTTGAGTTCGCATGAGCGTTGAATGGCATGGCTGATGGCTTGGGGCTCAAGCGCGCGCAGTGCAGCGGCGTTCTCTTCGCACCAGGCAAAGAATTCCGCATCGATGATAAGACCGTATTTAATGACTTCGGCCAAACCGGCACTGATTTCACGTGCGGGAAGCGTGCGCAACACATCGGTATCGATCTGCACAGCGACGGGCTGATAAAACGCCCCCACCATGTTCTTGCCCAGCGGATGGTTGATAGCGGTTTTGCCCCCTACGGAAGAGTCCACTTGGGCCAGCAAAGTCGTGGGAACCTGAATGAACCGCACACCGCGCATATAGCAGGCCGCCGCAAACCCCACCATGTCGCCAATGACGCCGCCGCCCAGGGCGACCAACACCACCTTGCGATCGCAGGGGTAGGCCAGCAGTGCGTCGAAAATCAGGTTAAGCGTTTGCCAGTCTTTGTAGGCCTCGCCGTCTGGCAGCTCGATGCGCAGCACCGGCTTGCCCGTAGTGGCCAAAGCATCGTGCACTTGGCTGCCATAGTGCGTAGCGATGGTAGGGTTGGTAATCAAGGCGATGGCCGTTGCATCAGCCGGCACACTTTGCGCGATGGTCGACAACTGGCCCGGGGCGATGTGAATGGGATAACTCCCGCCCGGCGTCTCGACTTGAACCGTTTTCATGTTTTTTCCTCGTAGGCTTTCAATTGGGCGGCCAACCGGGTAACCGCTTGCAGCACCGGTAATGTACCGGTATCAAAGGCCAGATGCGCGACTTCTTCGTATAAAGGGGTGCGCAGGGCCAGCAACTCGGCCAGCCGCGCGCGCGGGTCGGCTGTTTGCAACAAAGGGCGTTGCCTGTCGCGCGCCAGGCGGCGATAGAGTTCGTCGGCCTCGGCGCGCAAATAAACCACAGTGCCACGCTCTTTTAAGTAAGCGCGATTTTCATCTACCAATACGGCACCGCCACCCGTGGCCAGCACGATTCTGGGCTGACGGGAGAGCTCTTCCAGCAACTGCGTTTCACGTTTGCGGAACCCTGCCTCGCCTTCGATGTCGAAGATCACAGTAACAGGCACGCCGCAGCGTGCTTCCAGCGCTTGGTCAAGGTCTATGAAGCCCCGGCCTAGCTCTTTGGCCAAGCTGCGCCCTATTGTTGTTTTCCCGGCACCCATCATTCCCACCAAGAATATGGGGCGATCGCCAGAACCCTTGGGCAATGGCTCGTAGTTTGGGTCAGCGGGGGTCGCAACGGCCTCAGGTAGCGTTTTCAGGCCCCCTGTGCCTTCATCCTGTATGCGTAAAGGTTCACTCATTTGTGTATTATCCCACTTGCAGTGGCGGTATCGACCCAACAAGACGGCATTGATTTGTTACACCTGACACCCCGTCGCGCTGCCGCGTCCGCCCATCAGAATCTACAATCCTTCCAATGAGCTCTTCCAAACCTTCCGACCAGTCTACGCCCCGCGGTTCTTGGCTGGGCCGTTTCGTCGTTAAGTCGGCGGTCTTCTTTGCCGGCCTGGGTCTGTGCGGGGCCTTGCTGGGCGCGCTGGCGCTTGCGCTGGCATGGCCCAATCTTCCCGACCTGTCTGCCATGATCGACTACCGGCCACGCGTGCCGCTGCGCGTGTATACGGCCGACAACGTGCTTATCGGCGAATTTGGCGAAGAGCGCCGCAACGTGCTGCGCTTTGACGAAATTCCAGATGTCATGAAGTCGGCCATTTTATCAGCCGAAGACGACCGTTTTTATCAGCATGGCGGCATAGATTGGGCAGGGGTGGCGCGTGCCACGCTGGCCAACCTCACCGCCATGTCCAAGACGCAGGGCGCCAGTACCATCACCATGCAGGTAGCGCGCAATTTTTATCTGTCGTCTGAAAAAACCTATATGCGCAAGTTCTACGAACTGCTGCTGACTTTCAAGATAGAGGCCACCCTTACCAAGGATCAGATTCTGGATCTGTACATGAACCAGATCTACCTGGGGCATAGGGCTTACGGTTTTGCCGCTGCGGCGCGCACCTATTTCGGCAAGCCGCTTTCCGAAATCACCACGGCCGAAGCCGCCATGCTGGCCGGCATTCCCAAAGCGCCGTCGCGCTTCAACCCTATCGCCAACATGCCTCGTGCCAAAACACGCCAGGCTTACGTGTTGGGCCGCATGCGTACGCTGGGCTACCTTAACGAGCAAGAATACCAAGAGGCCATGAATCAGCCCATCGTGCTGAAATCAGCCCCAGGTACGCCAGCCGGCGGCTATTCCGTGCATGGCGAATATGTAGCCGAACTAGCACGCCAGTTGTTGTACAACGTCTACCAAGACAACGTCTATTCGCGCGGCTTCAACATCTACACCACTATTCATTCCAAAGACCAAGAAGCCGCTCACAGCGCGGTTCGCGAAGGCATCCTCGACTACACTCGCCGTGCCGTTTACCCCGGTCCCGAAGACAACATTTCTCTGCCGGAAGGTATCGAAGCCGATGCCATACAGTTTGATACGCTCATCGACGGTCTTCAGGAGAAGTACCCCGACCGCAACAATCTGTTGATGGGCGTGGTCTTGTCTGCCAGCCCCGAGAAAATCGTCGTAGCGCGCAGTGCAGACGAAATCATCGAGGTCACAAACAAAGATGCGCTCAAGATTGTGGCGCGTGGCCTGGGCAAGAACGCCAAGGCGCCCCATAAGATCGAGCGCGGCGCAGTGGTCTACCTTAACCAGAACGGCGACCACTGGGAGGTCATCAACCGCCCCAGCGTACAAGCGGCGTTTGTATCGCTGCGCCCCCAAGACGGCGCCATTTTGTCCATGGTGGGCGGTTTCGACTTCCAAGAGCAATTCAACCGCGTGACGCAAGCGTGGCGTCAACCGGGTTCGGCGTTCAAGCCCTTCATTTACGCCTCCGCGCTCGAACGCGGCATGACACCCGGCACCCAGGTCTCGGATGAGCCCTTCATGCTGACAGCGCAGCAAACCGGTTCCAAGCCGTGGAACCCAAAGAACTACGGCAATAATTACGAGGCCATGTTGACGCTGCGCCAAGGGCTGTATAAGTCCAAGAACATGGTGTCCATACGCATCATGCAGGCTGTCGGCCCACCTCAGGTGCAAGACTACATCACGCGCTTTGGCTTTGACCCTGCTCGTAATCCGCCCGTTCTGCCGCTGGCTTTGGGCTCAGGCGACGTCACGCCATTGCAGTTGGCAGGTGGCTATGCCGTGTTCGCCAATGGCGGCTACCGCGTCTTGCCCTACCTGATTGACCGCGTCACCGACAACGAAGGCAAAGTCATCATGCAATCCCGCCCGGTAGTGGCCGGCGATGCCGCAGCACGCGCCATAGACCCGCGCACAGCCTATGTCATGAACGATATGCTGCGCGACGTCACATCCATTGGTACGGCATCCCGGGTCTCAGGCACGCTCAAGCGCAAAGATGTAGGGGGCAAAACCGGCACCACCAACGATTCCCGTGATGCTTGGTTCGCCGGCTACACGCCTCAACTGGTGGGTATCGCCTGGATGGGCTTCGACCAACCTCGTTCGCTGGGTTCCCGCGAAACCGGTGGCGGCGCTTCGCTGCCTATCTGGATGCGCTACATGCAAACAGCGCTGGCAGGCGTGCCCGAAAGCCCACCGCCCGAAATTCCCTCCGGTTTGAGAAAAGAAGGCAGCAATCTGTATTTCAGCGAGTTCCCGCCGGGTAAAGCCATTGCGCGTGTGGGCTTGCCTGTCGCCGGAGATCGACTGTTCAACGCTGACAATATCGATGGTAGCCAAGTCAATCCGCAACAAGGTGGCGGCGACGGCATAGGCGACCTGATCAATCAGTTGAGCATGCCGGTGCCAAGCGATGGCGCCGCACAAACCCATCGTGTACAGTTCTAAAAACAGCCGGGCGTAAAGCCCGGCTGTTTTATTCAAATACTGACTTTAATAGGCTGCCCGCTAACTTCCGAGAAAATCTGCGATAAGGCTTCAGCCAAATGAGGCCCCCCCCGTGTGTCTTCCCAGCGATCACCCTCTAGGCGATAGTGGAAACCACCGCTGGGAGCAGCCACCCAGATCTCTTTCATGGGTGCTTGGCTATTGACAATAATGTATACTGTATTATTAAAGACTATGGTCAGTACATTACCGCTGCGCTCTGTCTCGATATCCACATCGTGCAGCGCAGTCCAGTCGTCGGCCTGATGTTCCAGACTGTCTAGAATCGCTTCGCTACGGGTTAAAAATTCCGTCTCGTTCATCACTCGAATCCTTAGGAGTTGCTCGACCATGCTTGCATCGCGCCCCACGGCACATGCCTTCAGCTTGTCCCGCATTGTAGCGGGCTTTGTCTTGACTGCCGGATTGGCTGCTTGTGGCTATAAAGGCCCACTTCACATGCCGCCGCCCCCGCCTGACGAAGCTTCCGTCATGCCCCCCAACAGCATGCCTGTTGAAGCCCCCGCCCCAGGCACGGCCAACTAAGCTGCTTCCCATCCCTTTTTTCTTCTTATCTGCTGCCCAAGGTTGCACTCCATGACTGTCGCCGCTCAATTCCAGTTCCATGACAACGTTTTGCATGCCGAGCAGGTTCCCCTGACCGCTCTGGCTGAGCGCTTCGGAACGCCTTTGTATGTGTATTCCCGCCGCGCCTTGCGCGATGCGTGGCAAGCTTACGCCGATGCCGTGCGCGACCGCGACGTGGTGGTCTGCTTTGGCATGAAGGCGAACTCCAATCTGGCCGTGCTCAACGAGTTCAAAAACCTGGGTTCGGGCTTTGACATCGTTTCCGGCGGCGAACTGGCGCGCGCTTTGGCCATCGGCGCCGATCCCGCCAAAATCGTGTTTTCGGGCGTAGGCAAGCAAGAATGGGAAATGCGGGCTGCCCTGCAAGCCGGCATCAAGTGCTTTAACGTCGAATCCGAGGCCGAGCTCGAGCGTTTAGCCGAAGTTGCCGCACAAATGGGCACCATTGCACGTGTTTCGCTGCGCGTGAACCCCGACGTTGACGCTCACACGCACCCGTATATCTCCACCGGCCTCAAAGAAAATAAATTCGGCATCGCCATCGAAGAGGCCCCCAAGGTTTATCAACGGGCGCAACAACTGAACAGCTTGAAGATCGTCGGTGTCGACTGCCACATCGGTTCGCAGCTGACGGAAGTCTCGCCTTATCTGGACGCCCTCGAAAAATTGATCAACCTGATCGACCAATTGGCAGATTTAGGTATCACCATCGAGCATCTGGATCTGGGCGGCGGCATTGGCATTCGTTACGTGGACGAAACACCGCTAACCCCCACGCAACTGCTGGACGCCGTATTCGAGCGCCTGAACGCACGTGGTTATGGCAAGCTGCAAATTGTGCTGGAACCCGGTCGTTCACTGGTAGGTAACGCAGGGGTGTTGCTGACTACGGTGGAATTCCTGAAGCACAACGAAGCCAAAAACTTTGCCGTGGTCGACGCCGCCATGAACGACTTGCTGCGCCCCACATTGTACGAGGCCTGGCACTCTGTCGAACAAGTCGTCAAACCAGCCAGCGATACGCCGGTACGCCAATACGACGTCGTAGGCCCTATTTGCGAAAGTGGCGACTGGCTGGCACGCGATAGGCAACTGGCGCTACGCCAAGGTGATTTACTGGCGATTATGTCGGCCGGTGCTTACGCCTTTACCATGTCCAGCCAGTACAACACCCGCCCACGGCCTGCGGAAGTCATGGTAGACGGCACAGACATTCATTTGGTGCGCCCACGTGAAACGCTGGAAAGCCTGTTCTCCAGCGAGTTGACGCTACCTTAATCGAGCGCTTCAGGCGTTGGGCCCAGCGCTCGACGCCTGTTATAGCTCGCCGTAGGAATGCAGCCCTGAGAGGAACATGTTTACCCCCAGGAAAGCAAAGCTGGTGATCACCAGCCCTATCAAGGCCCAATAAGCCGCAGCCGTACCACGCAGGCCCTTGATCAAGCGCAGGTGCAGCCACGCCGCGTAGTTCAGCCACACGATAAGCGCCCAGGTTTCCTTAGGGTCCCACTGCCAGTACGCGCCCCAGGCATCAGCGGCCCAAAGCGCCCCCAATACGGTCGCCACGGTAAAGAAGGCAAACCCCACGGCAATGGCGCGGTACATGATGTCGTCCAGCACTTCGAGCGAGGGCAGTTGACGCGCAATCGGGCGGCGCAAGGCCAGGATGCCCCCCACAATGATGGCGCCGATACCGAAGTACAGCATCCAGGTGGATGAGAGCTCACGCGAGCCGAACACCATGGGCTCGGCACACAAAATGGCGCCCAGAACAAATACAGGCAGCAACTTGCCTAAAGAGCGTGTTTCGCCGTTTTCTTTGACCAGATAAGCAAAGCCCACCATGGCGGCCAATGCAAACGTGCCGTAGCCTATGAAGTTGGCGGGCACGTGCAGCTTCATCCACCAACTTTTCAGGGCAGGCACCAGGGGCTGTATCTGGAAGGCATCGCGGGTAAAGGTGTACCACAGCAAGAAAATGACCGCTGAGGTGACCACCAGCAGCACAAAGCCGCCCAGGGCCCGCGTGGCATAACGACGCTCGTAATACAAGTAAAAGAGCGCCGTGATCAAGGCAAACAGCACGAAGACTTCATAAAGATTGCTGACCGGGATATGGCCGATATCGGGCCCCAGCAAATGGCCTTCGCGCCAACGCACCAGCATGCCCGTACAGCCCGCGTAAACACCCGCCCAAGTCAGCCCTGTTCCCATCCAGGCTGCGGTACGGCTGAACAGCCCCACCCAATAGCAGACTGTCGCCAGCGTAAACAAGGCGCACATCCACAAAATGGCAGACTGCGATGACAGCAAGTACTTCAGCAGGAAAACCTGATCGGCGCGGGCCAGATCGCCTTGCAGCAAACTGCCGCCGTCGGCATATAGCCATATGGCCAACAAGGCACTTAGGCCGCTTAGTACAAAGAGCGTGCGCAAAGGGCGCCATAGCCAGCCCATCCAGGCCAAGCCAAACGCCGCGCCCACCAAGATAGCCTTCTCGTAACCATCCATCTGAGCTGGATATTGCATGAGCCCGTAAGCTGCCGCCGCCAGCAACACCAGCAAAAAGCCCCAGTCGCTTAAGTCGGGGCGGCCACGGTGGCCGCGCTTGTCGCCGCTGAGGCTTTCGGCGGGCTGCCACATCATGCCTTTGTCCGTGGTGATATCCGTCATTTCATCCTGCCTATTAGGCCCTCGTTATGCCGACAGGCGGGTCACCGCCTCGCGGAACCGCTCAAACTCGCGCGTGAAATCCAGTGTGGGCTTCTGGGTCGCCATGGCGGCCAACACACGGCTGCCCTGAGCATCGGCCCGCACCCATATCCATACCCGGCGATCGCGAATATAGAACATGGCAAACACGCCTATGATAAGAAACAAGCAACCCAAGTACACCACGAACTTGCCGGGCGTGCGTGTTACCTGAAACACACTGGCCTGCACCTGCTCGAACGTTTGCAACTGCAGAAACACCGGCGCGGGGTAATCGGGCAGGTTGGTCAACGCCAACAAGGCCGTGCGTGCCCAATCATTTGCCTGCTCCCCGGCTTGGCCTTCTCGTGCCAACGCCGGCAGACCGCGCGACTGTCTGTCTAAATCGTACAACTCGAACAGAGACATCTGCACCATGGGCACCGCAAGACCCAATACGCGCTCGCGCTCTTGCTCGGGGATGCGCTCAAGCATTTCATTGAAACCCGCACGAGCAAAGGACTCTAGCGCGCCCCGTGCGGCCAAGGTCAGCGACTCGCGCTGCGCCGGCGTAGCGTTATACCGTGCAAAGGCTTCGGCAGCAGCCTGGCGCTTGGCCTCGTTATTCAGCGCCGCACGCAAGTGCATGAACTCTGTCAAAGAATGATTGGCATCGGCGGGAATGCGTACATAGCGATAGCTTTCCGCGGGCGAGGTACGCACGCCCGCCAAAAAGACGTCTTGACCATCGAGTTCCATGGGCAACATGTAATGGTGGTACTGATAAGCCTGGCCATCCTCGTCAAGAATGCGGTATTCAACGCTGGGGCCCACATTACGCAGATATTCGTTGTTGGCCCCGGCAGCACTGCCGGTAACGGCAGCCACGTGTTCCCAAGCAGCACGGGGTTGCGGTTCCGCACCCGGCACCAGATTCTCTACGTTGATGACACGCAGACCCGTCAGATCAACCGCCATCTTGCGCGGCTGACCGTCTGTGCTCAATACCAAGTCGCTGGTTTGTCCCACTGTCCCTTCCAGAGACTGTGGCACGGCGCTATCCCCGGTAAGCGGCCACGCCTGAAGCCACAGGCGGCTACCCCCGTCGTCAAAACTGGATTGATACACCGTCACGCCGCGATGTCGCAACGGTTCATTCACTTCTATGGTTTGCTTGAAAGTGTCACCGGTTTGTAGATCGGTGACCTCTACATCGCTCTTGAAGCTGCTGGGCATGCCAGTGCTGTAGTAATCGATATAGAAACGTTCTAGCTTGATGGAAAACGGCAAAGGCTGTACCAGCACGCCCTCACCCACCGAGACCACGCCGTGGCGAGTCTGGCTGCCATCGGGCAAGAACACGTTGCCACGAAAGCTGATATTACCAGCCGGCAGGCGCCCGGATTCGGGCACATCGGCAATCAGCATGTTCTCGGTAACAGGCTGCTTGCCCCCCAGCCACACCTGTAGCCTGACCGGAAGCTCGCTGTCCAGCAAGCCCCCTATGCAAATCACCACAATGGAAACGTGGGCAAAAATATAGCCTAGACGGTTAGCGCTGCCCTTTTTGGCCGCCACCATGACGCCGTCGGCATCCTCGCGCAACTTGGCGCGGTAGCCGTGCGCATCAAGCCAACCCCTGGCCTGAGCCAACACCTCCGGCACGGAGAGCGCCGAGACGACTTCGACCCGATTCGGAAACACTTTAAGACTGCCTTCGCGCACCGTTTCGCGAAACGAGCCCATGTCTCGAATCATGCGAGGGGCATTACGCAGCAAGCACAGGCTGGTAGACACCACGAGAAAACCCATGATGAGTAAAAACCACCAACTGTTATAGATCTGCCAGATGCTGAATTTGTCGAAAACCTCGAACCAGAAGGGCCCGAACTGATCCACATAAGTACTGGCCAGCTGGTTTTGCGCAAGCACGGTACCGATTATGCTTGCCACGCAAATGAACAACAGCAGGCTGATCGCAAAGCGCATCGAACCCAGCAGCTCGAAGAAGTCGGCACGAAGACGCGAGGAGTGGGTTTGCATCAGGACTCTAAAGCCATAAAAAAAGGGGGATGCCACCTTTGTGGCCTCCCCCGGATAGCGAACTGCCGCACGCCACTTATCGGGCGTTGAACGGCTGGGTACAAATGATTATCGCAACCCTGCAGCGTAATCGGCCACGGCTGCAATGTCGGAATCGGACATCCGATCACCGATGTCATGCATCATAGGGCTGTTTGCCCGGTCGCCGCTGCGGAACAACTTAAGCTGATCGGCGATGTACGAGGGATATTGGCCGGAGATACGCGGAAATTGACCAGGAATACCCACGCCATTGGGGCCGTGGCAACCTGCACAGGCAGGGACATGACGGTCGGGCAAACCACCACGCCAGATTTGCTGGCCGCGTTCCATGGTGTCTTCGTTGGTAGCCGTGGCTGCAACTTCGTAATCGAGTTTCTGCAGCGACAGATAATAAGCAACGTTGTGGATCTCTTCTTCGCTGAGCATCTTGGCAAAAGGCGACATCACGGTGTCAGCGCCATCAGGGCCGCGTCGCGTGGCAGGCGTCTCGGCATTGATGGGGCGAAAGCTGAGCAACTGCTTTATGAGATATTCGTAAGGTTGGCCGGCCAGATTAGGGTTAATCGGCAAGGTACTGTTGCCGCCGACGCCGTGACAGCTTGAACAGGAAGCCAGCCCACGGTTCATATCGCCATTGTTGTACAGCGCTTCTCCCTTGGCTGCGTCAGGCTTGCCCACTTGCTGCGCGAAGGCCGCCGATGACAGGGAACAGCCAAGCAGCATGCCGCTTGTTACTAGAATTCTTGACAGCGTACGCTTCATGAAGACCTCGATGGATCGCAGTTCGATCTTGGACGCACTGGGCGTCGGCGCAAAGCCGCAACTTGCTCCAGGCCGGCATGCTGAATACCGCAAGCGCGCCAGCGTGGCAGCATAGGCCACGGATTCAAACCCCAAATTATACAATAGGGTTACCGTAGCACCTACCTATGGAGCAAGGCTTGCAAACTCTTAAGCCCATGTTTAAGGGTTAACCGCTAGCTAAACCTGTACGCGCCGGGTATTAACGCCGCACTTAAGTCAAAAAATTCACTTGCCCGTCTTCCAGGTTGTACATGGCACCCACAATCTTGATTTTGCCTTGATCAGCCAAACCGGCCAAGATAGGGCTTTGCTGTCGTATGACTTCTATGGTGTTCAAGACATTGGTATGAGCGACGGCGTTAACGAAGGCTCGATCGGTGCTGATGCGTTCACCCTGGAAAGGTGTCGCTTCAACCGCAGGTCGGATGCGTTCCAGCACGCCTGTCAGGTTCCCCAGCTCTACGCCCTGGATGGATCCGGCGATGGCCCCGCACGCCGTGTGGCCCATTACCATCAACAATTTGGCGCCTGCCACCGCGCAGCCAAATTCCATGCTGCCCAGCAAACCGGGCGTCGCCACGTTACCGGCAATACGCGCATTGAATATATCGCCGATGCCGGTGTCCATGATGATTTCAGCCGGCGCACGCGAATCGATGCAACTTAGCACCATCGCCGCCGGATATTGCCCCGACGCCGACGCGCGTTTCTGCTCGAGAAAATCTTGCGTGCGTATGGCCCCGCTGCGAAAGCGCTGATTGCCCTCGCGCAGCATGGTGATAACGTCGTCCGGCGTCATGGCATCGCGCTGCTCGCGCGAAAATGACACGGCCCCTGCGCTGCGACCCGCCCCCAACAGGCCGACGGCTGCGGCACTGGCCCCCAGAGCCAAGGTACGGCGCAACCAATCACGTCGGGAAACACTGCCCAATCGCCCTTCGTGGAGACAATTTAGCTCTGTACACATCATGCACCCCCTGAAAGAACAGCGGAAATCTTTGCACGGCGCTTGCAGCGTAGTGTGCGCCTTTGGCGTTTGAACATCATACTGCGGGGGCCTAGAGCACAACATAAGGTCCCGCATATTTTTCTTTAGCCACCCTGGGACAAGCCGGTCTGGGTAGACTGCGGGCTGGATCGGGCCATTCCTCCTACAATAGAGGCTATCTTTGTACCCAAAGCCGCGCATGGCCTGGGTCGCCCTCTTTCCCGTGGAACCATCGTGTCCCTCCTGCATCGCGCCACTTTTGTGATCTCTGCCGCACGCCTGGATCAGCTGCCCCCGCCCGGCCCACCCGAAGTGTGTTTCGCCGGCCGTTCCAACGCCGGCAAATCGTCGGCCATCAACGTGCTTACCAACCAGCGTCGCCTGGCGTTTTCCAGCAAAACACCTGGCCGCACGCGACTGATCAATATGTTTGGCCTGCCCGACCCGCTGGCTCCGGGCGAATGGTTGGGTCATTTGGTCGACCTGCCAGGCTACGGCTACGCGGCGGTCAATCGCAATATGCAACAAGAATGGGACATCGTGCTCGGCGGCTATCTGCGTGACCGCCCCTCACTGGCCGGCGTCGTGCTGGTCATGGACATTCGACGCGGCGTCACCGACCTAGACCGCCGCTTGTCCCAATGGCTTGCGCCCAGCGGTAGGCCAGTTCTGGTGCTGCTGACCAAGGCCGATAAATTGCCCTACGGGCAGCGCATGAAAGCCGTGGCAGCCGTGCGCAAAGAGCTGGCTACGCTAGGCGACCTCACTGCCGTGCCTTTCTCTGCCACCCATCGTATTGGTATCGAGGAGGCCACGGCTCATATCGAAAACTGGATTTCTCCCAAGGTGGTGCCATGACGTCCTTCCTGCCGCTCCCAGACTTTCCCGCCTCACGCCCTCGCCGTAACCGCCGCGACGACTTCAGCCGTCGGCTGGTCCGCGAGCACACGCTAAGCGCCGACGACTTCATCTACCCCGCTTTCGTCACAGAAGGCCAGGGTGTGCAACAGCCCATCTCGTCCATGCCCGGTATCGTGCGCTACTCGCCCGACACCCTGATGGCTGTCGCCGAACAATGCCTGGAGCTCGGTGTGCCCGTCCTGGCCTTGTTCCCCGCCATAGACAGTACGCTCAAAACACCGGATGGCATAGAAGCAGCGAATCCCGATGGCTTGATCCCCCGCGTGGTTTCGCAGCTGAAGCAGCGCTTTCCAGAGCTGGGGATACTCACCGACGTAGCGCTTGACCCCTACACCAGCCACGGCCAGGACGGCGTCATAGATCAGGACGGCTACGTCATCAACGACGTCACCACCGAGATTCTCGTGAAGCAAGCCCTGGTGCAAGCGCAAGCCGGCGTTGATATCGTGGCGCCCAGCGACATGATGGACGGGCGTATCGGAGCCGTGCGCCAAGCCCTGGAAGCGAACGGCCACATCCATACGCGCATCATGGCTTACTCGGCCAAGTACGCCAGTGCCTTTTACGGCCCCTTCCGCGATGCGGTCGGTTCGGCTGCCAATCTAGGCCGCTCCAATAAAGCCACCTACCAAATGGACCCAGCCAATCGCAACGAGGCGCTGCGCGAAGTCGCAGCCGACATACGTGAAGGCGCAGACATGGTGATGGTAAAGCCCGGCATGCCTTACCTTGACGTTTTACGCGACGTGAAACAAGCTTTTGGCGTGCCCACTTTTGCCTACCAAGTCAGTGGTGAATACGCCATGCTCAAGGCTGCCGCAGCCAACGGCTGGCTAGACCACGACAAAGTCATGATGGAATCTTTGCTGGCTTTCAAACGTGCGGGCGGCGACGGCATTCTGACTTACTTTGCCCTTGAAGCTGCCCAGCTACTGCGCGAACAAAAATAAGTCAATTATGGGTAGCGCCCGAACGTAAACGCCTGGCGCCACCCTGCAAGGTTTGCGAGGGCAGTTCGCCAAATTGAGCGCGATAGTCGGCGGCGAACTGGCCCAAGTGACCAAATCCCCAAGCCATGGCCAGGTCGGTAACCGAGGCGCTGCCGCCCGCTGCTTCCAGCAAGGCCTGCCTGACACCCTTGAGTCGCAGGGACTTCAAATAAACCATAGGCGTTTGCCCAAGGCCCGCACGAAAACCCGCATACAAACTGCGCGTACTCAGCCCTGCATATTTGGCGATGTCACTGGCAACAAGAGGCTCTGTCACGTGGGCCTCCATGTATTCAATGGCCCGCCGAATCGCTGCCGGCGCTGCTTGCCGACGTTCATCACGTAGCGGTTGGTTATGCGCTAAAAGCTCGAGAAGCGCGGTCATCAAGGTTTCTTCCACGCAAGCACGCATGGAGGGCGAATCCAGCATCAAGCCTTCGGATGCCTCGTTGAACTGCCAGCACAACAAGCGCCACAAGGTTTGGCCTTTGGGTTCGTCGAAACGGATGATGGGGAAGAACTCCAACACACCCCGATGGGTCTGGCCGAAATACTGCCGATAGTGGGCTTCCAAGCCTTGCCTGGCAATACGCACGAAAAGCTTATCGGCCTCTTCGCTATGGCTCATGCTGAAGACTTGATTGGGGCTGAGCAGCGAAGCCGCCTGGGCATTCGACGCATACATGCCCTGATGCAAGTGGATTTCTTCTTTGCCACGTATGGGCACTTGCAAAAGATAGAAGTTCTGGAACGGTTCGGGCTCTATGGTGACTTGAGCACCGTAGCTGAGCCGGCCAAACCCCAGACTATCGCCCTGCCGATAAAACAGCGCGGTTTCCAGGCTTTGGCCGCCACCGGCAAGACTGAGGCGATGAGGGCACAGTACCTCGGACACATGCTCGCGAACATACCGCAGGTCTTGCGACTGCAGTTGCGCGTAGTGTTGAAGTAGGGTGGACATTGCTTGATGATGACATGCCAAGGCTATCCGATTAATTCAGATAATCCCTAGGTTTACCCCGCCGCCTTGAAGCTGCCGTAGTGTGCTTGCCAGTAAAGCAGGGGCGAAGCGCCAGTCGCTTCACCAAAGTGCACGTCTACAACCCGTCCAATGAGCAAAGCGTGGCTATGCCGTTCCCAGATGCCGGCCACTTCGCAGGCCAGCGCAGCAGGCGCTTGCCGCAGCAGCCAAACGCCACCCGCACTTTGCACCCAATCGTGGCCCGCATAACGCTCTGCGCCCTTTCGGCCATCCACGCCGGCGAACTGATGGGCCAAACCCTGCTGCTGCGTAGACAACAAATTGACGCCGAAACGTTGGCTGCGGGCCAGCAAGGGCCAACTGGAAGACGCCTGATTGACCGCCACCAGAATCTCAGCAGGCTCGGCAGCCACTGACACCACGGACGTGGCGGCCAAGCCGCCCCGTTCGTCGCCGTCAGCCACCGT
Organism: Mesopusillimonas faecipullorum; assembly: GCF_020539505.1. GTDB lineage: Bacteria > Pseudomonadota > Gammaproteobacteria > Burkholderiales > Burkholderiaceae_B > Mesopusillimonas > Mesopusillimonas faecipullorum. The sequence goes on along the minus strand of NZ_JACDXW010000007.1, from coordinate 46,140 downwards.
AATGACACACACGGTACCCGCCAGATGACGCATGGCTTGCTTGAAACAGGCCGGCGACACGCTGCGCTGAGCCTCGTCCCCCGACTCGCTCACACCACACTCTGCCTCTGCCTGGATACTCATCAGCGTATGCCCCGTGCGCTCAGCAAAGGCAGCACCGTGTCACGGAAGTAGGGAAACTCTTTCGCGTAATCCAGGAAAGAAAGCGTGGTGCCGCGGAAACCCGTTTCGTGCAAAGCACAAATACCGTCGGCCACCTGCTCCGGGGTTCCCACCAGCGGAAAGCCGCCGTGCCCCGCCGTCATGCGCTCTTTGATCAAAGCCAAAAGGTCGTGCGGGAAGGAATGTGCGTGGGCAAACTGCAGATTCACCAGATTATCCACGGCGCCGGTGTCGGCATTTTGCAGGACTCGCTCCCACTCGGCTTTGGCCTCGGCTTCGGTAGGACGGCACACCACGTGTGAGAACGTCATCACATCGACTTTACGCCCCTCGGCCTGGCCCAGAGCCTTGAGTTCAGCCACTTCTGTGCGTGAACGCTCGAGGTCGATAGCCGGGGTAAACAGGAAGTTGGCATTGCGGCTGGCAAAGGCGCGCCCCTGACCCGAACCGGCTGCATTGAAAATAGGCGGCAGGATGTCGGGACGCGGGTCCGCATGCACCCCCTTAAGCTTGAAGTAAGTGCCATCCCAGTCGAAGCGACCCTGCGTTTGCCACAGCTTGCGCACGACATCGAACCACTCCTGCGCATAGCCATAGCGCGTTTCATGGTCTTCAGGCAATGTCAGCCCCAGTGCGTCGTATTCAGGCTTGTTCCAGCCCGCCACGATGTTCAAACCCACACGGTTGCCGCTAATCTGCGCCATGGTGGCAATTTGCTTGGCGATGACCACCGGGTGGTTGGCCACAGTGTGTACAGTGGCAAAGACGTTGATATGCTTGGTGTTGGCCAGCAGCGCAGTGGCCCATGTGACGGTTTCGAGCACGTAGCCATGAAAATCGGTTTCGCCGCCGTAACCTATCCAGCGCGCAATGGGCAGCATGAAGTCTATGCCGGCATCATCCAGCAAACGGCCCAGCTTAAGGTTGTTTTCCCAGGTGGCCTGCCAACGTTCCGGCAGGGTGGAAACCGTCATGCCGCCACCACAGTTGCTGGCAAACGTGCCCAGCAGAAAACGGTCGTGCGACAACATCGAGTGCAATGCCATGGTGATCTCTCCAGGTGGTTTGGGATAGTGCTGCCTGATGCGACAAATTCTAAGAACGCGCAGCACTTCTCACTATCACCACCGCGCAGGGAATATCACCACAGCGCAAAGAACCCCGCAGACCAGGGAAATCCCCTAGCAAGCAAACTGCCTCTGCGGGCTCAGACCGACGGCTTGCCTGCCCATTCGGGCCAACGCTTCAGCGCGCCGCCAGAACGGCATCCAACACGCCCTGGAAGCGCTCGGCATTCTGGAAACCGATGACGCGATATGAGGGCAGGTACTGACCCTGGGCATCAAAAAACATAATACCGGGCGGGCCGAAAAGCTTGAACCGCTGGAGCAGCGCCCGATCTTGTTCATTATTGGCAGTCACGTCGGCCTGCAGCAACTCAAACTGCGCCATGCGCTGCGCGACACCGGCGTCAACAAAGGTAAATTGCTCCATCTCTATACAAGAGACGCACCAGTCCGCGTAAAAATCCAGCATGACCGGTCGGGTGGCCTGCGCCAGACGTTGCTCCAGTTCTTCGACTGACTTTATACGCTCGAACACCGGCGCCGATACGGCGGTGCTGCCCCCCGCTAGACCGGACGACAAGGCGTGCAGCGGGCGCAAAGTGCTGGGCTTACCCAGGGCCACGCTAACCAGCATCAGCGCTGCCCATAAGGCGATCAACAGGCCCAAAGCCTTGCCCAGCGCCGCCATAGGCCCTGCCTCGGCTTGCAAACTGGCAAAGGCGCCTAACAGCACGGCTGCCCAGCATGCCAGCAAAGCCCAGCCCAGAACCACCCATACCGCCGCAACAAAGGGGGAGATCATCCACCAAGCCGTGGCAAACAGCAGCACGCCAAACAAGGACTTCACCTGGTTCATCCAGGCCCCCGCACGCGGCAATACCGCAGCGGAGCCCGCACCCACCACTAAAAGCAGCACGCCCGAACCCCAAGCCAATGCAAACAAAGCGGAGCCGCCCAGCACGACATCGCCCGTTTGTGAGAGGAAAAGCAATACGCCCGCCAATGGCGCCGCCACACAAGGACCCACAATCAGTGCGGACAGCATACCCATGACAAAAACCGCGCTATGACGGCCACCGGGCAAGCGGTTCATCCGCTCTGTTAAATAGCTTTGCACGCCGCCGGGGGCTTGCACCGTAAAGACGCCCAACATGGCCAGGCCCAACAAAGCCAGCAAGATGGCAAATACGCCTAATACCCAAGGATTCTGTAACCAAGCGGCCAAACCTGCACCCAACAGCCCCGCTGCCACACCCAGCAAGGTGTAAACGATAGAGACTCCCAGGACGTAGACGAAGGCCAAGCCCAGCCCGCGCCACCGGCTTACCCTAGCGCCCGCCTGTCCTGCTATGGCAGCCAACAGAATAGGCACCATGGGTAGCACGCAAGGCGTAAAAGACAGCAGCACGCCCAACACAAAGCTGAGCCCGACGATTTTCCACCAGCTGGATTGCGCGAGATAAGTAGCCAGCCCTTCATCGTTCAAGCGGCTCACCTGGCTCAAACCACCTGCGGCACTTTGTGGTTGTGCAGGGCTTTCTGCGGTTAAGGACGCTTGGGAAACAGGCCCAGGCACTTGCTCGCGTGCATATTCGCCGCGCACCGCATACCCCTGCCCTGTAGATTCCAGCACGATGGGCTGGTTAGCGGGTGGGTAGCACAAACCGGCTTCGGCACAACCTTGGCTGGTCATCTGAACCGTGATGCGTTCGCCCGCAGGCAAGCTGGCTTGCAAGGGGATGCGCACCGTCACCGCCTGGCGGTAGATCTCCATGACCTCGCCAAAGGTGGGGTCATCCACCATCACACCTTCGGGATACTGCGGGTCTCCCAGCAAGCCGTCTTCGTCTGCCTGAAAAGCAAACCGCTTGCGGTACATGTAGTAGCCCGGAGCAATGGCAAAATGCACGTCAAGCTCGGCTGGGCTGGCCATGGCAGCCGACAACTTGAAAGCTTGCTCGGGAGCCAGGAAGTCCTCTTCGGCATTCGCTTGACCCAAGGCCATCACTATCATCAGCAAGGCTGTCAGGCCACGCCACCATAGCGCTTTGGCAAACACGCGAAGCAAGGGGGAGAAACGAATACTGAAAGAAGCCGTCACGCGCGAATCCTTGTCCCGATACGCATGGCTGCATCAGGGAAGAGTGATACGTAAATCGCCGGCCCCCCATAAGGAGCGGACGCTTAGCTGTGACAGCGTTATTTAGACGCTGTCTGCTCGCGCACCCAGTCGAGGTAAGCTTGATAACCACCTGCAACTGGCAGCACGAGTAATTCCGGCAGGTCGTAAGGATGGCGCTGACACAAGCGCCTGCCCAGCTCTGGCAATTGTGCCACTGTCGTTTTAAACGTCAGTGGCACCTCTTCGTCGCCTTGGATTTCTCCCTGCCACATGTACATGGACAACCCCGGCGCGCCAAGGTTCGCACAAGCCACGATACCTTCTTCGACAAGGTCGTGGGCAATGTGCTTGGCCAACAGCATATCCGGCACAGTCGTCAGAACCATGACCACCGCGTCGGGCGGCAAGCCTTGCACCTGAACCGTAAAGTCGTAAGCGTCAGACTTGCTCATAGGGCACCTTAAAGGCCTGCCACCATATCATGCACCGCACGCGTCAAGGGACTGTCGGCCTTGGTCAACTCAACCAGCAAGTTGAAGTGGTTGCATTGCTCCATGTCGTGACGGGTAACCTTCACGCCATGCTCTCGGCAGAGGTCTTCGTAAGCCGTCGTTTGGACTTTGAAGCCATCGGTTTCCAACCCCCCTACCGTCAAGAACACAGGAAGGCCGGGGCGCGGCAAATGGCAAACCGGGCTGACTCGCCACGCTTGATCTTCATGCAGATGCAACCAGGCATTGATATGCGTGCCGCACAAAGGCCGCAAATCGTACAAACCGCTCAGGCCGACCACGCCCTTGATGCAGTCGTCAGGCAAACCGTACTCTTGCGTCCAACCTTCGGCTGCCACCATGGCCGCCAAATGCCCACCCGCCGAGCTGCCGCCCACGATGAAGCGGTTGGCGTCCAGGCCATATTGCGCGGCGTTACGATGCAGCCAAGCCACCGCAGCCCGCACCTGCCTTATGGTTTCGGGCAAGGTGCTACCCGGCAACAGCGTGTATTCGATAGTGCAGACAGCGATACCGGCTTGTGGCAAATGCAGGGCCAGCATGGAAGAATCTTCTTTGGTTTGCCCGCGCCAGTAACCGCCATGAATAAAAATGAACAGCGGCGCCGGCTGATTCGCCAATACCGTCGGGAAAATATCCAGGCGCTCGTTGGCTGCCAAGCCATAACGCAGATTGCGCACAGCCGGCACCGTGGCATCTGCCTTGCGGGACAAGGTCGTGTATTCCGAAATCGTAGTGTCGAAATCTGCCACGGATGCCCGCGCGTTATATTGCTTATCGCGTTCGACCAAATCGCCAAAACACAGCGCTTCTGCGCCTTGTTTGAAAGCCTTGGTACCGTCCCAATTCTGCATGTTGTACTCCTCCAGACTACATAAAAGAAAACGGCCGGGCGAACACTGGGTTCACGCGACCGCTTTATCGTTTCACCACTTTTCGAGAAAAGCGGCTGGACGCACCGACATCAGAGACATCGGTATCGTCTTTTATTCTTCGCCTTGCTCTTCGACTTCCGTCACTTCAGGGCGGTCGACCAGTTCCATGAAAGCCATGGGAGCGTTATCGCCTTGGCGGAAGCCCATTTTCAGGATGCGGGTGTAGCCACCGTTACGCTCTTGGTAGCGTGGGCTGATTTCAGCAAACAGCTTGAGCACGGCTTCGCGGTCACGCAGACGAGCAAAAGCCAAACGCTTGTTGGCCAACGTGGGGTTCTTACCCAGCGTGATCAGAGGCTCGACGACGCGGCGCAATTCTTTGGCCTTGGGCAGCGTGGTTTTGATGGCTTCGTGAGTGATCAGCGAGACGGCCATGTTGCGGAACATGGCAAGACGATGGCTGCTGGTACGGTTAAGTTTGCGGAGGCCGCTGCGGTGACGCATGATGAGTCCTTTGAATCTTTTGAAAGAACGGCGGCTTTGTCTTGTGCCACCGTTTTTGGCTACCGGCTCTTCTATCGACTTGCGCCGCGGGCCGGTGTGGGATTATAGAAAAAAAAACAGCAAAATGTCCGGCCATGGGCCGGACATTCAACAACGATTATGGGCGCTCGAGACCCAGGGGCGGCCAGTTCTCCAGCTTCATGCCCAGAGTCAAGCCGCGAGCGGCCAATACTTCTTTGATCTCGTTGAGCGACTTGCGACCCAGGTTGGGGGTCTTGAGCAATTCGTTCTCGGTACGCTGAATAAGATCGCCGATGTAGTAGATGTTTTCGGCCTTCAGGCAGTTGGCCGAACGCACGGTAAGCTCGAGGTCGTCTACGGGGCGCAGCAACACCGGATCGATCTGAGGACCACCAGGAACATGCGTTTCGTAAGAGTCGCTGACACCTTCCAGAGCGGCAAACACCGAAATCTGATCCATCAGGATACGTGCAGACTGGCGAACCGCCTCTTCGGGCGAAATCACACCGTCGGTTTCGATATCCAGAATCAGCTTATCCAAGTCGGTGCGCTGCTCAACACGAGCGCTCTCGACGGCATAGCTGACACGGCGCACGGGGCTGAAAGAAGCATCCAGCACGATGCGACCGATGGATTGCGAGCGGTCTTCGGCCAAGGCGCGCACGTTGCCGGGCACATAGCCACGACCTTGCTCTACCTTGATGTGCGCTTCGATCTTGCCGTTTTCCGTCAGGTTGGCGATGAGGTGGTCGGGATTGATGATCTCGACGTCATGCGGCAACTCGATGTCGCTGGCGCGGACTTCACCCGCGCCTTCCTTGCGCAATACCAGCGTCACTTCTTCGCGGTTATGCAGTTTGAACACGACGCCCTTCAGGTTCAGCAGGATGTCTACGACGTCCTCGCGCACACCAGGAATAGTGGAGTACTCGTGGACCACGCCCGTAATCTGGACTTCGGTGGGCGCGTAGCCCGTCATCGAAGACAACAGAATGCGGCGCAGCGCGTTGCCCAGCGTGTGGCCATAGCCACGCTCGAAGGGCTCCATGACCACGCGGGCGCGATGCTTGGAGACGGGTTCCACCTCGATGGAGCGAGGTTTCAGAAAACCTTGAGACGACATGTATATTCCTTATCAATACCCTCGGCTCGTTACACCGATAAGGCTGAGACGGATGAAAACTGCTTGCGAAAAACTTAGCGGGAGTACAGTTCGACGACCATGGACTCGTCAACATCGCGAGCGACGTCGGCGCGGTCAGGAACCTGCTTGAACGTACCGGTCAGCTTGCTGGCGTCGACTTCAACCCACTGGGGCAGACCGTTGCCGGTTGCCAGGTCGAGCGATTCCTTGATGCGGGACTGCGACTTGGCTTTCTCGCGGATCGTGATCACATCACCGGCTTTAACGATGATGGAAGCGATGTCGGCGGTGCGGCCATTCAGTTCGACGGCGCGGTGGTTCACCAACTGGCGAGCCTCGGCGCGCGTGGAGCCGAAGCCCATACGGTAAACGACGTTGTCCAGACGGGATTCCAGCAACTGAATCAGGGTTTCGCCGGTGTTGCCACGACGACGCTCGGCTTCAGCAAAGTATTTGCGGAATTGCTTTTCCAGAACGCCGTACATGCGCTTGAGCTTTTGCTTTTCGCGCAGCTGAACGCCGTAGTCGGACGTACGAGCACCCGAAGTGCGGCCATGCTGACCGGGCTTGGACTCGATCTTGCATTTGGAATCGAGCGAGCGACGGGCGCTTTTCAGGAAAAGGTCGGTACCCTCGCGACGCGAGAGCTTGCATTTAGGTCCAATGTAACGTGCCAAGATGCTTCCCCTTAGATACGACGGCGCTTGGGCGGCCGGCAACCGTTGTGCGGTATCGGCGTGATGTCGGAAATGCTGGTAATGCGAATGCCCAGCGCGTTCAGCGCGCGGACGGAGGATTCACGGCCTGGGCCGGGTCCTTTGATGCGCACTTCCAGATTCTTGATACCACACTCGATGGCGGCACGACCTGCGGTTTCGGCAGCCACCTGTGCCGCGAACGGCGTGGACTTGCGCGAACCCTTGAAGCCGGCGCCGCCGGAGGTCGCCCACGACAGGGCATTGCCCTGGCGATCGGTGATGGTAATGATAGTGTTGTTGAAAGAAGCGTGAACGTGGGCGATGCCGTCCGCAACGTTCTTCTTGACTTTCTTGCGAGCGCGAGATGCGCCGCTGGAAGAAGCTTTCGCCATGATCTATTCCTCGATTATTTCTTCAGGCTTGCGGCTGCACGACGCGGACCTTTACGGGTGCGTGCGTTCGTACGCGTACGCTGGCCGCGCACCGGCAGACCACGACGATGGCGCATGCCACGATAAGTACCCAGGTCGATCAAGCGCTTGATGGACAGCTGCAGCTCGCGGCGCAGATCGCCCTCGATCGTGAACTCGCCCAGCTGCTCGCGAATACGCTCGAGCTCGGCGTCGGTCAGATCCTTGACCTTCTTGGAATATTCGATACCAGCCGCTTCGCAAATTTTGCGCGCGCGGGAACGACCGACGCCGAAGATAGCGGTCAGACCGATCTCGGTGTGCTGATGCGGCGGAATGTTGATGCCAGCAATACGGGCCATGACTGTTCCTTGTTTAAATCTGTTGCGTTAGGGCTCTTAGCCCTGACGCTGCTTGTGACGCGGATCGGTGCAGATGACACGCACGACGCCGTGACGTTTGATGATTTTGCAGTTGCGGCAGATTCGCTTTACCGATGCCATTACCTTCATGGTGTTCTCCTGTGTTCCTGTAACCGGCCGCTTATTTAGAGCGGAAAACAATCCTGGCGCGTGAGAGGTCATAGGGCGTGAGCTCCACTGTGACCTTGTCGCCCGGCAGGATCCGGATGTAATGCATGCGCATCTTGCCGGAAATATGGCCTAGTACCACATGGCCATTTTCGAGCTTGACGCGGAAAGTTGCGTTGGGGAGGTTTTCAAGGACCTCGCCCTGCATTTGAATTACGTCGTCTTTTGCCATTCTCGTTCACCGCACGGGCAGACCCGCACCCTTGAAGTTAGCCTTCTTGAGCAGCGAATCGTACTGGTGGGACATCATGTAAGCCTGAGTCTGCGCCATGAAATCCATGGTTACGACAACAATGATGAGTAGAGAAGTACCACCGAAGTAGAAGGGCACATTCCAACGCATCTGCATGAACTCGGGCAACAAACACACCAGTGTGATGTATATGGCCCCAGCCAGCGTCAGACGCATCAAAATCTTGTCGATGTACTTGGCAGTCTGGTCACCGGGACGGATACCAGGCACAAATGCACCACTTTTCTTCAGATTGTCTGCGGTCTCGCGGCTGTTGAAAACCAGCGCCGTATAGAAAAAGCAGAAGAAAATGATCAATGCCGAGAACAACGTGACGTACAAGGGCTGATGCGGCGCCAAAGCTGCGGCCAAATCACCTAGCCAACGCATGTTGGGATCGCTGGAGAACCAGCTGGTCACCGTAGCGGGCAGCAAGATGATGGACGACGCGAAGATCGGAGGGATCACACCGGCCATGTTCAGCTTAAGCGGAAGGTGCGAGCTTTGACCACCATAGATCTTGTTACCCACCTGACGCTTGGCGTAGTTCACCGTGATACGGCGCTGCCCACGTTCGACGAAGACAACAAAGTAAGTGACCAGAACGACCAGAGCCAAGATGAACAGCGCCGACAGGATGCTCATGGAATCGGTACGAACGAGATCCATCATGCCGGTAAGGGCACTGGGCAAGCCAGCAACAATACCCGCGAAAATCAGGATGGAAATGCCGTTTCCTATACCGCGTTCGGTGATTTGCTCACCAAGCCACATGACGAACATGGTGCCGGTAACCAAGGTAACGACCGTGGTGAAGCGGAACAACATACCTGAGTCTATGACCAGGCCCGGCTGCGACTCGAGAGCCACAGAGATCCCCACCGCCTGAACCAAGGCCAGCAACACCGTGAAATACCGGGTGTACTGTGTGATCTTGCGCCGCCCGGACTCGCCTTCTTTTTTGAGGGCTTCGAGCGAGGGCACGACGACCGCCATCAGCTGCATGATGATGGAAGCGGAGATGTAGGGCATGATTCCCAGTGCGAACACTGAGAAACGCTCAAGCGCGCCGCCCGAAAACATGTTGAACAAACCCAGGATACCGCCCTGGTTCTGTTGGAACATATCGGCCAGTGCGTCGGGGTTGATGCCCGGCACGGGAATGTGGGTACCTAAGCGGTACACCACCAAGGCCAAAAGCAGGAATACGAGACGGCGACGCAAATCGCCGTACCGCGACCCCGACTTATTCATTGCCTGAGCTTTAGCCACGCCCGCCCCTTATCAAGCCAGCGATCCACCAGCGGCTTCGATAGCCGCGCGTGCACCAGCAGTGGCCGTGATGCCCTTGAGTGTCACTTTGCGATCCAGCGAACCGGACTTGATGACTTTGGCATAGCGAACCAGCTGACCCACAACACCGGCTTGCTTGAGCACTTGGACGTCGACTTCTTCGACGGGCAAGGCTTGCAAGTCGGACAAGCGGATTTCAGCGTACAGGTGACCGCCTGGCGTGGTGAAGCCACGCTTGGGCAGACGACGGTACAGGGGCATTTGGCCGCCTTCGAAACCGACTTTGTGGAAACCACCGGAACGGGATTTCTGACCTTTGTGGCCACGGCCGCCCGTTTTACCGAGGCCGGAACCGATGCCGCGGCCCACGCGACGGCGAGCATGCTTGCTGCCAGCGGCGGGTTGCAGGGTATTAAGTTGAGTAACAGTCATGACGCTTCCTTTCAGGCTTCCGAGACGCTGACCAGGTAATCCACCTTGCGGATCATCCCACGCACTTCGGGCGTATCGACCAACACGCGGCTGCTGTTCAGACCACGCAGACCCAGACCACGAACAGTATCACGGTGGGATTGCTTGGTGCCGATAACGGAGCGCACGAGCGTAACTTTGATTTGCTTTGGTGTCGTCATGAGATCACCCCAGGATATCTTCGACCGACTTGCCGCGCTTGGAAGCGATTTCGGCAGGGGTCGAGCATGCGCGCAGGCCGTTCAGCGTAGCACGCACCAGGTTATAGGGATTGCTGGAACCCAGGCTTTTGGCCACGACGTTACGCACGCCCATAACCTCGAAGATTGCACGCATTGGGCCGCCGGCGATAACACCGGTACCTTCTGCTGCGGGCGAGATCAGCACGGTGGATGCACCATGCTTGCCCACCACGGTGTGATGCAGCGTGCCGTTCTTCAGGGGCACGCGGTACATACCGCGACGCGCCTGTTCCATTGCTTTTTGAACAGCCACTGGCACTTCGCGAGCTTTACCTTTGCCCATGCCGATGCGGCCATCGCCGTCGCCAACTACGGTCAGTGCAGCGAAGCTCATGGTACGACCACCCTTCACCACTTTACTGACACGGTTGACGCCGATCATCTTTTCACGCAGGCCGTCGTCGTTCTCTTTTTCGGCAGCCTGCCTACCTTGTGCTTTAGCCATTTGCCAATTCCTTTAGAATTTCAGACCCGCTTCGCGAGCGGCTTCGGCCAACGCCTTGACGCGGCCATGGTAGCGAAAGCCTGCTCGGTCGAAAGCAACTTCTTCGATACCAGCAGCTTTGGCTTTCTCGGCCACAAGCTTGCCGACCAGACCGGCGGCGGCCACGTTGCCACCCTGACCCGTGAGTTCCTTGCGGACTTGGGGTTCCAGCGTGGAAGCGCTGACCAGCACACGATCGCCTTCCGGCGAAATGATGTTTGCGTAGATATGCTGATTCGAACGGAAAACCGACAGGCGATGAACGCGCTGTGTGCTGATTTTCCGGCGAGTCGCAGCTGCACGACGCAAACGGGAGAGTTTCTTGTCCATGATTCGTCCTTGTCCGCGCGCTTACTTCTTCTTGGTTTCCTTGATGATGACCTGCTCGTTGGCATACCGGACACCTTTACCCTTGTAGGGCTCGGGACGGCGGTAGGCGCGGATTTCCGCAGCTACCTGACCAACGACTTGCTTGTCAGCACCTTTGACCACGACTTCAGTAGGCGTGGGGCACTCGATCTTGATGCCTTCGGGCATTTCGTGCACAACGTCGTGCGAAAAGCCGAGTTGCATCTTGAGCGCATTGCCTTGAACTTGGGCGCGGAAACCCACGCCGACCAGTGTCAGCTTACGCTCGAAGCCCTTGCTGACGCCGGTGACCATGTTGTTGACCAGCGCGCGCAGCGTACCGGACATAGCATGTGCGTGGCGCGAATCGTTGGCCACTGCGAACGTCAACTGGTTGCCGTCGAGTTTGATATCGACGTCGCCGCCCAGCGGCTGAACCAAAGTGCCCAGAGGACCCTTGACCGTGATGCTGTCGGCTTTAATGGTGGTCTCTACGCCCTGAGGCAGTTCGACCGGGTATTTTGCAATACGTGACATGTGTTTCCCCTTAGGCGACGTAGCAGAGGACTTCGCCGCCCACGCCTGAGGCACGGGCCTTGCGGTCTGTCATGACGCCACGTGGCGTGGAAATGATCGCCACGCCCAGGCCGTTCATGACCTGTGGCAGGGTGGTACGACCCTTATAGATACGCAGACCGGGGCGCGATACGCGCTCGATGCGTTCAATAACGGGGCGACCGGCGTAATACTTGAGGTCGATTTCGAGAACAGGTTTAGCTTGCTCGCCGCTGATGCGGTAGCTCTCGATGTAACCTTCATCCTTCAGCACAGCGGCAATAGCCGCTTTCAGCTTCGAGGAGGGCATGCTGACCGACGTCTTGCGAACTTGCTGCGCATTGCGCACGCGGGTCAACATGTCGGCGATGGGATCGCTCATGCTCATGTGTGTTTCTCCTACCAGCTAGCTTTGGTCACGCCCGGCACTTCGCCACGCAGCGCCATTTCGCGCAGCTTGTGACGAGCCAGACCGAATTTGCTGAAAACGCCACGCGGACGACCCGTCACCAGGCAGCGGTTACGCTGACGGGTGGGGTTGGCGTTGCGCGGCAGTTGTTGCAGCTGCAAACGAGCCTGGTAGCGTTCTTCGTCAGTCTTGGACTGATCGTCGATGATCGCCTTCAAGGCCTCACGCTTGGCCGCAAATTTGGCTGCCAGCTTGGCACGCTTGATATCGCGATTGATGAGTGAAAGTTTGGCCACGTTGCGCCCCTTAGTTGCGGAACGGGAAGCTGAAGGCCGTCAACAGCGCCTTGGCTTCTTCGTCAGTCTTGGCGGTGGTGGTGATGCTGATGTTCATCCCACGCAACGCGTCGATTTTGTCGTATTCGATTTCGGGGAAAATGATCTGCTCTTTCACACCGAAGTTGTAGTTGCCACGGCCGTCGAACGCACGACCCGACACACCACGGAAGTCACGCACACGAGGCAGCGCGACAGTGATGAGACGGTCGAGGAATTCGTACATGCGCTTGCCGCGCAGTGTAACCATGCAACCGATGGGGTAGTCTTCACGGATTTTGAAACCCGCGATGGACTTGCGTGTCTTGGTGACCACGGGCTTTTGGCCGGAGACCTTGCTCATGTCGGACACAGCATGCTCGATGACCTTCTTGTCGGCCACCGCCTCGGACACGCCCATGTTCAGCGTGATCTTGGTGATGCGCGGCACTTCCATGACGCTTTGGTAGCCGAACTTGCCTTGCAGGTCGGCCATGACCTTGTTACGGTAAAACTCTTGCAAACGAGTCATGATGGATTCGCCCCTCAAGCCTTGGCGCCAACGACCGCGCCGTTGGAGCGGAAGATACGCACCTTGCGGCCGTCGACCACCTGAACACCAACGCGGTCGCCCTTGCCGGTTTCGGGGTTGAACAATGCCACATTGGAAATGTGAATGGGCATGGTCTTGTCGACGATGCCACCTGGCGTACCGGCCATGGGGTTGGCCTTGACGTGCTTCTTGACGACGTTGATGCCTTCGACCACAACGTGGTCTGCATCGACGCGCTGCAGCACCGTGCCGCGGCGGCTTTTATCACGCCCAGTCAACACGACGACTTCGTCACCTTTACGGATTTTTTGCATGACGGCTCCTTACAGCACTTCCGGGGCCAACGACACGATCTTCATGAACTTTTCCGTACGCAGTTCGCGCGTGACGGGCCCGAAGATGCGCGTGCCGATGGGCTCGAGCTTGGCATTGAGCAACACGGCGGCATTGCCACCGAACTTGATGAGGGAACCGTCGCGGCGACGCACGCCCTTGGCGGTACGCACCACCACGGCGTTGTAGATTTCGCCTTTCTTGACACGGCCGCGCGGGGCCGCATCCTTGACGGTGACCTTGATGACATCGCCAATTGCGGCATAACGGCGCCCGGAGCCGCCCAACACCTTGATGCACATAACGGAACGCGCACCCGTGTTGTCGGCCACGTCCAGCGTGGTCTGCATTTGTATCATGATTGTTCCTAGTCCAACTTAGCCGAACCCCCCGCTCTACAGCACGATGCTGCGACCCGGAAGACCCAGCCAGTTTTGGTCCCGTCAGGCTTCAAACCGGCTCGACCGGCCAAAACCCTGGGTTGAAAATCTGGCTAAAAAACTGCTTTCTTACTTACCACTGCTTTTGCTGCCTTTGCTTTTACTTGGGTTACCGCCTTCCTGTGAAGGCCAAAAGCAATTACTGCAAATTGGGGTAAGTCATCTACTTTAACCTGTTTTGGCAAATTACGCAAACACAAGGCAGCATCTTTGCTCCATGCCTGGTTTATGTTGCCTATTTACACCACCCGTGCGAGAAGCCACTGAATCAGTATGGTGACAATGCTCTGGTATTGAACCGGTACTTGCTTAGCAGGGGTCTTTAAGTACGGCAAGGCAGGGTTGCCCAGCATACGAAATATATTAACCACATGTGACAATTTATCTATATATTGCAGAGAAGCCCTCTCCACAGCCAAATTTTGGCGTACAGCGGGCAAATGAAACACCGAGATGACTCCATGGTTGCATTACGAGACTCCCCCGCACGCTATTCGCACATTCTCATCGTGGAAGACATCGAGGGCGTGCGCACCAGCCTTGTCAAGATCGCACAAGAGGCCTTCCCCCAGGCCGGTATCAGCGGCTGCGGCACCCTGAGGCAGGCCGAACAGTGGCTTGAGCAGCATCCCGAACATACCGACGCTTCGGGGGGCAATCTGCTGACTCTAATAGACCTGGGGCTGCCAGATGGCAACGGCATTTCATTGGTGCGTAAGTTAAATGCATACGGCCCGCATTGTCTGCCCATCGTCATCACGATTTTTGACGATGACATAACCTTATGCAAGGCCGTCGCGGCAGGCGCTCAAGGTTATCTGCTCAAAGAGCACCCGCCCGAAATCATGGTGCACTACCTTAAGCGCATGGAACAAGGAGAGCCGCCCATCACCCCCCGCATGGCGCGACGCATACTGGCATGCATGCAGCATCTGCTGGCAGCGTCACTGCCCAACGAAGAAGCCGTCCACCTTTCACCCCGCGAGACCGAAGTCCTCAGCATTATCGGGCGCGGCTTTCGTGTGGGCGAAGCGGCACGCGTGCTGGGCTTGACCGACCAAACCGTAGCAAGCTACGTGAAATCCATCTATCGCAAACTCAATATTTCGTCCCGCGCCGAAGCGGCGCTTGAGGCTTCGCGCCGCAAACTGGTCTGAATCTGCCGATAAAGCCGTGGCAGATGAGCCCAATAGTCTGGCAACAGGCTGACACCCATTAATTTATACTGGGGTAGTGGCCGGCTGATGCCGGCGTTTCCCACCGTTTTGGGTGTTCAACATGGCTTTTACGATCCCCTCCTCTTGCCGCTTGGCCGCCTTGGCCTTGACCGTCGCCGCTATCTCCTCGCCGGCATTTGCACAGCAAGCCGAATCATCCGGCGAAGTACGCCGAGTCGATACGGTGCAGGGGAAAATCGTTATCAAACATAACGCTATCCCCGACCTTAAACTGCCGGCAATGTCGCTGGCCTACCATGTGCAGCCTATCTTGATCATCGAGATCAAGCCGGGAGACAAGGTGACATTCACAGCACAACGAGAAAACGACCGCTACGTGATTGTAAAAATCAGCAAATAGCCAAGCAGGCGGGCAAGCGCGCCAAATTAAACCGCGCCTGCCGCGTGAGCTTGCTCGTCAGCGTGATAGGACGATCGCACCATGGCCCCCACCGCCGCGTGGGTAAAGCCCATTTCGTAGGCTTTTTCTTCGAACATGGCGAAGGTGTCGGGGTGCACATAACGCAATACCGGCAAATGGTGCTCGGAAGGCTGCAAGTATTGACCTATGGTGAGCATGTCAACATTGTGCGCCCGCATATCCTGCATGACTTGCAAGATTTCTTCGTCGGTTTCGCCCAGGCCCAGCATCAGCCCGGATTTGGTTGGAACCTCTGGGTGCAGCGCTTTGAATTCGGCGAGCAAACGCAATGAGTGTTGGTAATCGGAGCCGGGTCGCGCTTGCTTATACAGGCGGGGCACGGTTTCCAGATTGTGGTTCATGACATCGGGAGGCGCGGCGTTCAGGATGCCCAGGGAGCGTTCGAGGCGCCCCCGGAAATCGGGCACAAGAATCTCGATGCGGGTGCTGGGTGAAAGCTCGCGCACTCTTTCTATGCAAGCCACAAAATGGCCGGCACCACCGTCGCGAAGGTCGTCACGGTCTACCGACGTAATGACGACGTAAGACAACTTGAGCGCCGCAATGGTGCGAGCCAGGTTCTCGGGTTCGTTGACGTCGAGAGGGTCGGGCCGACCATGGCCCACGTCACAGAAAGGGCAGCGACGCGTGCATTTGTCGCCCATGATCATGAAAGTGGCGGTGCCCTTGCCAAAACACTCGCCAATGTTGGGGCACGAGGCCTCTTCGCATACCGTGTGCAGGTTATGCTCACGCAAAATGCGTTTGATGTCGTAAAAGCGAGAGCCCGGCGCGGCCGCTTTGACGCGTATCCATTCGGGTTTCTTCAGTCGCTCGACAGGAACGATCTTGATAGGGATGCGAGAGGTTTTCTCGGCCGATTTCTGCTTCCGGGTAGGATCGTAGGCCAAGGGCGCACCGCCGGCGTCGGTTGACGTAGCGGGCATTTCAATAGGGGTAGTCATGCTGGATTCCTGCAACAGGCGTAACTTCCATTTTAGCCTTTAACTCGCTTGCTGACTCAAGCCCCTGCCGTCTGCTCCTTGATAAAGCGCGGAAAGCGGGCTCTTGTCTATATATAATCGCCCCATGACGACTCGCATCCTAATCGTAAGGACGTCCTCGCTGGGCGATCTGGTTCACATGCTGCCGGCCATGTCCGACATCGCGAGGCATGTTCCTGACGCCCGTATAGACTGGGTCGCCGAGGAAAGCTTCGCCGAAATTCCAGCCTGGCATCCTGCCATTCACGAGGTCATCCCCGTTGCCCATAGGCGGTGGCGCAAGCATTGGTGGTCTGCCCGCAGCCGAGCCGAACGGGCTCAGCTGCGCCAAGCCTTGCGCGGTCGCGAATACGACGTCGTGCTGGATATGCAGGCTCTGCTGAAATCCATCTGGATCGTGCGCCAAACACGCGGCACGCGGCATGGTCTTGATAGGCGCTCCGCACGCGAACCCTTGGCCTCGCTGTTCTACGATGTGCGGCACAAGGTGGAGTTCTGGCAACCAGCCATCATCCGCCAGCGCACTTTGGCAGCCTCGGCCTTGGGGTATCAGTTCGAAGGCCCGCCCGACTTCGGGCTGCAGGCTTTTTCGCGCGATATCCTGCACCCCGGTTACGCCGTGATCATGCCCTCAGCCAGCCGCGACGACAAACTCTGGCCCAGCCAAGACTGGCATGCTGTTTTCAAACACCTGCAGTCTTATGGCATGACACTTAAAATATTGGCCGGCAACCCAACCGAGCAGGCGCGTGCCAAGCAGCTGATGCAAGGTTGGGATCATACTCAGGTACTGCCCCGCATGAGCCTGACGGACACGGCTCGGGAGCTGGCCGGTGCTCGCATCATGGTGGGCCTGGATAGCGGCCTGACCCATTTAAGCGCGGGGCTGGGTCGCCCAACCATAGGCATTTACAAAGCCTCCACCCCGGTGCGCACGCCTTTGCAAGGCAGTGGCTACACCGCCAGCCTGGGCGAAAGAGGCCAGGCGCCATCGGCCCACACGGTTATCAGCGCCATAGACCAAGCTTTGCAAACTTTGTCGCAGCCGACCATGCCGCCCGAGCCTTCCGCCTAAAAGCGGATACGTCTTTTACGATTAGAATACTCACGCGCACTCACACACCCGGGCCGAGGCTTGAACCGCTACTTCTACACCCTGTGTCTTACCTTGCTTTCCCCAGCCCTGATCGGCTGGGTTGCCTTGCGTGCGCGCAAGGCCGGTGGCAAATGGGGAGTCATGTCAGGGGCTCGTTTTGGCCGTTACACCACCCCTGCTCCATTGCGCCGTCCCATCTGGGTACACGCCGTCAGTTTGGGCGAAACCCGCGCCTCACAGCCCTTCGTTCAAGCCCTGCTCGACCAAGGCGATACGGTTGTATTAACCCACATGACGGCCACAGGGCGTGCCGAAGCGGCGCGCCTGTTTGCCGAACCCATTGCGCGTGGTCGACTACTGCAAGAATGGTTGCCTTACGATTTCCCGTGGGCGGTAAAAGGTTTTTTCACGCACTATCGCCCCTTGGTTGGCGTCATGATAGAGCGTGAAATCTGGCCAAACGTACTGGCCGTGGCACGCAAGCGCAAAGTCCCCATGATGCTGGCCAGTGCTCGCTTTTCAGACCAAAGCCTGAGACAAACCCTGCACGCCGGGCGCATGATGCGCGAAGCCTACGAAAGCCTGGACATGATCTATGCGCAGACGCTGGAAGATGCACAGCGCCTGGAGCATGCGGGCGCCATGGCTGTGCGCGTCTCGGGCAACTTCAAATTCGACGTACATCTGCCCGAAGACGAAATCGCACGCGGGCGGGCTTTTGCCGCGGCGCTACCGCGCAAGATGCTGACCATCGCCAGCACGCGCGAAGGCGAAGATGAGCTGTTCATCCAGGCCATTGCTCAGCAAATCAAGCGCGCACGCGCGCAGGGCCAAGAGCTTGCCGACAGCGTTCTGTTTTGCATCGTGCCTCGCCACCCTCAACGATTCAATTACGTCGCATCGCTGCTGCAAAAAGCAGGCCTGCCCTTTACCCGCCGCAGTCAGTTTGCCGACGGCGGGGGCACCGCCATGTCCAGCTTGCGTTTATGTGCCCAATCGGCTGTGTTGCTGGGCGATAGCCTGGGCGAAATGCCCAGATATTACGGGGCCAGCCAAGTTGCCATCGTAGCGGGCAGCTTCTTGCCTCTAGGCGGCCAAAACCTGATTGAAGCCTGTGCAGTAGGCGTGCCGACCATCGTCGGCCCCCATACTCAGCATTTCGAACACGCGGCACTGGATGCCATCGATGCAGGGGCAGCATTACGCGCAGCTTCGCCCGAAGCCGCCGTGCAGGCCGCTCTGCAGCTGCTATCTGACTCGCAGCGCCTGAACCAAATGAGTCAGGCCGCCACTTATTGGGTGCGTCAGCACTCAGGCGCTGTTACCCGTGTTGTAGACGGCCTGAATGAATTGAAGCGGGTATCGCCTCCGCGATAACCCGCCTTGCCACGCTTTAAGCGCTGAGGCCGTGATACTTACGGCCCAGTTCTACTGTTGCCTGGTAAAACCCTGCCTTGCTACCGCAATCGTAACGCTTGCCTTCGTACTCGTAGCCAAACACCTGACGGCTTTTCATCAGGCTGGCAATACCATCGGTAAGTTGGATTTCGCCACCTACACCGATCTGCGTGCGCCGCAAATGATCGAAGATCTCGGACTCGAGCACATAACGACCGACAACCGCCAACGTAGAAGGCGCATCTTGGGGAGCCGGTTTTTCGACGATGCCTGTGAGTCGGGTGGTGCGTTCGCCCACAGAGTGGCCACTGATAATGCCATAGCGGTCAGTTTGGCTGAGCTCGACATTGTTGATGCCCAACACACTACCGTTGTATTGATGAGCGGCGTCAGTCAGTTGCTTGAGCACCGGTGTATCGGCATCCAGCAAGTCGTCGGCCAACAACACCGCGAACGGCTCACCACCCACAATCGGGGCCGCACACAATACGGCATGCCCCAAGCCCAATGGGGCCGGCTGGCGCGTGTAAATGCAATTGACGTAAGAGGGAATCACGTTGCGCACGATCTCCAGCAACGCCGTTTTATTTTTGCTGGCCAAATCTGCTTCTAGCTCGGGGGCGCTATCGAAATGGTCCTCGATGGCTCGTTTGTTGCGCCCCGTGACGAAAATGAGCTCGGTGATGCCCGCGGCAATCGCTTCCTCAACGGCATATTGAATGAGAGGCTTGTCTACGACGGGGAGCATCTCTTTGGGCATGGCCTTGGTAGCGGGCAAAAAGCGCGTGCCCATGCCTGCGACCGGAAATACCGCTTTGCGTATCGGTTTCATACTGGAGGTGATGATAAAGGTTGAAAAAAGTGCTGTCGGTACATGGCGGCAAGAACCCGCTACTGGACGATAGGCACCATACGTTCGGGCGCTTGCTCGGGCGGGGCAAGCTGGCCCCGTCCCTCACTACTGGGTACCGGCCCTAGCCAGCCTTGGCCCACGCCGTAAAGCGCTGCGTTGACCAGCACGACCAATACAAAAACAATGCGCATAAGGGGCTCCCGACAGCCAAGCTGGCCCAAGCATATAACAGCTTGGCACGGCTCAACGACAACAATCGTCAATAGTTAAAGCATTTATGAGGCAACCGTCAATGACCTGCCTCTTGTTTTTGCCTTGCAAGACAAGCCAAACCATCCAGCGCCGGGGAAGCCAGCCACACTATCTGCGCGGGTTCAAACCACTGCAAAGCCTCGGCCTCAAGGGCCGGCCAAGCTCCCCCCGTCACATACAGGCGCGCAGGTGCACGAGAAGATGACTGCTCGATCCGTCGCCATTGACGCCATACCGCCCCTAATTGAGCCGCCGCCACGCCGGTGGCAATGGCATCACGCGTCTGGGCAGGAAAGTTTCGAGTGACCCCGGCTTCTTCAGGAAGCCGTGCCGTGCCTTGCGCCAAGGACCTCGCCATCAGCTGAACGCCCGGCAAAATAAGACCACCAGGAAAAACATACTCATCTGCGGCTTGTGCTTCAGACGGCAACAAGGCGTCCACCGTCGTAGCAGTGCCGAAAGAAGCCAGCAATACGGGCGCAAGCGAGTTGCCCGCGAGACGGCGCTCGTTCCAGGCGACGCCCAACAAGCCCGCCCATCGATCTGGCCCCAGCGCATGGGAAGGCAGATATTCGCTGCGCACACCCGCTGCGTACATTTGGCTGTGCTGCCAATGCACGGGCAAGCCCGCCGCCGTTTGTGCACCCGAAGCTGCCGACAACAACTGTTCGAGCTGAACCATGCGCGCTGAATCGACGACACCGACTGCCCACACCTCTAGCGGTCGCTCAGGCAAGGCTGCCACCCAAGCCCCCAAGCCTGCCATTTCATCGTAGCCAAAGGCGGCAACCACAGGAGCGCGCGCTTGGGCACTCAAGCTCATCCACGACAGCTTGACTCGTGTATTGCCTGCGTCCAGCAGCAGTCTCATGCAGTCTCCCAAGCTATGTGTTCTAGAGCGGCGTGTGCGTGCGTGCCGACACTTCGCCAACCGTGACAGGCTGCACTGCTGAGGGCGTACGCAAGAGCAGGCGACCGTACTCGTCCACCCCGCAAGCAATGCCACTTTGTATCACGCGGTCGGACTCGATGATGTCGACGACTTGCCCCACCAGGGCATCGACTACGGCATGACGCTGCGGCAGATCACCCAAGCCATCGCGCACGACGCGCTGCAGAGAGCTTTGCCAAGCGCGTGCAATGCTGACCACCAGCTCTTGCACCGAGACGGACGCGGCATCGGCGTCCTCGCCGACGACCTCGCGCCAATCGGCCACGCGTCGATCCAGCGCTTGACTGAGTGAGCGCGCATCGTCCAGGTTCAAGCCGATTCCCATGATGACGATGTAATGATCATCGCTACCCTTTGCCGCACCGGCCCGAGTGGCCTCTACCAAAATACCCGCCAGCTTGCCCATACGCCATTGCAAATCATTCGGCCACTTCATGACCAAATGCTCGCGCAAGGCCGGGTTTAGCCACTGACGCAAACCTTCGCAAGCCGCTACGCCGGCAAGCGGGGATAGCGCCGGTAGCAGCCTGGAAGGCATGAAAACGTCGAAGGCACAGGAAAACATAAGATTGGCACCCTCGCGGTGCTGCCATGTGCGGCCGGCACGACCGCGCCCCGCCTCTTGCAAGTGTGCCCCCAATAACCAGGGTCGAGCTGGCACGCTAACTTGGCGTGCTCGCGCCAAAAGCTCTGCATTGGTAGACACGGTGCGCGCCACCCAATCCGTCTGTTGGAAGCCGGGCAAGGCTCCGCGCAACCCCTGGGTCAATTCATCGGGCGTCGGCAGGAAAGGGGCAGAGACAGACATGGAAGAGAGCAAGACGGTCAATAAGGAGCAATCATCAGGCATTGTAGTGAAACGGCAGGGATGAAGTTCACGCAGGACTACAATGTTCAACACAGTTGCTTAGGCAACGTCGCGCAGCTTTGAATTTCTTAGACTCCCATCCGTTCGCCATGTCCGCATCCAGCACATCCGTCCAGTTCACCGGCAAGGCCGGCATTGTTGACTGCATACTTGACATCCCCACCGCCCACCCGCGCGGCTGGGCCTTGATTCTTCACCCTCATCCTTTGCATGGGGGCACCCGCGACAACAAAGTCGTTACGACATTGGCCAAGGCTTGCCAACAACAGGGCTTGGCCACGCTCAGACCCAATTTTCGCGGCATCGGCCACTCTGCCGGCGAGTTCGATCATGCTCGCGGCGAAACGCAAGATATGCTGGCGGTGCTGGAGCAGTTTCGTGAGCGCTATCCCGAACTCGCCCGTCTGCCTTGGGCCATGGGCGGCTTCTCTTTTGGTACGGCGGTGGCCGCTCGGGTATACAGCGCCTTGGCACCCGAAGATAGGCCACGCATGCTGGCTTTGGCGGGGGCCGCCGTGTCACGCTTCATAGATGAAGGGCAGATCGTCACCGTGCCCGACGACACCTTGCTGGTGCATGGAGAGTCGGACGACGTCGTGCCTCTGGACGAAGCCATGGCTTACGCACGCAGCGCGTCTTTGCCCATCGTGGTCATTCCCGATGCCTCTCATTTCTTTCATGGCAAACTTATCGCGCTACGTCACATCGTTCAGTTGCGCTTGCAGGCGGCCTTCCCTTAAGCGCTGCCTATAATGCCTGACTGAACCAAACACCTGCCGGTCGGTCTGTCCTAAGGTTCCATCAACTTTGTCACTCATCGCCATCGTTACTGTCTTCATGTCCTCTATGCGCCCTTCTTCCCGCTCATCCTCCGCCCCCCGTGCCGCATTCCGACTGGCTGGTCTGGCGCTGGCGGTCAGCTTTCTCGCCCAGCCTTCGTGGGCAGACACCACAAGCGCGCCTGCGCCCGCAGAGGCACCGGCAGCGGCCACCTCGGTCGTAGAGTCCGTTAGCGCCTTGTCCTCCATTCCGGCACCCGCAGTCAATGGCCGCGCATGGCTCACCCTGGATGCCAACAGCGAACAGATCATCGCCGCCCAGTTGCCCGATACCCGCGTAGAGCCCGCTTCTCTGACCAAGGTCATGGCGGCCTATGTGGTCTTCGATGCCCTCAAGCAAAAACGTCTTAACCTGAGCGACCCGGTCCTGGTTTCCGAAAAAGCCTGGAAAACCGGCGGCTCGCGCATGTTTATCAACGTCAACACGCAAGTGTCCGTCGACGACTTGCTGTACGGCATGATTGTGCAGTCTGGCAACGACGCCACCGTCGCCCTGGCAGAGGCCGTGGCCGGCAGCGAAGACGCTTTTGTGGCGCTCATGAACGAGCAAGCCCAACGTCAGGGCCTGACGCAAACCCACTTCACCAATGCCTCGGGTCTGCCCGACGCCGAGCACTACACCACGGTTCGCGACCTGGCGCTGCTGTCGCGCAACCTGATCCGCGACTTTCCAGAATCACTGCACTACTACAACACCAAGGAATACACCTACAACAAGATCAAGCAGCCCAATCGCAATCGCTTGTTGTGGTTGGATGACACCGTCGATGGTCTGAAGACCGGGCACACCTCATCAGCGGGCTATTGCTTGATTTCCACGGCCTTGCGTGATGGGCGTCGTGTGATTTCCGTACTGGTGGGAGCCGACAGTGAAGCGGCTCGTGCCGAAAGCAGCCTGAAGCTGCTTAACTGGAGCTTCCAGAACTTCGACACGGTGAAACTGTTCGACGAAACCAAGCCGGCTGTACAAGCCCGCGTCTGGGAAGGTACCCAGCCCCAAGTGGATCTGAGCCAGCCCAAGTCTGTGTGGGTCACTGTGCCGCGCGGCAAGGCCGAGCAGATCCAGCCTGTTGCTCAGTATCGTCAGCCGCTGATTGCCCCGCTGGCCAAAGATACTGAAGTAGGCACCGTAACGCTGATGCTGGACGGGCAAGTGTTGCGTCAAGCACCGCTGACCATCATGCAAGACGTGCCCCAAGCCGGTTTTTTCAGCCGCATGACGGATAAAGTCATGCGCATGTTCAACTGACGCTATCCCCCGACCGACTCAAACCGCCTTCTTTCATGATTCCCGACGTCGACCCTAATGCCATCGTTTATTTAAACGGGCAGTACTTGCCTATTTCACAAGCGCAAGTTTCAGTACTGGACCGTGGCTTCATCTTTGGCGATGGCATTTACGAAGTCATCCCCATTTATAACGGCCAGCCTTTCCGCATGGAAGAGCACCTGGATCGCCTCGAACGCAGCCTGGCGGCCATCTCGCTGCAACCCGGTTACAGCCGCGCCCAATGGAAAGAGCTGGTGCAGGGTTTGCTTAGCCACGTTTCGTATAGCCACAGCATGGTCTACCTACAGATCACACGCGGGCCGGCCAAACGCGACCACGCTTTTCCCAAGCAAGTCCAGCCCACCGTATTCGGGATGATCAACCCCTTTCAGCGCCCTTCAGAGCGCCAGCGTACCGAGGGTTTAAGCGCCATCGCCATCCCCGACATTCGTTGGCAACTGTGCAATATCAAATCGGTGTCTTTGCTGGGCAATGTGCTGGCCAAGCAACAAGCCATTGAAGCGGGTGTAGACGAGGCCATTCAGTTCCGCGACGGTATGCTGACGGAAGGTTCGTCATGCAATATCTGGGTGGTCAAAGACGGCACCTTGCTCACGCCACCCAACGACCATCTCATTCTGGAAGGCATACGCTATCGCTTGCTCGAAGAGCTGGCAATGCAATCCGGTGTACCTTATCAAGCACGCGCTATCAGCCGCGCCGAAGTCGAACAAGCCGACGAGCTTTTACTGACTGCCGCGACCAAAGAAGTCTTGCCCATCGTGCGCCTTGACAGCCACATCGTCGGTAATGGCCGCCCCGGTCCTGTTTACGCAAAGCTGCGCACCGCCTACGATGCCCTAGTGGGCTAAGGAGACCCCATGATGAACCAGCCACCGGTCATTCCCCCCGAAGACTCGTTAATCGAATACCCCAGCCAATTCCCCATCAAGGTCATGGGAAAGTCCCATCCTGAACTTACCCCTACCCTGACGGCGGTGGTGCTGGAGTTTGATCCGGAGTTCGATCCGGTCACTGTCGAGGTACGCCCCAGCAGCAAGGGTAATTATGTGGGCCTGACTTTCACCGTCACGGCCACCTCACGCGAGCAACTGGATAATTTGTATCGCGCCCTGCATAGCCACCCCATGGTTTCCATCGTGCTTTGATGCTACCCCTTGTACGCTGGCTGGCTCGCCCCGCACCTTACGAAGAAGTATTGCTGGCCATGCGCCAGTTCACGCAGACACGAGACACCGACACACCCGATGAAATATGGCTGGTCGAGCACACGCCTGTCTACACGCTGGGCCAGGCGGGCAAGCCCGAACACGTGCTCGCCCCCGGCGATATTCCCCTGGTGCGCAGTGACCGGGGCGGTCAGGTTACCTATCATGGTCCAGGGCAGGTCGTCGCTTACGGCCTCATCGACCTGCGTCGCCGAGGCTTGTTCGTCAAAGAATACGTAGCCTTGCTGGAAGACGCCGTCATCGGCTTGCTGCAAGAGCTAGGTTTGCCCGAGGCGAGTCGGCTGGCCGGCGCACCAGGCGTGTACGTTCCTTACACGCTTGAGATGACCAGCCAGGCGGCTGCGCCTGGCAACGGTTTAAGCCTGGATGGCCAGCCCATGGCGAAAATCGCCGCGCTGGGTATCAAGGTCAGCAACGGGCGCGCCTACCATGGTGTTGCACTAAACGTCAGCATGGATCTACAGCCATTTTTAGGTATCAACCCTTGCGGTTATCAGGGTTTGCATACGACTGATCTGGCCAGCCAGGGCGTACAGCTATCTTTAGAACAGGCCGGTGAGGCCTTGGTGCGCCATTGGCTGCTCAGGCTGCCACCCATGGTGCAAGAGGCAGCCCCTTCCAGCGCCTAAAGCCATGGCCGGCATTACAGCATGATGGGCTGGTCCGGCAAATGGTTTTGTGCGCTTAACGCCGCCGGGCAATACTGCCTGCACACCGCCTCTATCGCCTCAATCGCTGCCCGAATCCCCTCGCGATAGCGCCCAGCTGCCAAGTCTTTACGCAGCTGAGTGCAAATGGTTTGCCACTCGGCATCGGGGGCGCCCACCCCGCGATCCGCAATAAGCTCTATGTGGTGGCGATCTAGGGCCAGGTAAAGCAGTACGCCGGTATTCAAAGGGGTGTCCCACACGCCCAGCCTGCCGAAAACTTCCAGGGCTCGCTGGCGCGTATCGGGTTCGTGCGCCGGAGCCACCGCTTCTATCGCCAACATCAGCTCGCCGGCATGATGCTGCTCGCTATGAGCAATCGTGGCAGCCAACTCATCCAATACCACTTGCGGAAAATGTTTGCGACGCAAACGCCTGCCCTCGAAAGTGCTCAGTCCTGCCAGGTGCTTCCAGCCGAATCGATTGTGATACATAAGCCCCTCTCTACCAACCACCCGAGGCACCGCCGCCTCCGCTGCGGCCGCCACCGCCACCGAAGCCCCCACCCCCGAAACCGCCACCGCCACGGCCATGCCCCCAGCCAGCACGGGAAGAGCCCAGCCCACCTCCGATGACGCCGCCACGGCGCGACACGCTGGAAGAGCCGCCGCGCGGCCCCGAGCCCGCCGAGCGCCCCGCCAAACTAAGCAGAAAGGCCACCATGGCTCCCACGGCAGCCGCGACCACACTGCCGCCGGTAAGCCAATACAGCGCCAGCGCCGTACCCGCCGCGGCCCACAACGGCGGTAAGGCCACGACGGCAATGGCCAGAGGCGCCAGCCATTCAATAAGAGTCAAGAGAAACGAGCCGGATGATGCTTCATCGGCGACTGAAGCGGAAGGCTCGGGCAGTGCTTCGCCTTCTACCAGCTTGATCAAGCTGTCTACCCCGGACACCACACCGCCCGCAAAATCGCCCTGCTGGAAATGGGGCGCCACCTGTTCGCGAATGATGCGGCCCGCCTGCAAGTCTGTCACTGCGCCCTCCAGGCCATAACCCACCTCGATACGCAAGCGCCGGTCGTCTTTGGCGATGACGAAAAGAATGCCATCGTCCACCCCTTTACGCCCCAGCTTCCACTGCTCGAAGGCGCGCTGCGCATAGCCTTCTATCGCTTCGCCTTGGGTGGTAGGCACCATGAGGACCGCGATCTGGGCCCCTTTTTCTTGCTCAAGGGCAGCCAGCGCTTGCGTTAAGCGGTTTACCGTAGTGGTATCCAGCGTACCTGTGGTGTCTGTTACGCGCTCTTGCAGCGCGGGAATAGCAGCCTGCTGCGCCCACACCGGCCACCAGGCCGCCAGACAACATAGCCATGCACCCAGCAGCCAGGCCAACCTGGGCACCCGCGCATGCCCCAAGCTTAGCGCACCCATGTCTACGCCTCTTATTGCTGCGCGGCAGCGCCGGCGGGCAAGTCGAATTTGACGTCGGGATTGCGCATGATCTCGGTCTGGCGCTCGACGCCATAATTCGCCATGGTGTCGTAGCCGAAAATCTTGGCGGTGATCAGCGTGGGGAACTGTCGTATGGTTTGGTTATAAGCCTGCACGGCTTGCACATAGCGGCCACGCTCGGTAGCTATGCGGTTTTCAGTGCCTTCCAACTGCGTCATCAGGTCGCGTACCAAGGTATCGCTTTTCAGTTGCGGGTAGTTCTCGGAGACCGCCAACAGACGTGACAAGGCCGATGAAAGCCGCCCCTGCGCCTGCTCAAAGCGCGCCATGAGCTCAGGGTCGTTGAGGTCGTCAGCCGTAATGCGGATGCTACCTACCTGCGCACGCGCCTCGGCCACTTCGGTCATGATAGAGCGCTCGTTGACCATATAGGCATTCACAGAAGCCACCAGCTTGGGCACCAGGTCGGCCCGCCGCTCGTATTGATTAAGGGCTTGCGACCAGGCGGCCTTCACCTGTTCGTCCAATCGCTGAATTTCGTTATAGCCGCAGCCGGAAAGCAGCACCGCCAGCACCGGCGCCATCAACAGCATGAACAGTCTCTTCATCTTGAGTATCGCTTAAAGAATTGGGGGCTAAACGCCACCATTAAAACAGCTTGCCTTGCCATTTTCCAATATTTAAGACGTTCTGCGTCGGCGCACATAGGCAGATGCGGTAATCGAGTACAATTGCGCCCAAGCACGACGAACCAATCACCGTGCTGCGCACGGGCCTAGTGTCTCGCAACTCAAGACACTAGCCAGGCCTGTCACTTGGCCTTACCTGGCCTCCTCTTTACTTCCCATTCGTCCGCCTAGATTGGTATCTCTCGACTCGAGCGATAGGCTGTCGCTGGAGTTGCATGTTGAACACCCCTATTAAGTTTGCCGACTTAGGCCTGGCACAGCCCTTGCTGCGCGCCATTTCCGAAACCGGCTACGAAAGCCCCACCCCGATTCAAGCCCAGGCGATCCCTCATGTCATGAAAGGCGGCGACGTGCTTGCCGCCGCCCAGACTGGCACTGGCAAAACCGCCGGCTTTACGCTGCCCATCTTGCACCGTCTGCTGCAGAACCCATCCACAAAATCCAAGCCCGGCCAGCCGCGCTGCCTGATTCTGACGCCCACGCGCGAATTGGCCGCCCAGGTCGAAGAATCCGTGCGCACCTATGGCAAGCACACCTCGCTGCGCTCGCTGGTGATGTTTGGCGGTGTGAATATCAACCCGCAAATCCAGGCCCTGCGCAAGCCCGTAGACATCCTCGTGGCTACACCTGGCCGCCTGCTCGATCACGTGCAGCAAAAGACACTGGATCTGTCCGCTGTCGAGATCCTGGTATTGGACGAAGCCGACCGCATGCTGGACATGGGCTTCATCCGCGATATTCGCCGCATTCTGGTATTGCTGCCCAAAGTGCGGCAAAACCTGCTGTTCTCCGCAACGTTCTCGGATGAAATTCGCGGGCTGGCTCAAGGCGTCTTGCACGACCCCGTTGAAGTCTCCGTGGCTGCTCGCAACACCACCTCAGAACTCGTCAGCCAAACCGTGGTCATGACCGAGCAAGTGCACAAGCGCGATTTGCTCAGCTACATCATTCGCGAAAGCGGCTGGCATCAGGTGTTGGTGTTCACTCGTACCAAGCACGGCGCTAACCGCCTTGCCGAAAAACTGGTCAAAGATGGTTTGGCTGCCGCCGCCATCCATGGCAACAAAAGCCAGGCTGCCCGCACCCGTGCGCTGGATGGCTTCAAGACCGGCAAGCTCAGTGTGCTGGTTGCCACCGACATCGCGGCGCGCGGCCTGGACATCGACCAGCTTCCCCACGTGGTGAACTTCGAACTGCCCAACGTGCCGGAAGACTACGTGCACCGCATCGGTCGCACCGGACGCGCCGGCAGCGAGGGTTCTGCCTTGTCTTTGGTGGACAACACTGAAGCCAAGTACCTGGCTGCGATCGAGCGTCTGATCAAGCAACGCATACCGCGCAGTATTATTGAGGGTTGGACACCCGACCCTAGCCGCAGCGCACCCGAAGTCGATGACCGTCCTCCACGCCCCCCGCGCCGCGACGGACGCCGTCCTGCATCCGCAACCGCCGCACCCCGTGGCGACGGTCGTAATCGCCGTCCCCAAGGCGCCGCCGGCCCAGCTCGCAACAGCACGCGTCCCCCCGAGCGCAGCCGCCGCCCCTCCACCCGTTCCGAGACCCACTAACCTCCCCCGCCGCCAGCCATGAGCATCGCCACGGAAGTCAAACGACGCCGCACTTTTGCCATTATTTCTCACCCCGACGCGGGTAAGACCACGCTAACCGAAAAGCTGCTGCTGTTCGCAGGCGCCATCCAGATTGCCGGCAGCGTGAAGGCCCGCAAAGCGAGCCGGCACGCCTCGTCGGACTGGATGGAAATAGAAAAGCAACGCGGCATCTCGGTGGCCTCGTCGGTGATGCAGATGGAATACCGCGATTGCGTCATCAACCTGCTCGATACCCCGGGTCACCAAGACTTCTCGGAAGATACTTACCGGGTGCTGACAGCCGTGGACGCCGCTCTGATGGTGCTGGACGCCGCCAACGGCGTAGAGCCTCAAACCATACGGCTGCTGCAGGTATGCCGGGCGCGCAACACGCCCATCATCACCTTCGTCAACAAGTTCGACCGCGAAGTCCAAGAGCCGCTGGAGCTGCTCTCCGAAATCGAGTCGCATCTGGGTATGGATACCGTGCCATTGGCCTGGCCTGTAGGCATGGGCCGGCATTTCGGTGGCGTGCTGGATTTACGCAAGCAACACATGCGCGTGTTCCAGTCCGGCCAAGAGCGTCGTGCGGGTGACGACGAGATACTCACCGATCTGAAAGCCCCCGAGCTGAACCAACGCTTCGGCGATGCCTATGCCAAGGCGCAAGACGAAGTCGAGCTGATGGAGGCCGCAGCCCCGCCGTTCGATCACCAGGCTTTTCTGCTGGGCAAACAAACACCGGTCTTCTTTGGCTCGGCCATCAACAATTTTGGTGTACAGGAAGTCCTGGATGCCCTGGTTGACTTTGCACCCCCTCCCGGCCCCCGAACGGCGCTCGAACGCGAAGTGCAGCCCGAGGAGCCCAAGTTCAGCGGTGTGGTGTTCAAGATTCAGGCCAATATGGACCCAGCCCACCGCGACCGCGTGGCCTTCATACGCGTGGCCTCAGGTCATTTCGAGCGCGGCATGCGGCTAAAAGTGGTGCGCACCGGCAAAGAGATCCGGCCCAATAACGTCGTGTCTTTTCTTTCCCAACGCCGCGATATCGTCGAGGAAGCCTATGCCGGCGACATCATCGGTATTCCCAACCACGGGGTCTTGCATTTGGGCGACGTGCTGACCGAAGGCGAAAGCCTGCATTTCACCGGCCTGCCTTTCTTTGCCCCAGAACTGTTCCAAGCTGTCGAAGTCAAAGATCCTTTACGCATCAAGCAACTGCGTACCGGTCTGACCCAATTGGGCGAGGAAGGCGCGATTCAGGTTTTCCGGCCCGAAGCCGCAGGTGGCGCGCTGCTGTTGGGTGCCATCGGCCAGCTGCAGTTCGAGGTGGTTGCACAACGTCTGAAGACCGAATACGGTGTGGACGCTCGCATGATGCCTTCGCGCTACACCTTGGCGCGCTGGTTCACTTGCGACGACCCCAAGGCCTTGCGCAAGTTCACCGATGCCAATGCCGCCAACATTGCCTACGACGTGGTAGAAGCCCCCGCCTTTCTTGCGACCTCCTCCGCCCAATTGCGTGTGGTGCAAGAGCTTTATCCGGCCATACGCTTTCATGCCATGCGCGAGCATGGCGGGCAAGTCTTTGACACCTGAACGCTAAAGGCAGGCACGTCGTTCTATACTAGTAACCCGTTTCCCAGCCACAAGGATAAGTATGTCTTGGCGCTTGATACTCGTCACCCTGATAGCCGCAGCCGGTTTCTCGGCGTGGCTAGGCTTGCGCCTGGGAGACTGGCTGGTGGCGCACGGGCCGCTTATCAATGCCGAAACCCAGGTAGCGGCGGCCTCTGCGCCTACCCAGGTGCTGGATGCCGACGGGCGCCCTTACACCGCTCAACCGCCCCAGCCCCTGCTTAACGGCAGGCTGGCAGTACCCGAGACGCTTGCTCCCATCACTTGGGAAATCAACCCCGAAGCCCTCAACGAAACCCTGAACAATCCCCTGATTGCTACGGCCACCACCTCAATTTCGCTTTATCAAGCGCAGCAGTTGGCAGGCCAGGGCGAAGGCGGCTTGGCGGGTATTGCCGACGTCGGCGACTTGCTCGGTGCGCTCAGAGGCGGCAACGTGCCCTTGCAGCCCATCGAGGTACCTGGCGTAACGTCTATTCAACAGCAAGCGCCCTCCACAGGCTCCACTTCGCAGGCCTGGCAAGCCGACCTGCAACGGGCACTCAACGCCTGCCAGGCTTCCAGCTTCTTCGACCGTCCCAGTTGCCTCTGGGCGGCGCGTAATCAATATTGTGGCGCCAACAACGCCTGGGGTCTGATAGAAGACTGCCCCGCCCGCAATTTCTAAAGTTGCGCATCCGTTAGCGGCACTCAAAACGGGCGACTTCATACAACAAGGGCCGGCACCCGATAAACGGGCCGGCCCTTGTTGTATACCGGGCACCTTAAGCGCCCACAGCAAGAAATTTAGTCTTCGACCGCCATCTGCGATTGCAGGTAGTTTTGCAGACCCACCTGATCGACCAAGCCCAATTGGGTTTCCAGATAATCGATGTGCTCTTCGGTATCGTCCAGAATGTCTTGGAGCAAATCACGAGACACGTAATCGCGCACCGACTCGCAATAGGCAATGCCTTCCTTGACGGTTTCTTGCGCAACTTGCTCGAGCTTGAGGTCACAGGAGAGCAGTTCAGGCACGTCCTCGCCTATCATCAGCTTGTGCAGGTCTTGCAGATTGGGCAAGCCGTCCAGCATGAAAATACGCTCTATCAGGCGGTCAGCATGCTTCATCTCGCCGATGGACTCTTCATATTCTTTTTTGCCGAGCTTATTCAGGCCCCAGTGGTTCAGCATGCGAGCATGAAGAAAATATTGGTTGATGGCCGTGAGTTCGTTTTTAAGCTGCGCGTTCAGATGACGAATGACGGTAGGGTCGCCCTTCATGATTGCTCTCCTGTACAAATAACCACAGCGGCTACGGAGCCAAGCGCCCCCAACCGCGAAACATGGATAGACTACCATGTGGCGATATCTTTGGCACCCGCCAAGGGAGAACAAAACCCAATAAATACAATGATTTAGCTAAATAAGAATGAGTCTGCTTGTCGCATCCGCTTCAACTGTGAAGTGGCCGAATGGCACTTGCGGCGCAGCTTGGCCGCCTCTGTGCCCCAGTCAAAAGCGTGTTTTTAAAAGTTTTATTGGAAAAAGCAGACAGCAAAACGGCCCTTTGCGGGCCGAATTCTTTTTGAAACAAATTGTTTCTTTGTTGCGTGCACAGCACTACCCGGTATGACTGCCTTAAGCGCGCCGTGCCACTGAGCGTACCCGCATGACACCCACCTGAACGGATTCGTCGTTGGCAGCAGCCTCGGCGATCTCGATCTCGGTGATTTCGTTTACCTCGGTAGACAAAGCGGAAATCGACACGACACTAAGCGATGCGGTGGCATAGCGACCGCCTGGCAAGTATTCGAGTGCGGTATCCATGCAGCAGCCGCAGTTGGTCGCCACACCCAATTCGCCTTGCAAATCGGCCATGGTCGACGCCCCTGCCGCTACAGCGGCTTGTACCTGGCGCTCGGTGATGGCATTACATACACAAATAAACATGAGAACAATTATCATCCATTCCCGAAGTGAGCGCAAGCCTTTTCTACGCATTTATGGCAAATTTACGCTAAGGGTTTACCCCTAATTCTTACGATTCATAGGCTTATCCTGCCTCTCCCCTGTCTAGGGGTGCTCTGATAGCTTAAGCCTTCACGTCACACGCTTCGGGTAAAATCGGGCCACCTCACGCACTCATTTATTTCACCATGCGCCCCACCCCTAAAGATGCCACGTCCGCAAGCAGCCTCTCCGCCTTACGCGGGCTTGTGTTGCGCCTGACCGCCACCTCTAAAATTATCTGCGCGGTGGTGATTATTGTGGTGGCCATGGTTGCCTACCACCTGCTTGGCAGCTTATTATCTTTCGGCAAAGGTTTGGATTACGCAGCCTTGGGGGGCTTCAGCGCTCAAGCCACCGAATTGGCAAAACAATACATGCCTTTATTTTGGTGGGGCTTGGCCATTGTTATCGCGCTGGCCGTGCTCAGCATACTTTACCGATATGCCTGCGCTAGTCATCAAAGCGCCAAACACCGCATCGTCAATGCCGATGACTTCACCCAACTGACCCGTCAGTTGTCTCCGGAAGCCCGCGAAGTGCTTGCTTGGGCCTGGGAAGATCGCCGCCACCCCGTTACCGTGGGCATTTTGCAGCGCACCATTCAAGAATTGCGGTCGGGCCGTTCGGGCAAGATTCATTTGGCCAACACCCATGCCCAAGCGCTGGCCGCCCCCATCGATATCGCAGCTCCCGCCCCTCATATTGTTCGCCCCTAGGCTGTTGCTCGCGCCACACATTCTGCGCCTAGTTACTTGCATTGCAACAAAAAATGTGTTCGACTGTAGGGTATGAACACGGCCTTTATCACCTCTTTTCGCGATACATACGCTGGCAGCCCTGCCGGTATGCATGCGGCCGTCACCTCTACTTCCCGCTCGCGTGCCGCCCTGGCACTATCCCTGCTGCTATCGCTCGGTTGCCGAGCCTAGTGCCCTGTGGCAGTTCGGCAACCTGTGTCCGCCACGCCAGTCTTGTAGTCATCCCCGTTGCAGTTTTGCACTATCCACCGCCCCAGGGTGTGGTTAGCGATGGCTCCCAAAAGGAACATTCCGTCTATCCCCGTACAGGTGCATCATGATTTCCGATCCCTCCAAGAAATATCGTCCGTTCGTCGCTTTCGAGCGTGATTTTTCCGAACGCACATGGCCCAGCAAACGTATCACTCATCCCCCCATTTGGATGAGCACCGACCTGCGCGATGGTAACCAAGCGCTGATCGAACCCATGAGCGTCGAACGCAAGCTGCGCTTTTTCCAGCAACTCATCAAAATCGGCTTCAAAGAAATCGAAGTGGGTTTTCCATCGGCTTCACAGACCGATTTCGACTTCGTTCGCAAATTGGTCGACGAAAAACGCATTCCCGATGACGTGACCATCATCGTATTGACTCAATCGCGCGAAGATCTCATTGCTCGCACCGTCGAAGCCGCAGCCGGCGCCAAAAACGCCATCGTGCACTTGTACAACGCTTGCGCCCCCGCCTTCCGCAAAATTGTTTTCAATATGGACCCTGACGGCGTGCGCGACCTGGCCGTCAGCGGCACCAAGTTCGTCAAGCACTACACCTCCCAGCATCCCGAAACCTTCTGGCGTTATGAGTACTCGCCCGAAGTGTTCAGCACCACCGAGCCCGAGGTGGCCCTGGACGTGTGCAATGCGGTGGTCGAAGCTTGGCAGCCTACGCCCGAGGCCAAGATTATCTTGAACCTCCCCGCCACCATCGAAGCCACAACCCCCAATCTGTATGCGGATCAGATCGAATGGATGCACAAGAACCTTAAGCATCGCGATCGTATCGTGCTTAGTGTGCACCCACATAACGATCGCGGCACGGCGGTTGCAGCTGCCGAGTTCGCCGTGATGGCAGGCGCCGATCGTATCGAAGGCTGTCTGTTCGGCAGCGGCGAGCGTACCGGTAACGTAGACTTGGTCACCTTGGCGCTCAATCTTTATACCCAGGGTATACATCCCGGCCTCGACTTCTCCGACATCGACGAAGTACGCCGCTGTGCCGAGTACTGCAACCAGTTGCCGGTACATCCGCGTCACCCCTATGCGGGCGACCTCGTCTTTACCGCATTCTCGGGCTCGCACCAAGACGCGATCAAGAAGGGTTTTGCCGTTCAACAAGCGGACGCGATCTGGGAAGTGCCTTACTTGCCTATCGATCCCGCCGATCTTGGCCGCAGCTATGACGCCGTAATTCGCGTCAACAGCCAATCAGGCAAGGGTGGCGTGTCGTATCTGCTCGAACAAGAGCACGGCTTGGTATTGCCCCGCCGTCTGCAGATCGAGTTCAGCCGCGCCATTCAGCGCGTTACCGACGAAACAGGCAAAGAAGTCACCGCCGAAGATGTCTACGACCTTTTCAATCAGGAGTACCTGCAGTTGGACGGCCCGTGGCAGTTGGTGCGCCACCGCATCACGGGGCAGCCTAATGCCAAGAGCGGTGAGCAGTTCGTCATCGAAGTAGACGTACGCCACAACGGTAAAGATGTGCACTTGACCGGCCAAGGCGACGGGGCGATCTCTGCCTTCGTCAATGCCTTGAACCAAGAGGTGCGCATCATGGATTACCACGAGCATGCCATCGGTACGGGCACCGACACCCGCGCCGCCAGCTATGTGGAAATCCGCGTTGGCGACGCCCCCACTGGTTTTGGCGTGGGCATCAACGCCGACATCGTTACCGCTTCGTTCCAGGCCATTCTGGGCGCCTTGAATCGTCACGCCATGCATCATGGCGCAGGTAGCCAAAACACCACTGCCGTCGCGGTTTGATATTTGTGTGATGTTTGTTGAATGCCGGCCATAAGCCGGCATACAAAGCAGAAAGGGGGGCCAAATTTCTTTGGCTCCCCTTTCTGCTTTTTACTACGGCCGATTCAGTCGCATCTACCAGGCAGGGGCGGGTTCCCACATCACATCGTGCCCTTGCTTAAGCGCTGCACGCAGCATTTCAAGCAAAGGAAAAGCGCGTTGGCGGAAGCCCACGGGTTTGCGCATGGGGTGGGCCAAATCGGGTTGGCGCTCGAGCTCTTTCTCGGTAGGTTCAGCGGGGTCTTCGCTTAAGCCAATGGCGTGCTCTAGGTCGTCGATGGCTTTTTGAAGCTGTGCATGCGTGAAGATGCCGCGCTCGGGCACTTGATCGCCTGATACCTTGCCCACCGCTTGCAATACCGGCAATGCGTGCTGCGAAAGCATCAAGATGTCGCCGGCGGCCTTGGATCGAAAAACTATCAGCATGGCGTGACTCCTTAAATGAAAACCACGGGGCCAGCTGCGGTATGTCCCCATGGATATTTACATTCACTAGCTTAACCCAGCCCGGTGGGTACGGAGCAAGATAAAAGACCTTAAGTTTCACCGGCTTTCCTGCGCTCCCATGCCGATTCCGCCATCGCCTCGCTCCCCTTGCTTGCTCCCAACGATTAGCTCGTGGCCACCCAGGAAGCTGGCCTGCTCGCCGGCATCGATTTGGGCTGTCGTCATCATGGTTTACCTGCTATGGGCAAGCGGCCACCATGCCGCAGCACAAACCTGCGGCCCCAGCCTGATGGGTAACCCCTGTGCCCAGGGCGATGTGGCCAGCCAAGGCGCGCTCGTCCCCGAAATGAATCTGGGGCTGGGCAACCCTATCCATTTACTGACTGGCAATAAGTATCTTTTTGAGCAAGATGTCCCGCCGCTGCCATCAAACCCTTTACTGACGGTGGCACGCCACTACAACAGCCTGGACCCCAGACACGGGGTCTTGGGCCGCGGATGGACGCTGAGCTTTGATTCCCGCCTGCACAGTGTCGGCAAGCAAGTACAGATCGTGCAGGCCGACGGGAGCCGCGTGAGTTTTCCGTTTCCTAAAGCGGGCATCGAAACGACCAACGCCAGGGGTAGTCTTAGGCGGCATGAACAAGGGTGGACTTGGCACTGGCCCAATGGGCAACGCCTGGATTTCGATGCACAAGGCCGCCTGATCGCCTTGCAATCCCCCATTCCCCGCCCCGGCAAGCTGCACATCAAGCGTCACGAGGCGGGCTTGTTGCACGGCCTGATCACTCAGCTGCGTGATGACACCGGCCAGGAAATCCGCATGCACTATAGGGTGGAAGAAGGGCAGGCCTATTTGACCCGGATGGACACGCCTCTGGGCGTGTGGCGCTACGAATACGAAGCGGCGGGGGCGGGACACGGCTTACGCCTGATTTCAGCAAGCGGTCCAGAAGGCAGAGAACGCCGCTATCTGTATGAGCCTGAACGGCAAAGTGGAAATCATTGGCTGCCGACCGGCATCTCTGAAACCCATCCACCTAGCCGTGATGCAATCCGTCTACGCACCTGGCACTACGATGCCTTGGGCCGCGTCGTCAAGGTCTGGCAAGCGCCAGCCGACCCAGGTATGGGCGGCCTATCGATCAGTTATTCGGGCTCTTTGCATTCCAAAAATGACAGGCAAACGCAGATACTCTCGGCAGGAGGACGACGTTTAAGTTTGCTTGCGTCCAACACCCCCGATCGCCATGCTTTGTCCGGCGCCATTCTGACACTAGGAGAAGGAAACCCGAGTGCGCCGGAAGGATGGCCAGGGCTTGTCATTCATTACGATGCCGCCGGCAGACGCTCGCATTGGCACAGTCCGCTGACTAGCAGAGTATCACTGCGTTATACCCCTCAAGGAGGGCTTGCCAGCGCCGAAGCTGCCGATGGCCGGCGCTGGCGATACGATTACGACGCTCTGCACAGATTGATAGGCATAGAGGTCGCTCAAAAAGCACAGCGTGAGCGCACGCGTTTGCACTGGCATAACGATCAGATCGTCAGGGTGGAACATCCCGCAGAAAGCGAAACCCTTACCCATGACGAACAAGGTCGACTTGCCACCAGGCAAATTGCTCGTCCCTCATTGCCCGAGTCTGGCCAACTGACCCTGCATTATGAAGAACGATTTGAGTACGACGCTAACGGTCGCTTAGCTGTGCATCATCTGCCGGAAGGCGGTTCGCTTCATTACCGCTGGCTTTCCGATAGACGCCTTGCCAGCTTGGAATGGGAAGACAAGCAGGGGCAACGACATCGTGTCGTGAGCAGCGCGCAAGCATCGACAGCGTACTGGCACGGGAATGGCCTTTACACGCAGACCAACAGGCATGACGGCGTTCTGACATTAAGTGTAAGAAACGGCAGTGAACCCCTGTGGGTGCACTTGCGCAGCCACGATGCGCACGGACACATCACGCACATGGCCGATTGGCATGGGCAAAATACCGTCGGCCAAGGGTGGCGCTTTCATCATGACCAGGCCTCCAGATTGGTACGCGCAGCACCCGTGATTCTGCCACCCGTGCCCGCTGATCTTTCCCTGCCCACGCTGACAAGCACGACGCATACGCCCGCCGCTACAAACCAGGAGGCATGGTATGCCTGGCACGCCGACGGTGGCTTGGCTGCTGCCAGACCCTCGAGCGGCGTCAGCTTCATACCCCGAATCAGGCGCAACGCCGCCGGCCTGCCACTACATGTAGGCAAACATCATTTACGCTACGGGCCGTCGGGTAGATTAGTACAGTTGGTCGACAACGAAGGCCGTGTTGCCCAGTACAGCCACAATGCTCACGGTTACCGAATCAGTGCACAGCAGGGCTCACAGGCTACGCAATACCTGTACGTTGGGCAGCGTCTAGCCGCCGAGATTCGCACGCAAACACCTGGCGCTGAACCAGGCGGCCCTTCTTTGACCGCTCGGCACATTAGCCGACGCTATCTGTACGCAGGGCAAGCCTTGATTGGCCTGATTGACTATGACGCACAGTCACCCGAAGGACGGCTTTACGCGGTACACGTAGACCCTTTGGGAACCCCCCGCATGGTCACTGACCCACAGCGGCGGGTGCGCTGGCTGGCCCACTATTCGCCCACCGGAGAGCTAACCCACAAATGGGGAGACTTGGATCTGGCCCTGCGTTTACCGGGCCAGATTGCCGACCCCTTTACCGGATGGCACGACAACCTTCTGCGCACCTATTCGCCTGCCATGGGCGCCTATCTGGAACCCGACCCCATGGGCCCCGTTCCGGGCCAGCAAGCCCTGGGCTATGCCCACCAGCAACCTCAACGCCATATCGACCCGACAGGCCTGCTGCTGTTTGCCTTTGACGGCACTCGGCAAGACGCTTTGAATCGCGCGAATGTCTGGAAAATGAGCCAGCGCTATGCCGATGGCTTGGTGCACTATCACGCGGGCCCCAGCAATCCCTATTATGTAGACTTGGACGCCATCGGTGCTTATTCCGCATTCGGCATCGTCACGACTCAGTGGCAACAGTTTCTTGACGCACTGCGTCTTGCGCCTGCCGGGGTGACGCTTCCTATCGACGTCATCGGCTATTCACGCGGGGCCGCGCTGGCACGCCACTTTGGCAATATGGTGGCCCAACATACCCAAAATGGCTGGTTCAGCTATGCCATCCCAGGTCAGGGTTTGTTGCAGGCATGCGTAGACCTGCGTTTTATGGGCTTGTTCGATACCGTTGCCCAACTGGGATTGCACGGTTCGCTGAATCGGGCGTTTGATTTTTCCATCAACCCTGCCTGGACACGCGTGGCGCATGCCGTCGCCTTGCATGAATACCGCAGCTGGTTTCCTTTGACGTCTACATCCGGCTCAAGCAACAACAATATTATCGAAGTCCCTTTTGTTGGCGGGCATGCCAATGTGGGCGGCGGTCAAGGCCCCTATACCGGGCTTTATATCCCCGCTTCTTCAGGCGATTTATCAGATGTGGCGCTGAACTGGATGCTGGCGCAAGGCGGCTTGGCCGGCGTAAATTGGCTGGCCGGGCCCTTGGCAGACCAACAAGTCACGGACCCCATTTTGCACGATGACCGGCCCAGTAGCCTGCGTTGGCTATACGACGGCGACCGGCGCGTAGACGACGCCTTTCATGACATGTTGGTTTGGCGGCAAGGCTCCTTGGACGCCCTGGGGGCACCGCATAGGCAAAGCACCGAGGCCTTCATTCAACGTTTCGAAGACTGGCGTGCTAAGGACGGAAGCGCTGTTGGTGAGGTGGATATGGCAGGCTATACGCAATGGTTGCAAGAGACGCTGGGATGGACGATGCCATGAATGGCCTAAGGGACGCCGATGGCATCCTTTTTACTACCTGCCCTCTGGGCGCGGGACATGCGATAATCGGGCTTTTCGCCGGCCTGTGCCGCATCCGGCTCGAAACCGGAACCCGCGCCAGGCATACTGACTCTTACCTATGCTTCCTGGGCAACAAAAAACACTCATCGAATTGCTGGCCGCCGCGGTCGAAACCGTCGTGCCAGGCGCCACGCCCGACATTCAACTAGAACGGCCCAAAGTTGCCAGCCATGGCGATGTCGCCTGCAACGTGGCCATGCAATTGGCTCGCGCCGCCAAACGCAACCCGCGTGAGTTGGCCGAACAAATCGTGCAAGCGCTGCTGGCTCAGCCTCAAGCCGCCGATCTGATCGCCTCCGCGGAAATCGCAGGGCCGGGCTTTATCAATATCCGTCTTACTGCTGCCGTGCACCAAGCCGTATTGGCGCATATCTGGCAAGAAGGCGCCTACTTTGGCCACCGCCCGGCCTCGCCAGATAAAGTACTGGTCGAATTCGTATCGGCCAACCCTACCGGCCCTTTGCACGTGGGCCATGCGCGCCAGGCTGCGCTGGGCGACTCTCTGTGCCGGTTGCTGGCCAGCCAAGGCAAGCAGGTTACGCGCGAGTTCTATTACAACGACGCCGGCAACCAAATCGACAACCTGGCTATCAGCGTACAGGCGCGTGCCCGCGGTATTGCTCCCGAAGCCGCCGAGTTTCCCGCAGACGGCTACAAGGGCGACTACATTCTGGATATCGCCCGCGACTTCCAGGCGCAAGCCACTGTACAGGCCGCCGATGGCGAGTCCGTCACGGCTACCGGCGATGTAGACAGCTTGAGCGACATCCGCCGCTTTGCCGTTGCCTATCTGCGCCGTGAGCAAGATCTGGACTTACAGGCCTTCGGCCTGAAGTTCGACAACTTCTACCTCGAAAGCTCTCTATACACCGACGGTCGCGTCGAACGCACGGTTCAGGCGCTGGTCGATTCCGGCCACACCTACGAAGACGGCGGTGCGCTGTGGCTGCGCACCACCGAACTGGGCACCGGCGACGACAAAGATCGCGTCATGCGCAAGAGCGAAGGCGGCTATACCTATTTCGTGCCCGATGTGGCCTACCACGTGGCCAAATGGGAGCGCGGCTACCATCACGCCATTAATATCCAAGGTAGCGACCATCACGGCACCATCGCACGGGTGCGCGCAGGCTTGCAAGCACTGAATCTGGGCATCCCCAAAGAATTCCCTTCGTACATCTTGCACAAGATGGTCAAGGTGATGCGGGACGGGGCCGAGGTCAAGATCTCCAAACGCGCTGGCAGCTATGTCACCATGCGCGACCTCATCGATTGGGTAGGGCAAGACGCGGTTCGCTTCTTTTTGGCCCAACGCCGCGCCGACTCCGAGTTCGTGTTCGATGTCGATCTCGCGCTTTCAAAAAGCGACGAGAACCCCGTGTACTACATTCAGTACGCACATGCGCGCATCTGCTCTATGCTGAACCAAGCCGGCGTACCCGAGCAAGCACTGGAATCCGCCGATATTTCCCTATTGCAGGCGCCCACCGAAATCGCGCTTTTACAGCGACTGGCCGAATATCCCGCTATGCTCACGCAAGCCGCCAACGACCTGGCACCCCACCAAGTAGCGTTCTGGCTGCGTGAATGCGCAGCTGACTTCCACGCTTGGTATAACGCAGAGCGGGTACGCGTCGATGACGAGGCCCTCAAGCAAGCTCGCTTGCGTCTGGCTCACGGCACTCGACAAGTGCTGGCCAACGGTTTGGCACAGTTAGGCGTTTCCGCGCCCGAAAGGATGTAAAGCTCATGGCCACTAGCAGGCAACGGCGTAAGCCGGCTTCCTCAAAAACGAAAGGCGGTAGCACCCTGTTTGGCGTGCTGGCCGGCCTTCTCATTGGGCTGGCTGCCGCCGCTGCCGTGGCCTACTTTGTCACGCAAGTGCCCATGCCTTTCAAGGACAAGTTCAGTCGCGCGCCTGCGCAGACCTTATTGCCCGACGT
Organism: Mesopusillimonas faecipullorum; assembly: GCF_020539505.1. Classification (GTDB taxonomy): domain Bacteria; phylum Pseudomonadota; class Gammaproteobacteria; order Burkholderiales; family Burkholderiaceae_B; genus Mesopusillimonas; species Mesopusillimonas faecipullorum. Next base: position 3,784 of record NZ_JACDXW010000007.1, on the reverse strand, counting down.
GCGTGAAGCGCCGGATCCCAATCTGGGCTTGTATGGCATGACCGGCCCCGCCGGCCAAGCCAGCCAGGGTACGGCCACCGCCCCCACGCCCTTGCCCTCCGGCATTCCCACGCCATCGCCCTCCAGCCCACCGGCTCAGGACGACATCGGCGCACTGCTGGCGACGCTGGGGGCTGCCGCACAATCGACTGACCCACCCCCGCCCGCCAAGCCTGCGTCGCCCTCTACTCAAGCACCAGCCCAGCCGCAAGCCCCGGCTGCAGCCCAAACGCAAAAGCCTGCGGCTGAACCCAAGACGGTGGCCTCCGCGCAAACCAACACCACCTATTTTTTGCAAGCAGGTGCGTTTCGCTCGGAAACCGATGCGCAGTCTATGCGCGGGCGTATCCTGATGATGGGCCTGCCCGTACAGGTGCAAACCGCCCAAGTCAGCGGCGCTCAGTTGTACCGCGTGCGCGTCGGCCCGTTTAAGGGCATAGACGAAATGAACCGCTCTCGTGTGCAACTTAGCGAAGCCAAGATAGAATCCACCGTGGTGCGCCCTTGATCTTTCGGGGTCGGTATTGAACTTGCCGGTCGATCAATGGTCTGAACCCAAGCCTTAGCCTACAGGAATTGCCATATGTCGTACGCCTCTTTGCTTTCCCGCACGTTTGCCAGCCTGGTTCTGGGCTGCATGTCCTTGCTGTTTTTGATGCCTGCTCAGGCACAAACCGCCAAGCCTCGTTATTTGGTGCTTGAACCCGCCCAGCCCTCCGACACCCCGGGAAAATCCGAAGTCTTGGAATTCTTCGCCTACAGCTGCAATCACTGCGCTGCCATCGAGCCCCTTATCGAAAAATGGCGTCCCAGCCTGCCTGACAATGTGGTCTTTCGCGCTGTCCCCGTGGCCTTCAACGCTTCCATGGTCGATCTGCAAAAGCTGTATTACTCGTTGGAAAGCCTGAATCGGCTCGACCTACACCCCAAGGTCTTCAAAACCATACACGACGAGCGCAAGCGCATCTTTGACGCCAAGTCCATCATTGCTTGGGCTGCCGACCAAGGTATAGACCGTGCTCAGTTTGAATCTACCTTCAACTCTTTTGGTGTGCAGGCCAAGGTCAACCGCGCCAATGAGCTAACTAAGGCGTACAAAATAGACGGCACGCCCACCTTCGGCGTTAACGGCAAGTATGTCGTTTCGCCTTCCATGACGGGCGACTATCAAAGTGCTCTGGATGAAGTCAGCCGTTTGCTGAAAACACCCAAGTAAGCACCTCGCACCATTGTGATCCAAGCGGTTGGCGGATAGACTATCCGCCAACCGCTTGCTGCTATTTGGCAAGGCTTGAATAGCAGCAAGCAATCCGCCGCAAGCAGCTATCAAAATCCGTTTCAAGAAGCGTAAAGTTAGTATGCCTGCCCAGATCAATTTTTATTCGCTGGTTTTTTTACCTGTTGCCGCTGCAGCATTTGCCGCTATCGCGCTATTCGGCAAATTTATGCGCCGTCGACACGACAAGCAGGGCAAAGTCGCCGACGACGAACTTAAAATTGTGCTGGGCGCCACCTTGTCTTTGTTTGGGCTGCTGATAGGCTTCATGCTGTCTTTTGCAATTTCGGGCTATAACGAGCGCGTGCACGCAGAAGAGAATGAAGCCTTTGCCATCGGTCACGTCTACCAGCGCACAGCCTTGCTTGAACCGGCACAACAAGCCCAAGCCCAAAGCCTGCTTAAAAGGTATTTAGAAATACGCATCAGTTTCTACAATACGACCAGCCCCGAAGATCGCCTGCCGCTGCGTATGCAGTCTATTCAGTTGCAAACACATATGTGGATGCTGCTTACCAATATGGCCAAACGTGCTCCCAGCATGGCGCTGGATTCCCTACTTGACGCCAGCGACGAGCTTTACGCCTCCCAGCAAAAAACGCTGTCTAGCTGGCGCCGGCAAATTCCACTACCGGCATGGATCATGCTGATCGTGTTTGCGCTGTGTACCAACTTCCTTATCGGTTATAACGCCCGGCACGTTAAGGGAAACAATCTCTTGATTGTCACCTTCCCTATTCTGATTGCCCTGTCGCTGTTCATGATTGCCGAGGTCGACGTACCCGGCGAAGGCATTATTCACGCCATGCCGGACAATCTGGAAGCGCTGTACGAGCACATCACCATGCCGCATCAACCTTTGGTGTCGAATTAGCCGGCTGCCTTTGTTAGGCCTATGCCAAGAACCGCAATCATTGTCCTATTTATAGGACAAACTATGCATCACAAACACCTTTTTCTTCATTTTTGTTTTTAATAAAATGACTTATATGGAATAACCAAGCGCCCTTGGAAGCGCATCTGCCCCACAGCCTTCCGGAGAGAGAACATGAACACCGCCCCCCGTTATACCTCCACCGCCATTTTTCTGCATTGGCTGGTCGGGCTGGGCATGATCGGTACTTTCGCCCTGGGGTTCTACATGGTGGATTTACCCTTGTCGCCGAATAAGCTGAAGCTATTTTCCTGGCATAAATGGGCAGGCATAAGCCTGCTGGTGCTGGCTGTCGTACGCTTGGCCTGGCGTATGAGCCACCCCGCACCGCAACTGCCCTCCCATATGGGGGCAATGGCCAGATTGGCTGCGCACGCCGGGCACTGGGTGCTTTACCTCCTGATGCTGGCCATTCCCGTAAGCGGTTGGCTGATGAGCTCTGCTCAGGGCTTTTCGGTGGTGTGGTTTGGCGTCGTGCCATTGCCCGATCTGGTCGCCAAGAACGCCGAACTAGGTGCCATTCTTAAACAGGTTCATGTCACCTTGAACTACACGCTGGTGGTAGCCTTGGTCGGCCATATAGGCGCCGCGCTGCACCATCACTTCATCAAGCAGGACACGATCTTGACCCGCATGCTGCCGTTTGCCGGGAGGGCGCAGGAGCTGCGGCCATGATGGAATCCATCCTTCAACTTATCGAAGAGCACGGCCTGCTGGTCGTGTTCTTCAACGTGCTGATTGAACAGGCAGGCGCCCCCATACCGGCTTACCCGATTCTGGTAATAACCGGTGCGCTGCATGAGGCCGCCGGCTATGGCCCGCTTGCTTTGATAGGCGTGGCCGTGCTGGGTGCCATGATTGCGGATTACTTATGGTATTTGGCCGGCAGGCGGTACGGCGCCAAGCTGCTTTCGCTGCTTTGCCGCATATCGCTCTCGCCCGATTCCTGCATACGCCAGACCGAGTCTCTTTACTTGCGCTGGGGCTCGCCATCCCTGATGGTAGCCAAGTTCATCCCTGGCTTTGCTTCCATCGCAAGTGTATTGGCCGGCGCCGTAGGTACGCGGCGACGCAGCTTCTTGCTTTTCGACAGCATCGGCGCCGCCATCTGGGCAGGCTCTGCCGTTTACTTGGGGTCACTCTTTAGCACGGCGGTAGACGAACTCTTGGCGGTATTGGTCAGCCTGGGAATGGTGGGTGCTTTGTTGCTGGCCATTGTGCTTGCACTCTTCATTGCCAAGAAGTGGTGGCAACGCTATCGCTTCGTAAAAGCGCTGCGCATGGATAAGGTCAGCGTAGAGGAACTGCATGACATGCTGGCCTCAGACATCCGCCCGGTCGTGGTGGATGTCCGCAGCCCTTTGATGCAATCACAAGGCCGTATTCCAGGCGCTATTCCCCTTGAGGTCCCCCTCAGTCACAATAGATGTCCGCTCAGTTGATTTGAATATTTGAGGGGGCGGACGGAGTGAAGCAGTGCCTAGTTACAGCGCAGAGTTCAAAGAACAGGTTGTCAGGAAGCTGATGCCGCCGCA
>NZ_JACDXW010000006.1 GCF_020539505.1 Mesopusillimonas faecipullorum | reverse complement strand
CCCGAACAGGACAGTGAAACGCCTTTGCGCCGATGATAGTGCACGTCCGTGTGTGAAAGTAGGTCATCGTCAGGCTCTTATACCGAAAACCCCCATCAGCTCAAACGCTGGTGGGGGTTTTTTTATGACCGAATGAAAGATAAAAGAAAGATAAAAAGATAAAGACCGGGATAAAGGCGCAGAAACCACTCCAAGTAATATGATTTGTTAGGGTAAGAGTATAAAAATTCATGTATACTCTTTAACGACGTAAAAAAATGAAACAGCCGTAGGCAGTATAAAGATACGGTCGGCAGAGTCTTCCCGCATCTGTCTCGTACTTTCGAACGGATTGTGGCAAACCCTTTGACCATGACGTCAGCTATCTTCGACTTGTCTAGCGGTGATACCGCCCCCCAACCCCCCTGGACAGAAGCCATGTTTCGCGGCCTTGCCGAGAACCTGGTTGTGGGTATTTATTTGCTCGAAGAAGGCCGTTTTCGTTACGTCAACGAGCGCATGGTTCAAATGTTGGGTTATTCACGCACCGTCCTCTTGGGCAAATCCCTGCAAGAACTGGTGCCCGCCGACGAACACCAGTTGGTGCGCGAAAAAATCCGTCAGACCCTGCAAGCTGAAAACGGTAAAGTCCATTACGAACGCCGCGCTAAACGCCATGATGGCAGCCTGTTTGACGTTGAGGTTTTTGGCTCTAGCTTTACCTGGAACGGCAAGCAGTTTATCGCCGCTGTCATGGTTGATGTCAGCGACCGTAAAAGTATAGAAGCCGAAGCGCATTTTTCGTCCATGATGTATCACCGTAGCAGCCAGGCTATGGTGGTCACCAATCCAAACGGCGTTATTCTTACCGTTAACCCCGCCTTTACTGATATTACCGGTTACTCGCTAGACGAAGTGCTGGGTCAGCGCTTGAACGTGCTTAGTTCGGGGCGTCATGATGCTGCTTTTTACAAAGAGATGTGGCGCAGCCTGACAGAAAACGGCACCTGGGAGGGTGAGGTCTGGAATCGCCGAAAAAATGGCGAAATCTATATAGAAAGATTAAGCATCACCACTACTTATAGCGATAAGGGTACGCCACGTTGTCGCATTGGGCTGTTTTCTGACGTTACTGAACATAAAAAAGCGCAAGAACACATATGGCGTCAGGCCCGACATGACCACCTTACGGGGTTGCCGAATCGCTATTTATTCAATGAGTGCCTGGCTTCCAAACTGGATTACGCAGAAAGGGCCAAAACCGGTTTGGTTTTGCTCTATCTTGATCTCGATTTTTTCAAAGAGGTTAACGATACTCTGGGCCACGCATGGGGTGACGAGTTATTGCGTCAGGTTGCAGCACGTCTTTCTAAATGCGTACGCAAAACAGACTTGGTCGCCCGTTTGGGCGGAGACGAGTTTTGCATTATTGCCGACGGCCTGGCTACAGATACCGAAATCGAAGCCTTATGCAAGAAAGTCGCTCAGACAATAGCCGAACCTTATCCTTTAGGCGAAAGCCAAGGCACTGTATCGGCCAGCATAGGGGCCTCGGTTTACCCTCGCGACGCTGTCGAGGCAGATGACCTTATCCATAATGCAGATTTGGCCATGTACGCGGCAAAACGTCGCGGACCAAGCGAGTACGCATTGTACGATTCGTCCATGCGGCGCGACGCCTTATTCCGTAGCGAGCTCTCGCGAGACTTGGCCGAGGCCTTGGAAAAGGAACAGTTGCGGCTCTACTATCAGCCCATTTACGATTTGAAAACCCGGGCTGTTTGCAAAGTAGAGGCCCTGCTCCGTTGGGAACACCCCCAAAAAGGCATGCTGAGGCCCATACAATTCTTGCCTCAGGCAGAAGACTCCGGTTTGATCGTCGACATTGGTGAATGGGTATTTCGTCAAGCAACGCAGATGCTGCAACACTGGCGAAAAGAATATTCACCCCACTTGCGCCTTGCTTTGAATGTGTCGCCGGTTCAGCTCATGGACAAGCGTATGCAGCCACACGGATGGCTGGAGCAGCTGGATACCCTAGGTTTGCCTCATGACTGCATAGTGCTGGAAATCACCGAGAGCCTGCTGCTAGAGATGGATCCCGTGGTCAGCGAGAAACTACAGGTATTTCGCTCGGCCGGCATGTCCGTGGCCCTAGATGACTTCTGTACGGGCTATTCTTCAGTGGCCCACTTGAAACGTCTGCATATAGACTACGTCAAGATAGACCATTCTTTCATTCACCAAGTCGAGATCCGAGAAGACCAACGTGCTTTGTGTGATGCCATCATCATGATGGCGCACAGGCTGGGTTTGGAGGTGGTGGCCGAGGGTATTTCTTCCGCCACCCAGTACGAGTTTTTATTACAGATGGGCTGTGACTATGGCCAAGGCGTGCACTTTTTTGGCGCCATGCCTGCCGTTCAAATAGACAAACTCTTAAAAGAGTAGTGTGCCGATAACGCGCTCATGGCTTATGGCCACGTCCACGCCAAGCTGCCAGCAAGCTAGCCAAGAAGCCAATAAACGTCAGTAGCAATACCGCTTTGTTACCCCATCGGACGTAAGGCGTCATGCCTGTCGTGCCCTGAACTTCAATATCCAGAATGGCCAGCGTGTGAGCGGGAAGGGCAGCGCGTACGGTGCCGTCAGGGTCTATGGCGGCTGTCATGCCGGTATTGGTGGCGCGCAACATGGGCCTGGCGGTTTCAAGGGCGCGCATGCGCGAGATAAGCAGATGTTGCTGCAAAGCCCAGGAGTCACCAAACCAGCCCAGATTGCTGACATTCAACAGTATGCTGGCTCCGTCCCCGTGCTCAGTGTGATCGCGAACGGCATGAAGAATCTCTTCACCGAATACGTCTTCGTAGCAAATGTTCAGCGCAATGTGTTGCGAGTCGATGTGGAAAAGCTCCTGGCGTACCGTACCTCGGTTGAAATCACCCAGCGGAATATTGAGTGCGTTGGTGAACCAGCGGAAACCCGGAGGAATGAATTCGCCGAAGGGCACCAGGTGATGCTTGTCGTAACGTTGCGTGGGTTGGCCTTCATACAAAGCGCCCAGGTCGCTATCGGTATGCATGCCCACGACGCTATTGGTGTAACGGCTCTCACCGTCAGCATTCATCTCGTGCAGAGGTACACCTATGATCAAGGCGGCTTGCTGTAAGGTGGCAATGTGTTGCCAGTACTCCCAAACCTGAGGGGCATAGTTGTTTTGGAATAAGGCCATCACCGTTTCCGGCATGACGATAATCTGTGGCCTGGCTTGATCGTTCTTCGGGGGTTCGGCCGCTAAGCGCATATAGGTTTCCATACCTTGCTGCATGAGCGCGGGGTCGAACTTTTCAGACTGGGGGATATTGCCTTGGGTGAGGCGAAAAAGAATAGGATCGCCATGGGGCTGTGCCCATTTGAGCTGCCCTAAAGCCAAGCCGGATAATGCCAGCCCAATCGCAAGGGCCACACTGCAAGCCGCACCCGATTCGTTAAGCGCGGTTTGGGTGGTTTCCGTTGTTTGTTTGCGTCTTGCCACCAGCAACATGGCAATGCCGGCAGCCGTAAAAGCCGCTATCCAACTTAGGCCGTAAACGCCCAAGATCGGGGCCCACCCAGCAAAGGGGCCGTCTATGTGAGCATAGCCAGCGTTTAGCCAAGGAAAGCCGGTAAATGCGGTGCCTCTAATCCATTCGAACAAAGCCCACGAAGAAGCCCATCCCAAAGCACTACATACGGTGGCAAGCAGGCCGGCGTGGGTATTTAGCACCGGTGCAAGACAGAGCCTGGAAACCACGGCGGCCAGCGCATAGTAAAGTGCCAATGCACCTGACAAGGCCAAAACTGCGGCCACGGAAAGGCCCGCCTGCAAGCCACCATAAGTGTGCAGGCTAATGAATAACCAATATAAGCCGGTACAAAAACTGCCCAGCCCGAAAAGCCAACCTTGCCAAGCCGCCTCGCGCAGACGTCGAGTGCGCAACAAACACATGGCCAGACCGGTCAGACTGGCTACCTGAACATAGGGGAGAATCACCCCCGGAAGCGGCCCGGGGGCAAAACATAGCGCATGAACAATACCCAACAGCAGTGGGTTCAAGCTTCGGCGCAGGGCAAGCAACAAGTTCGACAAGGTTTAAGCGGCAGATGGGCTGGAGGTAACGGCGAGCTGAGGACCACGCTGAATGTGCAGCCACAACACGCGCTTGGCATCAGCCCCCACAACAGTCAGAGTCAGGCCTTCGTGGAGCAAGTGGTCGCCGCGTTTTGGGATATGGCCTAGTTCGGAGGTAAACCAACCGCCCAAGGTATCGTATTCATCGTCGGGCAACTGAGTGCCAAAAGAGCGATTGAAGGTCTCGATGTTGGTGGTGCCCATGGCGCGCCAACTATTGCTGCCGGTTTCGAAGATGGTGGTTTCTTCCTCTTCGTCGTATTCGTCCTCGATGTCGCCCACGATTTGTTCGAGCACGTCTTCCATGGTGATCAGACCAGACGTGCCGCCGTACTCGTTGATGACGACAGCCAAATGATTGCGACTACCGCGAAAATCGTGCAACAGTACATTGAGCCGCTTGCTTTCGGGGATGAAGACAGCGGGCCTTACCAGGGGCCGCAGATCGATATCTGGATTGGTAATGGTGAGCAACAGATCTTTGGCCAACAAGATGCCGATGATGTTGTCTCTGTCGTTCTCGTAAACAGGAAAGCGGGAGTGGCCGGTTTCTATGATGTCGGGCAGCAGCTCGGAAAGCGGCTTGGTGATGTCCAGCATGTCGATGCGTGAACGCGGCACCATGACGTCGCCGGCTGTTTTATCAGCAACCGCCAAGGTGGCGGAAATCACCGAATACGCATCGGCATCGAGCAGACGCTGTTCGTGTGCGTTGAGCAGGAAACTTTTGACGTCATCAAGACTGGCGGGTTCGGGTTGGAACCTAGACGCCAGGCGAGCCAGCAGGGATTTGGAGGAAGATCGTGACGATCGGGGGTCGGGTTCGTTGGGGGAAGGGTCTGACATTGCCCGTGCAATTGGTTACTGAAAGTTTTAGCATAACCGAAATCGGCGATGCTTACGTGGTGTAAGGGTCGGCAATGCCCATGCGCGCCAAAATACGGGTTTCGAGGGCTTCCATAAGCTGGGCTTCGTCTGGTTCCATGTGGTCGTAACCCACAGCATGCAAGACCCCATGAATCACCAGATGAGCGGCATGATGGGCTGGAGACTTGCCTTGTTCTTGCGCTTCGCGAGCCATGACCGGCAAGCACAGCACGACATCGCCGTGGCAAATGCCGTTTGGGTCTTGGCCATATTCGAAGGTCAGCACATTGGTGGCGTAATCGCGCCCGCGAAACTCTTGGTTTAATTGTTGACCTTCGTCAGCGTCCACCAAGCGCAATGTGATCTGAGCCCCACGCAAATCGGGTATCTGCTCGGAGGCGGCATTCAAGGCTTGCTGCACCCAACGACGCAAGCGCCAACGCGGCAATTCAGGCGCATCGACTTGATACTGAACGGCCAGCGCAAGCTCAGCGGGATTCATGCTGCTCATAGGCGTCGATAATGCGTGCGACCAAGGGATGCCGGACGACGTCTTGGCTGGTGAAAGTGGTGGTGGCGATGCCTTTGACCGAGGATAGAATGTTGACCGCGTGAGCCAGCCCGCTGACCTGGCCTCGGGGCAGGTCTACCTGCGTGGGGTCGCCGGTAATGACAGCCTTGCTGCCAAAACCTATGCGGGTCAGGAACATTTTCATCTGTTCGGGGGTTGTGTTCTGGGCCTCGTCCAAAATGACGAAGGCATGATTGAGCGTGCGCCCGCGCATATAGGCCAGCGGGGCAATTTCTATGGTTTGCTTCTCGAACAGGCGTTGCACGCGATCAAAGCCCATCAGGTCATAGAGGGCATCGTAAAGCGGCCGCAAGTAAGGGTCTACCTTTTGTGTGAGGTCGCCGGGCAGAAAGCCCAAACGTTCGCCTGCCTCGACCGCTGGCCGAGTCAGCACCAGGCGCTGTACGGATTCGCGTTCCATGGCGTCAATGGCACAAGCGACGGCCAGCCATGTTTTTCCGGTACCTGCCGGGCCCACACCGAAAGTGATGTCGTGCCCGAAGATGTTGCGTATGTAATCGCGCTGGCGGGGCGTGCGTGGCCTAAGGTCGCTGCGACGCGTACGCAGCACGAGCTCGTCTCCACGAAGATCGTCGGGCGTAAGCGCTGCAGCAGGAGCTGTGTCGGTAAGGGTAGGGGCGCCGGTTTTCAGCTCGACCATGCCCAGTTGGATGTCGTCAATAGATAACGGGTTATGGCGTGCCCTGGCGTGAAACCATTCCAGCGCTTCTGCCACTTGACGGGCCTGCTTGCCTTCTATGGATAAGCGATTGCCGCGCCGTTTTATCTTGACGTCCCAGCCCGCTGCCAATTGGCGCAGGTTCTCGTCAAGTGGACCGAACAGGTTGGCCAGGTGCGTATTGTCGCCCTCTAGCGTGACAATCAAAGGTTTGCGAGGAGGTGTGGGTTCAGTCATGCGCAGGTGAAGCGGAGAGCCCTTGGAGCTTTCCGCGCAAGGTATGTGAATTGGTGGCTTCTATGAAGACGTCGGCCATGCATCCCTGCACATGGGCGGGTGCGGGGAAGTTGACGATGCGGTTGTTTTCAGTGCGGCCCATGAACTCTTCGGCACTACGGCGCGAGGGTTTTTCGACGAGCACACGTTGAACCGTACCGACCATCGCCTGGCTGATGGCAGAGGCCTGTTCGTCGATGAGCGCTTGAAGTCTGTAAAGACGTTCGAGCTTTTGCTCTTTGGTGGTGTTGTCTTCGAGGTCGGCGGCGGGTGTGCCGGGCCGACGCGAATAAATAAACGAGAAGGACTGGTCAAAGCCGACATGGCGAGCAAGGTCTAGCGTCTTTTGAAAGTCTTCCTCGGTTTCGCCTGGAAAGCCCACAATAAAGTCGGACGACAGGACGATGTCGGGGCGGGACTGCTTGAGCCTGCGCACGATGGACTTGAATTCGAGGGCGGTATACCCGCGTTTCATGGCGGCCAGGATACGGTCGCTGCCCGCTTGTACCGGTAGATGCAGAAAAGGAACGAGCTTAGGCAAGGAGCCATGCGCTTCAATCAGGCGCGTCGTCATTTCTTTGGGGTGAGAGGTGGTATAGCGAATGCGTTCGATGCCCGGAATTTCGTGCACGTACTCGAGCAACATGGCAAAGTCGGCGATCTCGTCGGTTCCGCCCATGGGGCCGCGATAAGCGTTAACGTTTTGCCCCAACAGGGTCACTTCTTTGACCCCTTGATCGGCCAAGTCGGCGATTTCAACCAGCACATCGTCGAATGGGCGAGACACCTCTTCGCCACGGGTATAGGGCACCACACAGAAACTGCAGTATTTGCTGCAGCCTTCCATGATGGAAACGAAGGCCGCAGGCCCGTCTATACGAGGCGGCGGCAAGTTATCGAATTTTTCGATTTCAGGAAAGCTGATATCGACCTGGGCATGGCCCGAGCGCTGCTTGCGCGCGATCAGCTCGGGAAGCCTGTGCAAGGTCTGAGGGCCGAAAACGACGTCTACGTATGGCGCGCGCTTGACGATGGCTTCGCCTTCTTGGCTGGCAACACAGCCGCCTACGCCAATAACCAGGCGGGGGTTGAGTTTTTTCAGGTGCTGGACGCGACCCAGGTCGGAAAACACCTTTTCTTGGGCTTTCTCGCGTACCGAACAGGTGTTGAACAGAATGATGTCGGCCTGTTCCGGGTCGTTAGTGACTTCGAGCGCACCTTGTTTGCCAAGTACATCGACCATTTTGTCGGAATCGTACTCGTTCATTTGGCAACCGAAGGTCTTGATGAAGACTCGACGGGGAGGCGCTGATGCGGCGTCTTCAGGGGCTGCGGGGCTTAAAAGGGAAGCGTCAGCGACGGCGCGCTTAAGAGGGAATTCTTGCATGATTTGGCTGCCGGAGCGGGTGTTTATCCCGTGGGCATATGTTGGATGGTGAGGGAAACCGCCATTTTACCTCTTGCGGCCATCGACCGGGGGAGCGCTATGTATAGCTGTATATAACTAATAATATGTTTTTCTTGTGTTCTTATTTTAATGGGTTATAAATAATGGTGTCGGCAGCATGTCAATAGAACTTGCACCCGGTATGTCGTTATTCATCACGGAGGCACTTATGGAACACATCACGAACTCAATGCGGCGCCGTTTGCTGGCCACAGCCGGCGGCGCAGTCGCGTGGGCAGGTTTGGGGGGGGCGGCTTGGGCCGACTCACAAGAACCCGCATCCAAATCCAACCCTGGGCCGGTTTCGGCGCAAAAGCCGCTGCCGGCCTATGCGGATTGGAAAGATGCCGACGCCCTTATCGTGCACAGCGCCAATACCATAGAGACACGCCGTGCAGCGGTGGGGACAGGTGGCATTACTCCTCTCGACAAGTTATTCATTCGTAATAACGTTTCCCCGCCGCCTGCGAGCATCATGCAAGATCCAGGGGCGTGGGTTCTGGAAGTCAGCGGCGTTGCAAAGCCACGCTCGTTCACGCTGGCCGAGCTTAAAACCTTAGGGCTAGTGTCCGTTGCGATGGTGCTGCAGTGCTCAGGCAATGGTCGCGCCTATTTTCCTCATAAACCCAGTGGTACTCAGTGGACAACTGGTGCTGCCGGTTGCGTGGTGTTTACCGGTGTTCCTTTAAAGGCTGTTCTTGAGGCTGTTGGCGGGGCACAGGCGCAAGCTAAATTCATTACCGGCACCGGTGGCGAAGCTATTCCAGCGGGTATTGACGCCAACACCGTGGCAGTTGAACGCTCGGTACCCTTGTCGGTGCTGGACGATGCCTTGTTGGCATGGGAAATCAATGGTGAGCCTTTGCCCTTGGCCCACGGGGGGCCTTTGCGTCTGGTTGTGCCCGGCTATACCGGGGTGAATAGCGTCAAGTACATCAAAAAACTGGCGTTCACCGAAGAGATGTCGCCTGCGCGGATTCAACAAAGCAGCTATCGCTATTCGCCAGTAGGTGCTGCTTCCTCCCCCGAGCACGAAGTCGTTTGGGCCATGCCACCCAAGTCTTGGATCACTCAGCCTTCCGAAGGCAGTAAACCCATTCAACCCGGTCGCGTCATGGTGACGGGCGTGGCGTTGGGAGGGACAAGTGCGCCTGCCAAGGTCGAGGTCTCGTTGGATGGAGGCAAAAAGTGGCATGAGGCGGCTTTTGTTGGGCCGGATTTAGGTAAATACGCCTGGCGTACTTTTGCGCTGATTGCCGAGCTTTCCGCGGGCGAGTACGAGCTGGTATCCCGTGTCACCAATGCGGCCGGCGAAACCCAGCCTGAAGAGCGGCTGGAAAACAACCGGGGTTACAACAATAATAGTTGGCGCGATCATGGCCTCGTGGTGCAAGTTGCCTAGCTGCTTTTTTTGTTGCAGGCAGTGTTGCAAACCACTATTTACATGAGGATTTATGAGTAAAAACGTAGTTTATTCGGCTGCTCTTTGGGCCGGGGTTGTCTCAGTCATGTCATCCACGGCTTGGGCCGCGGATGACGCGGCATTGGCGCGAGGCAAAGCGCTCTTCACAGCAGAAGCTGTGCCGGCCTGTGCTATTTGCCACGCCTTGGCAGATGCAGGGGCCGAGGGTGCAATAGGTCCTGATCTGGATGAGCTCAAGCCTGGCAAAGATGTGATTCTGAAGGTGTTGAACGAGGGGATGGGTGCCATGCCTTCATTCGCGGAAACCATGAACGAAGCGGATCAGCATGCGGTAGCTGACTATATTGTCAGTGTGACTGCGCAGTAATCTTACGTGCATGGCTAGAGCAACAAAAAAGCACCCTGGGGTGCTTTTTTGTTGGGCTTATCACTGTAAGGCTCAACCTTCCATTTCGGCGGCCGGGTCTTCTTTTTTGATGGGTTTGACCAGGTCTTCGCGTTTGACGCCCAGCCACATGGCAATGGCGGCGGCAACGAACACCGAAGAATAAATACCAAACCAGATGCCGATGGTAAGCGCCAGCGAGAAGTAGTGCAGCGTAGGGCCACCAAAGAAGAACATGGCCAACACCATCATTTGCGTAGAGCCGTGGGTAATGATGGTACGGGAGATGGTCTGGGTGATGGCGCCGTCTATGATGTCTGGCGCACTGGCATGGCGTTGCTTGCGGAAGTTCTCACGGATACGGTCCATGATGACAACGGACTCGTTGACTGAGTAGCCCAATACCGCCAGCACCCCGGCCAAGACGGGCAGCGAGAATTCCCACTGAAAGAAGGCAAAGAAGCCCAAGATGATGATGACGTCGTGAAGGTTGGCGACCACCCCGGCTACGGCGAATTTCCACTCGAAGCGGAAACCCAGATACACCATGATGCCGATGACGACCGCCAGCAGCGCCATCAGGCCGTTAGTGACCAGCTCTTCACCGACCTGGGGGCCGACAAACTCGACTCTACGAAGCTCTACGCTAGCATCTTGCGCTTTCAGGGCCGTCAAGACGGAGTCGCTTTGCGACGCGGAGGTCTGGTCTTCCCGGACGGGCAAACGAATCATGACGTCTTGCGACGTGCCGAAGTTTTGCACCTGGAAGTCTGTGTAGCCGAGGTCTCCCACCGACTGGCGTATCTGCTCGAGCTGGGCTGGTTGGCTGTAGTGGACTTCCATGACCGTGCCGCCGGTGAACTCGATCGACAGGTGAAACCCTCGTGTCGCGATGAAAAACACGGCCAGCACGAAAGTGATCAGACTGATCAGATTGAGCACCAGCGCATGGCGCATGAAGGGGATGGTGCGACGGATGCGGAATAATTCCATGGTCTAGACTTGCTTTAAGTGTGGGCCGGGTGTTTAACGGTTGTCGTCTGGTTTCCAGATCTGACCAATGGAGATCTTCTGCAGCTTGCGGCGGCTGCCATACCAAAGGTTGACCATGGCGCGTACGCCAACGACTGCGGAGAACATGGAGGTGAGAATGCCTATGCAATGCACCACGGCAAAGCCGCGTATGGGCCCGGTTCCGAAGGCCAGCAGGGCCAGACCCACAATGAGCGTCGTGAGGTTGGAGTCAACGATGGTGCCCCAGGCGCGTTCAAAGCCCAGGTTGATGGCCTGTTGCGGCGAAGCACCGCCGCGAAGCTCTTCACGTATGCGCTCGTTGATGAGCACGTTGGCGTCGATAGCCATACCCAGCGTTAGCGCGATAGCGGCAATGCCAGGCAGGGTCAGGGTGGCCTGCAGCATGGACAGCACGGCCAAAAGCAAAAGTACGTTGAATGACAGGCCCAGCGTGGAGAACAGGCCAAACAGCTGGTAGTAGATCAACAAGAAAATTGAAATGGCAATGAAGCCGTACAGGGTGGACTCGAAGCCCATACGGATATTGTCAGCGCCCAGGCTGGGGCCGATGGTGCGCTCTTCGATGATGCTCATGGGCGCGGCCAAAGAGCCGGCGCGTAACAGCAGCGAGACGTCGGCGGCTTCTTGAGCAGTCATGCTGCCGCTGATCTGCACTTGGCCGCCGGGAATTTCGCTGCGGATGACAGGGGCGGTGACGACTTGGCCTTTGCCTTGTTCGAACAACAAAATGGCCATGCGCTTGCCGATGTTGTCGCGGGTGACATCGCGGAAGATGCGGGCCCCTTTGCTGTCGAGGGTAAGGTTGACGGACGGTTGCTGAGTTTGCTGATCGCGACCCGGCTGAGCGTCTTGCAGGTTCTCGCCCGTCAGAATGACTTGACGGCGCAGCAGCAGGGGGCGACCGTCGGTATCTGCGTAGCGCTCCAGGCCGAAGGGTACCGTGCCACTGGCCAGGGCGGCGGCTGCGGTGGGAGAGTCGTCGACCAACCGGATTTCAAGCGTGGCGGTACGGCCCAGGATTTCTTTGGCTTTGGCAACGTCCTGCACGCCAGGCAGTTGGACGACGATACGATCAGCGCCTTGCTGCTGGATAACGGGTTCGGCGACGCCTAGCTCGTTGATTCGGTTGTGCAGGGTGGTGATGTTCTGGCGCAGGGCGTTTTCTTGAACCTGACGGATAGCCGTTTCAGTGAGGGCACCTTGCAGATTGTTTTGGCCTTCAGGGGTGAAGGCCAAATCGGGAAGGCGGCGGCGCAGTTCGCTGAGTGCCGCGTCGCGGTTGTCGGCGTCGTTGAAGCGGGCAAAAATGGACATGTCGCGGCGTTCGACAGCGGCGACGGGGATGCGTGCTTCGCGCAAGTTGCTGCGCACGTCGTTGGCGATGGAGTCGTAGCGACCGGTAAGGGCCCCTTGCATATCGACTTGCAACAGAAAGTGCACGCCACCACGCAAATCCAGGCCCAGATACATGGGGTAGGCACCAATGGCGGAGAGCCAATTGGGCGAGGACGACAGCAGGTTGAGAGCGACCGTATAGCTGGGATCGCTAGGGTCGGGATTCAGTGTGCGCTCGAGAAGGTCTTTGGCTTGCAGTTGTATGTCGGGCGATTCAAAACGTACCCGTACTGTACCTACGGGCCCATTCATATCGAAGAAGGCGCCGGTATAGGGGATGTTTTTTTCGCGCAGCAGTTGTTCAGTCTGCTGCAGCATGCTTTGATCGACTTTGACCGTGGTCTTCGCGCTGGAAATCTGAACGGCAGGCGATTCGCCAAATAAATTGGGGAGCGTATAGATCAGACCGATGACAAGGGCTGCCAGGACGGTCAGGTATTTCCAGAGGGGATAGCGGTTCATGGCGCGAAGAGTGTCGGTGCGTCGGAGAATTGCCGGCGGAGCCCGCCGGCAAATGGAGCATTACAGCGATTTGATGGTGCCCTTGGGCAGCACATTGGAAACAGCCGAGCGCTGCAAGACGATCTCGACAGGCTTGTCGGCCAGTTCGGAGACCTCGAGAGTGATGTAGTTGTCGCTGACTTTGGTGACTTTACCCAGCAAACCGCCCGAGGTGATGACTTCGTCGCCTTTGGTGAGGGCGGCAACGAGGTTGCGGTGCTCTTTCTGGCGCTTCATTTGGGGGCGGATCATCAGAAAGTACAAGATGACGAACATCAAGATGATGGGCAGCATGCCCATCAGCGCGCCGCCTTCGCCGCCGGCTGCTTGGGCGGGAATCAGCGTCAGAATATCGGTAACCTGCATGGTTGGAGCTCCTGGGTGGGATGTTTAAGATTTGTTGACTGGCTATTGACTATATGTACGGCGCCCCGCGGCGCCTGCATCGATGTATTTTTCGACTGCACAACCTGTCTATTGTAGCGATAGTTCGTGCTTGTCTCTTTACTCTATGCCTCGCGCCCGATCTGCCAGGAACTGCGCACGCCATGGTTCGAATCGGCCTTCGGCAATGGCAGCCCGCATTTCACTCATCAGGTTCAAATAAAAACGCAGATTATGAAGGGTGTTCAGGCGGGCGCCGGTGATCTCGTTTGCGCGCTGCAAATGATGCAGGTAGGCGCGTGAAAAATGTCCGCAGGTATGGCAGTCGCAACTGGGGTCTAATGGCCGGGTGTCGTTGCGATACCTGGCGTTACGTATCTTGATGTCGCCGTAACGGGTAAACAGCCAACCGTTGCGTGCGTTACGGGTGGGCATGACACAGTCGAACATGTCTATGCCGTTGCGTACGCCTTCCACCAGGTCTTCGGGGGTGCCTACGCCCATTAGATAGCGAGGCGCCTGTTGGGGCAGTCGCGGCGCAACATGCGCCAGAATGCGCAGCATGTCTTCTTTGGGCTCGCCAACCGAAAGCCCCCCTATGGCATATCCGTGAAAACCGATGTCCACCAGCCCGGCCAAGGACTCATCGCGCAGATGTTCGTACATGCCGCCCTGAACGATACCGAACAAAGCGTTGGGATTGCTTAGCTGCTCGAAAGCATCGCGCGAGCGGCGCGCCCAGCGCAAAGACATGCGCATGGACTGGGCGGCTTCTTCTACGGTGGCGGGGCGACCCTTGATAAGGTAGGGGGTGCACTCGTCGAACACCATCGCGATGTCGGAATTCAAGGCATGCTGGATGCGCATGGACTCTTCGGGCGTCAGAAAAAGTCTGGCGCCATCGATGGGCGAGGCGAACTTCACCCCTTCTTCGGTGATCTTGCGCAGGCCATCCAGACTGAACACCTGGAATCCGCCGGAGTCGGTCAGGATGGGTTTGTTCCATTGCATAAAACCATGCAGACCTTTGTGGGCGCTGATGACTTCGGTGCCTGGCCGCAGCCAGAGATGGAAGGTATTGCCCAGCACGATCTGGGCCTCAATGTCGTCCAGTTCATGAGGCAGCATGGCCTTGACGCTGCCATAGGTGCCAACAGGCATGAAAATAGGGGTTTCAACCACGCCGTGATTCAGCGTGATGCGACCACGGCGGGCTTGGCCGTCGGTGCGTAGCAATTCGAAAGAGAGACCGTTCATGGCTGAGAGGAGGGGGCTTCGATGAGCATGGCGTCACCATAGCTGAAGAATCGGTAGCAGCCCTGGACCGCGTGGGCGTAGGCCTGGCGTATGGGCTCTATACCGGCAAGGGCAGACACCAGCATCAGAAGCGTGGAACGAGGCAAGTGGAAGTTGGTGATGAGGGCGTCCACATAGTGGAAGCGGTAGCCCGGCGTAATGAACAGGCGAGTATCGCCTTCCAGAGGGTCTTGTGGGCCAGGTTGGGCGGCGGCAGACTCCAAGGCACGTACGCTGGTGGTACCCACGGCAATGACTCGCCCGCCTGCTGCGCGTGTGGCTTGGATGAGCGCGAGCGTGGATTGCGGCACGGCATACCATTCGGAATGCATTTGATGGGCGGAGAGATCCTCGGTACGCACAGGCTGAAATGTGCCCGCGCCTACGTGTAGGGTGACGAACGCTTGGCGTACCCCTAAGGCTTCGAGTTTGGCCAGCATGGCTTCGTCAAAGTGCAAGCCCGCCGTGGGGGCTGCGACTGCACCGGGTTTGTCGGCATACACCGTCTGGTAGCGTTCGGTGTCGTGAGCGTCAGGAGTATGTGTGATGTAGGGGGGGAGGGGCACTTGGCCGTGGGCCTCGAGTACGTCCATGACGCGTTCTGGAAAGCGCAACTCGAAAAGTGCGTCCTGGCGCCCGGTTACGGTGATGGAGCAGCCCTCACCCACCACAAGCGTGCTGCCTGCCTTGGGCGATTTGCTGGACTTGATATGGGCCAGGGCGGTGTCAGGGCCGGTGAGGCGCTCAATCAGGATCTCGATTTTTCCGCCAGAGGCTTTATGACCCAGCAAGCGCGCCTTGATGACCTTGGTATTGTTGAAAACAAGAAGGTCGCCGGCTCGCAGCAGCGAGGGCAGGTCGGCAAACTGACGGTCGTGCAACTGCGAAGCGGCATCAATATGCAATAGGCGGCTGGCGCCACGGGATGGCGCGGGCGACTGGGCAATCAGCTCAGCTGGCAGTTCGTAATCGAATTGGGAAAGCGTTAGCAAGGGCGTAGCCACGGAAAGAAAACGACCCGACGACCGGGGCGTGCAAAACTGACGAAACCAGCCATTGTAAAGCGTCGCCAATCCAACACTACTTTCCGGTATGCTGATAGGGTTTTTGACCGCCAGGGTGTAGCAAACCAAAGGCGCAGCGTGGGTATTTATATGGTTGGGGAGCGCGTGTGGGGCAAGTCGTAACGAAAGCGGGCAAGCAGTCGTGGCAAAAGCATTGGCAGCGTTTCGTCGTAGCTCTGACCATGACGCTGCTTGCCAACATGACATGGGCGCAAAACCTGCCTGAACCCTTACGTCAACCCTGGCGCCAAACCCGGTTGCAAGCCGCGGACGTTTCCCTACTCGTAAAAGAGGTCGGCGGCCCGACGCTGATTTCCCTCAATCCCGAAGTCCCGCGCAATCCTGCTTCAGTCATGAAGCTCGTAACCACGTGGGCAGGGTTGTCGGGGCTGGGACCCGCCTATCGCTGGCGCACCTCCCTGATGGCCCGGGCGGACGCTCAGATAGGTGCCGACGGAACCCTGCAAGGGCCTTTGTATGTCAAGGCTTCGGGCGACCCGTTTTTTACCGTCGAACAACTTTGGGCCTTGCTGCGCGAACTGCGTTTGCGCGGCGTTAAAAACCTCAATGAAGTGGTGGTTGACCGCTCCTTGTTTGGCAAAGTGGAAATCGACCCCGAAGCTTTCGACGCCTCTGGTGATCGCCCCTACAATGCCAGCCCTGATGCCATGATGGTGGGCTGGGGGGCGGTACGTGTGCTCTTCTTGCCCGATGAGGCTGCGCGCAAATGGGTGCCCGTTGTGGATCCCCCCGTGCCGGGCGTGCGCTTTGATGGGGAAGTCGCTTGGAGCCGCGGTCAATGTACGGGGTCTCCCACCGCTGGAATCCGTTTGTACAGCGAAGGTGAGCAATTGCGGGTGGCTTTGTCGGGGACGGCGCCCGGGGCCTGCGGCGAGTTCAGCGTGTATAGGCTGGCCCAGTCGCAAGGACAGCATTTCGAGACATTGTTTCGCATGCTTTGGAAAGAGCTGGGAGGCACGCTTGGGCGAGGGTTTACCGAGGGGCGGGTTCCCTCGCGTGGGCGTACCTTGGTTTGGCACGACTCGGTGCCGCTGGCCGATGTGATTCGTCTTATCAATAAGCAAAGCAACAATGTCATGGCGCGCATGCTGTTGTTGACCTTGGGTGCGGAAGTCAATGGTAGCGGTGCGACTGCATCCAGCGGAGCTAAGGCGGCAATGGCCCTGCTGCGACAGCAGGGCGTAGACCTTCGCGGATGGCAATTGGAAAATGGTTCTGGTTTGTCTCGTGAGGAAAGGCTGACGGCCTCGGGGTTGGCGGCCATGCTGGAGGCCGCCTGGAAATCGTCTTCCATGCCTGAGTATCTCTCATCCCTGGCGATTTCCGGCGTAGACGGAACCATGCGTCGCCGATTGCGCGATGAGGAAGTACGCGGGGCTGCGCATCTCAAGACCGGTACATTGCGTGATTCGCGTGCACTAGCCGGCTATGTGCTGGGCGCCAGCGGCAAGCGCTACATTGTTGTTAGCTTGGCCAATGGGCAGCAATCGGCTGGCATCAATCCATTTCATGACACATTGATCGCCTGGCTGGCCTCTCAATAACGCTGGGCTATCGACAACAGAATCTCATCATTGCTCGCACAACCTTTATTTTCCAATTGAACTTGCCATGCCTATTCATGAAATCCGCCACCCGCTCATTCGCCACAAGCTAGGTTTGATGCGTCGTGCCGAGCTAAGCACCAAAAATTTCCGCGAAATGTCACAGGAAATTGCGGCGCTTTTAACCTATGAAGCAACCAAAGACCTGCCGCTGGAGCCCGATGTGGCGCAAGGCTGGTGTGGCGATGTGCAGGTCGAAAAACTGGCCGGCAAGAAGGTTACCGTAGTGCCTATCTTGCGGGCTGGCATGGGCATGCTAGAGGGAGTGCTGATGCTGGTGCCGGGTGCCAAAGTCAGCGTGGTGGGTATTGCGCGTAACGAAGAAACCTTGCAAGCCCACACTTACGTAGAGAAATTGGTGGGTGGCCTGGACCAGCGCCTGGCTTTGATCATCGACCCAATGCTGGCGACTGGCGGCTCTATGGTTGCCACCATAGACATGCTCAAAAAAGCCGGTTGCAAGCACATACGCGCCTTGGTGCTGGTGGCCGCGCCCGTGGGCATAGAGGCCGTAGAAAAAGCGCACCCCGATGTGCACATCTATACCGCTTCGGTAGATAGCCACCTTGACGAAAACGGCTACATCGTACCGGGCCTTGGTGATGCCGGAGATCGTATTTTCGGTACCCGCCATCACAATGCGTAAACGTCTTTACTTACGGCTTGTTGCCGCGTTTTGCCCAGCCCGGGGTACAATTGAAACATCGTCTTTTTACTACCTTAGCAAGGAGCAGGAAAATGGCCAAAGCCCGAAATACACGTATTAACGATAGAGATGAAGACGGCTTGATGGAACAGCTTCGCTCCAGCCTCGACGAGGTCGAGAAGCTGTTGGGTGACGCGGCTCACGCTGGAGAAGATAAAGCAGGCGAGCTTCGCGAGAAAGCGATGGACGCCCTTCGCAACACCCGCCTTGCATTGCACGACACACAAGACGCCGTCATTGCCAGAAGCCGTCGTGCGGCTCGTGTCACCGATGAATACGTACACGATAACCCTTGGCAGGCCATAGGTTTGTCGGCGGTGGCAGGGCTGTTGCTCGGTGTGCTTATCAGCCGCCGCTAAACCCCTCTTTACTCAGCCACCTGAGACCCTGGATGTCCACCGCGTCAAGCGGTGGCTTCCTGTCACTTCAAGGAAGGCCGCATGGGTTTAAGACAATCTGCCGGAGAGCTCGGTGCCGCGTTATTGGCTACTATCAGTACGCGCCTCGAGCTGTTCTCTATCGAGCTGTCCGAACAGAAAGAAAGCATCATTAAAGTAATGTGCTTGTCATTTGGGGCTTTGCTCTGTCTGGCATTGGCTTTGCTTATCTTGACGCTAACGGTTGCCTTGATGTTCTGGCACACCGAGTATCGGTTTTTGGCGTTGCTGGTGGCCGTGCTGGTTTATGCCGTGGCTGGCGTGATAATGCTGCGTATTGTTTGGCGTACGCTCACGGCCGGGCCCCCGCCATTCGAGGCCAGTCTGGCAGAGCTGCGCAATGACATGGCTTGTCTGAAGCGTTTAGGCGACGATGATCCAGCCGAGGATGCCAGGCGCGGGGGGCCAGACCATGTCTAAGTCTCGACTTTCCGAAAAAGAGCTGCGCAGCCTCCGTAAAGACATGCTGCGCGCGCGCGTTCAGCTTGAGCGCCATAGCTTGGCGCGTGGTTCGCGGCACTTGGCTAACGATCTCAGCCCGGGCTCTTTATTGCGCAGTGTGTTGCCTGTGGGCCTAACCAGTAAAAGGCCTAGCGACTGGCTCTTCGAAGGGGTGGGGCTGGTGCGTCGTTACCCCTATTTGTTCTCTGCGGCGTCGGCAATATTCTCCGGGGTACGGCGCCGCC
Source organism: Mesopusillimonas faecipullorum (assembly GCF_020539505.1). Lineage (GTDB taxonomy): Bacteria > Pseudomonadota > Gammaproteobacteria > Burkholderiales > Burkholderiaceae_B > Mesopusillimonas > Mesopusillimonas faecipullorum. Next base: position 222,407 of record NZ_JACDXW010000006.1, on the reverse strand, counting down.
GTCGCTTGTGGCATATAGGCGCCGGCCTGGCGCTCAGTTGGGCGCTTACGCGAGCCAAACGCAAAGAGTACGACGACGAGCACGCTTGACTGCTTCGGCGTCAGCACATGAATGGCGCATGCGTTTACATGCGCCATTTCATGTGTGGGCTGTCACAGCCCCAATTCCTGCCACATCTGATCAACCTTATGCTTGACCTTTTCGTCCATGACGATGGGGCGCCCCCATTCCCGGTGGGTTTCACCCGGCCATTTATTGGTGGCGTCCATGCCTATTTTGCCGCCCAACCCAGATTCGGGTGAGGCAAAGTCCAGGTAATCGATGGGGGTGTTGTTAACCAACACGGTGTCACGCACTGGGTCCATACGTGTGGTCATGGCCCATACCACCTCCTTCCAATCGTAGGGGTCGATATCTTCGTCTACCACGATGATGAACTTGGTGTACATGAACTGCCGCAAAATGCTCCATAGGCCGAACATGACCCGTTTGGCGTGGCCGGCGTACTGTTTGCGTATCGAGACGATGGCCAGGCGGTAGCTGCAGCCTTCGGCGGGAAGATTGAAATCAACGATTTCGGGCAGTTGGCGCTTTAATAAAGGCACAAATACCTGATTCAATGCCACCCCTAAAACGGCGGGTTCGTCGGGTGGTTTGCCCGTGTAGGTGCTGTGATAAAGCGGATTGCGCCGCATGGTGATGCGGTTCACGGTAAAAACCGGGAACCAGTCTTGCTCGTTGTAATAGCCGGTGTGGTCGCCGTAAGGGCCTTCCAGTGCGACCTCGTAAGCGGTGTCGCGAGGGGGCGTGACACCTGGCGGCACATGGGGGGGGAGTGCGTGCGGGTCGCTGGAAGGCAGTATGTGGCCCTCAAGAATGATTTCGGCGCGCGCAGGCACCGAGAGCCCGCTGCCCAGTGCGGAGGCGACCTCGGTACGGCTGTCGCGTAGCAGCCCGGCAAATTGATATTCGGAAAGGCTGTCTGGCACAGGGGTGACGGCAGCCAAGGTGGTGGCGGGATCAGCACCGAGTGCTACGGCAATGGGAAAAGGCTGGCCAGGGTGCGCCAATGCATGATCGCGAAAATCCAGCGCGCCGCCCCTGTGCGACAGCCAGCGCATGATGAGTTTGTTGCGCCCCAGAAGTTGTTGACGATAAATGCCCAGGTTCTGTCGGCGCGCTTTGGGGCCACGGGTGATGACCAGGCCCCAAGTCAATAGCGGTGCGGCATCTTCAGGCCAGCAGGTCTGCAAAGGCAACTGGTTGAGGTCGACATCGTCGCCTTCTAGAACGATATCTTGGCAGGGGGGCGATTTGACTGTTTTGGGGCTCATATCCCATAAGGCCGACTTCAGCATGGAGACCTTGCTTAACGCGTCGCGCAGCCCTTGGGGCGGTTCGGGTTCTCGTAAAGAGGCAAGCAAGGTACCGATATCCCGCAAGGCCGACACATCGGGCGCTCCCATGCCGCGCGCCACGCGATCAGGCGTGCCAAAAAGGTTGGCCAGTACGGGCATGGAAGCGGGTTTGCCTTGATGGATGGCATTTTCAAATAGCAGCGCGGGCCCCGCCTTGCGCAGGACGCGGTCGCTGATTTCAGTCATTTCAAGCGTAGTGTCGACCGGGTGGGAGATGCGTTTGAGGTCGCCGGCTTGTTCCAGCTGAGCGATGAATTCGCGCAGGTCTTTGTATTTCAAGGAAACTCTCGCGGGTTGGTATTGTCAATGCAGTAAGGTTAACATCGACTTTCTCTTTCATAACATCGGATTCAACGGATGGCAGCAGACGCTGGCCCTACTCCGCCCGGTCGACCTCCAGACGACAAAACGCTCATTGGGGAGCAATCGGGCCGGGCTTATTCTTCTCGTGCGCGTCGTGCGACGCGGCAATTGGCGGCCGTAGCCCATGTGGCTGCCGCGTACATCGGTATTGCCGTACTGGTTGCTGTGGCATTTGGCGTATTGGTGCCGTCCATGCGAGATCAATCACGTCAGATGTACGACGTTCTTTTGTCCAGCCTGAAAACAGGCGATGTTCTGACCGAGGGTGAAGCGGTCGCAGTCGCACAACGCAACCCGGCGGCGCTAGGTCAATCTGTGGCTGAAACTGATGTATTCGTGGGCCTTGCCGGTGGTTTGGCTCGCTACGATGATTTTCGCGTGCCTGGCGTTACCCCTACTCAAGCGATAGCGCTGCGCAGCTATATCGCTCGCAAATACCGTATTGCCCATGATGTGGCGGGTACGCTGATTCAGACCACTTACGAAGTGGGGCGCGAGAAAGATCTCGACCCCTTGTTGTTGCTGGCGGTGATCGCCATTGAATCGCGTTACAACCCGTTTGCGGAAAGCCACGTGGGGGCTCAAGGGCTGATGCAGGTCATGACAAGAGTGCATCGTGATAAGTTCGAGGTTTTTGAGCTGGGCACAGACGCTGCCTTCCATCCTGTGGCCAACATCAAGGTTGGCACCCAAATCCTGCACGACTGCATACGTCGTCGCGGCTCTATTACGGGGGGGTTGGCCTGCTATGTCGGGGCTTCGGGCCCTTCCGATGGCGGATATGGTGCCAAGGTGCTTGCCGAGCGCAGGCGCATGTCTTTGGCCTCGGGTATTGCACCGGGTTCGCCCTGATCGAGTTTCCCCATGAATCAGCCTTCGCCATTTCGCCGTGCCTTCTTGATGGGCCGACGTGCCCGTCGTCACCCATGGGAAGCTTTTATCCGTAGTCTGCAAGGGCAAGTGCAGGGTGAGGTGCTGGATTTTGGCTGGCACGGCGGTTCGGGCCGTGCCAGTTGGACGCCCATCGATGATAGTGATGTGGCGACTGCAGCCGCACTATGCCGTGAGTACGGGATATTGTTGGCCTTGGATGGTTTGGATTACGTCAACACTTTGTCCAATGAGTCGGTGCTGTGGGTGGTGCCTCAGTCACCTATCGCGGCATGCCAGGTCATGCCCGGCCCCACTCGGCGGTGGTTGGTACAGCCCGGTTGCTTGGTCGCGCAGGCGCGTGCGGCGGGATTGATGCAGTTCGAAGCTCAGTACGATTATCTGACGGTGGCGGCCTGGCTGGCCGATCGTCGTATCTGTGCATGGCCGACTGGGCAAACCGCGCATTCGGGGTTGATGTTGGCCAATGTGCTTTTGGCTGATGGCAGCTCGGCGGTGCTGGGGCCCTTTGGGGCAAATAGCCAAGCAAGCCTGGACACCCTGTTTCTGCAGCGCGCCATTCCACAGTTGTTTCAATTGAGCAACGGCCTGCTCGCACAGACCTGCCAAGAAAACTCGACTTGGCCCGCTCGTTATCGGCTGGATGCCATGAAGCCGCAGGCGCCGCAGCAGGTTAACTTGGCTCACCTGCTGCTTGGGCATGGTGGTGACTTGGCCTGGGTGCAGTGGATGGTATTCGAGCCAGTACCGGTTTTGCCCCAAATCAACACCAGTGAACCGTTTCGGGCGCCCGAGACCCTGGCGGATGATGACGCCGTGGCACTTGCGGCAACTGAATTGGATGCTGCTGTTAAGGCCTTGTTTGACCCGGTAGGGCTGTTTCCGCATCCTGGCCAGCAACTGGATTAAGCCCGGATTTGCAGGGCGTGTGCGCTATGGCGCGGCGAGCCTGCTCCACCCATTAGCTGACCTGATCGTCGCTAAGCGATAGAATTGCTGCTTCTTCGGCATTATCCGGTATCGTCCGGTCAATCAGGCAGGCACCATGGAAGACAATCTTCGCAACTCGGCTTTGGCATATCACGCACAGGGCCGGCCCGGCAAAATCTCCGTCACTCCGACCAAGCAGCTTTCCAACCAGCGCGATCTGGCTTTAGCTTATTCTCCCGGCGTGGCGGCAGCTTGCGAGGAAATTGTCGCCGACCCCACTAACGCGTTCCGCTATACGGCGCGAGGCAATCTCGTGGGCGTGATCACCAACGGCACAGCGGTGCTGGGGCTGGGCAATATTGGCCCGCTGGCCTCCAAGCCGGTTATGGAAGGCAAAGGGGTATTGTTCAAGAAATTTGCCGACATAGATGTGTTCGATATTGAAATCAATGAAAACGACCCAGACAAGCTGGTCGACATCATTGCAGGCCTGGAGCCGACGTTTGGCGGTATCAACCTGGAAGACATCAAGGCGCCCGAGTGTTTCGAGGTCGAACGCAAGCTGCGCGAGCGCTTGAAGATTCCTGTCTTTCACGACGACCAGCATGGCACAGCCATTTGCGTAGCATCGGCATTTCTTAGCGCCTTGCAGGTGGTGGGCAAAGACATCACCCAGGTCAAGCTCGTGGTGTCCGGCGCCGGCGCTGCCGCGTTGGCCTGCTTGAATCTCTTGGTCGATTTCGGTTTGCCGCTGGCCAACATCTGGGTTTCCGACATTGAGGGTGTGGTCTACAAAGGCCGCCAAACCTTGATGGACCCGGCCAAAGATGTCTTCGCACAAGATACTGACGCACGTACGCTTTCCGACATCATCGCTGGGGCGGACGTCTTCCTAGGGCTTTCTGCCGGCGGTGTGCTCAAGCCCGAGATGGTGGCACGCATGGCGGCTCGTCCCGTCATCCTGGCATTGGCGAACCCTACGCCTGAAATTCTGCCGGAAGTCGCTCAGCAAGTGCGCGGCGACATCATTATGGCAACCGGGCGCTCGGATTACCCCAACCAAGTCAACAACGTCCTCTGTTTTCCTTACATTTTCCGCGGTGCACTTGACGTTGGCGCCACCACCATTACGCGTGGCATGGAAAAAGCCGCTGTCAAAGCCATCTCGCGTCTGGCCCAGGAAGAGCAAGACGAAACTGTGGCCGCTGCCTATGGCACGCTCAACCTGTCGTTTGGGCCCGAGTACCTGATCCCCAAGCCTTTCGACCCGCGCCTGATTTCGCGTATTGCACCCGCTGTGGCGCGTGCCGCCATGGAAGACGGTGTGGCGACTCGCCCCATCGAGGATTTCGATGCCTATGTCGAGAATCTGCAGCGCTTTATGTACCGCTCGGGTTCTTTCATGAGCCCCATGTTCGCTACGGCCAAGTCCATGGTGCGCGAAGGCGCTAAAACGCGCATTGTGTTCGGCGAAGGCGAAGAAGAGCGCGTGTTGCGAGCTGTGCAGATCGTGGTCGACGAGAAACTTGCCAAGCCTATCCTTATCGGGCGTCGCAAAGTGTTAGAGGCGCGCATCAAACGCTTTGGTTTGCGCCTGCGTTTGGGCGAGGATGTCGAAGTGACCGACCCCGAGTACGACGAGCGCTTTCACCAGTACTGGACCACCTACTGGGAACTCATGTGCCGACGTGGTATTAGCAAAGAAATGGCACGTGTTGAAATGCGCCGCCGCATGACCCTGATCGGTGCCATGATGATACGTCTTGGTGATGCCGACGGCATGATTTGCGGCACGGTGGGCTCGTATGCCGACCACCTGCGTTTTGTCGACGAAGTCATCGGTAAGGCCCCAGGTGCTCGCACGTATGCGGCTATGAATATTCTGTTGCTGGCCGAGCATAGCCTGGCGCTGGCCGACACGCACATCAACGATAATCCCGACGCGGAACAAGTCGCCGAGATAACGCTGGCGGCAGCCCGCGAAATGCGGCGCTTGAATATCGAACCCAAGGTAGCACTGCTGTCGCGTTCCAATTTCGGTGCCAGCGCGTCGTCATCGGGTCAGAAAATGCGTGATGCTCTGGCCATCGTGCGCGAGCGGGATCCCGAACTTGAAGTCGACGGGGAAATGCACGGCGACTGCGCCCTGGATGCGGCATTGCGTGAGCGTATCCTGCCAACGACCACGCTGAAGGGGTCAGCCAATTTGTTGATCTGCCCTAACGTGGACTCGGGAAACATCGCCTACAACCTGCTTAAAACGGCTGCGGGCGGTAATGTGGCGATCGGCCCGTTCTTGTTGGGCGTGAATGCACCCATCCACATTCTGACGTCCAGCTCCACGGTAAGGCGCATTGTGAACATGACGGCATTGACGGTGGTGGATGCCAACTTGCCGTCGCGGTAAACGTCGCGTCTACACAACAATCCCGGTGTCCGGCATGCGAAGTAAGCATTTGCCGGACACGACAGGCCCAGGCCGGCTTGCTTGAGCTTAATACCTGGGTTAAAAAAGCTGCCGCTTAGGCGTGTCGTTGTGGTTTTGCAGGTATATTTCCGTTAGCCTGATCCATGCATGCACACGCTTAGGTAAACATGGGCGCGGCCCGCCCGGTAGTTCAGGTCCCGGGGCATTGGATCCTGTATGCGTTTTTCAGGGAGACGCGAATCTTATGACTCAGGCATTGCAGAAAAAACTCCAGAAAGGTGGCTTGGTCGATGCCTCCAAGGCAAACTGGACCGAGCTGACAGAGCCGGCCCAGGCCTTGGAGCTGACAACGTTCGTCGTCGATTGCGACCGTGCGCGCAGTCGCTCGGCCATACTCCGGGCGGTGGTCAAAGCCGTCGACTTTCCTGAATTCTTTGGTGGTGATCTCGACGCTTTCTACGACTGTCTATGCGACACCATTCGCGACCAGAAGACCGGCGTTTTGATGTGCTTCGATAATCTGCACTCGGGCGACCCGGCCTTGGCAGACGATGCAGCTGCCATTATTGCGGTGTGTGAAGATGCGGCCGATTTTGCACGCAACAACGAAAAGATCTTTGCTTTTGTTGTCGAGCATGCTGGCAAGCATCCCGACCCCGAGCCTGGTTTGGCGCCTACGCCTTATTCGGGTAGCCGCGACGATATCTAAGTGTTCCAGCCTTGCAGCGCGGTGATCGCGCTAGCCAAGGCAATACCTGCGGTTTCGGTACGCAGCACGCGCGTACCGAAACGCACGGCCCGGGCGCCGTGTGCCAGGGCGTCGGTTTGCTCTTGCGGCGACCAGCCCCCTTCCGGCCCTACTAAAATCACGATATGAACGCCAGCTTGTGGCAGTAGACTGTGCAAGCTGTCTTTAGCGTCGGGGTCGCAGAACAGCACCAAGCTGTCTGTGGTTACATGCTGAGCAAGGCATTGGTTTAATGTCAGAGGGGCTTCGACCGGCATCAGCCGATTGCGCCCGCATTGTTCGCTGGCGGCGCGTGAAATGCGACGCCAATGTTGCAGGCGTTTTTCCAGTCGTGGGCCCGACAGCTGCAGCACACTGCGCTGAGCCGCGACGGGCAGTACGTTTGTTACGCCGATCTCTACCGCTTTTTCTACCACCCAGTCCATCTTGTCGCCTGAAGGCAGACCCTGAATCAAGGTGAGTTGCCCTGCCAACTCTGCTTCTATGGGGGCGTGGGCGATCACGGCGGCGGCGGGAGGCCCATCATCAAGCAAAAGCTGGGCGGCGAATTGCCCGCCGTTGCCGTTGAACAGGACGATATCGGTGCCGTGACGGAGTCGCAATACCCGCACGGCGTGATGAGCAATGTCGTCGGGTAAGACCATGCGTTGGCCGGCCTGGAGGTCAGAGGGGCAGAAAAAGCGTGGATGTGCCATGGCGGACGCGCGAGATGGGTGGGGTTGGTCTGCGTATAAGCGTGGGGGAGAAAACTGCTGGCAATGGTAAAATGCCAGGCTTTGTCATTTCTTCAGGAAATGGAATCAGTATATCCTGCCGATTCCTAGGCCTGCCGGCGCTAAAACGCCTAGCGGCCACCCCGATTCCGCGAGTGATCATGAGTTCAATGCCAGCCCAAGACCAAATTTTGGCAAACGCCGTCCGTGCGCTGTCCATGGATGCCGTTCAACAAGCCAATTCCGGCCACCCCGGCGCGCCCATGGGCATGGCCGATATTGCCGAAGCGCTATGGACGCGCCATCTGCGCCATAACCCCAGTGATCCTTCTTGGCCTGGGCGCGACCGCTTCGTGCTGTCGAATGGTCACGGGTCCATGTTGTTATACGCCGTACTGCATCTGTCGGGCTACGACCTGCCCATAGAAGAGCTCAAACGCTTCCGCCAATTGCATTCGCGCACGCCGGGGCATCCCGAGGTCGGCATCACCCCTGGTGTCGAGACCACCACCGGCCCCTTGGGGCAGGGGTTGGCCAATGCCGTTGGTATGGCGCTTGCCGAAGCACTGCTGGCCCAAGAGTTCAATCGTCCTGAGCACGAAGTGGTGCGTCACCACACCTATGCCTTTGTGGGCGACGGTTGCCTTATGGAAGGCATCTCGCACGAGGCATGTTCGTTGGCCGGCACGCTCAAGCTGTCTCGCCTTATTGTGCTTTACGACGACAACGGTATTTCCATAGACGGCAAGGTAGAGCACTGGTTTGGCGATGACACCCCCAAGCGCTTTGAAAGCTACGGCTGGAACGTGCTGCGGGATATCGATGGTCACGATGCCAATGCCGTAGACCAAGCCATTGCGCAGGCCAAGGCGCTGGCAGAAGAGGGCAAGGGCCCCACACTGATTTGCTGCCGCACCGTTATCGGCAAGGGCTCGCCGGGCATGGCGGGTACCGAAAAAGTGCATGGCGCCCCTCTGGGTGCCAAAGAGATCGAAGCTACACGTGCTCAATTGGCTTGGGCACACCCGGCTTTCGAAGTGCCTCAAGAGGTCTATGAGGGCTGGGATGCGCGCGAACGAGGCGGGCAGTACCAGGCCGAATGGCAAGCCCGTTTTGACGCCTATGCCAGCGCTTATCCCGCTGAGGCCGCCGAGTTGACGCGCCGTTTGGCGGGTGAATTGCCGGCTGACTTTGGCGCGCGTATGCAAGCCTATGTCGAGTCTACCGTGCAAAAGGCCGAAACCGTGGCCAGCCGCAAGGCTTCGCAGCACGCACTGACCGCACTGGCTGATATCCTGCCCGAATTGCTAGGCGGGTCGGCTGACCTGACCGGCTCCAACTTCACCGACTGGCCCGGCGTTGGCGCGGTGCGTGCCGGTGAAAACGGCTTGCAGTTTGGTCGTCACATCAACTATGGTGTGCGCGAGTTCGCGATGGCTGCAATTATGAACGGCATGGCCCTGCACGGCGGCTACCTGCCATTTGGCGGTACCTTCCTGACGTTCTCCGATTATTCGCGCAATGCCTTGCGCATGGCGGCGCTGATGAAGCAACGTGTTGTGCACGTTTTCACGCACGACTCCATCGGCCTGGGCGAAGACGGCCCCACGCACCAATCCATAGAGCATGCGGCCAGCCTCAGGCTGATTCCTAATCTTCATGTCTGGCGTCCTTGCGACACCACAGAAACTGCGGTTGCCTGGCAGCAGGCGGTTTCTCGTCCTGCCAGCGTCGGTATGGCTGTCCAAGAAGGCGGCCCCTCAGCTTTGCTGCTGTCGCGTCAAAACCTGCCCTTCGTGGCGCGTGACGCCCAAGCTGTGGCAGGCATTGCACGCGGTGGTTATGTGTTGCGAGACGCGCCTGATGCGCGTGCCATCATCATTGCAACCGGCTCCGAGGTGGCGCTGGCTTTGCAGGCCCAAGAATCATTGGCCGCCAAGGGCGTGGCCGTGCGGGTGGTTTCCATGCCTTGCACGAATGTGTTCGATGCTCAGCCCAAGGCTTGGCGCGAACAAGTATTGCCCAAGGCTTTACCGCGTGTGGCCGTTGAAGCCGGTACTACAGGTGGTTGGTATAAATATGTTGGCCTTGAGGGCGCTGTAGTGGGTATCGACACCTACGGCGAGTCCGCCCCGGCCGGCGTACTTTTCGAACATTTCGGCCTGACTGCCCAGAATGTGGCGGCAGCGGTCGAGCAGGTTTTGAATCAGGAGAATCCATCATGACTATTCGCATTGCGATCAACGGCTATGGGCGCATTGGCCGCGCCGTTCTGTGGGCACACTACGAAAGCGGCAAGCAGCACGACATAGAAATCGTCGCTATCAACTATTCGGGCACCTTGGAATCCAATGTGCACCTGACGCGTTACGACACGGCTCATGGCCGTTTCAACGCCAAGGTTGAAGTGGATGGCGATCACATGGTGGTCAATGGCGATCGCATTCGCCTGTTCTCTACACGCGACCCCGCCGAATTGCCCTGGAAAGAGCTGGGCGTCGACCTGGTCATGGAATGCACGGGCGCCTTTACCAGCAAAGAAAAAGCCTTGGTTCACCTGGAGAGCGGTGCCAAGAAAGTCCTGATTTCCGCGCCCGGTAAAAGCGATGTCGATGCCACCATTGTTTATGGTGTGAACCATCAAGTGCTCAAGGCTACGGATACCGTTGTTTCCAACGCCTCTTGCACCACCAATGGCTTGGCTCCTGTCGTTCAGCCTTTGTTGCGCGAGATCGGTTTGGTGAACGGTTTGATGACGACCATCCACGCCTACACCAACGATCAGGTCTTGACGGACGTGCATCACAAAGACCTGCGTCGGGCACGCTCTGCTTCGATGAACATGGTGCCTACCAAAACGGGTGCTGCTTCGGCGGTGGGCTTGGTTTTGCCCGAAGTCAAAGGCAAGCTGGACGGCTTTGCCATCCGTGTACCCACCATCAACGTGTCGCTGGTGGATCTGTCCTTCGTGGCAGAGCGTGATACCTCGGTGGAAGAAGTCAATGGTCTGCTCAAGGCTGCCGCTGAAGGCCACCTTAAAGGCATTCTTGATTTCACCACCGAGCCGCTGGTTTCCAGCGACTTCAACCACACTTCGGTTTCGGCGACGGTGGATGCAAGCCTGACGCGTGTTTCGGGGCGTTTGGTCAAGGTCGGTGCATGGTATGACAACGAATGGGGCTTCTCCAATCGTATGCTCGATACCGCCGTTGCAATGATGCAGGCCAAGTAAAAGGCACTGGATAAGCAACATGGCAGAGATTCAAACCCTTTCGGCCTTGGCTAGCTCGGGTGCCTTGGCCGGTAAGCGAGTATTCATTCGTTCCGATCTTAATGTGCCTTTTGACGATGCCGGCAAGATCACCGAAGACACTCGCATCCGAGCCTCTTTGCCGGCTATTCGCCTGGCACTTGAGGCAGGCGCCGCCGTCATGGTGACGTCCCATCTGGGGCGGCCCTCCGAAGGTGAACTGTTGTTGTGCGATTCACTGGCACCGGTTGCAGAGCGTCTCAGCAGCCTGCTTGGGCAGCCCGTTCAACTGCTGGCCAATTGGCTGGATGGCGTGCAGATCGAGCCCGGCCAAGTCGTACTGCTGGAAAACTGCCGTTGCAATGTGGGCGAGAAAAAAAACAACGAAGCGCTGTCTCGCAAGATGGCTTCGTTGTGTGACGTGTACGTCAATGATGCGTTTGGCACGGCGCATCGCGCCGAGGCCACCACGCACGGCATTGCCAGGTTTGCCCCTGTTGCTTGTGCCGGGCCTTTGCTTGAGGCCGAACTCGATGCCCTGGGCCGCGCTTTACAGCAGCCCAGTCGGCCCATGGTGGCCATCGTTGCCGGCTCCAAGGTCTCGACCAAGTTATCCATTCTGCAATCCCTGGCAGACAAGGTCGATCAGTTGATCGTGGGCGGCGGCATAGCCAATACCTTCATGTTGGCCCAAGGCTTGCCCATAGGAAAATCTTTGGCCGAGCCCGAGCAAATCGAACAAGCTCGTAAGGTCATGGAAATCATGGCCAAGCGCGGAGCCGAAGTGCCTATCCCGGTTGATGTCGTGTGTGCCAAGACGTTCGCCATCGATGCGCCGGCGCAGGTAAAAGCGGTTCAAGATGTCGAAGCTGATGATCTCATCTTGGATATCGGGCCAAAAACGGCTGCCGCGCTGGCAGCTTTGCTGGAAAATGCGGGTACCATCGTCTGGAATGGTCCGGTGGGCGTGTTCGAGTTTGAAGCGTTCTCAAAGGGCACCGAGGTATTGACCAAGGCGATTGCTCACTCCCCGGCTTTTTCCATTGCTGGGGGCGGCGACACCTTGGCGGCGATTGCCAAATTCGGCGTCGCCGATCAAATCGGCTATATCTCCACGGGCGGCGGTGCCTTCCTGGAGTTTCTCGAAGGCAAGGTTCTGCCGGCCGTTCAGGTCTTGCAAGAACGAGCGCAAGGTTAGTATAGATATGGACACCAAGGTTTCGCAGCGGTCCCACCCAGACGAATTGCGTATCGGTCTGGTGTCCGTCTCCGACCGGGCCTCCAGTGGTCAATACGAAGACGAAGGCATCCCTGCGCTGAAAGCATGGCTGGATGAGACGCTTATCGGCGCGCCTATATATGAGGTACGCGTCATACCGGATAATGCCGAGACGATTTCGGCGATGTTGGTAGAGCTGGTTGACGTGCATCAGTGCGACTTGGTGTTAACCACGGGGGGAACCGGGCCGGCGCGCCGTGATGTCACCCCGGAAGCCACGCTGGCAGTCGCCACGCGTGAAATGCCGGGCTTTGGCGAGCAAATGCGCCAAGTCAGTCTCAAGTTTGTACCTACGGCTATTTTGTCGCGGCAGGTGGCCGTGCTGCGCGAGATCGAAAATCACGCGGCTTTGATCATTAATCTGCCGGGACAGCCCAAGGCCATACGGGAAACGCTTGAAGGCCTGAAAGATGATCAGGGAAATACCATCGTTTCCGGTGTTTTCGCCGCAGTACCGTACTGTATAGATTTGATCGGCGGGCCTTATGTTCAGACGCACGAACACAAGGTCAAGGCTTTCCGTCCCAAGTCGGCGCGGCGTCCGTAGTCCCCCACTGAACCCTCCCGCAGGAGACGCTCATGTCGTCCGCGCAGCCTAACGACATCCCCGCGACTCAAGTCGACAGCGCTTTGCGCATGGGCTTGTCGTCCGTTTTCGATTTGCTGCCCACCAGCTTATTGCTAGAAGACTACAGCCAGCTGAAAATTCTGTTTGATGTCTGGCGAGCACAAGGCGTTACCAATTTGCGGGAACATCTACGCATGAACCCGGAATGCATCACGCAATGTATACAAAGTATGCGTGTACTGCATGTCAATCAATGTACCTTGGATTTGTTCGGTGCCGCTAGCCAAGAAGAGTTGATGTCGCAGTTGGATGTGGTGCTGCGGAACGATACCTTTGATGCCTATATCGGTGAGATCGAGCAATTGTGGCAAGGCCAGACCGGCTTTCATGGGCAAACCGTCAATTACACGCTAGATGGTCGCCGGTTGGACGTCTTGATCAAGGGCAGGCTCTTGCCTGGCTACGAGCACGACTGGTCGCAGGTGTTGGTGCTGCTGGAAGATATTACTGAACAGGAAAACGCCCGCCGCTTGTTGGCTGCCAGCGAGAACTACGCGCGCGGCATCTTCCGGTATGCGCCCGTCTCTTTGTGGGTAGAAGATTTTTCTGCTATCAAGCGGCTGTTGGATGAGTTGCGTAGTCAGGGCATCGTCGACTTTCGTACTTTCATTGATGTGCATCCTGATTTCGTCGAGCGCTGCCTGAGAGAGCTGCGTGTGCTGGACGTTAATCGTCACACTTTGAACCTATTTAAGGCGTCGAGCAAAAAAGAGCTCTTGCGGCGCCAAGTCGAGATGTTTCGCGACGAAACGAACATGACGTTTCGCGAGCAGTTGATAGATCTCTGGGAGGGCAAGCTGTTTCAGCAGCGCGAGGTCATCAATTACGCCCTGGATGGCAGCCTGATCAATTTACATATGCAGTTTTCGGTTCTTGACGGCTACGAGAACGACTGGGGCATGGTGTTGGTGGCCTTGACCGACATCACGGCACGCAAGAAAGCGGAACAGTATCTGGAATATCTGGGTAAACACGATGTTTTGACTCAGCTGAAAAATCGTTCCTTCTTTGTGGATGAGCTGAACCGGCTTAAACGCAAGGGGCCGTTCCCGGTGTCTGCTATTGCCATAGATTTAAACAACCTCAAGGAAACCAACGATGCGCTTGGGCATGCTGCAGGCGACACGCTGTTACGTCGCATGGGCGAGGTTCTGTCTAAAGTCGTCGACGGCGTGAGTCAAGCCTCGCGTCTGGGTGGCGACGAATTCATCGTTTTACTGCCAGGCACCGGTGCCAAGAAAGCACGACAAGTCTGCGATGTCATCAAGCAGCTCATCGCCATGAGCAATCAGTATCATGTGGGCACCCCGCTCAGTGTTGCCTTGGGTATGGCGACTTGTACGGACGGCAAGGATATGGATGACATGCTGCGCGAAGCAGACATGGCTATGTACGAAGATAAGCGTCAATATCAGGCCACGCCTGGCGGTGCTGTGCCAGAGTAAGTGGCTATCGCCCCTGAAGGGGCAGTCCATCGGGTAAAATCCTCCTTTTACTTGTTCTAATACTGGAGGACCTTTCATGGCCCTTGTTTCCTTGCGCCAGCTGCTGGATCACGCCGCCGAGCACGGCTACGGCATTCCGGCCTTCAACGTCAACAACCTCGAACAGGTCCAGGCGATCATGGAGGCAGCGCACGAAACCGACAGCCCGGTCATCATGCAAGCTTCGGCCGGCGCCCGCAAGTATGCTGGTGAAGGTTTCCTCAAACATCTGATCCAGGCCGCCGTTGAAAGCTATCCCCACCTGCCCGTCGTCATGCACCAAGACCACGGTCAGTCTCCCAAAATCTGCCAAGGCGCCATCGATCTGGGCTTTTCCAGCGTCATGATGGACGGCTCCCTGGAAGCGGATGGTAAAACCATCGCCGATTACGAGTACAACGTTGATGTGACTCGTCAGGTGGTGCAAATGGCCCACAAGTTGGGCATTACCGTCGAGGGCGAACTGGGCTGCCTGGGCTCTCTTGAAACCATGCAAGGCGACAAAGAAGATGGTCACGGCGCCGAAGGCACCTTGAGCATGGAGCAGCTGTTAACCGATCCGGAACAAGCCGCCGATTTTGTGCGCCAAACCCAGCTTGATGCCTTGGCCATTGCCATCGGCACCAGCCACGGCGCCTACAAGTTTTCGCGCAAACCCACGGGCGACATCCTTTCCATTAAGCGCATCAAAGAGATTCACGCCCGCTTGCCCAATACCCATTTGGTCATGCATGGCAGTTCCAGCGTGCCGCAAGAGCTCTTGGCCGAAATCCGTGCTTTCGGTGGCGACATGAAAGAAACCTACGGTGTGCCCGTAGAAGAAATTCAAGAAGCCATTAAATACGGCGTGCGCAAGATCAATATCGACACCGATATTCGTCTGGCCATGACTGCTGCAATCCGCCGTTTCCTGGCCGAGAACCCTGCCAAGTTCGATCCGCGCGAATATCTTAAGCCTGCCAAGCAAGCCGCCAAGGAAATCTGCCTGCAGCGCTACCAAGAATTCGGTACTGCCGGTCACGGTAGCAAGATCAAACCTATCGCACTCGACGAAATGGCTAAACGCTATGCTTCGGGCCAGTTGGCTCAGCAGGTGCAATAAAAATGCAGGCTTTGCACCAATCCAGCATCCAGTCCTTGCCCTTGCTTGCGCGTGGCAAGGTGCGCGACATGTATGCGGTGGGTGATGACCAATTACTCATCGTTGCCTCCGACCGCATTTCAGCGTTCGACGTCATTCTTGACGACCCGATTCCAGGCAAAGGGGCAGTGCTGACCCAGCTCACCGACTTCTGGTTGGGTAAGTTGGGCCATATTGTGCCTAATCACAGCACGGGTATTGATCCCGTCGACGTCGTGGCGCCCTCCGAGCGTGATCAGGTCGTAGGGCGGGCGGTAGTGGTCAAGCGTCTGCAGCCCGTACTCATAGAAGCCGTGGTGCGCGGCTACATTATCGGATCGGGCTGGAAAGACTATCAAGCCAGCGGAAAAATATGCGGCGTGGCCTTACCGGCGGGTCTTCATCTTGCCGGGCGTTTGCCTGAACCCATCTTTACCCCGGCGGCAAAAGCCGAAGTGGGCGAACACGACGAGAACGTCAGTTTCGAACACGTGGAAAGCGTTATCGGTAGCGCACTGGCCCAAGAGATCCGCAAGGTGTCGCTGGCGCTTTATGCCGCTGCGGCAGACTACGCCTCGTCCAAAGGCATCATCATTGCAGACACCAAATTTGAGTTTGGCCTGGATGCCCAAGGTAAGCTGCATTTGATGGATGAAGTCCTGACGCCTGACTCCTCACGGTTTTGGCCTGCCGACCAATACCAAGAGGGCATCAGTCCCCCTTCGTTCGATAAGCAATTTGTGCGCGACTGGTTGGAAGCCCAGCCTTGGGGCAAAACAGCGCCTGCGCCGCGCCTGCCTGCCGAGGTGATCGAGAAGACCGCCGCCAAGTACCGCGAGGCGCAAGATCGCCTGGTCGGCTAGTCTCAGAGTAGATCATCATGTCAGATATCGCTAAATCTGCTACGCCCTCCACCGATAGCAAACCGCTGGTGGGCATCATCATGGGTTCTTCCAGCGATTGGGATGTCATGCGCAATGCGACCCAAATTCTGGATGAGTTCGATGTGCCCTACGAAACCCGTGTGGTTTCGGCGCATCGCATGCCTCTTGATATGGTCGAGTATGGTGCTCAGGCCGGCCCTCGAGGCTTGCGTGGCATCATTGCCGGTGCAGGGGGGGCAGCCCATTTGCCCGGCATGATGGCTGCGCTGACCTCGGTGCCGGTTTTTGGTGTGCCTGTTCCCTCGCGCTATTTGCGCGGAGAGGATTCTTTGCTCTCTATCGTGCAGATGCCCAAGGGCGTGCCCGTGGCCACCTTTGCTATTGGCGAGGCCGGGGCGGCAAATGCCGCATTGCATCTTATCGCTTGCATGGCGGTTACCGACGAGCCTCTGCGCATCCGACTCGAGGCGTTCCGAGCGCGGCAAACCCAGGCAGCGCGCGACATGATCGTGCCGCCACCCGCTGTCAACTAGAGACTCATTCATGGCTACGAATTCCCACGAGGCGTCCTCCAACGAGGGAGGGTCCTCTTCCGCCCTTGCTTCAGCCACGCAATCCATTTTGATGCCGGGCAGTTGGCTAGGCATGATGGGGGGAGGCCAACTGGGGCGCATGTTCTGCCATGCGGCGCAAAGCATGGGCTACCGTGTAGCCGTGCTTGAGCCACAGGCGGCCTGTCCTGCCGGTGCGGTGGCCGATCATCACATCCAAGCCGGCTATGCCGATCAACAAGGCCTGGACGCCTTGGCCAGGCAGTGCGGCGCCGTCACGGTCGAGTTCGAGAACGTGCCGGCTGACAGCCTGGCTTATTTGGGCGGGCATCTGCGCGTGGCACCGGGGGCATATGCCGTCGCCATTGCACAAGACCGCCTGGCTGAAAAAGATTTTTTCACCCGCGCAGGCGTGCCGGTTGCTCCGTATGCGCCGGTCTTGACCCCAGCAGACATCGAAACCCTGCCCGATACGCTTTTCCCGGGTATCTTAAAATCTGCTCGCTTGGGTTACGACGGTAAGGGGCAAGTACGGGTCAACGACCGAGAGCAGCTTTTGCAGGCTTGGCGAGAGTTGGGCGGCGTACCTTGTGTGCTGGAAGCGCGGCTGGCTCTGGCCTCCGAGTGGTCAGTGGTGTTGGCGCGTGATTCGCTGGGGCACAGCGTGGCTTATACGCCTTCCTGCAACACCCACATAGACGGTATCTTGGCTGTTTCCTGGGTTGATGACGCGCGTGTCTCTTCCCGCTTGCGCGACACCTTGCAGTCGTCCGCAAAGGCTATCGCAGACGCATTGGACTACGTGGGCGTGTTGTGCGTCGAGTTTTTCGAGCTACAGGATGGCCGCCTGATTGCTAACGAGATGGCGCCTAGGCCGCACAACAGCGGCCACTACACCATTGATGCCTGTCGTAGCAGTCAGTTCGAACAACAGGCGCGGGTCATGGCAGGCATGCCTTTGGGGGATCCGGCCTGCTTATGTCCTTCCGTCATGCTCAATGTATTGGGCGATGTTTGGTTTGACGAGTCCGGTACCATGCGAGAACCTGACTGGGCTGCCGTCTTGGCGGTACCCGGGGCCAAACTTCATTTGTATGGCAAAGAAGAGGCGCGTCATGGCCGAAAAATGGGCCACATCACCCTATTGGGTGACACGGGCGAACAAGCCTGGGCGGCGGCCCGCCAGGTTGCCACCATTTTGGGCATCGCCCTAGAGGTCTGATTATCATGGCGGCCCAGCTCACTGACGATATCGAACGGGCGGCACGGCGTTTATACGAAGGGGGTTTGGTCGCCTTTCCTACCGAGACCGTTTATGGTTTGGGGGCTGACGCAAGCAATCCTACTGCTGTCAGCCAAGTCTACGAAGCCAAGCACCGCCCCAGTGGGCATCCGCTTATTGTGCATGTGGCGCCAGGTGCAGCCCTTGAAGACTGGGCGGGCGCCGTGCCCGAAGCCGCCCACTTGCTGATAGAGGCTTTCTGGCCAGGCCCTTTGACTTTGATTCTGCCGCGGGCCGAACGCGTCTCGCTGGCCGTTACGGGTGGGCAAGCCTCTGTAGGCTTGCGTTGTCCGGCACATCCCGCCGCTCAAGCTTTGCTGACTCGTTTTGCCCAACTTAAGCAGGAGCCTGCCGGCGTGGTTGCGCCGTCTGCCAATCTGTTCGGGCAGGTTTCGCCAACCACGGCAGCTCATGTGCTCTCAGAGTTTTCAACGTCCAGTCATGACATTCTCGTGCTGGATGGCGAGCCCTCTGAGGTGGGTATAGAGTCGACCATTGTTGATGTGTCGCGCTTAGATCAAGGCATGGGTCCCGTGCTGTTGCGCCCAGGGCACGTGACGCAGGCACAGCTGGAAACCGTATTGGGCGTGCCTGTACACGCGCCAGATTTTGCCGCCCCCCGGGTGTCGGGTTCGCTCAAGGCGCATTACGCACCGCGTACGCCTTTGCGTGTATTGCCGCGTAGCGAGCTGTTAAAAATTCTGCAGGCCTGGCCTTCACAGGCCGGTCGTGTGG
The DNA here is from genome assembly GCF_020539505.1 of Mesopusillimonas faecipullorum. Classification (GTDB taxonomy): domain Bacteria; phylum Pseudomonadota; class Gammaproteobacteria; order Burkholderiales; family Burkholderiaceae_B; genus Mesopusillimonas; species Mesopusillimonas faecipullorum. The sequence goes on along the minus strand of NZ_JACDXW010000006.1, from coordinate 203,703 downwards.
CGGTCTGGTGCTTTGACCCCAAGGGTATGCCAGCCTCTGGTGCCATCGACCTGGCGCCTGCCCCTACGCATCCGCAAGCCTATGCGCGGCAGCTCTATGCGCAGCTTCGTGCTCTGGATGAAACGGGAAACTACGCCTGCCTGCTGCTAGAGCAGCCACCTGCGGGCGCTGAGTGGGCAGGGGTGGCTGATAGGTTAGGGCGGGCTGCAGCCGCTTTCGAATAAGCCCCCAGAGCGGAATTCCCAGCCTTGGCCTGCCAGTTTTAGGCTGAGGTGGGGCGCTGCCAGGCCAACAGTTCAAGTTTGGGTGTCTATGGCAGGCGTCATACGCCCAAGATTGACCTCTATCCAGTCGGCCAGCGCTTGCACATGCTTGGCCGCTTCGTGCCCGAGCGGCGTCAAAGAGTATTCCACATGTGGTGGAACCACCTTATAAGCCTTGCGAGCGACTATACCGTCGGCTTCCAGCCATTGCAGGGTTTGAGCCAGCATGCGCTCGCTGACACCCCCTATGCCGCGGCGCAGATCGCTGAAGCGCTGTGTACCGGGCAGCAGGGCGATCAATATCAAGACACCCCACCGGCTGGTTAAATGACGCAGGATCTCCCGGGAGGGGCAGGCGGCAGCCATTAAGTCACCCCTTTGGAGTTTGCCCGACAGTGTGGGTGCTTGGCTGCCATTGGCAGCAGAGGGGACGACGCTGTCACCGGCTTGGCTGATTTCGTTCATCTTCATACTTACGTTTATGTGCGTACTTACTAAAAATAAGTAAAGGTATTACAGTATAGCTGTCACCGAGTCGTAATACCATTCTAAGGAGTTCAAGATGACTATCGCCGTAACCGGGGCTACCGGTCAATTGGGTCGCCTCGTAATAGAACAACTCAAGCGTAAGCTTGCCGCTGACGAGCTTGTCGCTTTGGTACGCTCGCCCGAAAAGGCAGCTGACCTAGGCGTCGCCGCTCGCCAAGCGGACTACAGCCAACCCGGGCAACTACAAACCGCCTTGGCCGGCGTTGACACACTGTTGTTGATTTCTTCCAGCGAGGTGGGCCAGCGCGTCCCGCAGCACCAGAATGTACTGGAGGCGGCGAAACTGGCAGGAGTCAGGCGGGTGGTGTACACCAGTTTGCTGCATGCCGATACCTCGCCGCTTAGTTTGGCGGCAGAGCATGTGCAAACCGAGGCTGCGATCAAAGCCTCCGGCCTGAGCTATACCTTGCTACGCAATGGTTGGTATACCGAAAACTACACGGGAGCGATTCCCGGCGCCTTAGCCGCTGGGGCTTTGGTGGGGAGCGCAGGCAACGGTCGTATTGCTTCTGCAACACGTGCGGATTACGCAGAGGCGGCAGCCGTCGTGCTGACTACGTCTGGGCATGAAGGAAAAACTTACGAGCTGGCGGGTGATCAAGCCTGGACATTGGCGGATTTGGCTGCTGAGGTCTCGCGTCAAGTGGGGCGTGAGATCCCCTATCAAAATCTACCTGAAGCGGAATACGCCAAAATCCTTGAAAATGTGGGCTTGCCGCAGGCTTTAGCGGCGGCGATCGCGTCTTGGGATGTCGGCGCCTCCGAAGACGCCTTATTTGATGACGGTAAGCAGTTATCTGTGCTGATAGGTCGTCCTACAACGCCCTTAAGCGAAGCGGTGCGCGTGGCGTGCCAGTAAACGGCGCAAGACAGGGCTGAGTCCCTGGACCAGCGGGAAACCGGGAGTACGCCGGTTTCCCGCTAGGTGTTTCAAGCGGGCTTGTGGCTCAAGCCCGCATTCTTAAACACCCAGGTAACGAGTCAGTAGCTCGGTGTTTTGCGCCAGGGTCACGCTATCGCGTGTTTCCACTACGTGCCCTTTTTCCAGAACCACGCAGCGATCAGTGTGCGCCAATACCTTGCGGTAGTTGCGGTCTACGATCAGGGTTGCCACGCCGGCCTCGCGGATAGTGGCGATAATGCGCCAGATTTCTGCCACGATGATAGGGGCCAAACCTTCTGTTGCCTCATCCAGGATGAGTACGTCGGGGTTGGTCATCAGTGCACGACCAATAGCCAGCATCTGTTGTTCGCCACCCGACAGCTGCTGGCCGCCATGGCTCAAGCGTTCCGTTAACCTTGGGAAGGTTTCCATGACGCGTTCGTAGGTCCAGTCTTGGCGACCATCGAAACCTGGGCGGGCGGCAACCAGCAGGTTTTCGCGTACGTCCAGGTTAGGGAAGATGCCTCGGCCTTCAGGAACATAGGCCACGCCCATGCGTGCAATTTGATGAGGGGCGGGCTGCGAGCGTGAGCGCCCGCGGTATTGAACGTGTCCGCGTGTGGGCGTGATGTGCCCCATCAGCGTACGGATGAGGGTGGTCTTTCCCATGCCGTTACGGCCTAGCAGCCCTACTGACTCACCCGGTTGTATGGCGATGTCCACGCCAAACAGGATATGGCTGGCACCATAATACGTGTGCAGGCCTTCTGCCTGTATAAGGGCGGTCATTCGTCGTCTCCGAGATAGGCAATTTGCACTTGCGGGTCGTTGCGGATAGCGTCGGGGTCGCCGTGGGCGATGACGGTACCGTTAACCATGACGGTGATAATGTCAGCGATACGGAAGACGGCTTCCATATCGTGTTCGATCAGAAGGATGGCGTGCTCGGCTTTCAGGGTAGCTAGCAGGTCGAGCATGCGTTCGGTTTCTTCGGGGCCCATGCCGGCCAGAGGTTCGTCAAGCAGCAGCACTCTAGGATGAGTCGCCAGGCTCATGGCGATCTCCAGCTGACGCTTGGCTCCGTGTGACAGCAAGCCGGCTGTGCGAGTGGCTTCGTTTTCGAGGCCTGCAAGCGCCAGGGCGCGGTCAGCGGCACTATTGCTTTCTTTACAGTGACTGGCGGGTTGAAACCAGCGCCAGAAATGCTGGTGATTGGCTTGTGCGGCAATCCGGCAGTTCTCGTGCACGGTAAGGCTGGGGAAGATGGTCGTGCGCTGGTAGCTGCGGCCCATGCCGGCTTGTGCACGGCGAGGTTGCGGCCATTGCGTGATGTCGTTGTTGCCCATCATGATGCGGCCCTCGTTGGGAGGAATCTCGCCAGAGAGCACGCTGACCAAGGTGGACTTGCCTGCGCCGTTAGTACCAATGACGGCGTGAACGGTACCTTGCGTCAGTGTCAACGACACGTTATTGATGGCGGTAAGCCCGCCGAAGCGGCGCGTGATATTGCTTGCGGTGAGTAATGCTTGGCTCATGATGCAGAGTCCTGTGCTGCGCTGGCGGCGCGCAGTTGCGCCTTACGGGCGCGGCGCGTGCGCAGTTGTTCGGGTAGGCCGGTGAGCCCGTTGGGCAGCAGGGCAACCAGGGCGATGATGGCCAGGCCATAGGGCAGGTGCCAGTTCTTGGCGAACTCGCCGAATATCGATTGCGACTGGAAGAGTTCTTGCAGCATGGTCAGTACCACGGCCCCGATGATGGCGCCCCAGAGACGGCCACTACCGCCCAGAATGACCATCAGCAATACCAGGCCCGATTGCTCCCAGGCCATGAGTTCGGGGTTAACGTAGCCATCTTTAGCTGCGTACAGAAAGCCGGCTACGCCGGCCAGCGCGGCAGCGATGATGTAGGCTGTTAGCTTGTAGCCAAAGGTTGAGAACCCTGCTGCGCGCATACGTTGTTCGTTGACGCGGATGCCGGTAAGCGCGGCACCGAAGCGAGAGCGCATGAGTACGGCTAAAAAGGCCCACGACAGCAGCAAGCAGCCTAGTACGAACAGGTAAAACACATAGGCGTTGTCGATGTTCAGGAGAGTCCAATCGCCTATGCGTAGTTCGGGACGGAAGTACAGGTAGATCCCGTCAGTACCACCACCTACCTTGGTGTCGTGGAACACGTAATAGGCCATCTGTGCGAAGGCCAGTGTCACCATGATGAAGTAGATGCCCTTGGTGCGCAGCGCCAGGGCCCCGGTAACAGCTGCGTAGGCCATCGTGACGATCAAGGCGCCTGCCAGCAACACGAAGAAGTTGCCGGCGCCGGTGTCGGGGGTGAGCAGCGTCACAAAATACGCTGCAATGCCGAAAAAGGCCGCGTGGCCCAAACTGACCAAACCGGTTCCGCCCACCAGCAATTGCAGGCTGAGCGCGAACAGGGCGTAGATCATTATTTTGACCGTCAGACTCGCGTAATAGTCGGTGGTAAAAAATGGCAGCACAGCGACTAGGCCGATCAGTATCAGCAGCAGAAGGCCGCGTAAGGTATTTTGCATGGTGTTCAGCCCTGTTTGAACAGCCCTTCGGGCTTGAAAAGAAGAATGGCAGCCATCAGTAGGTAAACCAGCACGCCGGCGGCGGCTGGGAACAGAATTTGACCGAAGGTGTCAACGAAGCCGACCAGCATGGCGGCCAGAAACGCGCCTCGGATAGAGCCTATGCCACCGATAACCACCACCACAAAGCAGATGATGAGTACGGATTGGCCCATGCCGGGATAGACCGAAGACACCGGTGCCGCGATGGCGCCGGCAAGCGCTGCAAGGGCTACGCCCATGGCAAACACAATACGGAACAAACGGTTGATGTCTATACCCAGCGAGTTGATCATCTCGCGGTTGCTGGCGCCCGCACGTATCATCATGCCCAGCCTGGTACGGGTGAGTACCCAGTACAGCAAGCCCGCCACGATAATGCACACCACCGATATGAAGAGCCGGTAGATGGGATATGTCATGACGTCTGCCAGCGAAATCGAACCCTGCAGCCAAGCGGGGATGGGAACGCCATGCACGTCGTTACCCACGAGCAGACTACGCAGCTCTTCGAAGACCAGGATGAGGCCGAAGGTCATGAGCACCTGCTGGAGATGGTCGCGATGGTACAGATAGCTATAAAAGGCCCATTCGAGGAAGTAGCCTAGTATGGCCGCCAGCGCGACGCACGCCAGCAGGGTCAGAACGAAGCTCTCGCCGGCATACTGGGAGATCAGGGGCTGTAAAGCGAAAGCCATGTAGGCCCCGATCATGTAAAAGCTGCCATGTGCGAGATTGATGATGCCCATGATGCCGAAAATGAGCGTCAAGCCGCTGGCCACGAGGAACAGCAGCAGGCCATACTGGATGGCATTCAGGCACTGGATCAGGAAAATGATCGGGTCCACAGGAACTCCTTGATTACTACGGGATTACAGCTTGCAGCCGCGAGCGGGGTCGGCCAAGTCCTTGACGGCAATACCCTTGTTCACGTTCTGTGTGCCTTGAACTTCACGCAGATACATGTCTTGCACGGGGTTGCCGGCGGCGGACAGTTTGAACGTGCCGCGTGGGCTGTCGATGGTGGCGTCACGCATGGCGTCGCGCATGGCGTCTTTCTTGGTAACGTCGCCGTCTACGGCTTTCAGGCCGGCGGCCAGAAGCTGAGCAGCGTCGTAACCTTGGACGGCGTAGACGTCAGGCGGCAAGGCCGGGAAGTTCTTGCTGTAGCTTTCACGGAAGGCATTGTCGCGTTCGGTATTCAAGCCGTCGGCGTAATGCAGCGTGGTCAGCAGGCCTTGGGCAGACTCGCCTTGGGCTTCCAAGGTGCCGTCAGTCAGGAAGCCGCTGCCCAGCAAGGGGATGGTCTTGTTCAAGCCGGCTGCGTAGTAATCTTGCACGAATTTGACAGCACCGCCGCCTGCAAAGAAGGTATAAACAGCATCAGGCTTGGTCGCTGCGATTTCGGTCAGCAGCGGCTGGAATTCCACGTTGGGGAAGGGCAGAGTCAAGTGCTTAACGACTTTGCCACCCCCTTTTTCAAAGGATTCTTTGAAGCCGTCGGTAGATTCTTTACCTGCAGCGTAGTTCCAGGAAATGGTGATCGCTGTTTTATGGCCTTTGTCGAGTGCCACAGGGCCCATGGCATAGCCAGGTTGCCAGTTCGAGAACGAAGAACGGAAGATGTTCTTGCTGCACAGAGGACCGGTGATGGCATCGGCGCCGGCGTTAGGGATGATCAGCGTGGTGTCGGAATCTTTGGCAGCTTTGGCCAAAGCCATGGCGACGCCGGAGTGTACCGTGCCAACCAATACATCGACCTGGTCGCGCTGTACCAAACGATTGGCGTTTTCCGGGCCCTTCGAGGGGTTGGATTCGTCATCGACCTTGAAGTATTCAACTTCTTGGCCAGCCAGTTTGCCGCCTTGCTCTTGTACATACAGCTTGAAGCCGTTTTCGATGGCTTCGCCCAGCTTGGCGTAGGTGCCGCTGTAAGGCAGCATGAAACCGACCTTGACGACGGCATGGGCTTGACCTGCGGCGCCCAAGGCGAAAAAGGCGGCCAGGGCCGTATAGGTGAAAGTTTTCTTCATTGTCTGCTCCTGTTGGTAGTAGGGGGTAAGTATTGTGGTTTTGTCCCGGGATATGTCAGCTACTGAAGCTGGCGTAAAAAATCCTGGACGTTAAGAACGACAGCGTTCGTCTGATCTTTATGGGGTGAATGTCGACAGTTGGCTAGAATACAGGGCTGTGCGTGAGACACAAGCCGGACTATCCCTTGGATTTGCGCCAAAGTGCCGTACTCGTCGTCCTCGCCCTGGATGGCCAGAACGGGGCAGCGAATTTGAGGCAGGTAAGGCTCGATGTTCCAGTGACGGAACTCGGGATTCAGCCAGACGTCGTTCCAAGCACGGAAGGTGGCGTCGGCATCCTGATGGAATTTGCCCAGACGTGAGGGCAGGTCGGTGTTCGCATAGGCAATGCGGGCGGCTTCTATGCTGGCGATGGTGATGTCCTCCACAAATATGTGGGGCGCCGCCACCACGATGCCTTTGACAGCATCTGGGTATAGGGCGGCGTACAGCAAAGCAATGGAGGCGCCGTCGCTGTGGCCGTAAAGCACAGGACGTTCGTTTTGCAGGCCCAGCTCGGCCAGCAAAGCGGGCAAAGCCTCGATGGCCTGCTCGTGCATATACGATACTGGCCAATTTTCGTCGGCTGCTTTGGGCGTGCTGCCACCGTAACCGTAACGCGAATACACCAAGCCGCGCGTTTGCGTAGCGGCACAGAGTAGCTCGGGAAAGTCACGCCACATCGCGACCGATCCTAGGCCTTCATGTAAAAAGACAATCAGATCGGCGTCGCGTTTTTCGGCGTTGATCAACTTATATTCGATGTCGATCAGACGCCTTTGCATGGAGATGCGAGTCAGCGCAGCAGCCTTGTTTGTCATCGTTTGCCCCATGGCGTTTACCTGGCTCTAGCCTTAATCCTCGGACTGTTGACGCAGGCGGAAGCGTTGGATCTTGCCTGTAGCGGTTTTGGGCAGATCGTCGACGAAATGAATGGCGCGAGGATACTTGACCGGGGTCAATTGAGATTTGACGAATGCCTGGAGCTCCACCTGCAGGGCGTCGCTGGCTTGTTGGCCGCTGCGCAGCACCACGTAAGCAGCTGTTTTGGTAAGGCCTTGATGATCAGTAACTCCAATGACGGCGGCTTCCAATACAGCCGCGTGCTGAATAAGCACGTTCTCGACCTCAATGGGCGAAACATATTGGCCGCTGACCTTGATCATGTCGTCGCTGCGACCCGAGTAGGTGTAGTAACCGTCTTCGTCGCACACGTACTTGTCGCCGCTTTTAACCCAGTCGCCCAAGAACGTTTGGCGGGTTTTTTCGCGGTTGTTCCAATACATCAAAGCGGCGCTGGGGCCTTTGATATAAAGGTCGCCGATGACGCCCGCAGGAAGAGGCTGGCCGTGATCGTCGCGCAACTCCACTTCGTAGCCGGGCACGGCCTTACCGGTGGTGCCATAGCGCAGATCATCCAGCCGGTTCGAGAGGAAGATATGCAACATTTCGGTCGAACCTATGCCGTCCAGAATGTAGCAGCCAAATTGCTGTGAGAAACGGTCGCCGATGTCTTTGGGCAAGGCCTCGCCTGCCGATGCACAGATGCGCATGGCGACTTGTTCTTTGCTTGGCATGTCGGCATAAGCCAACATGGCGGCATACAAAGTCGGTACGCCGCAGAATACGGTGGGTTTGTGATCAACCAAGCGCTTGTAGACGGCGGCAGGCGTTGGGCGCTCGGCCATGAGTACCGTGGTGGCACCAACCGCCAGCGGGAAGGTCAAGGCGTTGCCCAGGCCATACGCGAAAAACAGCTTAGCGGCCGAAAACACGATGTCGTCTTCACGCACGCCCAGAACGGGCTTGCCGTAGAGTTCGGCGGTATGCCAAAGGTTGGCATGGGTGTGCACGACGCCTTTGGGCTTGCCAGTGGAGCCCGACGAGTACAACCAGAAAGCAATTTCGTCGGCCAACGTTGGGGTAGCGGGGACGGGCTGGGCTTTAGACATCAGCGCTTCCAGCGCCAGTGTGCCTGCCGGCAAGGCCTGCTCGGGACGAGCGACGATGACGTGCTCGACTTCGTGGCGCGCCTCGCTCATGGCTTCTTGTATGGTTTCCAGCAACGGCCCCGAAATGAACACGGCACGGCTGCGGCTGTGCTCGAGCATGTAGGCGTAGTCTTGCGGGGGCAGCATGGTGTTGATGGCTACCGGCACGATACCAGCGTGCAGCGCGCCCAGAAAGACGACCGGCCAGTCATTGGTATCGTGCAGGGAGAGCAGAATGCGCTCTTCGCGACGTATACCCAGTTGACCCAGCAAGTCGGCAAAACGAGCGACCTGATCGGCCAGCTGACCATAGGTCAGGGTGCCTTGATCGTCGATGTAGGCGGCTTTATCAGCGCGGGACGCATTGGTCTCGGTAATGAACTGTGCAAAGTTGAATTGTTCGGGGCAGGCTTGCATGGAAGGGTTGTCTCCGGCTGCGATGGGAAGGGCGCGGGCACGCCACGCGCCCGCTACTTCATGACTTTATTTTGTGGGGTTCAGTCGGTCGATGACGGCTGGCGGGGCCTGAACGGCCGCTAAACGATGGTAGAAGGCGAGAGCACGCAGACCACCAAGCTCTTGACCGCCACCGGCGCGACCGGGGCCGCCGTGGTTGGACTGAGGCATGGCGTTGCCGTGGCCGGTTTGAACCTTGGCCACACTTTCGTTCACCAAGTGAACCCGGCCATGACTCTCAGCCAACTGTACAGCGGCCTCGAACAGGAAGTCGGTGTCTTCGCCATAGACGGAAGCTACCAAAGAGCCCTGGCCGCGTCGTGCCAAAGCGAAAGCGTGATCTGCATCGCGATAAGGCATCAGGGTGGCCACAGGGCCAAACACTTCCATGTGATGGACCAGGGGGTGGGTGTCGGGATCGCGCACGCCAAAAAGCATGGGGGGCACGCAGGCGTGTTGATCACCCTCGACCTTGAGGGTGCTTTGCGTGCGACCATCGAACAGCGTGTCGCAGGCACCAGCCAGTTGTTCTATGCCTTGCTTGATGGCTTTGCACTGGCTGGGGCTGACCAAACTGCCCATGCGCACGCCTTCAAGACGCGGATCACCTACCACTACGCCAGCCAGTTTGGCGGCAATGGCTTGAGCGGCCTGCTCATATAAAGCTTCGGGCACCAGAATGCGGCGGATTGCCGTACATTTCTGACCGGACTTGATAGTCATCTCGCGGACGACTTCGCGTACAAGCAAGTCCAGGCCTGTGCCTTTAGGGTCAAGGATGGCGCTGTTCACGCTGTCGGTTTCAGCGTTGAAGCGCACGCCGTCCAGACGGATGCGGGGATGTCGGCGCAGCTCGGCGGCGGTGTCGGCCGAGCCCGTAAACGAGACCACGTCCAGGGTATCAAGGGCGTCCAGCATACCTTCTGGGCGACCGCAAATGATGTTCAGGCTACCGTTGGGCAAGATGTCAGCTTCGATGACGTCCTTGACCATCTCATGAGTGAGCCATGCGGTTGCGCTGGCTGGTTTGACTACCACGGGTACCCCGGAGAGCAGGGCGGGGGCGGCTTTTTCCCAAAGGCCCCAGGCGGGGAAGTTAAAGGCATTGATGAAGAGTGCCAGGCCGCGAACAGGGACTTGAATGTGTTGGCTGGCGTAGGCGTTGTCGCGTGCCAGTGCATCGCTCGCGCCGTCGGCGCGCCATTGGGTGTCGGTAAGGCGCGAGCCAAGTTTGGCGTAATAGCCCAGGGTGTAGAAACTGCCATCTACGTCGACGGCCGTGTCGTTGGCGACGGTGCCGGAGTTTTGCAGCGAGATATCGTAGTATTTGTCGCGGTTAGCTTGCAGAACCTGGCTGATCTTTGCCAGCAAACCGGCGCGCTCAGCGTAAGTCATGGCGCGCAATGCGGCGCCGCCTTGCTCGCGGGCATAGCGGTATCCCGCAGCCAAGTCCAGGCCTTGAGCGCCTAAAGCGGCCAAAGGGGTGCCAAGTACGGGGTCTACCAGTACGGCGTCTTGGCCTTGGCCATTCTGCCAACGGCCTTCCAGATAGTTTGCAAGCGTTTTCATAGTTTCAGTTGTCCAGGGCTGGAAGCGGCTGTTCTGCTACCGGATGTAAATGGATTGGAGGTGGAGGGCAGCCGGCTTAGAGGGATCAGTGGCGAGTGAACTCGATCTTGCCTTCGGGCAGCAAGTACAGCACAAGGGCACGCCCTTTTGAGACAGTAGGGCTATGGGCCGAGTCAGGGCCGTAAACCAGCCAGCCGGCCGGGTTGCCGTCGAACTCTGCCGTCTCGTCCAGAGGCATGATCAGATCGATTTCGCCATTTGGGTGGCGATGGTGGGGGCCTGCAATGTCTTGCATGTCGACGACATCGACCGAGTAACCGTTGATGGCTGGAGTGGGTTTGATGACGCGTCCGTAACGCACGCCGCCGCCTTCGTACTGGCACATCCAGCCTTCGCTGATGCCTGTACGACAGGTGTCGAAAATACGCTCGTAGACCTCGCCCTTACAGGGGAAGCGCTCATTCAGTTGCGCTTGCAGGGAACGGTCGAGCGGCTTGTCGCCGATGAAATCGGTTATTTCCTGGATCAGGGTCTGGAATTTTTCGATTTGGCTCATGGGGGCTTCCTATTACGGGAGGTCGGCGCTTACACTAGCGCAGAATCAGCGCGTGCAGACACCGATGGACCTCATCTACATCTTTTGTCACCCACTTAGGGCAGAAGGAGGAAAAGTAGGCCTTTTGTTTCCGTCTGTCAAGCACTATAATGCATACCGAGCCATTTCCTAGGGTTTATCTGGGTGAAAAATAAATCACAAAACGTGAATGACACGATTGCGGTGTCCTTGGCGGAGGCAGACAAGGATAGTTATCTGTTCGCTTTGGGCGAACGGGTGCGCCGGTTACGCGCTCGGCGTGGAATGACGCGCAAGGAACTCGCCGTTGCGGCCAGCGTCTCTGAGCGTCATCTGGCTAATCTCGAGCGCGGCATGGGTAACGTGTCGGTGCTGGTGCTGCTGCAGATTACCAAGGCATTTAACTGTGAAATGGCGGAGCTGGTGGGCGACGTCACGACTTCGTCGCCAGAATGGCTGCTCATCCGCGAATTGCTCATCAATCGCAGCGAGGCCGATTTGCAGCGGGCACGTGAGCATCTTTCCGAGTTGTTTGCCGGTCAATCCGCTGCACAGCCACGCGATCGCATGCGCCAGATTGCTTTGGTTGGTTTGCGTGGCGCTGGCAAATCCACCTTGGGTCGTCTGCTGGCCGAAGATATCGGTTATCCCTTCATCGAACTCAGTACCGAAATCGAGCGTGTCGCCGGTTGCGGCATTCTCGAAATACATAGTCTTTACGGGCCCACGGCCTATCGTCGTTACGAGCGTCGTGCGCTCGAAGAGGCGCTTCAGTTATACCCTGATATGGTGTTGGCAACGCCAGGGGGCTTGGTATCCGAACCGGCCACCATGAACTTGATGCTGACCCATTGCTACAGCATTTGGTTGAAAGCTTCACCCGAAGACCACATGGCCCGCGTTCAGGCTCAGGGTGACTTCCGGCCCATGGCGGGTAATAGCGAGGCCATGGACGACTTGCGCCGCATTTTGGCCAGTCGCGAGGCTTTCTATTCCAAGGCGGATTTCGTTTGCTCTACCAGCCAGCCTGGTGGCCTGGAGGCTACCTTTGTTCAATTGCGCACCCATGTGCGCGAGTTGGTAGGCTTGCCTGCATAGGGCAAAAAGGGCGGCGGCGTGAGGTTTTTTGCTCTTGCCCCATTCACATGCATGAAACTGCACGAAGGTGCATGCAGTGATAATGCATTTTTATGCATGAAATGGCTTGACCTGATGTTTTGTTGGCATTATCATGCATCCTGCACACCCATCTGGCGTGATGTCAAGCCGTCAGGCTGAGCCAGATCCAGCCATCAAGGAGACCTCTCATGAATCAAGCTGTCAATGCCAATGCCGAACAAAATGCGGCTACGCGTGTTGATTTTCGCACCGACCCCAGCCAATACAAACATTGGAAACTGACGTTCGACGGCCCCGTTGCCACTTTGGCAATGGATGTATCCGAAGACGGTGGCCTGCGCCCGGGCTACAAGCTTAAGCTCAACTCCTATGACCTGGGTGTTGACATCGAATTGCACGACGCTGTGCAACGCATCCGTTTCGAACACCCTGAAGTTCGCACGGTTGTCATGACCAGCGCCAAGGACCGGATTTTCTGTTCCGGTGCCAATATTTTCATGCTCGGCTTGTCTTCCCACGCCTGGAAGGTCAATTTCTGCAAATTCACCAACGAAACCCGTAACGGTCTCGAAGACTCCAGTCGCTACAGCGGCCTGAAGTTCATCGCAGGCGTTAACGGTGCTTGCGCCGGCGGCGGCTACGAGTTGGCCTTGGCTTGCGACGAAATTCTGTTGGTGGATGACCGTTCCTCCGCTGTGTCGCTGCCTGAAGTTCCCCTGCTGGGCGTTCTGCCTGGTACTGGTGGGCTGACACGCGTCACCGACAAGCGCAAAGTGCGTCACGACCGTGCCGACATTTTCTGCACCCTGGTCGAGGGTGTGCGCGGTCAACGTGCCAAAGACTGGCGTTTGGTCGATGAAGTCATCAAACCCGCCCAGTTCGCTGAAAGCGTGCAAAAGCGTGCGCTTGAATTGGCTGCCCAGAGCGACCGTCCTGCCGATGCCAAGGGTGTTCAACTGACGCCAGTGCAGCGCACCGATTCTGCCGATGGCTTGGAATACCAATTCGTCAGCGTTCAAATCGATCGTAGCAAGCGTCTGGCTAACATCACGGTGCGTGCGCCTGAAAACGTACCTTCCAGCCTCGAAGATATCCTGGCTCAAGGTGTGGCTTGGTGGCCGCTGCAAGTTGCACGCGAACTTGACGACGCTATCTTGCAACTGCGCACCAACGAACTGGAAATCGGTACGTGGGTGTTCCGTACGCAGGGCGATGCTGCCAAGGTCCTGGCTGCTGACGCTACGCTGGTTCAATACGCTGATAACTGGTTCGTTCGTGAAACCACGGGCATGCTGCGCCGTACGCTGGCTCGCCTCGATGTCACCTCGCGTTCCTTGTTTGCCCTGATCGAGCCCGGTTCGTGCTTTGTCGGTACTTTGCTTGAATTGGCCTTGGCTTGCGACCGCAGCTACATGCTGGACGATCCCGATGCCGAACAGCCCGCCAGTATCGCTGTTGACGAAATCAACTTCGGCACCTTCCCGATGGTGACTGCGCAAAGCCGCATTGCACGCCGCTTCTACGAAGAAGACGAGGCCATCAACGCCATCAAGGCAACCCTGGGCAAACCCCTGTCGGCCAACGAGGCCGAAGCCCTGGGTCTGGTCACCTATGCAATGGACAGCCTGGATTGGGAAGACGAACTGCGCATCATGTTCGAAGAGCGCGCTGCTTTGTCACCCGACTCCTTGACCGGCCTTGAAGCCAACTTGCGTTTCAACTCCAAGGAAACCATGGAGACCCGTATCTTCGGTCGTCTGTCCGCATGGCAGAACTGGATTTTCTATCGTCCGAACGCATCGGGCGATAAAGGGGCCCTGAAGTTGTACGGCAAGGGCGAAAAACCCAGCTTCGACTGGAACCGTGTCTAACGCTGGTAAGGCATTGCGCGCCGCCCCGTGCGGCGCGTCCCTTCATTACATAGATAAATACCGGAGCACCTCGACATGTCAGGCATTAATTACTCGGAAAAAATTCCCAATAACGTCAACCTGTCCAGCGACCGCACGTTGCAGCGCGCCCTGGAACACTGGCAGCCCAACTACCTGCAATGGTGGCAGGACATGGGCCCTGAAGCCTCGCAGAACATGGACGTCTACCTGCGCACCGCAGTCAGCGTGCAGCCCGACGGCTGGGCCCACTTCGACTACGTCAAAATGCCCGAGTACCGCTGGGGCATCTTCCTGACGCCGCAGGACGGCCAGCGCAAGATCCACTTCGGCGAGCACATGGGCAGCGACGTGTGGCAGGACGCTCCCGGCGAGCACCGCGCCAACCTGCGCCGCATCATCGTGACGCAAGGCGACACCGAGCCTGCTTCGGTCGAACAGCAACGTCACCTGGGCCTGACCGCGCCCTCGCTGTATGACCTGCGCAACCTGTTCCAGGTCAACGTCGAAGAAGGCCGCCACCTGTGGGCCATGGTCTACCTGCTGCACCGCTACTTCGGTCGTGATGGCCGCGAAGAAGCCGATGCGCTGTTGCAGCGCAACTCGGGCAGCGAAGACAGCCCCCGCATTCTGGGCGCCTTCAACGAGAAGACCCCTGACTGGCTGGCCTTCTACATGTTCACGTACTTCACCGACCGCGATGGCAAGTTCCAGCTCAGCGCGCTGGCCGAGTCCGCCTTCGATCCGCTGGCCCGCACGACCAAGTTCATGCTGACCGAGGAAGCGCACCACATGTTCGTGGGCGAATCGGGCGTTTCGCGTGTACTGCAGCGTACGGCTCAAGTCATGAACGAGCTCAAGACCAATGACCCAGAAGCCCTGCGTAAAGCCGGCGTCATTGATCTGCAGACCATTCAGCGTTATATCAACTTCCATTACAGCGTCACCATCGACTTGTTTGGTGCGGATCAGTCTTCCAACGCTGCTATCTTCTACTCGGCTGGTCTGAAAGGCCGCTACGAAGAAGGCAAGCGCACGGATGATCACCGCCTGAACAACGACACCTACAAGATTCTGCAGGTGGTCAACGGTGAACTGAAAGAAATCGAAGTGCCTATGCTCAACGCACTGAACGAAGTGCTGCGCGACGACTTCATCAAGGATACCGTTGCCGGCGTTAGCCGCTGGAACAAGGTTCTGGAAAAGCACGGCATCGACTTCCGTCTTACCGTGCCGCACAAGGCGTTCAACCGCAAGATCGGTTCGCTGTCGGGCGTCAAGGTTTCGCCAGACGGTCAAGTGTTGAGCGAAGATCAATGGAACAACCACGTCAATGACTGGCTGCCCACCGATGAAGACCGCGCTTTTGTGGCTTCGCTGATGGGCCGTGTGGTCGAACCAGGTAAGTTTGCCAACTGGATCGCTCCTCCCGTCATCGGCATCAACCGTCAACCGATTGATTTCCAATATGTGCGTTTCAACTAAGCATCTGCGTTCCTGTTGAAGCGGAAGTATTGCTTCCGGCGGGCCTAGAGGCCCGTTGTGAAGCTGTAATTCCAGGCCGGCCTGGCGACGCTGGGGTATGCTGATGTAGGATACCCAAGCCCAGCCGGTCGGCCTTTTGGGTCAGGTTGGCCAGACCCTTAGGGCATGCCGGGCCTTGCTCGGAGCCGCCCCAAAATGGACAGCGTCGGAGAAACAAAAATGACAGTACAAACAGAAAGCATCGTCATCAAGCAGCATTTGATCGACCCAGAGGTCTGCATCCGCTGCAACACGTGCGAAGAAATGTGTCCCGTCGACGCTATTACGCACGACTCGAATAATTACGTCGTAGACGTTGATATCTGCAACCATTGCATGGCGTGTGTGTCCCCCTGTCCTACGGGCTCCATCGACCACTGGATACGCGTGCGAGCCGAGGCTTCTTATTCCTTGGAAGACCAGTTCAGTTGGACGTCTTTGCCCGAAGAAGAGGCTGATTTGCCGGAAGGCGGGGATACTGCTGCAGCGCCGGCGCAGCAAGCAGCGACTAGCGATGACCCCAATGCCGACCTGGAAGGCCTGCCTTCTACGGCTGCCGGTGCCAATGTGCCGCCATGGTCCGCGGCGCACCCGTATGTGAATCTCTACACTCACAAAAACGTCACCACCGCCACGGTTGCGGGCAACTATCGTCTTACAGACGACACCACCGATAACGCCATCCATCACATCGTGCTGGATTTCGGCAACACGCCTTTCCCTGTGCTGGAAGGCCAGTCTTTGGCTGTCTTCCCTCCTGGCACCGATGATTCCGGTCGTGGCTTCCATGCCCGCCAGTACTCCATTGCCAGTCCGCGCGACGGCGAGCGCCCCGGCTATAACAACTTGTCCCTGACAGTCAAGCGTGTAACGTCCGACTACGATGGCAATCCCGTGCGTGGGGTGTGCTCCAATTACCTGTGCGACCTTAAAAAGGGCGACACGGTCAAGGTGATCGGGCCGTTTGGCAGCACATTCTTGATGCCCAATCGTCCTAACTCCAATCTCATCATGATCTGCACGGGTACCGGTTCGGCTCCTATGCGCGCCATGACAGAGCACTGCCGCCGCCTGGTTAAAAAGGACGAGTTCAACGGTAAGCTGATGTTGTTCTTTGGTGCGCGTTCTGAAAAAGAGCTGCCGTATTTCGGCCCTTTGATGAACCTGCCCAAAGATTTCATCGACATCAACTTGGCCTTGTCGCGTTCGCCCACGCAGCCTAAGCAGTATGTACAAGACCTTATCCGCGAGCGTGCCGACGATGTCGTCAAACTGCTCAACGACGACGAGACCTGCCTGTACGTGTGTGGCTTGAAAGGCATGGAGAAAGGTGTGCTCGAAGCTTTGCGTGATATTGTCACGCAAGCCGGGCAGAATTGGCCCCAATTGCATGAGCAACTCAAGGCACAAGGGCGCTTGCATTTCGAGACCTATTGATCTCGTTTGTTTGCTCACCCCAGAAGGGCCACGGCAGTTTTGTCGTGGCCTTTTTTCGCTGAATTCACGATAGACAAGTTTATCCAGGAGAGACAAGCATATGAAGTTCGCAGCGTTTAAGGAAGGCATGGTCATCACCCATCCACCTGTCGTGGTCGGAGAAGAAGAAATGTTGGCGTTCTCCAGACGCTACGACCCACAGTGGTTTCACACCGACCCACAGCGTGCCCAAGAAGGTCGCTGGGAAGGATTGATTGGTAGTGGCTGGATGACCTGTGCCTTGGCCATGCGCATGCTGGTGGACGTGGCTTTACATGATTCAGAGGCTTTTGGGTCTCCGGGTATTGAAGACTTGCGATGGACTAAGCCTGTGCGGCCCGGCGATGCGCTACGCATGGAAACCACGGTGTTGTCTGTGCGTCGTTCCACGTCCCGTCCCGAATTGGGAATACTGAAATGGACATGGAGATTGTTTGATCAGCACGATGAACTGGTGCTTGAGCTGACGGCTACCAGCTTGTTTGATCTAGCTGATAAGCCACAGGCTTGACCTAAATTTCTTACAGAACGGTACAATTATCGGCTTCGGTGCTACGGGAGTAGGGCGTGTCTTTGATCCAGAAAATGTTAATGAGCTGCCTGGCAATATGGCTGGCTATGGCAAGCGGTCTAACCATGGCGCAACAGGTCACCGAGGTCGATGGTACGCCGTCGCGCGGCGCCACCATGGCGGTGACGGGGGCAGCGGTTAGCGCGGTCGGCCCTGGCGATGTGCTCAATATCGTGGTTTTCGGTCATCCCGACCTTACTTCCACCGTCACTATCACCGTAGACGGCGAAATCACTCTTCCTTTGTTGGGGGTAATGCGTGTGACCGGCGAATCGCCCAGCGCCATTGCACGCCGCATAGAAAAAGGGATGAGCGATGGCGGTTATTTACGCAATCCCAGGGTTTCGGTCGAAGTTGCACAAGTACGTAGCCAAGTGGCCTCCATACTGGGCGAAGTTCATCGCCCAGGGCGCTATGCCATAGAAGGCAAGTTGTCCCTGCTAGAGCTTTTGGCATTGGCGGGCGGTGTGCGGCCTGGTGCCAGCGAGCAAGCCGTACTGGTGCGGCGTGGCGCTCATCCTGGTGATGCCGAGCAGCGCATTGAAATGACCATCGGCACCCGCGACGCGCAAACCCAAGCGCTGCAAGACACCGATTTACAGTCGGGCGACGTCTTATATGTGCCATTGGCCAAGCGGTTTTTTGTTTATGGCGAAGTGCATAACCCTGGTGCTTACCCCATGGAAAACGGCATGAACGTCATGCGTGCGGTGGCGTTGGCCGGAGGGCTTAATCCCCGAGCCTCCGAGCGCCGCATTTCTATTAAGCGCACGGATGAAAAAACGGGTGCTACCGAAAGCATTAAAGTGGGCCTGGACGATGTAGTTCAGGCAGGTGATGTGGTTTACGTCGACGAACGTTGGTTCTGATCATAAAGGCAAAAAAATGGCCGTAACCGCTGTAAGCGCAACTTTGGCTGGGCTAAGCTTTTTGGTACTGGGCGAAAGCCACATGATTTACGAGCTGCGGGATACTTTGTATGCTGATCTTGATGCGCAAGGCGCTTCGCAAGTGCATATTGTGGGAGCTTGTGGTGCCAGCGCTATCGACTGGGTCAAACCCAAAACCGTAGATTGCGGCGCCGAGAAAAAAGGCAAAGAGGTCGCCAAGGTAAGCGGCCCTGGTACCCAAACCCAGCCTATAGGCCAGTTAATTGCCCAAGACAAACCCGATGTGGTGCTGGTGATCATAGGCGACACCATGGGTTCGTATGACAGCCCCGCTTTTCCCAAGGCTTGGGCATGGCAGGGTGTTACCAGTCTGACCAAAGCCATAGCCTCTACCAAGACCACCTGCGTCTGGGTAGGCCCTGCTTATGGCAAGGCCGGCGGCAAATACAATAAGCTGGATGACCGAGTCGAGCGCGCTTCCAAGTTTTTGTCTGGCAATGTGGCACCTTGCGTCTATATCGACTCCCTGAAGTTTGCCAAACCCGGCGAGTGGCGCACCTTCGATGGTCAGCATTTCACGCCCGATGGCTATGCCGCCTGGAGCAAGGCTATTGTCGGCCAGTTGGGGCAACTACCTCAGGTTCAGGCCTTGCGGGCTAAGTAGCAGCATAGCTAGGGCAACGTGTTTTAAGTGTTGGCACTTTAATCCCTTAGGTTTCTGTCAATTCTTTGCGTTTAATAACTTGGCGCCCCATGCTCCAAGCTATTACTCGTTAAGAATTCATGCAAAAATTGCACACAGAGCCCACTTTTTGCTGGAAAGATTATGACGCTTGCTGTAGCCGCCCTGCGCGCCGTTTTGCTTGTGGGTGGGTCGGGTACTCGGCTTTGGCCATTGTCGCGCGAGCAATATCCCAAGCAATTCCTGCCCTTGCTAGACAGCCGTTCTCCGCTTCAGGAAACCTGGTTGCGTGTGGCCCAGATTGCGCCTCAGGCCCCTATCGCCGTTGCCAACGAAACCTATCGTTTTTTGGCAGCCGAGCAACTGCGGCAATCCGGCTTCCCCGGCGACGGTACATTGATGCTGGAACCCACCGGTCGCAATACGGCGCCGGCTATAGCGCTGGCGGCTTTACAAGCCGTCCAACATGGCGATGATGCCGTTCTATTGGTCTTGCCATCGGATCATGCACTTGGCGATAACGAGGCTTTCGCACAAGCCGTTCAGCAAGCGCTGCCCGCAGCCAGGGCCGGAAAATTCGTTACTTTCGGCGTCGTGCCTGATTATCCAGAGACCGGTTACGGTTATATACGTGCCGGGCAAGCTCTGGGTGGCGAGGCGCCATCTGTACTCAATGTTGAAGCCTTTGTAGAAAAACCAGACGAGCAACGCGCCCTCTCGTACATCCAAGAGGGCAGTTATTTCTGGAACAGTGGTATGTTTCTGTTCTTGGCCTCGCGCTACCTCGAAGCGCTTGCTGTCTATCGGCCTGACATCCTTCAAGCCTGCCGAGCCGCCATGGCGCAGACTCGATCAGACGGTGATTTCACCCGCATTGACGAGGCCGCTTTCAAAGCCTGTCCCGCAGAATCCATCGATTACGCCATCATGGAGCGCACCCCGGATGCTGCTATGGTGCCCTTGCAAGCGGGTTGGAGTGATATAGGTTCGTGGGATGCCTTAAGGCGTATCGGCAAGCCCGATGCAGAAGGTAATGTGCTGCATGGCGATGTCTTGGCTCAAAATTGCCGTAACGTTTACGCTCGTGCAGACGGACGCTTAGTGGCTTTGTTGGGCCTTGATGATGTCGTGGTCGTCGATACGGCTGATGCCTTGCTGGTGGCTGCCCGCGACAAAGTGCAAGATGTGCGCAAGGTCGTGGATAAACTGCGCGAGCGTGGCCGCACCGAAGCTATCGCGCCACGCCGTGGTTTTCGACCATGGGGGCACTACGACTCCATCGACGACGGAGACCGGTTTCAGGTCAAGCGCATTACCGTGCACCCCGGCGGAAGGCTATCGTTGCAATTGCATCACCACCGTGCTGAACACTGGGTGGTAGTCAGGGGGACGGCAAAGGTGACGCGCGGCGAGGAAACCTTCTTGCTGACAGAAAACCAGTCTACCTATATCCCCTTGGGCGTCATGCATAGGTTGGAGAATCCCGGCGCCATTCCGCTGGAACTGATAGAAGTGCAATCCGGCCCCTACCTTGGGGAAGACGATATCGTGCGTTTCGACGACGCTTACGGTCGCTAGGGGGGAGTATGTTTCAGCCGGAAAAACTGGGGCGGCATAACCATGCCTTTCTGTTGGCGTCCGGGCTTGTATCCGCCCTAATCAATGGTGGTGCCAGCTGGGTGTTGGTTCATTATTATGGGCTCATTGGCGATATCTACCTCACCATTACACCGTTGATGCTGGGGTTAACGGCCTTCTTGGCGTTTTATTCGTTTCAGCTGATGATCAGCGCACGCAGTGCGCTTTGGATGCTGGGCCAAGGCCTAGTGCGTTGGACGCGAGTGCTGCTGGTGGGCATGATCCTGTTCTTCTTCTTTTTATACGAAGACGTACACCAGATTGTGTTGCGTACCATGATGCTGCAATGGGTTATTGCGGTCTTGCCCTTGCAGTTGCTGTTATTGATTACCTTACGCCAAGCGGCGCTCAAGATTAACAACTCGCCATCAAATCGACGCAGGGCAGTGTTTGTGGGCTTGGGCCCCGAGGCTTTGAAGTTGGCCCAGCGATTGCAGCGTTCGCCCATACTGGGTATAGAAATCGTGGGCTACTATGCATCGCAGCCACAGCCTTTGGAAACCGCAAGTGGCAAGGTCGAGCTGCGTTACCTTGGCAACTATAGCGATGCGGTGCCCGAGGTAGAGCAAAATAGTTATGCGATCGTGTTCGTCACCTTGAAAGAGCGTGAGGGTTTGCCAGACTTTGCCGCCTTGGTGGATCGCCTTTACGACTCCACGGGTTCCATCTACTTCTTACCTGAACCCCGCCTCTCAGAAGGTTTTTCCGTGCATGGTGCCGAGATTGCAGGCGTCTCGCTACTGGCTTTGCACGAAACTACCATGTTGGGTGCCTCGCGCTACGTGAAGCGCGCCATGGATCTTCTACTCTCGGGGATAGCGCTTGTGTTGCTGTCGCCGGTTATGCTTTTGGCGGCCTTGGCCGTCAAGCTTAGTAGCCCGGGGCCGATACTGTATAGGCAGAAGCGCTACGGGGAACGCGGCAAACCCATTACTGTGTACAAATTCCGCTCCATGTATGTCCATGCCCCCCAAGACGGCGTATTGCGTCAAGCCAGTCAAGGGGATGCCCGTGTGACCAAGGTGGGATGGTTTCTGCGCCGCAGCTCTTTGGATGAGCTGCCTCAGTTATTCAATGTGCTGGAAGGCACGATGAGCCTAGTGGGCCCCAGGCCGCATGCCGCCTCGCATAACGAGTTTTACCGGCATCAGATTCGCGGCTATATGCTGCGCCATACGGTGAAGCCGGGTATTACCGGGTGGGCGCAAGTCAATGGCTTACGTGGTGAGACCGACACCCTTGACAAAATGCAGCGGCGTGTTGAGTATGACCGTTACTACATTACCCACTGGTCATTGGGGCTAGATATACGCATTTTGTTTACGACGGTATGGCGCTTGGTTTGGGACAGGAATGCGTATTAAACCTAGCTACAAAGGCCTAGGAGCTTTAGGGGCAAAGGCTGGCTTCTTGATAAGCCCAGCCGCAAGCCAGCGGATTTAGTAGCGGTGCAACACGTTCATTACCACTATCTGTGTAAAGCACTATACCCAGGCGCACCACGTTTTGCGTATAACGGTTCCAGGGATCTGCCCCTCTTTTGCGCGCATGGTAACCATCCAGAATGACATCCAGATTCGGGCCTGCCTTCCAGCTCAGACGAGATCCGTAGCGAGTCAGTGGGCTACGTACGTGCTGGTTGTCGAAGCGCGTGTCTTCCTGGTTTTCGTAGACAGCTTGGAGTGTTAAAGAGAGCTTCGGGGTAGCTTGCCACAGGGCCGTCAGGCCAAGGCCTCTGCGGGTAGAGTATGAAATGCTGGGGTCTTCGTCGTTGGAGTAGGGACGTTGCCACAGGCCTAGGCGAAGCTCTGTCTTGGGTGAGTATTGCCAGATTGCCTGGGTGTCCAGGGTTAATAGGCTAGTGTCGCGTTCGGAAAAATTTTGGTAGCGGCGCTGCAGCCAACCAGCCCTGACGTAGAAAGACGTTTTGACACTGTATTGCCAATAGGCTTGTGTAAATAGTTCGCGGTCACGGTAGGCATCGTCTAGGTCAGTGCGGTTAAGTGTGTGACGCAGCGGCAACGTGGTTCGGCTTTGCGCCCAGCCCAGGCTGAGGGATGAGCCATGTCGTGCTTGATAGCGGGCTGATACTTCCCAGCCCTTTTCATTACGGTTGAAGAGTTGCTGGTTGGGTAGTGCGCCATAGCGGGTGCTGCTGTCAAACAATCTGAACAACGGCAGGGTCCAGTCTTCCGAAATGTTCATGCCCGCCTCGCCCTCCCAGCGACGCGTGGAAACCGTGTCGCTTTCGGGCCAGAGTCTGTCAGACTGATAGCGCTCGCGGTGATATTGGTAACCAGTCTTGCCACTGAATAGGCGGCCAATACGCCAGTGCAGCGTGCCGTCGAACAGACGTGGCTGATAGTCAAGCTGATGTTGGTTGCTGAAGTGTGCGTTGCCCACCACCCCTGCGAGATCCAGGCGTGTATCCTCAGACAAAAGTGGGATGCGGGCCGCTATCCCGAGTGTATTGATGAGCGCGGTGCTAGATTGTGGATTGCCATTGGACTCTGTGATCAGAGCTGGGTTGCTGTTCGATTGGACGCTGCTTTGCAACTGCATGACGTAGTCCATGGCTTGAGGAAACACCTGGGCCATGGCCTTGAGTGGCAGAGTCAGAGTCAAACTTGCGATAGACAACTGCGTCAGCGTTGATCGCATCAGGTGCGCTCTTGTTTGAGGGCTCGCGCTGCGCGCCATTCGCGCCAGCAGAGCACGAGAAAGTAAGGGTCGTCCACCAGATAGCGGCGCCATAGATGTCTGGGGTTGGACAGTAGACGCCAAAGCCATTCTAGACCTAAGCGCTGTACCCGCATTGGGGCGCGCGACTGCAGGCCGAGCGCGAACTCCATGGCTGCACCTACGCACATCAGGACGCCACCGGGTAGCAGGGCAGCATGGTGTAGCGCCCAGCGCTCTTGCTTGGGTAGGCCTAGGCACACGAACACGAGATTGGGTGCCAGAGCGCGTATCTGCTCAGCCGCTTGGTGGCCTTCTTCGCCTAGAGGGTCGAAGCGCATAGAAGGGCTAATAATTTCAATATTCAGGCCGGGGAAGCTGGTTTGAAAGCGGCTCTTGAGTTCGTCCTCGCCGCCTGGCCTGCCACCTAGCAGTACAACACGCCATTTGAGTTCGATCGCTTGATGACACATTGCGACGAACAGATCAGCACCCGTGACGCGTTCAGGTAACGGTTTGCCGAGTAAGCGGCTGGCCCAAACAACAGGCATGCCGTCCGCGAAAATATAGTCAGCTTTTCCATAGAGATCTTTCAGGTCAGGCTTGTGCTCGAGCTTGACAATGTGGTCGACGTTAGGCGTGACAACGACGCGAGCGGGGGCGGAGTAAACGTTGCCAGCTCGGGTCAGCAGATCAACGGCTTGAGCAAAGTTGACCGCCATGATGTTCAGGCCGAACAGTGCTTGAGTAGGTGTCTGTAGGCAGGGTCGGCTCATGGGCGTGTCGTCAGCGGCATGCTGGTATGGGTAGGAGGGTGGGTTCGTCTACCTTTGGCGTGCCGTTTGGCACATAGTGTCGCTGGTAAATCGGATCCTGAAAGGCTGTCAGTGGATCAATGACATGCCAGCCGTTTTCTTTGAGGAGCTGCAGCAGGTCGGGCAGGATGGCAGCATTCAGGTGATTAGCGTGCAGCAACAGCACATGAGGGGGGCTGCGGCCCAATTCCTTGCGCCAATTGGCTTCCTGCGTTTGTGCTTGTGCCCATAACTGTTGTAGATAATCTTGCCTAAAAGTCATGGCCTGATGTTCTGAGCCAGATTGTAAGGTTTCTAAATAGTGCCTCGCGAAATCCCAATCTGGTAATGCAATGGTGACCGCTGCTACGCCGTAATCATGTTGTGCCAGCCATTGGTAAGCTAAGTTGCGTTGTTTGTCGTCGCCGCCTTCGTCTAAGTAGGGGAAACGCAGGCGAGGACACCAGCCCGGTAAAACTTGCAGAAGATTTTGGGCACGCAGAACATCGTCAAAATAGAGCGCTGTGTCGGTCTGGCTTAGTGACTCATGCTTATAAGTGTGGTTGCCAATAAGGTGGCCAGCTTGGCTCCATGCGCGCACCAACGCCATGTTTTCCGCATTGTCTGCTACTACACCGGCGGGGAACAGCATGGCGCGTACTTTTTGCTGTTTCAGTGCCGCTAGTATTGCTGCATTGTCCTCGACAGCCTGGGAGTTACCTTGAGTAGCATCGAAGCCGTCGTCGAAGGTGATGGCCAAAGTTTGGGCGAAGATGGCAGGGGCAAAAGGTAAAAATGAGACGACGAACAAGACGCTCAGCAAGTATGCTCGAGCCGTGCTATGGGTTATGTCGGACGGAGTCGAAGCCATGGCAACCTATGTGGGATTGGCAAGCGATGCAATCTTAGCATTTGTCCGATGGGTCAATGCCATTCCCTCCAAGTTATCCGCTATTATGTCGACAAGATAGAGCGCGGGTATAGATTTTGCGTCTCTGTCGGCAAAACATGGCCCGGGTGGATTCGCACGTAAGCGACCAATATTTTTGGCGATGCGCTAGAGTTACCGTCAGCGCTGAACGCACATGCAAAGAACCGTAATGGAAGCTTTACGATGAGAACCGATGCCAACACCATTGCGCAAGGTAGCCGTTTGCATGCGGACTTGTGCATAGTGGGTGCTGGCGCAGCAGGCATCTCGCTTGCGCTCGCGCTAGGGCGCAGTGGGCTGGATATTATTCTGCTCGAAAGCGGTACAGAGCATCATGATCCAGCGACTCAGGCTTTATACGAGGGCACCGTCGCGGACGAGCGCTTACACAGCGCACCTGACACTTACCGTGTGCGTCGTTTCGGCGGCTCGACGACGCTGTGGGGTGGACGCTGCATGCCAATGGACCCCATAGACTTTGAGCGCCGCGATTACATACCTGATAGTGGTTGGCCTTTCGATGCAGTTGCGCTGTTGCCTTATTACAAGCGTGCCAACCGGTTGTGTGAAGCAGGGGAGTTCGCCTACACGGCCGAAAGAGCTTTTCCGCATGGTATGAAACCTATGATCGGTGGCTTTGAAAGCCCCGAGTTTTCTTCTGACCAATTGGAGCGTTTCAGTTGCCCCACTGATTTCGGCCGACGTTACCGACGTCGCCTAGAGGAAGGGTCCGTGCGTGTGTTGGTCAATGCCAACTTTTATGGGTTCGAACGGGGTGAGCAACCCGGCAAGGTAGGTGCGGCGATGGTGCGCACGCTCAAGTCAGTTTCGTTCTCCGTGCAGGCTCGCGCTTACGTGATTGCCGCTGGGGGGCTGGAAACGCCGCGTTTGTTGCTTTCTACACCTGGCGAGAGCGGTAGGGGCCTGGGCAATATGCACGATGTGGTGGGTCGCTATTACATGTGTCATCTGGCGGGTACGATAGGCACGGTGGATTTGTCCACTGCGCCCTCGGTATGGCACGGGTACCAGGTTTCGGACGATGGCGTGTATTGTCGACGCCGTCTGGCTCTAACTCCACAGGCGCAGCGCCTTTATGGTGTAGGCAATTTCATTGCGCGCTTACATCATCCGCGTATCCCGGATGCAGGTCATGGCATCGGCATACTATCGCTGCTTTACTTGGCGCGTCCGGCTATTCCTTACGAATATGCTAAACGCTTGTACGAAGACACATCTCAGCCCGGTTCACGACTGGCGCATCTGAGCAACGTCATTACGGGCATACCGGGCACAGCGGCGTTTCTATGGCATTGGTTACGGTATCGCACGCTGGCTGAGCGCAAATTCCCGTCTATTATTGTTACTCCCAGGAACCTACGTTTCAGTCTGGATTTTCATGCTGAGCAGGTACCCAATCGTGCCAGTCGTGTCACCTTAGGCTCGGATACCGATGCCTTGGGCATGCGCAAGATACGGGTTGATTGGCGCTATACGCTTGAGGATGTAAGGACCGTCAGCATAGCCCTAGAGCGTTTGGCGGTTGCCTTGCAGAACAGCGGTCTAGGGCGTTTCGAATACGATCCGCAGCTGATAGAAACTGAGATGACCCGCTATGGTGCTTACGGTGGGCACCATATCGGAACTGCACGCATGGGTACGGATCCTCGCCACAGTGTTGTCGATACCGACTGTCGTTTGCACGAAGCTGACAATGTATTCTTGGCTGGCGCGTCGGTGTTTCCTACGTCCAGTCAGGCCAATCCCACATTGACAATCGTCGCGCTTGCCTTGAGGCTGGCAGACCACCTGCATGGACAGCTGTCCCCTGAGCCTATCGTGGCTTCAGGCGGCATGAGTGCAAGACAAGGAAATGACTAAGATGACATGCAGAGTGTTGGTGTTGGGTGCGAGAGGCTACTTCGGTACGCTTCTGCTACAGCGATTGCGGCAGCTACCTTGGGTCCAGGCAGTGGGTGCTGGGCGTCGTTACCCGACGCAGCATGATGGGGGGTTCCGTGTGTTTGATGCCGTCGATGCTGAGGCACTAAGGTGTGAGCTTGAAGACTTCGATGCAGTGATCAATTGTGTCAGTGGCTCCGCTGATGTGATTAGCGGTGGTGCGCGTGCGCTACGTGAAGCCATTGGCACGAAGGTCGGAGCGGGCCCTCGTCTGGTGCATTTCAGTTCGATGGCGGTCTATGGTTCGATACAGGGTAAGATCCGAGAAGATTGTCCCCTGAATGGCGATCTTGGCCCCTACGCCAGTGCGAAAGTCCGTGCCGAGCAATATCTGTCGGACATGCCCGATGTTTTTATTCTGCGCCCGGGGTGTATATACGGTAAGGGCAGTCCGCAATGGACGTCGCGTATCGCTAAGCTGTTGCGTGCTGGACGCATTGGAGACCTTGGCGCCGAAGGTGACGGCTGCAGCAACTTGGTATTTGCGGATGATGTGGTGCAAGCCG
This sequence comes from Mesopusillimonas faecipullorum, assembly GCF_020539505.1. Lineage (GTDB taxonomy): Bacteria > Pseudomonadota > Gammaproteobacteria > Burkholderiales > Burkholderiaceae_B > Mesopusillimonas > Mesopusillimonas faecipullorum. The sequence goes on along the minus strand of NZ_JACDXW010000006.1, from coordinate 176,098 downwards.
TTATAGCGGCGCTGCGCGCGCCGGCTGGACAGCGTGGTGCCTATAATTTGGCCATGCCGGATGCACCCAGCTGGAATCTGTATTTTGAGCGCATGGCTTGCCGAATCGGTGCCGTACCGCTCAAGCGTATCAGCGCGCGCCGCTTGAAGCTGGAAACGAAACTACTGGCCCCTGCATTTAAGGTGGCCGAATTGGTCGGTGGTCGCGCCGGACTGCGTGACTTGCCACCGCCCATTCCAGCTTCGTTGGCACGCCTATGGCGTCAAGATATCCAGTTAGATACCAGTCGCGCTAGTAATGCATGGCAGTTGTCGTGGACATCTCTGGATGAGGGGCTGCGACTATCGTTCGAGTCTTAGTGCCTCGCCTAACTCCAATTTTTCTTGCTCAAGCTGCTGTTGTTTTCTATATGTCGGTACGAGATGAGCCAGCATAAATGTGCGTAGTGCGTTCAGGGCTGGGAGCGATAATGGCTGATGGCGCTGGCTACGGGCAGTATCAGGCTGCCAAGACTCTGCGCAGCCTCGATAAAAGTTGCCAAATCCGTCGGCGTGCAGCCATAGGTGCCACAATCGAACTCGACTTCGTGAGTGTTGACGATTAGCCAGTCACCTGGCTGCATGGTGTTCAGCAGCAATTGCCATTGGTTTTGTTGACGTCCTGGGCCATACAGACGGTGGCAACCAAGCAGGTTGAGATCGGCGCGCTGGCGGTGCAGTCCATTACCTAGAATGCGACAGGAGCTGTGCGCGCGAGCTGTTAGCAGCTTGCTGCGCAAATCGTATTGTCCGAAAGGATAGGCGAAACTGCTCCCCGCTGACTGGTTTAGATGGGACTGCAGAAAAGCTAGGTTTTTGCTTTGATCGGTATGAATTTCTGCGTTGACGGCCTTGGCATAATTGATGTGTCCCCAGCCATGGCTACCGATTTCGTGGCTGCGAGCTTGCAAGTCCAAGATGTCTGACAAAGTGTGGGCAGGACGACCTTCCTCCTGTCGTGAGGTCAGGCTGCCAGCAATGTAGAAAGTGCCGCGACAGCCGTACTTTTCTAGGATGCGCGCACCCTCATGTGCTGCGGAGGCTAACACGTCGTCGAAGGTGATGCTGATTACTGGCTGTTGGCCTGCCAACGTCAGCCAATTCTGTAAGCTGTGACGGGCAGCATACCGGCTGAGCTTGTCGCAATATGTTGGAAGTCGCCCCATTCCTGCGCCTTAGCCGTGCAGCCCGATGGCTTTGCGCAGTTTGGCCAATTGCCATTTTTTCAGTTCGCGCCGGAAGTGCTCGCTTTCATATTGAGGTAGACCCCGGATGGCGGCGTTGAAGTAGCCTATTATCATTAGCAGGCCACCGATAAAATAAGGTTTCTCACGCATGCGGTTGATGCCTGCTGCAATGGCGTAAAGGGGGTGATAACCCATATACCAATTGCCTCGGCCCCAACGCAGGCGGCCTACATACAGGCTGCGGTCGGACGAACCCATAATTCTATGGTGCCAGAGCCAAGCGTCGGGGTCATAGTAGCTGAGTGTCTGCCAGCCCTTGAGTCGTGCCTCATGTATATCTATGCCATCCCATGCAAGATGCTCGATGAAGCCTCCTATGTCTTCGAAGGCCTCACGCCGGTATAGCTTGAACTGCCCCGCAACCTGCTCTTCTAAGTGGCGTTCCTCAATGAATTTGCCCCGCTCTTCACGATAGACCTTACCCGACACCGAGGCCAATTTCGGCATGGCTTGCAGCTTGCTCAACATGTGCTCTATGTAGAGTGGTCCAAAAGACATGTCGCCGTCGAGTTTGGCGATATATTGATAGTCTTGGTGCGTGATGTGGGTTTTACCGAAATTGAAGGCGACGATTACACCTCCGCCCAGTTTGCGATACCCGCGATTAGCGTTGTGAACGAGGCGAATGAACGGATACTTTTCGGTGTATTCCTTGATGATGTCTGGAGTGCTGTCGGACGAGCCGTCGTCCACCAGTATCCACTCGATTGGTCGACGGGTTTGGGCCACGATGGAATCCAGAGTGCGACGTAGATACTTGGACTCATCCCGGACAGGCGATATGATGACCAGCGGTACGATGATCGGGTTCTGAGCGGGCTCTGAAGTGATCGGACGTAGTGGTGTCGTTGCTTGAGTCATGAGGCCTTTGTTGCGAGTTGCGATGAGGTCTTGCACACGTAGAAATTCTAAGGGAAAAGCAGGGCAAAAGGGGGCGATAAGCGGCTGAGGTTCATGCATCATCGCTGTTTTGACAGATCTTGTGTCGTTTTCCCAAAAGACTGGTATATCCTTCCAGACACCGATGATAATGCTAAAGCTGCGATCTTCCAGGCTACTGAGTCAGGCCTTTTTATCTTTGTTCGACCAGGCTTGGTTAAGTGCCTTGAATCTGGCGCTTGGGCTCGTCCTGATCCGCATGGTCAGCAAGGAGAGTTACGGCGTCTATTCCCAACTCTTCGCTGCAGGGCTGTTCGCCACCAGTTTGCTGGAGGCGCTCGTCTCCAATCCGCTGGTCAATGTGGTCTCAGGTAAGTCCGGTGACGAACGGGCTGTGATCATTCAGCACATCAGCCGATATCAAGGGCGTGCGAGTAGCCTGATTGCCGTTTTGCTGGGCCTGGGCTGTGCCTGGGCATCAAGCCTGACGGCTCAGCCGTATCCCCTCTTGCTGGGTGTGGTTTTCGGGCTGTTCATCAAACTCAATGCCATGCGCGAATATGCCAGAAGCTTAGCCTTCCTGGAGGGGCTGCCTACCAGAGTGCTGCGCGTCGATCTTTGGTACGGGATTAGCGTCTTCCTGGGGGTTGTGGCGCTGTATTTGTGTACGTATTTGCAACTCGTGGGCATCTTCGGCGTATTTGCGCTCGCTAATATCAGTGCTTGCTTGTTGGCTGGCCAAGCGCCAGGTCGAACCGTGAGAGCGGGCGGAGAAACGTATGCGGAGACTGTGCGGCAGGTTTGGCGACGCGGTCGGCTGGGCTTGCCGGGTGCGGGTCTGGCTTGGGGAGTGAACTATAGCTATCTTTATCTAGTCGCAGCTTGGTTGGGTGCAGCCGCGGCGGCGGAACTGGCCGCGTCCCGGCTGCTTCTGATGCCGGTCTCGCTGCTAGTAGTGGCGTGGTCACGCGTGGCGCGACCACAAGTAGGTAGATTGGTGGTGGCCGATGCCCACCAGGATTTGAATCGGCTACTGTTCAAGTCGCTGCTTGCTCTGTTAGCCTTGGCGGCGACGTATGTATTGGCAGCTTGGCTGCTGTTGCCTTGGTTGCAGACCTACGTGCTGGCTGGTAAGTACGATGCCGCTGGGCCTTTGTTGCTTTGGTGGGGGGGGTACTTCGCTATTTACACCATACGGTGGGTCGGTACCATCGCCTTGATGGGCAAGGACTACTACGGTTTCATGCTGATCGAGTCCGTGATGAGCTTTGCCGCCATGTTCGGCGTTTTGGCGCTGGCGGTACCGCGATACGGAGAGCGTGGTGCGATTATCGCTTTAATCGTGGTGGAACTCTTTAGCCTTGCGATGACCTGGGGGCGATACTTGTATCGCGAGCAAACTTAATATGCAGAGCAAATTATTGATGGATGAGGAGAGCTTTAGGTGAGCGAGGTTGACAAACATATGTCTTCTCGGGCTGTCCCAGATTTGCGCATCGAAGTATATAACGCGCTAGCGGATTCGGAGGTGGCGTGGACGGCATTAGAGCAGCGTTGTGAGTGCTATGTTTTCCAGACTTGGAAGTGGAATGCCGCATGGCAGGCGCATGTTGGCGACGTACAAAGCGTACGACCCCGCATTGTGCACGTCACCGATGCATCAGGCTCGACGCTGGGGATTTGGCCTTTGGGTATCTATCGTCAGGGCAGCCTGAGAGTGCTGGGCTTTCTTGGGGATGTCGTCTCCGACTACCGAGCACCTTTGCTAGCGCCGGAGTGGTTCAAGTCTGTAGACCCGAAGCAGTTTCCTGAGTTTTGGCAAGAGTGTTTGCGATTGATCGGAGAGGTTGATTTGGTAGCGCTTGAACGCATGCCAGAGCAGCTGGGGGGGTGGACGAATCCCATGGTAGGTTTACCGGACGCGGTACAAGCGGAAAATGCTTACGCGATTCGCTTGCCCGACTCGATGGCAGAGTATCTTGCGGGTCGTTCCAAACAGATGCTGGCGCATAACCGTCGAGGCGTGCGCCGTTTGCAAGAGCTCGGAGACTATACGTTTACACCCGAGCATGGCCAGGCAGAGATGGAGGAAATTTTTTCTGCAATCGTCAGATTGAAGACTAGGCGTTGGCAGGAAACTGGCAGCGAAGGCCTGTTTGCTCAACAAGCCTACCTGAACTTCTATCGTGTGTTGACGCAGAGCGAACTCCAGGATGGAATGGTGGCCTTATGTAGCCTAAAAGTTGGGAGTACCGTAGTGGCTGCCCAGTGGGGCTTGCGCTTTCGAGGGCGATACTACTGGATACTCCCCTGCTATGAGACCGGGCCGTGGGCTAAATACTCCTGCGGCAGGATACTGTTGCAATCCATGATTGAATGGGCTTCTGAACAGAAATTGAGCGTTTTCGATCTAACAGTGGGGGACGAAAGCTACAAGAAAGACTGGGCCAACGAGCACTTACCCCTGTGGCGCTGGCGTCAGGCGCGCAGCCCGCGCGGTCGCGTTTACCTAGCCTATGTGCAACTGCGCGCTAGAGCGCGGGGTAATGAGACGTTACGCTGCTGGGTGCAGCGTCTCAAGAAGCTTATACGAGGTGGCAGGCATGTCGGGTAACGCTGTCCCTGCTCCTTGTGTCAGCATCTGCGTCTGTACTTATAAGCGTCCTCATCTTATCGACGGTCTGATGCAAGCGCTGCAATCCCAGAGTGCTTTGGGGCGAGTGCTGGAAATCATTGTTGTCGACAATGATCCGCAGCGTTCGGCCATGCCGGCCCTCAAACGATGGCAGGCACAGTCCGTCGTTCCCCTTGTGGCTTTGAGTTGTGCTGAACCCAATATTTCCCTGGCTCGCAATACAGCAATTCATCAAGCCGCTGGTATATGGCTAGCGTTTATCGACGACGATGAGCTACCGGTAGAGACATGGTTGGCTCAACTGCTGAAAAGCGCAGAGGCAGGTGGAGTGGACGCCGTGTTCGGCCCGGTGCTGCCCAGGTATCCCGAGACCGCGCCACAGTGGGTAGTGCAAGGCGGATTTTTTGAAAGACGACGTTTGCCCAGTGGTGCCCCAGTAGGCAAGGAAGACGTGCGCTCTGGCAACGTGCTGATCCGGCGCGAAGCACTGTTGGCGGAAGCTGGCCCGTTCGATGCTGCGTTTGGGCGCACGGGCGGGGAGGACACTTTACTGTTTTCACGCATGCTGGACCGGCAGGCCAGCTTCGTCTGGAACGACGAGGCAGTGGTGTTCGAGCCTGTCGAGGCGAACCGAATGAATGCGCGCTGGCTGTTGCGTCGCGCTTATCGTGGTGGTCAGACTTATATCCGCGTGGTCATGTTAACCCGTGCCGGAGCGAACAGAGCTGGCAGCATCGTGTATTTGCTGTCGCGGGCAGTCGTGCAACTGGGGCTGGCAGGGGTACTGGCGGTGTTGACGTTTCTTTGGAGTCCAACACAAGCTTTCCGTTGGCTGCGCATTGCGGTGGCACAATGCGGAAAAATCAGCGGTGCCATAGGATTTCGACATCAAGAATACAGGCATTGATGCTAGACATCAGCAAGTTTTTTTCAGTTTCTTCACGCGGAATGATCATGAAAATAGCCATAGCGGGAACGGGATATGTGGGCTTGTCCAATGCGGTGCTGCTCGCCCAACACAACGAGGTTGTAGCTCTGGACATACAGTCATACAAGGTTGAGCTGATCAATGCGGGACAGTCTCCGATAGAAGACCATGATATCCAGGAGTATCTGCGCGACAAACCACTGAACTTGAGCGCTACGCTTGATAAAGAGCAGGCCTACCGGGATGCAGAATTTGTCATCATAGCGACACCTACCGACTACGACCCTCAAACCAACTTTTTCAACACTAGTAGTGTCGAGGCGGTCATCTGCGACGTGAAAGCGATAAATCCCGACGCTGTCATGGTGATTAAGTCCACGGTGCCCGTCGGCTTCACGCAGAAGGCGCGAGAAGCCTTCGGCACTGATAAGCTGATCTTCTCGCCGGAATTCTTGCGCGAAGGGCGGGCTCTGTACGACAACCTCCATCCGTCGCGCATTGTCGTGGGCGAGGATTCCGAGCGGGGTCGGTGCTTTGCCGCGCTGTTGCAGCAAGGAGCCATCAAGCAGGACATTCCAGTGCTGTACACCGGCTCCACCGAAGCGGAGGCCATCAAGCTGTTCGCCAATACCTACCTGGCCATGCGCGTGGCATACTTCAACGAACTGGACTCGTATGCGCAGACCTTCGGTCTGGATACACGGCAGATCATTGAGGGAGTGGGCCTGGATCCGCGTATCGGGACGCACTACAACAATCCGTCCTTTGGCTATGGCGGCTATTGTCTTCCCAAGGACACCAAGCAATTGCTGGTCAACTACGATAAGGTGCCCAACAACCTAATCCAGGCCATCGTCGATGCCAACCGGACGCGCAAGGATTTCATCGCGGAATCGATATTGGCGCGCGAGCCCAAGACGGTGGGCATTTATCGGCTGATCATGAAGAGCGGTTCAGACAATTTCCGCGCCTCGGCTATCCAAGGGGTCATGAAGCGTCTCAAGGGCAAAGGTATCGAGGTCGTAGTGTACGAGCCGAGCTTGCCAGACGAGCTTTTCTATGGCTCGCGCGTTATACGCGACCTAGAGGAGTTCAAGCGTATCAGCGACGTCATCGTCGCGAACCGGATATCCTCGGAAATCAGCGATCAGAAAGAAAAAATATATTCCCGCGACCTGTTCGGCAAAGACTGAGCTGTCTGACGTTCAAGGGGCGTGAGGGGCTGCGTCCAGCACTAACTCGTACCAGATGCTGGCATTGTCCGGTGCTTGCTGCAGCTCGACGAGAATACCTGTGCTGTCCGGGTCGGTGTGAGTTTGTAGTGGCAGAGCAGCCTCGCGCCGACCTGCGGCATCAAGCGGGTAAATATGCACTTGAGCTGGCAGAGCAGGGATGAGCATCCGTACGGGGGTGCGCTCGACCCAGGTGGGAGGCGTGGTCGTGAGGCGACCGGAAGGTTTGCGCGACAGGGGTTCGGGTTCCAGCGTGATCCGGTCTTGTTTGGCCTGCGGATAGGGGCGGGTCGTCTTGGGACGTTTGGGCAAGGAGCCTGGCTGGCTACCTGTGGTGAAGCCGGCGAGTGTCAGCAGGATGTGTGAGGATTGCGGCAGCTCCTGGCTGTCTAGGGAAGTCATTAACAGAGCGACGGGCTCGGCGCTTTTCTGTATGCCACTAAACTGGAAGCGGCCCAGTGCCACAGGGGTATCGTCGAGGCTCCCGAAAAGCCCATATGCCTTGGGGCTGACGAATTGAATCCGGCGCTGTTCCCTGTCGTGAACGACGAACGGTGAGGCTTCGCCGTAGTTGGCGAGCGCGGTCGTGTCGCCTGGGGTGGGCTCCATCGTGGCAGAGAGATCCTGGGACAGTTGTGTTTTCCAGGCTAGACTGGGTGTTTGTCCGAACACCTGCTCCAGCCGTGTTTCCAGTGTGCCGGAGCGGATGGGGCCCTGCAGTGCCGTTGTCAGGCGGGCTGAAGCGGAAAAAGGCAGGGTAGTGCGGAAAGGAAGGGGCGGTAGCAAATACTGCCGGAAAATTCTTGCACTTTGACCGCTGAACGCATACTTCCCCCAGTCTCCGCTCAACGAGAACTGGTTGGGTGCATGGTAGGGCTCCGGTTCGTCGGAGTACCCGAAGAAAAACAAGCCGTCCCAGTCTTGCAAGGCGCCGACAGCGGCCATCATAGGCAGAATCTCCGCGCTTGTACGGCTTGGATAAGGTTGGTTGAACTCGCTGACGACGAAAGGTTTGTCTGCGGCTCGGCGTAAGGACAGGCTCAGCAGGGTATCGACTTCAGTGGCAGAAATGGCGACGTTGGGAATGTACCAGTCCTCCGACTGCCAGTTGGGGCTATTGAAGATGGGGTGGCCGATGTAGGTGTGCTCGTCTATGTAGTCCATATCAGCATGCGAGTCGAAATTGAGCACACCGCCATAGATAACTTGCGTGCCTGTCACGGGCACGTTCCAACCCGCTGCTTCCTGAACGACGGCTTTCATCCTGTCCAGGTAGCGTTTGTCCATAGTCGCTAGAAAGATTAGGAAGTCACGGTGGCGAGCGGTATCGTCCTCATTTTGAGAGGCTAGGCCGACACGGGACAGCAGCTGTGTCAGTTTTCTCTGGGGGGGGCTACCTTGATCAAACAGACTGTAAGGAAGTAATTGATCACCGGGCAGCGCACCACACCCAGCCCAAGCTTTACAGGCAGCCTCTATCGAGCCGTAACGTTTGAGTACCCATACCTCCCACTCGTCGCGTAGCACCCCAGCGTAGGCTGAGGGAAGGGCATCTTGCCACTCCTGAGTCTGCCAGGCATGCAATAGAGAGGATTCATTATTGATCTCCACCATGGCCAAGGCTGGATTTTTTACCAAACCGAGCTGACTAATCAATTCGCGGGCATACGTCTCTTGACGAGTAATAAGCGGCGGGAAATAGACGTGTATTGGTGAGCCGAGGAATTTCTGGGTAGAGGCTCCGTCATCCAGTGCCGGCAGGCCATCGATAGCAGGCCGAAAGCGATAGCCAACTCTTAGATTCAGATTGACGTAAATTCCTTGGCTGGATAGGGCGTTGATCAGTGAGCGTAGTCTGCCAACGGCCTCTTGGTTGAACGTTGGGTAAGGGCCCGTGCTGAGAATGCCATTGGGATGCTCCTTGCCGTCATCCAAGTGGAAGTCTAAATGGTGCAAACGTACTGCATTGAAACCGGCTTTACGCAGCCTGGCGGCAAGGTCTGCCGCAAGAGACTCGTCAGGGAAGTTGGCAGCGAAACTAAGGTTGGCGCCGAACAGCCTGATCCGTTGGTCGTCACGGGTGGTGGGGTTCAGGTCGGGACCGACGCGATAAAAATGACGACCGTTAGCGATGATTCTGTCGGCAGGGGTTAAGGGCGAGTTGAGACCGGCCGCGCTGGGAGGGCCCTGGAGTTCGGATTCGTCAACTTCGAACGAAAAGTACTCGCGGTCGTCCGCTCCCTGGGTAAAAGCTGTGCTGGCATTTAGTGGTCGCATCAGGAGGATGCTAAGGATCAGCAGCGTCAGAAAAAACGGCTTGGTTATCATGAGTAAGCGGGGCAGTGCCTCATGCGTTCGTCTAACCTAGGAGGACGTAGAGCTGGATGACGTCAGGCTACGTCTGCGTGTTATTGTCAATTGGAAGGGAGCTAGAACGCAACAATAGATGAACAGAATGTTTGGGAACGCGGTGGAATTGAGCAGCGAGGTTTCGCTGAGGTTGGAGGTTAGAAAAATCACAAAAAACATACTGTGTATTGCAGAGGCCTCTCGTGCAAAATATGAGAGACGAACAATAGTGATGCCGTACCACACCAGTGTCGCGAAGAGGATGATGCAACCGGCGATTCCCAGTTCGTTCCAAGCGTCTAGGTAACCGTTATGCGAGTGGGTGAGTACCCAGCCCAGGCTGTCGATGATGTACTGCGACGGGCTACCTTCTCCCAGCCAGAAAGCGCCATAGCCGATTCCTAAAATAGGGTGTTGCTGAATGGCGAGCAAGGTGTAGCGCCAGATGTCTGTTCTGCCAGTGAGATCGATGCCTTTGCCAAATAAGGCAGCGATGGGTGCGGCAACATCACGCCATTCCAACATGCGGCCCATAGAGACATAGAAAAAGTGCAGACTCAGGCCGAGGGCTGTTAAAGCTAACAGAGCGATGATGAAGCCGAGATAGCGACCTCTGAACCATTGGCGATGAAACAGGATATAGGTGCCCAGCCCCAGCACCGTCATCAGCAGTGCGGTTGAACTTTTGGCCATAACGAGTACCACTAAGCAGAACAGGAGCGCTAGAAGAGTGCTACTGCGGTGGCCGCCATGAACCATCCATTGTCGGAACCACAGCAGGGCCGCGTAGGAAGCGGTCGAGCCCAGCGTGTTTTTCTGCCAAGTAATCCCACGCCACGCACCGCCGAGTATGTAGTCGACGCCTATGCTGGGCAGGGCCAGCGCCATAAGGGCAGACAGCAGACAGACGATGGTGAGGGTCCAGCGCATGACGCGTAGGAAATGTTCGAATGATGCGGTGGGCGGAGAAATCGCCAAGCCGATTAGTGCAAGCCCTGCGAAGACGAATGTCCTTTTAAGTGTGACGACAGGGAAGGGCGACCAGACAGCTGAGACGGCGCAGTAGGCAATAAGCAGCAGTAAAAAAGGATTCAGACGGCGTAGCCGGTTAAGGGCTGTGGGGCCTTGGAGATAGAGTACCCAGATTGCGGTGCTGAACAGCAGTAGGAGTAGTATTTGTCGAAAAGAAGAGCCGTCGGCAAAGTTGGGGTCAGTACTGACACTGCCGAATGAGAGGCTGAGTGGCACCAGCGAGAGAGTGAAAGTGACGGCAACCAGTAGACCCGCCAAAGCATTAAGCAGTAGAGAGTTTGTGCTGTCAGCCTGGGCAGAGCTCATAATGGAGTACCGTGGGACGCGACCAGGCGCTCAGCGCTGCAGTTTTTGTAGCCAACGCTGGATGAGCGTAGACGAGGGGTTCATCTGGAAACTGTTGTAAATAATGCCCGTAATAGGTACTGCCGCGCTGTGCAGGGTTTCCTGAAGCAGATCTATGTCGCTCAGGAGCGTCAGGTGCTGTCGAGCCACTAAAACGGCGGAGTCGACTTGCCGCGCTATGATTTGCGCGTCGGGATAGTGCTTGGCTGAGGGGGTGTCGACGATGAATATATCGAAACTCTCGCGTAGCGTATTTATCATGTCTTTGAGTCTGGGTTCGCGCAGAATTTCAGCCGGGTTAGGAGGACGAGGGCCTGCGTCGAGGGCATGCAATAGAGGGAATGAGGCCACAGCTTGTGTATGGCCGACAATGCCGCGTCCAGCAAGAATAGTGGATAGGCCGATACTTGTTTTGGTACCGAGCAGAGAGCCTTTTTCAGGTGAACGTAGATCTGCGTTTATCAGGAGGGTGCGATAACCGTTCTGGGCGAAAGCCAGGGCCAGACTCGCTGAGAGATGGGTTTTTCCTTCACCGTCATTTGGGCTGAGAACTGCGATAGAAAAGGGTTGCTGCCCCTTGTGGCGCAGCATGATTTCAGTACGAAGTTTTCGAATGGACTCAGCAGCTTCGCCAAAAGGGGCCGAAGCAATAGCGAACTGTGTCAGGGCACTGTTGTTCGATGCAGTAGGGTAGCGGTATTGCTGTGAGACAACACTCTGCAAGTCTTCTGTGGTCAGTAGCCCCAAGGCAATGGCGGCTTCACCGAAACGAAGAGAGTGGCTTTGTTGATAAGCCAGAATGCGTTGAGCATCTTCCGTCGTCAATCGGCCTGCACGTATCAGAATGTCGCCCATTCGGTTTTCTTTAGGCGCTGAGGTTGGGGCCGCGATGGAAGCGGAGGTGGTCTCTAGCGAGGGTGTGTCGTCCCAGAGCTGGCAACTACTGGGTGTTGAGGTATCGGAGACTGCGTTGTTGCGATCTTCGGAAGCAGAGGGCTCTGAAGCTTTTTTAGGAGCGGGGGGGGGCGACGAATGCATCGGTTTTTGACCTCTTACGCTCAAATGGCTTGCCCAAGCAGTGGTAACTGATTGCGGTAGCCGCGCAAGTCTTCAATACAGCGAACACGGCGGTTCAATAGTTCCAAAGTAAGTGCTAAGCAGCATGCGACCAAAACACCGATGAACAACCCCAGCAACAGATTGAGCATGGGCCGGGGGGAGCTGGGAGACGTAGGTAGCTCTGCAGCCTGCAAGAGCGTAGCGTTGGTTACGCTGATATTACCAGCCATGGCCAAGCTATCATACTTTTCAAGGGCGGCCCTATAGACTAGCTGGGCGCTGGCCAGCTGTCTTTGGTATGTGCTAATACGGTCGCGTTGATCCATTTGGGTCAGCATTTTCTTTCGCTGTTGCTCGATTTCTTGCTCAAGACTCTCGGCTTGTTGCTGCAGACTAATGAGCTCGTTATTCTCAGCATCCAAACTGGCGGTGACCTCGCGTTGCATATCGTTTAATAACCGCCTCCGCTCGGTCTGTAAGCCACGTACTGTAGGGTGATTAGGGCCCATTGAGCCTTGCACCGAGCCTAGCTGCCTGTCAATATTGGCTAGATGCTCTTTAAGCTTGAGCAAGGAAGGAAGCTGAGTGATTTGGGGAATATCCTGTGCTTGAATACCTGAATCCAAAAGTTGCTGTGTAGAGCGATTTCGGGCACGTACATCTTCTATGCGGTTTTGAACCTGCAGTAGGGTGCTAGTCAGTTCTTTCAGTTTTTGAGACTCAAGGTCGCCGTGCTCTTGTACGTTCAGCATGCCGGTGGATTGCTGGTAGTTTGTCAGCGTATTTTGTATCCGGTCGATTTCATTTTGCAGGTTTTCAAGTTGCGCGCTGTACTGTTCGAAACGCTGTTGTCCCATGCTCATGGCGACTTTTTCACCGAGCTCTATATAGGCGTTAGCTAATGCGTCTGCGAACTGCTGAGCCTGCTGGGGGGAGTTTCCAAGATAACTGATGGAGACAACTCGGCTGCCATGGGCCCGCTGAATATCGATGTTCTGGCTGATGCTTTTGATAAGTTCTTGATCAGCGCGTTGCTGGCCATGCTTGGCTTGCAAGCTCAGATATTCACGCCCCGTGCGTAATTGTAGGGAGTCGATAACGAGATCTACTACACGCTGGCTGTGCATTAGATCCATTTGGGTCTGCATGTAGCTGTCATCAAGAAAAGGTGAAATTGTGCGTCCGCTGAGCTGGTCGTTTTCACGATAGTCTATATAGATGTCGGCGCTGGCAGTCCACACTTTTGGGGACAACAGAGTAATGAGTGCCGTCAAGCCTAATATTGCACCTGTGAAAAACAGGATGAAATGTCGTCGGGCAGATAACATAGCCAAGATTTGCCTTGGCGATAGGAAACCTGGTTCCATAGGGGGAGCATTCACGGTGTTGAGCTAGTGGTGAACATAACGTCAAATGTATCAGGAAGCTTGTCTGCACACCGATTTTACACGTGTATGTCCATGCCAAATTTTGCTTAGGTGACAAGCGTGCCCGCTCAGCGCCATATCTCTTTATCTTTGTGCAAAGGCGCATCCAGATCTCGCTCAGGGATTTCCCAAATAATGATTTTGGGTGGGGTTTGCTTAAACGCCTGGCTATCAAAGTACTCTTTAGCCGAACCCGAGAACTCACCGCCATCCTTGGCGAAGCTGGCGACGGGGGTTTCTAAGGCATGGGATAAGAAGTCGGTAAAGCCAGAGGTGCCCGAAAACGAGGTGCCGATCAGGGCAACGGTGGGCAGCTCGGCGTCTCCGAAGAGATCGTCATCTGACTCTTCCACCTCTTGGGGGCCGGCGTTGCTGGGCGGGTCGGAGGCCAGGATGCGGAACTTGCTCTGGCTGACGACTTCGGGTTTGGGCTGCAAAGCGAGAGGTAGCCACTCTATACCGGCCAGGCGCACCAAGTCGCCAGGGCGCATCTTGGGCTCTTGGGGCTCTATTGTGCTGGTCTGGTGAGGTGTGAAGCGATCTGAAGGTAGTTTGAGGGCTTCTGCTGCAATAGCTTGCGCAGCGAGTTGCGCACCGTGTTCATTCCAATGGGTGTCGGTACGCAGGTAAGTGTCCTGATCCGGTTGCTGCAAGGTCGGCGTCAGGTCTATGGCGGCAACTCCCGCCTGTTGCAAGCTTTGCACCCACGATTGCGCGCGGGTGCTTAGTGCAGTTGGTCGCTGCTGTTCGCATAGTTGTGCCGACATGATGCGACTTTTGTCCGGGACGACGGCAACCAGTAGTTTGATCCCGGCGTTGTTCAGTTTCTTTTGTATGTCCTGTACAGTTTGAAGGCGGGCTGCGGCATTTTCCGTACGGTGTGGGTGCACGACCAACTCATCGGCCAGAAACAGCCAATTTGGGCAGCCTTGTCGCACCTTAGGCCCCAGGTCGCCGGCGAGCAGCCAATTCAGGCCGCGTTGCCACTTGGCCATTTCGCCGGGAATAGCGGTCTTGGCCAAGTTTGCTGCGATTTCCTTGCTGGCGGTGCCGTCCAGCATTTCTTCAACAGTTGTACCTGGGGGCAGGAGTTCGGGTTCGCCCGAAAAAATAGCGTAGCCATTCAGCGCCAGGCCTATCGCCATAAACAGCGCCATCCCCGCTGCGGCAAGCGTTCCGGGCCTGGAGGATGCCGCTGCCTGCCCTGGGGGTGAGATCAAGGTAGAGGGAGCGTTCATCAGAATTGGAAATATAGAAAGGGAGTGGCGCCGCGACTGGCGATCAAACTATAGGCAAACAGGAATGCCGCCAATGGCCAGAGGCCGCGTATGACAAGCAATGGGCGGCTGAAGGTTTGGCGCTCAAACCAGGGTTGAATCGCGGGCGCAATCACACACAGAATACCGCCTATCGCGGCAAACCAATGGGAGGGGCGCCAGACTAACACCATGGCGTCGCTTAAGGCTAAACCATTCAGACCAAACTGGCCCGAAAACATGTTCAAGGCATTGTCAAAGGTGGTGGCACGAAAGAGGGTCCAGGCCAGCATGACAAACACCAGCGTAACAATGCGAGAGAGCACGAGGGGCAGATTGGGCAAGCCATGTTGGTTCCAGGCCCGCTCTACGCTTAATGCCGTCCCATGAGCGATACCCCACAACAAGAAGTTCCAACTGTCGCCACCATGCCAGAGGCCGGCAATGGCCATGGATAGCAGCAGGTTGCGGTAGGTTTTCCAGACCCCATGCCTGTTACCGCCCAGGGGGATATAAAGGTAATCACGAATCCAGCTAGACAGCGACAGATGCCAGCGTCGCCAGAAATCTTGGATGCTCCGCGCCAGATAGGGGTTGTTGAAGTTCTCGGGGAAATGAAAACCTAGCATGAGCCCCAGGCCAATCGCCATGGCGCTATAGCCGGCAAAATCAAAAAACAGCTGCAATGTATAGGCGCCGCAGCCTAACCAGGCATCGGCCATGGATGGGTTGGATAAAGCGAAGGCGGCATCGGCGATAGGTGCCAGCGTGTCTGCAATGAGCACCTTCATGCTCATGCCTATCATGAATCGGCGTGCCCCCAGCCGAAAGCCCGGCCAGGTGATCTGACGCGACACCAACTCTTTCTGCACCCAGTCATAGCGAATGATAGGACCGGCAATCAACTGGCCGAACATGGCCTTGTAGGCACCGAAATCGATGAAGTTGGGATGGGCGTGGACAGTTCTGCGTTGAACATCGATCAAGTAAGAGATGGCCTGCAGAATGAAGAAAGATAGCCCGGCGGGCAAGATCACGCGCTGCCAGGCAAGCGGCATGGCGCCGGCCCAAGCCGCGTGATCGTTATAGGTTTCAACGATGATGTTGGAATATTTGAACCAGCACAAAATGCCGACGTTCACTACTAGCAGCGCGGTAAGCCAAAGCTTCATGCGGCTGGCGCGCCCCATCTGGAAATCCCTTTCCATGGCAAGGCCACCCAACCAGGCAATCAAGGTAACGCTGACCAGCAGCGCCAAGAAAGCCGGGCTCCACCATGCATAAAAAAGCCAGCTTCCAAATAGCAGGACGGCGTTGCGCCAAGCGGGCCGCGCCAGCATGTAGATCAGCAGGAATCCCGGCAAAAATAGCGTCAGGAATTCCAGAGAGGTGAAAACCATATTTACCTGCTATGGCAGTGGCTCAGGGAATAGGGAATTTAGAAGCTGACGGTATCGACGACCGGGATCAAGCGGGCGCCACTCTCCGTGGGTACAAGAAACAATGTGTAGCGCTCGCCCGCCTCCAAAGTGCCCAGGGATACCGGAGCACCGGTTTCCTGATCGGCGCAAAACAGCTGCACGCTAAGTGGCACAGGGTTGATCTGGAGACGATTGGCCGCCTGGCCTGCTGGGACATTGCCAAATAGGACAACCTTGCGCCCAGCGGCTCTGATGGTGGCGTCGGCGCAGGACGGGGAGAGGTTATATAGACCGACCGAGGCTTTTAACGCGTTGAAGTCGTCTGGGGTTTCACGAATGGTGAGTGCCGACAAACCGTTTTTTGCATCGGGAAGTGCCACTACCGTGACAAACTCACCGGCCTCTACTGTGGTTTCGGTAGGCACCACGACCGTCGCTTGCACAAGTTCGCCTTTTAGCGCACGTTTGGCGGGGGCGGGCAAGAAGTTGGAGGCAGGCTGCTCGGGGCTTAAAGCCAACGTGGTTTTGGCGCCGGCAGCTTTGACCTCAATGGGGGCATCGGTGGCGTTGACGAAACGGATGAAAGCCGAGTCTTCGGCCGGGCCGGTTTCATACAAGGGGATGTCCATGGCAACAGCCGCGACAGGCATGGCTGCCAAGGCAAGCAGGCAAACGCGTAGAAATTTTTTCATGGTTTTTTCGAAGACTGGATTGCGGGGGAATTGAGGATAGCTTGTGTCAGCGCATTACCCCAAGCCTGGTAGCCTGACTCGGTAAAGTGTTGACCGTCCACCGTAGCCCACTCGCCAGGCTTGGATAGATCGAGAGAGTTGATGTAAGTGCAGGGTTTGACGTTGCTCGCCAGAAAACTAGAGACCTGTTGCACCCTGGCGAAGTTCTTCTTGTACTTACCCCCTTCCGTGCCCCAGGCTGGGCCTATCCAGACGCAAGTCGTTCCACTGGCAGCAATGGCTTTGGTGAACTGCGTGGTGTTTTGCCAAGCCCATGTTTTCATGAAGGCCCCTTTATCGTAGCCAGCCAAGGTGTCCCCCATAACCACCACGACCAAATCGGGTTTCTCTGCTGCAATCAACTCTGCAATAGGGCGTGTTTGAGCACCGCTGGGCTTGAACGTGGGGGCATTCTGACCTTTACGTTCGCCTTCGCCGCAGTCGGCTGGAGTGGTTTTCAACCAAGTTCCCGGATTGGAGCCGCACACGCCTATGGTGTGTACGATGGCACCTTGCTGGGCCAAGCCATCATGCAGCGTAGTAATAAGGTATCCGGGAGCTGTCAGGTGGCTGTCGCCCACGATAAGTATCGTCAGGCCGGCAAGAAGGGAAGTAACCATAAGTCGTCTTTCGCTGCAAAATTTTTTTAGAGGAAACCGTACTGGCTAGTTTCCGTAAGGGCCACGATAAGGGGTCACAGGCAAAGCCATCAGGCCTGAGCTTGGGTACAAGGTGTAGCGTAAGTACAGCCCACCCGCCCACTGCCGGTAATCCTTGGCGTTGTTGAATGCAAGCGCGCTGCCCAGCACTAAGTGGTCGGTCAAGCGGTACTCTGCCGCTGCTTGCAAGCTGTACCCGACACCCGTCTTGGACTGGCCCGCGTAAGTGGCGGTGGCTCCTCCAAATCCCATCGCGCTGGCGTACTGAGCCGCAGTGATGGCGCGGGCTTGCATGCCGGCGTCGGTGGGGAAGTAGTCGGCCTCGTCTTCCTTGAAATACTGTAGGCCGATGGCGCCTTGCAGTTTGTAGGTAAAGCGCCCGCTACGCTGCGCCCAGGTAAAGGGCACACTGAACGAATACATGGATTGAGGGCTGAAATAGCCGCCGTGGCCGTAGGTGAAGAAGCGCTGGTTCTTGCCGTAGAAAGTGCCACCCAGATTCAGCCCTGCAGTGAAAATGCGGTCTTCCTCGCGCAACAGATGCCAGTAAACGCCGCCGCCGACATTCGCACGCCAGTTCGAAGCGACGTTGTAGCCGCGCAGGGCATGTGCGCCACCGTAGCCATAGAATCCGAAGCGGTCGCCGTCTTGCCCAGCTTGGAACTGCAGGCCGGTGCTGGTGACGCCGCCCCAGGTCTGGCCGCTGCGACTATCGTAGGCACCGGCGAAGGAGGTCAGGCTGTCTGTCACGGCACGACGTGATAGTTCCACGCTGTACCAGCTACGGGTGCGCTCATCAAACATGCCGTCGTACTTCAGCCCGCCGACGACGTTCACGCGGCGAAAGCCAAGAGGGGTAGAACCGATGTCCATACGAAGGCGCTGCATTTCATAGGCGATGGATAATCCGACGCCACTGTCGCGCTGCTTGCCTGTGGGCGCAATCGTGTTAAGTGCTTGCGGATTGCCCCATTGGCCGGTCTGGGCAATCGTGTCGTAAATAGCGACTGATCCGCCACCAAATCGGCTATGGCTGTAAAAATCCTCACCTATGGAGCCTGCGTTCAGCTGTACCGCTGTGGCCTGCAAAGCCAACATGCCGTCCCCGACGGGCATGCGCACCTCAAGCGGTGTCTGAACTTCGGTCAGCTTGCCGAGGCCTTCTTCGCCGTTGTTGCCACGAGCGAAAGTGCCCAACTTGACCTCGGGGTTACGGGTTTCAAGCAAGGAGGCCAACTCTTCGCGCAAGCGACTTGCTTTGTCAGTCCTTAGGCCCAGCATGGTGCCGCTGTCCGCAGGCGCCGCCAGTGGGGTTGGGTCTGCTTGTCTGGCTACAGGAGGCTGAGAAAACCGTTCGGACTGAGGCAGTACTTCAGCTGCGCGATAGGGGGCTGCGCTGGAAGGTGGTAAATCTTGTGGCAGAGGCTCAGGTGTTAGCGCCTGAGGACTAGCTGGTACTGTGTTTACTACTGCAGATGTCACTGTCCGCACAGATGGGCTCTCGTATGCCGGTGCTTGGGCTAGCGTGACAGGCGTCGGGATAGCGCGAGGCGCCTCTGCGACTAAGGGTGCTGCCGATTGCGGTGAGGACTCGCCGAGGGCGTCAGCCATGGCTTGGCGCGGAAGGGTGGAACGTCCCGCTTGCGCAGGTAGCGGGACGAAGGTGTTTTGATGATTAGCGCCGGTGTTGGACGCGACTGCGATCGCAGGCTGGGATACGCTAGCCAGTTGCTTGTCTTCTGCGGCGATAGCGGCGGTGAATAGCTCTATTGCCTTACCCGTTTTACCGCGAGCCCGATACAGACGAGCCGCATTCGCAAGAATGTCAGGGTTGTCGGGGGCAATGCTGACGGCATGATTGATGGCGCCTTCAGCGTAGCCGTACTCCCGTAGTTGCGTGGCAGCCATGGCCGCGCCCATCTGCAGATCGGCGTTATCAGGGTCGTTACGGATTAAGCGCTTGTACTGTTCAAGTGCTTTCTCGTCATCGCCATTGGCGGCATACAGACGCGCTTGAGCGCTTAGGGCGGCGGGGTCGTTGGGCCGTTGAGCCAACGCCGACGCAAGCACTTCTTGAGCTTTGGCGTAGTCACCGCGTTCTCGCAGCAGGTCGGCTTGTCTGACCGTATAGAGGTAGACAAGATTATCAAACGCCTGTCTTTGCGCCGTGTTTAAAGGACGCTCTTGCAGGGCGCGTAGGTTGCTGGCCGCCTCCACGTCTTGGCCCGTCTTGAGTAACAGGCCCGTGTATGGCAGCAGGACGTCTGCGTTGGGCTGAGCATTGCGCCCAAGCTGTTGGCGCATCAGACTTAAGCCGCGGTTGGCATCGCCTGCATCAACATAGGCGGAAGCCACTACGCCCAGCAGTGCGGGGTCGTCGCCTGCTGCTTGCTCCAAGCCGTACAAGATACGGCGTGCCTCGTCGGCGCGGCCTATCTTAGCCAATTTGGTCGCTTGCGAGGCCTGTGCATGTATCCATAGGCGCTGTTCCAGCGCAGCCATTTCCGGGCTGCGATTTGCCTCGGGGATGCGCAGCAAGGTGGCGTAGGCTTTGTCCCATTCGCCTAGTTCGGTAGACAGCAATGCGCTGGTGTAGATGGCGTCAGGGAGATTGGGGTCGGAAGCTAGCAAACCGTCAACCAAGCCTCGGGCTTCGGTGACCGCTCCTTGCTTAATGTACAAACGGGCCAACTCCAGACGTATCCATGGGTTGGTTGGGTCTGTGCGCATGGCGTCTTCCAGAGCTCGTTGCGCACCTGCCAGATCGCCGCGTTGCTGGGCGGCTTTGGCTTGGCCCGACGCAATAGCGGCGCGTAGGCGGCCCATATTGCCAATGCTGGCTTGCTGTTCGGGTGTTAGCTTCTCTATCAGTTGCGCTGCTTCTGTATGTCGACCGCTTTGGGCTAAGGCGCTGACCAGCCCACTCAAGGCTTCCGTGTTTTGTCTGTCGCGCTTGAGAACCTGCGCAAAGGTTTGTACCGCTTGTTCCAGCCGGCCTTGATCGGCCTGTATGTGGCCTAAAACATTGTGGGCGGCAGGGGTACGGCTATCCAAGCGAATGGCCTGCTCGGCAAGCTGTTGGGCTCGAACCCAATCACCACTGGCCCTAGCGTTGCTCGCTTGATTAACCAATTTCCAGTAACGAGTCGAGGTGAGCGTTTTGTTCCAGCTTGCTTTGCCGCGTGCTGCGCGCTGTAGCAGTTGCTCGGCTTGAGCATGGTCGTTTTGCTGCATACGGACCAGACCTAAACCTCCCAATGCGTCGGCGTCGTTGGGGCTGCGTTGCAAGCGGGCACTGAAAGCCTGTTCGGCGGTCGCGAGGTCTCCGCCATCCAGAGCTTTGAAGCCGCGCGCAAGATCAGGGTCTTGGCGCCAAGGACGCGCGCTAGGTTCGGCATTGCCACCGGCGGTTCGTACGCCGGTCTTGCCTTGGGCAAGCAATTGGCGAATTTCGTCGTCGTTGGGGTTGGCTTTCAGGTAGGCCTCAAAGGAGGGCCTGTAGTCTGGGGCCGGCGGACCTATCCAAAGTAAAGCCGAGCGCCAAGCCTCAGTGGCTTCGCTGGCGACCTCTGGTTTGCTGGAAAGTCGTTGTAGCAGAGCCATGCCTTCGGCGCGTCGTGTCGTGCTTCGTATCAGCTGTTTGCCCAGCGCCAATTGGGCTAGCAAGTTACTGGGCGAGGTGCGGACTATCCCCTCCAGACCGTCTATCGAACGATCCAGGCCATGAGTGCTATAGCCTAGGTAGTTGTAATACTCCTGTGCTAGCGGACCTTGCGGCGTACGGCCTTGTAGAACCTTGTCGTACTGAGCAATGGCTTCGTCCATCTGGCGCGAGGCAGCCAAAGATCTCGCTTTGTCCAACTCGGCGGCGGGTCCGGGCTGACTCAGGTAAAGATTCTGCTCGAGCAAAGAAACCAACGGGCTACGGGGGGCAGCTTGGCGCAGTTTGTCCAGATAGCTTCTTGCTGTGGCTGTATCTTTGGCGTCCAAGGCAACGGCGGCCATGCCATAGAGCGCATCCGGGTTGCTCGGTGATGCCAGCAACAGCTTCTCCCAGATCTCAGCCGCACGCTTGTAGTCCCCTCGGCTTTGCCAATATTGGCCTTGCTCGACCAGCTTGTCGAGGGAGGAGGGCTGGGCCTGTAGTTCGGCGTGCGCAAGAGCGGCCAGCAGACTGAGCGCTATCGTGTAGTGGCGTGCGGACATGATTCATCCCAACTAAGTTGTAGGCTTCCTGAAGCCTGGAACTGGTAATGGCCTTGCTGCCAGCCCGTGCAAAAAAGGCTGAGCACATGGTCGTAATAAGCGGGTTGTTGCGAGTTTTCCTGCGATAAGCGCAGGCCGGACTGCCACAAGGCGGTGGCACGTTGGTACTGCGCTTGCATAAGCGAAGGTTCGCTGCGTGCGTGCAGATAAGGCACTAACGCTGCGGAAAACCCGGCGGGGCCTGTATTCACGGTCTGCCCGGTAAGCGTATGAACGATTTCGGGAGGGGCGCCTGTTGTGGCCACGGCGGTGGACATGCCGTACATGACTTGTAAAAGGGTGCGCGCGTAGGGGTCGGCTGCCGACGTAAGACCCGCCCATAAATACACACGGATAGCGTCGTAGCTGCCGATATCCCCCTTCTCGGGGTCAACGATGAAACGTCCCGTATTTTCAACCTCGCCGGCTTGATAGCAAACCCAATCGGCTGCGTATCCGAACGGGCTGATCGCCTTCAGCATGGTGACGGTGTTGCCGGCGATCTCACGCCAAGGGCCTTGCGGAGACTCTTCGGCCAGTCTGCGCAGCACCGGCATGGGCAGGTAGCTGGGGTTCAGGCGCCAAATGTTGTCGGGTAGAGCGAAATGTTTGGGGCCGGGCAGCAGCATTTTTCCCAAGCCGGGCAGCTCGGTGACTTCTTCTGCCTCGACTTTAGCAAGTAAGGCACGAGCGTCGCGCAGATAGTCGTCGCGACGCCAGCGGCGGCCCGCTTCGAGCAGGGCATAGATGAACCACAGCTCAGCATCGGAAGCCGAGTTGTCATCCATAACCCCCCAGTTCCCCTGTTCGTCGCGTCCCCAGATCCAAGCCGGTAGGTGCTTGCCAATATCGCCCTGAGCAAGGTTATCCACCGTCCAGCGCCACATGCGTTCAAAGGTCTGGCGGTCATTCGCCACCAGTGCGAAGAACATGCCATAAGATTGGCCCTCAGACGAACTGTGTTGCTTGGAGGTGCTCGCGTCCAGTACTCGACCATCGGCTTGCAGGAAATGATCGACGAAGACCTGCCACTGCGGCCACTTGACGGCTACCTGGCAGGCTTTGTCCACCGTATTTGCAGTGGCCCACGATTGGCCGCTCAAAGGCAGAGCACAGAGTGCGGCTGTCATCAAGCGGCGGCGGCCTGGCTGCGAGCAGCCGGGCCTATAAGCGTAAGAGTGGGTGCGGCGCCCGAACATTAGCTGTCGGAACGAGTCGCGCGTCTCCCGCGCAACAGGCGGCGAATAAGCGCTGCCACCAGCCACACTAGCAACAGCAGTACCAGAACCCCTATCAAGATTGCCACCCAAGGCTTATGAGGGAGGTACGGGTCGAGCATCCACTGTATGCGTTTGAAAAAGCCTAGTTGCCCCATGTAATAGGTTTGGTCTGCGATCAGCGGGTCTACTCGTTTGTCGCGAATGATAGAAAGACTGCCTGCAATGCCTGTCTCGAAACCCGGTTCGGCACGTATGGCGGCAGAGGCGCTATCCAGGCCTTCCGGTTTATTGCTGGCGACCAACACCACGCTTCTGCCGGTGCTAATGGGCGACTCGAAGCCCGCAACAATGGCGTTAACGCCGTCGCTGTCGTAGGCCAGCAGCGCACGTTGGGCTTCCTCGTTGTAACGAGGGTTGGGATTCTGCCAATTCAAGGTTTTGTAGATCAGGTCAGAGGTGCCGAAGCGCTTGCCATCCTGGCTGGTGTAATTGCCGGTCAGCGTATCGGCCCATTGCTTGAGCAGGGGTTGATCGGTGCCACCGGTGATGACCAGAATGTCCTTGTCGGAGACGTTATCGATCTGTTGTGGCTGGGTGATAGTCACAGCCAGCGCGGGATAGCCCGTCGACTCGCCCATCATGCCCATCAGGTCCAGATAGGTGGTGAGCTCAGGCGTGCTCGCATTGGCGTCCAAGACGACCGCAGTTTCGGAAAGATCAGCTAAACGCGTGAACGGCCAGCCGCTTTCGGCGAACGAGGCCAGATCAGGCATGGCTTTGTAATGGGGGTAGGCCGTGAGGTCTATGGTGGATTCCGGATCTATATAGCCACGTACGTTATCAATGATGATGTCGCGGCACTCGCCCTGCTTGATGTAGTCGTACATATAGCGAAACTGCAGCTGGGCGCGAGACAGCAGTGTCTCCAGAGGCACCCTGATCATGGTTTCGCTAGGCAGGCTTTCATCAGGCAAAACCTGGGCACGGACGCTTTCGCCGTGATAGAGATTGTCCAAAGAAAAAAGCGGCATGGACTTGACGAACAGGTCGTCGACGCTGAATAGCAGGGACGAGTTCACCGAAGTCGGCTGTGGCGTATAGCGATACTTCAGATGAATAGGTACCCGGTCTTCGCGCCAGCCAAACAGGTCGGGCGGAACGCGTACATTCAAGCGTATGAGGTCAGGGCTGTAGCCGGTGACGTTCATTTTCTTTTCGTCGGTGATTTCACCGAAGCTGACGGGGCGATCCGTGCGCAACCAGTTGGGGGCGTCGTAAGGCACTCTGGGCTTTAGCGCCGCGAGCTGAGTGATAACGGCGGCCTGACCGCTGAAGGTCTGATTTCCACCCGCCAAGGCAAGAGCGGCTTGTTTAAGCTCATTGCCGTCGCGCCCCATGACCAGCAGCAACTTGCCGCTAGGGTCTTGAGGGTTGGCGACTACCGCCAGGGTGGGCCCGGTTAACGCGACATCGTAGAAATGGCGAGCCTGAGCGGCGCCATTGACCAACACGATGGCATTCCCGCTTGCGGGGGCCATGTCTTTTGCCGCAGGGAAGCTGGCGCCGCGGCTACCGGCTAGTGCGCCAAACCAGGAAGCCAAGGCGCCGGCCCCTTCCAGTACCTGATTGTCTGCCACACCGCTGAAAACGAAGGGCAACGTAAGGCGGCGCTCGTCGCGAGGGTCAAAAAAAGGCACTGGCAAGAGCGCCAAATCGTTAGGCAGGAGTAGAGGGTCGACGGCTAGATCCAGCGTGCTGTGATTACTGATGTTGGCCCAAAGACTGGAGTGCAGGGGATCTTCGCACTCCAGGGTGTAATGGCCAATCAACTGCAGGCGCAGTTGGTTGTTAGCGGTAATGAGATGGGAGGGGAGCTCGACCATTCTCTGCAAGTTGACACCCGCCGTGTCGCGCGGAACCGGTATGGTAGCGGCGACTTCGTCGTTTATCAGGACATTGATGTGGGACAAGTCGCTCAGCAAGGCGGGGGAATAAGCATAATTGAGGCTGACCCTGGCACCCTTGACGATTTCGTCGCTGCGGATATTGAAAGGCAAACTATTACTGGCATCAACCCCTCGCAGATTCAAAGGGTAGCGGGCACCGAGTTCCTTGAAACTAAGTGTGCGGTTGGGCACGAAAGCGGGGACGATCTCTAGTTCCTCAACGGCTTGCACTTGCTCAAGAGCCTCGGCAGATTGAGACGGCTCTGCCGAGGCTGGCGACGATAGCGCCATGGCCAGCATGCACCAACCGGCTAGCAATGCGGACAAAGACTTGCGCTCCAGCCGAGAGTGGGGGACTAAGTGCCTATGAGTCATGGAGGCCTCTGCTCTTGGGGTTTTTATGAAATCGGTGATCATTGTTTTGATGTTCCAGTCGGATTCGACACGCCGGAGTGCCGGTCGGTGGAGTGTCGTGTGATCCAGCCTACCCAGGTCAGTATGTCCTGATAGGCGCGGCTGGTTTTGTCATAGTCAACAATGCTTAAGCCGTGAGCGAGGGCCTCGCTGACGGCCTGATCCAGACGCACCACTCCCACCGTATGCTCCGGGCGGTCATCGCGCATGGTTTGTAGTACGTCCTTGGATAAAGCTTTGGTACCGTCGTATTGATTGATCAGAAACGCATAGCCTAAGAAGTCGGCACGAGTAGTGCAGTAGTGGCTGATCAACTTGTCCATCTGTGGCAGCGTTGCATACGAGGCTGCATCTGCCAGCGTGACGATAATCACGATGTCAGCAGCGCTTAAGGCTTGCTGTAAATAAACGGAAGGGCCGGGCGGGGTGTCGATGATGACGGTGGTTTCGCTGACCAAGGGCAGCTTTTCCAAATTGCGGCTTAGCCACGCCGGATCTGTGGCAAGCAGGGTTTCGAATTTACGCCTATCCGTCTCATTGACGTGCCCGTATGGCAATACGGTGAAGCCAGGGTCCAGCTGATGGCCGACCTGACGCCAGTCACGTCCTTCCAAGGTAGCGCGCGACAGCCCATCCAGCTTGTAGTCATGCTCACCCAAATGTAGGCGCAAAGAATTTTGTGGGTCTAGGTCTATACCCAGAACAGGATGGCCGGTGCGTAACAGTGCCATCCCGAGGCTGGCGCTGATGGTGCTTTTTCCTACCCCGCCTTTGGCAGAAACAATTGCGACTTTCTTCACTGTACCGTTAGTTCCGCGATTGGAAAGGATGGGAGGATGACGTTTCACCTTCGGAACCTGCTGCGAGACGACCGAACAGACGCTTCAACGGCGAGGCAGGTGGGTGCGAAGGGGGGCGGATATCCGGTATCGTGGTTTGATGATCAGGAGCAGGCGGGGCGACTGGCTGCGGAAGCGGAGCGGCATCGAGCGGTGCCGTCGTTGGAGGCGCGGCGACTACGGCCTCAACAGCAGGTTCAGCGATCGGCGTAACAGTAGGTGCAACAGTGGCTTCAACAACAGCGGGGCTCTCGGAGACAGCTGCGATCAGCTTATGAGGGGCGGGCGTAATGAAAACCGCTTCGCCGTGATCATGAACCTCGGGCAAAGGGGGCAGGCTGGCCGGCGTATCTTGAACCGCATATTCAATGGCGGGCTCAGCGACCGCAGAGGGTGGGATAGGCTCGCGACGCGTGCGTATGGCATTGAGCAGCGGCCAGCGGCTCTGGGCGGAATGCGACTGCTCGGTTCTGGATATCTCTTTGTACTGTTCGGCGTGGCCGCCAAACTGTTGAAAGAGATTGCGAATATCGTCGTCCTGATTCATGAGTCATCTCCTGCCCGGTACCGCTTGGGGGGGCTAAGTAAATGGTGAGTGCGGCGTCAAAACAGGGGGGTTACTTGCCAAAGCTGTATTCGACGGTACCCAAATCGTCCGCCAATCGGGATTGCGTAACGTGCAGCGATAGGTCGGCGCCCGACTGATGCATCCACTGCTCATAGACGCCTTCAAGAAAGCCGCTTGCCCATGTGGCGCCTTCGGGCATGCCGGATTGCAAAGGGGAGAGGTAGTGTTTGATGATCAGCCGTGTGCCATCTTCAACGATAGATGCGCCTCCCCAGTTTTGAGACCGCCACACGACATTAATGGCCTCTTGCAAGGCAGCAATGGTTTCGGTGGCAGGTAGTGGGTGCTGATTGGCGAATCTTTCGCCACTACGACGCATCAGGCCACGCAGGTTGGTGACAGTCAGTTGCTGAGTCAGTTCTTGCGAAAAGACTTCCAGGAAGGCGCGCCACTGCACGGAACATTGCTGCGCGCTTAAATACTTGATGATCTCTTTTTCCATGTGAACCTCTGGTGTCGTCATGAGCGGATAACCGAGCGCGCACGAGCGCACACCGGCACGCTGCGGGATGCAGTTTGCGAAAAATTTGGCAGGGGGAAAGAACGCAACAGCAGCTGACCAAGGGAGGCGCCGGCTGAATATACCGATGGACCTGGGGTGGTCGAGACCGGTTGAATAAGGGAGCTGACGTGCATGACAACATGCCCGTTGGCAAGGCGGAGCTGCGGGTTTCCGGCCCACATTCTTGACGCATAACCTTGCTTCTTATGTGTGCAAACTAACGACGAATATCGAAGTATTTCGCAATTTTGGATATTCTAGTCTAAAACATGCGTTTTTTAAAAAGATTTAACATTATTTTATAAAGTACAACAATGATTTGGAGAAGGTCGGGCGGCTAAATGCAAATGCTTAGACGTCCAAGCGCATACGAGCCCGAGCTCGCAAAGTGAGATACAAGAGTAAACCCAGCACTGTTACTGTCAGGGCTGCCAGCAATATGAAGACGATGGGGTGTTGCTGGAAGAACCAAAGCGTGTGCCGTACCAGGCCCAAACTGCCGGCGTGATACCGTGTTCTGTCTTCCAGAACACGGACACTATCAGCATAGATACCTACGCTAGAACCATGCACTTGACGCAGGAGTTCTGGGTTGAGCAAAGCCGTGGTCGCAAGCTGCAGCTCGCCAGGCTGGGCGGAAGCAACGACAACAACACTGCGACCGCGAGACAGCGGTGATTCGAAACCCGATAGCAAGGCGGCTGGTCCGGTGCTTTTGGGGCCGTCCTGCGCGACAGCCTCGCCGAAGGTTTTATGCCACAGGCGTTCCCAAAGTGTTTCGGGTGTGGTGTTTTGAGTGGGTAGAGCGTCAGGTTGAATAGGCATATGTGAAGCCCAATCCCCCAGGGTCTGCCGGGCGTCCTGGCCCGAAATGACCAGTATGTCTTTGCCGTCCAGCGTGCCTAGCTGCTTGGTGGTGGCCACCTGTACACGTGTGGCGGGATAACCGGTAGAGGCGCCCATTACGCCTAGCAAATCCAAGTAAGCGGATTGCTCTTGAGAGCCTGATGTGTCGGGCAGGACGACGGCGGTTTCGGATAGATCGGCGAGCCGTGTGAATGGGAAGCCACCGTTGCCGAAGGCCGCCATGCTGGGCAGGGCAATAAACCGTGGTAGGCCGGAAATGTCCAGGGTGGACTGCGGATCAATACGGCCACGCACCGTATCCGTCAGAACATCCTTGCACTCCCCACGAGAGAGGTATTCATAGTTGAACAAAAACTCCAATTGTGACTCTGCCGCGAGGGTGCTCACCGGCAGCAATAGTCGTGCTTCGGCGGGAACGGTGTCGTCCCCACGGCCTAGCTGTGTAGACCACGGATAGTCGGTTTTACCGGGCACCGCCTTTGGGATAGGCAGATCAGCCAACTGCTGATGGTTCAAGCGTACTTGCAAGGTTGAACGCTCGGAGTTGGTGCGTGGCGTATAACGATAACGTAAGTTCAATGGCACTTCGGCATCGCGCCAAGCGTACAAATCGGGGGGAACGCGGAAGCCGACGGTGATAGCTCCTCCTGAAAACCCCCGTACTTCCATCGCTGCTTCGCGAGCCAGGCTTCCCAGCGGCACTGGCCGATCTCCGGGGAGCCATCGGGGAGCATCATAGGGTTTGCGAGGGGCGGGCAGCTCAAGCTGGGTCAGCCTGGCCGGATTGCCCGAAAACGTCTGCCCCCCGCCCACCGCGATGGCTAGCGCAGCTTGCTTTAGCTCCTGAGCCTGCCGACCCATGACGAGCAGCAGCTTGCCGCCTTGTCCGCTAGGGTGGTCCATCATTGAAACTGACGGGCCAGTAATGGGGGGAAGGGTCAGCCCAGTTATGCGTGTGTCCGAGGTGACCAGTACGACGGCATTACCTGATGCAGGCAGCTCTCCATGAGCTACGGGGAAACGAGCGCCGCGGTAATCCGCCAAAGCACCAAACCAAGAGGAAAGTACCCCAGCCGCTTCGAGTGTAGCGGTGTCGGGAGACTGGGCAAAAACGAACGGTAACTCTAATAAGGTAAGCGAGCGCGGATCGAAAAATGGGCGTGGTAAGCGGTTAAGATCATTGCTGCGGGGGCGCGGAAGGACTTCGAGCTCAAGCTCACTTTGATTATCAACGTCAGCCCACAGGCTAGGGTGGCGAGGATTTTCGCAACGCAGTGTGTAGTGACCAATCAGCTGTAGACCCAGCTCGGCATCCTCCTGCAAAGCGGTGGCCGGTAAGGGCACGATGTGCTCTCTAAAATCCTCTTCCTCGTCTGTGCTAAGCGGCACGCTGGCCACGTGTTTACCGTCCAACTGCACATTAAGGTGCGACAGCGTTTCCAGTAAATCGGGGGAGTGCTGATAGCGCAGCTTCAGATTAGCGGAAATGACCTGCAGATCATCGGGCAAATGCAGCGGTAGGCTCTGGAAGCCATCTACGCCACGCAAGGCGAAGGGGTAGCGGGCCCCCAGCTCTTGCAGCGTGAAGCGCAGTGTACGCGGTTGTGCCGCCTGCGCTTCGAGGGCGGAGATAGGCGCCGGGTAGGCTGTTGCTGCGGGGGGAACAGTGGCTGAGTCGCTCGCTACGTTTGCCAACGCACTGCATGCGTAAAACAGGCTAATTAAACCTATGCGTCTACGCAGCTTAAAGAGAGAGCGCATCATCGTTCAGCCTTCAGCTTGGTGGAAGACTTATCGCTGCCGCTCTGTGTGCGCGTCATCCAAGAACGAGCGTTCTGCACAACGACAGCCCCAAATAGCCCCAAGCCGCGCACGCCTATGCGTAGAACCTCATGCAGGGCTTTGAGTGGGGCGTCGGGCGTCTTGGTGTTCCAAGAGCTGGCCCAAAGGTCTGCACGGGCGAACGTCATCTGGGTGTAATGAAAGGTTTGTTCCGGCGTCAAATCATCCAGCTTGACGCCCATACGTCGACCTTGCCGCAGCACGACGTGAGTCGGGACCGAGGCTTCGTCGTCACCACGTCTTAGCGTAATCTCAACTTTTGTGCCCACCGGAATGTCTATGTCAGGCGGCAAGGTAATCCCCAGGCCTTGCTCAGAAAAGTCGTAGGTGCTGCAACGATAGGCCAGGCCTTCCGATGTGCGCACCATGGCAGGCAACTCGGCCTCTACTCGGGGTGAGTGCCGCACTTGCCGAGTCTCTAGCGAGACGGCTACGCATGCGCCAGTTAATACTACGTTGAACAGTGTCCACAGCAGGTTCATGAGGATGGTCATGACCTGATCAGGGTCGTCAAAATTGAAGGCCAGCATGACCAGCCCTATCGCCATGCCCAGCAAATTGAGCGAAAGCAGAAGGATGTATGGCCTGGCAATATTGGCATCGAAGAAAGATTTTTCTATGATGCCGCCCTTGGCGGTTACGTTGAAAGCGCCACGCCGTGGGTTGATGAAGGTGCTAAGCACTGGCCGCAGGATATACCAAGCCAACACCGACTCGTAAACTTCGTTCCAGAACGAATGCCTGAACCGGCCTTGTAAACGCGAGTTGGTCATATTGCTTTGGATGATGTGCGGCAAGGCGTAAGCCGCAATCATCAGTGCCGATGCCTGGAACACATGGGCACCAAAAAACAGGTAGGCCAAAGGGGCGGTCAAGAAGACCAGTCGAGGCAGGCCGAAGAAAAAATGCAGCATCGCATTCAGATAGCAAAGCCGTTGCCCCAGCTTTAGGCCTGGGCCCAACAGCGGGTTATCCAGCCTGGCAATCTGCGCCATCCCCCGAGCCCAGCGCATACGCTGCCCAACGTGTGCAGACAGGCTCTCGGTAGCCAGTCCTGCTGCTTGCGGGATACCGAGATAGGCAGTGTTGTAGCCTTTGCGATTCAGCTTGAGCGCGGTGTGGGCGTCTTCCGTCACTGTTTCTACGGCAACGCCGCCAATTTCTTCTAGCATGCTGCGCCGCATGATGGCGCACGACCCACAGAAGAACGAAGCATTCCAGAGGTCATTGCCTTCTTGGACAACGCCATAGAATAAATTGCCTTCATTCGGCACGCTTTGGAAGGTGTTTAGGTTGCGTTCGAAGGGGTCAGGCGAGAAGAAATGGTGGGGCGTCTGTAGCATAGCTAATTTGCTATCGCGCAAGAACCACCCCATGCTTAACTGCAGAAACGAACGGGTAGGAATGTGGTCGCAGTCGAAGATGGCAATGTATTCACCATCAGTTCGAGCCAAAGCGGCATTCAAGTTACCGGCTTTGGCGTGACGGTTGTCGTCGCGCGTCATATAGCCGCAGCCGATTTCCTCACAGAGCTCTCGAAACTCAGGGCGACGACCGTCGTCCAGCAGATAGACGCGTAACTTGTCTTGGGGCCAATCTAATGCCAACGCGCCGTATAGCGTTTGGCGCACTACACTCAGCGGTTCGTTGTAGGTCGGTACGTACACGTCCACGGTAGGCCAGACATCGACGTCTTCAGGCATGGGCACGGGCTTGCGGTGCAGTGGCCAAGCCGTCTGCATATAACCCAGCAGCAAAACAAGCAGAGCGTAGATTTCCGCCAGCAGCAGGCCATAACCGAAAAGCGCGTCTAACAAGGAGGTAAAGCCCAGGGTTTCGGTAATCCGCCAATACATGTAGCGCAGCGAGATGACGACCGAAAGCGCAATCAGAATCTGCGAAACGAGTCGGCCACCGGATGGCCGGAGAACCAGTGCCAAACCCAGCATGCATGCGGAAAATAGAACCTGAGGCCAGAAACCCAGAGGCACCATGATCAGCGTACCGAATGCGATGAGAGCCAGGATGAGCAGGACTATACGTACGAAACGATGACGCCACAGACTCAATCCTGCAGCTTTTTGTGCGGCGGCTTCAGCACGTTGGCGCCATGTTCTAGAAGTGGCTGAGTTCATGGAGATACCGTCCCTGTGCGCAGCTGCTGCGTGACGACGCGCGCGAAGTCACTGACGTCTTGCGCTGACTGTGAGTAAGGGGCAAAACGCAAGACATCTTGGCCATTGGCCAGGGCTTCGGGCATGAATTGATCTTTGTGTATGCGACCGATGATGTCAGCGCCGAGTTCAGTTTTGAGGAGTGCGGCCACGTCGCGCGATAGGGGCTGACTACTGTCTGCCTGGTTGATGACGTAGTGTGTGCCCAGAAAGCCCGGGCGTGGTCGGCTGTACTCATCAAGCAAGCCTTCCATAATGTGTAGCGTGGCGTAAGAAGCGGCATCCGGCAGGGTGACAACCACCGCCAGCTGAACCAGACACAGCGTTTTACGGGCGTAAGTGGAAGGGCCGGGTGGGGTATCGAAAATCACTAAGGTGCCTGGCGCAAGTTGCATGTCCTGCAAAGCGTTTAAAGGCCATCCTGTTTGTAGATCTATGGTGGTTTCGAAAGCGATGCGCTCTAGTTCGGAAGGTATGCCATATGGCAGTACCAATACGCCTGACTCAGTTTCTACTGCTGCTGTGCGCCAGTTTTGGCCGCGCAGAGTAGCGAGCGAGATCCCAGGACCGGCGTCTGGCGCAATGCCAAAGTGATGGCAGACGGCATTTTGGGGGTCGAGGTCGATGAGCAGGACAGGCTGCCCGGCTTGGGCCAGGGCGACTGCCAAATTACTTGCCACAGAGGTCTTGCCAACACCCCCTTTGGCCGAGAGAACAGCTAGCGTTTTCATGGGGATGTCTGAGGGGCGCAGCCGAGAGGAACAAACGGCGTGGATTGCTTCAGTACATGAGCAATCAAGGCGACCGAACTTGAGCAGAGGGGAATAAATACGTGCATGGGCGGCATGCTCGTTGGCAAGGCGGAGCTGTGGGCTTCTGGCCCACATTCTTGAGGCATGACCTTGCTTCTTATAATGTTCGCGATAGAACTCAACCAGGTTCAATACGCATGATCGTTGTGATTCTAGTCCAAAAAATGAATACTATTAAAAAGATTTGTTAATTATTTATATAAATTATCAAAAAATACGCCCTCGCGCAAAAGCTGCGCGAGGGCGTAAGCGGTACTACGCAACAGGAACGGCGCTTTAGAAGAAAGCTTGCAGCCCCGTTTGTGCACGGCCCAGAATCAGGGCGTGGACGTCGTGAGTACCTTCGTAGGTGTTAACGACTTCCAGGTTGACCAGGTGGCGAGCCACACCGAACTCGTCGGAAATACCGTTACCACCCAGCATGTCACGCGCCAGGCGGGCGATGTCCAGCGACTTGCCGCAAGAGTTGCGCTTCATGATGGAGGTGATTTCGACGGCGGCGGTGCCTTCGTCTTTCATGCGGCCCAAGCGCAGGCAGCCTTGCAGTGCCAGCGTGATCTCGGTTTGCATGTCGGCCAGTTTTTTCTGGATGAGTTGGTTTTGAGCCAGGGGGCGACCGAACTGTTTACGGTCTAGCGTGTACTGGCGAGCGGTGTGCCAGCAGAACTCGGCAGCGCCCAAAGCACCCCAGGCGATGCCGAAGCGGGC
This sequence comes from Mesopusillimonas faecipullorum, assembly GCF_020539505.1. GTDB lineage: Bacteria > Pseudomonadota > Gammaproteobacteria > Burkholderiales > Burkholderiaceae_B > Mesopusillimonas > Mesopusillimonas faecipullorum. Next base: position 142,663 of record NZ_JACDXW010000006.1, on the reverse strand, counting down.
GGAGTTCAGGCAGGTGAAGGGACCGCGCAGGCCGGTGACGCCGGGCATCATCTGGGCGTCGCTGACTTCGACTTCGTCCATGACGATTTCGCCGGTGATGGAGGCGCGCAGGCCGACCTTGCCGTGAATGGCGGGAGCCGTCAGGCCCTTCATGCCTTTTTCGAGGATGAAGCCACGGATCTTGCCGTCGTCTTCACCGCCGACCACTTTGGCCCAGACCACGAACACGGTGGCGATGGGGGAGTTGGTGATCCACATCTTGGCACCGCTGATCTTGTAGCCGCCGTCGATCTTGACGGCGCGGGTTTCCATGCCGCCGGGATCGGAGCCGTGGTTGGGTTCGGTCAGGCCGAAGCAGCCTATCCATTCACCCGTTGCCAGCTTGGGCAGGTATTTCTGCTTTTGCTCTTCGGAACCGAATTCGTTGATGGGCACCATGACCAGCGAGGACTGCACGCTCATCATCGAGCGATAACCGGAGTCGACGCGTTCGACTTCGCGGGCAATGAGGCCGTAGCTGACGTAGTTAAGGCCAGAGCCGCCGTAGGCTTCGGGGATGGTGACGCCAAGCAGACCGAGTTCGCCCATTTCAGTAAAAATGGCAGGGTCGGTTTGCTCGTGACGGAAGGCCTCAAGCACGCGGGGCATGAGTTTGTCCTGGGCGTAGGCATGGGCGGCATCGCGCACCATGCGTTCGTCTTCGGTCAGTTGAGTGTCGAGAAGCAGGGGATCTTCCCAATTGAAAGAAGGGGCCGATGACATGATGGTTGCGCTCCGTTGAGAGAGAAAGTTTTAAGTCTAAAGTAATTTTTGCCGAAATCCGCGAAGTGATCAAGTCGGGGATTACGCGGGTGTCGTCGCGGCTTTTTGACGTGGCACTGATCTGACGAACGACTTTGCTAGCATAATGTGAATTAATCGCAAGAATCAATTGATAAAATTGCACAATCTAGTGTGCGTGAAGCACGAAATGAGGGTGGAATGAGAAACGGAGTACCCAATCTGGGGGCTTTGCAAGCGTTTGAGGCAACCGCGCGCTTGGGATCGTTCTCGCGGGCGGCAGAAGAATTGGCGCTTACCCATAGTGCGATTTTTCGTCAGGTCGAAGGCTTGGAAGCCCGGCTGGGTGTGCAGCTGTTTACGCGAGTGCGCCGGCGCTTGGCATTGACCGATGCGGGGGCAGCCTATGCGGCGCGGGTGCGGCACCACTTGGAGCAGCTCGAGAAGGACACTTTAGGTCTGATTTCGCGGGCAGGCATGGGGCGCAGCCTGCATATTGCTGTTTTGCCGACTTTAGCGACGACTTGGCTGGTGCCGCGCTTGCCCAGTTTTCGCCAAAGGCATCCTGATGTCAGCGTCAGTCTGTCTGTACGCACCCGGCCTTTCCAGTTCGACGACCAGCCTTTTGACGGTGCCCTTTACCATGCTGCGCAGCTGTGGCCGGGTACAACTGGGTTCAAACTTTTCGATGAAGAGGCCCTGGTGCCGGTGTGCCGCAAGGATGTCTATGCGGTGCTGCAGAGTGGGCCCGAGGGATTAGCCCGCATCCCCCATCTACACATGATGTCGCGCCCCGACGTCTGGCGTGCCTGGTATCAAGCGCGGGGGCGCGAAATGCCTCGCTCGGTCGAGGCGGGGCCAAGGTTCGAGCTGTTTACGATGTTGCTGGCAGCCGCCCAGGCAGGGCTGGGCTTGGCCCTGATACCACGGTTCCTGGCCTTGCAGGCCCGTGCAGACGAAACGCTGGTTTTGCCATTCGAAGAAGACTTGCCCGTGCAGGACGCCTACTATTTTAGTTATCCGACTCGGGCCGAACCTGGCGAGGCCTTATTGAGCTTTGAGCGCTGGCTCAGGCACGCGGCCTTGGCCATGCGCGGTAGTGGGGCCGTCGGCGCCTCTGGCCTTAGCTGAACACCACCGTGCGGTGGCCGTTACGCAAAATGCGGTGTTCAACATGCTTGCGTACGGCGCGCGCCAACACCAGGGATTCCACATCGCTACCCACCTGGGTCAGTTGATTGACGTCCATGGCGTGATTCACGCGTTCAACGTCTTGCTCGATGATCGGGCCTTCGTCCAGATCGGAGGTCACATAGTGTGCCGTGGCGCCGATGATCTTGACGCCGCGGGCATGGGCCTGATGATAGGGGCGCGCACCTTTGAAACTGGGCAGGAAGCTGTGATGGATGTTGATGGCGCGGCCTTCCAGAGCGCTGCAAAGCTCGGGCGACAGAATCTGCATGTAACGCGCCAGAACCACCAGATCGATTTTTTCGCTCTCGACCAGGTTGAGAATCTGTTGTTCTTGCTGGGCTTTGGTTTCGGGCGTCACAGGCAGGTAGTGGAAGGGAGCCTGATAAGAGGCTGCCAGACCTGCATAGTCGTTGTGGTTGGAGGCAATCGCGGCAATCTCGACATTAAGCTGCCCGCTATGCGTACGGAACAAGAGGTCATTCAAGCAATGGCCTTGGCGGCTGACCAGAATGAGCAGGCGCGCTTTGCGCTCGGCGTCATGGATCTGGGCTTGCATGTCAAAGGCGCTGGCGACGGGCTCAAAGCTTTCTCGTAATGACACGGGCGTATGCTGGCCTCGTGCAATCTGAAAATGCACGCGAAGGAAAAAACGTGCGGTGCCGGCATCACCAAACTGTTGGGCATCGACGATATTGCCTTCGAGGTCAAGCAACCACTGCGTAACGCGGTGCACGATGCCGACACGGTCGGGGCAGGAAAGGGTCAGAATGAAGTCTTGCATGAGGCGTCTAGAAAAATTTGCCGCCATGATAAACCAATGGCGAAAGAGCGGGGTGGGATCAGGGTGCCAGGCGCACCAATCGCCAGCCGTTTTCAGCATCGCGTTCGTATACGATGCGATCATGCATGCGTGAGGGGCGGCCCTGCCAGAACTCCAAGCGCTCTGGACGCAGCCTATATCCTCCCCAATGCGAAGGGCGCTGAGGGGTGTCGCCCAATTCGGCGGCAAACTGCAGCCAGCGTGCTTCGAGAGCATCGCGTGAAATAGCTTGGCTTTGCGGCGAAGCCCACGCGCCGATACGCGAACCCAAGGGGCGCGAATGGAAGTAGGCGTCGGATTCGCTGGCTTGGATGCGTTCGACCCGGCCTTCAATGCGAACCTGGCGCTCAAGGGTAGGCCAGAAAAACAAAAGGCTGGCGTGAGGGTTATCGGTAAGCTCGCCACCCTTGCGCGACTGGTAGTTGGTAAAGAACACCAAACCTTGTGGGTCGACACCTTTAAGCAACACGATGCGCGCCGATGGGCGGCCTTGGTCGTCGGCCGTCGCCAGTGTCATGGCGTTGGGCTCGTGGTCTTCACCTGCCAAGGCCTCGGCCAGCCAGGCAGAAAACTGCGTCAGCGGGTCGGATGCGACGTCTGATTCCAGCAAAGTGTGTTTGTCGTAGGAGGTACGCAGGTCGGCAATGGACATAAGGGCGGCTATTGGCGATAAATCAGGGTGTGCCGAAGGGCGGCGCAACGGAGGCCTTAGTGTACTCTGCCGGCCTAGAGGCATGTAGCGCCCCCACGACGGATTCCAGCTTTTGATCGCAGATGCCCGCAGCACGCAAAGCGTGCACGGTTTCCAATACGTATTCGGTGCAAGGGCCGTATTTACCATGAGCATCAAGCACAATGTGAGCCTGTTGTTGAGCAGTCAGGCCTTGGGCATAGGCGGGCTTGCTGCGATCCATGACAAACACCAAGGCCTGTACGCGCCCTTTCTGGGTGGCGCAATTCAGCCAACGGGGCAGATAGGCGCCAGAGGCCATCTCGCGACGCCAAAGCGCGTCCATGGTTTCGGGCACTTCTTTTCCAGCGACGCGGTAAGCCACGCCTTTGCAGGCGCCGCCGGCATCCAGTCCTAATACCAGGCCGGGGCGCTCCGGGGTGCCGCGGTTGATGCGTGACCAAAGGCACAAAGATCGATGATAGCCACGTAAAAGAGCTTCGCGCTTTTCTTCATAATCGAATTCGGGGCGCCAAATCAGCGAACCATAGCCAAATACCCAGATATCGCTGCCGGGTTGCCATGCGTGCATGGCGGCATCGCGCGAGGCAATAAGCTCTTCTTCGGTGTAAAGGCGAAATGCCGAAGCGCTGGCGCTAAAGAGAGAGGCAAGGGAGTCGGGGCTTTTCATGGCAGGGCGCAGCGGTCGGGGCCGTGCTTAAATAACGGGTGTAACAAGTGACGAGCGGGGCGCCAGCCTAAGATGACGCCCCGCCATAGCATAACGAATTTGCCATCATGTCGGACTCTTCTCTTTCCTCTTTCGACCCCGAGCGTCGTTTTGGCGGCATGTCGCGTCTGTATGGCCCAGAGGGTGCGCGTCGCCTTGAAGAGGCTCATGTGGCGGTTGCCGGGCTGGGCGGGGTGGGGTCTTGGTGCGCCGAGGCGCTGGCGCGATCCGGGGTGGGGCGGCTCACCCTGATTGATCTGGACCACGTGGCCGAATCCAATATCAATCGTCAGGTACACGCCCTTGACGACACCATAGGCCAATCCAAGGTCCAGGCCATGGCTGATCGTATCCGAAAGATCCATCCGGGGTGCCAACTGACCCTCATAGATGACTTTGTGACGCCCGAAAACGTGGCGCAAATGCTGGATTCCTGCACTGATTTGCACGCATTGGTGGATTGTGTGGATGACGTTTCCGCCAAAGTGGCGATGATTTTGGCTGCTAGAGCGCGTTCACTGCCTTTGTTGGTATGTGGGGGGGCGGGTGGCAAGACCCAGTCGCTCATGATGCGTCATGCCGACTTATCGCTAGCCACCAACGACGCCCTGTTGGCGCGGCTGCGCAATGTGTTGCGTCGTCAGCATGCTTACCCCAAGGGAGGGCAGCCCGGCAAACCCAAAGGGCGGGTGCCGCGCATGCGAGTGCCCGTATTATGGGTAGACGAACCCGCTTTGCAGCCCGATGCCTGGCAGGTGTCGGGTGAGTCGGGCGGAGGACTGTCTTGCGCCGGTTATGGCTCTTCAGTGGTCGTGACGGCTGCGATGGGGCTCGCAGCCGCCGGGCAGATCATGCAGTGGCTGACCGCAGGCGCTCAAGAAACACCTTAAGGGCCTCACCGGTATGGCTTTGCGTAACAGCCATGACACTACTGGGCGGACCTGCGACGACTAGCCTGCCGCCGCCGGTACCGCCCTCGGGGCCCATGTCCACTATCCAGTCGGCTTCAGCTATCACGTCCAGGTTGTGCTCGATGACGACCACGGTATTGCCCGCGTCAACCAACTGGTGCAAGACGTGAATGAGTTTTTCGACATCGGCCATTGCCAAACCCACTGTGGGCTCGTCCAAGACATACAGCGTGTGTGGCAGCCTGGAGGCTCTGCCTGTCTTGAGCAAACCATCGGTCAGTCTGGCTTTGTTCAGTTCCGTAACCAGCTTGATGCGTTGAGCCTCGCCGCCGGACAAGGTTGGCGAGGGTTGGCCCAAGGTCAGATAACCCAGGCCTACGCTTTGCATCAGCTTTAAGGGGCGCAGCACTTTTGGGTGAGCGGCGAAAACCTCTATGGCGTCGTCGACCTCCATGTTGAGTAAGTCGCCGACGCTGTGACCTTGCCAACGTATGCCCAGCGTGTCGGGGTTAAAGCGTTGGCCTTCGCAGGCGTCGCAAGGAACCTTGATGTCGGGTAGGAAACTCATTTCCAGCGTCCGCATACCCTGGCCCTCGCAAAGCGGGCAGCGGCCATCGCCGGTGTTGAACGAGAACCGTGAAGCCGTCCAGCCACGCAAGCGGGCATCGCGCGTGTCTGCGAAGAGTTTGCGGATGTCGTCCCAGAAGCCTATATAAGTGGCTGGACATGAGCGTGGGGTCTTACCTATCGGCGTCTGATCGACTTCGAGTACACGCTCTAGTTTCTGCCAACCGCTTATCTGTTCGCAGCCCGACCACTGTGGTGTGGGTTCGCGGGCGCCCACCACGCGGCTGAGGTTGTCCAATAGTACGTCTCGTGCCAGGGTGGACTTGCCTGAGCCCGACACGCCGGTCACTACGGTAAGGTGGCCTACGGGAATGGCTGCATCAACATCAAGCAGGTTATGCAGCCGAGCGCCATGCACGGTCAGCATGGCGGCATCTGATGGGACCGGGCGATGGGGGTGTTCGGGGTGGGGCAAGGGGGCACGCAGATAGCGCCCGGTTTGTGACGAAGGTTCGTCCATGATGCTTTTCAGATCGCCTTGCGCCACCACTTGCCCGCCGCGCACACCGGCGCCAGGGCCGATATCTATGATGTGTTTGGCGCGGCGTATGGTGTCTTCATCGTGCTCGACAACGACCAGGGTATTGCCGTTATCCTGCAAAAGCGTCAGGGCGTCGAGCAGTATTTGGTTATCTCGCGGGTGCAGGCCTATGGTGGGTTCGTCAAGCACATAGCAAACGCCCTGAAGGTTGGAGCCCAGCTGCGCAGCCAATCGTATGCGTTGGGCCTCGCCACCAGACAAGGTGGGGGCGGCGCGATCCAGGGCCAGGTAACCCAAGCCCACTTTCTCCATGAACCCTAAACGGCTACGGATTTCGGCCAAGATGTCACGGGCGATTTCTTGCTCGCGACCGCGGGTGACCAGGCCTGCAAAGAAAGTGTGGGCATCTTGTACCGACTGAGCCGTTAGCGCGCAGATGGATAGATTACGCCACAGAAAGGCGCGTGCTACGAGGTTCAGGCGCTGACCATGACAAGCGGAGCAAGGTAAGGCCTCGCCTTCGTAAGAGGCGTTCCAGCTGTTTTCCTCGCCGGTTTGCTCGGCGTCGAAACCTTTGAGTTCAACGCCGGTACCGAAGCATGCTGGGCACCAGCCATGTTTGGAGTTATACGAAAACAGACGTGGGTCGGGTTCTGGGAAGCTGGTGCCGCAACTGGGGCAGGCACGCTTGATGGAGAAATGTAGTTGGGTCTGGCCCAAAGCCTGGTTGTCGGTGTTGCGCCTATCGTCCAATGCGGCGTCGGTGTCAGGGGTGAGCTGCGTCAGCACACTGAGTGTGCCGTGCCCGTGTTCCAGTGCCGTGTGTATCGCTTGGCGCAGCGCGGCTTCGTCTTTGGCATCCACCAAGAGGTCGGCAACGGGCAGCTCTATGGTGTGCTCTTTGTAGCGGTCGAGGCGGGGCCACGGCGCAACGGGGATGAATTCGCCGTCTACGCGCAAGTGCGTGTGCCCTTTGGCTGCCGCCCACTTGGCCAAGTCGGTGTAATAACCTTTGCGTGCGCTCACCAGCGGCGCCAGAATGCCGATGTGTTGCCCTTTATGGTCGCGCAAGAGTTGTGCGGCTATCTGCGCGGGGCTTTGCGGTTCGACAGGAACATGGCAATCCGGGCACATCTGCGTTCCCAGCTTGACATACATCAGGCGCAAAAAGTGATGGATCTCCGTCATGGTTGCAACCGTAGACTTGCGGCCCCCACGGCTGGTGCGCTGCTCTATGGCTACGGTAGGCGGAATGCCATAGATGGCATCTACATCGGGTTTGCCGGCCGGCTGCACGATGGCGCGTGCATAAGCGTTAAGGGATTCCAGATAGCGGCGCTGGCCTTCGTTGAACAGGATGTCAAAAGCCAGTGTTGACTTGCCGGAACCCGAAACCCCGGTAATGACGGTAAAGGTGTCGCGCGGAATGGATACGCTGACGCCCTTGAGGTTGTGTTCGCGGGCGTTGATGATGTCGATGCCGTTGGCATGCCCCATTGCCTGGCGTTGTGCCAGCAAGCGCGATTGCAGGGGCGTACCTGCGACGCTTTCAGTCGGGCTTGCCAAGTAAGAAGGCCTGGGCTCTGCTGCCAGTAAGGTTTGAGCCGACTGGCTTGCATAGGCGGCTTGTTCTTTACCCATCGCGGGCTCTTGCTCGGCAAAAGTCTGGCCGCTGTGCACAATTTCATTTTCGTATTCGAGCAAGGCCTGACCGGTGTGTGAAGCCTTCAGTTGCATCAAGTCGGCAGGGGTGCCGACTCCCACCAATTGGCCGCCGGCATCGCCGCCTTCAGGACCTAGATCAATCAGCCAATCGGAGGCGCGAATGACGTCCAGATTGTGTTCGATGATGAGTAAAGAGTGCCCAGCGGCCAACAGCTTGCGGAAGGCGCGCATGAGGCGTGCGATGTCGTCAAAATGCAGGCCTGTGGTGGGCTCGTCGAACAAAAACAAGCTGCCTTTTTTAGCGACTCTTGCCGTGCTGACCCCACTGCGTGCGGCTTCTGCCAGATGGCCGGCCAGTTTCAGGCGCTGTGCCTCACCCCCCGAAAGGGTGGGCACCGGCTGGCCCAGCTTAAGGTATTCCAGGCCTACGTCGGCCAAGGGAGCCAAGGCGTATTGCACATCGCGCAAGCCACTGAAAAACGCCAGGGCTTCGTGCACGGTCATGTCCAGCACTTCGTCTATAGAAGCGCTACGCCCTAGGTGTTCGACGCGTACTTCAAGTATTTCAGGGCGGAAGCGCTTACCGTCGCAGTCGGGACAACGTAAATAGATATCGGACAGGAACTGCATCTCGACATGCTCGAAGCCTGTGCCCGAGCAAGTGGGGCAGCGGCCATTGCCACTATTGAAGCTGAAGGTGCCCGGTGTGTAATCGCGCTCTTTGGCCATGGGAGTTTGCGCGAAGAGCTTGCGGATGGGGTCGAAAGCCTTCACGTAGCTGGCCGGATTGGAGCGTGCGGTTTTTCCTATGGGAGTTTGATCCACCAAAACGACTTGAGCGATTTGCTCGACACCCAGCAAACGTGCGTGAGCACCCGGCGCCTCGGTGGGTTTGCCCTGCTGCTTCAAAATAGCCGGATAAAGAACGTCTTGAATCAGCGTGGACTTGCCAGAGCCCGAAACGCCGGTAATGCATACCATGCGCCCGAGCGGGATTTCGACTGACAGGTTTTGAAGGTTGTTTGCCGTGACCCCTTCTAGCAACAGCCGGGGCGTGTTGGCACTGACAGGCATGGCACGGGGGGCTTCTACCTTAAGTCGACCTGATAAATAGCGACCGGTGAGCGTGTCGCTGGCACGTAGCTTTTCGGGGGAGCCGTCGAAGACGATCTGGCCGCCACGTTCGCCGGGGCCGGGGCCGATTTCGAGTATGCGGTCTGCAGCCACCATGGCTTGCGGGTCGTGCTCGACCACAACCAAAGTATTGCCATTGCTACGCAGGCGGTGCATCACTTCCACGATGCGGTGCATGTCTCGCGGGTGTAGCCCGATAGAGGGTTCGTCCAGGACGAACAAGGTATTGACCAGCGAGGTACCCAAAGCGGTGGTCAGGTTGATGCGCTGTACCTCGCCTCCTGAGAGTGTTCGGCTCTGACGATCCAAAGAGAGATAGCCCAAGCCCACATCACACAGAAAGCGCAGACGCGCGCGCACTTCGTCGAGCAACAAGGCCAGAGCGGCGTCCATGGCGGCGCCGAAGCTAAGCGTATCGAAGAAGGCCCGGACGCGATCAATGGGCAAACGCATCAGGTCGTGTACGTTCAAACCCGGCAGGGCATTCAGTTGGTCGAGAGACCATTGCGCATGAACAGGCTTGAAGCGTGGGTAGCGGTTATCAACGGGGATAGCTTCATCACCCAATCGCCATAAGGTGGCATCGGGTTTAAGGCGGGAGCCGCCGCAGGCCGGACAAGCGGTGTAGCTTCGATACTTGGAAAGCAGCACTCGAACGTGCATCTTGTAGGCGCGGGATTCCAGCCAGTCGAAAAAGCGCTGCGCCCCATACCACTGGGTTTTCCAGGCTTGATGGCCGCCTTTCCAGGTAGGGTCGCCGTGTATGACCCAGTCTTTTTCTTCGGGTAAGAGCGAGTTCCAGGGGGCGTCCAGGCGGATGCCGGCCTTGCGCGCGTACTGCTCCATCTCGGATTGGCATTCTTTGTAGCTGGCGGTTTGCCACGGCTTGATCGCCCCTTCGCGCAGGGTTTTGGTTTCGTCAGGGATGACCAGCCCGTAATCTATGCCCATGACGCGGCCAAAGCCCCGGCAGCTTTCGCAGGCACCCAAAGGCGAATTGAATGAGAAGGTACTGGGCAAGGGGGAGCTATAGGCGATATCGCAATGGGCGCAATGCAAGCCGCTGCTGAAATGCCAAGGGGTTTCTTCTTCGGAGTCAGCCTGTGCGGCGTAAACCACCAGATGGCCGGCCCCTTGGTTAAGCGCCGTTTCAAGGGCTTCCATCAATCGCGCAGGTTCGGCCGTACCCAAACGCAGCCTGTCTTGCACCACGTGCAGCGTGCGTAAGCGCGTAGGCGACGCGGACGCCTTCTTGCCGCGCTTGGCAGCCCCGATTGTCTCGGCTTCGGGCGGTGTCTCGTGGGAGGTAAGGTCGCGATGTATGCGCGTATAACCTTGTTGGGTCAGGTAATGGAGGACTTCGTCTTCGGTGAAATTGGTGGGGATGGGAATGGGAAAAGTGATGATCAGGCGTGTGTCGGGCGAGACCATCAGTGGCAGGCGTGTGGCAATGTCGTGAGCAGAGTCGCGCGTAACGGGGCGCCCGCAGCAGCGGCAGAACAGCCGCCCCATGCGTGCATACAAGAGCTTGATGTGGTCGTTGAGCTCGGTCATGGTGCCCACGGTACTGCGCGAATTGCGCACGGGGTTGACCTGATCGATGGCAATAGCGGGCAAAATACCTTCGATACGGTCGACCTGGGGCTTGTCCATGCGGTCCAGGAACTGTCGCGCATAAGGCGAGAAAGTCTCTACGTAGCGGCGCTGACCCTCGGCGTACAGGGTGTCGAAGGCCAGAGAGCTTTTGCCCGACCCAGACACGCCTGTCAGGACAGTGAGTTGGCCGGTTTGGATGTCTACGTCCAGATGCTTGAGGTTGTTCTGGCGGGCGCCAAAAATTCGGATGCTTGAGCTCATGGATGCGTGATGGGGGGCAATTGTGGGCGTTTGGAGGGCGGCATGCGCATGCGGTAGAATAGCGGGTTAGCCGCTGACGTTCAGTGTAGTTTACTGGATATCAAACCAGTGCATGCGGGCACCACGATTCAGCAGAAACCACTGCAGGAACACTCGGAGAAATCATCATGGCAGAAATCAAGCGTACGCGCCGCAACACCATCGAGCGCCGTTGCCTGGGCAAGGCTTTCAAACGCCTGTTCGTCAACGCCCCTCGCGGTGTCTTCAAAATGCTGGAAAAAGTTAAGCGCGCCTAAGCGTCTGATTTTTTCTTGGCAAGAAACCATGGGCTCCTATTGGTCCCATGGTTTTTTTTCGGCTTGCCCCAGCCGACCGCAGCGTCGGGAAAAGTACGATTATCCCGGCGTCAGGGGCGTCCACCCATTGCCTCCGTTACCAGATAAGTGAATCATGACGACTGTTATTCAAGAAGCCGACCTCATCCAGTCGATTGCCGACGCCGTTCAATTCATCAGCTACTACCACCCAGCCGACTACATCCGTCATCTGGCTCGTGCTTACGAGCGTGAGCAAAGCCCGGCGGCTAAAGACGCTATTGCCCAGATCCTGACCAACTCGCGCATGTGCGCTCAAGGTCGTCGGCCTATCTGCCAAGATACGGGCATCGTCAATGTGTTCCTGAAGCTGGGCAACAATGCCCGCTTGAACCTGAATCGCAGCTTGCAAGACGCCTGTGACGAAGGCGTGCGCCGTGGCTATACCAACCCCGAAAACCCGTTGCGCGCCTCGGTGCTGGACGACCCCTTGTTTGCGCGGCGTAACACCAAAGACAATACGCCCTGTATTGTGCACGTCGAGCTGGTCGAAGGTGACAAGCTTGACGTGCAAGTAGCAGCCAAAGGGGGCGGTTCCGAGAACAAGACCAAATTTGTCATGCTCAACCCCAGCGACTCTTTGGTCGATTGGGTGCTCAAGACCGTGCCCACCATGGGTGCCGGCTGGTGCCCGCCTGGCATGTTGGGCATAGGCGTAGGCGGTACCGCCGAGAAAGCCATGCTCATGGCCAAGCAAGCGTTGATGGACGACATCGATATGTTCGAGTTGCTGCAACGCGGCCCTCAGAACAAGCTGGAAGAATTGCGCATAGAGCTGTACGAAAAGGTCAATGCCTTGGGCATCGGTGCACAGGGTTTGGGTGGCTTGACCACCGTGCTGGACGTCAAGATCAACACCTTCCCCACCCACGCGGCTTCCAAGCCAGTGGCCATGATCCCCAACTGCGCAGCGACGCGTCACGTGCATTTCACGCTTGACGGCTCCGGCCCGGCGCAACTAGAACCGCCGGCATTGTCTGATTGGCCGGACGTCAGCTGGGCGCCCGATTACCAGCAGTCGTTGCAGGTGGATTTGAACACGTTGACCAAAGAACAAGTTGCCAGCTGGAAGCCAGGCCAGACCCTGTTGCTGTCCGGCAAAATGCTGACTGGCCGCGACGCGGCCCACAAGCGCATCCAAGACATGCTGGCCCGGGGCGAGCAATTGCCGGTTGATTTCACCAATCGCGTCATTTATTACGTTGGGCCGGTCGACCCCATCGAAGGCGAGGCGGTAGGCCCTGCAGGCCCAACCACGGCCACGCGCATGGATAAGTTCACCGAGATGATGTTGGCCAATACGGGCCTGATTTCCATGATAGGCAAGGCCGAACGAGGCCCGGTCGCCATCGAAGCCATACGCCAGCACGAGTCGGCTTATCTGATGGCGGTAGGTGGTGCAGCCTACCTGGTTTCCAAGGCTATTCGTGAAGCCCGCGTGGTGGGCTTTGCAGACTTGGGCATGGAAGCCATTTACGAGTTCGAGGTGAAGGACATGCCTGTGACGGTAGCGGTGGACGCCCGTGGAGTTTCGGTTCACGAAACCGGCCCGCGCCATTGGAAGCTGCAGATAGAAAAGCTGGCAGCAGAAGCCGTGTAGTCAGCGTCAAGCGTAAAAGTCCCAGTTGTTTTTGCACTGCCTCCAAAAATTGGATATCCCAATTTGGAGGCAGTGCTTTTTTCAGTTGGGTTTTTCTTGCCGAAGGCAGACAAAGTCAGGCCTTGGTATGCGGCAGCTTTTCCAGCACCTGATCAGCGCAGTCGGCTATCAGCTCGTTCAAACTACCCTGAGCCAGGCGTAAATGGGGGGCCAAGTCGCGCAGAGGGTAAAGCACAAACGCACGCTGGTGCATACGCGGGTGAGGTACTGTTAAGCGGTCGGTGTTTATTTGCCTGCCGCCAAACCACAGCAAATCCAAGTCTAAGGTACGAGGGGCATTGCGGTAGGGGCGCTCGCGCCCGTGTGCCAGCTCTATGGCTTGCAACGCATCCAACAGCGACTCGGGGGCGAGTGTGGTTTCCAGCTGCGCCACAGCATTGGTGTAGTCGGGGCCGCAGGCATCGACAGGGGCGCTGCGATAAAAAGGCGATATCGACAACGCCAGTACGCCAGGCAGCGCAGACATCTGCTGAGCAGCCTGTCTTAAGGTTTGAACCGCAGTGCCCAGGTTGGCTCCCAGGCCGACGTAGGCGGTTACGCTGTCAGCCATGCTTGCTACCTTAGGTCTGTTGCGGTGCCGGGCGGGTGCGTGGACGCCGACGGCGGCGCTTGGTGGCGCCTTCACGCGAACCTGCGGGCGGCTGATAGTTCTCGATCAAGATGGCACGACTGTCGTAGTCGGCATTGGCCAAGTCCATCCACCACTGCGCTTGCACACTGTCTACCTCGTGGGCTTGGGCGCGCATTTGCAGAAAATCCACCGCCGCGCGAAAACGAGGCTGTTCTATCATGCGCCATATGGCGCGAGGCGTGACACGTTCGAAGCGTGGCTGCATCGCCCAGATGTCTCGCATATCTGCCTGGAACCGGCGCTGTATGGTCAAAGGTTGCTTGCGGTCTTCCAGGATGTCGTCTATGGCCTGCATCAAGGCTTGTTGACGCGGCTCGCCCGCCGACACCAAAGACTGCCAGCGTTGGCTGACGAGCTTCCAGAGCAGGCTGGCGAACAAGTAGCTGGGGCTGGTGGACTTGCCGGCATGGATGCGCGCATCGGTACGATTCAAGGCCATATCGATGAAGGCGGCTCCGTCGGGTTGCTCAAGCACGGACTCAATTTGCGGCAACAAATACCGCAACATGCCCAGTTCGCGGGTTTGCTGCAGACATTGCATGGCACGGCCGCAGGTAAGCAACTTAAGCACTTCGTCGAACAGACGGGAGGAAGGCACGTGGGCCAGCAGCGGAGCCAGCTCGCGTATAGGCGCGAGCGTGGCAGGGGCAATGGTGCCGTCTAGCTTCGAGGCAAACCGTACCGCCCTCAGCATCCGAACCGGGTCTTCACGATAACGCAGAGCGGGGTCGCCTATCATGCGCACCGTGCGTTTCTTCAGGTCGTTGACGCCATGGTGAAAATCTATGACTTCTTCTTTGAGGGGGTCATAATAAAGCGCGTTCAGGGTGAAATCGCGTCGTGCGGCGTCTTGTTCGTGAGTGCCATACAGATTGTCGCTAATGATGCGGCCATGTTCGTCGGTGTCTTCGCCTTGATCAGCAGGTGCGCGGAAAGTCGAGGTCTCGATGATCTCTTGGCCGAATACGATATGTACCAGTTTGAAGCGCCGGCCTATGATGCGCGCCCGGCGAAACAGCGGCCGGATCTGCTCGGGAGTGGCGTTGGTGGCGACGTCGAAATCCTTGGGAACCAAGCCTACGATGAGGTCGCGCACGGCACCACCGACTATGTACGCCTTGAACCCATGTTGATCCAACACTTCACACACCTTGATGGCATGTCGCGAGACATTGCGTCTGTCTATGCCGTGCTGTGAAGCCTGGAAGCGTTGGGTGACACGCTTGCGAGACAGTATCAGGCGGGAGACGAATTTTTTTATTGTTGCTGTGACCATGTCGTGAGTACTCAGGATTTGGCGTCGAGGATGGCGTCGAACAAGTCCAGTACTGGCCAGCCGCGCTCTTGCGCAAGTTGTCGTAGGCTAGGGCTAGGGTTGGTGGCCATGGGGTGAGTGACGACTTCGAGCAAGGGCAGATCGTTCATCGAGTCGCTGTAAAAATGGCTGCTTGCAAAGTCGCCAAGTGTCAGACCCATGTCGGCTAGCCAGGCGTTCACACGAGTGATCTTGCCTTCTTTGAAGCTGGCGACCCCTTCGATGGCACCGGTATAGCGGCCATTGCGCCAAGCCGGCACAGTGCCGATCAGGTGCGGGATGTTGAAAGCTCTGGCGATGGGGGCTGTTACGAAGGTGTTCGTAGCGGTCACGATGGCGCACAGGTCGCCCTGTGACAGGTGCTCGTTCACCAGCTCTATGGCTTGCGGACGAATGCCGGGCCGAACGACTTCTTGCATGAAGTCCTCGTGCCACGCTGCCAGGTCGACTGGGTCGGCAGCGGCCAGCAGGCCCAGCATGAACTCGGCAGCCTCTTGGGCGCTAAGTTCACCGAGGTTATAGCGATGCATCAAGTCGTCGTTGCGGCGCCGAGCCTCGGCTGGATCGCCGGCGCGACCCGTGCGGGCCAAGTAGTCAGCCCATTGATAATCGCTGTCCAGTGGCAAAAGCGTGTGGTCCAGGTCGAACAGGGCGAGTCGTCTTGTTTGTGTCATGCCAAGTCAGAATGAGAAGGAGCGGGCGCTTGAGAGGCCAGCAGTTCCTTGAGCAAAGGAATCGTAATGGCGCGGTGCCGCGCCAGCGAGTAGCGGTCCAGGGCGTCTATCAATGCGCTCAGTTGCCCCATATCGCGCGAATAATGAGTCAGTATCCAATTAATGACTTCAGGCCCCAGACGCAAGCCGCGTTGATGTGCCTGGCCGGCCATCGCCGTGGCGCGATCTTCGTCGGATAGCTGCTCTAAGCGAATGACCAGATCCCAGCCCAGGCGTGTGCGTAAATCTTCGCGCAGCGGCATGCCCAAGGGTGATTGATCACCCGCCAGCAGCAAGGGGAACGCACTCGCACCACCCGCCGCTTCGCGCCACAGATTGTACAAGGTAAAAAGGGCGGCCTGACGAGATTCATCCAGGAGATGGACGTCGTCTATGGCGACCAGAGCCGAAAGCGGGGTGTCGCCCTGCGTGAGTTCGGTGTAGTCATGCAAAGGGCTTGCTGCGTTCAGGTAGCTTCCTTGGCCTGCTGAAGACTGGGCGCATAGCGCCTGCAGCAGATGGCTGCGACCGCTACCGCTGGGGCCCCACAGATAAAGGGCGCGACCAGGCTGTAACTGTTTCAGCGCATCAAGTGCGGCGGCATTACCACCCACCACATAGCCGGAAAGCGTAGGGGCGGGGGCAGCTGGCAAATCGAGTATCAATTGTTGGGTCATGCGTGGCCTTGCTTCGACCTTGCTGTGGCCTTGTCTGGGGGGCCTTGCGTCGGGGGCTGCGGCTGTGCCGGCCGGAGTAGTGATTAAAAGGGTTCAGGTTCTGCTCTGCTTATAAGGCTTAACTAAAAAGCGTAAAATGCGCCTTTAAGCAAAGTTCAACCCGCAATTCTTGCATATCTTACGGTTTTTCTCATGGCGCAAAAGCAACCCACTTCGTTGACCTACCGCGATGCGGGTGTCGATATCGATGCCGGCGAGGCATTGGTAGACCGGATCAAGCCGCTTGCGGCCCGCACTATGCGCGCTGGCGTGCTCAATGGTATAGGCGGTTTTGGCGCCTTGTTCGAAATGCCCAAAGGCCTGCGCGAGCCCGTGTTGGTATCGGGCACAGACGGCGTAGGTACCAAGCTGCGCCTTGCCTTCGATTGGCAACGTCATGACACCGTGGGCATAGACCTCGTGGCCATGAGCGTCAACGACATCCTGGTGCAAGGGGCCGAGCCCTTGTTTTTTCTCGATTATTTTGCCTGCGGTAAATTGTCGGTAGAAACTGCGGCCCAGGTCGTGGGTGGCATCGCCAAAGGCTGCGAGCTCTCGGGCTGCGCCTTGATAGGCGGTGAAACCGCGGAAATGCCTGGCATGTATCCCGAGGGCGAATATGACTTGGCAGGTTTCGCGGTAGGCGTTGCCGAAAAATCCGAGCTGATCGACGGCAAATCCATTGTTGAGGGCGATGTGCTGCTTGGCCTGGCTTCCAGCGGTGCGCATTCCAATGGCTATTCCTTGCTGCGCAAGATTCTTGCCCATGTCGATGCCAAGCCCGAGCAAGATTTCCATGGCCAAGTCTTGTCCGACGTGGTCATGGCCCCCACACGTATTTACGTGAAATCGGTGTTGGCGGCGCTTAAGGCGCATGGCCGAGGCATCAAAGGGTTGGCACATATTACCGGTGGCGGATTGCTCGATAACGTACCGCGCGTGTTGCCCAGCAATGTTCAAGCCCGTATCCATCGCGACTCCTGGACCCTGCCGCCATTATTCGCCTGGTTGCAACAAAGCGGCGGTGTTGCCGATGCCGAGATGCACCGCGTGTTCAACTGCGGCATTGGGATGGTGGTGGTTGTGGCTGCCGATCAGGCCGATGCCATTGCTCAAACGCTGAAAGCGCAGGGTGAAACGGTCTATCAGCTTGGCGAAATCGTCGAGCGCCCAGACGAGCAGGCTGCTCAGGTAGACGTCGTTTAAATTTTCTTAAGGTACGTAAGTGCCCATTAGCATTGCCACAGTATTTGGCAATGCTAATGGGCACTTTGCTTTAAGGCCTCCTAGGCCAATGCCGGCCACCAACGCGCGGCTTCCTGCAAGACTTGTTGGGGGGCATCCCCTTGCAAACTGTCGACGACAATCCGCTCGGGTTGGCTGCGCAGCCAAGTCAATTGGCGTTTGGCCAATTGGCGCGTGGCGGCAATGGCTTGCTCTACGGCAGCTCCCAGATCAACTTTTCCTTCCAGGTGCTGCCATAGCTGCCTATAGCCTACGCAGCGTACAGAGGGCAGTCCGGCATGCAGGTCTTTACGTTCATACAGCCGCCGCACCTCGTCTAAAAATCCGTCTGCCATCATCTGCATGAAGCGTTGAGCAATGCGGTCGTGCAGCACAGCGCGATCGCTGGGTTCCAGGCTGATGGTGATGTAGTCATAAGCTGCATCGACCCGTGCCGCCTGTTGTTGGGCCAGCCATTGTGACATCGGGACGCCTGACACCCGGTAGATTTCAAGCGCGCGCTGCAGGCGTTGGCTGTCATGCGGCGCTAGCCTGGAAGCCGTGGCAGGGTCTACGCGCATCAGTTCTTGATGCATGGCCGGCCAGCCCTGCTCGTGCGCCTGCTGCGCGATGCGCTCTCGTGTTTCAAGGTCGGCCTGAGGTAAATCTGCGAGCCCGTCGCGTAGCGCCTTGAAGTACATCATGGTGCCACCGCACAACACGGGTAAGTGCCCGCGAGTCAGAATGTCAGCGATGATGCGTTCGGCATCGGTCACGAACTCTGCGACCGAATAAGTGTCGGAGGGATCGAGGATGTCGATGAGGTGGTGCGGAATGCGTTCGCGCTCCTCCTGGCTGGGCTTGGCAGTGCCTATGTCCATCTGGCGGTAGATGGTGGCTGAGTCCACCGCAATCACTTCTATCTGTGTGCGTGCAGCCAAGGCCAAAGTGGTGGCGCTTTTACCGGAAGCGGTGGGCCCCGCCAAGCAAAGAATGGGGGTTTTCATTGGCCGCGCAAAAAACATTTGTCCAGATCGTTCAATGTCCATTGGAACCACGTGGGACGACCATGATTGCACTGGTCTGCCCGAGGTGTGTTTTCCATTTGGCGCAACAGCGCGTTCATTTCTTCCAGGGTGAGGCGCCGATTGGCGCGCACAGCGCTGTGGCACGCCATGGTGGCCAGTAACTCGTTGCGGTTGTTCTCTAGTAACAGAGAGCTTCCCACGCGATCCAAGTCGGACAGCACGGCGTGCGCCAAAGCCTCGATGTCGCCCTGTGCCAGTAAGGCAGGTACGGCTCTCACGGCCAGCGATGCCGGACCAGCAGGGCGCAAGGACAGGCCTAAAGCCTCCAGGGTGTCGGCATGCTCTTCAACTAAAGCGACTTCTTTTTCGCTGGCATTGAAGACCACCGGCACTAAAAGTTCTTGGCGTGGTAATTCGCGACTATTCATGGCCTCTTTGAGGCGTTCATACATGATGCGTTCGTGCGCGGCATGCATATCTACCAAGATCAGCCCTTGGCGATTCTGCGCCAGGATGTAAATGCCATGTAATTGCCCCAGCGCCATGCCTAGCGGGAAAGCATCGTCGCTGCTGGGAATTGGGCGAGGCTCTACGCTTGTCAAAGCGCTTGAAACCGGTGTTTCAAGTGGCTGATACAGTTGCTTCCAGTCACCTGATGGCCTGGGCGTGTGCAGCGGCATGGAGGCCTGACTGCGATAGGCGGGAAAATCCGTGCCGGCTGGCGCAGACGGCACCGGGAGAGGGGGCGCGCTTGTCGCGGGTGCCGAGGGGAACCCCGGAGCCGAATGCTGCGAGGGGTCTATGGAGGCTGAAGTAGCGCCTGCGGATGTCGACTGGGCCAAAGCTTGTTGCAGTGCGTGCAGCACGAAGCGATACACCGCACCGCCGTCTCGCAGGCGAATTTCATGCTTGGCGGGATGCACGTTGACGTCCACGGTGGCCGGATCCACTTCCAGGAACAGCACGTACGCAGGCTGACGGTCGCCATGGAGTACGTCGGCATAGGCCTGACGGATGGCGTGGGCAACGCTTCGATCTTTAACGTAGCGGCCGTTCACATACAAGTACTGCCTATCGTCACGTGGCCGAGCGGCAGTCGGGCGAATGATGCGGCCCTGCAGCGATATCAGACCATGCTGAACCTCTATGGGCAGACTTTGTTCGCAGAATTCTTCGCCCAGCACGTCGACGATGCGTTGCGTGCTGTGGGTGGCGCGCCATTGACGCTGTGGCCTGTCGTTATGAAACAGTCGGAAGGCGATATGAGGATGCGCCAAGGCAATGCGCTGCAGGGTCTCCAGGCAGTGTGCGTATTCAGTTTGTTCTGCACGCAGAAATTTGCGCCTGGCCGGGACTTGGCTGAACAGTTGGCGAACGTCTACCGAGGTACCGTAGCTTCCGGAGGCGGGTTGGGCTGGCGCAGCAGGGCCGTCAATCTGCCACGCATGTTCGTCTTGAGCGGTGCGCGATGAGAGCGTGACTTGTGCGACCGATGAGATCGCGGCTAGTGCCTCGCCGCGAAAACCCATGGAAGCCACTGCTTCCAGCTCATCCAAATTGCGGATCTTGCTGGTGGCGTGGCGAGTCAAGGCCAAGGGTAATTCGTCGCGGGGAATGCCACCGCCATCGTCGCTGACCAGAATGCGTTGAATTCCGCCTTTCTCCAGGCGGATTTCCAGGGCGCCGGCTTGCGCATCAATGGCGTTTTCCACCAGTTCTTTGAGCACAGAGGCAGGTCGTTCCACGACTTCGCCGGCAGCGATCTGGCTGACGAGCAAGTCTGGTAATGGGGCAATGGGACGGCGGGTAGACATGGTCGGGGGGTCAACTTAGGAGAGCAGCGCCAGCGTGCCAAGCCCCGTAAATCAACACGGAGAAATAAATCACGGTGAGCAGCGTTGCCAAATAGCCTAAAGCGACAAAGAGACCATCACGTTGCAGCATGCCTATGGTAAGAAACAAGATACCTATGGCAGGGGCTGTATTAGAGAGCGGGACGAAGCCGAAAGGCGCCATCAGCAAGACGCCGCCAAAAATCAGTGTCAGGCCGTTCAGGCGCAGCATATACCCCGAGGTTAAACCCGGCGCGCGTGGTCGAACCCAGGCATCTATGCGTGAGACGATGCGCACGCCTTTATGCAATGCCGGCACGAGCTTGGCGGTTTCCAGCTGCCGGTCGAGTATGCGCTGGGGCAGCCAAGGCATGCGATTCAGTGTGATGGCAACCGACAGCAGTACGATTGCCGCGCCAAATACCGTAGAGACCCCGGGAATGGAAACCGGGATCAAGAAGGGCAGGGTGGCAATGGCGCATAACATCAGCAAACCCTGTTCGCCTATGGCGGCCATCAGCTGCCGCAGGGTGACGGTTTCGCCCTTTATGCCATCGATGGCTTGGCTAAGTGTGGTGCTAAGAGGAACAGAGGTATCGTCAAAATGCATGAATCAGCTGCGTTGGGCCAGTGTGGGGCTGGCGGCGAAATAGCCTGTAATGCCGGTCAGCAGAGCCCTGGCAAGCTTGTCTTGGTGAGCCGGGCTGCGCAGCAGGCGTTCTTCCTCAGGGTTACTGATGAAGGCGGTTTCTATCAGTATGGAGGGAATGTCCGGCGCTTTCAACACGGCGAAGCCCGCTCGTTCAACTTTGGACTTGTGCAAGCGGTGGATGCGGCCCAATTCGCTCAGAATCTGGCCGCCTACACGCATGGAGTCGGTAATCTGGGCGGTAGTGGAAAGATCGAGCAATAGCTGCGCCACCTGCTTGTTGTGGTCGCCCAGGTTAAGGCCACCGATCAAGTCAGCATTGTTTTCCTGTTGTGCGAGCCAACGGGCGGCGGTACTGGTGGCGCCGTTCTGGGACAACGCGTAAATGGACGAACCCCGTGCCGAGGGTTTGATCCAGGCATCTGCGTGAATCGAGATGAACAAATCGGCTTTGACGCGCCGCGCCTTCTGCACGCGCACGTGCAGCGGGACGAAGTAGTCTTTGTCCCGAGTCAGATAGGCACGCATATTGGGCTGAGCATCTATCAGACGTTGCAGCTTTTTGGCAATTGCAAGCACAACATCTTTCTCGCGGGTGCCGGCAGGGCCTATGGCACCAGGGTCTTCACCGCCGTGGCCAGGGTCGAGGGCGATAAGCAATGGCCGCCGCCGACCTGAAGGTGCGGGAGCCGCAGGCGCGGAAGGCTGGGCGACCGGCGGTGCCGCAGGGGTCTCTCGAGGCTGTCTTGCAATGGCGCGCGGCGCTTGTTGACCGGGCTCTAGGGGTACAGGGGCGCTGTCTTGCGGCGTATTGCGAGCAAGGTCTTCCAGTACCTCGGCCAACGGGTCGTTGTCCTGGGAAGACTGCATGATGGCAAGCAAAGGGTCCTGCGCAACCTTGGGGTACAGGTCAAGTACCAGCCGATACTGGTATTCGCCAATAGGCTTCAGGGTGAAAAGTTGCGGGGCGATGGGCTGCTTCAGATCGAACACCAAGCGTAGTACGTCGGGGCGATTCTGTGCGACGCGCACGGTTGCTATGTACGGATCATTCGGCCGGATCTTGGAAACCAGATCATTGATGGCGCGTGTCATCGTCAGGCCGTCTATGTCAACGACCAGCCTGTGAGGGTTGTCCAGCGTGAAATGCTCAGCCTTAAGCTCGGAATCCAATTCCAGCGTGACGCGTGTGTATTCGTCTGCCGGCCACGTGCGTACAGCCAATATGGTCGCTGCATGCGCTAGGCGTGGCAGCACGGGCAAGGTCAGGAGCGTGGTGGCGGCAAGCAGCCGGCGGCGTCCCGGGCGCTGCGGGGAAGCGGAAGTATCAGGGAAGTCAGCCATGTTCGTCCTTTTTCGCTATAGGCGACAAGTTGTGCCTGTCGTCCGGCGTCTGCATGAATCAGGGTCAACTCGATATCGGGCGAAGGCAATTGCGTGCCCGCTTGTTCCGGCCATTCGATGAGTACAACCGCCTGTTTTTGCAGGATATCCCGGAATCCAGCGTCCTCCCAATCTTGGGCTTTGCTAAATCTATAAAAATCAAGATGATAGAAGTATAAGTTAGAAACTTTATAGCTTTCAAGCAGGGCGTAGCTAGGGCTCTTGATTCTGCCTGTTACACCGCATGCCCTAAGCAGTGCGCGAGCGAAGGTGGTTTTGCCCGCACCCAGGTCACCTTTCAGGTGTATACGCCCGCCTGCGTGGGCTCCGCGCTCGGGACCCATGAGCGCGGCGAACTGTTCTGCCAATGCTTGCGTCTGTTCATCGTCTTCCAAATAAAGCTCGATGGACTGTGGTTTTTTTGTATCTTCCATGGATGAATACCTGAGAGGGGACGAGGGAAAGGTCAGTTCGCCAATAAGTTTTGGGCTTGGCAAGCGGCCATCCATTCTTCATTGGTAGGCTCGACGCCGACCACTACGGCGCTGTCGACCGAGGAAATGAGCGGTGCGTTGTCTTGATTCGCTTGCGAGTTCAGTTGGATGCCTAACAGCCCTTCCAACGCCTCGCATACCCGGCGCCGGATTTCGGGCAAGTGTTCACCTACCCCTGCGGTGAATACCAGTAAATCCAAACCACCCAGTACTGCTGCCAGCGCACCGATTTCGCGCACAATACGACGAACATAAAGCGCCAATGCCTGCGCCGCGTGCTCGTCCTGATCTTCGCAGGCCAGTAGAACTCGGGGTTCTGCGGAGCGCTGGGAAACACCTAAAAGGCCTGACTCGTGATACAGCATGTGAGCCACCTGCTCAGGTGAGCAGGATCGAACTTGCATCAGGTAAAGCAGTACACCCGGGTCTATAGAGCCGGTGCGCGTGCCCATCATGAGCCCCTCCAAGGCAGAGAACCCCATGGTGGTGGCGACACTGCTTAGGTTCTTGAGGGCACAAAGACTGGCTCCGCTGCCCAAGTGTGCAACGATGGTGCGTCCGCGCGCCAGGTCGCCGTGACGTTGCGCCAGCGCGACGGCCATGTACGCATAAGACAAACCATGAAAGCCATAACGTCGTAGCCCTGTGTCGTTGCATAGTACGCGGGGCAGGGGCAAACGCTGTTCCACATCAGGCAGATGACGATGAAAGGCCGTGTCAAAGCAGGCAACCTGCGGCAGCGTCGGGCTTTCGCTTAAAAGGATTTCCATGGCTTCCAAAGCAAAAGGCTGATGCAAGGGAGCCAATGGAATATAGCTGCGAAGGTCGGCCACAACGTCGGCGCTGACTCGCACCGGTTCGAAGTATTTGTTGCCCCCATGGACGACGCGATGAACGATGACGCCAATGCTGCGCCCTTCTAGCCTGGCCAGTACGCGTTCGCGTATGCACTGCAGTGCGCCGCGATAGGGGTATTCGGCATCGAGTGTGATGGGGTAGGGCGTGATCCCGGTCTCACCGAAGTCTGGCTTCGGCCCCCCTATGCCCTGAACTTTGCCGTTCCATACCGGCTCGGCCAACAAGTTTAGTTGGTCGAAGAGGGCAAACTTGATGCTGGAGGAGCCGCAATTCAGGACAAGAATAAGCTCGCCGCGTGTTTGGTAACGGTCGTGCAGAGCGGGTTTGGCGATGGGCCCGCTACGGGTATAAAAAGTAACAGTCATGATGAGCGTTTATGTGTCAGTAACACAGCCAGGGCGCAGGAGGCCAAGCGTGTCTTACGTCCGTCGGCACGACTGGTTAGCATGATTGGCACTTGGGCACCCATCACAATCCCTGCACTGTCGGCTTGCCCCATGAACTCAAACTGCTTGGCTAACATATTGCCGCTTTCCAGGTCGGGTACGACCAGAATGTCGGCTTGTCCCGCCACCTGCGAGATGATGCCTTTGATTTGCGCAGCCTCGGGCGAAACAGCATTATCAAAGGCAAGGGGGCCGTCCAACAGAGCCCCTTTAATTTGGCCTCGATCGGCCATCTTGCATAATGCCGCCGCATCAAGCGTAGCGGGCATGTTGGCATTGACGGTTTCTACGGCTGCCAAAATAGCTACCTTGGGCAGCTTAACGCCTATGGCGTGGGCCAAGGTAATGGCATTGCGTACGATGTCTGCCTTGTCCTCCAGCGTGGGTGAGATATTGACGGCAGCATCGGTAATGATGAAAGGTCGCGGATAAGCCGGGGTTTCCATTAGAAAGCAGTGGCTCAAACGCCTATCTGTGCGCAACCCCGTGCTGCGATTCAGCACCGCCTTAAGCAACTCGTCAGTGTGCAGGCTGCCCTTCATCAAGGCTTGGGCTTGCCGTTGACGAACCAACTCTACGGCTCGCTGGCTGGCGGCGTGACTATGCGGGGCATCTTCTAGCTGCAAATCACTGATGTCCAGTTTCGCCTCAAGGGCGGCAGCACGTATTTTTTCGGCTGGCCCTACTAGAATGGGCTCTATCAGCTTAGCGCTTCGGGCGTCTAGGGCAGCGGCCAAGCTCAGCGCATCGCACGGATGTACCACTGCAGTGCGGATAGGCCCGAGCGGCCTTACATGCTCCAGCAGTCGACTCAGACCGGTGAGCGTCTCGGCACGCGTCGTCTGATTCGGTGGGAGAGAAGAAAGAGACGTTGAGTTCATATGAGGTGTGAGCGTGTTCGGGGCTATGCGGGTTGAGGGTGCTGCGAATCTGTCTTGGAACGTGTTCAGGCCGTATCGTACCGATAAGTCCGGAGCCGAGGAAACCCACGTGGGCAAAAGTGGATTGATGCGGGCCCACCCTTAACGACTAAAAGGTCGGTAAGATGATATATGCGCTTTTAATCATGGGGGATTATTTCTGTGTCCACGCCACAACTCAAAAAAAAACGCGTACGGCTCTCACCCGAGGTGCGTAAACAAAAAATACTGGAATCCGCGCTGATGGAATTCAGCGAATATGGCTATGGTGCGGCCACAGTAGAGCGCATCGCTGGTTTGGCGGGCTTATCCAAAGCCGGTTTGTACGCGCATTTCTCCAGCAAGGCCGATATTTTCGAGGCTTTGCTGACGCAAGTCTTGCGCCCCCCCTTCGAGGCTGAACAATGGCGGTTACTTGAAGGCGAAAGTCTGCGCGATGCCATCGATCGTTTCATCGACGTTTCTTATGAGCGTTTACTAGAGCCAGGCACAGTCGCCACGTTGCGGCTATTGATAGGCGAAAGCGCGCGGGCGCCTGACGCCATCCGCCGCTGGCGCGAGACCATCGTGGTGCCTTATCAGCGCTCACAGCAGGCGATGGTAGCGCAATGTGTGGCCCAAGGCTGGATGAGAGAAAGCGCGCTGACGCGAAATTTTGATCTTGTCAGCGCGCCCACGCTGTATGCCGCATTGCAGTTTGTGCTGCTGCAAGACGAAGAAGGTCTGCGGCAAGTGCAGACATTACGCGAAGCGCACCGCGATTTGCTTTACGAGCTGTTGCCGCATCCGGCCTCGAGCGCAAACCCCGATTGATATAATCGCGACCAAGCTGCCGGTAGCCACCAGGCCGTCGGCCCCCCGTTTTTTGAACTGCGGAGACTTTTAGCATGGCCTACGACAACAACAACGTTTTTGCAAAAATTCTGCGCGGCGAACTGCCTTGCATACGACTTTACGAAGACGAGCTCACCTTGTCTTTCATGGACATCATGCCGCAGTCCGAAGGCCATTTGCTCGTCATTCCCAAAGAATCGGCAGAAACCTTGCTCGATTTGTCCGAGGAAGGCGCACAGGCGTGCATCCGCACGACGCAGCGTATGGCCAAGGCGGTCAAGGCTGCTTTGCAGCCCCCCGGCATCATGATTGCGCAGTTCAATGGCGCGGCTGCCGGCCAGACCGTACCGCATTTCCACTTTCACGTCATACCGCGCCACGATGGTTTAGCGATGGTGGCACATGGTGCTGCCCGCGCAGACGACGTTAAATTGCGCGAACTGGCCGAGAAAATCAAAGCCCATATCGTTTGATCTGGGCTTATAGTCCGGCATTGTCGGCCTAAGTGTCTCTGTAGGTCATGTGGGAGACGAAAATAATCAAGAGAAGGCAGTGAGTAAAAGCGATTACGGGCGTGTGCGGTGGGTGCACTGGGTGGGCTTTCCGGTGCTTGTGTTGGCGCTTGGCCACACCTTGTCCAACTTGTTGCGGACCATGCCGGCCGTGGCCGCAGACGTGCTTGCTGATGATCTGCTCATATCGACAGGGGCTGTTGCCAGCTTGGCGGGGGCCTACCATTTTGCATTTGCGGCAGGTCAGATTCCTGTAGGCATTGCCTTGGATCGCTATGGCGTTCGCAATGTGTCCTTGGTCATGCTGGCGGGCGTTACGCTGGGCACCTTGATGGCTACCCTGATCAGCGGGCCGTTGGGTTTTCTGATGGTTCAGATTGTGTTGGGGCTGGCTTGTTGCGGCATGCTGTTGGCGCCGATGACGTTATTGGCCAAGACCATGCCCGCCAACAAGTTTGCCTCATGGTCCGGCTTGGTCCATGGTATTGGTAACGCGGGCATGCTGATTTCCGCCAGCCCTTTGGCGTGGTTGATCGAACACTACGGCTGGCGCAGTAGTTTTGTCTTGTCGGCAGGCATTGCCGTATTGCTGGGTGTTGGGGTCTATGCCTGGGTGCCGCGTATCCCCGAAAATCTGCGTAGCGCGCGCGGCGCCTCTTTGTTGCAAGAGGCGCGTGAAGTCATTCGCATTGGGATCTCGCCGTCTTTACGCGCCGTGGTGATGTTGGCGCTGATGGCGTTTGCAAGCATCATCAGCATTCGCGGCTTGTGGGGCGGGCCTTGGCTCATGGAGCTCCAGGGACTAGACCGTGTGCAGGCCGGGCAGGCCATGCTTCCCATGACGGTGGCTTTGGTCCTGGGCCCCATCTGCTATGGGGCCTTGGTGCGTCGTGTGGGGCATGCCGCCCATTTCCTGCTGTTTGGCTTTTCTATCGGGGGGCTGGCGCTTCTGATCATGGCGCTCAGCCAAACCCCGCTGTGGGCTTGGTTGGGCGGTACGGCCACATCCAGTCACTTTGACGTTGGCATGTTCCTGCTATTTGGTATTGCCATGGGCTGCACGCCCTTGCTCTTTGTCATGGCGCGCGCCCAGATAAACGCTGGTCAAGCCGGCAAGGCCCTGGCTGCGGTCAACCTGGTGTTTTTCGTTGGCGCCGCAGTCTTGCAAAGCAGTACCGGCCCTGTGGCCGAATGGGGCGGCATCCCTGCGGTGTTCGCCTATGTAGGCGTGATGATGTGGATAGCGGTAAGCTACTTTGCCTACCGTGTGTGGTGGCGGCGCGCCTGAACCTGGGTTTGATCATCATATTTTGCATGGTGGGGGCCAGCACTTCGACGAAACCACCGTCTTCCAAGTGGCAGACGCCGTTCACCAAGGCTAATGACGGCTTGAGACCAGGAAAGGCGGCGGCTGCGCTGGGCGCTGTTAAAATCAGCACAACTTCTGCCTTTACCAAGACGTTTTTATCATTGCGCCATGGAATTTGAATCCGAAAACCTGGAAGACCGGGCTCTGGTCGAGTTGTATACCCAGCCTGGGCACTTGCTTCGCCGTGCGCAGCAAATATCAGCTTCCATTTTTCATGACGAGCTTGGTCAATATGTCACCCCTGTGCAATATGCCATTTTGCGGGTGCTGGTTGAATATCCCGGCATAGATCAAGTCACGCTGGCTGGCTTGGTTGCCATAGACACCTCTACGGCGGCCAGTGTCGCTATTCGCCTGGAAGAAAAAGGCCTGCTGCGTCGTTACCTCGACCCCAATAATCGGCGTCAGAGAGCGCTCTACCTTACCGATGCCGGCACAGAACTCTTGAGCGCTACCGTGCCGGGTATCAAGCGTCTGCATAAGCGGGTTTTCGAAGGTTTCTCCGAAGAAGAAGAGTCCCAGTTCATGCATTTGTTGCAAAAATTGGTGCACTTGAATAACGACCAAAGCCGCGCACCTCTGGCAAAACGTATTCAAGCCGGCACCAAGCGTGCTGCGCCGCAACGACGCGGCACCAAGGCGGCATCCACCTGAAGAACACCTGCGTAAATCCCTGAATTACGTTGCGACGCAACAAGATTCAGTACGCTGATAAAGTCACAATACTAGGGTAAACACTGATGTGTGTTTTCACTATGCGAGGATTAGAATAAACCCATATTCAGTGTGCTGAATCAGTGTTCTGGATCTACCACTGGCATTACTTCGAAAGTCGAGGCGCATATGTTCCCAAAAAATACCTGGTACGTTGCCTGTACCCCTGATGAAATCGAGAAAAAACCTCTGGGTCGCCAGATCTGCGGCGAGCGCATGGTGTTTTTCCGTGGTGCTGCCGGCCAAGTCAGCGCGCTAGATGATTTCTGCCCCCACCGAGGCGCCGCCTTGTCTTTGGGCTATGTCCACGGCGACACACTGGTCTGCGGCTATCACGGCCTGGCAGTCGATTGCGACGGTAAAGTGGCTTCCATGCCCATGCAGCGCGTCGGCGGCTTCCCACGTACACGCGTTTTCCCCGTGGTTGAACGGCACGGCTTCATATGGGTTTGGCCTGGTGACCCTGCTTTGGCCGACGACACCCAGATTCCTTTCCTAGAATGGCACGACAATCCCGAATGGGCATACGGCGGCGGCTTGTATCACATCAAGGCCGACTATCGCCTGATGATAGACAACCTGATGGACCTGACGCACGAAGCCTACGTGCACACCACTAGCATCGGTCAAGACGAAATCGACGAAACCCCGGTAAACACCAGCGTAAATGGCGATACGGTCGAAACCAGCCGCTTTATGGAAGGCGTTATTGCTCCGCCGTTCTGGCAGGCGGCTTTGCGCTACAACGGTCTGCCCGCAGACCAACCCGTCGACCGCTGGCAGATCTCCCGCTTTACGCCTCCTAGTCATGTGCTGATCGACGTGGGTGTCGCCGTTGCAGGCAAAGGTGGCCGTGATGCCGATCCCAAATACCGCGTTCGCTCGACGGTTGTCGACTTCATTACCCCCGAAACTGAAAGCTCACATTGGTACTTCTGGGGCATGGCGCGCAACTTCCAAGCCAACGATCACGTCCTTACTCAAACCATCCGCAGCGGACAGGGTAAAATATTCGGCGAAGATTTGGCCGTTCTGGAAGCCCAGCAGAAAAACCTCGAGGTTTATCCTGATCGGCGGCTGCTCATGCTGAACATCGATACCGGTGGGGTGCAATCTCGCCGCGTCCTTGACCGGCTGATCAAAGCAGAGCAAGCTACGAGCGTCGAACCTGCCTGACTCATGAACTGAACATGCCAAGGTGGGCCGACATGTTTTACGGCCCACCCCAGTTTGGGCATTTCTCAAAGTGTAGAAGATCAATGAGTCAAATTACTGTCAAAGTAGTCCGTAAGGCGCAGGAGGCCGAAGACATCGTCAGTCTCGAACTGGCAAGTGTAGATGGCAAGCCGTTGCCGGCATTCAGCGCCGGCGCTCACATCGACTTGCATATCCGCGATGGACTGATTCGCCAATACTCGCTGCTTAACGACTCCACCGAGCAAACGCGTTATGTCATTGGTGTGTTGCGCGATCCCGATTCGCGTGGGGGTTCCGTTGCCGTTCACGACGACATCAACGAAGGTGATGTCGTCCAGATCAGCGAACCGCGTAACCATTTCGAACTAGTACCCGCGCCACACAGCTTGTTGCTGGCGGGCGGTATTGGTGTTACGCCCATTTTGTGCATGGCCCGTCGTCTCAGCCATACGCAGGGCAGTTTCGAGATGCATTACTGCGCTCGTTCGCCTTCGCGCATGGCATTCCACGACGAGATAAAGAACGCCAATTTTGCCGATCGCGCGCACTTCCACTTCGATGATGGCGACGCCTCTCAAAAGCTGGATTTGCCTGCTGTACTCGCCTCGGCGCCGGCTGGTAGCCACATCTACGTCTGTGGCCCTACGGGCTTTATCGACTACGTGGTTCAAAGCGCCAAGCAAGCTGGTTGGAGCAGTGATCGCGTGCACTTCGAATACTTCGGTGCCGCCGAGATCGATACCAGTGGCGATAGCGGCTTCCAAGTAAAAGTTGCCAGTACCGGCGCTGTTTACGATGTACCAGCCGATAAGCGCATTACCGAAGTTCTCGACGAGGCAGGCGTATTCGTGCCAGTGTCTTGCGAAGAAGGTGTTTGCGGCACTTGTTTGGTTCGTGTCCTTGAAGGCACGCCCGAACACCGTGACCTCTACCTGACCGATGCCGAACACGAGGCCAACGATCAATTCACGCCTTGTTGCTCACGTTCCAAGAGCCCGATGCTCGTACTCGACCTGTAAGGGTCGGTGCGTTACCAATCAAATCACAAGCCTGTAAAAGGCTATTCACAAAAAAGGGGAAACCATGACTCAACCCGTCAATGCCCAGCGCCGTCAGCTGGTTGTGGGTGGTGCAGCCGTCGCGGCAGCCGGCATGTTGCCGGTCGTAGCCAAGGCAGACGACAAGGTCGTGAAAGTCGGTCTTATCGTTCCGATGTCAGGTCCATTTGCGTCCACCGGTCGTCAAATCGACGCTGCCGTCAAGCTTTATCAAAAGACGCATGGCGACACCGTTGCCGGTCGTAAAGTTCAGGTCATTCTCAAGGACGATACCGGTGTCGCGCCCGACGCCACCAAGCGTATCGCCCAAGAACTGATTACGCGTGACAAAGTCGACGTGCTGGCTGGTTTCGGCCTGACGCCTTTGGCCTTTGCCGCTGCGCCTTTGGCTACGCAAGCCAAGAAGCCCATGGTTGTCATGGCGGCAGCTACCTCGGTCATTGTTGATCGTTCTCCCTACATCGTCCGCACCTCTTTCACCTTGCCTCAGGCGACTGCGCCTTTGGCCATGTGGGCGGCTAAAGAAGGCATCAAAACGGTCATCACCTTTGTGGCCGACTACGGCCCTGGTATCGACGCCGAGAAAGTATTTGCCAAGCACTTCACCGAAGCAGGTGGCGAAATCATCGACAACGTTCGTACGCCTCTGATGAACCCCGACTACGCGCCGTTCTTGCAGCGCGTCAAAGACGCCAAGCCCGAGGCAGTTTTTGCCTTTGTACCTTCTGGTGAAGGCGCCAACCTGATCAAGCAGTTCAACGAGCGTGGCTTGGCACAAGCCGGCATTCGTCTTATCTGCACGGGCGACGTGCTGGATGACGACTTGATGGCAAGCATTGGCGAAGTCTCCCAAGGCGTGGTCAGCAGCCATCACTATTCGGCTGCCCATGATTCGGCCGCTAATAAAGCTTATGTTGAAGCGTTCATGCGTGACAACAACGGCCAGCGTCCCAACTTCATGTCGGTGGGCGGCTACGACGGCATGCACCTGATTTACGAAGCCCTGAAAAAAACCAACGGCGATGCCGATGGCACCAAGCTCTTGGACGCCATGAAAGGCATGAGCTGGGAAAGCGTACGCGGTCCGGTTACTATCGATCCCGAGACCCGCGATATCGTTCAGGACATTTACATCCGTAAGTCCGACAAGGTCGACGGCCAAATGTGGAACGTTGAATTCGACAAAGTTTCGCAATACAAAGACCCAGGCATCTAACTTCTGGGGGCTGTTACGTTTCTGGCTTTGATCGCCGCAGGGGGATCAGGTATGCTGCCCGACTAATGGGCGGCAGCCTGCTCTCCCTTCGCCGTCTGGGCCTTCAAAATTTATCGTTTGTTTAATATTACCGGGAGATTCCTCCAGTGACTCCATCCGCTACGCGTGGCGCGGACTGCCTGGCGATCGGGCAACGCCCCAGGAGAAAGCGTCATGCTTAATAATTTTGTTGGTGTCATCTTTGATGGCATTGCCTATGGCAGCCTGCTGTTTCTGATCAGCGTCGGGCTGTCTGTCACCATGGGGTTGATGAATTTCGTCAACCTTGCGCACGGCGCATTTGCCTTGCTGGGTGGCTACGTCTGCGTAGAGTTGATGCGCCAGATGGGAGTACCGTTTCTTGCAACCCTGCCGTTGGCTTTCCTTGCGTCAGCTCTGGTGGGTTTCATCCTCGAGCGCACCTTGTATCGACGTCTATACCAAGCCGAGGCCCTTGATCAGGTCTTGTTCTCCATCGGTTTGACGTTCATGGTGGTTGCCGGCGCCACGTATATCTGGGGTCCGTCGCAGCAACCTGTGCATATCCCAAGTTGGCTGCGTGGGCAGGTCGTTGTGTTCGGCATAGGACTGGGCATCTATCGACTATTTCTTATTGCCACTGTGGTTGTCGTTACGGCGGCCCTGTTCCTTATCATCGAACGCACTCGCTTCGGCGCGCAAATCCGTGCTTCGGTGGATAATCAGCAGGCTTCTGCAGGCTTGGGTATTAACGTTAGCCGTGTTTTCAGCCTTACGTTCGCGCTTGGCTCTGGCTTGGCAGGGTTGGGCGGTGGTCTGGGCATCGACGTCTTGGGCCTCGATCCAACATTCCCGCTCAAGTACATGGTGTACTTCCTCATCGTTGTAGCAGTGGGTGGTGCCGGCACCATTAGTGGGCCCTTGGTGGCCGCACTGTTGTTGGGCGTGTTCGACGTCGCGGGTAAGTATTACGTACCCGACGTAGGCGCCTTCGTCATCTACGGCATGATGGTCATCCTGCTGTTGTTGTTCCCATCCGGACTGATTGCGAGGCGCTCATGAGCAAGTCGTCCCTGGCTTCCCTGAATATCGTGCAGGCTTTGCCTGCACCCAAAGTCCCCAATGCACGTTGGGCCAAACTTGAAATCCTGTTTTGGCTCCTGCCTTTTGTGGTCTATTTTGCCTTCCAAGGCTATCTGGTTCTTGCCAGCCAAATCATGATCCTGGGCCTGTTCGCCCTGTCTTTGGATCTTATCCTTGGCTATGCGGGTATCGTGTCCCTGGGGCATGCCGCCTTTTTCGGCTTGGGTGCCTACACTGCCGGCTTGCTGTCGGTGCATGGTTGGGGCGAACCCATTAGTGGTTTGCTCGCTGCTGCCGTCGTTGCGGCTATCTTCGGCTATCTCACCAGCTTTCTCGTCGTGCGTGGCCACGACCTGACCCGCCTGATGGTTACCCTGGGCATCTGCCTGATGCTCTACGAAGTGGCCAACAAGGCTTCCTCCATTACTGGTGGGGTAGATGGCTTGTGGGGGATCCAAATGTGGAACCTTCTCGGTATCTTCGAGTTCGACCTGCAAGGTAAAACGGCTTTCTTCTACAGCTTCGTTGTGCTGTTTATCTTGTTCTGCTTGGTGCGGCGTCTCACACGTTCCACCTTCGGGCTTAGCTTGGTCGGTATTCGTGAAGGTGGCAAGCGCATGCCTGCCATCGGTGCCAACGTCAATCAGCGATTGATCGTCGTTTATACCCTTGGCGCCGCGATTGCGGGTGTGGCGGGCGGTCTGTTGGCTCAAACCACGCAGTTCGTTGGCCTGGACGTCTTGGGCTTCACGCGGTCCGCCGACCTTCTTATCGTTTTGGTATTGGGTGGAACCGGTCGTTTGTATGGCGCACTCATCGGCGCAGCCGTTTTCATGATCGCGCAAGATCAAATCGCCAACATCAATCCCGTTTACTGGCAGTTCTGGATAGGCTTTTTCCTGGTGGTTCTTGTCATGCTGGGTCGGGGCGGTATTCTTGGCGCCATCGACAACTATCGTGAGCGCCGCCGTCAGCGTGCAGCTCGCGTAGGCGGAGGACAGCAAGCATGAACACCACTTTGCGTACAGAAGGTCTTAGCAAGCAATGGGGGGCGTTCAAAGCTAATAGCGACGTTTCCCTCACGTTTGAGCCGGGCGGTCGCCATGCGCTGATCGGCCCTAACGGTGCCGGAAAAACGACTTTCATCAATATGTTGACTGGGGCTTTATCCCCTACATCTGGCCGGGTTTATTTCGGCGATCGCGACATCACCAGTTTGCCGCAGCACGAGCGCGTAAAGCTGGGTATGACGCGCACCTTCCAGATCAACACCTTGTTCTTGGGCCTTACCGTTCTTGAATCCGTTGTATTGGCCATCAGCGAACGCGAAGGTTTGTTCAAGGCCTGGTTCAAGACGGTCGAACAGCAAAAGCAAGCCATAGACGAAGCTATGGCACTGTTGGGCACGCTCAAACTAGAGAAAGACGCCAATACCCTTACGCGCAACCTGCCTTATGGCAAGCAGCGCTTGGTCGAAATCGCTTTGGCTTTGGCCACTAAGCCGCGGGTGCTTCTGTTGGATGAGCCTGCGGCAGGCATTCCTTCTGGTGACAGTGCAGAGCTATTCGAGGTTATCGCCGACTTGCCGCGCGACGTCACTGTTGTGTTCATCGAGCACGATATGGGGTTGGTGTTTCGCTTTGCCGAGACCATTACTGTGCTCGTCGGCGGCAAAGTGCTGACGCAGGGCACGCCGGCGGAAATCTCGTCGGACAAGCGAGTCAAGGAAGTGTACTTGGGCGAGGCAGAGCATGGCTGACAAGCAAGAACTATTGGTATTGAACAAAGTCACGGCGGGTTACGGCGAAGCCGTAGTGCTCGAAGACGTGTCCTTGTCCATCAAAGAGGGTGATAGCGTCGCGCTGTTGGGGCGTAACGGTATGGGCAAGACCACCTTGCTGCTTACCATGATGGGGCTGACCCATCTGCATAAGGGCAGCTTGTCCTGGGAGGGTGGGGATATCTCCCACATGCCAACCTACAAGCGAGCCCATGCAGGCTTGGGATGGGTGCCGCAAGAGCGCCATATGTATCCTTCGCTCAGCGTCGAAGAGCACCTCACGGTCGTCGCGCGTCCTGGGGCCTGGACGGTAGATAAAATCTACGAAGTCTTCCCTCGTCTGTTCGAGCGGCGCCAGAACATGGGTAACCAGCTGTCGGGTGGCGAACAACAGATGCTGGCTATCGCCCGTGCCCTGATGGTCAACCCCCGCCTGCTGCTGCTGGACGAGCCTATGGAAGGCTTGGCTCCGATTATCGTGCAAGAGCTCATGGGTGTGCTGCGTCGTCTTATCGATGAAACGGGCTTGTCCGTCATCATCGTCGAGCAACACGCACGCATGACTTTAGGCTTGACCGAGCGTGCCGTTGTCCTCGATCGCGGTCGTGTCATTTACGATGCAGGTAGTCAATATCTGTTGGATAACGACGAAGAACTCAACCGTATGGTTGCGGTCGCCTGATCGTTTAGTGCTCGAACAAAAAAGCTGCGCAGCCAAAAACTGCGCAGCTTTTTTTATAGGTGCAATGCCTTATCGAGGCAGGTGCTTGTCCAGCCAGGGGCCGACGTCTTCAGCGGGCATAGGTCGGGCGATTTGATAGCCCTGCGCATAGTCGCAGCGCATGCGGCTGACCCGACGCAGAATATCGTTGTTTTCTACGCCTTCAGCAGTGACATTGATTTGCAAATAATGTGCCAAGGCGATGATGGAAGTGACGATCGTCATGGTTTCGTTGCTTTGCAGCATCTCTTTGATGAACGAACGGTCTATCTTGAGGTTGTCAACGGGAAGCTTCTGCAAGTAGGCCAAGGAAGAGTGCCCTGTACCGAAATCATCAATGGCAATGCGCACGCCTATTTGATGGATGCGCTCCAGCACGTCCAGGGCACGCCCTGGATCTCGCATGATGGCGCTTTCCGTAATCTCCAACTCTAGGCTGGCGGGAGCGAGCTTATGTCGCTCT
Organism: Mesopusillimonas faecipullorum; assembly: GCF_020539505.1. Classification (GTDB taxonomy): domain Bacteria; phylum Pseudomonadota; class Gammaproteobacteria; order Burkholderiales; family Burkholderiaceae_B; genus Mesopusillimonas; species Mesopusillimonas faecipullorum. Next base: position 106,586 of record NZ_JACDXW010000006.1, on the reverse strand, counting down.
AGCACTTCACGCAAGCGCTCGGGTAATTCAACATTTACCAGGTTGCGGGCAGAGATATTGACGGCGATGCTGATATCGAAGCCTTGAACTTGCCATGCCTTGCACTGCTCGACGGCATTTTCGAGTACCCATAGCGTCACAGGATGAATGAGATCGCTGAACTCAATTGCGGTAATGAACTCTGCCGGAGGCATCAAACCATGCTCGGGGTGCCGCCAACGTAGCAGTGCCTCGAAGCCCGTGACACGCCCATCCGGTAAATGTATCTTGGGCTGGTAATGCAGTACGAATTGATCATGGTTCAGGGCATGACGCAGTTCGGACAGCAGCAGGATACGGTTGGACTCTGCTCGTTTGGCGGGCTTGTAGAAGGCATGACCGCGGCCTTCTTGCTTGGCCAACTGCATGGCGCTGTCGGCGTGTCTGAGCAAATCAGACGGGTCGGTGCTGGATTCGGGGTATATGGCTATCCCTATGCTGGCGCTGATACTGACTTGCACACCATCCAGCATGAAGGGGCGGCGAATTTCTTCCAGCAGCGACTTCACGACATCGTCTATAGGGGATTGTGAACGAGGCTCGGGCAATAACAGGGCGAACTCATTACTGCCTGAACGGGCGACATCGCTAATGGTGCCGTATAACGACTGTATACGCTGGGCGACTTGCCGCAGCAGTTCGTCGCCCACGTGATGCCCCAGCGTCAGGTTGATTTCCTTGAAGCCATCAAGCTCTACCAACATGACGAACAAGCGCGTACTGTTCTTGGAGGCCTGGCGCACTGCATGCTTTAGGTGACGGTCGAGCACGTTGCGATTAATCAGGCCGGTAAGGGGGTCGTAGCGCGACTGATAACGCAAGGCGTCGTATTGCCGCCGGTGCTCGATGGCCATGGAGGCCAGCTCGGTCACCATCTCGCTCAGTCGTAAATCTTCTGAGTCGGGAACATGGGGGGTGGGTCGGTAAATGGCCAGACAGCCCAAAATATTGCCGTCTGGTGCCAGGATAGGATGCATCCAGCAGGAGTTCAGCTGATGTTGCCGCGCCAACTGTTTGTAGGGCTGCCAGCAAGGGTCTGCAGAGATATCGGGCACTACAACCAATTGGCGCCGGCTGATAACAGACTCGAAGGGGCTCACGCGCCAATCGGTGATACGCTGCTTCATGGGGCCCAGAAATGAATCGGGCAGGGTAGGCGCAAAACAGGTTTCTATGCGTTTGCCTGTAGTGTCGAGCAAAATGATGCACGCATTGCTTTGCCCCGAGAGGCTATGCAAAAGCTGGGTCAGCGCATTAAGTGTGGCATCTAGCGATAGATTCTGCGCAATCATGCGCAAGATACGGTTTTGTCCGCGTTGGCGGTCTATGGATAGCGCCCATTGATGCTCTTGGAGCGCCAGTTCTTGTGCCATTTCATCGAAACGCCTGCCGATTTCGTTGAATTCCTTACTGTGCAGGGTATGGGCGGTACGAGTATCGAAGCGTCGTTGCGCAAGCTGACGGACGGCCTCGGTAAGTTTTTTAAGCGGGCGCCCCACCACGCCTTGTATGCCCAGCCAACCTAAAGCCACCGCGACAAACGTCAGTAGGGCCGTCAGCAGGCAACCTATCCAGAATGCCCGGTTGACGTCGCGAAAAATAGCGTCGGTAGGGTGCCTGTAAATAATGGTGAGCGCATGCGGGTCGTGAGCGGGCCCAGCCGGTTCGTAGCTGACCAGCCACTCGCCGTCAGTGTGTTCGTGGATGAAGCTCCCGCCGTGGCGTGATTTTGCCAACCGATCGGTCAGGGCCATCTCGTTGAGCGGTTGCCCGGTAAGACCATTGTCGGGGATAGTGCGTAAAACTATGCCATTGCGGTCCAGAATGTCTAGACGAGCTTCGGAGGGCAAAGTGCGCAGCGTACTGCCGCGCCCCAGCACTGAGACATCCATGGAGGCATAGAGTATGGATTGCAGCTCGTCTTTTTCGTTACGAAAACCCAGCGCGGTGACGATAGTGGGACGTTGAGATATCTTGCCGATAAGAAATTGGCTAACAACAATACCGGGTTCGCTTTTGGCTTGTTGTGTATACAGCCTGTCTGCCATGCCTTGGTCTACGGCAGGCAAACCAGAGCAAAGCAGTTCGCCGGAGGGCGAGAGCACGCCAAAGTTGAGATAGCTGGGGTGCTGCTCAAGCAAGGCAGCCAGGTAGGTGTTGCACTCTGCTTTATTCTTATTGCGAACGGCCGCGGTGAGGTAGGTGGTGCGCAGTATGCTTTCGGTGCGATACAGCAGTTGCCTTTCTTCCTGCGCGACTAGGCGGACGAAATGCTGTGCGTTGCTGCGAGTCAGTTCGATGAGATAATCGTGCTGCTGGAACAGATACACGCATAGTCCGATGAAAGTGGGTGCCACCGCTGCGCATATCACGAGAAACATCCGCGTGTATATGCTATTGAATGGTGGGCGGCTAAGCGACATTGTCCAGGTACTCCCCTGTTCTCGGGATACAGGATAATACAAAAATAATGGGGGTGATTACGCCTTTCATGGAATTATTTCTATTAGGCGAGTAAGGCTTAGTGTTTAACGACACCAATCAGCAAGGATTTAACCGAGGTAAGAATGATATTGTGGCAATTAAGGTCCGCTGCGACCCCTGGCAGGCTGGCTAAACTTCAGCCAGTGCCAGTTTCAAAAAGCGGAAACATCAGATGATTGACTGGTTGATATGGCTTCCTTACATCGAGCGCTTGGCGCTCGACTTACTTGTTGCAGCAATGATCATGCTGGGCGGGTGGGTGGCCTCGCATATCGTGGCACGCATGGTGCGCCGTGTGGCTCAGCGTTCCCAAGCGTTGGATCCTACCGTGTTGCCCATGGCGCTTTCGGTGGCGGTCTGGGCTATACGCATCGTAGCCATCGTGGCGGCGCTGGCGCGTCTTGGCGTGCAAACCACCAGTATTATTGCCATGTTGGGCGCGGCCGGCTTGGCTGTTGGCCTGGCTTTGCAAAATACACTGCAAAACATTGCTGCCGGCATCATGTTGCTGGTGCTGCGGCCTTTGCGCACCGGTGAAAGCATTTCCATTGTAGGTAAGGCGGATGGCACCGTAGAAGAGGTGGGCCTGTTTCTGTGCAAATTGCGCCAAGCCGACGGAACCAGCATCACCTTGCCCAACAGTTTGGTATGGGGTAACCCGATTATCAATCTTAGTCGTAACGGTACTCGCCGGGCCGAGGTGCGGGTGGTGGTCATGTATCAAGAAGACCTCAAGGCCGGCCTGAACGCCTTGCTCACACTCGCCCAGCGACAGCCTAACGCACTGGAAAACCCGGCACCCGACGCTTGGGTGGTAGAGCATCGCTTGGATACCAGCGTATTGGGTTTGCGTGTTTGGGCGCTGTCGGCCAATTATGGCGCCTTGCTCAACGAGTTGCAGCGCGACGCGCCCCAAGCCCTATGTGAAGCCGGGCTCAGATTGCCCAGGTCGGAACCCCCGGCCAGTGCCTAGAAACCGCTACGCCTATTCAGTTAGGTGTAGCGCCAGCCGTCTTGATCATGGCGGTGCAAACCCCACGCAGCATGTCGGTCTCGTCGCGAGTCAGGTCGCTGCGGCTAAGCAGATGGCGCATGCGTAGCATCAACTTTTTGGGATGAGCTGGGTCTAGAAAATCCACAGCAATCAAAGCTTGTTCCCAATGTTGAATCAGGTCTTGGACTTGCTGATGGCTGGCTGGCAAACTGCCGGCAGGTGTTTCCGCCTTGCCTGTTTCCGGCAATGCGGGGGCGGCGTCCGGCGTGATCAGCGCATAGCGTAGTTCCCAGGCGGCTAGCTGCAGGGCCTGGGCGACATTCAAAGAGCTGTATTCAGGGTTGGCCGGAATATGACACACGCGTTGGCATAATGCGATATCCTCATTTGCCAGCCCGGTGCGCTCGGTGCCCAAGATGATGGCGACACGATTGCTCGTGTTGCTGCACAAATGGGCGTGGCTCAGGGTGGCGGCCTGGCGAATGTCGCAGCTGGGAGGACCCAGGTCGCGTGGTCTGGCGGTTAGTGCCAATGCCAGCGTGGTAGAGGCCAGAGCGTCGGACAGGGTCTCGAAGCATTGTGCTTGCTCCAGCACATCCGTGGCACCGCTGGCCAATGCGATGGCCTCGGGATGTGCTAGTACATCAGGGTCGCGGGGCTGGACCAAAGCCAAGTACTTAAAGCCCATGGTTTTGATGGCGCGCGCCGCTGCACCGACATTGCCAGGATGGCTGGGGCGGTGCATGATGAACAAAATATTTTCAAACTGATGTGTGACTTTGTCGCTCATTTCGGGATTATGCGCTACGTCATTTAAAATAGGGCTAGCCATTGTTTTTCACGGAACCGTATGCACCCCATGCTTAATACCGCCGTCAAGGCGGCCCGCCGCGCCGGCACCATTATCAACCGTGCCAGCCTAGATCTGGAGCGGCTGCAAGTCGCCCGTAAAGGCCCCCGCGATTATGTCACGGAAGTCGATCAGGCGGTCGAGGCAACCATCATCGATGTCCTGCGTACGGCTTACCCCGACCATGCTTTCTTGGGCGAAGAATCAGGTGTTCACGAAGCGCCTGGTCAGCAGGGTACAGAGGTGCCCGAATACCAGTGGGTGATTGACCCCCTAGACGGCACCACGAATTTCATCCACGGTTTTCCGGCGTATGCCGTATCCATCGCTTTGTTGCACAAAGGTCAGGCCGATCAGGCGGTCATTTACGACCCCAGCCGCAACGAGTTGTTCACTGCCAGTCGCGGTGCGGGCGCTTTCCTGAACGACCGTCGTATCCGGGTTTCGGGTCTGGCGCGCTATCACGATGCCTTGGTGGGGGCCCATGTGCCCGGTTCAGCCAGCACAGTCACCACCTCTACCGCGTTCGGCCAAATGCTGTCCGACTGCGCAAGCGCCCGGCGCATCGGCGCTTGCGTGCTCGATCTGGCTTATGTGGCCTGCGGTCGTTTTGACGGCTTTTGTGGCACCAACCTCAAGGCCTGGGATTTAGCCGCCGGTACCTTGCTGGTGGTTGAAGCCGGTGGGCTTGTCACTGACTTCAGCGGCGAACAAGATTGGCTGAGGTCTGGCCAAGTGTTGGCCGGCAGCCCCAAGATACTCGCCCAGATGTTGGGCTATTTTCAGTCTTGATACCTATGGACGAAGAGCCTAGTACGGGCGCGCAGGCACAGCGCGTCCCATATACCGCTATTGTTCCCGCCTTCTCCAAGGAGCCCAGCTCATGGAGTGGCTGATGGAACCCTCCGCTTGGGTGGGGTTGTTTACGCTTATTGTCCTCGAAGTCGTATTGGGGATAGACAACCTCATCTTCATCGCGATTCTCGTCGAAAAACTGCCGCCCAAGCTACGCGACCGGGCGCGCATAATGGGCTTGTCTTTGGCGCTTGTCATGCGCTTGGGGCTGCTCACGGTGATGTCCTGGCTTATCAAGCTGACAGCGCCCATCGTTTTTCTCGGGCCATTGTCATTTTCAGGGCGCGATCTCATTCTCATCATTGGCGGCTTTTTCCTGCTGTTCAAGGGCACGCTTGAACTACACGAGCGCATAGAAGGCCGCACTCAGCATGGATCCGGCGACAGGTTGCACGCCAGTTTCGGCCTTATCGTCACGCAGATCGTCATCCTGGATGCGGTCTTTTCCATTGATGCCGTCGTAACGGCGGTGGGGATGGTTGAGCACTTGCCTATCATGATGGCCGCAGTGATCATCGCCATGGGGGTCATGCTGTTTGCCTCCAAGCCGCTCACCAAATTCGTCAATGCACACCCCACGGTCGTCGTGCTGTGTCTGTGTTTCCTATTGATGATAGGTTTTTCGTTGGTGGCGGAAGGCTTCGGCTTCCATGTGCCCAAGGGTTATCTGTATGCGGCCATCGGCTTCTCGGTGCTGATCGAGGCGCTGAACCAGGTCGCCAGACGCAATATGCGTAAGGTAGAGGCTCGCCGCCCCATGCGTGAGCGCACTGCCGAGGGCATTATGCGTATGCTGGGTAAGCGACCTCTGGCTGCTTCCGAGCCCGCGACTGCCACCGGTACTGTTGAGGCGGATCAAGAAGTTTTTGGCGATACAGAGCGCAATATGGTCAGTGGTGTACTGACCTTGGCGGATCGCAGCATTCATTCGGTCATGACGCCGCGCAACGACGTTAGCTGGCTCAATCTTGATGATGACCCACAAGCCTTGCGCCAGAAGATCACCAAGGCGCCACACAGCTTTTTCCCTGTTTGCCGCGGGTCGCTGGATGACGTTATAGGCATAGGCCGCGCCAAGGAAATGATCGCCGACCTGATCACCCACGGGGCCATACGTCTTTCGCGTCTACGTGATCCCATCATTGTGCCTGACTCTGTCGAAATCCTGCACGTCATGGAAACGCTCAAGCGCGCCCGAGGTCAACTGGTGCTGGTCGCGGACGAGTTCGGTGCCATCGAGGGTATTGTGACGCCCATAGATGTCTTCGAGGCAATTGCCGGAGAGTTCCCCGACGAAGACGAAACTCCCGACATCGTGGTTTTGGATGAGCATCACTGGCGTGTCGATGGCGGGGCAGACTTGCATCACCTTGAGCAAGTGCTTAACACCGACGGTTTGGTGGATGAGGAAGAAGGCTATTCCACCATGGCGGGCTATTTGCTCGAACGCTTCGGTCATCTACCCGCCATTGATGACAGCTGCGAACTTGTTCAGCCGCATGCCACCTTCCTCTTTACGGTAAAGCAACTTGAGGGCAGGCGTATCGCCTCTGTAGAGATTGAGCGTCGCTTGCACCTGGACGGCGAAGATGAAAACGGTCAGGCAGATTGACGCCTGGTCGGCATAAGGAAACTCATGGAAGCAACGGTAGTGTATTACCTGAAGGCCTTGATACTAGGTGTTCTAGAGGGCTTGACGGAGTTCATCCCGGTCTCGAGTACTGCGCATCTGCTGATCGTGGGCGAATGGTTGAATTTTTCTTCCGACGATCACAAGGTATTCGAGGTGGTCATCCAGTTTGGCTCCATCTTGGCGGTTATCTGGTTGTTCCGTCAACGTCTGTGGCAGCTGGTGCATGGCGTGTTTACAGGAAAGCGCGACGAGCTATTGTTTTGCCGTAATCTGCTTATCGCGTTTATGCCGGCGGTCGTGGTGGGCATGCTCATCATCCAGTACATCAAGCAAGTGCTGTACAACCAGCCTATGGTTTTCGTATTTACCCTGGTGATTGGTGGGCTGATCATGCTCTGGGTAGAGCGCCGCCCCGGTTACGCTAAAGATAGTAACGAGACAGTCAGTGGCCAACGTGCCACTGCGCATCGCCTCGAAGAGATCAGTTGGCGCCAAGCGCTGGCAGTGGGGCTGGCGCAGTGTCTGGCTATGGTGCCCGGCACTTCGCGTTCCGGGGCCACCATCATCGGCGGTATGATGGCAGGTATCCAGCGCAAGACAGCCACCGAGTTTTCATTCTTTCTGGCCATGCCCACCATGCTGGCTGCCACGGTTTATGATCTCTACAAACATGGCTCTGCGCTGTCCAGTGATCAAGCAGGTGCCATTGCCATCGGTTTCGTCGCTGCGTTTCTGAGCGCCTTGGTGGTCGTGCGCGCGGTACTGCGTTTTGTCTCCAAACGTACCTACCGACCGTTTGCCTGGTATCGCATCGCCCTGGGCGGGGTATTGCTGATCTGGTTGTTGGCGCGTTAGGCCTACAAGCCGCCTTCTGCGGGCTGGGTAAAATGCTCGGCCGCGTCCGCGTACCTTAGGGTCAGACCGCTATCGTCTACGCTCAACCAGCCGCTGCGCGTGGGCTTGCTGTGGTCGAATTCCCAGTCAGGTAATACGATGCGGTGCAGACCGTCTGTCGTATTGTGATGAATCGAAGGCCGGTGCGTGTGCCCATGCACCAGCACCGACAGGCCTTGACGCGTCAGTAGGTCGTGCCAAGCCTGCGGGCTGACATCAGTAATCACGCTGTTTTTGTAGCGCCCGGCCTGACGGCTGCGTTGGCGAAAGTAGTTGGCAATGCCGCGTCGCCAAGCCAAGGGGGAAGCCAGAAATAGACCTTGCACCCACGGCTTACGTACGATGCGCCGAAAGCGTTGATATGCCTGGTCGTCCAGGCAAAGCTCGTCGCCATGGGTCAGCCAGAACTCACCAGCGGGCGAAACAATATGCAGCTCGTCTGGTAGCAAGGTGGCACCGACACTGGCTGCAAACGCCTCGCCCAGCAAAAAATCGCGATTGCCTCGCATCAAGTACAAGGGTTTCTTGCTAGAAAAACCCCGCAGAGCCTGGATGGCTGAAGCCAACCAGGGTTCGGGCGAATGAGTTTGATCGTCTCCCACCCAAACGTGGAAGATGTCTCCGCAGAGAATCAAGGTGTCGCACTCTTGTTCGGCTTGTCGTAGAAAGTCGTAAAAGTGCGAAGCAGTCGCGGGGCCTTGCGGCCCCAGGTGGATGTCAGCGGCTATCCAGGTGGTGCCGCTTAAAACCAGTTTACTCAACGACGCTGGCGGATTCGATAACGACGTCTTCAGCAGGCACGTCTTGGTGGAAGCCCTTGCTGCCGGTTTTTACGCTCTTGATCTTGTCGACCACTTCAGTGCCTTCCACGACCTTGCCGAACACGGCATAGCCCCAGCCATTGGGGGTGGGCGCAGTGAAGTTCAGGAAGTCGTTGTCATTGACGTTGATGAAGAACTGGGCCGTAGCGGAATGAGGGTCGCTGGTGCGGGCCATGGCGATGGTGTAACGGTCGTTCTTGAGGCCGTTGTCGGCTTCGTTGTCGATGGCCGCTTTGGTGGGCTTTTGTTTCATGCCTGGCTCGAAGCCGCCGCCTTGCACCATGAAGTTGTTAATGACGCGGTGAAAGACCGTGCCGTTGAAAAAACCGTCATTCACATACTCGAGAAAATTGGCCGTGGTTTTGGGCGCTTTGACGGCATCGAGTTCGAGCACGATGGTGCCGTGGTTGGTCTGGAGTTGGACGCGGGGGGAAGTAGTCATTGCGGTTTCACCTGTCGAAGAAGTGGAAGTGTTAGGAGTGGCCTGCTGAGAGCAGGCGGCCAGCATGGCAAGGCCGGTCAGGGCAGCCAGACAAGCGCGCCGCATGGGCGACGGCTTGCGGCTGGTCATATCAGTGCATGTCATGGGGTTCGGAAATCAAGGTTCAACGGGGTTGCAGAATAGCGTCGATGCGCGTGACGGTGTCGCGAGCCTGGGGTTGACCCTGGTCGACCGCCAAACTGAAAGACTCGCGCGCCAGCATCAGGTAAACACGCCCAAGGTTAATGCGCGCTGCCGCATAGCTTGGTGAAATGGATAAAGACATCAGCAAGGCGTCGCGTGCCAAGTCAAGCTGGTTCTTTTTGACGTACTCGGCCGCCAGGTTATTCCAGGGTTCGGGAAGCTCGGGGAAGCGCACTGTCATGTCGCGATACAGTGCAATGGCCTCGTCGTTACGACCGATTGCCGACAATGCGCGGCCTTTTTGGAACATAAGCTGCACGTCAGTGCCCAGGGCCTCGGGCGAGGCGCCACGTATGTTCTCGTACTTTTCTATCACCTTGAGGGCTTCGGCGCTTTGGCCGTCGTTCAGCATATCGGAAATACGTTCGCTGATTTGGCTGGGGCTAAGGGGCAAGGCGGTATCAGTGCCGGGTTCCATGGCCTCAAGCAGGTGTGCAAGGCCTTTCCAGCCGCCTTCTGCGGGTGGGGGATCATCAAAAAGCACTTGCGATGGCACGGATTGGGCCTGCGCATAGGGCAAAACCAAAGCCAAACACAGCGATGCAAAGTAACGAAAAAATGCGGACACGAGCGAACCTGTGGAGAGAAAAATGGCGGTAAAGCCCAGGCAAGACGCCGTAAACGAGGGCGGTTCATGCCATACGGATGAGGCTTGCTATACTAATCGATTGCCATTTTAGCCTCGAGCCCGTGCGTCAGGAAATGAGCACACTGCACATTTATAACACTCTTTCCCGAGCCAAAGAGCCCTTTCGGCCTCAGGATCCCGCGCGCGTGCGCATGTATGTATGCGGCATGACCGTCTACGATTATTGCCATCTTGGGCACGCCAGGATGCTGGTCGGCTTCGATGTCATACAACGTTGGCTTAAGGCCAGCGGCTATGGTGTCGAGTACGTGCGCAACATCACCGATATCGATGACAAGATCATTCGTCGCGCTGTCGAAACCCATCGCCCCATCGCGCAAGTGACCGAGTTTTACATTGCCGCCATGCATGCTGACGAGCAGGCGCTCAGCGTCGAGCCCCCGTCGGCCGAGCCACGTGCCACCGCGCACGTGGGGCGTATGCTGGACATCATCGGCATGCTGGAAGATAAAGGCTTGGCCTATCGTGCGCCTGATGGCGACGTTAACTATGCGGTACGCCGGTTTCCTGGTTACGGCAAACTGTCTGGCAAAACACTAGACGACCTGCGCGCCGGCGAGCGCGTTGCCGTGGCTGAAGGTAAACGAGACCCGCTGGACTTTGTTCTATGGAAGTCCGCCAAGCCCGAAGAGCCCGAGGACACCAAGTGGGCCTCCCCCTACGGTTTTGGCCGTCCTGGTTGGCATATCGAATGCTCCGCCATGAGCGAAGCTTTGCTGGGCCTGCCTCTGGATATTCATGGCGGTGGTCCCGACCTTAAGTTTCCTCATCACGAGAACGAAATCGCGCAAACCGAAGGCGCGTTCGGGGGGGCATTGGCCAATATCTGGATGCATTGCGGCCCGCTCATGGTAGACGCCGAGAAAATGTCCAAATCCTTGGGTAATTTCCGCACGATACGCCAAACCATCTCGGCCCCGGCATCGCTCGAAAACGAGCGAGCCGCTTATGAGGTCAATCTGCGTGAAGCCGAGATGCTGCGCTTTTTCATTGTGCGCAACCATTACCGCAGTGCGCAGAACTACGCGCCCGATAATTTGCGCGATGCGCAACAGGCTCTAGATAGGCTTTATCAGGCTTTGCTGAATGTGGCACCGGCATCGGTATCCATAGATTGGGCGCATCCTGCCGCGCAGGCTTTCAAAGCGGCCATGGATGACGATTTCAATACGGCGGGTGCTGTTGCCGTGTTGTTCGACCTGGCCTCTGAAACGCATAAAACGGGCTCCAGCGAGCAAGCTGGCTTGTTGCGGGCGCTGGGCGGCGTGTTGGGCTTACTGCAAGCCGATCCTGTCGCTTATATGCAGTCTCCCACCCGCTACCTCGGTAGCAGTACCCAAGCCGGCTTGGATACCGCAGCCATCGAGGCGTTGGTGGCCGAACGTATCCAAGCCAAGGCCGAGCGCGACTTTGCTCGCGCTGATGCGCTGCGTGCCCAGTTGCGTGAAGCAGGTGTCGAGCTTGAAGACCGCCCAGGTGGGCAGACGCAATGGCGTCGTGTTTAATGGAAGGCGCCATGAGTCAAGCAATAACGTCTTCCGACCTGCGACCCGGCTATTGGGATGAGGCCTCGGCCCAGTTGATGCGGCGTGACCGCATCCTGCGCCGCCTGATTCCCCGCCATGCCCAAGACATCCTCGAACCCGCCTCTACGCCTTTCATGAGCCTGGCTCGTGCTATCGTCAGTCAGCAAGTGTCCACGGCTTCCGCCAATGCCATATGGGCGCGCTTCGTGGGTGCTTGTGGGCGTAGGCCCGCACCGGCCAAAATCGCCGAGATGACGCCCGAGCAGTTGCGCGAACTAGGTGTTTCACGGCGCAAGGGCGAATACATCGTTGGTCTGGCCTCTGCGTTTGCTGAAAAGCGCTTGCGGCCTTCTGCCTGGCAAGAGATGGATGACGAAGCCATCATCGCCGAACTGTGCCAGTTGCGAGGCATAGGGCGCTGGACGGCCGAGATGTTTCTTATCTTCAGCCTTGGGCGGCCCGATGTCCTGCCTCTGGACGACGCAGGTCTGCTTAAAGCAATTTCGCTACACTATTTCAGTGGTGAGCCCGTATCGCGCTTCGAGGCCCGAGAGGTGGCCCAGGCCTGGGCGCCTTGGCGTACGGTCGCCACTTGGTATCTCTGGCGCAGCCTTGCTGCGCCATCAGGCAAGTAATATGCTCAGCCGGTGGTATTCAAGTCATCGGCCCAAACTTGCATTTGTCCATTAAAATCAGCCAGTTCCGGATCAGGCACCTTCCTATGCGTAATACCTTCCTAGAATTTGAACAGCCGTTGGCCGAGCTCGAAGCGAAAATCGAACAGTTGCGCTTCGTGCAGGCCGACTCGGCAGTCGATATCTCTGACGAAGTGGGCCGGCTGCAATTGAAAAGCCAGACGCTGGCCAAAAATATTTATGCCAAGCTTACGCCTTGGCAGACCGCATTGGTGGCCCGCCATCCCCAGCGGCCCTACACCATGGATTACGTGCGGGAGATCTTCACGGATTTCCACGAATTGCATGGCGACCGCATGTATGCGGACGACCAATCCATCGTGGGCGGCATGGCGCGTTTCAATGGCCAACCCTGCATGGTTATCGGCCATCAAAAAGGTCGCGACACCAAAGAGCGTGCCATGCGCAACTTTGGCATGCCGCGCCCAGAGGGCTATCGCAAGGCGCTGCGCTTAATGCGACTGGCCGAGAAATTCCAGCTCCCCATCTTCACCTTCGTTGACACGCCGGGCGCCTATCCTGGCATTGGTGCAGAAGAGCGTGGTCAATCCGAAGCCATCGGCCACAATCTGTACGCCATGGCTGAACTGAAAGTCCCCATTATCTCCACCATTATTGGTGAAGGCGGCTCCGGGGGCGCGTTAGCCATTGCGGTAGGCGATGCGGTGATGATGTTGCAGTATGCGACTTACGCCGTCATTTCGCCCGAGGGCTGCGCTTCCATTCTTTGGCGTAGCGCAGATAAAGCCCCTGTGGCGGCAGAAGCGCTTGCCATCACGGCGCCCAAACTCAAAGAGTTCGGGCTTATCGATCGCGTGGTCAACGAACCCATAGGCGGGGCGCATCGCGACCCCGGCACCATGGCGCGCCAGCTTGAGCGTGCGCTCACCGATGCTCTGCGTGACGTGGCCGGCCTTAGCACTCAACAGCTGCTAGAGCGACGTCTCGAGCGCTTGTTGTCCTACGGTCGTTTCCAAGACGCGGCCTAAGTCAGGTATGAACGGGTCAGACCTCGACCCGCAATTGGCGGCAGCGTTGGCTCCGGCGATGCGCTGGCTACCCCATTGCCGTCGGCTGGGGGTGGCGCTCAGTGGCGGCGCCGATTCCGCCATGCTTGCCGTGCATGCGGCTGCCTATGCCCAGCGTCACGGCCTTGATCTTCATTGTCTGCATGTGCATCACGGCTTGCAAGAGGCCGCCGGGCGGTGGCGGGACCGCGCCCGCGATCTCGCGCAACGCTTGGGTGCGGGCTGGCAAGAAACACAAGTGACGGTTGATTTTTCCCATGGTGACGGGATCGAGTCGGCCGCTCGCACTGCCCGTTACAAGGCCTTGATTGAGATGAGTCGCGGTCTTGGATTGGATGGCGTGTTGCTGGCGCATCATCAAGATGATCAAGCAGAGACCGTGTTGATGCGTTTGCTAAGGGGCGCCGGTCCTGAGGGGCTTGCCGCTATGCGAGCCATCAGCGAACGCGAAGGCATGCCTTTTTTGCGCCCCTGGCTGGGGGTGCCACGCAAGCTTATCCTGGCCTGCGCTCAGCGCTATGTCCAGCAGCACGGCTGGGAAGCCGTGCAAGACCCGACCAATATCCAAGAAGATTACACCCGTGGTGCATTGCGGGGCCGCCTGACGCCGCACCTGGACGAGCGTTGGCCCGGTTGGCAGGCGATACTGGCTCGCCATGCGCGTCAAAGCGCCGAGCTGGCCGACTTGTTGACCGAAGTGGCGGCCCAGGATTTTGCGGGCTTGCAGCCTTCTGAAGACAGGCTGTCATTTTCCTTGGCTGATTGGCGCGCCCTGTCGCCGCCGCGCCAGGCACAGGTGTTGCGGCATTGGTTGGCGCAGGCAGGCTTACGCATGCCGTCAGACGCGCGCCTGCGTGAGTTGATGCGGCAAATGCGCCAACTGCACGCCTTGGGTCATGACAGAAGCCTGCAGTTAAAGCATGACGGTTGGGTCATCGCTTGTGTAAAGGGGCGCATGCTGCTTGTGTCTTCAAACACGCTACAATAAACGGTTTTGCTGTTCGATCAACTTACACAGGACGCATCATGTCCCTATTTGTTCATAAGTATGGTGGCACGTCGATGGGCTCGGTAGAGCGCATTCAGAATGTCGCAAAACGGGTGGCCAAGTGGCACGCTGCGGGTCACCAGGTCGTCGTCGTGCCGTCCGCAATGGCTGGAGAAACCAACCGCCTGCTGGGCCTGGCCAAGGAAATTTCCGACCTGCCCGACGGCCGCGAACTGGACATGTTGGCTGCCACCGGCGAACAAGCCAGCAGCGCGTTGCTGGCTTTGGCTTTGCAAAAGCAGGGTATCGAGGCACGCAGCTACGCGGGCTGGCAAGTAGCGGTGCACACCGACTCTGCTTACACCAAAGCACGTATCACCAATATCGATAGTGCACGCGTTCAAGCCGATCTCGATGCTGGTCGCGTGGTGGTCGTTACCGGCTTCCAAGGCGTGGATGACGAAGGCCATATCACCACCCTGGGTCGTGGTGGCTCCGACACTTCCGCTGTGGCCATCGCCGCAGCACTGAAAGCGACAGAATGTCTTATTTACACTGACGTCGATGGCGTCTACACGACCGACCCGCGCGTGGTGCCCGAGGCTCGTCGCCTGAAAGTGCTGTCGTTCGAAGAAATGCTGGAGATGGCCTCACTGGGTTCCAAGGTCTTGCAGATCCGCTCCGTCGAGTTCGCGGGCAAGTACCATGTGCCAGTGCGGGTGTTGTCGTCGCTGACCGACCCTGCCGGTTCGCTCGAACAGGAAATGACTTCGGGCACGCTTATTACTTTCGAGGAAGATAAAAACATGGAATCCGCTGTCGTATCCGGCATCGCCTTCAGCCGTGATGAAGCCAAGTTGACTTTGCTGGGCGTTCCCGACACCCCGGGTGTGGCCTATTCCATTCTGGGCCCCGTGGCGGCAGCCAACATCGATGTCGACATGATTGTGCAGAACCAGTCGGTGCGTGGCACCACTGACTTTTCGTTCACCGTCAATCGCAACGACTTCAAGCGCACCTCCGACTTGCTGCAAAAACAGATCGCTCCCGCCGTGGGTGCTCAAGAGGTAGTGGCTGACGAAAAAGTCTGCAAGGTTTCCATTGTTGGTATCGGCATGCGCAGCCATGTTGGCGTGGCCAGCCTGATGTTCCGTACGCTAAGCGAAGAAGGCATCAATATCCAGATGATCAGCACCAGCGAGATCAAAACCTCCGTCATCCTGAATGACAAGTACATGGAATTGGCGGTGCGTGCCTTGCATAAGGCTTTTGGCCTGGACGGCGAGACGCCGGCCTTCCCCGCCCAATAATCCGGCCTGATGAATTTGCAAGCTCCAAGGGCTTGCAAATTCGTCCAACATTGCCGACAATAGGGTGTCTCCCCGGTTTCCAGGAAGCCGGGGTTTTACTTTGGCGCTAGGCCTATAAGCCTGAAGCAGGCTCAAGGACAAAGGCTTTAAAAAGCCCGCATGAGCTGTTTAGCCTGATACACGCTGCGCCGGCAAGACAATTCACACTTCATAAAGATCTGCCTGGCTATGCCAACCGGGCGGATTGTCATCATGGGGCGCTCCGTCACCGGAGCGTCTTTTTACTTTTAGTAGGAACGACCATGTCCGCGATACCGTTGACAGCAAGCGGCGCTGAGCGCCTGCAACAAGAACTGCACAGGCTCAAGACCGTCGAGCGGCCTGCCATCATCGAGGCCATCGCCGAAGCGCGGGCGCAAGGTGATCTGTCCGAGAACGCCGAGTACGATGCTGCGCGCGAACGCCAGGGTTTCGTCGAAGGGCGTATTCAAGAGCTCGAAGGTACACTCTCCAATGCCCAAATCATCACCCCCGCCGAACTAGAGGTGGAGGGCAGCATTGTGTTTGGCGCGACCGTTGAAATCGAAGAGCTGGAATCGGGTCAACGCCTTAGCTACCAGATCGTGGGCGATGTCGAAGCCGACATCCGCTCTAACCGTATTTCGATCTCCAGCCCCGTGGCACGAGCCCTTATTGGACGTGCTGTCGGTGATGTTGTCGAGGTCAAAGCCCCTGCAGGTGTGCGCGAATACGAAATTCTGGGTATTAGCTACGTTTAAAGCGGGTGAATAGCTTGCGCCGTATCAGGGGCAGGCTAAGAGATGTGTGGCCTGCATCTAAGGCCATGTAAAATATACCGCCCAGGCTGGCTTGGGCGGTTTTTTTGATTTTATTTTTGGCGTGCGCGATTGCGTGCGCGCAAGCTGAGCGCACTGCCTGCCTTGCGCGGAACCCTGTGGCCCGCACCTGCAGCGGCCGGTTTGCGTGTGGGGCGTGCTGTTGCTGGGCCCTCTGCGGGCCGGCGAGGGCGTTTTGCAGGTGCGGTGGCACCGGTTGCCGCTTGTTTCTTAGGGATATGAGGCGCGTTGGGAGCCCTTACCGCACGGGTGGTTTCCGCAGCCGGCGCGGCCTCAGCCTTGGGGCGATAAACGATCAGTGTTTTGCCCAGGTGATGAATCGGGGCACACGATAGTTGGTCGCAAATCGTGACCAGCATAGCTTGGCGGTCGTCACGTTCGTGCCCGGCCACCTTGATTTTTATCAGTTGATGGGCGTCCAGGTGGACGTTGATCTCCTTCAGGACGGCAGGCGTCAGGCCACGGGCGCCAATAATGACGACAGGGTGAAGGGGGTGGGCGGCGGCGCGTTGGGCGCTTCGCTCTTGGGTAGTAAGTTCGATAGCAGGCATAGCGGAATTGTACGGTAATGGCCAAGAAAAAATTTTCTAAAAACTGGATTCACCAGCATATTCAGGACCCTTATGTGAAAATGGCGCAACAAAAGGGCTACCGTGCGCGTGCAGCTTTCAAGCTGATGGAAATTCTAGACACCGAAAAACTGCTGCGTCCAGGCCAATTTGTGGTCGATTTGGGCGCTACGCCTGGTAGTTGGTCCCAAGTGCTGCGCGAACGCATGAAAGATGCTGATGGCAAGGTTCAAGGGCGCATCGTTGCGCTAGACATGCTGCCTATGGAAGCCTTGCCTGACGTCACCTTCATTCAGGGCGACTTTCGTGAAGACGAGGTGCTTGCTCAGTTGCAACAAATCGTCGGAGATCAGCGTCTGGACCTTGTGGTTTCTGATATGGCCCCCAACTTGTCTGGGGTAGAGGCTGCTGATGCGGCTCGCATCCAGCATGTTTGCGAGCTGGCACTCGAGTTTGCCCAGCAGCATCTTAAGCCCGAAGGGGCGCTCATCGTCAAGTCTTTCCACGGCAGCGGGTTCTCCCAAATCGTCAAGGCTTTCAAGGGCGTTTTCGAACGAGTCGTAGAGCGCAAGCCCAAGGCGTCGCGTCATCAATCGTCCGAAACCTTTCTGGTCGGAAGAGGCTTGAAGTCAAGCATTGAGTAGCTTGCAGTGAATTGAAAAACCTTATATGACGCAAGCTGTCCGCGATCGCGGTAGAATCAGGGAAAGTACCCGTTTTGCCACCGTTTTCGCGGGCGAGGGCGGCGGGGTGCCGAGATACTAGGAGGTTGGCTTTGAACAACTCGTTTTCCAAGATCGCCATTTGGATGGTGATTGCTCTGGTGTTATTTACGGTCTTCAAACAGTTTGACGGCCGTGCCGCCACAACTGATGCCGTTACTTACACCCAGTTTATGGCAGATGCCCAGGCTGGCCGTGTCCGCAAGGTCGATATCCAGGGCGACAAACTGTTCGTTACGCCCGATGCCGGGCGTCCGTACAGTATTACGTCGCCCGGAGACCTCTGGATGGTGCCGGAATTGGTCAAGGCCGGTGTAGAGGTTTCCGGCAAGGCGCGCGAAGAGCCGTCCTTCCTGACCAGCATCTTCATCTCCTGGTTCCCGATGCTGCTGCTTATCGGCGTCTGGATCTTTTTCATGCGTCAAATGCAGGGCGGCGGCAAGGGTGGGGCATTCAGCTTCGGCAAGTCTCGTGCGCGCATGCTGGATGAAAACACCAACAACATCACTTTTGCCGATGTCGCTGGTTGCGACGAAGCCAAAGAAGACGTCAAAGAACTGGTCGACTTCTTGCGCGACCCCTCCAAGTTCCAACGTCTGGGTGGCCGTATTCCACGCGGTGTATTGTTGGTAGGCTCGCCCGGTACGGGTAAGACTTTGCTGGCCAAAGCCATAGCCGGCGAAGCCAAAGTGCCATTTTTCAGTATTTCCGGCTCCGACTTCGTAGAAATGTTCGTGGGTGTGGGCGCAGCCCGTGTTCGCGACATGTTCGAGAACGCCAAGAAACACGCACCTTGCATTATTTTCATCGACGAAATCGATGCGGTGGGGCGCCAGCGTGGCGCCGGTTTGGGCGGTGGCAACGACGAGCGCGAGCAAACACTCAACCAAATGCTGGTAGAGATGGACGGTTTCGAAACCGGCCAGGGTGTGTTGGTCGTGGCGGCTACCAACCGTCCCGACGTACTGGATCCCGCTTTGTTGCGTCCAGGCCGTTTCGACCGCCAAGTGGTGGTGTCTTTGCCCGACATCCGTGGTCGCGAGCAGATCCTCAAGGTGCACATGCGCAAGGTGCCTTTGTCGCCCAACGTTGATCCGCACATTTTGGCGCGCGGTACACCCGGCTTCTCTGGCGCCGATCTGGCCAACCTGGTCAACGAAGCCGCTCTGTTTGCCGCCCGCCGCAATGGCCGTACGGTAGACATGAGCGACTTCGAAAAGGCAAAGGACAAAATCATCATGGGTGCCGAGCGCCGCACGATGGTTATGCCCGAAGAAGAGCGCCGCAATACCGCCTTCCACGAGGCTGGGCATGCCCTGGTGGCGCGCTGCTTGCCCAAGACCGACCCGGTTCACAAGGTCACGATCATTCCCCGTGGCCGCGCTTTGGGGGTCACCATGCAGTTGCCCGAGGGCGATCGCTACAGTATGGATAAAGAGCGCTTGCTCAACACCATTGCCGTGCTGTTTGGTGGGCGTATTGCCGAAGAAGTCTTCATGAACCAAATGACGACCGGCGCCTCCAACGACTTCGAACGAGCCACTGCCATTGCGCGCGACATTGTTACGCGTTATGGCATGACGGACACTCTTGGCCCCGTGGTTTATGCCGAGAACGAAGGCGAAGTGTTCTTGGGGCGTAGCGTCACCAAAACCACCCATGTTTCCGAAGCCACCATGCAAAAGGTGGACCAGGAAATTCGCAACATCATCGACGAACAATATGGCGTAGCACGTCGCTTGATCGAAGATAACCGCGACAAAATGGAAGCCATGGCCAAGGCCTTGCTCGAATGGGAAACCATAGACGCAGACCAGATCGAAGACATTATGGACGGGCGCCCACCGCGTCCGCCTAAAGACATAGATTCCGGTGGCAGCTCGCCCGATCAGGCTCCCCCAGCGGCAGGCGTTTCTTCTGTCGATGGCGGCAACACGGCGACCACGCCTGTCTGATTTTTCGGGTTGGTATGGCGCGAATATTGCAATGCGGCCGATTCGAGCTTTCGCTCGATAGGCCTCTTATCATGGGTGTGCTTAATGTCACACCCGATTCTTTTTCCGACGGCGGCCGTTACACAGAGGTAGACCAGGCGCTGGCGCATGCGCGTCAGTTAATTGCCGAAGGCGTCGATATTCTCGACGTGGGTGGTGAATCCACTCGACCGGGTTCCGAAGCGGTCAATGGCAAGGACGAGTTGGCTAGATTACAGCCGGTGCTGGAAGCCTTGCGCGATACCGGCATTCCTCTATCCGTTGATACCTGCAAGCCCGATGTCATGCGTGGTGTGCTGGAACTCGATGTCGACATGATTAACGACATCGCCGGCTTTGAGGATCAAGCCTCGATTCAGGCGGTTGCCGACAAGCCTTGCGCCTTATGCGTCATGCATATGAAAGGCGAGCCCCGCACTATGCAGCACAAGCCTCATTACGACGATGTCGTAGCAGAGGTGCGTGAGTTTCTGCGACAGCGCACAGACCGGCTTTTGCGTGCCGGTGTGGCGGCAACACGCATAGTGCAAGATCCAGGCTTTGGCTTTGGTAAAACAGCTGCTCATAATTACACTTTATTAAGGCGGTTGCCTGAGCTATATTTCGACGATTATCCCTGGTTGGTGGGTGTGTCCCGTAAAACCATGATCGGTCACGTCACTGGGCGTGAGCCGCAAGACCGCCTGGCCGGCAGCTTGGCTGCTGCCTTGGCTGGCGTTGATGCGGGAGCCGCGATCGTGCGTGTGCACGACGTCGCGGCCACCAGGGATGCCGTTGCCGTCTGGCAAGCGGTTAAACAAGGAGTGAGTGAATGACACGTAAGTATTTTGGGACAGACGGCGTTCGAGGAGAGGTCGGCGGCGCCGTCATCAATCCCGAATTTGCCCTGCGTTTGGGTTATGCAGCGGGGCGCGTGTTGTCTCAGCGTCATGGCGGAAAAGGGCGTGCGGCAGTATTGATAGGTAAAGACACCCGCCTGTCTGGTTATATGCTGGAATCCGCGCTCGAAGCAGGTTTATCGGCAGCCGGTGTCGATGTTCTGTTGGCGGGGCCCATTCCCACGCCTGCCGTAGCGTACTTGACGCGTGCCTTTCGCTTGACTGCAGGCATAGTCATCAGCGCTTCCCACAATCCGTACTACGACAACGGTATCAAGTTTTTTTCTGCTGAAGGCATGAAACTGCCCGACGAGCTTGAGTCCGAGATCGAGGCCGCGCTTGATGATCCTTTGGGTTGCGTGTCCTCCGAGGCGCTGGGTCGGGCTCGACGCGTCAACGATGCGGCTGGCCGATACGTGGAGTTCTGCAAAAGCACTTTCCCCAACGAACTGGATCTTGCCGGCATGTCCATCGTGGTAGACGCCGCACATGGTGCCGCCTATCAGGTTGCCCCGCATGTGTTCCGCGAACTGGGTGCCGAGGTGCACGAAATTGGCTGCCGTCCCGATGGTTTGAACATCAACGAAAATGTAGGCGCTTTGCACCCCGAGGGCTTGGCACAGCAGGTGCAGGAACTCGGTGCGGATATCGGTATAGCGCTGGACGGAGATGCGGACCGGCTCATCATGGTCGATGCAACGGGGCGTGTCTATAACGGGGACGAGCTGTTGTATGCCATCGTCATGCAACGACACCAGCAATCCCCGGTGGCCGGGGTGGCCGGCACGCTGATGACAAATTTTGGCTTTGAGCGCCGCATGCGTGAGATGGGCATTGCCTTTGAGCGTGCCAAAGTCGGCGACCGCTACGTGCTGGAAGCCTTGCGTAAACATGGCTGGCTGTTGGGAGGAGAAAGCTCCGGGCACTTATTGTGTCTCGATTGCCACAGCACCGGAGACGGCGTTATTGCTGCGTTGCAAGTGCTGACAGGGCTGCGCCGCAGTGGTCTGACGCTCTCAGAGCAGTTAAGCGAACTCAGCATGTATCCCCAACAAATGGTCAATGTCCCCTTGCTGCCAGGCACAGACTGGAGCACGCACCCAGGGCTGCAAGCTGCTGTGCGCCAAGTCGAAGCGCGCTTGGGTAATACCGGTAGGGTATTGATACGAGCTTCGGGCACCGAGCCCAAGCTGCGCTTGATGGTCGAGGCGGAAGATGCCGGGCTTGCCGAACAAAGTGTCAGGGAATTGGTTGCAGTAGATTTGACAACGCGGTAACGTAAGTATCAAAAACCTGCAACAATCCCAGTGCATAATGGCAGCATAACTAGTGGAGCGTAATCTATGCTAGAGCTTGCACGCGTAAAGGCCCGAGACGGGATCAACACTGGCTGGGCCCAGTCGGATGAATCTGGTTTGGTGCTTGGCTTGGCCCGCACCAACACAGAACTCGAGGCGATTCAGCGTTTGCGATACGACATCTTCACCAAAGAGATGAATGTCGTGTTTCCGGATGCTGTAGACGGCCTTGATGCTGATCGGTTTGATCCGTGGTGCGAGCATTTCATGGTCAAAGATCTTAGTACCGGCAATATCGTGGGTACTTATCGGTTGCTGACGCCTGCAAATGCGATCAAGGCCGGAGGCTATTACTCCGAGTCCGAGTTCGATATTTCTGCGCTCGACGAGTTGCGTCCTGTATTGGCCGAAGTCGGTCGCTCATGCATACATCCCGATTTCCGTCAGGGCTCGGTCATCATGCTGTTGTGGTCGGGAATCGCAGCCCTGATGCAACAGGGTGGGTTCCGCTACGTGTTGGGCTGCGCCAGTGTCAGCTTGCGCGATGACGGTGTAACCGCCGCCGAGGTCTGGCGCGTTGCGCAAAAGAATATGGCTCAGGCTAAAGACAGCGCTGCGCTGGTTACGCCGCGGCATCGTTATCCTGTCGAGCGCCTAGATAGCGAACTCCCCGCGCGCGTGCCGCCACTCATCAAGGGCTATCTGAAGCTGGGTGCCAGCATCTGCGGCGAGCCCGCCTGGGACCCGGATTTCAACACGGCCGACTTCCCTGTGTTGCTCGATATTCAGCAAGTCGAGCCCCGCTACAGGCGCCACTTTGGGCTTGATTAACACGCGGCGGTATATCCACCCATAAAAAATGGCGCTTTCATTAAAGCGCCATTTTTCTGCCCGAAGCCATCATGAAAATTTAGCTGGATTCACGTATGGCGACAGGCTTGATGGGGGCCTCTACCAGCTCCACCCTGAACTCAGCCTTGCGCCACTCCTTAGCTTCTGCGCGTAAAGAGTATTCGGAAAGGGCATGGGTATCCAGCCATTGAGCATCCGCCAGAATGGAAAGCGAATGGCCATCGTGATGCAGTTGAATCGGCAGGGTGGCGGGTTGCTCACGACGGCGGCATAACAGGACAGCCAAGCGCAGACACAGCAGGGTCAGCCATTGGGCGCGTGACGGCTCTGGGCGAGGACTGCTGGCACGTACCACCTTGCCTTGGTGGCCGCTGGCAAACCAGGCCAGCAGCTTTTGGTCGTCGTTGGAAAAACCCGGCATATCGGCATGGCCGAGGATATACGCGCTATGCAAATGATAGTTGGCGCTGGTAATGGAAAGCCCGACTTCGTGCAGGCGAGCCGCCCAGCTAAGGGTGCGCTCCAGCTCTTCGACGTCTTCGCCTTCAAGTTTCATGGAGCGAAACAGCTGCATGGCAATGGTATGGACGCGCTGCGCTTGTTGCGCGTCGATGTCGTAGCGCTGCAGCATCAGCTGTACGGTTTCTTCACGCTTATCGTGCTCAGAGCGGCGGCCCAGCAGGTCGTACAGCACGCCGGCACGCAGAGCGCCCTCACCGGGCAGCATGAAGTCTATTTTGAGTTCTTCGAAGGCTGCCATCATAATCGCCAAGCCGCCTGAGAGCACGCCGGCGCGCGCCGGCTTAATGCCTGGCAGGTGCTCCATGATGACGCGGCCATCGGATACCAGGCGCTTTTGCAAGGCCTCCATGCCTTCCACAGTGATGCCGCGGCTAGACATCCCGCCTTCCGCCAGCATGGCGAGCAAGCCTTTGGCAGTGCCCGACGAACCATAGGCTTGTTCCCAGCCCAGATGGCGATAGGTATCAGAAATACTTTCCAGTTCGCGTCGTGCGGCCAGACGAGCCTTGCCCATACGCTGGGCAGTGATACGGCCATCGGGGAAAAACTGTTTGGTGTAGCTGACACAGCCCATGGGGAGCGATGCCAGGTGTATGGGCTGATGGCCTTTACCCAAAATGACTTCGGTAGAGCCACCGCCGATATCTATGACCAAACGATGGTTGCCTGAAGGAGGGAGTTCGCTGCTGACGCCCGAATAAATCAGGCGTGCTTCTTCTTGGCCTGAGATGACTTCTATGGGGAAGCCTAGAGCGGCTTCGGCTCGAGCCAGGATGGGGCCGGTATCTTTTGCCACCCGGAAGGTGTTGGTAGCCACCGCACGTACCCGGCTGGGATTGAAGCCTTCAAGACGCTCACCATAGCGTTTCAGCACGGCGATGGCACGCTCGACAGCGGCTTCATCCAAGGTTTTATGCGGGGTCAGCCCGGCCGCCAACTGTACGGCGTCTTTGAGCCTGTCGATGGCGTAGATCTGGGCGTGCCCGTTGTGTTGCACGACTCGGGCGATGGTCAGGCGAAAGCTGTTGGAGCCCAGGTCGACAGCTGCGAGTAGATAATCCATGTGGCGCGTCGCTCATGTGGTCTGTGCCGGATTATACGGGTGTTAGGCGGCTCTGCTGAACTTGACGTTCAATACGGCGGCATTTGCAACCATATTGTCGGAATGACGTCGTAATGTCATGATATTGAAATAAAACAGTAGTAAAAATCTGGTTCCTTTTTTTTGTAGCTATCATGCCCCAGGTTCTGCCACCGGACACCCCCTTGCTCATCAACCGAGAGCTATCGCTGCTCAAATTCAACGAGCGCGTCCTTTTTATGGCGGAACAAGCCAGCACACCGTTGCTAGAGCGCTTGCGTTATCTCTGCATAGTGAACTCGAATCTCGACGAGTTTTTCGAGATACGCATTGCCAGTCTGAAAGAACAATTGGCACGCCAGCCACATGTGCTGGGCAGCGACGGTTTCACGCCTGCCCAAGTGTTCGAGCTACTTCAGTTATCCATCCATGACCTCGTCGAGCGTCAATATGGGTTGCTGAATGGCGTTTTGCTACCCGCGCTGCAAGCCGAAGGCATTGTGTTGTACGACGATGTCCTGAACGAGGAGCAGTTGGCCTGGGCGGCATCGGTGTTTGCGACTGAAATCATGCCCATGTTGACGCCCATAGGGCTGGATCCAGCACATCCCTTCCCTCGGGTTTACAACAAAAGCTTGAGCTTCATCGCGTCTCTTTCCGGTGAAGACGCTTTTGGTCGTCGATCCTCCATCGCCATTGTTCAAGCGCCTAGGGCGCTTCCGAGGGTGATGCCCATGCCGCCTGAGGTCTCCGGTGTGCCGCATGGCTACATCCTGCTCACTACCCTTATTAAGCGTTTTGTCGGCGAGCTTTTCCCCGGCATGGAAGTGCGGGGCTGCTATCAGTGGCGGGTTACCCGTAACAGTGACCTGTACGTAGACGAAGAAGAAATCACAAATTTGCGTCAGGCGCTGCAGGGTGAGCTTTCTCAGCGTAATTTCGGTGCTGCGGTTCGACTCGAAGTCGATGCGCACATTTCCGAGTCTTTGGTGCAGTATCTGCAAAAAGAGTTTTCGCTCGCCCCTCAAGATACCTATCGCGTCGACGGCCCGGCTAATTTGTCGCGGCTAATGCATTTGTGCAACGTCACCGATCGCCCCGACTTGCTGTTCCCTGCTTATGTTCCGCGTTTGCCGGCGCCCTTCGACGAAGTCAGCGACGATCCTGCGGCACTCTTTGCCGCCATCGCCGAAAAAGATCATCTGTTGCATCACCCTTATCAGTCTTTCGACCCGGTGCTCAGCTTTTTGACGGCTGCGGCTGCCGACCCCAACGTCGTTGCCATCAAGCAAACCATTTACCGTACCGGTGAAGATTCCAAGTTGATGAGTCTGTTACTGGCTGCCGCGCGCGCGGGTAAAGAGGTGACTGTCATCGTTGAACTGATGGCGCGTTTCGACGAACAAACCAACATTAATTGGGCTGCTCAGCTAGAAGAAGTCGGTGCGCACGTCAGTTATGGTGTAGTTGGGCACAAAACCCACGCCAAAATGGCCCTTGTGCTGCGCCGAGAAAAAGGCAAGATACGTCGCTACGGGCACCTTGGAACAGGCAATTATCACCCTCGCACGGCCCGGCTTTACACCGACTTTGGCTTGCTGACAGCCCATCGTGTCATGTGTGAAGACATGGATAAGGTGTTTTCTTTGTTGACGGGCCTGGGGGCAAGGCGCCCACTCAAATTGCTCTTACAGTCGCCTTTCACCTTGCACGACGGAATGGTGGCCATGATTCGTGCCGAGGCCGAGCATGCGCGTGCCGGCAAAAAGGCGCGCATTATGGCCAAGATGAATTCCCTGCTCGAGCCCACCGTCATCCACGAACTCTACATTGCCAGTCGGGCCGGAGTTCGTATTGACCTTGTCGTGCGGGGTGCCTGCGCCTTGCGGCCGGGCGTTCAGGGTTTGTCCAGCAATATTCGGGTGCGCTCGATTGTGGGGCGCTTCCTAGAGCACTCTCGTGTTTTCTACTTTTATGCCGACGGCGAAGAGAAGGTTTATCTGTCCTCGGCCGACTGGATGGATCGTAATTTTTTCCGAAGGGTAGAGTTGGGTTTCCCTGTGTTAGACCCAGTGCTCAAAAAACGCGTCATTCGCGAATCTTTCTTGATTGCGCTGCGCGATAACCAGCTTGCCTGGCGGGGCTTGGGTGACGGCAACTACGTTAAGGTGAAGGCTCGCGGAGCCCCTTGCAATATGCAAAAAATGCTTATGCAAGGCTAGGGAAAACCACGAATTGCTGCGCTGCGAAAAATATTATTGCCTAAGGAATGCAGTGTAACGAACCTGTCATATTGCTTGTTTAACATTCAGTTCGTGCAGGCAACATCTGCCTGATTTGTCCAATCATCAAGAGGATGACCTGATGTTCAAACGTGCCATTTTGCGAGTTTCCCTGGGTCTGGCGTTGGGTACCGTCGCCCTGGCAACCCAGGCTGCCGATATCACCGGTGCCGGTGCCTCCTTCCCTTATCCCATCTACGCTAAGTGGGCTGCCCAATACCATCAGGAAACCGGTAACCGCGTCAACTACCAATCCATTGGTTCGGGCGGCGGTCAACAGCAAATCATCGCCAAGACGGTTGATTTCGGTGCTTCCGACGATCCCATGAAGGCTGAAGCGCTTGAAGAAAGCAAGCTTCTGCAGTTCCCCGCCATCATCGGCGGCACGGTGCCTGTCGTGAATATCGACGGTATTAAACCTGGCGAACTCAAGCTGTCCGGCGCTGTGCTGGCCGACATTTTCCTGGGTAAAGTCAAGAAGTGGAATGACAAGGCTATCGCCGACCTCAACCCCGGCCTGACCCTGCCCGCCGCTGACATCATCGTCGTTCACCGCTCGGACGGTTCGGGCACGACCTTCGGCTGGACCAACTATCTGTCCAAAGTCTCCGCTGACTGGAAAGAAAAAGTCGGCGAAGGCAAAGCTGTCAAGTGGCCCACCGGCCAGGGCGGCAAGGGCAACGACGGCGTGGCCGCTTATGTCCGTCAGTTGAAAAACTCCGTCGGCTACGTAGAGTACGCCTACGCCAAGCAGAACAACCTGGCTTGGACGCAGTTGCAGAACCAGGCCGGCAAGTTCGTCCAGCCTTCCCAGGAAGCATTCGCAGCCGCTGCTGCTAACGCCGACTGGAACAGTGCTCCTGGCATGGGTGTTGTGCTGACCAACGAGCCGGGTGATGCATCCTGGCCTGTGACGGCAGCTTCCTTCATCCTGGTGCACAAGACGCAAGCCAAGCCTGAAAATGGCAAGGCAGTCCTGAGCTTCTTCGACTGGGCTTTCAAGAACGGCGCCAAGATGGCTGCTGAACTCGACTACGTGCCTATGCCCGAGACGGTTGTCCAGCAAGTGCAAAACGCTTGGAAGAGCGAAATCAAGGCGGCTGACGGCGCCGCTGTGTGGAAGTAATTGCTACACTCGGGCCTGTCTTGAGCAGGCCCGCTTGAGCCACACCGGGGCGCGGCGGTTTGTCGCGCCCCGGTGTGGCTCCGGAACGGGCAGGCTTGCACTATTAC
This sequence comes from Mesopusillimonas faecipullorum, assembly GCF_020539505.1. Lineage (GTDB taxonomy): Bacteria > Pseudomonadota > Gammaproteobacteria > Burkholderiales > Burkholderiaceae_B > Mesopusillimonas > Mesopusillimonas faecipullorum. The sequence continues at coordinate 78,847 of NZ_JACDXW010000006.1, read as the reverse complement.
AATACGGGCACCTGCCATCCAGGCAGCACCAGTCAATCACTAAGAGCGGTCATGAAACAAAACCAAAGTGTCTGGATGGACGTTGCGTTCAAGAACCTGACGCGGTCGTTTGCCTTTCTGGTCTTCATCCTGTTGGCGGCCATCATGGCGTCGCTGATCTACGGTAGTCGCGAGTCCATCAGCGTACACGGCTTGTCCTTCCTCTGGACCAACGAGTGGGACCCGGTCCGCAACGAATACGGCGCTCTGGTACCCATCGTCGGCACCGTCCTGTCATCGTTCATCGCTCTGTTGATCGCCGTACCTATTTCCTTCGGTATCGCGATGTTCCTGACAGAGTTGTCGCCCACGTGGCTGCGTCGCCCACTGGGCACCGCCATCGAGATGTTGGCAGCGATTCCGTCCATTATCTACGGCATGTGGGGCCTGTTCGTCTTCGTTCCCATCTTCCAGCAGTACATCCAGCCCCACCTCATCAGCTTTTTCGCCAATATACCGGTGCTGAATCAAGTGTTCTCCGGCCCGGCTTTCGGTATCGGCGTATTCACTGCCGGTCTGATTCTGGCGATCATGGTCATCCCTTTCATCACCGCCGTGATGCGCGACGTCTTCGAGCTGGTACCCCCCATGCTGAAAGAGTCTGCGTACGGGCTGGGCGGCACCACCTGGGAAGTCATGTGGCGTGTTGTGCTGCCGTTTACCAAGAACGGCGTCATCGGCGGCATCATGCTGGGCCTGGGGCGCGCACTGGGTGAAACCATGGCGGTCACCTTCGTGATCGGCAACGCCTTCAATCTGCCTAACTCCATCTTTGCCCCTTCAAACTCTATCGCTTCGGCGCTGGCCAACGAGTTCAACGAGGCAGGCGGCATCCAAAAAGCGGCCCTGCTCGAGCTTGGCCTGATCTTGTTCCTGATCACGACGGTGGTACTGGCGTTCTCCAAGGTGCTGTTGATGCGCCTGGCCAAGAGCGAAGGCACTACGCGATAACCGGTACACAGGCACGCAAACATGTTCAACTCCACTAAATCCGTCGTCAATCTCAGCAATCCGGTTTACCGTCGCCGCAATATGGTCAACCGCCTCATGCTGACCTTGTCCATGGCGGCCCTGTTGTTCGGCCTGTTCTGGCTGTTCTGGATCATCGGCACCCTATTGTTCAAGGGCGCCGGCGCGCTCTCGTTCACCCTGTTCACGCACAGCACGCCGCCTCCCGGTGTGGCTGGCGGCTTGTTGAACGCCATCCTGGGCAGCATCATGATGGCGCTTGTCGCCACTCTGGTGGGCACGCCCATAGGCATACTGGCCGGTACCTACCTGGCTGAGTACGGCCAGCGCGGTTGGCTGGCGCCCGCCACGCGCTTTCTCAACGACGTGTTGTTGTCCGCACCGTCCATCGTCATCGGCTTGTTCATCTATGCCGTGTACGTGGCCCAGGTCGGCCATTACTCCGGTTGGGCCGGCGCTTTCGCCCTGGCCATTTTGGTGATACCGGTCGTCGTGCGCGCCACCGACAATATGCTGTTGCTGGTGCCTAACAGCTTGCGCGAAGCCGCAGCAGCGCTGGGCTGTCCGCAATGGCGCGTCGTGTCCTTCATCTGCTACCGGGCAGCCCGTAGCGGCATCATCACCGGCGTGCTGCTGGCCGTAGCACGTATTTCCGGCGAGACCGCACCGCTGCTGTTCACCGCCTTGAGCAACCAGTTCATGTCCATGAACATGAATGCGCCCATGGCCAACCTACCGGTCGTCATCTTCCAGTACGCAGCCAGCCCCTTCGAGGACTGGAACCGTCTGGCCTGGGCCGGCGCCGTACTGATCACATTGCTGGTGCTGGGGATCAACATCCTGGCCCGTTCACTCTTCCGTAAATAAATCACTGAGCCGCGGCCATCTCAAGGCCGCGACCGGGAACCGACCATGACCACGACGCCATCCAACGACCGCGTAAAGCTCGAAGTCAAAGACCTGAACTTCTACTATGGCAAGTTCCATGCCATCAAGAACGTCAACATGTCCATCATCGAGAACAAGGTGACGGCTTTCATCGGCCCGTCGGGCTGCGGCAAATCGACTTTGCTGCGTACCTTCAACCGCATGTACGAGCTGTATCCCGGCCAACGTGCAGAAGGGCGCATCATGCTGGACGGCCAGGACGTTCTGACCTCCAAGACTGACATCTCCCTCATTCGCGCCAAGATCGGCATGGTTTTCCAGAAACCTACGCCTTTCCCCATGAGCATCTACGACAACATCGCCTTTGGCGTACGTTTGTTCGAAAGGCTCAGCAAAGCGGAAATGGATGAGCGCGTCGAATGGGCGCTGAGCAAGGCCGCTCTATGGAACGAGGTTAAAGACAAGCTGGGCCAAAGCGGTAACGGTTTGTCCGGCGGTCAGCAGCAGCGTCTGTGTATCGCGCGCGGCGTCGCCATCAAGCCCGAGGTTCTGCTCTTGGACGAGCCTTGCTCGGCGCTGGACCCGATTTCCACCGCCAAGATCGAAGAACTGATCAGCGAGCTGAAGAACGACTACACGGTTGTGATCGTGACCCACAACATGCAGCAGGCCGCCCGCTGCTCAGACTACACCGCCTATATGTACCTGGGCGAACTGATGGAATTCGGCGAAACAGACAGCATCTTCGTGAAGCCGCAGCGCAAGGAAACCGAGGACTACATCACCGGTCGTTTCGGCTGATTTCTCGTGTATGCCGAGCCTTGCCAAGTTATTAGGGTAGGGTGAGGCAACGAGGTGTGAGTTCGTGGTATTATTGCGGTCTGCCTGAATTGGCAGAAACATGGCGGGGCGTAGCGCAGCCTGGTAGCGCATCTGGTTTGGGACCAGAGGGTCGTAGGTTCGAATCCTATCGCCCCGACCAAAAAATTAAGGGGTTAGCAGCGTACAGCAGCTAACCCTTTTGTTTTTTGGGCTATTAAGCCTGTTACCTCCTTAGCCCAACCCAAGGCAATGCTGCAGCGCCGGGCGGACTTTTTGGACACGCTGGAGGCTGACAAAATACCCAAGCTCGCGGAAAATGCTCTCTGGCTCAAGCGGGCGTATAGTTCACGGCTGCTTAGTTTTCAATAGTAGTCTTGAACATCCCAGAAATGGTATATTTGCATGAGGCCTTCCACTCTGAAGCCACTATTCTGGCTTGGAAGCAGCAAGAAAGATCTATTGGCCCTGCCGGTGGCCATACGAAAACTCTTCGGCCATGCGCTTGACACCGCCCAGCGCGGTGAGCAGCATGAAGCGGCGAAAGTACTAAAGGGTTTTGGCAGTGCTGGCGTACTCGAAATTGTAGAAGACGATACTTGTGGCACTTACCGGGCTGTCTACACTGTGCGCTTTGCTGAAGCTGTCTTTGTTCTGCATGTCTTTCAAAAGAAGAGCAAGCGAGGTATTGCAACGCCCAAACCGGACATTGACATTATTCGTCAGCGTATGAAAGCCGCTGCGATTGTCGTACAGGAGTTGGGAAATGAGTAAACGTATCGTCGAAGGGATTGATGTCGAAGCCAGTTCTGGTAATGTGTTTGCCGACCTGGAACTGCCCGATGCCGATAAACTCCAAATCAAGTCTGGGTTGACCGTCGAAATTGCCAAAGCAATTTGCGAGCGCGGATTGACGCAGGCCGAAGCGGCAAAACAGATGGGTCTGACCCAACCCAAGGTATCGAGCCTACTGCGCGGTGAGTTTTCGAACTTCTCCGAACGTAAGTTAATGGACTGCCTGAACCGTCTGGGCTACGACATTGAAATTCGTGTGCGCGAGACCGCAGAGCCAATCGGACACTTGGTGTTGACTCACGCCTAAGTCGTGGCCCGGCCCGTGGCTATTGCAACGCGCCGTTGGCGCAATTCCACCACCTGCTCCGCACCGACGGCGCGAGCGCGTAGCTGGCCACAGCCGCCGTCCACATCTTGCCCAGCGCTATTCCTAACCTTGGTCAGCACACCCCGGCTGTGCAAAGTGCGGACGATCTCGCGGATGCGTTCGGCATCGGGACGCCGGTAGTCGTCCCCTTCAAGGCTATTGAAAGGGATGACGTTGAGCACGCCGTATTTGCCTTTGAGCAGGCGCACGATGGCATCCAGCTCATCGTCACCGTCATTGATACCCTTGAGCAACGTCCATTGATACTGGATGGGATAGCCCGTGTCGCGCGCGTATCGTTCGCCCAATTCGATGAGGGCTTCCGGCGCAATTTTTGGCGCGCGTGGTAATAGGTGTTCGCGCAGCTGAGCTTTGGTTGTGTGCAGCGACAGCGCCAGCGCGGGTTTTACGCGTTGTTGGGGCAGGGCTTCGAACACGCGCAGGTCGCCCACGGTAGAAAACACAAGATTCTTGTGGCCGATACTGCCTTCGGTGCCAAGCAGGTCGATGGCTTCGAGCACGTTCTCAAGGTTATGTGCCGGCTCACCCATGCCCATGAAGACGACTTTCTTCACCGTACGCTGGCGCCGCGCCAATACGACTTGAGCAAGTATTTCCATGCTCGAAACCTGACGGATCAGGCCACTCTTGCCGGTCATACAGAAGCGGCAGCCGACCGCGCAGCCGACCTGGGTTGACACACAGAGGCCGTCGCGTGGCAACAGCACGCTTTCCACCATTTGCCCATCGGCAAGTTCGACGAGCAGGCGCGAGCCGTCGTTGCCGGCATGCTCGGAGCGGATGCGGGCGAGACCGTCTAGTTCTGCAGTCAAGGCGGGTACGGCTTCGCGTAGTGCGAGTGGCAGAAAATGCTCGGAGCTGCGCCGGCGGGTGCCGGTGTCGATTGCTTGTCCCTTTAGCCATACACGCATGACCCGGCCACGATGGACGGGCAGGGCACCGAGAGCGATGAGGCGTTGATCGAAGTCGGAGAGGCGCATGGGGCGAAGTTTACTCTACCCCCTGGTGGCGGTTGTTGAGAACGCAAACCTTTATGGCGTTATTCTGCAATACGAAATAAGTTAGCGCCGCAGGCCTGCACCAGTTCGTGGTCGTGGGTGGCGAACAAAACGACGCGATCTTGTGCCCAGGCTTGAAAGTACTTGGCGAGTACGGTACAGGCGCCGGCATCCAGACCATTGCTGGGGCCGTCTGCCACGATGACTTTTGGGTTGCCCAACGCAGCCGCCGTCAAAAATACCTTGCGGCGTGTGCCGGTGGACATTTGCTCGAAGCGTTTGTCCAGGTGGGGTTCCAGCCCCAACTCGTAAGCAAACCCAAGTATGTCGTCGTTAAGGGCCACCTGCTTTTCGGTGGCCACCTGTTCCAGCAATCCGCGCCCTGTTTGCATAGGAAAGAGCAAGCAGTCCTCTGGTACATAAGCGACATGGGCTTTGAATGGCTGAGGAGCCTGGCTGAGCGAATGCTCGTCTATCCAGACGTCGCCTGTCGTGGGAGCGAGCACGCCGGCAATAATGGCCAACAGGCTGGATTTGCCTGTACTGCTTTCTTCACATAGTGCGACGCAACCGGGCTGGAAGGTGTGAGTCAGCCCCTGGAAAACAGGGTGGTCGTCGTAGCGCAGGCTCAAGTTTTCTACACGTAACATGGTTTGCCGTTATGCCTTGTCGGTAAGCGCAGCAAGGCCAGCCTGCGCGATTTTTGCGTCGTCGCTGGATTTCACCCCCGAAACGCCTATGCCGCCGATGACGTGCCCATCGAAGAGAATGGGCAGACCGCCCTCCAGCATGCCGCCAAGATTGGGTGCCGATAAAAATGCCGTACGGCCTTGGTTGATCATTTCTTCAAAAATGAGGGTTTCTTTTCTGCCTATAGCGGCCATATTGGCTTTGGCGCTGGCCAGGCCGGCTGTCATGGGAGCGGCGCCATCTAGGCGCACCATGCCCAATAGGTGGCCGCCATCGTCAGTGATGGCAATTGACACTTTCCAGTCGTTTTGCAGGGCATAGGCTTTTGCGGCGGCAAGAATGTGCTGGGTTTGGTCACACGATAAAACAGGCTTGGTTTGCATGGCGGACTCGGTCAAAAATCTGAAGAAGGTTCGCCGCACAGGATACCTCGACCTGTCCGCATTCGTCTCGTGTTTTGCCATCAGGCGCCGCAGGACTTCAATTCCTATACAATTCTTCGGGCAATGCACGCATATTCATGCCGCTAGCTTGGCGGCCATTCAGGCGCTGTACATGTCCGATATTTCCCCACGCAATAAGGCCGCTCCTAGCCAGGACGGTCCCGACTACGATTTCTCCGAGCAAGTCGGGCATTTGTTGCGGCGCGCTTATCAGCGCCACACGGCCCTGTTCCAGCAGCTCATTCCCGATACCCAACTGACCGCCGCTCAATTCGTGGTGCTGTGTTCCATTCGCGATGTGGGGCCTTGCTCCATGAGCGAAATCGTCAAGCGCACCGCTATAGATCAGGCTACCGTGCGCGGCATTATCGAGCGGTTGAAAACACGCAAATTATTGGTGGTTCGTCACGACGAATCCGATAGGCGCAAGGTGTTGGTCAGTCTTACTGACGAAGGGCAGGAGCTGGTCACGCACGTCGTGCCGTTTGCCTTCGAAATCAGTGAGCGCACGTTCGTGGGCTTTAATCCTGCCGAACGTATGGCTTTACTGTATTTGCTTCGTAAGATGTGTGAGGGGGAAGAGGGTGCTTGAGCTTGCGGCTTGCAAGGGTAGTCGAAACGTTTTTCAATGCCTTCAAGAAAGAATATTTGAAGCGTACACACTCGGTTTTTGAAAAGGCCTCCTCACGGAGGTCTTTTATTTTTTTAACGAATTTTTTAATTGAGTGTTTACTCAATAGCGTAATTTATAAGGGGAAAGCTGTGAAATGTAAAAATCTGCTGAACAAGGGTTAATCCTATGTGTAACCAGGTTTACGCATGTTTTTTACATGCGTACACTTGAATTGGTGTATTTCTTATAGACGTGGCGCCACGCCCGCTTGATGGCAAAAAGCGCCTTGAAGAGGATAGATCATGAAAAGTATTCAGTTCTATTCCGCACTTATCGGTGCGGCATGTTGTGCCTCCTTCGCTACCGCCGCGGTAGCGCAGGAGACAATCAAGATCGGTGAAATCAACAGCTATAAAACGCAGCCTGCCTTCCTAGGGCCCTACAAAATGGGCATGGAACTTGCCATCGATCAAATCAACAAGGCCGGCGGCGTTAACGGCAAGCAGCTCGAACTCATCATTCGCGACGACAACTCCAACACGGGCGACGCAGTGCGCGCTGTTGAAGAGCTCTACACGCGCGACAAGGTCGACGTCCTTACCGGTACGTTCTTGTCGCATACGGGCTTGGCCGTTACCGACTACGCCAAACAGAAAAAACGCTTCTTCCTGGCTGCCGAACCGCTCACCGACAAGATCACCTGGGCCGACGGCAACCGTTATACCTTCCGTCTTCGCGCCTCCACCTACATGCAGGTGGCCATGTTGGTGCCCGAAGCCGTAAAAATGAACAAGAAGCGTTGGGCGGTGGTCTATCCCAACTACGAATACGGTCAATCGGCAGTTGCCACCTTCAAGAAACTCATGAAGGAAGCTCAGCCTGACATCGAGTTCGTTGCAGAACAAGCGACGCCTTTGGGTAAGATAGACGCGGGTAACGTGGTGCAGGCCCTGGCCGATGCCAAGCCCGAAGCACTGTTCAACGTGCTTTTCGCCGCCGACTTGGCCAAGTTCGTGCGGGCAGGCAATCAGCGCCACTTCTTCAAAGATCTTGATGTGGTCAGCTTGTTGTCTGGCGAGCCCGAGTACCTTGACCCCCTCGGTGCCGAAACGCCCGTAGGGTGGGTGGTCACCGGTTATCCCTGGTATGCCATCGACACCCCCGAGCACAATGCCTTCTTGAAGGCCTACCAAGAGAAATTCAACGACTACCCCCGTCTGGGTTCGGTCGTGGGCTATGGCGCCATTCTTTCTCTGGCTGAAGGCATCAAAAAAGCCGGCTCGACCGATACCGAAGCGCTGATCGAAGCCTTCCGTGGCCTGGAAGTGCCCAATACGCCGTTTGGCACGGTCACCTACCGCGCTAACGATCACCAAGCCACCTCCGGTGCTTTCGTAGGCAAGTTGGCGGTCAAAGACGGTAAGGGCGTCATGGTCGACTTCAAATATGTCGACGGTGCCGACGTGCAACCTACCGACGAAGAAGTGCGCAAGCTGCGTCCTGCTCAAGACTGATGCTCACCCCTGCCCGGCACGCGCTCCTTCAGCGCGCCGGGCACTCTGGTCTGGAAAGTTATGGATTTCTCTGGTTTTATTGTCCAGTTCATGAACGGGCTGGCCGAGGCGTCGTCGCTGTTTCTTGTTGCAGCCGGCTTGTCTCTTATTTTTGGCGTTACGCGCATCGTCAACTTTGCGCACGGCTCCCTGTACATGTTGGGTTTGTACGTGGCTTACACCATGGTGCAAACGCTGGGCGACTCACCCATGGGCTTTTGGTTTGGCTTAATTGCTGCCGCCTTGCTCATAGGGGCGCTGGGCGCTCTCATAGAAATCGTGCTACTGCGCCGTATTTATCGCGCTCCCGAACTCTTTCAGTTGCTGGCAACCTTTGCCTTGGTGCTGGTGTTCAACGACGCCGCCATGTGGTTATGGGGCCCTGAAGACTTACTCGGCCCGCTGGCTCCGGGGCTCAGCGACTCCTTCCCCATACTAGGGCGTTATTTCCCTAAATACGATTTGTTCCTGATTTTTGTTGGGCCCATTGTGTTGGGCCTGCTGTGGCTGCTGCTCACGCGCACGCGCTGGGGTACCTTGGTGCGCGCAGCCACCCAAGACCGCGAGATGCTGGGGGCGCTGGGTGTCAACCAGGCTTGGCTGTTTACCGGCGTGTTCGCGCTGGGTGCGTTCCTGGCTGGTCTGGGCGGTGCCGTGCAGCTTCCACGCATCCCCGCCAACCTTACGCTAGACATCAGCGTAATTGGCGATGCTTTCGTTATTGTTGTGGTCGGTGGCATGGGTTCCATCCCGGGTGCCTACGTGGCGGCATTGCTTATCGCCCAGTTAAAGGCGCTCTGTATTGCCTTGGGTAACGTCGAAATCTTCGGCATGACCTTTGCCTTCCCGAAACTGACGCTGGTCGTCGAGTTCGTATTCATGGCCATCGTATTGGTGTTCCGTCCGTGGGGCTTGTTTGGCCGCATGCAGGGGCATAGCCGCAACTCGGCCCCCATAGAAGCGCCGCTGCGCCCGGCAGGCTCGGGTTTCAAGATCCTGGCCCTTGCCGTGGTGGCGGTGTTGGCTGTCATACCCTTGCTTAGCGAATGGATGCCTTACGCACCGGTGCTGCTGCTGGACATCATCATTGCCGCACTGTTTGCTGTCAGTCTGCACTTCATGATGGGCCCCGGTGGCATGAACTCCTTTGGTCATGCCGCGTACTTTGGCTTGGGGGCTTATGGGGCTGCCTTGCTCATCAAGGCAGCCGCGCTTTCCATGGGGCTCTCCATTGCGCTGGCGCCTATCGTTGCCGGTATCGCGGCGCTGGTGTTTGGCTGGTTCTGCATACGGCTATCGGGGGTCTACCTGGCCATGCTGACACTGGCTTTCGCCCAGATCGTATGGTCCGTGGTTTATCAATGGGATGACTTCACGGGCGGCTCTAACGGCCTAATCGGCATCTGGCCCGAGCCCTGGCTGCAAGGTAATAACTATTATTACTTCAGCCTGGCCGTGGTCTTGTGCGCCATTCTGGTGTTGTGGCGCATTCTCTACTCACCCTTTGGCTACGCCATGCGAGCCTGCCGCGATTCCGCATTGCGTGCCGATGCACTGGGCATCAACGTCAAGCGCGTGCAGTGGATCACCTTTATTTTGTCCGGTACTTTTGCCGGCCTGGCGGGTGCCTTGTTCGTATTTTCAAAGGGCGTGGCTTCACCCGAGGTCATAGACATCGCGCGTTCGGTGGATGCTTTGGTTATGGTGTTGCTGGGTGGTGTGCAAACCTTGGTCGGGCCTATCGTGGGCGCCGCAACCTTCAAGCTCCTGCAGGATTACTTCCTTGGGCTCACCCAGTATTGGCACGCGCTGTTCGGCGGCGTCATTCTGTTGCTGGTGCTCACGTTCCCGCAGGGTATCGCCGGCTTCTTCCGGCAACTGTTCGAACAACGGCGTAACCGCCGCACGACCGCCTTGCAGGAGAAAGCGGCATGAGTTTGTTGGAAGTCCGTAATCTCAGTAAACACTTTGGCGGCAACAAAGCTGTCGACCAAGTCAACTTCGACATTCAAGAAGGCGAACTGCTGGCCCTGATCGGCCCGAACGGGGCGGGTAAAACCACCACCTTCAATATGGTGGGCGGGCAGTTGCCGGCGTCTTCGGGTTCGGTCAAGTTAATGGGCAAAGAGCTTGTCCGCATGGCGCCACGCAAGATTGCCCATATGGGGGTAGGTCGCACCTTTCAGATCGCCGCTACGTTTGCCTCCCTGACTGTGGTCGAGAACGTGCAAATGGCTTTGCTCTCGCACGAAAAAAAGATTTATTCATTTTTTTCGACGGCCTCTACGCAGTACCGCGATCGCGCGCTGGCGCTTCTGGCGCAGGTAGGTATGGACGAGCAGGCCGACAGACCTTGCAGCGAACTGGCCTATGGCGACGTCAAGCGGGTAGAGCTTGCCATGGGTTTGGCCAATGAACCCAAGCTGCTGCTCATGGACGAGCCTACTGCGGGCATGGCCCCCAAAGAGCGCAACGACCTGATGGCGCTGACCAAGCGCTTGGTTATCGAGCGCAATATGGCGGTGCTGTTCACCGAGCACAGTATGGATGTGGTGTTTGCTTACGCCGACCGCATGCTGGTGCTGGCGCGTGGGCAAATCATAGCCGAGGGCGGTGCCGAAGACATCCGCAATCATCCCAAGGTGCAAGAGGTCTACTTTGGGACAGGTAAAACCTTTGAAAAGAATGCTGAAAAAGTATGACGCAAACTGCTAACACCACTCTGTTGCGAGTAGAGGACCTAAGCGCCTGGTACGGGGCTGCACACATTTTGTTCGGTGTTTCGCTGGATGTCCGACGTGGGGAAGTCGTGGCTTTGATGGGTCGCAATGGGGCGGGTAAAACCACTACCCTCAAGAGCATCATGGGCTTGATGTCCAAGTGGAAAGGCAAAGTCGAGTTCATGGGGCAAACGATTTCGGGCAAGCAACCGTTCGAGATTGCTCGGGCCGGCTTGGGTTTTGTGCCTGAAGACCGCCGTGTTTTTACCGACCTTACCGTTACCGAAAACCTGGAAGTCGGACGCCAGCCGCCACGCACATGGCCTGACGGTAGCCCCGCTCACACCTGGAAGCCCGAAGACTTATACACGCTCTTTCCCAATCTCGGGGCTATGCAAGACCGGCCCGGCGGGCAAATGAGCGGGGGCGAGCAGCAAATGCTCACTGTCGCCAGAACCATGATGGGCAACCCTTTTTTGGTGTTGCTGGATGAGCCCTCGGAAGGCGTGGCACCCGTCATCGTCGAGCAAATGGCGCACATGATTCTGGCCCTTAAAGAACAAGGCGTCAGTATTCTGCTCTCCGAGCAGAACGTGCACTTTGCCGAACTGGTGTCAGATCGCGCATATGTGCTGGAAAAAGGCCAGATTCGTTACACCGGGTCTATGGCCGAGCTGGCAGAGAACGAAGAGGTGCGTCGGGCCTACTTGACGGTGTAAGCCCGCTTTTGTGGGCACATGCTCTATGCAGTACCCCATGACGGCGCCGCTCTCAGGCGCCGTCAGTGTTTTGGTGCCGCGCGCAAAGCCTTGATTTTTTCTGGCAGATCTTCCCAGGCGGGTTGGTCGGGAGCAAAGCGCTGGCGCATGTATACCAACAGGTCTTCAAGCTGCTTGTCGTTCAGGCTGTCCTTGAAGCCGGGCATATAGCCCATGCTGGGCAGTGCGGGTTCTTCCACGCCATGCAGCAGCACCTGGATGACGTTGTCCGGTAGTTGGCTATGCAGATTGGTGTTAAGCGCCAAAGAGGGGCGTGCGCCGAATAAGGGCGGGCCGTCCCGGCTGTCGTGGCAAACGGCGCAGGCGCCTTCGAATAGGCGTTCACCCGGCAATAGCATGACGGCCTCATTTTCCCGACTGCGCTGTTCTAACAGCGCGGCTTGTTGGGCCTGGCTGGCTGTGTTGCTATCGGGGGCGGCTAGCGTTGCCAGATAATGCGCCATCGCCCGCACGTCCTCGTCAGGCAACTGCGACAAACCATGCACCACAGGCGCCATAGGGCCCGCAGCTACGCCGTGCAAAGGCGAATAGCCCGTGCGCAAATAGGCATAAAGGCTGGCTTCCGTCCAGGGAATCGGCGCTTTGGAAAGCGCATTCAGCGCGGGAGCTTCCCATCCGTCAATCACATTGCCGGCCAGGAAATGCTCGCCTGTTTTTTCCGCGCCCAAGGCGTTGCGCGGTGAGTGACAGGCGGCGCAATGGCCAGCGCCCTGCACAAGATAGGCGCCGCGGTTCCACAGCGTGGTTTGCGTTGTGTCAGGCACATAAGGCTTGGGGTCGTGATACAGCAGATTCCAGCCTGCCAGGGTAGGCCGCAAATTGTAGGGAAAGGCCAACTGCGTTTCGGGCGGCTTGTAGGAAACAGGCTCTTGCGTCATCAGATAGGCATACAGGGCTTGCATGTCTGTGTCGCTGATTTTGGCAAAGGCGGTGTAGGGAAAAGCGGGATACAAATGACGCCCGTCTTGGTGGATGCCTTGCCGCATGGCGCGCTCGAAAGCGGCGTAGCTCCAGCTGCCGATACCAGTTTCAACGTCGGGGGTGATATTGGTGGTGTAGACGGACCCGAAGGGCGTATCAAGGGCCAAGCCGCCGGCATTCTCCTGGCCGCCTTTAGCTGTGTGACACACTACGCAATCCCCCGCAATCGCCACCAGGCGGCCACGCGCGATAGCTTGCTCGGAATAGATAGAGGTGTCGACGGCGGCCAATGGTGCAATGGCAGGGCGCCAGGGCATAGCGGTCAGCAGCACGCCCCCAACGGCGGCAGCCGCACCCCCTAGCCAGGCCAAGCTGCGTTTCCAGGAAAAGGCTTTGCTGTCGCCTTGCAGCAGTTGGCGCTGTAAAGCTTGGGTATCGAAAGGCGCCTGCCTGATGCGTATGCCGGTAGCTTGATGAATGGCATTGGCGATGGCCGCCGCCGCTGGCAATTCGGCGCCACGATGCCAGAACAGAGGTTCGGCTGGCGCCGTGGGCACCGATGGCTGAGCCAGTTGAATAGACGTTGATTGAGCGTTTGAGGACGCGTCTTCGGAGGCGCCCCCCCAACTATCGTAACTGGGCGAGGCTTGCAGCCAGCGCGTGGCGCTGCCGCGAATATGGTCTTCCAGCGTTTGTCGGGAGCTTGGCTCGGTGTCCAGGCCGCGTGCATCGTGGCCCACGGTAAGGCCGGTAAGCTGGATAGCGCCGCTTTGCGGGTCTACCGCCACGTCGGCTACCCACGCCGACCAGACTTGGCTGGGGGGCTGTTTGGTGTCGTCAACAATATGCGCATAGGCAAAACCACGGCCTTGGCCTGGTTTGGGTGCCTGCCCTGCCCAGTCGGCGCGTTCGGCGACAGACCTTATCAGTGCGCGTCCCGTGTCATCTTGAAGCTCGTCCAGCCTGGCTTGCAAAGGGTCTTGGCTTTGATCGCGCCAATATTCGTCAAAAAAAGATTCCCGGGCGAATACCTGGACGGCCAGCGTATCGTCGTTGCTGGTGTGTGATGTCAGCGTGACTGAGGTGAGCGCGCCTGAGTCGGCCTGCTCGTTAAGGGTGTCTGGGCTTAGCCTGATGCCGGTAGGGATGGTGTGCTGCAAGCCGCACAGCAAGGCGGCTACCGAAGGGCGCCAGGCTTGGGCGTAAGGGCCTTGTGCCTGATAGAGCGCCGCGCCAGGGGCGCCGCGCGCTGCCCACTGTATTTGGAGATCGCTGGATAAGGTGTCGGCTTGCGCTTGAACCCGTACCGCACGGCCTGTGTGTCGGCTGAGCAGGGCAGCATCGACTGCCGTATCGTAGGCGTCGCCCTCTCTCCAGGCAAAGATATGCACAGCGCTGGGAGCAAGCTCGCACAGTTGCGCGAGTTCGTCGCGTAGCTTTAGGCTGTCAGCTACGCTGGCCCATACGCTCAGTTGCTGGCCGTCGTATTCGGCAATCGCGCAGGCCGGCTTGCCGGCAGCGTTGGCTTGCCACCCGTAGCTACGCTGAAAAGCGGGGGCGCCACTGGATGAAGCTTCAGTAGAGGCGCCTGCGCCGGGCAGTGCTGTGTGTGAGCTTGCCTGAGCATCGACAGGTAGCTGCCAGGTGGCGTCTAGCAGGCTACAGGCGCGTTGTGCTTGTTGGGGTTGAGAGGCGACCACTCCTACGAAGTCGCCATGCCGCACTACGCTGACCACCCCGGTAAGCTGAGCGGCTTCCGTATCGTTCAGTTTGGCTAAACGGGCACCGGTATAACGCGCCCCGTCCCATTGCATCAAAGGTGGGCGCAGCACAGCCCCATGCAAGGTGCGCCAAGTAGCGGGAACAGGGGAGGACGATGATGCGACCTGCAGGCCGGTCGGCGTTGACTTCATGAATGGCGCTCCGCCAGCTGCCTGACTGCCGCCAGGATCTCCATGTGCGTGCCGCAACGGCACAGGTTGTACTTGAGCTCGCGGCGTATCTGTTCTTCGGTGGGGTGTGGGTTGCGATTGAGCAAGGCTTGTACGGTCATGATCATGCCATTCAGGCAGTAGCCGCATTGCGCAGCCTGTTGATCGATGAAAGCTTGTTGCACGGGCCCTGGCGCTTCGGCAGTACCCAGCCCTTCCAGTGTGGTGACTTCGTGCTCAAGCACGGCATGCACGGGTAGCACACAGGAACGCGCGGCGACGCCGTCTACCAGCACCGTACAGGCGCCGCATTCGCCCAGGCCGCAACCGAACTTAGGCCCATTCAAGCCTAGATCGTTACGCAAGACATATAGCAGTGGCGTGCCGGGGCTAACGGTGACGGTATGGGTTTGCTGGTTGACGCTGAGCGTCAGGGGCGTGCTACGGCTCATGGTGGAAGTACCGCGGTAAAGACAGTTTGCCTAGAAATATAGTGTGTACGCTCTATGTGTGGGCAAGGAAGGTCTTGTTTCCCGGCCACTTGCCGGTGTTTTCAATGATAACTTGCTGCAGTGCGTTCATTGAATTAAGTGTTTTCATGGTTTTCCCCTATCTCGGTAGGGGGCTGGTCGATAGGCCTTTATGTGGCGCGTCGATTGGAGTAAGGTGGGAATATCACGTACACATTTGATGCGCGGCGTATGCGCCCACATCAGGGCAGGAATGCCATGCCAACCGAACTTTTACCCAAAACTCTTTTCAGCCGCTTATGGCAAGCCGAAGGCGCCATTTTGGTGCTTAGGCCTGCGGCCAGTGCCCCCAAGCCGGCCCCGCGCCAACCTGGGCTGGCCTCTGAATACCGTCAGCCTTACGACGACATTTTCATCGCCATGCTGGCGCAAGAGCAACGCGTCCTGGCCTTTAATGGTCACGTCGACCTGGGTACCGGGGTGCGTACCGCCTTGGCGCAAATTGTGGCCGAAGAGCTTTATCTGCCGCTTGATGCCGTACAGATGTTGCTGGGCCACACCTCGGCAACGCCCAATCAAGGCCCTACCATTGCCAGTGCCACCATCCAGATTTCTTCCATGCCTTTGCGTCAGGCGGCAGCCGTTGCCCGGCAGTTCTTGCTTGATAAAGCGGCGGCTGCATGGGGGCTGGCGGCAGATACCTTGCTTATAGAAGAAGGCGGGCGCATCTGCGCGCCTGACGGGCGTAGCACGCTTTACTGGCCACTCTTTCAGGCAGAGCATCACCGTCTGCCGCATTCCGATCAGGTTCAGCTTAAACCGGCTGCTAGCTATACCTTGGTCGGGAAGCCCGCCAGCCGTGTCGACATTCCCGCCAAGGCTACGGGTCAGCTGGTCTATGTGCACGACGTGCGCGTGCCGGGAATGTGGCATGCGCGAGTCGTGCGCCCACCCTACGTAGGCCGAGACGCCGGCCCCTTCGTCGGCAAAAGCTTGATTTCGGTAGACAAAACCTCTGTTGCGCATATCGCACCAGAAATAGAAGTCGTGGTGCTTGGCGATTTCGTGGCGGTGGCGGCACCCAGAGAAGAACAAGCCATCGCAGCCGCGCAGGTGCTTAAGGTCGAGTGGCAAGCACCGCCCCCGCTGATCGATCTGCAAGACCTTGACGCAGCCGTGCGCAGCCAACCCTATACCGAACGTGTGCTGCGCGAACAAACGGAAGCACCGCCCGAGGTGCAGGCTGGGGTGCAGTTGCATCGCACCTATATCTGGCCGTATCAAATGCATGCCTCCATTGGCCCATCGTGTTCCGTAGCCGATTACGGCGAAGATGGCGTACGCGTTTGGTCGGGCACTCAAAACCCCCATATGTTGCGCATCGAACTTAGCCGTTTGCTGCAAGAAGACGAAGGGCGCATAGACATCGTGCGCATGGAAGCCGCTGGTTGCTATGGCCGCAATTGTGCCGACGACGTCTGTGCCGATGCCGCGCTGGTTTCACGTGCCATCGGTAGGCCGGTGCGGGTTCAGCTCACCCGAGAGCAAGAACATGGCTGGGAGCCCAAAGGGGCCACTCAACTCATGGACGTGCAAGGGGGGCTGGACGATCAAGGTGGGCTGCTTTCCTACGATTTCACGACGTGCTACCCCTCCAACGATGCGCCCACCTTGGCCCTGCTGCTTACCGGCGTAACCTCTGCCGAACCGCGTATGTTGGAAATGGGCGACCGCACGGCTGTTCCGCCTTATCGCTAT
This sequence comes from Mesopusillimonas faecipullorum, assembly GCF_020539505.1. Taxonomy (GTDB): domain Bacteria; phylum Pseudomonadota; class Gammaproteobacteria; order Burkholderiales; family Burkholderiaceae_B; genus Mesopusillimonas; species Mesopusillimonas faecipullorum. Next base: position 62,073 of record NZ_JACDXW010000006.1, on the reverse strand, counting down.
CCCAATATGCATATCGTCTGCCACGATATGGCTGCCATTGTGCGCTCTGCCTGGTTGCGGGGCGTCTCCGCTTTACCCAACTCGTTCGCGCATGAATCTTTCATAGATGAGCTGGCCTTCGAGGCGGGCAAAGACCCTGTGGATTTTCGTCTGGCCAACCTAGACGACGCCCGTGCTCGCGACGTGCTGCAGGCAACTGCGCGCCATGCGGAATGGGTGCCCGGCACCCGGGGTTCACGCGGAGAGCCGGATGCACAAGGGTGGATGCATGGCCGAGGGGTTTCATATGCCAGATACATACACAGCCGCTTTCCGGGCTTTGGCGCTGCGTGGGCGGCTTGGGTGGTTGACCTTTCTGTGCATGCCCAGACCGGCCAGGTCAAAGTGCAAAAAATCGTCGTTGGCCAGGATACGGGCATGGTGGTCAACCCCGACGGCGTGCGGCATCAGATTCATGGCAACGTCATACAGATGTTGGGCCGCACGCTAAAAGAGCGAGTCAGCTTTGATGAACAGGGCGTTACGGCACTGGAGTGGGGGGCCTATCCGCTGGCGACTTTTGTTGATATTCCGCCCATAGAGGTGCTGCAGATTCCTCGCCAAGACGAGCCCCCCATGGGGTCGGGCGAGTCTGCTTCGGTGCCGGCCCCCGCAGCTATCGCCAACGCCTTATTCGACGCCACGGGGCGGCGCTTTTATGAAGCACCGTTTACCCCTGATGTGGTACTGATGGCGCTAAGACAGGCTACGTGGCGTCCGGCTTCTACCGCAGTGGCGCATTAAGCCGGCTTACATCACCGAATAAAAAAGCTTATGGCACCAAAGCCAGGCCCACGCGCACCCTGGAACTGTTGTCTTTGTTGTATTCCAGCAGGGTTTCGCCGTAGCCCTTGAAATACTGTACGTACAGATAGCCGTTCATATTCAGCGGGGTGCGGCGCAGGGGCCAGGCGGCTTCAAGCTGCACAGCGTTGCGGCCCGCCTTGCCCTGACGATACATGCCCCCAAGAACCAGGCCATCATCTTGCGCCCACCTCAGTTTCCAGTCGACCCGGCCCGCGTAGTCAGCATAATCAGGGTTCTCTGAGATGGAGAAATAAGATTTTACGCGCGGGGCAAAGGTTAAGGTGCTGCCCCCGGTAAAGCGGTAATTGAATTCGGGCTGAATGAATGCGTTGTTCAGCGAACGTGAGTCATCCCCGCTTTTGCCGTTTGATTTGTGCTCGACACCCGCAGCCAGGCCTAAGAACGCGCGTTCTTGTTCCGAGGCCAGCAGTTTGTCTTGGCGCCAGAACAAAGAGGGGTTGTAAGTGGTGTCGACAAAGGGCTTGGATGTGCCCTCCAGATCCCATAGTGAAGTCTGCGTGTAGCCCAGATAAAAGTGATCTATGAACCTGGGCTCGGCGTCTTTGCCGGAGTTAAACAGACGGTACTTGAAGCTGATCTGGAAGCGGGCGTGAGTGCCCTCCGTGCTGCCCAAGGCAAAGTAAACGGGGTCGAGAGTAGAGATGGCGTTGCGGAAATTCTCGAAGGCGGGATTAAGCGCTGATGGAGTTTTGGTGCCGCCACCGTCTACAAGAGGCGGTTTGTCTTGTACTGGGCTGCTGGCCGCAGCATAGGCTAATTCAGAGCTGGCAGCTGTGGTGTCCAGCGCCAGCAAATGATCTTGCCCGGGCACGCGCACAGTAAGCAGGCCACCCAATTGCTCGGGTAGTTGGGTTTCCCAGCGCAGCGCCGCAAAATTATTGACAGGCAGTTCGATCAAGTCGGGCGAAGAAACCAGCTGTGCTTGGCCCTGGGCGGTACGACCATCGGGGGATTGCCAAACCAGGGGTAGGGTGGCCTCTGGTTTCCACGAAAGTGCGTCGGTGCCGTCGTTGAAAAGAATGGCTTTAATCACGACAGGCTTGCCGGGTTCGGGGGTTTCTATTTGATAGGTAATGCCGGCTAAGGCTGGCGGCGCACTGCCCAACAGGCAGGCACCTAGAAAGAGAGTGCTAAGGCGCAAAGCTGGCATGAATGTCCTCGTGGCTGGCTCGGCAAACTAAAGCGACAACTTTAGCATTGCGAGTAGAAAGCGTGCACTGAGGGCCCTGTAAGCGCTTGCTTAACAAAGACTGTGCCGGCCGGGCAACACAGATGCCGCGAGCAGGGTAAAATGCGGTGCCTCGCTATCGCAGCGAGGCTTGCGCGTCAGTAGCTCAGTTGGATAGAGCACGGGCCTTCTAAGCCTGAGGTCGGGGGTTCGAACCCCTCCTGACGCGCCACTTTCTCTTGCATATCGAGCCTTTGATCTTGCTCAGGGGCAGGTAGCAAAAGCCAAGCTCAATCCCGTTGCTTATTAAGCCGCCGAAATTTGAGCTTTAAGGGGTAGTATCTATGACCGCCTTGAGTTGGCTCAGGTTTTCTTCGAGCACTCGCAAGGATTCATGAAGCCCCACAGCCTGATTCTTCTTGACTTCGATTCGCTCTAGAGCATGTAAGCCAAAGTCCGCCAGAATCTCGGCGATTTCATCAGTCGTTTTTGCGCCATCGGCCTTAAACCACCACGCAGTCCAGTTGCACATGCCTATGATGGCAAACGCAGCGACCCGGGCATTCACAAGGCGAAAGCGACCAGAATCCACGCCGCGCTGAATCACATCTGTGAATTTTTGAAGCAAAATACGACGTGCAGACTCAGCGATTTTTCGTTGATTATCAGGTAAGGAGCCTTCGGCTTGATCCACCACTCTGAATTGAACCGGATGCAGCAGAATCAGTTTTGCGTGCTGACGAACCAGTTCACGTAATGCTTCTTCCGGTTCCTTGCTTTTTTCCACGACTTGCGATGCTAGTCTTTCTGCGACGATGGTCAAACCTTCGGTGAGGCTGCCAAGGATCTCTTCTTTGTTCTTGAAATAGTAATAGAGAGCCGAGCGCGAAATTTCCAGTTCCTGGGCGATATCCTGCATCGAGGTGCCTTCGTAGCCACGCTTGATGAATAGATTCGATGCGGCCTCAAGAATTGCCTGCGGCACAACATTCGTTTTTGACGATGGTCTAGCCATAATCGTGTCCGGGAAAACTAAAATTTTAACATAAGTGTCAAATTTCCGACAAAGTAACAGTTAAATGTGTCTGCCGCTCAGTATGTTTACGACCTTGCTTGATGGGAGATTGCAAGACACGCGAAAAAATTTTTATCCCAAACTGACACTTATGTCAGTTTTTAGTCTATTATGTAAAAACGTTCTGCAAAGACAGAAAAATCGCGAGAAGCCAGTAGTGGAACGCCCACCAGCTGCTATGAGCTTCAAGAAAATTTTTATTTCAGGAGATGCTCGTGGATCGCCAACAAACTCTCAGCCAGCTTCGGCTTCAAGGTGTTGATCACACTGCTAGGCCAACTTGGAAGCTCCGGGAAACGGTCGAGTTCTATCGCGACACGCTCGGTCTGCCTCTGATTCACACGATTTCTGCGCGTGGTTGGGGGCCGGTTGGTCACCCCGATTTTCTGCACTTTTTCTTTGACAGCGGAAACCGAAGCACGATTGCGTTTTTCTACTACCTTGGTAGCGACGAGCCCGAAACCATGAAGGATAGGCCGGGCCAACCACCAATACCTTCTGACCATTTGTTCGATGCCACCCATACATCATGGCTGGTCGACACGAAAGAAGAGCTCGCTGCTTGGAAGAAAAAGCTGGAAGAGAAAGGGGTGGATGTCACCGCGGAAACGGCTCACGAAGTCATCGAGTCTATTTATTTTCGTGACCCTAACGGCTACTTCATCGAAATCACTCGTAAGTTAAGGCCCGTGGGCCCGGCAGATGCGCGAGACGCCAATCTGACGCTTGAAGCTGCTATTCAGCGAGAAGCGCAGGCTTCAAGCCAAGGTACCAGGGTGGAGTCTATTGATTCGATTTGGAACACCAAGGCCGGCTTGCTGGATGCCGGGCGGGAGCAAAGCAGTAAAGGTGAGTCTGCCATACGCATCTATGTGCTTGACGTACCAGAATTCGCATCCCTGGTCGAAGCTGCCCGAAAGTTGCCCGAGTGTACGGTGAGCCGAGTCGCACAAGACTATCTGCTGCTTGAGGCAAACGAGCCCATTGAGTTTCATCGCAAAGAGCTCAAGCTTAAGCCCGCTGTCTGGTATGGCCTATTCACAGGGGGATTGCGCGGGCGTATTGAGTCTTTTGGCCGCGACACGGTTCGTATTGTGCCTGCCTAAGTTCCCTGCGAGTTACAGCAATGCCCCAACACGGAATGGATCATGACAAACGCACAGAAAGGTAAAGGCCCATCTTTGGGTATCGATTGGTACCCGCAGTCGCTGCCTGGCGGCACGCAAACCGAAATGCTCACCTTGCGCACAGCCGACGGCGCTGCCGTATTGGGCACACTTTACACGCTCGGTCGGCCACGTAATGTTGCTTGCTTGATGCATCCACGCGAATACTTTGGCGCCCATTACTTGGTGCCCAGTTTGCTTGAAAGCGGTATGGCGGTCTGGACGCAGGGCGCGCGTTCCGTAGGCAACGACTTGCGACTGGAGCACGAGCAAGCGGTTATCGACGCGGCAACCGGCATCCAGTTTTTGCGGGAGCGCGAGTTCGAAAAGATTGTGCTGATTGGTAACTCGGGTGGTTCGGGCGTTTATAGCTATTACATTCAACAGTCAGTGCTGGAGCCAGACCAGCGCTTGGCAAAGTCTCCCGTTGGAAAGACAACCCGGTTTGAAAGCATCAGTATGCCGCAGGTAGACGGTATGGTGTATTTGGCCCCTCATCCGGGTCAGGGTCGTTTGCTTATGGGTTGCATTGATCCTTCCGTAAGCAACGAAAATGATGCTTTGTCGGTGGACCCGCAACTTGACCCGTTCAATCCTGACAATGGATATGTGGCTGAACCGGGGCAATCGCGATATTCAACTGACTTTATCCAGCGTTATCGCGATGCGCAGCGTCTGCGTGTTGAACGCATAGATGCCGTGGCGCACGGCTTGATAGCGCGCAGGCAAGCTGCTCGTCGCCAAGTCAAAGAAGGCGCTATAGATCGGGGCTTGCGACTGCAGGCTGCTCACACGCCCATCATTACGGTTTGGCGCACGGATGCCGATCTACGCTGCCTGGATCTTAGCCTTGATCCGTCTGATCGCTCGCCTGGCTCTATCTGGGGCAACGATCCGCTGGTTTCCAACTATGGTGCGGTGGGCTTTGGCCGGCTGTGTTCACCCGAGTCGTGGCTTTCCTCATGGTCAGGGGTGTCGTCGCAGGCAGCGCTCGAAAAAACAGCACCTGCAGTACGCGTGCCGACGCTATTGGTGGAGTACACGGGCGATCAAACCACTTTTCCGCTGCAGATTGAAGAAATTTTTTCTTGGATCGGTGCCTCCGACAAGCAGCATGTACGCGTACCAGGCGACCACCATGGCAGGCCCTTCGCGGGCAATGAGCTGTCAGGTCGTATCGCAGCTGCGGGGCAGATCACCGATTGGCTGGCTAGTCGTAGCTTCGTCTAACGGCGTTGCCAGCCCATAAAAAAATACATCAGGAGACAGAGCAATGATAGGGCCCATACATTCCATCGAAGGCGTGTTGTATACCCCCGAACAAGAGGCAAGGCGGTATCTCGAGACGGGTGCTTGGATGGACTCGACGGTAGGAGACATGCTGAGGCAAACGGCTCGGCGTGTGCCGAACAAGGCCGCCTTGATTACTGATGCAGGCTCTATCAGTTTTCAGCAGCTCAATGATCAGTCTGATTGTCTGGCAGCTGCGTTGCTGGATCTGGGCCTGCGTCCTGCCGACCGTGCCATCTTCCAAGTGGGAAACAACATCGAAACCGCTTTGACGGTCATTGCATGCTTCAAGGCGGGTATCGTGCCTGTATGCGCTATCCCGCAGTATCGAGAAGTTGAAATCGGACAATTGGCTCGCCTAAGCCAGGCTCGCGGCTACTTCGTGCAGTCTGACTCCCCGGGCAGTTTCGATATGGTGCCGTTCGCGCAGCAGATACTCGCAGATCATCCGCACATCGAGCACCTTGTTTTTTCCGGCTCTCGGGCACCCGAACACAGTAATACGATTGCCGCGTTGATTCAGATGCATAACGTAGCGTCAGCCCGCCAGCGCCTCGCGGATATCAAGTTAAGCCCGGCTGATGTGCTCAGTTTTCAGTTGTCAGGCGGGACGACTGGCGTTCCCAAGATCATTCCTCGTTTTCATGGTGAGTATCTCGCACACGCTACGTTCTGCGCGCGCCACTATGAAATGGACGAAAACAGTGTGTTTCTGTGGGCGCTGCCGCTCATGCACAATGCGGGCCAGCTATATGCATTGATGCCCACATTGACGCTGGGTCGCAGCACCGTGTTGATGCCTAACGTAGACATCGCTCGCATGTTGACGCTGGTTGAGACTTATCGGGTTACCCATACTGCGTCTATTGGCCCTATCGCTCCCCAGATCATGGCCTACTCCGATCTGCATAAGCACGACTTGTCCAGCCTGAAGCTTTTCTACACCATGACCCGGGCGGACATGCTGGAGAAGAAGATCAATGTTCCTTGCAGCAATCTGTTCGGAATTACCGAAGGATTGTTGTTAGGTTCGCCGCCGTCTGCTTCGACAGCCATCCGTCACGGCACTAACGGAAGTTCTGGTTGCCCGTTTGACGAGATCAAGGTGCTGGTGCCCGAGAGCGAAACACAGGTTTCCGACGGAGAGATGGGCGAGCTGTGCTTTCGTGGCCCTTCCTCGGTGCGTGCCTATTACATGGCACCAGAGGCTAACGCGACTGCGTACACATCAGATGGCTACTGCCGAACCGGAGATATCGTCACGGCGCATGTCATTGACGGCAGAACCTATTACCGCTTTGAGGGTCGTTTTCGTGACAACGTGAACAGGGGCGGCGAGAAGATTGGCTGTGAAGAAGTTGAGGCCTATGTCAGTAAACATTCTTCCGTGCTGGATGCCAAGTTAATTGCCATGCCTGATCCTGTGTATGGAGAGAAGGGCTGCGTATTTGTCATATTGCAGCCGGGCGCTACGGCACCCACGGTTACAGAACTTTCATGCTTTCTGGTGGAGCAGGGGCTGGCCAAATTCAAGTGCCCAGAAAGGATAGAGGTTGTCGATGCGTTTCCCATAACGCGCGTTGGCAAAGTAGATAAGCCGGCCATGAAAAAACACATTTCAGCGCTGCTTGAAAACGAAACCGTAGAAGGTTCTTAGCAGGCTTCTTTTTACCCCGTTGTTGCTGCTCGATGTACATCAAAAAAACTCAGGAGACAAACATGAAGCTACCCAAGAAAATAGGACTGAGCCTTGCTCTGCTGAGCATGGCGATAGCTGCGTCCACAACTGTTCATGCACAAATTAAGGTCGGTCATATTGGTTCGATGTCTGGCACATTAGGTGCATTGGGCGTAGACCAATACGACGGATTCATGCTGCGCGTTGCGCAAGGCGATGGCAAGTTGGGCGGTCAGGCTGTCGAAGTTCTGCGCCATGATGATCAAAGCAAACCCGAGGTGGGTTTGCTGATCGCTCGCGAGCTTGTCGAGAAGGATAAGGTTGACGTCGTTGTCGGTATTACTGCTTCCAATGTTATAAACGCCGTTTTTCCGTATGTGGTTGAAAAAGAGGTGCCGCTTATTGGCACTAATGGTGGGCCTTCGCCATTCGCCGGCGAAAGATGTTCGCCATGGTTTGTATCGACTGCCTTCCAGAATGACGGTCCGCACGAAGGAGCAGGTCAGGAAGCGCACAATCGCAATTACAAGAAGGTTGCTGTCATCGCACCCAATTACCAGGCGGGTAAAGATGCCGTGTCGGGTTTCAAGCGTTTCTACAAGGGCGAATTGGCCGAAGAGCTCTATCCCGGCCTAGGCCAAAATGACTTTTCGGCGGAAATCACCCAACTGGCCGCAACAGCGCCTGATGCCATTTATGCATTTCTTCCCGGCGCCATGGGAATCAACTTCATCAAGCAGTATTCGCAGGCTGGTTTGATGGACAAGTTCCCACTATTGTCGTCCTTCACCGTTGATGATATCACTATTCCCGCTCTGCGAGATGCTGCAGTGGGGTCATTGGTAAGCACCCATTGGGTTTCTGGTGCAAGCAACAAGGAATCGCTAGCTTTCATCGAGGCGTTTAAAAACAAATACGGGCGCACGCCGTCCAGTTATGCCATGCAAGGCTACGATGCCGCCACGCTGATACATCAAGCGCTCGAAAGCGAGCCTGAAGCGGCCAAAGACAAGCAAGCGCTGATGAAGCTGATGCGCAATATGAAACTTGCTTCGCCTCGCGGCGAGCTTACCTTTGAGCGCAATGGCTTCCCTATCCAGGATTACAGCATCTGGAAAGTGGTAAGCCAGGGCAATGGCAAGGTCGCGTTCGAGCAGCAGGGGGTAGCGTTGAAGGCCCATCACGATGCATATGTGAGCCAGTGCCCCTTGAAGCCTTGATCATCACCACAGCATAGAACCGGGGAGCGCTTGTCGGCTCCCGCCAGAAACAGCCGCAGCTCGGCGTTGATGAGCTAACTATTCACCTTGGCCGCTCTAAGATTTGGAGATAACAGATGAGCTTGAAAATCAAAGTTGTAGGCGGCGGCCCTGCTGGGCTGTACTTTTCCTACTTGATGAAGAAGACTTTTCCCGATTACGTCATACAAGTCATTGAACAAAACCCGCCCGGTGCCACCTATGGGTTTGGTGTGGTGTTTTCAGGTCGTGCGCTAAGCTTCCTAGAGCAAGGGGATGCTGGTGTCATACAGCGTCTTAAGGGCAATATGCAGTCCTGGAGCGACCAGCACATTACTCATAAAGGTCAGCGGGTAGTGATAGATGGCAATTCCTTTTCGGCCATTGCCCGCATAACCTTGCTCACAGAGCTGCAAACCCTGTGCCGGGATATTGGCGTTGAGCTTGTCTTTAATCAGCGCCTCGACACAGAGCACCCAGAATCAGATTGCGACATTCTTGTAGCGGCAGATGGTGCTAATTCGGTTACGCGTGGTCGTTATGCAAGCGAGTTCAAAACCGAAATAAGTGAATTAGAAAATTATTTTTGCTGGTACGGCGTTGAAACCGCCTACGACGCACATACGCTCACATTCATCAGTGAGGGTGACGGCGTGTATTGCGGGCACCATTATCGCTATAAGTCCAACATGAGCACCATGGTGGCCGAAGTGGATCAGGACACCTGGGTGTCATCCGGTATGCGAGAAATGACCGATGAGCAGCGCCAGGCCCATTTTCAAGGTGTCTTCCAAGACACCTTGCATGGCAAGCCCCTGATCAGCAATCGTTCTATCTGGCAGCGTTGGCGCTTGGTCAAGAACGGCAAGTGGCATCATAAGAATATTGTTCTGATCGGCGACGCGCTTCGCAGTGCCCATCCGTCAATTGGCTCCGGAACCCGATTGGCTATGGAAGACGCCATTGAGCTATGGCGTGCCTTTCAAAGTGCAGGCTCGGATATGCAGACTGCATTTCAGCAATACGAAACCCAGCGTCGCCCGATCCGTGAAAAGCTGGACTCTGCTGCCGAGAAAAGTATTGCTTGGTACGAAGATATTGCTCATAAGATGTCTATGTCGCCCGAGGAACTGGCGCTGGATTACATGTTACGAACCGGCTTGATGACCCCTGAACGACTTGCACACGACTCTCCTAAATTTGTCGCGACATTGTCTGAAGCGGGAGTGCTATCCACGGATTAGGTCCTAATTTTTATCTCAAGCCTGTGCCGCCCCCGCTTGCCCATTCAAGAGCACCTGATCGGGCAATTGCTCTAGCGCGCGGTAGGTGGTTTGAATATGCAGCGCCAGCGCCTCACAGGCGCGTTGGGTATCGCGGGCCAGGGCGGCATCGAATATGGCTTGGTGCTCGGCGTGCAAGTCGCGCGGAATCGGCTGGTGCGTTACGGTCAGGCGTCGATAGCGCTCGGCCTGTTGGTACAGAATCCCCAGAAAATGCCCCACCCAATTTGATTGGCTACCGCTGATCAAGGCTTGATGGAATTCCTTGTTGCGGGCTTCCCATTCGTCGAAAGAAAAAGCGCGGTTCTCGGCCATCTTGGCTTCGGCGCGATCCAATAAATGAAAAGCGGCCACCACGCGGCTTTCCCAGAGCTCGTCGCCATATTCTATGGATTGGCGCAGCGCTTCGCATTCGAGCAGCACCCGGGTTTGGGTGATGTCGCGAAAGTCGGCCATGGAAATCGGTTTAACGTGAAAGCCCCGTTGGTCTTGGGCGACGACCAAGGCATCTGAAACCAGCAAAGCCAGGGCTTCGCGTAGCGTACCTGCCCCCACCCCGTAGCTGTCTTTGAGGTGTTCGACCCGTAATTTGCTACCTGGCGCCAGGCGGCCTTCGATGATGTCTCGGCGCAGATGGTGATAGGCTGAAGCAACCAGGGTTTTGCTTGAGGCGGGTAGGGTGGCATTGGAAACGGAGGAGTCGGGCATGATGAGTCCAATGAAAGATGCACCCTAGCTAGCTGAAACTTTCTTCAGAGTGTGCGGGTGCGCTAAAGCCATAAGGGGCCGCAGCAAAAACCATAGCGGGCGCGAATCTGGCTATTCTATAGGAATCTTCCATTTTTCCGAAATTGGTATAAAATCTCGATAAAAATAATATGAAGCGATATTTTTGCCATGGCAGCAGGGCGCCGCGTTAGCGCGAATATGCCCGGTTGACACCCTCAGGCCACGGTTCATCCAAGGAGACAAGATGATCCATCTGCACGATATACGTTACGTACGATTGGGTACGGCGAACCTGGAGTCGGCCATTGAATACGCCACGCAGATTCTGGGTTTGGAGGTTGCACGGCGAGAAGGCAAGGCGGTGTATTTCAAGTCTGACAGCCGGGATCACACCCTGTGCTACTTTGAAGGCGACCCCTCTGACCACACCTCAGCCTTCGAGGTAGACACCAGCGACGAACTCGATAGCGCCGCCGCGCTGTTGGAAGCCAAGGGTTATCAGGTGCGGCGTGGTACTGCCCAGCAGGCCGAACAGCGCTATGTGCGCGAATTCATCAACTTTCAAGACCCTTCGGGCAATAGCATAGACCTGGTCTACGAGCCCTTGCACAGTGGGCGTCGCTACTTTCCCACGCGAGATGCGGGCATTACCGGCTTTAGCCACATTGGCTTGCGTACCCAAGATGCCCGTCGCGACGAGCTCTTCTGGACATCCTTGCTGGGCGCCAAAGTCAGTGACCGCATTGGTGAAGCACCCTTGCTGCGCATCGACGACGTGCATCACAAGATCGCGCTGTTTCCTTCCAACCGCCCCGGGGTACAGCACATCAATCATCAGGTTCAAAGCATAGATGACATCATGCGCGCCTATTACATCCTTACGGAAAAAGGCATACCTATACGTTTCGGGCCGGGGCGGCATCCCACATCCGGGGCCATGTTCCTGTATTTTGCCGGGCCCGACGACATGATCTACGAGTACTCCTGCGGCGTGCGTTTGATTACCGAAGAAGACGAGAAAACCTATCGTCCACGCACGTTTCCCGCTATTCCCTCTTCATTTTGCATGTGGGGCTCCAAGCCGGATATCCCCGAGTTCAAAGAAAAACGCGACACGAATTAAGCGGCGGCGCTTGTGCGACCAAACCGCATCGACATCTTTATTTTGATAGGAACGTTGACATGACTGACTTCAGGAATTTCATCAATGGCCGTTGGGAAACCTCGGGCAAGACTTTCGAGAAGCGCAACCCGGTAGACAACAGCCTGGTGGGCATGGTGCATGAGGCCGATGCGGCTCAGGTGGATGCTGCTGTGCGTGCAGCCAAAGAAGCTTTGCAAGGCCCTTGGGCGCGCTTAAAAGTGCAAGAGCGCGTCGATATGCTGCACGCCATTGTCGATGGCATTCAGCGTCGCTTCGATGACTTCCTGCAAGCGGAAATCAACGATACCGGCAAGCCCTATTCTTTGGCCAGTCATGTTGATATTCCGCGCGGGGCCGCCAACTTCAAGGTCTTTGCCGACCTGATCCGCAACGTACCTACCGAATCTTTCGAAATGGACACGCCAGATGGCGGGCGCGCCATCAACTACGGTGTGCGTGTGCCGCGTGGCGTGATCGGCGTGGTGTGCCCCTGGAACCTGCCTCTGCTGCTGATGACCTGGAAGGTGGGCCCAGCGCTGGCCTGCGGGAATACGGTGGTGGTCAAACCTTCTGAAGAAACGCCCGCCACGGCCACGTTGCTGGGTGAAGTCATGAACGAGGTCGGCGTGCCCCATGGCGTGTATAACCTGGTGCATGGTTTCGGGCCCGATTCAGCAGGTCAGTTCCTGACCGAGCATCCTTTGGTAGATGGCATTACCTTTACCGGCGAGACCGGCACGGGCGAAGTCATCATGCGTGCAGCCGCTAAAGGCGTGCGCCCCGTTTCTTTCGAGTTGGGCGGCAAGAACCCCGGCATCGTTTTCGCCGATGCGGATTTCGACAAGGCCGTGGCCGGTATTGCGCGTTCGGCTTTCGAAAACTCCGGCCAGGTTTGCCTGGGCACCGAGCGCGTGTATGTGCAGCGCCCCATTTTCGACAAGTTTGTGGTTGCACTGAAAGCCAAGGCTGAATCTTTCAAGATGGGCCGTCCTTTCGACGAGGGCATGAACTTCGGGCCGTTGGTATCGCACGTACACCGCAAAAAAGTATTGAGCTACTATGAAAAAGCCCACGCCGAAGGCGCCACTGTTGTAACCGGCGGCGGTGTGCCAGATTTGCCCGCACCTTTGAACGAAGGCGCCTGGGTGCAGCCCACCATCTGGACAGGCTTGCCCGAAACCGCCTCCGTCGTGCGTGAAGAAATTTTCGGGCCATGCTGCCACATCACGCCCTTCGACACCGAAGAAGAGGTCATTCAACTGGGCAATGCCACCAAGTACGGCTTGGCCGCTACGGTCTGGACGCAAGACCTGGGTGTGGCTCATCGGGTCAGCTCGGCGTTGAACGTGGGTATTTGCTGGGTCAACTCATGGTTCTTGCGTGATCTGCGCACGTCTTTCGGCGGTGCTCAGCAATCTGGCATAGGCCGTGAAGGCGGGGTGCATTCGCTGGAGTTCTACACAGAATTGCGCAACGTCTGCATCAAACTCTAAAACCAGGATTTTCTAAAGCTATGGATGCCAACAAAATTCAACAGTACGGCGATGCGCTGTACGAGGCCTTGGTTCAACGACAGACCATCGCTCCCCTGACTGAAACCGCGCCCGATATTACGCTGGAAGACGCCTACCAGATTCAGTTGCGTATGATTGCGCGCCGCCTAGAGGCCGGCAACGAGCGCGTGGTTGGCAAGAAAATCGGGGTCACCAGCCAAGTCGTCATGGACATGCTCAAGGTGGATCAGCCCGACTTCGGCCATCTGACTTCCTCCATGGTGTATGGCGATGGCGCAGCCATCGAAACCAATACCTTGATTGCACCGCGTGCCGAAGGCGAGATCGCTTTTGTGCTCAAGCACGACTTGTGCGGGCCGGGCGTGACCAATGCCGACGTGCTGCGCGCCACAGAGTGCGTGCTGCCGTGCTTCGAGATCGTCGATTCGCGCATACGTGATTGGAAGATCAAGATTCAAGATACCGTTGCCGACAATGCTTCTTCAGGCGTGTTCGTGTTGGGCGACGCGGCGGCTGATCCGCGCAAGATAGATCTGTCGGTTGTGGGCCTGACGCTAGAGAAAAACGGCGAAGTCGTCTCTACCGGCGCGGGCGCTGCGGCCTTGGGTCATCCTCTGAATGCCGTGACTTGGCTGGCCAATACCTTGGGTCGTCTGGGCATGTCGCTTAAGGCGGGTGAAGTCATTCTTTCGGGTTCGCTGGCCGCCATGGTGCCGGTCGAGGCCAACGACAACCTGCGTGTCAGCCTGGGCGGTATCGGCTCGGTTGGCGTGCGTTTTATTTAATCGGAGCACACCATGACGCTAGAAGCCAATGTGATTCAGGCGCTCGCGCAGCGTTTGGACGATGCCGAAATGCAATGCCAAGACGTTCTGAAGATCACGGACGAACATCCAGACATGGGCTGGGATGATGCCTATGCCATTCAAGATGCGCTGCGCGCTATCAAACTGGGGCGTGGCACGCGTATTGCAGGGCTGAAGATGGGGCTGACGTCTCATGCCAAGATGAAGCAGATGGGCGTGGTAGAGCCGGTGCGCGGCTTTCTGACTGATTACGGCCAGGTGCCTGATGGCGGCGAATGTGACACTTCCACGCTTATCCATCCCAAGGTCGAAGCCGAGATTGCCTTTGTCACCAAAGCGCCTTTGAAAGGCCCGGGTTGCCATATCGGCGACGTGTTGGCGGCCACCGATTTCGTGCTGCCCGCCCTGGAAGTCATCGACTCTCGCTATCGTGATTTCAAGTTCGACCTGAAAAGCGTGGTCGCTGACAACACCTCGGCGGCTCGCTACGTGGTTGGCGGGCGCTCGCGCGATACCCAAGGCCTGGATTTGAAGAACCTGGGCGTGGTGATGGAGAAAAACGGCAAGGTTGTCGCTACTGCATCGGGGGCCGCTGTGTTGGGGCACCCCGCCCAAAGCGTGGCCATGTTGGCCAATATGTTGGGCGCTCGCGGCGAGGAAATCCCCGCCGGCACCTTGATTCTGACGGGTGGGGTTACCGAAGCGGTTGCCGTCGAGGCAGGCGACAACATCACCGTGCGCTACCAAGATCTGGGCGCCATTTCTGTGCGTTTCGTCTAAGAGGCTGACTGCTTAGGCGCTACCAGACATTTGAAGAGACACTAATCATGACTACGACAAACAAAGTAAAGGTCGGCATCATCGGCTCCGGCAATATCGGTACCGATCTGATGATCAAGGTCTTGCGTAACGCCAAGCACCTGGAAATGGGTGCCATGGTGGGGATAGATCCGGCTTCCGACGGCTTGGCGCGTGCAACACGCATGGGGGTGCCCACGACAGCCGAGGGCATAGACGGCTTGGTCGCCATGCCTGGCTTCAAAGATATCCGCATTGTGTTCGATGCCACCTCGGCCGGAGCGCATGCTAAACACAATGCCGTATTGCAAGAGCACGGCGTGCAGGTCATAGATTTAACACCTGCAGCTATCGGGCCGTATGTGATCCCGTCCATCAACCTGGACGAAAAGCTCGACGCCACCAATATCAATATGGTGACTTGCGGCGGCCAAGCCACGATACCCATGGTGGCAGCGGTGTCGCAGGTGGCCAAGGTCCATTACGCCGAAATCATCGCGTCGATTTCCAGTAAAAGCGCGGGTCCAGGCACGCGCGCCAATATCGACGAATTCACGGAAACCACCTCCAAGGCCATACAAGTATTGGGCGGCGCCACACGCGGCAAGGCCATTATCATCTTGAACCCGGCTGAACCCCCCCTCATCATGCGCGACACGGTCTTTACGCTCTCCGAGCCCGGTGACCAAGACGCTATTCGTACCAGCATCGAGAAAATGGCCGCCAAGGTGCAATCCTACGTACCAGGCTACCGCCTCAAGCAAGAGGTGCAATTCGAACTGTTCGACGAGTCGCGTCCCTTGAATGTGCCCGGTTTGGGCAAACTGACAGGGCTCAAAACCTCGGTCTTCCTGGAAGTGGAGGGCGCTGCGCATTACCTGCCCGCTTACGCCGGCAATCTGGACATCATGACCTCGGCGGCACTGGCATGCGCAGAGCGTCTGGCGGAAACCCGCATGGCCGGCCAAGCGGTTTGACGGCGCAAGCAAGACGGAGCACATCATGACGCAAAAGAAACTCTATATATCCGACGTAACCCTGCGCGACGGCAGCCACGCTATCCGCCATCAATACTCCATCCAGAACGTCAAAGACATCGCGCGTGCCTTGGACAAAGCCAAGGTGGATTCCATCGAAGTCGCACATGGCGACGGTTTGCAAGGCTCTAGCTTCAACTATGGCTTTGGCGCGCACACCGATCTTGAATGGATAGAAGCCGTGGCCGAAGAAGTCAGCCATGCCAAGATCGCCACTTTGCTTTTACCCGGCATAGGCACG
Organism: Mesopusillimonas faecipullorum; assembly: GCF_020539505.1. Taxonomy (GTDB): domain Bacteria; phylum Pseudomonadota; class Gammaproteobacteria; order Burkholderiales; family Burkholderiaceae_B; genus Mesopusillimonas; species Mesopusillimonas faecipullorum. The sequence goes on along the minus strand of NZ_JACDXW010000006.1, from coordinate 46,039 downwards.
ATTCATGACCTTGAAAATGCCTATAAGGCGGGCGCGAGCATTGTTCGGGTGGCCACTCACTGCACCGAGGCCGACGTTTCTCGTCAGCACATCGAACGTGCGCGTGAGTTGGGCATGGACACCGTTGGCTTTCTGATGATGAGCCACATGACCACGCCGCAGAACCTGGCTGCCGAAGCCAAGAAAATGGAAAGCTACGGCGCTACGACCATTTATGTGGTGGATTCGGGTGGCGCACTCAATATGAACGACGTGCGTGATCGTTTCCGGGCTCTGAAAGAAGTGCTGAAGCCTGAGACCACCACGGGTATGCATGCTCACCACAACCTCAGCTTGGGCGTGGCCAACTCCATCGTTGCCGTCGAAGAAGGCTGCGATCGCATCGATGCCAGCTTGGCGGGCATGGGGGCGGGGGCGGGCAATGCGCCGCTGGAAGTCTTCATCGCTGCGGCGGAACGCATGGGATGGAACCACGGTTGCGACTTGTACACCCTGATGGATGCAGCCGATGACATTGTGCGGCCTTTGCAAGACCGTCCGGTGCGGGTCGACCGCGAAACCTTGGCCTTGGGCTATGCGGGCGTGTATTCCAGCTTCTTGCGTCATGCCGAGACCGCTGCTAATCGTTACGGTCTGAAGACAGTGGATATTCTTGTCGAGTTGGGTCGCCGCCGTATGGTAGGGGGGCAAGAAGATATGATCGTTGACGTCGCGCTCGATTTACTGCGCAAGGGCGAAGCCCAGGCGTCCTGATCAGAAAAGCGGTAACCAGACGGCGCCCACGTGGCGCCGTTTTTGCGTCAGAGCGGAATGTAGCGAAATGTTGCAATCTTGATCTAGGGAAGATGTTTGGGATGGAGTGGCTGGGTGGGCTTGTAGTTAATGGGAAATAAGGTGTTATTAGGCGAAGATGATGGGTTTCATGCCTGTTTTTAAAAGAAGATAGCGTGGGCTTGCGCACTTTTTTCATTTAAGATGGCCCGCTTGCCATCCAGTCCTCAAGAGCCCTCATATGTCTGCGTCCGAATCCTCCTCCGTTAGCGCTGCGCGATCCGCACTGGTTTCAGAAGCCGGCCAAGACTGGGTGCAGCGCAGTCTCCGTAGCGTGTGGCACCCGTGCACGCAGATGCGGCATCACGAGTCCTTGCCCATGCTACCGATAGCGCGGGGCCAGGGGGCGTGGCTGTTTGACCCTGAAGGGCACCGCTATCTGGATGGCATCAGTTCGTGGTGGGTCAATTTATTCGGCCATGCCAATCCACGCATCAACGCCGCGCTGAAAGACCAGCTGGACACGCTGGAACATGCCATGTTGTCGGGCTTCACTCACGCGCCGGTGGTCGAGCTTTCCGAGCGTTTGTCAGCCAGCACCGATCATGTGTTAGGGCATTGTTTCTATGCTTCCGATGGGGCGTCTTCCATAGAAATCGCCCTGAAGATGAGCTTTCATTATTGGCGCAACAAGGGGCTGCCGGCCAAGCAGGGTTTTCTGTGCCTGCAAGGCAGCTATCACGGCGAAACCTTGGGGGCCTTGGGCGTGACTGATGTCGCCTTGTTCCGGGATGCTTACGGCCCTTTGTTAAGAGCCGCGCAGGTAATGCCTTCACCTGATGCCAGGCAGGTGCAGCCGGGTGAAACCGCCGAGCAGATTGCGCAACGCGCTTTACAGGCGGTGCATGATGTTTTTCGCCAGCAGGCAGACAGCTTGGCCGCCATTATTGTCGAGCCGCTGGTGCAATGCGCAACCGGCATGGCCATGTATGACCCAGCCTATCTGAAAGGTTTACGCAGTCTTTGCGATCAGTACCAGGTACATTTAATCGCGGATGAGGTCGCGGTGGGCTGTGGGCGCACCGGTACTTTCTACGCTTGTGAACAAGCCGCTATGTGGCCTGATTTTTTGTGTCTTTCCAAGGGCATAAGTGGCGGCTATCTGCCGCTGTCGCTGGTGATGACGCGCGACGAAATCTACCAAGCGTTTTATAGCGACGACGTGACACGCGGTTTTTTGCATTCGCATTCATACACCGGCAATCCGCTTGCCTGCCGTGCCGCATTGGCTACGCTGGATATTTTTGAACAAGACGATGTGCTCGTCAGCAACCGTCTGCTGGCGCAGCGTATCGACGCGGCTTTGGCGCCCTTGGCCCAGCACGACAGAGTCAAGCACTATCGCCGCTGCGGCATGATCTGGGCCATGGATGTGAGTTTGTCAGAAGGGGATAAAGGCTTTGCACGCAGGTTCTTCGAGCAAGCCCTGCGGCGTGGGCTGCTGCTGCGCCCGATAGGCAACACCATTTATGTCATGCCGCCTTATGTGCTGGACGATGAAGGCATAGATTTGTTGGCTAGGCAGTTGCCTGTGGTGTTACACGAAAGCCTGGAAGCTTAAGCATCATGTTGCTGAATCGCGTGCAAACTCAATTGCTGGCTTTAAAAGAACAGCGCCTGCAACGTTTTCGTCGTACCGTGGATCAGGCCGATGGCGTGCAGATGGTGGTCGATGGACATCCCATGCTGGCGTTCTGCAGCAATGATTATCTTGGCCTGGCTAACGATGCCGGCTTGGCACAGGCGCTATGCGAAGGTGTGCAACGTTATGGGGTAGGGGCTGGGGCTTCTCATCTGATCAGTGGTCATTCGCGTGCCCATGCCTTGCTGGAAGCGCAACTGGCCACACTGCTCAGCGCCAACATACCCTCGGCGCAAGCGCTGTTTTTCAGCACGGGGTATATGGCCAACCTAGGGCTGCTGGGCGGCTTGGCGATTTTGGCCCCAGACACCGAAATTTTTTCCGAAGCGCTGAACCATGCCTCGCTGATAGATGGCATGCGTATGGCGCGCACACGAGTGCGGGTTTTTCCTCATCGCGATATGGCATCACTAGAGCAGCTGCTTGCCGCCAGTACGTCTTCGAACAAGGTGGTGGTAACGGACAGCGTATTCAGCATGGATGGCAGCGTGGCGGATGTGCCGGCATTGCTGGATTTGTGCCGGCGTTACGAAGCCTGGCTGGTGGTGGATGATGCTCACGGTTTTGGTGTGTTGGGCGCAAGCGGATTAGGGGTGCTGGAACACTTTGGGCTGCATGACGAACGTCTTTTATACATGGGGACGCTAGGCAAGGCAGCGGGTGTGTCGGGGGCTTTTGTTTGTGCCCATGAAGATGTGGTGTCTTGGTTGGTGCAGCGCTCCCGCCCTTATATTTACACGACGGCCGCCGCGCCCGCGCTGGCTCATGCGCTGTTACGCAGTCTGGCGCTGATCGTGGAGCAAGAGGGGCAGCAGCGCCGTGCGCAACTAAAGCAAAACATAAGCCATTTGCAGCAGTCTTTGCTGCAGCGCCATTGGCGTTTGATGCCTTCGGAAACGGCCATACAGCCTTTGCTGGTGGGGGATAACGGGCAGGCGCTGGCGCTTTCGGCGCGCTTGTTCGAGCAAGGTTTGTGGGTGCCAGCCATACGTCCGCCCACCGTACCGGACGGTACCGCACGTTTACGCATTGCTTTGTCAGCGGCTCATACCCCAGCCCAAATCAGCCGCTTGGCTGAGGCCATTAATTTTCTTGAAGCGCAAATGCCTCGGAGCTAAGCATGCAATCGAAACCTTTTGGTGAGCACTACCCATTCTCTTGCTTTGTGACGGGTACCGATACCGAGATAGGCAAGACGCTGACTTCGGCGGCGATACTGAATGCCTGGGCGGCTCAAGGGTACCGTGTGGTCGGTATGAAGCCCGTAGCCGCCGGCGCACACTGGCGCGATGAAGCCTGGCGCAACGAAGACACAGATAGCTTGGTCCAAGCCGGCAATGTCGAGGTTCCTTACGAGTGGCAGACGCCTTATCTTTGGCGTGAGCCTATGGCACCCCATCTTGCCGCTAGGCAAGCAGGTGGCGAGATGCGTTTGGAGGTCATCCTTGATGCCTATGAGCGATTGTCCGAGCAGGCGCAAGCCGTAGTGGTCGAGGGCGTAGGGGGCTTTCGCGTGCCTTTAACAGAGCAACTGGATACCGCCGATTTAGCGGTGGCCTTGGGTTTGCCAGTGATACTGGTGGTGGGAATCAAGCTGGGGTGTATCAGCCATGCCTTGCTGACAGTAGAAGCCATACGCAGCCGGGGCTTGTTTCTGGCCGGTTGGGTGGCCAACCAAGTCGAGATAGACATGTTGGCCCCGCAAGCGAATGTGCAGTCTTTGTGTGAACGTATTCCCGCGCCTTTTCTGGGGCACGTGCCGCGCCTGGAACAGCCTAGGGCTGAACAGGCGGCGACATTTTTGAGTTGGCCACAAACCCCGGATCGATAAAGAGCAGCGCTTTAAAGATAAGGGGTTGCCAGCCAGATCACCCGGTTGCGCAGCCGCTTCCAGAAGGGCTGCGCAGCTAAGGTTTGCTCGGTAATCTGGCTGGCGTTTGTGCGGTTGCCGTCTATCAACGCTGCGATGTGCTGGGCCAAAGCGGCGTCGTGCACTTCTACATCCATTTCAAAATTCAGCCTGTGGCTGCGGGGGTCCATATTGGACGAGCCCACATATGACCAAGCATGATCCACGGTCAAAAGCTTGGAATGGTCGAAGCTTCCCGCAGAGCACCAGACGCGGCAACCGCTGCGAAGAATCAGGTCTAACTGGCCCAGCATGGCGTATTGCACGAGCTTAAGGTTATTGTTGCCCGGTATGACGATGTCGACTTGAACGCCTCGCTTGGCGGCTGTGCAAAGCGCACCTATCAATACTTGGTCGGGCAGAAAATACGGGGATTGAATCCGTATATGCTTTTGTGCCAAAGCGAAGGCGCCTTGCAGCATCTGATGTGTGCTGAATATAGACCTATCGGGCCCCGACCGTATACCCCGCGCCAGTACCCGTGGCAGGGGGACGGCTAGAGCGGGTTTGCTGCACCAGGCCTGCAGGTCCAGTGCCTCGCGTGTGGTGAACTCCCAGTCGTGCATGAACACGGTAAGCAGCTGAAGCACCAGCGGGCCTTCAAACTTGAAGTGCGTGTCCATAGTCACGCTGTCACCCGCTACGTCCCGAGTGAAGCCCGCGCGTATGTTCATACCGCCGGTAAAGCCAACTTGCCCGTCTATCACCAGAATCTTGCGGTGGCTACGCAGGTTGGCGTAGGCTGAGCGCAAGCCTAGCGGGTTGGTCATGAACAGCGCGGTGGTTAAGCCTGCTTGACGCAAGCTACCCGTGATTCTCGGTCGCGAGTAGCGTACGCCTACGGCATCCAGCAGAATGCGCACCGTGACCCCACGTGCTTTGGCTTTGGCCAAGGCCTGGACAAAGCGCTGCCCCACCACATCGTTATCAAAGATATAGCTTTGCAAAGCGATGGTGCACTGAGCCTGGTCTATCGCTTCAAGCATGGCGGCATATGTTTCGTCGCCCCCTTGTAGCAAGCGAATGTGGTTGCCCGCGCTAAGCGGAAAATCACTGACGTTATCGCCCAGGGTGAGCATGGCTAATTGTGCCGGGCTCAGCTCAGACAAGGGAATCTCTGGGGGGTCAGGCAGCTGCCGATAGATGCGCTGCAAACGATCACGCTCTTGCGAGATGTAATCCTTCCGAACGCGGTTAATGCCGGCGATCAGGTACAGCATGGCACCCAATAACGGTGACAACAGGATGACGCCGACCCAAGCTATGGCCGCTCGAACGTCGGTCTTGTTCATGGCCGCATGGGTAGCGGCAATGGTAGCGCTGACGGTAGAGAGTAGAAACAGGAAATGAGGCCAGTACTCTTGGAACAGGGCCTCTAGGGTGTCTATCATGGTGGACCAGAAAGCATGAGGGTTTGCCGAGTATAACTACCCACTTAAAGACTCGCAGCCGCTGCTATACCGGCGGTGCCGAAGACAAGTAGGTAATATGCTTCGCACAGGAGGTGCGCACAGTGTAGCCCGCGCGGCTTGCACAACGCATAAGATCTGTGTTTATTGACCCTATAAAAAGGAGGGGGAGATGTCTGAAAACAATGCTCCAATCATGCCGGCGTACGTTATAGAGCGTGTCATGCAAAAGCGTGGGCGGTTAAGAATATTCGATCACTTCGAACCTCATCGCACCGCGCTTGTCATTATCGACATGCAGTGTTTTTATGTGCAAGATTTACAGCCGGCGCTGCGTATTATTCCCACCATCAACGACCTGGCCAAAGGCGTGCGCGAACGCGGCGGTGTAGTAGCCTGGGTCAGCATGACAGCCGGGCAAGACGGCACCAGTCTTTGGCCGCTGTACCATGATTATTTTTTCAAAGCCGAAAACGGGGCTCGCCATCGAGATCAGCTCAGCCCGGGCTCTCCCGGCCACGCCTTGCACCCCGAACTAGACGTACAGCCCGAAGATATTCAAGCTACCAAAACGCGCTTCAGCGCCTTTATGCCTGGAGTTTGTGATTTGCACGAGCAGCTGCAAGCGCGAGGGATTAGCAACGTTGCCATCGGGGGTGTCGTGACCAATTTCTGCTGCGAAACTTCCGCCCGGGACGCCATGATGCTGGATTATCGAGTGGCTATGGTGGAAGACATCAACGCGGCGCGCTATCCCGAAGACCACCAGAACGGCCTTACCACGGTGTTTCAAAGCTTTGGTGATGTAGTCTCGGCGAGTGAGCTGCTGGATGACTTGATGCGGCCTGAGACAAAGTCTTAAAAGGCCGGCTGTGGGCTGCCTTAGGCTGCGGCGCAAGCTTACAAAACCAGGTCGCGTCTATTTCCACAATGTGTTGGGGGGCGCTACAGCATACGGATACGTAAATCTTGAACTTCACCAACTTTGAACATGTCTTTTATGCACTCGCCATGCTGGCCATCATTGGCCTGCTTACCAAAAACTGGTGGGCGGGTGCAGCCTTTGGCGCTGCTTTCTTCATAGGAAGAGAGCATGCCCAACGCGAATACAAGATAGGCCAACCCGGTAAGCTCAACCCCTGGGAAGGCTTCGATATCTGGCGCTGGAGCCTAGATGCACAGCTTGACCTGATATTGCCCATTGTGGCGGTGTTAATAGCGGCCTATCTGATTTCCAGGCGCTAAGTATTTGCGCGTTGGAAAATTAGTACTTTTCCATCAGATGGGCCAGCAGCATACTGTTTTCGAACTTGCTGCTTGGCATGAAGTAGTCTGTTACTAAAACATCTCATGTATGTGTGTCTAATAACCCCAAAAGCTCATCGAAATCACGTGCCATGCCGACTATTTGTAAATCCGGATGGGCACTTAATTCATGATGAACTCCCGCCACGATGGATGGGTGGTCATCGGCTATGACGACGCGGATCTTCATGCAGTCTCCTATCTGGGCTGACTCATCAGAGCCTTGGTAAAGCTATTTGGGTCGACCGTTGCCACGGTGAATAGATTTTTCCTCAACTCGTGTAGAAATACCAGACTAAAGGGTTAAGACTAGAACGATAGTTTTGTGTTCTAGATGAACCCCATATACGGATATGACTTGCCACTAGCCGAGGTCATACCGTGTTTGAGTAAAAAAACAGCCGCACCCAAGAAGTTGGGTGCGGCTGTTTTAAGCTAGCTTAAAGGCTGAGCAGAGTTCAGAGAACTTTGATCTGAGTCGCGCAAGGGCCTTTTTGGCCGTTACCAGCAACGAAAGAAACCCGTTGGTTTTCTTCCAGTGTCTTGTGGCCGGAGCCTTGAATTTCGCTGTAGTGCGCGAAGAGGTCCTTACCACCGGACTCGGGCATGATGAAACCAAAGCCCTTTTCGTTGTTAAACCACTTCACGATGCCATTTTCTGTTTTCAAAGTAAATCCTAAATGTACTAGGGAAGAATATCCCCACAGCCACTATGCGCGAAATACCGAAAATTAGCTAGCAGTGTTACCAAATAACATAAGACGGCTTCACAAGGTCTTAGGCGGGGCTGATGTCTGTCTTGTGGCCATTTGCTTCGGGCTAAAGGCTCGCTACAGAAGAGGCTGCGCGCGGGGCTCTCCAAGGGGCGGGTTTTTGCTGGCACCGCGGCTTGGGTGCGCCCAGAAGTTACTCAATCATCTAGTTTATTTATATTTTTTATAAATCTCGATAAAAAATGTTGACGCCGATATTTCGCGGAATTATCATAAGGATCAAATATCGAGAAAACCTCCCGCGCTTAGCAAGGAGACAAGCCGTGACGCAAGCGTTTGTTGTGCCCACCGCCACTGTTCAGCAGCAGCAATGCGTACGCCTTGCTGCGCGAGCATTGGCACGTGCCAATCTTGTCCATGCTTATGGGCATTGCAGTTTGCGGCTCGATGAAAAGTATTTCCTTGTGTGCGCAGCTAGGCCTATGGGTCTTATCGAGCCCGAAGATGAAGGGACAGTGGTCTGCATCGACGGCGAGCTGCCTCCAGGCGTTTTGGGCGAAGTTCGTATTCATCAGCAGATCTACAGACGCCGCCCGCAGGTGTGCGGTGTCGTGCGCAGCATGCCGCGCGATGTCATGACTCTCTCGGCGGCTGGCATTACACCCGAGGCGCGTCATGGAATGGGTTCCTACTTTTCTCCTTCCGTTCCGTTTTGGGACGACGTACAACTTGTTCGCACCGAGGAGCAGGCGCTGGGCGTGGCAGAGCGTCTTGGCGACGCTGCGGCAGTGGTCATGCGTGGCAACGGCGCGGTAGTTGTCGCGGAATCGCTGGAAAAAGCCGTCGCCTTGACTTGGTACCTTGAAGACATGGCTCGTATTGAATTGCAGTTGCGGTGCGCTGGGCTTGCCTCGAACGATGGCATTTTGTCGCATCAGCAAGCGCAGCAGCGTGCCACCAGCGCCGGGCTTATTTTTGAACGTATGTGGGAATACCTGATTGCCGGCGATGCTGAAACAAGCAAGGCTTCCGTATAGACACCAAGGCAAGATTAACGACTTCAAAACCTCAGTTTTCGTCAGTGAGCCAAGCAATGACATGAGCGTTGAACTCACTTTTCATACGCTGTAAATAGAAACAGCCCAAAAAGTAGGTGGCATCCCGCCGCAATAAGGGTTGACAGAGACCCAGAGAGACTAAGGAGACAAAGAATGAGGAAAACTACGATTTCCGCCGTGCTGGCCGGGTTGTTCATGGTTGCTCCGGTAGCCCAGGCCGACATCACCGTCGGATTTTCCGGTGTGTTGTCTGGGCCTCAGGGGGTACTGGGCCAAGATCAGCGCGACGGTTTCCTGTTGGCCCTGGAAGAGCTCGGCAACAAGTTTGGTGATCAGAACGTCAAGGTGGTGATTGAGGATGATCAGCTAAAGCCGGATGTGGGTGCCCAGGCAATTCAGAAATTCCTGGAGCGCGATAAGGTTGATGCGATTGTGGGGCTGGGGTTCTCGAACGTACTCATGGCTGAATTGCGGCGCATCAAAGATTCCGGTGTCGTGGCCATCGCCACCAACGCTGGGCCCGGGCCTGTCGCCGGCAAGTTGTGCGCCCCTAACCTTTTTGGCCTTGCTTGGCAGAATGACACCATGTCAGAGGCAATGGGCCAGTATGTGCAAGACCTCGGCCATAAAAACGCCTACCTCATGACTTCCAGCTATCAGGCTGGAAAAGACAAGCTCAATGGTTTCAAGCGTTACTTTAAAGGTGACGTGGCTAAAGAAGTCTACACGCCGCTAGGGCAGCTCGACTTCTCGGCAGAAATCTCTGCACTCCAGGCGGCCAATCCCGAAGCATTGTTCGTTTTTTACACAGGCGGAACCGGCGTCAACTTTGCGCGTCAGCTCCGTCAGGCCGGCATCATGGGTAAGACACCCGTGTATTCTGAAGGCATGATCGACTCCAACACCCTGGTGTCGCTCAAGTCGCAGGCCGACGGCAATATTTACGGTGCCACTTGGGCGCCGGTGCTCAATAACCCTCAGAGCAAAAAATTCGTTAAAGCGTTTGAGGACAAATACGGCCATACGCCGTCTGAGTACGCTGCCAATGGTTACGACGCGGCCTATCTGTTGAACACTGCCGTGCTCAAGCTGAATGGCGATGTTTCCAATCGCGAGGCATTCGTGAAGGCCGTCAAGCAAGCGGGCTCTGAGTTCCCGACGGTACGGGGCAAGTTTGCCTTTAATACCAACAACATGCCCATTCAGAATCTCTACGCTTTCAAGGCCGTTGGGCAGGGTGACGACGTTGTGGTCAAGCAGCTTGCTACTGTGTTTACCGATCACCAAGACGCCTACGTCTCCGAGTGTGACATGAAGTAAAGCACAGGCGCTGGCCTGTAGCGCTCGACCACAAGGGGCTGCCTACTGGTGTAGCCCCTGTGGCAGCTACTGATTCCTCAACGGAAAATCCGTCATGAATAGTTCGTTGTTCCTGTCGCAGCTTCTTAATGGGCTGCAGCTGGGTGTATTGCTGTTCCTGCTGTCATCGGGGCTGACCCTGATTTTCGGCATCATGAACTTCATCAATCTAGCGCATGGCTCACTGTATATGGTGGGTGCCTTTGTGGGTGCCGCAAGCTACAACGCTAGCGGTTCCTTTTTGTTTTCCCTCTTTGCTGCCGTGGCGGCTGCGGCCATCGTGGGTCTTGTGATCGAGCATCTGGTTGCGCGGCCTCTGTATCGTCATGATCACCTGTATCAAGTGCTGGCCACCTTCGGGCTCATGATGTTCTTTAATGAGTTGGCCATTTTCATCTGGGGGAATCGCCCCTATTTTGTGACGATCCCAGAGGTTATCAGCGGGTCGGTAGAAATTCTCGGGGCGCCGTATCCGGTTTATCGCTTGCTGATCATCGTCGTGGGTGTTCTGGTGGCATTCGGTGCCTGGTATCTCATCCAGAAAACTCGCTTCGGCATGCTGGTGCGCGCGGGTACGACGCATGCTTCCATGGTCAGTGTGCTGGGCGCCAACGTTGATTTACTGAAGAAATCCCTGTTTATGTTGGGCGCAGGCCTTGCGGGTTTGGCAGGGACTTTGGCCGGCCCCATCCTGTCAGTGCAGTCGGGTATGGGCGACCCTGTGCTAATTCTTGCTTTAGTGGTGATTGTGGTGGGCGGCATCGGATCGATTCGAGGGGCGCTGTTGGCCGCCATTCTCATCGCCGTCATCGACACATTGGGGCGCGCCTATTTGCCTGGCATCTTGGCCCTGGTGATGGCGCCCGCTGCCGCCAATACGGTCGGGTCGGCTTTAGCCTCTATGTTGATTTATCTGCTGATGGCTTTTGTGCTTGCATTCAAGCCGCAGGGCCTGATGGTTTCGGCCAAGCGCTAAGGGGGCACAGCCATGAATTCTCGTAGTTGGATGCGTTTGGTTCTACCAGTCTTGTTCATTGTGCTTGCCGCCATACCGTTCGTGGCGCAGGTGGTGGATGAGCCGTTTTATGTCACTTTCTTTGCTCGCGTGTTGATCTACGCGTTGGCAGCTTGCGCCTTGAATATCGTTCTGGGCTTCGCGGGCTTGGTCAGCTTTGGGCATGCCATGTTTATCGGCCTGGGTTGTTACGCAGTCGGTATCCTTAGCCACTATGGCATTAGCAATGGCTGGATCCAGCTGTTTGTGTGCATCGCCGTGTGCATAGTTGTGGCTGTGCTGGTTGGCTCGGTGTGTCTGCGCACCTCAGGTATCGGTTTCATCATGATTACGCTGGCGTTTTCGCAGATGTTCTATTTCTTGATGGTCAGTCTTACGCCCTTTGGCGGTGATGACGGTCTTAACATCTATGAATCCAGCAATTTCGGATGGTTTGAACTGAGCGGCAGTTCCGAGGTGTATTGGGCTACATGGGCGCTGCTCCTGATGCTCGCCTTGTTCCTGAACCGCTTGCGTACCTCGCCTTTTGGCATGGTGCTGCGAGCAACCCACATCAACCCTCGTCGGGTCGACGCCTTTGGTTATTCAGTATTCAGAATCCAGCTGTCCGCCTATGTATTGTCGGGCGTCATCACCGGGATCGCGGGCTTTCTGCTGGCTAACCTGACCGCATTCGCGGTGCCCAGCTATATTGCCTGGCATCTCTCCGGTGAGCTGATCGTCATGATTGTCATCGGCGGTATCGGGCTGGTGACCGGGCCCATTTTTGGGGCGATTGTATTCCTGGTGCTTGAAGAAGTGCTGAAAGGCTGGACCACACACTGGATGTTGGTGATGGGGCCGATCATCACTATCATTGCCTTGGCAGGTCGCAATCAGTTCGCATGGCTGAAAGCCATTTTCAACCGGCCTTCAGCGGCAGGGCCTGCAATCAAAACTCGCCCTAACGGAGAACTACCATGAGCGCACCGTCACTCACTGTAGAAGGTCTGGTACGTTATTTTGGCGGTCTCAAGGCCACCGACGAAGTTTCGCTTCAAGTTCGTCCTGGTGAGCTGCACGCTATCATCGGCCCTAACGGCGCAGGTAAAACCACACTCATCAATCTACTGACCGGTGAGCTTGCTTCAGACGCTGGCCGCATTCTGATTGGAGACGTGGATGTTTCCGGTCAGCCAGTGCAACAAAGAGTCGAGTTAGGGCTATTGCGCTCGTACCAAATTACCTCGGTATTCGATTCGTTCACGGTACGTGAAAACATTTGTTTGGCGGCCCGGCGTCGGCGGGGTGTTCGTCTAGCGGTTTGGAAGCCCCTGATCCGAGACCTAGAGTCTATGCAGGTAGCCGAGCGCATCATGCAGCAATGCCAATTGGTGCATGTGGCTGACGAAGTAGCCGCCAATCTAGCCTATGGACAGCGTCGACAGCTAGAGATCGCCATGGCGCTGGCTGCTGAGCCCAGACTGCTCTTGCTTGACGAGCCTATGGCGGGCATGAGCGCCGCCGAAGGCGTGGCCGCGATTGAGCTGCTGCGTTCCCTTAAGGGCCAATACACGATTGTTCTGGTAGAGCACGACATGAACGCGGTCTTCTCATTGGCCGACCGCATCAGCGTTCTGGTGTACGGCAAGATTATCGCAACAGGTACCGTTGACGAGATACGCGCTCATCCCGAAGTGCAGAAAGCCTATTTGGGCGACGATGAAGACGCGTAATTGACTACAGGAGCCCTAATGCTCAGCATTCAGAATCTGGCCGCCAAGTACGGCCCATCGCAAGCGCTATTCGATGTCGATCTTGACTTGAATCAGGGGGAGGTCATAGGCCTTATTGGTCGCAACGGCATGGGCCGAACCACGGCTATCAAATGCTTGTTTGGTTTATTGAACCCCTGCGGCGGCAGCATCCGTTTCGAGGGAACCGAACTTGCCGGCCTGCAGCCCTATCGCATAGGGCGTATGGGAATCTCGCTGGTGCCTGAAGGGCGTCAGATATTTCCGATGCTAAGTGTCGAAGAGAACCTGATTGCTACCGCCTCGAGTTCGGGCGGTAAGCCGCAATGGACGCTAGAAAAAATTTACGACGTTTTTCCACGCTTGAAAGAGCGGCGAACCAATATGGGCAATCAGCTGTCCGGAGGCGAGCAGCAGATGCTTGCTATTGGGAGAGCGCTGATGACTAACCCTCGTCTGCTGGTGCTGGATGAGGCTACCGAAGGCTTGGCCCCTGTGGTGCGGGCCGAAATCTGGAAAGTGCTGCAGCGCTTGAAGGAGCAAGGGCTTTCTATGATTGTTGTAGATAAGAACACGAAGGCTCTGTTGCGCTTGTCCGACCGAAACGTCATTTTGGATAAGGGCGTAACGGTATGGCGGGGCAGTTCGCCCGAGCTGGCTGCCCAGCCCGAGCTGATTGCCCGGTACGTGGGCGTTTAGTCCTCTTCGCGTATCTTCTGTTCCAGCTTGCGGCGGGCGCGAACAGCGCCCGCGTCAGTGGGCAACAGTACTGGGCTCAGACTGAACAGATCATCGGTGTTCATGGCTTTTTGCTGTGCGCTTAGCATGGGTTTGTCTTGGTTGTTAAACGCGTTGTACATGATGGCTTGCCGACGAGTGTTTATTTCCTCATCGTTGGTGCGAAAGCGTCTGGTCAACCAATAAAAGTAATGAGTGGTGGTTTCACTCTCGGGCGTGACGATGTGGGCGTTATCGGTACGCAAGCCTTCGCTGTCGGGGGCGTCTTGCGGCGTGATGGCAATGTCCAAGTGCATGGAGCCCGGTGCACGCCATCGTACCTGCGTACGAAAGCACACCGGCTGCCCAGGCTGTGGCATAAGGCGGTCGTAAGCGGGTGGTGCACTGTCGTGCAGGCACTCCCAGGTGATATGCACATCATCCCCGTGTTCTTCGACCTTCGGTTTGGCGCGAGTGAAGGCGCCACCGCCCACAGAGTCGGCGTGTACAAAGTCGGCATGGCTCAGATCCATCACGTTGTCGGCAATCAGCTTGTAGTTGCAGTCGGTCCATAGATAGCCACGCGACTTGGCGCTAGGCGCTGCGGCATGCAGACGCGAGAAGTCAGGTAGCAGTTCGACTTTTGCAGAATCGGCTTCCCCCATCCATATCCACGCGATGCCGTCTTTTTCGATTGCGGCGTATGACCGCACCCGTGCAGCTATCGGAATGTTGTTGCCGTGCGGATTGCGCACACAGCGGCCGCTACAGTCAAACTGCAAGCCATGGTAGCCGCACTCGATGGCGTCACCTTTAAGGGTACCTAGGTGCAAGGGGACAAAACGATGCGGACAGCGGTCGTGCAGGGCGGCCAGACTTCCGTCGCTACGGCGAAAAAGCACTATCGGTTGATCGAGTAGCGTGCGATGAAACATCTCGCCCGGTTTGATTTCGTCGGCCCAAGTGGCCATGTACCAAGCGTTCTTAAGATAAGGCATGTCTCTTCCTGTGTTTTGAAGTAACCCTGCCTTTACTTTAGCGTCGAGTATGGAATATATATAGTGGATGTAATTTATTTGCTGTATTTGTTTTGTTTATTCTATGAAGACTGATCTCAACTTGCTGCGAGTGCTGCTTGCCGTCCACGAAACCGGAAGCGTCACTACGGCTGCCAGCCGTTTGGGTATCAGTCAGCCGGCTACCAGCGCGGCGCTAGGGCGCTTGCGCCGTGCTCTGCAAGACCCGTTGTTTGTTCGACGTGGCCTGCGCATGCATGCGACGCCCTTGGCGCAGGGGATAATAGGCAAGACACGCGAAGTCATTGATGTCATAGATCGCGATATTCTGACTCCCCCCACTTTCAACCCTAGCACCGTCAAGGGGACACTAACACTTTGTCTTAGCGAGATCGGTGAAGCAGTATTTTTGCCGGATTTATATCGCCTATTCAAAGTGCAAGCCCCCGGTCTTGTATTAAAGACACAAAGCTTGGCGCCGGAGGAGCTGGATCAAGCGATGTACGAGGGGCGGGTTGATCTGTCCATAGGTTACTTTCCAGACCTGCGGGGCGCCGATATCTACCAGCAGCGTCTGTTTTCCCATGTGCTGGTTTGCTTGGTGCGAGAAGGGCATCCCCTGCGCGGCTCACGCATTACACTCAGTCAGTTTCGGCAGGCCGAGCATCTACTGGTGCGCGATGGCAGTCGCACCATGGAAATGTATGAACAGTATGTTTTTTCACAGGGTATAGAGCGTCATGTTGGGTTGCAGATGTCCCACTACATGAGTGTCCCTGGATTGGTCGAAGAGTCAGACCTGATGGTGGTGCTGCCTAAAACGATAGCAGAGCGCTTCGCGCAAAACGGACGATTTCGGGTAATGGCGCCGCCCCCAGGCTTTCCACGCTACGACTTGAAACAATATTGGCACCGCCGCTTTCATAACGAACCGCGCTCTCGCTGGCTGCGTGCGCAGGTGTCAGAGCTTTTTGACGGATACCTGGGAGCCGCTGAGCCCGTTCACGGTGCCACAGTCGAGTTCTAATTCTTCCAGATGAGGCCAAGCTCTTTCGCAATGGTCAAGGCGTTCTGGTTACCTGTTTTGATCGGCAGAGTTATTTATAAATCGAATGCATGGCATGTTTATATTTAACTTGTAGATACGTCATCGGTTCGCTATCGTAGAACCATCGTTTACGGCAGGCAATGCGCCTGACTCGTTTTGTTGGTTCATACCGAGGAGTAACTCATGGTCGAACGTCTGTTTATCAATGGCGTTGCCGCCGATGGCAGCAAGCTGGACATCGCCGTGGCAGAGGGCCGTATCGTCGCAATGGGGTCGGATTTGCACGCAGAGCCCGGTACGGACGTCGTTGATCTCCACGGCTGGGTCGTCGTGCCGGGTTTTGTCGATGGGCATATCCATCTGGACAAGAGCTTTGTGGGTGATCGTTGGCATCCGCACGTGACGGCCAACAGTTTGCGCGAGCGCTTAGCGATCGAGAAAGAGGCGCTGGCACAAGCGAAACCGATGTCCGAGCGCGCCGAGGCGTTGCTGGAGCAAGCGGCGGCATTTGGCACGGTTGCCATGCGCAGCCATGTCGACGTCGATGCGACGACGGGCTTGACGAATTTGCACACCATCATGCAAGTGCGTGAGCAATGGCGCGATCGTATGCATATTGAATTGGTGGCATTCCCGCAGGCTGGCGTGATGTCCTGTCCCGGAACGGTGCAGGTACTGGAAAATGCCGCCCGTGAGGGGGTGGATGTTATCGGCGGGATTGACCCCACCACGTTAGACGGCGACGCCGACGGGCAGCTGGATGCTGTGTTCGGCATTGCCGATCGCTATGGGGCGAAAATCGATATCCATTTGCACGAGCCCGGAATGCAAGGGGTAGAGCAACTGCATCGTATTGCCGCCCGTACGCGGGCCGGCGGATTGAATGGCCGGGTCGCGGTCAGTCATGCCTATAGCTTGGGCGACGTGACGGCGGATGTGCTGGACGGTATTGCGACAGCGTTGGCCGATGCGGACATTGCCATCATGACGAATGCGCCGGGCGACCGGGCATTTCCGCCGATTCTGCGCTTGCGCGAGGCAGGAGTGCGGGTGTTTTCCGGCAACGACAACATTCAGGATGCATGGTGGCCGTATGGCACAGGCGATATGTTGCAGCGTGCCATGTTGTTGGGATATCGCTCGGGGTTCTACACCGATGAGGCGCTGCAGACTGCGCTGCACTTGGTCTGTGCTGCGGGCGCGCAGGTGCTGGGTTTGAGTGGCTATGGGTTGGCGGTAGGCAGCGAGGCGACGTTTGTGGCGATCAATGCGCCTAACGCGGCGGCGGCCGTTGCGGGTGCGCCGGCCGACCGACGGGTGATACGCCGAGGGCGTGGTTAGGACCGGGCTCGCGCGTGGTCGATCAATCGGACCAGCACGTTGGCCAAGTCGCGGATCGGCGCACTGGCAGAAGGGCGAAAGAAGATACCGATTTCGTAGGCATCGATGTCGGGCAGGCCACTGCGCCGGGTCAGTATCCGGTGCTCCTTGGCGACCGCGCGACGGGGGAGCAAACTGATGCCCATGCCACTGACCACTGCCTCCTGGATGCCCGTCAGGCTGGAGCTCGTATAGCTGATGCGCCATGGCCTTCCGATGGTTTCCAAGGCCTGGATCATATCGTCACGATACAGCCCGCGTTGGGGAAACGTGACCAACGGCACGGGATCTTGGTCGAGGCAGGGCTGTCGCGCGCTATCGATCCAGGCCAGTTTTTCGGGGCGGCAGATGACCGCAGCGCGGCTATGGCGGCGTTGCTTGATCAGGACCAGGTCCTGTTCGCCTTGCTCGTAGCTGTGATAGAGGTCGCGGCTCAAGCCGCTGGTGACTTCCAATTTGACATGCGGATAGGCCCGACTGAATGTGGAGAGCAGCTTGGTAATCGCGCCGGTGGCGAAGTCTTCCGGTAGTCCCAATCGGACCGTGATGGCGACCATCGTGCCCGACAGCGATTGGGCCAGGTTGTCGTTGGCGGTCAGCATCTGGCGGGCATATCGCAACGCAATATGGCCGGCTTCGGTGGGACTGACCGTGCGGTTGCTGCGATCGAGTAGCGTGTGGCCCGCGAGGTCTTCCAGACGACGTATTTTCTGGCTGACCGTTGATTGGGTGGAATGCAGTCGCGTTGCGGCGACGGTAAAGCTGCCGCTTTCTGCCACGGCGACGAGGGCTTTCAGCAGGTCCAGTTCAAACAGGACGCGATTCGGTTTTAAGCTGGACACCATGCAAGTATTCATTTTTTTAATGGAGTGGTGCGTTTTTTTATCATGGCCTGGAGCGGCATTGCAACTTTCGGGGCGATAACAAAAGCGATTTTTTGCGGCTTATCCGTATTGATGGAGGCGAATGATGTTGTTCAGACGTTTGACGATTTATGGCGTTTGTTTGATGGCGATGTGGATGTCTGCCGTCAGTTTCTCGCAGGGTAATCCTGTGAACCGACAGTTGCTACAAAGCGCCGCCAACGGCGGCGTATCGGAAATCAGTGCGCTGCTCGCGCAGGGGGCAGCCATAGAGGCGCGTGATGCGCAGGGCCGTACACCCTTGCTTATTGCGACGCATGCGAATAATGCCGCTGCGGCCCAGGTTTTGATTGAGGCGGGGGCAGATGTGAACGCCAAGGATGCCATTCAGGATAGCGCGTACTTATATGCCGGTGCGCGGGGCCTGAACGAGATCTTGGAGATGACCTTGACTCATGGCGCAGACCTGAAAAGCACCAACCGATATGGCGGCACTGCACTCATCCCGGCAGCCGAGCGCGGTCACGTCGAAACCGTGCATCGCTTGATCAAGGCTGGCGTAGACGTGGACCACGTCAATCGCCTGGGTTGGACGGCGCTGCTCGAAGCCATCATTCTGGGAGACGGCGGGCCTCGGCATGTCCAGATTGTGCAGGCCCTGGTGCAGGCCGGTGCAGACGTGAAACTGGCCGACCGTCGCGGCGTGACACCATTGGAGCACGCCCGTCAACGAGGATACGACCGCATGGTGCAGCTATTAATGGAGGCGGGGGCGTGACCGCCCGTCGTCCATCGTTTGGTCGGCACTAGGCGTGAGGCGCTTGCACTGATCGGTGGCGGCAAGGGAATGGGGATGTGGGCTTTGGGGGCGATACCAAACAGGCCATGCGGAAAAGGACTGACCGCAGGCAACACCTGATCCGATTCTTTAGAGAGCACATCTTGGTTCCTGACACTAGGCTAGCCACGTTCGGAATTTCTGCGGCCTGGCCTATGGCTTGGATGCCAAAGGTACCTCAAACACCGAAATGACCCAATCCATGACACGGCGGTCTTTGCCATAGAAGTACATCACTGCCTGATGCTGCTTCAACGCTTCAAGGGTTTGCGGTTCACCATTTCGAGCCAGGTAACCGGGCGCCGCGCAAGTGACTACCCGAACCCGGCTCACGACGCGGCTGACCATGCTGGTCGTTCCAAGCTGTCCCAATCGCAGCACGCAGTCTATCCCTTCTGTGATGAGATCGGCTTGTTGGTCGCTCACGCCGAGGATGACGTCCACCTCGGGGTAGGCCTCCTTGAACTGGCGCAAGCGGGGAATGATGGTCGAGCGCGCAATGGAGTTGCTCATATCGACCCGGACGCGCCCTTTCGGAATTGAAGAGCCCCCGTCAAAGAAATTCCTGGCGTCCCCGACAGCGGTGAGTGTCGCCCGGGCCTGGTCATAGAAGGCGGTGCCCTCGCGCGTGAGCGTCGTCTTGCGTGTCGTGCGATGGAACAACCGGGCGCCGACTTCTTTCTCCAACGCTGTCACAGCGGCCGATACGCGGGGACGGTACATGCCGAGCGATTCAGAAGCCCGGGCAAAGCTCTGCTGGTCGGCAACGGCGGTCGCGTATGACGTGACGCCGAATTGGACGGCGGCGTTGAACGTGAACAATCTGTTCGACAAGGTGTATTACGAGTACCCGGGTTATGTCGAGAACCGCAACAACTACGGCGCACCGCGTAGCGTACTGTTGACTCTGCGTGGAAGGTTCTGACACCCGCGTGAGTGATGAGGACTCTACCTCATAAAAGGGGGACGCTCGACATTCATTAGACTTGTTTTTGCGAAGAACACGTTTAATGGAAGCAATGCCGATGTCCCCAATCGATTTTATCTTAGGAATCCCTGGACTGGTGGTCCAGGCGGTCAAACGGGCGCAGGATATTCATGTGTGCCCGTCTATCTCTGATAGTCAGATCCCACTACCTTCCAGCACTTACTACAACGGTTGGCGTCGTATTCTTGGCCGAGCCAAGGTGCCGCATGTCGGCACCCATGGTACCCGCTACCGTGCCGCTGCGGAGAAGGTGGCCAACTTGCGTCGGAATACTATAGATAGTCATTCGGAGGTTGCGGTGCCGGCTCCTGCGGCGACTGAGAGTGGACAAATTCGTACCGACAAGGATAACTACCGCCTATTCAGGCATCGTAAGATCAAGGGCCGAAGAACACCGCCGAGGGCCAAGCGGGCCTTGGCAGCAGGGAAAAGGGTGGTGGCATGATAAAGAAGACGCTTTTCAGGGTAGATAGGCCCGCTGCCCGTGCCTTACCTATCGGTGATGCAGGTGTTCTTTATGACTTGGTCAATTCGCCAGACAGTGTCTGGGAAATTGAGCTTTTCCGAGTTGGCGCAGGTTTTTACGCGCCGTGGTCGGCCTATGCGGTGGAGCTGCATATGACTGCGGGTAATCGGCGGCTTGTACGGCGTAGTGCCGTGACCCGTTGGCGAACACACGAGCGCGCACGGCCAGCGAAGGAGTTGAGGTTCTACTCGACCTTCAAGCCAGCCCCGGAAGGCGTGGCCTGATGCAGTGGATCCGTTATTTGCGGCAAGGCTTCATCGAGGTTGCCGACACCCGGTACGACCTGACACACATGCGTAGCTCTGCTTTTGAGCTGGCAGTTGCTGCGACGCCGCGTTATCCCGCGCTGACCTTGCGTATCGAAGTGGAATTCACCTCACATTGCGTGTCGTTTGGCCCGAAGGCAGGTGAAGCGCTGGACTTTGATGCGTTAGGGCATGATCGGCGGATACTTGACCATCGGGCCGTGGCCCGTGCTTTTTGTCTCGACCGCTACAGCTGGTCGCTATCACTACCCACGTTGGTGCGGACGTTGGACGGACATTTCTGCAACTTCACTGGGCAGGGTAATTGGTTGGTCATCCGTGCGGTCGATGGCCAGGGTTGGAAAGTGGATTATGAAATCTATTTCCGGTTGCGCCGGCAGGACAAGAATGCCCTGCGCATGGTGATAGAAAGCGCCTATGTCCGTGCTCCTGGCACGCCCGATTCCGGTGTCCCGCACGACCGCAAGGGTAGGATACGCTTTCAGGTGATGGCGGCCAAAGTGTTCCGGGGAGAGCCGCTGCGCGACCCTAGCCACCATCGTCGGTAGCTGAACAGGTGCCGGAAAAGGCGAAGCGCCGCATAGGCGGCGCTTCGTTTCGCGGGTGCTCTTCAATATCAGCACGGCTGAACCCTGTTTTCAGGGGGCAGATAGACACCTTTGCAGGCCCCGGTACATCTATCTGAGAAAAAGGGTACCCGTTTCAAGGTGAAAGGTCAAGGTAAAATCAATCTGCCTCGCCCGAGTTGCCAATATCGAGCGCAGCCATCACGTGTGCCAGGCCGCGCATTCTGGCGCGGCATCTGTCGGCCAGTGCACGATGAAGGGCGTAGCGTTTATGATGGTTTTTGCAAAAGAATAAGCCGTTAAGTAATTGAAATTTAACGGGTTTTTAGAAGGGGGCGGAATCGCACGTTGGCCGTAAAGCCAGTGTTGATGAGGGTTTTGGGGATTCCTTGTTTTTCAGGGGACACCCTGGGGAACTTGGAATGTAACTGTTGCATATAAAAGACGGGTAGGTCTATGGGCAATCGCTGCGAGGAATATGATGCCATTTTCGACGCGTGTGCGGACGTGTTGAAGCTTAGTCAAACCATGTTTCCCCGCTGCCCCGTGTGTTGCTTCATTGAAAACATGGAAAAGCCGGAGAATATCTTCGATGTCTTGCTCTACGAAGCCGAGCATTTATTTCTAATTGGCCAAAGTACCGGATATTTCTAATTTGCCTTGACAGACATAGCTCAAGGCTGAGCGATATACACCGGCTGGCCCTGAAAATAGGTCTGCAGCACACGGGTGGCTTTCAGACTTTCGACCGGCACCGTCAGCACGTCGCGGTCGACCACAATGAAATCCGCCTGTTTGCCTGCCTGAATGGAACCGATCTCACTACTCATCCCCATGACGCGGGCCGCATTCAAGGTATAGGCCATGAACATGTCTTCCCGGCCCAGCCGTTCCGCGGCATTCAGGCCGCCGTCTGGCCCATGACGGGTCATGGCATTGTGCATGGCTTCCCAGGGGTTGGCGGTAGAAATCGGCCAATCACTGGCGCCGGCAATGACCGCACCATGCTTCAGCAGCGAGCGGGCCGGATACTGGCGCAGGAAATCAGCTTCGGAAAGAAAGGGGCGGACCAAATCCAGTAGATAATTGTCGATCTCCGCCCAATGCAGCTGCATCACAGCGATAACCCCCAGCTGCGCAAAGCGCGGGTGGTCCTGCGCGTCGACCAGCTGCAAATGGGTAATGGAATGCTCTATGCCGCTGCTGCGCTGTTGTCTGGCGTGGGCAACGGCGTCCAGGGATTCGCGGACAGCGCGGTCTCCCAGTGCGTGGACATGCACCAGCCAGCCGCGTGCATCCGCCGCATCGACCAGCGTCTTGAAGGAATCGCTTTCCAGCAACATTGCACCCTGGGAGCCACTGTTGTGATAATGGCCCAGCAGCGCCGCACTCTGCGCCGGGTATTCCAGTACACCGTCGGCAAAGATCTTGATGCCAGGCAGGCTCAGGTGTGGCACACCCTGAAAGCGGTCGCGGACACTTTCAAGCCGATCAAGGTCAGCGGCAGTGCTCTGCGGACTGGCCACCAGCAGAGCGGCCACGTGGGCAGTCAGCCCGCCGGCGTCCGCCAGAGCACGATAGGCAGACAGCACCCCTGCTCCTGTACTGCCCGGAGCGCGCGAGAACAGGGCTTCGCCGGGGCCTGCGTTGGCGGCCGGGTCTATCCAGGGGGGGAGCGCGGTAGCAAGATGCCTGGAGGCGACCGTATCCAGCTTAACCGGCCACAACCTTACGATTCCATGGCATACGCATTAACAGGCGGGCCATTCCACAGAAACCAGATACGCCTGCAAACACCAGGCCTGCGCCGATGGCTGCAGACAGCGCATGAAACCAGGGCGAGACGGTGGCGCCGAGCACGGCGCCCAACAGGATCAGCGAGCCTGCTGTAATCTGCACCTGGCGCTGCAGCTCCATCGGCTGGGAAGCATCTGTCACCACGGGAAGCCCGGCCTTCTTCCAGGCATCGAGCCCCCCATCCAGCACATAAGCCTCGCAGGCCGCGCAGGCGCTGAGTGCTTGGGCATTGACTCGTGTACGATTGCCGGACCGGCAGTGGAAAATGACGCCTGCAGTGGTATCAAGCGGCGCCGCGCTTTTCAGGTGATCTATGGGGACATGGCGTGCGGCGGCGATGTGCTCGCGCGCGTGCTCGTCTGCTGCGCGGATGTCGACCAGGATTGCACCTTGATTCACAAGATCACGCGCTGCTTGAGGAGAAATGGGTTTTAAGGACATAACGATTGACTCCGAGCGGGTGGGTTTAGGGACAGAAAATAGTCTTGAGTGTGGCAATGAGGGTGGCCACGTTCGGGTTGTCGATCCGATAATGCAGCGTCTGCGCCTCTCGGCGGAACGTCACCAGGCCCTCCTCGCGCATCTTGGCCAGATGCTGGGACAGCGCGGATTGGCTCAAGGGCACATATTCATGCAGCGCGCCTACCGTCATTTCCCCATGCTCAATCAGTAGACAGAGAATCAACAAGCGGTGCTCATTGCCGACGGTTCGCAACATGGCAGCCGCCTGGGCTGCCCCTTCCTGCAGGAACTGCTTGTCTTTCATCGTCACAATCACAATTTATTTCGTATTTTGCTAATTTAGCATAAACTAATTTATATTCAAGACTCTGCACCCCTGCACGGACAAACTATGCCTGTCGCCGCTGATATTCACTCCTTCTTCGATGAAATCACCAACACGGTGAGCTATCTCGTTTCCGACCCATCCACCCGCCAAGCCGCCATCATTGATCCGGTGCTGGATTACGACCACCGCAGCGGCAAGGCTTCCACCACCTCGGCTGATCGCATACTAGCCGCCGCCCATGTGCGTGAACTGCAGATTGCATGGATTCTTGAGACTCATGCGCATGCGGATCATCTGAGCGCAGCGCCTTACCTCAAAACTCGCACAGGTGCACCTGTCGCTATCGGTGAGCACATTCGCGACGTGCAGCAGATTTTCCGTCCAGTGTTTAATTTGGACGATGTTTCCGGCGATGGCAGCGAGTTCGACCGACTGTTTCGCGATGGCGAAACCTTTCATATCGGTGCACTGACCGTAGAGGTTATGCACACGCCAGGCCATACGCCTGCCTGCGTGTCCTACCGTATCGGCGACGCCGTGTTCGTGGGGGACACCTTGTTCATGCCGGATTACGGCACGGCTCGCACCGACTTTCCAGGCGGTAGCGCACACATGTTGTACCTGTCGATTCGCCGGCTTCTGGCGTTGCCGTCAGAGACGCGCCTGTTCATGTGCCACGACTACAAGGCGCCGGGGCGCACCGGGTATGCGTGGGAGTCGACCGTTGCCGAGCAGTGCCAGAGCAATGTGCACGTGCACGATGGCGTGGGCGCCGAGGCATTCACCGAGATGCGCCAGTCTCGCGATGCAACACTTCCGGCCCCCACGCTGCTGCTGCCTTCCATTCAGGTCAACATCCGTGCGGGCCGCTTGCCGGAGTCTGAATCCAACGGCGTGCGCTACCTCAAGATCCCCGTCAGTTTGACCGAGGGATAGGCCAGCTTCCTATTTTGGCTGTGATCGAGCGATAGGGTAAAGCGGCGAGAAACGGTGCGGCTGAGGTGGCAAGTATTAGCTTCCCACATGCGACGCACCAGGCGGTCCTGAGCATAGAAGAAGAAGGTAGTAGAGAGAGCGCATGATCCAAGTTCTTGCATGGCCAGCGACGGAGCAAGCAGCACGTCCGGCATGTGCAGTCCCATTTTTCTGGAAGAGCGCGAGTGTGCTGTACTTTTTCGCCTTCGTTGAGCATGGCGAAGGTGACATCTGGGTATGCTCGCTGTTTCTATTGCGGCCGAGTACGCTACAGCAGGCCTTCTCGAACTTCAAGACGCGCCTCACGGTAGCATAAGGTCCAGCCCATCTTGCCGTACTTTGCTGTAGCACTCTCCAGTGAGTTTTGCTGCATGACACAGTCAGGCATCCTATAGGTGCTATCGGAGACCTATGGGAGCAGTTATGTCACAGTCAGATGTTGTCGAAAAACTCGGCCAACCTGAACCAGCCTTTTACCGCATGGCGGACGTGTTACGGATTACAGCCTTGAGCCGGTCAAGTCTTTACCGTCGTATTGCATCAGGGGATTTTCCCGCTCCTGTATCGCTCGGTGGACGAGCTAAAGGATGGCGGCGCGCGGCATTATTGGAATGGATCGAAGATCCGGTGAGCTATCGGCCACTAACCCATTGTGTGAAGGAAACCAGCTCCGCTGGTGGCCGTGTCAGGCGTGTTGCAGCGGCCACGTCCCAGTCATAGGCTTAGGCGTGGGTCAACACCAGGTGGCCGATTGGCTCTGCCGTCTCGCGCACACGAATTTCGATGTCGTAGCCCAGGCGGTTCAGACAATCCATCAGTTTGCGTTCGGAGAAGTTCGAGAACTCGCCGCGCAGCAGACTCGACACCTTGGGTTGGGTCAGGCCCATGCGCTTTGCCGCTTCGGCCTGGGTCAATCCGCGCTCGCGAATGGCTTTGGCAATTTCTACGGTCAGCCCAGACTTGATCTGGAGTTTGTCGGCATCGGGCAGGCCCAGGTCGGCAAACACGTTACCCGAACTGGCTTCGACCTCAATCCCTTCGACAATGCGTTTACTCATTTCTCAACTCCTGTGCGACGATCGCAGCGGCTTTCATGCGCTGACGGACGATGTCCATATCCGGCTTGGGCGTTTCGATACCTCGCTTGCTCTTCTTTTGAAAGACGTGCAACACGAATATCGCTTCAGCGAAACGCACGGTGTAGACAGTCCGGTAAGTGCCGCCAGTATCGTCTTCGACAATTTCTAGTACGCCAGCACTGCCAAAGCCTTTTAGCACTTTCGCTGCTTCGTGCTGTTCGCCGCGCTGGGCGGTGTCGAGCGCATGGCCGAAGAGCTTTCGTACGGCCACCGGCAGAGCCAACAGGTCTTTCTTGCTGCTGCCAAGCCAGAAGAGCGGTTTCATGGAGGAAGGCTTCATGTCAATATACCATTTCTGGGATGTTTCGGGCTACTGGCGAACGCAAGTAGGCGTAGGCTACGCCCGCTTGAGCCAGAGGACGTTTTCCGCAAGCTTGGGCATCTTTCCCGTTTCCAGTTCGTCCAGAAAATCTGCCCACTGCTGCACCATCACCTTGCGCTGAGCCAAAAAGGTGGCACGGTCGTAGCTGGCACCCAGTTCTTCTTTCGACACGTGCGCCAGGTGGCGTTCGATGACGTCCGGCTCCCAGCCAAGATACTCGCGGATCATCGTGCGTGCGGTAGCACGAAATCCATGACCTGTGATCTGTTCTTTGGTGTCGTACCCCAGTGTGCGCAAAGCCGAGTTGATCGTGTTTTCGCTGATGTAGCGTGACTTGTCAGAGCGCCTGGCCATGTTGGGGAACACAGGGCCGGAGGGGCCGGTAATCGGCAGCAGATCCTCTAGAATCCGTCGCGCCTGGCGTGACAGGGGCACGATATGCGCAGGGGTGCGGCTATCGCGTTTCTGCCACTCGCGCATCTTCATGTTCTCTGGCGGGCAGCGCCACAGGCCCTTTTTAAGATTGACGTCTTCCCAATGGGCCAAGCGCAGCTGGCCGGGCCGCTGGAAGACCAAAGGAGCCAAGCGTAAAGCGGCAACGGAAATGAAGTTGCCGGAGTAGGCGCGCATGTCCCTCAATAGCTGGCCCAGTAGCTGCGGGTCCGTGATGGCTGCGTAGTGGCGACCGCGTGGCGTTGGCAAGCCTCCCGTACGGTTGTTGACGAAATTCTGGGCCGGTTCCAGTACGCCGGTATCCACAGCGTACTGATAGACATGCTGGACGGCCTCGCGGACACGCTGCGCCGTTTCCAGGTTGCCGCGATCTTTGATGCGATGCAGGCATCGAACGATTTCTGGGGGCCTGATAGCCTCCATCGCCTTGTCACCCACCCACGGGAATACATGAATCTCCAGATGACGAGTGACCTTGCTTTTGTAGCCGGCAGACCAGACGCGATCCTTGCTGGCACTTTCGAGCCAGGCACGCGCCATCAGCTCGAAAGTATTCATCTTGGCGATCTTGGCTTGCTCTTGCTGCTCTCGTCGGGCGTCCTGCGGGTCGATGCCTTGAGCGCGCAGTGTGTTCGCCTCTCTGGTGAGTTCACGTGCCATTGCGAGGGTGATCGTTGGGTAGGCGCCTAAGCCGATCTTGATTTGTTTCGTACCGGATTTGTACCGATAGAGCCAACTTTTGCTGGATGCGCGCACGCGCAGGTAGAGGCCATCGCCGTCATTCAGCATCTGTTCTTTGGTGCTGGGCGAGAGGGTGCGGATTTTAAGGTCAGTCAGGAATCCCATAGGTGTACCCCTGCAAAAAGAAAACTGGGTACAACCAGTCTAGGGTACACCTTGGGGGGCACGCAACGTCGGGATTTGCTGAAACTTGATGGAATCTCATGGGTTAAGTTTCTAAGCTAACCGCATGATTTCTTTGAGAATTTGGTGCAACTTGAACCTGTTTGGAACAAGCCGTTGGTGCCGGGGCCGGAATCGAACCGGCACGCCTTGCGGCGGGGGATTTTGAGTTGGGGATCTACAGTGTTCGTACAGGCAAATGGGGCGAATTCTAGCGTAGGTTGAAATAGGTAAAACTACTTGTGAATCAGTAGGTTGGCGTATTTTTCCTGAATCGGTGAAAACTGGTCACTGTACCGGTACTGTACCGAATTTCGGTACAGTTGTATCCCTGGCACAGTCTTCGGTACTTTCAGATTCTCCGGACACTCCGGTTTTAACGTGATCGTGAAAAATTTTTATCTGTATGATTAATCGAATCGCGAACGTTCCTCATCGATCTCCTCGCGCTCAATTGATCTGTCTAAGTATTCGATCTCACTCTCGATCCACTGCACGACCTCAAACTCGAATCCAGCGGCCAGCCATTCTCGCATCTTCTCTCGTTTGCGCCGCAAATAAGCACTTGTTGGTCCTGTCCATCCGCCCGAATGAAAAGTTGCCCCGATTCCATTTTGGACACCGTCTAGGTGCCCATATCTTGACAACAATCCTCGAGTTAATTGTCCACCTCCTTCATCATCCAAAGTGGCTGGCGCTGCGTGCGCTATCAATGCTGCTCTTGAGGATGGGTCTTCTTCAATCCACTGGAAGATTTCTGCGACTGGCAGATCAACGATTGCGCCTCGTGGCTGTGTATCGCTAAAGCCACCTAAGCCTCCCTTTAGCCAACTAAATAAATCGCTACGCCATTTTGGGAGTGTCCTCTCAAAATGAGTCTTTACTATCTTCCATGTTCCTGAGGGATTCGCTTGGACTAGCTTATTAGCTATTTCTACAACATTGGAGGCGTAGCTCAATCGATAATTTTTCCCCATTGCCACGAGCAGCGCATCCAATAGCAGCGGAATGTAACTCGGATCCCAAGCGATGAGTTTCAAGCACACATTCTTCCAATGATACGTGCACGTCGCCCCCTCGCTGTCGATGGCTATTGAGCGCGAAGTTGCCCCGAATACAAAATCTGGATTGAATGGTGTTGCATCGTCAAAGGGTATTAAGTCCAGTAACTCTACCAATTGAACTAGTGATTCAGAAGTATTCTTTTCACTCAATAGGGAAAGCAATTTCGCAACTCTGGCAGAAGGAATCTCTTCGATCCTACGCCCAACCCGCAGCGCTCCGAACACATTTGGATCTATCCAACTCATTTCCAGTGCGCTTAGGCACCGAGCGAATAATTCGTCATCATAATCGGAGTGAAGAGCGATAGTCGCCCCTAGCCAAGCCGAGTCTTCAGCGTTCAAAAAAGCTCTAAGTTTAGAAAAATAGAAGGACGGATCGAGCTCTCGAAGTCCCGACATATACCCATGCAAGCACACTTGATGCTTCGTTTCCAGTGTTCGCTGGGTGAGTACAGGAAAGAAAACGTGTCCGGGATCACTTTGTGCCAACTTGTCGCCAAAATACCATAGTGCGGGAGTGCCCTTCGTTGGCGCAAGCTGGTCTAAAAGGTGGCTGAGTCCGTCTGGCGTCCTAGCAATGCGGCAAACCAAGGCGTCGACGAGTGCCTTGGCACGACTTTTATTCCTGCCTCGTCGCTGACGAAAATCGTTGTCCCATTCAAGCCACTCTACATCAATCACATATCGCCGAAATCTGCTCGCTAAATCTCGCTTTGTGTAGCGGCGCTCAGCCCGATGTAATCTGGTGGAAATATCGGGATCTTTATTTTTGACTCCGTATTCTCTGTAATGCCAGAAAAACGAATTCAATTTCCCCGGCTCCATCGTCGTGTCGTCAATAAGACGATCCAAAACAATGAAGGCTAATTCTGTACATGGCGGAATATGAATCTGTTGCTCTACAGCATCTAGTAATGCCAGATTAAGATCAGTCCGAAACTCAGGCGGCCAATTTTGGGTTTCTTCGACTAAAGCTTGGAAATACAAATACTGCGCTTGCCACCAGTCGCCATATGTGCCGGGAATCCAGAGGTTAGCCCTCTCTTTCAACCCTTGATACTCGGGACCAACGATCCTGAACCCTCTGCTGCGAGTGTCAAGTGCAGCCTGCATTGCCTTGAGGGCGAGTTTGCGCTCTGCCATCCCTCTCGTACGCAAAAGCTGGAGCATTGCCGGAAGCCTGACCTCGGGAGAGGCTTCAGTCGCAGCGGCTTCCGGTCCGATTCGAAACAAGCCAACAAGGGTTCCAGTTGCATTGTTGGAAAAATCCGCATTCTCATTAACGGCGAATTTGGTTAAAACCTGAATCGCCCGGACCGTGTAAGTTGGCCAGACGGCAATTTTTTCCAGAGCCCACACCAGGTTTTGTCTGTTGTCTTTAAAGTCCAAAAGGTCCTGATCCGTCCACGTATTCACGGTAGTTTCGAGAAGCCTTAACACCGCACCCGGATTGGCTTCTGCCAAAATAGACATGAATCGTGAGCCTTTCTCCGACGTTAAAGCGGCTCTCTGAGAAAAAACTCCGTCTACTCGAAGGATTTCATTGGTGATGTGCGTCGTTGCGGCATGGCCTGCAAACTTGAACATATTCATGAACCAGGCATGTAAAGTCTCTGGCATGCTGGAAAATGTCTCGATAAAATCGAACCCCCTACCATACTGCTCCCAAAATTGCCTCCATAAATAAATATGAAGCGCTTTGGGTACGAAAAACAATGTTCTGCTTCCCTGGAGTACTCTGCGCGCACGTAGAGTCTGGATGATTTCTTGGAACCTTGCCCATCCAATCGTAGGGTCTGCCTTGCGGATTTGTTCGGCAATATATACGGCTTCGCTACCCACCGGATCCTCATAACCAAATCGGCTAAACAAGGCTAAATGCTGCGTGACGCAGTCTATTTGTCGGGTTGTGACTTCATTCTTGCCGCTGTAACCGTGCAGGAATCGCGTCCAAATCGGCACCGTCGATGGTGGCTTCAACAGATCTTGAGGGTTTGCCCGCAGATTGTCCGCAACTGCCTGGGCAACACGTGGAGAACCTTCGCAAATTTGGACCCAGCGATCAAGTTCGTTTGAGTCGCCGACGCGATTAGCGAGTATCTTTCTGATCGTGTCGTCGGATAGTCGCGGAACGTTAAGGCGTTCAATTTCCTCATCGAAAGTTTCGTCTCTTCCGTGATCAAGTGTTACTAGCTTCATTTGACCGCAGCGGGACTTCAAGTGTCTCCAGATATCTGACATCTCTGGCTCTTGAAGCTCATCAATTACAAGCACCAAAGGCCTGCTATAGCCCGATCTTATTAGTTGGCGGAAAAGTTTGGTCTGTCCAAACAGTGCTCCATGTTGGACATAGAGTACATAGGGAGCAATATTCTCGTCTTTTACGGCTTCGAGGACTATGCGAGTTTTGCCTAGACCTGGTTCACCCAGTACTCGGAAATGCTTAACTTCGCCCTGCAACCCTTTGCGAATCTGAGATATTAATTCATTCTGCTCCGTGGATATCTCGAACACATTTGCCATATGTGCATCATGTTGCCATTCTTCAAGGACCAATGCCTCTTGAATCGGATCTGTTGCGAGCAAAGATGCTGTTCCTGGATATCGCTCCGCAAACTCTGAAAGTTGGCTGGCACCAAGAACTTCTAATAGACCTTCGTAGTCAGGGTAACCCACTTCAGCCAATACTGAAGCGATCTCGCTTCGCGCGGTATTGCGTTGTTCGGGGGTTAGATCATGGCCGGTGCAAATAATTGTATAGAATCCACGGCGGCGTACAAGTCGCTCCACTTCAGTGTAAAGCTGTCCCTTGCTATCCAGAAGCTCCCCTTTAATGCTGCTCTTTGTCCAGGGCTTAAATGATGTGCCGGATTTAATCTGGAACCCAGTAAGGCCTGCCTGAAAGATGCAATCGCTAGGAACCGTGCTGTTCGGTGAGGCATTAATTTCGGCGTCGATGCCACCATCCGCAGTAGTAAGTCGACTCGATATTGTCAAAGCGCTCGGGCTTATTCGAGCATAGGCGCATTCAGATCGCAGGATAGACCTAATTACAACTACCGCTCTCTCTGCGGTTAGTGAAGTAACTGACGTGATTGGAACGTCCAAGATGGTGTTCATCTAAATCCTTGGCAGTCAAGTCCTGTTCACTGCTCGGAGGGAAGTCCTCTATGCCGTCCGCCGCAGCAGCATGGAAATGCGCTCACGCTTTATCGGTTTGTGAATTGTCGAAATAGTGGAGAACGCAGCTGGCTTCGCAGTCTTGTTCTCTCGGGACCTTATATTGGCTTATGGGTAACACAAAACCCGGCGACAGCCTATCCTGCACTAGTCCCCAAATCCTAAATTTCTTCGTCATGACGAAGACTTTGGGAGTGCTAATGCGTCAGCGCGCGGCTGCACAAACTCTTGCAGGCTTATCTGACCATCAACGAAACGCTGAGCGTGGGCCTCATCTGCTTCACTGAGCGAGAAACCTTCTAAACCGACAGAGGCCCGCGCATAGTTAACTGCCGATTGCCGGCGGCTGCGTTCGGTATCCGATATGGTTTTGTGGGGCTGTTGCCTGCATTTACCTGTGCCTGCCATGGTGCCTCCTTGCCGTAGGTAACTCGATCTTACAAGAAGTATGGGTAATTTGGTTTAGGTACACGTAGCCACAGAGGTGGTGCGCTGAAGTTGTCTTGTTTTACCTGCTATGGACCGCAATATCGGCTGCGTACTAGCCGTAGGTTCCAAAGAGGCTTTGCCTCTCTGGACTCTCCACCCTCGCCGGCGGGAGCCTCGGGAGCAGGGGTTGCGGGCCCTTGGCCCGGAACTCCTGCCCCCGGGCATAGCGTGGGGCGCTCCTGCCGCGTCAAGGGGCCGTGTCCTCGCCCTGTGGGCTGCGGGCCGCACCAACCCCTTCACCCGTGATCCGCTTGATAGCACCACTACTGACGCCGTTTGGCCGGAAGAGGGGTCAAGGGCGGGACCGGAAGCCGCAGCCCGAAGCGCAGCGTAGGGAACGGGTGAGGATCCCGGGCGAAGCCTTCACCCTTGATGCCTCTGGAAGCCATGCAGCCTGTCGGCCGGGGGGAGGAACAAGGCGAAGCCGCCTGGGCCTGCCCCCGCGGCCAGTCCGGCAAGAACGGGCGCGGGATGCAACCGAAGGGGTTGCCCAAGCGTAGCGCGGAGATATGTGCGGCCATAAATGAAAAGGCCTCGCTGATGGCGAGGCCGATGCGGACGCAATATGCACCTCACTTACCGTTGACGGAGCCGCCCGTTGCCGGTCCCCAGTTCTTGCCCATGTTCTGCAAGACGTGTTGCCGATAGGCTGGGTTCCACATGGTGTTGCCTGCAATCATGTGGTTGGTTCGGCCAGCAGTAACCATCATGCCCGACTGCATATCGCGGCGAGTCGTCTTAGGATTCACCACGTTGCCAATACCCTGCGCCATGCTCCTGAATGTCACTGCGTCAAAGGCGATGCCGCCAGCCAGTCTCGCCCCTAAGCCACTCGTTTTTCTCTGCGCGAAGAAGATGATCAAGGCAAGAACGATGATCTGCACAAACGAATTTATGGGATTGTCCGTGGTCGTACTTATTACCCTGTCGAACAGCGCCTTGAATAGGGCCACACCGACAGAGACGATAACCATTGTGATGGCAATTTCAAGGATGTAGGCCAGTGCCTGCTCAAACCATTTGTCGAACCATTTCGCGGTGACTGGGAACATTAGCGCCGCGATAAACAGTGGTCCGAGACCAAGCATTATTCCGAGACCGAGCTTTGCCATGATGATGGTCGCGGCCGCAGGCAAATGAATAAGAAACACGGCAATGGCCATCATGAGTGCATTCAGGGCATCCCAGAACATATGACCTAATTCGTAGAACTCGCGCTTTGCGACTTTGCCTAGCATGTCGTAAGCCACGTTAAGCCCTTTTCCCGCCGAGTTATCCAGAACTTGATAGATGCTCGTCGCTTGAGCGCTAGACGTGGACATGATGTCGGCCAGGCCTGTCTCCAGACCTTGAATGGCCGACACGACGGTAGCCGTGTAGGAATCAGCCGTCATGCAGAATGCCGTGATGATGAGGATCTTCATGCACTGCTTGATGAAGGTCTGAAAGGGAGCTTCAACCGCGCCCGCGCTGATGGCGTAGCCAGTCAAGGTGATGTACAGCGTGACGCCGGTCAGCATCAGCATTTGAAAGCCGAGGATGACGTTTGAAGCGGTTTCCGATACGAAGGTGTTCAGCATCGCTTCGACGCTGCTGCCTATCCACTGGAATAAGGCGAATCCCATGTTATTGACCTCCCTTGAGCGGATTGATCGGTGTCAGGTCGAAATAGTCCCGCTTGTCGACGGCCAGATGGTTTGCCGCTGTCTTGGCGTTGATGCAGTTGGCGGATGCGGCGAACTCGCCAGGACTGGCTTCGCACTTCGCGATCATCGCATTGCGTTCGGGGGCATGCGCCTTGTACCAATCGACGGTTTGAACGGGGGTGTTCTCGCCGCAAGCTGCCAGCGTGAGCGCGATGAAGAAAGGGAAGAGGATGTTTTTCATTTGTGTGCCTCACGTGCGTTGATGATGTCGAGTGCGTGGGCCACTTCGGCGGCCTCAATGATGCGTAACGCTACAAGGGTTCGCACGACGCTTTCGCGCATGCCGCCCCATGTCGGCTGTGTGAAGCGATTTGGCGCGTTTGTCCAAACGATGCCGATGCACGCAATGGATGTGACGGCAGACAGGATGATGTTCATCCAAGGCGGCAACGGTTCTTCATCAATGAACGGCAGCGTGAATCCAAACCAGCCCATAGCCGCGTAGTAGGCAGTGAAAACAGCCATACCGATAGCCACGACATCAAGGGTTCTCATCAGCGGCGCACGCCGCAAAAGCTCTCGGTAATACTCGGGACTCAGGCGGCGAGCGCAAGCCCAGAAGCGATAGATGGCAAGGCATAGCGTTACCACTGGGACCAGTGTGATTGCGTAGAACGGAGCCATGATGTTCTCCTTAGCGTGCAAGCGGGTTGAAGACTTGAAGAGTGGGGTAGCCCCGTTGATCAACAATCTTTGCGTTGATCTCCTTCCGCCGTTGCTGCTGTAGGCGGTCTTCGGCTGCCGCAACCATCTGGTACATCTGTAGCTTGGTCTGCTCGTTCTGAATCATGGCCTGCTCGACTGCGATGCGCCCTTGCAGTTCAGCAATGGCTTTCGGGTCCTGCGTTTGGTTGATCTGCTGCATCAGCTGGTCGATTTGGCTGAGGCGGTTTTTCGCCGCGTCATAGGCATCGAGCGCAAAGGCTTTGTCTTGCGCGCCTTTGACAGCCTGCGCTTCGCAGTTCGCGCGCTGCTCGTTCGAGGCAAAGCCGGTGCAGGCGTCATACACCTTGTTGTTTTCGTAGATGGATTCAGCGCGCCCGCTCAGGCCGGCATAGCCGCCTGATTTCACGCTGTCATAGACGCCTTGCCAGTCTTGCGGCAGGTAGTCTCGCAACTGCGGGTTGTTGAACAGTTCACCCATGCCGCGCGCGCCAGTGACCGCAGCGTATTGCTGCTTCATCTGGTCGATCTGGCTGACCATCTGGTCGTATTGCATCTTCCACTTCGCCATCGTCTCGATCTGGTTTTCCACGCTCTTGGCGATGGAAGCGCCATCTGTCACGGGGATTTGTGCGAAGGCGGCCGACGATGCGGCAATGCCGACGGCCATAATGCAAGAGGCTGATAGTTTCTTCATGTTCGCCACTCCTGAGAGGTTGAGGGCGAACGTAGGACCGTGCTGTCCGGTCTGTCGGTCTGTTCAAGGACCGCGCCCAGTACGGCAAAGCGTTCTTGGGGCGACTAAGCGGCCGATCTGCTCTCGGCGGTCGGAACCCTTCTTTTTGGGTCGGCACCCGGTACGCTAGGCGTCCTTGGGGCGGTGCAACGTTCGTTGTGGTTAAAGGTACAACTGAAGTTGATTGTACTTACGGTTAATGCAAAGTAGTTTCCCGATTACGGCCACCACATGCGACGGTCAATGATGATGCGGTCGGACAGGTACGAAATGTTCGCCAGTTCCGCCAGGGCCATTTCTACGGTTCGGAACCGGTACGGTCGGCCTTTGTCGTCCATGACGGGGTGCTCTGTAATGCCGTCCAGCACGGCCAAGGAAAAGCCCTTCCAGTAATGCGCATACAGAATTACCTGCACGTCACCAGTGCGCACTGGATCATCGCAGTAGTCTTGCAAGGCGTCGTAGCGTAAAGCCATCTTATGGTCCTTCTTGCGCAATCAATCAACGGCTCAGGTCGCCTTTGCCTGGGTGGTTGGTCTTATCCAGTTGCTGGGCGTCCTTGGTCACTTCTGCGCTGCTCTGGCTACGCTGTGGAACCTGTAGCGTCCTGTCCTGCGAGGGGTCCAGGAACCGGACAATTTCCAGGGCAAGCGATTTGTCCTCTATGTCACCAGCCGCCAAAGCTTTTGCAATGTGTCCGTAGCCGTTCCTGATAGCGCATGAAACGCCGGAAAGGCCGCGTTGTTCCCGCTCGGCCGCTTTGGTGCTCTTGCCACGCTTGGCGGCATGTCGCGTCGCCTGCTTGACCGTAGTACGCGTGTTAGAGCGTGCCCTACGCGGTGTGGCGTTGGCCTTGATGCCTTGTTCGCGCAGCGCCTCGGCGAAGCGCTCCCTCCAGCGTTGCAGATCCGCTTTTCGTGGGTTGAGCCGGCTGCCGTCGAGACCCAGCGCCTTAACGCAAAGGTGGCCGTGAGGATGGGCTTCATCGTCATGGATGGCGAAGACATACGCGTGGTTGGCGCCGAACTCCGTTTTCGCGAATGCACGGATAGCGTCATTGACTGCGCGTCGGTCGGTGCCGGGCGGCATGGACAGCACGATATTGAACGTTTCGCGCCGCGAGCCGTTGTCAGGCAACCCGTACTGGCCGCTTTTCCATTCGTCGCGAACGTCCTGCACTGCCTCACGGCCAAGGATGATTTCACCGTCTTCGTTCTCCAACGCTACCAGGCCGTTGCGCGATATGTAGTCGAGGTGTGCTTTCACCTGCGCGATGCCTTTGCCGCCGCCGGAGATCTTCACCATGACTTCGGGCGCTTTGCGAGTGGTGAGCATCAACTTGTCACGGACCCGAGCGCTGCCGGTCAGCAGTAGAGGCGTAGAGGGTGGCGAAGTGCGTGATCGCGTCACCGTGCGCTTTACGCCTTGGCTGGTGACGGGCTTGGTATAGATGCGTTCGCCCCAGTCCTTCAAAATTCCATCAATGACCAGACTCATTCCAGCCTCCAGCGGTCAATGTTGGCGCGCATGATGTCTGCCACCCGCGCGGTGTGGGTTTTGATATGCCGGGTCAGTGTGTCGATACGTTCAGCGGTTACCACCGTCTCCAGCGCGCGTCCCGCGTTCATATGCCTGGCGATCTGGTTCAGGTTGCGGCCGATGGCAAGCAGCCTCGAATTCGATTCGCCCAGCGTTCGCAGCTCCGTCATGCCGAACTGCGGTTCGCCGCTGAGATTGGCCCGTATCAGGTGGATGACCCAGCGATTGGCGGACATGCCCTGCTGCAAGGCTAGTGCTTCGATACGGGCATATTCCGTCTCGGTCAGGCGGAGTTCCAAGCGGCGCCGCGAAGTATCGGGCTTCTCATGTGCTGATGGAGTGGGCGACGTGTCCGTTGCCGAACCGTTGAGAAGGCGGACAATGATCTGCCGCAGGCCGTCGCTGGGCGTGCTGCCTTGTCGAAGACAAAGTGCCTGCCAGCGCAGCTTCAGATCTCCATCCAGGCGGATGCTGAGTGTGGTCTTGCGCGTCATTTCGGCATCCTCGTATGCAGCTCCAGTTGGGCTTTGATTTCTTGAAGCCGGGCTTGAGATTCAGCTTTGCTGAGTGGTGCTGATTCCGAAGCACGCGACATATCTTGGGTCGCTGCCAGGCGTTCCCTTTCGGTTGCTATCGGGATGCCAGCAGACGGCACGAATCCCCCGATGCGGTGGCGTTCAAGGATTCCTTTGAAATAGGCGACCTTCGTCTTTCTGATGGTTCCGGGTGTCTTGATGGCCCCGTCCAGTTCGTCAAGCAATGCTTGCGCATCAACTGATTGGACGTCGGTAAGCAAGTTTTGGATCGACAGTTTCTCAGCGGGGACCAGCGCGGTAGGGTACTGAAGACCGTCGTCGGTTCTCGTTGTAGTAGTAGGGTTATAGATAGGGTTAGTGTTAGTAGTAGTGTTACCCGGCCCCCTGTCCATACCCTGGAGATAGGCTGTCGCTGGGGTATGCCCGTTGCTAATTGATTGATTTCTATGGATGTCTTTTGCTTCGGCCGGAATGGACGTCCGGCCGTCGTCGGGGCCTGCATAGGGTGTCGATAGCCTATATGGACCGTATCCAAGGGCTTTGGCTACCGTATTGCGCAGCGGATCCTCGGTAGGCAGTCGATCGATAAAGTCATTCACGTAAGCGTCACGCCAGCCTTGGGGCAGTGCCGCTATTTGCTCGAGTGTCTTTTTCCTAAGGGTCGTTGCCACTGCCATCTTGGCGGAGTTGTGGTCCCACCAATCTTTGATCCAGATGTAATTCGCCTGCGGGTCAAAATCCAAGATGCCAGCATCGATGAGACGACGCATCACTGGCATTAGTTGTGAATCAGGGTCCCAGCCCATTTCTGAGGCTGCAACGCGAATGACGATTTCATAGGCGCCGATGACATTGCTGAATGGCGAGGTCAGGAAATAGAACAGCGCATAGCGGTCTTCGACCGTGCAGCCTGACAGGCGATTTGAGCGCCATATCTGGTCGTTGATGGTTCTTTGCCGACTCATGTGCGCGGCCCTCGTGTAGCGACCTCTGCGGGCGTGATTTCATCGTCTGTCGGCTGTTCCAGATTCAGCGCTTCCGTGACCTGCAACGTCCGAAAATAAACGCGGCGGCCGACTCGCAGCATGGCTGGTTTCAGCTTGCGCGAAAAGTCGGTATCGGTATAAAGCGCAACGCGGACGCCATCGGGAGATCGACCTAGCAAGGTGGCAACGTCAACGATGCTCATCAACGGTCCAAACCGCCCCAACAAATATTCTCCAGTAGTCATTCATATGCCTCACAAGTTCACCGTAGGTAATGCCAGTCTTTACCGTGAGGGCATGGTTGTCAAACTTAAGTTGTTGATTTTAAAGACCAAAATACGGTATTCATGAAAACCAAGATTAGGCATCGCCAAATGCCAAGATATGGCGCATTGGTTTTCTTGCGATGAAGCGATCAAGCAAAATAAATCTAGAAATCATGGGCTTAGGCGCGGTCAGAGATGTGCTCTGATTTCGGTGTCTGAAGCGTCGGTGGACAGAGAGAAATTTTGTGGAAAATTGCCAACGATGTGAGCATGCTCACGCTGTTGGCCCGCATTCGAAGTGATGGCACTAGGATCAGCGGGTTACGTGTCACGCGGTCGTGAAGAGCCAAGTATCATGGGGCATGCATGACAAGTCGTTAGGGAGCTATATGGAACCCGGGAATGACGTCCGGTAAGGTCCGAGTCCAGCGCTTTCAATTGAATGCCAACGGCCGTGATTTTGCGGTGGGTGACATCCACGGTCATTTTGATCGGCTTGAGGTCGCGCTGGCTGCCGTAAGGTTCTCGCCAGAAAAGGACCGATTGTTTTCCGTGGGGGACCTTGTGGACCGAGGTCCTGAGTCAGCCGATGTTCTGAAATGGTTGGAGCGCCCGTGGTTTCACCCGATCTG
Source organism: Mesopusillimonas faecipullorum (assembly GCF_020539505.1). Taxonomy (GTDB): domain Bacteria; phylum Pseudomonadota; class Gammaproteobacteria; order Burkholderiales; family Burkholderiaceae_B; genus Mesopusillimonas; species Mesopusillimonas faecipullorum. The sequence goes on along the minus strand of NZ_JACDXW010000006.1, from coordinate 6,681 downwards.
TGGGAATCACGAGCTGATGACGTGGCGACGGGCGATGGGCAATCCGATTCCGGACGTTGATCATCGCCTCCACGGAGGCGAATGGTTGGATGCCTGTGTCAGCCCAAAGCAGCCAGATTTTTGTTAAGCAGTATAGAGTTCATGCCAGCTATTGAGGTTTGTCGCGTTGAGCGGTGCTGGCGAGACATTGTTCGATGAACTCGAGCTCCTGCCCGAGCTCTATGGCGCGCTGTTCCAGTGCACTCAACGCTGCTTTATGCTCCTTTTGCACGTCAGCTGGAGCCTTGGCGAGCGCAACCGCCTTTCTCTGGCTTCTCTCAATTTTTTCTTTGACCTCGGCAAGGTGCCGCAGCCCGGATTCCTTTTTCCTTGCAGGAAAGAGTTGACACTCCAGGAAGCGGATGGCGTCGTAGATTCTCAATACTTCACCACTGGTTTTCGAGTGCACAAAATTCAGGCTTCCCTCGTCGAAAGCGTGATGCTCCTGATTTTGCCCACCCCAGTTGACCAGATCATTCTTGATGATATTGAAATGTGACAAGTCGTAGTCAATGAAAGGCTCCACCAACGAGAAGGTGTGCTCGAGGCTGACCTGAAGGTACATGCTCTTCTTGAGGTGTGACTTGTTGAAGTTGGCCGTGACTGTGACGCGGTTTTCGATGCAAAACTCAAGCACCATGGACTCGAACCAAATACGACAATAAAGCAACGCTTGGCGGATGTCGAAGACCGACAACGCTATATAGACCTTTTTTTGGAAGCCACCTTCATGATCGATGGTCACGATGCCTCTATTCGTGTAGCTTAGTACACGACTTGCATGCTGATCGCACTGAGGATGACGGTCGGAGATGATGCAGAATCTCTCCCAGAAGAGGCGATCATGGGTGGTAACCACCATCTGGATGCGGCGTAGGTAGGCATCGGAGAAAAGAAGGTCAATTATGTTTGATCGATGATCGGTGTCGATGGCGTTAACCACGTCATCGAACACAATGAGTGGGAAATTGTTTTTCTCAGCCATCGCCAGGAGGATGGACAATCCTAACGCCCTCAGATGGCCTTCGCTGAGGACTGCAAACGCATCGAGTGAGGACCCATCTAGGTTGGTGATTCTGATTCGGTAGCTATCACCTTGCCGATCGAAGCGCAATGAAGCAATCTGCTCATGGTCATCGTCGTGGTGGTTGATAGCTCGATAGTATTCGGCAGCTTTGGCTTCGATCCCGTTGATTCGCGTTTTCTCAAGCTCCAGCTTGTACTCGAGCAAGCTGCGGTACAGGATGCGGTACTCAGCCTCCAAATCCTCAAGCAGCTTATTGAAGCGGCTGTTTTCACCAGCATTGTTGAGCAATGCCGCTTTCCGCTTTATTAGGCCAGCCATCTCGGCATTGACGATTTTGAACTCGCGTTCTGCCAGTTTTTTTTCCTCGAACTGTTGCTTCAGCGATTCATCAATTTCTTTCAACTGCTTCACCCGTGCTTCTAGCCGGGCTGCCTGAGCCTCTGCCTGATCGACCTCCTGGCGCCTGCGCTCGCAGGCATCCAAGTAAGACTCAATCTGTGCTGACTTCTCCGTATAAAGCGTCAGAATCGAGTCGAGGACGGATGGAGCCACTTCCGAACGATCGGTAGCGGCGTGGAATTTTGCAAGCACGGCCTCCAGCTCGCTCATCTCCACTTGGCAGGGAACATCGGCGCGCTCATTGTTCTTTACCGCGCTAATGGCCGTAGCGACTCTCGAAGCCCAAAGAGTAATTAGTGCGTCATTACGCAGCTTAGATTGTTTGAGGGAATCCAGTGCATACAACGCCGTAATCTGCTCTCGCGCTCTCTCGAACGGATTCGCCACCACCTGATCGAGGGGCGTCAGACATGCAGGACAGGCTTTCCCAACCTGCAAATGCTCGATAGCTTCTAATGCCTGAAAGAAGTCGCGATAATTAACGTCGCTGGCCCGCCGCAGAAACACCGTTTCGATATCGGCTCTTCGGTCCAGCAAGCGCTGAGCGATGGCACAGATGCGTTTCACCTGTTTGATCGGGATCGCGAGCGGGGCCTTGGAGGTTCGCAGACGCTCGGCACTACGAATATGCATTTCTATTGTGTCGCGCAGCCGCAAAACCTTTGGGCGAACATCGAAGCCTTGGTCGGCTCTCAATCCCAGCAGCCTGCACGTTTCGTAGATCGATTTTTGAAGGTCTGCTCTGTGCTTGCGCCGTAGCAGGCTCAAATCAGCGCGGGTGCGTTCCATGCGGTCCAATTCGCCAGCTTGGTCGGCACGCATGAAGGCTTTGAGTGAAAAACTTTCAGGCCGAACGAACCGGGAAATGACCTCTTGGAGCTCTTCCAGTCCGAACAAGGTGGCCAGGACATCTCTCTCGGCACTGCCAGTATCCTTGGAACCCAAGAGCGAGAACTCTTGAAGACGGTTGCGGTCGATGAAACAGCCTGACCAACTGATGCTTTGTTTGACGGGTAGCCCGTCTGCTCCCAACAACGTTAGCTTCGACTTGGCATCTCCTCGTGCGATGTACTGATTGATCTTAGTCTTGCGTCGGGCCGCTTCTTTGATATCGCCAGTGGTCCCAATTTCCAATGCCTCGCACAACGATGACTTGCCGCCACCATTGGGTGCGTAAAAGATATTCTTGAGCTTGCTGAAGCGAATGAAGGTCCCTAAGTCGTCGGGGCCAATTTCACCGAACCCTCGGAAGTTTTTTACTCGAAGGGAACCAAGAGTGCCGAGCCCAGACGGCGGTATGCGGTCCAATTCCGGCTTGCTGTCCAGCACTTTCTTGAAGCGGGCTGCGATGCGCTGGTAATTGCGGCCCAGCAATTGGTCAGCTGCCGCAGTAATGTGAGCTTTGATATGGTCGGAATAGCGGCCCTTGTCTTGATTGGCTTGATATATACACCAGAGCAAAACTAGGTATGCATCAGTACGCCCGTCAAGATTCTGCCTCGCAAAACTCAAAAGGTACTGACTCATTGCTTCTCCTTCGTAGTGTGCGTAATCGTAGTCCGACTGGAATAAGAAAGCTATTGCCCATGTCAAATGACGCGGTCTTTTGCTATTGTTGAGCTCTGCCGATCTGGGCCTGGGAGGGGGGCGCGACGAGGACTGGGCGGCTGAGTGGGGCTGGATATAAAGAGTCGCTAATAAGCCTAGCGCCAAGTTACCGCCAGCTTGGGGGTTGCGAGCTGCCGTGATGTGTATTGAAGTAATTGACCTCAATGGGTCGACATCTGGCACCTGCCACATATCGCCTCTGGCCAGTAAGCGACATATTTCTCTCGAGTTTCCTGTATTAATCAAAAGCAGCGATTGGCTGATTTCTCATGTTTACCTAAAGAGCTATCATCCAGTCAGGCCCTATCGATGCTAGCGCTTAAGCCATGTTTATTGAAGCGTGACCCTGATCGGTTTGCCACCTAAATCTAGTTAGACCAACAGAGACAATGTCTTCGCTAATCTTCTTTACTGACGCAACTCAGATCGTCGTTGCAACTGACACGCTCGCGGTCACGCCAGATGGCAAGCCCATGCTGTTCAGTAGCAAGGCTCACCATCTGCCGCATCTTCGAACAATCATTGCTGGAACGGGAATGGGGATGTTCGCGGGCGATTGGGCGATGGAGGTGAATAACCGCATGATCCTAGAAGGCATCATGAACCTTGATTACCACGCTCCCGGCGCGCTCCAAGCGAGGTGGGCAAAGTACCGACAAGACTTCGCGCTCCCGGAAAGTTCGACGACAACTGTGTATCACTTTGGACTTTCGGAAGAAGATCAGTCTGTGGTTGCTTTTGCGTATCGGTCCACATCTGGCTTTCAGTCAGAGCGGTTGCCCCAAGGCTTTGGCATCAAACCCGAGTGTCCGCTTCCAGAAGGGAACAACATCCTGGAAATCATCCCGCAAATGATGAACCTGCAGAGGGAGATTCAGAGCAAAGTCGCCCCAATTGAACGAATCTACATCGGTGGAGAGGTGGTCGTTATGCACCTCACATCATCGAGCTTCAGTGTCTACCACCCTTACTCCTTTCCAGAGCGCCCCCAAGACATGAAGAGCATCTTTCGCAGGCACGCGAGTGGGGCCTAACGCTTCGTTCAGGCGGAAGCCGGACAACGCCGGCTCAGGCGTTAGTCGAATGTCTGGAATGGGGCATTCTTCGACCTCCAACCACCCCGCGGATCGGCGCAGAACCAAAGAAAAGGCCCTTCACTCATAGGTGAAAGGCCTTTTTTAATTGACTCAGGGTGGCTATCCGCGCTTGAACAGGCGCTCGTGCATCCATCCATCGTTGGTCAGGATGACAGCCGCTTTACCCTGTATATCTCCCTGGGTCTGTTCCGCAAAATTCTTGTAGTTGGCACGGATACTTTCCGATTTGGCCCAGTCATCTGCACCTTCTACCTTATAGCGGTAGTTCACTTGCGACAGCTTTACGCCCATCATGTCGCTGGGTTCAGTGAAGTTGCTCACTTCCACAACGGTGTACTTGCCGGTGCAGAAGGCATCTTGTCCAGCCATCGTGTTGGCACCATTGGCGACGAGGAATTTCTTGCCGGTGTCAGTGACTTGGTACTCGGTGGCCGGCTCCATCTTGTTGCCGAACATGGCTTTGACTTCGGTGTCTCGCTTCGTCAGCAGCCCGGCATCGACCAGCGCGTCGGCGCGCTTCTTGCTCTGACCGCCCAGCATGTCTTGATTCGCCAGGGTGAACGGCAAGCCCTTAGCAGGAATCGCTGCGCATAGGCCCTTTTGAGTGTCCAGGTATGCCTGTATGGCCTTGCTGAAGTTGCTCTTGTTGGCGTCTTTGGCGCTGCCGCACGCGGCAAGGGTAAGAGCAAGGCTGCTGATGGCGACGATCTTGATAGCGGTATGCAAAACTAGCTTCCTCCGTAGGTTAAGACAATCGGTTATTCATTATGGCAACGCGATGGAGCGATTATGCGTTGTTCTCTGTTTGGGAGTCGGCCTCACTCCGTTGTTTAGAAGTGGACGGCGCGCGACGCGCGAGGCGGTCCAGCTTCTGCACCAGGTCTTCGGCCCGCAGGTGCGTATAGCGCTTGAGCATCTGCATCGACTTGTGGCCGCTGATGGCCGACACCTCCTGATCGCTCAAGCCGGCTTCCACGAACCGGCTGACAGCCTCGTGCCGCAGGTCGTGAAAGCGGAAATCTTCCAGGCCCGCTGCTCGCTTGGCATCGGTCCACGCTTTGTCGAACAGGTAAGGGCGTCGTATGCCGTCCCGACCGGGTTCGCCGAAGAACACCAGTTCGGTTTCGGCTGGGCGCACGGGGTTGGCAAGCGCCTTGGTGAACACGCGCGTTGCCTCGGCAGTCAGAGGAACGGTGCGGGGCGAAGAGTTCTTGGTATGCTCCAGCCGCACGACGCGACGCTCGATGTCCACTTGTCGTATGCGCAGCGTAGCAATCTCAGACAGCCGCATACCGGTCTGGACGGCAATGCGGACTATCCATCCGAACATCGGGTTCGAGTGCTTATCGACGGCTTGCAGCAGGCGGGTCTGTTCTTCTTGGGTCAAGCGCCGGTTGCGGCCCGAGCCGGGGGCCGGGCGGCGAATGTTGGACACGGGATTGAAGGGCAGGCCGATGCCCCATTCCTTGATCGCGACGGTGAACAGGTGGCCTAGCAGGGCCAGTTCCAAGCGTACCGTGTTGTTACTGCGAGGCCGTAGCTTGCCATTCTCGTCCGGGTCGCCCGCCAGTCGCATGTCACGGAACTGCGCCACGATCTCGGCGTTCAGGGCTGCCAGCGAGTACTTGCCAAGATGGCGGATGATGACCTGCGCCTTCTTGTGTTCGCCGGCTTGGGTCGAGGCCCGCTTGGTGGGCGTGACTTCCTTGAGATAGCGGGTCAGCGCCGCTTCGACGGTCATGCGCTCGGCCGGCGCGCGCTGGATGTATACGCCGCGCACCATTTCGTCTTCGGTACGGCGCGCCCAGTCTTCGGCGTCGCGCTTGGTGCGGAACGTCTTGGCCGTGGCCGGCCAGCCTGTCTTGCGAATGAGGGCTTTCCAAGTGCCCGAGGAAGTCTTAACGATGGTAGCCATGAGTACTCCGTATGGGGCTAGCGCCGCATCACTGTACCGAAACTGTACCTGACCACAATTTTAGGAAAATCCCCCGGTGCGGGGCTTGTACTGCGAAATCTTCTAATGGCTTGAATTATCAGAAGATTTGGGGATGGTGCCCGGGGCCGGAATCGAACCGGCACGCCTTGCGGCGGGGGATTTTGAGTCCCCTGCGTCTACCAATTTCACCACCCGGGCTTTTTGTCGTTCTGTTTAAGCTTCAAAACTTAATCAGAAGAGGCTGGAAATACTGCGGTAAATGCAAGCTGGCGATTATAGCCTAATTTTTGCTTTTGTACTTCAAACCCACCACAAACCCCCACTTACATCCAAATTATTCCTAAAACAAAAACATTGAATGTCATTTCAAACCATTTATTGGTTTTACTGGAAGTTTTAAAGTTACACCATCGACGAGATTTTAGGAATACGGCTCGCCGAATTCACTGAAGGGCACCTCGAATAACCCGAGGTTTTCAGTGAATCCCACCGCGCAATGATGACGGCGACCGCGTTCGGTCCAATTTCTCTGGCAACCCACCGTATTTCTCGGCGGAGTTGCCCCCTTTTTGCCT
>NZ_JACDXW010000005.1 GCF_020539505.1 Mesopusillimonas faecipullorum | reverse complement strand
TGCTCGAGCTGGTCGAAATGGAAGTTCGCGAACTGCTGAGCAAGTACGACTTCCCCGGCGACGATACGCCTATCGTCAAGGGTTCGGCCAAGCTGGCCCTGGAAGGCGACGACGGCCCCCTGGGCAAGCAAGCGATTCTGCAATTGGCCGAAGCGCTGGATACGTACATCCCCACGCCAGAGCGTGCTGTGGACGGCACGTTCCTGATGCCTGTGGAAGACGTGTTCTCGATCTCGGGTCGCGGTACGGTGGTCACTGGCCGTATCGAGCGCGGTATCGTCAAGGTCGGCGAAGAAATCGAAATCGTGGGTATCAAAGACACGGTCAAGACCACTTGCACGGGCGTGGAAATGTTCCGCAAGCTGCTGGACCAAGGTCAAGCGGGCGATAACGTTGGCGTGCTGCTGCGCGGTACCAAGCGTGAAGACGTCGAGCGTGGCCAAGTGTTGGCCAAGCCCGGTTCGATCAAGCCGCACACGCAGTTCACCGCCGAGGTGTACATTCTGTCCAAGGACGAAGGTGGCCGTCACACGCCATTCTTCCAAGGCTATCGTCCCCAGTTCTACTTCCGTACGACGGACGTGACGGGCACGATCAAGCTGCCTGAGGACAAAGAAATGGTTCTGCCCGGTGACAACGTGTCGATGGAAGTGACGCTGATTGCGCCTATCGCCATGGAAGAAGGTCTGCGCTTCGCTATCCGCGAAGGTGGCCGTACCGTCGGTGCCGGCGTCGTCGCCAAAATCATCGCTTAATCAGCGAGCATAGCAGCCATGGTGAAGGGCGAACCCCGCCCTTCACCTGATTCGTTCTTTAGGAAACATCATGAAAAACCAAAAAATCCGCATCCGTCTGAAAGCCTTTGATTACAAGCTGATCGACCAATCGGCAGCCGAAATCGTTGATACGGCTAAGCGTACGGGCGCGGTCGTGCGTGGCCCGGTTCCTCTGCCCACGCGCATCCGTCGTTACGACGTGTTGAGCTCGCCTCACGTCAACAAGACGGCTCGTGATCAGTTCGAAATGCGCACCCACCAGCGCCTGATGGACATCATCGACCCCACGGACAAGACTGTTGACGCGCTGATGCGCCTCGACCTGCCTGCCGGTGTCGACGTCGAAATCGCGCTGCAGTAAGAAGTACCGAAATGCCGTAAACATAAGCCGAGCTTATGTTTACATGAAAACGCCACCCTCAAATCGAAGGTGGCGTTTTTTATAGTTGCTGCAAGAAATGTTGCCGACCCAACAGGTATACTTCCCCCATCCGTTGCAAGTTGCAATCTCTATCAACCCGATTTTCAATCGTAGTCTAGTGCCAAGACGAACGCGCAAGTTTCAAAGTAAAGCCAAAACGCTGGATAGCCAGGTTCAATTGCGCCAGCGCTTTATTGAAACCGGTAAAGCATTATTAAAAGAAGCACCCGGTAGCGAGCCTTCTTTGCGCAAAATCGCCGAGATCGAAGGTTACTCGCCCAGTGCACTCTACCGCTACTTTGCTACCAAAGCAGAGCTCATGTATGCCATACGGGAAGACTATCTGATCCGTTCGGTAGCTTACGCTCAGCAACGCATAGAGCCGCTTAAGCACGCTGAGCATCGCTTGAGTGTGGGCTTCGAAGCATTGGTGATGTTTTGGGTGGAAAACCCAGAAGACTTTCGCCATGTGTACAGCTACCGTACCCCTCAAGACGACGTCGACGCCGTGGGGGCTTTGATACGGGATACATCCAATATATTGACTGCTCGCGAGTTCTGCGTGGGCTTGGTGCGTGACTTCTTTCTGCAGCAAGATATAGACCCTGACGACGAGCTTATCAGTCAGCTGACGGATGCCATCGTGGTGGCCACTCATGGCGTCGTAGCCATACCGCTGGGCAGCCCTAGTATTCGTTATTGTCCCAGCGAACTCATGGCGCGTATCACCATACAGGCGTTTGTCGGCGCTTGGCGCAACTACGTGAGTTTCATCAAATCCAATCGCCTGAGCCGCCGGCCAACGGCGGCCCAGTTTCACGAGTACCTCAACACCGTAGGTGCTGCCGGCTAAGAGTCGCCGGCTTAAAGCCCCCTGGTGTGACAGCCTTAGAACATGTGCTTGTAGCCCACCGAAAAGGTGGTGCGGCTGTTGTTGCTACCGACTTTGCCCGGCTGGTTGAAAGCCGATAACGTGACGCCACTGACGCGACTGTAATCAGCCTCAAGATACAGCTCTGAGCGTTTGGACAAGGCATACTGCAGGCGGGTAACAAAGGTGCTGCGCCCACCGCTATCGGGGGTTTGCGTCAGGTTGCGATAGTAGGTACCCGACAGAATGAAGCGTTGATTCAGTGGGTGGATGAAGCCCAGCGCATAGAGGCGATCTTTGCGGTCTACACCACGTTTGTCGTGCGAGTACATGGTGTAGCCATGCAAGGTGGTGCCGTTGTCGAAGCGGTACTTCAGTGCCAGCAGATTAGTGGTGCGCTTGCCGTTCAATGCCTCGTCGGAATGATGAGACAAACCAATGTCCACAGGCCCCACCGGAATCATGGCCATCAAGCCATAGGAGTCATCGATGTGTTGCTCGCCGCTTAGCACATACATGGCGCCCACTTGAACGCCCTCAATGGTGTGCCGATACTTGATGGAGTTGTCGTAGCGGAGGGTGTATTGCTGCCCAACAAACCAAGCGGTTTCGTCGTAGCCGCCTACGCCGAGCACGTCGCACATATTCATGGCCAGCACTTCATGTGTCAGGGCGTACTGACGACCGAAGGAGATGCGGCCCAGGTCCTTGCTGCCCAAACCTACCCAAGAGTGCCGGTTGAACAAGCGTGTACTGTCTACTTGTGCACCCGTATTAGGATTGAAGCCGTTTTCCAGTTGGAACTCGGAGTAAAGGCCGTTGCCTAGGTCTTCGCGGCCTCTGAAGCCCACCCGCGATGCACCATAGGCGCCAGGCTGCATAGACACGTCAGATGCGGTCGAGGCGTTGGTATTGTTTTGATAGCGGAGGCTGGTGTCGATGATGCCGTAGATGGAAACTTGGGCAGAAGCGGTGCCTGCTGCCACCAGGGTCATGGCGCCTAGCGCCAGGGTTGTGCTCGTTCTTAGGTTCATTTGAGTTTAAAAATAATGGGAAGGTTCAATGAACGCTTGGCGCGCTGCTATTGCGGCTTTTCAGCGCGCAAACGTCTCCTCACACCTCGGGTACGGGTGTTTGTTTAAAAAAGGGAGCCGGGCCGCCTTGGCAGCCCGGGCAGTCAACGGCGATTAGCTGTAGTAATTGCCCGACTTGACCTCGATGGCCGAGGCGTTGGCATCAAAGGTGACGCCTATGGGGTCTTCGCCTTGCTGAACTTTCTTGACTTCATTCTTCAGCATGCGTTGCACCATGGAAACGCCACGGTCAGACATGGCCAGATGCCATTCGCTGTGACGTGGTTGCGAACCTTGACCCGTTTGTGCCTCGGCATCACCGGGGTACTTCTGGCGTTCTTCCTCTGTCAGTTCGCTCCAGTATTTACCGTTGTGCATAGGCAGACCGCGATACAGCTTGCCTTTGGTTTCTTCGGTAACCTTGGAGACCCAGAACGTAGTGTGGTTGTGCTCGTCTATCGGCACATACCAACCCAAGCCGGGCGCCTGGCCTTCACTGGCGTCCACGCGGGGAACAGCGGAGATATTGGGCATGAACACCGAGTTGATACGTGTCAGCGTGCCGCCGTTGTCCAGGCCGCGATAGGCATGGTAAATAACGCCGGTGTCGGTGTAAGACCATTCGACTTTGGGCATAGAGATGAATTTTTCGGAGAACTGCACGCCGCTGAATGTGGAGTGCAAAACCTGGACGTGGTAAGGGTCCATGACGTTCTCAAAGTCTTGCAGCCAGTTGCACGGCACGATGGCGGGTGCGTTGGCGTCGTTATAGCCGCCAAAGCCCGAGTTGTCGACTTCGTAGAATTCGCCTTCGGCCAAGGTTTCCATGTGCGCGAAACGTGGCATCTCGGGTTGCTTCTCAGGAGGACCCATATAGGCGAAGACCAAGCCGTATTTCTCTTGAGTGGGATACCAGGGCTGACGAGCGACTTCTTTGCGTTGGCCACCGCCGGGTTCGCAGGGCTGATCCAGGCATTCCCCGTTCACGCGGAACAGCCAGCCGTGATAACAGCAACGTATGCCTTCTTCTTCCACACGGCCGTAGTACAGGCTGGTGCCGCGGTGCATGCAATGAGGGTACAGAAGACCCACACGCCCTTTGCCGTCACGGAAAAGGACCAGATCTTCACCCAGAATCTTGACCTTCTTGGGGGTGGTGCTCACCTCGGCGGAGACCGCGACCGGATGCCAGAAGCGGCGCAGGTATTCGCCCATGGGGGTGCCGGCGGCAACCTCCATCAACTGTTGATCTGACATGCCGGGCTGGCGGCCATAAGCACGCCCTTGGGTGTCGGTGATATCCGTCGTGGTGTCGTTGAGCAATTCAGTCATTGCTGTTCTCCTTCATTCAATTAGAGTTTGCGTAAGCCGATGGCGTTTTCGATGATGTCCTGGTGGTCGCGACGCAGGTCTTCGGTAGGGCCTGTGTAGACAGGGCGGCCCGATTCCAGAACCAAAACGTGTTGCGAGAAATCCAGGATGACGTCGACGTACTGTTCGACAAGTACGCAGGCCAGACCCAGCTCATCGATCATGTCGGTGATCGATGCCATCAATTCCTGGCGAACTTTGGGGGCCAAGCCTTCCAGCGGTTCATCCAGCAACAGGACTTGGGGCTTGGTGACGATGGCGCGGGCAATGGAAAGCATCTGCTGCTCGCCGCCTGAAAGTTGGGTTCCACCGTTGTTGCGACGCTCTTTAAGGCGCGGGAACATGGTGTAGGCCATGTCCAGCGCTTCGGAAGCATTGCCATTTTTAGCGGCGACCAGAATGTTTTCTTCTACGCTCAGCGAGGGGAAAATGTCGCGGCCTTGGGGCACGAAGCCCAGGCCAGAGCGCGAGCGCTGAAAAATAGGCGTGCTGCCTATATCGCGTCCATTCAGCAGAATTTCGCCAGCCTGCAACTGGGACAGTCCAACCGCAGCCGCCAAGGTTGTGGATTTGCCGGCACCATTGCGGCCCAGCACGCCCCAGCGTTGGCCTTTGCATACCGCAAAGGAAACCTGGCTGACGACTTCGGTGCCGTTGTAGCCGGCCGTGATGTCACGGTATTCGAGGTAAGGGGTGGTGCTCATCATTCACCTCGTCCAAAGTAGATGCGTTGCACGTGCTCGTCTGCAGCGATCAGTTGCGGATCGCCATCTTTCAATACGGCGCCGCCGGCCAGCACGATGATGCGTTTGGCCCAGCTGAACACGAGATCCATGTCGTGTTCGATCAGGATGACGGGCAGATCCGAAGGTAGGGCGTTGACGGCATCCAGCACCATGCGACTTTCGCTACGGGGAATGCCGGCGGCCGGTTCGTCCAGCAGCAATAACGAGGGTGACTGAGTGAGTGCGAGCGACAGTTCTACCAGGCGCTTCTCACCCAGTGAGAGAGAGTCAACTTCCTTGTGGGCAAGGTGACTGATCTGCAGCTTGCTCATGCCGGCGTGAACGGCGGTATCGATGTCGTCACGGCTAGGCTTGTTTTCCTGCTTGCGGTGCAGGGCGGCCACACGGACGTTCTCTTCCACCGTCAGGCCGGTAAACAGTCGGCTGATCTGAAAGGTGCGTACCAAGCCGCGTTGCGCACGCTGAGCTACCGACAGCGTGCCGACGTCTTCACCGTCGAACAGGATTTGTCCGGAGGTGTGATGGAGCTCGCCGGCGATGATGTTGACCAGCGTGGTTTTGCCCGCACCGTTGGGGCCGATGATGGCGGCCCGTTCACCCGTAGAGATGTCGAAGCTGACGTCGCGGGTGACGTGCAAGGGGCCGAAACGCATGTTCACGGCTTGCAGTTGTAGGCGTTTCATCCGGCGCTCCTCCAGCGACGAGCAAAACCGATCAGGCCGCGTGGCATGACGGTCATGACGATAAGCAGCAATGCGCCGATGACGAATAGCCAATGATGCGGATTGATGTTCGAGGCGAAGTGTTGAATGCCAAGAAAGACAGTGGCGCCGACAATGGCACCATACAAGCGGTGCGTGCCGCCCAGTACGACCATGATGAGCACGTTGATCGACACCATGAAGCCCAGGCTGTCCAGCGACACCACGGCTGCGGTTTGCGCATTGATGGCGCCCGCAATTCCGGCGACGGCGCCGGAAAGACAGTACACCTTCATCAGGTGAGGGCGTGCGTTGCCGCCCAGCGTTTCCAATCGACCGGCATCTGCTTTAATCGCACGCGCCACCAGGCCGAAGTCCGATTGCACGATGCGTTCCATCACGATGTAAACGACTACGAGGATGACTGCGGCATACCAGAAGCTGGTGTGGCCAAACATGTCGAACTCGAACATGCCGAATAGTGGTTTGACTTCGTAGTCGGTGAAACCGTCATCGCCTCCGGTCAGCCATACCGCTTTGTTCGCGATTTCCAGGAAGACCTGAGCGACGGCGATGGTGAGCATGGCCAAGGTCAGACGCGTGGTGGTGATAAACAGCCAAGCGGTGAGCCAGGCGGTCACTGCACCGGCAGCGGCGCCAATCAACAGGCCCAGCAAGGGGTCGTTGAGCTGATGCGAAGCCAAGATGGCCACGGCATAAGACGCGACGCCATATAAGGTGGCATGTCCCATAGAGGCAATGCCGGCCTGGCCGTAGATGAAGGAATACGACAATGCCAGAATGGCATAGATGATGATGTGGGTCAGGAAGGCGAGACTGTCCTGGAACAGGAAATAGGACAGCACCAGCGCCAGTATCAGGACGACCTCGAATCGCATGATCCGGGAGATCGGGTTGTTCATTGAATCACTCCAAATTCTGATCATTTGCCCAGCACGCCGTTGGGTCGCAGCTTGAGCATCAGGAACATCAGTCCGAAAAACACGAGGGACGAGTATTCGGGGTAGAAGTATTTAGCGGCGGTAGACAGCATGCCCAGCAGCAGCGAGGCGACGAATGCACCGGCCAAACTGCCGTGCCCGGAGACAGCGACGACGGCCAGCATCAGTACGAGGTAGCGACTGGGATACATGGGCTCCATTGGCAACAGCTCTGCGCCCACGATGCCGCCCAGGCCGGCTAGTGCGGCACCGATGGCAAAGGCGGAAACATAGATAAGCTGAGTATTGATGCCTACGGTTTCAGAGATGGGGGAGTTGTCGACGGCGGCTCGGACCAACATGCCAAAGCGTGATCGGTCAATCGCCAGATAAAGCAAGCCCATGGTGGCCAAACCCATGGCAATCACGAACAGCCTATGCGCAGGAAACTGCTTGTCGCCGATAGCGACGCTGCCTGCAAGCCATTCGGGCAAAGGAATGTTGACGACCAAGGGGCCGAAGATGGCCGAGGTAGCGGCGGAGGCGATGAACACGATGCCGAGTGTCATCAGCATCTGGTCCATGGGCGAGCGTTTATAGAAGCGCCGTATCAACAGACGCTCGACGGGGATCGAGACCAGCACGGAACACAAGATGCCAATGAGCGCAGCCACGAAAAAACTCATGCCCCACTGGGTAATCAGATGGGCGGCGACCAAGCCGGCGATCATGGCAAACACGCCATGCGCCATGTTGACGACGTGCATCAGGCCTAAGGTCATGGACAAACCAATGGTGATCATGAAGAGCACCATCGAGTAAGCCATCCCGTCGACCAAAATATTGACGAGAATATTCATTGAGAGAAGAACGTGAGGAAACGGAAATGGATCAGCGGACGGCTTCGAACTGGTCTATGCCGTGGTTCACCATCTTCGAATCGATGTCGGTGACCTGCCGAATGTAGGCGCGCTGCAGGATGTCGCGGGTTTCGGCGTCTATCTGTATGGGGCCGCGCGGGCTTTCCCATTCATAGCCCTTTATCGAGTCGATGGCTTTCTTACCATCGAATTTTTCGGGCGCAGCTTCGATCATGCGGCGCACCAATTCCATGGCATCCCAAGCTTGTACGTGCACCACGCCAATTTCCGATTTCGGGTAAGCCTGGGTAAAGGCTTGACGAAAGTCACGGTTGACTTGTGTATCCAGCGTGGGGTTGTAGAAGTTGCTGGAATACACCCCCAGCGCTTGGGAACCCAAAGCTGGCAAGGTCGAGGTGTCGTCCACTTCGCTGCCCAGCGTGAGCAGTTTGATTCCTTGGTCTTCCAGGCCGTTGGCCTTAAAGGATTTGACCAGACCGATAGAAATTACGCCGCCGGGCGTGAAGCTGAGCACAGCGTCGGGCTTCTCGGCCCGGATGGTCTGCATGAAAGGCGCGAAGTCGAAGTTATCCAGTGGCACGCGAATGCTGTTGGTGATTTCGCCGCCTTGCGCTTTGAAGCGCTCGACAAAGGTGCGCTCGGCGTCGATGCCCGAGGAATAATCGGAAACAATCGTGGCGATGCGCTTCATACCGCTTTTGATGGCGTAGTCGGCCATGGGCAGGGTGAGCTGCGCCTGCGTGTAGGAGACTCGGGTCAGATAAGGCGAGCGTTCAGTCAGGCCGGCACCCGCAGCATTGAAAACAATAAGTGGGCTTTTGCTTTGCGTGGCGATGTTGGCTGCCGCAGTGGCGTTGGGGGTGTACATGAAGCCGCCCAGAATATCCGCCTTTTCCTTGACGATAAGCTCTTGTGCCAGGGCTCTGGCCTTGGGTGGGTTGGGATCAGGCAGATCGCGATAGATGACGCGAACCTTTTGTCCTTCTAGGGTGTCGCCATTCGCCTGTAAATACAGGTCTATAGATTGCTTCCAGGCTTGGCCGACACTGGCGAACTGCCCCGTCATGGGGGCAATGACGCCGAACACGACGTCGGCGTGTGCAATGGTGCTGGTACAGAAATAGATGGCAGCGGCTGTCAGGCTGAGGTTACGACGCATGGTCTTGCCTCCTTTATTTGGGTTATGAGTTATCATTGAGCAGCCATTATAAAAGAATTCGTTCATTTATATTTTCTCTTTAATTAGGGTTTACACCATATTTCTGACTGTTTTAGCTTTTGTAAAAGAACACGTTTATACATTTATATGAGACAAGACATATTATTTGAAGTACGTATCACGCGCCGCCAGTGGGTATCCCGTACAGTGGTTGAACTCGTCTTAGAGTCGACAGGTAAGCCGTTACCGGCTGCTGATGCTGGCGCGCATATCGATGTGCATTTGCCGAATGGCATGGTTCGCCAGTATTCGCTGGTTACCCCGGTGATAGCCGGGGGCAGCTACCGAATCGGCGTGCGAGTGATGGAGGACGGGCGCGGCGGATCGCAATGCGTCGCGCAGTCGCTCACAGAAGGTGATGTCCTAACCATCGGTGCGCCCCGCAATCTGTTTGAGTTGCAGCCGGACGCAGGGCGTATCGTACTGGTAGCCGGCGGTATAGGTATTACGCCGATTCACGCCATGGCTTGTCAGTTGATGCAAGCCGGCCATCAGAATTGGTCACTGCACTATGCTTACAGCAGACACGAAGAGGCCTATTTTCCTTCCGAGTGGTTGCTGTGGGATGAGCGCGTGCAGCGCTACGAAGGCCTGCCGGCGCGGGGTGCGCCGGGGCGTACGCTAGACGTAGCTGCATTGGTTGCAGACTTGGAGAAAGAAGGCGGGGGGGCGATTTATTGCTGTGGTCCCAACAGCCTGATGGATGCGTTGTCTCAACAATGTGAACAAAAATCTTCCGTTCGTTACGTTCAAGAAACTTTTGCGGCCCCCGAGCCCGTAGCGAGTGCGGATGATGGTGCCTTTACGTTGGTACTGGCCAAAAGCGGTCAGTCGATTCAGGTGCAAGCCGATCAAACGATTTTGGATGCTTTGCAGGCGGCTGGGGTTGACGCGCCGTTTTCATGTGGCCAAGGTATTTGCGGCGCGTGCGAAACGGCGGTCTTGGATGGCACGCCTGTGCACAGAGACGCGATTCTTTCGCCTGCCGAGCAGCAAGAGGGCAAGAGCATGATGATTTGCTGTTCTCGCTCGGCCACCCCGACACTTACCCTGGATATGTAAAACATGGGCAAGTACGCGTGGGGCATGGCGGCCATGCTGTTTTGGGGCGCCGCACCTGTGGTGTTGAAATCTTTGGTGGCCTGGCTGCCAGGTAGTTTGCTGATGACGGTGGTTTACGCCTTGGCGGCCTGTGTCACCTTGCCTTGGCTGGTAGGTGCTGTCCGTCGTGGCGGTGTCGCTTGGCGCACCTGGTTGGAAGTGGCGGGTGTCGGTTTGATGCTCACCTCATGTTTCAACCTCCTGGCTGCTATGGCGGCACACGCTGTCAGTGGCACGACGCTAGGCGCGGTAGTGGCCATGGAGCCCCTGATGGTGGCGATTTTGTCTGCTCTGCTGGCGCGTCGTTGGTTGCCGTGGCACACCAGCGTGGCCTTGGCGGTGTCGCTGCTTGGCGCGTGGCTGCTGGTGATGGCGCCATCTGCGATGCCGGATGCCGGCAATGAAGCCTGGGCTGTCGGATTGGTAGTGCTAGGTGCGTTGGCTTGGAGCGCGGCTGTCGTGTGGTCAGCACGAATACGCACCGCTTGGCCACCGCTACAGACCTCGATGATCATGATTTGCTGTGGCTCGCTGCCATTTTTGGCGGCCTTCCCCTTTATGCTTGCGCAAGTGGAAAGCTGGCCCGTATTGCCTGCTGCGGCCTATGGCGGCATTGCCTTCATGGCATTGGGGGCAACGGTGGCGGCCAATCTATTGTGGCTGCGCTCGTTGCGCGAGCTAGGTCCCTTGGCCAACAGCTTGCTGATCAACGTGGGCCCATTGTTTACCTTTGTGCTCTCTGCTACGTGGCTGGGTGAGCCTTGGGGCGGACGGCAGACCTTGGGAGCGTTGTGTATTGTGCTGGGCTTGAGCTTTGGAGCTTGGTATCAAGATGGCCGGCTGCGTGGGGGGCGACGTCAGCAAGCTTGCTGAAAAGGCGCGGGTTCTGGCTACTTAAAACTGCCAGAACAATTGAAAAGCGCCGGCTGCAGCCAGGTAAGGTCCATAATGCAGTGCCAGGCCCATGTCGGTACCCGAGCGCCAGCGTCTTAATAGGGTGATCAGCAAGGCACTGACTGAAGCAAAGAGCACGATATTGGGCAGTGCCGCCCAGCCTAGCCAGGCGCCTAAGGCAGCGAGTAACTTGAAATCGCCGTAGCCCAGGCCTTCACGACCTGTGCACAGCAAAAAGGCTTGGTAGATCAGCCAAAAGAAGAGATAGCCGCAGGCGGCGCCGATGACCGCGTCGGGCAGCATGGCGAAGGTGTGGTTCAGGTTAACCAGCAGGCCTAGCCATAGCAGAGCCAGCGTCAGATGGTCGGGTAGCAGGCCGGTATGGGCGTCTATCCAGGCCAAGGTAGCCAGCAGTAGTGCGAAGGTAGTCGCGGCCAGGCCGGCGAAGCTTAGGCCGTAGCGCCAGCCGCAAGCGGCAGCGGGTAAGGCGCAAAGCAAAGCAAAGCACAAACGACGTGATAGCGAACTAAGCTTAGCGGGTGGAGGGAGCTCGGGGTCTATCTGCCTGGGTAGCCAGTCGGCCCACCAAGCTAAAAAGGGGCTGAGTACGGTGGCGAGTAGACCCAGGGCCAAGGCGCTGGCCCACGGAGACGCAAAAGTGCCTAAGGCCCACATGGTCAGCGTACCGGCACAAACCCTTGGATGATGGCGTTAGGGTGCGCAGGAGTACGCAGGGATTCCACAGCGCCTTCTTGATCGATTTCGACGTGTTCTGGCCCTACTTTCGCCAAGATGACGCCTGGCGCCAAGGTTTGGCCCGAACGGTAGGCCTGAGGCTTGCCGCCGTCTATAGACAGCAGGGCGGCGCCATGTTCGTCAGAGGCGATCAACCCGACCAAGGCGACGCGCACGCGGCTGTTGCCGCCCCCGAACCAAGCGGAGATGGCGGTGGTGTCGAGTTGAGGCGCCAGATTGGAGGCCAGGACGGGTGGTTGGGCGGGTGTGGAGGGCGCGAGCAAAATGGCGCCCCATACGCCTATGCCGGCGGCTACTACCAAGGTGGCCAAGGCTAGAACCAGCTTAGGCAGGCCCTGACGCAAAAAGCTGCCGAACGAAAGTGTAGGAAAATTCATGGTTGCTGCGAGTCGGGTTGGGCTGGTAGGCGAGGGTTTCAGGGCGCGTGGCGTGAAATATAAGCTCGGCCTCGCGATAAACACCGATATGCTGAAACGCCTGAGATAGGTATGCTGTGCAATAGTTGCCTTTGCCATTCTACTGAATGCGCCCGATTTGGCCACGAAATACTGAGGCAAAACTGACACATGACCATGTAATAATGGCTTTCGTCAGTTTGGGTCAGACGCATTTCAGGCAATGGTACCCATTATTTGTTTCTTTCGTCCTCTTTTCGCAAGTTAAACCATGTTCTTTTCTTTTGCACGCCTTCGTACCCGCACCAAACGTCAATTGCAGCGGGGTTTCTCGCTCATTGAAATCATGGTGGTGGTGGTCATCATGGGCATTCTGGCGGCGCTGGTGGTCCCCAACCTCATGGATCGCCCCGATCAAGCTCGCGTGGTGGCTGCCAAGCAAGATATCAGTGCCATCATGCAGGCGCTTAAGCTGTACCGGCTGGATAACGGCCGCTACCCCTCTAGCCAAGAAGGCTTGCAGATGCTGACAGGTAAATCAGCCAGCACCGGGGGCACCACAGGCCGTGTCTACATGGACCGCCTGCCCAACGACCCCTGGGGCCATCCCTATCAGTACCTGAACCCAGGCGTACACGGCGAAGTCGACGTCTTCTCACTCGGCGCCGATAGCCAGACGGGTGGCGAGGGTGTCAACGCCGATGTTGGTACCTGGAACAACTGAAACCATGCCGCTAAGCCAGGGTCGCCGGGGTAAGCATCCGGGGCGCAGTCGTGCCTCGGGTTTCTCTTTGCTTGAAATCCTGGTGGTGCTGGTCATCGTTGGTATCGTTACGGCCACTGCGGGCATCAGTGCTTTCAGCGCGGGGCGCGAGGCTGGCCTCAAACAAGAGGCCATGCGTCTGGCTCAGTTGTTCGCCGTCGCTCAGTCCGAAGCGCGTGCCTTGGGGCGCCCCATAGTTTGGGAATACGACGGTTCCGGTTATCAGTTTCGGTATCTGCCACGTCAGTTGGTGCTGCCCATGCACATTGCGGCACGAGCGCAAGGCGCGATTCTGGACGAAACGCCCACCGATACCGTGCTGCGGCCTCGGCAGTGGCAGCTAGAAGCGCCCGTAGAAGTCGTGGTCGAACCCGTACAAGCGATAGTGTTCAATTCCGAATGGATGCCCAGCCCTTTTCTAATCCATCTACGTAGCGGCGATCAGCGCGCTAGTGTGGTGTTAGAACCCAGCGGGCGGTACCGGGTTAGCTCATGACTCAGCAGCGCATCAAGCAGCGGGGTTTTTCCCTGATTGAGGTTCTGATCGCTCTGGCTATCGTGGGGGTAGCGCTGGCGGCCTGCGTCAGGGCCTTGGGAGTAAGCGCCAATGGCGTGCAGGGCATGCAAGCACGCAGCTTGGCCTTGCAGGCCGCCCACAATCAATTGGCGGAAATGCGGCTGCAGCAGTTGTTTCCCGATTTGGGGCAGCGTAGCGAACCGTGCTCGCAGGGTCCTATGGAATTCGTTTGCGAACAGCAGGTCCAGCGCACCGCTCATAATGCTTTCCGGCAACTCACGTTGCGTGTCAGACAGGCCGACGGGCCCGTGCTGGCCGAGCTGGGTGGCCTGCTTTCCAGGATGCCTTGATGTCTGCGGGGCAAACCGCCAAGGGCTTCACCCTGATCGAAACTCTGGTCGCATTGACCTTGATGGCGCTGGTTAGCCTGATCTCTTGGCGTGCCCTGGATGTCGTGCAACGTACCCAGGAACGGCTGGATGAGAACGGCCAGCGCGTCATGGATATCGTCAGGGTGCTGGGGCAGATCGAGCACGACGTGCAGCATCACGCTACCGAGCAGGTCTTGCCTACGGCACCCGCCGTGGTTCAAGAAGGGCAGGCGCCGCAGGCCGTACAAAAATGGCTGCCTCCAGGCATAGCCTGGTCTCCCTCTGATGGCCTGATGGTGGTGCGTGCGGCGGGCGATGGGCGATGGCAGCGTGTCAGTTGGCACCTGGAGGGGAAGAACCTGATGCGCGGTGTCGGGCAAGCTGCGGATTTCTTGCCCATACCTGATGTCCAGGCTGCACACGAGGTATTGAGTGGTATCGGCGCTTTTGCCATGCGTGTTTGGGTCCCGGGCCAGGGTTGGGTGCCATGGCCCGAAGACGGCCAGCAAACCGGCTTGGCAGCGCGAGCGATAGAGTTTCGGCTAGTGCCCGAAGGGGCGCCCCAGTCGCAAGCCTATCGCAAGGTGGTGATGCTGCCATGATGCACAAAGCCATCACAGCCAGACAAAAAGGCATGGCGGTCATTGTTGCGCTGTTGGTTGTTCTTGCAGCCGCAGTGGTAACGACACGTATCATTGAAGAGCAAGGCTTGCTGGCACGCACGCTGGCCAGTGAGCGCGAGCGCGCGCAAGCCGAGTGGATGCTGCGCGGTGGTATGGATTGGTCGCGGGCCATTTTGCGTTTCGATGCCCAAACCAACGCCACCACGCGCTTGGACGGTATTTGGGCGCAGCCTATCGTCAACTTGCCGGTGGGGTCCGCCAGTAATCCCGAGCAGGCATTGTTCACCGGGCAGGTCGAAGACGAGCTCTCAAAATTCAATCTACGCAACCTGGCTCAAGACGGTCTGATTCAGCCGCAAGCGTTACAAGAGTTGGTGCGGCTGTTCGAATCGCTGCGCATTCCTGCCGAAGTCGCCGATAATGTGGCCCAACGCATGGCGGCGTCCCAGTATGGTGCCGAGTCCGAACCCAGTGCGCCGGGTCTGCAATTCGTTTCCGACTTGGCTGGCGTGCCGGGTATGACGCCTGTCGCTTTGGCAACAGTCAGCCCGTTTTTAACCTTGTTGCCTAGTACGACCAAGGTTAACGTCAATACGGCCAGTGCCGAAGTATTGGCCGCTGTCGTGCCCGGCATGGACCTTGCGCGTGCGCGCTCCGTAGTACTAGAGCGCGACAAGGGCGTCTGGTTCAATAACGTGGCCGATTTTGTTAATCGACTGCAGTTAAGCGGCGACGAACCCGGCCAGCGCTTAGCCGTGCAAAGCCAGTGGTTCCGCGTCAGCGGTGAAATCGCGGGTGACCAGACTTTGGTTGCCATGCAAGGCTTGCTGTACCGTGCCGACCAAGAGGCGGCACCTACGGTGCGCTGGATCAGCTATTAATCTATGAAGAAAAAACACATACGCCTGGCCTTGCCGCCGCTGGCCGGCCTGACAGAACACAGCGAAGTCTCTTACGTGGTGGTAGACCGCGATGGGGGCGTGCTGCGCAGCGGCACCTTGCCGTTGGCCGAATTGGGCGTCGAGCGCGCCTCGGGGCCCGTATGGGTGATCTTGGCGCCCGGAGACGCCGTGGCGGCCTCGGTGCAATTGCCGCCCTTGACGGGGCGTCAGCTAGAGGCTGCTGTGGCCAATAGCGTCGAGCCCATGACGCTGAGCGAGGTGGCCGACTTATGTATAGGTTTTGGGCCGCGCAGCCCAGACGGCAAGGTTCCGGTAGCTTGGGCCGGTCGACGGGCCATCGCCTCGTTGTGGCAGCGTTTAGGGCAGATGGGGTTGGATGTGGGCGGCATTGTGCCGCACGAGCTGGTCATCCCCCAAGACGATCCACATCCCACTCATATCCTGCGTTTACCGGTAGGGCCCCGTTGGTTGGGGCCCCTGCCCTCGTGGTCGCTGGCGCGTGACGACGTTCGCCCGGCGGCGCAGTTGCGCCACTGGCGCAAACCCCTTTTGTGGCTGGTGGCTGCAGCGGTGTTGTGGGGTGTGGGTTTGCAGATTCACGCTTGGCAGCTAAAGCAAGAAACCCGGGCGCTACGTACGCAAATTGATAGGTCCGTGCGACAGGCCTTCCCCAACATACCCGTTATCATCGACCCCGTGCGTCAAGCACAGCAGCAGCGCGACAGCCTAAGACTGGCCCAGGGAGTCGCGCGTGATGACGATTTCATCCCGATGGCCGCCGCTGCGGCAAGAGTCATGCCGTTTACTGACAAACAGGTGCGTGCGATGTTGTTCGAGGACGGCCAACTGACCCTGACGTTGGCCGAGGGCTTTGAGGCTCCGGCTAATGCCGCTGCCATGCAGCAGGCGGCTTCCGTCGAGTCTTTGCTGATAGAAAAAGATGCTGTTTCCTCGCAGGTATGGCATGTGCGCCGCGCAGACAGTGTGTTGAACGGCGAGAGAAAACCATGAGTTCCTGGAAAACCCCTGCCTTGTCGCCTGCTTTGCAGGCCCGCCTGGATGATACTCGCCAGCGCGCCCGGGCCTTCTGGCTGCAGCGTACGTTGCGAGAGCGCCGCTTATTGACGGTCGCGGCAGTGCTGGTCGGCATTTGGCTGCTGTGGGCCGTAGCGGTGCAGCCCGCTTTGCGCACGGTCGAAGACAGCCGTAAATCCTTGCCTGCATTGCGCGCTGATGCCGCTCAGGTACAAGCGTTGATTATCGAGGCGCAGGCTTTGCAACGAGGGCGTGCGGTGGTTCAGGATGCCGATGCGGTACAGGCTGCGCTGGAGGCAAGTCTACAGCGCGCCGGCTTGGCGCAGGCCAGTGTCACCCGGCTGTCTGAAACGGGGGCCGACACGGCTGCGCTCTGGTCTATACAGCTTGAACAGGCCTCGGCCACGCGAGTCGTGGATTGGCTGGCCAGTTTGGCCTTCTTGCTGCAGCTGGAAACGCGCAAGGTGGACCTGGCACGCTATCAAGTGGATGGCCGCGATCGCGCCGGTCTGCTTAGCGGCACAGTCGAGCTGGCTCTACCCGCCCAGGAGGGGAAATGAGAACCCGACTGATTTGGGGCGTGGTGCTTGTTTTGATCGCCTTGGCGGCAGCTTTGGTCGTACTGCCGGCGCGATGGTTGCTGGCGGTGGTGCCTGAACAGTCGCCGGTCGCGATTGTGGATGCGCATGGTACGTTATGGCAGGGCAGCGCCACCCTGGCAGTCGGGGCTCCCGGCCACAGGCGGGCGCTACCCGACCCCATCACCTGGAGCTTCCAATGGAAAAGCGGACCCAGGCTGGTGGCTCGTCATGCCTGGATGCGCAACGAGCTGATGTTGTCGCCGTCTTGGCGGGGTGTACGACTGTCGGGCCAAACCTTGCAGTTGCCGGCGCAGGCGCTGGTAAGCCTGCATGCCATGTTCAATACCCTGGACCCCGGGGGGGAGCTGCTCATCAGTTGGCCCGAGCGTGTGTTCGGCTTGGGCGGTCCCGAGCGTGGCGAGCGTTTACTGGATGTGCAATGGCGTCATGCAGCTGCCGGCTTGTCCCGGGTACGCCCTTTGGGCGCCTATCAGCTGACAGCCACGCAGGGCGAGGGCGGGCAGGTAGACTTGAAGCTTGAAACCCGCGAAGGGCCGTTGCTGATGCGTGGCCAGGGCAAGGCTTCCGCCAAGGGGATGCAGCTGGACGGCGTGGCCGAAGTGGATAGTGCTGCCAGTGGAGACACGCGGGCGGGTTTACAGAACTTATTGAATGCGTTGGGTACGCGTCAGGGCGAGCAGGCAATCCTGCGCTTGCGTTGATTGCCGCGGCCTTGAGTAAAGGAAATCAGAGATCATGACGATGTGGAATCTAGGCAGCAACGGCACTTGTAGCGCCGCACCGGCATTGCGCTGGTGTGCCTTGGTGGCGGCACTTAGCTTGGCGGGGTGTGCGGCTACCGATCAACAAGCCGGCCAGGGGGCGGGGCGTTCGGCGCTAGTCGTTCATACGTCCTCCAGTGGCACGACGGGCTCCGATGCCCGTCCCGTAACGCCGCCGCCTCCACCCATACCGGCGCGACGCCCTTCGCGCACGGGCGATGCCGCTTCATCGCCGGCATCGGCAGGCAGCAGCGCTACTATTCCGGACAGCGGTGAGCGCACTATGCTCAATTTTGTCGATGCCGAGCTGCAAGGCGTTGTGCGCGCACTGGCGCGTTTCACGGGCCGCAATTTTGTCGTGGATCCCCGTGTGAAAGGGCAGCTGACCCTGGTTTCTGAAGCGCCGGTGTCGCCGTCGGTGGCTTATTCCATGTTGCTCAGCGCGTTGCGCATGCAAGGTTTTGCCGTGGTCGAGGTGGATGGCGTCAGCCGGGTTGTGCCCGAAGCGGATGCCAAACTGCTGGGTGGCAGCGTCGTAGGTGCCGGTGGCCCGGCCCGTTCGGGTGAGCTTGCCACGCGCGTGTTCTCTTTGCGTTACGAAAACGCGGCCAGCCTGGTGCCCGTACTGCGGCCCATGGTCTCGCCTAACAACCCCGTCAATGCGCACGTGGGCAACAACACCCTGGTGATTACGGATTATGTAGAAAACCTTGACCGCATTGCCGAGGTGATCGAGCGTGTGGATACGCCCAGCGCGCTCAGTACCGACGTGATACCTATACGCCATGGCGTGGCACTGGACGTCGCCGCACTGGCGCTGCAATTATTGGAAGGCAAGTCGGGCGATGCCTCGCAGCAGATTATGGTGGTGGCAGACCCGCGCAGCAATGCCGTGCTGGTGCGGGCCACCAGCCCCGAGCGTCTGAAGCTGGCGCGCGATTTGATCGAACGTATCGACAGCCCCGAGTCGCGTGCCGGTAATCTGCACGTGGTGTATTTGCGTAACGCGCAGGCTACCCATCTGGCCGAGGTGCTGCGTGGCGCGCTTACCGGTCAGGGCAGCACCGGAGGCGGCAGTGGCAGCGGTAATACCGGCCTGGGGGGCGGCAGCGCTTTGTCGGGTTCGGGGATGGGTACAAGCTCGGGTGGATCGCGTAACACCATGGGTAATACGGGGAGTGGCTTGGGCTCAGGTACAGGGGGCATCCCCGGCAGCAGCGCTGCGGCAGCGGCCGGCAGTTCGCAAATGTCGTCTACGTCGTCCATGACGGGCTCACAGCAGTCGGTCGCTTTCTCGGCTGGCGGTGCCACCGTACAGGCCGACCCTACCACCAACACGCTTATCATCTCCGCACCGCCGCCCTTGTATCGCAGCCTGCGTGAAGTCATAGACCTGCTCGATCAGCGCCGTGCGCAGGTGCTGGTGGAAAGCCTGATTGTTGAAGTCAATGCCGAAGACGGTGCCGAGTTCGGTATTCAGTGGATGGCAGGCAGCGACAGCATTGCCAGCGGCAAGAGCGCCTTCATTGGCGGTGCCAATCTGGGTGGTACTGGGATAGGCACTAATATGTCTTCCGGTGTGACGAGCATTGATGCGCTTGGACAAGGCCTTAGCTTGGGCGTGGTCAGGGGGACAGTAAACATTCTGGGTAACGAACTTATCAACCTGGGTGTGTTGGCTCGTGCTATGCAAAAACGCGGCGGCGTCAACATTTTGTCTACGCCTAACCTGATGACGTTGGATAACGAAGTCGCCAGTATTGTTGTGGGGCGTACGGTTCCTTTTGTCACAGGTAGCTATACCACCACCGGCGATGGCGCCAGCAACCCCTTCCAGACGGTGCAGCGTGAAGATGTGGGTCTTACCTTACGTATTCGCCCACAGATATCCGAGGGTGGAACCGTCAAGCTGTCGCTGTACCAAGAGGTCAGCAGCATAGATCCCACAGCTACGACTTCAGCTTCTTCCATCGTCACGCGTAAACGTGCGCTGGAAACCAATGTGCTGGTGGACGATGGCCAAATTATCGTGTTGGGCGGTTTGCTGGAAGACGAGGTCTCCGATATGACGCACTCTGTGCCTTTATTGGGTGATATTCCCTTCCTGGGCCAGTTGTTCCGCTACGAGAGTCGCAGCCGCGTCAAAACCAACCTGATGGTTTTCCTGCGTCCTCACATCGTACGCAATGCACAAGACGGCGCCAGCGTCACGCTGGACCGCTACAGCTATATGCGTGCATTGCAGAGCAATCTCCCGGTGCGCGACTCTTGGCTAATGCCGGATGCCAATGCATCCACCTTGTTGCCGGACTTCCAACGCAACGAACAAACAGGTTTGCTGGATTTGCGTGCGCCCGAACCCCAAGCGGTAGGCGGCACGGCGAACAATGCTCTGCCAGCCAGCGCCGACTCGGCGGAGTTTCTTGCACCATGAATATTCGGCTACCTTATGCTTGGGCGCGCACGCAGCGCGCGGTCATCCAGGCGGGTACAGAGGGTGTAGCTCTGACGGTTAGCGAACGCACGCCTGCGTGGGCGCTTGCCGAGATTCGTCGACAGCATGGCGAGTTGCCGGTTCGCACCGTCAGTGATGCCGAAATGGACACCCTGCTGGCCACTGCTTATGCGCAAACCGGTGATGCGGCGTCGGTCGTGGATGCGGCCTCTAGCGAGATCGATCTTGATCAGCTCATGCAAGACATGCCCGAGGTCGAAGATTTGCTTGAGGCGCATGACGACGCGCCGGTCATCCGCATGATGAACGCCTTGTTCACCCAGGCGGCACGAGACGGCGCCAGCGACATACACATAGAACCGTTCGAAACCCATTCAGTGGTGCGCTACCGGGTGGACGGCACCCTGCGCGACATCGTCAACCCGCGAAGGGCATTGCATAACGCCCTGGTATCGCGCATCAAGATCATGGCCAGCCTGGACATCGCCGAAAAGCGCTTGCCGCAAGACGGGCGTATCGCCTTGCGCGTAGGCGGCAGACCCATAGACGTCCGGGTATCCACATTGCCTACCGGCCACGGCGAACGTGCTGTGCTGCGTTTGCTTGATAAGGAAGCCGGCCGTTTGCAACTTGAGAAGCTGGGCATGGCTTCCGATGTGCTTCAGAGTCTGGATGGCCTGATCAGGCAGCCTCATGGCATTGTGCTGGTTACTGGCCCTACGGGTAGCGGTAAGTCGACCACGCTGTATGCTGCGCTGTCACGTCTGGATGCTAGTACTACCAATATTCTCACGGTGGAAGACCCGGTCGAATACGATTTGCCGGGCATAGGCCAGACCCAAGTCAACGCACGCATAGACCTGACCTTTGCATCGGCCTTGCGCGCTATCTTGCGGCAGGATCCCGACGTCATCATGATAGGTGAAATCCGCGATCTTGAAACCGCTCAGATTGCCGTGCAGGCCTCGCTGACAGGTCACTTGGTGTTGGCGACGCTGCACACCAACGACGCGGTCTCCGCTGTGACCCGCCTGACCGATATGGGGGTCGAGCCTTTTCTCTTGGCTTCTACCTTGCAAGGCGTACTGGCTCAGCGCCTGGTGCGCCGTTTATGCTCGCATTGCAAGCATAGCAACGAAGACGGCACGGCCAGCTGGAACCCTGCGGGCTGCGCTTCTTGCAGCCATACGGGCTACAGCGGGCGCACGGGCGTACACGAACTATTCAGCCTGGACGATTCCCTGCGCGCCATGATTCACAATAGCGAGGGTGAGCAGGCTTTGCGCCAGGCTGCGTTAGAGCATGGCATGCGCACTTTGCGCCAGGATGGCGAGCGTTGGATAAAAGCAGGCGTAACCTCCATTGAAGAAATCACCCGCGTGACGCGGGACACCTAAGAGGCCAGGCCCAGGCCGCCTCTGAAATCGGGCCCAAGAGCAGCAGGAAACCTTTCGCATGGCATCCTATCAATATGAAGCCGCTGATGACACCGGACGCACGCAGCGTGGGCTGATCGACGCCGACAGCGAGCGCAGCGCCCGCCAAAGCCTGCGGGCTCGTGGTCTTGTGCCCTTGTCCCTGAAAATGACGCATAAGCGCGGGCAAGGCGGAGTGCGACGCAGCGGCAAAAAAATCAGTGATGCCGATCTGGGCTGGCTGACACGGCAGTTGGCCAGCCTGTTGGCGGCCCGTTTACCCCTGGAGGCCGCCTTGACGGCGACCTTGGAGCAGGCCGAACGCAAACACGTGGCGCATACGTTGGCGGCCGTACGGGGTGACGTAAGGGCCGGCCATAGGTTGGGTGAGGCCTTGGCCGCGCACCCGCGCGACTTCCCCGAAATCTACCGGGCACTGGTGGACGCGGGCGAGCAATCGGGAGACTTGGCGCAGGTGCTGGAGAAACTGGCCGACTACATCGAGTCGCGCGGCGCCTTGCGTAACAAGATACTTACGGCTTTCATCTACCCCATCATCGTCACCATTGTGTCGGTGGGCATCATTATTTTCTTGCTCAGCTATGTGGTGCCCCAGGTGGTTGGGGCTTTCTCGCAGGCCAAGCAAGCGCTGCCGGCGCTTACACAGTTCATGTTGGCCGCCAGCGATTTTGTGCAGCAATGGGGTGCCTGGACGTTTCTGGGCCTGATTGCAGCCATCGTGTTTTGGCGGCTGCATTTGCGCAACCCGGCGGCTAAATTGGCCTGGCATACCCGGGTGTTGCGCTTGCCTGTGCTGGGGCGCTATGCGCTAGGGGTGGATGTGGCGCGTTTTGCCGCCACCTTGGCGATCTTGACCAGTAGTAACGTGCCTCTTCTGCAAGCACTGGAGGCCTCGCGCCGCACCTTGAACAACCGTAAGCTGCAAGCGGCCGTAGACGATGCCACGGGGCGTGTGCGCGAGGGCAGCGCCTTGGCGCAAGCCTTGCTGGCCCAGAAGGTTTTCCCGCCTTTACTGGTTCACTTGGTTGGCAGCGGCGAGCGTACTGGCGAACTGCCTGCGATGCTGGATCGGGCCGCCAAGACCTTGTCTTTAGAGTTGGAGCGTCGCGCCATGACCATGACGGCTTTGCTGGAACCCCTGATGATTCTGATCATGGGCGGTATCGTGCTGCTGATCGTGTTGGCGGTGATGATGCCTATTATCGAGATCAATCAACTGGTGCTGTAGGGGCGGCATCGCGTTCGTGGGCGAGGCGGCCATTGACATAAACCGCCTTAATAGCGCGATCATCGGCCATGGACATCTGAATGAACAGGGCTTCTTCGACGCTGTCGCAGTGTTTCATGCGAGCATCGATGAGCGGGGTGGAGTGCAGGTCGATCACGGCGATGTCGGCTTCTTTGCCAGCCTGCAATGTGCCGATATGGTCATCCAGGCACAGCGCGTGCGTATCAATGAAGCCGGGTACCAGCAGGGCATTGGTATAGTGCGTGAGGGGGCGGGTGCCGACGCGGGGTTAAGCCGTTGTTTTCACGCAGCGAATCTGTGCCAGACGCGGCATGCGGGCCAAACGGCTGCTTGCTCTTGGCTTGCAAAAATGCTATTCTTGAGAGCTTAGCCCTAAAAAGCTACGGAAGTGGTGCCAAAAATAAACGCTGTTAGTTGTGCGCGTTTACTGCGGCAAAAAACTTAATTAGCCCTGGCCAATCGCAGCCAGGAATGGAGAAAACGATGTCGAACCCGACACCAACGCCTGCCGCGTATCGGCTTGGGCTGCTGGGGCGCAAGGTTGGCATGACCCGCATTTTTACCGAAGATGGCGATTCCATCCCGGTAACCGTGCTGGACGTGTCAGGCAACCGCGTCACCCAGGTCAAGACTCCCGAAGTCGACGGTTATGCGGCTGTGCAAGTGACATACGGCACGCGCCGTGCGTCGCGCGTCACCAAGCCCGCCGCTGGGCACTTTGCTAAAGCCGGCGTCGAAGCTGGCAGCATCCTCAAAGAGTTCCGTCTCGAACCTGCCAAGGCCGCAGAATTTGCGCCTGGCGCCGTGCTGGCTGTCGAAAGCCTTTTCGAAGCCGGTCAACAGGTTGACGTTACGGGCACCACCATTGGTAAAGGCTTTGCCGGTACCATCAAGCGCCACCACTTCAACGGCCAACGTCGTTCGCACGGTAACTCGGTCTCGCACCGTGTGCCCGGCTCGATCGGTCAGGCGCAAGATCCCGGTCGCATTTTCCCCGGTAAGAAAATGTCCGGCCACCTGGGTGACGTCACCCGTACCGTCCAGAACCTCGACATCGTTCGTGTCGACGCTGAACGCGGTCTTTTGCTGGTCAGGGGCGCTGTTCCTGGTCACAAGAACGCTGATATCGTCGTGCGTCCGGCCGTCAAGAAGATGTTCAAGAAAGGAGCCTAATCCATGGAACTCAAGCTCCTGAACGACCAAGGTCAATCGTCCTCGACGATCCAGGCCCCCGACACCGTTTTTGGTCGCGATTTCAACGAAGCGCTGGTACACCAAGTCGTGGTGGCCTTCCAGGCCAACGCCCGTGGCGGCAACCGCGCCCAGAAAGATCGCGCTGAAGTCAAGCACAGCACCAAAAAACCCTGGCGTCAAAAAGGCACGGGCCGCGCTCGCGCCGGTATGACGTCCTCGCCCTTGTGGCGTGGGGGTGGTCGCATATTCCCGAATTCTCCCGAAGAGAACTTCTCGCAAAAGGTCAACAAGAAGATGTATCGCGCCGGCATCCGGTCGATCCTCTCCCAACTGGCCCGCGAAGACCGCATCGCCGTTGTCGACAGCTTCCTGCTCGACACGCCCAAGACCAAAGAAGCCGCATCCAAGCTCAAGAGCATGGGTCTGGATTCCGTCTTGATCATCACCGACACGGTTGACGAGAACCTCTACCTGGCTACGCGCAACCTGCCGCACGTTGCCGTGGTCGAATCGCGCTACGCTGATCCGCTTTCGTTGATCCACTACAAAAATGTGCTGATCACCAAGCCGGCTATCGCTCAACTCGAGGAGATGCTGGGATGAACGCCGAACGTCTTATGCAAGTCATTCTGGCCCCGATCGTGACCGAAAAGGCCACGTTCGTTGCCGACAAAAACCAGCAGATCGCCTTGCGCGTGGCTACCGATGCCACCAAGCCCGAAATCAAGGCTGCGGTCGAACTGTTGTTCAAGGTTGAAGTCGAAACGGTCCAGGTCCTGAACCAGAAGGGTAAAGAGAAGCGCTTCGGTCGCTTCATTGGTCGCCGCAAAAATGTGCGCAAGGCCTACGTAACCCTGAAGCCGGGCCAAGAACTCGACTTTACGGAGGTGAACTAAATGGCTCTCGTTAAAGTCAAGCCTACTTCCGCCGGCCGCCGTAGCATGATCAAGGTGGTGTCGCCCAATCTGCACAAGGGTGCCCCCTTCGCTGGCCTGCTCGAAAAGAAATCGCGCGGCTCGGGCCGCAACAACAATGGCCACATCACTGTGCGCCATCGTGGCGGCGGTCACAAGCAGCACTACCGTGTCATCGATTTCCGTCGCAACAAAGACGGCATCGTTGCCAAGGTCGAACGTCTGGAATACGACCCTAACCGTACGGCGCACATTGCTTTGCTGTGCTACGCCGACGGCGAACGTCGTTACATCATTGCTCCTCGCGGTCTCGAAGTGGGTGCAACGCTGGTTTCTGGCAAGGATGCCCCCATCCGCGCCGGCAACACGCTGCCCATCCGCAACATCCCCGTCGGTGCAACCATTCACTGCATCGAGCTGCAACCCGGCAAGGGTGCCCAAATGGCCCGTTCGGCCGGCGCTTCCGCCGTGCTGTTGGCCCGTGAAGGCGTCTACGCTCAGGTTCGTCTGCGCTCCGGCGAAGTCCGTCGCGTTCACATCGATTGCCGCGCCACCATTGGTGAAGTCGGTAACGAAGAGAACAGCCTGCGTCAAATCGGCAAGGCCGGCGCTGTGCGCTGGCGTGGTGTGCGTCCCACCGTTCGCGGTGTGGCCATGAACCCGGTCGATCACCCGCACGGTGGTGGCGAAGGCCGCACAGGCGAAGGCCGTGAGCCCGTCAGCCCATGGGGTACACCCACCAAGGGCTACCGGACCCGTCGTAACAAGCGCACGGACAACATGATTGTCTCGCGTCGCAAGCGCAAGTAAGGGGCGAACACAATGTCACGTTCGATCAAAAAAGGCCCATTTGTCGACGCACATCTGATCAAGAAGATCGATGCTGCCGTCGCGGGCAACGAGAAACGGCCGATCAAGACCTGGTCCCGCCGTTCCACCATTCTGCCCGAGTTCATCGGGTTGACGATTGCTGTGCACAATGGCCGCCAGCACGTTCCCGTTTATATCAACGAGAACATGGTCGGCCACAAGCTCGGCGAGTTCGCGCTGACCCGTACGTTCAAGGGCCACGCAGCGGACAAGAAGGCCAAGAGGTAAGCGATGGAAACCACAGCCAATATCCGTGGTGTGCATATTTCAGCACAGAAGGTTCGTCTGGTCGCAGATTTAATCCGTGGCAAGTCGGTGGCCCACGCGCTGAATATCCTCACCTTCACGCCCAAGAAGGCGGCTGGCATCATGAAAAAAGCGCTCGAGTCGGCAATTGCCAACGCCGAGCACAATGATGGTGCCGATATCGACGAACTGAAGGTCACCACCGTCTACGTCGACAAAGGCCAATCGCTGAAGCGTTTTTCCGCCCGCGCCAAAGGCCGCGGCAACCGTATCGAAAAGCAGACTTGCCACATCGTGGTCAAAGTCGGGGCTTAAGGAGTCAGAATGGGACAGAAAGTACACCCGATTGGGTTCCGTCTCGCGGTCAACCGCAACTGGAGCTCCCGCTGGTACGCTGACGACAAAGCTTTCGGCGGTATGCTGGCCGAAGACATCCGCGTGCGCGAGTACCTGAAAAAGAAGCTCAAGAACGCGTCCGTTGGTCGTGTCGTCATCGAGCGCCCCGCAAAGAATGCTCGTATTACGATCTATTCTGCGCGTCCTGGCGTCGTGATCGGCAAGCGCGGCGAAGACATCGAAAGCCTGAAGGCTGATCTGCAGCGTTTGATGGGCGTGCCTGTGCACGTCAACATCGAAGAAATCCGCAAGCCGGAAACCGATGCGCAACTGGTGGCCGATTCTATCGCCCAGCAGCTCGAAAAGCGTATTCAGTTCCGTCGTGCGATGAAGCGCGCCATGCAGAACGCCATGCGCCTCGGCGCTCAGGGCATCAAGATCATGAGCTCTGGTCGTTTGAACGGCATCGAGATCGCTCGTACCGAATGGTACCGTGAAGGCCGTGTGCCCCTGCACACCCTGCGCGCTAACATCGAATACGGCACGTCCGAAGCCCACACGACCTACGGGATCATCGGCATCAAAGTATGGGTCTACAAGGGCGACATGCTGCCTAACGGCGAAATGCCCGTTGACACCACCCCGCGCGAAGAAGAGCGCCGTCCTCGTCGTGCGCCTCGTGGCGACCGTCCTGAAGGGCGTCGTCCAGCCGGCGGTCGTGGTGGCCGTGGATCCCGCAAGCCTGACGCTTCTGCGCCAGCGCCTGAAGGAGAATAAACATGTTGCAACCCTCTCGCAGGAAATATCGCAAAGAGCAGAAAGGCCGTAACACCGGCCTGGCTACTCGCGGTGCTCAGGTATCCTTCGGCGAGTTCGGTCTCAAGGCCACCGGTCGTGGCCGCCTGACCGCTCGCCAGATCGAATCTGCTCGTCGTGCGATCAACCGTCACATCAAGCGTGGTGGCCGCATCTGGATCCGTGTGTTCCCAGATAAGCCTATTTCGCAGAAGCCCGCCGAAGTCCGTATGGGTAATGGTAAAGGTAACCCGGAATACTGGGTCGCCGAGATCCAGCCGGGCAAGGTGATTTACGAAATTGAAGGCGTTGCAGAAGAAGTTGCGCGTGAGGCATTCCGCCTGGCTGCGGCCAAGCTGCCCATCAGCATGACCTTCGTGTCGCGTCACATCGGTGCTTAAGGAGTCACATCATGAAAGCCAGTGAACTTCGTACCAAAGACGTAGCCGAGCTCCAGACCGAACTGGAAAGCCTGCTTAAGGCTCAGTTTGGCCTGCGCATGCAGCGCGCCACGCAGCAACTTACCAACACCAGCCAGATCGGCAAAGTGCGTCGCGACATCGCTCGCGTGCGTACACTGCTGACTGAAAAAGCAGGTAAATGATCATGAGCGAAACCCAAACTCAGCCGGCCAAGCGCCAGCGTACGCTGGTGGGCAAGGTCGTCAGCAACAAGATGGACAAGACGGTTGTCGTTAGTGTCGAGCGTCGCGTCAAGCATCCTGTGTACGGTAAGATCGTCATCCGATCCAACAAGTACAAGGCTCACGACGAAGCCAACCAGTACAACGAAGGTGACACCGTCGAAATCGCCGAAGGTCGTCCCATCAGCCGCGACAAGTCGTGGTCGGTGGTGCGTCTGCTCGAAGCGGCACGCGTCATCTAAGTTCTAGCGCGGCTGTCTAGGCGGCCAAGCTATGCAGTACTCAACCCCCCGCTTGCTTGCAAGCTGGGGGTTTTGCTTATGGGCTTGCCGTAGACGCTTTGTCTTGCGTTTGGGTTAACCTTGGGCCACATCTACTTTTAACGCTCAGCCATGTGGGAAACCTTGCTTTTGCTGGCGGCTGCCTTTGCAGCCGGCATGTTGAACGCTGCCGCCGGCGGAGGCAGTTTTCTGACGTTACCCGCCCTTGTTTACGTCGGTTTGCCACCGCCTGTGGCCAATGCTTCCGGCACCTTGGCGCTGCTGCCGGGGTATTTCTCGGGGGCTTGGGCTTTTCGCGAAGACCTGCGTGAGGTGAGCGCATCGCAGCTGCGCATATTTTGTCTATTGGGGGTAGCAGGGGGTATAGCAGGCGCGGCTTTGTTGCTCATTACACCTGCGGAGGCCTTCCGTATGGCGGTGCCATGGCTATTGCTGGCGGCAACCCTGGTGTTCATGCTGGCACCTAAGCTGGTGCGCAAGCCCCATCAGCGCAGCTCCAGTGCCTCTCCCGTAGTCCAGTACCTTGGGCTGGCTTTGGTCAGTATTTATGGCGGCTACTTCAATGGCGGCATAGGCATCATGCTGCTGGCCTTGTTGGGCATGTCGGGCGCCTTGCAGCTGAACACCATGAATGGCCTGAAGAATCTGCTTTCCGGCGTGTTGACTACGGTTTCAGTCGTCGTCTATATGCTCGGTGATCTGATCGCTTGGCGTGAGGCTGGCATCATGTTGGTGGCGGCAACTTTTGGGGGCTACGTGGGCGGGCGTGTGGCGCGTCGTATCCCGGCACCAGTGTTGCGCGGGGCGGTCATTGTCATAGGTTTGCTGATGACCGCCGTCATGTTTCAAAGTGGATGAGGCCGGGCCTGCTTTGCCTATTTTTCTTGGCGTATCATAGGCAGCGACTTCGTTCTGCCAGGTGATGATATGTCTTCTGCTCAAGCCGATTCTCCTCAGGATTCCCCCCTGCCGCTAGCGGGCCTCAAGGTGCTGGAGCTTGGCTCGCTGATTGCCGGGCCTTACGCCAGCTCTTTATTGGCGCAGTTTGGCGCCGAGGTCATCAAGATCGAACCGCCGGGACAAGGCGACCCTTTGCGCAAATGGCGCAAGCTGCACAAAGGCACCTCGTTATGGTGGTATGTGCAAAGCCGCAATAAAAAATCTGTGGCACTGGATTTGCGCGCCGAACAAGGCCAGCAGATTGTGCGCGAACTGGCGGCCGAGGCCGATATTTTGGTTGAGAATTTTCGCCCCGGCACACTGGAAAAATGGGGCTTGGGTTGGGAGCCGTTGTCCGAGCGCAATCCGGGCCTGATCATGCTGCGCATCTCGGGGTATGGCCAAACCGGCCCTTATCGAGAGCGCCCCGGCTTTGCCGCTATTGCGGAATGCATGGCTGGGCTGCGCTATGTTTCGGGCTACCCCGATCGTGCGCCGGTACGCACTGGCGTCAGCCTGGGCGACACCCTGGCGTCGCTATATGGCATGGTGGGCGCCATGATTGCTTTGCACCATCGCAATGTGAATGGCGGCAAAGGGCAGGTGGTGGATGTGGCCTTGTATGAATCCATTTTTGCGGTCATGGAAAGCCTGTTGCCCGAGTACGCCATGCTGGGTCATATACGCGAACGCACAGGTTCGGCGTTGCCGGGCATCGTGCCCTCTAATACCTACCTTAGCCAAGACGGGCACTACGTTGCCATTGCTGGTAATGGTGATGCCATTTTCCAGCGTCTGGCGCGTGCCATGGGCAGGCAAGACCTGGCAGACGACCCTGAACTGGCGCACAACGATGGCCGTGCAAGGCATACCGAGCGCATCGATGGTGCCATAGGCGAATGGGCGGCTGGCCTGCCCCTAGAGACCATATTGTCGACTCTGGAGGGCGCCGCCGTGCCGGCTGGGCGCATTTACACCGCCAAAGATATCTACGAAGATTTGCATTACCGCGCCCGCGACATGATCCAAGAGATGCCCCTACCCGACGGCCAGATCTTGGCCGTGCCGGGCATTGTGCCCAAACTGAGTGCCACGCCGGGCCGCACGCGATGGGTAGGCCCCGAGCTGGGCCAGCACACGCAAGAAGTGCTGGACCGCATCGGTGTCACCAAAGAGCAGCTGGCGCAGTTGCGCGAAGCCGGCTTGGCCTGAGCGACGCTGAACAACCAGGGGAAATACGAGAGCAGAAATGATGAAAGACCGTTTGTTCATACAAGAAGTCTCTGTGCGTGATGGCTTTCAGATTGAGCCGCGTTTCATCCCCACCGAAGACAAAATCCGCCTGATCAACGCATTGAGTCTGACTGGCCTGTCGAAAATTGAGGTCACGTCTTTTACCTCGCCCCGGGCCATTCCGGCTTTGGCCGACGCCGAAGTCGTCATGTGCGAAATCGACCGTATACCCGGTGTTATCTACGCGGCGCTGGTGCCTAATGCGCGCGGTTGTGAAAGGGCCTTGGACTGTAAGGTCGATGAAATCAATGTGTTCATGTCGGCCAGTGCCAGCCATAACCTCGCCAACCTGCGCATGACGCCCGAGCAATCCCTGGCACAGTTTCGTGCCATTGCCGCCCAAGCCACGGGCCACGCCATGCTGAACGCATCGTTGTCGACGGCCTTCGGTTGCCCCTTTGAAGGCGCCGTACCCCCAGAGCTCGTATTGCAGCGAGTGGGCGAATTTGCCGACATGGGTATGCAGGGAGTCTCTTTGTGCGACACCACTGGGATGGCCAACCCTACCCAAGTGGCCCACTTGTGCGAAGCCGTGTTGGCCCGTTGGCCCGAACTGACCGTGACGGTTCATTTTCACGATACCCGCGGCATGGGGCTGGCCAATGCCTTGGCAGCCTGGCAAACCGGTATTCGTCATTTTGATGCTTCCCTGGGTGGGTTGGGAGGCTGCCCTTATGCGCCCGGCGCCAGCGGCAACGTATGTACTGAAGACCTCGTTCATATGTTTCAAGCCATGGGGTGCCAGACCGGGGTAGATCTTGAACGCCTGTTGGCTGCGGCTGCCACCTTACCGGCACTGGTGGGGCATGAATTGCCGGGGCAACTACTGAAAGCTGGTCCCTCTACGCGGCTTCACCCCCTGCCTCAACAGGCATAAGCCTCTGTTTATTGCATTGCACAATGCATATGCTGAAGCCTTGAGGTATATAAAAATAAATATGAATAATGCAAATTGTTCATTGGCTGTTATATAGCTGCCTGGGCATAATGGGGTATGCCAACGGCTTGGTCGACGCTTGTTTCGTCGAGGCCGCCCCAACATAGCACTCAAGAGGTATCGGGATGAGCGAAGTTGCCAGCTACCAGGCCGAGCGCGCCGCCTATTACGCGCGCATCGACAAAAAGGACATGACCCCCTTGTGGGAGTCGCTGCACGCCTTGGTCCCTGCATATCCCATGACGGCCTGCGTGCCTTTCATGTGGCGTTACAACGAAGTGCGTGACGACATCATGCAAGCCGGCGAGCTGATTACCGCCGAAGAGGCTGTTCGGCGCGTATTGATTCTTGAGAACCCCGGGCTGCGCGGGCAAGCGGCCATCACCACCACGCTATACGCCGGCCTGCAACTGATTCTGCCCGGTGAAATCGCCCCTAGCCATCGCCATGTGCAGTCAGCTCTGCGTTTCATTGTAGAGGGTTCAGGCGCCTATACGGCAGTCAATGGCGAGCGCACCACCATGCACCCCGGCGACTTCATCATCACCCCCTCCTGGACGTGGCACGACCATGGCAATAAGCCCGTAGTCGAAGGCGGCGAACCTGTGGTGTGGCTGGACGGCCTGGACATTCCCTATATACGTAGCCTGGGCACCGGCTTTGCCGAAAACTATCCCGAGGCTGAGCAACCGATTACGCGGCCCGAAGGCGACAGCCTGGCGCGCTACGGTGCCAATATGCTGCCTGTCCGCCATGTCAAGGGCGGGCACACCTCACCTATCTTCAACTACCCTTACGATCGCACTCGCGAAGCCTTGTACACCTTGGCGCGTGGTGGTGAATGCGATCCCTGGGATGGTATTAAACTGCGTTACGTGAACCCGGTAACGGGTGGCTATGCCATGGCCACCATCGCCACTTTCATGCAAGTGTTGCCTAAAGGCTTTGAAGGCAAGGCCTACCGCACGACCGACGCCACGGTGTTTTGCGTGGTCGAGGGCAGTGGCACCGCTTACATCGGCGATCAGGTTTTCGAGTTCACGCCGCGCGACGTCTTTGTTGTCCCTTCTTGGGTAACGGTGCGTTTATCGGCTAAAACCGAAGACGCCGTGCTGTTCAGTTACTCCGATCGTCCCATCCAGGACGCCATCGGCTTGTTGCGCGAGCAACGCCTGGATTAGACTGCTTGGTGCCCGTAGGCACAGGTCTGCATCGCGCCCACCCCGGAGACTTGGCCGGCGCGATGCCAGCCATAGGCAGTTGTGTTCTGCCCAATACGTACCTCACACCTTCATTAGAGCGAGAAGCCATCCATGTCTTACGTCGTGAATCCCCCCGCCATCGTTGCCGTTCCCGTCAAGGGCAGCGAAGACACCTTTCCCGTGCGTCGCGTTTATTGCGTAGGCCGCAACTATGCTGCGCATGCCCGCGAAATGGGCTTCGATCCCGATCGCGAACCACCATTCTTCTTCTGCAAGCCCGCTGATGCGGTGATTCCCGTGGCTGAAGGCAGCACGCTTGAGGTTGCCTACCCAGCAGAAACCAAGAACTACCATTACGAAATCGAACTCGTTGCCGCGATTGGCAAGGGCGGTTCCGACATTCCCCTCGAAAGCGCGCTTGAGCACGTGTGGGGCTATGCAGTGGGTCTGGACATGACGCGCCGCGACTTGCAAATGAAAATGCGTGAAGCCGGTCGTCCTTGGGAAATCGGCAAGGCTTTCGACGAAAGCGCGCCTATCGGCCCACTGTATCCCGTGGCGCAAAGCGGTCATCTCGAAAAAGCCAACATCCATCTGGACGTCAACGGCGAAACCAAGCAAGACAGCAGCATCGACAAACTGATCTGGTCGGTTGCCGAAACGGTCAGCTACCTGTCCAAGTTCTTCCGTCTGGAACCGGGCGACCTGATCTACACCGGCACGCCCGAAGGCGTGGGCGCTGTGGTTGCTGGCGACCTGATGGTGGGCTCGGTGGAAGGCCTGGGTACTTTGTCCGTCAAAGTGGTGTAAGGCGATGGAACTGTACAGTTTCTTCAACAGCTCTACCTCGTACCGGGTGCGTATTGCCCTGGCGCTCAAAGGCCTGGATGTCACGCTTAATCCCGTCAATATCCGCGTACTCGAGCACAAGGCGCCCGAGTATCTGAAAAAGAATCCCGCCGGCGGTGTTCCCCTG
This sequence comes from Mesopusillimonas faecipullorum, assembly GCF_020539505.1. GTDB lineage: Bacteria > Pseudomonadota > Gammaproteobacteria > Burkholderiales > Burkholderiaceae_B > Mesopusillimonas > Mesopusillimonas faecipullorum. The sequence goes on along the minus strand of NZ_JACDXW010000005.1, from coordinate 292,159 downwards.
CTGCAGGACGAAGGTTTCAGCTTGGGTCAGTCCATGGCCATCATCGACTACCTTGATGCCAAGTATCCCGAGCCTCGCTTGATTCCTCAAGATCTGCAGCAGCGTGCACGCGTGCTTGAAATCTCTAACCTGATTTCTTGCGACATGCATCCGCTGAACAACTTGCGCGTCTTGCGTTATTTGGTCAAGGAACTCGGCGTCAGCGAAGAAGCCAAGAACGCGTGGTACGCGCATTGGATAGCAGAAGGCTTTGGCGGGCTGGAGCAATTGCTTGAGCGTGTCGGTTCGGGTAACTATTGCGTGGGCGACCAGGTTTCGCTGGCGGATTGCTGCCTGGTGCCCCAGGTGGTCAATGCCCAGCGCATGGGCTGCGACCTCTCGGCATTTCCCCGCGTGCTGGCAGTGTATGAACACTGCTCGGCCTTGCCCGCTTTCCAACGCGCGGCACCGGCTCAGCAACCGGATTATCAACCTTGAAGTAATAGATGGGCGCCGGGCCGGCCAAGGCCGGCTTGGCATCCAAGCGTCTCGTTAGGAGAACAAAAAATGGCAGAAAACCAGGCCACAGGTAAGGTCATCATCGTCGGCGGCGGTATCGGCGGATTGGCGGCGGCGTTGTCGCTGGCGCGTCAGAACATTCGCGTATTGCTGTTAGAGCAAGCCGAACAACTAGGTGAGATCGGTGCCGGCATCCAGTTAGGGCCTAACGCTTTTTCGGCGTTGGATGGTCTGGGGGTTGGTGAAGCCGCGCGCAAGCGCGCCGTGTTTACCGATCACATCATCATGATGGACGCCGTAGACGCCAAGGAAGTCGTACGCATAGAAACCGGCGATGCCTTCCGTAAGCGCTTTTCCGGCCCTTATGGCGTCATCCACCGTGCCGACATTCACTTGTCCATTCTCGAGGCCGTCGAAAGCCATCCACTGGTGGAGTTCAAGACCGCCACGCACGTGGCCGATGTCAAAGTCGGTGCGGACGGCGTCGAGGTCACCGACCAGAAGGGCAACGTCTATCGCGGCGACGCCGTGGTGGGCTGTGACGGCGTGAAATCCGTCATTCGTGAAAAAACCATAGGGTTCAAGCATCGCGTAACGGGTCATGTGGTTTACCGCGCCGTCGTCGATCTTGAGAACATGCCCGAAGACCTGCGCGTCAACGCTCCCATGTTGTGGGCCGGTCCTCGTTGCCACTTGGTGCACTACCCGCTGCGTGGCGGGCGCCAGTACAACCTGGTCGTTACCTTCCACAGCCGCGAGCAAGAAGAATGGGGCGTCACCGACGGCAGCAAGGAAGAAGTGCTTTCCTACTTCGAAGGTATCGACGCCCGTCCGCGTCAAATGCTCGATCGCCCCACCTCGTGGCGCCGTTGGGCGACGGCCGATGCCGACCCCGTAGACGCATGGGGCGAAGGCCGTTGCACGCTGCTGGGCGACGCTGCTCACCCGATGGCGCAATACATGGCTCAAGGCGCTTGCATGGCTCTGGAAGACGCTGTGACGCTGGGCGAAGCCGTTGCACAAACCCAGGGTGATCTTGCCGCCGCTTTCCGTTTGTATGAGTCCATTCGTGTGCCGCGTACCGCACGCGTGGTGTGGTCTACCCGTGAGATGGGCCGTATCTACCACGCCAAGGGCGTAGAGCGCACGGTGCGCAATCTGCTCTGGAAAGACAGGACGCAAGAGCAGTTTTACGACCGCCTCGAGTGGTTGTATGGTTGGAACCGCGACAACTGCCTGAAGCTGTCCGTCACTGACTGAGGTTAAGCATCGGGTTGTTCATCCGTGTACGAAAAGGCCGAACCTGGTGTTCGGCCTTTTTCATCGGCATGGCCGGGTTTGAAACAAATTTGTAAAAAGAGGGGTGAACGAACGGCAAAGGAAGGCTATAATTTCCGAAAAAAACCGTTATTTTATAAAATCCATTCCTTTCAACCCGCACTTCATCCGTTCCACTCTCAGGAGGCCTTCCTCATGACATCTTTGACGAAACTCAGCATTGGCGTGGCTCTTGCCGCCTTTGCCACGCTGGGGCATGCGCAAAAGCCGCTGGACATCGGCTTCATCACTACCTTGTCCACGCCCGCCGGCTATATCGGGGAAGACGAGCGCGATGGCTTTGAACTGGCCATCAAACAAGAAGGCGGCAAGCTGGGCGGCGTTCCCGTGCGCCTGCTTGTCGAGGACGACGGCTTCAAGCCTGCCACCGGCAAGCAGTCGGTTGAGAAAATGCTGCAAGACGGCGTCCGTCTGTTCTCGGGCGTGAACTTCTCCAACGTGCTGGTTGCAGTGGTGCCTTCGGTACTCAAGCAAAACGGTTTTTACGTTAGCTTGAACCCCGGCCCCTCTAACTTTGCGGGCAAGGGCTGCCACCCTAACTACTTCTCGGTGGCCATGCAAAACGACTCCTATAGCGACTCTGCCGCCATGGCAGCAGACGAAATGGGCGTCAAGAAAATCGTCATCATGGCCCCTGCTTATCAGGCTGGCCGCGACGTCATGAACGGTTTCAAGCGCACCTACAAAGGCGAAATCCTGGCCGAGATCTACACCAAGCTCGATCAGTCCGACTTCTCGGTCGAATTAGCCCGTATCCGCTCCTTGGCTCCTGATGCCGTGTTCGAGTTCATGCCCGGCGGCCCTGGCATCAACTTTGCCAAGCAGTTTGCCAATTCCGGCTTGAACAAAACCATCAAGATGATCACCCCCATGTACTCCATGGACGATCGCATGTTGGCCGCTTCGGGTGATGCCGGTGAAGGCTTCTACCTGGTCACGCAATGGACGGCTCAGCAAGACAACCCCGCCAGCCAAGAGTTCGTGAAGGCGTTTGAAAAAGAGTTCGGTCGCCGTCCTACGGTGTACGCCGCAACCGCGTATGACACCGCTCGTCTGATGGGTTCTGCCCTCAAAGCAGTGGGTGGCGACATCGAAGGCAAGGCTGACGAATTCCGTGCCGCCCTGCGCAAGGCTGACTTCGAAACCGTGCGTGGCAATTTCGAGTTCGCGCCTAACCAGCACCCTGTGCAAGACTGGTATTTGGTCAAGGTCGAACGCGGCCAAGACGGCAAGCTTGATTACGTGCCGGTGCGCAAAGTGGTGGAAAACCACAGCGACCCCTACGGCGCCGAGTGCAAGATGGGCTAAACGAAACTTGCGCCGCTTAGCCGGCGCTTGTTTCCTGACAGGTCGGCTGTCCCGGCCGGCCTGATTGTTTTTTGCCTTTTGGCGGCTCTGCTTATCGTCATGCCTTTTATGGGCACCCGAGGCAAGAGTCGCTTCTTCAATGGCAATTTTTCTGTCGCGGGATTCCATTCATGCAACTCTTTCTTGAACAAGTCATGAACGGCTTGCAGTACAGCGCCTTGCTGTTCTTGCTGGCGTCGGGCTTGACCCTCGTTTTGGGCATCATGAACGTCGTGAATCTGGCGCATGGTGCTCTGTATATGGTTGGCGCTTTCAGCGCGGCCTCCGCCATCGCCATCACGGGTTCATTCATGGCCGGCGTGCTTGCCGCCATAGTGGGGGCTGGCGTGTACGGCCTCATCGTTGAACGCCTTATCATCAGCCGCCTGTACCAGCGCGATCACCTGGATCAAGTGCTGGCCACATTGGGTATCATCTTTTTCACCAATGCACTGGTCACGTTGCTGTTTGGTCGCAGCCCGCCTTTCGTAGCGATCCCGCCATTTTTCTCGGGTTCGGTTGAAATCTTGCCGGGCTTGTCCTACCCCGTCATGCGCCTGGCCTTCATCGGTGCCGGCGTTTTGGTCGCCATTGGGTTGTGGCTGCTCATCAGCCGCACGCGTATCGGCATGCTGGTACGGGCAGGCGCCGACGATGTCGAGATCGTTGAAGCCCTGGGCATCAACATTCGCCGTTTGTTCATGCTGGTGTTCATTCTGGGCGCTGTGCTGTGCGGCTTTGCGGGCGTGATGTCCGCCCCCCTCATGGCCATCGAAATCGGCATGGGCGAAAAAGTGCTCATTACCGTCATGGTGGTGATTGTGGTCGGTGGCGTGGGTTCGGTGCGTGGGGCGTTGCTGGGTTCCATCCTGATCGGCATGACTGACTCACTGGGCCGCGCTTACATCCCTATCTGGATGTCGCAAGTGCTATCGGCTGAATACAGTTCCACTGTCAGCTCCAGCCTGGTGTCCGCCAGCATCTACATTTTGATGGCCATCGTGCTTCTGGTGAAGCCACGCGGCCTGATTCCGGCGCAAAGGTAAAGCAACATGAATCGCAAATTAATCGTCATTGTTCTGATTTTTGCCTGCCTGTTGCTGGTGCCGGTACTGGCTGCCGTGACGAACAATAGCTTCGTCATCAATATGGGCACCCAGTTCGTCATCTATGCCTTGGCAGCGGTCAGTCTCGACCTTATTCTGGGTTATGGGGCGCTGGTCAGTTTTGGCCATGCCGCATTCTTTGGCCTGGGCGGCTATCTCATCGGTGCCGTAGCCTTTCACATGGACATGGGTGAAACCATTTTCGGTTGGGCCGGTACCAACTCGGCGCTCATCCTCTGGCCCTTGGCCATGCTGGTGGCTGCCGCAGTGGGCTTGATCATGGGCTTTCTGTCGCTGCGCACCTCGGGCATTCAGTTCATCATGATTACCCTGGCCTTTGCGCAGATGCTGTACTTTGTACTGGTAGGCTTGGTCATGTATGGCGGCGACGATGGCATGTCCGTCACCTCGCGCAATGTACTGCCGGGTCTCGATCTTGAAAACCCGACGGTCTTCTATTACGTTTGCTTTGCCTTGATGGCGGCATGGGTGTGGCTGTGCCGGCGCATCATCAAATCACCTTTTGGCATGGTGCTGCGGGGCTTCAAGCAAAACGAACGCCGCAACGTCAACCTGGGCTATGCGCCCATGCGCTACAAGCTCACCGCTTTTGTCATCTCGGCGGCAGGCACGGGCTTGGCGGGTGCGCTGTGGGCCAACTACGCGCTGTACGTCAGCCCCGATATGGCTTCTTGGCTCAAGTCGGGCACCCTGATGGCCATGATCATCCTGGGCGGCATAGGCAGTATCTACGGCGCCATCCTGGGGGCCGTGGTTTACCTGGGTCTCGAGCAATGGCTCACCGGCTGGACAGAAAACTGGATGCTGTTCCTCGGCCCAGTACTGATCCTCGTCGTATTGTTCAGCAAGCGCGGCCTGTTCGGCTGGCTGGCAGGGAAGAATAGCCATGACTGATACCGCTAAACTCGAAATCCGCAATCTGCGCAAAAGCTTTGGGGCCTTGGTGGCCACCAACGATGTCAACATCAGTGTGCGCCCGGGCGAACTACATGCGCTTATTGGCCCCAATGGCGCCGGCAAGACCACACTGATCTCGCAGATCAGCGGTGAGATGTTTCCCGACTCGGGACAGATTCTGCTCGACGGCAACGACATCACCCGTCTGCCCGCACACAAGCGGGCCTCGGTAGGGCTGGCGCGCTCGTTTCAGATCAGTCAGCTCTACAACGACTTCACCGTTGAAGACAACGTCGCCATGGCGGTGCAGGCGCAGTCCAACAAGCGTTTCAATCTACTTAGCGATGCGCGCAAAGATGCCGCTTTGCGTCAACCGGCCAAAGAAGCTTTGCAGCGTGTGGGGCTGGGCGACGCAGGCCATTTGATGGTGTCCGAGCTGGCTCACGGCAAAAAGCGCCAACTGGAGTTGGCCATTGCCTTGTCCTTGAACGCCTCCGTGCTGCTGCTGGACGAACCTATGGCGGGCCTGGGCGCCGAGGAATCGCTGCTGATGCGCGACATCCTGCTGGATCTCAAGGGCCAGTACGCCATCTTGCTGGTCGAGCACGACATGGACATCGTGTTTTCGCTGGCCGATAGGGTGACGGTGTTGGTATACGGCAAGCCCGTGTTTACGGGTACGCCCGAAGAAGTGCGTCATAACCCCATCGTGCGTGACGCTTACCTGGGAGAAGAAGACTGATGCTGGTCGCTGACAATCTGCAATCAGGCTACGGCGCCAGCCAGGTGCTGTTTGGCGTAGACCTGAACATCGCTTCGCACCAAGTGGTGTCGTTGCTGGGCCGCAATGGCATGGGCAAGACCACCACCGTGCGTACGCTTATGGGCATGCTGCCGCTCAAAGGCGGCACGCTGACTTTCGACGGCCAGAAGCTCAATGGCATGCGGCCCCACCGCATTTCCAGGCTGGGTTTCGGCTTGGTGCCCGAGGGGCGTCGCATCTTCCCATCCCTTACCGTCTACGAAAACCTGTACGCCACCTCGCGCGACGAGCGTGGCGGCAACTGGACGCTGGAACGCGTGTTCGCGCTGTTTCCCCGCCTGCAAGAGCGCCGCAACCAGTCGGCGCGCACCTTGTCGGGGGGTGAACAACAGATGCTGGCCATAGGCCGGGCCTTGTTGACCAACCCCCGTTTGCTGATTCTGGACGAAGCCACCGAAGGTTTGGCGCCCGTGATTCGCCAAGAAATCTGGGCATGTTTGAACCAGCTTAAGGGCGAAGGACAGACGATTCTGTTGATCGACAAGAACCTGAAGGAAATGAACCATCTCGTGGATCAGCACCACATCATCGAGAAAGGCCGTATTGTCTGGAAGGGCACGTCGGCGGAGCTGCTGGAACAGCCCGAGCTGGTGAATCAGTACCTTGGGGTGTAGGCGCTGCGCCTCGCACAAGAGAAAAGGCCGATGCGTACACGACGCATCGGCCTTTTCTCTTGTGGGTTGCCTGGGCTTATCTAACCGGATTGGACAAGCGTCCCAGGCCGCTGATCTCGATGTCCACGACATCGCCGCGCTGCAGAAAGCGCGGCGGTGTGAAACCTATGCCGACCCCGGCGGGCGTGCCGGTGGCGATGATGTCGCCGGGCAGCAGCATGGCGCCTGCGGACAGCGTTTCGATGAGAGTGGGGATATCGAAGATCAGATCCTTGGTATTGGCGTTCTGGCGCAGCTCGCCGTTGACCCAGCATTTGACGTCCAGATCGGCGCCGTCAGCCTCGTCGGCCGTGGCGATCCAGGGACCCATGGGGCATGAGGTCTCGAAAGACTTACCCAGAAACCATTGCTTGTGCTTGGCTTGCAGGTCGCGCGCCGTCAGGTCGTTGAGGATGACGTAGCCGAATACGTGCGACATGGCATCTGCCTTGCTGATGGCCAGCCCGGGTTTGCCGATGATGACGCCAAGCTCGGCCTCGTAGTCCAGCTGCGTGCTGGCGCCGTTCGGATAGCCCATGGGCGTGCCGCTTGCCACGACGGTCTCGGGCATCTTGGTGAATACGATGGGGGCGCTGGGGATGGCGTCCTTGGCGCTGGCGGCGCTGCTGTCGAAGCCGCTGCGCGTGAACTCGTGGGCATGCTCGAAATAGTTCTTGCCCACGCACATGATGTTGCGGCGGGGGCGCGGTATCGGAGCCAGAAACTGCACCTGATCGAAGGCCAGTGCGTCGTCGGAAAAGACCAGCGGTGATGGCGTCGTGGCAAGACGCTCGATCAGCTGGTTCATGTCGTGTATGTCCAAGGTGTCGCTCAGGCGGCGCACGACGCGCTGCTCGGTATCGACCTGGACGATGGCGGTATGGCCTTTCCATTGAATGGTGGCGAGTTTCATGTGGCAGCTTCCCTTTGTATTGTGAATGGTGGATGAGGGGCTTCAGGCGTCCCGCGTATCGGCGGACGTTTGTGCTTGCGGCGCCGTCAACTGGTCGAGGCCGACCAGCAGACGATCGCGCGTATGTTCGGAGTGCAGCCGGGTCAACGCGAGGAATTGCGTCTCATCGCCGATGACGAAGGCCTGGGCGAGCTGGGAGTGCTCGTGCTGTGCCTGACTGACGTCGCCGGTCAGCTTGACCTCGGTGCGTATGTAGGCCTCGATGAGGTTGCGCGAGTGCTGCAGCGCCTTGAGGTGGTGCGGGCAAGCGGCAGGCATCAGCAGGGCGTTGTGAAAGCGCATGTTCAGCTCGAACCACTGCGCCAGGGTGCCGCTTTTCTTCTCCTGCCGGTCGGCCAGCGTGCGCATTTCGGTGGCGATGGCGTAGACCTTGGCGATATCGGCCTCGGTGCGGCGCGCGATGGCGCGGCGGGCCAGCTCGACCTCCAGCAGGATGCGCAGATCGAAGACCTCGATGATCTCGTCGCGATCCAGCTCCGCCACCGCATAGCCGCGCCTGGGATGCAGCACCACGATGCCTTCGGCTTCGAGGCGGGGCAGCGCTTCGCGCAGCGGACTGCGGCTGACGCCCAGCCGCGAGGCGACCTCGTCTTGGCGCAGCATCTGGCCAGGCAGAAAAATGCCGTTGAGTATGGCTTTGCGCAACTCGTTGTAGACGATTTCAGGGAGCGTAGGGCTGGCGACAGAGTCTAGCGATTGATTGATTAGAGAAGCCATGTGGTAGCGGATCGAGTCTCGTCGAACGGAATGAAACCGGGAGTCCGGTCGTGTTGAATAAATTATATAAAATATTTTTCCATGCGTCCATGGCAATAGGCTTGTAGAAGATGGTAGAGCATTATAGCTAGGTTTTCTACAGTATTTTTAGGGTAAATACGGATATTTGTGGGTTGATGCCGTCAATATACTTTCCTCGTCGAGAATTTTATTTTGCATAAAATTTTTGATGGAAGGACTTTGAGGGGGCAATCTTCCCTCGATCTTCCGTGCATTACCCATCAATATGAAAAGGAGTGGTCATGGCTAATCAGGTCGAATATCTCAACCCTCCGGGCGCCTGCCCGGCTCAGGGCCTGTACTCGCACGTGGGCAAGGTGTCGGATGGCGACGTGCTGTACGTGGCCGGCCAGTTGGCCGTCGCGCCGGACGGCAGTGTGGCTGGCAAGGGAGATTTCGAGGCACAGGTCCGGCAGGTATTCAGCAATCTGGGCGATGTGCTGAAAGGCCTGGGCCTGGGTTTCCAGGACGTCGTCAAGTTCACGACCTTCCTGGTGCATTCGCAGGACATCGAGATATTTATGCGGATACGCGCTGAGCTCTTTCCGCAATTGTTTGAGGGAGGGGTTTATCCGCCAAACACGTTGCTAGTGGTTGATCGCTTGGTCAAGGAAGACTTCCTATTTGAATTGGAGTCCGTTGTCCGGGCGCCGAAGAACGCTTAGGGAAAGTTGCCGGATGGACGGCAGAGGTCAGCATTCTGATAAGGACGGCGTGGGCCAACATCCGGCTACCAGAGTTTGCCATCAGCTTGAAAAGGCATGTGGGTTGTGTGTTGACTGAATGAGGTCGTTATGAATAGAAACACTCAGTTGATTGCGGAGATTGTGGTTCCGGGAGGACATGCTCGTGCGTTTGAGGTCAAAGAGGGGCAATTGCTTGAAATCATAGATGTGGAAGGGCAGCAAGTTGCTGATTTTTTTGCATTTAACGAGCATAACCATTGGGAAAGGCTATCCCCTTCACATACCTTTACTGCTCTTAAATCACTTGCGCTGAGAGTAGGTGACGAGTTACGAAGCTCGCTACGTAATCGCATGCTGAAAATTATTAAAGACACATCTCCATCGCATGATTTGCTGATCCCCGCGTGTGATGAACAACGGTATTTAGTGGATTATGGGGTTACTGGCCACCGTAGTTGTGTGCAGAATTTTGAGGAAGCTTTACGCCCTTACGGTATCGGACGAGACATATTTCCTGCTCCCTTTAATTTCTTCCAAAGCACTGCAATAGAACCGGATGGCCGATTGATACAAGAGCCTTGTCGGACGAAAGCTGGAGACTCCATATTGCTACAGGCGATGAAAGATATCATCGGCGCTGTGTCCGCTTGCCCTATGGATCTCAATCCAATCGGTGGTTCAAAAATCACTGATATAAAAATACGCGTTTATCAGCAGACCTGATAAGCTATTTTTTGAGAAATCTTATGACATACAAAGTTTACAACCCCAAGGAATTGCCAGAGCCGCCTCCGCAGACATGGTCAAACATAAAGGTTCATAGTAATGGGCACTTTTATGTATCTGGTATCGTTGCTGAGGGCAACAGTATGTACGAGCAAACGAAGAAAATATTCTCTTCTATCAAGTCTTTGATCGAAGAGGCAGGCGGGGAAATGGACGACATTATGTCACTACAGATCTTCGTCAATAATCTGAATGAAAATACGGAGGTATGGCGAGCACGACAAGAGTTTTTCAAGGGGGATTTCCCCTCCTCCACTCTCATCGAGGTTTCGAGAGTAGGTTTGCCTCACGTATTTCCACCCATGCGCGTGGAAATTAACTGTAGTGGCTATATCGGTGGCAGTCGATAGGCAGTATGAAGGCAGTTAAATAATTAAAGCTAATTCATGTTGAGTAACGTGAAAATAGCATCAATTAACGGCTAAGCCTGTCGGGCACGCTTGGTTTTACCAGCGCTGTAAAAAATTCAGTGCAGGCTACAGCTGACTCTTTTGAGGAAAATACCATGATCAGTCTGAATATCAAGAAGGCAATATACGGTGTATGTATCAGCGCCTTGGCCTTGAGCGGTTCAGTTTGGGCTCAGACAGGAAAGTCTGACCAGGTCATCCGTTGGACTATGCAGTCCACTTGGGCCCCTGGGCTGGAAATTCAGCGGCAAGCAGATGCCTTTGCTGAGAAAGTCAAGCAGATGAGCGGCGGCAGGTTGCAAATCAAAAGCCTACCTTCAGGTTCGGTTGTGGGTGGACTGCAGGTGTTCGATGCTGCGGAAGAGGGAGTCATTGATGCGGCATATTCAGCGGCATTTTATTGGGTTGGTAACCAGCCGGTAGCGCCATTCTTTGCCGCAGTGCCTGCGGGCTTAACGGCGATTGAATACCTGATGTGGCTCTATCACGGACCTGGCATGGCGCTCTGGAAAGAAGCCTACGCTAAATACGACTTCGGCTATGTAGGTGCCGCCGGAATCAATAATACTGAGATCTTTGCGTGGAGCAACAAGCCACTCAAAAGCTTGGCAGACTTTAAGGGATTGAAATTTCGGACTGTTGGCTACTGGGGGGAAATTTTGACCGGCCTCGGGGCGTCAGTGGTGACCTTGCCTGGTTCTGAAATTTACGGGGCTCTTGAGAGAGGTGTCATTGATGCTGCTGAGTTTGCCAATCCCGAGTCTGATTGGGTGTCGGGTATGCATGAGGTGGCTCGATATGCCTATGTGCCAGGGATTCATCAGCCTACCTCGCTGATGGAGTTGCTGATCAATAAAGAGTCCTGGGGGGCGCTTCCGGATGACTTGAAAGCCATCGTTGAGGAGGCTGCAAAAGCATCGGTGTTGGAAGGGCTGGGTAACGCTCTTGTCAAGGATGCTGATGCCTTGAAGAAAATGGAGGCGTATGGAACGAAAATAGAGCGGCTCTCACCGGAAATCATGCGGGAGATTGCATCGCTCGCCCATCAGTTGTACGAAAAGAAAAGTGCAGAAAATCCGCTGTTCAAAAAAATATACGAGTCACAGATGGAATATAAGAAGAAGTATGAGTATTTGCAGAGTTACATGGAGATAAAGTATTAATTGCTTGTGATCATTGAAAAGGCTGAGGGGGAGGGTGCCTTCAGCCTACTTTGATAGTCCAGGGTAGATGTGGCAATGAGCTTAATTTACAGTCAAATCCGGGGGTGTTGTGCTCTTAATGATATCCAACACGATCGACTCCATTACTAGCAGGATTGCAAGTGCCGCTAAATGGGTTGTGCTTGTGCTTGCTCTTATAAATTGCTATGAAGTCGTCATGCGCTATTTATTCAATCGGCCTTCGATATGGGTTTTTGATCTGAGTTATATGCTTGGTGGTACTTTTTTTGTTCTGGGTATGGGGTATGCTTTACTAACGAAAACACATGTGCGGGTCGATGTTTTTTACGTTAATTTGAGTGAAAAATCAAAGGCCTTACTGGACATTTTGCTTTCTGTGGTTTTTTTCTTTCCAGCGTTTGGCTTATTGCTATATAAACTAGTGCCTTGGGTAATCAGATCCTGGGAGCGTGAAGAAAGAGCCACGGGTAGCTTTTGGTTGCCGCCGATATATCCTTTTAAAAGCATAATTCTTATCGCTGTGGCGCTGCTTGTATTGCAAGGGGTTTCCGAGATTTGTAAGGATATCAATAAACTGATTTCCAAAAAAAATGAGGCAAATCAATGAATTTTCTCTCCCCGGAAATGGCAATGATGCTGATGTTTGTGTCGGTCATCATCGGTATTGCATTAGGGTATTATCTTGCGTTCGTATTAACGGCGGTAGGGCTGTTTTTTGGTGTGTTTTTATTTGGCGATCGCTATATAGGGATACTGATAAACAGTTTCTTTAGCACTATGACCAACAGCGTGTTGCTTGCTATCCCATTGTTCATACTAATGGGAAATATCATGCAGCATACGGGTGCTGGTGATCGAATTTTCAGCAGCCTGTATGTGCTGTTTGGTCGCTTGCGAGGGGGCTTGTTGATCGCCACTAATGCGTTAGCGACGATCTTTGCAACAGTAACTGGTGTGGTGGGAGCCTCCGTCGTAACGGTGGGAACACTGAGCCTGCCGGCGTTGCTAGAGCGCAAGTACGACAGGAAGTTGTCGGCAGGCGTGATCTGCGCGGGTGGCGGGCTAGGGGTGTTGATTCCTCCAAGCATCATGATTGTGGTGTATGGGCCTGTGGCTGGCGTGTCTGTTGGAAGCCTGTTCATGGCAGCCATTGTGCCTGGCCTGCTGCTATCGCTTGTCTACACAATCTACGTCGTCGTGCGTTGTTTGTTGAATCCAGAGCTGGGGCCGCCGATCAGCGCAGAGGACAGGAGGGCTGAAATCGAACGTGTAGGAGTCCCTAGCCTGGTTCTCGCTATCGTTCCGCCGGTACTGATCATTTTGGCGGTGCTAGGGTCGATATTCTTCGGTGTCGCGACGCCGACGGAGGCCGCCGCCGTTGGGGTGATGGCAGCGCTTTTGCTAGGGTTGGGTTACCGCACTCTTAGCTTCGAGAAGTTGTCCGAGTCCATGTCATCGACATTGAAGTCGACAAGCATGATTTTGACGATGACAGTGGGCGCGGTGACCTTCATCTCCACTTTTGCATCTGCGGGCGGCGATGCAGTAGTAAAGGACTTTGTACTGAGCATGCCCCTAGGGCCTTGGGGGATATTGCTCCTGATGCTCCTTGCCGTCACGATTCTTGGAATGTTCCTGGACTGGATCGGCGTTGTCTATCTGATTGTTCCACTCTTCACGCCTATCGCACTGGCCTTAGGGTTTGACGCTGTCTGGTTCGCGATGCTGGTCATCCTTTTCTTGCAGCTTGGGTACCTCACGCCGCCGTTCGCGCTTTCCGTCTTTTACTTTAGGACGGTGGCCCCCTCTGATTTCCCATTGATGGAGATGTACAAAAGCATCATGCCGTTTATTGGGCTGCAACTTTTGGTGCTCATTCTTGTAATGGTGTATCCACAAACTGTGTTGTGGCTACCGAGTCTAATGTCCTACTAATAGATAGGCAGCTTGCGCCGGAGCACATCATCCACCGACAGATGATGTGCTCCGGCTTATGCGTTGTCGGGGACTTTGGGCGGCTCAGCCACGAGAACGGTCTCTATCAGTCGCGCCGTTTTATCGTAGTGCTCGGTCAGCAGCGCGGTGGCCTGCGCCTTGTCTCGCTTGAGCGTGGCATCGACGATGTCGTGGTGCTCTTTCGAGACATCGCGCTTGGTGGTGTTGCGCGGGGTCTGCATCAGCATGGGGCGGCGGTAGCGTTCCGTCTGGATGTACAGCGCCATGGAAAAATCCATCAGCCAGCGTGAGTGACAGGCGGCGATCAGCGCGCGGTGCAAGGCCAGGTGGCGCTGTTCGACCTCGTCGTAGGCGGGCGGCGGGGCGTCGCCCGCGGACTGGCGTCTGGACACGAGATCCAGCGCGTGCAGGGCGGCCACGATGCTGGTTTCCCAGGCGTCGTCGCCCTGGTCTATGGCGCGCTCCAGCGCTTCGCAGTCAATCAGCGTGCGCGCGCTCATGGCATCGCGCATTTCTTCGATGGACAGCGGCGCGACCCGAAAGCCTCGCAGCGCGGCCGATTCGACCAGGCGCTCGCTTTGCAGGCGGTTCAGCGCTTCGCGCAAGGGCGTGAAGCTGAGATCGTATTTTTTCTTCAGGAATTCCAGCCGCAGCGGCTGGCCGGGGGTCAGCTCGCCCGACATGATGTCGTGCTTGAGCGCGACGTAGGCCTGTTCGGCCAGCGTCGCGGTGCGCACGGCGGGAGGGCTCGGTTGAGCGAGGTTCATGGCGCCTCGCCGGAAGGACCGGGCTGGGGCTCGTCTTCGAGGTCGAGCTGCGGCGCCGGGCCGTCGTTGAGGAACTGGGCGGACTGCTGCGGACGGCGGTTGACGCGCAGGTCGAACACGTCGAAGCGGTTGTAGTGGCCGGTGATGTCATGCATCTGGCGCGGCTGCACGCAGCGGCCCAGATCGACTTCAGCGTAGACGATGCCTTCGTCGTCGATCAGCGGTTCGCCGACCAGGCGGCCGTCCGGGCCGATGACGCCGGAGAAGGCGCTGTTCTTGCGGCGCAGCAGCGACTCGGCCTGCGGGTGGGTGGCGGCGAAAGTCTGGATGATCTCTTCGGAGATCGTCGAGCACGACACGACGGTGAACACTTTGCCTTCAAAGCAGTGCGCCATGGCGCGCACCTTGATGGCTTCGGCCATGTCATAGTCGGGCGGGGCGACGGGCAGCGAGATGTAGCTGGCGACGTGCAGCAGTTCGCCTTGCGCCAGCAGGCTGAAACGCGCCAGGGTGTTGGTGTTTTCGCCGCAGGCCAGCCCGCCCAGGCGGCCGATGGCGGTGTCGTACACGCGCAGCGATGAGCCGTCGCCGTTGGCCCAGGTGAGCTTCTCGGCCCAGGTGGGCACCAGCTTGCGGTGGCGGCCCAGCAGCTTGCCGTCCGGGCCGATGAACACCAGAGTGTTGTACAGCGTGGCGATGCTGAGCGGATTGCGTTCGTTGACGCCGATGACTACGTGCACGCCGTGGCGGCCGGCTTCCTGGGCGATGCGCTGGATCTCCGGGCCGGGGATCTCGATGGCGCTGCGGCACAGCTTGTCGAACCAGGGGCTGCCTTCCACCGGCGACATGATCCAGTTCCAGTATGGATAGGCGCTGATGAAGACTTCGGGAAAGGCGATGAGCTGCGCGCCTTGCGAAGCGGCTTCAGCGATCAGGCGGCAAGCCTTTTCGACGGTGGCCTGGGTGTCGAGGAAGACAGGACTGGCCTGGACGGCGGCGACTTTGACGGTGGGGAGGCTGAGCATGGCAATAACAACCTGTAGACGAGAATGGAAAGGGCCTTCGCAAGGTCGTTGCGAAGGCCTGCCGGTGCCGCGTCTTAGACGGGGACGATGGGGTTGCGCAGCGTGCCTATGCCTTCGACGCAGGCTTCGACGACGTCGCCCGGCCACATCCATTCTTGCGGCGTGCGGCCGGCGCCCACGCCCGAAGGCGTGCCTGTGGCGATGATGTCGCCCGGCTCCAGCGTGATACCGGCGCTGATGTCGGACACCAGGACGGCGACGTTGAACAGCATGTGCTTGGTGTTGGACTGCTGCTTGATCTCGCCGTTGACCTTGAGCCATAGGTTCAGGTTGTGAGGATCGGGGATTTCATCGGCAGTGACGATGCACGGACCGAAGGGGGCGTAGGTGTCCTGGCCCTTGGAGTAGATCCACTGGCCGGCGCGGCGGTTGTCGCGCGCACTGATGTCGTTCATGACGCTGTAGCCGAACACGTAGGACAGAGCGTCCTCTTCGGAGACGCCCTTGGCTCGCGTGCCGATGATGGCGGCCAGCTCGACTTCCCAGTCCATCTGCTGGGTGATCTTGGCGTTGTGCTCGATGGCGTCGCCGTTGCCTATGACCGCGGTAGGCGGTTTGGAGAAGATGACCGGCTGCTTGGGCAGGTCGGCCGAGGTGTCCAGCGAACGGCTGGATTCCTCGACGTGCTCGACGTAGTTCAGGCCAATGCCGAAGATGTTCTTGCGCGGACGGGGAATCGGGGCCAGCAGCTTGACGTTCTGGATGGGCTGGGCCACGCCGATAGGCCACTGACCGCCGTGTGCGTTCAGGAGTTCGGTGGTGCTGGCGACAGCGCCAGGGCCCAGGTCGATGAAGTCGAGCATGTTGTCGGGCAGGTCGACGCCTGCGCTCAGGCCCAGGTATTCGAGGTCGATGACTTGGTTGTCGACGATGGCACCCAGACGGGCGGCTTCGTGGACGTGGCGGCGATAGGTAACGAGACGCATAGAGTTTCCTGGTGCTGGCGGCGGGCCCGAAAAGCGGGTTTCCGCCGTATTGTTATAAAAAATGAATCAAGAAAACAAGACGCTGACGCGGTGGGTTCTGGCGCCCCAGCCGCGTCGGCATGGGGTTTACGGCTGAACGATGGGCTGATGGCCGCCGTTGTCTTTCAGGGCCTCTTCACGATACAGACCCAGCGATTTCATCACGGGCAGGTCGTGGAAACAGAACAAGCAGGCGTCTTCGCTGGCGCTGAGGTTGACGTGTTCGTGGAACATCCACGACGGCACGCAGAAAATGTCGCGCTCTTGCCAGTCGAGGCGTTGGCCGTTGATGATGGAATAGCCTTTGCCCTTGGCGCATTGATAGATGAAGCTGCCGACTTGGCGGTGGGCTTTGGTGTGTTCACCGGGGCGCAGCATTTGCATGCTGGCGCCTATGGTTTGCATGACGGGGCCGCCGGTTTTGGGGTTGATGTAATCCATCAACACGCCATCGAAGGGCGAGCCATCGGTAACGCGTGCAAAGTTGCTCAGGGCTTCGTAGGTGGGGGCCCATTCGTACTTGAGCAGCGGCGAATAGGCATGCTGCCAGTTGTCGTTGGCGGGCACCAGGCCGCGGCCACCCCAGGCGGCTACGGCGTAGTCTACCGGTGCGGTGTCGGCTTGCTGCAGATCGGGGTGCACGGAATAGAAGTTGGCTTCCAGCGCGTTAACAAGGGGGATATCCAGGCCGTCTTGCCAGATGCAGGGCGCGCCGTCTTCGGAGACGCCGTGCTCGTGCCAACAGCCATTGGGTGTCAGTACGAAGTCGTTGGCGCCCAAGGTCATGCGGTGCCCGTCAACGATGGTGTAGGCGCCCGAGCCTTCCATAATGAAGCGCAGCGCGCTGGCGGCGTGAGCGTGCGCAGAGGCGCGTTCGCCCGGGCGCATGGCTTGCAAGCCCGAATACAACCAGCCCACGGCGGCGGAAACGTCGCGACGGCCAGGGTTGTCGAGGTAAACCACACGGCGCCCGGCTTTTTCGGGGGAAACCAGGTCGATGGAACGCAGCACATGCTCGCGCAGGTCTTGGAAGCGCCACACAACGGGAACCGATGACGATTGGGGCTGCCAGGGCTCGATCTTGTTGGCAACCGTCCAGAGGGCGGCGGTATTCATGCTGGCAAGTTCGTCGTAGTAGGCCAGCAGTTCGGGCGTGTCTTCGACGTTGGCGCGGCCCGCGACGTCTTCGCGGTAATTGGGACGAGTTGCAGTTGTCATGCCGGATAACCTCTTGAGAAGTGGTTCGGGCGCCGTGCTTGGCACGGTAACGTCCAAGGAGTGATTTTATAAAATAATGAGGATTTTCGAAGATTATAGGCAGTCAGCGTTATCCAAACAAGCCATTACAGGCCACTTTTTGATTTAAGTCATGACAGTGGGCTACTGAGGGGAGCGCTACACTAGGGCGTGAATCGGAGGAACCCGCTTACATGACGACAGATTGGACCGATCGCATCCGCCTGCGCAATCTCAAGTTTTTGCTTAGCCTGGCGCAAACGCGCAACCTTAGCCATTCCGCCACCTTGCTGCACACCACGCAGCCGGCGCTATCCAAATGGCTGAAAGAGCTGGAAAGCGATATAGGCCTGCCGCTGTTCGAGCGTCATGCCCGTGGCTTGGTGCCTACCACGCACGGAGACGTACTGATAGCCCATGCGAGTCGTATTCAGGCGCAATTGGATCGTGCGGCGGTGGATATGAGCGTGCTGCGTTTTGGCGGGGCGGGGCGCGTTGTGGTGGGCGCGTCGGGCGCAGCGGCCTCGGAAGCGGCCCCGCGCGCGGTGTTGGCCCTGGCGCAGCGCATGCCGGATCTGCGTGTCGACCTGATGGAAGGCACCATGGATAGGCTGCTGGCCTTGCTGGCAGGAGGGGACGTAGACATCGTCATCGGTCGTACGGCCTCTATCGCCGAGGCCGATGCCGCCAATATCCGCTCAGAGGTGTTGTACGTTGAGCCGATAGACCTTGTCGCCCGGCCAGATCATCCTCTGTTCAGCCAGCCGCAGGTGGGCTGGGAAGACATAGAGCGCTATCGCTGGATAGTCTGGCCCAGTCAAACCCCAGTGCGCAAAGCTTTGGAGGCGGCCTTGGCCAAGGCGAATCGCAGCCTGCCCAGTCAGTACATCGAGTCCAATTCGGTGATTGCCAACATTACCCTGTTGAATCTGAGCGACGTGATTGGCACGGCTTCACATCGCAGCTCGCTGATGCTGACGCGTCTGGGAGTATTGCGCGTCTTGCCGTTCAAGCTGGATGGTGTGGGCTCGGTGTCCCTGTACTGGCGCAATGACGGCTTGTTTCCGAAGTCCGTCGAGGCGGCGCTGGACTGTATTCGCGAAGTGGCAGCCGACCCCGAACAATAAAAGTCCGGGTTCAGCCTTTGCCCATCAGAAATGGGGGGCGAATTTGCCGTAATGACGTCGGGCGTAGACCAGTGGGCCGGCGCTGCCCGCAGTGGCTTCGTGAACCGCGCCGATGATGATGGCGTGGCTGCCTACCAGCACGACTTCACGGACTTCACATTCGAAACTGGCGGCGGCCCCTTGTATGAGCGGCTGGCCGAACGTGCCGGCCTGATGTGCGCAGGCGTTGAAGTCGTAAGGTTCGCCATCGTCGGGGCGACCCGCAAATCGGTTGGAGATATCAGGCTGGGATTCATTCAGGACGTTGACGGCAAAGCGCCCGTTGTGCTGAATGGTATTGCAGATAGGGCTGCGCTGATTAATGCAGACCAGCAGCGTGGGCGGGTCGGCCGAAACCGAGCTAAACGCGCTGGCGGTCAGCCCCATTTTTCCGGAATGGCCATCAGTGGTGACAACGTTAACCGATGCAGCGTGGGCGCCCATGGCTTCGATGAAGCGGGCGCGCAGCGCAGCGATGTCTTCGGCTGCCTGAGGGGCGATGCGAGAACTCATTTCAGGGTGTCCTTGCGGGCTGCGTAGGCGAGGTAGTAGCCGGTGAGCCCGGGGTTTGTTCAATAAGATAGTTTACAAAGGTGTCGATGACGGCCTTGCGCCGGTCTTGGCGCATGACGACATGGACCCCGGTGCTTAGCTGGGCGCCGGTGAGAGGGCGAAAAGCCAGGGCTTGTGCTTGATAGGCTTGGGTCGAGGCCGGCACCAGGCTGACACCCAGGCCCGCCGCGACCAAGCTAAGCTGGGCAGGAACCTCGGATACCGTTTGCGCAACCTGGGGCGTAAACCCGGCGGCGGCACAAGCTTGAAGCAGTTGCTCGGCAAATAGCGAGGTTTCCCGGCGCAGCATCACAAAGCGCTCGGTCGCCAGGGCTTCCAGGGCAATTTGTTTGCCTTGTGCCAAAGGATGTCGGGGCGGCAGGGCCACGACCAAGGGGTCTGGCCATAGCATGCGACTGCACAGCAACTCGTCTTCTACGGGCTGGCGTGACAAGCTAAGGTCTATACGCGATTCGCGCAGGGCCTCGATCTGGTCGTTGGGGGCCATCTCGTTGAGCACGACGTCAATGTCGGGGTGGGTTTCGGCCAGGCTGCCGATTATGCCTGGCAAGGGCCCCAGAAAATGCGAGCCCGACAGTCCGATTTCAAGACGACCGGCCAAACCCGCATGCACGGTACGCACACGTTGGGTGGCTTCTTTGAGGCGGTCTTGAATACGACGTACGTCGCGCAAAAAGGTGGCGCCGGCATCTGTGAGTTGCACCTTGCGGCTGTCGCGCAGGAACAGCGTAACCCCCAGCTCGTCTTCTAGTTGGGCGATTTGCGCGCTAAGCGGTGGCTGCGAAATATGCAGCCGTGCCGCAGCACGCGTGAAGTTCAGTTCTTCGGCCAGTACGGTGAAGTAACGAAGTTGGCGCAGTTCCATGGGGTGAAGGCAGGCGCTGTAAAGCCCTATAGTTTACGCAAGGCGGCGCTAGCGATAGGCAGAATATGTCAAACCAGACGAAATATGTATTGGTGCGAAACACGTAGTTGGCGCAAGATTCAACTATTGTGCCGCCTTTGGCTGCGGCTGTCCGTACCCCAAGTGGGGTGATAGCCGGACCAGACCGCAGTCTTTTACGTCATTCATTTCAGGAGACGCCCGCATGTCCACCGCCCGTTCCTTCCGTATCGGCCAGATCGTTCCTAGTTCCAACACCACGATGGAAACCGAGATCCCGCTGATGCTGCGCAGCCGCGAAAGCCAGTTCGAAGATCGCTTCACCTTCCATTCCAGCCGCATGCGCATGAAGAAGGTCACCAAAGAAGAATTGGCCGCCATGGACCGCGACTCCGACCGCTGCGCGCTTGAGCTCTCTGACGCCCGTGTAGACGTCATGGGTTATGCCTGCCTGGTCGCCATCATGAGCATGGGCCTGGGCTACCACCGTGAATCCGAGAAGCGTCTGCATCAGGTGACCGTCGACAATGACGCACCCACCCCCATCGTTTCCAGCGCCGGTGCGCTGGTCGAAGGCCTGAAGGCCCTGGGTGCCAAGAAAGTCTCCATCCTGACACCCTACATGAAGCCGCTGACGCAGCTGGTGGTGGATTACATCCAGAACGAAGGCATAGAAGTGCACGATGCGCTGTCGCTGGAAATCCCCGACAACCTGGAAGTGGGCCGGCAAAACCCCTTGGCTCCCGCCGAACACGTCAAACGCCTGGACACCCGCGGCGTAGACGCCGTCGTGCTCTCGGCTTGCGTGCAAATGCCTTCCTTCCAGTCGGTGCAGCAAGTTGAAGACCAATTGGGCCTGCCTGTTACCACGGCAGCCATCAGCACGGTCTACCAAATGCTGAACAAGCTTGACCTGAAGCGTGAAGTGGCCAACGCCGGCGCGCTGCTCTCGGGCAAGTACTAAGCTTAAGTTTCCCTGCTGGTTTGAAGACGCCGCATTTCGATGCGGCGTCTTTTATTTGCGCGTTTGGAATGAATAGGGGCGAAGATAAAAATTCGGTTTTCTACCGTTAAACTGCTTTTTTCTTCTATTAAAAATAAATAAAATCGCCTAAATTGGCCTTTTCTTGCTAAATGGCCCATCATGGGGCATGTTAGACACTGAAAACCCCGCCTTCAAGCCTTATGCCCAGTTGAAAACACGCATTCAACGGGTACCGCTTTCTGCCACTGAATCGCTGCGCGTGCGCACTTTGGCTGATCATATGCAATATGCCGACCCCCATGGTCATGCGCAGCAACTAGGAATAGGCTCTGCTGTATGGCCGCTATTCGGTCTGATCTGGCCCTCTAGCATCCAATTGGCGCGCAAGCTAAAAAACCGCCCTGTACGGCCACAAGAAAAAATTCTTGAGCTAGGCTGCGGCTTGGGGCTGGCAAGTTTGCTCATGCACAGACGCGGTGCGCAGGTACACGCCAGTGATTGCCACCCCTTGGCGTCGCATTTTTTGGAAACCAACCAAGCTTTGAACGGCCTTTCGGGGCTGCCTTATGTGCATGCCCAATGGGGAGAGCCCGCCTGCCCTGATTTGCTGAGCACGCTAGGCCTTACCCCTGCTCATCAGCGTTACGATCTGATTGTCGGCAGTGACTTGCTCTACGAGCGTAGTACCCCCGCGCTGCTGGCAGATCTCGTGCATCAAAGGGCAAAAGCCCAGGCAGAGGTTTGGATAGTGGACCCCGATCGAGGCCATCGCAACCGGTTTACCCAGGAAATGGCGCAATATGGTTTCAAGCTGATGTGGCAGGTCTGTTTGCGCGATAGGCCGATTTTGACCGCCGAAGGTGAGGAACTAGCCTATAAAGGGCGTTGCTTGCAGTACCGGCGCGATTAAGTGTGCAATAAAAAACCGCTGCCTCGCATGAGAGCAGCGGTTCCTTAGGCGCTTTAGGTTCTTACAGCACGTAGCGCGCCAAATCTTCGCTGGCGGCTGTTTCTTTCAACTGTTCGTCAACGTAAGCGGCATCGATCACGATGGTTTTACCGCTGTGCGAGGTGGCCTCGAAAGACAAGTCTTCCAGCAGTTTTTCCATTACGGTGTACAAGCGGCGTGCGCCGATGTTTTCGGTGCGTTCGTTGACCGAGTAAGCCAGTTCTGCCAGGCGGCGTATGCCGTCTTGGGTGAAGTCCAGCGTGACGTCCTCGGTGGCCAGCAAGGCTTCGTATTGCTTGGTCAAAGCGGCATCGGTTTCGCACAAGATACGCACGAAATCGTCAGCGCTCAGTGAGTCGAGCTCGACACGGATGGGGAAGCGGCCTTGCAGTTCGGGGATGAGGTCGGAAGGACGCGACAGATGGAAGGCCCCCGAGGCAATGAACAGGATGTGGTCGGTGCGAACCACGCCATACTTGGTATTGACGGAAGTGCCTTCTACCAACGGCAGCAAATCGCGCTGCACCCCTTGGCGTGAGACTTCACCTGAGGACTGTTCCTGGCGCGTGGTGATCTTGTCGATCTCGTCCAGAAACACAATACCGTTTTGTTCGGCGTTCTGTACTGCGGCGGTGCGCAGGTCTTCTTCGTTGACACGGCGACCGGCTTCTTCTTCCACCAGCAGCTTGAAGGCCTCTTTGACCGTCATCTTGCGCGCCTTGGTTTTTTCGCGCCCCAGGCCGGCGAACATGCCCTTAAGCTGCTCGGTCATTTCTTCCATGCCGGGCGGCGCCAT
Organism: Mesopusillimonas faecipullorum; assembly: GCF_020539505.1. Classification (GTDB taxonomy): domain Bacteria; phylum Pseudomonadota; class Gammaproteobacteria; order Burkholderiales; family Burkholderiaceae_B; genus Mesopusillimonas; species Mesopusillimonas faecipullorum. Next base: position 269,299 of record NZ_JACDXW010000005.1, on the reverse strand, counting down.
GATCTCCATTTGCGGCATGGCCTGAGCCACTTCGATTTCTATCATGGTCTCGTCGAGCTGGCCTTCGCGCAGACGTTTGCGGAAGGTTTGCCGTGCCGTGTTTTCGGTGCGATCGGGCTGTCCCATGGCATCACGGGGGGGCGGGATCAGCACGTCAAGAATGCGGTCTTCGGCGGCGTCTTCAGCCTGGGCGCGCACGCGGCGCATTTCGATTTCGCGAGTTTGCTTGATAGAGATTTCGACTAAATCGCGGATGATGGTGTCGACGTCGCGGCCTACATAGCCCACTTCAGTGAATTTGGTGGCTTCAACCTTGATGAAGGGCGCGTTGGCCAGCCGCGCCAGACGACGTGCGATCTCGGTTTTACCCACGCCGGTTGGGCCGATCATGAGGATGTTCTTGGGCACGATCTCGTTGCGCAGTGCGGCGGGCACTTGCTGGCGACGCCAGCGGTTGCGCAGGGCAACAGCGACGGAACGTTTGGCGCGATTCTGCCCGACGATGTGCTTGTCGAGCTCGGAGACGATTTCTCCGGGGGTCATATGAGTAGCGGACATGGCAAATGCGGGCTCAGAGGGTTTCGAGGACGTGATTCTGGTTGGTGTAGATACACAACTCACCCGCGATTTCCAGCGACTTCTTGACGATGTCGGTGGGGGAGAGCTCGGTATTGCGTAACAGGCCCAGTGCGGCGCTTTGCGCATACGCGCCGCCAGAACCTATGGCGGCAATGCCGTGTTCGGGCTCTAGCACGTCGCCGTTACCGCTAAGAATCAGAGAGTGTTCGCGATCAGCCACGATCAGCATGGCTTCCAGGCGGCGCAGCACGCGATCCGTGCGCCAGTCGCGCGTCAGTTCGACGGCGGCGCGCATGAGATGGCCTTGGTGCTTTTCGAGCTTGGCTTCAAAGCGTTCTTGCAGTGTAAAGGCGTCGGCAGTGGCACCGGCAAAGCCGGCCAGCACCTTGTCGTGATACAGGCGGCGAATCTTGCGCGCCGTGCCCTTGAAAACGATGTTGCCCAGCGTGACCTGGCCGTCGCCGCCGATGGCGACCTGATTGCCGCGGCGTACGCAGATAATGGTAGTAGCGTGAAATTGTTCCATGGGGTCCCCTATGAGTAGCTTAGTTGGGGGGCGACTGCCGTTTTTCAAGGGGGGGTGTGACGAGGGCAAGGCCAACGGCAAGCGTCGAAGCTACAAACAAGAACAGCTTGCTCAAGAGCAAGCTGTCAGGAAAAGCGGAAACAGCGGGAATTAATCGCCGTATAACTTTTGGCGCATTTCGCGGCGCTCTTGGGCTTCCAGCGATAGCGTGGCGGTGGGGCGGGCCAGCAGGCGTTTCAGGCCTATGGGTTCGCCGGTTTCCTCGCAATAGCCGTATTCGCCCGAATCGATGAGCTTGAGGGACTGCTGCACTTTTTTGAGCAGCTTGCGCTCGCGGTCGCGGGTGCGCAGTTCCAGTGCGTGCTCTTCTTCGATGGTGGCGCGGTCGGCCGGATCGGGCACGAACTGGGTTTCCCGCAGATTCTCGGTGGTGGTGTCTGCGTTGCTGAGAATTTCTTGCTCGAGCTGCTGCAAGCGGTCTCGGAAGAAGGCCAGCTGGGCATCGTCCATGTAGTCCGATTCCGACATGGCCAGTAGTTCTTTTTCGGTGAGCAAGCGGTCTTGATTCTTACCGGAGGACGTTTTCGTTACCATGGCATACCTCTGTACATAAAGGTCGAGACAGTGCTCGTAAAGGGCTGGTCACGTGACCAGGCACTGTTCCAGCCCTTGAGTGAAAATTTCTTGGGGCAACTTGCGCCCAATGAATACCAGTTTGGTGTTGGGTTTTTCGTGGGTCAACCAGGGCTTGCCGGGTTCGGCGCCCATCATCATGTGTACGCCCTGGAACAGCAAGCGGCGGTTGCTGCCCTTGACGTACAAAATACCTTTGTAACGCATCAGATCTTCGCCGTAGATCTGTACTACACCCCCCAGGAAGGACTCCAGGCGTTCGGGGTCGAAGGGTTTGTTCGAGCGAAAGACGAAGGCGCCGATGTCGTCGTTGTGGTGGGCGTGATGGTGATCGTGGTGGTCGTGCCCGCAGCCAGGGCTGCATTCGCCCTCGTGATCGTGGTGATGACCGTGGTCATGGCCATGATGGTCGTGGTCGTGAGCGGCGTCGGGGTGCTGGTCGGCCAGGAATTCCGGGTCGATATCGAGGATGGTGTTCAGATTGAAGCCGCTGATATCCAGCAGCTTGGCGATATCGGCCTCGCCGAAGTGCACCGGCGTGATGGAAGCGCGTGGATTGATCTGTATCAGGCGGCTGCGCAGCGCTTGATAGTCGGCGTCGTTGACGAGGTCTTTTTTGGAGACCAGTATGACGTCGGCAAAGCCAACCTGCTTTTGGGCTTCTTCCTGCTTGTCCAGGGTTTCCATGCCGTGTTTGGCATCGACCACGGTAATGACGGCATCAAGGCGGTAATAGCGCGCGATGTTGTCATCCATGAAGAAGGTCTGGCATACCGGGCCGGGGTTGGCCATGCCGGTGGTCTCGATGATGACGCGGTCGAACTTGATGTCGCCTTTGTCGCGCTTGATGCGCAGTTCTTCGAGGGCGCGCAGCAGGTCGCCACGGATGGTGCAGCACACGCAGCCGTTACTCAGCTCGACGATCTGTTCGTCGCTATCTTGGACGAGCAGTTCGTTGTCTATGCTTTCGGGTCCAAACTCATTCTCAATCACGGCGATTTTCTGGCCGTGGTTTTCACTGAGTATGCGCTTGAGCAGGGTGGTTTTCCCTGCGCCAAGAAAGCCAGTCAGTATCGTAACGGGAACCATGTGTAAAGACCCTGGGCAAAAAATGTTCAGCGCACGATTACAGCACAGGTATGCAGTAAGAGCAAACCTCTGTTTGAAGCCCAAGTGCGGTCGTGATAATACGCGCCCAAAATTGCGCGTGTGTTGGCTGGGCAACAGGGGGGCTGGAGAGGGGTTTGCGAAGCGCGGTTTGCTCAGCTTAGCAGTCGCGCGGCTTCATGGCGACGTTCGGTGGGTGTCATGCCGAAACGGCGGCGGAAGGCCCGGTTGAAATAGGATTGGTCGGAAAACCCTACGGCATAGGCCACCTGTGCCATTAAGGTGCGCGAATCGTTGCTGATGAGGCGTTCGGCTGCCATCAAGCGGTGCTCTAGCAGGCAAGCGGTGAACGTGGTGCCATGGGCCTGAAACAGGTTTTGTAAGGTGCGCGGCGCCAGTTGCAGGTGGGCGCTGATGTGGGCAAGGCTAAGGTCGGCCTCGCCAAGGTGAGCGTCGATATAGGCTAGCGCGCGCCGGTACAGGGCGGCTTGCACGCCTGCGCGATCATCGTGCTTGGGGTCGGCGCCCTCTAGGCTAAGGGCCAGCAGATCGAACAGGCCATTGGCCGCGTGTTCGGCTTGGCTGGGCGACAGCGCTTGAATGTTTTGCAGCAGGCTACTGATGTAGGCCCGTAACAGCTGCGTGCCCGCCCCGCCTGGCAGCGAGCGGGCCACGGCATCGTGCAGCAAGCCGCTGCGTGCGGCAGCACCCGCCAGCGGCACGCGTAGGCAGCTCATGGCGACCTGGTCGTCGAACTCAAAATCAAAGGGGGTGTTACCCAGATTAAGGCTGATGTCGCCGGGTGAGGCCCAGTGCTCGCGCCCGAGTTGGCGTAAGCGGCACCGGCCATGTTCGTGCAGATTGATGAAAAGCCAATCGTGATGGCTGTCGTTGGTGTTGCAGACCACGCGGTAAGACTGGGCATGCAAACGATTGACCGATAAGTTGCCCCGGCTGAGCGATTGCAACTGAGCTTGAAAGGGTTGCGGGGAGTGACGCGACTCCGTGCGTACCCGGAGAAACGCCGAAGAGACAGCCTCGTTCCAGAAGGACAGCGCCCGACTGGGCGCCAGGCCGCGGGTACTCCAGACCTTCATCTGTTCCATGATGCCCTCGTGGTGCTGTCTTGCGCCGTAAGTCAAAGATTGCGGCGCGTGAGTCCAAGACCGGATTGCTGGCCACGCCGATAATTTGAGACACCAGATTCCCGGGTTCGTCACGTTTCATCTTATACGGCGTCAGAGCGCCGGGCAATGTATGGAAAACCCACAATCAAGGAGACAAGAAATGAGCACAGAGATAAAAACCTACTATCCCTACATCAATGGGCGTGCCTGGCAGTCTGAAGGCCAGCCCGTGCGCGAGGTCAAGAACCCCTACACGGGTCAGTTGATGGCCAAGGCCCATTTGGCGACCGCCGCCGACATCGAACAAGCACTGGCCAGTGCACAGGCCGCACAAGTCGCATGGGGCAAAACATTGGCCAGCGAGCGCGAAGCCATCTTGCTCAAGGCCGCCGACATCGTCGAGCGGCGCCGAATGGAAATTGCCCAAGTGCTGATAGAAGAGGGCGGCAATGTTTTCGGCAAGGCCATGTTCGAGTGCGATTACATGATCAGCACCTTTCGTATTGCGGCGGGGCAAGCGCGCGATGTGCGTGGCGAAACCATGCCGGCTGATGCGCCCAACCGTATCTCGATGACGCTGCGCCAGCCATTGGGCGTGGTAGTGGGCATAGGCCCCTTCAATGCCCCTTTATTGCTGAATGGCAAGAAGCTGGCGCCTGCTTTGGCGGCGGGCAATAGCTTTATTCTCAAGCCTTCACCCTACACGCCCATTGCGGCGCTGCTGTTTGCCGAAATACTGGAAGAGGCCGGCCTGCCGCCCGGTGTGCTTAACGTGATTCCCACCACCGATGAAGCCGTGGGCGAAACCCTGTTCTCCGACCCGCGCGTCAAGCTGATTACGTTTACCGGATCGGCCAAGGTGGGGCGCATACTGTCCGAGCTGGCGGGCCGTTATCAAAAACGCATTGTGCTGGAACTGGGCGGCAAGAGCCCTATTGTTGTGCTGGCCGATGCCGATTTGGATTACGCGGTTCGTTCTGCCGCATTCGGCATTTTCTTCAATCAGGGCCAGGTGTGCATGGCCAATTCGCGCATTATTGTTGAAGCCCCCATTTACGATGCTTTCTGCAAGGCTTTGGTCGAAAAAGTGCGCCAGGTTCCCTTTGGTGATCCGGCTTTGCCGACTACGGCAGTGGGGCCACTGATTGATCCGCGCCAGGCCGAGTTCATTCGTGGGCATATCGACGACGCGGTATCCAAGGGCGCTCAACTGCTAACGGGTGGGCAGGTTCATGGCGGCGTGTTCGAACCCTCGGTGCTGGCAGGGGTAGAGCCCGGCATGGAGGTCTACAACGAAGAAAGTTTCGGCCCGCTGGCAGCCGTTTATAAGGCAAACGATTACGAGCATGCCGTTACCTTGGCCAACGACACCTCGTACGGCTTATCGTCGGGCATCGTCACCAACGATCTACAGAAGGCCTTTGACTTTGCGCTGCGCATAGAAGCAGGCTCCGTGCACATCAATGACAACGCTTTTGACGATGACCCCAATGCGCCCTTTGGTGGTTTTAAAAACAGCGGGTATGGCAAAGAAAATGGCCGATATTCGGTGGCCGATATGACTGAGCTCAAGTGGGTGACGGTGCAGTTGGGTGAGCGCCAATTGCCCTTCTGAAGCGTGCCATTGCCTGATTGAGGCGCATCGAAAAAAGCCGTTACGTTTTTTTTCGCCCCTGGAAAAAGTGCAATGTGATGGGCAGACAGGCCTATGCGTGAAAGACGCATAGGCCTTTTTCGTGCGCCTGCAGGGCGTTTCCAAGTGCTGACTCCTTGCGCCTTGATGCCGACAGTGTGCATGCAAAAAAGTAAATAAAAGTATCTTAAATGAGGGTTAAGGGTTATTACGGGGGGTTTTTGGCCTGTTTTTTGCGCATACTCGCGTTTTAATGCATGCAATGCGGATGCCTTGATCGCGCAAAAGCGCGAAAAAATTCCGGGCTCAGTCCCCCCCTCGGCATCCCGGAGGTTCATTGATGACAACGATTTCGCAACAGGAACGTGTCCTGATTCAGATACGCGAGATGATTCTGCGCGGTCGTTTCATGGCGGGCATGCGCCTGGCAGAAATGACACTGGCTGCGCAATTGGGCGTGTCGCGCACGCCCGTTAAATTGGCGCTCATACGGTTGGAAGAAGAAGGCCTGGTGCAAGCGCTGCCCTCGGGAGGCTATGCCGCCCGTAGCCTAAGCACCCAAAATTTACGTGATGGCATAGTGCTGCGCGCTGCGCTAGAGGCTTTGGCTGCCCGCCTGCTGGCCGAGCAGGGCATGAGCTGGGAGGTGCAACGCAAGTTTGAAGCGCTACTGCAACGTGGCGACGCCTTGCTAGCCGTGCCGGTGGCTGCCGATGGTGACATCGATTACGACACCTATGTTGCCTATGGCGCCATGAATGATGAATTCCATCAATTGTTGATGGAGTCCTGTGGCAATGAGGCCGTCATGCGCGCCTGGACCTTGAACAACCGTTTGCCTTCTGCCAGCCCCTCGGCCACCTTGCCCTTGCACGAGTCCAGTTTCGAGGCTCTCAGTTTTCTGCAGGGTATGCACAGACAGCATCACACTTTGGTGCATGCCATTTCTTTACGCCATGGCATGCGTGCTCATGCCTTGGCGCACGAGCATGCCGAGGTTGCCGTGGTGTCGCTTGAACGTTATTACAGTACGCAGGGCTATGTGAACGCCACCATGGGGCGCGAGCCTTTGGCAAGCCTGACCACGGGGGAAGACTGGTGAAAGCTCTTGCGATGTGGCGTTCCACCGCGTGGACGGGTTGGGCCTTGGTGGTGGGCCTGTGCGTGCTGTGGCAGCTCAGTGTTGTGCAGGGTTGGGTTCAAAGCGAGAACTGGCCAGCGCTTTCTGCGGTGCTGGCAAAAATCTGGGAAGGTTTCGTTTCCGGCGAATGGCTGAGCGTTTTTGGCCCTAGCATCGTGCGCATGTTGTCAGGCTATGCCTTGGGCTGTGCGCTGGGGGTGATGCTGGGCATGCTGGTGGCCAACAGCCGTTGGGCCAAACGCTTGCTGGGCACCTCTATCGCCTTGTTGCGTCCCCTGCCCGTGCCCGCCATTATCCCGCCGCTGATCTTATTGCTGGGCGTTGATGACGCACTGAAAATTACCGTCATTGCCTTTGGCGTGTTCTTTCCTGTGTTCATGAGCGCTTATGCCGGGGTGCTGGCGGTGGATCCGGTGCACAAGCAGGTTTTGCGCACCTTCCGTATTCCCGGTTGGATCGCCTTGTTCAAGGTCAAATTGCCCACCGCGTTGCCTTATATATTTTCCGGCATGCGCATCAGTCTGAGCTTGGCTTTGGTGCTTACCGTCATCGCCGAAATGACCGCCGGCAATGACGGCGTGGGTTACTACATTGTCTCCATGCAATATGCCATGCGTGCCGCCGATATGTATGCGGCTGTCATCTTGCTGTCGTTGCTGGGGTATGTGCTCAATCGCCTGTTCGTCGTGCTCGAGTCGAGATGGCTAAGGTGGTCGCGCCAGTTGGAAGAAAGGAAATAAACATGAATGCCGTGAATACTTCGGCCTCGCAGACTATCCTGAGCCTGCAGTCTTTATCCATGCGGTATGGCAATGGCCAGGACGCAGTGCAGGCGGTTGGCGACGTTACGCTGGATGTGCGCGAAGGCGAGTTCCTGACCATAGTCGGCCCCAGTGGCTGCGGCAAATCCACGGTGCTGCAGATGATAGCCGGCTTGATGCAAGGCACTTCGGGTCAGGTCACCATGCGTGGCAGGCCTGTGCAAGCGCCGCCGGAGGGTCTGGTGTATCTATTCCAGCAGTATTCGCGCTCATTGTTTCCCTGGATGAATGTGCGCGATAACGTCATGTTCGGCATGGGTGGGCAGCCGGGCGTAGATCGCCGCCAGGCCATGCAGTCCTGTGAAGAGTACCTGACGCTGGTGGGCCTCGAAGGGATGGGCGACCGCTTTCCTTGGCAGCTGTCGGGGGGCATGCAGCAACGTGTTGCCATTGCTCGGGCCTTGGCCGCTTCACCGCAGGTATTGCTGCTGGATGAGCCTTTTTCGGCTGTCGACGCCCTGACCCGCGCCGTGTTGCACGATCTGGTGCTGGATGTCTGGCAAAAGCGTGGCCTGACCGTGGTGCTGGTCACCCACGATGTCGACGAAGCCGTGTATTTGTCTGATCGCATCGCCTTGCTGGGGCCTAGGCCTTCGCGGGTTGCCCACGTATACGACAACCCCTTGCCGCGTCCCCGCGACCCTGTCGCCACCCGCGCTTGCCCCGAGTTTTCGCGGCTGCGCGGCGAGTTGCTGGCCCACCTGCTGGGGAGGCAGCCATGACGCTGGGTCGTCTATGGGAAAAATGGGGTTGGGGCTGGCTGTTCATCTTTGTGGTGGGCGCTGTGCTCGAAGCCTGTGTACAAAGCGGCGCCATCAAGGCGGCCATTGTGCCGCCGCCTACGCGTGTGCTTGAGACCACCTGGGGGCTGGTGGTTGGCGGCGGTTTATGGGGGCCGGTTTGGCATACCGCCAGCTTGCTGATGGTGGGCTGGGCGTCGGCCTGCGTATGTGGGGCTGCGCTAGGCTTGGCCATGGGTTTCAACCGGCGGGTCTATGCCCTGTTTGAAGTGCTGGTCGAACTGATCCGGCCTATTCCCAAGCCCGCCTTGGTGCCACCCTTGATGTTGTTGCTGGGCATGGGCCCGGGCATGGAAATCGCCATTGTGTTCTTGGGTGCTTTTTTTCCTGTTCTTATCGCCGCCATTCAGGCTGCACAGGGCTTGGACCCGGTTCGGCTGGATGCCGCCCGCACGCTTAGGGTGGGCAAGTGGGCCACTATCCGCCATGTCATCGTGCCGCAAAGCCTGCCCATGGTGTTGTCGGGCATGAAGATCAGCTTGGCCCTGGCCATTGTGCTGGCGGTGCTGGCTGAAATGCTGACGGGCACGGGTGGTTTGGGCGCCATGATTGTGGATCTTCAACGCAGCTTCCGTGCTCGCGAAATGTATGCGTGGGTACTGGTGTTGGCAGTGTTCGGTTGCTTGCTTGTTTACGGTTTCGAATGGCTGGAGCGTCGCTTGACCTTCTGGCAAGCCGAGGCGCAATAAGCTCGGGCCGCGGCAAGGCCTAAGCGTCGCTTCTGTTTTTCCTCGTTGTTCCCTTTTCTTCGTCTTCACGAGGTGTCTCATGTCTCAGTCTTTCTCTTCGCGCTGGTTGCGGCGCATTATCGTTTCCGCCGTAGCCGGCTGTGTGCTTAGCGGCCCGGCCTTGGCTCAAGAAAAAGCCAAGCTGCGCGTCAGCGTGATTCCTATTGTCGACGTTGCACCGCTGTACGCAGCGCAAAAGCAGGGCTATTTTGCTGAAGAAGGCCTGGAAGTGGATACCGCACCCGTGTCGGGCGGCGCGGCGGGCATTCCTGGCTTGGTGGGCGGTGCCTACGATTTCGCCTTCAGCAATATCGTGTCGCTGGCCCAAGCCGTGGCTCAAGATCTGGACGTGAAAATTGTGGCCCCCGGCTCTGACGTGCGCACTGAAGCCCCCGATATCGCCGGCATTTTTGCGTTGGCCGACGCGGGCATCAAAACCGGCGCCGACCTTAACGGCAAGACCCTGGCCGTCAACAACCGCAACAACAACATCTGGCTGTATGCGCGCGAATGGATAGAGCAAACCGGTGGCGACGTTAACAAAGTCACCATGCGCGAGATTCCTTTTCCGCAGATGGCCGATGCGGTGCGTCGCAAGCAGGTAGATGCGGCCATGACGGTAGAGCCCTTCTTCTCTACCAACGTCAAGGACGGCACGCTGGTCGCCGTAGACTTCCCCTATATCAAGGTGCAGCCCGGCTTGAACGTGGCGCAATACGTGGCCACGGATGATTTCATTGCCAAGAACCCCGAAACCGTAGCGCGCTTCAAGCGAGCCCTCAAGAAAGGTGCGGAATGGGTCAATGCCAATGCCGATCAGCCCGCTTTTGCTGAACTGATCGCTTCTTACACCAAGATGCAACCCGAGTTGGTACAAAACCTGGTCCTGGCCCCAGCGCCGGTTTCCGTGAGCGCCGAGTCGGTGCAAAAGACGCTGGACCTCATGAAAAAGCATGGTCTGCTGGAAGCGCCGATGAAGGCCTCCGATTTGCTCTACGGAGACTTAAATGACTGAAGGTCGTAGCTTGCTGGGTAGCCCGCGTATGACACCACCGCCATCGGTGGTCAGCGGGCGCATCCTGACCATGAACCCGGCAATGCCAGTGGCTCAGGCCATGGGTATTGCGCATGGGCGCATTCAGTGTGTGGGGACGCTGGAAGAAGTACGGCAGGCCATGGGTGGCGCTGTTCAGCACCTGGACTATGGCCAAGGCGTCATCGTGCCGGGCTTTATCGATTCCCACAACCATATGCTGTGGACGGGCATCCAGCAGCAGCGTGTAGACCTTTCAGGCTGCCGCAACATCGCTGAGTTGTTGCGCGCGGTTCGCGAGTACCGGCAAGCCCATCCTGAGCAGGAATGGGTGGTGTCCGGGGAGGGCTGGCATATAGAAAAGCTGGAAGAGAAACGCTACCCCACCCGTCGTGAGCTTGATGAAGCTGTGCCTGATCGCCCGGTGTATCTGCCACGGGTGGGGCATGTGGCTTGCGTCAATTCAGTAGCCTTGAAGCTGGCAGGTATAGGGCCCGATACACCGGACCCCACTGGTGGCAAAATCTGCCGCGACGCCCAGGGTGAGCCTGATGGTTTGCTGATAGAGCTACCGGCGTTCAATCAAGTGGGGCGCTTGGTGCCGCCAGCCTCTCGACAGATGCGCTGCGACGCTCTGCGCGAGATACAAAAAAAATACCATGCCACGGGTATTACCGGTGTGGTCGAGCCAGGCTTGCAGGCTGATGACATGAGCATCTACCAAGAGCTTTGGCGTCAAGGCGAGCTGACGGTGCGCACGGTTGCCATGCCGCAGGCACAAATCGACCAAGACCCGGATGTTCTGATGAATAGCCTGGCTTCTTGGCCCGTACGCACGGGTTTTGGCGATGAGCGTTTCAAGCTGGGCGCCATCAAGGTTTACCTTGATGGGGGTGCCTCTTTGAATACGGCGCTGATGCGCGAGCCTTATCCTGACGAGCGTTGCCAATGCGGCATACAAGTCACCCACACTGACGTCTTCCATCGCCTGGTGGAATTCTGCGCACGCACGGGCTGGTCTATAGGTGTGCATGCGGTGGGCGGCAAGGCTATCGATCTGGCGCTGGAAATCTTCAACGAGGTGCATCAGCGCCACCCTATCGATGCCCTGCGTTTCAGTTTGATCCATGCCTATCTCTGGCCCAGCCAGCGCAATATCGAGATGGCCAAGCGCCTGAAAGTGGCGGTGGCGACCCAGGCTCCCATGCAGTATCAGTTTGCGCCTTTGCTAAGCCGTCGATTTGGTCTTAGCCTGGTTGGCCAGGCCACGCCGCTTAAAGCATGGCTGGATGCCGGTATACCGGTAGGCGGCGGGTCTGACTCGCCTATTGCCCACTATGCGCCGCTACAGGGGATTTGGCATGCGGTGACGCGCTATGTCGATGATCTGGACGCTGTGCTGGGTTCGGAAGAGGCCGTTACCGTCGAGCAGGCCTTGGGCATGTACACGCACGGTTCCGCCTGGCTGGCGTTCTCTGACCAGCAGCGGGGCGTACTGCGTCCGGGCTACTTGGCAGACTGGGTGGCGTTGGATGAAGACCTGACCGCCATAGACCCCATGCGTCTGCGTGACGTGAAGGTAAGAACCACCGCCGTAGGCGGCGAAGTGGTGTATCAGGCCTGAATCAGGGCTAAGCGGGCGGCTTGGCCGCCCGCATCAATGTGCGTGTACGTGTTCGGCGGGGCCGTGCTCGGCATGGCATTTGCCGCAAAGCGCACGCAACTCTGTCTCTTGTTGGGCGGGCACAAAGCCGGCGGCCTGAACCTTTTGCGCCAGGTCGCGGCCCAGATCGGGGTCGTTAAGCTCGGCGACCACGCCGCAACGGGTGCAGATGACGAGCAAATCGTGCGGGGTCCCCCCCGCATCGTGACAAGCCGACCAAGCATTGACGGCGTCAAGCCGGTGGATGAGGCCTTCTTCGATAAGGAAGTCCAGGGCACGATAGACCGTGGGCGGCGCGGCGTTGGGCTGGTCGTGGCGAATCTGATCCAACAGTTCGTAGGCCTTGACGCTGCGCCCTTGGCGCAACAGGATCTCTAGCACTTTGCGGCGTATGGGGGTCAGGCGCTTGCCGCGCTGCCGGCAGAGCGCTTCAGCCTTTGCCAGGCGGTCGGAAAGCGGTTTGCTATGGGCGGGCGTGGTGGAAGACATGTCGCTAGGGCAAAAACGGTAAAAAGAGCCGGTGTGGCGCTTAAAGGGTTATAGCAGGAAAACCTTTCACCGGCAGGGCATGCGCACTGAACGTCATGTTATAACATGACAAAATTGCAGATAGTCTTTGCGCTTTCCTTCCATGTCCTTTCACACTTCTTCGCGCAGCCAGCCCGGACCATACCGGGGCTCGGCGCTTTTGGCATCCTCCTGGATGCGTATGCTACGCGTGGCCTTGGCCGCGGGCTTCCTATGGGTTTTGACCGGCTGGGCCCTGGGCTGGTGGTGATCGTTCATGGCTAATGTGATTGAGCTGGATCAGGTGTCGTTGGGCTGGCGCGGGCGCATAGCGCTGCGCGATATCTCTGGTGCGTTTGAACAAGGGTCGCTGACGGCCATCGTAGGCCCCAATGGGGCGGGCAAGTCCACCTTGCTCAAAGGCATCATGGGCAGCCTGGCTCCGCTGCGGGGGCGCATACGTATTCTGGGCGGCCGCAACGAGCTGGCCTGTCTGCCCCAGGCGGCGCAATTAGACCGGCAATTCCCCATCAGCGTGTATGACATGGTGGCCTTGGGCGCCTGGCGCCGCGTGGGGGCTTGGCGCGGCTTTTGCCAGGCCGAGCACGAGCGCGTTCTACAAGCCCTGGAAACGGTGGGGCTGGCGGATTTCGCCCAGCGTATGGTGGCCACCTTATCGGGCGGGCAAATGCAGCGCGCTTTGTTTGCGCGCTTGCTGCTGCACGATGCCCAGGTGTTGCTGCTGGATGAGCCGTTCAGCGCCCTGGATAGCGACACCACCGACGACTTGCTGGCGCTGATCAGGCATTGGCATGAACAAGGTCGTACGGTCGTGGCCGTGCTGCATGACCTGGACATGGTGCGCAGCGCCTTCCCGCAGACCCTGTTGTTGGCCCGGCAAGTCGTGGCCTGGGGAGACACCGATTCGGTACTGGGGCAGGACAACCTGCATCAGGCGCGCCATCTTTGTGCAGGGGATTATCTGTGACGGGTTTGGTGAATTGGCTGTTCATGCCTTTCGTGGATTTTGATTTCATGCGCCGAGCGCTGGCCGGCGCGTGGGCTTTAGCCTTTGCCGCCGGGCCGCTGGGCGTGTTCTTGGTGCTGCGGCGCATGAGCCTGATGGGCGATGCGATGGCGCATGCCATCTTGCCCGGCGTGGCGGTGGGCTTTTTGACGGCGGGTTTGTCGCTGGGCGCCATGACATTGGGCGGCATGGCCACAGGCTTGATCGTGGCGGTGCTGGCCGGCTTGGTGGCGCGTAATACGCCGCTGCGCGAGGACGCCAGCTTTGCCGCTTTCTACCTGATTTCTCTGGGCTTGGGTGTGCTGCTGGTGTCTCTCAAGGGCTCCAGCATGGACTTGATGCACGTGCTGTTTGGTACGGTGTTGGGCTTGGATGATGCGGCCTTGTTACTGGTGACGGCATGTGCCAGCGGCACTTTGCTGGTGCTGGCACTCATCTTCAGACCCTTGGTGGCCGAGTGCCTGGACCCCGGCTTTCTGCAAGCCGAACGCGGTCGGGGCAGCTTGGTGCATATCGTGTTTCTGGTGCTGCTGGTCACCATGATGGTGGCGGGCTTTCAGGTGCTAGGTACGCTTATGGTGGTGGGCATCATGATGCTCCCCGCCACGGCGGCGCGCTTTTGGGTGCGCTCGGCAGGGCGGCAGATGGTGTTGGCCTCGGCCTTGGGGGCGGTGTCCGCTTATGCGGGCTTGCTGGCCTCTTTTCACTTCAACGTGGCGGCTTCGCCGGCCATCATTCTTTCTGCGGGCGCCCTTTATCTTATTTCTCTGATGGTGGGCCCTCAAGATGGCTTGCTTCAGTCTTTGCGCCAAGCCAGGGCGCGCAGACGCCGCTTGACCCGGGTCTAGCTTAGTCCGGCTCTTCTTGATTGTTGGTGGTCGCTTCGGTCTGGCGGCGCGCGCGCGGGTGGGCTTGATCGTAAGCCTGGGCCAAATGTTGAAAATCCAGCCGGGTATAGATCTGGGTCGTCGAAATATTGGCGTGGCCCAGCATCTCTTGCACGGCGCGCAAATCGTGTGAAGACTGCAGTACGTGACTGGCAAAACTATGGCGCAGGCTGTGCGGGTGTACGCCGACAGGCAGGCCCGCAAGCGTAGCCAGACGGTCTAGCTGCAACTGCACCACACGGGGGGAAATCCGTTTGCCTCGTGCCCCCAGAAACAGGGCGGCATGAATATCGACCAGTGCGGGATCATGGCGGATGGTTTCAAGGGTAGAGGCCGCAGGCGGCAGCATTTCATGGCGTACCGCCAGCCACTGTTCTATGGCCAAGGCAGCTTGTCGGCCCAAGGGCACGCTGCGTGTCTTGCCGCCCTTGCCGCGTACGGTGATCAGCCTTTCGTCCCTTTGCAACCATCCCGTAGATTCATAGCCGGGCAGGCGCATGGCTTGAACGTCCAGAGACACCAGTTCGGCCAGTCGTAAACCGCTGCCGTACAAAACTTCAAACATCGCCTGGCCACGTTTGTCGACCGCGCTATTCGGCGTGGGCAGGCCGGGGCGATCAAGCAGCACCTGGGCTTGTTCTACCGACAGGGCCTTGGGCAGGCTCTGGGGGATCTTTGGGGCGCGTACCCCTTCAGCCGGATTGCTGGGTAAGCCGGCCTGCGGCGCCCACCAGCGAAAAAAACTGCGCCACGCTGCCAAGGCGCGAGCCAGGCTGCGCGGCTGCATCCCCTGAGCGTGCAGGCGCGCCAGGGCCTGACGCACATGGTTTTCGGTCAGACGCTCTAAGGCCGTGTCAGGGTGAGCGTGCAGTAGGTGCTTTAGGTCTTGTCGGTAGGCGGCAAGCGTGTGGGCAGAATAACGCTGGTGCGCAGACAGCTGCTGTAGCCACGCCTGCATGGGCTTGGGCAGGCTAGGGGAGTCTGGCGTGTCGGCCATGGTGTGTTTACCGCTGCGCGATCAGTCTTCCTGAAGCTCGGCTTGCTTCAGGCGGCTGAGGGCGGCGCTGGCCAGTTGCCCCAGGGATTCCAAAAAGGCGGTACCCATATCAGTGGTAAAGCGTTCGGGGTCGTCAGAGCCGATGACCAGCAGACCGAAAGGCTGGGTAGCAGCGGCGGAGCCCAAGGCGATGACGGTCATCGAAGCAGTGGGCTCTTCCAGCCAGGCTGCGGCGGCCTGAGCTTGGGCGGGGCCGCAATAGGGTTTGGTGAGTGCCTGTGCGTACTGCAGCAGCTCGGCATCGGGTTCCAGCGTGTAAGGCCCGGACACCAAACGGGGCAGATTCCATAAGCGCAAGGTCACGGCGGGCAATTCGAACAAGGATTGCAGGCCCTCGACTATGGTGTGCGGCAGGCGTGTGGCGTCGTCCTCGGCCAGCATCAGGGCGCACCAGTCGGTCAACGTGCGGGCGATACGCTCGTTGCCGGTGGCGTTGTGCACCAAGCTGGACAGCTGCCATTCCAGGTCCTTGGCTTTGGCGCGTAGCGTAAGAATTTGACGTTCACCCAAAGAAATCGCCTGCGTCGCATGAGGGTGGGGCACCTTCAGGTCGGCGAACAGTTCGGCATGATCTTGGAAAAAACCAGGGTTCTGCTGCAAAAAGGCAGCCACATCGGCGGCGTTCAGCGAAATAGAGCTCATGATGGCTTGAAATTCCTTATGTTGCGCATATAGGGCGCAGAGAATGGGGGCTTAGTAGATGGAGGGCTCGCCTTCGGGCCGAGTCTTGAAGCGCCTATGCACCCAATAGTACTGGGCGGGGTCGGGCTTGATCCAGTCTTCCAGCAGGGTATTGAGCCGGGCCGTCGCTTGTTCTGGGGTGTCTTGGCCAGGGAAGTCATCAAGCGGGGCCAGCACCTGAATGTGATAGACCCCGGTTTGATCGTCCAGGCGGCTGATGATGGGCACCACGGCGGCATCCCAACTGCGCGCAATCTGTGCGGTGGTCAGCAGTGTAGAGGCCTGCACGCCAAAAAAGGGCACGAAAGCGGTGCCGTCGCGGCCAAAGTCCATATCGGGCAAGTAGTACACCGGCACACCGTTGCGCAGATGGCGTATCAGGCCGCGTACGCCATCGCGACGGCTGACCAAATGAACCTCGTTGAAGCGACCGCGTCCTTCTCGCACAATGTTGTCGACTTCGGGGTCGCTTTGCGGGGTGTACAAAGTGGCAGAGACCTTCAAGAACCAGGTCAGCCGCGTGGCGGAGGCATCCAGACCAATGAAGTGCGGTGCCAGCATCAAAATGCGACGCTTTTGATCGAGCAAAGTTTGCAGATGCTCCAGGCCTTCTATTTGCAAGACGGACTCCATGCGCTCGCGGCTGCCGAACCACAGCAGGCCGCGATCAACCACAGATTGCCCCAGCAGACGAAAATGACGGCGCAATATGGCTTCGCGCTCATCGTCGGAAAGCGCTGGGAAGCAGGCGCGCAGATTGGCGCGCACCACTTTGACGCGTGAGCCCATCAGACGCACACCCAGCCATCCCAGCGCCCGGCCCCAGCG
The DNA here is from genome assembly GCF_020539505.1 of Mesopusillimonas faecipullorum. GTDB lineage: Bacteria > Pseudomonadota > Gammaproteobacteria > Burkholderiales > Burkholderiaceae_B > Mesopusillimonas > Mesopusillimonas faecipullorum. Next base: position 252,521 of record NZ_JACDXW010000005.1, on the reverse strand, counting down.
TAAACGGCTGGCGTCGGAGCAGCGGCCCAAATGCGCGAACAGCGCGCGCAGCAGGCGATCTTTTAGTTTATTCATGATCGGGAGGGGGAGGAGCGCCCGCCGGTACTTTATAGCGGTTATAGCTCCAGAGATATTGTTCGGGGAATCGCCGGATCAGCGTTTCCATCTGGGCGTTGATGAGGGTGGCCAAGGCGGTAGGGTCTTGGGGCAAGGGCTCGGGCAGGCGTAAATGGTGCATGCGCCAGCCCTGACCGCGTGGCAAACGTTCGGCGGCGCATAGTATGACGGCCACACCGGTTTGCAGCGCCAGCTTGCCCGCCAAAGTCATGGTGTAGGCGGGGCGGCCAAAAAAAGGTGCCCAGACGCCATCGCCCTTGCCGGGCGCCTGGTCTGGCAGCATGCCCACCGCTTCCCCGCGTTTGAGGGCGCGCACGAATTCACGCACCCCTTGCATATTGGCCGGCACCGCGCGCATCTGCGCGGTATTACGCGACTGCTCCATGGCGGGATTCATCCAGGCCTTGCGAGCGGGGCGGAACATGACGGTTAGCGGGCCATACTGAGAGCAGTGCCTGCCGGCGATTTCGAAGGTGCCCAGATGAGGGGTCAAATACAGAATACCGCGCTGCTCTTGCAGTGCTTGCCGCAGGACGCCGTCGTCCAGGCTTTGGGTGCGGGCCAGACACTGCTCGGTACGCAACCATACCTTGGGCAATTCCATGATCATGGCGCCGGTGTGGGCGGCGGCCTTACGTGCGAAACCGGCCTGGGGGTAACCCGCTTGCGCGGCATGGCGCTGCAAGCGCTGGCGATAACGACCGGGCAAAGCGTAGATGATTCGGCCCGCCACGCCCCCTATGGCATGAAGCCATGAAAGCGGCAAATAGGCCAAAAGACGAAGCAGGGACAACAGCATGGAATGTTTATATCATCTTGGTGGAATAAGCACCGGTTCAAGCCTGCGGTAATTTGCTTAAAGCCTGCCGTGCCAGTAGCGCGAGCGCCCCAGTTTGTATTTTCGCTTAAAATCGGCAGATCGCTAAGTTAACCGACAACTTGCGGGGCGATAGCCGCGTGGGGTAATTTCCACGATGGCCCAAATACCGCTAAAGCGTCGCGCCCGACTGGCCGTTCCTATCCAAGGTGCAACGCATATCGTTCAACCTGATTGGGCCGCCCGACGGCCAAAGGATGCATCTCTGTGGTTAATAACGATTACCTCTTTACTTCAGAATCCGTCTCCGAGGGTCACCCCGATAAGGTGGCCGACCAGATTTCCGACGCCATTCTCGACGCCATCTTCGAACAAGACCCATTGGCTCGTGTGGCGGCTGAAACGCTGTGCAATACCGGCCTGGTTGTGCTGGCCGGAGAAATCACCACTACGGCCAATGTGGATTACATCCAGGTGGCGCGTAACACCATCAAAAACATAGGCTACGACAACACCGACTACGGCATCGACTACAAAGGTTGCGCCGTGCTGGTGGCCTACGACAAGCAATCGCCCGATATCGCCCAAGGGGTAGACCGCAGTCCCGAAGCCAATATGGATCAAGGCGCAGGCGACCAGGGCTTGATGTTCGGCTATGCTTGCAACGAAACGCCCGACCTCATGCCGGCCCCTATCTGGTACGCCCACCGCCTGGTACAGCGCCAAAGCGAATTGCGCAAAGACGGCCGTCTGCCTTGGTTGCGCCCCGACGCCAAATCGCAAGTGACTTTCCGCTATGCAGACGGCAAGCCCGTTGAAGTCGATACCGTGGTGCTGTCCACCCAGCACGATCGCGACATTTCTCAGGCCGATATTCGCGAAGCCGTCATCGAAAACATCATCAAGCCGTGCTTTCCCGACGGCCTGCTGACCGGTAAGACCCGTTTCCTGATCAACCCCACCGGCCAGTTCGTGATTGGCGGCCCACAGGGCGATTGCGGCCTTACCGGGCGCAAGATCATCGTTGATACCTACGGCGGCGCATGCCCTCACGGTGGCGGTGCATTTTCGGGCAAAGACCCTTCCAAAGTCGATCGTTCGGCTGCTTATGCCGCCCGTTACGTGGCCAAGAACATCGTTGCCGCCGGTTTGGCGCAGCAATGCCAAGTGCAGATCAGCTATGCCATTGGTGTAGCCGAGCCCATCAACATCACCGTCAACACGGCCGGTACGGGCGTGATTCCCGACGACCAGATTGCTTTGTTGGTGCGCGAGCACTTCGACCTGCGCCCACGCGGCATCACCCTCATGCTTGATCTGCTGCGCCCCATCTACACCAAGACGGCGGCTTATGGCCACTTTGGCCGTGCCGAGCCCGAGTTCACCTGGGAAGCCGTGGACAAAGTGCAAGCACTCAAGAAAGTCGCCTAATCGTTTTGTCCAAGATGTTCACGTCCAACCCCTCCGACGACACGCCCGCAAGCGGCGTGCCCTCGGAAGGGGCGGGCGGCTCTGCCGCCTCGGCTGCCAATCGCAGCCTCTTACCTACCGATTCGCCCTGCGTGGCAATTTGCTCCACCCTTTACGACGACATCTGCCGCGGTTGTGGGCGCACAGCCATGGAAGTCGCCAACTGGGTGTTTCTCTCCGACGACGAAAAGCGCGATATTTGGGTGCGCATCAAGGCGCAGGGCTACCCCCGCCGTTGATGTTTCCAAACGTATAATCTGCTTGGTGAATACACCGCCGCTAGCAAGGGTAGGCACAAAAAAGCCCCTCGCTGCGCCTTCGGCTTGCTGTCCCTCAAGGGGACGCTTGTTGTCTTGGGAGCGGCCCGGCGACGAAAAATATCAAGGGATCGAGGAGAGACTTCAATGGAAAAATGGCGTCCGACGCTGGCTGCGTCTGTGCTCGCGCTCGGCCTGACTGCGTGTGCGCCGTTTCACAGTATTCCCCCCATGCCGGCAAACCTGGCCGAGGTGTCGGCCCCCGACCAAGATAAAGCGGATGCGTCGAACCGCGCTCTGTGGGGCATCTATGCCGATTTGGCCGGTACGTCGCGCTTTTCGCCCCGCAATGGCGGTACGCGCCTCGACTGGCGCTGGATCAGGCCAGGATGGATCCTGGAAGAGACTGCGTATGTTAAGGGGGTCGCAGAGCCCTTGAATACCTACATCTTGTGGCGTGGCGAGCAGGCGGGTGTGTTGTATTTCCAATCGTCAGGCCTCATGGGCATGGCCTGGAAAGGTACCGTTCAGCGCGATGGCAGTGTGTTGTTTGAAGGGGCCGGGCCGATGTCTTTCCCCTATCAGGCCGTACTGGCCAAAGATGGTGCGTTTGAGGTGCGAGCGGCTGAAATCAAAGAGGGTGCCTTGGTTTCGGTGCGCGAACTCGTGCCTGCCGATCGCTATGAAAAGACGTCGGCGGCGTTGTCGAGTGGCGGGACGAAAGCAGCGGCTTCGGCTGCTTCCGCACCTGTTGCAGCGGCCCAGTCTGCGAATACCGCCGGCACGCCGACAAGTGGCTCTGTGGCGTCGGGCAGCTCAAGATCGGGCGGCATCGTACTCACTGCGGCGGGCCTACGTGCGGGCGAACCTAAATTCGATGCGGCGGAGCAGCAACAGCGCAATGATGCGCTAGCCAAAGCGGACGAAGCCGCTTCTCAAGCCGAGATACGCCTGCGTACTGCGCAAGAGACGCTTGCCGCAGCCAAGGCCGAGTCGAAAAAAACGGAAAACGCCCTGAAGGCGATGAACGATCTGCAGGCCAGCTTCAAGCCAGCGCCGAAAACCAGCGAGCCGGGGGACTTCTGGTCGTACTGCTGGTATAGCGTGATTCAGGTAGATGGTAAAACCAGCCATACCTTCGTGACGAATCTGATCAACGAGCGTATCTGGACTGAGCCTTGGCCGTTTCTTTCACCCTCCGGACGCAGAGATTTCGAGAATTACGACGGCCCGAACACGCCCTATCGTGTCGAGAAGCGCTTCGAGAAAGCGATGCAGACTTCAGGCCTGTTGCCCCAGCATACTGCCTACGCTTCTGACTGCGCGACATACATCAGCCTGAAGTCCGCGCGGGATAGCTACGACGGGTGGCGGCATAATGAGCCGAAACCGATCTACGTAGTCTGGAAGAGCCTGGAAAACGAGCACCTGCAAGGCAGTATGAAGCTGCCCACGGCTGAGGAAGCGGCCAGGCTCAAGCAGGAAGCCAAGGATGCCGAGAAGAGGCTGAAAGACGCGCAGGCGGCGTTGCGGCAGGAAGAGCGCCAGGCGGCATTGCGCAAAGAAGACGCGCAACGGGCCAGGGATTGTGCGGCGGGGCAACTTAAAGCCTGCCCAAGGGGGACAAAGAACTAAGGTGTGGGCACGCACATCCCCGCTGTGCTGCGATACAATATTCGCCATCCCTGAGGAGCGTTGCGACAGGTTCTCTCAAGCGCCGGCCCAGCGGCAAATGCTTTTGCCGCTTTAAGCTTGCCGGTCGCCTGCCAGGCTCAGGGTTTCTTTTAAGAAAGAACGACGCTCATCCTCTCTTGCGTAGCGGGCGATGGTGGGCAATCGTGCTTCTCGGCCGCTACGGGTACCGGAGTTTTATTCCATGAATACCGTAGCTGACAATACTCTTCCCGATTACGTCGTCGCCGATATCGGCTTGGCCCAATGGGGTCGTCGCGAACTGGCCATTGCCGAAACCGAAATGCCTGGCCTGATGGCCACGCGCGAAGAATATGCCGCCTCGCAGCCCCTGAAGGGCGCGCGCATTGCCGGCAGCTTGCACATGACCATACAAACGGGCGTGCTGATCGAAACCCTGGTTGCCTTGGGTGCCGAAGTGCGCTGGGCTTCTTGCAATATTTTCTCTACGCAAGATCACGCCGCCGCCGCTATTGCGGCCAATGGTATTCCTGTGTTTGCTGTTAAGGGCGAAACCCTGGAAGAGTACTGGCAGTACACGCACAGCATTTTCGACTGGCCCGAAGACCAACCCGCCAACATGATTCTGGATGACGGTGGCGACGCTACCCTGCTGTTGCATCTGGGTGCCAAGGCTGAAACCGATGCTTCCGTCATTGCCAAGCCTGGCAGCGAAGAAGAGCGCGTGCTGTTTGCCGCCATCAAGGCTCAACTGGCCAAAGATGCCCAGTGGTATTCCAAACGCCTGAAGCACATTCGCGGCGTTACCGAAGAAACCACCACGGGCGTGCATCGCCTGTACCAAATGTCAAAAAAAGGCGAACTCGCCTTCCCGGCCATCAACGTCAACGACTCGGTTACCAAATCCAAATTCGACAACCTGTATGGCTGCCGTGAATCGCTGGTAGACGGTATCAAACGCGCCACCGACGTCATGGTGGCGGGCAAGATTGCCGTGGTGTGCGGCTTTGGCGACGTGGGCAAGGGTTGCGCTCAGGCTTTGGTTGCGCTGCGAGCCCAGGTATGGGTTACCGAAGTTGACCCCATCTGCGCGCTGCAAGCCTCTATGGAAGGCTATAAAGTCGTCACCATGGAAGAAGCCGCCGACAAGGCCGATATCTTCGTGACCGCCACGGGTAACTATCACGTTATCACCCGCGCCCACATGGACAAAATGAAGGACCAGGCCATCGTTTGCAACATCGGCCACTTCGATAACGAAATCGACGTTGCCGGTCTGGAAGACCTGCAGTGGGAAGAAATCAAGCCCCAGGTCGATCACGTCATTTTCCCCGACGGCAAGCGCATCATCCTGTTGGCTCAGGGTCGCCTGGTCAACCTGGGTTGCGCCACCGGCCATCCTTCGTTCGTGATGTCGGCTTCCTTCACCAACCAAACCATTGCCCAGATCGAACTGTTTACGCGTGGTGAAGCCTACGAAACGGGCAAGGTCTACGTCTTGCCCAAGCATCTGGATGAAAAAGTCGCACGTCTGCACCTTAAAAAACTGGGTGTGAACCTGACCGAGCTTTCCCAAGAGCAGGCCGACTACATCAACGTGCCAGTGGCAGGGCCATTCAAGCCCGAGCACTACCGCTACTAAGCTTAGGCAGGCGCAGCCGTTAAAAGGGCTGCGCCTGCTAGCTGTGCCTGTCCGTCAGGCCATCCAGGCAAGCCGGGCGTATGAGTTTTTTCAAGGAGTCAAACCATGTCATTGCTAATCATCTGGTTGCTGAGTGCGGTTTCCCTTCTGGTGGTGGCCTATATCTTGCCAGGCATCACCGTCAGCTCGTTCTGGTCGGCCTTGTTGGCGGCACTGGTCATAGGCTTGCTTAACACGCTGGTGCGCCCAGTGCTGGTGTTGCTGACGCTGCCCATCACCGTCGTCACCTTGGGCTTGTTCCTGCTGGTTATCAACGCCCTGATTTTCTGGTTTGCGGGTTCGGTGCTCAAAGGCTTTCATGTGGCCGGTTTCTGGTGGGCCATGTTGGGGGCGGTGGTGTACAGCATCATCGCCGGTTTGTTGTCTCGTTTGGTTGCATAGATGGCCGTTATTTCTCAACCTATCAGTCTTGAGTTCTTTCCGCCGCGCGACATCGCGGCGCAAGAACGCCTGATCCGTTCCGCCAAGCAGCTGGCTGCAGTGCAGCCCAGCTATGTCAGCGTCACTTTTGGCGCGGGTGGTTCTACCCGTTCGGGAACCGAAGACACCGTGCGCATCATGCATCGCTTGGGGTTTCCGGCTGCGCCGCATTTGTCCTGCGTGGGCGCCACGCGTGAAACGCTGGGCGAAATCCTGCAAAGCTATCGCGAATTGGGTATACGCCGTATCGTTGCGCTGCGCGGCGATACGCCTTCGGGTATGGGCCGCCACAATGGCGAACTCAATCACGCCATCGATTTGGTGCGTTTCATACGCGAAAAAACCGGCGATTGGTTTCACATAGAAGTTGCTGCCTACCCCGAGATGCACCCCGAGGCCGACAGCGCCTCACGTGATTTAGAGCATTTCGTCGAGAAGGTCAAAGCGGGGGCAGACGCTGCCATCACCCAGTATTTCTTCAACCCCGACGCCTATTTCGACTTCGTAGACCGGGTGCGTGTGCAAGGTCTGGACATTCCCATTGTGCCGGGCATCATGCCCATCACCAATCAAACGCAGTTGCTGCGTTTTTCCCAGATGTGCGGCGCCGATGTGCCGCGCTGGCTGCGTTTGCGCTTGGCCGAATACGGTGAAGACAAAGCGGCAATCCGGGCCTTTGGCATAGAAGTGATCGTGCGCATGTGCAAGACCCTGCTGGCAGGGGGCGCGCCCGGTTTGCATTTCTATACGCTGAACAATGCCGACGTGACGCTGGAAATTCTGAAGGCCTTGCAGCAAGACTGATATAGAAACGCACGGCATATTAACCGCGTCGTGTCGTAGTGGAAATGAAAAATGCGCTCCAGTTTGGAGCGCATTTTTACTGTGCCAATGGCAGCGACAAAAACCTGAAGGCTGTTATTACCCGAGCCCTATGCTTTCTTGAGCCCCCCGCCTTACAAAGCCGAGGGGCTTCAAGCTAAATGGCTCAAGCCATTTCGATGGCAATGGCGACGGCTTCGCCGCCGCCTATGCACAGCGAGGCCACGCCTTTTTTACCGCCGGTTTTGCGCAGGGCGCCTACCAGGGTGGCGATCAGGCGGGCACCCGAGGCGCCGATGGGGTGGCCCAGAGCGGTGGCACCGCCGTGGATATTGACCTTGGCAGGGTCCAGCTTCAGGTCGGCCATGGCGGCCATGGTGACCACGGCAAACGCTTCGTTGATCTCGAAAAGGTCGACGTCTTCGATTTTCCAGCCGGCCTTTTCCAGTACCTTTTGTATGGCGCCCACGGGAGCCGTGGTGAACCATTCGGGTTCGTGGGAAAACTGGGCGTGAGCGACAATGCGAGCCAGCGGCGTGGCGCCCAGTTGCTTGGCGGTGGATTCGCGCATCAACACCATGGCGGCAGCGCCGTCCGAGATGGAAGACGAGTTGGCCGCAGTCACTGTGCCGTCTTTCTTGAAGGCGGGTTTGAGTGCGGGAATTTTCTCGGGCATGGCCTTGAGGGGGCTTTCATCGGTATCGATGACGGTGTCGCCCTTGCGACCGGCTACGGTGACGGGGGTGATTTCCCACTTGAAGCTGCCTTCTTCGATGGCGGTGCGGGCACGCTTCAGCGACTCGAGGGCGAAGGCGTCTTGGGCTTCGCGGGTGAATTCGTATTTGCCGGCGCAGCTTTCAGCGAACACGCCCATGGCGGTGCCGCGTTGGTAAGCGTCTTCCAGGCCATCCAGGGCCATATGATCGTAGACTGTGTTGTGGCCGTAGCGATAGCCTTGGCGGCCCTTCAGCAGCAGATAGGGGGCGTTGCTCATGCTTTCTTGGCCACCGGCGACGACGACGTCGACGCTGCCCGCTTTAAGCAGGTCGTGACCCAGCATGGCGGCTTTCATGCCCGAACCGCAGACTTTATGAATGGTGGTGCAGGCAACGCTTTGGGGCAAACCTGCGCCCAGGGCGGCTTGGCGCGCGGGCGCTTGCCCTTGGCCGGCTTGCAACACGTTGCCCATGATGACTTCGTCAACGGCGTCGGCGGGGATGCCGGCGCGTTCAACGGCAGCTTTGATGGCGGCGGCGCCTAGTTGATGGGCGGCCAGATCCGACAGACTGCCCAGCATGCCTCCCATGGGGGTGCGGACGACGGATACGAGGACGATGGGTTCGGACATACTTGACTCCTGGTTTAGGGGTGCAGAGGGTAGGTACAGGCCGGTGCTTGGCGCTAGGCGCGAACCTTCAATAGTACGAGATGGGTTGGGTGGCGTAAACTATTTCTTGCATTGCAGCAATTATACGGAGACAGACGAATGAACCCCAATGAGCAGAAGCTCGAATATCCTTTTGCCGACGCCTTGCCGCAGCCGGGTTTGGCCATTACGGTGGCTGACGGCCTGCGCTGGATACGCATGCCCTTGCCGTTTGCCTTGGACCATATCAACCTTTGGTTGCTGCGGGATGAAATCGACGGGCGCCAAGGCTGGACTGTCGTGGACTGTGGTGTGTCGCGCGACGAGGTCAAGAAGCTGTGGGAACAGGTTTTCGAGCAGGTGCTGGAAGGTTTGCCGGTGCTGCGTGTCGTGGCTACGCATATGCATCCCGACCACCTGGGCCTGGCCTATTGGCTATGCGAACGCTGGAATGCGCCCTTGGCCATCAGCATGACGGATTACATGACAGGGCGGCTGTGGTCGCGATTGGCGACCGCGCCTGAAGCGCAAGTGCGGGAGGCAGGCGAGATTGCGGTGGCGCATTTCCTGAAGCACGGCCTGAACAACCCCGAGGCGCAAGCCAAGATACGCGAGCGTGGCAAGTACTATCCCAGCCTGGTACCCGACGTACCCGCCTGTTTCACCAGGCTGATGCAGGGTGACGTACTCACCATAGGTGGCCGCGAGTGGCAGGTGATTGTGGGTTATGGCCACGCGCCCGAGCACGTCTCTTTGTATTGCAGTACCCAGAAGATATTGATTTCCGGCGATATGGTGTTGCCTCGTATCTCGACCAACGTCAGCGTGTTCGAGTTCGAGCCCGAGGCGAATCCCTTGCCCTTGTACTTGAAGTCTTTGCGCGCCTACGACGGCCTGCCGCCTGATACCTTGGTGCTGCCCTCTCATGGCCGGCCTTTTCAAGGTTTGCACGAGCGTATTGCACAGCAGCATGCGCACCATGCTGAACGCCTGGAGGAAGTGCTGGAGGCCTGTCGTAAAGCGCCCTGTTCGGCGGCGGACATCGTGCCCATCATGTTCCATCGCGAGCTGGATGCGCATCAACTGACGTTTGCCATGGGCGAGGCGCTGGCCCACTTGCATGCCTTGTATTACGACAAGGCCTTGGTGCGAGAACTGGGCGAAGACGGGGTGTATCGTTTTCGGGCGGCTGCGGTAGCCGGCTAGCGATCAACCAGTGCCAACCTGGCAGCCAGGCCCAGGAACACCACGGCGGCAAAGCGGTTCAGCCAAAGCTGGGCCTTTGCCGACCCCTGAATGCGTTCGCCAAACAAGCCCGAGAAGAACGCGATAGCGCCAAACACCAGCAAAGTCGCCAGCATGAACAAGGCGCCCAAGCTAATGGTTTGCAGCGCCACCGAGCCCCTGGCGGGCGAAGTGAATTGCGGCAAAAAGGCAAGAAAGAACAAGGACACCTTGGGGTTGGTCAGGTTCATGATGATGCCGCGTCTAAATAGCGCCCATCCGCTGGGAGCGAGCTTGGCTGGTTTCGGGGCATCGTGGCCGGCGGTGGGGTCGGAGACCTCGGGGCGGGCGCGCCAGGCGCCCCAGGCCAGGTAAAGCAGGTAAGCCGCGCCGGCCAGTTTCAGTAGGGTGAAGGCGGTGGTAGAGGCCGCAAAAAGCGCGGCCAGGCCCACGGTGACTGCCACGGTATGGCCGATCAGCCCCGTGCACAGGCCCAACACCACAAACAAGCCGGCACGCCGGCCATAAGTGGCCGACTGCATCAGTACGAAGACGTTATCGGGCCCTGGCGCGAAAGCCAGCAGTACGGCAATGCCAAAAAATGAGAAGACGGTTTCCAGTGGCAGCATGGCGAGGTTCCGAGGGCAGGCGGCGCCGGCGGGCAAGACGTGGTCGTGCACGTGCGGCAGATATGTTAGCTTTCTAGTTAACCTTCATAAGGATCAACGTACATCATGACGCACCGCGATACCAAGCTGGAAACCAGGCTGCTGCACACGGGCATCGCCGAGTTTAATCCCAAAACCGGGCTGGCCCCCGTTACATTGCCAGCGGTGCGCACCAGTACCGTACGCTTTCAAAACCTGCAGGCCCTGGACAATGTCGTGGCCCAGCGCGAAGCAGGTGCCCGCCCCAGCACCTATGGGCGGCCCGGCCTTGAAACGCATGTGGCGCTCGAAGAGGTGTTCTGCGAACTGGAAGGCGCCAAACGCAGCTTCCTGGCGCCTTCTGGTTTGTCGGCGATATCGCTGGTGTTTCTGGCTTTGCTAAGCAAAGGCGACCACGTATTGGTGGCCGATTGTGTATACGGCCCGGTGCGCTATCTGGATAAAACCGTGCTGCGCCGCATGGGCATAGAAGTCAGCTACTGCCGAGGCACGCCAGAAGACATGCAGGCGCAACTGCGCCCCGAGACGCGCATGGTGTATGTGGAGTCTCCGGGTTCCTTGCTGCTGGAGATGCTGGACCTGCCCGCCTTGGCAGCTTTTGCCCGCGACAAGGGGCTGACGCTGGTAACCGACAACACATGGGGAGCGGGCTACGCCTATCGCCCCTTAGCGCTGGGGGCGCATGTGTCGGTCGTGGCGGGTACCAAGTACGTGGGTGGGCATGCCGACTTAATGCTGGGCGCGGTGGCGGTGGCCGATGAGGCCTTGGTGCAGCAGATTACCGACACCCATTACGCCCTGGGCTATACCATCAGCGCCGAAGATGCCTGGCTGGCGCTGCGTGGCGTGCGTACCTTGCCGTTACGTATGCGCCACCATGCGCACAGCGCTCTGGAAATCTGCCGCTTTTTGGCGGCCAAGCCCGAAGTGGCCCGCATTTACCATCCCGCTTGGCAGGAAGACCCCGGCCATGCGCTGTGGCAGCGCGATTGCCTGGGCTCCAATGGCTTGATGTCGGTAGAGCTAAAGCTTAACTACGAGCAAGGGCGCCGCTTTGTCGATGCCTTGCGCTTGTTCAGCATAGGATTTTCGTGGGGCGGCTTTGAAAGCCTGGTGCAATGGGTAGAACCCCCCACGCTTAAGCCGCACAGCTATTGGCAAGGCAAGGGCGACACCACAGTGGTGCGTTTGCATGTGGGCTTGGAAGCGGTAGAAGATCTGTGCGCCGATCTGGAGCAAGCGTTGGCAGCGGCACTGGCGTAGTGGCCGTGCGTTCACGGTAGACCCCGCGCCGGGCTCAATAAGGTGGGGACATGCGGCAAGCGTATTCCCACCTTTTCTTGTTTAAGCCGCTGTATAGGCGGTCTTGACCACAGTAAAGAACTCTTGCGCGTAACGGCCTTGCTCGCGCGGGCCGTAGCTGCTGCCTTTGCGGCCCCCAAACGGCACGTGATAGTCGACCCCGGCGGTGGCGACGTTGACCATGGTCATGCCGGCCTGGATGTGGCGTTTGAAGTGCGTTGCGCGCTTGAGTGACTGCGTGCAGATGCCAGAGCTGAGGCCGAACTCGTTGTCGTTGGCCAGGGCCAGGGCATGGTCGTAATCGTCGGCGCGCACGATGGCGGCAACCGGACCAAAGATTTCTTCACGGGCAATGCGCATGTCGTTGGTGGCATTGACGAACACGGCGGGGCTGAAGAAAAAGCCCTCGGTGTCGCGTTGCAGGCGTTCGCCACCGCACAGCAGTTGCGCGCCTTCGCGTTGGCCGATGGCGACGTACTCCATGTCCTGTTCCAGTTGCGACGCGTCGGCCACCGGGCCGATCTGCGTTTCGCTGCGCAGGGCATGGCCAACCCGTAGAGCGCTAGTGCGCTTGGCAAGCTCTTCGACAAAGCGGTCGTGAATGCCGCGCTCGACAATGATGCGGCTGCTGGCGGTGCAGCGCTGGCCGGTGGAGTAAAACGCGCCTTGAATCGTGCAGTCCAGCGCGACTTCAAGGTCGGCGTCGTCCAGCACGATGAAGGGGTTTTTGCCGCCGAGTTCCAGCTGCACTTTCTTGTGACGGCTGACGGCATCGATCAGCAATTGATTGCCGGTGCCGACCGAGCCGGTAAAGGTGATGGCATGGACGCGAGGGTCTTCGACCAGGGCCGGGCCGACGACGCTGCCGCGCCCCATGACCAGATTGAATACGCCTGCGGGCAAGCCGCTGCGGCTGATGATCTCTGCCAGCGCCCAGGCCGAACCGGGGACCAGATCGGCGGGTTTGAAGATGACGCAGTTGCCATAGGCCAAGGCGGGGGCGATCTTCCAGGCGGGGATAGCGATGGGGAAGTTCCAGGGCGTGATGATGCCGACCACGCCTATGGGTTCGCGGGTGATTTCGACATTCAGGCCGGGGCGTACCGATGGCAGGAACTCGCCTGCGGCTCGCAGGGTTTCACCGGCAAAGAACTTGAAGATCTGGCCGGCGCGGGCGACCTCGCCTATGGCTTCGGGGCGCGTCTTGCCTTCTTCGCGCGCCAGCAGTTCGCCCAGTTCTTCTTTGCGGGCCAGCAGTTCGCTGCCGATGAAGTCCAGCGCGTCGAAGCGCTGTTGCGGCGTAGATAGCGACCAGGCCGGCCAGGCTTGGCTGGCGGCGCCGATGGCGGCGTCGACATCAGCCGCGCTGGCGCGTACGTATTCGCCGACGATGTCGGACAAATCGGAGGGGTTGAGGTTTTGCTGCGTGTTTTGCGAGGCGACCCATTCGCCGGCGATCCAGTTCTTGTGCATATCAGTCATCAGGGAAGGGAGGTGGCCGGCGCCCGGATGCTGCTACCGGCAATGGGGCAGTCGGTGATATTCGCACGCACCGGCTTTGTAAGGCAAGGTGGCGTGCGTTGGGGTTTAGCGTTCCAAGAGTTCCAGCTTACCCGTTTTGCCTTTCCAATCGTCGGCATCGGGTAGCGCGTCTACCTTACGCGAAATGACTTCCCATTGTTGTGACAGTTCGGCGTTGATTTCGATGAACTGCATCTGATCGCTGGGCAGGTCTTCCTCGGCGTAGATGGCTTCGGCAGGGCATTCGGCCACGCACACGGCGCAGTCTATGCATTCATCGGGGTCGATGACCAGGAAATTGGGGCCGGCGTGAAAGCAGTCGACCGGGCAGACGTCGACGCAATCGGTATAGCGGCATTTGATACAGGCTTCGGTGACGACGTGTGTCATGGCTACTTACCAAAAAGAGAGGAGGGGAGCGCTTAAGACAATAACTTTAAGCGTGAGTCTTAACTTCTTGGAGTAGTGTATAAAAAAATGTAGTGAACACCAAACTTTTTAGTGGTTACTACATTTTTTGTGACGCTGGGCATACAGAATCAAGGGCTCTGCGCAAATGCGCCATTGGCGAAGCGCACCGCTTCAGTGGCCGATAGGGGCAAGAGTGAACCGTGAGTTTCGTGGGGAAAGTGTTGGTCTTGCACTTTAAGCCCCCGTACTTGAGCAAATCTATCTACCAGTTGACGAGTGGCGGGTTCCGGCATGCGTTGCCTGCTGCGGGTAGTGCGCTCTCCGGTGCGAGGGGGCTGGCTGCCCGAAGTCAACATATGGAGTTGGATAGGCTGATCCAAGCCGCCGCCTGCTGCGCTGATGCCTCCAAAGAAGGCTTCCATTTCACGGATGGCCGATTGGCCGTTCCACCACAGGGAGGGGTCGGCGATGATGTAGGCTTGGAACTGCTCTGGGCGTGACGTTAAGGCATACAGAGTGAACAAGCCGCCTAATGAGTGACCGAATAAGGCTTGTTTAGTGTTGTCTATCGGCAGCAAGCGCGCCACTTCCGTGCGCAAGGGGCCGGTCAGGAACTCAAGAAAGTCCTCACGACCGCCGGTGGCCATCCCGGCACCACGTTCCCCCAGGTATTCCTCGGCGGTGGGCGGGGTGAAGTCGAGATAGCGGCGTGGCACATTGACGCGCATCGGGCCGGGATAACCCACAGCCACCAGCGCCAGGCATGGCTGCTGCAAACGGCTAAGGGCACGCCATGCGACGGGAAAAACCGCATCGCCGTCGAGTAGATACAGCACCGGGTAGCCATCTGCTGGTGCTGCGCAATCGGGCCGGGCTACCTGTATACGCCAGCGTGCCTGGCCCTCAGGCGCGGCGATCTCCAGACGGGTGATGCGAGGGTCTTCGATCAATTCAACGGGCAGGTCGGAGGCGCGGGTAGGGCTTGAGGCAGCTTCTGTATTGGCGGCGGGTGGCAGCGGCTTTTGTGCGGTGGCCGAGGCAGACCAGGCCAGCGTGACCAATGAGAAGCACGTAGCGTAGAGGAATGCAGCGCGGAGTTTCATCATGGCAAGGACGATAAGGCGGCAGATGATTAATGAGACTTATTATCGAAAGATTATCATGCGGCGACTTAAGGGTTCGTGGCGCAAAGCCTTGCCCTGGCGGGTTTACCCTGATTCAGCCCATGCAAAATCGGGAAGATTCTTGATTGATAGCGCAAGTCTTTTACGCTATGATCGAATGTAGTAAACACTACAATTTATAGTGAGCGCTACATTCAGGTTGAGGCCTTGCCGCCGGTTTCGGGCGCATGCCTGGCGTGTGGCGTGGACGGCGCTATACCGACACAGGAGTCCGTAATGACCGAGCACACCAAGGTGGATCACAGCACCGATAATCTGGATGAAATCCTGCCCGTAACAGCAGGCCCCACGGTACTGGAGCGCTCCAAGCCGCGCAGTGCCAACATGGCCTCAAACAAGGTCGAATGCAATGCCTGTCCCGTGCTGTGCCAGATCACCGAAGGCCGTACCGGTGCCTGTGACCGTTGGGGCAACGTAGACGGCGTGCTTACCCGTCTAGACCCGGTCGTGTTCATGCGTCGTCTTCCCGAAGAGTCGACCGACGTACCCGGCCAAGAGTACGCTTTGCAAGAAACCGATACCGGCGACGAACTCTTCGTCAGCGGCGTGGCCTCGGGCACCACTTACCCCGATTACAAGCCTGCGCCCTTCATCGTCTCGTCCAAGCTTGACGGCGTAGACATGGTTACCGTGGTCACCGAAGGCATCTTCAGCTATTGCAGCTTCAAGATCAAAATCGATACCGACCGCTATCTTGGGCCAGAGCAAGCCAATATTCGTCATAAGGGCGAGATCGTCGGCCACGTCACCACGGCCGAATACGGCTCGCAAATGCTGTCGTTGGGCGGCGTGCATCACCTTACCGGTGGCAGCAAAAAAGAAGGCCGCATCACTTGCGACGTGATGATGGCCTTAGGCAATAAAGAAGCGGTAGAGCTCACCATAGACGGCGGCGCCCAGTTGGTCGTTCAAGCCGGCAAGGCGCCCATCGTTGACGGCGTAGAAGAAAAGCGCATGCGCGTGGGTTGCGGTTCTGCCGCCATCGGTATTTTTGCCAAGCAATGGTTTGGTCATACCGACGAAGTCGTGGTGGTAGACGACCACATTACCGGCGTGCTGACTGAGCACCAAGCGGGTAAATGCTTGGATATGAAGTCTTCGGGCATCAAAATGAAAGGCCGCAAATCCACGCCTGGCCGTTACTTTCAAGTGGCCAACCCCGGCAACGGTTGGGGGGGTACCGATATCTCCGATCCCTTGGCCATTATCGAAGGCTTTGACCCCGAGGTGGCCTGGCCTGGTTTGCGCTTGCTGATTACGTCTACCACGGGCGAGCACGCCGAATACTTCGAACTGGACGACACCCTGACGCCGCAGCGCAAGCCGATTCCCGAGCCTTTGCAAAAGACGGTGGATCGCATTGGCGAGAACTGCGAACCCTCGCTGGCCAGTGTGTTGTTCCTGGGTGGGGCGGGTGGTTCGCTGCGTGCAGGCGTTACCGAGAACCCCATTTGGCTCACCAATTCTATTAAGAAGGCCTTGGTCAACGTCACATGCGGCGGCGCACCGGCCTATATCTGGGCGGGGGGCGGCATTACCGTCATGGTCGACGTGCTGCGCATGCCCGACAACTCCTTCGGCTACGTGCCCACGCCCGCCATTGTCGCGCCTATCGAGTTCAGCATGACGCGCGAAGACTACGAGCGTTTGGGCGGCCATATGGCCGATGTTTTGCCTATCCAGGAAGTGCTCAAGCAAGCCAAATACCGCGTCATCAACTGGGTTGACCCCAGCAGCCCCTGGCCTTTGGGCCAGAAGCCCGTACTGGGTTAAGGGAGTGTCCACCCTCGTCTCCGGCCAAACCGCCGTCCCCGTCTGGCAGCATGCCGACGGGGCGGTGGCTGCCCGTCTGGATGGGGGGCGTTGGCATTTTCAGCATGGGCCCATAGATCTCATCATCGGGGCCGATGGCGACGAAGATGCAGTGAAACAAGCGCTGCAAGCCGCCTGGCAAAAGTTCACCGGGATACTGACCGAGCTGGTCGCGCAATTGCCGGCCTTGCGCAGGCCTGTTGTCTTGGCTTCGACGCTGCCTGCGGCGCTGTGCCGGCCCTCGACTGAACTGCCCAACGCAGCAGACCCCATTTGGCAACGCGTGCAAGGCGAAACAGCACGCCGCATGCTGGCGGCCAGTTTGCCTTACGCGCCGCACTTGTACATTACGCCCATGGTGGCGGTCGCCGGCGCCGTGGCCGACGAGATCATCGCCGTCTTTGCGGCTCAGCCCGGCATACAGCGCGCCTACGTCAACAACGGGGGTGACATCGCCCTGTATTTGGCGCAAGATGCCCAATACCGCGTAGGCTTGTTTGCCGACGTTTCGCGACCTGGCGCACCGCAAGCAGCCAGCGACTTGGATGGCGGCTTTACGGTTTCGGCGGCCTCGCCGGTGCGTGGCGTAGCTACCAGCGGCTGGCGAGGGCGTAGCTTCAGTCTGGGCATCGCCGATAGCGTGACGGTATTGGCAAGCACCGCCGCTGGTGCAGATGCTGCCGCGACGGTGATCGCCAATCAAGTTACGGTGCAGCACCCAGCCATACGCCGAGCCCCCGCCGATACGCTCAAAGACGACTCCGACTTAGGCCAGGCGCTGGTCACGGTCGAGGTTGGCAGCTTGCCCGAACATGTCGTCGAGCAGGCATTGGCACGCGGCGCAGCGCAGGCGCAAGCCTTGCTGGATGCCGGTCTTATCGAAGGAGCCGCCCTGGTTTTGCAAGGGCAGCACCGCGTAGTTTTACCGTCAACGCCTTAAGGCGGGACGTTTGCTTTATTCAGATTGCTATCAAGAATCAGGACGGAACCATGTCAGATTTGATCGAAGTACGCAGGCAATTCACTCAGGTCGAAACCATCTACCACGAGTTCGGCCCAGCGGTCGATAAACCCTTGATCCGCGGCGCCGTCGGCGCCGTGCTCAAGAACCCCTACGCCGGGCGCTATGTCGAAGACATTCTGCCCATGATGGAAGAACTCAACGACGTCGGCCTGGAAATGGCTCGCAATCTGCTGGCCGCCATGGACGTCTCCATCGACGACATCGAAAGCTATGGCAAAGGTTCTATCGTGGGCGCTGCGGGCGAACTCGAACACGGCGCCCTGTGGCACGTGCCAGGTGGCTACGCCATGCGCGAACTCCTGGGCTGGAAGGGTGATCGTTCCTCGTACAAGCAAGGGCAAAGCAGCGGGCAAAAAGGCCTGGAAATGGGCCGCGCCCTGTCCATTGTGCCTTCCACCAAAAAAGTGGGCGGGCCTGGCACCAAGCTTGACGTACCCCTTACCCACATTACGGCCAGCTATGTGCGCGGGCATTTCGACGCCATGGAAGTCGGCGTGCCAGGTGCCCCGGCGTCTGATGAGCTGGTCTTCATCCTTGTCATGGCCACAGGTGGGCGCGTACACCAGCGTGTAGGCGGCTTGCGGCCCGAACAGATCAGCAAATACGACGGCTTGCGCTAAGCACCGTTAAGCAGCCTGCACGCCGTGCACAGCTGTTTCCAAGAATTGAATTTCGCGAGATTGAAGGCTCGCAATCTAGATACCTCGGGAGAACACAATGAATGCAAAGATCCGCAAGCTTGTCGTTTCGGTTGATGAAACCCGCGTCGAAATGGGCAAAGCCATAGAACCCGCCACGCGCCGCGCTGTGGCCGTCGCCGTCATCGAAAATCCCTTTGCCGGCCGCTATGTTGAAAACCTGGACGAACTGATGGCCATCGGTGAAGAGTTGGGCGGCCTGTTGGGCGAAAAGTGCGTCAAAGCCTTGGGCATTCAGCCTGGCCAAGCCGAAAGCTATGGCAAAGCCGCCATCGTCGGCGAAGCCGGCGAGCTCGAACATGCCGCCGCCATTTTGCACCCCAAGCTGGGCGCACCGCTGCGCAAGGCCGTCGAGAAAGGCGCGGCACTGGTGCCGTCTTCTAAAAAGCAAGGCGGTGTTGGCACCGCTATTGACGTTCCCCTGGGCCACAAAGACGCCGCTTTCGTGCGCAGCCACTTCGACGCCATCGAAGCGCGCGTCTCGGATGCACCACGAGCCAATGAAATCGTGGTCGCCGTCGCCGTCACCGACTCGGGTCGTCCGCTGCCACGCGTAGGCGGCCTGACCGCTGCCGAAGCCAAGGGCGAGGACGGTCTGCGCTAAGCGTGTGCCCCCGGCTTGCGCGTTACGCGTCAGGCCGGGGCATCGCTGAGCTGCATGGCTGTTGACGCACGCCAACCCACATCAGGAGAACAGAATATGGCCACCGCTATCGTCGAAAAACATTCTGGCAAACTCGTTATCAAGAACATCGGCCTGCTGCTGTCGGGCGACCTTGAAAACCCCATCCTCGAAGCCGACACCATCGTTGTGGTGGATGGCCGTATCGCTGCCGTGGGCCGGTACAAAGACTGTGACGTCGTGGACGCCGATTCCGTCATTGACTGCCGCGGCACCACGCTGGCGCCCGGCTTGATCGACTCGCACGTTCACCCGGTAGCCGGCGACTGGACACCGCGCCAAAGCCAGTTGAACTGGATCGAGTCCTCGCTGAACGGCGGCGTGACCACCATGATCTCGGCGGGCGAAGTGCATTACCCGGGGCGTCCCAAAGATATCGTCGGTCTCAAGGCCTTGGCCATCACCTCGCAGCGCGCCTTCGATGCTTTCCGTCCCGGCGGCGTCAAGGTACTGGCCGGTGCGCCGGTCATCGAAAAAGGGATGGTCGAGTCCGACTTCAAAGAACTGGCCGATGCCGGCGTCACCCTCTTGGGCGAGATCGGTCTGGGTAGCGTCAAGGCCGGCGATGAAGCCGCCGAGATGGTCAAATGGGCGCGTAAATACGGCATCCAAAGCACCATACACACGGGCGGCCCTTCGGTACCCGGCTCTGGCTACATCGACAAAGACGTGGTGCTTGAGGCCGACGCCGACATCATCGGCCACATCAACGGCGGCCACACCTCTTTGTCTTACAAGCACGTCTGTGAACTGTGCGAGCGCTCGACGCGCGGCATCGAAATCGTGCACAACGGCAACGAACGCATAGGCATACTCACAGCGCGCCACGCGCATGAACTCAAATGCCTGCATCGCGTCATTCTGGGTACCGACGGCCCTGCCGGCTCGGGCGTACAACCTTTGGGCATTCTGCGCATGGTGTCGCAGCTTTCCAGTCTGGCCGATATTCCCGCCGAAATTGCCTTCTGTTTTGCCACCGGCAACACAGCGCGCATGCGCAACCTGGATTGCGGCCTGATCGAGGTAGGCCGTGTGGCCGACTTCGTCATCATGGATCGCGCCCAACACACCGCTGCTGACACCTTGCTGGAAAGCGTACAGCTGGGCGATTTGCCTGGCGTGGGCATGGTCATCATCGACGGTATCGTGCGTTGCCAGCGCAGTCGCAACACCCCGCCGGCCACTCAGGTGCCGGTCATTGAAAAGTAAATAGCTAGCTTGGAGCATTTTTCATGGCAGCAGCATTGCAGGGCGTGACGGTACTGGATCTGTCCCGCATTTTGGCGGGGCCGTGGTCTACCCAGAACCTGGCCGATCTTGGCGCCGACGTCATCAAAGTTGAACGCCCTGGGGCGGGCGACGACACACGCGGTTGGGGCCCACCCTTTGTCACGCGCACCGACGCGCCAGCCGACGCCTCGGGGCCCGATGCCCGCGATGCTGCCTACTATTTTTGCGCCAACCGTGGCAAGCGCTCGATCACGCTCGACTTTACCAAGCCCGAAGGGCGCGAGGTATTGCTTAAACTCGTGGCCAAAGCCGACGTGCTGGTTGAAAACTACAAGGTAGGCGGCCTGAAGAAATACGGGCTGGATTACGCCACTTTGGCTGCGGTTAACCCCTCGCTGATCTACTGCTCTATTACCGGCTTTGGCCATAGCGGCCCCTACGCCGAACGCCCGGGCTACGACGCGCTGATCCAGGCCATGGGCGGCCTGATGAGCATTACCGGCGAGCCCGACGGCACGCCCGGCGGCGGCCCCCAGAAAGTCGGCGTGGCAGTGGTCGACATTCTGACGGCGCTGTATGCCACCTCGGCTATTTTGGCCGCGCTTTACCATCGCACCCGCACCGGAGAAGGCCAGCACATAGACGTGGCCTTGCTGGACGTACAGGTGGCGACGCTAGCCAACCAAGCCAGCAACTACTTGTTGGGCGACGTGGTGCCAGGCCGCTTGGGTAGTGCGCACCCCTCCATCGTGCCCTACCAGCCCTTTGCTTGTGCAGACGGCTACGTCATGCTGGCCATAGGCAACGACACCCAGTTTGCTAATTTCTGCGACACGGCTGGCATGGCTGAATTGGCCAAAGACGAGCGCTTTGCCACCAATGCCGCCCGCGTGCGCAGCCGTAATGAGTTGGTGCCCTTGTTGCAACAACGCATGCTGGCCAAAACCATAGACGAATGGTGCACCCTGGGCAATCAACGCAACTTCCCTTGCGGCCCCATCAACACCATAGACCGTGTGTTCGAAGACCCGCAAGTGCAAGCGCGCAGCATGCGCCAGCAAGTGCAGTCCGACCACTACGGCACCGTAGACTTGGTGGCCAACCCCATGAAGCTGTCAGGCACGCCCACGGTAGAGCCTGTGGCACCGCCGGCGTTGGGAGTGCACACCGAAGACGTGTTGGCCGAGCTGGGCTTGGACGCGCAGAGTGTGGCGGCGCTGCGTGCCAAGGGTGTGCTTTAAGCTTTAGTTGGCCGGCCCATTCGGTCTACAATCCCCGAGGCGACCAAGGTGGTCGCCTTCTTTTTGTACCAGGAAACCGCATGCGCCAGATCATCCTCGATACCGAAACCACCGGCCTGGACCCAGCCGATGGTCACCGCATCATCGAAATCGCCGGCGTGGAAATGATTAACCGGCGGCTGACCGGCAACCACCTGCATTTGTACCTGAACCCTGATCGTGACAGCGACCCGGAAGCACTGGCTATTCACGGCCTGACCACTGATTTCCTGAAAGATCACCCGCGCTTTGAGCAAGTGGCAGACCAGATCCTCGACTATGTGCGTGGTGCCGAGGTCATCATTCACAATGCGGCGTTCGACCTGAAGTTCCTGAACGCCGAACTAGCGCGCATAGACAAACCGGCGTTTCGTACGGCCTGCGCCGAGGTCACTGACTCTTTGCTTTATGCGCGTGAGTTATTCCCCGGCAAGCGTAACAGTCTGGACGCCCTCTGCGAACGCTTCGGCATCTCGAATGCCCACCGCACCCTGCACGGCGCCTTGCTCGACTCCGAGTTGCTGGCCGATGTGTGGCTGGCCATGACGCGCGGCCAAGACGAACTCTTGATGGACTCGGGGGATGACAGCCAGCAAGGCTACGTGATGCTGGAAGGCGATGTAGACCTTGCCAGCCTGCCAGTGTTGCAAGCCTCGGCAGAAGAACTGGCAGCACATCAGGCGTATTTGGACAGCCTGGACAAGGCCGGAGGCAGCATCTGGCGCAAGCTGGAGTCTGAGCCCTTGGCTTAAGTGGGGCTGAGGGAGGGCGCTTAAAACGCGCCTTTAGTGCGTGCTATAATCTCATCCCTCGCCAGGTGTACATTCAAAGCTTTGAATATCCACAGCACCTAAGCGGGCGGTTAGCTCAGTGGTAGAGCACTGCCTTCACACGGCAGGGGTCACTGGTTCGAACCCAGTACCGCCCACCAGTAAATTTCCTTATAAATCAACTTGTTAGGTGGATTTTAGCCGCCTGAAAATGTAATCGATTGTAATAATTTCGATTATTGCGGCATTTTCGCGGCACTTCTACCTATACACCTGCACTCGACTTTTTTTCAACAGTGTGGGAGGCCAAAATGGCATCGATTTATGAACGAGGACCTTTTCAGTTCCAAGCAGTGGTCCGGATTAAAGGCGCGCGTAAGCAGACAAAAACGTTTGAAACGTGGAAGGAAGCGGACGTATGGGCCGCTGGCGTAGAAGCAGACATACGTCGAACACAGTTTACAGATCGGCGCGTAGCGCAGACGACGACTTTTGATCACGTCCTTGAGCGCTATGCAAAAGAAGTCGTGCCAACGAAACGCGGGGGCGCTAGCGAGCTTCCGCGACTTCGCCGCATGCGCGAGCACCATATCGCCGAGAAAAGGCTCGCTGATCTCGGGCCGGCCGACTTCTCAAATTATAGGGACGAGCGTCTGAAGCAGGTTGGGCCGGGTACGGTGCTACGAGAGCTCGGCCTGCTTTCCGCTGTTATTTCGTGCGCCATTATGGATTGGGGATATCCGATTGACAATCCCATTCCACGGATCCGCAAACCAGCCGCGCCCGAGCATCGAGATCGTCGTCTTGAAGACGATGAAGAAGAGCGTGTGCTAGATGCGGCTCAGGGTTCCATTTGTCGGGCTCCCCAGCTTGCTGATGCGATCATTCTCGCGATTGAATCTGGCATGCGAGCCGGCGAGATCGTCGGTCTCACGCGGTCGAGCGTGAACCTTCACCGGCATCACGTTGTACTCCACCAGACCAAGAATGGCTCTAAACGCGTGGTTCCCCTCTCTCTTCGTGCAGAAGAAGTTCTTCGCCGGCTGATGAGTCAGTCTGAAGGTGAAAAGCTGTTTACGTTCTACGACACACGCGGGCTTAGTGCTGCATTTCGGCGTGCTTGCAAGCGAGCAGGGATCGTGGACCTGACGTTTCATGATTTGCGACATGAAGCAGCCTCCAGACTTGCGACCCGAATTCCTTCGCCTGCTACCTTGGCAAAGGTGATGGGCTGGAAGACGTTGCAGATGGCGATGCGGTACTACAACCCCAGCGCCGAAGAGCTTGTCAGTGCCGTGCGGGCCGCATGAGAAAAGGGAGGAACTTCTATGTGCAAACTATCGAAAGCAGATATCGTCAAGTTCCATGAACTGATGGGGCGGACCGTGCCACCGGAGCTATACACGCCTGACATCGTGACGCTGATGCTTACTGAAGCACGCAGAGACGCCAAGGTGGCGGAGGAATTTGAAAGACACGTTTGGTCCCGGATCGACCCGCAGGAGTACCTTGATTCTCAGGCTCATGAGTGTGCTGAATTTGCGGTGGGGCTGCTCGCAGCGCCCGTCCCCAGGGACAGAACGTTTATGTTCAAAACTGTCGAGAGCGTTCAGGATATGGGGGAGCTGGAGTTTGGTAAAGCACTGCCGGTCTTCGTTGATTTCGCTCCCTGGCTGAAGGTGGAGACAACAATCTACCTACGTTCGATCACGCTACACCCGAGTCTGCGAAGGAAAGGCTTCCTGACCAAGTTTAAGAAGGAGCTGATGAGTCGAGGGATCACAGGTTTGGTTCTTGAAGCGGTGCAAAACCCTTCTTTAGCGTATGCGCTGCATCGGAAAAGTCAGCAGTCAGATTCCGTCGTGCACTTGGGAAACCCCTTGTATGTGGACTACGAACGTATGCTTTTTACGTCACAAACGTACGCACTCAGGCTTTGTTGAGCGCCGACTTGCCTATTGGGACGAATCTCTTCCATCAGCAATGAATGGTGGTAGAGGCCCCTCCCGGTCGGAGCCGCCGTTGCAATAGTCACCATAGAAGAATGGGAGTCGGCTGTTTTCGGCGGCTCCCAGGATTTGTGGGTGTACCAATCTGCGTAGATGAATCACAAAGGGTTTTGAGGAGGCTGCATTTCTTGAGGGCTTTTCAGGCTTTTACACAGGCCCGATGTACCGGAGGAAACGACAAAGTGCTACAAGGGAGATGGCAACGCCAACGATGTGGGGCTCCTCAGGCCGTTAATTGAGGCTGGTAGGCGCGTGGTGTAGTCGGCGGGCAAGTCGGAACTACTACAACTACAGCTCAAACCGACTGAAGAGTTGCACCCATCGCTCAATCAAATCGTTCTCGATACTGTCGATCCCCTTGGCCAGAAGGGAGGCTTTCACGCGTTTGGAAACCTCCACCTTCCAGCCAGGCGTCAGCTCAATGCCTTCACTCTTGGCCCAAACCTCAACCTGTGGCACGACGGGTGTCCCTGGTGACATGACTTCCGAAAATTCCTGTTCTGGCCCACGAAAAATTCGATCTACCGCTGCCATAAAGTGCTGATGGGGGATCAAGTCTTCGAGCTCTGACCCTTCGAAGCCAGCGTACTCATCAGTCGATAGTATCCTCTTCTCCTCTCCTTTATACAGGCTGCTAGTTAGCTCCGTAGCCATCCTCCTACCCATGTGGTCACCATCCAGTAAAACCACAGGAAGAGCCTCGTCTCGGCCAGTCAAGATCCCAGCAGTGATTCTCAACGTCTTAGTTCCACCTGCGGGTGGAAACACTAGTTCACGGCTAGGTTTGATCTTCCCTGCGCCAATAAGAAGTGCCTTGATCATTGTTAGATAGTGCTGATCGGAAGCCCCTTCAACAACGACAGGCAGGCAACCTAGCAGCAGACTCTCAGCAATGTTCAGATTGAGTGCTGAATACACGGCATACGCCGCGCCGGCATGTGCAGGGTCAGCACCCGATTGACGTAGATTCGGTGAGGACTCGGTAGAGCCATCAGCAGCGACATAGACCTTCCTTACTCGATCTAGCCGATCGGGATCGACGAGGAATGGTGAGTGCGTTGTGTAGATAATCTGATTGGTTTCACTCAACCCATCGAAGAAGGCGGATAGATCGCGTTGCGCTAGAGGGTGAAGCGATAGACCGGGCTCATCTAGTAGAAGGACGGCGTTTTCGTGGTCCCCCTGGCTTTCCACCAAGAACACTAGGTAGAAGCTTAGAAACCATTGCAACCCCGTACTGCGGTTTTCTAGCTCGACTTCTTCTGGGCGTCGGTCGTCCGACACCCAAATTCGGAAGTGATCTCCATCTGCTTCGAATCGGAAGCGATAGTCGCCTTGTTTCCACCAAGACTTGAACTCCTTCGTCAGGGTCGTGCCCGCGGACTGTAGCAAGATGGAGCGCTCCCGTTTGCGTTCCGCGATCTCCGCAATCTCGGCTTCAGTGGGTTGCCTACTCTGATTGTTTGGGTCTTTGAAATCGCGGCCAAGCTGAAGGATTTCCTTAGGTTGAAGGCGAACAAAGCTGAACAATACACGCAGAGTTCGAGCCTTCGCAGCCTCCTTAGCGCCCAGGTCTTGTCTCTTAAGATTATCGACCACATGCGGTAAATAGATCTCGGAGTCCAAGTTCCCGTAGTTGGAGTAGTAGACAAATTTGGGGAGTGCTGTCAGGACAAGATCCCGCACCCCTTCAATGTCTTCTGGGGCGGGCGATCTGATTTCGGCCAACCATGCGGTCAAGGTGTCGATCGTTTGCTGGACGCGAGGAATGATCGTCGAAGTTTTGGCTGGCTGGTCTGGCAGTAGCTTCTCCAGCGACGTGATGACGTTGTCGAGATCCTGCGCAGTCCAGTCTTGGTTGATAGCCTCGGCCAACGCCTGAACATCGCCAAGAATCGTTGACTTAAGAGGCTCTTCGCTTTTCAGCGCGTCTGCTTGTTCAATAGACGTAATTAGACTTAACAACTCGTCCTTGCTCTCCCACGCAGAGACCGTTGTCTTGGGGGAATATTGCGGAAATGAGACTGCATATTCCCCGTCGAAATATCTGCCGACACGCACGACTTCCATTTGTGTAGGATCCACTTTCGTCAGCGACACCAAATCTTCACGGAGAGAGGTAGCATCGAAGTCGGCAGTGATGAACTGAAAGCGTCCTGGCTCGGCGCGCACATCCGCGAACATGGTCTTCGGGTAGTCCGATGTTGGTTGAATGTTGCCTTCACGGGCAGGGTTGAGCTTCCAAAGTGGAAGCAACAAGTTCGTTTTTCCTGACTCGTTGACACCGATGAGTGCGGCAACGTCGCCGGCCTCAATGTCGCCGCTGTCTATCACTGAACGGAAGTTTGTTACTCGATACGTGATCAGCTTCACTTTGTGCCTTCCTTATGGCTGTCTCTTTTGCGGGCAACCGGGGTCTGCGCAGCCGGGTTGCACGCAATAATAGGACGTCCCGAGAGTTCTTCCAATTGTTTCATCATCTCGGGCAGGCGGGCGAGGGCCAGACCTTTCGGAATTCACCGCACGTGACAAGCAGGACGCTTCCAAGCCTTGATTCCTTCGAGCAGCCTCCTTCACCGCAACAGGCAGCCGTTTAGACGTCGTTATCAAAACGAGGGCATCCGCTTCTATGTTGGCCATCAAAAATGGACTTCGCGTTCCCCACTCGTCTGTTGGCGCCGGCCTCATTACTCACTCGACGTTGAACCAGCTCCTCAATCACCTGCACCCTTGTTAAGCTGCTATTCGCGTAGGCTGGAAAGACGTCGAAGTGTTGCGCGAAAGCCGTCTTCCCCCCTGAATTCAACTTTCTGATAAGTTCGCATCCATCCATCCAAGTCCCTTTTTTTACTTTCTATTTGGTCGGAGCGTGCCAACTGGTGGCAGCCAGAGCTTGATGATCGGAACTACGGCATGCAATTTTGGTGATCATTTTGATCACGGTCGCTAATACGAAGAAGGAGTTATGGTGATGTTCGGTGTAGTGTGCTAGATTTGCCTCATCATTTCAATTGGTAACTTCATGTCTAGCTCTCTGCTGGAAGACCTCACTCAGGCGCAAAGGGAGCGCCTGTTCCATATCGACTTACGTCTTCGCTTCCTCGGGACGGTGTCTAGGCCCGATCTCGTCCAACGCTTCGGTATCAAGGCAGCTGCCTCAACCCGCGATCTAGCGCTGTACAAAGAGCTCAGGGCGACCAACCTCGAATACGACGCGCGTGGCAAGGTGTACGTTGCCACGGAGGCCTTCCAACCTGTGTTCGCTCATTCGGCAGAACAGGTGCTGACAGCGTTATGCAGGGGGCTAGGCGACGATTTCGTGGGCATCCACCATGCGATGCTCGCCGCAGAACTTCCCACGCAGCTGAACCTGCCGCAGCTAGACATCCTTGCAGCAGTCAGTCGAGCCATTTACCGAAGGCGGGTGCTGAACATCAGCTACCGCTCCTTGAGTAATGGCTTAGGTGAACGCGAGATTATCCCTTTCGCCCTGGTCGACAATGGCTTGCGCTGGCATGTGCGCACTTACGACCGCAAGCGTGGTCATTTTGCTGATTTCGTCATCAATCGTATTGTCGAGGCCAGTCACAGCCCAGCGTCGGCAGTAGCAGCCCCTGAAAGTAAAGAGGCCGATATCCAGTGGAACCGGGTCGTTGAACTGCATCTCGTTCCTCACCCCAGTCTTGCTCATCCTGAGACGATCGCCTTTGAATATGGAATGACTAGCGGCCTGCTGAAGGCGCAGGTGCGGGCGGCGGTCGCCGGCTATGTGTTGCGTCGCTGGAATGTAGGCTGCACGGCAGATCATTCCTTGCAGGGTGCCGAGTTTCACTTATGGCTGAGCAATCTGCCCACCCTCTACGGAGTCGAAAACCTGGCCATTGCACCGGGCTTCCGCCCGGAATCCACTATGGGAATCACTCAACAACGCGCAGAAGTCATCACGAGTGGGGAAGAGGCTGAATGATCAAGCTCGAAGACATCAAGAAAGACGCGCAGATACGCGGCATACAGGGCGCAGACGTCGTACGGGTGGTGCAGGTCGAGCCTGTGGGTGATGACGCGCTGACGGTTTACTACAAAGATGCCCAGGGCCGTTTGGGCGAGCAGATGCTGCATCGCTCCGACGAAAGCCGCCTGGAAATTGCCCAGGCGGGGCGAGCCTGGGCATTTGATGCGCCTGGGGCGGATTTCAAGCTGGGGTTGGAAGCCTATCGCATTAAGCAGGCTGCGCTGTTCGACCCGATGATGGCCGTCCATACTTCTAACGTGGAACCGCTGCCGCATCAGATATCGGCGGTGTACGAGTCCATGCTGCCGCGCCAGCCGCTGCGCTTCGTGTTGGCGGATGACCCTGGTGCAGGCAAAACCATCATGGCCGGCCTGCTAATCCGCGAATTGCTGATGCGGGCCGACGCCAAACGGGTGCTGATTGTGTCGCCCGGCGGGCTGACAGAACAATGGCAGGATGAACTACGCGAAAAATTCAGCGTCGATTTTGAGATTTTCAGCCGGGAAAAGCAGGAACAATGCGCCTCGGGCAACTATTTCGAGGAAACTGACCTGCTGATCTGCCGTCTCGATCAGCTTTCTCGCAATGAAGACTACCAGCAAAAGCTCAAGAGCACAGACTGGGATCTCATCATTGTTGACGAAGCCCATAAGCTGTCGGCGAATTACTTTGGCAACAAGGTCAATAAAACCAAGCGCTTCCAGCTGGGTGAACTGCTGGGGGCTATTACCCGGCATTTCCTGCTCATGACCGCCACACCGCACAACGGTAAGGAAGAAGACTTCCAGATCTGGCTGTCGCTGCTGGATGGCGACCGCTTCTATGGCAAGTTCCGTGAAGGCGCACATAAGGTCGATGTCTCCGACATGATGCGCCGCATGGTGAAAGAAGAGTTGCTCAAATTTGATGGCACGCCGCTGTTTCCCGAGCGTCGTGCCTACACAGCCAATTATGAGCTTTCCAATGCTGAAGCCGATCTTTACGCGCAAGTTACAGATTACGTTCGCAATGAGATGAATCGTGCCGACCGCCTGGAAGGCGGCCGCAAGGGGACCGTCGGTTTCGCGCTCACCCAGCTACAGCGGCGGCTGGCATCCAGTCCTGAAGCCATTTATCAGTCACTCAAGCGGCGTCGCAAGCGGCTGGAATCACGGCTCGATGAAATGAAATTGGTGGCACGGGGGCAGGCGATCCACGGTGGCCACAAGGTTGCAGAAACCCTGGGCGAGTACCAGGTGACACACAAATTGGATCTTCCAGACAATCTGGACGAACTGGAAGAAGAACTAAGCGCCGAGGAATACGAACTCTATGCCGAACAGGTGGTTGACCAGGCCACTGCCGCCGAGACCATTCCTGAACTGGAAGCGGAAATCCTGATTCTCAAAGACCTGGAGTACCAGGCGCTGATCGTGGTGCAGTCGGGCAACGACCGCAAATGGGAAGAGCTTTCGCATCTGCTGCAAGACCGCCCCGAGATGTATACCGCGGGGGGCAGTCGCCGCAAATTGATTGTGTTTACGGAACACCGCGATACCCTGAACTATCTGGTGCAGCGTATCGGCGGCATGTTGGGTCGCCCGGAAGCAGTCATCACCATACATGGGGGTACCAACCGCGATGCTCGGCGCAAGGCGCAGGAAGAGTTCCGCAATAACCCCGATGTCCTGGTGCTGGTGGCGACAGACGCAGCCGGCGAAGGCGTTAACCTGCAAAACGCCAACCTCATGGTCAATTATGACCTGCCCTGGAACCCCAACCGCCTGGAACAGCGCTTTGGTCGTATCCACCGCATCGGGCAGACGGAAGTCTGTCACCTGTGGAATCTGGTAGCCAGCCAGACTCGTGAGGGCGAGGTCTTCCAGAAGCTGTTTGAAAAGCTGGAGGTCGAGAAAAAGGCTTTGGGTGGCAAGGTCTTTGACATTCTGGGTGAAGCCTTTGAAGAGCTTTCGTTGAAAGACCTGCTGATCCAAGCGATTCGCTATGGTGAATCAGCCGAGGTCAAGGCCCGCTTGAGTCGCGTCATCGAAGGCGCTTTGGATACCGACCGTCTGCGCGAGATCCTGCGCCGTAATGCCCTGGCTGAGCAGCACATGTCGCTGGCCGACCTTTACGCCATCAAGGAAGAAATGGATAAGGCCGAGGCCCGCAAGCTTCAGCCCTATTTCATTCGTGCGTTCTTCAATGCAGCCTTCCAGACCCTGGGCGGTGAACTGCGTGACCGTGAACCGGGCCGTTACGAGGTTCGCCATGTGCCCGCTGCGATTCGCGAGCGTGACCGCGTCATCGGCCAGACCCGCAGCCCGGTGCTGCGTAAGTACGAACGTATCTGCTTTGAAAAACAGCTGATCCGCGTGGAAGGCAAGCCCATGGCCGACTTGATCCACCCGGCTCACCCGCTGATGGCGGCCACCACAGACTTGGTTTTGTCCGCGCACCGCAGCAAGCTCAAGCAAGGCGCAGTGCTGGTTGACCCTAACGATGAAGGCAACGAACCTAGGGTCTTGTTCATGATGGACCACACCGTGCGCGAGAGTGAACCCATGGAAGCAGGCGGCACGCCTAAAGAGGCTTCACGTCGCCTGCAATTTGTGGAGATCGACCCGCATGGCAAGGCACAACATGCCGGCTGGGCGCCCCACTTGGACTTGCAGCCCATCAGCGACCACGACCTGAAACAAGTGCAGGATATTCTTCAGGCCCCATGGATCACCCGTAACCTCGAAGCCCTGGCACTGAATCATGCGTCGCAGCATCTGGCACCGGCGCATTATCAGGAAGTGAAAACCCGGCGCGAACAGCAGGCCGACAAAATCCAGTCTGCTGTTCGTGCGCGCCTGGTCAAGGAAATCAATCATCTGTCTGGTCAGGCGATCAAGCTCGATGAAGAAGTGGCCGCCGGCAAGCAGCCGCGTGTGCAGCCAGAGAATTTCAGGCGTCGGGCAGAAGAACTCACCGCAAGGCTGGAACAACGTGAGCGTGAGCTTCAGGCCATGCGTAATGTGGTGTCCAGCACCCCAGTCCTGATTGGCGGGGCGCTGGTCATCCCCCAGGGCTTGCTGGATATGCGCAGCGGCAAGGCAAGCTTTTCAGTAGACGCCCAGGCTCGCGCCCGTGTGGAGCAGATTGCCATGCAGGCGGTCATGGATTATGAAACGGCGCTTGACCACACGGTGAAAGATGTCTCTGCCGAGAAATGCGGCTGGGACATCACCGCCCGCCCGCCTGCCAACGCAGATGGCTCCTTGCCAGAAGACCGTCATATAGAAGTGAAGGGCAGGGCGAAAGGCCAAGATCTGATCACCGTGACCCGCAATGAAATTCTCTACGCCCTCAACCAGGCAGAAAAGTTCTGGCTGGCAATCGTCATCGTCGACGGCGAATCTTATGAAGGCCCCTTCTATATAAAGAACCCCTTTACCGTCGAACCCGATTTCGGAGTGCCATCCGTACCGTATGAGCTCAAGTATTTATTGAGCAAGGCAGAAGCATGACAGCGATCAAAACCCCCAAGAAGCTCATAGAAGTGGCCCTGCCGCTGGATGATATCAACGCTGCCGCAGCGCGCGAGAAATCCATCCGCCACGGCCACCCCAGCACCCTGCATCTCTGGTGGGCGCGCCGGCCTCTGGCTGCGGCGCGGGCGGTGATCTTTGCACAGATGGTGAATGACCCCGGCGGCGAGCGTGGCTACTACGCCGGCAAGACCCGGGCGCAGGCAGATGCCGAACGTGAAGAACTCTTCGATATCCTGCGCGATCTGGTCAAGTGGGAAAACACCAATAACGAGGAAGTGCTTGCCCGCGCCCGCGCTGCGATTGCCAAAAGCTGGCGTGAAACCTGCCACCTTAACCGCAACCACCCGGGTGCTGCGGAGTTGTTCAACCCGGATCAACTGCCTGCCTTCCACGACCCGTTTGCCGGTGGGGGCGCGCTGCCGCTGGAAGCCCAGCGCCTGGGCCTGGAAAGCTATGCCAGTGATCTAAACCCGGTGGCAGTCACTATTAACAAGGCCATGATCGAAATCCCCCCGCGTTTTGCGGGCCGGGCGCCGGTCGGGCCAGAGGTCGAAACCGAGCGCGGTACCAAAAAGGCCAATAAACGGGTGTTTGATGACTGGAGCGGTGCGCGCGGGCTGGCAGAAGATGTACGCCGCTATGGTGCCTGGATGCGTGAACAGGCACTCGAACGTATTGGACATCTTTACCCCAAGGTGGAAGTCACTGCTGAAATTCTGGCCGATAATGTCGGCCCGAGCGGTGCGGCAGACTTGGGCGGTTATAAAAATGCCGGTCTGGCAGGCATGGAGGCGGGACAGGAACTGACTGTCATTGCCTGGCTATGGGCGCGCACCGTAAAAAGCCCCAACCCGGCGTTCAGCCATGTGGATGTGCCGCTGGTCAGCACCTTCATTCTAAGTAGCAAAGCGGGCAAGGAAGCTTGGGTGCAGCCGGTGGTGGAAGGCGATAGTTACCGTTTTGAGGTAAAGACCGGTACGCCGCCGGCGGAGGCGAAGAATGGAACCAAGCTGGCGCGAGGGGCTAATTTTCGGTGTTTGATGTCTGGTGTGCCCATTGAGCCCGCCTATATCAAGGCTGAAGGTATAGCGGGACGCATGGGCGCTAAGTTGATGGCTATTGTGGCAGAAGGGGGGCGAGCGAGACTTTATCTTGCTCCGATGCGTGAGCACGAGGTCATTGCGAAGGAGGCCGAAGCCGAATGGAGACCTGATGTTGATATTCCGCCGGATAAGCGTTCCATGTTCACCCCGCTCTACGGATTGACTAAATTCAGCGATCTGTTCACTGACCGTCAACTCGTCGCACTGACCACATTCTCCGATCTGGTGCCCGAGGCTATCACCCGTATCCGTGCCGATGCCATCGCCGCAGGCATGCCTGACGATGGCAGGGGTTTGGATGCAGGAGGGGAGGGCGCAACGGCGTATGCGGAAGCGGTGGGGGTGTATTTGGCGTTTTCAACGGACAAAGCGTCAGATTACTGGTCATCAATTTGCACATGGCATTCAAGTAAAGAGCTAATTCGAAATACTTTCGGTCGGCAAGCCATTCCAATGACCTGGGATTATGCAGAGACCAACCCTTTTTCCGATTCGGCAGGAAACGTTAGCAGCGGAATAGAGTGGGCTTACAAGGCACTTCAACTGATGCCTAGTAAGGCAGGAGGTGCTGGAGTCCAGTCTGATGCGCAAACTCAGACAATCAGCGCGGACAAACTCATTTCTACCGATCCCCCATACTACGACAACATCGGCTACGCAGACCTCTCAGATTTCTTCTACGTATGGCTGCGTCGTAGCCTGCGTCCGATCTTCCCGGGCCTCTACGCCACCCTGGCCGTCCCCAAAGCCGAAGAGCTGGTCGCCACACCCTACCGCCACGGCGGCAAGGAAAAGGCCGAAACCTTTTTCATGGACGGCATGACCGCCGCCATGAGTAACCTTGCACAGCAAGCGCACCCGGCCTTCCCCGTGACCATCTATTACGCCTTCAAACAAAGCGACACGAAAGAGGGGGCTGGCACTCATAGCACCGGCTGGGAGACCTTCTTGGAAGCCGTGCTGCGCGCAGGGTTTGCACTTACCGGCACCTGGCCCATGCGTACTGAATTGAGCAACCGCATGATCGGTTCTGGCACCAACGCCCTTGCTTCCAGCATCGTACTCGTCTGCCGCAAGCGCGAGTCCACGGCAGAATCCATCTCTCGCCGCGATTTCCAGCGACAACTCCGCGAAGAAATGCCGGAAGCTCTGGAAACCATGATAGGTGGCGAAAGCGGCCAGTCTCCCATTGCTCCGGTCGACCTTGCCCAGGCTGCCATCGGCCCTGGCATGGCGATCTATTCCCAATACGAAGCTGTGCTTAACCAGGATGGCTCGCGCATGAGCGTGCATGATGCGCTGATTCTGATTAACCGCGCCATCACCGAATACCTCAGCCCGGATTCCGGCAGCTTCGATTCCGAAACCCAGTTCTGCTCAAGCTGGTTTGAGCAGCACGGCTGGGCGGCCGGGCAGTTTGGTGAAGCTGACACTCTGTCGCGCGCCAAGGGCACCAATGTTGACCGTGTCAAAACATCGGGTGTGCTGGAATCCGGCGCAGGCAAGGTCCGCCTGCTGCGTTGGAAGGAATATGAATCCGACTGGGACCCTGCACGTGACACACACACCAATATCTGGGAAGCCTGCCACCAGATGATCCGCCGCCTGAGCAATCAGGGCGAATCGGCCGCAGGCGAGCTTCTGGCCAAGATGCCAGAAAAAGGCGAAGCCATCCGGCAGTTGGCTTACCACCTGTATACCCTGTGCGAACGCAACAAATGGGCGGATGACGCCCGTGCTTATAACGAGCTGATTGCTTCCTGGCACGCGATTGTTGCAGCATCCCACCAAGTCGGCCATACGGGCGAGCAACTGAGCTTTTAAGGAATTCATCATGAGCCTGAAACCCTGGCGTGAGATCGCCCGCCCGCATAAAGACGTGCTTGAAGGTTCGTTCAAGCAATCAGAATTCGCCGCTGACATCACCCAGGTGGCGAAAGGAACCGCGCCTGAAGAGTATCAGGATGCGGAAAAATTCTTTGCGCGCACCTTCATCACCGAGGGCATGCGCCTCTTGCTGATGTCGGTGGCCCAACGCCTGGCGGGCCAGGGCGGAGACCCGGTTATCCAACTGCAAACTGCGTTTGGTGGTGGCAAGACCCACACCATGCTGGCGGTCTACCACCTAGCCACCAACACGGCGGGTACGGTAAATCTCAGGGATGTGCCGCCCATTCTGGACGCTGCCGGCATCCATGAGTTGCCACGCGCACGCATTGCGGTTCTGGATGGTATCCAGCAATCGCCCAGTCACGCTGTTACGCATGGCAATGTCACTGTAAATACACTCTGGGGGGAAATGGCGTGGCAGCTGCTGGGCGAAGAAGGTTACGCCCTGGTGGCAGACAGCGATGCCGACGGCACCTCGCCGGGTAAAGAGGTGCTGAAAGAGCTTCTTACGCGCGCGGCCCCCTGCGTGATCCTAATCGACGAGCTGGTGGCGTATATCCGTCAGTTGGAGTTGGGCAAGCAGTACAAGGGTGGCACCTTCGATAGCAACATCAGCTTTGTCCAGGGTCTCACCGAAGCGTTGAAGGCCGTACCTAACGCTATCCTGCTGGCTTCGCTGCCGGAATCCGAGTTGGAAATCGGCGGCACCATGGGCCAGCGGGCGCTGCAATCCTTGGAAAAATACTTCGCCCGCGTAGAGTCTGTCTGGAAGCCGGTCGGGGCCAGCGAGGCCTTTGAAATTGTGCGCCGGCGCCTGTTCGAGAGCCTGAGCGATGTGTCACAGGTGGAATCCACCTGCCGGCAGTTTTCCGATTTCTACCGGCAGAACGCCGCAAAATTCCCGGTGGAGACTCAGTCGCATGACTACCACGAGCGGCTGTGCGCGTCTTACCCAATACACCCCGAAGTCTTCGACAGACTCTATGAGGACTGGTCGACGCTGGATAAATTCCAGCGCACTCGCGGCGTGCTTCAGTATCTGGCCATCGTGATCCACCGGCTTTGGAATTCCGAGAACCGCGATGCCATGATCATGCCGGGGTCTCTGCCGTTGGAAGACTCCAATGTTCGCAATAAGTCTATCCACTACCTACCTCAAGGCTGGGAGCCAGTCATTGAAAAGGAAATTGATGGCCCCCGATCAGTGCCGGCGGCCATCGACGGTCAGAGCACGCTTTTCGGAGGCGTACAGGCCGCCCGGCGTGCCGCCCGTGCCATCTTCCTGGGTAGCGCGGCGTCGCACCAAGGGCAGTTGATACGCGGCATCCAGGTCGAGCGCATTTTGCTGGGTACAGTTCAACCAGGGCAGGCAATTGGCGTGTTCGAGGACGTGCTTAAACGCCTGCGCGACCAGCTGCACTACCTGTACTCAGAGCAAGACCGCTACTGGCTAGATACCAAGCCCAACCTGCGCCGCGAAATGGAAAGCCGCAAGCAGAACATTGATGAACGCGAAGAACTGCTCCCTTTGCTGAAAGACCGTGTGACCCGCGCCTTTGGCCGAAACCACCAGTTTGGTGGCGTTCACGTGTTTCAAGTGTCGGGCGATATTCCTGATGATTTTGCAGCCGGCCCACGTCTGGTGGTGCTCCCTGCCAATGCGGGCTACAGCAGGACGGAAACCAACCAAGCTTTTGGCGAGGCGGAGAAGATCCTTCGTTTCCGCGGAGAACAGCCCCGCCAGAAGCAGAACCGTCTGATCTATCTGGCGCCTGACTTTGATGTAGTGAGTCGCCTTAAAGACCAGGCCCGTGTATACCTTGCCTGGCGCTCCATTGCGTCAGACATCGAGAGCGGAACGCTCAACCACGACCTGTCACACCTGAAGCAGTCCCAGCGCAACCGTGATATTGCAGAACAATCCCTCACGCAGCTCATCCGGGAAACCTGGAAGTGGTTGCTCGTCCCTGTAGAGGACTTCGTCAAAGGGCGCCCTCAGCTCAGCTGGGAAGCCGTATCCATCTCTCCCGCTGCACCAAACCTGGTTGAGACCATCGAGCAGAAGCTGCGTGAAGAGGAGTGGGTGGTCTACGAGTGGTCTCCCGTGCACCTGCGCAAAATTCTGGCGGACTGGTACTTCAAGAATCGGGATGCGGAGGTATCTGCCCTGAAAGTCTGGCAGGACTGCTGCCATTACCTGTATCTGCCTAGGCTGGTGAATGCTGAGGTTTTCCGTGATGTAATCTCCCGAGGCGTTGAAACTGAAGACTACTTCGGCTTCGCTTCAGCCAAGGAAGATGATCGCTATCTGGGTTTCTGCTTCGGTCAAGGGGCTATCGTGCCGCTGGACGAATCATCCGTCCTCATTGAGCGTGAAGCTGCACTGACCTACGTGCGTAAGCAGGAAGAGTTCAAAAGACAGGCAGACGCCATCCAGAATGGAGGGAACGCAGCAGGCGCTACGGACAGCCTTCCCGCTGACGCTGGAAGTCAATCAACGACTAGCGCAGTAATTCACAGCAAGGGTGGTGACGACGGTACGACCGGGAGCAACGCAGCTCCGGAGCCCATGACCCATTTCTATGGGACCGTTTCTATTGACCCAGTGAGTGCGAAAAGCCGGTTTGCGACACTGATCGACGAGGTGGTGGAAAACTTCACCCTACAGCTGGGGGTCGACGTGGCCATCTCAATCGAGATCACCGCCCGCGCTAAAGACGGCTTCAGCGAAACGGTGCAGCGCACGGTCAAGGAGAACTGCAACGTACTGAAGTTCAGCGCGGCGGAGTTTGAGCGGGAGTGAACCGTCTGGAACAGGTCCAACGCTTCCCAATTTTGCCTTGCCGCGCCAGCCTTGAAGCCACGTTACGACCGCTCATTAGCTCTACATGACTCGCTGCGTGTCCACGAGTGTTCCGCTTGCTAGCATTTCCGATTTTAGGTTGGGGCTTTGCCCCCTCACCTTCGGTGAGCCTCCCCCAATACCTGTGTAGCGTTAATTTGTACGGAAACAACTCGTACATCACTGGCTAATAATCGAAGATGCTCGTTCTTGCCTTAGGCTCTTCCCTTTTGGGTTCCTCCAGAGTTGAGCCCGCGGGTGGTGAGGAAGAGCCCAGCCTTCCCAAGCTTCCAAAAAAGGAAGGTTCGAGAAAGCCTTCAAACTCGGTCTACGCGTTGCCGCGGTATGGAGCCGGAGTCGCCCGCCAGCCTTGCAGCTTCAGGGTGCTAGCTTCGCCGCCCTGCCTGGTGTCTCAAGCTTATCCCACAGTACCAGGTTGTCCCAGAAGCGCTGTCGTTATTTAGGCCGACCGCCCCTGCGGCAATGCGGTGTACAGCGTTGGGCCCGGTAGTAAAGTTGTTGAAGGGCTCTCGCTTTGCGGTCAACGAGCCCAGCTTTAATACCGCTCATGTAAGCCACGAGCTATGCACACGATGCGTTGCTTGTATGTATAGCGAGACCATCACAAAAAAGTTGGTCTATGGTCATTGATTTTATCTATCATTTTGTTTAATTGATAGGTTTTCATGGTGAGATCGCAAAGACCTAAAAATCTTTGCCCGCAATAACCACGCAGTCGTGCCTTGAGAGTCTCTCCCACAGCTCGTCCAAGCGCTGTTCTGCATCAGGTGCTTTCAACCACGCCAACCTCGCCTCCCACTCCAGTCTTACCTTCGCAAGGGCTTTTTCGAGCTCGGCGTCGTCCATACCAACGGCTGAACTTGACCTCTCCTGCTTTTCTGCATCATCTCTCGTACGCATCTTTGCCTCCATCGGGACAGCTCATCATATTTTGCTCGCCTTGCTTGTTGGGAGCAACTCCAAGGATTCCGAAGAAAAAACGCTATACACAGGGCGAGGCTATTTTCGCCCCGTATTTTCTTGTTTAGCGTTTACCTGCGCGTTTGGGGCCCTCGATGTTAAAAGAGAACAGGAAGACGCCCATGTTGCTCGCAATGCCGGTATTTCGCGTGGACAGTTCCTGCTGAACTTGCTCACCGTTCTGATGGCTGTGTGGGCTCTCTATCAGGGCTGGGCGACTTCACAGTGGCAGCAGGAAGTCACGGAGAGGCTGGAGAAACAGAGACAGACCGACCAACAGGTGCTCTACCAGCTCGACCAACAAAGGCAGCTCAACGACCGGATGCTCAAGCAACTGGAGTCCTTGACTGAAAAGGTGGAAAAAGCGCTTCTCCAGGAAGAAAAACGGGAGCGGCAGCGCTTCGTAGTTCGGGACCGCGTGGCTACCGTACGAAGATCGCCAGAGCATGGGTCACCAGTCCAAGGGGCGCTGTACCCGCGCGAGATGGTGCAGCCTTTAGCAGAAAGCGGGAAGTGGGTGCAGTTCACTTATTACCATGAGTGGCTGCAAACATACGAAGTTGGTTGGGCGCTCAAAAAGTATTTCGATCGAGTCCCTGCTCCACAGGATCGGGTGGACGACGAAATTGACGAGACGGGCTCATAGTCACTCCAAGTTAGAGGGCCCTGCAAAGTGTGCGACCCAGATCAATGCAAGTGTTGGGAGCGGCGCGCGATCTGCTCAGCTTTTGTGGGCCGTCCGCGTTTAGCAGGGCGGTCCATGGCGCGAGGCTTCGGACTGCCGGAGCAGTTCTTTTCATCGAGCCAGGCTTCCACTGCTTTGCGTGCGAAGCGAGGGTGCGCGCGCGCATCGAGCCTCGTAATGGGCGGAAGTGGACCGCATTTTGGATTATGGATGCGGTTGTAGATCGTTTGCACTGCTAGGCCGAGCTCTGCGGCAAGCTCCGCAGGGGTCAAAAGTAAGGACACAGCTATCTCCGTTAAGCAGCCATGTCGGCTGCATATAGGTATAGCTACTTTTTCCCGTTTTTTACTTGGATTCAGATCTGCGACACTTTTGCGGCACTTTTACAGGGAAATGTAGGTAAAATAGAGTAGTGCAGGGTAAGGTAAGATCTTGATTTATTGGGGAATTCGTATCGTTCCCTAGGGGGAATAGGCCTTCACACGGCAGGGGTCACTGGTTCGAACCCAGTACCGCCCACCAGAATTTCTCCGTTATTCCCTACACGCCAGTTTTGCACCGTGGCTTTTCCCTCTAAAGCCTTGGAAATTCATGCTTCTTTTCTCTATAATTATTAATTATTGATTTTCGAAGTCTGAAAGAGCGCTGCCATGGTCATCCGGATCGAACGAAAAGGCCTTTATCAGGAAGTCGCCGACCGCTTGCGCGACATGATCCAGAAAGGCGAGCTTCAGCCAGGCGAATGGGTGGACGAAGTCACGCTCACAGCCTCCCTGGACATTTCGCGCACACCCCTGCGTGAAGCCCTGAAAGTGCTGGTGGCCGAAGGCCTTTTGCACATGAAGCCGCGTCAGGGCTGCTTCGTGAACGAACTGACCATGAAGGATCTGGAAGAAATATTTCCGCTGATGGCCATGCTGGAGGGGCGTTGCGCCTACGAGGCTGCCACCAAGCTCACGGAAGACGAGCTGATCAGACTGGAGGCCATGCATGCAGAGCTACGCCAATTTGCGCAGCGCGGCGACGTCAATCAATACTATGCCGCCAATGCCCGCATCCACATCGCCATTCAAGAGCTGGCCGCCAATAACTGGCTGTCCGGCCTGATCAATAACCTGCGACAAGTACTTGGCCTGTTTCGTCATCGCAGCCTGAAACACCCCGGGCGCATCGACGAGTCCTATGCCGAACACGCCGCTATTTTCCAGGCGCTGAAGGCGCGCGACCCAGTACAGGCAGAGGCCGTCACGCGCGCCCACCTGCTGAACCAGCTCAAGGTTTTGCGCATCCTGTCGCAACAGGATGCGACGCCTTTGGCCGATACCCACATCAAGTCGTCCGCCGCAACGCATTAGGAGCCCCAGTATGGTGCAGTCAAAGCTCGAGCCCACCCAACTCCAGCGCAACGAGCCCCCCGCTATTACAAGCACGCAGCCCGCACCCGACGAAAGCCGTGTAAACGGCCTGCTCAGACAGCTTAGCCGCTGGTTTGAGCGCAGCCCGCTTCCGGGGCCACAGCACCTTCAAGCCCTTTACCTGGCTTCGCCCAAAGACGAAGCAGCCAACCGTCTTGCCCGCGAATGGGCAACCCGCTACGAACAGGCCGAAGACGACCAGCGGCGCCTGTTGCTAAACAACCTAGCACAAGCCGGCAACGACACCTCCAGCGAGTCGGCGGCGCAGTTGTTTCGTCGGTTATACGCGCAGAGTGACAATCTGGAGCTCATGGTGCAGCTGCGCGCGGACATGCTGCGCTGGCATACCAACGAAGCAAGTCTGTCTACGTTGGAACAGCCCCTCGCCGCCTTGTTGTCCAGCTGGTTCGATGTCGGCATGCTGGAAATGCGCCATATCAACTGGGACTCCCCAGCCTCCTTGCTCGAAAAACTTATCCAGTACGAAGCCGTACACGAGATCCGCTCGTGGGAAGATATGCGACGGCGTGTCGCCGGCGACCGGCGCTGCTATGCGTTCTTCCATCCACGCATGAGCAACGTGCCGCTTATTTTTGTCGAGGTCGCGTTGGCCGAAAACATGATTGCCGACGTACAGACTCTGCTTGATCCAGCTTTGCCAGTCGATCCGCTGCACAAGGCACGCTGGGCGATTTTTTACTCCATTTCAACCACACAGTCCGGCCTGAAAGGCATCAGCTTTGGCAACTTTCTGCTGAAGCGGGTCATCGAAGAACTGAAAAGCGAACTGCCCAAACTCAAATCCTTTGCCACCCTGTCGCCCATGCCTGGTTTTACCAAGTGGCTGGAAAAGCAATCAGCGTCGGATATCAAAAAGATGCTGGGCCAGCTGGCCGGCCAGGCGGCCAGCGACGACGCAGCTGGTGTGTCCTGGGCGCAACGTCTGCAGGCGGCCGTCGACTCGCAGGAGCCCGAAGCACTGAAGCGCTGCGGGCTGCGCCTGGCTGCCCGCTATCTGAGCGGCATGAAGGGCGGGCAGCCTATCGATGCCGTGGCCCGCTTCCATCTGGGCAACGGCGCCCGGATCGAGCGTCTGAACTGGGCCGCCGACCTGTCGTCTAAAGGCCGCCGGCAATCGGCCTCGATGATGGTCAACTACTTGTACGAGCCCGAGCAGCTTGACAGCAATCGGGCACAGCTGGAAGCCGGCACGCCCAAGGTGGCGCGTGCCGTGCAAAAACTCTAATAAAGAACCAAGGAAGGGGAAACATCGTGGAACATGACGACAACCTGTACTCCGTGCTGGAAACCGGGTTTGCGCAAGATCGCGGCACAGTTGCCATTGAGACGCCCGAGCGCACCTATAGCTGGGCCGATATCGACGCTATCAGCGGGCGCATCGCCAATCTGCTGTCCTCGTATCGGATACCGCATGGCTCGCGGGTGGCCGTTCAGGTGGAAAAGTCTCCCGAAGCCTTGATGCTTTATCTGGCTACACTGCGCGCCGGCCTGGTATACCTGCCCTTGAACACCGCCTACCGGGAAGGCGAAATCAGCTATTTTCTGCAGGACGCGGAACCCGCGGTGGTGGTGTGCGCCTCAAGCGCTGAATCGTGGTGCAAGTCGCTGGCACAAAGCTGCGGCACTTTGCATGTGCTGACCCTGGACGCTGACGGCAGCGGCAGCCTGATGCAAGCTGCCAACGACCAAAGCCCCGAATTCAAAACCGTGCCGTGCGCCGCCAACGACCTTGCCACCATTCTTTATACGTCGGGCACCACAGGCCGAAGCAAGGGCGCCATGCTTTCGCACGGCAATCTCACATCCAACGCACAAACGCTGCACCAATACTGGGGCTGGCGCAGCGACGATGTTCTATTGCATATTCTGCCCATTTTCCATGTGCACGGCTTGTTCGTGGCCGCAAACGGCGCCTTGCTTGCGGGCGCCAAAATGATATGGTTGCCCAAGCTCGACGCAGAACAGGCACTGCATTATCTACCGCGCTGCACGGTAATGATGGGCGTACCCACCCACTACGTGCGCCTGCTTAGCGAAGCTGGCTTCACAAAAGCGGTGTGCGGCCAAATGCGGCTCTTCGTCTCGGGCTCCGCCCCCTTGCTGGCGGACACCTTCCTCGAATTTCAGCATCGCATAGGGATGCCCATACTGGAACGGTACGGCATGAGTGAAACCGTCATGCTGACGTCTAACCCGTACGACCCCGCCCAAGGCGAGCGCTTGCCTGGCACAGTGGGCCGCGCCTTGCCGGGTGTTTCTGTGCGTGTAACAGACGATCAGGACCAAGCCATCGACATCGGCTTACCCGGCCACGTACAAGTGCGTGGGCCCAATGTTTTTTCAGGCTATTGGCGCATGCCCGAAAAAACACGCGAAGAGTTCACCGCCGACGGCTGGTTTCGCACCGGCGATATCGGTATGCTGGGCGGCCAGGGCATACCCGCCGACTATCTAAGCATTGTCGGGCGCAGCAAAG
This sequence comes from Mesopusillimonas faecipullorum, assembly GCF_020539505.1. Lineage (GTDB taxonomy): Bacteria > Pseudomonadota > Gammaproteobacteria > Burkholderiales > Burkholderiaceae_B > Mesopusillimonas > Mesopusillimonas faecipullorum. The sequence continues at coordinate 209,139 of NZ_JACDXW010000005.1, read as the reverse complement.
ACCTGATCATTTCCGGTGGGTTCAATGTTTATCCCAAAGAAATCGAACTGCTCATCGACAAGGCACCCGGTGTGCAAGAATCTGCTGTCATTGGTGTTCCCCATCCTGATTTCGGCGAAGCCGTGATGGCGGTTGTAGTGCCCCGCCCTGGCACGCCGCCCGATTTATCCGCCCTGCAGGCTAGTCTTAAAAGCAGTCTGGCCAACTTCAAGGTACCCAAGAAGATCGTAATAATCGATGCCTTGCCACGCAACACCATGGGCAAGGTACAAAAGAACGCATTGCGGCAAGACTTTGCCGATACATTCACCAAGGCGAAATGAGCTTGTTCTGATCAAATTAGGCTCAAAAAAAACGCCGGTTATCCCCGGCGCTTTTTAAGCAATATTTAACAGAAACTTCAGGCAGCTTCCCGTTGCAAAGAACGCCCACTGACCGTTTGCAAAATAGCTGCGGCATCTTCAGCGGCATCGCCCCGCCAAGACACCATCATATCGGGGCGCACCAGTACCAGTTCGGCACCGTACAACTCTTTCGCGCCCGTGTGGCTAATTTCTTGTACAGTCAGAGGCACACCCAACAACTGCGCGTGCTGCGCCCAAGAGCATCCCGCTTTTTCCCCGCTGAAATCCAATAAAGTAAACCCCTGACCAAACAAATCCAATATGGATGTTTCGGGCGTCAACCAGACATGCGGGGCGCGGTGTCCCGGCCGAGCTGTGGGTACATAACGACGCGGATCATCAAGTGGCTCGGGAGTGCCGTCAGGAACGCAGATAGGCGTGTCGTTGTATCGATATCCAAGCAAAACTCCCGAAGACGCAAGAATCTTTTCCTGGCGCTGCAGTTCTTCACCCAGCTTCTGGCGTAAGGCCTTGCCCGCTTCATCATCAGCGTCCAGCTCAGGCCCATATTGCATTACCGAATACAGCTTGTCGAAGTTGTCAGCGGCTTCCAGCGTATTACGCACACCAATAGGGTGTCTTTCGGTGTGGTAGGTAGCAAGCAACTGCGGTGGTGCCCATCCCTTTATCACCGCTTCGAGCTTCCAGCCCAGTTCGACTGCATCCCCCACACCCGTGTTCATGCCCAGCCCGCCTGTAGGCGTGAACTTGTGGGCCGCATCACCCGCCAAAAACACATTCCCTACGCTGTACTGGTCAACGGTAAGCGCATGCGCTGTCCAGGGCTGAACCTCGATGACTTCCAGCGGAACTTGTTTACCCAACAACGCGCAAACGGCTGCGGCCGGATCAATGTCGTCCCATTCCTTACCCTCGGGCAAGATGAGGTGATATGTCCACAACGTACCGCCGTCCCAGTTCAACAGAAAACCGGCATACTCTTTACGCAACGGGAAATAGATATTGCCGTGATCAAAATCGTGAGCCTGCATGAAGTCGGGGCAGCGAAAGTAGATAGACACAAAACGTGCCATATTGCTTCGTCCCGACATCGGCACATCGAGCTGGCTGCGCACCAAAGAGCGTCCTCCGTCGCAACCCACTAGAAAACGACTGCGTATCTGCTCGACACGGCCCGACTCCAGGCATTCGATGCTTGCGGTCACCCCATCGGCATCTTGCTCAAACTCGCGTAGGGCCCATCCAAAACGGCTGTCCACGCAATCCAAGGTCTGTACATAATCTTTTAATGCATATTCAACGTGCTGCTGACCGACAATGGTCTTCAGGTACGGAGACCAGTACATCTCAGCCATGGGGTCAGCCTCCCCACTGGCTCGGGCATTCAGCAGTTGTTCATACGACAGCATCGATATTCGATGTAAAGGGTGCCCGTGCATGCTGGATACCCAGTAGTAATCCGCCGGATAATTTGCCGGAATACCCTTATTGACTAGCTTTTCATCAACTCCCCAACGGCGAAAGTATTCCATGGTGCGATTGCCTACAGCGTTCGCACGCGGGTGGGGGTTCACTTCGGCCCTTTGCTCGACCAATAAGCACGGCACTCCTCGCCACCCAAGCTCTGCTGCCATCGAAAGACCCACCGAGGCCCCGCCCGCGATCAATACCGGAACATTCTTCATTGTTACTCCTGCTTATTTGCTTCAGTAGGGTGAACGACGCACTCGAAAGCACGGATGACTACGCTTTCGAAAACACCGTTCAAGTTGTAGGGCTCGGCATCGAGAAAGGCCTGGGCCTCCGCCCGCGAAGTCGCCTTCAAAACAAGCAGAGATCCGATACGCCGTGATCCTGAATCGTCCAGCAAGGGGCCACCCATAAAGATCCGATCGGAATGCTGTTCGACATACTGCCGGTGCGCTGCGGCAGTGGCCGCACGTCGAGCCTGCATGCCAGGAGCGTCCTGGCAATGCACCACAAAGTATCTGGGCATAACGCTATTCACTTTTCACCTCATTGCATATAAACGCATGTACGACCTCATTGAAAAGCGCGCTTACTTCGAGATTCATCAAATGGCCGCAACGCGGTAAAACCTGCAACCTAGCCTTGGGCATCATGGCTTGAACCTCCTGCCCCATCTGGGGTGGCGTCAACCTGTCGTTCTCTGCGTACAACAATAGTGTCGGCCGGCTAATCAAGCGAATCTCTTCTGTGCGGTCAAAGTAAACAGCGGCTTCAAGCGCTTTCAAATACGACTGCGGACGCAAACGGCAAATGCTGGCATGCAATGCGTCATACACGTCGGCCTGCACATCTGGCCCTGCCAACGAGGCGATCAACTCTGGCGCTAACTGCTGCAAGCTACGTCCAGCCAGTAAAGGCTCTCGCCTTAGGCGCAAATAATCTTCACGTTGAGCCTGGCTAAGCGCCTTGCCGAAACTAGGGAACGAACCGCACATGGTTAGGCTTTGCACACGTGCGCCGTAGCGCCAGGCAAAATCCATCAATATGCGTCCGCCCATAGACAAGCCAACTAGATGCGCACGCTCGGCGCCCAATTCATCCATCAGCCTCAGCAAGTCGGCGCTGACTTCGTCGAACAAAAAGTCCCCTTCGTAGTCATCCGAGTCACCATAGCCGCGAACGTCCCACGCCACAGCCCGGTAGCCCTCGCCAGCAAAGTAACTCAGCTGCTCGGACCAGTTGTCTTTGTTGCCACCTATTCCGTGCAGAAAAATCACGGTTTCGTCGCCTGCGCCACATTGCGTATAAGCAATTTGAGGGTGGCCAGAAGTACGGCTGCAAGCCATTTCGTGACGCATTACCTGAGCCTTCATGCCAGCGGTTCCAGCAGACGGCCCTGCGAAACAATCGGCCTAGCGTCCAGCTCGATGCTGCAATGACGCAACGGCAGATCGAAGTGGCCATTAGTAAATCGGTCGGCGTACTCGTTGGCGCCAGTAGAAATCAGAAAATTGCCAGCAAAAGCGCGCAACTCGGTGCCATTGGTGTCGTGCTTGTCATACATGACCAAAGAGTCCCAGCGTGCGGCTGGATTCATCCCCCAGCCAACATGAGAAACACCATATGCGTTACGGTCATTCCAAGCCTCAAAATAGCTCTTCATCAGTTCGGCATCCAGGCCGTTTCCAGCAATGTCGACAACAAAATCATCTTCAATGGTTAGCACCACGCGACTTTCCAGATAGCGCTTGAAGGTCAGGTTGACATCGCCCACATCAAGTACGACAACACCATTCACACTATGCCTGCGGGGAAAACACAGACACAGTCCCCCCGGCCAATACGAGACTTTTCCGGGCTCTGTCACAAAGCCCGCAGACCCCCGGGCCGGCGCATCAGTCACATCGATGGTTAGGTCGGTACCAACAGCTGAATGCACACGCATACGTGAAGCCTGACTCAGCATGTCGACACCTAGCGCAACTTTTTTCTGCAGCGCTGGATCCGGCATCAAACGCTCCAGAATTTCAGGGTGCTCGTTGCTGATCATCATGAGCCGAGCGCCAGCGGAAAGTATGGTTTTCAACTCGCGCGAATGCAGCAATCCCTCTACTGTGCAATCCACAACCAGGGTAGAGGAGCGCAACGCAGCAATGACGGACTCATTACCCTGTATGGCCGTCGAAGTTCCCGTTGAGCGAACCGCCACTGGGTCGCTCAAGCGCGGGGTAGGCAACACAACATGAAAAACCTGCGTGCCCAGATCAAGGAGCGCTAGCTCGGCTAGCTTCACATTAACCGGCCGCGACAGCGTCTCAGACAAAATGGCGACACGATCACCGCGCCGAAGTTCGCACATCTGGAAGACACGACGAAAGCAGTCCACCCATTTATTCTCTATTTGTTCTACCAACATCCCTACCCCGTTGCGGTAATGTATAACCATAAAAATCAGCAAGCCATCATGCAAATGCACAGTTTCCAACCCACAGACCTCGAATACTTCATCGAAATCTGCCGGCTCGGCAGTATTTCCCAAGCCGCGATCCACCTGGGCGTGTCCCAGCCAGCACTTAGTAAAGCCATCCGCCGACTAGAGCAAATCGCTGGCGCACGACTTTTGGATCGCACCGCTCGCGGAATCAGCCCAACCGAAATGGGCTGCATCCTAGTACAGCGCGCCAGTCTGATCCTTCACGAACTGGACGCGACCCGCAGCGTGCTGCAAGAAATGAGCGGCGTACGCACCGGCTCCGTTTCGATGGGCGTACCGCCCACGCTTAACCACGGCTTCATTCCCGACGTAGTCGAACTAGCCGTACAGCAACGCCCCAAATTGCATTTCCGCGTCAGTGAAGGACTGTTCCAATCGCTCCTGCCCCAACTGCAATTAGGCAAACTAGATTTCATCATCAGCTCACCCACCTCGCTCGAAGCGCTGGCCACCGACCTACAATGCGAGCCGCTTGGCAGCAATTTATTCGTAGCCTGCGTCGGCGCCAATCATCCCCTCACCCAGCTCAACAACATTTCCGACGAATCGCTACAACAATATGGTTGGGTTCTGGTACCACCTCCTGGCGTCTTGCGTGATCAGCTAGATCATCTCTTTCGGCAACGCGGCCTTCAGCCGCTGGAGCCTCAAGTGGAAACCAGCTCTACGATGCTGTCCAAGGCCCTGATCACCCGCCAGAACCTTATCGGCTTTCTGCCTTTAGAAGTCTTCGCGGCCGAAGAGCAGGCCGGCATCATCCAGCGCCTAGACGTACCCTGGCTACACTGGCGACGCGAGTTGGCCCTAGTGCTTCGTCGCTCGCGCGCTCTAACCCCCGCAGCTGAGTACATGGTCAATCTGATCCGGCATCAAGCTGCAGCTCGCCTAGAGCGCCCAGCCCAGCCACATTAGCGCCTCATTCCTTCATAAGCTCCCACTTACCGTTCTTTACCTGCACCAATACACGCGCCCGATGATCCAAGCCGTTATGGTCCTGGGGGGTCATGGTGTAAATACCCTGTGTACCCACGACATTCTTCACATTGGTTTCCAATGAGTCTCGTAACGCCTGGCGCAGTTCTGGTGTACCTGGCGAAGCTGTTTTCAAAGCCTCAGGTAAAGCCGCTTGCAAAAGCAAATAAGCGTCAAAGGCGTAACCGGCAAACGGACTGCGGGCACTCGCACCATATGCATCGTCATACATCGTCAAATATTTGGTCGCCACCGGTTTGATCGGGTTCCCATCGGATAATTGATCAGCAAAAAGAAAGGGGCCGGTAGGCGCCACCGCAGCTTCGGCATGGGCGCCACCGATACGAATGAAATCACCGCTAACTGAGCCGTGAGTGTTGTACACCGTGCCCTTGTAGCCTCTTTCACTCAACGCAATATGTGGCAACGCCCCAGGCGCCCCCGAACCGCCCACCATGACGGCATCTGGTTGGGTAGCAATAGTTTTCAGCGCCTGTGTGGTAAGGCTTACGTCATTACGTTGATAACGCTCATTACTGGTCAGTTCAAGACCCGGCACCACATCTTGGGGATTCAATGTCTTGTAGACTGCCTCGCCCCAGGCATCGGCAAAGCCGATATAACCCAACTTCTGTACACCGTTTTGCTTCATGTGCTCAAGTACGGCATTCACCATTAGCGGCATGGGCTGCGGCACGCCGAATGTCCAGGGATGCTCAACACCATCAAGCAGCATAGGACTAAGCACAATGAGCGGAACCTTTGATTCGACGGCGACTTGCATCATTGCTCGACTGACAGGCACTGAATTGGAACCCACTAGCACATCGATCTTGTTCTCGTCGATAAGCTTTTTGGCATTGCGTACCCCTGTGGTCACATCCGACGCATCATCCAGCACGACATAACGCACGGCTTCTCCCCCAATTTCTTTGGGAAGAATCTCGAAAACATTGCGATAAGGAATACCAAGCACTGCACCCGGACCCGTAGTGCTAACCACCACACCTACAGACACTTGCGCCAAAGCCCCGCCAGCCGATGGCAGCAAGGATACGGCGGCCAGGGCACCCGCCAACTTACTAATTATTTTCATACTTATCTCCTCACCGTATTGTGATTTTCGGCTCTCAGTATTGGCCAGTGACGAATCTGGGACAAGTACGGCACCAGTTACTCGCACATAACATTTAGTTATGGGGGGCGTGTGCTCAGCTCCGATACGCTGCTCAAGGTTATCCATGTCAAGGGTTTTAAGCCGACGGTAGCGCCTTTGACCACGCATGACTGACATCGTGAGCGCTGCTGCTGTTGCAAGATGCGTCCGCCGTACTGAACTCGCAGCAGTTGGCCCTGATCAGTGACATGGCAGGAGCGCATGCGCTGGAGCAAGTACTTGCTCAGAAACAGAATATTGCGTATCACCAAACGGCTTTGGATTCCTTCAGAAGAGGAATCGCCCTTTGCGTGACCATGAAGGTGCACGTCAGGTTGACGTTGACGACGTCATTCCAGGCACTAAGAGGGAAGTCGGCAACGGGCGCGGTGACGCCTGCGCCGCACGGCATCCGCGTTGATGTCCGAGATATAGACCTTAGCCCCGTTTTTGAGGAAGGCTTGGGCCATGGCCAAACCGATGCCGCCGGCAGTGATCAGTACGCGTTGTGTCATTGGGGTTCTCCGGGTGGTGACGCCTCGCCCTCACACATCCAGGCATGCAGCCCGTCTACCCAGGATTTGGCGGGAAGGCCTAGAAATATGCGGATCTCTTCGGCACGCTGATAAAGCTTCTCGAAATCGACGGAGGGCGCGCGTTTGAAGGCGATGGCCACGATGTTGCTGTCGTGAACTTCAGGCAGCCAGGCTACCGCTTCAAAGGCCTGCCCTATGCGGTGCAGGTGCTCAAGGTGCTCTGGCCAATCGCAGTACAGATTGATGGTCATCATGCCTTGTGGCGCCAAGCAATTGGCGCAGGCGGCATAGAAAGCTTCGGTGCTTAATAAGGGGCTGATGGCCTGCGCGTCGTACAGGTCGACTTGCAACACGTCTATAGAGCGACGGCGGGAAAAATCCGACACATAATCCCGTGCGTCCATATTCAATACCGTCAAGCGCTTGTCGTCGGGCGCAAGGGCGAACTCGTCACGGCAAATATCGATCACGCGGGAATCAAGCTCGACGGCAGTGACGCGGGAGGTCGGAAATCGCTGATGGCAGAATTTGCTTAAGGCAGCGGCGCCCAAGCCCAATTGAACGATGTGGCCGGCGTGCTCGCGAAACAGCAGCCACATCATCATCTGCTGCACGTATTCCAGCTCGATATCGTAGGGCTGGTCGATGCGCATGGCACCTTGCACGGCGGAAGAACCGAAGTGCAAAGTCCGTACGCCATCGCTTTCTTGGGTGTTTAGCATGGCTAAGCGAGCCGTTACAGCAACGACGAAGCGTTCTCCAAGACGTAATCGCAGGCCTTTTCCTTCAAGTTGCCTTTGATGCTTTCCAGATTTAACGACGAGCCATCGCTACCCGACAGCAGCCCGGTCAGGCCTTGCTGGTAGCTGGTGTCTTGCTGCTGGGCCTGTGCGCCGCCCAGGTTCAGTTTGTCTAGCAGTTTGTCTTTGACTGAAGCAGCACTCGATGCGTTCAGGTAGTTGTTCTTGATGCAATACTGCAGCACGCCGGCTGCGTTGCTGGCGGTGCTGCCGCCTATGCTGGGCAGCCCCAGCGTCGACCCCAGCGCCCCCATGCCGCCCAAGGCGCTGCCGGACGAACTTGCCGACGATGCCGCTTGGCCGCCGCCCAGGCTTTCCGTCGCCTGGCTCTTGATGCTATCGAGCAAACCTGACGACATCGCGGGACCCACCATAGACATCAGCAGTACAGACCCGGCCAAGACACGTTGAATAGATTCGCGCATGCATACTCCTTTCTGTTGCAGAATAACCTAGGGCTATGCTACTGCGGATCTCGGCAGCACACTATTAACAATGGCAAAGGGGGTGTTGCGTATTGTTCATTCAAACGCTTAATTCAGCGCCTCGTTAGCCGCCTCTTCAGGCGTCAGGCCGTTGTAAAACATGTCGGTGAACCATTCGGCGTTTTCGTCGATGTGGTCTTGGGCTTCGCTGGGCGAAGCGCCTGCGGCAACCAGAAAGCCTTCGACTTCAATGCACCATTCGATGAGCGCGACTTCGTCCGGATCGAGTTGCGGTTTCTTTCCCATATATGCTCTTTGGAATAAGGTTTTCAAAAGCCGAGCGCGTGTGCGTATGGCGGCGTGTGCAGGGGGATATTATCGCCCCGCGCGGGCATGAATTTGGTTTTGCCGAGCACAAATTGAAAGACCCCGCCTTTTGGCGGGGTCTTGCTGCCTTGATGACAGCGGCACTTACGGGATGTAGTGCGCGAAATTGCCTTTAGTGGCAACTGACTGCCATATGAGCGGCAGTGAGTTCACTTTACGCCGCCAGCGACTTGGGTTCAAGTCAGGGAAAACACTGAATTTGACGGTGACGTAGGCGGCTGGTCCTCAGTCTGGCAGAACTTTGCCCGGATTCATCAAGCCCAAGGGGTCCAAGGCGGCTTTCACGCTGCGCATCACCTCTAGGGCCTCACCGTGCTCAATGCGCAGGTATTCGCGCTTACCCAAGCCCACCCCGTGTTCACCCGTGCACGTACCGCCGCAGGCAATGGCGCGCTCTACCAGTCGGCGGTTCACTTCTTCTGCGCGCCGTACCTGTTCCGCATCGTCGGGGTCTATCAGCAACACCATATGGAAATTGCCGTCGCCGACGTGACCAAGAACTGGTGCGGTAATGCCCGCTTGGCGCGCATCTTCGCGAGCGGCGCGTATGCATTGCGCAAGCTCGGTCAGCGGCACGCACACATCCGTGGTCATCATGCGCTTGGGGCGCTCGTAGGCCATGCAGGCGTAAGCGCAGTCATGGCGTGCACGCCACAGGCGGTCGCGTTCCTCGGCTTGGGTGGCGCTGGCAAAAGCCCGACCGCCGTTGTCCTCGCATAGCTCTTGAACGATCTGGCTGATTTCCTGGGTTTGGGCGGGCGAACCGTGAAACTCGAAAAACAGGTGGGGCGTGCACGGCAAATCCAGCTTGGAGTAGCGATTCGTGGCGTCTATCATGACCTCGTCCAGGAACTCCAGACGCGCCACGCCCAGCCCCGATTGCATGATGGCAACGGCAGTGTCCACCGCAGCGTCAACGTCAGGAAACTGACATGTGGCGCTGATGACGTGCTCGGGGCGGGGGTACAGGCGCAGGGTGATTTCCGTGACGATGCCTAGCGTGCCTTCGGCGCCCACGAACAAGTGCGTCAGGTCGTAGCCGGCTGATGATTTACGTGCACGGCTGCCTGTGCGAATAATGCGGCCATCCGCCAGTACGACCTCCAGGCCGCGCACCACGTCCGCCATGGTGCCGTAGCGCACCGTATTGGTGCCGCTGGCGCGCGTGGCGGTCATGCCGCCTATCGAAGCGTCGGCCCCTGGGTCTACGGAAAAGAACAATCCCGTATCTTTGATGCGCTCGTTCAAGGCACGCCGCAGCAGGCCTGGCTGCACCACGCAATCGAAGTTGCCGGGGTTAACGGACAGCAGCTGATCCATTTGGCAGGTGTCTATGACCACCCCGCCATGCACGGGGATGAGCGCGCCTTCTACCGATGAGCCCGCGCCAAAAGGAATCATGGGGATGCCGTGAGCGTGGCAGATGCGGGCTACGCTTGAAACTTCAGCGGTATTTTGCGGGAAGACCACGATGTCCGGCATTTGTGGTGGGTGCCAGGATTCGTCTCTGCCGTGTATGGCTCGCACGGATTCGCCGGCCGAGGCCCGGTCGCCCAACAGCTCGCGCAGCTGCTGGAAGGCGAGTTCCAGACGCTGCTTGTGAGAGGCATCGGCGGCAAAATGAGGGCTAGGGTGATTCATGCTTTTATTTCTCCGCTTCAACCTTGGCGATTTCTTCCTTGAACATTTCCAGGGCAGCTTGGCCGTCTACGCCCAGCTTTTGCATGCGGGCAAGCCAGTCGTCGCGCAAGGCGTCGCCTTCGGCACGAATGCGAGCCAGATCGTCGTCGCTGGCGACAACCACCTCATAGCCTGCGGCTTTCATTTTTTCCCAGGCTTCGGCATCGACTTTGTCCCATGCTTTACCGGCCAGGCGTGCAAAGGCTTCGCCCGAGGCGGCATCGAAGGCCTTGCGGTCTTCGTCGCTAAGCTTGGCGTAAGCATTGTTGTTGATGATGAGGTAGTGGGTGTCGCGATACAGGCCGCCCGGCACCTGGTAGGCGTTCTTCATCAGCGGCAACAAGCGGAAGCTGTCAACGGAGTCGGCATTGAACATGGCGCCGTCCACTACACCGCGCGACAACAGTTCGTAGGCTTCGCTGGCGGAGGCAAACTGAGGCACGACACCCAAGCGTGTGGAAATGTCTTGAACAATGCCGCCGGTGGCGCGCAAACGCATGCCTTTCAGGTCGTCCAGCTTGGCGACAGGTTTGGCTTCACGGGTATAGAAGTGCCCAGGGCCGTGGGTATACAGCCCCACCAAATGCACGCCTTTGAACTCATCCAGTGGCGCAAAGTGCTTTTGGTGCGTGCGCCAATAGGCCACGGCGGCGCTTTCTGCGTCGTCAGCATAGCCAGGCAGGGTCATGCCATAAGAGGAAGGAAAGCGATCTGCGGTGTAGGCATGCACGCTGAGCGCCATGTCGGCTACGCCGTCGCGCACCAAGTCAAAATGGGCAGGTGGGCGCCCCAAGGCAGGCAAAAATTGCACTTTCACGCGGCCTGCTGTCGTGTCTTCAATCTGGGCTGCCCACGGTTGCAGAATCTGCGTCGTAATCGGGTGGGTAGGCGGCAGCCAATTCGAGAAGCGCAGCACCGTCTGGGCAGAGGCCAGGGAGGAAAAAGTGGCTGCGGCGATCAAGCCTGCGCTAATAAGCATCTTCTTAAGCATGTGTTGTCTCCGGTATAGGTAGAGTAATAAGTACTGATACAGCGCTAAAGACTGTTGGGCAGAAACAAAGTGATGATGGGAACAGCGGCCAGCAAGGCCAACCTGAAAACATCGGCCACGACAAAAGGCAGCACGCCGCGTACGATGGTGTTGGTGGCCACATCGGGCAAGGTGGCGCGCAGCACAAAAATATTCATGCCCAGCGGCGGTGTGATCAGGCTGATTTCCGTAACGACGACAACGATGATCCCGAACCATATCGGGTCGAAACCGTAGTTCATCATCAAGGGGAAAAAGATAGGCACGGTCAGCAACATCATGGACATGCTTTCCAGCACCAGGCCCAGAACGATGTAAACCACCAGCACACCCACGAGCACTTCGGTGGGGCTTAGGTTCATGACCTTGACCCAGGCCTCCAGTGCCTGCAGCAAGCCACCTACGTTGACGAAGTTAGAGAAGATCAGCGCACCGATAACGACGATGAACAGCATGGCTGTCATACGGGCGGTTTCCACCAGCACTTCGAAGCACTCTCGTACCCCCATGCCGCCGCGCACAATGGCAAACACGCAGGCGAAGCCGGCCCCTATGCCGGCGGCTTCCGTAGAGGTAAACACACCCAGATAGATGCCGCCAATAACCACCAGAAACAGCGTGGCCACCCCCCACACGCGGCGCATCACGCGCAGGCGCTCGGGCCAAGAAGTGCGTTCGCCGGGCGGGCCGGCTGCCGGGTCGAACACCGCCACCAGGTAGGCGGCAGCGCAATAAAACCCCAGGCCGAGCAGGCCGGGCACAATACCGGCAATAAAGAGCTTGTCGATGTCGGTATTGGTCATCAGGCCATACAGCACCAAAGCCACCGAGGGAGGGATGAGAATGCCCAGTGTTCCGCCCGCTGCAATAGCGCCCGTCGCCAGTGAATCTTTGTAGCCGAACTTGCGCATGGACGGCATGGTGACGCGCGACATGGTGGCCGCTGTGGCCAGGCTGGATCCGCACACGGCGGAAAAACCGGTACAGGCCATCAAGGTGGAAAGCGCCAAGCCACCGCGCAGATGCCCGACAAAAGAATACGCTGCCGAGTACAAATCCTCTGACAAACGGGCACGGGTAATGAAGTTACCCATCAGGATGAACAGCGGCAGAATCGCCAGGTTGTAGCTGAACGCCGTGTCGAAAGCGGTCTGACCCACCATGGACAGCGCGCCGGGCCAACCCACAACCAGACCGAAGCCCAGAAAGCCGGCCAAAGCCATGGAAATAGCGATGGGCACGCCGATGGCGGCCAATACAAAGAGCGCGGCGAGGCCGATAAACAGGCTGGAGGTCATCATGATGCGTGCCCTTCTTGGTCTGGGTGGGAAGCCCCGGCAATGGCTTGGTACCAGAAGCGCAATGCATGCCATAGGAAGATCAAGGCAGCGGCAGCGGCACAGACGGTAATGAACCAGGCAATGGGTGATATGGGAATGCGCAGGAAGGGCGTGGTGTCGCCATAGCGCTGCAGCGTCAAGGCTTTCTCTGCAATACGCCACGCCAGCAAACCCATGCCTGCCGTGCTGATCGTGCCCACGATGGCATTGGTAAACGCTTGCACACGGCCATGCAGGGCCTGGCTAAGGTAATCCAGGCGTATATGTTCGTTGCGGGCGGTGACCAAAGGCAGCGCCGAAAACACGGTGATGCCCATGGCCAACTCTATGATTTCAGCGGCGCCGGGAACGGGGGAATTAAAGAGATAACGCCCGGAGACGTCCAGCAGCATCAGCACCATGATGCTGAGCAGCGAGACCGCAGCACAAAATGCGGCAATCAGGCCGGCGGCTCGGCAGATTGCCGACGACCCTTGCCCGGTTGAACTAAGGGGTGGCTTCATAGGGTCTCCAAAGAGGGGTGAATCACAGGCAAAGACGGAGAAGGCGTGTTGCGATGCAAGTACTGCCGTCCGAGTTGAGCGCTACTGGGGCAACCCAACTGAATCAGGGCGTTTCGGTATTCATCTTGAAGGATGTCCAGCGCTTGCTGCACGCCGACTTGGCCGCTGCTGGCCAAACCATAAAGCGCGGCGCGGCCTATCATGACCGCACTGGCGCCTAGCGCCACGGCCTTGGCAATATCGCTGCCGCGTCGTATGCCGCCATCCATCAATATTTCGAAACCTGGCATGGGCGGCAGCTCAGTCAGCACGTCCAAAGCCGTGCGCGAGTCGTCCAGTTGACGCCCGCCGTGATTGGAGAGCACCACACCGTCCATGCCCATAGCTTGGCAGTGTCGTATGTCTTCAGGGTGCAGCACCCCTTTTACCAACATGCGTCCCGGCCACTGCTGGCGTATGCGATCCAGGGCTTCCCAATCGAAGCTGGCATCCATGGCGCGGCTCAGCAAGGCTGCACGTGCTGTTTTGGTCTTTGCCTCGGGCGTGTTGAAGTTGCCCAATACCGGCAGACCGTGTTTCAGATAACGCCACGACCACCCAGGGCGTCGCATGCCGTCCCAGATCAGACTGGGGCGCCAGCGCACCGGCAATGCAAATTGATTGCGCATATCGCGCTCTCGCTTGCCGTTGACCACCACATCGGTGGTAACGACCAAACACTCATAGCCGGTGTTCTTGGCGCGTTCCACCAGCGACTGCGCCAGCACGGGCTCGATGACGTAAAGCTGATACCACAGCCGCCCACCCGCATGCTGGGCAATATGTTCCAGAGGCAGGCTGGAGGCGGTGGAAAGCGTGAACGGAATATGGCTGTGCGCCGCCGCGCGAGCCAGAGCCAGGTCGCCTTCAGGCCAGAACAGCGCGTTCAAGCCGGTAGGCGCGACCACGGCGGGAAAAGCGGCGGCTTCGCCCAGGATGGGCGCGCTAATGTCGATATGACGCAGGTCGACCAATCGGCGGGGGCAGAACTGCCATTGTTGGAAGGCATCCCGATTGGTTTTCAGGGTGCGTTCGTCCAGGGCGCCACCGGCCAGATAGTCGTAGACCAGCCTGGGCAATGTGCGCCGAGCTTGATCATGCAGGTCTTCGATATTGATGCTTTTCATGCGGTGAGGTGTTCACGATGCCTGTGAGGTTCACGCCGCCTCCACCCTTTTCCTTGAATGGAAGGGGTGTCATGGCAGCCAAACAGGCACCGTTGTCTCCTGATTTTTTATAGTTGACAGCTGGTAAGGCTGCCTATTGTGTCGCGCATGGCAATATAAGACAATAAAACAGAACTAATGAAAAACATTAGATAAATGAATATTGAGAAAATCGATCTCAACTTACTGCGTTTGTTCGACGCGATTTACACGCGCCAAAAAATCAGTTTGGCTGCCGATGCCTTGGGTATTAGCCAGCCTGCCGCCAGCCAAGGGCTAACGCGCCTGCGAGGCATGTTGGGTGATCGGCTCTTTGTGCGTGCGCCAGGCGGCGTCAGGCCCACTCCCCGTGCCGAGCGTTTGGCGGCATCGGTGCGCAATGCCCTGGAAATCCTCAGCCAAGCGCTGGCCGATGCCGATGGCTTCGACCCTGCCCGCACCCAGCGCCTGTTTCGAATACAGATGATGAGTGACATGGGCGACGAGCGTTATCTGCCCAAGCTGATGCGCGAGATCGAGCAATGCGCGCCCGGGGTGCGCCTGGAGGTCGTGAATCTGCTTCAAGACAATCTTTCTGAAGCGTTTGATAACGCGCAGGTGGATTTTGCTTTTGGTGCCTTGCCGCGCTTGCAAGGCTGCAATATGCAGCCGCTGTTCGACGACCGCTATGTCGTCTTCTTCCGAAAAGGCCACCCTAAGCTATGGCCTTTGAACGGCACCAGCCCGCCGGTTTCCGCCTTGCAGGCTTTAGAGTTCGTCGCGGTTCATGCGCATGCCGACACTTTGCGCATCGTTAAGCTGCTGGGTCTGGAAAGCCGGGTGCGCCTGATCACCCAAAACTTTCTTGCGCTACCCGCCATCATCGGTGAAACCAATCTCTGTGTGTTGATTCCGGCCAGCACCGCCCGCGTGTTTAACCACGCCGGTGGTTTCGGCACCATCAGCCCCGACGTGCCCCTCAGCGGCATGACCATCTCGCTGCACTGGAGCCGCCGCTTTCACGACGACCCCGCCATCATCTGGTTCAGGCAGATGTCCAGGCGCTTGTTCGCGAAAACGCCTTATCAAGAGTGAGGGGGGTAGGCCTTAGCGCCCCGCACCCCCCGCCATCGTCCGAATCTCCTCCAGCAGCCCCTGCGCCGCCGGCAGAAGGCGGCTGCGGCTGCGTTGCAGCAGCGCCAGCTGTCTACGCCAGCGGGTGGCTTTCATGGGCAGGGGGCGCAGTAGCTGATTTTGTTCTTCAAGTTGAAACGAGACGCGCGCCATCACGCTGAGGAAGTCGCTGCGGGCCACCAGGGCCTTGAGTGTCTGGATGGCATTGGCGGTGACAGCGGCGGTCGGCGGCTCTAGGCCGGCGCGTTGGAAGGTGGCGTTCAGCTCGGTCCAGAGTACGTTGCCTCTTTCCGGTATGGCCCAAGGGTAGCGCAAAAGCTCCGCCAAGCCGGCTTGGGGCGTATGCGTCAGGGGGTGATCCCAGCGGGCCAGTATGCAGATTTCGTCTTGGAACAAAGGGGTAGCGCGTATGCTGCTGTCCAGGGGCTCGTTCCAAAGGCCGGTAATGGCGAAATCCACCTCTTGGCGCAACAGCCAGGCTAAAAGCTGATTGCCGGTGCCTTCTACAACATGGATGTGCAGGTGGGGCGCTTTGAGCCGTGTCTGCTGAATAGCCTGCGGCAGCAACTGCAGGGCGACGCTGGGCACGACCCCTACGCGTACCAGGCCGGTGGCCGAGCCCTTGAGCAGTTCTATCTCTTCTTGTACACGTCGGCCTTCGGCTTCCAGCAGTTCGGCATGGGGCAGCAGGGCGCGGCCAAAGGCGTTGAGCTCCATGCCTGTGGAGTGGCGTACGAAGAGCTTGGCCCCTAGCCGGTCTTCCAGGCGGCTCAGGATGCGGCTGATGGCGGGCTGGGTGAGGGCCAGCGTGGCGGCGGCGTTGCCTATGCTGCCCAGTCTGGCCACGGCCAAGAAGGCGGTGAGTTCTTTTCTATCAAAAGTCATACCAAATTGTGATGAGCAGATGCAGAAAATGCAATGCTTGGTTGAACTGTCACCGTTTAGCATGTTGAAAACAACAGAGCGCGCAGCGGCATCACCCCGCGCCAAACGTATCAGCAAGCACGAGCTGGCCTTCTAGCCGCTCGACATCATTTGCGTTGCCGGAGACCAGGATATGGGCCCTTACGTATTTCGCGACTACGATCAACAAGCTTTGGATCGCGCCTTTGACCAAACGGCATGGGCCTCGAATGGCGAGGCGGTATTGCGCGATTTTTATGAAGCCGGGCAGCGAGTGTTGGCGGCGGGCGAGCATCACGACGGCCTGCGTTATGGCGAGGGCCCGGATGAAACCTTGCACTGGTTCGCAGCGAATACGGACGCGGCCCCCATACATTTGCATATTCATGGGGGCGCCTGGCGCATGCTGCGCAAAGAGGATGTCGCGTTTGCCGGGCCGGCTTTTACCCAAGCCGGCATGCATTTGGTATTGCCCGACTTCAGTGCTTTGCCGGGGGTGCGCTTGCCCGATGTGGTGTTGCAGTTGGTGCGTGCGGTGTCTTGGGTGTATCGCAACGTGGGTCGTTACGGCGGCGACAGAAACCGCATTTATCTTTCGGGCCATTCTTCGGGCGCGCATGTTTGTGCCGTATTGCTGACAACGGACTGGACGCAGCACGGCTTGCCTGCCGACGTGATCAAAGGGGGGTTATGCGTCAGCGGTATTTACGATATGGAGCCCGTGATGCTGAGCGCCCGGCGCCACTATGTGCACCTTTTACCAGAGGAATGGCACAGGCTCAGCCCTATCGAGCATGCGGCATCACTCAACTGCCCCCTCAGCTTGGTCTACGCCGAAGGCGACAGCCCTGAGTTTTGCCGCCAGGCCCTGCACTTTTACGACACGCTGCTTGCCCACGGAAAACAGGTCGACCTTACCGTGCTGCCCAAACTCAATCACTACGAAATCATCGGTGAACTTGCACCCTTGGCTTTGTCGTGCAAGGCTTTCAATTCATATTCTTAAGGAGCCTGCTCATGGCCCGCCTTCGTCATTTCGCCATCTGTGTCAACGATCTGGAGGCCTCTGCGGCCTTCTATGAAAACGTCTTCGGCCTGAAGCGCGTAGGAGAGGAAACCATTGGCCTGGGCTCGGGCATTTATCTGAGCGACGGCGTGGTGAATCTGGCGCTGCTTAAGTTCAATAGCGGTGCGCCCAGCGCAGGCAAGGAAGGTTTCGTGGGCGCCCATCATTTTGGTTTCATCGTCGAGGATACCGAAGCCATGGGCAAGAAAATCGAAGAGAACGGCGGCAAGTTCTTCTTCACCCTGGGCGACCCCGAGAAAAGCAATTTCGAGCTGAAATACAAAGATCCTGACGGCATCGTTTTTGATATTTCGCGCAAGGGTTGGCTGGGAACAAACGAGGTGTAAGGCGCGGGAAATCAGGGATGGCAATTTTGGGCGCAGTATACTTTCTGATCTAGGTGACCAGACGGGTCGCCTGGAAACCCGGCTGGCCGCAAAGCTTTTTGGCGGCCTAAGGGGCTCCTCATCGGACGGCAGCATCGTCCGAGGAAGGCGGGATTCTCTTGCCTTCCACATGCCTGGAATGCTTCAAATGAGACTCCCATGCAATGCTCCCGTCCCTGCCTCAAACGCCACTTATCTTCATCGCTTGTATCACCGCGTTCGGGCCAAAAGCGAAGTCTTGGCCGCCCCGCTAAGCCCTGAAGACCAAACCGCGCAGTCCATGCCCGACGCCAGCCCCACCAAGTGGCATCTGGCGCATACCAGTTGGTTTTTCGAGACTTTCCTGCTTTTGCCGCACAAGCCGGGCTATCAAGCTTTCGATTCCGCTTTCGCTTATCTATTCAATTCCTACTACGAAGCGCTTGGCCCGCGACACCCGCGCCCCGAGCGCGGCTTGTTGACCCGGCCCAGCGCTGACGAAGTGCTGGCCTATCGGGCGCATGTCGACCAAGGCATGGATGAACTGCTGCTCGACCTTCCGCCCGAGCTGGCGCCTTTGGTAGAGCTAGGGCTGGCGCACGAAGAGCAGCATCAAGAACTCTTGCTCATGGACGTGCTCCATCTTTTTTCCCGTTCGCCCTTGGCACCGGTCTATCGGCAGGGGCTGCCGCCCTCTTATCCAGCCCTAGGCCCTATAAGCTGGATGTCTATGCCCAGCGGTATTGTGGAAGTGGGCGCCGGCGGCGAGGGTTTCGCCTTCGACAACGAGACGCCCAGACACAAGGTTTACTTGCAGCCCTATGCCATGGCGGATCGCTTGGTCACCAACGGCGAATGGTTGGCGTTCATGGCTGACGAAGGCTATAACAAGCCCGAATTGTGGTTGTCGGAAGGATGGGCCAAGGTGCAGGCCGAAGGCTGGCAAGCGCCTTTGTATTGGCAATGTGAAGAGGGTATCTGGATGGCCTTCAGTCTGGAAGGTAAGCGGCCTCTGGACCTGAATGCGCCGGTAGTGCATATCAGTTATTACGAGGCCTGGGCCTACGCGCAGTGGGCGGGCGCACGCTTACCCACCGAAGCCGAATGGGAGCACGCGGCGGTATTGGGCGCCGAGCTGCACGACCTGTATGGCGAAGCCTGGCAATGGACACGTAGCGCCTATGATGCCTATCCGGGCTTTCATCCATCAGCCGGCGCGGTGGGGGAATACAACGGCAAGTTCATGGTCGGGCAGATGACGCTGAGGGGCGGTTCTGCGGTGACGCCGGCGGGGCATACGCGAGCCACCTATCGCAACTTCTTTCCTCCTGCTGCGCGTTGGGTGTTCAGCGGTCTTAGGTTGGCCAAAGATGTGACCGACGAAACCGCGCAGATTTCTGAAGACTTTGCCGACGATGTCATTCAAGGTTTGTCGAGGCCACACAAGCGTTTGTCGCCCAAGTATTTCTATGACGATGCCGGGTCACGCCTGTTCGAGGCGGTGTGCAGAACCCGCGAGTACTACCCCACGCGAACCGAGCTGGCCCTGCTGCGTACCGCCGCCGCCGAGATTGCCGCCTATATTCCTGACGGTGCGGCGCTGGTGGAGTTTGGCAGCGGTGCCAGCCTGAAAACCCGTTTGCTGCTGGATGCCGCCCCGCAGTTGGCGGCCTACGTGCCCGTAGACATCAGCCCGGATGCCCTGGAACGCGCCACGGCCTCCTTGCGCAGCGACTATCCCGCTTTGCTGCTCAGTCCCTTGGTGGGCGACTTTTCCAGCCCACTGAGCTTGCCGGCGGATATTCATGGTTGTCCGCCCATAGGCTTCTTTCCAGGGTCTACCATAGGCAACTTCACCCCTGACGAAGCAGTGGCCTTTTTAGGCCGTGCGCGCACCTTGTTGGGGAGCAATGCGCAGTTCTTGGTGGGCGCAGACTTGGTCAAGGACGAGGCCACGCTGGTGGCGGCCTATGACGATGCCGCCGGCGTTACCGCTGCCTTCAATCGCAATGTCTTGGCGCGCATCAATCGTGAACTGGGTGGCGACTTTGACCTTGATAGCTTTGCGCACCGTGCGGTGTGGAATGCTGAAGCACAGCGCATGGAAATGTGGCTGATCAGTACCCGCGAGCAGACGGTGCATGTGCTGGGCAAGCCTTTTCACTTTGCTCAAGGTGAAGGCTTGCATACCGAGAATTCCCACAAGTTCACGCCCGCAAGTTTTACCGAGTTGGCGGGGCGTGCGGGCTGGCGCGTGGTTAGAACCTGGATCAGCCCTGAACCGCAGTTTGCCTTGTTTCTGCTTACGGCAAGCGATTAGATAAAGCCCCCATGGCTTCCAGCCCATACCAATCGCCGGACTCTATGGCGGTTTCCAGCGTGGCCATGAGCAGGCGTTTGCCTTCGCGCAGCGCGTGGGAGTGTGAGCGGGCCTGATTTTCGTACAGGGCCCAGGTTAGCGCCAGGCCGCGTATGGGGCTCCAGCTGATGGCGTCTTGCCGGGTCAGGTTGTTCAGAGCGCAGGCTGGCAGAACCGTCAGGCCTATGCCTTGTTCGGCGAGTTCCATACAAAGGCTGAGCGTGCCGGCCTCGACGGCGGTGCGAAACACCATGCCTTTGCGGGTGAGCATATGTTCTACCAAGCCCCGCAGGGCATTGGGCCGGGCGGGCAGCACCAGCTTGGCGCCGTTTAGGCGCGAAATAGGCGTCATCTCGCGTGGCGATAGTTGCTCGGCAGCGCTGCCCAAGACGATCAGCGGTTCGCGCACCAAGGCGGTTTGCTTGAAACCGGCAGGGGGCGAGGCATCGAAGGGCATGATGCATAGGTCAAGTAAGCCAGACAACATTTGATCGCGCAACAGATGGCTGACGCTTTCGTTGATGCGCAGCTTGATGTCGGGGTATTGGCCCACCAGGGTACGGATGAAAGGCGTGGTGAACACTTTATGCCACGAAGGCGGCGCCCCTATGGAAAGCTGCCCGGCGGCGACTTCGCCCACCTGCTCTTTCAGGATAGAGAGCTGGCGCAGCAAAGGCCGCGCTTTTTCGGTGAGCAGAAGTCCGGCATCGGTAAGCTGCACGCCGTTTTGCGTACGGGTGAACAGCTTGGTGCTCATTTCTACTTCAAGTGCGGCGATGTGGCGGGATAAGGCCGGTTGGGAAAGATGCAGATCGGCAGCGGCTTTATTGATGCTGCCGAGCTCGGCCACGCGCAGCATGTACTCGAGTAGCCTGGATTCCATACCTTATCCTATAAATGAATAACCTCTATATCATACGTGCAGTATTCTTATAGCGCGAACACGTTTAGCATTTAGGTAAGAGCCGCGCGGCAGACGGCGGCGTCAACGTTTTTCCGGCCATGCCTGGCCGGGCCAGGAGCATCAAATGAAAATAAGGATACTGGGGGCAGGGCCAGCCGGCTTGTACTTTGCGGCACTCATGAAGCAGCACAACCCCGCCCACGATATTGTCATTTACGAACGCAATCCCCGTGACGCTACGTGGGGCTTTGGCGTGGTTTTCTCTGACCGCGCCCTGGAATTTTTGCGTGCCGATGACGAGGCCCTGTACCAGTATCTGACTCCGCACCTGGAAAACTGGCCCGAAATTACCGTGTCGCGTAACGACGTCAAGGTGCCCATCGCCGGTAACGGGTTCTCTTCCATTGGCCGTCTGGAACTGCTTACCCTGCTGTACCAATATGTAGAAAAGCTGGGCGTGAAGATTCAGTTCGACACCGAGATCACCGACCTGAAAGCCGTGGGCGAGGCTGACTTGGTGGTGGCGGCCAATGGCGCATTTTCTTGGGTGCGTAACGAGAACGAAGCGCAATTTGGCACCCAAACCGATTGGCGCCCCAACAAATTTATTTGGTATGGCACGACCAAGGCCTTCAATAGCTTGACGCTGACCTTCCGCGAAACCGACTTGGGCGTATTTTGCGCGCACCACTACCGTTACAAGCCGGATATGAGCACTTTTCTGGTTGAGGTAACAGACGAAACCTGGCGCCGCGCAGGGTTCGAGCACATGAGCCCTGAAGACACCATGCACTATTGCGAACAGGCCTTTGCCCATGAGCTTGAAGGCCACCCCATTATCAGTAACAACTCGCATTGGCGAAATTTCCCCGCCATCTGGAACGAGCGCTGGTACAACGGCAATGTGGTGTTGCTGGGCGACGCCTTGCGCACCGCGCATTTCTCTATCGGGTCGGGAACGCGCCTGGCCATGGAAGACGCCGTTGCTTTGTTCAAGGCTTTTCAAGCCACCGGTGACGACGTACAAGCGGCCTTGCCCAAGTTTCAGGAACTGCGCTGGCCGCCTGTACGAAAAATCTGGGATGCGGCCAACATTAGCATACGGTGGTACGAAGAAATGGACCAACGCGTGCCCGAGTTGGCGCCGGTTGAGCTGGCCTACAACTACATGACGCGTACGGGGCGGGTGAACCACGCCGAATTGCGACGCCGCGACCCGGCCTTGGCGCAAGCCTACGAAGCGCTGCACCCAGAGCTGCAGTAAACCCGAGCTTGCACTCAGGCGCCTCTGCGGCGCTTACCCATAACAGCCCGGAAGGCCAGAGCGTGCCTTCCGGGCTGTTTGCGTCTGAACGTGTGCGGGCTTCAAGGCTTGCTAGGTTATTCTGAAAGTGGATAGCGACTATGACTCTCAAGCATTATTCAAATAAGGGTGGGGGCCCTAGGATGACATAAGCAGACCGCCGGACGCATGGCGGCACATACCGAAACAAAGGAGCCCCGTCATGAGTAAACCCAAGGTCATTGTCACTGTCGCCCCTACGGGGGGCATGGCAAGCAAGAAGCAAAACCCCAATCTGCCCACCCAACCCAAAGAAATCGCCGAAGACGTGTTGCGTTGCTATAACGCCGGTGCCAGCGTGGTGGCCTTGCATGCGCGCCGTGCCAGCGACGACCCGGCAGAATCCATGGGGGTGTATGCCACAGACCAGGGCTTCAAGAAGGTGTACCTGATGGCACCCAACTATCAGGCGGGCAAAGAAATGCTGGGCGGGTTCAAGCGCTTTTACAAGGGCGAGGTCGTCGATGAAGTCTACACGCCCCTGAATCAGGCGGATTACTCTGCCGAGATCTCGCAGTTGCAGGCCTCGGGGGCGGACGCCGTGTTCGTGTTCTACCCGGGCGGCATGGGTATCAATTTCGTCAAGCAAATGCGCCAGGCCGGCATGTTGGGCAAATTGCCGGTGCTGTCGGTATTTACCGTAGACGGCACTACCTTACCGGCACTGCAAGGTTTGGCTGACGGTGTGATTGCCGGCGCCATGTGGGACGCTGCCCTGGACCAACCCCAAAGCCAGCGCTTTAAACAGGCTTTCCAAGCAAAGTACAAGCGTGATCCCAGCTTGTATGCGGCGGCAGGTTTCGATGCGGCCAATCTGCTGAATAAAGCCATTACCCGACTGGATGGCAAGCTGGAAGACAAAGCGGCTTTTGCAGCGGCTGTGAAACAGGCGGGCACCGAGTTCGAGTCGGTGCGCGGGCCGGTGTCGTTCAACGTCAACAACATGCCCATACAGAATTTCTACGCGTTTCAGGCGGTGAAGACGGATGATGGCGTGCAGATGAAGCAGCTGGGCACCCCGTTGACCGCACACAAAGATGCTTACTATACCGAGTGCAAACCAGGCTAGGCGTTAGTTGCTGGGCTTAAGGGCAAGGGGCGGGCGTTACAACATGCCCGCCTTTTCATTGGCGTTCAGCCTGTGCACCAGGGTGGTGATGTATACCGTGAAAATAGGAAAGGTCGTCATGCCTATGACTGCTAGCAAAGCGGTGCAGACCTTGCCCATAGTGGTCACAGCAATGATATTCGAGCCTACCGTTGTGACGGTTAGCGCAGCCCACCAAGCGGCGTCACCATAGGTTTTTACCTCTGGGTTCACGCCCGACTCGAAGATATAGAAGGTGAGCGTTTGAAAGTAGCACAGCGCCACGAAGATGACGATGTAAGACACGAACAAACTGGTGATGTTGTTCTTGATGGTTATGCGCGTCAACAGAACCAGTGCGACCCCTCCTCGGACCAGCGGCACCAGACGTAGCACATAAGCGGTTTCGTCCGAGAAGCTCAGCGAGTAGTACTCAAACAGATTCAGATACGGGATATATAAAAAGATAAACAGGAAATTCCGTAGCAGGAACCTGCCCTTTTGCGGGGAAAGGCTGAACAGCACGAAAAATTCGGTCAGAAAGTACAGGCACACCCACAGCTGTATGTCGTAATAGAGCCTCTGCTCGAACCTCGTGGGGCTGGTGAATGTTTCCAGAGAAATACTGGAGATCAGGGCAAGAGACAGCACAATGCCCAGTATGCTCGAGATTTTGCCGATCACACTTTGCGAGTGAGGCGTATACAGTAACGAACTCATGAGTCTGGTTTTTCAGATGAGGTGGGCGCTGTATCCGACGCCAAAATCGGCCTCTGGAAGGCATACCCGCCTGCTTTCGGGGGCTCGGTAGTGGAAGGCAAAGCTTGCCACTTACCCAGCTCGTGTCGCCATATCAAGTACTGCTGTGCCGGCCCGCTGGCGCGCGCGGTCAAATACAAATGGCCGCCCAACAGACGTAAAGACGGGTCCGAGGCAACGACATCGGCCAACTTGATTCGGCCGCCACCTTGTAACACCCAAAGCTCGGCATCGCCATTGCGCAGGGCGACAACGACCCGTCCTTGGCTGTTCAGGGCCAGGGCTGGGCGGCCCTGAAGCGTCAAGCCCAGATCTTGTGTCGGTTTCGTCGTTGCGTGAGCAGGCTCCAAGCGCAGCAGATGGCGGGTGTCCGGGTCTTGTATGAAGATGCTCAGCTTGCCCTGGCCATCGTGTATGGCGCTGGGCGCGGCATTCAGCGCCGGGCTGCTCAGTAGCTGCCAGGGTGCCCACAGGGTGGCGCCCTGCGAGGCCTGCCGACTGAGATGAAGCTGCCCGTGCGCATCCAGCGCGAGCGCAATCAGGCGGCCTTCATTGTCGATAGAGGCGGCGGCGTTGTACCTGGCGTCGGGTAGCGTCGGCAGTGCAGACCAAGGGGACCAGGCTGATTGGCCTGCGCGAGCCGCCGTCCAGTAGTAACGATTATCGGTACCCATGCCGATGGCGGCATGGCCTTCCGGCGCAACAGCGGGCATGCGATTCAAGCGAGCACCGCTTAATGTCTGCCAAGCCGCCCATTGCCCGGGCTTTACTTGCGTGCTTAACCAGATGCGGCCTGTGGCATCGCGGGAAAACATCGTCTCGCCGTGCGCGCTGACGGCCAGATCTGGGGCTTCGCTGCTGCGCCCACCCAGGCTTTGCCATTGAGCGCTGTCGGGTTGCCACAGGTTGATGGTGTCGTTCAGTTCGCCGGTAGTCAGCACAGAGGGGGGCTGGGAAGAGGACGCGCTGGCCACGAGTACGGCGCTGGTGTCCTGCCGCGCTACGTAATAGGCGCGGCCCACCCAGGCTGCGGCAGGGCCCGCGGGCTGTTGGCAGTCCTCCGGCCCTTTGCAGTAGCGGTAGTCTACCCACGCATAACGGCGGAAGGCTTCAGTTTTATCGGCGATCTCCGTCGGGCTCAGGTTAATGGCCTGTTCTTGGATGGGGTAGTCGATATAGCCGACCTGCGCATAGTTGCCGGGCGCAAGCATCATGGCCTCGCGAACCAGCCTTGCGCTGGCAATGTGATCGGGGTGTCCGTGGCCGGCACAGCGCCAGCAAAGCTGGGTGTAGGGAACGACATTGGTGTCGTCCAGGTGCCGGATGGTGGTAGGCCCATAGGTACGGATAATCGTGGCCAGTGTTTCAATCAAGTCGCTGCGCAAGTAGCGTTGGGGGAAGGCCTCCAAAGTTTCGACGGGGACTTTTGGGTCGGACTCGGTGCGGCTTAATGGCGTCAGGCTGCCCCAGCCTGGGCCTAGCCAAGGGTCTTGTAAGCGCAGATGCCATAGCTGAATACCGGGCCGGCCACTTAGGGTGAATCCCGCTACGCGGTAGGCCCCCACCTGCACGGATTGCTCTATCCATTCGTTGGCTTGGCCGGCCATATAGGCATACGCGGCTTGTACCGCTTGCTCGCGGTTGCGCATATAGGTCTCGCCCTCATTGCGTTCGCTGGCTGTCAGGTACACCACGCGCACGCAGGCGCCTTCGCGGATGACGTTCAGGATATCCGGGTTCATGAACAGCAGATCGTCGTCCATATGGCCGACAAAGGCCAGGTCTTTCATGCCTGCGCAGGTGCTCAGTTCGGGGATGACTGCGCTGTCATGAGAGCCCGCCGGGGCGGCTTGAGCAGCGCCCCACCCCAGCGCCAGACAAAACAGCAGCCAGTATGGCAGCGCTAATGATGGGATTGCCCGAAGAGCGGAAGGCATAGTGGAGGCTGGGGAAGAGGCGTTCAAAAGAGCAAAAAGTATAGCAACCTACCTTCTGCGCCAAATAGAACGCCCCTCATACCGGGGAGCCAAACCGATATGAGGGGCGTGAGCCCGCCAGGCGGGCTCTTTTACCTGGAGAGACTTACTTCATTGGGCACTGCTGATAGTAGGCATCTTTGTGGTTTTCAAAGTTGATACCCTTGGCAGACAGGACGGCCTTGCCGTCTTTGTCGGCCACGACTTCTACGCGATAGAAGTTGGCAATGGGGAACTGGTTGGTGTTGTAAGCGAAGGGGCCGCGTACCGATTCGAAGTCGGCGGCTTTCAAGGCAGCGCGCACGGCTTCTTTGTCGTCTAGCTTGCCATCAAGCTTTTTGATGGCCGAAGCCAGCAGGTTGGCGGCATCGTACGATTGTGCGGCGTACAGCGAAGGTGTGCGACCGAATTTCTTTTCGAAGGCTTCAACAAACTGCTTGTTTTGAGCGTTGTCGAGGTCGGGCGCGTAGGGCGAGTTGGTGATGGCGCCGATAGCGTCGTTTTGCAGCGCGGGCAAGGTGGAGCCATCGACGGTGCTGGCCGAAATAAGAGGGATCTTGCCCAGCAGGCCGGCCTGACGGTACTGCTTGACGAAGTTCACGCCCATGCCGCCGGGATAAAACACGTAGACGGCAT
This sequence comes from Mesopusillimonas faecipullorum, assembly GCF_020539505.1. Classification (GTDB taxonomy): domain Bacteria; phylum Pseudomonadota; class Gammaproteobacteria; order Burkholderiales; family Burkholderiaceae_B; genus Mesopusillimonas; species Mesopusillimonas faecipullorum. The sequence continues at coordinate 182,266 of NZ_JACDXW010000005.1, read as the reverse complement.
CGGGGTTGGCCATCTGCAGCTGAGAGATCTCGACGGAATAGTCAGGCTGGTTGACCTGGGTGTAGACCTCGTCGATGACTTCGCCATCGTAGAAGCGCTTGAAGCCGGTAAGGGCGTCTTTGCCTGCCTGGTAGTTGGGCGCCAACAGGTACATACGTTTGTAGCCGCTGTCGGTGGCCATTTTGCCGCCGCCCTCATGCAACTGATCGTTGTTCCAGGAGGTAGAGAAAAAATAGGGCGAGCAATTGGCGCCGCTCATGGGCGAAGGGCCGGCGTTAGAGCCGATAAGGAAAGTCTCGGAGTCGAGGATGGGCTTTTGAGCCGCCATCATGACGTTGGAGAAAATGATGCCGGTGACGAAATCAACCTTGTCGCTGTCGACGAACTTGCGGGCCAGTTGTACGCCCAGGTCGGGTTTGAGCTGATCGTCTTCGATGATGACTTGAACATCTTGGCCACCCAGCTTGCCACCGTTTTGATCTATGGCCAGCAGGAAGCCGTCGCGCTGGTCGTGACCCAAGGCGGCGCCGGGGCCTGACAGCGTGGTCATCAGGCCCACCTTGACCTGAGCCTGTGCGGGGGCCAAGCCTAAGCCAAGCGCAAGGGCGGAAGCGCAGAGAGTCGCTTTGAAAAGAGGCTGCATGGTGTCTCCTGGAGTTAATTCTTGAATAAGGAACGTAGTGAAACACTACGTCATGCTACGTTTTATAACCCGAAAAATGCCTGGGCGTTACCCCCTTGCAGGCGTTCTTTGGTGGGCTCGCTGAAGCCGCTGTCGCGTATCAGCTGACCGATCTGAATCTCGCCCAGCGGGAAGGGGTAGTCGGAACCCAGCATAACCTGGCTTTCGCCCATTACGTCTACCAGCAGCTTCAAAGAGCCTTGATCAAAAATGGCAGAGTCGACGTGAAAGCGGTTGACGTAGCTGGAGGGCAGGTTGGGGCAGTCTTTACGCACGATGTCGCGTTCGCGCCAGGCGTTGTCGACCCGGCCCAGCAGGTAGGCAAAGCTGCCGCCGCCGTGCGCAAAGCAAATTCTCAGCGAAGGCGGCAAGCGTTCGAAAGCGCCGGACAGAATCAGCGACAAAATGCCCAATTGGGTTTCGGCAGGCATGGCGACCAGCCAGGGCAGCATCCACTGCTTCATGCGGTCTTTGCCGCCCATCATGTCCCAAGGGTGTATCAACAGGGGGATGTTTTCTTGGGCGCAGTGAAACAAAAAGGTGACCAGTTCTTCGTGGTCCAGGTCTTTGTCGCCCATGTGGTTACCGATCTGTACGCCGACGTGTCCGTTACGCTTGGCACGCGAGGCCTCTTTGCAGGCGGCATCGATATCTTGCAGGGGGACTTGTGCCAACACCTTGATGCGATGGGGGGCGGGGGCGCACTGCTCCAGCGCCAAGTCGTTCATGCGCTGGGCCCAAGGCAAGGCGCGTTCTATAGGGTAACGGTAGCCAAACATAATGGGCGTGGCACAGGTAATTTGCACGTCTACGCCCAGCGCATCCATTTCCTCCAGGCGTTTTGCGGGGTCCCACAGACCCGAATACACCGGGCGGAAAGCTTGTTCGCCTTGCATGATGTGGCCGGTGCCGTCGCCGTTGTCGCGCAGCCAAGGCGCGGCAACAGGGTCTAGCGCCTGGGCTTCAGCTTGCGTAATACGCGGAAAAAAATGCGAGTGAATGTCGATGACTAGCGGTTTGCTCAAGACTGGCTCCCTGCGGGTTGGGCGCTGGCGGCGGGTTGGCCGTGGGCGTGTTTGCCGGGGTGCGAGGTGCCGCAACTAGGACAGACACGCAACTCGGGGGTTTGATAGAACTTTTCGAATAAAGGCGGCAAGTCGTCGACGATGCTTTCAAGCTGTACCTCGACGCGATGCACTAAGTGGCCGCAAGACAAGCAATACCATTCGAAGCCGTCCATCAGGCCTTTGGGGCGCTGACGTTCGATGACCAGACAGCGGCTGTCGGGCTCGGGGCGTTGGGGCGAATGACGCACGTGGGGCGGCAGCAGAAACATGTCGCCTTCTTTCAGATCGATGCGGTCGGGCTTGCCGTTATCCATGATGTTCAGATAGGCATTGCCCTTGAACTGATAAAAGAACTCTTCAAGGGGGTCGTCGTGGTAATCGGTGCGATGGTTGGGGCCGCCCACCACCGTCACGATAAAGTCGGCGTCCTTCCAGATTTGCTGATTACCGACAGGAGGCTTAAGCAGATGGTCGTTGTCGTCGAGCCAGCGCTGGAATTTCAAGGGGGGGCCGTAGCGGAACATGTCAGTCTCCTGGGTTGACCGTTTATTTTGCAAGAGGCTTGTAGGCGATGGCCTTGATTTCGATCAGCAGATGCGGGTGAGGCAACTGATGCACGGCGACCGTGGTGCGAGTGGGGCCGTCAAAATCAAAGTATTCGCCATAGACCTCGTTGTAGCCGCCGAAGTCATTCATGTTGACGAGGTAGCTGGAGATCTCGACGATGTCTTGCAGACCGGCGCCTTCGCTGGCCAGGATATCGGCGATGTTCTCGATGACGGCGCGGGTTTGGGCGCGTATGTCTAGCTGGGTAACGCCAAGTTCGTCGGCTTGGGCGCCTGCAAAGCTATTGTCGGGGCGGCGCGAACTGGTGCCCGAGACGAACAGAAAGTCGCCCGCGCGCTTGATGTGGGGAAACTTGCCACGGGGCCGGGCTTTGCCGGCGACAACGGTGGATTGTGTGGTCATGGATGGAGCAGCCCTCGAAGCGTGGGTGGTCAGGGGATGCTACGAGTATAGGGAGTCAGGCCTATATCTCATAGAGAAATATGAGACGCTTGCTATCGATAAAATCGATAGCCGGGGGCGCACCTGCATAGCCAGAGATGCCAAATTTAGAAATACCTATGTCTTAAAGGCTGGCCCCGGCTACGACAGGCAGCGGATAAACAGTTGGGTTGCCGGTGGCAGATTGTGTTCAGACTTCACCGAATACCCCACCTGACCGAAGGCACCCAGCGGCGGAGTCTTCAGTATGGTTAACAGGCGCAAGCGCGAAAAATGGCGGGCGGCGGTTAAAGGGATGAACATGACCGTATCCGACCCCTGCAGCATGCCAATGTTCGTAACCAGCGACAGTGATTCGGTCAGATTGTCCGGCACCGTCAGGCCCTGCTCATGCAGGTGTCGCTCTAGCAGCGCCCGAGCGGGTGAGTCGTGCAGCGGGAAAATCCAGGGGTAATCGGTCAGGTCAGCTAACTGCAGCTTGCGCCGTTTCGTTAAGGGGTGATGGGCCCCCGCCACCGCGCAAATGGCATCCTCGTACAGAATCGTATGATTCAAGGGGTACTGGCGCATCAGCGGCAAGTGGGCTTCCGGCAGTCGGCCCACCACGATGTCCAATTCGCCATTGGCCAAGCCGTGAAACAGATGCTCGTTAGCACCTTCGTAAACCGTCACCAGTATGCCTGGGTGGTCGCGTTTTAGCTTAAGAATGGCTTTGGGCAAGAGTTCGGCTGATGCAGAGATCAGCGTGCCCACGATCACGTGTCCGCTTCCTCCCGACCGAAATGCATTGAGCTCGTCGGTCAGGTGGCGCAGGGAAGACTTTACCGAACGCAGGCGCTCGCTGATAACGGCGGCATAACAAGTGGGCACCACCCCTTTATTGCTGCGTTCGAACAAGGGGACGCCCAGGCTTTTTTCCAACTCTTGTATGGCCTTGGTAACGGCTGATTGCGACATGTTCAGTTCGCGCGCCGCACTGGCAATAGAGGGCGAACTGAGCACCTTGTCGAAGATCAGCAAAGGGCGCAGTTTCAGGTGATGCAGCGCAATGGGCGTGGGGTCGGTGTCACGGCGGCTGGGCATGATGATGGGCCCTCAGCTTACGCGGTGGAAGTTGGCGGTGCCTGAATGCCCGAGGTGACGAAGGCGGTAATCTGGCTGATGACTTCTTGGTCATCGTCGGGATTACAGATGTCTTGCGAAAGCTCGTTCAGACGGTGGCTGTCGGAAAAAATATACATATAAGCCCCCACCATCAGGGCCACGCGCCAAAACAGATCGCGCATGGGGGTGTCGGGAAACATCTCTTGCAGTCTTTCCACGTAGGCGCGCGTAGACGCATCGTAGGCTTGCTTGCGCAGTTTGTACGAAATCTCGGCGGGTTCAGTGTGCAGGCGCGCCTGCAAACGCAGAAACCGGCGGCCCGCCGGTATGGCGCGTAGTGCCAGGGCGGGGCCTAGAAACGCGTGCACCAGTTTTTCTACGGTCACCGGCTCGGCGCTTTCCTGAAGCTCGCGCAGCAACTCCATGCGCTGATCAGAGATCAGACTGCCTCGGCGGATGAATACAGCTTCGTAGAGCTCGTATTTGGAACCGAAGTAATAACTGATCAGCGCCTGGGTGACGGCTGCCTTTTCTGCGATGACACGCAGGCTGGTGCCGGTATAGCCGGTTTGGGCGAACTCTTCTTCCGCAGCGTCCAGGATGCGTTCGGACGCATTGTCGCCCGAGCCTTCGGGGCGACCGGGGCGATCCCGTTTGACCGGTTTGCGCGAAGAGTGGGGGGCAGAGGAAGCGCCGTGCATATCAGGTTCGAAAGGGACGTTTAAGAAAGCGTCCCCGGGGCCTGGCTGGCGTGCGCCGCTCGCACGGCGCGGCATGCCTACGCCAGGCGCCTGGGGGCGAGGTTCCGCCGATCATAACAAAACCCATGGTGGCTCGCGGCCTGCCGCCCGGCTGAAGTCCAGCCGGTGGGGCGGGGCGGCGTACCTGGGGCTTTACACCACCGGTTGGAAATCGGTGGCGTTGTACGCGTAAACCCAGTTGGCTTTAATGCCGCCGGAATGCGGGTCTTTCTGTTGCTGCTCGCGGTATTCGGCGTCGCGCTTGGCTTGGTCTTCTTTACTGGCCAAATGGTAGGTGCGACCGCGTTCGCGGGCTTCCAGTTGCACGCGCGCGGTACGCGGCAGGCGCTCTTGCTCGTACTGGCGTAAGGCCTCTTCGATATCGTCGGGCAGGGCGTCCAAGGCCTTGGCCAGCACATAAGCGTCTTCGATCGCCATGGCTGCACCTTGAGAAAGGAAGGGCAACATGGGGTGCGAGGCGTCGCCCAGCAGCGTGACGCGTCCTTTGGACCATGTGGTCATCGGGTCGCGGTCGAAAAGCCCCCAGCTGTAAACCTCGGTGACCCGTTCGAACAGCTTCATGAGGTTGGGGTGCCAGCCCTCGAAATCCTTCATCATGGATTCCACCGTGGAGCGGGTGTGCCAGGATTCTTCCACCCATTCCTCGGTTTCGCGCACGGCGACGATATTGACGCCTTTGCCGCCCTTTACATAGTAGGTCACGACGTGGCCGTTGGGCCCCATCCAGAAGGTGGTGGCGGGTGCGACAAAGTCGGGTTGCTCGTCGAAAGGCACGACCGCCCGATAGCACATATTGCCGGTGAACTTGGGGTCGTCGGCACCAAACAGGGCGTGACGAACGTTGGAACGTACGCCGTCTGCGCCTATGATCAGGTCGGCCTCAAACGTCGTGCCGTCGGCAAAGTGGGCGATGGCCTTGTCTTTATCCTGGGTCACGTCCACACACGTGGTCGAGAACGTGACTTTGCTCATGTCGACGCGGTCAGCCAGGAGTTGGTGCAGGTCGGCACGATGCACGTGGAAGAACTCGGCCCCGTACAAACGAGGGCAGTCATCCTTCAGGGGAATCACGAAGTTGACGTCGCCGGTGTCCCAGTTTTTGCCCAGCAGGCATTCGGGCAAGAAGCTGGCCTTGGCCAGATCGTCCCAACCGCCTAGCTCGCGTATGACTTTAACGGCATTGGGGCTCATCTGGATGCCGGCGCCGACTTCGCCAAACTCGGCGGCGCGCTCGAACAGATGCGCGTCTATGCCGCGCTGGGCCAGTGCCACAGCGGTGGCTACGCCACCTATGCCGCCGCCGATAATGCCAACTTTCAATTTCTTGGACATGGTGTTTCTCCTTGATGGGCGAAACCAGGTTTCGCCGCGATGCTGCAAAATTTTTACGTAAATCAGGGGTTCAGCCGCCCAGATAGGCGTTGAGCAGTTCTGGGTCGTTCAGCAAGCTGGCGCTGTCTTTCTCGGCAATGACATTGCCCGTTTCCAATACATAGGCCCGGTGGGCGACGCTGAGCGCGTTGTGTACGTTCTGCTCGACCACCAGAATCGACACGCCATGCGCGTTCAGTTCGCTCACCACCTTGAAAACCTCTTGGGCCATCAGAGGGCTCAGTCCCAGGCTGGGCTCGTCCAGAATGAGCAGTTCGGGTTCCGACATCAAAGCGCGGGCGATAGCCAGCATTTGCTGTTCTCCGCCGCTCAGCGTGCCGGCTAACTGACGGGCACGCTCTTTCAGGCGAGGGAAACGCTGAAAGGCCAAGTCTTTGCGACGCTCGAGCTCGGACTTCGCATTGAGCAGATAGCCGCCCAGTTCGATGTTTTCTTCGACCGTCATTTCGGGCCAGACATGACGCTCTTCGGGGCAGTGCGAGATGCCCAGCTTCAGGATGCGACCGGGCTGCATGCCGCCTATCGCTTGGCCTTTCCAGGTAAGCGAGCCCGACTTGGGCGTGATCAAACCCGAGATGACACGCAAGGTCGTAGATTTGCCGGCCCCGTTGGCGCCCAGCAGAGCAATGACTTCGCCTTTATTCACCGTGAGATTGATGCCGTGCAAAGCGGTCAGGTTGCCGTAACCGGCGACGACGTCATTCAGTGCCAGCAAAGGCGTGGAAGCAGAGGCGGTCATGCGGCTTTCCCCATGTAGGCTTCGAGTACGGCGGGATTGGATTGAATCTCTTGTGGCGTGCCGCTGGCCAGCTTCTGGCCGAAGTTCATCACCACGATGTGATCGGAAACCTGCATGACCAGATGCATATTGTGTTCTACCAATAGCAAGGACTCTACCCATTTGCCTGGCAGTTGAATCAAGCGCTTGGCCAGGTCGTTGGCTTCGCGAGTGTTCAGGCCGGCAGCGGGTTCATCCAGCATGAGCAAACGGGGTTTGGCGCCCAGGGCGACACTGACTTCCAGCAGGCGTAGTTCGCCGCAGGAAAGCGCATTGGCGTCGGCTTCCATTCTGTGGCCCAAGCCCATCATCTCGATAATTTCGCGTGAGGAATCCTCGATTTGGCGGTCACGCTGCGACTGGCCACGGTGTGGCCAGAAGGTGCGCCACAGTGGTGTTCTTTCTTGCAGATAGTGGGCGTGTATGACGTTGTCCAACACGTTCAAAGAGCGCAAGACATTGGTCTTCTGAAAGGTGCGGATGACGCCGCGCGAGGCCATGTCATAAGGCTTGAGCGCGGTCACGTCTTCGCCGTCCCAAGTGACCTTGCCTGAGGTGGGCCGGTAAAAGCCCGTGATCAGGTTAAAGCAGGTGGTCTTGCCGGCGCCGTTGGGCCCGATCAGGCTGAAGATCTGCCCTTTGGCAACGGAGAAATCAATTTCGCGCACGGCATGGATACCGCCGAAAGATTTGCACAGGCCTTGTACTTCAAGCATGGCTCGTCCTTTTGAAAAGAGAGGGGAAGCGCTGACGCGCATAGCCCATGACACCATTGGGGGCGAACAGTACGACGGCCATGACGATCAGGCCGAACAGCGACATGCGCAGCTCTTTGAATTCACGCAGATACTCTTCCAGCAGGGTGACGACGATGGCGCCGATGACGGGGCCGATCAGCGAGCCCTTGCCACCCAGCAGAACAATAATGATCATCGTGACGGTGAAGGGGAAGCTGAAGACTTCAGGGCCGACGAAAGAAATGTAAGTGGCGTAATAAGCCCCCGAAATGCCCGCCAAGAAAGAGGCGACGACGAAGACGAACATCGAGTAGCGGAACGGGTTGATGCCTATGGATTGCGCCACGTAGTTGTTTTCGCGCAGCGTGACGGCGGCACGCCCGGCACTGGAATACACCAGTCGATACGAAACAAAGAAGGTAATGGCGGCCAGCAGCACGCCCATCATGACAAAGCCGCGCTTGCCGGCCAGCCAGGGTACGGCATCCAGAATGGCTGGGTGCGAGATGCCTGCGATGCCCATGGGGCCGTTGGTCAGCCCTATCCAGTTATTGGCCACCACGCGCAGCACTTCGGCAAAAGCGAGCGTCACGATAACGAAGAACGGACCGTTCAAGCGTAAGGTGATGCGACCAATGATCCAGCCGAATAGAGCGGCGACGATGGCCCCCAGCGCCATGGAGACACTGACCGGCAGGTTTAGCGGCGCACTGGAAAACAGCGCAACGCCGTAGGCGCCCATGCCAAAGAAGGCCACATGCCCCAAGGGGAATTCACCCACGTAGCCGATGATGAGGTTCAAGCTGCTGGCCAGGATGGTGTACAGCAGAACCAGGATGAGAATGTGCAGCAGGTAATCGTCTCGGACGAAAGCACCAAAAAGCACCGCAGCGATCAGAAAGCCGATCAGGCTATTGCGTTCGAATTTCATCATGCACGTTCCGCGCGAACTGAGAACAGGCCATAGGGCCGGAAAAGCAACAGAAGAATCACCAAGGCAAAGCCGATCAAGTCGACCGTGCCGGTCTGGACATAGCCGCCCCAAAGGGATTCGGCTACGCCCAGGATGAGACCGCCCAGAATGGCGCCTGCAAAGCTGCCCATGCCGCCCAGAATGACGACGACGAAGGTCTTCATGCTGACGAGCCCGCCGATAGAGGCTTGCGCTACGTAGATGGAGCCTAGCAACATGCCTGAAGTGGCTGCCAGCGCTACGCCCAGCGCAAAGGTGCAGGCGTAGATATTCGCCGTATTGATGCCCACCAGACTGGCTGCCGTGGCATCCTGGAAGGTGGCGCGCATGGCCCGGCCCAGCTTGGTCTTTTGGATCAGCAGGCGGGTGCCGACGATGGCGGCGATGGATACGGCGATGGCGAACAGACGCACTTCGGTAATCACGATGGGGCCCAGAAACAGCGGTGCATTGCCTACCGGCGCAGCCACCTTCTGTGGGGCCGTGCCCACTATCATCAGCGCCGTGTTGGTCAGGAAGATTGCCAAGCCTATGGTCAGCAAAATGCCTGGCTCCGGGCCTTTGTCACGTACACGCACGATGATGAAGCGCTCAAGCAGCCAGCCGAAGGCCGCCATCACGATAATCACCAGCAGCAACCCGCTGAAGAAGTCCAGTTGTAGCCGTTCGGTGACGAACCAGCCCAACAGGCCGCCCATCATGTAGAACTCGCCATGGGCAAAATTGACCAGACGCATCAGGCCGAAGATAAGCGTCAGGCCCAGAGCCGACAGGGCGTAGAACGTCCCGTTGACTAGGCCATTGACGACAAACTGAAGAAAGAGATCAAACACTTAGGGTCTCCTGGCAGCGGGTCGGGCTTGGAATTAGTCGCTTGAAGTCACGGAAGTGGAGGCGACGATTTCAGGTTCGCCTTTTTTCAGCTTGACCAAGACGGCGTCAAAACCGTAGGCCTGGTGCTTGGAGTCGAACTGGAACTTGCCGTTGGGGCCTTCATATTCCGTGGCCTTGAGGGCATCGCGGATTTTTTCGGGCGAGGCTTCGCCGGCACGCTCTATGGCGTCCATGATGATGTTCAGGGCGTTGTAGCCCGCAGCCGAGTATTTGCCGGGCAGTTCCTTGTAGGCGGTTTGGTAAGCGGCGATGAACTCTTCGTTCTCGGGGCGCTTGATGGTGTGCGCATACGGAACAGCAGCGTGTATGCCTTCTGCGGCGTCGCCGGTCAGGTTGACGAAGTCGGCGGTTGCCCAGCTGCCTACGCCAAAGATGTTGGCTTGCAGGCCTACTTCTTTCATCTGTTTGACTAGGATGGAGCCGTCTTGCGTTTCGGCTGCAACGAATACGCCGTCGGGTTTAGCGGCGCGTACGCGCGTCAGCATGGTGTAGAAGTCGGTGGCGCCGTGATCGAAATACAGTTTGGCTACGGTTTCGCCGCCCAGTTTTTCGATTTGCGTGGCGAACTCGTCAATGCCGCCGCGGCCCCAGTCGTCGTTCACGCCAATGTAGGCAATGCGTTTGAGCTTGAGCTGATCGACCAGAATTTCCGCGAAGGCATGCGCCATCAGGCTGTCGGTTTCAGCCGAGCGGAAGAACCATTCATTGCCGCGTTCGGTCAGGTCTTTCTTGGAAGAAACCCCGGTCAGGAAGGGGACTTTGTACTTGTCGATCACGCTCATGGCGGCGATGGTGGCCGAGCTGCAGAATGCCCCGGAAATGACGGGCACATTGTCTTTCTGAATCAGCTTTTCGGCTGCGCTGACGGTCTTGGCCGGCTGGCATTGGCCGTCTTCGATCACCAGTTCTATCTGTTTACCCAGCACGCCGCCTTTGGCGTTGCGTTGCTCGACGGCCAACTTGGAGCCGTTGACATCGGCGGTGCCGTTGTAGGCGACCGAACCGGTCAGGGGTTGAATGACGCCTATCTTGATGGTTTCTGCTGCATGGGCGGAAAAGGAGGCAAAGCTTGCTGCGAGGGCGAACACTACAGCTTTGGTATTCATGTGCGGCTCCTGGGATAAGGACAAGGTCGGATCTGCACAAGAAACTTTGCGCAGGAAGTGAATTATTAAATAGTCGTTTAATAAATAAAAGTCAGGGGATTCCCTTTCAGGGTTAGTACTAGCGTTCAGTCGCAGCGTCGAATTTGCAGATCTGCGCACGCAGTGTGCAGAGGGTGAGTAAAATGGCGCATGTCCCAGCACGAAGCCAACGTCTCCGAATCTGGCGGTTATGCGCGCTATATGCGCCAATTTCGCGCCATGCTGGCGGTTCACGCAAAGGGCAGCACGGCGCGGGCCGCCGAGATCCTTCCTTTGTCCCAATCCGCTGTGGCCCGCGCGGTGCGCGAGCTCGAAATCGGTCTGGGCGTCGAACTCTTCGAGCGTGTTTCACGCGGCATGCTGCCCACCCGGGAAGGACAGCTACTGGCCTATCGCGCACACCGGGCCTTTGACCAGCTTAATGCCATCGATTACGACATGGTCAGAATTGGTGCGTTGGCTAGGCCAGTGATGTCGCATGGTTACACCAGGCTGGCGATGGGGTGCTCTTACCGACATTTAGCAACTTTTGTTGCCTTATTCGCTACTCGTAACGAAACCTCGGCGGCGCAGCGCCTGAATGTCAGCCAGCCTGCCGTCAATCAAACCTTGCGCCAACTCGAACACATGGCCGGCACCCGTTTGTTTCAGCGCGCCTCGCAGGGCATGCGCTGGCTGGAAAGCGGCGAAATCGTCTACCGCCGTTTCAAGCTGGCCCTGGACGAATTCCGCCGCGCCGCCGAAGACCTGGAAGCCCGGCGCGGCAGTGTGCGCAGCCATTTGCGCATCGGCACACTGCCGCTGGCGGCGGGTTCATGGGTGCCCACGGCAGTGGGGCGGGTGTTGGCCCGGCACCCGGAAATGAGCGCTACGGTGGTCGATGGTACCTACGAGGCCTTGCTTTATCAGTTGCTGCACGCCGATATCGACGTCATCGTTGGGGCGGTGCGGCCTCAGCGCCCGCACCCCGACGTCAGGCAGGACGTGCTCATTGAAGACAATCTGGCGGTGATGGCCCGCAGCGGCCACCCTTTACAGGGCAAGTCTTTGTCAGGGCTGCGCGACCTTGTGCATCACGACTGGATAGCGCCGCTGAGCGGTTCCCCCGCTCGTGAGGCTTTCGAGCGCGCTTTTCTTGCGGCGGGTGTAGCGCCGCCGCGCAGTCGCATCGAGGCTAACAATATGACGGTTCTGCTGGGCCTGCTCACCGACAGCGACAGGCTGGCCCTGCTGTCCCCCTACCTGGCCATTCGCGCCATTTCCTCCGGTGCCCTGCAGGTGCTGCCTGTTGCCGTCGAGAACACCATGCGTCATATCGGCCTAACCGTGCGCGCCAGCGCCGATCCGGGGGTGGGGGTTAAAAGTTTTATGACTCAGATGCGGGCCTTGGCCGAAGCGAGACGCACGCGCTGAAATAGCCGCCATAAGCAAAACGCATAGCTTGCGCGTGGAATGGCATTTGTGTCTTGCCCCGCTGCGGTGAGAAGATTCCCACCCTGGCGTCAATGGGTCTGGCTAAGCGGCGCATGCCTCTTTTCCCTAATTACCTATCCGACCTGGCGCCGCTGCACTCGAACGTCGTGTCGGCTCGCCCATCACATTTCAATAATAGTTCCACCCCCGAGGAGATCTTCATGCACAACCGTTTCTTGGCCCGTTTCAAGGTGGGCGTACTGACCAGCGCCGCTGCGCTTGCCATGGTCACCCCGGCATGGGCCGACGACATCAAAGTAGGGCTGCTAAGCCAGTATTCCGGTACTTACTCCTGGTGGGGCCAAGAATACGACCGTGGCGTCGAACTATTCCTTGAGGAAACCGGTGGCAAGGTAGGCGATCACACCCTGTCCATCCTGCGTCGCGACGAAGGCGGCACCAGCCCTGCGCGTTCACGCCAGTTGGCTCAAGAATTGGTGGTGCGCGACAAGGCGCAGTACCTCGTGGGTGGCACCTTCACCCCCACGGTCATGGGCACCGCCGACATCGTCGACCAAACCAAAACGCCTTATGTGTTTGTTAACGGCGCTACCTCAAGCATGACCGACAAAACGCCGTATTTCGTGCGCGTGGGTTACACCTCCTGGGCATACTGCGAACCGCTGGTTCAGTGGGTGTACGACCAAGGCGCACGTAAGGCTATCACCGTCGTGGCCGACTATGCGCCTGGCGTCGACATCGAAAACGCCTTCAACGACACCTTCAAGAAGCTGGGCGGCGATATGGTCGACAGCATCCGCGTGCCGCTGGGCACCACCGATTTCTCGGCTTACCTGCAACGCATCAAAGATACCGGCGTCGAGCACGTGTTCATGTTCATGCCTGTGGGCCCGATGTCGGCTGGCTTTATCAAGGCTTTCCAAGAGCGTGGCCTGGGCAAAGACGGCGTAGCGCTGTATGCGGGTGCGGAAACTCAAGAGTCCGATTTGCCGGCCATCGGTGATTCTGCCCTGGGCATCGTTACCGCCCTGCATTATTCGCCTTATCTCGATACCGCCGTCAACAAAGATTTCGTCAAGCGCTTCCAGGCTAAGTACGGTAACGATGCAGTACCGAGCCTGGCCGCCATGGGTGCCTACGACGCCATGCAACTGGTGGCAAAGATGGTCGAGGCCACCGATGGCAAAAAGGATGGCGAAAAGGCCTTGGAGGCGGTCAAGGGCTATAGCTGGGAAAGCCCCCGCGGCCCTTCCAAAATCGAAGCCGATACCCGCGAAATCACGCAGAACATCTACATTCGCCGCGTAGACAAGGTAGACGGCAAGCTGGGCAATGTACCTATTCACACCTACGAAGCGGTCAAAGAGCCCTGGCATGCCGCCAAACAGGCTGCGGCCAAGTAAAAAGCCCACCAGCCCTCAACACGAGGGTTGGCATAACTTACAAGCATATATGTGAATTAAATGAGCATATCAATGAAATTGACAAAAATAGGCCGTAAGGCCACCTATGCTGGAACATTGCTGGTCGCAGGCTTGATGAGCAGCGTCAGCGCCCATGCCGACGAAGTCAAGGTCGGCCTGCTTAGCCAGTACTCAGGCACCTACGCCTGGTGGGGCCAAGAGTACGACCGCGGCGTCGAGCTCTTCATGGACGAAACCGGTGGCAAAGTGGGTAATCACACACTGGCTGTTGTGAAGCGTGACGAAGGTGGCACCAGCCCCGCGCGTTCGCGTCAGCTGGCACAAGAGCTGGTCGTGCGCGACAAGGTGCAGTACCTGCTTGGCGGTGCGTTCACGCCCACCATCATGGGAACAGCCGACATCGTCAATCAAACCAAAACGCCTTACCTTATGGGTAACACCGGCACCTCCAGCGTGACCGATAAATCCCCGTACTTCGTGCGTATGGGTTTCACCCAGTGGCAGCTTAATATTCCCCTGACGCAATGGGCCTACGATCAGGGGGCACGTGAAGCTGTCATTGTTGCCGCCGACTTCGCACCTGGTCACGACGCCATTCAGGCTTACACGGTAGGTTTTGAAGGTGCCGGTGGCCGTATCGTCGACGAAATCCGTGTGCCGCTGGGTACCACCGACTTCTCTACCTATTTGCAGCGCGTCAACGATTCCGGCGCCAAGCACGTGTTCATGTTTATGCCCGTGGGCCCCATGTCTGCAGGCCTGATCAAGGCTTTCTACGAGCGCGGCCTACATAAACAAGGCATTTCCCTCATGGCTACTAACGAAACCATGGAATCCGACCTGCCTGCTATTGGTGACGGCGCAGTTGGCATGATCACGGCTCAACACTACACACCGTATCTCGACACGCCCGCCAACAAGGCTTTTGTCGAGCGCTACAAGGCCAAGTTTGGCGCCGATGCCATCCCCAGTCTGGCTTCGTTGGCTGTGTACGACGGCATGCACATGATCGCTCGTATGGTTGAAGCCACCGACGGTAAAAAAGACGGCGACAAAGCGATCGAAGCCATAAAGGGCTTTGCCTGGGAAAGCCCACGCGGCCCCGTCAAAATCGATGCTGACACGCGTGAAATCGTGCAAAACGTTTACATGCGCCGTATCGAGAACGTAGACGGTAAGCTCGGCAATGTGCCTTTCTTCACCTTCGAAGCCGTGCCAGAGCCTTGGCACGTCCGTGAAGCCGCCAAGTAAGTCTAACAAGGCGCTGTTTCATGCCCAATGCTTTTTCTACCTTTCTGACGCTGACGGTAGATGGGATCTCCTACGGAATGATGCTGTTTCTCATCTCCGTAGGCCTGACCATCACACTGGGTGTCATGCGTGTCGTCAACCTCATGCACTCGGCTTTCGCCATGATGGGCGGTTACTTCGCCCTGTGGTGCATGCAGGCGGGCGACCTTCACTACTTTGTCGCATTGCCGCTGGGCGTGTTGGCTACTATGGCTGTCAGCCTGGTACTGGAACGCACTCTGTATCAATGGGTGTATCAGGCCAATCCGCTGGGCCAACTGTTGATCACCATAGGCATGGCCTTTGTGTTGACGGCTGTGGTCAAGAACCTGGCCGGCCCACAGATACAAAGCCTGTCTTTGCCCGAGATACTGACCGGCCAAATGTCGCTGGGTAGCATCAATGTTTCGGTTTACCGCGTGTTTGTACTCGTGCTTAGCGTGGTCGTGGCCGGTGCGCTGTGGCTCATTCTAGAGTTCACCACCTTTGGTGCCAAACTGCGCGCCGCCGTAGACAATCCGCGCATGGCCCGTTGTGTGGGCATCAATGTGCCCCTTGTTTTTTCGGTCACCTTTGCCATTGGCTGCGGTCTGGCCGCGCTGGGTGGTGCGGTTGGCACGCAGATGCTGCCGCTCGAGCCTTACTACGGTCTCAAGTACTTGGTGCTTGTGCTCATCGTGGTGGCGGTGGGGGGCGTTGGCAGCCTTAAAGGTTCGTTGTATTCGGCCTTGCTGTTGGGCTTGATCGACACCCTTGGGCGTTACTACGTACCCGCTCTTGGCGGCTTCATCATCTATCTGGCGGTATTGGCGATTTTGCTGGCACGGCCACGCGGCCTGGTCGGGCACGCAGGTTGAGGCAAGGACTGTATATGACCCAACAAACACCAAGCAACCGCGTCGCCCAAGGCTTTGGGCGCCAACGCTACACCTGGTTGGACGCCGCGCTGTTGGCTGCGGCTGTTCTGACGTTCTTCTTCGGTGAGTACTACCTGGCCCTGGCTGCCATGGTGGTACTTATGATCATCTTTGCCCTTTCCCTGGATTTAGCCCAGGGGTATGGCGGTATTGAAACCCTGGGGCATGCTGCCTTCTTTGGCACGGGTGCCTACGCTGCAGCATTGTACGCACTGCACGTGTCGTCCGAGCCCATCAGCGGTTTGCTGGTGGGGGCGGCCGTGGCAGCCCTGGTGGGCCTGCTTTCAGGTTTTGCCATCTTGCGTACCCATGGGCTTACCCAACTGATGCTCACGCTGGCCGTTGCTACCCTGTTGTACGAACTGGCTAACGTGATGAAGTCCGTCACCAATGGTGATGACGGCCTGACGGGCTACGACATTTCGCCTGTTCTGGGTATGTTCAACTTTGACATCTATGGCAAAACGGCCTTTGTTTACAGCTGTGTTGTGCTACTTGTCATCTATGCGCTGCTCAAGCGCTTGGTCAACTCGGCCATAGGGCTGACGGCTCAGGGTATCCGCGAGAACCGCGTGCGCATGCGTATGCTGGGCGTGCCTGTCGAGCGCCGCCTGTGGCTGCTGTATACCCTCTCGGCTGCTGTAGCCGGCGTAGCCGGTGCCTTGTCGGCGCAGATCAACCGCATCGTCGGGCTCGACACCCTGATGTTCATGATGTCGGCCAACGTTGTCGTCATGCTGGCATTGGGCGGCTTGGGTCGTTTGTACGGCGCTTTCCTGGGTGCCATCATTTTCGTGGTGTTGTCAGACCGCGCCGCGGCTGTCGACCCCACTAACTGGTTGGCAGTATTAGGTGTCGTGCTGATTCTGGTCGTGCGTTACGCGCCTCAGGGGGTGTCGGGCTGGCTGGTTAACCTGGGCCGTAAACGGAGGTCGTCATGAATCCCGTTCTTGAATTGCAAGGGCTAAGCAAGCAGTTTGGCCAGCTCAAGGTCACGCAAAACGTCAATTTGTCGCTGCACCCCGGCGCGCGCCATGCCCTGATCGGCCCCAATGGCGCGGGCAAAAGCACGCTGGTGCATCAAATCACCGGCCTGCTCAAACCTTCCGCCGGCAAAGTGTTGCTGGGTGGCCAAGACGTTACCGGTCTAAGCCCCGAAAAGCGCGTCAAGCTGGGCCTGGCTCGTACCTTCCAGATCAACTCTCTGTTCAACAACCTAACGGTTGCCGAAAACATAGGCTTGGCATTGCAGGCGCGCGAAGGCATGGATGGCTACCTGATGCGCGACATCACGCACGACAGCGCTTTGATGGACGAAGCCGCCGTCTTGCTGGAAAGCCTCAGTCTGCTCGATTTGGCGCATAGAAACATTGTCGAGCTGGCCTATGGTCAGCGACGCATGATAGAAATCGCCCTGGCCTTGGCGCTTAAGCCACGCGTGCTGCTGCTGGACGAGCCTGTTGCGGGTGTGCCTAGTACCGAAGGCAGTCGTTTGTTCGACTTGCTTGAGCGCTTGCCCGCCGAGGTGGCCACGCTGGTCATCGAACACGATATGGACCTGGTGTTCCGCTTTGCCAAGCGCATCACGGTGCTGGTTGAAGGCGCCGTGCTCGTCGAAGACGACGTGCAGGCGGTGCGTACCGACCCGCGCGTCAGGGCTGTTTACCTCGGAGAGCGCCATGAGCATGCTGCTTGAGCTTAAGGATGTACGTGCCGGCTACGGCGAAACGGTAGTGCTGGAGGGCGTCAGTCTGGCGCTCAAAGCTGGTCAGGCGATCAGCGTGCTGGGGCGCAACGGTGTGGGCAAGTCTACGCTGTTGAATACCGTGTTGGGTTTGACGACGCTGCATTCAGGCAGCATTGTTTACCAAGGCAAGGGCGTAGAAAAAATGCCCAGCCATAAGCGCGCTACCGCTGGCTTGGGCTTGGTGCCGCAAGAGCGCGAAATCTTTCCTTCACTCAGCGTCGAAGAAAACCTCAAGGTGGCGGTTGCACCGGGTACCTGGACGCTGGAAGCCGTGTACGAGCTGTTTCCTCGCCTTAAGCAACGCCACCGCAATATGGGTAATCAGTTGTCGGGGGGCGAACAGCAAATGCTGGCCATAGGCCGTGCGCTCATCGGTAACCCCAAGGTTTTGCTGCTGGATGAGCCCTTCGAGGGTTTGGCGCCCGTTATCGTTGATATGCTGGTTGAGGCTTTCAACCGTCTGCGTCAATCCAGTGACATGGGCATTGTGCTGGTCGAGCAACATGCCGAGTTGGCGCTGGAACTTACCGAGAACACGATAGTTCTCGATCGCGGCCACATCAGTTGGCAGGGCGTGAGCCAAGACCTGCTGAATGATCCAGCCAGGTTGGCGCAGCTGATTGGCCTGGATCTGGCCTGATAAGATGATGCCTAGAGTCGCCCCCGCGTATCCTGGTGGGGGCATTTGTATGAGCCTGACATGATGCAAAGACCCATTCCTGTCGTTCAAATGCGTGGCGGTACCTCCAAAGGGCTGTTTTTCCACGCCACCGATCTTCCTACGGATCCCGCACTGCGCGACCGCGTTTTGCTGGCCGCCATGGGTTCGCCCGATGTGCGTCAAATAGACGGCCTGGGGGGCGCCGACCCCTTGACCAGCAAAGTGGCCATCGTTTCGGCACCCACCCGGCCCGATGCCGATGTCGATTACCTGTTTGCCCAGGTTGTAGTCAACGAGGCGCGTGTCGATTACGGCCAAAATTGCGGCAATATGCTGGCAGGCGTCGGCCCTTTCGCCATTGAAACCGGCCTGGTCGCCTCGCAAGACGGTGAAACCACCGTGGCCATCCACATGGTCAATACCGGCCAGATTGCGGTAGCGTCTGTCCAGACGCCTAAGGGCCGTGTGCGTTACGACGGCGAGCAAGCCATAGACGGCGTACCAGGTACTGCCGCCGCCATTCCCCTAGAATTCCGCGATACGGCGGGTTCCTCATGCGGCGCCTTGCTGCCTACCGGTAATCTGCGCGACGAGATCAACGGCGTTGAAGTCACCTGCATAGACAACGGCATGCCGCTGGTATTGATGCGCGCCGCCGACATGGGGCGCACGGGTTACGAAACACGGGCCGAACTGGATGCCGACGAAGAGCTCAAAGCGCGCATCGAAGCCATACGCCTTAAGGTCGGGCCTTTGATGAACCTTGGCGACGTAAGCTCGCGCACGGTGCCCAAAATGTGCTTGGTGGCCGAACCCCGCGAGGGCGGAGCCATCGCCACGCGTACTTTCATTCCGCACCGTTGCCATGCTTCCATAGGCGTGTTGGGCGCTGTTAGCGTTGCCACCGCTGCGGCGCTGCCAGGCACGGTTTGCGATGGCCTGGCGGTGTTGGGCAAGGGCTCCTTGCTCAATCTGGATATCGAGCATCCCACTGGTTCCATGGGGGTGCAGATTCGCCTCAGCGAAGATGGTAAATCGGTAGACACCGCAGCGCTGATCCGCACGGCACGCTGGTTGATGGATGGCCGAGTGCATGTGCCCGGTGCGGTATGGCCGGAGGACGAAGCATGAGCAAGGAAACCCTGCTGCTGTTGCCGGGTTTGTTGTGCGACGAAGCCGTTTGGCCTGATCAAGTTTCCGGTTTGGCGCATCGCGCCCAAAGTGTGATCCCCGATTACGGCATGCTAGACAGCATTTCCGCCATGGCAAGCCATGTATTGCAAACCGCGCCTACCGAAGTCTTCAACCTGGCCGGTCATTCCATGGGCGGGCGAGTGGCGCTTGAAGTCGTGCGCCAGGCCCCTCAGCGGGTGCGCCGTTTGGCTTTGCTGGATACCGGCTACGAGCCCTTTGCCGGCGGCGAGGCAGGCGAACAAGAGAAATCCAAACGCTATGCCTTGCTTGAACGCGCCCGCAACTCAGGCATGCGCGAGATGGGCAAGCTGTGGGCGCCGGGCATGGTGCACCCCAGCCAGCTTCAGACGCCGCTGTTCGAGGCTATTCTGGACATGATAGAGCGGCGCACGCCGGCGCAGTTCGAAGCGCAGATCAAGGCTTTGCTGGCACGCCCCGATGCCGAGCCAGTGCTGCGCGGCATCAACTGCCCCACTTGGCTGATTTGCGGCCACGACGACGCCTGGAGCCCCTACGCACGCCACGAAGTCATGAGCCAGATGGTGCCTGCGCAATGGTCCAGAATCGAAGGCATCAAAGATTGCGGGCACATGTCTACCATGGAAAAACCCACTGAAGTGACAGCCCTGCTGAATGCCTGGCTAGACACGCCGGTTCGTTAAGCAAGGAGTCTTTCATGAGCTTACCTCGTTTGCCAGATGCGCAGACCTACGCGGCTTGCAGACAAATTGTCGAGCATTCGGCGCACCTTACTGACCACAGAAACTTCGAGGCCTATGCCGAACTCTTCACGCAGAATGGTCAGCTGACACGACCTGGCGGAGCCCCTCTGACGGGGCAGACTGCCATTGTGGAAAGCTATCGTTCGCGTCCCGCAGAGCGTATGACCCGCCACATGCTGGGGCAGTCGGTCATGACGCAGCAGGGCGAGGGCAAGGTACAAGTGGTGACCAGCGTATTGCTCTGGAGCACCACGACCAGCCAAACGGTAGAAGCCTTTGGCCGCAAGGCCGATGCGCGGCAGGTGCTGGGCGAATACAGCGATGACATGGTCTTGACGCCCGAAGGGTGGCGCATCGAAAAGCGGCAATCTTCTTTCGTGATGTATCAGGAATAAATCGGTATGAGCCAAACACTAAGCGTTCAGTTAGCCAGCGTTGCGCTGGTAGGGCTGGGCGAGGCGGGCGCCTTGCTGGCCCAGGGCTTTGCCCAGGCAGGCCTTAAGGTCAAGGCTTACGACATCAAGATGGTCGACGCCGCTTTGGCGAGCGAGATGCGCAGCCGGGCGCAGGCTTGCGACGCACAGATGTGTGAAACCCTGGCGGACGCCATCGCCGATGTCGACCTGGTCGTGTCTGCGGTCACGGCAAGCTCGGCTACCGATGCCGCCATCGCCGTGGCCGAGCATCTGCGGCCCGGGCAGTTTTTCATGGACATCAATTCGGTGTCGCCGAGCACCAAGTGCAAAGACCGCGATGCCATTGCCGGCGCCCAAGGGCATTACGTGGAATCGGCTGTCATGGCCCCGGTGCCCCCCTACGGCATCAAGGTACCCATGTTGCTGGGCGGCGAACAGGCCCAAGCTTTGTCCACCGCGCTGAATGCCTTGGGTCTGCGCACCAAGGCGGTTTCCACCGAAACCGGCGTGGCTTCGGCCATCAAGATGTGCCGAAGCGTGATGATCAAAGGCATAGAAGCGCTGACGGTGGAATGCCTGACGGCGGCGCGTCGTTATGGTGCCGAGCAAGCCGTATTGGCGTCGCTGAATGAAACCTTCCCCTCTATGGGTTGGCTAGAGGCGCAGCCTCACTACCTGATCAGCCGAGTGGCCGAGCATGGCCGGCGGCGTGCAGCTGAAATGCGCGAGGTGATGGAAACCTTGCAGGACGTGGGGATAGAGCCGCGCATGGCGGAGGCCACTGCACGCTTGCAAGATGCCTTCGTAGACGCCATGGCAGAGCACGGCCTGCCGTATCCTCATGGCGAGGATTTCGACTGGCCGTCGTTTACCGACAAACTGCGTTGAATTCAAAGGGGGCATCAAGCCCCCTTTTTTCAATCCAGCTTCTGGTGTGCCGCCTGAGCCACTCTGAACAAAGTGGCGTCTTCAAAATGTCGGCCTACCAGCATCAGGCCTACCGGCTTGTCTTCCGACGTACCGCAGCATACCGAAATAGCCGGGTGGCCAGAGATGTCGAAGGGGCAGGTATTGTTGATAGGGCCCCAGCTGGCTTTCAGTACTTCGGCAGGCGAGGCGTCATCGGGCAGCAGGCGCGTGGCGGTCATGGGCGTGGTGGGCATCAGCAATACATCGTACTGAGCCAGCCAAGCGTCATATTCGGCACGTAAACGCCGCACCATATTGCGAGCCTTGGCGTACAGATACCCGCCATGGCGCGAGAAAATCTCGCCCGTCATCAGCACGCCCTTTATGGTCGGGGGCAATTCGTCCACGTGGCGCTCCCAGCCGGCCATGGCTCGCATGAAGGGCAGGGAATAAGCGCCGTTTACACCGTAAAAGCCCATGGCGTGCGAATGCATCAGGTTGTGGTACGAACCTTCGATACAAATGGGCAGCCACAAGGCCGAGCCTATGTTGTGCCAGGGGATGGAAATTTCTTCCACGATGGCCCCTTGGTCTTGCAGACGCTTGGCTGCGGCGCGCACCGAGGCATCGACGCCTTCTTCCGACTCGGGACGCCCGAAGCCTTCCTTGACAACGGCGATGCGCATGCCGCGCACGCCTTGATCCAGGCCTTCGGTATACGCCTGGGTACGTACTCCTTTCTGGCGCCCGTCTATGCCGTCGTCACCGGCGATGACCTCTAACAGCAAGGCGCATTCGTGCACGGTATCGGCCATGGGGCCGACGTGGTCCAGGCTGTACTCTATGCCCAGTACGCCGGTGTAAGGCACCAGGCCGTAGGTGGGTTTATGGCCGACGATGCCGCAAAAAGACGCCGGCATGCGGATAGATCCCGCCTGATCGGCGCCTATGGACATGTCTACCTCGTGTGCGGCCACCAAGGCTGCGCTGCCGTTGCTGGAGCCACCGGTGGTATGGCCGGGGGCCCGCGGGTTCTCGATGACGCCTGTAGAAGCGGTGGCGCTGCTGGTAGAGAAGCACAGGTATTCGGCAACCGCCTTGCCGGTGATTTCGGCCCCTTCGTCAAGCATGCGGGTGACGATGGTGGCATCGGTGTCAGGCACGAAGCCGTCCAGTATCGAGGCGCCATTGGTCAGCGGCACGCCGGCAACGAACACATTGTCTTTGACTGCGATTTGCTTGCCTGCCAGTTTGCCTTGTGGCGCGCCTTTGATGCTGGTCTTGTAGTACCAAGAGTTGAAAGCGTTGTCGGCAGGGTCCGGACGGTAGCCAGGCGTGCGCGGATACTTCACCCCGGGGTGCAGGTCAGGTAGCTGTTCGATCATGCGCAGGGCGGGCGTGACAGCGCTAAGAAACTCGTGATAGCTGCCGACTTCTGCTTCGGGCAGGTCTATACCCAAGTCTTGCGCGACGCGTTTCAGGCCGTCTTGGTCCGGGAAAAAAAATGCCATGGAAAACACTCCTTGTTAACGAGCTAACCGAGAGCCAGGACTAGGCTCCGGGGAAGCTTTGAGTATTACCACGATGATTGGTCCAACGGAGAACCTCAGCCACGAAAGCAGTGTTAACCCTTAGTCTTTTTATCAAGGTAAAAGTGTTGTGAAAAAGCCGCAAACTAGAAAAGCTTGAGCGAGATCATGAACGCACAATTGAAAATCATTCTTGTTATTGATAGAGCTCACCGTTAGTTAATTGTCAGCTATTTCGTGTTGGTGCCACCAAGGACGGGAAGTCTTTGGTGGCTTTGTTTTTATAGATCTCAAATTATCATCGGAGTTGCAGCATGGCCCCCATCTTTAAGTTGCATCACTTTGCTCGCGTCGTCATTTTGGCGAGCATGGCAGCCTCTTCCGCTCATGCGCAAGGGCTTGCAGGCGGGTGTTAGCTATATAGGCAGCGCCAATTGCCTAGAGAATATGGACGCGTTGTCGATTCCGAGCAATGTACAAGGGCTGCTGGCCAAGGCGCCTAGCAGGAGGCTTAAAGAAACCCTCAGAGACGTTGCGCGTAACCAAAACCAGCGCGTGGATGTTTTTCAGAAGCAACCGCGTACGCTCGACCCCGAGACGCACCTGCAAGTGTTGAACAAGGTGGTTTTCACAGTGTTGGCCACCTTGCCGGCGCCGGGGGCTATCGAGTTCGATACGCCCATAGGCGGCATCCCCGGCCCTGCGGAAATCTTTGCGCTTTTGATTAGCCAGCTGAAAGCTGGCAATCAGACCTTTGCCGAGCTGCATCGCCTACCTCTGTTCAAGCAAGAGCCAGGTTTGCTCCTGCAAACATTGAATATGCTGATGTGGGCCGGCTATGTGCAGCCCATGCGTCAGGAACAACAGCCGGCGCCTGGCGCTGCCCGTTTGCAGGCATGGATGGACAAGCAGAAAATTCCTTTGCGCGTGCTGCCTGAGTGCGGCAGCGCTGTCCAGGTATAAGCATCGCCCCGTTTGGCGAGCTTCCTTTCAAGAACTAAAAAACCCCGCAGGCCTTTCGGCCATGCGGGGTTGCTGCTGTGAAGATTCCGTTTGGGAATCTACCCGGATCAGCGCAGTTGGCTGTGCGGGTCGATCACGAACTTCTTGGGGGCGCCTTGATCGAAGTCGGCGTAGCCGCGTGGGGCGTCGTCCAGGGAGATGACTTCAACACCGACCACGTCAGCGATATTGATGCGGTCCCACAGAATGGCTTGCATGAGCGCACGGTTGTACTTCATGACAGGGGTTTGCCCCGTGAAGAAGCTGTGCGACTTGGCCCAGCCCAGACCGAAGCGTACGCTGAGCGAACCATGCTGAGCCGCTTTATCGCTTGCGCCTGGATCTTCGGTGACGTACAAGCCGGGGATGCCGATTTTGCCGGCCACGCGAGTGATGTCCATGAGCGAGTTCAAGACGGTGGCGGGCGCTTCGACCTGCGAGCCTGAGTGACCATGGCCACGGGCTTCGAAACCGACCGCGTCAATGGCGCAGTCGACTTCGGGCGTGCCCAGAATGGCGGCAATCTGTTCGCCCAGCGGGGTATCGCTGGAGACGTCCACGACTTCAAAACCTACGCTCTTGGCATGAGCCAAACGCAAGGGGTTGAGATCGCCCACGATGACCACGGCAGCGCCCAGCAGGCGGGCCGAGGCTGCGGCAGCCAAGCCCACGGGGCCGGCACCGGCAACATACACCGTGCTGCCAGGGCCTACGCCTGCGGTAACGGCGCCGTGAAAGCCGGTGGGCAGAATGTCGGACAGGCAAGTCAGGTCGCGGATCTTGGCCAAGGCTTGGTCGCGGTCGGGGAACTTGAGCAGGTTGAAGTCGGCATAGGGCACCATGACGTATTCCGCCTGGCCGCCTATCCAGCCACCCATGTCAACGTAGCCGTAAGCGCCGCCTGCGCGCGAGGGGTTGACGCTAAGGCACACGCCGGTGTCTTGCTCTTTGCAGGTGCGGCAGCGGCCGCAAGCCACGTTAAAAGGCACCGAAACGATATCGCCCTTTTTCAGGAATTCGACGTCGCGACCGGCTTCGAGAACCTCGCCAGTGATTTCATGGCCCAGGATCAGGCCGGTAGGCGCGGTGGTACGGCCACGCACCATGTGTTGGTCGGAGCCGCAGATATTGGTAGACAAAACTTTCAGAATGACGCCGTGATGGGCCGGCTTGCCGTTGGGAGCAACCAGTTCCGGGAAAGGAATGGATTGCACTTCGACTATGCCGGGGCCTACATAGGCGACGCCGCGATTAGTGGCCATGAGTCTCCTCCTGCTTGAGGGTGGACGAACCGGGCGTATGGCGAAGCCCGGCTCTGGGAATTTATGCTTATGTATTTGCCGGGTTTGCCCGGCATGAATGGTTCAGGATGAGTGTACTGAACAATGCCGGGCGCGTGAAGACAAGCGTGAAATTTTTTAAGCGGGTTGAGCTTGTGCAGCGGTAAGCAGGTAGCCGGCTTCGGCGGCTGCCATTTCGTAAAGAATGGCGCGCATCATCAGGCCTGGCTTATCGGGGCCAAAGTTCAAATCGAACTGGGGTTCGACGTCGCTCTGAACAACCTTGAGGATAGCTTCAAGCGCGTCCACGTCTTCGGTGTAAGCCTTGGTCGAAGCCTCGAACATGAATTTGTCGATCTCGGCGTCTTCGTGAGCGAAGTCGCGCGAGTTGAACCACCAGTAATGAATACGGCCGTTGTTTTCAGGCGTAATCAAATGGGTGATGTTGAAGCGATACACCGAAGGCTTACCCGCGTCGGGGCTGTGGTCGATGATTTTGGCAAAGGCGCGGTGCATGGCGGGCGAAACATAGGCTGCGTCCGAATAGCGGTCTACCTTCTTGTGCATGATGCCTGCGGGAATGCCGTAGATGCCGGGAGGGGCTGAGTTTTTCAGCACGCGATCCAGCATCACGCTATTGCCTTCGCGGCGGGCATCAAGCTTGGAGCGCGCGTATTCGGGCGTACCCACGGTGCCCGGATGCAGGAAGGGGAAGTGGGTTTGGTCTAGCAGGTTCTCGTGCATGGACACGTAATCGGCATTCATGGGCAGCGTGCCCGTAACGCTTTTCCAGGTGTCGGTATCGCTTAGCCAATGCGTGTCGGGGATCAGGCTTTCGTCGGCCTTATCGGGGTGACCCATCCAGATCCAAACCAAGGGTGCGCGTTCGACTACAGGAAAGCTACGCACGTTGGCATTGGCGGGCACGATGGGCATGGAAGGCATGTTCACGCAACGACCGGCGGGGTCGAATTGCATGCCGTGATAGCCACAGACCAGGATATCGCCTTCGAGCTTGCCCATGGCCAGCGGGAAGGAGCGGTGCGGGCAGCGATTGCGCACGGCAACAGGCTCGCCTGCCAGGGTGCGATACAGGGCGACGTCTACACCCAGCAAGCGTCGGCTGATAATGTCGCGTGAAATTTCGGTGCTTAGGCCGGCCACATACCAGGCATTGCGTACCAGGGGTGTGCTTTCGTCGGCATAGGCGCCGGGTTGAAAATTGAAATCGGCTTCGGTTTGGCTCATGGTGTGTCTCCGTTCAAGGGGGAACGTCAAGCGTCTATGACCAGGCGGGAGCCGGTCGTTCGGGATACGCAAATGCAAAGTTGGCCGGCGGCGCGGTCTTCGTCGTCAAGGTAACGATCGCGATGAACAAGCTCGCCGTCGGTGTCGATGACCTTGACGGGGCACAGACCGCATTCGCCACGACGGCAATCAGCCATCATGGGGATGCCTGCGGCGTCCAGGGCTTCGAGAATACTGGTGTCGCGGCCAACGCGCACTTGACGCCCCGAGGCGCGAAGTTCGACGTCGAATGCCGCGTCGTCGGTGCTGGGGCCGGACGAGAACAATTCATAATGCACGCGCATAGGGTCTATGCCCAGGCTTTCAGCCGTGGCAATGACGGCTTTGATCAGACCGCCCGGGCCACAGACGTATATGTGGGCATCATGGGGCTGCGCGCCCAACAGATTGCGAAGATCAAGCTGATTGCTGTCGTCGGGGCCGCTGAGATGCAAGCGCGTACAGGAGCCCCCCAAGCGCAGCACGTCTTGAGCATAGGCCATGTCTTGTGCTGTGCGCCCGGCATACACCATCTCGAAGGGTTTGTTGCGCCTGACCACACTGCGCAACATGGCGTAAATAGGCGTAATGCCTATGCCACCTGCGATCAGCAAGGTTTTGTGATTGCGCCTGTCGAGCAAGAAATGGTTCTTGGGGGCGGAGATCTGTAAACGTGTACCGATGACGAAAGTATCGTGAATATGGGCCGAGCCACGTTGACGGTTCTCGCGTTGCACGGCAATGCGGTAGGTGTCGGGGGTGTCGTCCCAGGTGCCGGTACCGCCTATAAGCGAATAGTGACGAACGATAGGGCCAGTGTCGGCGGAAACCGTATGCAGCTCGATATGTGCACCAGGCTGGTAGTCGGGCAGCACGGCGCCGTTACAGGCGCGCAGCAGGTATTCCCGAATGCGCGGTGTCAGCTGCCGTATACCGGCGACTTCAACGTCGAATTTACTGTGTTGCATGAATGGGGGGGCGCAGAAGGCGCAGTCGGACCTGAGGCATTTGGAAATGACAGAATACCTGAAAAATCTAAAATTGGGATCCAAAAATTGGTTATTTTGCGAAAATAAAGCCTTTGAAAGGCATTATGGGATCCAATTTTGCTGCTTTTGTGCGGGTTTGTCCTAGTCGATCAGCCCTGTTCAGGGGCATGTGATTGTGTTTATCCCATTATTTCGACCTGCGCAGCAGGCGCGGATCCAGATTGTCAGCAATGACACCTAGGCTACACTTGCGACGACATTCAGACAGCCGCTTATGAGTCAGCAGACCACCGTCATCGTTCAGCTAAGGGAAATGATTTTGCAGGGCCAATTACGGCCGGGTGAGCGCATGCCCGAAACTGAATTGGCCACCCGCCTGGGCGTTTCGCGCACACCCATACGACAAGCCTTACCGGCCTTGGCGCAAGAGGGCTTGCTGGTGCCCGCAGGCAAGCGCGGCTATGCGGTGCGTGCGTTTACGCTAGAGCAAACCCTGGAGGCCTTGCAGTTGCGTGCCCTGCTCGAAGGGGTGGCGGCACGCACGCTGGCGGCACGCGGTGTTTCTGACGAATTGCTGGAAGCGCTGAAGCAGTGCCTGCAAGAAGGCGATGCCATCTTTGCACAACGCACCCTGAATAAAGATGCCGAATCTCGTTATGCGCAAATGAACGAACGCTTTCATAGGCTGATTATCGATGCGGCGGACAGCCCCCTGCTGGCTTCCCTGATAGAGCGTTGCAATATCGTGCCCTTTACCGCGCCCTTAAGCATTGCTTTCTCTACCAGCAGCAAAGACCGCATGTTCGATCTGCTGTTTTATGCGCATGGGCAACATCACAATATCGTGCAGGCCATAGAACAAAGGCAGCCCGAACGTGCCGAGTTTTTGTTTCGCGAGCACGCGCATACCCAAGAGCAAAGCCAAGCCCTTCATAGAGCCGACTGAAGGCAGGGTTGCGGAAACCCAGGCTTGCTTCCTTTATTTGTTATGTTATAACATTCCTATTTTTGGGGCGATGCTTGCATGGCTGTCGCCGTTGATCAGCAATTGGGGAAGCACAGATGAAACCAGTCATTCGGCCGCTGGCCTTGGCCGTAGGCATGACGTATGCCGCACTTTCGCAGGCGCAAACGCCGCTTGCGCGGATCGAACAACTGGAGTCGGTGACCGTCTCGGCAGACCCTTTCGGGCAAAGTGTCGAAGGCATGAGCGCGCCGGCTGAGGTTCTGGCGGGTGATGCGCTCATCATGCGGCGCCAAGGCACGCTGGGCGACACCTTGAATGGCTTGACGGGGGTTCATGCCGACACCTTCGGCGGTGGTGCCAGCCGTCCCGTGGTGCGCGGTCAGACTTCCCCCAGGGTGCTGACGTTGACTGATGGCTCCGAGGTCATGGACGCTTCGGCCATTTCGCCGGATCACGCCGTTGATGTCGAGCCCATGCTGACGCAAAGGCTGGAAGTGCTGCGCGGCCCGGCAACGCTGCTTTACGGCGGGGGCGCCATAGGGGGTGTCGTTAACGTTATCGACGACAAAATCCCCACGCAAGTGCCCGAACAGGGTTACCAGGGCAGCGTTGATTTGCGCGGCACTACGGGCAGCAACACGCGTGAGGGTGCTTTTGCCTTGACGGCCGGTGAGGGCAACTTTGCGGTGCATATCGAAGGCTTGAAGCGTCGCTCCGACGACTACCGCGTGCCCGACTGGAGCACTTCGCGTTTGGCCGGCTCTTATGAAGACACCTCACGCGGCAGCCTGGGGCTTTCCTGGGTGGGCAGTCGCGGTTTCCTGGGGGTGGCCTATACCCAAACCGACCGTAAATACGGCTTACCAGGTCATACGCATGACTACGAGGGCTGCCATCCTCACGGCAGTCACTTGCATTGCTCCGGCCACGACGATCACGACCATGGTCACGACGACCACGATGATCATGGGGGTCACGACGATCATGGGCATGGCCATGACCATGCTCACGATGAACACGGCGTGCCATGGGTAGAGGCGCGTAGCAAGCGAGTCGACATCAGGGGGGAGTATCGCCAGCCTGTTGCCGGCATAGAACGCGTCCGTTTGCGCGGCGGCTGGACGGATTATCGTCATGACGAGATCGAGGCCGGAGAAGTCGGCACCACCTTCAAGAATCGTGGTTACGACATGCGCCTGGAGGCTGAGCACGAGCGCTGGGGAAACTGGCGCGGCGTGGCGGGCCTGCAGGTAGCGCGTAGCGACTTGAGCGCCGTGGGCGTAGAAGCCTTTTTGCCCAAAACACGTACGCAAAGCACGGGCATCTTCTTGCTGGAAACCTATCAGTTGAACGAGGACTGGCGTTTTGAACTGGGGGCTCGTCACGACTGGAAATCCGTGAACCCGGAGAACGGCCAGCCCAAGGCGGATTTCAGCGCTTACTCTTTCTCGGGCGCAGCCATCTGGAATCTGACGCCGGCCCATTCTTTGTCTTTGTCGCTCTCGCATTCGCATCGTTTGCCCAATGCGCAAGAACTTTATGCCAATGGCGTGCATTTGGCCACCAACACCTACGAACGCGGCGACCCCAATCTGGGCAAGGAAACTTCCAACAACGTTGACCTAACCCTACGCAAGCATGCGGGTGACCTGACGTTCTCAGTCGGGGTCTTCCACAATCGCGTCAAGAGTTACATTTACGCTCAAACCGTGGATCAGTTTGAAGATTTTCGCCTGATCGACTACCGCCAGCACGACGCGCAGTTCACCGGCTTGGAAGGGCAACTGGACTACGCTTTCAATCGCAACCTGACGCTGGGCGTGTTTGGTGACATGGTGCGCGGCAAACTGACCGGCGGCGAAGGCAATCTGCCCCGCATACCAGCAGGCAGGGCCGGTTTGCGTGGCAAGTACACATGGCAACGCTGGGCCGCCGATATCGAGCTTTATCGGGTGTTTCGCCAAGAACGCATTGCCGCTTACGAGCAAGAAACGCCGGGCTACAACATGATGAACCTGGGGGTTTCCTATCTGGGCAGCCTGGAAGGCGGCACCGACTACATGGTGTATTTGCGTGCCACCAATCTGTTCGATCAGCGTGCGATGAATCATGCCTCCTTCCTGGCAACAACGGCGCCACTGCCAGGCCGTCGCGTCACATTGGGGGTCAGGCTGGACTTCTAAGCTGGGGCTACAATTCCGGGCATGAGATCAATGCCCGCTCGCCTACCGGCTGTGGGCGGCTAGGCTGTCCATGTCTCGCCGCCGCATCGCGCACCTGGACATGGATGCGTTCTTCGCGTCCGTGGAACTGCTGCACTACCCGGATTTGCGCGGCTTGCCCGTGGTGGTGGGGGGGCGCACCCCGGCCCCTCAGCAACAGCCCGACGGCAGTTATTTGTATAAACGCTTACGCGACTATGTAGGCCGGGGCGTTGTCACTACCTCTACCTACGAAGCGCGTCAGTTTGGGGTGTTTTCGGCCATGGGCATCATGAAGGCGGCCCAGCTTGCGCCCGACGCTATCTTGTTGCCGGCCAACTTTCTTGCTTATCGCGAGTATTCACGCCGTTTCAAGGCGGCGGTGGCGTCAGTGGCCGACTGCATAGAAGACCGGGGCATAGACGAAATCTATATAGACCTCAGCGAGCACCCCGAGCCCGATGACCTGAGCCTGGCAAAACAAATCAAGCAAGCTGTGCGCGACGCCACCAGCCTGAGTTGTTCGATCGCCATCAGCCCCAACAAGCTGCTGTCCAAAATCGGTTCTGATCTGGACAAGCCCGACGGCGTGACCTTGCTGGGGATGGAGGATATTCCCGCACGTATATGGCCCTTGGCGGTCAGCAAAATCAACGGCATAGGCCCCAAGGCAACGGTGCGGCTGCAAGCCATGGGCATTCAGACCATAGGCCAATTGGCGCAGGCCGAAGCGGCGGCATTGCAGGAACAGTTCGGCCTGACGTATGCGGCATGGCTGCTGCGCGTGGCCCACGGGCAAGACGAACGGCCTGTGGTGACTTATTCTGAACCCAAGTCGGTCAGCCGGGAAACGACTTTCGAGCGTGACCTGCACGTTGTGCGTGATCGGGCAGAACTGACAAGGGTGCTGACGCAGCTCTGCGAGCGGGTCGCCCAGGATCTACAGCGCAAGCAATGCAAAGGGCGCACCATAGGGGTCAAACTGCGTTTCGAAGACTTCCGTACGGTGACGCGAGACCACACCGTGGCGATGCCAACCGACGCGCCTGAAGTCATTCTGGATGCTGCACGCCAGTGTTTGAAGCGTATTCCCATGCACAGCCGCATTCGCTTGCTGGGCATACGCATAGGCAAGCTATCTGCTTGGTCGCCCGATCATGAACAGGACCCACCCGTCGCTCAGCTCTCGCTGTACTGACGTGGTGTGAAGGCACTTCATGATAATCTGTATGCTGAGCAATAGATCCCTGTGGTGAACAATAGGACGGATGGTCAAGTATGGCGAAGAATAGCCAAGAAACTCAGGTCACTGAGTCGCAAACGGATAACAGCGCAGCCAAAGCGCAGTTGATGCGATATATCGACGATCTAGATATCATCGGTGGGGGCGTGTGGTCCCGCCCGGGTTTTCTGGTACGGCGTTTGCACCAGATACATTGCGCACTGTTCTACGAAGAATCCAAGTATGGCATTACGCCCGTGCAATACGGCATCATGACGGTACTGGCGCGTAACCCTTGGCTGGATCAAACTGCCGTAGGCTACGAAGTGGGCCTTGACCGCACCACGGTGGCCGATGTGATCCGACGCCTGGAAGACAAAGGCTGGGTAGAGCGACGCACCAACGAACAAGATCGGCGTTCCCGCCTAGTGGCCATTACCACTGAAGGTCTGGCTGTCATGCTGGAAATGCAGGCGGGGGTCGAGCGCTCCCAGCGTAAATTATTGGCGCCTTTGTCGCTTAAAGATCAACGCACTTTTCTGACCTTGCTGTTCCAGGTGGTGGAAGCCAATAACCAATACGGTCGGGCCACCCTGAAGGTTTCCTAGGGGTAATTACCGGTTTCCTGCTGGGCTGAAAAGAGCGGTTTTGCGCATATTTGTCAGTATACTTACAGTATGTGGACGCGTGAGTCGGCAAAATTTTCGATGAGGGTGTACCGCGTTTTTTTATGACCATATCGTCAGTATGCTGATAATTATGCGGCTCTAAGCGCCTGGCCGTTCGGCATGCGACACGAACCAGGAGGACAGCCATGGGACGTATCCGCAAGATCGCGTTCGAAGAACACTTTACGGCGCCTGATTTCGCCGAATATTCGAAATCCTTTGTCAGCCAGATTGATCCTGAAGTGGCAGCGGATCTGACACGCAGGCTGTTGGACATAGACGAGCAGCGTTTACAAGAAATGGACGAGGCCGGGATCGAATATGTGATCTTGTCCCAGACCGGGCCTAGCGTACAGGCCGAAACCGACGTCGCCCGCGCCGTCTCCAAAGCGCGCGCCAACAACGATTATCTGGCCGAAAAGATTGCGCGCCACCCTACACGGTTCGGTGGCTTTGCGACCTTGCCCATGCAGGACCCGGCGCAAGCCATTAAAGAGCTGGAGCGCTCGGTGAAGCAATTGGGTTTCAAGGGCACGCTGGTGAATGGCCACACGCATGGGGTCTACTACGACGCCCCGCAGTACGACGAGTTCTGGGCTTGTTTGCAAGAGTTGGACGTGCCTTTCTACCTGCACCCCTTTTACTCCTTCGATAAGCCGCACTTCTATGAAGGCCACCCCGAACTGACAGGCGCGACCTGGGGGTGGGGCGTTGAGGTGGCCACACATGCCTTGCGCATTATGTTTGGCGGCGTATTCGACCGCCACCCTGGTGCCAAGCTTATCGTCGGCCATATGGGCGAAGGTTGCCTGCCGTATCTGCGTTGGCGCTTCGACAGCCGTTTCTCTACTTACCCCTGCGGCGTTACGCTTGAGCGCAAACCCTCGGAATACATAGGCAGCAATATCCTGATCACGACGTCGGGCGTGTGCTCGCATGCGGCCTTGATGGGGGCGATAGGCGAAATGGGTGCCGACGCGGTGATGTTCTCGGTGGACTATCCCTACGAGTCCACGAAGATTGCGGCCGAGTTTATCGAAACCGCCCCGATGGATGACGCGACGCGCGCCAAAGTGTGCTACGAGAACGCGCGCAAGCTGTTCAAGCTGTAAGCCAGGCTGCGTGCTGCGGGGCTTAAACCCCCAGCACGCCCACCGCCAAAGCAAATAGTCCTGCCGCCAGCAGCATGCTGGCCGGCAGGGTAAGCACCCAAGCCAGCAAAATGGTGCGCACCGTGCTGCTTTGCAGGCCGCTACGATTGGCCACCATGGTGCCGGCAACCCCCGAAGACAGCACATGGGTAGTCGAGACCGGTAGGCTGAACACGTTGGCCAAGCCTATGGCGCCGGCAGCGGTAATTTGCGCGGCCATACCCTGCGCATAGGTCATGCCCTGCTTGCCGATTTTTTCCCCTACGGTACGCACCACGCGGCGCCAGCCCACCATGGTGCCTAATCCCAATGCCAAGGCAACCGCCACAATCACCCATAGGGGGGCGTACTCAGTCGTAGAGGTCAGATCGGTGCGTAAGCGCTTAAGGTCGTTTTTCTCGCGCTGCGGCAGATTGGCTAGGTTGGCTACCTTGCGGGCGGTGTCGTCCAGACAAAGCAGATAGCGACGCACGCGCACTCGGGTTTCAGGGGACAGGTCATCGTAGCGATGAACGCCTTGCAGATCTTGGCGCACTGCCCGGATGGTGGGTAGCGTGTCGTGGGGATCACAACGGAATGTGGGGGGGAGATCTGAGCGAGGTTGACGCCGCAGCGCCAGGTATTCGCCCAAGGTGTCTTCATTACGCAGATAAAAATCGCTTAAATGTGCGGCGGCGTCGTAGGTGCGTTGTATTTGGTAGGTGGTGCTGGCTGGGTCCAGCACAAACTTGGCAGGCACAATGCCGATCAGTACTAGCATGATCAGGCCTATGCCTTTTTGCCCATCGTTAGAGCCGTGCACAAAACTGACGCCCATGGCCGACAGCACCAGCACCAGTCGATTCCAAAATGGAGGATGCTTCTTGTCGTCGATGATGCGTCGCTCTTCAGGCGTTTTGTGCATCTTGGAGTTGGCGAACCATTTTTTCAAGGCCAGCAGCAGTAGCGCCGCCACGACGAAACCCGCTACGGGCGAGATGAGCAAAGACAAGCCTATGTCCATTGCCTTGCCCCAGTTCACGCCTGCGCTGACGGGTATGCCGTTGAGCAGGGCATTGGCCAGGCCCACGCCCAGTATCGAACCGATCAAAGTGTGCGAGCTGGAAGCTGGAATACCAAAATACCAAGTGCCCAGATTCCAGGTAATCGCGGCGGTCAACATGGCAAACACCATGGCCAGACCGCGTCCGCTATCCAGATTAAGCAGCAGTTCTACCGGCAGCAGATGAACAATGGCATACGCCACCCCCACACCACCCAGCAGCACACCTAGAAAATTGAAAATGCCCGAGGCGAACACCGCAAGATGGGGCGGCATGGCTTTGGTGTAGATAACGGTGGCAACGGCGTTGGCGGTATCGTGAAAACCGTTGATGAATTCGAAGGCGAGTACAAAGCACAGAGCCAGCACCAGGCTGAGTCCAACGGAGATGGACAGACCAGAGAAGAGGTCAAACATGATGGGGAGATAGGGGGAAGACTCGCCATTATTACAGATTCATGACGTGTATACGAATCAAATCATTCGGGGCTGCGCATTTTTCCGTAGGGCGCTAAAGTGTGGGGGCACTGAAAAAGAGGTGAAAATGCTTAGGGTATTGTTGTGGGTAACATTGCTGTTCCTGTCGACGGCAGTTAGGGCCGAGGGCTACATTGCTCGCATGCTCAATAAGCCGGTTCCGGGTGGGGTTGCCGTGGTGCAGTTGGGGCAAGCGCAGCAGGCGCCTGTCGTGCATTTCG
Organism: Mesopusillimonas faecipullorum; assembly: GCF_020539505.1. Lineage (GTDB taxonomy): Bacteria > Pseudomonadota > Gammaproteobacteria > Burkholderiales > Burkholderiaceae_B > Mesopusillimonas > Mesopusillimonas faecipullorum. The sequence continues at coordinate 146,975 of NZ_JACDXW010000005.1, read as the reverse complement.
GCGATCGCAGGGTCATGGTGCTGCGTGAGGCCACGGGCGAGTGGATAGCGGTAGTGGGCATAGGGCTGGAAACACCGGCCAATTCGAAACAACGCATAGACGTAGAACAAGACGGCGCCCGGCGCGGCTTGTCGTTTCAGGTGGGCAGCAAGCAGTACGTCGCTCAGCACATTACCGTCAAGAATCCCCAGCATGTCAGCCCGGACACAAAAAACCTGAAACGCATAGAAAACGAGTTGGCCGAGCAGAAGGCCGCCTATCGGCAGTTTTCACCCGGTCTGCCCAGCAACGTGATGCTGGATCGCCCCGTTCCGGGGCGTCTGTCCAGCCCCTTCGGGTTACGGCGATTTTTCAATGGCGAGCCGCGCAACCCTCATTCGGGTCTGGATTTCGCCGCAGCCACAGGTACGCCCATCAAGGCCCCTGCCGCCGGCAAGGTGATTCTGGTGGGCGACTTCTTCTTTAACGGCAAAACCGTGTTCGTCGATCATGGGCAAGGCTTCATCAGCATGTTTTGCCATTTGTCCAAGATAGACGTGAAAGTGGGCCAAACGCTGGAGCGCGGGCAGGTTCTGGGCCAAGTGGGTGCCACAGGCCGGGCAACCGGCCCGCATTTGCACTGGAACGTCAGCCTGAACGACGCCCGCGTAGACCCCGCCATTTTCATCGGCGCGTTCAAGCCCTAAGCGCTAGACCGGGTAGACCAGGTCGTTGGCCAATATGGCCGTGTCGTAAATGACCTGACGCTCTTGCAGCAGCAGGCGGCCTTGCTCGCGTACGAAAGTGTCGTAGTAGCGGCCCGCCAAGTGCACGGTAGAGGGCCCTTCCACCAAGGTTTGCAGCAGCAGAAAGTTGGCTTCGGTCTCTATGCGCCCGTCATCGTGGGTTTCAACGATGCGCACATTGCTGACCATGTGTTGGGTATAGCGGGGGGCAAACATTTGCGTGCGTGCGATGGCGATGGCGCGATCTATCATCATGTCGCGGCCTTCCGCATACACCAGCCCCACCAGCATATTATGCTCGGCGTTCTCGCGCGAGGTAACGCGATAAAGCGCGTCTTCGCAGAAAAACTCAGGCCATTTCTCGACTTCCCGGTTGTCCAGCGCCGCACAGTATTCGGCGTGGAAAGCTTCCAAGTCCAGGCGCAACTCGCGGCTGGTGGCCGCGTCTACCTTGGACGCGACGTAATGATTGAATGGTTTGGTGGTATGCATGCTTAGAATCCCATGACGCTGCGGTAGTACTGGTACATGGCGCGAATGGACGCCTCGGAGATCAGGCTGGGCGAAGTGCCGATACGGTCGCCGTCCAGCTTCAGGACGTTCAAGTCGGTGCTGGAACGGCGCACGCCTTCCTGAACGAACTTCATGGCTTCGTTGTCTTCCAGGCCCAGAAAGCCCGACGGGCCCATCAGGTTGCCCTGACGCAGGCGGTGGCGGGTCATCTCTTCGGTGTCTTCCTCGTAGCCGAACATCGTCCATTGCATGATCTGGCTGTTGGGGCCGTTGGGAATAATCTGCCGTACGCCCAGCGTGTTCATTTCACGTTGCACGATCAGGTTGGGCCAGATGGTTTGCATGGTGACCGACCAGGGTGAGTCGAACTCCTTGATGAACTCCAGGAAACGCTCGTCGCGCAGGCGCATGCCGTCATGGAAAGAGCGCATCTCTTTCTTGGTGTCGGCATTCACCTCGGCATACAGATCGTCGCTCTTGGCCGAGGCCATATAGCCATGACGGCCAAGTACGGAATCCGACAGCATCAGCGATTTATTGCCTGCAACCAACAGCCCGAACACCACCAGGAAGGAATGCAGCAGCGTAGCGTGATAGGGGTCTTTCAGATTCTCGTGATACATCTTCCAGTTGCAAGGCAACTCGTTGCGGTAATAACCCAGAATCTTCAGTTTCTTGCCGGGGAAGATAACGCGGAAGTCTTCAAGAATTTCGGGCGTCAGGTATTCCTCTATGGGCTCGACTTTATCGGAGTACGAGGCAAACACCACGCCGTTCAGCGTCGTGACGTGCAGTTTGCGCAGGCCGTGGTCTTGCGGGCGGAAATCCTTGGGCATGCCGCCCTCTTTGTTGACGCCACGCCGAAACGGAATGCCTTGCAAATCCCCTTTCAGGGTGTATGACCATTGGTGGTAGGGACAAACGAACTCGTTGGTATTGCCCATGGGGGTGCGACAGAACTCGGCACCGCGGTGTGCGCAACGGTTCTCGAATACGTGCAGCGTATTGTCTTCGGCGCGCGAAACGATGACGGGCGTAGCGCCTACATAAGAGCGCTTATAGTCGCCCGGATTCGGCACTTCAGCTTCCAGGGCCACGAAATTCCAGGTGTCGCCGTGAAAGATAAGATCCATCTCGCGGTCATAGACCTCTTGACTGGTGTAGACCCAGTCAGGCACATATTGCAGGCCGCCTTCGGGCCAGGCGTACTGCGCTATGAAACGGGTCGATAGCAAAACGCCCGAAGAGTTGCTGGCTGAAGAGATCGCACGCAACGCCCAAGCTTCAGAACAAAAATAAGGAAAGGCCATGCTAGAACTCATTACGGCCAACATGGCGCCCATCATGTTCGGCACCCTCATCTTATTTTTGTTGATGGGGTTTCCGATCGCTTTTACTCTGGCAGCTCACGGGCTGTTATTTGGACTTATCGGCATAGAGCTGGGGCTGTTTACACCGGCGCTATTCCAGGCTTTGCCACAGCGCATTTTCGGCATTGTCGCCAACGACACGTTGTTGGCGATCCCATTTTTTACCTTCATGGGGCTTTTGCTGGAACGATCCGGCATGGCCGAAGAACTGCTGGAAACCGTGGGTCAGTTGTTCGGCCCGCTCAAAGGCGGTTTGGCGATTGCGGTCGTCGTAGTGGGGACGGTGCTGGCCGCGACCACGGGTGTGGTGTCGGCATCTGTTATTGCCATGGGGCTGATTTCCCTGCCTATTATGCTGCGCTACGGTTATGACAGGCGGCTGGCTACTGGCACCATTGCAGCGGTAGGCACCTTGTCACAGATCATCCCACCCTCGGTAGTATTGATTGTGTTGGCCGACCAACTGGGTCGTCCTGTGGGGGATATGTATCGCGGCGCCATCCTGCCGGGCTTTTTGCTGGTTGGCTGTTACCTGGTCTACATCATCGTTTTGTCCCTGCTCAGTCCCAAGCGCGCCCCGGCTATGCCCGAGCATGCTCGTGTCATGGTAGAACCCAATGGCAGCCACGGCACACGTTCGCTGCTGGTGTTGATGGGCATCTCCGTTGCTGCTGCCTTGGGCATTGTGCAGTGGATGGTGCTCGAAGACGCAGCCGTAGACGAAACCGTGGTGATTGGTGTCCTGGCTTGGGGGTTGGTGGCCTTTGTGTTGGCGCTGGCCAATAAGCTATTAGGCTTGAAGTTGTTGTCGCAGATTGCCGAACGCGTCACTTTTGCGATGATCCCGCCACTAGTTCTGATTTTTCTGGTGCTGGGTACGATTTTCCTGGGTCTGGCTACGCCTACCGAAGGCGGTGCCATGGGGGCGGTGGGCGCCATCATCATGGCCCTTAGCCGCAAGCGCTTATCCATGTCCTTGCTGCGTCAGGCCATGGACACGTCCATACGGCTTACTTCCTTCGTCATCTTCATTCTGGTCGGGGCGACCATCTTCACCCTGACCTTCCGCGGGGTAGACGGCGATCTGTGGGTTGAGCACCTGCTGGTTAACATGCCGGGCGGCGAACTGGGCTTTCTCATCTTCGTCAGCATCTTTGTCTTCGTGTTGGCTTTCTTCCTGGACTTCTTCGAACTGGCCTTCATCGTCGTGCCTTTGCTGGCGCCGGTGGCCGACAAAATGGGCATAGACCTGATCTGGTTCGGGGTCTTGTTGGCCATGAATATGCAGACGTCCTTCATGCACCCACCCTTTGGCTTTGCCTTGTTCTATCTAAGATCCGTGGCGCCCAAGGAGGATTACATAGACAAGGTGACCGGCAAGCTCATTCCCAAAGTGACGACTGGGCAGATCTACTGGGGTTCCGTTCCCTTCATCATCATCCAGCTGCTGATGGTGGCGGTCATCCTGTGCTTCCCGTCATTGGTCATGCATTACAAGTCGGAGGTCAGCTCTGTGGACCCGTCCACGGTCGAGATCAAGATGGACGGTGGTTTTGAGGACTCCATTTATGGGGACGACGACGGCCCGCCGATATTCAAGTAGTGTCTGAATCCGGCAACGTAGCGGGCGGCCACAGGGCTGCCCGCTTTCTTTCTACGCTAAAATCGGCGTGAACATTAGGGCGGCTTCACGCTCGCCGGTGGGTTTCGACCTGGCCGGCTTTTTTCATTTCTTACCCTGGAAAATCCACCATGCAATTTGATCAGGCTGGCGCGCAGGCGCTGATGGAGATTACGTCCCGCCCGGAACTCGTGTTCGTGCGCGGTCAAGGCTCTTGGCTAGAGGATCACCAGGGCAAGCGATATCTCGATTTCATGCAGGGTTGGGCGGTCAACTGCCTGGGCCATTGCCCCCAGCCGGTGGTTGAAGCCATTACGCGTCAAGCTTCTACCCTGTTGAATCCTTCGCCGGCTTTCTATAACCAGCCTTCTATGGATCTCGCGCGTCGCCTGACACAGGCTTCCTGTTTTGACCGCGTATTCTTCGCCAATAGTGGTGCAGAAGCCAACGAAGGCGCCATCAAGCTGGCGCGCAAGTGGGGGCAGCTTAAACGCGGCGGTGCTTACAAGATCATCACCTTCGAACACAGCTTTCATGGTCGCACCTTGGCAACTATGTCGGCCTCAGGCAAGCCGGGTTGGGACACCATCTTCGCACCTCAGGTAGACGGTTTTCCCAAGGCCAAGCTTAACGACCTGGATTCCGTACGTGCGCTTATCGATGACCAAACCGTGGCGATTATGCTTGAGCCTGTGCAGGGCGAAAGTGGTGTCATCCCGGTTACCGCCGAATTCATGCGCGAACTGCGTGAACTGACGCACGCCAACAATATGCTGCTCATCGTCGACGAAGTGCAAACCGGCGTAGGCCGCACCGGCGCCATGTTCGCCTACCAGCACTTTGGCGTGGAACCCGACATCATGACCCTGGCCAAGGGCATAGGCGGCGGTGTGCCTTTGGCGGCGCTGTGCGCCCGCGAAGAGGTCAGTGTGTTCAAGCATGGCGACCAAGGTGGTACGTATAACGGCAACCCCTTGATGGCGGCTGCGGGGCTGGCGGTATTCGATACCATCGCCGCGCCGGGTTTTCTCGATTCCGTCAATGCTCGTGCCGAACAGCTTTCCAAGGGCCTGATCCGCTTGTCCGACAAGCACGGCATGGAGGGCGAACGCGGCCTGGGCATGTTGCGTGCCCTGAAACTGGGTCGCGACATCGGCCCCGCCTTGGTCAAGGCAGCCATCAATCGCGCCCCTGAAGGCTTGTTGCTGAATGCACCGCGGCCTAACCTGCTGCGCTTCATGCCCGCGCTGAATGTCAGTGCCGACGAAATCGAGCTGATGTTGTCGTGGCTGGACGAGCTGATTGCTCAGGCCGACTAAGCGATAGCCTGCAACTCGATCACGCAGGCGTTTACGCCTGCGTGGGCTTGCAGGCCGTAGGGGGTCAGGTCCGCCGCCTCGACTTGCAAGCTGTCATGTTCGGCCAACTCGCTGGTTTGCTTGTTTACCGTCACTTGCAGGGCTTGCCCTGCATTGAAAACCAGCACCAGCGGGGCGCTGCTATGAAAGTCATAGCGCGCTGAGCCCTGCAGCCATTGCAAGCGTGCCTGGTAGCGCTGCGGCGCATAAATCAGATTGAAGTCGCGGATAGGGCCGTTCAAAAGGCGGCTTTCTACCTGGCTGTCACCCGAAAACGCATACGGCTGTCCTGGGCCCTGTAGGGCGTGTTTGCGCCCGTCCACGGTCAACTCCATGCCTGCGCCCTCAAGCACGGCAATGATGCGCTGCATACCGGGAAATGCCGAAAACGGCCCGTCCTGGCCGACATCGGCGATAGAGACACGCCAGTCAAATCCCTGCAGACCCCCACCGGCATTGATGGCGACCTCGGTGGTGACACCGGCGCCGTTGCGCCAAGGCATGCGTGGATATTGACTGGCTTGCAGGTGTCTGAGGGTAGCTGGGGTCATGAGAAGGATTGAGCCGTAAAAAAGCGCCGCCCGGCGCAGTAGTAGTTTACTGCGCCGGGCGGCGTGCTTGCGGGCTGACTGCGTTCATGCTTGTTGCGCCTTGACCTGTTGGCGCCAGTAATGCAGCAAAGGCTCGGTATAGCCGTTGGGTTGCTCCATGCCCTTGAAGATCAGATCGCTGGCGGCTTTAAAGGCCAGGGATTTTTCGAAGTTGGGGGCCATGGGCCGGTAATGCGGGTCGCCGGCGTTCTGGGCATCAACCACCTTGGCCATGCGCTTGAGGGTTTCTTCAATCTGTTCGCGCGTTGCAATGCCGTGGTGCAGCCAGTTGGCCATATGTTGGCTGGAGATACGCAAGGTGGCCCGGTCTTCCATAAGGCCGATGTCATGGATGTCAGGCACCTTGGAGCAGCCCACGCCCTGATCTATCCAGCGCACCACATAACCCAGAATCCCTTGGGCGTTGTTGTCCAGCTCTTGCTGGATGTCTTGTGCTGACCAATTGGGCTTGTCGGCGACAGGCACTTCCAGAATGGTATCGAGCAGAGCCTCGTGTTTGCCTTCCATTTCTTTTTGTATGGCTTGCACATCGGCCTGATGATAGTGCAGGGCATGCAGGGTGGCTGCGGTGGGTGAAGGCACCCATGCCGTATTGCCGCCGGCTTTCAAGTGGCCGATTTTTTGTTCAAGCATGGCCGCCATCAGATCGGGCATGGCCCACATGCCCTTGCCGATCTGGGCTTTGCCACGCAGGCCGCATGCCAGGCCGGTTTGCACGTTATTGCGCTCGTAGGCGTCTATCCAGGCGCTGCGCTTCATATCGCCCTTGCGTATCATGGGCCCGGCCAACATGGAGGTATGCATTTCGTCGCCGGTGCGGTCGAGGAAGCCGGTGTTGATGAACGCTACGCGGTCTACCGCTTGGGCAATGCAGGCGCGCAGATTGACGCTGGTACGGCGTTCTTCGTCCATGATGCCCATTTTCAGCGTGTTGGGTGCCATGCCCAGCAGCTGTTCGACACGGCCAAATAGCTCGGCGGCAAAGGCGACTTCGTCGGGGCCGTGCATCTTGGGTTTGACGATGTAAACGGAACCTTTACGCGAATTGCCTTTGCGCTTTAAGTCATGCAGTGCGGCCAGCGAAGTGACAACGGCGTCCATGATGCCTTCGAAGACTTCGTTGCCTTCTTCATCAAGAATGGCCGGGTTGGTCATCAGGTGCCCGACATTACGCACCAGCATCAGGGAGCGCGCAGGCAAAGTGCAGGCCTTGCCTTGCAGATCGGTGTAGGGGCGGTCTTCATTCAGCTTGCGTGTGAAAGTCTTGCCGTTCTTGCTCACTTCTTCAACAAGCGAACCCTGCATCAGGCCCAGCCAGTTGCGATAAGCCAGCGTTTTATCTTCGGCGTCTACGGTGGCGACGGAGTCTTCGCAGTCCATGATGGTGGTCAGCGCGGCCTCAAGCAGCACGTCTTTGATATGGGCGGGGTCTTGGCTGCCTATGGGGTGGGTTTCGTCGAACTGTAATTCCAGGTGCAGGCCGTTGTGACGGAAAATAAGGGCCTCGGGCTTGTCGGGCTGCCCACGGTAGCCCAGTAGCAAGGAAGGATCGGCAAGTGTGGTGCGGGTGCCGTCTTTCAGGTCTACCTGCAGCGCACCGTCTGCAACGCGGTAGCGCTGGGCGTCGGCATGCGAGCCTTGCTGCAAGGGCAGGGTGCTGTCGAGCACACGGCGGGCATAGGCCACCACTTTGGCACCCCGGATGGGGTTGTATGTGCTGGTAATGGCGGCGTCATCGGTTTCGGGGATGGCGTCGGTGCCATATAAGGCATCGTACAGACTGCCCCAGCGCGCGTTGGCGGCATTCAGGGCGTAGCGGGCATTGGTAATGGGCACGACCAGTTGCGGGCCTGCCTGACGGGTAAATTCGTCGTCCAGGTTCTGGGGCTTGATGGTGACGGCTTCGGGGTCGGGGCGCAAATAAGCGATTTGTTCAAGAAAACCACGATACGCGGCTTTGTCTTGAATAGGGCCGGGGTGCGCGCGATGCCAGGCGTCGATCTCGTGTTGTAGCCTGTCGCGCTCGGCCAACAGGGCGCGGTTGCGGGGTGTCAGCTCATGTACGATGGCATCGAAGCCAGCCCAGAAGGTGTCGGCGGCTATGCCGGTGCCCGGCAGAGCCTCTTTTTCGATGAAGTCGTTCAGAATCGAAGCGACTTGCAGGCGATGGTGGCGGATTCTTTGCGTCATGAGGATTCCTGAGTATTGCAGTGGCGAGTCACGAGGCGGCAATGTTGCACGCTTAAAGTCTGGGTCTGCGCATAATGAGAAGGTATTTAGTATGTACTGTCGTCAGTGCTAGCTCAAGCTTCTGGCAGTCACATCACTTTTAACTAAAACTTATGTAATTGATATTTTATTTGGGTAAGAATAGTCTTGAATAGTATGAAGAACCCTAGAGCGGAAGACAGCCGGCTGATCTCACCGGAACCCATGCCCTTCAGCAGTTTCCGCGATGCTGACCAAGCCGTCGCCAGGCTGTCCGAAATCTATGCGCGTAATACCGCTTTTTTGCGTGAGCGGTACACCGAGTACGCACAAGGGCGCGGCGTGCGGGGTGTGCGTGTGCGCGCTTATTACCCGGCATTGCGTCTGGCCGTCAGTACCTACCAAGAGGTGGATAGCCGTTTATCGTATGGCCACGTGGTCGAGCCGGGGGTGTATGCCACCACCATCACTCAGCCTGGGCTGTATGCCGACTATCTGCGAGAACAAATCGGCCTGCTGCTTGAGAACCACGGTGTGCCTGTCGAGGTGGGTGAATCTACGGTGCCCCTGCCCTTGCATTTTGCGTTTGCCGAGGGTGAACACGTAGGCGCGATATGTTCAGACGCCCTGAGCGACGCTTTGCGCGACCACTTCGATACGCCCGACTTGGGCATTACCGACGATGCCATCGTCAACGGCACCTGGCGCAGCAATGGTGCGCCGCTGCCGCTTGCGCCCTTTACCGCACCCCGCGTCGATTACTCATTACATCGCTTGCAGCACTACACCGCGACGGCGCCGCGTCACTTTCAGAATTTTGTCTTGTTCACCAACTATCAGTTTTATATAGACGAATTCTGCGAATGGGCGCGGGCCAAGCTGGCCGACACCCAAGCAGGCTATACCGCCCTCGTTGAACCCGGTAACGTGGTGACGCGTTGGGTCGATGGCCGTTTGGTACGCGAGGGCGAGCCGCCCGCACGTGTGCCGCAGATGCCTTCGTATCACTTGATGCGCGACGCCCATACCGGCATTACCTTGATCAATATCGGTGTAGGCCCCTCTAATGCCAAAACCATTACCGACCACGTGGCGGTGCTGCGACCTTCTGCCTGGCTAATGTTGGGCCATTGCGCCGGTTTGCGCACCACGCAGCGGCTGGGCGACTATGTGCTGGCTCACGGCTACGTGCGTCAAGATCATATTCTCGACGATGATCTTCCTCTGTGGGTGCCGGTGCCGCCTTTGGCGGAAATCCAAGTCGCGCTCGAACAGGCCGTGGCCGAGGTCTCAGGCTTGTCCGGCTGGGAGCTCAAGCGCATTATGCGTACCGGCACGGTAGCCAGCACCGACAACCGCAACTGGGAACTGCGTGAGCACGACGAGCCTGTGCAGCAGCTGTCGCAATCGCGTGCTATTGCCCTGGACATGGAGTCCGCCACCATCGCCGCCAACGGTTTTCGCTTTCGCGTGCCTTATGGCACCTTGTTATGTGTTTCCGACAAACCCCTGCATGGCGAGCTCAAACTGCCGGGCATGGCCAGTGCGTTTTACCGCACTCAGGTGGGGCAACATCTGCACATAGGCATACGCGCCCTTGAAAAACTGCGCGACATGCCACCCGCCAGGCTGCACTCGCGCAAGCTGCGCAGCTTTCTGGAAACGCCGTTTCAGTAGTGGGTTTTTAAAGGGGGCCTGATTAGGCCCCCGCGCGGGTGTGGCAAGGCCAGCCTTAGTCCCGCTCGTCGGGCCCAGCCAGCCACTGTAGCAGTTGGCTGGTTTTCTTTTCCAGCTTCCCTACCCGTTTCTTCAGTTTGCTGTGTTTTTTGCGCAAGCGCTTGAGTTGGGCTTCCAGCTCGGCCGTTTTGTCGGTCTCAGTATCAGAGCCAACTTGCGCTTCTTCGGTTAACGCCAACATGGTGCCACGGCAGGAGGCCGAGCCGCACAAGCAGCGGTAATCCCGCTTCATCTGCTCGGTAATCACATCGTCTATGACCAGGCCGTAGTCGTAGAACAGTTCTTCACCGGCTGGGATGTCGCGCAGGGCCACGATGGTGACGCGGGTGCCGTCGTGGCTTTCTTCGGTTTCGCAGTTGGGCTCGCAGCTGTGGTTGATCCAGCGAGCATCGTTGCCTTTTTTGCCGCCGTCTATCACCTTGCCGCAAGACAGCGCAAAGAAGAAGGTGTGAAACGGGTCTTCTGGGTTGGTGGGGTGGCGAGCGTCGGCTTCTTCGGGGCTGATGCGTGCCCCCGTATAAGGCAGAATGCGTGTGCCTGCTGGGATGTCGCGCAAAGCGAAGACGCCGTTGCCATGCAGGGCGGAGCGGCGGACTTCGTGCCAGGGCGCTGGTGTTTTAGCCATTGATTCGCTTGCTTAGAAGGGGGCGTCGTCGTCGACCGGCGGGGTGGTCTTGCGGGCAGTTTTGCTGGCGGCTTTCTTTGCAGCGGCTTTTTTAGCCGGTGCCTTCTTGGCTGCGGTCTTTTTGCTAGCGGCTTTTTTGGCAGCAGTTTTCTTGGCAGGGGCTGCTGTCTTAGAGGCTGCTTTTTTTGCCGAAGCGGTTTTACCCGCCGGACGAGGCTCGAACTCGAAGCCTATTTTGCCGTCAGCCTGCTTGGCCAGGAAGGCCTTGAACTTGCGATTGGTGCGGCTGGAAACGAAGCCGTCCAGCAAATCGGTTTTGCCTTCGTTAAGCAGTTTGGCAAATTGGGCCTGAGAGATCTCTTGTTGCAGGATGACTTTGCCCGAGCGGAAATCGCAGCTTTTTTCAGGGCCGACGGATTTTTCGCAAACATAGTTCATGCCATGTTCGAACACGCGCCCGCCACATTTGGGGCAGCTACCCAGCGGGCTGAGCGCAGAAAAGTCTACGGGCTCGTTGTCGTCTTCGTCGTTCTGGCCGAAGTCGAACTCCAGCTTGAACTCGTCGGTGATGCGCAGCAGGGCCGAGAACGGGCGCCCCATCTTGCTGATAAAGCCGGTAAGCGGCCCCAAGGTGCGTTCGCGCAGCAGGGTTTCAACTTCGGGCACCTCGAAGGTGCGGCCACCCGGATGTTTGCCTATGGAGAAATCGCATTGGGTGCAGGCATAGCGGCGGTAGTTTTCTTTGACGACACCCGCGCATTTAGGGCAGGGGGCTTGCAAGGTGACGTAATCACCCGGCACGGTGTCGCGCTCGTACTCTTTGGCGCGTTTAACAATCACCTGCGTCATCTGTGCAATATCGCGCATGAAAGCGTCGCGGTTCAGCTGGCCTTGCTCGATTTGCTTGAGTTGGTGTTCCCAGCCCCCGGTCAGTTCGGGCGAGGTCAGTTCGTTGACCCCTAAGCCCGCAAGCAGCGTCATCAACTGACGGGCTTTGGCGGTAGGAATCAGTTCGCGGCCTTCACGGCGCAGATAACTTTCGTTGAGCAGGCCTTCGATGATGGCGGCTCGCGTAGCAGGCGTACCCAAACCGCGTTCCGACATGGCTTCGCGCAGCGCTTCGTCGTCTACCAGTTTGCCGGCGCCTTCCATGGCTGACAGCAGCGTGGCTTCGGTAAAGCGTGCAGGGGGTTTGGTGGTCAGCGCCCGCAGTTCTACATCTTCGGTGCGAACTTTTTCGCCTTCGGCAACGGCGGCGAGGTTGTCGTCGTTGCCTTGGCTTTCGCGACCGTAAATGGCCAGCCAGCCCGGCTTGACCAGCACCTTGCCTTCGGTTTTAAAGCGATGCCCCGACACTTCGGTGATACGGGTGGTGATGCGGAACTCTGCTGCGGGGAAAAACACCGCCAGGAAGCGCCGTACGACCAGCTCGTAAATTTTTCCTTCTGCGTCGCTGAGCTCGCGAGGCACCTGCAGGGTGGGGATGATGGCAAAGTGATCGGACACCTTCTTGTTATCGAAGATGCGTTTGTTGGGGCGTATCCAATCGCTTTTGCCAAGCTGCTCGGCAAAGGGGCGTGTGCTGGCATTGGCCGGCGTATCGGTGTCGGCCAAGGCTTGCACGGTGCCGCGCACGGTGCCTAAATAATCTTCGGGCAGATAACGCGAATCGGTACGAGGATAGGTCAGCGCCTTGTGCCGCTCGTAAAGCGTTTGTGCCAACGCGAGCGTGGTCTTGGCCGAAAATCCGAACCTGGAGTTGGCCTCGCGCTGCAAAGAGGTCAGGTCGAACAGCGCTGGCGATAGCTGGGTGGAAGGCTTGGACTCTTCGGAGACGATGCCAGGCTGGCCTTCGCAAGCAGTGACGATGGTCTGTGCGGCAAGCTGAGACCAAAGACGGGAATCGCGCTGTTCGGGGTCGAGTTCGTCTTTCTTGAAATTGGGGTCGAACCAGCGCCCGGTATAAAGGCCGCCAGCGGCGATAAACGTGGCGTGCACTTCCCAGTAGTCGCGTGAAACGAAACGCCGTATGCGCTCTTCTCGTTCGTTGACGATGGCCAAAGTGGGCGTTTGCACGCGACCCACGGGGGTTTTGAAGAAGCCGCCGTCTTTGCTGTTGAAGGCGGTCATGGCACGGGTGCCATTGATACCCACCAGCCAGTCGGCTTCGGCACGCGAGCGAGCGGCCGATTCCAGGGGCTTCAGGTCGGAATCGTCGCGCAGGCGTTCGAAGGCTTCGCGTATGGCGGTTTGCGTCATGGACTGCAGCCAAAGACGCTTGATGGGCTTTTTGACCCCGGCGTATTGAACAATGTAGCGGAAGATGAGTTCGCCTTCACGGCCCGCGTCACAGGCGTTGATGACGGCATCTACGTCTTTGCGTTTAAGCAGACGCACGAGCAGCTTCAGGCGTTCGGCAGACTTTTTGTCTGTGGGGCCGAGTTCAAACTGGGGAGGAATCACCGGCAAGTGGGTGAAGCTCCATTTGCCGCGTACCGGATCGTTGGGCGCTACCAGTGTCAGAAGATGGCCGATGCTGGACGACAGCACGTACTGGTCGCTTTCGAAGTAATCCCCTTCTCGGGTGAATCCACCCAAGGCGCGGGAAATATCGAGGGCAACCGAGGGCTTCTCGGCAATAATCAGGGTTTTACTCATGGTATTCCAGTGGCCGGGATTGGCAGCAATAGCGCGGATAATACGAGCCTAGCGGCCTACCATGCAAGTCGGACAGGTGCTAGAGCCGTCCACGCCGAGGCTCAATATATCAAATGTAGCCGTGACCATGCGTTCAAGCGCGTTGGGAAATATTGAGTTTGGCGGCCCATTGCGCCGTGGCGTTTTGCCAGAAAGCGTCGATGCTGGCGGCATGGGGCAGCTCAGGCATGCCCAGGTGCTGCCAGGCATGCCGCAGGCTGCGCAAGGGTTGCAGCGTGTCCAAGGCGCTAGCGTGGTTCTGCTTGGAAAGCTTATTGCCGTTCTCGTCCATCACCAGGGGGACATGCAGCATGCGCGGCGGGCGCCCAGCCAGTTGACGCATCAGCAGGTGTTGGCGCGGCGTGGAGTCAAGCAGATCGGCGCCTCGCACGACATCGGTGATGCCTTGAAGGATGTCGTCGATGACGACGACGAACTGGTAGGCAAACAAGCCGTCTGCGCGGCGGATGATGAAATCCCCCACTTCGCGAGCCACGTCCTGCTGTCTGGGGCCCATCCAGCGGTCTTCAAAGTAAACCATGCCGGCTGGCACGCGCCAACGCCAAGCGCGTATTTCTCTGCCAGGCGGGACCCCTTGTTTGCAAGTGCCGGGATAAGCGCTGTGGCCGATTTCGGCGCGAGTGCAGCCGCATCCGTAGACTTGCCCGTGCGTCTTGAGTGATTCAAATACGGCTTGATAATGCGGCAGGCGCGCAGACTGCCAAACAGGTGCGGCATCCCAATGCATGCCTAGCGCCTGAAGCTGACCCAGAATGATGCGGTCGGCACCGGGCGCCACGCGCGGGGTGTCGATGTCTTCGATACGTACCAGCCACTGCCCATTGTGGGCTCGGGCGTCAAGGTAACTGGCCATTGCCGCGACCAGCGAGCCATCGTGCAAGGGCCCGCTGGGGCTGGGGGCAAAGCGCCCCACATAAGAGGCGGCAGGCGTAGCGGTCACCATGGGCACATGACGGAGTGTACGGACAAAGCGGCACCCGCGTGGCGAAATGGCTTAGTGGGACAGCCTTTGGCGATCGTCTGTGAGCAGCTCTTCGAGAACTAGGTGGTCGACCTCGGCCTCTTGGCTCCAGAGCACCATCAGCGCGATGATTTTGATTTTCTCTAGCGTAATAGGAGATTCATTGACGGCCAAGGCTCTATCGATAAGGATTTCGCGCAGGGCGGCCGGCAGAACGCCGGAGCTTTCGAGGAAGGTAATAAAACCGATGGCGGCAGAGCCCAACCTGCGGTATTCGTCGTCGGTGTAGGCGCGCAAACTGCCCGACTGAGGGGTTTGCGCCAATTGCACGCATTGCTCGGTGGTTTGGGCCAAGCCATACAGCCAGCCCAGCGCATCGTTGATGTCCTCATGTTCGAAACCCGCAGCGGCCAGTTTATGGGCCAGCACGTCGGCGTCGGGACACGACTGTGGGGTGTAGTAGTTTTCGAACAGATAAACCAGGATATCGAACATAGTACGGATATTTCGCCGGCAGAACCGGCAATGAGTTACGTGAGCCAGGATCTTGAAATCACTGTACGCCCATTTTAACGGGCTGACAACACGGGTGCTGTAGCGCTGCTTAGACTGAGGTTCAGACCAAGGCAGGCACCGGCCAGCCCTTGTCGGTAAGAATGGAGTCGAGCGGGACATCGTGCGGGGCAGGCCGGTAGGCTTGCCCGCTGAGGTCGCCGCAGGCCCAGGCTACGCCCAGGGTGACAAAGGGGTGGCCTTGAGCCTTGAGGTGCGCCAGGGTGCGGTCGTAATGGCCTTTGCCATAGCCCACGCGGTCGCCCTGCCGGGTAAAACCCAGGGTAGGCACCAGCACGATATCGGGTGGCGGAGCCTCAGGGCCCTGGGGCTCTTGGATGCCAAAGGCGCCGGTGCGCATGGGGGTGTCGGGCGTCCAGGTCCGGAATGAAAGCACGCCGTCTTCGCGGTCGACCACCGGCAGCGAAATGCTTAAGTCTTCTTCTTCGACCCACTGGAACAATAAGGGCTCAAGATCGGGTTCGGAGGGCAAGGGCCAAAACGCGGCGATGCGAGAGGGCACGGGCAGACCCGCGTCGTGTCGTGCTTGCCGGTATGTGGCCAGCCAGGTAAACAGGCGGCCCCGGATCAACAGGGCACCACGCCGCATGTCGACCGGGTCTTGATCGGCCCGGCGTTGTTTCAATTGAGCGCGGATGGCGGCGACGTTATTCTCTATACTGTCAGGCATGGTTGATCAGCGAGCGGGGCTTTCCAAGATGTTCGGGTTTCAAGGGCAACGGTATCAGAAAAACGGAAATCTTTCCTACGGCTGGAGGTACAAGGTCGCGGGCCTGGTGATTCTGGCTGGGTTGAGTGGCGGCGTGGCGGCGCAGGCGCCTTTGGCGGCCAGCTCCGAAGCGGTCGCCAGCGCTCACGAAGCCATGCAAAAAAAGCAGTGGGAGGCCTTGCGTAAGCTTGTGCCGCAGGCGGCGGCAGAACCCTTGGTGGGGGCCTACCCCCAGTTCTGGCTGGTGCGTCAGCAGTTACGAGCCGGCACTACACCTGTCCCCCAAGCCCAACTGCAAAGCTATCTCGACCAATGGCGCGACGACGCTTTCTTGGTTGACAGGCTTAAAGGCGAATGGATACTGGCGTCCGTACGTGCGGGTGACTATGCCCAGGCCCTGCAACTGGCGCCTGTGCAATATACCAACGCGCCTATCAATTGTGCCTTGCTTATGGCGCGCCACATGACAGGTGAAAAGGTCAGTGGCGAAGAAGCCATGAGCACCTTCTCGCCCGGGGGTATGTGCTGGTCCATGCTGGACGAGTTCCTGGCCAAGGGCGTGGTGGGGTGGTCGGCCCTGCAATGGGAACTGCGTGCCATGCTGGAAGCCAACCGCACCGGCGACGCGCAGCGCATGGCCGCATTGATGTTCGACGCACGCGAAATGCGCGATTACGCCGCACTGATGAAAGCCCCCGAAAAATGGCTGGCCGGTCAGCAGCCCCCCAAAACACTTGCCCAGCGCGAACTGGTCGCCATTGCCTTGGCGCGCACTGCGCGTGGCGGGCAGCGCGAGGCGTCGGCCGAGGCTTTCCAAAAGCGATGGGCCAGCCATCTTCCCGAGGCCGACCGCCAGTGGGTGTGGGCACAAATGGGCTTGGTGGCGGTACTTAACGGCGATAACCTGGCCGCTCAGCTGTACAGACGCTCTGGGCCCGATGCCAAAACCGATTACAACCACGCCTGGGAAGTCCGTGCCGAGTTGCGCGAGCCCAAAATCGATTGGAAACGTGTCGAGGCGGCCATACTCAAAATGAGCCCGCGCCAGCAGCAGGAAACGGCCTGGCTGTACTGGAGAGCGCGTGCGCTGAGTGCCTTGGGCAAACAAGAG
The DNA here is from genome assembly GCF_020539505.1 of Mesopusillimonas faecipullorum. Lineage (GTDB taxonomy): Bacteria > Pseudomonadota > Gammaproteobacteria > Burkholderiales > Burkholderiaceae_B > Mesopusillimonas > Mesopusillimonas faecipullorum. Next base: position 130,135 of record NZ_JACDXW010000005.1, on the reverse strand, counting down.
GAAGCGCGCCAGCTGTACGTTGCCACTTCTGCCACCGATGATTTCTACGGCCTGCTGGCGCGCGAAGAATTAGGCATGGCGCTTAGCTTGCCGCCCGTGCCTGCGCCCGTCTCGCCAGCAGAATTGGCCGAGGCGCAGGCCAACAAAGGTTTGCAGCGCGCTATCCGTCTGTTCGACCTGGGGGCTCGCAACGAGGCTGTGCCGGTGTGGGCTTTTACCCTGCGTGGCATGGATGACCGCCAACTGCGTGCCGCCGCCGAACTTGCGCGCCAAGAGCATATCTACGATAGGGTCATTAATACCTCTTTACTGGCCCGCAACGAGAACGACGTTAGCCAACGATTTGTCGCACCCTTTGAGGGGCGCGTCAGTGTCAAAGCCAAAGAGGTTGGCCTTGAGCCCGCGTGGGTGTATGGCCTGATTCGCCAAGAGTCCCGTTTCATCATGGATGCGCGTTCTCGTGTGGGGGCGTCGGGCCTGATGCAACTGATGCCTGCTACCGCCAAGTGGGTAGCGCGCAAAATAGGCATGAATGACTTCACGCCTTCGTCTGTCAACGACTTCGATACCAACACCATCTTGGGCACCAGTTATCTCAGCATGGTGCTTAACGACCTCGGCGGCTCACAGGTGCTGGCTACTGCCGGCTACAACGCGGGGCCTGGCCGGCCCGTGCAATGGCGCGCAAGGCTGGCTGGGCCGGTCGAGGGCGCCATCTTTGCCGAAACCATCCCTTTCACCGAGACGCGTTTGTACGTCAAGAATGTGCTGGCCAACACGGTGTTCTATGCCCTAAAGTTCACGGGTGAGCCGCAGTCGCTTAAGGCGCGGCTGGGTACCATTGCCCCCCGACCTACGCGTCAGGTGGCGTTGCCTTGAGCGCCTTGCCTCATACCGCTCCTTCTGCCAACCCCCAGGGTTTGCAGGGGGCCAAGGGGCAAGACCCCGCCCTGCAGGGCCTGGATGTTTATATCGTGGGTGGCGCAGTGCGCGATGCCTTGCTGGGGCGGCCTGCGGGTGACCGCGACTGGGTGGTGGTGGGGGCGACCCCCGAGCAGATGGCCGAACGTGGTTTCATCCCCGTGGGCGGCGACTTTCCCGTTTTTCTTCATCCTCGCAGCAAAGAAGAATATGCCTTGGCACGTACCGAGCGTAAATCTGGGCGTGGCTACAAAGGCTTTACCTTCCACACCGGTACCGATGTCACGCTAGAGCAAGACCTGCAGCGGCGCGACTTGACTGTCAATGCGATTGCGCAGGCCGCCGATGGCCGCATTATCGATCCGCTCAACGGTTGCGACGATGTGAAGGCGCGGGTGCTCAGGCATGTAGGCGAAGCTTTTTGCGAAGACCCCGTACGCTTGCTGCGCTTGGCCCGCTTTGCGGCACGCTTTCACGACTTTTCCATTGCCCCTGAAACCCTGGCCTTGGCGCGCAGATTGGTGCAAGACGGTGAGGTGGATGCGCTGGTGCCAGAGCGTGTCTGGCAGGAAGTGGTGAAAGGTTTGATGACCGAGCGGCCCGCACGCATGTTCGAAGTGCTGGCGCAAACCGGTGCGCTCGAAAGAGTGATGCCCGATTTGGTGTTCGATACGGAAATCGCTGCGCAGCTGCATTGTGCGGTGCAAGCGCATTTAAGTCTGGCCCAGCGCTTTGCCTTGCTTTGTCACAAAACACCCTCACCAGAACAGCTGGGCCGTCATGTACGAGCACCCAGCGAATGCGTGGATTATGCCAAGTTGTTGCCGGTATTGATGCAGGCCTTGGCGGAATACGACGACGAGGTGGACACCAGTTTGGACATCATCGAGCGTATGGACGGGCTGCGCAAACCGCAGCGCTTGCTAGACCTGTTAAATGCTGCGGTCTGCATACTGCCGGTAGACGTCGCGCGTTGGCAGCGGCACCTGGACGCCGTGCGCAGTGTCGACGCGGGGGCGGTGGCCAAGGCAGCAGGGGGTAAGCCCGATCAAATCAAAGCGGCTTTACGCCTGGCTAGGCGCGAAGCCCTTATGCGTGCTTGCGGTTGAACCATCCGCGGCTGCTGACCAGGGTAATGCCCACTACCACCAAGGCCGAACCCAAGAGAAAGCTGGGGTCCATGGGGTCGTCCAGCAGCCAAGCCCCTAAGACTATGCCGAACAAAGGCGTCATGAACGAGAACACGCCTAGACTAGAGGCCTGGTATATGCGCAGCATCCAGAACCAAGCCAGCAGCGTGCCGAAAGACATAACGATGCCCTGAAAAAGCACGCTACCCCAAGCCAATGGCGTAGAACGAAACGACAGTTGACCCAGCGCGCCGGCGGCAATGGCCAGGATGATGATTGCCGCGATCAGTTGATAGAGCAGCGTTTTGGTAGCCGAGGTTTTGGCCAGACGGGTGCAGCGTATGACGACGGTGGTGGCGCCCCATAACAGGCCGCCTATCAGTGCCAATACATCACCCAGCAGCATATTGGGGGCAGCCGGTGTGGGGCCTCTAGGCTTGGCACCTAGAATCGCGACGGCGATGCCTGTGAAGGCCAAAGCAATGCCTACCCATTGCAGTCGCGTCAAGCGCTCTTCAGGCAGGCGCCAATGCAGGCCTATGGCCGCGAAAATAGGCGCGCTGTATATCAGCACGGCAACATGCGACGCCGTGGTAAAGCGCAAGGCTTCGCCCAGGAACAGAAACTCTGCGGCAAAGAGTACGCCCACCACGATGCCTGGTCGCCAGGAACCGTCTGCCAGATTCAAGGGCTCGCGCCGCCAGGCCATGGTAGCAACCACCAGCGCTGCGGCAATGGCCGAGCGCAAACAGATTTGCAAAACCGGTGACACGTCGACGGCGGCAACTTTCAGGGCAATTTGTTGAAAGGCCCAAGACAGGCACAGCACTGCCATCAGGCCAAAGGCCAAGCCGTCAACGTTTTTGCGGGTAGTCAATGAAGCACTCATGGTCATCGGTGTTGTTTCAGACGTGTTCCAGTCGTGCGCGACGGTCGCCGCGCAAAAAGCCCATGAGAGGCGCAGAGATACCGCGCCCAATAGCCATCACCTTGAACAGCTCGCCCATTTCCGCCTCGGACAGCAGGCGTTGCACGGGCCCGATCATACGGCTGTAAGCCGCCGTATCCGAAGGGTCTATCTGGGTGAGCAGTTCGGTCAGGCCCGCGTTCATCAGAAAGCGCGCTTGCGAGGTATAGCCCAAGACCTCCAGCCCCCCGTCTTGCGCGGCCTGAGCCATGGCGGTGAAGTCCACGTGCGCGGTGATGTCTTGCAGCCCTGCCAATACCAGCGGGTGTGCGTGGGCATGATGGCGGAAGTGGCACATCAAGGTGCCCTCCATGCGCTGGGGATGATAGTACTCGTGTTGTGGAAAGCCGTAGTCGATCAGCAAGGCTGCGCCCTTGCGCAGCCAGCTGCCCATCTGCCGCACCCAGCTTTCCGCCTGAAAATTGACTTCGGAGCGGTAAGCGGGTAGCGGGGGCATACGACGACTGATGCTGTCTATTAAATGTCCGTCAGCAGCGCGTTCCGTAAATTGGAAGGGGCTAGGGGGGAGATCGGGGGCGAAACGTATTTCGTCGGGCTGGGCGAGCGTGACGCCGACTTCGTTCAACTGGCCGTCCTCATCCCAGCGGAACAGGGTGACAGGCATGGCGTCCAGAACCTCATTGGCCAGCACGCAGCCCTCGAAGGCTTCGGGTAGCGCATCCAGCCATAGTATGTCGGCCTGTAGTGCTTCCAACTTGTTTTGTTGGCGTAGGCGTAAGTCGGCGGAGACTTCCAAAATACGATAGCGGGGTTCTATGCCCAATAACCTGAGTGCGGGGATCAATGCGGCGGCCAAGGCGCCGGTGCCGGCGCCAAACTCCAGGATCTCGTCGGATTGGCTGCCCGCCAGTATTTGCGCTACCTGCCCGGCCAGCGCTTGCCCAAACAGGGGGGTCATTTCTGGGGCGGTAGTGAAGTCGCCTGTGCCGACTTGTGCGCCTAGCTTGCTGGTTCCCACGGCGTAATAGCCCTGGCCCGGCGCATACAGCGCGTGAGCCATCCAGTCGTCAAAAGGCATGAAGCCGTCGCGTTCGCGGACTTGTTGTGCCAGGCTTGTCTGTACGGCTTGCAGGTGTTCGTACTCGTCTGGTGTGGGCGTCAGGGCGTTGGGCGCGGCTCTGTGAGACATGGGCTATTTTGAATGACGACGTAAAAGCCAGAGTGTACGCAGCATTGCAGCAAAAAAGGCCAGAAGCAAGCTGACAATGAGCGCAATAACGAAATTATCCAGAATGAACCACGCCGGTATCGTCAGCGTAGCGGCGAACATCAGTGGGCGGGAAGCCAGTTGCAACAGCGGTCGGGTGATGGGCTGTAGACGGTCGGCAAGTTTACGCAAGACGGCCATGTCTGGATGAGATAACACAAGAAAGGGATGCCAAAAATAGACATGCGCCCGTTTTAAGGCGGGCGCATTGGCATACGGTAGCCGATTTTCGTGCGCTCGTGGTAACAGCGAACGGAAAATGGCTAAAAGCGCTACTCCACGGCGCTGGGCGCCGCAGGTGTTTGCAATAAGTGTTTAGTTGCTGCGGTCGGCGAAGCGGCCAGGCTTGCCCGCGGGTTTGCCGTAGCTGCTGCCCGCGCCACGGGGGCCGGCGCCTGCGGGCCTGCCTGGGCGGCCTTCAAAGCTACGCTTGCCTTCGTAGCCAGGCTTGTCACCGAAGCTGCGTTTGCCTTCGTAGCCAGGCTTATCACCAAAGCTGCGCTTGCCTTCGAAACCGGGCTTGTCACCGAAGCTGCGCTTGCCTTCGAAACCAGGCTTATCACCAAAGCTGCGTTTGCCTTCGTAGCCAGGCTTGTCGCCAAAGCTGCGTCTGCCTTCGTAGCCGGGCTTGTCACCGAAGCTGCGTTTGGCGCCACCGCCTGCACCGTTGGGGCGCTTGCGTGCGGGCTTGGCAGCTTCCATTTTGCGGGGCTCCAAGCCTTCGATGATCTGCGAGGGAATGGGTTGACCTAAGAAGCGTTCCAAGCGTTTGATTTTATGGCGCTCGGTATGCGTGGCCAAGGTGAAGGCCGAGCCATGATTACCCGCACGCCCGGTACGCCCGATGCGGTGGGTGTAGTCTTCGGGCTGCATGGGCAGATCGTAGTTGATGGCGTGACTGATGCCGGGTACGTCGATGCCGCGTGCGGCGACATCGGTCGCCACCAGAATGCGCAGGCGGCGGCGATGCAGTTGATCCAGCGTACGCGTGCGTTGGCGCTGGTTCATGTCACCATGCAGGGGGGCTGCCGGGAAACCTTGCTCTGATAATTGGCCTGCCAGTTGATCGGCGCCGCGCTTGGTGGCGGTGAACACGATGGCCTGATCCAGGCTGGTGTCGCGCAGCAGGTGGTTCAACAATTGCATCTTGTGATGCTCGTTGTCGGCGTACAGCAGGCTTTGCGTGATGTTCTCGTGCTTGTTCTTGGCGCCCATCACGTCTATGCGCTGAGGGTCGCGCAACATGTCGCGGGCCAAACGGGCAATGGAGTTATCCAGTGTTGCCGAGAACAACAGGGTCTGACGCGTATTAGGCGTAGCGGCGACGATGGTTTCCATGTCTTCGATGAAACCCATGTCCAGCATGCGGTCGGCTTCGTCCAGCACCAGCACTTGCAGGCCGGACAAGTCAACGCGCTTGGCTTTCAGGTGATCGATGAGGCGGCCCGGCGTGGCTACCAGCACGTCAACGCGGCGGCTCAGCGCCTTCAGTTGAGCGCCGTAAGGCACGCCGCCAACCACGGTGGCCGAGCGCAAACCGGTCATGCCCGCGCCATAGCTGCGGGTGGCGTCGCTGATTTGCATGGCCAGTTCGCGAGTGGGGGTCAGCACCAGAATCTGTACGCCCTTACCCTTGTTGGCAGAGCGGTGAACGATGCGTTGCAACGCAGGCAGCATAAAAGCAGCGGTCTTGCCGCTACCGGTCTGGGCGCTGACCATCAGGTCATGGCCGGCCAGCGCAGCTGGAATGGCTTGCTCTTGTACGGTGGTGGGTTGTTTGAATCCGGCTTCTTGCAAGGCGGACAGAATGACAGGGTCTAGCCCCAGAGCTTCAAACGACATCAGGTATCCTTTGCGGCTCGTCGTAAAGGAACGAGCAACGGTTAAGCCCGCCTGATTAGGCGGAGGGTGCGCGGTGGTTGAATGGTGCATCGTGCCGACCAGACAACCAGCGCGGCGCAAGCCGCAAGGAACGCCTGAGAACTCAGGGTTTACCGAGGTTTGGGGTCAGGAAGCGATGATGCGCGACATGGGTGCTGGATGAGCCAGGCAACTGCCAAAATACGGCGCGCTGCCGTAAGAGGATGTCGGCGCATGTGTTATGCAGTGCCAGCATTATACGCTCAGAAACAACGATGTGGTTGATAAATGTTGCGATACCGCAACGTTTATCAGGGCATGAACGTATATTCAGAGGCTTAAGCGTAGTGGTTTTCCAGTAAATCGCGTAGCGCGGCACGAAAAGCGGGTAACTGTGCTTGCAAATTTTCTTGGAAGATGGACCAGGCCAGTTCCTGTTCGGGGGTGTGTTCGCGCGGCGCTGCCCAAATGGCATCGGGAAAACGGCTGTCCAGTGGCCAGCGCGGGATGACGTGCCAGTGCAGGTGAGGCACCATATTACCCAGCTGCGCCAGGTTTATTTTCTTGGGCAGCAGTTCGGCGCGCATGACGCCCTCTACCTTCCACACCACATCCATGAAGGCCTGGCGGTCTTCTTCGGAGAGCTCAGTCATTTCGGACGCGTGATCGTGCCAGATGACCCGGGTAAAGCCAGGAAAATCAGGGTCGTCTACGCCGACCACCCGCATCTTGTCGTTGCGCCAGATAAGGTGCAATGGGTTGGCGGGCTGGCAGAGCGGGCAGTCAGGCAGATGGGTCATGAGGCTTCGCGGGGCCTGGGAGCCAGGCCGGGGTTACGCAGGATGGGCGTGATGATACGCGTTTCAGATAGGCCCGAACAGCTCGCTGAGCGCTTCGCCGGGTTCGGCTGCGCGCATGAAGCGTTCACCTACCAGGAAGGCCTGCACATTATTGCTGCGCATCAAATTGACGTCTTCGGGAGTCAGAATGGCGCTTTCGGTCACCACGCGCTTACCAGCCGGCACCTGAGACAGCAAGTCCAAGGTGTTGTTAAGCGAGATTTCGAAGGTGCGCAGGTTGCGGTTATTGATGCCCAGCAGCGGGGTCTTCAGTTGCAAGGCTGCGTCCAGCTCGTCCGCGTCGTGCACTTCAACCAGAACGTCCATGCCCAGTTCCGTGGCCAGGCTTTCCAGTTCTTGCATCTGTGGCAGGCTGAGGGCGGCGACGATAAGCAAAATGCAGTCGGCCCCTAGCGCACGCGCGTGCGCCACCTGGTACGGGTCGATCATGAAGTCTTTGCGCAGCACGGGCAACGAGCATGCGGCACGCGCCTGGCGCAGGTAGTCGTAAGAGCCCTGAAAATACTGCACGTCGGTCAGCACGGATAAGCATGCTGCGCCATGGGCGGCGTAAGATGAAGCGATCTGAGCCGGGTTGAAGTTCTCGCGTATGACCCCTTTGGAAGGGGATGCCTTCTTGACCTCGGCAATAACCGCCGGTTTGCCTTGAGAAATCTTGTCTTCCAGGGCGCGAGCAAAGCCGCGTACGTCTTTGCGGCTTTTTGCCTCGCGAAGAATCTCGGCCTCGCTGCGCATTTGGCGCGCAGTGGCGACTTCGGCGCGCTTGGTGGCAAGGATCTTTTCAAGAATATCGTTCATGACTGCAGCGTCCGTGTGTAGTTGCAGAACTCGTCCAGCTTGGCGCGCGCGGCACCGTTGGCCAAAAGTTCAAAAGCTTGTTTAAGGCCGTCTTTGATCGAGCTAGCGCGGTTACCCGCATAAATTGCCAAGCCGGCGTTGAAGCCGACGATATCACGAGCCGCGCCTGGTTTGTTGTCCAGCGCTTCGAGAATCAATTGGGCCGACTCGGTGCGGGTGGCGACTTTCAGGCTGCGATTGGAGACCATGGCCATGCCGTAGTCTTCTGGATGGATTTCGTACTCGCGCACTTCACCATCCTTGAGTTCACCCACCAGTGTGGCGGCACCCAGAGAGGCTTCATCCATGCCGTCTCGGCCGTGCACGATAAGCACATGCTTGGAACCCAGGCGTTGCAGCACGCGTACCTGAATACCGACAAGGTCGGGGTGGAACACGCCCATCAATTGATTGGCGGCATTGGCGGGGTTGGTTAGGGGTCCCAGGATGTTGAAGATAGTCTTGACGCCCAGCTCTTTGCGCAGCGATGCAACGTTCTTCATGGCGCTATGGTGGGCCGGCGCAAACATGAAGCCTATGCCGGTGCGGTCTATGCTTTCGATGATTTGAGCAGGCCCCAGATTGATATTGGCGCCCAGCTCTTCCATGACGTCGGCGCTGCCTGAAGAGGAGGATGCGCTGCGGCCGCCATGCTTGGCAACCTTGACGCCGGCAGCCGCGGCGACAAACATGGAAGCGGTGGAAATATTGAAGGTATGCGAACCATCGCCACCGGTGCCACACATGTCCAGGAGCTCATCGGGGTAGGGTGTCTTGACCTGCAAGGCGAACTCGCGCATGACCATGGCGGCGGCGCTGATTTCGCCTATGGTTTCTTTTTTGACGCGCAGCCCCATGATCAGCGCGCTGGCGATTTGCGGCGTCAGTTCGCCACGCATCAGCATGCGCATCAGGTGCAACATTTCCTCGTGGAAAATCTCGCGGTGTTCGATGCAGCGGGTCAGAGCTTCGTTAGGCGTAATAGGCATGATGTCGTCCTTTTCTTATAGCGTCAGGAAATTGCGCAGCAAGGCGTGGCCATGCTCGCTCAAGATGGATTCGGGGTGAAACTGTACACCGTGTATGGGCAGATGTTTATGACGAACGCCCATGATTTCGCCGTCGTCTTCGGACGTTGCGGTGACTTCCAGGCAGTCAGGCAAGGTAGCTGCGTCTATCACCAGCGAGTGATAACGCGTCACGGTGTAGGGGGTGGGGATGCCTTGGAAAACGTCTTGGCCATTGTGGCGAATCAGAGATGTTTTGCCGTGCATCTGGCGCTGGGCGCGGATGATGTCGCCACCGTAGGCGGCGCCTATGGCCTGATGGCCCAGGCAGACGCCAAGGATGGGCGTTTTGCCGGCCAGTGCTTGAATAAGGGGTACCGAGATACCGGCCTCAGCGGGTGAGCAGGGCCCGGGTGAAATGCAGACCCGCTCGGGACTCAGCCGGATGATGTCCTCTACGGTAGCTTGGTCGTTACGCACGACGGTTACTTCGGCACCGAGTTCGCCAAAGTACTGCACAAGGTTGTAGGTAAAGGAGTCGTAGTTGTCTAGCATGAGCAAGTGGGACATCGGGGTTCTCCTGGGTTAGGGAGCCGCCGTGCCGGTGGACTTGCTTTGTTTGAAACCTTGCCTGCCGGTACGGCGGCAAGGTGTACGGTATTTCGACCGCAACGATATGCCGCTTCCTATTGGAAGCGCCACCACGAAGCGAAAGAGGTCGAAACGAAAGAGATCATGTTCTGTGAGAAGAAGCTGCTTGATGCGAGCGTGCGCCAAACGATACTGCGCATGCTGGAAAACGCAAGTAGTTTAGCACGACGCGGCAATAAAGCCGTTTGCCATGCCTACCCTTAAAGATGTATTATAAATGCATGTTTAAACGGTTTTCTTCTCAACCCCCAAGCCACGCGGCGCTTTCAGCCTGTTTGCAAGCTCGGCGTTCAGTGGCAACTTTGCCGGATTTTTCATGCTGACTCCCGATATGATCGCCTTGGTCAAAGGCACGGCTCCTGTGCTCAAAACCCATGGTGAAGCTCTGACCCGCCATTTTTACGCCCGCATGTTTCAGCACAACCCCGAGTTGAAGCACGTCTTCAATCAGGGGCACCAACACGTAGGCCAACAGCAGCAAGCGCTAGCAGCTGCAGTGGCTGCCTACGCCGAAAACATCGAAGACCCCGGCGTGCTCATGCCGGTGGTAGAGCGCATCGTGCACAAGCACGTCAGCTTGGGCATACGCCCCGAGCATTACGCCATCGTGGGCAAGCACTTGCTGGCTTCCATTCGCGAAGTTTTGGGAGAAGCAGCCAGCGACGAGCTGATAGAGGCGTGGGCGGCTGCTTATGGTCAGTTGGCAGACTTGCTCATTGCCGAAGAAGCACGCTTGTATTCCAAGGTATCGAGCCAACCCGGTGGTTGGTCGGGCTGGCGTGCCTTCCGTATCGATGAAAAAGTGCAGGAAAGCGCGGAGATTACTTCGTTCTATCTCGCCCCTTGCGACGGTGGTGAAGTGCCGGCCTATCAGCCGGGCCAGTATGTGTCCGTGCGTATTTATGTGCCCCAGCTTGATCTGATGCAGCCTCGCCAGTACACGGCTTCCGACCGCCCAGGGCATGGCCGTCTACGGATATCGGTCAAACGTGAAGCGGGCGGCGGCGATGCGCCTGCCGGGCAGGTTTCCAACCTGCTGCATGACCAGTACAAGGTAGGCGACGTGCTGGATGTCGCACCGCCGGTGGGCGATTTCCACCTGAGCGCCGAGAGCGGGCGCCCGGTTGTGCTGTTAAGCGGTGGCGTAGGCCTGACGCCCATGATCTCTATGCTGAATCATTTGATAGAGAAAAACGACGAGAGGCAGATTCGCTTCATTCACGGTTGTCGCAATGGCCAGGTGCATGCCATGAAAGACCATGTCAATGGTATTGCCACCACGCACCCCAATGTGCGCAAGGCGGTGTTCTATGAGCACATAGGCCCGCAGGACAAAGTGGGGCAAGATTATGACTACGAAGGGCGCGTCGACCTTGAGGCCATACGCGAACAGGCCATATTGCCGGAGGCCGATTACTTCTTGTGTGGCCCTATGCCTTTTATGCAGGCGCAGTATCACAGCCTTAAAGCGCTGGGTGTACCTGTAGAACGCATCCATGCCGAGGTGTTTGGCACAGGCGGCCTGGGGGCATAAGGCGCTGAGCTTGGCAAAGGGCGGCTGGTTGTTGGGGTAACCCTAGCAGCCGCCGCCTTTTTTCTTATGGCTGTTCAGTGGCTCGGCGCAGCCACTTTGCCCATCGCTGCGGGCCTTTGCCAACACGTTCCATGTCTTGAATAAATAGAACAAGAAGCAAGCCCCCCAGAGCAACCCCGAGATGGCAAGCAGCGGCATAAACCAAGCCATACCGGAGGGCAGGCCGGCCCAAGCACGTAGCACGGCGGCAAGTACCAGCACTATGGCTGTGATGGGTATCCACGGGCGCATGTCCAGCCATAAGCCCGCATGAATGCGCCCCACCATGGCCATGATGGTCAATATGGAAAGACCGATGGCGCCAAGCATCATCAGGTGGCGACCGGCCGAGGGCATCCAAGGCATGCCCAGCCAGGCCAGCCCCATGGCGGCATAAGCCAGCGCAATTATCCAATAGCAGGCGTAAAGCATCAGCGCCCAACGCGTGAATAAGGGGCGTCCGACATGCCAGTCGTTCAACAGATTGAGCATGGCGGCTGATGCGGCCAGTGCCGTCCAGGCGGTGACAGCGCCAGGGCCAAGCGTGAATTCGGCTGCAGTGCAGCAGGCAATGCAAAACACCGCCAGTTTGCGTCTGGGTGGACGCGCCAGATAAACCGTTTGAGCCGGACTGGCCCCAGGCTTACCTTCCTCGATAAGGCCATTGACCACCGACATGGAAACGCGGCTGGCCGCCAAGATGATGAGAATCATGATGAGGCCGTTCGCAAGATGAAGCCAAGCGGCGGGGGCAGGTAATGGCAGAGCGGTGAGCAGTGCCGCGAAGAATCCAGCTTGCGTCAATGCCAGACCGCCCAGCGCCCAGGCAAAGCTGGCATGTTGCCGCTGCGCGGAGCGCCAAGCCGGTACTGCCGCTTGCCGCAATAGCAGGCCCCAAAACAGCAGGTTTAGCGCGGCGGTCAGGTATAGCAGAGCCTCGTTTGTCCACCAGGCTGACGCCAAATAGCTGAGCCTGGCCAACAGCCACACCAAGCTTAAGCGAAGCAGCTTATCTGAGCGGATAGCGGGTGTACCGGTGAATTCAGGGATGGCGGTGAGGGCAAAGCCGGCTATGGCTGCGCTGGTAAAGCCGAAAAGCAGTTCGTGCCCATGCCATAGCAGGCCGCCGCCGGGCGGGTTAAAGCTTAGTAGCTGCCCGGAGAGCACCAATAGCCACAGGCCTATCAATAAAGGGGCGCTGCCGGCGGCCAGCACAAAAAATGGGCGAAAACCGCACATGAATAGAGGCTGGTGTTTCATGAAGGCCTCGCTACATCGTCCGCAGAAATCGCAGCCGCAGCCATAAGGCTTGCCTGCAAACCAAAACCCAAGCGAATTTCATCCATTTGCATAAACAGGGCAGTGTGCTCGTAAACCCAGGCGTCCGAACGCTGTGCTGTCGGCAGGTCTAATGTGATTTCTTTGACCAATCGACCCGGCGCAGCCGCCATCATCACAATACGGTCGGCGAGCCTTACGGCTTCCATCAAGTCGTGGGTAATCATCAATACGGCGGTACCGCTTTGCTGCACTTGCGTGCTTAACAGGCTGTACAACTGCGCTTTCAAGCCTATGTCCAGGGCCGAGAAGGGTTCGTCCAGCAAGAGTAAATCAGGTTTGATGGCCAGCGCACGTGCCAAGGCGACGCGGCTTTGCATACCGCCGGAGAGCTCATGGGGGTATTTGCCCAAATCCGCTGCGCTCAGGCCTAGCTGACGTCCCCAAAGCAGGCCTTGCTGGTGCCGCACTGTTTTAGCGTCGCCCTTGGCTTTCAGACCCAGGCAGATATTGTCCAGAGCGTTTTTCCAGGGCAATAGGCGGGGCTGCTGGAACACGCAGGCGGGTGTTAGAAACTGGCTTTGGATAAGCCCCTGGGTCGGTGTGAGCAAACCTGCGACCAGATGCAGCAAGGTGCTTTTACCGCAACCCGAAGGGCCTACCAGCGCCAGGGTTTCAGCCTTGTGCAGATCCAGGTTGATGTCCGCCAATACCTCGGTCAGGCCATAGCGATGATCCAGGTGACGAATGCGCAATTCGCTCATGAGCCAGACTCCGTGCGCCAGCGCTCGATATGACGTTTGAGGGGCTCCAACACCAGATATTCAAAGGCCAGAAGCAAACCCAGCACGGCCACTATCCACGCCATGGAAGTGGTGGTGTCCAGTTGCGCCCGAGACACCGCCATGGCTGCGCCCACGCCGTCGGCAGTGGTCAGCAGTTCGGCCATGATGACGACTTTCCAGGCAGAGCCCAGGGCGGTGATCCAAGCGGGAAACAGATAAGATGCAATGTGGGGAAGATAAATGTCGGTGAGCATCATGGGGCCGGATAAACCGAAAACGCGCCCCACCTCGCCCAGGTAGTTGTCTAGTGTGCGTGCGCCTTGCATGGCGCCGGCAAAGGCAATCGGGAAACAAGCCACCAGCACGGTGAAAACCGGCGTGGCGTCGCCCATTCCGAACCACAACATGGCCAGAACCAGCCAGGCGATGGGAGGCATGCCCAAAAGCAGGGTCACCAAAGGGCGCGACACCATGGCTGCGGTAAGGGATCTTCCTGCCAGCAGGCCTAGTATCGTACCGGCTGCCAAGGCCAGACCCAGGCCGTATAAAGCGCGTCGTGCAGAGATGACCAGCTCTGGCAAGGCTGGGCCGTCGCTCATCATGTGCTGCAATTGCACGAATGTGGCCAGGGGACCGGGCAGTATCAGTTCACCATATAAAGTGGCGCCGAGCTCCCATAACGCGCAAAAGAGCAACAGGCTGGTGATGGCGCCCCAACCGCTCCAGAGGTAGGTGGCGACTGTGGTCACGCCTTGATGCAAGCGGTTTGCGCGAGTCATGGTGCGACGCCACCGTAGAACGAGCTGTCGGGCAATTTACCGCCTACGGTAGCGGGCTGACGTTCGAGCAGTAACTGAAAAAAGGCTTCGAGTTCGGGCTGGGCCTGGCGCGCACTGGTGTAATGCTGGGGAAGCGCCTGGATGGCATCGGTAGCGGCTTCGGGGGTCAGCATATCCATGTACTTGGCGGCCAAGGCGCCGCAGGCCTGGGCTTGTTCCACGCACCAGCGGCTGGCTGTCGCATAAGCTTGTTCCAATCGCTGGGCCAGTGCTTCGTCGGCAAAGGCCTGGCCCATGACAGCCATGCCCGCTTGCGGCAGGCGAGCCTGGGTATGTTGCAAACGCCCCCACTCTTGATGCAGGCTTAAACCCCGATGCAGCTCGGGCGCCACGACCGAGAGGGGGAAGCTGCCTGTCTTGCGCAAGGCCATGGAAACGGCTGGCTCGGCCAACAAGGCATGATCCACTCTGCGCATAATCAGCCATTGCATGGCGTCCATGGGCGAGGGCAGATAACGTATCTTCAGGTCGCGTTTAAGGTCCAGCCCGGCGCGTTCGGCCAAAAAACCGAACAGAATGTCAGGCATATCGGCTCTGAATGGGATGGCCACCTCTTGGCCTTTAAGGTCGGCCAGGCTTTGCAGGGTAGGGTCTCGGGAGACCACCCACAACATGCCCCAGACGGATACATTCATCAGGCGCAGCGGCACTTTACGGTTGTACAGGTTGGCCGCCACATTGGTGGGCATGGCGACAAAATCGCTTTTCCCTTCCAGGGCCAGTGCGCGCAGCTGATCGGGATGGTTCCAGCGCACGAACTCTACCTGTTTGGCCACATCTGCCAGCATGCCGCTTTCCACTATATACAGCAGCGGAAACGAAACCACGGCGGGCGGGCCGGACAATACCAAACGCTCGCGCACGGTAGGCGGTTCGGAGGCGCCCGCTGCCAGAGAGCCCAAGGCCAGCAGCAGAGCCAGGCAGCAGGGCAGCAGTCGACGAACGAAGGCGGTGACGCGGTGCATAGGAAGAGGATTCGCAGTCATAATCATTAGTCTATTGGCTTAGCTGGCAGCGGATCATGACAATTATCAATGACCCAGCGGCGGCTTCTGTGTTTACATAGAGACTCCCTGCCCTTGCGAGGTTTCCCATGTCACTTCCCGATTACGTAAACCACCGTCCGCAAAGCCTGCCCGAAGGCGTGGTCGCTTACCGCCGCACCGGCGAATTCGACCAAGACACCATGCCGGCCAAGATGCGCAATGCGCATTCCACCAAGCCGGGCGTGTGGGCCTTGATACACGTGCTTGAAGGCCAATTGCGCTATAGCGTGCCCAGCTGGGGTGAGGACGTCATTCTGGTGCCGGGCACCCCAGGCATAGTGGCACCTACGGTTGAACACAATGTCGAACCGCATGGGGCTGTCAGAATGTTCGTTGAGTTCTACGCGGCACCCGATCAAGGCCCAACCGACCCTCATACTCAAGCTTAGCGCAGCGTGCCCCGCCACAAAGTTGAATAAGCCGGGTATCCGGCATTTGTTTCTGGATGAAATAAAAGAAAGCTGGTGTTAGTATCGCTGGTGTTTGTACGCATTACCAGCGGCTTCACCCATTTCACCATGCCCGGCGCTTCGAATCTCCTGCCCCCCGATCAAGACCCTTACCTGCTTAGCTCTCGCCACGAGATCGTGCATCTGTTTCGTCGCATGCTCGAGGGCGGCCTGCTCATGCAGATGAAAGGTCGTTTACACACCACCTCTACCGTTACCACGTTGCTGCACATAGACCTCAAGGCCGAGGCGCTTATCGTAGACTGCGCCCCGCAAGCGCTTATCAACCAGGCTTTGATCGATGACGGTAAAGCCAGCTTCGAGGTACTGGTAGATCAAGTCAAAGTGCAGTTTTCGGGCGCGCCTTTGCAAAGCACCTTGTTCGAAGGCAGGCCGGCCTTGATGATGCCGCTGCCATCCACGGTGCGACGTATCCAGCGGCGTGGCAGTTACCGTGTGCAAGTGCCGGTTTCCAATCCGGCCACCTGTACGCTGGCGCTGCGCCCCACGGCCATTACGCTGGCCTTGCACGACATCAGTGCATCGGGTTTGGCCTTGTTGCTGGCGCGGCCCGACATCGAGCTAAGCGTGGGCTCGATACTGCATGGCTGCACCTTGTTCTTGCCTGACGTCGGTCGACTGTCCACCAATGTGCAGATCGTACGACAAGAAGGACGGGAGCTTCCCAACGGCAAACGAGTGCGGCATGTAGGCGGCGCTTTCGTCGACCTGCGCGGCAGCGGTGAAAGCCTGCTGCAAAGCTATATTTTTAGCTTGGAACGTCAAATGATCGCACGCAAGCGCGGCCTGGGCTGACCCTGGCTTCGTCGTTCCCAGGCCGGCGACGTCTCGCCGGCCCTTAGCCTGGCTTAAATCGGCTCGTCCAAGCCAAATTGCACTTTTTCGGCAGCGCGCAATACAGCCCGTGCCTTGGCTTCCGTTTCCAGCCATTCTTTTTCGGGCTCGGAATCCGCAACGATGCCTGCGGCGGCTTGCGCGAACAAGATGCCGTCTTTGATGATGCCGGTGCGTATGGCAATGGCCACGTCCATTTCGCCGCTATAGCTTAGGTAGCCGGCGGCGCCTCCGTATATGCCGCGACGTACGGGTTCCAGCTCGTCGATAATCTCCATGGCGCGCACTTTGGGCGCACCCGTGAGGGTGCCCGCCGGGAAGGTGGCTCGCAGAACGTCCATATTGCTCATATTGTCGTTCAGCTCGCCCGAGACGTTGGAAACCAAGTGCATGACATGTGAGTAGCGCTCTATGCTCATGGTGTCCGTGACTCGCACGCTACCCGTTTTGGCCACGCGGCCGATGTCGTTGCGGGCCAGGTCTATCAGCATGACGTGTTCGGCCCGCTCTTTAGGATCGGCCTGCAGCTCGTCGGCCAAGCGGGCGTCTTCTTCTGGCGTGCCGCCGCGTTTGCGGGTGCCGGCCAGGGGGCGGATCGTAACCTGTGTCTTATCTTGGCCTGCTTCGGTAATGGTTTCCTGACGCACCAGAATCTCTGGTGAAGAACCCACCACATGAAACGCTTCGAAATCCCAGTAGTACATATAGGGCGATGGGTTCAGCGAACGCAAGGCGCGGTATAGCGAAAGCGGCGAATCTCGGTAGGGCTTGGCGATCACTTGGCCGATTTGCACCTGCATCAGGTCGCCGGCGGCAATATATTCTTTGGCCTTGCCTACGGCAGCTAAATAGTCTTCTTTCTTGAAGTCTCGGAACGACTCGGTTTGCAGGCTGGCGTAGGCATACGGGATAGTGACCGGCGTGCGCAGTTTCAGGCGCAGATCTTTAAGGCGTTTGCGCGCATTCACATAAGCCTCGGGTTCACGCGGGTCGGCGTAAACGACCAGGTAGGTGCGCCCAGCCAAATTATCGACAACGGCCAGCTCATCGATGTGCAACAGCATGATGTCGGGCGTGCCTTCTTCCATGCCGGCAGGAAAGGGTTTAACAGCTGGCCCCAGGCGCGGTTCGATGTGTCTGACGGTGTCGTAGCCGAAATAGCCTGCCAGACCGCCCGCAAACCGGGGCATGCCGGGGCGCAAGGCGACTTTGAAGCGTTGTTGGTAGGACTCGATGAAGCTCAAGGGATCCCCTTCGTGGGTTTCTACCACTTCTCCCTTGTGTACAACTTCGGTTAAGCGGCCGGTGGCGCGGATGACGGTTTTGGCCGGCAGGCCGATGAAGGAGTAGCGCCCGAAGCGCTCGCCGCCCACCACGGATTCCATCAAGCAGCTATTGCGCCCGCCTTCCGGGCCGGCGTGGGCCAGCTTCAGGTAGATGGCCAAAGGGGTGTCCAAGTCGGCATAGGTTTCCGCCAACAGAGGAATACGGTTGTAGCCTTGTGCGGCCAGTGCGTTGAATTCTATTTCGGTCATGGGTTTCTCGGTTGCGGTCTGGAAAAGGCGCCGTGCCGGATGAAAAAGACACAAAAAAAGCCCGGCACATAAAAGGCGCCGGGCTTGATCAGGCTGGTTGTCGGGGCATGCGGGAAAGTGCCTGCATGCCGGGACCGATTACCGCCACCCGGCGCACGAACGCCAGTAACGCCAATAACCGGCGTAGAGGCTGAGGTGCGCGTGCAGGGAGACGGAATGCATGAAAATGTATGAACTTTGGTTTGTGCCAACAGTGCTAAGGCGGCTTGCCGAAGCTGCGGGGCTTAATGATTTCGGGCCCATTGGGCCGCTTCTTCAATGGATGACACTATATCATCGACCTCCAGCGTGTGCACGCTTTGGCCTTCGTTGTAACCATAGGGCACTGCCAGCACGGTAATGCCGGCGGCCTTGGCGGCCAAGGCGTCGTTGCAGGAATCGCCTATGGCCAGGGTGTCGGCGGGGGCGACGTCGAGCAAGTCGCAGGCGTGCAGCATGGGCATGGGGTCGGGCTTGCGCTGTGCACAGGTGTCACCGCACACCACGTGCTCGAAGAAATGCAACAAACCGGAGCGCTCGAGCAACGGCAACGTGAAGGCCTGTGGCTTGTTGGTGACGACGGCCAGGCGCATGCCTTGTTCGCGAAAGGCGGTCAGGCCTTCGAGTACCCCGGGGTACAACAGGGTCTTGTCACCGTTGACGAGATGATAGGTGCGTTGGAAAATTTCCAGGCCGCGGTCCAAGAGTTCGTCGTCAACATGGGCATCCAGGCTATTGGAAAGCGCGCGGCGCACAAGATTGCGTGTGCCTTTACCCAGATAGGTGGCGACGACATCCTGGCTTAGCGGATGCATGCCCAGCTCGATGCGCATGGCATTGGTGGCGTCGGTAAGGTCGGCAAGCGTGTTAAGCAAGGTGCCGTCGAGGTCTAGCAGGACTGCGGCAAACGACATGGCCTTTCCTTGATTAAATGGAAACGGATTCGCCGCGCAGGATCTCTTGGCGCAAGGCGCTGATGACCTGAGCGTAGTCGGGTTGGCTGAAGATGGCCGATCCGGCCACAAAGGTATCGGCACCGGCGGCACGGATCTGGGCGATGTTGTCGACTTTGACGCCACCGTCTATTTCCAGCGCGATGGCTTGGCCGCCCCGAGCGGCCCAGGCATCTATACGCTGGCGGGCTTCTTGCAACTTGTTCAGCGTGGCGGGAATGAAACTTTGCCCCCCAAAACCGGGGTTGACGGACATCAGCAGGACGACATCCAGCTTGTCCATGACATGATCCATCCAGTTGAGCGGTGTGGCCGGGTTGAAAACCAGGCCGGCTTTACAGCCGGCGTCGCGGATCAGGCCCAGCGTGCGGTCGGGGTGGCGCGAGGCTTCGGGGTGAAAGGTAATGATGTCGGCACCGGCTTTGGCAAACATCGGGACCAGCGCGTCTACCGGTTCTACCATGAGGTGGACGTCTATGGGCGCACTGGTGTGGGGGCGCAGGGCCTCGCACACCATGGGGCCTACCGTTAGGTTGGGGACATAATGGTTGTCCATGACGTCCAGATGTATCCAGTCGGCGCCGGCGGCGACGACAGAGCGGACTTCTTCGCCCAGACGGGCAAAATCGGCCGACAGCAGGCTGGGGGCAATGCGGGTTTTGGTAGAAGCGTTCATGGGCGTAATAAACTAGCGGGTATCGACAGGCACGGTGCCTCTGACGGCTGGGGTATTGTAGTGCTCCCTGGTCCCGGTTGCCGAGGCCGGCTTATCTTCGCGGGTATCCACATGAAAAACTACGACATTGACGTAACGGTTTCACCTCAGTATTTGCCGGAACAGTCCAATCCAGCAGAGCAGCAATATTTTTTTGCTTACACCGTACGCATCACGAATCGCGGGCAGCACCCGGCTCAAGTCATCAGTCGCCACTGGATCATCACCGATGCCGACCAACACGTTCAAGAGGTGCGCGGCTTGGGCGTGGTGGGGCAACAGCCCTTGCTGGGGCCCGGTGAATCCTTCGAGTACACCAGTGGTTGCCCCTTGCCTACGCCCTTTGGAACCATGAAAGGCTCGTATCATTGCGTAGGCGATAATGGCGTGCCTTTCGAGGCGCCCATCGCCGAATTCGTCCTGGCCATGCCCAGAACCTTGCACTAATAGGTGTGTAGTGCGGCCTGCGTGGCCTCTTATGTAAGAACCAGGTATTGCATAGATGAAGAAACTCGCGTCATTGGTATTACTGTCGGTGCTGGCAGCCTGCACTACCGTGCCCCCCGAAACGGATCAACAGGGCGCCGCGCCTGGGGCTCCCGCAGCGGATGTGGCAAGCCAGCCTTTACAGGTGCCGGCTTTGGCACAATTGCCCGAAACCCCTGCGCGTACGCTGGCCGGAAAATTCGTGGCGGTTGACTGGTCGACGTTGCCGGGCTGGAACGAAGATAATCTCGAACAAGTCTGGAAAGCCTTCCTGAACAACTGCAAGGGCTTGATGCGGCCAGTGTCGGGTTCCTTGGTGATGCCGGCCCGTGCCGCTCCCCGGGCTTGGCAGCCTGTGTGTGCCGCTGCGTCTCAGTGGCAAGACCGACCTGCCCCTAGCGCCGCCGCCATGCGCGAGTTTCTGCAAACCCGGCTGCGCCCCTGGCGTGTGCTGGATGCCCAGGGCAAACTCGCCAGCAATACCGTCACGGGTTACTACGAACCCATCATCCAGGGCTCCAAACGGCGCGAGGGTGTCTACCAATGGCCTCTGTATGCGCCGCCTGCCGACCTGCTGACCGTAGATCTGGGTACCGTCTATCCCGAGCTGGCGGGTAAGCGCATACGCGGCAAGCTGCAGGGTAAACGGGTCGTCCCCTACGACACCCGGGCGCAAATTGCGGCCTCTAACAACCAGCCGCCTGTGTTGGTATGGGCGGCCGATCCGGTAGAAGCGTTTTTCCTGCAGATACAAGGCTCGGGTCGTGTGCGTTTGCCTGATGGCAGCATGCTGCGTCTGGCCTATGCCGACCATAACGGTCGCCCCTATGCTTCCATAGGCAAGTGGCTGGCCGACAAAGGCGAACTCTCGCTTTCACAGGCTTCCATGCAAAACATCAAAGCGTGGGCTCAGCGCAACCCGGCCCGTGTGCAAGAAATGCTGAACGCAAATCCGGCCATGGTGTTCTTCAGCGAAGAGGCTATCGTTGATCCCGAATTGGGGCCCAAAGGCGCTTATGGCATTCCGCTGATCGGCCAGCGTTCAGTTGCTGTTGATGCTGGGTTTGTCCCCCTGGGAAGCCCCATTTACTTGGCCACCACCCACCCCAGCTCGAATGCGCCGCTGCGTCGCTTGATGTTTGCCCAAGATACCGGGGCCGCCATCAAGGGTGCGGCACGCACGGACTTCTACTGGGGTTCGGGCGATCAGGCCGGCGAGCAAGCGGGCCGCATGAAACAGAACGGTCAGATGTGGGTATTGTGGCCGCGCCAGGCAGGAGCTCCTACAGCCCGATGAAATCTCCGTCTATTGTTGTCTGCGGCACCGGCCTTGTCGGCCTGGCGAGCGCATTAGGCCTGGCAAGGGCCGGCTTGCGCCCCTGCCTGTTGGGCCCGCGCCAAGCACCCGCTCCGGCTGTCCCCGAGCACTATCACCCGCGGGTTTACGCGGTGTCTCCCCCAGCGCAGCGCTTTTTGCACGAGCTGGGTGCCTGGGGCCTGCTGGATACGCGCCGCCTCACGGCTGTAGAGGGCATGCAGGTTTATGGCGACGCGGGTGGCAGTGTCGAACTGCGCGCCTGGCAGCGCATGTTGCCGGCTTTGGCTTGGATTGCAGAGTCGAGCGAGATTGAGCGCGCCTTGTATCAGGCCCTGCAAGTGTTCGGCGTAGACTGGGTCGAAGACCGTTTCGAACGCCTGGTGCAGGGCGGCTTGATCACAAGCTCGGGGCGCGAACTCAAGACACCGCTGGTGATCGGTGCGGATGGCGCCAACTCCGCCGTCAGGCAAGCGGCGGGTATTACGCAAACCGAAAGGGATTATCGGCAAATGGGCCTGGTTACTCATCTGTCAGCGGCGCTGCCGCATGGCGGCATGGCCAGGCAATGGTTTGTCGATGGTGAAATCGTCGCCCTGTTGCCCATGCCCGATACCGCCCAAGGCCACCAGGTTTCCATGGTGTGGTCCATGGAAACGTCGCGAGCCCAAACCGTGTTGGCTATGCCTGAGCAAGCGCGTGCCGACCACGTGCAGCGCTTGTTGGCAGCTGTAACCGCAGACTGTCTGGGGCCGCTCACTGTGCGGGGCGAGGTTCTGGGGTTTGCACTGACGGTGGCGCAAAGCAGCATGGTTGCGCCAGGCGTGGCCTTGGTGGGCGACGCCGCGCACCGCGTGCACCCCTTGGCGGGGCAAGGTTTAAACCTTGGCCTCGGAGATGTGGAACATTTACTGCGCGTGCTGGTCGAAAAACCTGCATTGGCCAGCCCCGGAGATGAAACCGTGCTGCGTCGCTATCGACGTGCGCGTGCCGAACCGGTGTGGGCCATGCGTATGGCTACCGATGGCTTGCATCGCCTGTTTTCTACAGATTTGCCGCCTGTGGTACTGGGGCGTAACCTGGGCATGAGCCTGGTAAACCGCCTGCCCTGGGTCAAGCAGCGGCTGATTGCTGCAGCTTCAAACAATTAAATTTCCTGCGAGGACACGCATGCCTTTTCGTTCATCCATACGTCACTTCCGCCCGGCGCAAGCCGCTTTAGCGCTGGCAGCATGCTGGGGGTTGATGGCGCCGGCGGCTTGGGCAGATACGCCCGCGCCGGCAGAGGCCGCTGCACAAGCACCGGCAGAGCAGCCTGCGGAGGCGGCGAGCCCTGCCATGGCACCTCAGCCTGAAGAGGCCGTCGTCAGTGCGCCTACGGCTGCCGAGCTTGCGGCGGCAGAAAAAGCCAAGGTGGAACAAGCCAAGGCAACCATCAAGCAAAGCTTTGCTCAGCGTTTTCCGGGTGTGACGTTGGGCGAGGTGGAGCAGACACCGCTTGCCGGGGTGTACGAGATTCCCGTTCAGGGCGAACTGTATTACGTGGATGGCAGCGGGCGCTACATGCTGCAAGGGTCTTTGATCGATCTGGAAACGCGCACCGACTTGACAGCGGAACGCGTAGCCAAGTTGACTGCCGTTGACTTCGAGAAACTGCCTTTGGCCACCGCCGTCAAGCAAGTGCGTGGCACAGGCGAGCGCAAAATCGCTATTTTCGAAGACCCCAACTGCGGTTACTGCAAGCAGTTCCACCGCACCCTGGAGCGCTTTGACGACATCACCATTTATTCCGTGATGTTCCCCATATTGGCCCCTGATTCTCGCGAAAAAGCCACGAACATCATGTGTGCCGACGATTCGGTTGCGGCGCTGCGCAGCTGGATGCTGGACGGTAAGACACCAGCCAAGGCAAGCTGCGAAACCAATATCGACGAGCTGCTGGCCTTTGGCAAGCAACACAATGTGCGCGGTACGCCCGCTGTTTTCTTCGAAGATGGCAGCCGGGTAGGGGGCGCGATGACTTTCGAGCAGCTGACGCGTCGACTCGAAGGTGTCAAGAAGCCTTCTTAAGGCTCAGCCGGGGCGGTGGGCCGTTTGCGCACCGCCTTGTTGGGTTGGGGCTTGTACTGCTGGTTCACTATCTGCACCCAGTCGCTCAGCAACGCCTGATACCTTGCATCGTCCCGTTTCCAGGTACGGTTGATGCCCATGCCGCGCACGATATTCAGCGTCAGGTTCAAGATGGTGTCGGCGTCGCTTTCGGTATAGCCCGCTTGCACAAATACTTCTCGCCATAAGTCATTGGTGGTTTCACGATAGTGCTGCATTACCGGCACGATGTGTTCCATCAGCGCTTCGTCGGTGCGGGCCACCATCACCACTTCCAGCGCGGCAATGTAAGGCCAGTCGAAATACACACTGGTGCTGTCCGAGATGAAGCCTTCCAGTGGGTTCTCGACCGCGCCCGGCGTACGTGCGATACGTTGACCACGCAGTATCCATTCGTCGTAAACGGCTTTGGTGGCTGCAATGACCAGTTCCGCCTTGGTGGCGTAATGATGCATGAGCGCGCCGTTGGACATACCTGCCGTTTTCGCAACCTCTTTGGTTGTCAGGCCGCTATAACCGCGCTTAAGCAGAATCTCTATCGTGGCGCCCAGCAGCCGCTCGCGCGCGTCGCGGCTGCGGTCTTCCTGCTTGCGACGCGCAGGGCTGGTTTTGTTGGGACTGGGTTTCCCGGCGACGCCGGCAGTGCTGATCGTCATATTAGAGCGTCCCCGAGCGGCATGAGTGTGCTCGGCAAGTGTTGCAGGGATTATATCCATGCGGGTTTCCACTATATCGAAATGTTTGTTTATTTACAAACCGATCACTCTGTTTGTGATAAATTATTCAGCATAGTCACGCTAAAGCGCAGCATTCCGAAGGAGACAATCATGGCATTTGTACGTAACGCTTGGTATGTGGTCTGTACTCAAGACACCATCAAAATCGGTGAGCCTTTTTCGCGCCAAATCTTGGGTGAAAAAATCGTGTTCTACCGCAAGCAAGACGGTACGCCGGTAGCCATGCAAGACCGCTGCCCACACCGCTTCATTCCTTTAAGCATGGGCAAAGTGGTGGGTGACGTCCTCGAATGCGCCTACCACGGCTTGCAGTTCGATTGCAGCGGCAGCTGTGTCAAAAATCCTCACGGCGATGGCCGTATCCCGGCGGCAGCGCGTGTCGCTAGCTATCCCGTTCACGAAAAACATGGCCTGATGTGGATCTGGATGGGCGAAAAGCAGGCCGACCCTGCCCGCATCCCCGACTACAGCGTGTTAGACGAAGGCACGGGTTTCAGCATCAGCGGCGGCTATCTGCACATGGCCTGTAATTACGAGCTCATGGGCGAAAACCTGCTCGACCTCAGCCACATTACCTATCTGCACGATGGTTACCTGGGTAGCCCGGAACAGGTCGGTGCCGACCAGGTCATGGTCGAAAAAGCTGATGGCGTTCAATGCAATCGCTGGATGCCCAACGTTTCGGTGCCCGGTATCTTCGACTTGCTCTATCGCCGCGACGGTCAACCCGTCGATATGTGGACGAACATGCGCTGGATGGCCCCCAGCTGCTTCTTGCTGGATACCGGCGTACATGCCGTGGGCGGCGAACGCGAAGGTCATGGCTGGTACTACGGCGTGCATATCCTGACACCCGAAACAGAAAACACCACGCACTATCACTTCATCGCCGCCATGCCACCCGACACTAAGTTGTCGCCCGAAGACGATGAAAAATTCCGCACGCTGCGCCGCTATGCCTTCGAGATGCAAGACAAGCCCATGATAGACATGCAGCAACAAGCCATCGGCGATGCCAACTTCTGGGATCTGAAGCCTGTGCTGCTAAGTGTTGATGCCGGGCCGGTGCGCATGCGCCGCACACTGGAAAAAATGGTGGCCCAAGAGCAGGCTGAACGTGAAGCAGCCAAAGCGGCGGTTGCCAAGCCTAGCCGCGAAGCCGCACACGCTTAAAACAAAGATATAAGACCCCAAGGAGACCCTTCATGCAAGGAAAATTCAAGGCCGCTCTGGCTTCGGCGGCGATTGCTGCGGCGTTCTGTACCAGTGCTCAGGCACAAGATGCGGTAAAGATAGGCTTTATTGGCGAACTGTCGGGCCCCACGGCCGGTGTTGGCCAAGACCAGCTCGACGGCTTCAAGCTGTATCTGGAAGATAAGGGCGGCAAGCTCGGTGGTGTGCCCATTGAGTTGTTGGTAGAAGACAGCCAGTTCAAGCCTGATGTCGCCATGCAAGTGGCGCGTCGTCTGGTTGAGCGCGACAACGTGTCGGTGATTACCGGTGTTTCGTTCTCGAACGTCATGATGGCCATACACAAGTACATCACCGACCGCGATGTCGTGTTGCTCAGCTCTAACGCCGGGCCCTCGCAGATCGCAGGCGAGCGCTGCTCACCTTATCAGTTTGTCACCTCGTGGCAGGGCGACCAAGCAGCGGAAGCCGTCGGCAAATATGCCCAAGAAAAGGGTTTCAAGAACATCGCTGTGCTGGCCCCCAACTACCAGGCCGGCAAGGACATCGTCACGGGTTTCAAGCGTTACTACACCGAACCCTTGGCTGAAGAAATCTACACTCAGCTGACACAGTTGGACTTTTCTGCAGAGCTGGCTACTGTGGCAGCCGCCCAGCCCGACGCTATTTTTGCTTTCTTCCCGGGTGGTTTGGGCGTGGCCTTTGCCAAGCAATATGCTCAAGCCGGCATGATGGGCAAAGTGCCTTTGCTGACGACTTTCGTGGTGGATGCTTTGTCGCTACCCGCCATTGGCGATGGGGCCCAAGGCATTATCAGCGGCGGTTTCTGGGCGCCTGACTTCGACAACGCACAAAGCCGCAAGTTTGTGTCCGACTTCGAGAAAAAGTACGGTCGCATTCCTTCCAACTACGCTGCGCAAAGTTACGACGCCGCCGCGCTGCTGGATTCGGCGCTGGGCAAGGTAGAGGGCAATGTCAAGGACAAGGCCGCCTTCCTGAAGGCTATGAAAGCAGCGGATTTCGATTCGGTGCGTGGCGATTTCAGCTTTGGCAACAACAACTTCCCCGTGCAAAGCATGCACGTCATGGAAGTCGCCAAAGACGACAAAGACCGCCTGAGCCTGAAAACCATCGCGACGCCTCTGAAGAACTACCAGGACGCCTATCACGGCAAATGCCCTCTGTAAGAGGGTAGGCGGATGGCTGAGCGACCGGGGCTGTGGCCTCCGGTCGTGGGCGCCGCGTGATCATTTGGTTTTTGACCCTCCATCCGGAGGGTTTTTCGATTTCAGGAGTATGCTTGCCGTGTTCCGCTGATGCGGGCCGCTCTGTTGGGCGGTCGGCTGCTTGACGTGTGTGCCTGGGAGGATAGTCAGTGAACATGTTTGCCTATTTCAAAGAGGCTGTTCCCTTCAAGTTTTGGCCGGCTGCCATTACCACTTGCGTACTCGTCGGGTTGTTGCTGGTGCCCACCCCGGAAGGGTTGACGCCCAAGGCCTGGAGCCTGCTGGCCGTGTTCATCACCACCATCGTCGCCATCATCCTGAAAGTCATGGCGATAGGCGTGATGTCGATGATGGCCATCATGATCATTTCGCTGTCGCAGGTCACGGCAACGTCCTCCAAAGAGGCCATCGCCGATGCGCTGAGCAGTTTTTCCAGCCCGCTGATCTGGCTGATCGTGATCGCCATCCTGATCTCGCGCGGCCTGATCAAGACCGGCCTGGGGGCGCGCATCGGTTATATCTTTATCTCATTGCTGGGCAAGCGCACCCTGGGCATAGGCTATGGCCTGGCCGTGTGCGAACTGCTGCTGGCGCCCTTCACGCCCAGCAATACGGCGCGTGGCGGCGGCATAGTCCACCCTATCATGCGCTCTATTGCCAATGCCTTCGACTCCGATCCGGCCAAGGGCACGCAAGGCAAGGTGGGCACCTATCTGGCACTGGTCAACTACCATGCCAACCCCATCACTTCGGCCATGTTCGTGACTGCAACCGCGCCCAATCCGCTGGTGGTGGATATCGTGGCCAAGGCCACCAATATGGAGCTGCACCTGTCCTGGGCGACCTGGGCCTTGTGCATGTTGCTGCCCGGTCTGGTTGCCATCCTGGTGATGCCGCTGATCATCTATTGGCTGGCGCCGCCCGACATCAAGCAGACCCCCAATGCCGTGGCTTTTGCCAAGGAAGAATTGCGCAAGCTGGGCAGCATCAAGCCGCCGGAAATTGTCATGATGTCGGTGTTCTTGCTGTTGCTGCTGCTCTGGGCCGATGTGCCGGCCATGCTGTTCGGCCCGGCGTTCTCGCTGGACCCGACTGCTGTGGCCCTGCTTGGTTTGTTCCTGCTGTTGCTCAGCGGCACCCTTACCTGGAATGACGTGCTCAGCGAGAAAAGCGCCTGGGACACCTTGGTCTGGTTCGGCGCGCTGGTGATGATGGCCGGGCAGTTGAACAAGCACGGCGTGATTTCGTGGTTTTCCGATGGCCTCAAGAGCGGCATTCTCAGCAGCGGCATGGGCTGGGAGGCCGCCGCCGCCGTGCTGGTGCTGGTCTTCCTGTTCTCGCATTATTTCTTTGCCAGCACCACCGCTCACATCAGCGCCATGCTGCTGGCCTTCCTGACAGTGGGCGTGCAACTGATACCCGCCGAATACATCAATCTTTTCATGCTGATCATGGTGGCGTCATCGGCCATCATGATGACGCTGACCCACTACGCGACCGGCACTTCGCCCATCATCTTCGGCAGCGGCTACGTCACCATGGGCCAATGGTGGCGCATCGGTTTCGTCATGGCGGTATGCGAATTGCTGATCTTCACCATCATCGGCGGTTTGTGGTGGAAGGTGCTGGGCTTTTGGTGATCAACGATACCGGCCCGCATGTTTCGTTTGGTCGGTAGCACGTGAGCTCCGCTCAAGCCCCCGAGAAAAGCTTGAAGATCAACTGCCGCAGCCACTGATTGCCGGGTTCCCGATGGTACTTGGCATGCCAGAACATATTGATGCCGATTTCGGGTAGTTTGATGGGATGAGGCAGGTAGCGCAGCCCAAAAGGCTGCGCTGACCTTAAGGCATAGCGCTCGGGCACGGTGGCGATCATGTCCGAGTTACGCAAAATATGCCCCAGCGCTACAAAGTGCGGTACATACAGGCTCACTCGGCGCTTTTCTTTGGCGCTATCTATGATTTCGTGCACTTTGTCGTGCCCTGTGCCGGTCGAAATCACCACCACATGTTCAGCTTCATAAAAACGACGTCGCGTTAGGCGGCTGCCATCCAAAGGGTGGCCCTCACGAAATAGGCAAACGTAGTGCTGCATAAAAAGACGTTGCTGGAAAAACCCTGTTTTGAGCTGCGGAATCAAGCCTATGGCCAGGTCGACTTGGCCGGCCTCCATATCGTCGCGCAGGCTGTCCCTGTTGTTGCGTACTGTGCTTAAGGTTACGCCGGGCGCCAACTCGTGCAGCGCGCGCATAAGGGGTGGCAATAGTTCGATTTCACCCAGGTCTGTCATGGCAACGGTGAAAGTGCGCTGACTGGCGGCGGGTTCGAAGCTTGCAGGGCTGGCCAGCGAACGTTGAATGGTATTAAGGGCGTAAGCAATAGGCTCGGCCAGCTGTGCGGCATAGGGTGTGGGCTCCATGCCTTTGGTGGTGCGCAGAAAAAGCTCGTCGTTCAGCAAGGTGCGCAGGCGCCGCAGTGCATTGCTGACTGTGGGCTGGCTTAGCCCCAACTTTTCAGCGGCCACCGACACGCTGCCGTCCGTGTGCAATTGGTTGAAGATGACCAGTAGATTCAAATCCAGATTCTGAAGGTTCATGGCGGGCGTTTAGGCTGGCGTCAAAGGGCGTTCAGGAGGGAGAGCAGGCGGTTTACAAGCGTAATTTCAGAGCTTCCAAGCCACCCTAGGGATAATACTAATATTTGGTTTTGAAATACATAAAATTCTGAATATTCTATTTATAAATTTGAAGGGGCTACTTATACTCCCGCCATCATCCTGTCATATTGTGTGGATTCATTCATGTCCTTGACCGTACAAGTCGAGCCTTTAGACCGTACTTTCGAAGCGGCTTCCGGTAGTAATCTGCTGGAAATCCTGCAGGCCAACGAAGTGCCCGTTTCCTATAGCTGTATGGCGGGCCGTTGCGGTACTTGCCGCTGCAAGGTCGTGCGCGGCACTGTGTTGGAATCCGGCCGTGAGTTCAAGCTCACGGGGCTGGATGATGGCCGTTATGTGCTGGCCTGCATGAGCGTGCTGACCGAGTCCTGTACGATAGAGATTCCCGAGCCCGACGAAATCGTCACTCACCCGGCGCGCATCATCAAAGCCAAAGTCAGCGAGGTCAGCATGCTGACGCATGACATTTGCCGCGTGCGCATGCAGTTGGCCAAGCCACTGTCTTTCTCGGCCGGCCAGTACGTACGCTTGCAGTTCACGCCCGAGATGATCCGCCCATATTCCATGGCGGGCCTTGCCGACGACGGCGAGATAGAGTTTCACGTGCGCGTGGTGCCTGGTGGGCGTGTCAGCAACTATATTGCCAACGAACTGAAGGTGGGCGATGCCGTGCGCGTCAGCGGGCCTTTGGGCACTGCTTACTTGCGTACGCGCCACGAAGGTCCCATGCTGTGCATTGCCGGCGGCACAGGGCTGGCGCCGGTGCTGTCCATTGTGCGCGGGGCGTTGGCGCAGGGTATGACCAACCCCATTCATATTTACTTCGGTGTGCGTTCGCCCGCCGACATCTATCATGAACAAGAACTGCGGGCGCTGGAGCAAGCGCACCCGCAGATCAAGGTGCATATCGTAGTCACTACCGGCGCCCAGGCAGACAGCCAGCGCCAAGGTCTGGTCACCGATGCGGTGGCTGAAGACTGGGCTGACCTGACGGGTTTCCGCGCCTATGTGTGTGGCGCGCCCCCCATGGTCGAAGCCGCCGCTTTGCTCTTGACTTCCAAGGGCATTCCAGCCGAACGCGTCTATGCCGACGCCTTCTATGCTGCAGCTGATTAATTTTCGAAACAGGAGCGCATCATGAGCCAAACGCCTGTCGTTTTCCCTGAACAGCCGGTCTGGCAGGACGAGGGAAGCAGCCGTATCCCGTTCTGGGCCTACACCCGCGAAGATATCTATCGCCGCGAATTAGAACGCCTTTTTTACGATAACCACTGGTGTTACGTGGGCCTTGAGGCCGAAGTGCCCAATCCCGGCGACTTCAAGCGTACGGTCGTGGGCGAGCGCGAAGTCGTCATGACGCGCGATATGGAGGGCGGGATCAACGTCATCGAGAACGTCTGTGCGCACAGAGGGATGCAGTTCGTGCGTGAGCGCGTCGGCAATCGCCAGGACCTGGTCTGTGCCTACCACCAGTGGAGCTACAGCCTGAAGGGCGACCTGCAGGGCGTGCCTTTCTTGCGCGGCGTCAAGCAGGACGGCAAAGTCAATGGCGGCATGCCCAAGGACTTCAAGCGCGACGAGAACAACCTGAACAAACTGCGCGTGGCTACGCGCGGCGGCGTGGTGTTTGCCTCGTTCAAGCATGACATCGAAAGCCTGGAAGACTTTCTGGGCCCCGAAATTCTGCAATATTTCGACCGTATGTTCAATGGTCGAAAGCTCACCATTCTGGGCTATAACCGCCAGCGTATTCCGGGCAACTGGAAGTTGATGCAAGAGAACATCAAAGACCCTTACCATCCAGGCCTGTTGCACACCTGGTTCATTACCTATGGCTTATGGCGTGCCGATAACAAATCGGCTTTGCGCATGGACGAGCATCATCGCCATGCCGCGATGATTTCGCGCCGCGGCAATGCCGGTGCCAAAAACGAAGTCACTTCGGGCGTGACTTCGTTCAAAGAGACCATGGAGATCAACGACAAGCGCTTGCTGGACATCGTGCATGAAGACTGGTGGGGCGAGCCTACCGCCGTGATGACGACGATATTCCCCAGCGTCATCTTCCAGCAGCAGGTCAACAGCGTGTCCACGCGCCATATTCAGCCCAGCGGGCCGGATGCTTTTGATTTTGTCTGGACGCACTTCGGCTACGAAGACGACACCCCCGAAATGACCGAGCGCCGCCTGGTGCAGGCCAACCTGTTCGGCCCCGCAGGCTTCGTGTCGGCCGACGACGGCGAGGTCATCGAACTGTCGCAGGAAGGCTTCCTGCAAAAACCCTATCACCGCACCCTGGCCGAATTGGGTGGCCGCGATGTCGAGGACACCGAGCACATGGTGACCGAAACCTTGATCCGCGGGATGTACGAGTACTGGCGCAAAGTCATGGAGGCCTGAGTCATGGATTTCGAAACCTACTTTCAATTAAGCAAGCTTTATACCGATTACGCGGCAGCAGTTGACGCCAAAGATTGGAATAGCTGGGTGGAATTCTTCGAAGAGGACTGTACTTACAAGGTTCAGCCCCGCGAAAACTATGAGCGCGGCTTTCCGCTGGCAACGATGAATTTCATCAGTCAGGGCATGCTCAAAGACCGTGCCTACGGCATTCAGGAAACCTTGTTCCACGATCCTTACTACCAGCGCCACGTGGTGAGCGCACCGCGTGTCTTGTCTTTCGAGAACGGCATCATCGAATCCGAAGCCAATTACGCGGTGTTTCGCACCAAGTACAACGGTGAGTCCACTGTGTTCAACGTCGGTCGCTATCTGGACCGCATCTCGGTCGGCCCCTCTGGCCTGAAAATCCAGTCGCGTCTGTGTATTTATGATTCGGAAATGATTCCGAATTCCATCATTTATCCCATCTAGGAGACCGCCATGGCTGAATGGATAGACATTTTGGCGCTGGACGAGGTGCCCGAGGATGACGTCACAGGTGTGCAGGCTAGCGGGCGCGACCTGGCCGTATACGGGGTCGAGGGCGAAGTCTACGTTACCGACAATATCTGTACGCACGGCAATGCCAGACTTTGCGATGGGTTTCTGGAAGACCACGAAATTGAATGCCCGCTGCATCAGGGGCGTTTCGATGTGCGCTCGGGCAAGGCGCTTTGCGCACCCCTGACTCAGGATATCCGAGCATATCCAGTGAAGATAGAAGACGGTAAAGTGTGGATAGAGGTAGACTAACACTCACGCCACTTTAAGACTAACCCCTACATTAAAAAAGGAGACAGGGGAGGATGACAACCTTATTGCTGTCGCAATTGCTGAATGGCGTGCAGTACGGCATTTTGCTGTTCTTGTTGGCCGCGGGGCTGACGCTGGTATTTGGCATCATGAGCTTCGTCAATCTGGCGCATGGCTCGTTGTACATGATGGGTGCCTATTTTGCCGCCACAGCCTATAACCACACCAATTCCTTCCTGCTGGCTGTCGTGGCTGCGCTGGCAGGATGCGTGATTCTTGGCATCATCCTAGAGCGCACTGCAGTTTCGCGGCTGTATTCGCGCGACCACCTAGACCATGTGCTGGTCACGTTCGGATTGGTGCTGTTTTTTAACGAACTTGCCCAGATCATCTGGGGCACTCAGCCCTATTTCCTTCCAGTGCCCAGCTGGCTAGACCAAACCGTCAGTCTGTTCGGCATTACCTACCCGGCTTACCGATTTGCCATTATTGTGGTGGGTCTTTTGGCCGCAGTGGGTTCCTACCTGCTCATCCATAAAACACGTCTGGGCATGTTGATACGCGCAGGCTCGGTCAATCCGGCCATCGTGGGGGCGCTTGGGATCAACATCAAGATGCTCAACGCCTTGCTGTTTGCCATAGGTGCTGCGCTAGCGGGGCTGGCGGGTGTCATGGCCGGGCCGATTCTTTCGGTGCAGTCCGGCATGGGCGAGCCTGTGCTCATCACTACGCTGGTGGTCATTGTCATTGGCGGCATTGGTTCTGTCAGCGGCGCCTTCTATGCGGCGCTCATCGTCGGCATTGCCGACACGCTGGGCCGGGCCTTTCTGCCCATGCTGCTGCGTGAAGTCATGGCACGCGACATCGCCAACGCGGCGGGGCCCGCCATTGCATCCATGCTCATCTACGTCTTGATGGCCGTCGTTCTGGCCATACGCCCGCAAGGCCTGTTCGTCGGAGGGGCGAAATAATGTCGGCTAGCTTCAAGCAATACAGCGTTACCACCTGGGTAGGGCTGGCGCTATTCCTGCTGCTCATTCTCGTGCCCATCTGGGGCTACGCGGCAGGGCAGGCTTTTTACGTGGCATTCTTCGCCCGTATCGTCATCTATGCCATTGCCGTGGTGGCGCTTAATCTGGCGCTGGGCTATGGCGGCCTGGTCAGTCTGGGGCATGCGCTGTTTCTGGGTCTGGGGTCTTACAGTGTGGCCTTGCCGGCCTTTTATGGCATAGACAACGGCTGGATACACCTGTTGATCTGCGTGACCAGCTGCGCCATAGTCGGCCTGGTCACGGGTGCCATCAGCCTGCGCACCACCGGTATCGGCTTCATCATGATCACCTTGGCCTTCGCGCAAATGGGCTACTTCCTGTTTGTCAGCCTCAAGCAGTATGGCGGCGACGACGGCACCAGTATTTCCGATACCAGCCAGTTTTTCGGCCTGAACCTGGGTAATGTCTACACCGTCTATACGGTGTCCTTGATCTTGCTTATCTTATTCACCTGGTGGATGGCCCGCCTGCGGGTGGCGCCGTTCGGTATGGTGTTGCGCGGCGCGCGGCAGAATGCTCGCCGGGTCAATGCCGTAGGTTTTCCGGCGCGCCGCTATTTGCTGGTGTCTTACGTCATTTCCGCCGTGGTGTGCGGTATTGCCGGCATGCTGCTGGCCAACCTCAACGCTTTTGCCTCGCCTTCCACGCTGTCTTGGATTATCTCGGGCGATTTGGTCGTTATGCTGGTGCTGGGTGGTCTGGGTACCATCTTCGGGCCGTTGTTTGGTGCGGTTGCCTTCCTGGGCCTCGAAGAAATCCTCAAGATCTTCACTGCGCATTGGCTGGCCATTTTCGGCTTGGTCATTGTCATGATCGGCTTGCTGGGCCGCGCCGGCATTGTCGGCTTTTTCGAAAGCATGAGTAAGCCTCGCAAAGCGGCACCCAAAGGAGGCCAGGCATGAGCAAGCTATCTTCCATGTTGCGCACCGAGAAACTGGTCAAGCGCTACGGCGGTTTGCTGGTCACCGATTCGGTCTCACTCGACGTGCGCGAGGGCGAACTGCACGCCATCATCGGGCCCAATGGCGCCGGTAAAACCACGCTGATCAACCAGCTATCGGGCGAGTTGCAGTCCAATTCCGGCAAGGTGCTGTTCGATGGTGCCGACGTCACCGCCATCCCGATTCATCATCGCGCCCGGCGGGGCCTGCTGCGCTCTTACCAGATCACCTCCATCTTCGAGGGCTTCACCGTGCTCGAGAACACGGTGTTGTCGGCCATGGGCGCTAAAGAGCATGCTTTCCGGTTCTGGAAGCCCATGCTGGCGCGCGAAGACCTGGTCGCTACGGCACGCGACGCGCTTGAAATAACGCAATTGTCCGCCTTGGCCGACGTGCCGGCAGCCGAACTGGCCTACGGCCAGCGCCGACAGTTGGAACTGGCCATGGCACTGGCCGCCCAGCCCAAGCTGCTGTTGCTGGACGAGCCCATGGCCGGCATGAGCGTGCAGGAATCCACCGGCGTCGTCGAGATGCTCAAGCGCCTTAAAGGCAAGCAAACCATTTTGCTCATCGAGCACGACATGAACGCGGTGTTTGCTTTGGCTGATCGCATTACGGTGCTGGTGTATGGCAAAGCCATGATCTCCGGCACCCCCGACGAAATCCGCAACAACCCCGAGGTCAAGACCGTGTATCTGGGTGACGAGGCCATAGGGTGACGAGATGACAACTTTACTAGACGTACAAGACATTCACGCGGCCTACGGTCATGCCCAAGCGTTGTTCGGCGTTTCCTTTCAGGTCGAGGCCGGCCAAGTCGTCACGCTGTTGGGCCGTAACGGCATGGGGCGCTCCACCACCATCAAGTGCCTGTTTGGCCTGCTGCCTGTCACTAGCGGCGAAATTCGTTTCGACGGCAAGCCTGTGCATACCCTGCCTTCGTATGCCATTGCCAAAATGGGTTTGGGCATCGTGCCCGAAGGGCGTCAGGTTTTCCCCAATCTTTCCGTAGAGGAAAACCTGATTGCCACGGCGCGCCCGCCGGTAGACCGCTCCTCCCAGCCCTGGACACTAGACCGCGTATACAAGTTCTTCCCTCGCTTGCGCGAGCGGCGTACTAACCTGGGCGGGCAGTTGTCGGGGGGCGAGCAGCAAATGCTGGCCATAGGCCGAGCCTTGATGACCAATCCACGCCTGCTGGTGTTGGACGAAGCCACTGAAGGTTTGGCACCGCTTATCCGCGCCGAGATCTGGGAAGCGCTGACCTCGCTCAAAGCGCAAGGCCAATCGCAAATCGTCATCGATAAGAACGTGGGGGCTTTGCTGCCTTTTGCCGATCGGCACTATGTGCT
The DNA here is from genome assembly GCF_020539505.1 of Mesopusillimonas faecipullorum. Taxonomy (GTDB): domain Bacteria; phylum Pseudomonadota; class Gammaproteobacteria; order Burkholderiales; family Burkholderiaceae_B; genus Mesopusillimonas; species Mesopusillimonas faecipullorum. Next base: position 94,324 of record NZ_JACDXW010000005.1, on the reverse strand, counting down.
TGAAAAAGGCAAGGTCGTCTGGACAGGTACCTCCGACGACCTGCGTGCCGATAACCAGATTGTTCAGCAGTATCTGGGGGTTTAGCGAGCCAGCTCAGGGATGAAAGACCTGAATCTGCTCTACGTGTTCGAAGCGCTCTGGATAGAGCGCTCGGTCACGCTGGCGGCCGAACGGTTGAACCTTACCCAGGCGGCTGTCAGCAGCGCGCTCAAGCGCTTACGTCAGGAGCACGGCGATAAGCTGTTTACGCAAGTTGGCCGACGCATGGAACCTACGCCTTACGCATCCAGCCTGGCCCAACATTTGTTGACGGCATTGGCGCTGGTGCGTAAGGCATCCAATCACCAAGCGCCTTTCGATCCAGCGACATCGCGACGTTTGTTCACGATACGCACGCGTGATGTGGGTGAGGTGGTCTGTTTTCCCCGTATTCTTGCTCAATTGATGCACGAGGCGCCTCTTGTGCGCTTGCGCACCACTTTCGTGCCGATAGAAGAAACCCTGGCTGGGTTGGCGAGTGGCCGCATTGATCTCGCATTGGGTTTTCTTCCGTCATTGGAAACCGACATCCACCGGCGTTCGCTTGGGGGGCAGAACTACGTCTGTGCGATGCGTGCAGGACATGCGCTCGAACGGCAGCCCTTAACGCTAGAACGGTTTTGTGCCAGTGAACACTTGCTGGTCGAGTATTCGGGTAGTGGCCACCGCGTCATTGAGCAAGCGTTGATCAAGGCCGGGTTGCGCCATCAGATCAAGGTGCGCCTTCCTCAGTACTTATCCGCACCTCATTTCATACTTTCTACAGACCTTTTGTGGTGTGTGCCGTCTAGCTTGGCTTATACGCTCAGTCACCACTATCCGCTAGTACTCAAGCCTGTCCCCATCGCATTGCCTGATTTTGAGATCGCGTTGTATTGGCACGAGCGCTACCACCAAGATCCCGGCAATCGTTGGCTGCGCGATCTGATTGCGCAAACTTATCAGCCCAAGGTTTCCGCATAGCGCGAGGAGCGCTGAAAAGCGCCTTGCCCGGAAATATGCTCAGGCCCCGCATTGCGGCCAGGCAGCTTCGCGTTCTTACCGTTTTGAGCGCCTTGGCGTTGATGGGGAAGATTCCCCATAAGTATTAATGGCATTGATACTTAATAATCAATGAATACATATAGGTTAATCCTTCGGCCTTAGATAGAATTTTCATATATAAGAAGGAGGCAAAAAGTGGTCAAACGTTTCCAGGCTGTGGGTATCGTGGGCGTAGGTCAGCTGGGCCGCCCAGTGGCAGAGAGCTTGTTGCAAGCCGGTTATGAGCTGAGTGCCTATCAGCGCACGCGCAAGGGGACGCCGGTGGAGGGGGGCGGGCAGTGGGCCGAATCCCCGCTTGCACTGGCCCGCGCAGTAGATGCGCTGTTCTTGTGCCTGCCTTCCGAGGAAGCTGCCGAACAGGTACTTGAGGGCGAGTCAGGCATATTGGCGGGTCTGCGCCCGGACCAAATCGTGATCGAGCTAGGTACCTACCGTAAAAGTTTCAAGCTGGCTTTGGCTCGCAAAATACAGGCCAAGGGAGCGCAGGTGCTAGAGGTGGAGGTCAGCGGCTCACCAGTCATGGTGCGGCAACGCAAGGCAGCCTTATATATAGGCGGGGCTTCGGAATTGGTTGAAACTTGTCACTCGCTGCTAGAGGCGGTCAGCCCAAACCAGTTCCATATCGGCCCGCTTGGCAGCGCCGTGGCAATGAAACTGATCGCCAATTATTTGCTGAGCATCCATAACCTGGCGGCTGCCGAAGCCATGAACATGGCCGTGCGTGCGGGGTTTGACCCCCAGCGTGCTGTTGAGGTGCTACGTGATGGCGCGGGAGGGTCTGCGATGTTCTCTGTCCGTGCGCCTATGATGGCCAAGCGCCAGTTTCTCCCGGCCCCTGGGCCCTTCAGCACCCTGGAGAAATACCTGGATTTGGGTAGCGAGATGGCGCAGGAACTTGGCTGCGCAACGCCTCTGTTTTCCGCAGCTCAAGCTATTTATCGACAGGCGCTGGAAAGCCCGATGCGCGATGAGGACATCGCTGCAGTAATCAAGCTGCTGGAAGCGCAGTCGCGCTGAAAGCGGACACTGAAACACCTATGGCCCGGTATTGCGGAGCGTGCCGGACACAATAAGCAGGAGACTCGAATGATTCGTTCCTTGTTACACATAGGCATGACAGTGCCCGATCTGGAAATCGGGCGTGCTTTCTATGAAACCTTTGGGTTAGAGATGCGCGCGTCGGGCAATGACTATGTGTTTCGGTGCCCAGGTCGAGATCAGGATCAGATTCGACTGATGCAGGGCTCGAAGAAGAAGCTCAGCTATACCGCCTTGGGTACTAATGAAGCAGGCATGGAGCAACTGCTACGCAAGCTGCGTGAAGCAAATGTGTCCTTGCAGCCCCCGCCTTTTGATGTGCCGTTTGGCGGGATCTGGTTCCAGGATCCGCATGGCGACTGGTTGAACGTGCAGGTGGCCGAGCCCGCGCCGGCGGGGGGCAGCGTTTTACCGCCCGAGATCAACGCCCATGGGCGCTATCGGCGCATCGGCAAGCGTGCCTGCGACATCAGCACACGAGCCAAAAAGGCACGGCCTTTACGCTTAGGCCATCTCATCAAGTTTTCGCCCGATGTGCCGGCTTCGACGGCTTTTTATACCGACGTGTTAGGCATGCTGGTTTCGGATAAGTCTTTGGATATCCTCGCCTTTCTACGCGGTGCGGCAGGTGGGGATCATCACATGGTGGCCTTTGCCAAAAGTACGCATACCGGCTTGCATCATCTAAGTTTTGAGGTGGCAGACCTGGACGAGATAGAAATTGGCGCACAAACCATGATAAGGGCCGGTTATCAGGACAGCTTTGGTTTGGGGCGCCATGTAGGTGGCTCGAATTACTTTCATTATCTTCGTGATCCTTGGGGCAGCTTGATTGAGTACTTCTGGGATATCGACGTGATTCCTGAGGGTGCAGACTGGGAGCCAATAGATGCCGCGCCCCACGAAGTGATGTTCGTTTGGGCCACTACGCCACCGCCCGACGATTTTGTTCTGAACTTTGAAGCGCGTGACTGAACGCAGGTCGCAATTTTTTGGAACCGACAGTTCTACGTGTCGCGGCGATGTCTCGCTGCAAGTAGGCAGGAAATCACCCTATGACTGATGTAAAAGCCCAACTGGCAGGCATGCTGAACAAGTCCTTCTATGTGTCTCTGCGCCGGCCCGCCGATCTGTCCCGAATCGACAGTTTGCTACAGGCACACCTGGATTGGGCCGTGCAAGCTGAGCGCCGCGGAGAACTCTTCATGTCGGGGCCCTTTATGGCTGAAGGCGCAAAGCCGGGCACCCAGGGCGGCATGATGATACTGCGGGCCGATTCCGAAGCCGCCGCATGGCGCATCATCGAGCAAGACCCTTTCATCAAACAGGGTGTTTTTACCGCTGAGGTCAAGCGTTGGGTGTTGATGGAGGGCAGCATGACGGTGTCGGTGCGCTTCTCCGATCAAAGTTATCAACTGCGTTGAATAAACAGACTCCTCGATAAGCAACAAAGGATAGCAACATGAAATACCAGCTGTTCACCTATGTAGGTGAAGACGGCAGGCCCCAGCCTGGCCTGCATTTTGATGGTCAGGCCTATGCGCTGGGTCGGACATTGGAAGCCGGTGCGCCGCAATGGTGTTCGGTAGACGATCTGGTGAGCGAGTGGGAGCAAGCGGATCTGTGGTTGCAAGCGATCACCGATGAGTGGGCTGCCAAGCCCCATTTGGCGCAGCAGCACATGCTTTTGGCAGGCTTTGAGTATTTGCCGCCGTTAACGCGTTGCGGTGTGGTGTACGGGGCGGGCGCCAATTATCGTGATCATGTTGAGGCTATGGGCCGAGCCATGAATATGAAGCTGAATCTGGATCCCAAGAAAGACGGCTTACCGCCCTGGCACTTCCTTAAAGCAGGGCAGTCCACCCTGGCGGGGCATCTGCAAACGGTACCCTTCCCAGAGCACACGAGCAAGCTGGACTGGGAGGCCGAGTTGGCGGTCATCATCGGACGTCGTGCGTCTAAGGTTTCTCCGCAGCAAGCCTTGGACTATGTGGCTGGCTACAGCTGCGCCAATGACTTGTCAGCGCGCGACAACTTGACACGTCAGCAGGTTGATCCGAGTTCTCCTTTCCGATTCGACTGGATAGGGCACAAGTGCTTTACAGGATCCTGCCCCCTAGGCCCGTTCGTGACGCCGGCGCGATATGTGCGTACGCCCGAGAATCTGGGCATCAAGCTGTGGCTCAACGATGAATTGAGGCAGGACTCCAGCACATCCAATCATCTGTATAGCGTGGCTGATCAGATCAGTTATCTGAGCCACCGTCTGGATCTGGTGCCGGGCGACGTGCTGCTCACGGGAACGCCTGCAGGAGTGGGCATGGAAACAGGCGAGTTCTTGAAGCGTGGCGATGTAATGAGAGTGTGGATCGAGGATCTCGGTGAGCTTGAGACCCGAGTCGTTTGAATAACAGCGAGGAGGCAATATGCAAAAGAATCTGAAGAAGTTGACATTGGCATTGGCGATGGTGGGTTTCTGCACGGCTGTGCACGCAGATGTCAAAGTCGGTTTTATGGCGACTTTGTCCGGCGCCTCGGCAGAGGTTGGACAGGATCAGCTGGCAGGCTTTCAGCTGGCCTTGGATCAACTGGGAGGCAAGTTGGGGGGCGTACCGGCAACGCTAGTTGTCGAGGACGATCAGCTTAAACCCGAGACAGCCCTGAACGGGCTCAGCAAGTTGCTTGAGCGCGACAAGGTGGATGTGGTGACAGGGCTGACCTTTGCCAATATTCTGATGGCATTGCAGCCCAGGATAGCGGCTGTCGATGTGCCCTTTATTGGCACGGTAGCCGGGCCATCGCCTACTGCCGGTGCAGCGTGCAAGCCCAACTTGTTCATCGCATCCTGGCAAAGTGACGTACCCGCCGAAGCTATGGGTAAATACCTGAATGATCAGGGCGTAAAACGGGTGAGTACCTTGACCCCCAACTTTGTCGGGGGTAAGGACAAGGTCGCTGGGTTCAAGCACCTTTACAAAGGCGCTATTGCCGACGAAATCTACACGCCCTTGAATCAGCTGGATTTCTCAGCCGAGCTGACGCAGGTAGCATCATCACAACCGGACGCGATATTTTCTTTCTATCCTGGTGCCTTGGCTATTAGCTTCGTTCGCCAGTATGGTCAAGCCGGCATGAACCAGAAAGTGCCGTTGTACATGGTTAATGCGATCGAGGGCTCGGGCGTTGCCGCAATGGGCGATGCCGTCATAGGCGCGGTGGTTGGCGATACCTGGACGCCGGGTTTGAATAATGAGCAGACCCGCCGATTCGTGACTGCGTATCAAGAGAAGTATGGCAAGCTGGCTTCTGCCTACGCGGCTTTCAGTTATGACGCAGCCATGATCCTGGACGCCGCAATACGCAAGCTCGGAGGAGATGTTTCCGACAAAAAAGCCTTGGCCAAAGCGATAAAAGAGGTGGAGTTCCAATCGCTACGTGGCAATTTCAAGTTCGGTAACAATAACTATCCCGTGCAGGATTATCACATCTTCAAGCTTGAACCCGGCAACGATGGGAAGCCCGCGTTCAAGATGGTGCAAGAGGGGGTATTACGCAACTATGGCGATCGCTTCGCGCAAGCGTGCAAATTAAGCTGAGGCTTGTTTTGATGGAATGGCATCCCTCCGGGAGGGCCGGGGGGATGCTCTCTATGCAGACATGTCAGAGCAGGGAGGTTTTCTACCCTGCGTTGGTTACCAGCCTGATACCCGGCAAGACCTGTGCGGCAACCTCTGGGTTGCGTGTGGCGTAGTCCACGTTCATGCAGGCAATTTCCACGTGTTCTTCACCTAAGGCCTGGGCTCTGGCGCCCTGGCCATGTTCTATGGCTTGCAGCAGCATGTGGTGCTGGCAATGAGCGTGCTGCATCCAGCGCGTGCCTTCTTCAAGGGAAGACTGCATGGGCAGCATGGCGCTGGGGGCGCCAAAGGGTTGGCCATTCAGCATGTCCATCATGCGTTGTACGGTGCGATTGCCGCAGCCCTCTAGAATCAGCGCATGGAATTGGCTGTTGCCGTCTACATAGACGGCGTAGTCGTCCAGGCTCATACTGGCTTTGTTGACCGCTGCATCTATCTTCAGCAAACAAGCCCGCAGTTGCTTGGCAAGCTCGGGTGACAAGCCTTTTTCGGCGAGTTGCCGCGCGGCGTAGCCCTCGAGCACGCCACGGGTGCGAATAGCGTGCGCGACCTCTTCGTGCGTAAAGCCCCGCATACGATAGCCGCCGCTAGGCACTGCTTCGATCAGGCCTTCATATTCCAAGGTTGTCAGTGCCAGCCTGACGGGGGTGCGCGAAGCCTCCAGGCGCTCGGCCAAAGGAATCTCAGCCAGGCGCTCGCCGGGGGCAAACGCCCCTTTCAGGATGAGGTCGCGCAGCTGTATCAGGACGCGTGACTGTTGGGAATTAGGAATATTAGGCTTCATGGCAGGGCAGGGAACGATGGGCCATTCTACAGAATTCAACAGCGGGAGGGGGCGTTATGCATGCAATGTCCCGCATGAGTTTCAATATTGCATACAACAAACGGTTTGATACCTATCGTTTACCCTAGTATTTGCCATATTTTGTGGGTTTTTCTGGTTGAGTTGCATACAATTGATTTGTGGCCTTCAGGTTCTGTACGCAGTTTATACATTCCATGAAGGCAGATCCCGAACACCCCTATGGAGGTCTCCCCATGGCGATTACTGCAGAACAAAATGATTTCATGACGCGCGTAGGGCCCGGCACGCCTGCCGGCACTTTGCTGCGTCGTTACTGGCAGCCGGTTGCGCTGTCCGAAGAACTCGAAGAGAAACGCCCGCTTAAGGCCGTCAGGCTGTTGGGCCAAGACATGGTGTTGTTCCGCGACGAGTCCGGCCAGTTGGGTTTGGTGGATCGCGACTGTCCTCACCGTGGTGCTGACCTGGCTTTCGGTCGTCTGGAAGACGGCGGCCTGCGTTGCCCCTTTCATGGCTGGCTGTTCAACATCAAGGGCGAATGCCTGGAAACCCCTGCCGAGCCCGAGAACAGCCGCTTCCGTCACAGCATCCAGCAAGGCGCCTACCCCGTGGTAGAGCGTAGCGGCATTATCTTTGCCTACATGGGCGAAGGTGAACCTCCCGCATTGCCCGAGTTCGATTGTTTCGTGGCTCCTGATTCGCACACCTTTGCTTTTAAAGGGCGCTGGGAGTGCAACTGGTTGCAGGCGCTGGAAGTGGGCATAGACCCTGCTCACGCTTCGTACTTGCATCGCTTCTTCGAAGATGCGGACACGTCTGAAAGCTATGGCAAACAGTTTCGTGGTGCGTCTGCCGATACCGAAACGCCCATCACCAAAGTGCTGCGCGAATATGCCCGCCCCAATATCGACGCCAAGCTTACTGACTACGGCATGCGTATTATCTCTACGCGCAAGCTGGACGAAAAACAAACGCACGTGCGTGTGACGAACATGGTGTTCCCCGAGGCCATCGTCATTCCCATGAGCGCGCACATGACGATTTCGCAATGGCACGTGCCCATCGATGACACCTCCTGTCATTGGTATGCGATTTTCACCAGCTTTACCGAACCTGTCGATAAGAAAAAGATGCGCGATCAGCGCCTGCAACTCATCGAGCTGCCCCACTACACTTCGCGTCGCAACAAGCAGAACGACTACGGTTTCAACGTCGATGAACAGCTGAAAGAAACCTACACCGGCATGGGTCACGACATCAACGTGCACGACCAGTGGGCAGTGGAATCGCAAGGGCCTATCCAAAATCGCACACGCGAGCACCTGGCAGCCAGCGACAAGTGCATCTTCGCTTATCGCCGCATGCTGGTCAAAGCCATAGAAAGCACGCTGGCCGACCCCAAGGCGCCCGTACCCATGATGCCCGATGCTGAACAGGCACGCGAAATGATTGGGCCTATCTCCATAGACGGTGTAGGGGCCAGTACCTTGACGCCCGAACAGTACTGGGAGCAAGCCGACCGCAAGCGTCGTGAAGCCTGCGACTGGGCCGCAAAACGCCTGACCGCCTGAGGACATCATGGCCAGCTTCGTTGAACAACACGGCTTATGGACAGCCGAGCAGACTCGTGCGGGCGCAGAACTCGCCAAACGCTTCAAATCCGGTGAACTGGATGTGGTGCGTTTCGCTTTTCCTGACCAGCACGGGATCTTGCGCGGCAAAACCTTGGTGGCCGAGGCAGCTGCCTCGGCGCTGACCAGCGGCGTTAATCTGACCAGCACCCTGTTTGCCAAGGACACCTCGCACACCACGGTGTTTCCCGTGTTTGCGGCGGGGGGCGGTTTCGACTTCCCCGGCATGCAGGGCGCGGCCGATTTTGTCATGGTGGCAGACCCGACCACCTTTCGGGTATTGCCTTGGGCAAGTCGCACGGGCTGGGTCCTGTGCGATGCCTACCTTACTGACGGCAAGCCTTCGCCTTTGGCGACGCGCAGCATTTTGCAGCGCGCCTTGGGCGAGCTGGCCGAGCAAGGCCTTGAACTGTTCAGCGGCCTCGAGGTCGAGTTGCACGTGTTCCGCCTGGAAGACGCCAGCATGCAATTGCAGCATGCCAGTCAGCCAGGTCAGCCGGGCGAACCGCCTCAGGTGTCGTTGTTGTCGCATGGTTATCAATACTTAACCGAACAGCGCTACGACAGTGTCGACGAAGTGATGGAATTGCTGCGTGTCACGGCCCAGGGCCTGGGTTTGCCTTTGCATTCGCTAGAGGTGGAGTTCGGCCCCAGCCAGTTTGAAATCACCTTTGGCCCCATGGCCGGCATGGCCTCGGCCGATGCCATGGTGCTGTTGCGCAGCGCCGTTAAGCAAGTGTGTCAGCGCAAGGGCTATCACGCTACTTTCATGTGCCGCCCGCGCATTCCCAATGTCATGTCCAGCGGTTGGCATTTGCATCAATCGTTGCGCGACCTGAAAACCGGCGAGAACGTGTTTATCCCCACCGAAGCAGGGCAGAACCTCTCTGCCTTGGGGCAGCATTACCTGGGCGGCTTGCTGGCCCATGCGCATGGTTCGGCGGTGTTCTCTACGCCTACCATCAATGGTTATCGCCGCTATCGTTCTTTCTCGTTGGCACCCGACCGTGCCTCATGGGGCCGCGATAACCGTGGCGCCATGCTGCGAGTGTTGGGCGGTGTGGGGCAGTCGGCCACACGTATCGAAAACCGTATCGGCGAGCCCAATGCCAATCCTTACTTGTACGTGGCGTCGCAAGTGTTTTCGGGCCTGGACGGCATACGTCGCCAACTTGATCCCGGCCCTTGCGCCGATACGCCCTACGAGTCACCGGCTGCCTTGTTGCCGCGTTCGTTGGGCGACGCACTGCAAGCGCTGCGCCAGGACAACTATCTTTGCGAACAGTACGGACAGCGCTTTGTAGATTACTTCTGCCACATCAAAGAGGCAGAATTGGCACGTTTCAACCAGGCGGTCACCGACTGGGAGCAGCGTGAATACTTCGATATGTTTTAGGGTGACATGAAGCCGATTGCGATTTTCCAGCATACCCATGTGGGTGAACCGGGTGCCGTTCTTTCTACGTTGAACGAGCTCTCTTTGCCTTGGGTGATGGTGCCCATCATGGACGGGGCGCCGATTCCCGAAGACCCCGAGGCCTATAGCGGCATTGTGCTGATGGGTGGGGGGATGGGTGTCAACGACGGCCTGGATTGGCTGGCGCGCGAGATAGCGTTCGTGCGCCGGGCCGATGAGGCCGGGGTGCCCGTGATCGGCCATTGTCTGGGCGGTCAGATACTGGCTACCGCCTTGGGTGGGCACGTAGAAAAAGGCCCGCGCATGGAAATCGGTTGGCAAGCTGTGCAATATGAGCCCGAACCCGTCGTGCGAGAGTGGTTGGGTGAGTCCTTATCCGACGAGCTATTCCAATGGCACCAGGATATCTTCATCCTGCCCGAAGGCGCGCAGCGTTTGGCGCACAGCGATGTCTGTCCCAACCAGGCCTTCGTCTATGGCAATCGCCATCTGGGCATGCAGTTTCATCTGGAAATGACCCCCGAGCTGGTGGTCTCGCTATCGCAGGCAAACCGTGCCAGCCACGAACGTGAACTGGCCCGTAACAACCCTTCTACCAGCAGCCGCGAAGAAATGCTGGCGCAGCTGGACGTGCGTACACAGCGCATGCACCAGATGATGCGTACGGCTTATGCGCGTTGGGCACGGGGATTGAAGTAGGGCGTTGTCATCAGCGTTGCTGCCGACAATGCGGGCGGCGTGCGCGCGCCCGCATTGTCGGTGTGGGTCAGTTGCCTGTTGCATAACCTGGACGAGACTGTCATGAACCAGATCACGCATCCCCTGGTACAGGAAGCCTTGCAACACTTGCGGGAATTATCTGCCGATGAAACCTTGCGCTGGGCGGCGTTGCAGCGCGAGATCGCTTTGCTGGATGAACGCACCGCGCTAAACCGTGCCAGACGCGAAGGACATGAAGCGGGACGTACGGAAGGCCAGGCGGGTTTGTTGGAGCGGTTGCTGACGCGTAAATTCGGCAGTTTGCCTGTAGATGTCGTGGCGCGTATCGAGCAGGCAGATGCTGAGCAGTTGCAGGCTTGGTCATTCAAGCTGCTAGATGCGCCTTCCTGCCTGGACGAGGTATTCGGCAATTAGGGGCGCACTGAGCTCTTGACTCAGTGTGTGGCAGCTCTCGTCTTAAGGCGGAGCTGCCGCACGGTATTTCCCCAGAGTTATCAGCGTAGCTCGCCGCCTACCACGGTTCCCACACAGGTATTCTTGAACATTTCTTTGTGCAGACGCTTGCAGAAAGCTTCGTTCAGTACGTCTGGCCGCTGTTCTTCAAGCGTCATGGTGTGGGCTACGCCCAGGACTTCCGTGCTCTAAAGGAAATTCGCAACGTTGTTTGTGTATTGTTTCTTGGTTATATTTAATACACAAACAACATTTTGGAAATGCCGTATGTCTCGCACCACTACCATGACCGTCCGCCTCAAAGGACCGCTGAGTGACTTCGTTGCTTCCAACGTCGGTGAGTATGGTGCCTATGACAACGTTAGCGAGTATGTACGAGATCTGATCCGTCGAGACAAAGAGCGCACGGAAGCAGAGGCGTTCGAGCGCCTTAAGGCGGAGCTGGCGCAGGCATTCAATGCCCCCGAGTCTTCCTACCAGCCCCTAACAGCAGAGGATGTCATTGCCCGCAATAAGGGCTGACCGCATGGCAAACATCCGCGTACAGTACGCGGCATCTTTGCGGCTGGATGAAATTTACCGCTATACCCGAGCTCAGTGGGGTGAGCAGCAGGCAGTGCGCTACGTGACCGGTCTGTTCGATGCATTCGCCAAAATTACATCCCATGGTGTTGTCTCTCAGCCCGTCCCGTCTGAATTCGGGGTTGAAGGCTTCTTCTTCCGTTACGAGAAGCACTTCGTTTACTGGCGCTGGCTGTCGGATGGCGATATAGGTATTGTCACGATCTTGCACGAGCGTATGCACCAGATAGAGCGCTTTCGTGAAGATTTCGGGCTATAAGTTTGTGAGATGTAGAGCTGCGCGGCAAAGCGGCCTCCGCTTTTGTCTTGCCGCACAGCATTCACCAACTGTTATGAGCGCAGCTCGCCGCCTACCACGGTTCCCACACAGGGGTTGCTGCCCAGCACGAAGGCCAGGTCACCCGGCCTTTCTATATCCCACAGGGCGAAGTCGGCTTGCATGCCAACCGCCAGTTGCCCGCACTTATCCTGCAGACCCAAGGCGCGCGCGGCATGCGTGGTAACGCCGGCCAATACGCGCTCGGGCGTCAGGCGGAACAAGGTGCTGGCCATATTCATTGCCAGCAGCAGCGATGTCATGGGAGACGTGCCGGGATTGCAATCGGTAGAGATGGCAATAGGCACGCCGCCGTCTTGCAGTGCGGTAATGGGAGGCAGTTTGGTTTCACGCAAGAAATAGAAGGCGCCTGGCAGCAATACCGCCGCGGTGCCGGCCTGTGCCATGGCTTGTATGCCTTCTTGCGACAGGTACTCCAGATGGTCGGCAGAGAGAGCACCGTAGCGTGCAGCCAAGGCCGCACCATGCTGGTCAGAGAGCTGTTCTGCGTGCAGTTTGACGGGAAGCCCGGCTTGTTGTGCCGCCAGGAAGACTTTTTCGGTTTGGGCGGACGAGAAGCCTATGTTCTCGCAGAATGCGTCGACAGCGTCAGCCAAGCCATCGCGTGCGATGGCGGGCAGCATCGTTTGGCAGACCAGATCTATGTAGTCGTCGGACTTGTCTTTGTATTCGGGTGGTAAGGCATGGGCACCTAAAAAGGTGGTGCGCACATGCACCGGCAGCGTACGCCCTATGCGGCGCGCGACGCGCAGCATCTTGGATTCGCTTTCCAGATCCAGGCCGTAACCGGATTTGATTTCCAGGGTGGTGACGCCTTCGGCCAACAAGTCTTTGACACGCTTGACGCTTTGTTCAAAGAGTTCGTCTTCGGTGGCTGCCCGTGTGGCATGCACGGTAGAAACAATGCCTCCGCCTTGGCGGGCGATGTCTTCGTAGGTGGCGCCGTTCAAGCGCGCTTCGAACTCGTTGTTGCGGTTACCTGCGTAAACGATATGGGTATGGCAGTCGATGAGGCCGGGCGTTGCCCACACCCCGCGCGCATCGTGTCGATGAGCGGCGCGGTAGCCGTCGGGAAGCTCACGGCGAGGGCCCATCCAAGCGATTTTGCCGTCTTGTGTGGTGGCAATGACGGCGTCTTCCATGACGCTGTAGGTTCCGCCCTGCATGGTGGCTAGACGGAGGTTTTCCCAGAGGGAGTGCCAAAGAGGTACGGTAGTAGTCATGATCGGGTGCCGATGAGCGCGCGCATGGCTGGGTCAGCCAAGCGCGCAACGCAGCGCGCCGCTGTACGTGCGGTGCGGTCGTCTATGTCGTAAGAGGGGTTGAGTTCGGCGATGTCCGCCAAGCGCAGCTTACCACTTTGTGCCACAGCATCAAGCAGGTTCTCCACCAGCGTCAAGCTAACGCCATAGGCGGCTGGGGCGCTAACGCCGGGGGCCACAGCCGCCGGCAGTACATCTAGACAGAGCGTGAAGTAAACGTGGTCCACTTGGGCCATGAAGTCGCTCAGGTAACGCAAGGTGGCGTCTTCGTGCCCAGGGCCCATTTGGGTGTCTTCACGCCACCAAACGCCCAAGTCCTTGGCACGGTCAAACAGTGCCTGCGTGTTGGCAAAGCGGCTAATGCCCAAACAGCAGTATTGGAAAGCCCAACCCTTTTCCTGGCAATCGTCCGCGATCTGCCGAAAAGGCGTGCCGGAGCTGCCACGTGGCGCCAGACGCAGGTCGAAGTGGGCGTCAAGGTTGATGATGCCTACGCGAGGTTTTGCATGGGCACCTTGGTTTTCCAGGTGGCGCGCCAGACCCCGAAAAGAGCCCAGCGCTACCTCGTGGCCGCCGCCCAGTGTGATGGGCAGCAAACCTTGGTCCAGCAAGGAGGCCAGTTGCCCGGCCTGTTCGGCCTGAGCCGCTTCGAGCGCGTCGTCTTCACAGACCACGTCGCCCGCATCGTAAACCGGTACGGAGGGCGCAGGCAGCCCCGCCAGCATGCGGCGCAACTTGGTAGGGCCTTGACGGGCGCCTGGGCGCCCGTGGTTGCGCGCCACGCCGGCATCGCTGGCAAACCCCAGCAATGCCACGCCTTCGTGGGCTTCGTTGCTAAGCGCCTTGACGCATTGGTGCCAGCGCAAACCGGCGGCACCCTCGTCAGGCGTATCGTCACGCCCTGACCATAAAGACATGTTGGCAGGTTGAAACATAGCTGCGCTTTCCGTACTTGGATTACTTGATCATCGGCAGTTTAAGGCCGAAACGCTTGGCGCATTCGATGGCGGTTTCGTAACCGGCATCAGCATGACGCATGACGCCTGAACCGCAATCGTTGACCAGGACGCGGGCCAGACGGCGCTCGGCAGCGTCGGTGCCATCGGCCACGATCACCATACCAGAGTGCTGCGAATAACCCATGCCTACGCCGCCACCGTGGTGCAACGACACCCAGCTTGCGCCGCCGGCGGTATTGAGCAAAGCGTTCAGCAGCGCCCAGTCGGAGACCGCATCGGTGCCGTCTTTCATGCTTTCGGTTTCACGGTTGGGGCTGGCGACGGAACCGGTGTCCAGGTGGTCGCGACCAATGACGATAGGCGCCTTGAGTTCGCCGTTGCGAACCATTTCGTTGAACGCCAGGCCGGCTAGATGGCGCTCGCCCAGACCCAACCAGCAAATGCGCGAGGGCAAGCCCTGGAAGGCGATGCGTTCGCGTGCCATGTCCAGCCAAGTGTGCACGGAGCGGTTCTCGGGGAAGAGTTCCTTGATCTTGGCGTCGGTCTTGTAGATGTCTTCGGGGTCGCCGGACAAGGCTACCCAGCGGAACGGGCCTTTGCCTTCGCAGAACAAGGGGCGAATGTAGGCGGGCACGAAGCCGGGGAAAGCAAATGCACGCTTCTCGCCTTCGTCGTATGCGACTTGACGCAGGTTGTTGCCGTAGTCGACGACAGGGATGCCCATGTCGTGGAACACCAGCATGGCTTCGATGTGTTCGCGGCACGATTCTGCAGCAGCTTGCTTAAGCTTGCTGTGCTGTGAGGGATCAAGCTGAGCGGCCTTCCATTGCTCAACCGTCCAACCCTTGGGCAGATAGCCGTGGATCAGGTCGTGAGCGGAAGTTTGGTCGGTGACGAGGTCGGGCTTGATTTCGCCGGCCTGGGCGCGACGTGCCAGTTCGGGCACGATTTCGGCGGCGTTGCCCAACAGAGCGATAGAAACAGCTTCCTTGCGTTCGCAATGGTGCTTGATAAGCGCGATGGCATCGTCGATGTCGCGGGCTTGTTTGTCTACATAACGGGTGCGCAGGCGGAAGTCGATGCTGCTTTGCTGGCACTCGATATTCAGCGAGACGGCACCGGCAAACGTGGCGGCCAAAGGCTGAGCGCCGCCCATGCCACCCAGACCGGCAGTCAGAATCCAGCGTCCGGCCCAATCGCCGTTGTAGTGTTGGCGACCGGCTTCAACAAAGGTTTCGTAAGTGCCTTGCACAATGCCTTGGCTGCCGATGTAGATCCAGCTGCCGGCCGTCATTTGGCCATACATGAACAGGCCCTTGCGGTCCAGTTCGTTGAAGTGTTCCCAGTTGGCCCACTTGGGTACCAGGTTGGAGTTGGCGATCAGCACGCGGGGCGCATCAGCGTGGGTTTTGAACACGCCGACGGGCTTGCCCGATTGCACCAACAGGGTTTCGTCTTCGTCCAGTTGACGCAGTTGCGAGAGGATCTCGTCGAAGCATTCCCAGTTGCGGGCGGCGCGGCCAATGCCGCCGTACACCACCAGGTGCTTGGGGTTCTCGGCGACTTCTGCATCCAGGTTGTTCTGGATCATGCGGTAAGCGGCTTCGGCGATCCAGTTTTTGCAGCTCAGTGTGGCACCGCGCGGAGCGCTGATAACACGGCTGGCGTCGTAGCGGGGGTCGTTCTGAAGGTGGGAGTCTTGCGTAGTCATGATGGTCCTCAATGCGCGGGAGCGTTGTCGGTGTCGTCCTGATGCAGGCCCAGGTAGGCTGCTGTCAGGGAGGGGTCGTTCATAGCGTCGCTGGCTTTGCCTTGCCAGACGGGGCGTCCGGATTCCAGGACGCAGATGTCGTCGGCAACTTGCAGGGCGCGGGTGGTGTTCTGCTCAACCAGCAAAATGGTCATGCCGTCGTTGCGCAGGGTTTCCAGAGCGGCATAGCAAAGGTCGATGACCTTGGGCATCAAGCCCAGCGACAGCTCGTCTATCATCAACAGGCGGGGGCGGGCCATCAGGGCGCGGCCAATGGCCAGCATCTGCTGTTCGCCACCCGAAAGATTGCCTGCCAGCGTTTCAAGGCGTTCGCCCAGGCGCGGGAACAGGCCCAGCACATAGTCGCGGTCTTGGGTGAAGTGGCTGGCCGGTTGCACCAAGCCGCCTACGCGCAGGTTGTCTTCAACGGTAAGGTCTTTGAACAAGCGACGCCCTTCGGGCGAAATGGCCAGGCCGAGCCGCACGCGGTCGCCGGGCGACATGCCGGTAATGTCACGCCCCTGGAACAGGGTTTTGCCACCCTGTTGTGCGACGTGGCCGGCCAGGCACATCAGCGTGGAGGACTTGCCTGCGCCATTGGCGCCCAGCAGCCCCGTGATCGTGCCTTCGCGAAGCTTAAGGTCAAGACCGTGAACGGCTTGGAAAGCACCATAGCCGCAGGAAAAATCAGTCAGTTCAAGCATGGCTGGTCTCCGTACTGGCAGCGGTTTCGTCTTGAGCGCCGCCCAGATAGGCGGAGCGCACTTGCGGGTCGGCCATGACTGCGTGCGGTTCGCCTTGGCCGATCAGACGGCCGTTGTCGAGCACGACCAAGCGTTGGCAGATGCGCATGACTTCACCGAGGTTGTGCTCGATGAGAATAATGGTGACGCCTTGCTGGTTGATGTGCTGAATCGTGTCGGCCAAAGCCTTGGCTTCTTTGGAGTTGAGGCCGGCCAAGGGCTCGTCCAGCAGCAACAGTTCGGGGCTGGTGGCGAGCGCGCGAGCGACTTCCAAACGTTTCAGTACGCCCAGTGGCAGCGTACCGGGCAGCTGATCGGCATAGTCGCGTATGCCCACACGGTCGAGCAACTGCAGGGCGATCTCCAGTTGTTCTTTCTGGCTAAGGTGCATCAGTGCACGCAAAGGCGAGCGCGTCAGTTGCGAGCCTGCGGCCAGGGCAACGTTTTCGGCCACAGTGATCTGGCGCAAAGGGCGCACCAGTTGCTGCGACAGCGCCATATGCTTGCGTATGCGCTTGTGTATGGGCTGCTTGGTGATGTCTTCGCCATGCAGGTAGATACGGCCTTCAGTGGCGCGCACCACACCGGTAATAGCGCGCATCATGGTGGTTTTACCGGCGCCGTTGGGGCCGATCAGACCCAAGAGCTCACCCTTGCGCACGTCGAAAGTGACGCCGCTTACCGCCTTAAGGCCGCCGAACTGAACGGTGACGTTGTCTACGCGCAGCAGGCTGTCGTGAGAGGTCGTGTTCATGGCTGCGCTCCGTTGGGGTTGGAGGATGACTGGCGAGGTTTGCGCAGGGCGCGCACCATGCCGGCAACACCGCCAGGTGAAAAGCGCATCATCAGGAACAGCAGACCACCGTATACCAGCAGCTTGTAGTCACCAATGAACTGGAACCAGGCGGGCAGCACCGACAGGAAGGCCGCGCCAAAGATGACGCCGGGCACCGAGCCTATGCCGCCGAACACCACCATAGAGAGCACGGTGATGGATTCGATAAAGCCAAAGCTTTCAGGGCCTATGTATTTGAAATGCTGGCCGTACAAGGTGCCCGCCAGGCCTGCCAAGGCGGTGCCAATGGCAAAAGCCGCCAGCTTGTAGCGGGGCACGTCTATGCCCAATACCCGCATGGTGTCTTCGTCTTCGGCGATGCCGTTGAACACGCGGCCCATCCACGAACGGCGCAAGTACACGCACAGCGCGGCGGTAAGGGTGGCCAATACCAGTGAAAGCACCATGAAGCCGGTCTTGGAGAGATCGGGGCCGGGGATGTTGGTAATGCCCATCTCGCCACCCAGCCATTCTTGCTGGCGGACGACGCCGACGAACAAGAAGACCACGCCCATGGTGGTAATGGCCAGAAAGTCGGCACGCACCCGCAAGCTGGCCAGCCCGACGATGACGCCGAGGAAGCCGGCTGCCAGCATAGCCAACGGCATGGTGGCGTAGAACGGCATGCCGGCCTTGCACAGCATGGCCGAGGTGTAGGCGCCGACGCCCAGAAAGGCGGCATGGCCCAAGCTGATCTGCCCGCAAAACCCTGTGATGAGGTTCAAGGACAGCGCAAACAGAGCCATGATGGCCATGGAGGTAATCAGAGAAATTTCATATGCCATGTTTGACCCCTCAGCGCTTGGAGAACAGGCCCTGCGGGCGCAGCATCAGGACGATGATGAGGAAGGCGAAGGCAATCGCGTTGCGATCGAGTATGTGGCCCAGGTAGATGGTGCCGAAAGACTCCATGATGCCCAGCACCAGCGCTGCGACCAGCGTGCCGCGTACGGAACCCATACCGCCCAGCACAATAATGGCCAAGCCCTTGTATGAGGGAACGCTGCCCATGGTGGGTTCGACAAGGTTGTTCAGCAAACCGACCCAGACACCGGCAAACGCTGCCAATGCGGAACCCACGAAAAAGTTCAGATCGCGGATGGTGCGTGGACGAATACCGAATGACTCGGCCATTTGCGGGTCGGAAACCGTAGCTTGGCATGCAATACCCACACGGGTGCGGCTTTGCAGATAGCCCAGTATGCCGATGATGACGACCGTGCCACCCATGACCCAAAGTTCGGCCACCTTGAAGCTGAGGCCGCCAAACAGCGTGACGTATTGCTGCAGGGGAGGGGACTGGTAGGAAAGGCCCGAAGCGCCGAAAACAATACGGAACACTTCTTCGAAAGCAATATAAAGGCCGATGGAGGCAATGAGTGCCACGAAAGGCGGCTGCTTAAGCAGAGGCTCGTAGCACAGGCGGTACATGGCCACGCCTGCCAGACCTGCGGCCAACATGGCGACCAGGAAAGCCAAGCTGAGGCTGCCGGTGCTGTTGGTGACGAGCACACCAATATAGCCGCCCAAGGTGAACAGAGCCGCGTGTGCGACGTGAAGAATGCGCAGCAGGCCGTAAACGAGGGTCAGGCCCAGGGCAATCAACGCATAGATGCTGCCCTGAACCAACCCTTGGGCAATGAGCTCTAGGAAGAGCATGGTAACTCCCGGGTGTGTGTGAAATACGCGCCTTTATGAAGAAGGCAGCGAGGGCCGTTTCCCGTGGGAGACGGCCCGATGGATGCCAGGGTTTACTTCTTCAGGGTGGGGGCTGCAAGCAGCTCGGGGTCGGAGATGACCGAGTGGCGGCGCCATGCACCGTCTTTCACCACCTGAACTTGCATGTCGGTGTCGACTTCGTGCAAGTCGTTGAACACGAGCTTGCCGCTAGGTGTTTCGTAGGTGCCCGCAGCGATGGCGTCGCGCAGTTCCGCACCGCCCTTGCCGCCCGTTTTGCGCAAGCCATCAATCAAGATGGAGGTTGCGCTATAGGCCGCAGCGCCAACCATGTCGGCACCAAAACCGGCTTTCTCTTTGAAGTCCTTCAGGAATTCCTGAGTGACAGGCACTTCGGAGTCGCGGTCGAGCGTGGTGCTGATGATGATGCCTTCGGCAGCGGGGCCGGCGATTTCGATGAACTTGTCGGTGTCGTAGCCTTGCTGACCGATGACAGGCACGTTGACGCCGGCGGCACGCAGTTGGGAAACCAGAGGGCCAGCCGTGAAGTAATAGCCCGATGCGTAAATGGCATCAGGTTTGTCGGACTTGATCTTGGCGATGAGGGGGCCGAACTGGCGATCAGGCAGACCGTACTCGTACTCGCTGACGATATCCAGGTCGAACTTGGGCGCGGCTTCTTTGAAGCCCTCGGACAGTGCCTTGCCGAAGTCGTTCTTGATGGTAAGCAGCGTGACGCGCTTTGCACCCAGATTGCTGATCAGCTTGGCGCCGCCCTTGCCTTGCACTTCACCCATCATGGTGACGCGGAAGACGTAATCGCCGGCTTGCGTGACGCTGGGGTCGATGGTGTAGGCCGTGACGTAGGGGACTTCTGCGCTTTGGAAGATGCCGGCGGCGGCACGGGAAGCGGCAGAATACGAACCGCCTACAGCGCCCACTACCTTGTCGCGTTCGATCAGGCGGGTGGCAACAGGTACGGCTTCTTTGGCCGAAGCTTGGTCGTCATAGACGACGAGTTCGATTTTCTCGCCGTTGATGCCGCCTTGGGCGTTGGCGCGCTCGACTGCCAGTTCTGCACCGTTCAGGGCAGACTTGCCATCGAAAGCGGCAAAGCCGGTAAGGGGTACGTTGAAGCCGATTTTGATGTCGGCCAGCGCACTGGCTGAATAGCCGGTGGCGCCCAGGCACAGGGCAAGCGTCAGGGTCTTGATGCGGGAGCGAATCATGTCGTCCTCCTGGGTGAGGGTGGTGACGGGAGCTTCCGTCCGAAGGGGAAACGACCGTCAGGGGTGTGAATTACCTTGCAATAACTGAAATAGTTTAAGTTGTATATACAAGCTGCACAAGAACCCTTGCCCCGTTTTTTTTATTCGGGAAAACACCTAGGTGGCGCAGGTTTGCATCAGCGGCTTCGCCCCGTTTTGCTTGTTTTTGGCAGGGCGAAGCCGCAGTCGTTCAGGCTGATTTTTGCCAGAGAACAGGGAATAGCGAGTCGTTCATGGGCTCGCCGGCGGGCAGCCTGTCGACCAGGCCGGGGAACTCGGGAGAGGTTGTCCAGGGGCGGGGCGCATGGCGCATGTCGTCACCCAGGAAACGAACCGAGAACACCCGACGGCGACGGTCTTCCGCCACACCGCCTGCTCCGTGCAGAGTCAGCATATGGAAGCATACTACGTCGCCTGGCTCGATTTCCCAACCCAAAATACGATATTTTTCGCGTGCGGCTTCGATGTCGGGCAAATCGGCCAGCGTGCCTTCCGGGAACCACTTGGCCTGGTTCTCTTTGAAGGAGCGAGGCATCAGCCAGGGGCCAAGATGAGAACCCGCCACGAACTCCAAGGTAGAGGCGCGAGCCACCGGATCCACCGAAATCCACATGCTGCAGTTCTGTCGGCCCTCAACGTTATAGTAGGGCTGGTCTTGGTGCCAAGGCGTGCGTTGTTGGGTTTTGGGCTCTTTGACCAGTAAATGATCGTGATAAAGACGGGCCGTTTCGCACCCCATCAGCAGACCTGCGGTTTGGCCGACGGGGGATTCGAAAATAAAGCGCTCATAGGCTTCGTTTTCTTGCCAATTGCAGAAGTCTTGGAAGAAACTGCCTGGATCGTTGGCTGGGCTGGCGACCTTGCCGCGTGGGCTGGGGTGCTCCAGGTTGCGGTCTATGCCGCTTTTCAACAGCGCTATTTCGTCTGCGTTCAACAAGCCTTTCAGGCAAATGGCGCCATCTCGTTGAAAGGCCTCAATCTGTTCGGGCGTTACGACTTCGCGTATGCGCGCTTCGATACTGAGATTCATAGGTCAGGTCTCCTGGAAATGCTATTTGGATGCGCGCGTGGGTGCTGCGAGCAGAACGGGGTCGGAAATCGTGGAGTGGTGACGCCACGCCTTGTCTTTCACGACTTGAACTTGGATATCCGTGTCGACTTCATGCAAGTCGTTGAAGGTAAGTTTGCCGCTGGGGGTTTCGTAAGTGCCTTTGGCAATCACGTCGCGCAATTCGGCGCCGCCCTTGCCGCCTGTTTGGCGTAGGCCATCAAGCAAAATGGACATGGCGCTGTAGGCGGCGGCGCCCACCATATCGGCCCCATGGCCTGCGGCTTTCTGGAAGTCCTCCAGAAAGGCCTTGGTGACAGGTACCTGGGAGTCCCGGTCTAGCGTGGTGGTGATGATGACGCCTTCGGCAGCGGGGCCGGCGATTTCGATGAACTTGTCGCCGTCAAAGCCTTGCTGGCCGATAACCGGTGCGGTAACGCCGGCGGCACGCAGTTGCGACACAAATGGGCCGGCAGTGAAGTAATAGCCCGATGCGTAGATGGCCTCGGGGTTGTCGGCCTTGATCTTGGCAACCAGTGGCCCGAACTGACGGTCGGCCAAGCCATACTCGTATTCGCTGACGATATCCAGATCGAACTTAGGCGCCACTTCTTTGAAGCCGGCGCTTAGTGCCTGACCGAAGTCGTTCTTCATTGTGACCAGGGTGACGCGTTTGGCACCCAAATCATTGATTAACTTGGCGCCACCTTTGCCTTGTACTTCTCCCATCATCGTGACGCGAAATACATAGTCGCCTGCCTGTGTCACACTGGGGTCTATGGTGTAGGCCGCCACGTAAGGAACGCCAGCGCTTTGGAAAATGCCTGCGGCTGCGCGCGATGCGGCAGAGTAGGAACCCGAAACCGCACCTACGACTTTGTCGCGTTCGATCAGGCGCGTGGAAACGGGTACCGCCTCTTTGGCGGAAGCCTGATCGTCATAGACGATGAGCTCGATTTTCTCGCCATTGATGCCGCCTTGGGCATTGGCGCGCGCGACTGCCAGCTCGGCGCCGTGCAGCGCGGATTTGCCATCGAAAGCCGCAAAGCCCGTCAGGGGCACGTTGAAACCGACTTTGATGTCGGCCCAAGCGCCGGCGGAATAGGTGGACCCAGCCACGCACAGCGATAAGGCCAAGGCTTTAAGGGGGAATCGAATCATGAGTTGTCTCCGGTTGCAGGTCTAGTTGCGGTCAGTGGGAAAAGCAGGCAAAAATGGCTGCCTTTTCCACTGAACAGTATTTTTTTTCCTCAAATCAGTGTAAGTTGTATATACAAGACGTACAAGAACCTCACGCCCTGTTTTATGTCCGTGAAAACACCTAGGAGACCCCGCTCGTGATCGACAAAAAGCCGGTGCGCAAAAAGAAAGCGACGCCCGAGGGGAGTCGCGTGCCGCAGTACGAGCGCATCAAGCTGTATTTGCTTGAGCAGGTGCAGGCGGGGTATTGGAAAGAAGGCGAGGTGATTCCCGCCGAGGAAAGCCTGGCCGTGGAGTTTGGTGTTTCGCGCATGACGGTGAACCGCGCGATTCGCGAGTTGACCGCCGAAGGCGTGCTCAGCCGACGCCAGGGTGCGGGCACCTATGTGGCACAACAAAAGTATCAAGCCACCTTGGTAGAAATCAAGAGCATCGCAGATGAAGTGAGAGCACGTGGCCACCGCTACCGCAGCCAATTGCACGTGCTCGAAGAAATGCCTGCTTCGGTGGCGTTGGCCGAGAAATTTGGGCTCAAAACCGGCCAGTTGCTCTATCACTCCATCATCGTGCACTTTGACAACGACGTGCCCATACAAGTAGAAGACCGCTGGACCAACCCCGCCATCGCGCCCGACTACATGAAACTGGATTTCGCCGCCACCACCCCTAACGAATACCTGATGGCCGTAGCCCCTTTGCAGCGGGTGAACTACCGTATCGAGGCCGTGATGGCGCCGGATGCCGTGGTCGCCATGCTGGGAAGCTCCCAGCGCGAGCCTTGCCTGGTGCTGCATCGCAAGACCTTCTCATTCAACCAAGTGGCCTCTGTGGTCACCATGTGGTATCCGGGTAGCCGCTATCAGTTCGAGGGCAGTTTATAAGCGTCTGATTTGTTACTATATAACATTCATCGGAGTGCTTCGCCCTAAGGCGATGATCGACGTACGGCTCATAGCAAGGAAAGCAATCTCATGCGCGTTATACAAAGGTTCTCCACATTGGTGGCGCTGTTTTGCTTGCTAGGAGGCGGCCTTGCGCATGCTGCCCCGATTAAAGTCGTGGCCAGCTTTTCTATCTTGGGTGACTTTGTGCGCCAGGTGGGCGGCGACCGCGTCGAACTGACAGTGATCGCCGGGCCAGGCCAGGATGCGCATGTCTACGAGCCCAGGCCTGCCGATGTGGCGGCTGTGTCGAGGGCGGATCTTATCGTCGTCAACGGCTTGCATTTCGAAGGCTTTCTCGAAAGGCTGATCAAGGCCGGCGCGGGTAAGGCTCCCGTGGCTGCGCTAAGCGCCGGCGCAGCATTGCTACCGGCTGACGCGCAACATGACGAGCAACATCATCATCATGTTGATAACAAAGATGATGACCACGAACATCATGATCCTCATGCTTGGCAGTCTGTGCCAAATGCACAAATCTATATACGCAACTTGGCACAGGCGCTGTGCGATGTCGACAATGAGGGTTGCGATACTTACCGCGCCAACGCGCAGGCCTACGTCACTCAGTTGGGCGAATTAGATGCAGAGTTGCGAGCATCATTGGGTAACCTGGCTGCACAAGAGCGTAGCTTGCTAACCGCCCATGCGGCGTTCCGGTATTTCGGCCATACCTACGGGCTGTCATTTTTATCGCCTACGGGTGTCTCCACCGATGCGGAAGCCACGGCTGCCGATATGCGGCGCTTGGTCGAGCAGTTGCGCCAGCAAGAGGTGGCCGCCATCTTCCTGGAGAAGAACGCGAACCCGCGGCTGGTGCAGCGCTTGGCCAGTGAAACCGGCATGAAAGTGGGCGGCTTGTTATATGCCGACACGCTTTCTGCGCCGGGCGGCGAGGCCGACACCTATCTGGATATGATGCGCCACAACGGTCGCACCATTGTGGCCGCCATCCGTAAACAGCCCTAACGAGACTCGCTATGCAGATGGCATTTCAATTGCTCGGCGGCATGGGCCTGTTTTTGATCGGTATGGCCTTGCTCAGCGACGGCCTCACCCAGTTTGCGGGCGATGCCTTGCGGCGTGCCTTGCTGCGATTCACCGGGTCGCCGGTCAAGGCGTTTACATCGGGGGCGTTGATCACCCTGGTGGTGCAGTCTTCAACCGCCACCACCGTTACGCTGATAGGTTTCGTCAGTGCCGGGCTGATAGGCTTTGCGCAAGCCTTGGGCGTGGTCATGGGCGCCAGTTTGGGAACCACCGGAACCGGCTGGATAGTCTCTACTTTAGGTCTGAAGATAGACCTGGGTTTTTATACGATGCCTTTGATAGGGCTGGGGGCGTTGGCGCGCTTGCTGGCTCGCGGGCGCTGGCGACACATGGGTGGGGCACTGGCCGGCTTCGGCATGTTGTTTGTCGGCATAGGTACCATGCAAGAAGGCATGATGGGAGCCAATGAATGGTTCTCCTTGTCGGACATGGACGGCAGTAGCTGGGGCGGACGTGCCGTTGCATTGTTGATAGGCTTGCTGATGACGGTGTTGCTGCAGTCTTCCACCGCCACCGTGGCAGCCACCTTGACGGCGCTGGACACCGGGGCCGTGGATTTCGAACTGGCGGCAGTGGTGGTCATTGGTGCCGCCATAGGCACAACGATGACAGGGGTGTTGGCGGCCTTGGGGGGCTCCTTGCTTGCCAAGCGCACGGCATTGGCGCACGTGGTGTTCAACTTCACCAGTGGGTTGATTGCGATGCTGCTATTGCCCTTGTTGCTGGCTGTGCTTGATTTCGCCCAGCATCATTTGGGGCTAGAGCCTGGGGGCGTGAGTCTGGCGGCGTTTCATACGCTGTTTATTGGCTTGGGTGTGGCGTTATTCTTGCCCCATGCTGACTGGTTTGCACGTCGTATCGAACGTTTATTGCCCGAGCGCGGCGATTCTCCCACGCGTCAGTTGGATAGCTCTCAGTGGCAAGTGCCGGCCTTGGCCTTGGCCGCTTCCGGGCAATCATTGCAGGCGATTGCCCGAGGGCAGCTGCACATGTTGAGCCAAGTGTTTGAATATACGCCGGGTGAAGCGCCCCTGGCCAAGCACATTGCTCCGTCCGAGCTCTCCGCAATGGAAACCTCATTGCGCACCGTGCAAGAGTACTTCACGCATATTCCTGCCTCCGGGGATGATAATGAGTTGGCCGCTCAACGTTTGCGTCAGATGCACGTGCTGGATCACCTCTTGCGCTTGCAGGCTCGGGCAGCAGTGCTGCCTGGCCTAGACGCTGCGGCCAGTACGGCTGAATTGGCGCAGGCGCGTGCATTGTTTACAGATATGTTGAAGCAAGCCTCGGCTATGGTGGCGGATGATGGAGCAGCACCGTTGCTGCAAGAGGCCGACGCGCTGGAGGAACCGGCTGAACAGATTGCGCAGTTGCGCCAATTGACACGTCGCCGTGTCATGCAGGAAACCGCGCAGGGTGAGCGTGAGCCAGGGGAAGCCCTGCACACGCTGGATACCATGTTGTGGTTGCAACGTTCTGCCCACCATGTATGGCGCGTGTGCCACTATCTGGCCCAGGCGCCCACTGCTGATGCAGACGAGACGCCCTGATCTGGATGCCGGGCTAGGCTTGCGCTCAGCCCTCGTCTTTAATGATCTCTGAAGATCCGTTGAGTTTCACCGATTCAATCCCGCCATTGCGCGACGGTTCTGTACGGTACATCTGACTCACGCCTATGGTTTGCCCGTTCGCGGCAGTCAATGTGAAGTAAAAGCGCTCGTCCGCCGCCACCTTGCGTTGGTAGCGATCGTCGTTGGGCGAGTTGGTGCGGACGGACGCAATGCCGTTCAGAGCCGAAGCTTTGCTGGTATAGCGCTCACTGGTCAGGATGACCTCGTGGTTGCCGGCTTTGAGGTTGAACATATACTGGCTGCCGCTGCGTTTGAGCTCGTAATAGCCGCCCATGAGTATTCTCCTGACGATGCTTGAGGCTGGGATCTACCCGTGCATAGCTATAGTATGAAGCAGGCGCTGCGAGGCTTGGCATTGAATCGTTAAAAATGACAATGCTTGTCATTCAGCACCCTGAAAGCAGCATACTGCGGCAATATGTCAGGATTTTTGCGTTTCCAAATTCGTATTCGCGAAAGAGCGATGCGTTACGATATGCGCCATGGTTTCCACATTCAAAAGCACCTCGGGCTGGCGGCGAATCACCCGGGCCTGGGGCTATTCCCTCAATGGCCTGCGCGCCGCATTTCGTCACGAAGCAGCGTTTCGTCAAGAACTGCTGTTAGTGGTGATATTGACGCCGCTCGCGTTTCTGGTGGGCGACAGCCCTTTGCAGGTGGCGCTGTTGCTTATCAGCCTGCTGGGTGTGCTGATCGTTGAGCTGCTGAACTCGGCAGTCGAAACCCTGGCTGATGCGGTGTCGGTAGAGCATCACCCGCTGATAGGCCGCGCCAAAGACATAGGTAGTGCCGCAGTACTGCTGGCCATTGTTGGCGCAGCCGGTATTTGGCTGACCGTGTGGCTGTTTTAATGACCAACTTGCCGCAGCTTGCGCGGAGGTGAGCCGCTTTGGGCGGCCCGAGCTTGCTTGTGCCGATAGCCCCCTTGTTACAGGGGGCTTGTCATTTATTTAGCAGCAATCAGCGCGGCGGAGCCATCGCGCATTTCGGCAACGATGTCCTTCAAAGGGACTTTTTTCAATTCTTTGAGTTGACCCAGCTCTTTCAGGTCAAAGCGTACATAGTTGATGCCGTAATAGGGGCGCACAAACATTTGCTGTTGGCGCAGATCTATCAGCGACGTCCACGAGGTGTACTCCGAGGTGTATGTCCACTCGCCATTGACGCCGGGAGCGGTCATGTTGACGAGTTGCTCTTTGAAGCGTTCGTCTATGGTGATGCCACGTGGCCGGTCGAAGTTGTTCATGACGTGAGCCAGCGTTTGTATGGCTTCGGTCGGGTTGCGGCCTTTTTCGGCGAATTGCGAGTAATACACAGCCCGCACGAAACGGCCTACCGAGGTATTAGAGGCGGGTAAAGCGACGGTGGCGATGCCCGAGTCTGGCTGCGAGAACTCGCGTCCATTCAAGGTAATGGTGGACTGGTCCTTGTTGCTCAGGAATGTGTAGTTGTCCAGGTTGGTCATGTGCCACTGGAACTCAGGCCCGTTGGTCATGACGCCGACCGGGTTGTCGTGCACTTGCTGCTTGCCGTTGGCGAACTCGATGACGATGGAAGCGCCGCTTGCGTCGTGCAGTGTGTAATGAAAAGGCGTTTTCATCATGCCCAGAGGCAGCAGGGCGGTGACGAGCACGGGTTGCGTTTCCAGTGCGGCCTTCACTTCGGCGACGGTCGAGAATTGCGACAAGGTCCAGGCCCCCAGGTCGATGGCGGCCAAGACGGCTTGGGTCTGCTTGACCATGTCTGCCGGGCCCTTGGTGCTGGCAAAAGCCAATAACGCAAAGGAAAGCCCTTTATCGTTGACGCCTTCGGTGATTTTCAGGCTGCCGTTCAACGGGTCGTTGACGCCGATAGAGACAAAGGCGTGTTTGGCGGTGAAATCCAGCACATGATGTTGGTCGGCCTTGGAGCCGAAAGACGTGCCCACGGGCACGTAGGCCATTTCATAAGGCAGCTCCATGGGCAGCTCCATGGTGCGTCCCGCATACGGGGCGCCGTTCATGTCGCGATACAGCAGCGAGGTGCAGGCCTGCGCGGTCAGGGGCGCGGCGGCGGTGGCAACTGCCAGCAGGCAGGCCAGGGCGGAACGGCGTAGCGTAAGAGGGCGTTTCATATCGAAGCTCCGTGTCGAGAGTGAAGATCCCGCCTGCAATATATACCAATAGCCTGCAAGAACTGACACCTCTCTTGCGTCTTTCTGCAATTCGCGTGGTGCCGGATTCGGTCTTTCGCGCGCGCGTCGTACTGCAACCGCAGGTCTATGGTCGGCGGCGGGTGTGACGCTCAGCGCTGCGGCTGCATCCAACGCAAGAAGTGTTTTTCGACCTTGGCCAGCAGCAGGTTGGCCACCAGGCCGACCACCCCTAGCAGCAGGATGCCGGCAAACAGCTCGCCCGCCCGGAAGGCGCGTGCCGCCAGCAAGACAGCCTGGCCCAGACCGGCTTGCGAAGACAGCATCTCACCGACGATGGCGATGATCAGCGCGACCGTCATCGACAGCCGCATGCCGGCCAGGATGTCGGGCAATGCGCTGGGCAGGCCGATCTTCAGGATGAATTGCAGACGTCCCAATTGCAGCGCGGTGGCGACTTCCCTCAGCCGTGGTTCCACCGACGCAAAGCCATGGATGGTGGCCAGCAGTACCGGCCACATGGAGCCAAAGGCCACGACGAACAGGATCATGGTGTCGCTGAGGCCGAAGATGGCAATGGCCAGCGGCATGATGGCCGATGCGGGCAAGGGGCGGATGAATTCCAGTGTCGGTTGCAGCCAGGGCCTGATGGTTTGGGAAATGCCGATCAGGGCGCCCAGGGCAATGCCGATCAGCGAGGCCAGCAGCCAGCCTACCAGCATGCGTTGCACGGTGCCGCCGGTGTAGGCCAGCAGATCGCCTTGGCTCAGGCCGCGCACCAGCGTGTTCCAGGTGGTTTCCGGTGTCGGCAGGAAGGCGCGGCTGACCCAGCCTTGATGACTGGCAAGCCACCACAGGCCGACAATGGCAAGCAGCAACAGCAGGGAGTCCAGTGCGATGCGCAGACGTTGCAGCAAGGTCATGTCAGGCACCTCCCATCTTGCGGTCGGCGACCCGGCCCAGCCAGGCTGCGCCTTCGTTGATGGCATAGCCGACGATGGCAATCCAGAAGAGCCAGGCCAGCATCAGGTCGGGTTGCATGCTTTGCTGGGCGATCATGATGGCGTAGCCCATGCCATGCGGGTTGACGACGATTTCTACGGTAACGGCCACGACCAGCGCAATGGCGACCGACAGGCGCAGCGCGACGAAAAGCCGGGCGGCAATGGCCGGCAGGATGATCTTGGTCAGGCGGGCGTAGGGGCGCAGCTCCAGTGCATGCGCCACCTCGAACAACACAGGGGGAATTTGCCGGGTGGCCGACTGCGTCAGGATCAGGATGGGCCAGACGGTGGAGAACGCGATGATGCTGACTTCAAGCGACAGGCCGAAGCCGAAGAGCATCATGGCCAGTGGAATCAAGGCGACCGACGGGATGGTACGCAGGAATTCGATGGAAAAAAATGAAGCCTGCGCCGCACGTCGGGACAAGCCCAGCCAGACGCCCAGCAGGACGCCGATCACGGCTGCCATGGCTAACCCCAGGGCAGCGCAGAACAGCGTAAAGCCGGTGACGACGAACAGCGAACCATCGGCCAGGGCTCCCCAGAAAGCCAACAGGGCTTGGCTGGGCGGTGCGATGACATCGCTATTGGGTGCGGCCAGCCGGGCGTAAGCCTCCAGGCCGGCAATGGCAATCAGAGGGAAGGCCAGGGCTTGGAAAATTTGCTTGATGCGCATGCGTGCCTCAGCCATGACCCAGGTATTGATACAGTTCGCGGCGCAGGCGCAGGAACTCGGGTTCTTCTTTCGTCGCCAGTTGGTCGCGCGGTTTGGGCAGCTCGACATCGATCAGTGCCGCCAGGCTGGGCGCCTGAGCGGTGGGGTTGGCGCGCAAGGCCACCACGCGGTCCCCCAGATAGATGGCCTCTTCCAGATCGTGGGTCACGAACAGTACGGTCAACCGGGTTTTGGCGACCAGTTCCAGCAAGGCATCTTGCAGACCTTCGCGCGTCATGGCGTCCAATGCGCCGAATGGCTCGTCCATCATCATGAGCTCGGGCTTCTGCGCCAGGCAGCGGGCAATTTGCACGCGTTGCTGCATGCCGCCGGACAATTGGCCGGGAAATTTCTTGGCATGAGCGGCGAGGCCGACGGTCTCCAGAACCTCGTAGATAGCGTCGCGGTGCTGCGATACCGGCGTGCCAGCAGCCTCCAGCGCCAGTGCCACATTGCCTTCGACGGTGCGCCAGGGCAGCAGGGCGCGGCCATAGTCCTGGAAGACGAAGGCCACTTCGCGTGACGGCCCGGTGATGGGCCGACCGTTGTGACGGACTTCGCCGCCGGTGGCGTTTACGAAACCCGCCGAGGCGCGCAGCAAGGTCGTCTTGCCGCAGCCTGAAGGCCCGATGATGGAGATGAATTGGCCTTTTTCGACGTGGAACGACGTGGGCGACAGGATTTCCCTGCCGCCCAGCTCAATGCCGACCCGGTCAAACTCAAGAATGCTCATGGGAACTCTGTTTCCTTTTCAGCGAACGATGCTGCAGGCCGAAGCGGCTCCGGCCTGCAGACAGTTCTGGGCGATGCGTAGCGCCGGTTTATTCGGCGACGAGGGCCTTCAGGTCGGGGGCGCGTTCCAGCATGTTCTGTTCGCGCATGGTGTCGGCCCAGAATTGCAGCTCATCGCTGTTCAGGGCGACTTTATAGCTGGGCTTGGCCAGTTTGGCCAGGACGGGGGCGGGGATCTTCAGATACTTGCCCATGTCGGCCTGGGCTTCCTCGGGGTTGGCGGCGGCAAATTCCAGGGCTTCGGACAGGGCGGCGCGGAAGTCTTCGATGGCCTTGCTGTTTTTCTCTTGCCACGAGCGCGTCGTCATGTACAGCATGTTGGAGAAACCGGCGGGCAGGTCAGGCGCCAATTGCGACAGCAAGGTGCCGGAACCGCTGTCCACGATGCGGCCCAGGAACGGGTCGGCCGTTACGGCAGCGTCGATGCTGCCGCCCTTGAGCATATCGCCCATCTGCGGGAAGGCCCCTTCCACAAAACTGACCTGGCGCGGGTCGACGCCTTGATCGCTCAGCCATTTGCGGCCAATGATATGCAGGGCGGCGTTCAGGCCGGGAACGGCGATCTTCTTGCCTATCAGGTCGGAGGCCTGGGTGATCTTGCCGTCATTGCGCACGACCAGGCCAATGGCTTTGGAGTCTTTGCTGTGTACGCTGGTGCCGGCAATGCCGACCATTTCCAGGCCGCTGTCGTTGGCCTGTAGCAGGACAGGGCTGGCAGCGCCTGCAATCTGCACCGAGCCCGATTGCAGGGCGGCAGGCATGACGCCGCTCAGGGCGAGTTGCTGCGGCGTGACGTCCAAACCGCGTTTGCTGAAGAAGCCGCGCTCCTTGGCGACGAAGACGGGCATGAACTCGGAGACGGCGGTGTAGGCCACCGTGATCTTGGTCTGGGCGACGGCTGCGGTGGCCCCGAGGGACAGGGACAGCGTCAGCATGGAGATGAGTTTGGTTGAGATTTTCATGAGTAGGCTCCTCGAAGCGTGGTTCTTATGGGTTTATTGCCCGAGACCGGGCAGGACGCCGGTATCGGGTGGCAAGGTCAGGCGGCTGCCGGGGGGGAAGGCCGCCTCGAAAGCAGGGCGGGCGGTGATGCGTGCATACCAGTCGGCCAGGCGCGGGCGGTCAGACCACAGCGGCGCATAGCCCAGGTCTTCCATGCGCACGATGACGGGCAGCATGCTGATGTCCGCCAGCGAAAAGTCTTCGCCGTTGAGCCAGGGGCCGTGCGCCAGCGCGGCTTCCATGCGCTGGAAGGACTGCTCCAGTTGCTCCCAGGCTTGGGCAAGATCTTGCGCGCTGAAGCCCTCCGGGCCGATGCGCAAGTACATATGCTTGCGCAAGGGGCGCTGCGCCGCGAGGTCTTCCAGGACAGGCCGGGGCAGGTGGCGCAGCCCTTTGCCAAACACATAATGGAAGGAGGGGATGCGTGTCGCGGCGGAAGGGACTTCGTCGATGTAATGCGTCCAGGCGCGCATGCGGGCCAGACGCACCGGGTCGGCGGGGCGAAGCGCCTGCGCAGGAAAGACGTCCTCCAGATATTCCATGATGACGGAGGAGTCGTGAATGGCCTGCCCGTTGTGTACCAGCGATGGGACGAGCCCATTGGGATTGATGGCCAGGTATTCGGGCGTCAGGTGTTCGTTGTCCGGCAGCGAGATGCGGTGTTCCGTCCAGACCAGGCCTTTCTCGGCCAGGGCCATGCGAACCCGTTGGCTACAGGTGGAAATCAGGGCGTGATATAGCGTCAACATGGTGTGCTCCCGTTCAGCTCGGCATGAGGGTGGCATCCAGGATGGCGACGGCCCGAGTCCAACCGGCGGATGCCGCCCGGATCTTGTGCGGGAAGCAGCTGATGAGAAAGCCGTCGGCCGGCAGGGCTTCAAGATTGTGCAGCTTTTCCAGATGACAGTAGCCGATATCGCGGCCTGCCTTGTGGCCTTCCCAGAGCAGGCTGGTGTCGCCGGTTTCGCGGAAGCGCTCTGCCGTGTACTTGAAAGGCGCATCCCAGCTCCAGGCATCGGTGCCCGTCAGTCGCACGCCGCGCTCCAGCAAGTACATGGTGGCTTCATAGCCCATGCCGCAGCCGGCATTGATGTAGTCGTTATGGCCGTAGCGTTCGCCGGCACGGGTATTGACCACGACGATTTCCAAGGGCTGCAGCCTGTGGCCGATGCGCTTGAGTTCGGCATCGACCTCGGCGGCAGAAACCACATAGCCATCTGGCAGATGGCGGAAGTCCAGCTTCACGCCGGGCTGGAAACACCATTCCAGCGGCACCTGATCGATGGTGATGGAAGGCTTGCTCTCGCCCAGCTTGGCATCCATGGTCGAGTGGAAATGCCAGGGGGCGTCCAGATGGGTGCCGCTGTGCGTGGTGAGCCGTACCCATTCGGCTGCGGCGGCCTCGCCGTCAGGGAAGTCCTCCGGGCGTGTGCCCGGCAGCAGCGCGGTGAACTCACCGATGGTGTCCTGGTGCGTTTGATACTCGATACGCGGCGCCAATGGCGGCGGGTCCGAGAGCACGTCGTTTTCAAGATAGATGGAAAGGTCGATGAATCGTCGCATGGAAGGCTCTGTAGCAGGTTCAGTCCTGGGCGGGCAAGGCTTGTACGAAACGCTGTGCAATCGTTCCGAAAGGGCGCGAGCCATCGTCGGCAATCGCTTGCATGGTGACGCTTTCCCCAAATTGCAGAAAGCCGGTCACGGCCTGGCCCTGGTCTATCATTTCGATGGCGCGGCGCTCGGCAATGCAGGCCGAGCCGGCACGGCGGTCCTTGTTGGATACCGTCCCCGAACCCACGATGGTGCCGGCGCGCAGGCGGCGCGTGCGCGCGGCATGGGCAATCAGTTCATGAAAACCGAAATGCATCTCCTGACCGTTGGGCTGCCCGAACCATTCTCCATTGCGTTCGATGTGCAGCGGCAGGCAGACCCGGCCGTTACGCCAAGCCAGGCCGAGCTCGTCGGGTGTGACGGCTACCGGAGCAAAGCTGGAGGAAGGCTTGGCATTGATGAAACCAAAGCCGCTGCGGATCTCCACGGGGGTGAAGGCACGCAGGCTGACATCATTGATCTGCACGACAAGCCGAATGCGGCGTAGCGCTTGTTCCGGCGTACAGGCCATGGGGATGTCATCGGTGATGACGCCGTATTCGCCTTCGAAGTCGATGCCGTGCGCGACATCGGGCAAGGGAATATCGTCGCAGGGCCCGAGAAAGTCATCCGACGCGCCTTGGTACATCAAGGGGACGGTGTCCACATTGGGGATGGCAGGCAGCTTGAAGGCTTGCTCCATCAGGTAGCCATGGTTCAGGAAGGCGGAACCGTCGCACCACTGAGGCGCACGCGGCAGCGGTGCTGCCAGGGCGGTGGGATCGTAGGGCATGCCTGGCACGTGTCCGTCGTTCAGGGCCTGATAGCGTGCCTGCAGGGCATCGTGGCAGTTGGCCCATTGCTCCACGGCAGCCAGCAGGCTGGGGGCGATGTCTTGTGCAGGGGTCATGCGCGTCAGGTCACGCGACACGACGAGCAAGGCGCCATGCGCGCTGCCGTCGGCAAGCGAGGCGAGTTTCATGTCTGCTCCGTATGGTGATGTTTATGCTATCGTCGGCCCGAAATGTTACCGGCCTGGGGCGGTATTCTTGAAATCGTTTTTGGCGATGCCAGGTATCGTGGCCACTACGCTGTTGGGCGGATACGCTGCCGGAAGGTCTCTTTGTGGCAGCGCATCATCAGCGCCTTGAGTCAGGCAGAGACACACGGAAAGACATGAGATATCAACGAATCGATCTCAACCTTCTGATTGCATTGGACGTCTTGCTTAGCGAGTGCAATGTCACGCGGGCGGCAGAACGGCTGTGCGTGACGCAGTCCTCCATGAGCGGCATTTTGTCCCGGCTGCGCGAGTACTTCGAAGACCCTTTGCTGGTGCAGGTCGGGCGTCAGATGCGTTTGACGCCCTTGGCGGAAAGCCTGATGGAGCCGGTCAAGGACATCATCCTGCGCATCGACTCCACCATTGCGGCCCGGCCGGATTTCGAGCCGCAGAAAGCCAAGCGGCATTTCGTCATCATTGCTTCCGACTATGTTTCACGTGTCTTGTTGATGGGGGCTTTGCGCAGCATCAGCATGCTGGCGCCGGGATTGACGTTCGAGCTTCGCGCTACCTCGTGGCAGATGATCCAGGATCTTGAGCAAGGCCAGGCGGACTTCCTGATCACGCCCGCGCACTTCACCAGCAAAGACCATCCGCAGTGCACCTTGTTTGATGATACGTATCAGGTCGTGGTCAGCGCCGACAATCCCTTGTGCCAGGCGGGCGTGTCGTTCGATGACTTCATCGAGGCCGGGCATGTGGTGTACCAGCATCGCAAGAACGACAATCCATGGTTCGAGCAGTGGTATGCCAACCAGTATGGTTCGACGCGCCGCATCGAGGTCGTGACGCATGACTTCAGCCTGATACCGGGATTTGTCGTCGGCACAAAGCGCATCGCGACATTGCAGACAAGACTGGCGCGTTTGTTCAGCGAGACGGTGCCGGTGCGTTTGTTTGCGCCGCCGATGGAAACCCCAAGGCTGGTCGAAGTGATGCAATGGCACAAGTACCACGATGATGACCCAGGGTCGGCCTGGGTGCGCCAGCAGATCATGGCGGCGGCTGCCGCCATGGGGCCGGTGGCCTGAAAGGTAGAAAAACCTCGTGTCTTACCTGCCGGCTTAGCCCTTATAGCCTTGTGCAGGCCGCCAACCATATCTGGCCAATGGAATGCTTAACGCCAGGATGATGGCCAAGATGGCAGTCGCAGCCACGTAATGCGCTGGCGCCAAGGGGTCGCGCTGCAGCCAAAGCTGCGTCAGAACCGGGGTTAGGCCGCCAAATATGGCGTAAGAAACGTTGTAGGCAAAGCTAAGGCCCGAGTATCGAATGGCAGGCGGGAATGCGCGTGTGGACACGATGGGCATGGTAACGATGGCCCCGCAGAACAAGCCGATAAGGGCATAGTGCCATGCCAAGTCAAAGGCGCTGATGCCGGCCAGGTTGGAGTAGAACCAGTAGGCGCTGAGTGCCAAACCGCCCCAGGCAATCAGCATGGTGGGGCGCGTGCCCAGGCGGTCGGACATCCAGCCGAACAACACGCAGCCTAAGGTTAGCGTCAAGGTGGCCAGGCAGTTGGCTTCCAGAGCAGTGGTCGCGGGAATTTGGTACATACGCTGCAAGAGCGTGGGCGTCATCAGAATAACGACCACCACCGTCGTGGAAAGCGCCCAGGTCATGCCCGACGTTAGCAGGCAAGCCAGACGATGCTCACGAATAACCGTCTTGACGGGCATTTCATTGGCTAAAGCGCGCTGGGCGGCCAGCTCTTTGAAGATGGGGGTTTCGCTGAGAAAGCGGCGCAGGTAAACGGCGACGAAGCCGAATATGCCGCCCAGAATGAAAGGGATACGCCAGGCAAAATCCAGCACTTCCTGGGTGACGTAAACGCGGTTGATCACAATGGCAACAATAGACCCGAGCAGGATGCCGCCGGTGATGCCGGAAGTGAGTACGCCTATGCCCAGGCCATAGCGCTCTTTGGGCAAGTGTTCGGCTACGAATACCCAAGCGCCGGGCATTTCGCCGCCGATGGCAGCCCCCTGCAGCATGCGCATCAGTAGCAGTAGCAATGGAGCGGCCACACCTATGCTGGCGTAGGTAGGAAGAATGCCGATAACGAAGGTGGGCAACGACATCAAGAACACAGAGAGCGCAAACATGCGCTTGCGCCCGAGACGGTCGCCGAAGTGAGCGATGATAATGCCGCCTATGGGGCGGGCCAGATACCCAGCGGCGAAGATGCCTAGCGTTTGCAACTGCGCCATCCATTCCGGCATGTCGGGCGGGAAGAAAAGATGGCTGATCGTCACCGCGAAAAACACGAAGATGACGAAGTCGTAGAATTCCAGCGTACCGCCCAGTGCCGACAAGCTAAGCGTTTTGTAATCTTTGCGGTTCAGGGGGCGCGGTGTGGCTTGAGTAGCAGTGCTCATGGGCAGTAGGGGTAAATGGCCGGGATGACCGAGAAGCGGATTTTACCTCTCGCCGCCCGCTTGCTGTGGTTTTCGCCCTAGAAACCAAAGACTTGTGGCCAAAGACCCGCAAATGGCAAAGGCAATGGCCATAGGGTAAGCCGTGCCGTTCTGCGACATCGCCACCAAGCTGCTGACCACAAAGGCAAAGCTGAACTGCAAAGTCCCGATCAAGGCAGAGCCGCTTCCTGCGAATTTGCCGCTGGCAGACATGGCGATGGCGGCTGCGTTGGCGCCAATGAGGCCTAGCGAGGCCAAGGCAAACCATAGGGGTAGCAAAAGGACGATGAGGCTTGATGTGCCTGCCACGGCGGCCAGGATCAGGCCGGCAGCCAGGTTGACGAGCAAACCCACGGTCAGCATTTGCCGTGGCGTCCGGCGGCGCAGGCATATACGGTTCAACTGAGAGCCTATGCCTATGCCACAGGCGTTCATGCCGAACAGCCACCCGTAATGCTGTTCGCTGATATGGAACAAACCCATGAAGACGAAAGGTGAGCCGGTAATGAAGGAAAACATGCAGGCCAGTGCCAAACCGCCCACCAAGGCGGGCAAGATGAAGCTGCGTTGACGGCACAGCGACCAGTACACGCGCAACACATGGCGCAGATTCAGGGGTTGGCGCTTCTCGGGCTGCAGGGTTTCTGGTAGATAACGCCAGACCAGCAAGCCTACGCTGACGGCAAGCAGCAGAATCACCACGAAGATTGCACGCCATCCCGCCAATGCCAAGATCAGGCTGCCCAGCACCGGCGCCACTACGGGGGCGATCATCATCATGATCATCATTAACGACAATACGCGTGCGCCCTCTTGCTGCGAAAAAATGTCACTGATGACGGCGCGGGCGATGACCATACCCGCACAGCCTCCCAAAGCCTGAAGCAGTCGCAGGCTGATGAAGGTTTCGATGTCGCGGGTAAGGATGGCACCGATGGTAGCCAGACAAAACAAAGAGATGCCGAACAGTAGAGGGAGTCGCCGGCCAAAACGGTCTATCACTGGCCCGTACAGCGCCTGGCCTAGCGCCAGCCCCAAGAAAAAGGCCGACAGCGTGGTTTCAATGCGGCCGCTGCTGGTTTGAAAGTATTCAGTCATTTGCCCGAAGCTGGGCAGGTACATGTCGGTTGCCAGCGGGCCGAAGGCCGTCAGCATGGCCAAAATGATGATGAGGCGGGTATAGGATTTTTGTGTTGAGGCCATGGTAACGATGCAAGAAACTAGGGGCCGTATGCCCTGGCGTCGTTACAGGCGTATGCGCGGGCGTAAAAAAACGGGTGATGAAGTATAAGGGTTAATAGGAGTTGACGACCTATAAAACTATGGAAGCCTATGGGTTTTTCTAAATTTTATGGGCCTGCCCGCCTCGCGCTATGATGAGTATCAGTCTGCTTTTTTACCCCCTACCCAAGCTTACGGAGAACCCAATTGACGCGACTCGAAGGCAGGATAAGCATTATTACGGGCGGCGCAGCCGGCATTGGCCTAGCCACGGCGCGCAGGTTTGCTCAAGAGGGGGCCATCGTGGTGGTGTGCGACCGCAACACTGCTGCCGTGCAGGCTGCAGTGCAAGCACTTACCGCAGACGGCCATCAAGCTTTGGGCTATACGGTAGACGTTACCGATAGGGCCAGCATTGCCGCCATGATTGACGACGTGAAGGCGAAGCAAGGCCGCATCGACGTGCTGGTTAACAATGCCGGCATTACGCAAGATGCACGGCTGAGCCGCATGACGGAAGAGCAGTTCGATGCGGTGATCAACGTGAACCTAAAGGGGGTGTTCAATTGTACCCAGGCCGTGGCAGACATCATGGTCGAACAAGGTAGCGGCGTTATCCTTACCGCCTCCAGCGTGGTGGGCTTATACGGAAACTTTGGCCAAACCAACTATGCCGCCACCAAGTTCGGCGTCATTGGCTTTACCAAAACCTGGGCGCGCGAACTAGGCCCCAAAGGCATACGCGTCAATGCCGTTTGCCCGGGCTTCATCGAAACAGACATCCTCAAGACGATTCCCGAGAAAGTCCTGGAAAGTCTAAGGGCTACCAGTTGGCAGCGTCGCCTGGGGCAGCCCGAAGAAATCGCCAGTGTGTATGCCTTTCTGGCGTCAGATGACGCCAGTTACATCAACGGCACAACCATAGAGGTTTCAGGCGGGATGTCGCTATAAAACGCCAGGGCCTGGCGCTTTACCAGCTGGGCCCTTTATCAGCATGCATCTTGCGAATCATGGCGCTGAAGAATTTATCGGCAAAGCCGCTGTCGCGTATCAGCATGGCGGTCAGGTCGGCGCATTTTTCCCGGATATCGTTGGGGAGTTGCGTGTCAGGCCCAGGCAGGGCTGCGCCCGCGCATTGAATCTCTGCCGCACGTTGTACTGTCCAGAGCAGGAAGAAAGTTTTGGCAATGCTGCTTTCGGCCACCGCAATACCGTGATTGCGCAGCACCAGAATGTGTTTGTCCCCCAGGCTGGCCACCATGCGCGGCTTTTCTTCGTCAAACAGGGTAATGCCTTCAAAGGCGTGGTAGCCCACTCGCCCGTATAACTGCGCGCCATAGAAATTGTTGTAATCAAATCCCGCGCTTTTCTGGGCAATGGCCGAAACCGGTGTGGTGTGGGTGTGAATAATGCAGCGCACGTCGTCTCGTGCCTCATGCAGGGCCGCGTGCAAGGCAAACCCTGCCGGATTGCCGTCGTAAGGAGAGGGTTCGATTTTGTGGCCCTCCAGATCGATCTTGAGCAGGTTGGCGGGGGTGACTTCGGTGTAGTTCAAGCCGAAAGGGTTAACCAAATAATGGTGTGCCGGCCCCGGCAGACGCGCCGAAATATGATTGAAAATGGTTTCAGTCCACCCCATGTAATCAATCAAGTGATAACAGTGAGCCAAGTCGCAACGCAGCGCCCATTCTTCTTCGCTGCAATGTGCGGGGCGCGTGCAGGCTTGCTGCAAGTGTGTGTCTGGGGAGTTCATGAGGGCTCCTGATACAGTGGGTTAGCGGCGCTGAGAGGTGCCGCGATAATGGGCCATGGCAATGACGTCGCGCGCCGTGGGCATGGGTAAATGAATGGCATCGGCTAATTCAAGGACGGCATCGCCGATAGCGGCAAGTTCCAGGGGATTTCCGTGCTCGTAGTCTTGCAGCATGGAGGTGCGCACGGCCCCCATGGCAATGGTTTCCTTGATGATGGTGTCAGGGTCAAGCGGAATCCGCGCGCCATGCGCGGCGGCCAAGGTCAGGCCCTCAAATAGTATCTTGCGCGTAATGGGCAGCAGGCGCGGATCACCGTACATGGTGTTCAGGGTGGCGCCGGTAATCACGGACAGCGGGTTGGTAGTAAGGTTGGCGATGATTTTCATCCAGAGCGGATCACGAATCTGTGCGCTGTGGCGGCTTTCGATACCCGAGGCGTTCAGCACGTCGACAATGTCTTGCACCCGTTGTGACTCGGTGTGGTCGATTTCACCCAAGATGAGCAGTGCCGGAGTATTGGAGACCACGCTGCCTGGGCCCACGCGTTCCGCCGTCATGAATTGCACGACGCCTACCACTTGTGCCGAAGGCAGCAAGGCACGTAGCCGACCTTCTGGGTCTACGGATTTGACCCGCCTGCCGTCTTGGCCCGGCAGGCGCTCAAAATACCA
The DNA here is from genome assembly GCF_020539505.1 of Mesopusillimonas faecipullorum. Classification (GTDB taxonomy): domain Bacteria; phylum Pseudomonadota; class Gammaproteobacteria; order Burkholderiales; family Burkholderiaceae_B; genus Mesopusillimonas; species Mesopusillimonas faecipullorum. Next base: position 53,895 of record NZ_JACDXW010000005.1, on the reverse strand, counting down.
CCACGGCACACCGTTAACCATGGGCACGATGAGTGTTTCCGGCCCTATCAAGGGGGTGGCGGCTTGGGCTAACCCCACCAAGTCGTGCGACTTGGCACACAGAAATACGATGTCTTGGGAGCCCAGGGTGTGGGCGTCATCGCTGACCGTAACGGGAACTTGATAGGTTTCTGCTTGACGCCGTAATTCGATACCTTGACTTTGAATGGCCTGCAGGGTGGAGCCTCGCGCGAGTAGGCTGACTGCTTGGCCGGCATGCGCCAATATGGCGGCCAGGGTGCAACCTATGGCACCCGCGCCCGCTACGGCTATGCGTGGGGAACTTTGCTTGTTTGAAAGGGGATCTTTGGACATGCTTACAATGGCTCATAAGGGTTAGCGACATTGCCATTTGCGACGCTAACATAGGGTGAAAAGGCGTGGTGTCGCTTGAATCAGACACTGGCGCTCAAGCACAATGCTGCGCGCTCACGCAAGGGCCGGGCCGATTGTGCCGGCCGCATTTGCATCCAGGCTGGGGTGCGCGCACAATAAAGACGGCCTATGTGTTTTAGAATTAAGCTAAGTTACTCAGCTTGCTGAGCAAATATTCTTAGGTGGGCGACGTCGCCAGACGACCATGCCCAGGAGACGAAATGGACAATCTTGATCTCGTCGTATTGCGTACTTTGCGCGATTGGCGCTCATCGGGAAAACGAGCCATCTTGACCACCATTGTGCGTACTTGGGGCTCTTCCCCCAGGCCGGTGGGGTCCATCATGGCCTTATGTGAAGACGGCTCCGTCGTGGGCTCCGTCTCGGGTGGTTGTATCGAAGACGACCTTATCCATCGTTACACGCAGGCCTACGCCAGCGGCGACGAAACCCGCATGCCTGCGGGGGCACCCCAATTACTCAAGTACGGCATAGAGGCCGATGATGCGCATCGTTTCGGCCTGCCTTGTGGCGGCACTTTACAGTTGCTGCTTGAGTTCGATCCTGATGCCGAATCCCTTGCCAACATCGTGACGCGTCTTGAGCAGGGGCAGTTGGTACGGCGTGTGGTGTCGCTTTCCGATGGCGAGGTGTGCCTAGAGCAAGCCGACAAGCCCGACGAGCTCGTCCTCAGCGAAGTGCAGTTGACCAACACCTTTGGGCCTGAATACCGCATGTTGCTGATTGGTGCAGGGCAACTGGCCGAGTATTTGGCCAGTATGGCGTTGTCTACGGGCTTCTCGGTGGTGGTTTGCGACCCTCGTGTCGAGTATCGCGGTGCATGGTCCGTTCCAGGAGCCAAGGTAGTGTCCGAAATGCCCGACGACGTTGTGCGTGAATTTCGCCCCGACCTTCGCACTTGCATTATTACGCTCACGCATGACCCCAAGCTAGACGACCTGGCGCTGCTGGAGGCCTTGGATACTCCAGCCTTTTACATAGGGGCCATTGGCTCCCGTTTGAACAATACTTTAAGGCGCGAGCGCCTTATCGAGCATTTCGAAGTCAAGGAAACTGCTTTGGCGCGTCTGCGTGCACCCGTAGGCATCTACATAGGCAGTAAAACCCCTGCCGAAATTGCCGTCAGCATCATGGCGGAAGTATTGGCCGTGAAAAACGGCGTGCCCTTGCCCGCCGACCTTGCCGTTGCCGCGGCCAAAGATCTACATGGCGTGCCGCCTGATGGCGGCAGTGTGAGTTGTGCGATATGACGACAGGTGAGTGGCTGGTGGCCGTGCTTTTTGGTGTCGGGCTGGTTTGCTCGTTGACGCTGTTGGTATGGCTGATGCGCTTGGTGCGCCGAGAGGGCGGCATTAGGCGCTCTCGGCAAAAGTAAGCACGGTTCTTAAAACAACAGAAACATGCCTGCTGACACCAAAGTAGGCACCGCCGCCGCGCCCAGCAGCTTGAGCGGCGAAATCGAACCGTCGGGGAATTGGCTTTTCAGGATGGCGAAGCCGGCTGGGTTGGGGGCGTTGGCAATCACCGTCAGGCCGCCGCCGGTAACCGCACCCGCCACCAACATATAGCGCCAGGCTTCGCTGGTGCCCTCTACCAAAGAGCCCAGATAGGTCAGGGCGGCATTGTCGGTAAGAGCAGTCAAGGCCGTGGCACCCCAAAATAGTACAGTGGGTGGCAGACCGCCCAGCAAGTCTTGCAACCACCATTGCTGCATGCCGCCCAGCACCACCAAGCCCGCCAGAAAGAATCCCACCATCAGGCCTTCTTTGATAAGCAGGCGGTTCTGGTAGTGCTTGTACGATTCTGCATAGCCTATGAACATCATGAGCGTGGCCAAAAAGACTACCGGGTGGTGTGCGGCCAGCACAATGGTTACAAGAAAGATCAGGTGTATGGCCATCACGCTAAGCGGTACCCGCGTTTGGGTGGTGTCCGCTTGAGCGTCTTCCTGGCTTAGCCCTACTTCGCCGCGCAACAGCAACTTACGGCAGATCAGTGTAACCAGTGCAGCATTGATGCAAACCGCCACGGCTGCACGCCAGCCAAAGTGCGTGAGCATGTAGGTGCTGTCCCAGCCAAATGTGTTCGCAACCATCAGCACGGGTGGTGCGGCATAGGCCGTCAGGACGCCGCCTATCGACACATTCACGAACAGTACGCCTAGCGTTAGGTACTTGAACCCGGCTTGGCCGCTACGTTGAAAATATTGTTTGCGCAGCATCAGTGCTGCGAGTGTCATCGCTGCAGGCTCAGTGATCAGTGAGCCTACAAGAGGAATCAGGGCCAGCGTCAGAAAATAGAGGGATAAGGCACGTGGTAGCGGGAGCAAGCGTGCCACGTGGCTGACCAAAGCTTGTACCAGCTCAAGAATGGGGCGGCTGGCCGCCACCACCATGATGGCAAAGACAAAGGCGGGTTCAGTGAAATTGCGCGTATCCAGGTACGAAATTGCTTTGTCCAGCCCGGTCAGCAAAGCCATACTGACGATAAGCACGAAGGCCCAGACGCCGAAGACGGCTTCGACCTCGGCCAACATATGCCACAGGCCAGCATGCGGGCCATGGCGATTGGCCAGGCGGGCAAAGAAAGGGACGGAAAAAGTATGAATAATGGCCAGCGCGAACAGCAGCGTGGCAACTAGCGAAACGGCATCAGGCATAGGAGTTTTAGACGAGTAAAGTGCCGACCAGGCAGGCGGCAATGAGCATGACGCCGGCGGCCATATTGGCACGGAATAACTGAAAATTCCGGTCGGGGCGCTGCAGGTTGAAGACGCTTACCTGCCAGATGAAATGCAGGCCGATCAGGATAAGCACAGCGTAGTAAGACCAGTGTAAACCCAGCAGCACGCCGGCCCAGACCCACAAAGCCCAAGTGGCGACGTAAAAGCCGCCTATCCACTGCTTGCCCTTGTCGCCAAACAGAATGGCGGTGGATTTCATGCCCATCTTGATGTCGTCGCGGATGTCGGCATAGGCATACAAAGAGTCATACCCGACTTGCCAGCACACGGCACCCAGCCAGAATAGCACCGCAGCCAGCGGCACAATATTCTGGGTGTCTGACCATGCCATCAACATTCCCCAATTGAAACCTATGCCCAGCACCACTTGAGGCCAGTGGGTAAAGCGTTTGCACAAGGGGTATATGGCCACGATGGGCAGCAAGGCCACCGCCAGCCAGCGGCTGTATTCGTTGATGGCAAACAGCAGCACGGCGCACAGCAGTAATTGACCTAGCAGAAAATATAAGGCGTTTTTCAGTGTTAGCTGACCGCTGGTCAAGGGACGAAAGCGGGTGCGCTCGACTTGGCTGTCAAGGTCGCGATCCCAAATGTCGTTGATGGTGCAGCCCACGCCGCGCATCAGCAGCGCACCCAGCGAAAAAATGAACAGACGCCAAAGCGTGGGCCATCCATCAGCCGCCAGTGCCAGTGCGGCCAGGCAAGGAAGCAGGGTGAGCCAAGTGCCCACCGGGCGATCAAGCCGGCATAAGCGTGCGTAGGGTTGCCACGCGCGCGGGAGCCAGCGATTCACCCAATCGTCGTGAGAAATGTCAGAAAGGTCGGGGTGGGAAGGCGTTTGCATGGCGCAAGAATACCGCAAGATGCGAGGACACTGCCATGTTTCCCCCTGTAAAAAACGCTAAAATGCCGGGTTGTTCAAGAAATAACCCGGGCTGAGCCCGGCGCTCGGCTTGGGGGTTGTGCCTGCCCCGGGGCGGTTTGGAAGGATTCGTACCATGCCTATCTACGCTTATCGTTGCAACGCATGCGGTCATGCGCAGGATGTACTTCAAAAGATGTCCGATCCCGTTTTGACGGACTGTCCCGAATGCGGGAAAAGTACCTTCGCCAAGCAGGTCACTGCTGCAGGCTTTCAACTGAAGGGTTCGGGATGGTATGTCACAGACTTCCGTAACGGCGGTGGTAGCGCCGGCGCATCGGGTGGTTCGGGTGAAAGTGCCTCAAGCACTGCCGCCCCGGCCGGCACGGCCAGTACTTCCAGCAGCGCCGGCACCGACGCTTGAACTTTTCACAAATATTGATACGGAGTATTCCTACATGCGTACCTGCTACACCGGTGAGGTTGGCCGCGAATATCTGGACCAGACCGTCACCCTGTTCGGCTGGGTGCATCGTCGTCGCGACCATGGCGGTGTGATTTTCATCGACCTGCGCGACCGTGCTGGTCTGGCCCAGGTCGTTGTCGACCCCGACAACGTCGAAGCCTTTGCCACCGCCGAGCGCATTCGTAACGAATACTGCTTGCGTATCACCGGCTTGGTGCGTTTGCGCCCCGAAGGCACGAATAATTCCGAGCTGGCTTCCGGTGAAATAGAAATCCTGTGCCGCGAGATCGAAATCCTGAATGCGTCGGTCACGCCGCCGTTCCAGCTCGATGACGACAATCTGTCCGAGACCACGCGCCTGACGCATCGTGTTCTCGACCTGCGTCGTCCGCAGATGCAGCGCAATCTTATGCTGCGCTATCGGGTTTCCATCGAAGTGCGCAAATACCTTGATAGCCTGGGCTTTATCGATATTGAAACGCCCATGCTGACCAAGAGCACGCCCGAAGGCGCACGCGACTACCTCGTGCCCTCGCGCGTCAACCCCGGCCAGTTCTTTGCGCTGCCCCAGTCGCCGCAGCTGTTCAAGCAGATGCTGATGGTGGCTGGCTTTGACCGCTACTATCAAATCACCAAGTGCTTCCGCGACGAAGACTTGCGCGCTGATCGCCAGCCTGAATTCACCCAGATCGACTGCGAAACCTCCTTCCTCAACGAAGAGCAGATTCGCGAGATCTTCGAAAACATGATGCGCCACGTGTTCCGCGAAGTGCAGGGTGTCGAACTGCCGGCGGCCTTCCCCGTCATGAGCTGGGACGAAGCCATGCGCCGTTTCGGTTCCGATAAACCCGATATGCGCGTCAACCTTGAGTTCATCGATGTAGACGATCTCATGAAAGACGTGGATTTCAAGGTGTTCTCGGCACCGGCCAACGACCCGGCTTGCCGTGTGGTGGCACTGCGCATACCGGGCGGCGGCAGCCTGCCGCGCAGCGAGATCGACGCCTACACCAAGTTCGTCGGTATCTACGGCGCCAAGGGCCTGGCCTATATCAAGGTCAATGATGCGGCCTCGGTGCCCGAAGGCTTGCAATCGCCCATCGTCAAAAATATTCACGAGCAGGCGCTTAAGCAATTGCTCGAACGCACCGGTGCGCAAAATGGCGACCTGATCTTCTTTGGCGCGGACAAAACCAAAGTGGTCAACGATGCCATGGGTGCTTTGCGCGTCAAGATCGGTCATAGCGATTTCGGTAAAGCCAATGGCTTGTTCGTTGCCGGCTGGCAACCTTTGTGGGTCATCGACTTCCCCATGTTCGAATACGACGAACAGGAAGGCCGTTATTTTGCTGCCCACCATCCCTTTACCAGCCCCAAAGACGGCCACGAGGAATTGCTCGAGAGCGATCCTTCCAAGGCTCAGGCCAAGGCCTACGACATTGTGCTCAACGGCTGGGAAGTCGGTGGCGGTTCGGTACGTATCCACCGTGCCGACGTGCAAAGCAAGGTGTTCCAGGCGCTCAATATCGGCGAAGAAGAAGCCCGCGAGAAATTCGGCTTTCTGCTTGATGCCTTGCAGTATGGCGCACCGCCCCATGGCGGTGTGGCGTTCGGCCTCGACCGTCTGGTAACCCTGATGGCCGGTGCAGATTCCATCCGCGATGTGATCGCCTTCCCCAAAACGCAGCGCGCGCAAGACTTGCTTACGCATGCTCCGTCGCCGGTAGACGAGAAACAGCTGCGTGAACTGCATATTCGTTTGCGTGCCATCGAAGGCCAGCAGTAAACACCGGAGGGTGGCGGCATGTCAGTGATTCGAGTCGTCAGCTACAACATCCACAAAGGGCGCTCAGCCATGGGCGCTCGAGAGTCACTGTCTGAGCTGCGCTTGGGCTTGTACGGATTGCGTCCCGACCTTCTGCTGCTGCAAGAGGTGCAGGGGCGCAACGAGCGCCAGAGCATGTTGCACGAGCAGCCCGCCTCTTTGGCGGCAGCGCTAGGCATGCAGTTTTGCTATGGACGCAATGCCGTGCACGACCTCACCGATCACGGCAATGCGCTGTTGTCGCGGTATACCATACTCGACTTCGAAAACGAAGACATCTCCGACCATAAGCTAGAGCAACGCGGCTTGCTGCACGCCACGCTGGATGTCAACGGCACTGCGGTGCATTGTTTGGTGGTGCATCTGGGGCTGTTTGCCGGTGGGCGCACACGCCAGATCTCGGCGCTGGTCGAGCGCATACGCCGGCTGGTGCCCGATGGTGCACCCATGATCATAGGAGGTGACTTCAACGACTGGACCAACCGCCTGGCACCCTTGTTCGTGCAGCAATTGGGGCTCTACGAGGTTTTCGCCGTGTCGCCTCAAGGGCTTAGCGCGCGCCAGTTGCCGCTGCGTCAAGGCATGCGTCATTTGCGTTACCGCCTCGAACGTTGGGCGCAGTCGCCCCAGCGTACGCCTCACCACCGTCCTGCCCACGAGTTAGGCATAGATGGTCTGGCTCGCTTAACGCCACCACCACGCACCTTTCCTGCCTCCTTCCCGTGGCTGCGTCTAGACCGCATCTACCAGCGGGGGTTTGCCGTGCGCAAGGCGCAAGTGTTGCACGGCATGCCTTGGCGGCAATTGTCGGATCACGCGCCTATCTTTGCCGAGCTGGAGCTACCCTGAATGCCCATGTTGTCCACCCGTCTTCCTTGGCGGGAAGGCAACCGGATCAGGCTGCTGCAAAACGGGGAAGCGTTCTTTCCCGCACTCTGTGAAGCCATAGACGGCGCCCTGCGCTACGTGCATCTGGAAACTTATATTTTCAACCTCGATGTGACCGGCCTCAAAGTGCTGGATCACCTGCACAGAGCCTGTGAGCGTGGAGTCAAGGTCAGGGTGGCATTGGACGGCTTTGGCTGCTTAGAGACGCAGGGAGTACTGCGCGAGCGCCTGGAGTACATGGGGGCTCAGGTGCGTGTATATAGGCCCGAACCCACAGGATGGCGCTGGTACCGATTCAGCCTGGGGCGCTTGCGCCGCCTGCATCGCAAGATGACCGTTGTGGACGGCAATATAGGCTTTGTGGGCGGCATCAACATACTTGATGATCACGTGGATGTGCCTAACGATGGCGGCGAACTTTCACCTCGCTTCGACTATGCGCTACGCATTGAGGGCCCGCTTTTGCAAGACCTGATCCGTACCCAAGACGAGCTGTGGATACGTATGGCCTGGCACCACAGCGTGCATTGGCGGCAGTGGTATGAACGCTTCAAGCAGTGGCAGAAAACGCGGGTGCAGCGCTTGGCCGAGCGCCTGCCGCGCTTTGTGCCCGGCGTGCGCGCCACGCTGCTGTTGCGTGACAACTTACGTTATCGGAAATCCATAGAAGACGTGTACGTAAAGGCACTGGCTAGCGCTCGCGAGCACGCAATTGTGGCCAACTCTTATTTCTTTCCCGGGCATCGCTTGCGGCAGGCCTTGAGGCAGGCGGCTCAGCGCGGTGTAAAGGTGCAACTGCTGCTACAGGGCAGAGCGGAATACCGTCTGCAGCATTGCGCCAGCCGTAGCTTGTACGGCGCCATACTGGCTGGTGGCATGGAGATCTACGAGTACATGCCCAGCTACTTGCATGCCAAGGTGGCCGTTATTGATGGATGCGCGATGGTGGGTTCTTCGAACATGGATCCCTTCAGCCTGCTGCTGGCACGCGAAGCAAACGTCTGGATTCAAGACGAGGCCTTCGCCGCCCAGTTGCGGACTTCACTGCAGTACGAGATGACGCACCATTGCCGGCATGTGACGCTGGATGAGCTGAAGCGGGTATCGAAGATGGTGCGTGCTTGGGACTGGATGGCGTATTGCCTGCTTCGCGTGGGCGTAGCGCTGACGGGTAAGGGCTCGGAGTACTAAAAAAACGGGGCGCCCAAATGAGGGCGCCCCGTTTACTAAGCTAAGTGCTTAGCGGGTCATATTAGGTAGACCCACCGCCAGCCAAGGTACCAGCAGAATAAAGCCCAGCATCGCGATTTCGATAATGATGAAAGGGATGACCGAAGCATAGATTTGCGTGAGCCGGATACTGGGTGGCGCCACACTTTGCATGACCATGCACAGTAAGCCGAATGGCGGTGTCAACAAGCCGATTTCCATGGCCAGCAGCATCATCACACCCAGCCAGATGGGGTCTACGCCGGCAGCGTTGGCCAAAGGCATGAAGAACGGCAGGGTGATCATCATCATGCTGATTTGGTCAATGACAGCGCCCAAAATCAGCAGAATCACCAACATGCCGATCACCAGCAACATGGGCGACAGATCGTACTGGCCAATGATGCGCAGCAAGCCCGTAGTAGCGCCCGAGAAGCTGAGCAGTTGCGAGAAGGTCGTCGATGCGATCAACACGAACAGGATGATGACGGATACCCGTGCCGTTGCCATCAATGACTGGTATAGCGCTGCCCAGGTGAATGAGCGATAGCAGATAGTGGCAATGACGGAGGCGACCGCACCGATAGCGGCGGATTCTGTAGGCGAAGCCAACCCGGCCAGCATACTGCCCACTACGGCAACGAAGATGCCGAACAAAGGCAAGACGTCGACGACGAAGGGGCGCCAGCGCTCCCAGCCCGAAGCAAACTGGCCTTCTTCATCTTGAGGGATGAGTTCGGGCGACAGCTTGCAGCGTATGACCACATAGGCCAAGAACAATACGGCTAGCAAGAAGCCGGGAATGACCCCACCGATAAGGAGCTGAGAGATGGAAATGCCGGCCAGGCTGCCCAGCATGACGGCCAGAGCCGACGGTGGTACCAGCATGGCAATGCCGCCAACGGCCATAATGGGACCCATGGCGATGCCGGGCGCGTAACCCCGCTTGAGCATCTCGGGCATTAGGGTACCGCCCATCATCGCCGTGTTGGCGATAGTAGAGCCGGACAGTGTGGCGAACACTGTGCCCCCCAGCACCGACACGATGGAAAGGCGACCGGGAACCTTGGCAATCATTTGTTCGACAGCAGCAATGGCCCGATAGGCCACGCCGGTGAAGAACAGAACTTCGCCCATCAATACGAACAGCGGAATTGGCGTCAGTGAAAAGCTGCTGACTGATTGGATGGAGTTGCGCACCAATTGGCCCAGGCCGGCTTCACCGCCCATGAAGAGCCAGGCGCCGACCAGGTTGACGCCCAGAAAAGCGAATGCAACCGGTACGCTTAACAGCATGAGTACAAACAGCGTGCCTAGCAGCACGCCAAAAGCCATATACCATTCCATCACGCGGCTCCTTCAGCGGTGGGGCTGCTGACAAATAGCCGGCGTATGAACTCGACCGACAGCAGAATGAAACTGATGGTGATGGGGATGGCTAGCCACCACTCAGGGAAGATCAAGACCTTGAACACCATGCTGCCTTGCTCGGCATTGCTGATCAGGCTTTTGATGCTTTCGTAGGCCAATATCAAACTGATGACCAGACAGATCAGATTGCCGATGACGTCTGCCGCCTTGCGACCGCAGGGGGGCAAGCCACGCACCAGAACGTCCACGCGGATGTGGTCGTTGGTGTAGGCCAGCCAAGGCGCTGCCAGGAATGCCGCGACCATAAGCATGTATTCGGTCATTTCAACCGACCAAGGAATGGAATGGTTGCTGAGGTTGCGCATGACGACGTCTAGACAGACGAGTAATGCCATAAGCCCGAACAGTACTGCGGCGACTACGCCGCAGGCTGTCACCAGGCAGTAATAAGCGCGGGCAGCAGGCGTTTTGGGCCGCTGAGCGCTTTCGGTTTCTTGTTGAGGAAGAGGTTCCATGCAAGTTCCTGCAAGGTTTGTGAAGATACCCGCTAAGCCACGTCAGGCAACGGTGTGCCCCGGATTTTAGTACGGAAAACTCATCTTCCGCAGATGTGTCTGACTAGCCCGGATCAGCCTTGCCTGCAAAATCGCCCGACGCAGAAAGTCTAGGGAAAACCCCGTCAATAAATGCCTTGTGCAGCCCGATTTCATTCCTTAGTATGGATATATATGCAAGTGCATATAAAAAATTGCGGTCCAGCGCTCTCCTGCGCTGAGCAGGTGTGAGCTTGCCTGAGCAATACGGCGCAGGCGGCTGGCGGGACAGGTCACCAGGTGGGCCGAATCTCGGTTTCCCAGGTGCAAATCACGGAGACGACACATGGAAATTGCAGTTTTGGGGGGTGGCCACGGGTGCTACGCAGCGGCAGCTGATTTGTCCGAACAAGGGCACAGCGTTAGGCTTTGGCGGCGCGATGCCCAAGCTTTCCTGCCAGTGCTGGAATCTTCCACCATCACCATCAAAGATGAAAAGGGTGAGCGCGCCATTCGCATTGCCCGACCCACCACTGATATCGGTGAAGCCGTGCGCGGCGCCGAACTCATCCTCATTCCTTCCCCCGCTACTGCTCAAGCCGATATCGCCCGTGCGATGGCACCGCATCTGCAAGACGGGCAGGTCGTGTTTCTGCCGCCCGGCACATTCGGTTCGTATGTGATGAGCGAAATTGTGCGCGAGCAGGGCAACCACGCCAAGGTCAGCTGGGCTGAAACCGGCACCTTGCCTTGGCTGACGCGCAAGCACGGCGCCAATACCATCGCCATCACCATGCGCGCCACGCGTTTGCCCACTGGGGTTTATCCCGCTTCTAATGCACAGCATGCCTATAAGGTCATATTGCAGGCCTTCCCCGTCATCGAGCCTTGCGAAGATGCCTTGTCGGGTGCTTTGATGAATGCCGGCCCCATCATTCACCCCCCGCTCATCCTCATGAATGCGGCGCCTTTGCAGCATTTCCCCGAATGGGATATTCACAACGAAGGCACCCAGCCGGCAGTGCGTGCCGTTACGTCCAAACTCGACAACGAGCGCATCGCCATCCGTGAAGCCATAGGTTATTCGGCGCCTCACTTCCCGCTGTCCGATCACTACGAGAACGACCAATGGATGTACGGCGATTCCCACAAAAAGCTGGTAGATAGCGGCGACTGGCGTGAGCATATCGATTTGCATACGCACCGCTACATGATGGAAGACACGGTAATGGGTCTGGCCTTCCTGGCTTCGGTAGCCGACTGGGCGCGATGCGATGCGCCCGTTGCCAAAGGCCTGTTGGCCATAGCCGGGGCCATTTTGGGGCGTGATCTACGCGAATCCGAGCGCACGCTGGGTGGCTTGGGGCTGGCGCAATTGTCGCCCGACGCCATGCAGGCGCTCATGCATAACGGGCGGCAGTCATGAATGCGGTGACGGCTAAGGTTGCCGCCTTAGGGGCGGGCCGTATGGGGCGCGGCATCGCCCTGGCCTATGCGCTCAGCGGGCAGGCAGTGACTGTCATTGATTTCAAAGCCAGAACCGACGAGGCTTGGCAAAAGCTGCAACAAGAAGCGCAGGCCGAGATGCTGCTTACGCTGCGGCAGCTGGCCGACCTGGACGCCTTGCCTGCCGAAGATGTGCAAGCCTGCCTGGAAAATATCCAGCTTTGTCGTTTGCAAGAGGCCGAACCGGTTCTGGCGGCAGCGCGACTCATATACGAAGCCGTGCCCGAAACGCTGGAAGCCAAGCGCGACGCATTGGGCCGTTTGGGGCAGTTGGCGGCGCCGGATGCCTTGGTGGCATCTACCACCTCCACCATGTTGGCTTCCGACTTGTCACCCATGATCACGCATCCCGAGCGGTTCATGAATGCGCATTGGTTGAACCCCGCCTACCTGATCCCCCTCGTGGAAATCAGCGCGCATCCGGGTACCAGCCCTGATGCCGTCAAGCGTTTGCGTGACGACCTGACCAGCATAGGCAAGGTGCCGGTAGAGTGTGCTTGCAGCCCGGGCTATATCGTGCCTCGACTGCAAACCCTGGTCATGAACGAGGCGGCGCGCATGGTGGAAGAGGGCGTCGCAACAGCCGAGCAAATAGACTTGGCAACGCGCTACGGACTGGGCTTTCGCTTCGCTGCCATAGGCGTACTGGAATTCATAGATTTCGGTGGCAACGATATCTTGTTCTACGCCAGCCGATACCTGGCCGACACGCTTGATCCGGCGCGGTTTTCCGCCCCCGAGATCGTTGAACGCTATATGCACGACGGGCGTAACGGCTTGCGCTCCCAGCAAGGGTTTCACTCATACGAAAACAAGGATTTGGAAGCTTATCGGCGCGACGTCCTGGCACGGGTTCTGGCGATGTCCAGACACTTTGGCCTGAGCCGCCGCGTTTCTGCCAACGCAGCACAAGGAGTCTAACAATGAAGACATGCAAGATGTGGTTGGTTGTGGCGGGAATGACAAGTCTGGCAGCGGTTGCCCAGGCGCAAGAAGTACCCACTTTGCGGGTAGGCTGGACGATACCCGCTGAAGAGGCGAAGTACCTCATGATGAAACGTCCCGAGCTCTTCCCTGATTTGGGTAAGACGTATCAGATCAAATGGACGCAGTTTCAAGGCACGTCGCCCATGGTTCAGGCCATGCGCGCCAATGTGCTCGATTGCGCCACCATGGCGCCGCTTTCCATGGCCCAGGGTTTCATCGAAAGCGGGCTCAAAAGCTACATCATTGCGCAGCACGCCCACGAAGAGCCGGGTTACTTTTCCCCCTATTGGGCAGTCAAGGCCGACAGCCCCATCAAGTCTGCGCAAGACCTGAAAGGCAAGGTCATAGGCACCAACGCCTATGGCTCGGGCGTGTACTTCCAGATGATACTTTGGCTGAAAAAGAACGGTCTTGACCCCGAAAAGGACGTCAAAATCGTAGAAACCGGCTTCCCGGCATCGGCTGATGCCATACGTTCGGGACGGGTCGATGCAGGCCCATTGGTGCAGCCGTTTGCGCTGTTGGCTGAAGAAAAAGGAGACGTGCGCAAGCTGTTTGCCCTCTCCGAGGTGCAGTCGCCCACGGTACAGATTTTCGATGCTTGCAACCAAAGCTATGCAGAGGAGCATCCGGAAGTCGTCAAGGCTTATGTCCGAGACCTCGAGCGCGCGATGGACTATCTGCTGAAAGATCCCAAGCTGGCTGTAACCGTTGCCTCCGAAGTGACCAAGGCGCCCGAAGCCTTGTTGGGACGCTATCTGTTTACCAAGGCTGACTTCGCTCACCCAGCCGGCATGAAACCCGATCTGGACGCCATTCAGAAGACGCTGGATTTACAACACGAAGGCGGGTTTCTTTCCAAACGCGTGGATGTCAAAGATTTTGTTCGAACCGACCTGATGGCACCGTTACCATGATCGTTATAGAGCAACTTGGAAAGACCTTCCTCACGGCGCGTGGCACCAGCCACACCGCTATAGAGAACGTTAGGCTGGAAGTCCCGGATGGGCAGTTCGTTTCCATTCTTGGTCCCAGCGGCTGCGGCAAGAGCACGCTGCTGTATATCGTCGGCGGTTTCGAGCAGGCGACGCAGGGCCAGGTCATTGTTGACGGCAAACCCATTGCCGGGCCCGGGCCAGACCGGGGCCCGGTTTTTCAGGAGTATGCGCTGTTTCCCTGGAAGACCGTGCTCAGCAACGTTGCCTATGGCTTACGCCAGCAGGGGATGGCCAAGAAGCCGGCCGAAGAAAAAGCTCGTGGTTGGCTTGAGAAAGTCAATCTGGGCAAATACGCCGACTTCTATCCCAAGGAGCTCTCAGGCGGTATGCGCCAGCGTGCGGCGATTGCTCGCACGCTGGCTTACGAGCCGCGTATATTGTTGATGGACGAACCTTTCGGTGCGCTGGATGCGCATACACGCCTGACGCTGCAGTCCGAATTGCTGTCTTTGTGGGAGCAACTGGGCAATACCGTGTTGTTCGTGACGCATGGTGTGGAAGAGGCGGTTTATCTTTCCGACCGTGTGGTGGTCATGGGAGGGACGCCCGGTACCGTCAAGCAGATCGTAGACATCGATTTGCCACGGCCCCGGGTGCGTGCCGACTTGCTGCGTAACCCTGTCTACCAGGATCTCATCATCCAGCTGGAAGACTCTCTTGTGGCGGAGCGAGTATGAGTCGCCCATCCTCATATCGAGTGGCCGTGCAAGTCTGTTGCGAGGCCTTTCAGCGGCCCCTCGCTGCGCTGGCCGCGGTCGTGGTGTTGCTGGGTGCGGCGTGGTCACTCGCCTCCAGTTGGTTGGGGTTCAGCTCTTTCCCAGGGCCCTGGGAGGCAATTCGCGAGCTGCCCGCCATTGTGTTGGACCCCTCCGCCTTGTGGGCCATTTTGCAGTCTTTGGCACGTATGTTTGCGGGCTATGCCTGGGCCTTGGTGTGTGCGGTGCCGCTGGGTTTGGCCATGGCGCGTAGTCGGCTTATTTACGATATTTTTTATCCGCTGGTGACGCTGGCTTACCCCATGCCCAAAGCCGCTCTCATGCCCATACTGATGTTGTGGTTCGGGCTGGGCAGCTTCTCCAAAATTCTGGTGATTGCCTTGGGTGTCAGTTTGCCGCTGCTGTATCACAGCTACCAAGGCGCGCATCGTGTCGAAGAAAAACTGGTGTGGGCGGCGCGTGCCATGGGTATGGGGCCTGTCGCCAGGCTGTTCAAGGTGGTATTGCCGGCCGCCTTGCCCGAGATTCTGATCGGTTGCCGCGTAGGCATCGTCATGGCCCTCATCATCATGGTGTCGTCCGAGATGATTGCTCGCCAAGAGGGGGTGGGCAATCTGCTCTTCACCTCTATGGACATGGCGCAGTACGCCACCGTCTATACGGTCATCCTGGTGCTGGCTGTGCTGGGTTTTGTACTGGATTGGCTGTTCGAGATCATCCGTCGTCTGCTGACGCATTGGTCTGATTCCGCAACGGCTTCTGATAAAGCGCTGGAGTAAGGCATGAGCCAAAATGCAAGCATAGTGACCCGGGCTCCGGGTGGGACCAGCCCGCTTCTGGGGGCAGGCTTTATCACCGGCATGCGTCGCTGTCTTTCCCCCATCATCGTGGTGTTGTGTTGGGAGCTGGTGTGCCGCCTGGGCTGGGTAGAGCCGCAGCTTCTGCCGGCCCCCAGCGCCATTGCGGCGCGCATGGTCGAACTGGCGCGCCAAAAAGAGTTCTGGTTTAACTTCGGTATCACGCTTTATCGTCTTCTGGCAGGGCTGGTCATAGCCGTCATTGCCGGCGTGGTGCTGGGGCTGTGCGCGCGCTTGTCTCGCGTAGCGGCCTCTTTGCTTAATGCTGCCGTGCGTTTGCTGGCGCCTATTCCCAAGATCGCTTTGTATCCCGCGCTCTTGCTGGTGCTGGGTTTTGAAAATGCCTCTAAAATCGCGCTCGTCGTGGCCGACGCCTTGTTTCCGGTGCTGATGGCGACCTGGGCGGCTACCTGCGCGGTTGATCGCAAACTGATCTGGTCTGCCCGCGCAGCGGGAACCAGCCGGACGGCTTGCTTGTGGAAAGTCGTGCTGCCTGCCAGTCTGCCTACTATCTTGGCGGGTGTGCGCGTGGCGGGGGTGATTGCCTGCGTCGTCGTGTTCCTGGCCGAAATGATAGGTTCCACAGACGGCCTGGGCCATATGCTGACGGTTGCGGCGCGGGCCTATCGTACACTCGACATGTTTGTGCCATTGGTATGGATATGTTTGCTCGGTTTGATGCTGAACTGTGCCGTCGGCTACGTGCAGCGCCTAACGGATCGGGCTGGCAGATAGTCTGTTGCACGCGGTACGTATGTCGTCACTGAAAGGTAAATCAAAAATGGGGAAGTCCTCCGCGCAGAAGCAGCCTTGGCTGCCAGACGCGCCGCCACCGTATCTGGGGCATGAAACCTTCATGCCGTACGTGCTGAATCAGGCAACGGCGGCGCTCAATGCCGACTTCCTGCCTGTGTTGCGCGATCACGGCATGACCTTGCTGCACTGGCGTGTGCTGGCCTTCCTATGTGAAAAAACGGATGGCCTTGGCGTCAGTGCATTGGCACGCATGACCGGTGCTGAGCAGGCCACACTGTCTCGTGCCCTGATGGTCATGGAAAAAGCCGGTTTTATCGTCAGGCAGCCGGGTCAGCACGACCAGCGTATGGTGGTGATTCATTTGCTAGAGGCCGGCAAGCGGCAGTTCCAAGCCGTATTGCCCCTGGCCTGGGGCATCTATGTGCGAGCCGTTGGTGGCCTGAGCCAAGAAGAGCAGCAAACGCTGCACTATATGCTTAACCGCATCAGGGATAATATGGAAAGCTCGGCCTGAAGCCGAGGGTCATTGCCTTTCCAACATGCTTCCCAATCTGATAGACACCCGTCTTCCCGACGTTAAACTCTTGGCGCCGCGTGTGTATGCCGATGCACGCGGCCATTTCATGGAGTCCGCCCGTCAAGCCTGGGGCGCCTTGCTGCCTGGCTTTAGCGGCGCCTTTGTGCAGTCCAATGTTTCCTTGTCGCACCAGCATGTACTGCGCGGCCTGCACTTTCAGCGTGCTCCCGCGCAGGGCAAGTTGCTGCATGTTCTGCAGGGCGAAATTTTCGATGTGGTGGTCGATGTGCGCCGCGCATCACCGCGTTTTGGGCAAATGGCCAGTTTTCAGCTATCCGCAAGCAAGCACGAGTTGCTTTGGGTGCCTCCTGGCTACGCACACGGGTTTCTGGTGCTTTCCGAGCAGGCTTTGGTCAGCTATCAATGTACGGCCTACTACTCCCCTGAAAGTGAAGTCTGCCTGCACTGGAACGATGCTGCGCTTGCTATCGCTTGGCCTGTTGCCACGCCCCTTGTTTCTGAGCGCGATGCCTGCGGCCAGAGTCTACAAGCCTTGCAAAAGGCCGGGCTATGCCTATGACACCCTGCCGTGTGCTGTTGACTGGCGCCCAAGGTCAGCTAGGGCGTAGCCTGCAAGCGCGGGCGCCTCGGCATTGGCATCTGCATGCCTGTGCTCATCACGAACTTGATGTGGGGGATGAGGCTGCGGTACAGGCTTATGTACTTAGGGTGCAGCCGAACCTTATCATTAATGCCGCTGCCTATAACGCCGTAGATGCGGCCCAAACGGATGAGGAGTGCTGGCGCGTCAATGCCTTGGGCCCTGGATATCTGGCGCGGGCTGCCAACTCGGTGGGGGCGCGGCTGCTGCATGTTTCCAGCGACTATGTCTTTGACGGTCTAGGCGAGCAGCCGTTTGATGAAGGCCATACCCCAAATCCTTTGAATCGTTACGGCGCATCCAAATTAGCGGGGGAGCTGGCGGTACTCGAACATGCACCCCAGGCCTTGGTTTTGCGCACTTCGTGGGTGTTCAGCGAGTTTGATGGAAACTTTGTCAGTGGCGTGTTGACGCGTGCTTGGCGAGGAGGTGAACTGCGCATGGCGGATTACCAATTTGGCGCACCTACCTATGCCGGCCATTTGGCCGCGGCAATCATCCGCTTGCTGCAGTTGCCTCAAGCACCGGGCGGCGTTTATCACTATCGTGACAGTCCGGCCATCAGTCGCTACGACTATGCGCACACTATCCTTGAGCTGGCTGCGCAGCCCCTGGAGGGTGTGCAAGTCAGTGGCCTGGCCGCTTTAATCCCAGCATCGGAAGCCGAGCAGCCTTCAGACGCGGCGCCTAGGCCACGATATACCGTGCTTGGGTGCGCGCGCCTGACGGCCTTGGGCATCGCCAGCCAATCATGGCTGCCCGCTTTACGGAGCGTGGTCCAGGCTCGTTATCGGCAGCGGTCGTCTGAAGGCCTGAGTGGTAGTCCATCATGAAGCTCTTGGTTACCGGGGGGGCCGGTTTTATTGGCTCTGCCTTTATTCAATATGTGCTTCAAACCCAGGCACAGGTTCATATCGTTAACGTCGATAAGCTCACCTACGCAGCCAATCACGCTTGGCTGTGCGAACTCGAACACGAGCCGCGTCATCAGCTAGAGAGGGTGGACGTCAGTGATGCCCCGGCGCTGGAGCGCGTGTTTGCCAGGCACCAGCCCGACGTGGTGCTGCATTTGGCGGCGGAATCCCACGTGGACCGTTCTATAGAGGGCCCTGCCGCCTTTGTGCAGACCAACCTGGTGGGAACGCATGTGCTGCTGGAAACCGTGCGTCATTATTGGATGCAGCTGCCACTGGCACGCAAGGCGGCATTCCGCTTGCATCATGTTTCTACCGACGAGGTGTATGGCGACTTGATGGATGCCGGTACGCCGGAGCCGGTACGGGAGGGGGCGGCGTACGCGCCCAGCTCGCCTTATTCCGCCAGCAAGGCGGGTGCGGATCATCTGGTGCTGGCGTGGCATCGCACCTATGGTTTGCCCGTGGTGCTCAGCCATGCCTGCAACAACTATGGGCCCAGGCAGTATCCCGAAAAACTGATCCCGGTCATGATTCAACAGGCCTTGCAAGGCTTGAAACTGCCGGTATATGGTGCAGGTACGCAAGTGCGCGATTGGCTGCATGTGGATGACCATGCTTGCGCCTTATGGGCCATACTGCAGCGTGGCCAAATCGGGCGCAGCTACCATGTCAGCGCGGGCCACAGGCTGGAAAACATCGCGCTGGTCAGACAGCTTTGCGCGCTGCTCGATGAGCTGCATCCGCAGGGCCGTCCCCTGGGTTTGGGCGGCAGGCCCGAATCGTATGCCAGTTTGATTCGCCACACGCCCGATAGGCCTGGGCATGACCGCTATTATGCTTTGGATGCCTCACGCCTGATGGCAGAACTGGCTTGGGTAGCGCAGCACAGTTTTGAACAAGGCCTGCGCGATACCGTGAAATGGTATTTGGCCAACCCTTGATGCCATGCGTGGCGGCCTGGATTAATACCTAACCGCCCAGCGCTGGCAAAGCTTGCGCAGGGCGTAATCCAGCAAGAAGCCCAGTATGCCTATCACGATCACCAGCGCCATCAGCTCTGAATACGCCATGCGGTCGCGGGTATCAAGAATGAAGTAACCCAGGCCGGCGGATACCCCCAGCATTTCGCAGGGTACCAGCACGATCCAGACTATGCCCACCGCCAGACGCGTACCGGTGAGTACATGGCCGACGATGCCGGGCAAGGTGACCCGCCACAGGGTTTCCCAGCGGGTGGCGGCCAGGCTGCTGGCCAGTTGTAGCCAAGCAGGGTCCAGCTGTCTTACACCGGCGCTGGTGTTAAGCACGATGGGCCAAACTGCGGCAAAGGTCAGCAGAAAATACACCGGTGCGTCGCCTACGCCCAGCACCATGACGGCAATGGGCATCCATGACAGCGGCGAAATCATGCGCAGAAACTGGAAGGACGGGCTGAGCGTGGCCTCGGCCTTGCGCCACAGCCCGATCAGCAAGCCCAGCGGCACGCCGATAAGCAGTGCCAGCACCAGGCCCACCAATACCCGTTTAAGACTGACGGCCACATGCCAGAACAGTTCGGGGTCGCGCACCATTTGCACCAGGCTTTGCAGGGCCTGTACGGGCGAGAACTGGCGCGCCAGGCTGTCGGGCGCAGGTAGCACCGCAGTTGCCAGCCACCACAGAACGAACAGGCCCGCCAAGCCTACCAGCCCCGCCAGAACGGCGCTTAAAGAGCCGGCTGGCTTGGCTGTCTGTACAGCGGAGGGTGGGCCGCTGACAGCGAGCTGCGCGCCTGACGTGCCGTGGGTGACTTCACTGCTCATGCGACGATCGTCTCCTGACGCGTATAACCGGCTGGAACACCAAATTGCTCTATGCCGCCTATCTTCTCGATGGCGCGCTTGACGAAGCGATCGTCAACCAAGTCACCGGCCACAAAGTCTGGGTCAAGCTGAGCCAGGAAGTTGTGATCGGCTTCGATGAGCGTGTCTTTGAGCATCTTGACGAGCTCGACGGTGTAGCTGGGGTAAGGATAGGGCTGGAAGTCGATACGCGCATCGTTCCATTCAGGGTGATGGATGATGCCCGATTGGGTGTAGGCTTCGCGATCTGAGGCGGGGGGTGCCAGCACTTTATCCAGGGCTTCAATGGTGTGAGGCGTATAGCGGTTTTTACCTTCACGCGACAGCAGCTGAGCCGTTTCGGCGCGATGGCCCAAAGACCACTGCTGCGCCTTGACGATGGCATCCACTACGCCCTGCGACCACTCCGGCCTTTGTTGTAAATCGCGCTCGTGCATGAAGATCACACAGCAAGCATGCTGACGCCAGACATCGCCGGTGAAGCGCAATATTTTGCCTATGCCACGTGTTTCCGCTGCGGCATTAAAGGGCTCGGCGACGATGAAACCGGAAATCTGTTTGCCGGCCAAAGCGGGCGGCATGTCGGAGGGGGCCAGCACGATAAGGTTGACCTCATCGGCGGCCGGCTTACCTTGCTTCAGCGAGACGGGTTTTAGGCCGTTGGCGCGCAGCAAGTACTGCAATACGGTGTTGTGTATGGAATACCAGAAGGGGATGGCAACAGTTGTGCCGCCCAGCTGACGGATATCGTTGATGTCGTTGGCAACCGTCAGCGCGGAGCCGCTCATGTGGTTCCAGGCCACCACCTTGGCGGGCGCGCGGCTGCCATAACGGCCCCAGATGGTCATTGGACTAAGCAGATGGACGACGTTGACCTGGCCCGAAATAAACGCTTCGATGATCTGTGCCCAGCTACGCAGTAGTACGGGTTTTTCCACTTTCAGGCCGGCTTCTTCAAAGTAGCCGTTGTTGTGTGCAACCAAAAGCGGGGTGGCATCGGTAATGGGAAGATAACCAATGCGTACGGGGTCGTCGGGGGCGGCGGTTTGCGCCTGAGCATTAAAGGCCGATAGCAGCGGTAGCGCGCCGCCTGCGGTGAACAGCGAGGCGAGCTTGAGTAACTCGCGTCGGGAAACGGAGAAATCTTCAGGCGACATAATGCGTACCTTATAAAGAGGGGATGGGTTGGCCGGTAAGCTGCGCTTGGCGCAGGGCACTGAGAATCTGGATGCGAATGGCGCCTTGTTCTGCGATGAAATCATCACGAGGATGGGGCAGGTCGATCAGCCACTCACCTAGGGTGTTGGCGGGCCGGCCCCCCAGCAGAATGATGCGATCGGCCACACGCAAAGCCTCATCGATATCGTGCGTGATCAAGAGCGCAGCGGCCTGGTAGTCGCGCACGACTTTCAGCAGCAGGTCTTGCATGGATTCGCGGGTGATTTCGTCGAGCGCGCCAAAAGGCTCATCCAAGAAAAGAATCTTGGGTTGGCGCGCCAGGCATCGCGCCAGCGCCGCGCGCTGTGCCATGCCACCCGAGAGCTCATGGGGCATCAGCCTGCGAGCCGCTCCCAAACCGACTTCTTCAATCGCTTGGTCGATACGCGCTTGGCGTTCGGTGCGGCTAAGTTCGGGCTGATGTTTGAAATCCAGACCGAAAGCCACATTCTTTTCCAGTGTTAGCCAGGGCAGCAAGGCAGGTGCTTGAAAAGCGACCGCCAATTGCGGGTGCGGGCGGCTAAGCGCCACCCCTTCGAGCTCGATTTGCCCCCTTGCGGGTTTGCGCAAGCCCGCCAGTACACGCAGCAAACTGGATTTACCCACGCCGCTAGGGCCAAGTACCGCCACGATTTCGCCACTGCGCAAGCTGATGTCGACATCCTGCAGTATGGCCAAACCGCTTTCGTAGGCCAAAGCCAAGCCTCGCGCCGCCAACAAGGGCTGAGCGTAAGGCTCGTTGGCGAGCGTTGCGGTTGAGGAATGTCGGAAGTCGCTTGCGCGATGGCTTGGGCTCATGCGGCGGGGGTCCTTGATGCGCGTTTGGACAGCTCGGTTTTGAGCTGAACCAGGCTGGGGGTAACAACGGGTATGAAGGCCGCTTCACCCCAACGGCGTGCGACGTCGGGCTGCATATTGCGCAGATAACCTGCACCACCCTTGGCCTGAACCTCCAGCGCCACGGCTTGCAGCGCAATGTCGCTTAGGGCAATGCGAGTCTCGAACATGGCGGCAGGCGACTGCAAGAACTCGCCGTCCCGGATGCCATTGATCAAGGCCAGCCAGCGCTGGGAAAGCTCGTCGCGCAAGGCCAGTGCTTCTTCTTCAAGAATGGCCCGTGCGGCGCCCCGGCAAGCCAGTGTTTCTTCTATGGCGCGTGCGGCCAGACCCAAGGCCATGCCACATTGGATGCCCAGGAACGCCGGACGCAAGGCAGGCAGAAATACATTGGCCTGCTTATGAATGAGCCATTCTTCGCCGATGGCGCAGTTTTCAAGACGCAATGCCGCTGTTTGGGTGCCTTGCATACCGACCAGGGAAAGGTCTTCGGTGCGAGTCAAGCCTTGGACCTGACTAGGCAGCGCCATGACGGCGGCACCGCCATCGGGCATCTGTACAGCAGATGCAACGTAGTATTCAGGCGCACGAAGATTGGTGACCCAAGGCAATATGCCGCTAACGCTCCAACCTTGAGGGGCTGGGCTGGCCTGCACTTGCAGCGCCTCGATACCCCCCAGAAACTTCATGGCGTTAGAGAGGCCGGAGGCCCCGGCAAACTGGCCTTCTAGCAGCCCGGGCAGCAGGCGCTGGGCCAAACCCTGGTTGGGGCTTTGGATCAGGTATTCGATGAAGGTGCGCTGGCTCCAGACGACGAAGGCGGCAGCCATGGAATAGCGGGCGACGCCCGCCACTGCGGCAATGGCATCAGCGATGTCGGTACCTTCGTGGCCACCTATGCCGGCATCGACGCCGTGACGGTAAATGCCGGCTTGGCCCATGCGGGGCATGAGCTCTTCGGCAACGACGGCGTCACCGGCATCAAGGGCCAATGCCGAGTCGGTGAGCCAAGAAGCCAGCGACTCGGGTAACGGCAAAGGCTGAGCGAGGGGGTGAGCCTGGGCTTGGCTCATTGTGCGTCCCATGCGTAGGCTTGCAGCTCGGGGTTTACAGGCGTTTGGGCCAGGTTGTTGGCGAAGTTGCAGATGGTTGCCAGGCCGACACCCGTGATGACTTCCATGACTTGGCCTTCGGTAAAGCCGGCATCAATAAAGTTGCGCAGTTGGGCTTCAGGCACGCGTGCGCGGGTGGCGATGACTTGGCTGGTGAAACGGGCCAAGGCCAACAGGCGTGGGTCTTCGATAACGTCGATGTTGCGGTCGCGCAGGGCTTGCAGCACAGGTTCGGCCATCTTGACCTTGTTGCGCGACAGAGCGGTGTGGCCGGCTACGCAGAAGGTGCAGCCATGGGTGGTGGCAGCTACCAATTGCACGACTTCGCGCTCTAGCGGCGTCAATGTGCCGCGCGCGGTAATGGCGCTGAGCGTTTGGTAGGCTTCGAGGGCGACCGGAGCGTTGGCCAGCACGGCCAGCAGATTAGGCAGAAAGCCAGAGTTCTTCTGGGCGGTTTCCAGGCCAGGACGGGACTCGACGGGTGCGGATTCCAGCGTTTGCAAGGTAATGCGGGCCATGAGGCTTTACTCCTGTTAAATGGATGGGCTATGGCTTTTATTGTCGGTCGCCTGGGCCTATGGGACAATGCGCGAGGCTCCACCATTTTGCCTTGGAAGTATCAACTTTGAGCTATGAGCAAATAAGCAATTGTTTGGATGCTTCGGCTGAGCAGCGCCTGGCACAGGACTTTCTGCTGGGCAGCCTAGAGGTGCGCGCCAGCCTTTTTCACCTGGGGCAGTATTGCGGCACCTGGGAGGCCAGTCTCAATGGTCATTTCCGACCGGGCTTTCACCTTTTGCTGGACGGCAGTTGCTGGTTGCATATGCCAGACCGGCCTTCCATGCAGTTGAAGGCCGGCGATGCGGTGTTTTTTCTCAGCGACCAACCCCATGTGCTAACACCGCGCCCGCAGGCGCCTGATTTCAATCGGCCCATACAGCGCCAAGATATGCTGCCGCTGACCGACGACGAAGCCGATGGCACCGCATTAGCCTGCGGTTTCTTCGATTTCCGGCCAGGTCTCAGTACGCTATTGCTGCAAAACCTGCCTGAAACCTTGCTGATGCGTTCCGGTGACCCGCGCTTCGAGTCTGCCCACATGCTGTTTCGCTTGTTGGTCGACGAGGCCCGTCAAAACGGCGGCGGCTCGTCTCCATTACTCTCCAGGTTGGTGGAGTTATTACTGTTTTACGCCATGCGCAGCGTCACGCTGGACGAGCCGCAGTTGCATGGCGTGCTGACCTTGGTGCGCGAGCCTGTCATGGCACGTGTGGTAGCGGCCATTGTTGAAGCACCCCAGCAGGCCTGGAGCACGGACGACATGGCGGCGGTGGCGCATATGTCGCGCGCGAATTTTCATCGCCGCTTTACCCTGTTGTCGGGCATGACACCGGCATCGCTTTTGCTGAACTTGCGGGTGCGCCTTGCCTGCGAACGCCTGCGGCAGGGCGAAAGCGTCGAGCAGGTGGCCGATGCCGTGGGTTATCAGTCTATCTCGGCTTTTACACGCGCCTTCAGTCGGGTCACCGGCTTGTCGCCGGCTGCTTGGAAGCGCGGTGCAGCCTAGCTTTATTGCCTGCTCGCGAATACGGCGCCGGCTTCCTCTGCTGCTTTGGCCTGCGAAACACGCATACGCCATTCCATGATGTTCTTGAGCAATACCGTAATCATGGCGATGGCCGCCAGCAGGGCTGCCGCTGTGAAGGCCGCGGCGGTCTTGTAATCGTTGTTCAGCTGATCTACCAGCAGTGAAAGCGTCAGGGTCTGGTTCATGATGGTGCCGGACACCACTGACACGGCACCGAACTCGCCCACGGCCCGAGCATTGGTGAGCACGACGCCATATAGCAAGCCCCACTTGATATTCGGTAGCGTGACATGGCGGAAGATTTGAAAGCCGCTGGCACCCAGACATAGGGCCGCTGCTTCTTCGTCGCTACCTTGTGCCTGCATAAGCGGGATCAGCACGCGCGCCACGTAGGGAACGGTGACAAAGATGGTCACCATTAGAATGCCGGGCCAGGCAAACATCAGCTGCAGGTTATGGGCAGAGAGCCACTGGCCGAAGCTGCTTTCCACCCCGTAAACCACCAAGTAGCATAAACCCGCCACGACGGGTGAAACCGCAAAGGGAATGTCGACGATAGTGGTCAGAAGGCGTTTGCCGCGAAAATCGTAATGCGTCACGCACCACGCCAGCAAAATGCCGAAAATCATGTTTATCGGCACGGTGAGCACGGCCACGAATAGCGTCAGGCCGATGGCGTGCAGCATGTAGTCTTCCTGCAGGTTCTGCACCAGCAGGCTCCACCCACCCTCTATCACTTTCGAAAAAATGAGCGCGAGCGGAATGACCAGCAGCAGGGTCGTCAGGAAGAGTGCCAGGGCGATAATTAGCCACTGGTGCCAGGAAGTAGGGCGGCGGGCGATCATTTCTTATTGCGTTGCCAACCCAACAGGTGGCTTTGGGCAAGTTGCAGCAGGAATAACAGGACAAGAGATGCCAAGAGTATCACTGAGGCGATGGCGGCGGCGGCGGGATAGTTGAACTCCTGCAGGCGCACAAAGATCATCAGTGAGGTGACTTCGGTTTTAAAGGGGATGTTGCCGGCGATCATGATAACCGCACCGAACTCGCCCAGGCTACGAATAAAGGCTTGCGAGGCCCCGGTTACCGTAGCGGGTATCAGTGAGGGCAGAATGACGCGCCAGAAAATCTGCCATTTGTTGGCGCCCAGGGTTTGCGCCGCCTCTTCGTATTCGGCGCCCAGGTCTTCCATGACGGGCTGCACAATACGAACCACAAAAGGCAGGCTGGTGAAGGTCATGGCCAGCACGATGCCAGGGTAGGCGTAGGAAATCTTCAGGCCTTCCGGGCCGAACCATTGGCCTATGAAGCCATCGCCGGCGAACCATTGCCCCAACCAGCCCCCCGGCACGAACAGCGTGGCCAGCGTAAGACCTGCCACCGAGGTGGGCAGGGCGAAGGGCAGGTCGACCAAGGCGTCAATGAGACGACGCCCCGGGAATTCGTAACGCGTAATGACCCAGGCCAACACAAAGCCCACGAAAGTGGCGGCGACCGTAGAGTAAAAAGCACCGCTGGCCGTCACCCAGTAACTTTGCACCACGCGTCTATCGGAGATGGCCTGCCAATATTGCGCCCAGCTCATGTCGCTGACATACAGCCACAAGGCTGAAATAGGCAACAGTATGATCAGCGACAGATAGAAGGTGCTGAACCCGAAACTCAGGCTGAAGCCTGGAATGACGGGTGTCTCGTTGAAGAAACGCAGAGTTTTGGTAGCCACGGTAAAACGCAGGGTAAAGAAGCGTATGAAGCCCGCCTTGATTACAGGCGGGCTCTTGAAATATGCCGGAGCTTAGCGGGCCAGCAGTTGATCCAGAACGCCGTTGGAGGCGAAGTGTTTCTCTTGGATGTCTTTCCAGCTACCCAGGACTTCGTTGGGGTTGATCAGACGCACATCCTTGAGTTTGCCCTTGTTGGCTTCGATCACTTCGGGGTGATGGACGCGATAGTTGAAGTTTGCCAGCAGCTCTTGGATTTCCTTGGAGTACAGATAGTTCAGGTAGGCCGTGGCTTCTTCACGGGTACCTTTCTGGTCGACGACTTTATCGACGACAGCCACGGGGAACTCGGCCAGTATGCTGACGGGGGGCACAACGACTTCCAGACCCAGATCTTTGAAGTCGCCGGTGTTGGCGATATTGATGACTTCAGTTTCGAAAGTCAGCAGCGCGTCGCCCTGATTGTTTTGTGCGAAAGCTACCGTAGCGCCGCGACCACCCGTGGGGAAGCTTTCTACGTTAGAGAGCAGTTTGCCTACGAATTTCTTGATTTTTTCTTCGTCGCCATTGAATTTTTCGTTGGCGTACAACCAGGCGGCCAGGTAGGTGTAGCGCGCGTTGCCGGAGGTCTTGGGGTTGGGGAACACCAGCTTCACGTCATCGCGTATCAGGTCGTCCCAGTTCTGGATGTTCTTGGGGTTGCCCTTGCGCACCAGGAAGCCCATGGTGCTGTAGTAAGGCGAGCTGTTGTTAGGGAACTGGCTTGCCCAATCTTTGCTCACCGCACCACGGTCGGCCAGGAACTCAATGTCGCTGACTTGGTTGAAGGTGACGGTATCGGCTTTTTTGCCTTGGATGATGTCTTGCGCCTGACGCGAGCTGCCGGCAAAGGACTGATCTATCTTGATGTCCTTGCCCGTGGTTTTTTTCCAGTGCTCGACGAACACGGGGTTGATGGCCGTGAAGGTTTCACGGGCAATATCGTACGAAGCATTGAGCAGCGAGCTTTGGGCTTGGGCCTGAGCACCGAAAAGAGTTGCCAGAACTGCGGCAGAGGCGAGAAGTTTCTTCAGCATGATGGTTCCTGCATAGCGGGCTGTCAGCCCAGAGACATGAGAATCGCAGTGTTGCGGATACGTCATTATCTCTAAGCGTCATAAGCATGCGAAGTAATATTTAACTATTCACTTATAACTAAAATGAATAATATGGTGTGTCAGCGCCTGAACCAATAGACCAGCCGGGCAAGTAGAAGACCCGCCAGCAGCAGGCCGTAGACCCAGACATCGGTAAAGTTGTTTTTGCCGGCGCGCATCCACCAGAAATGCAGCATGACCAACACCGCCCCGGCATAGACGGCCTTGTGCAGCGTTTGCCAGCGCTTGCCGCCCAGGCGGCGGATAAGGGCAGGAATCGAGCTGACTGCCAGTACCAGCAGGATCAGCCAAGCTAGCGTGCCGACCAGGATAAAAGGACGGGCGGGAATGTCTTGGATGATGGCTGACCAGTCGGCCCCCATGTCAAACACCACATAGGCCAGCCAGTGCAAGCTGGCGTAGAAAAAAACATATAAACCCAGCATGCGCCGATAACCGGCCAGCCAACGCCAGCCCAGCCAGGTGCGCAGCGGCGTGACGGCCAATGCCAGACACAGAAAGCGGATGGACCAATCACCCAGCGAGCGTAGCAGCGCCTCGGCTGGATTCGGCCCCAGGCCGTCAATGACGGCTAAATAGAACAGCCACAAGGCAGGCGCGCAGCACAGTAGATGCCAGGCCAGGCGTTGCAGCCTACGGCCAGTCAAGGGGGACACGGTCAATCAGTAATCCTTGCGCAGGTCCATGCCTGCGTATAGCTGACCGACTTGTTCTTCGTAGCCATTGAACAGCAGTGTCTTGCGGCGTTTGGCAAACAAACCGCCTTCGCCGATGCGGCGTTCGGTGGCCTGGCTCCAGCGAGGATGCGGCACGTCGGGGTTCACGTTGGAATAAAAGCCGTATTCGTTGCGGGCCGCCTTATTCCAGGCAGTGCCCGGCATGTTCTCGACCAAGCGGATGGTGACCAGGCTTTTAGCACTCTTGAAACCGTATTTCCAGGGTACGACGATGCGCACCGGGGCGCCGTTCTGTTTGGGCAGTTCGTGTCCGTACATACCCAGTGTCAACAGGGTCAGCGGATGCATGGCTTCGTCCAGGCGCAGCCCCTCGGTATAAGGCCAGTCCAACACGCCGCTACGCAGGCCTGGCATGACTTTGGCGTCAGCCAGCGTGACGAACTCCACGTATTTGGCGCTACCTAAAGGCTCGACTTGCGCCAGCAGCTTAGAGAGCGAATAGCCCAGCCAGGGGATCACCATGGACCAGCCCTCGACGCAGCGCAGGCGATAAATGCGCTCTTCAAGCGGGCTGAGCTTGAGTAGTTGCTCGATGTCGAAGGTGGCGGGCTTATTGACCAAGCCCTCTACCCTGATGGTCCACGGGTGTGTGGGCAGGCTGTGCGCATGGCGGGCCGGGTCGGCCTTATCCAGACCGAATTCGTAGAAATTGTTGTAGTGGGTGGCGTCTTCTTCGGGGGTGAGGGCTTCGCTACTGCGGGCGCCGGATACCTTGGAAGGGGAAAAGGCCAGGCCAGTGGCGGCTTTAGTGTCGCCTAGGGCCATGGCTGCGCCAAAGGGGCCGGCAAGTGACACCAGGCCGCTGGCGGCTGCCCATTTCAGGATTTCCCGGCGCTGTCGATAATGCGTTTCAGAGGTGATGTCGCTGCTATGCGGATGGACGAAACCTGAACGGCGGGTACGGACGAGCATGGCGGCTCCTGTCGCAAAATGAGGCAAAGTGCATCGGCGTGATGCGTGCTCTTTAAATAAGAGCTAAGTTGCCGAACAAAGTTTCATATTGCTCGGCGTAAGTGCGATCGGCAATAAGAGTAAAAAAACCCCGCAGTGCACACACACGGCGGGGTTTGGCGCTACAGCAGCAAAACGGGCAACAGCTTAGTTTTGGCCGCCCAACAGCTTGCGCAGTTCAGCACCATACTTGGGGCTGCCCTGGTCAATAGCCTGCCAAGCGCTTTCGGTCGCTTTAGCGGTGAAATCGGCAGCTTGCTCTGGGGTCAGCTCGATAAGCTCGATACCGCCGTCAATGACTTGCTTGAGCTCTTTTTCGGCCAGCGCCGCATCTTCAGCCATGGCAGCATCCTCCAGCAGGCGCACGCGCTCTTGCAAGAAATTGCGCTGCTCGTCGTTAAGTTTGTTCCAAGTGTTTTGGTTAACAAACAGGCTGACTTCTACGTTGTAAAAGCCGGGGTCAATGAGGTATTTGGTTTTTTCTTGCCAGCCCAAATCAAAAATCCCCACGCTGGGCCAGCCATAGCCGTCAACCACGCCGCGTTCCAGCGCCGTATAGACTTCGCCGGGAGGCACTTGCAGGGGGTTGGCGCCCAAGGATTGGAAGAAGGCGCGGTAAATTGGCACGCTGCGCAGCTTCATACCCGAGAAGGAGCCGTCCGTTGGCTTCTTGGTCGTCCAGATATGGTATTTGAGGCCTTCGGTCGTGCGGCCCAGCCAGACCATATTGCCTTTCTCGCGCAGAATCTTGTCCATGAGCTCGAAGCCGCCGTTGTCGCGGAGTTCTTTCATGCTCAGGGGCGTGAAGCTCAGTGCCAGGGCTTCGGGAACCATATTGGCGAAGAAAACGCCCGTGGTGTTGGCCATGTCGATGACGCCGGCGCGCACGGCGTTACCGACCTCGAACGGGGGCATGGATTCCGGGCCGCCCACAAAGTTGATTTGTACGATGCCTTTGCCGTTTTCGTTAACGTCTTTGACGAAGCGCTCGAATTTGCGATCAAAGAAAGAGTCTTTGGAGAAAGCGCTAGCGGCTTTCAGCGTGACTTCTTGAGCCTGTGCGGTGAGAGCAGCCAAGCCCAGAGCCAAGCCGAGGCCCAGTTTGGTAAGGTTGAACTTCATGAGGGGGGGACTCCTGGTTTGCAGCAAAGTGCATGGGTTGTAGCGACATATGCAAGTTTATGCATTGCGCACTATTTTACACTTCAAGCATATGTGGGGGATGGGGGTAAACCTTAGCAATATTAAGGCTGCCTTAGATGTTGTACCCAATACGTCGTCGAGGCGTCATGGGTGTCGCTGGCAGTGCTTTCTCCGCGTAGTGCCGCAGCGATGCCGTGAGCAAGGACTTTGCCGTATTCCACACCCCACTGATCAAAGGGGTTGATGCCCCACACTACGCCCTGAACAAAGACTTTATGTTCGTAAAGCGCAAGCAGGGCTCCCAAGGCATAAGGGGAAAGGCGCGGCAGGACAATAAGGGTGGAAGGCCGCCCGCCCGGATGCACACGATGATGGGCCTGTTCTTGGGCCTGCTCCAAAGATAGGCCTGCTTGCAGGCATTCGTTCAGGGCGGTCTCGTAGTCTTTACCCTGCATCAGGGCTTCACGCTGTGCCAGGCAGTTGGCTATCAGCATCAAATGGTGATCCGGCCAACGGTGGTGGGCGGTCTGGCAGATGATGAAGTCGACGGGCGCGCCGTCGCTACCTTGATGCAACCATTGAAAGAAAGTGTGCTGGGCATCGGTGCCGGGCATGCCCCACACCGCCGGGCCGGTGGGCACTTGCACCGGCCTACCGCTGTCGTCCACGGATTTCCCCAACGACTCCATTTCCAATTGCTGCAGATAGGGCACTAGGTTGGTGAGGCGAAAGTCGTAGGGGGCGATGTTCAGTGAGCCATAGCCCAGGACGCTGCGGTTGACCACGCCGGACAAGGCCATTTGTATGGGGACGTTGCGCTCGAAAGGCGTCTGCGCAAAATGCGTGTCCATGGCCGAAGCCCCCATTTGCATGCCGGCGACAATGTCGCTGCCCACCGTGAGAGCGGTGGTCAGGCTAACGGATGACCATAACGAGAAGCGCCCTCCGACCCAGTCCCAGAGCTTGAAGATTTGAGTGTCTGGCACCCCCCATTGGGCGGCCAGATCGGGGCGTGCCGTGACGGCAGCCACATTGGAGTAAGGGTCTTCTACGCCCGCACTGCGCAACCATTCAAGAGCGCGCTGGCCGTTTTCCAGGGTTTCTGCGGTAGTAAAAGACTTACTGGCCAACACGATCAGCGTGTCGTGGGGGTTCAAGCCCGAAAGCGCGCCCTCGATGGCGTGGCCGTCTATATTGGCGGCAAAGCGCACTTGGCGCCAGCTGCGGGCATAACCAAAACCTGCGACTGCCAGCCGCACCCCCCAGTCGCTGCCGCCTATCCCAATATGAACGATGTCGCGCCAGCGGCGCTCGGAGTCGGCTTTGCGCACGAAATCATTCACGCGCTGACGTTCCAGGGCAACCTCTTGCGAGGGTGCTACCGCACGCAGCATGGTGTGCCAGGCTGCGCGATTCTCGGTATGGTTGACGGCGGCGCCTGAAAACAGCTGTGCGCGTTTGTTGTCAAAGTCGCGCGCTTCAAGCAAGGCCTGCCCGGCTGCCTGCAGCTCGGCGGAATACACCTGCCCCGTAAGGTCTACGCTAAGCCCTGCAGCGGGAAGGATATGCGTTTCCGAGGCGTCCACCTTCGCGGCCTTGGCCGCTAGGACAAACTGCTGCCATTCGGATAACTGCTGTAGGGGGGGATTGGCAGAGTGCGTCATACGTGGTTGGGGCAGCTGGCGCGGCAGAAGTGAATTTGGCGGATTGTAGCGCTCTCGCAAGTCTAACGGCGTCCCCACAAGCTCTGGCGATCCAGCAGTTCGTGCACGATGTGCTGATTGGCATCTAGGCAGCGACGCAGTGCCTTGGGCAGGCTGCTGCGGGTTTTCTTACACAAGCCCGGTTGAGGCAGCATTTCGATATGCAGGCCGCGCACGGTGCGTACTTCGCCATCGCCGGCGCTGACCACTAGCCTGACGCCCAGTTGCTGGTAAATAAGATCAAGCACGCGCATCAAGTCTTCGTAAGAGTGGATGCGTTCGATACGCGCGATCAAGGCTTTTTCTTGCTGGGCGGTCAGCAGGCGTACGCGTGCGTCGGCCTCGGGCGCGTCCAGCAGTTCAAACTGGCAGTCGCAGGCGCCTGTGGGGCAAGGGGTACGAAAAGGTTGTCCGGGCAACAGCGTCATGGTTAACGAGCGACGGGTTGAAGAGCGATGATGGCCATGCCAGTCAGGGCGATAAGCGCGCCGGCGGCGTCCCAGCGTGTTAAGGCAATACCTTCTACAAAACGAAGCCACAGCAAGGCGACCGCAATATACATACCGCCGTAAGCAGCATAGGTGCGTGCCGCCGCCGATGGGTGTAGGGTTAGCAGCCAGGCAAACAAAGCCAGCGATGCCGCAGCCGGCAGCAGCAGCCATGGACTTTTGCCTTGGCGCAAGACCAGCCAGGGAAGATAGCAGCCGATAATTTCGGCGACAGCCGTTACGGCAAACAGTAAGAAGATGCGCAAGGCTTCCATGGGGGCATTCGGCATTTTTAAGAGCGTCAGCCCTAATCATATCGCGCCGCGATGGCCGCTTGCTTGGCAAGCCTGTATTAAGCAGGGTAGGCGAGCGTAGAATGCCAACGGTCTGCTAATAATGAAGAAGGAGAGAGCTGTGACTTATGACGCGGTCGTGATTGGGGCCGGCCACAATGGCTTGGCTGCAGCGGTGCATTTGGTCCACAAAGGTTGGAAAGTGGCCGTGGTCGAGGCAAATGAAGCACCGGGCGGGGCGGTCAAGACCCGCGAGCTGACGCTGCCGGGTTACCGTCACGATCTGTGCGCCATGAACTTGTCCATGTTCGCCGGCTCTGCATTTTTCAACCACTACAAGCAAGAACTGACGGCGCACGGCTTGGATTTCGTGCCTGCGCCACACTGCTTCGCCAGTGTTTTTCGCGACGATACTTTCTTGGGTGTAGGCACCGATGTAGAGCAAACGGTGGCGGGTATTGCGGCTTTGTCTCCGGCTGACGCCCAGGCCTGGCGCGAAATGCTTGCCGATTTTTCCCGGGTCGCACCGCACTTGTTTGGCGTTTTGGGGGCGCCTATGCCTTCACGCGCTTTGGCGCCTGTGCTTTGGCGCGCCTGGCGGCAGTTGGGCACCCAGGGCGTGTACGGCATGCTGCGACTGGTGCTGTCTTCGCCCCGTGATTTTCTAGATGCGCATTTCGAAAACGATAAGCTCAAGGCGATGATGGCGGCCTGGGGCCTGCACCTGGACTTTGCGCCCGATACCGCAGGCGGCGCCATGTTCCCTTACCTGGAATCCATGTCCAATCAAGCCTTCGGCATGGTCATAGGCAAAGGGGGCGCTGACACCATCATCAATGCCATGACGGGGCTGCTACGGGCCAAGGGGGGCGAGCTTATGCTCGGCACGCCGGTATCCGAAGTGAAGCTGCAGAACAAACATGCGCAAGGGGTGGTGCTGGCGGATGGTCGTTTTCTGGCAGCCAAGCGGGCCGTGATTGCCAACGTGAACCCACAATTGGTTTTTGGCAAGCTGGTGCCGCCCGGCACATGCCCACCTGTGTTCGAAAAAAATGTCCGCAAATTCCGGCCTGGTCCGGGCGCCATGATGATGCATTTGGCGCTCTCTGGCTTACCCGATTGGAAGGCTGGTGAGGCACTTAAGCAATATGCCTATGTGCACATAGCACCGGATATGGCCATGATGTCCAAGGTGATGACGCAGGCTTTGGATGGCCAACTGCCCGAAGAGCCGGCTTTGGTGGTGGGGCAACCCACGGCGATAGACCCTGGTCGTGCGCCCGACGGCCACCACGTGTTGTGGGTGCAGGTGCGGGTGGTGCCGGGTGAAATTCGTGGCGATGCGTTAGGCCAGATCACCGAGCGCGACTGGGCATCGGCCAAGCATGCTTACGCAGAGCGCGTGCTGGACATCATCGAACGCTATGCCCCCGGTCTGCGCGGCAAGATACTGGGGCAGGCTGTTTATTCGCCTGCCGACCTGGAAGCCGAGAACCCCAATTTGATCGGTGGCGACAGCTTGTCGGGCAGCCATCACCTGGATCAGAACTTCCTGTTCCGGCCCGTTGCAGGATATTCGCGCTACCAAACGCCGCTTAGCGCGCTTTATCTGTGCGGAGCATCAACCTGGCCTGGCGCCGGCACCGGCGCCGGTTCGGGCTTCATGCTGGCGAATATGCTGGCCAAGCGCTAGGCAGCAGCGGCGTCCAGCTTAGGCCAGCACGCGACGCAGGAAATCCGCAATGTCCTGGATTTCCTGCGCGCATACGGAGTGAGGCATGGGGTAGGTTTTCCAGGAAACGTCGTAACCGTTGTCTATTAGCTGCTTGCAGGAATCCAGGGCGCGTTGCAGCGGAACCACGGGGTCGTGCGTACCGTGCGCCAGAAAAATAGGGGTTTTCTGATTGGCGTGGTGTGCTTCGTCGGTAAGCGTTTCGGGCATGGGAAGGTAGCCCGATAGCCCCACCAGACCGGCCAGCGGCTCTTCCAGGCGCAGGCCCGATTGCAAGGTCATGGCGCAGCCCTGAGAAAACCCCGCCAGTACGATGTGGCGCGTTGCGATACCGCGAGCGTTCTCGCGTGCGATCAGGGCTTGAATCGCTTGTTGGGATTTGCGTATGCCTTGTGCGTCTTCGCGCTGAGCCAGGTCGGCGTTGCGAATGTCGTACCAGGCGCGCATGGCCATGCCGCCATTGATGGTGACAGGTTGAATCGGGGCGTGCGGGAACACAAAACGTATGGCGGGGCTGGCCGGCAGGCGCAGTTCGGGCACGATGGGGGCGAAATCATTGCCGTCGGCCCCTAAGCCATGCAGCCAGATGACGGCGCGCGTGGGATTGGGGGCGGTTTCCCTTTCCAGGGTCTCCAGCAATTGGGTCGTCATGTTGACTCCGGTTCGTCTATCAAAGTTTTCAAGGCTTGGAATAGGGCGCGATAGTGCTTGCGTTGTGGGCTTTGGCCTTGCAGCAACTGCGTGTTGGCTTTGGCTTCTTTGCGTGCTTCGCGTATCAGCGTGCGCAGGCGCGTAATGTCTGTGCTCGGGTAGTCGTTGAGCAGCTTGGTCAGCATCTCGTCATCGTCGATCAGGCGATCACGTATGGCTTCCAGGCGATGCATATGCGCGGTTTGCTGGCGCGAACCATGTGCCCAGGTTTCCAATTGCTGACGGATGGCCTCGGCATCGACGTCGCGCATCAGTTTGCCCACGTAATGCACCTGTCGGCGGCGCCCCTCGCGAGCGTTGGTACGCTGCGCCAATAAAATGGCGTCGTAGAGCCTGTCGCTAAGCGGTAGGCGCTTAAGCTGGTCGGTCGACAGGTCTATCAATTGCTTGCCCAAATCCAGCAGGGCATGCATGTCGCGCTTAAGCTGGGATTTACTGGGCGGCCGGGGCAGGTCGTCGTCGGGCGCGTCGTCGAAGTTGGGGTCGGACATCGGAGTCAAGGTGTGTCGGCACGGTGGTGCGGGTGGCAGTCAAACCCAAGCATTGCAACAATACAGCCGTGCTGGCTAGGGTAGGCTTTAATTTAGCGATATGATAACCGCCTCTACTATTACGATGTTCCCATGAACAAAACTGCACGCCCCTCTTATCTGCGCATCGAAGAAAACCAGCCGCTGTTTTGCGATTTGGCGCAACAGACCCTCAAGTATGCGAGCTCTCTGGGCGCATCCGATGCGGTCGCCGAAGTGTCGGAAAGCCGAGGCCTTTCAGTGTCCGTGCGTAATCTGGATGTCGAAACCGTCGAGCAAACCAATGATCGCGGCCTGACCGTCACGGTGTTCTCCGGTCTTAAGCGTGGCTCGGCCTCCACCTCTGATTTTTCCACCCAGGCTTTGCGCGACACTGTTGATGCGGCTTGGCACATTGCGCGTTACACCGCCGAAGATCCCTGCGCCGGTTTGCCCGACGCCGATACTCTGGCAACGGAATTTCCCGACCTGCAGTTGCATTGCCCCTGGGGTGTAAGCGCCGACGAAGCTGCCCGTATTGCCATGCAGACCGAACACGCAGCGCGCGCGGTCAGCCCTTTGATTACCAATACTGAGGGCGCCTCGGTCAGCTCCTTCGAGGGCCAGTTTATATTGGCCAATACCCGCGGTTTCATGGCGGGTTTTCCATATTCGCGCCACTCGGTATCGGTGGCGCCCATTGCCGGCAAAGGCGATGGCATGCAGCGTGACTACTGGTACACAGCCGAACGTGACCCTGCCAATCTGTCGCGCCCCGCTGCGGTAGGTCGTTACGCTTCCCAGCGTGCCTTGTCGCGTCTTAGCGCGCGCCGCATTAAAACAGGCCGCTACCCGGTGTTGTTCGAGGCGCCGCTGGCGGTAGGTTTGTTGGGGGCCTTGGTGCAGGCCACCAGCGGGGGCGCCCTGTATCGTAAATCCAGCTTCCTGGTCGACTCCTTGGGCAAGCCTGTCATGGCCGACCACATCGATGTGCTCGAAGACCCTTTCGTGCCTGGCGCCATGGGCAGCAGTTATTTCGACGACGAAGGCGTGCGCACCCAGCGTCGTCAGGTAGTGCACGGCGGAACCCTGCAAGGGTATTTTCTTTCCACTTACACCGGACGCAAGCTGGGCATGCCTACCACGGGCAATGCCGGCGGTTCGCACAATCTGTTTTTGAGCTCGCGGCTAACTCGCAAAAGCGACAACCTGCGCGCCATGCTCAAAAAAATGGGTACAGGCTTGCTGGTCACCGAGCTGATAGGTCAAGGCGTCAACTATTTAACGGGCGACTATTCTCGCGGAGCCTTTGGCTATTGGGTCGAAAATGGTGAAATCCAGCACGCTGTCGAAGAAATCACCATCGCTGGAAACCTGCAAGAGATGTTTCGCCAAATCGTGGCCGTGGGCAGCGATGCTATTACACGCGGCGCCAAAACCAGTGGTTCGGTGCTGATAGAGCAGATGGCGGTGGCCGGTCAGTAAAAGGGCTTGCCACAAAACGGGGGCGTCGGCCCCCGCCGCTTGCTTGCAGCTTGGCTGCGCCTGCCCCTTTGTGCTAAGATGGTGGGCTTTTCGTGGGTTTGGGGGCTTTACGCCTATTTTGGTCTAGCTGGTTTTTGGCGTACGCCAAGCCAAATACACCACCTAAAACACCTGCAAAAAGCTGTTCGGGTGTGCTTTAACGCTAGTCGTACAAAAGCAGCCTGCCAGGCCGAAGGCGTACGGGCGAAACATAACGCCCTGGCAAATCGGCAACTCATTTCATTCAATTTAGGAACACCATCATGAAGACCTTTGTGGCCAAGCCGCATGAAGTCAAGCGTGACTGGTACGTGATCGATGCCAAGGGCAAAGTGTTGGGTCGTGTGGCCAGCGAAGTCGCACGTCGCCTGCGTGGCAAGCACAAACCAGAATTCACGCCCCACGTTGATACCGGTGACTACATCGTCATCATCAACGCTGCAGAGATCGCCGTTACCGGCAACAAGGCTGAAGACAAACGTTACTACCGTCACTCGGGCTATCCCGGCGGTATTACGGAAACCAACTTCCTGAAGATGCAGCAACGCTTCCCCGGTCGTGCCTTGCAGAAGGCCGTCAAGGGTATGTTGCCCAAAGGCCCCCTGGGTTATGCCATGGCCAAGAAACTCAAGATTTACGCTGGCGCCGAGCATCCCCATGCCGCCCAACAGCCTAAATCGCTGGACATCTAAGGACAGGTCATGATCGGTAACTGGAATTACGGAACCGGCCGCCGCAAAACCTCGGTAGCGCGTGTGTTCCTGAAAAAAGGCTCTGGCAGCATCGTGGTCAACGGCAAGCCCGTTGATGAGTACTTCGCTCGCGAAACCGGCCGCATGGTCGTGCGCCAGCCTCTGGTGCTCACCAACCACCTCGAATCGTTTGATTTTCACATCAACGTGCACGGCGGCGGCGAAAGCGGCCAAGCCGGTGCGGTCCGCCACGGCATTACCCGTGCGCTGATCGACTACGACGAGACCCTCAAGCCCGCACTCAAGCAGGCTGGTCTGGTCACGCGCGATGCCCGTGAAGTCGAACGTAAGAAAGTCGGTTTCCACAAAGCACGTCGTCGCAAACAGTTCAGCAAGCGTTAATCCGCTTACTGCGTCTGCGCCAAGCGCACGCGTTACCTTTTTGGGGCGCGTGCGCTTTTGCTTTGGTGCGCTGAAATTGTCACGCCTTTTACCCGCTCGAAGCCCATTCGAGGGGCAGGTGTTGCATAATTCCATTTTTGGCCTTTTTGTTTTCAGGTGATGTCATGGCTGCTGCTTCGGCTCCTTTGATTCGTGTGGGTATTGTGGGCGGTACCGGTTATACCGGTGTCGAACTGCTGCGCCTGCTGTCGCGCCACCCCAACGTGAAGTTGCACGCCATCACTTCACGCAAAGAAGACGGCTTGCCTGTCGCCGAGATGTTCCCCAATCTGCGCGGCGCGGTCGACTTATGTTTTCAAACGCCCGAAAAAGCGGCCCTGGATCAATGCGATGTGGTGTTCTTTGCCACCCCCCACGGCGTGGCCATGGCGCAAGCGCGCGAACTCATCGCCCAAGGCGTGCGTGTCATCGACCTGGCGGCTGATTTCCGCCTGCAAGACATCGCCCAGTTCGAGCAGTGGTACAAAATGCCGCATGCCTGCCCCGATGTGCTGGCCAGCTCTGTGTATGGGCTGGTCGAACTGAATCGCGAACAGATCCCCGGCGCCAAAGTAATAGGCAACCCCGGTTGCTATCCCACAACGGTGATTCTGGGCTTGCTGCCCTTGCTGCAAGCCAAAAAACCCCTCATCGACCTGAGCGATATCGTTGCCGACGCCAAGTCGGGTGTGTCGGGTGCCGGGCGCAAGGCCGAAGTGGGTACTTTGTTTTCCGAAGCCAGCGACAGTTTCCGAGCTTACGGTGTGTCCGGCCATCGCCATCATCCCGAAATCGTCGAGCAATTGGACCGCATCGCTGGTCAGCCGGTGGGCCTGACCTTCGTGCCTCATTTGGTACCCATGATTCGAGGCATGTTCACCACGTTGCATCTGCGCATTCTGCCCGAAGCCCTCGATACCGACTTCCAAACCCTGTACGAACGGCACTACGCCACCGAGCCTTTCGTTGATGTCATGCCGCCCGGCAGCCTGCCCGATACGCGTTCCGTGCGTGCCTCGAATACGCTGCGTATTTCGGTGCATCGTCCCCAGGGCGGGCGTAAGCTGGTTGTGCTGGTGGTGCAAGACAATCTGGTCAAGGGCGCATCGGGTCAAGCCATTCAGAACATGAATCTCATGTTTGGCCTGCCCGAGGCCACCGGGCTAGAGCAAGTCGCCGTTTTGCCATAGTGCATTACGGAACTTGTTTACGTTTCAACGATCCAAGTTCCTATGGCAACTGAAGACGACGAACCCCTTCGCAGTGGGCCGCCTTCGCAGGGTGGCTCAACACCCCCAACTGTCTTGAGTTCGCCCGGGCGGGGGTGGTTGGCCCGGCATTGGGCGGCGCTGCTGTTGGGGCTTATAGTAGGGGCGGTAGCGGCTTATGTTTGGGGGCAGCAAGATCTCAGTGCGCGTGTCGAACTGGCTTTGGCTGACGCCAAACAAACCAGGCAAGTGCTGGAATCCGAGCTGCAGGCACAGCGCAACCGGACTGAAAACCTGCAAAGCCAGCTTTTGCTGGAACAGGGCACGCGTCAGGGGCTGGAAACCGCCCTTAAAACCGCGCAGGCCGAGTTGGGGCAAGCACGCGAAAAAGTCGCTTTCTTCGATCAGTTGCTGCCGTCTGGGCCCGGAGGTGCTGTCAGCGTTCGAGGTCTTGATATTGTGCCGCAAGGCGCCATATTGTCTTATAGGGTCTTGCTGACACGGCAGGCCCCATCCAGTGGTACGGTTTTCGAAGGTCGTTTGATGTTCGAAGCCAAAGGCAAACAAGGCGGCAAAGAGGTAGAGCTGCCACTAGAGTTCCTCGCTGATGCCAAGGCCACAGAAGGTTCTACCGAGCGGCCCGTATCTTTTGAATGGTTTTTACGCCAAGAAGGTTTCCTGAAACTGCCCCCTAACTTCGAACTCACCGGCTTGGTGCTGCGGGTGTACGAAGGTAAGGCACTCAGGTTGTCTCACACCCTCGATTTACCCTTGGCGTCGTAGTCCCGTAAAATAGGGGTGTATTTCTTTTTTGCCATGCAGCGCTGTGCTGCCGGAGTATTCATATGTCACTTGCTGAATCTGTCGATCTGCAAACGCCGCCTCCCGCATTGGTGTTCACCGATGCCGCCGCCGAGAAGGTCAAAGATCTTCTTGCCGAAGAAGGTAACCCCGACCTCAAACTGCGCGTTTTCGTTCAAGGGGGCGGGTGTTCCGGCTTTCAGTACGGTTTCACGTTCGATGAAAGCATCAACGAAGACGACACTACCGTCGACAAAGGTGGCGTTCAGTTGCTGATCGACCCCATGAGCTACCAGTATTTGTTCGGTGCCGAAATCGACTACAAAGACGATCTCGAAGGGGCTCAGTTCGTTATCCGTAACCCCAACGCAACGTCTACCTGCGGTTGCGGTTCGTCCTTCGCACCTTAAACAGTTTGGGCTGCGGGCCTAATGGGCCTGTAGCGCCATTGCTTAGGTAGTTAAAAAAGCCACCCCGGCTAGGCTTGGGTGGCTTTTGTTATATGCATACCCACAAAAAAATTGGGGCTTTGTGGGCGATTCAGGAAGGCATCAAGCGGGGTACAAGCAGCCCAATATGCGTGCGCCTTTTGCGCCTGTCACCGAAGGTAGGCTTGCCGCCAGCCCTTGCAGGTAGGCATGCGCCAGCCAAGCAAAGGCTGTGGCTTCCACCCATTGCGCAGGTAGGCCGCGCTCGTCAGTAGAGATGACTGGGCATGGCAAATGCATAGCCAGTGCAGCCATCAAACTGCTGTTGTAGGCGCCGCCGCCGCATACCAATACCTCGGATGCTTGCGGTGCATATTGCCGCACGGCCTGGGCAATAGTGCTTGCCGTAAGTGCCTGAAGCGTGGCTTGGATGTCTTGGGGGCGCAGACTATTTGCCTGGGCGGGGGCGCTAGGCAGGCGCTCCTCCAGCCAGGCCAGGCTGAAAAGATCCCGACCGGTGGATTTTGGAGGGGGTAGGTCAAACCAGGGCTCGGTACTTAGCAGGTGTGAAAGCAGATCTTTGCTGACCTGACCGCTCGCGGCCCAACAGCCATCTGTGTCGTAAGCCTGACCAGTGTGTTGCTGGCACCAAGCATCCATCAGCATATTGGCGGGGCCGGTGTCAAAACCGCAGGGAGGGCTATTGGCCGTCAGTATCGTGATATTGGCGATACCGCCCAGATTCAGCACTACGCGGCTGTCATCATCATGCTGAAACATGGCCTGGTGAAAAGGGGGCACCAAAGGTGCGCCTTGGCCGCCCGCTGCCACATCGCGTGAACGAAAATCGGCCACTACGGCAATGCCGGTAAGCTCTGCCAGCAAGGCCGGGGCATTCAACTGCAGGGTGTAACCCGCCTCGGGGCAATGCCGTATGGTCTGGCCGTGGGCGCCGATAGCGCGTACCGATTCTGCCGCTATGTTTGCGCAAGCCAGTGCCTGCTTGCTGGCTGTGGCGTACAGTCGCGCAAGTGCTTGGCTGGCCAGGGCGGAAAGATGAAGCTCGTTATGACTGGGAAGATGCAGGGCAAGCAAAGTCTGGCGCAGCGCAGTCGGGATATCGACGCTGGCGTGGGCCAGCAGCGCTGGGGCTTGCCCTGGGCGAAATTGAGCCAATACGGCATCCACAGCATCCAGGCTGGTGCCGCTCATGATTCCTATGAAGAAATCTGCCGGCGCTGCGGGGTTCGACGAAACGACCGGCATGCAATACCGCTTAAGCTTGGTTTAGCGCTGGGCCAGCAGGCTGCGGTTATCCTGCAAAGCCGCCAACATCTGAATGTGTTGCTGGTGGCCGCCTAAGGCAACCATGAAGGCTTGGCGTTCCTTGCCTTCCAGGGTTCGGGCCAGCGGCACATCCACCGACAAGGGATTGATGGGGGCGTTGTTGACGCGCACTTCGTAGTGCAAGTGCGGCCCTGTGGCCCAGCCCGTAGAGCCCACATAACCTATCAATTGGCCTTGCTGAACGCGGCTGCCTTTTCTAAGGCCGGCGGCAAAACGGCTTTGATGGGCGTAAACGCTGGAGTAACGGTTGTCGTGTTTGATATAGATGACATTGCCGTAGCCGCGTTGCTGGCCGATAAAAGTCACTTCGCCCTCGGCGGTGGCATGAATGGGCGTGCCATTGGGGGCAGCGTAATCCACGCCCTTATGGCCGCCCCAGTAACCATGTACCGGGTGCTTGCGCATGCCAAAGGTGGAGCTGACGCGACTGAATTTCAAAGCGCTGCGTAGGAACATGCCGCGCAAGCTTCGACCTTCAAAATCGAAATAGCCGCTGCTGCCATCGGGTGAGTCGAACCAGATGGCATTATGGACTTCGCCACTATTCTCGAACTCGACGGCCAGCACGCGGCCAGAGCTGACTGTTTGGCCCTGATGAGTATAGGTTTCGTAAACCACACGAAAACGGTCGCCCTTGCGCAGATCGCGACCGAAATCCACGCGGCTACCGAGAATATCTGCCATTTGCATGGTGATGTTGTCGGGAATGCCGGCTGCGTCGGTGGCGCCGAATAGCGAATTTTGAATGACGCCCTCGGCCAATTGGGTGTGGGTGCCTACGGCCTGGCTGTCTTCGACGGCCTTAAAGCCGTCTTCGGTAGGAGTGATTTCAAGCCAGCGCGAGAGTACCTGCCCACCCTGGCGATCGGCGGGGGTGTGGTGATAGCGCAGCCAAGCCAGTTTGCCTTCCGCATCGTGCGCGGCCTGTACCGAACGCCCTGGGTAAAGCTTATATATCGTGCGCGCAGAAGGGTCACGGGTTAAAAAGCCAAGTAAGCCTTTTTGTTCGATGCCCAGGCGCTGCAGGATGGCTGCCAGCGTGTCGCCGGGCTTAACGCGAGTCTCTTCTATATAGAAGCCGTTTTGTGCGGGTGGCGCTGTTGGGGTAAGGGCCGAAAGGGCTAAAGGCACCGAGGTTTCGGTTTGGCGCGGCAGAGCGCTGGCGTCGGGTTGCAGCAAAGCCAGTAAACCCGCAGTGGCTAACAAGCCGGCACTCAAGGTCAGCAAGCTGCGGCGAAGCAGCCGACGATGCCGGGGGCGGCCAGTATCTAGGGGGGTGTAGCGGGGGGTGGCGCGCGTATCCTCGGAAATCGGCATTGTCTTCGTACGTGGCTTGCGTATTAGGCGAAATAAGAGAGTCGAGGCGCTAGAACCGCCTGGCGGGCAGCGGGGACTCTGATAATATGGCTGCTGCGCAGCCCGTTTTAGAAGGGCGCGCGTCATGGGTATGCAGGTAACCTGTGGGGGTACCGCAACACTGCCGAGTATCCTAGTGCATTTCCCGTGACTTTTCTAGTTTTTTTACTACTTTATTTGATATAACGGTTCGTTCATGAAGTCGTCGCCCGAAGTTACCCTCAGCCCTGAAGTGCAAGCCGACCTGAGCGTCGCCAAACGGGGTAGCGACGAACTGCTCGTCGAATCCGAATTTGCTGCCAAATTGGCGCGTAGCCGCGCTACCGGCGTACCCCTGCGCAT
This sequence comes from Mesopusillimonas faecipullorum, assembly GCF_020539505.1. Classification (GTDB taxonomy): domain Bacteria; phylum Pseudomonadota; class Gammaproteobacteria; order Burkholderiales; family Burkholderiaceae_B; genus Mesopusillimonas; species Mesopusillimonas faecipullorum. The sequence goes on along the minus strand of NZ_JACDXW010000005.1, from coordinate 9,768 downwards.
CAAGCTGGGCTTGGATCCCACCGCACCCGATATTCATTTGGGGCACACGGTGGTGCTCAATAAAATGCGCCAGCTGCAAGATCTCGGGCATACGGTCATTTTCCTGATCGGTGACTTTACCTCCCTGATCGGCGACCCTAGCGGGCGTAACGCTACGCGTCCCCCCTTAAGCGCCGAGCAAATCCGCGCCAACGCCGAAACCTACTACGCGCAAGCCAGCATGGTGCTCGACCCCGAGCGCACCGAAATACGCTACAACTCAGAATGGTGCGACCAGTTGGGTGCCCGAGGCATGATTCAATTGGCCTCGCGCTATACCGTGGCGCGCATGATGGAACGCGAAGACTTTACGCGACGCTTCAAGGGCGGTATCCCCATCTCGGTACACGAGTTTCTCTACCCGCTTATGCAGGGTTATGACTCCGTGGCGCTCAAGGCCGATCTCGAACTGGGCGGCACCGACCAAAAATTCAACCTGCTGGTGGGCCGCGAGCTGCAAAAAGAATACGGTCAAGAGCCCCAGTGCATTCTGACCATGCCCTTGCTGGAAGGCACGGACGGCGTCGAAAAGATGTCCAAGTCCAAAGGTAATTACATAGGCATCTCCGAACAGCCCGACTCTATGTTTGGTAAGTTGATGTCTATCTCCGATACCCTGATGTGGCGCTATTTTGAGTTGCTGTCCTTCCGGCCAGTAGCCGATATTCAAGCCATGCAAGCCCAGGTAGAGCAAGGCGCGAACCCGCGCGACATGAAAGTCGCGCTTGCGCAGGAAATCGTCGCGCGCTTTCATACCCAGCAAGACGCCCACGATGCGCTGGCGCGCTTCGAAGCGCGTTTCCGCGACGGCGCCATGCCCGAAGACATGCCCGAAGTGCAGCTCGCTGGTGCGCCGCTGGGTATCCTGAAAGTATTACGCGAGGCAGGTCTGGCGGCTTCGGCCTCCGAGGCGCAGCGTAACGTCGAGCAAGGCGGGGTGCGAATCGATGGTTCGCGCGTCGAAGACAAGTCTCTGCTGATGCAGCCCGGTACCTACGTGCTGCAAGTAGGTAAGCGCAAGTTTGCCAGGGTGACGCTCAACGCGGCGCCCTAAGCTTCATTCAAGGAGTCCGCATGAAACTGAGTAGCCGTTCCTTTACCGAACAACAGTTCATTCCCTCACGCTACGCTTTTTGCCGTATCGCCGAGACAGCGCACGTCGCGCTGGCCGAGAACGTCAATCCGCATCTGGCTTGGGAAGGGGCCCCCGAGGGGACGCGATCTTTCGTGGTCATTTGTCACGACCCCGACGTGCCCAGCAAACCAGACGATGTCAACCAAGAGGGGCGTGAAGTCCCTGCCGACTTGCCGCGCGTGGATTTCTACCACTGGGTGCTGGTCGACCTGGCCCCGACAGTCAACGAGATTGTCGAAGGCAGTTTCTCGCAAAACATTACCCCCCGTGGCAAGGGCGGCCCCTTGGCCCCCAACGACACGCGTCAAGGCATCAACGATTACACCCACTGGTTTGCTGCCGATCGCGACATGAGCGGCGACTATTTTGGCTACGATGGCCCATGCCCGCCTTGGAATGACGCCTTGGTGCATCGTTACGTTTTCACTGTCTATGCGCTTGACATCGACACTGTTCCCCTAGAAGGAAAATTGCCGGGCGCCGATGTGTTGGCCGCGATTCAAGGTCATGTGCTGGGCCAAGCCTCATTGACCGGGCGCTACACGCTTAACCCACGTTTAGCAGGCTGAACCTCCAATCGCGTTAAAATAAGCGGTTTCGTGCTTTTTGGGTGTGATATGCGCGGCGCCGGGCTTACACACCACCTATATTCAGGGATTTTCCATGTTTGACCGTTCCGTCACGCTTGACCAGGCCGACCCCGACGTCTGGGCAGCCATCCAGAAAGAAGACTTGCGTCAAGAGCAGCACATCGAGCTGATCGCCTCCGAGAACTACGCCAGCCCCGCCGTCATGCAGGCGCAGGGCACGCAACTGACCAACAAGTACGCGGAAGGCTACCCCGGCAAGCGCTACTACGGCGGTTGCGAGCATGTCGACGTCGTCGAACAACTGGCTATCGACCGTCTCAAGCAACTTTTCGGTGCCGAAGCCGCCAACGTGCAGCCTAACTCGGGTTCGCAGGCTAACCAGGGCGTTTATAACGCCATCCTTAAGCCGGGCGACATCGTCTTGGGCATGAGCCTGGCTGAAGGCGGCCACCTTACCCATGGCGCTTCGGTCAACCAATCGGGCAAGCTCTACAACTTCTTGCCTTACGGCCTGGATGCCGACGAAGTGCTCAACTATGCCCAGGTTGAAGAGCTGGCCAAAGCGCACAAACCCAAGCTGATCGTGGCGGGTGCTTCTGCCTATGCGCTCAAAATCGATTTCGAACGCATGGCCCGTATTGCGCACGACAACGGCGCGCTGTTCATGGTTGATATCGCCCATTACGCCGGCCTGGTTGCCGGTGGCGTGTACCCCAACCCCTTCCCGCACGCCGACTTCGTCACCTCGACCACGCACAAATCGCTGCGCGGCCCGCGCGGTGGCGTCATCATGATGAAGTCCGAATTCGAGAAAGCCGTTAATTCGGCCATCTTCCCAGGCATTCAGGGTGGCCCTCTGATGCACGTCATCGCTGCCAAGGCTGTAGCCTTCAAAGAGGCTTTGCAGCCTGAGTTCAGCGATTACGCCGCACAAGTCGTCAAGAACGCTCAGGTATTGGCTAACACCTTGGTCGAACGCGGTTTGCGTATCGTTTCCGGTCGTACCGAAAGCCACGTCATGCTGGTCGATCTGCGCGCCAAGGGCCTTACCGGCAAAGACGCTGAAGCCGCTTTGGGTCGTGCACATATCACGGTCAACAAAAACGCCATCCCCAACGATCCAGAAAAGCCTTTCGTCACCAGCGGTATCCGTCTGGGTACGCCGGCCATCACTACCCGGGGTTTCAAAGAAGGCGAAGCCGAACTCACGGCCCATCTTATTGCCGATGTGCTCGATCACGCCGACAACGAAACGGCCATCGCTGACGTGCGTGCGCGCGTCAACGAACTGACCGCGCGTTTGCCGGTCTACCGCTGATACCCCCGCCCCGGTTGCCCCGGGGCCGGCAAGCAAGCCATGAAATGTCCATTCTGCAGCTGTGTCGATACGCAGGTCATCGATTCCCGGGTCTCCGAGGAAGGCGATACCATTCGTCGCCGTAGACGTTGCCAGCAGTGTGACCGTCGCTTCACTACCTACGAACGGGTCGAGTTGACCATGCCGGCGGTGGTGAAACGCAATGGCTCGCGCGCCGAGTTTGATCTGGGCAAATTGCGCGGTAGCTTGAAACTGGCGCTGCGCAAACGCCCGGTCAGCATGGAGCAAATCGACGCTGCGGTGGCCCATATCGAAGAAAAGCTGCTTACCAGCGGCCAACGGGAAGTCAGTTCCGGCGAGCTGGGCGAGCTGGTGATGGCCGAATTGCGCAAGCTGGATCAAGTTGCTTTCGTACGCTTTGCTTCCGTCTACAAAAGCTTTGAAGACATAGGCGAATTTGTACGCACCATAGACGAAATCAAGGAAGCCCCGGATCGCCAGGGCCATTCCTAGCAAGGTGCGGCATGGATGATGCCAGCTGGATGCGCCAGGCCATCGCGCTAAGCCGCGAGTCTTTGTTTCTGACAACACCCAACCCGCGAGTGGCTTGTCTGATTGTGCGTGAGGGTAAGTTGCTGGCTAGCGGCGTCACCCAACGTGCTGGTCAGGCCCATGCCGAAGTCATGGCCCTGCGTGATGCTTCCCAGCAAGGGCTGGATGTCGCCGGAGCCACCTTTTACGTCACCCTGGAACCCTGCAATCACCATGGGCGCACGCCGCCGTGTGTAGATGCTTTATTGTCTGCCCGACCCGCGCGTGTGGTTGTGGCCATGCAAGACCCCAACCCTTTGGTGGCGGGAAAAGGGCTGGCGCGATTGCGAGCCGCCGGCATCCAAGTCGAGACCGGCGTTTGTGCCGAAGAGGCGCTGGCAGTGAATCCGGGCTTCATCGCCCGCATGACCCGGGGAACGCCTTGGGTATGGCTCAAGACAGCGGCTTCGCTAGACGGGCACACTGCGCTACATAACGGCGCCTCGAAATGGATCACCAGTTCGGCAGCGCGCCAAGACGGTCAGCATTGGCGGGCCCGCAGCTGTGTGGTGCTAACGGGGATAGGCACGGTGCTGGCAGACGACCCCCAGTTGAATGTGCGCGATATCGCCACACCCCGGCAACCCGTGCGTGCCGTCATAGACAGCCAACTGCGTATAAGCCCCACGGCACGCATGCTGGATGGCGAGCCCGTTTGGGTCTTCACCACGCGCAACGACCCGGACAAGGCCGCGCGTTTGGCCGAACGCAATGCGCAAGTCATTGTGCTGCCCGCACACAACCATCGCGTGCATTTGCCCGCCCTGATGCAGTGGTTAGGTCAGCACGATATCAACGAAGTGCACGTCGAAGCCGGCCCCATTCTTAATGGGGCCTTGCTGCAAGCCGGCTGTGCCGATGCTTTGCTGGTTTATTTGGCGCCTCTATTGCTTGGCGACGCTAGGCCCATGTTTGATTTGCCCGCGCTGAAGAGCCTGGGCGATGCTCATGCCTTTGAGTTTACCGACATGGCCCGCGTCGGCGCCGATCTGCGCGTGTGTGCGCAGAACAAAGAAAATTGGCAGGCGCTACTGGCTGCCGTGCAGCCGCGCCCATCTGTTTAAGGAGAGCAGGATGTTTACAGGAATCGTGCAGGCCGTCGGCCGCATCGTAAAGGTCGAGCCGTTGCAGCAGGGCGACGATGCGGGCGTGCGCCTGACAGTGGATGCTGCTGATTTTCCTTTAACGCGCACCCGCTTGGGCGACTCCATCGCCATTCAAGGCGCGTGCATGACCGTCATCGAGTTTTCCGAGCATCAATTCAAAGTCGATGTTTCGCGTGAGAGTCTGAATCGTACGGTAGGCCTTTCGGCTGCCGGCGAAGTCAATCTGGAACACGCCATGCGACTGGGGGATTCGCTGGATGGTCATATCGTCTCGGGCCACGTAGATGGCGTGGGCGAGGTTGCGCGTTTTGAACCTGTGGGCGAGTCTTTCCTGCTGCAAATCGCGGTGCCTGCCGAGTTGGCCCATTACATGGCCTATAAGGGTTCGGTAGCTGTCAACGGCGTCAGCCTGACAGTGAATGAAGTACGCGATACCGACAGCGGATGCGTCATTTCCATCAACCTGATCCCGCACACGGTTCAAGTGACAAGTCTCAAGTATTTGACGCAGGGCAAACCCGTCAATCTCGAAGTAGACACAATTGCCCGCTATGTCGATAGAATGCTTGCCAAGGGCGCGTACCAGCGTTCGTAAGGGGAAGAAGCATGTTTTTCGGCAACAACACGATCATGGTCGCCTTTGTGGTGGGCGTGGTGCTTATCTTTATTGGGGTAGGCTTTCGCGACCGAAACCCAGGCATGATATTGCTGGGCTTGGGGTTTCTGGCGGTGCTCTACGCCTTGGTACGCAAGGCGATAGAGATATTTGGCGGGGCTTGAAACCCCCAAAATTGCCCGGCCCAACGCTTGGCCCTTATATCTGCTAAAATGGCTGGCTTTGTTGCATTGCCAGCTGGAATTAGTCAAATTAGCATTTAAAATGCTTTTTGCTTTACGCGCAGCGCACAAATTAGGACAGGTGGCCGAGTGGTTGAAGGCGCACGCCTGGAAAGCGTGTATACGTGAATAGCGTATCGGGGGTTCGAATCCCCCTCTGTCCGCCAGGGATACATCTTAGGTAGTCTAAGAAACTCTAAAAGCCCCGTAGAATCAAATCTCTGCGGGGCTTTTTGTTGTCCGGGGTACGCCAAGCGCCTTCTCGGGAAAAGGAAATCCACAGCCTGTCATTGATAACTACATGACAGGCTGTGCGAGAGATCATGGCGGCCTGCTTTGTATCACTCCACACTATAGAGTTTAGCTCCCTGTTTAATGAACTCTACAGCCTTTTCCTGCATGCCCCGCTGTAGCGCGGCCTTCTCTCCCAGGCCATGTTTTTGCGCATATTCGCGTACGTCCTGCGTGATCTTCATGCTGCAGAAGTGCGGGCCGCACATGGAGCAGAAGTGCGCCACTTTCATGGAGTCCTTGGGCAGTGTCTCGTCGTGGAAGGCACGGGCAGTGTCCGGGTCCAGTCCGATGTTGAACTGGTCTTCCCAGCGGAACTCGAAGCGTGCCTTGGACATGGCGTGGTCCCGAAACGCCGCGCCAGGAAATCCCTTGGCCAAATCGGAGGCGTGCGCGGCGATCTTGTAGGTGATGATGCCGGTCTTGACGTCATCCTTGTTGGGTAGACCCAGGTGCTCCTTGGGGGTCACATAGCAAAGCATGGCCGTACCGTACCAGCCTATCTGCGCCGCGCCGATGCCGCTGGTAATGTGGTCGTAGCCCGGCGCGATGTCGGTGGTCAAGGGTCCGAGCGTGTAGAACGGCGCCTCATGGCAGTGTTCCAGTTGCAGGTCCATGTTCTCCTTGATCATCTGCATGGGCACATGGCCGGGGCCTTCGATCATGACCTGCACGTCGTGCTTCCAGGCGATTTGCGTCAGTTCACCCAGGGTTTTCAGTTCGGCAAACTGGGCTTCGTCATTGGCATCCCAGATGGAGCCGGGACGTAGGCCGTCGCCCAGCGAGAAGGCCACATCATAGGCCTTCATGATTTCGCAGATGTCCTCGAAATGCTCGTAGATGAAGCTCTCACGGTGGTGCGCCAAGCACCACTTGGCAATGATGGAGCCGCCACGCGAGACGATGCCGGTCATGCGATCAGCCGTCAGCGGCACGAATGGCAGGCGCACGCCAGCGTGAATGGTGAAGTAATCCACGCCTTGCTCGGCCTGCTCGATCAGCGTGTCGCGGAAAATTTCCCAGGTCAGTTCCTCGGCCTTGCCATCGACCTTTTCAAGCGCCTGGTAAAGTGGCACGGTGCCGATGGGGACGGGAGAGTTTCGCACGATCCATTCACGGGTTTCGTGGATGTGCTTGCCGGTGGAAAGATCCATCACCGTATCGCCGCCCCAGCGAATGGACCAGGTCATCTTCTCGACTTCCTCGGCGATACCCGAACTGACGGCGGAGTTGCCGATGTTGGCATTGACCTTGGTGAGGAAGTTGCGACCGATCGCCATCGGCTCGCTTTCGGGGTGGTTGATGTTGGCCGGGATGATGGCGCGCCCGCGCGCCACTTCGCTGCGCACGAACTCGGGTGTGATGACGTTTGGAATGGCCGCGCCAAAGGATTGGCCCGGGTGTTGACGCGTCATGCGCTCAGCCATCTTTGCGCCTTGCGGACCGCTGTTTTTCAGAGTCTCGATGTATTGCTCGCGGCGCAGGTTCTCGCGGATGGCGACGAACTCCATCTCTGGCGTGACGATGCCGCGGCGCGCATAGTGCATCTGGGTGACGTTGCGGCCGGCCTTGGCGCGCTGAGGAGGGCGCTGAAGTCCAAACCGCATCGCGATCAGCGCGGGGTCCTGCAAGCGTTCTTGACCGAAGGCGCTGCTGGGGCCATCGAGCCGGTCGGTGTCGCCGCGCTCTTCGATCCAAGCGGCCCGTAGCGCGGGTAACCCCTGGCGGATATCGATGTGGGCAGCCGGGTCGGTGTACGGCCCACTGGTGTCATAGACCGTAATCGGCGGGTTGACCTCTCCACCGAACATGGTGGGTGTCTCGGTCAACGTGATCTCGCGGAACGGCACGCGGATGTCGGGGCGCGAGCCGGTCTGGTAGACCTTGCGGGAAGACGGCAGCGGCGCGACGGCAGCGCTGTCCACAGTGGCGGACGCGGCCTCGAAGGCTGTCTTGGCTTGGCGGGAAACGGGTGAATTCATCGAAAGCTCCAAAAAGAAAAGGTTTGGAGCCGATACGGGGACATATACCAGCCGCATCTGGGCGCATGCGTCCCAAGCGGGTGGTACACGCGCTCCCAGCGTCGGCATTATCCGTACTGGTGCAAAGGGACTCTCTCAACCCACGAACTGACGATGAAACCAGTCCGCAAGTACCCCTGCGTGAAGTGACAAGTATAGCGTGTTGGGTTGATCAAGGCGTTGCAGGGCTTCGGCCTTGCCCTGCTGCAAATCGTCATGAAGCCCCGCCTCTGCTGCCAAGGAGGTATCTTAGGTAGTCTAAGAGACGCTAAAGCCTCGTAGAATCAAGTGGCTGCGGGGCTTTATATCGTTCAGAGCACGCTAAGCGAGGCTATGGGCGTACTCAGCTTCCTTTGGCATTGGGTAATGCCTAGGAGAGTAGCCAAGCCTCCATAAAGATGGCACCATCACTTCTCCGAAAAAAGCATGCGGTTTTCAAGGTTTTATCGACCTTGCCGATACTCTCATCCTTTGCGCTGATTCCAGGCTGTAATTCATGGACGCTTTGTTGGCACACGGATCTGTTTGGCTGTTAAGCGCCTGCCTGGCCTTGTTGGCTAGTGGCTTGTTGGCCGGGGTTTTGGCCGGGCTGCTCGGGATTGGGGGCGGAATTGTCATCGTTCCGATTCTCTACTATATCTTTCGTTTGCTCCATGTAGACCCCAGCGTTTTGATGCATGTAGTTGTGGGTACTTCTTTAGCGACGATTGTTCCCACTTCCATTATGAGTAGTCGGGCTCATAGGAAGAGTGGCAATTTGGACATGGCTGTTGTCAAGCGGCTGTTACCAGGCGTGCTGATCGGGGTTCTGATCGGGGCGCTGACTAGTCGATACTTGGCGGGGGAGTGGTTGACGGGCATTTTTGCCACGATGGCGATGCTAATTGCCATCAAGATGGCTTTTGATTTTAAAGCGGCCAATTTAGGTGCAACGCTGCCATCGCGTTTTGTTACGGGCCTCTTTGGATGCTTTATCGGTGGGGTATCGACTCTCATTGGCGTTGGCGGCGGCACCTTGAGCGTGCCCATCCTGTCCAGTTTCAACATTCCAATGCGTATTGCTGTGGGTACGAGCGCGTTGGTGGGGGTGTTCATCAGCATCCCTGGCACGCTGGCATTTATGATCAACGGCTGGGGTGCTAGCGCACTGCCACCATTAAGCGTGGGGTACGTCAATTTATTAAGCTGGATACTGATCGTACCTGCCAGTATGCTGAGTACCGCTTGGGGGGCAGCGTTGACAAGCCGAATCAACGCTCGCTACCTTCAATATGTGTTTGCTGCTTTTTTAGTGGCGACATCTATCCATATGTTCTATGGGCTGATCAAGTAAGCGCCGGGTGGCGATCAGCTCTGCTCATGCTCAAGACCTTCCTGACGATCTAGCGCTTAGATGTTAAGTCGATTTGACACACCTAAAAAAAGCGTGCATAATTTCGTTTCTCTGCTGCTGACACAGCAAAACGCCCACACGGCGCAGCGCAGTCAGCGGCAAGTAGTGAAAAGCAGTTGAATGAATTTTAGCAGTACCCTGTTCTTTAACAACGAAACAACCGATAAATGTGGGCGCTTGGAATGCGTGTCGCCATTGGGCAGCAATGCCCGAGCGAAGTAACCAAGTGCTCACAGTGAAGAAGCCAAGTTTTTATGTCAAGTAAAAGCTCTGGATTTTTCTTTGAGCATGCGACGTAGTCGCTGTCTACTTCGGTGGGCAGCTACTATGTATTAGTACTTATACAGAGATTGAACTGAAGAGTTTGATCCTGGCTCAGATTGAACGCTAGCGGGATGCTTTACACATGCAAGTCGAACGGCAGCACGAGAGAGCTTGCTCTCTTGG
>NZ_JACDXW010000004.1 GCF_020539505.1 Mesopusillimonas faecipullorum | reverse complement strand
CCGCTCAAAACCGCACCACGCTTTGACAATCAAAAAAGAACTCACTTCACCAAGCCTTGAGCTGCCCTTCGGGTCTAAGCCGCTTGCGTGAAACGCGTTTCACTTACCGCACCTGCCGTTGCAGGCCTCTGGTTGTTAATTGCTAGGTGTTTTCCCTATTAGGGTTAACGCTAGTGCGTTAGCAACCAAGACCGCAACTATAGCATAGTTTTTTTGGCCTTTGCAAATCAAAACCCAAAATATTCAACAAAACACGAAAATATTTTGAAAAAGACTAAAAAAGCCTTGCTGCCCTAGCCTGCAAAACCCCCACCGTCTAAAAATGCTTGCTCGGCTTCGGTGGTAACCCGGCCCAAACTGGCGTTGCGGTGAGGAAAACGACCGAAGCGCTCAATAATGTCTCGGTGCTCTACAGCGAAACTCAGGCCTTCGGGAGCATGCTCTTTATATAGCAGCACACCGTACTCCTGATCGCCCAGGTCTTCTGAGTGTATGAAAGGCACGCATACAAAGAGGCGTAGGGATGCTTCAAGCTGGGGAAGGAACTCTGACTCTATATAGTGAGTGGCGTAGTGCCTAGCCAAAGGATCTGTGGCAAACATATGCGCCGTTCCGCGAAAAGCATTGCGTGGATACTGATCCAACAAGATCAGCAAGGCAAAACAAGACTCGGGGTCGTCTTTCCAGTCATCCAGTTCACGCCTGGCAGCGGCAAAATGCAGCTCGTAAAAAGTCTCGCGAAAGACGGTATCGAAAGCTTCGTCTTTGACGAACCATTTTTCGGGCCCCGCTTCTCGCCAGAACTTTAAGACCTCTTCGGGGCCAATGGACGTACGGACAGTATTAACAGACATTTCCCTCTTCCTTTCAGCGTAAATCGAAAGTTGCGCCATCGGCGCGGCTCCATGCTTGAGTATCGCACGTTAGCTGCACACCAACCTCATTCAACTCGTTACCTAAGTTCTCCACTCACTATCTTCCTAAAGAAGACAAAGAGCCCTCGTGCCTATTGCGCCGCAGCAACACCTTCTACACGCCTTTTACACTTCTCTTTTCTTCTTCAATGCTTAATGTATACTTTATTCTGTATGGCAAATACATAGCGTTTGTTTAACCGCGGTCCGCGTTAGCTGGCCGTCCCCTTACTTCACGAGGATTAGCCATGAAGCTGATAACCGCCGTCATCAAACCCTTCAAGCTGGAGGACGTTCGAGAAGCCTTGTCGGCGCAGGGTATCCAGGGCATGACCGTCAGCGAAGCCCGCGGATTCGGTCGCCAAAAAGGCCACACCGAACTGTATAGAGGCGCTGACTACACCGTGGATTTTCTGCCCAAGCTACGGATAGAAATTGCAGTGCGCGACCAAGACGTGGATCTGGTGATTGAAAGTCTGTGCGCAGCGGCACACACGGGACGCATCGGCGACGGCAAGATTTTCGTCACCGACCTGGAACAAGTGATTCGCATACGCACGCGTGAAGAAGGCGACACCGCGCTGTAAGCCCAATACGAGTACCCCTCTATATATAAGGAAGCACAGCTATGAACTCCACTGATCTTGCGTGGGTCAGCACATCGACTCTGCTGGTATTGATGATGGTTGCGCCCGGCCTGGCGCTATTCTACGGAGGGCTTGTTCGCAGCAAGAATGTGCTGTCGCTCTCTCTGCAAGTGCTTACGGCATTCTGCCTGGCAATTATCGTTTGGTTTTTCTACGGTTATTCTCTTGCCTTCTCCGAAGGTAATGCCATCATAGGCGGCTTCTCGCGCCTATTTTTTTCCGGGATGATGGATTTCAGTAGCGATACTTTCGCACTGTCGGGCACCATCCCTGAAATCAGCTTTGCTGCATTTCAAGCCACCTTTGCCGGTATCACCTGCGCACTGATAGTCGGTGGCTTCGCGGAACGCGTCCGTTTTGGCGCCGTCGTGCTCTTCTTGTTGTTATGGGTAACTTTCGCCTACCTTCCTATTGCCCATATGGTGTGGGGCCCGGGGGGCTGGTTGCTAGAGCGCGGCGCCCTCGACTTTGCCGGTGGCACGGTCGTCCACATCAACTCGGGTGTAGCCGCCTTGGTAGCCGCTTGGTATTCCGGGAGCCGTATGGGATACGGTCGTGAACCCATGAAGCCCCACAACTTGCCCATGACCATGACGGGCGCCGCCTTGTTGTGGGTAGGTTGGTTCGGCTTTAACGCGGGTTCAGCTTTGGCCGCCAATACGATTTCCGCTTTAGCCTTCCTGAACACTCTGATCGCTGCCGCAGCAGGTTTGCTGGCTTGGATTGCCGTAGAGCGTATCGTCAAAGGCAAGTCGTCTCTGCTGGGTGCCGCATCTGGCTTAGTTGCCGGCTTGGTCGGTATTACCCCCGGTGCCGGTTTTGTCGGCCCCGCAGGAGCTCTGGTGATAGGCTTGGCCGCTGGCGCCATCTGCGTCTGGGGTGTTAATGGTCTGCGTCGTATGCTGCGTGCCGACGATACTTTGGATGTCTTTGGCATACATGGCGTGGGCGGCATTGCCGGTGCGCTCCTGACCGGCGTGTTCAACGCTCAACTGCTGGGCGGCCCGGGCTTGGCTGAGTTCAGCAGCGTGCCCTACCAACTGTGGCTGCAATTAGAAGGCGTTTTAATTACTCTGGTTTGGTCGGGTCTGGTGGCTTGGGCAGCTTGCGCTATCGCCGATGGCGTCTATGGCTGGCGCGTTACCCCCGAAGAAGAAAGCATGGGTCTCGACATTGCCTCGCATGGCGAATCGGCCTACAACGAGAACTAATGGCATCAGCGGGTTCTTGAAAGCAAGAGGGCGGACCTTGAAAGTCCGCCCTCTTCTTATATGGCTAAATACCGATTACGGATTAGATCGCCGCCGGTTGACTCGTCAGTTGAGGCGCAAGCTGCGCCACGATCTCGTAACTGCGAAGGCGCGCCGGATGTTCGAAGGTGTTAGAAGTAATCATCAGTTCATCTACGCCCGTACGATCTATAAATGCTTGCATCTGACGATGTACAGTTTCAGGTGAGCCTACTGCCGAACACGACAATATGCCGTTCAACATCTCACGTGCTGGCGGCGGCAGGGAGTCTATATACCCCTTCACAGGTGGCGGTAGACGTATCGGTCTGCCGCTGCGCAAACTGACGAAGGATTGCTGCCAGGATGATGCCAAATATTCGGCTTGTTCGTCGGTGTCTGCGGCAAAGACATTAAAGCCTGCCATGACGTGGGGTTTATCCAAGTGCTGTGACGGTTGAAAATGTTGCCTGTAAACCCGAATGGCCTGCATCAGAAACTGCGGCGCAAAATGCGAAGCAAATGCGTAAGGCAAGCCCAAAGCTGCCGCCAACTGCGCACCAAACAAACTGGACCCTAGTATCCAGAATGACATATTCAAGCCGGCGCCTGGTACTGCCAACACAGGTTGCCGGGAAGGCGCATAAAAATAATCCATCAATTCGACGACATCTTGCGGAAAAGCATCCGCGCTCTCATGTGTATAACGACGCAGAGCCCTAGAGGTTTGCTGATCAGAGCCCGGCGCCCGCCCCAGGCCCAAGTCAATGCGCCCAGGGAACAATGATTCTAGGGTGCCAAATTGCTCTGCAATAACCAAAGGAGAATGATTGGGAAGCATGATGCCTCCCGCCCCCACACGAATACGCTGGGTCACCGCTGCGACTTGACCAATAAGCACCGCAGTGGCGGCACTGGCAATGCCGGGCATACCGTGATGTTCAGCCAGCCAATAACGATTGAACCCCCAGGCATCGGCATGGCGGGCGAGGTCTAAAGTGTGCTGGAACGATTCGGCAGCAGAACCGTCTTGACGTATAGGCGCTAGATCTAGCACCGACAGAGTGACCATACAGACTCCAACAAAGAATTCGGCGTGGGTAAACGCCCTACTCTTTATTCTATTGCCATTCAGTAAAGGCCGTTCGGCTGGCCTTCATCAACGAGAACATAAGCCACTGTCCGAGCTAAATAGCAATGTCCGGCCGGGAGTGGGCGGACCTTCCGAAGCCGCACCAACATTAAGCGTATAAGCCACTTGCGCAGGACGAAATTATTATGCTAAAGTTACGTTCTTTGGCGCATTAGCTCAGCCGGTTAGAGCGACGGAATCATAATCCGCAGGTCCCCTGTTCGAATCAGGGATGCGCCACCAAGGAATACAAACTGCCCCGACACCGCAAGGTTCGGGGCAGTTTTTTATTCAATGGATATGTAAGTAATTGGACGTTCCAGCTACAGGAAAAAGCCACGGGAAAATTGAAGGTCTCGTCAGAATCCGTGAAGAAGGAAATCCACAGCAGCCACGATGTCGTCATGCCGATCCTGGAGACTACACGTTGGAGTCTGTAACTCCCGCACTGGAACCGCCGCGAGGTACTGCGTCACCATCACGTGAGGTTCACCGGCGATGTCACACACCGGGTTAAGTGTTTTCGCGGGTTTGGGTGCCCTGCTTACAGGAAGCAAGGGCACAACTGCCCGCGTGCTCATCTGCTGCAGTATGTCCGCCTGGACATCGAGAAGATAGCCTAGCCCCGACGGATTCGGGTAGACGTCGTAGCGGCTCATCAGAACATCCGGTACTTCGCCAGCGGAAGGCCGTGTTCTTCAACATACGCATTGGAACTTTCGATAGCCTCCTGGTTTTCAGCAAGCCAGAGGTCGCTGCGTGCGCGTGTGATGGCTTGAGCCAGCCCGGCTTCCGCAGCCTGTGAGATGTTGATTTGCAGCGCCTTGGCTTCGGCCAGTAGGTCTTCAGGTAGTGAAACATTCGTCGCGCGCTTGCTAGCGGTGCGTGGGCGGCTTGCTGTCAGCATGGCTTTCTCCCAAATCATGCGATGCAATAATGCGCATCAATTTCAATACATTATATGCACATGACACCTCTACGCAAGTGGGGAGCACACGACCGCGACCTCATAAGAACAGCCTCATCGCGCCATCAGGCGAAGCCGCCGTTGGCGCGGATGATCTGCGAATTCACCCAGCCGCCGTCCGGCCCAGCCAAGAACGACACCACATTGGCGATCTCTTGCGGCGTACCCAGACGCTCCAATGGCGCCATCTTGGATATCTGCGAGATCTGCTCGGGCGTCTTGCCGCTGAGGAACAACTCCGTGCCTACCGGCCCCGGTGCAACAGCGTTGACAGTGATACTGCGACCGCGCAGTTCGTTAGCCAATACATGCACCAACCCCTCAACGCCGGCTTTCGATGCAATATACGGGCCATAAGACGGGAACGACTTAGCGATGACACTGGTGGACAGCGCAATAATTCGACCACCGTGCTCTAGATAGGCTGCCGCTTGGCTCAGTACCAGAAAAGCGCCCCGCAGATTTGTGGCGATCACCTTGTCGAAATCGGCCAAGCTGGCCTGCTCTATGGGAGCCATGGGCATGATGCCGGCGCTGTTAACCACCACATCGATGCGACCATATGCTTGCTTAGCACTATCGAACAATGCAGCCACGGCATCGGCATTGCCAACGTCGCCCTGGATGGCTATGGCACGCCCCCCGACCGATTCGATAGCAGCGACAGTTTCCTGTGCTTTCGCCGCATTACCAGCGTAGTTGGCAATCACAGCGAATCCATCGACTGCCAGCCTGATGGCAATGGCTTGCCCGATACCACGGGACGCCCCGGTAACGATGGCGACTTTGCTTGCTGCATTTACGTTCATTTTCGGGTCCAGAGAAAAAGTGACGACATACGGATTATTATCGTTTCCCCAAACAGAATAAATAGCTGTAAATTGGCATATGAATTCAATCAGCTATAACAATCAGCATAATGGATCGCTTCACTTCCCTGCAGCTTTTCACCCGCATCGTTGAGCTGAGAAGCTTCA
Source organism: Mesopusillimonas faecipullorum (assembly GCF_020539505.1). Classification (GTDB taxonomy): domain Bacteria; phylum Pseudomonadota; class Gammaproteobacteria; order Burkholderiales; family Burkholderiaceae_B; genus Mesopusillimonas; species Mesopusillimonas faecipullorum. The sequence goes on along the minus strand of NZ_JACDXW010000004.1, from coordinate 369,620 downwards.
GTCGCGCTGCGGCCGCATTGCAGATACCCCGCGCTACAGCCACCTATGCCATCCAAGAGCTGGAGGCCCGACTAGGCACCCGCCTGCTCGACCGCACCACACGTCAGGTCAGCCCTACGCTGGACGGCCAAGCATTCTACGAGCGATGCATACATGTGCTCAGCGAGTTGGAGGACGCAGAGTCTTCGCTGCAACACGTCGCTTCGAATCCTCGCGGAGTGCTGCGCATCGACATGCATGGCACGCATGCCACAAAAATCGTCTTGCCTAAAATCGACGATTTCCGGTCGCGTTATCCTGGTATTGATTTGGTCGTCAGCAGCGGGGATAGGCTGGTCGATCTAGTTCGCGAAGGAGTCGATTGCGTCATCCGTGCCGGCAACCCGCACGACTCCTCTTTAGTGGCTCGACAGCTGGCCTCAATGCCACAAGTTGTATGCGCAAGCCCAGCGTACATCACTGACTTTGGCATGCCGCAGCATCCAGACGAACTATCGTCACACTATGTGGTGAAGTTCTTTACCAGTAGCGGTGCCGGGGACTATCCACTGAAGCTGTTTGTCGATGGTCAGGTCCGCACGTACGCACTCGACGGCTGGATGTCAGTCAACGATGCTGAGAATTACGTGGTCTGCGCCCTGCGTGGTTGCGGATTGATCCAGTTGCCACGCTTTCATGTGGAAGATGAGTTGCGGGATGGAAGACTGATCGAAGTATTAGGAGGCTGGCCAAGCCCGGACCTCCCCCTGTCTGCGCTGTACCCGTACCACCGCCAACTCTCGCCAAGAGTGCGCGTATTCATCGACTGGCTGACGAAGGTATATGAAGATAGGTTCAGTCGAACTTTTCTGAGAGCCATCTAAGGCCGGAGTAAAACGGGAGAGGCGTCGCTGCTATTGCCAACCCTATGAGATACGGTAAGCCTAAGAGTTCATAGCCAAAAGGCGCAAGCATGACATTTACGAAATAGATTGCCATGCCCGAGAAGTTGCTCATCAGCGAATTGATCCATGAATAGATCAAAATGCCAATCCCCACAAAAGCAAGAGGCGTTGAGATACTGACCCAGAAGGGCAGGCCTGTTGCCCAAGTCAATGCCGGCCCAAGCCCAAAGGCAGCAGCAAGAACATTGAGCAAACTTAGAAAAAGCGCACCAAAGATGGCGACTTCTGGAAGGTATTTGAGCATTTAGTTGTTGCCACCTACCGATAACTTTAGGTTATTACACAACGGGCGAAGAGACCGCATTATATAGAGATTGCTTGTGGTCACATTGGATACGGAAAAACTCGTCTATCGATAAGATTTTTCACAGCTTCGGCTATTGGCACCCTCCTGTCCGCCCCAGGCTTCCTGCCGCTGCAACTGCTCTCATACGTTTCCTGAAAAACAGCTTTATTATTCTTGTTTTAAGAATATACATTAGCATTTGATCTGTTTATAGAAATTAAAGAAACAATTAAAGTGTGCACATGGACATCACAAACGCTTGATAGCGGTCTTCCACTTGCTACAGCACACAGATCCAGAAAGGCTGAAGCCTTTTAAACCCACACACAGAACCTAGACCCTTTCCATACTTATAAGGACTTCCTCATGAAAAAAACGTTTATTGCCGCCGCATTCGCCACATTTTTCGCTGCTCAGGCCATCGCTGCTCCACAAACCTATGCCGTAGATTCCAGCCATACCTTTCCGCGCTTTTCTTATGACCACATGGGTCTGTCCAAACAGATCCTGAGTTTCAAGAAAACGACGGGCACGGTGGTGCTGGACAAAGAAGCGAAGAACGCCAACGTGGACATCACCATAGACATGACCTCGGTAAACACGGGTTTTGACGTTTTTGATGGCCATATTCAAGGTGCGGATTTCCTGGATACGGCCAAATTCCCCACGGCCACCTTCAAGTCGACCAAAGTCATCTTTGACGGCGACAAACCCGTTAGCATCGAAGGGGACTTAACCATCAAAGGCGTCACCAAGCCAGTCACGCTCACCATAACCTCATTCTTCAACGGTCCTCACCCCATGATGAAAAAGGATGCGATCGGAGCTAATGCCAGCGCAGTGATTTCGCGCACCGCCTTTAATGCCGGTCACTTTGCCCCCGGCGTAGGCGATGAAGTCACGCTCGACATCGCTTTGGAAGCCGTGGTCGAATAAGCTTTCAACGCTCTCTTGGCCTGAGGTCTAAGATCAATTCGAGATCTGACCTCAGGCTTTGCATGCAAGGAATCGAAATGGGTCTCTTAATAGACGGTAAGTGGCACGACAAGTGGTATGACACGAGCAGTACAGGCGGACGTTTCGTTCGCAGCGAGACCCAGTTTCGCAACTGGATCACATCCGATGGCAAACCCGGCCCCAGCGGTACAGCCGGTTTCCGCGCAGAGCCTGGACGCTATCACTTATACGTTTCGCTTGCCTGCCCATGGGCGCATAGGGTGTTGATCATGCGCGCCCTCAAGGGCTTAGAGAACATGATCAGTGTTTCGGTGGTCAACCCTTATATGGGGGAAAACGGCTGGTCATTTGATCCCGCCCCGGGTGTGGTGGCCGACCCCGTTGACGCAGCACAATACTTATATCAAGTCTATTTACGTGCCAACCCTCATTACACAGGTCGCGTAACTGTCCCCGTGCTATGGGACTTGCAGCGCAATACCATAGTCAACAACGAGTCCTCAGAAATCATCCGGATGCTTAATTCAGCTTTCGACGGAATTTGTGCCAGAGAAGGAGACTACGCCCCCCAGGAACGACTTGCCGACATCAACGCAGTGAACAGTGAAGTTTATGACACTGTTAACAATGGCGTATATAAGGTGGGATTTGCCACTTCACAGTCGGTATACGAGCAAGAATTGAACAAACTGTTTACTTCTCTGGATCAGTTGGAAGCCAAGCTTGGGCAGCAGCGGTATTTGGTAGGCGATGACATTACAGAAGCAGATTGGCGTTTATTTACTACTTTGATTCGCTTTGACGCCGTTTATTACAGCCACTTCAAGTGCAACCTTAGACGTTTATCTGACTATGAAAATCTATGGGCCTATACGCGCGAGCTATACCAATGGCAGAACGTGGCAGAAACAGTAAATTTTGAACATATTAAGAACCACTATTACCTCAGTCACCCCAGCATCAATCCAAATGGTATTGTGCCGCTGGGCCCCATCCTCGACCTGGATCAGCCTGCAGACCGCAACAATCTGATAAAACGCTAATGGCATTCAGACCGCAGTACGGCTCGCAGTTAGCTCTGCAGCCCCATTACCCTTTGGGCATTTATGCCGATTCATGGCAATTCCTGCGGAAACCACCAAGCTTTTCTTAAGTAATAAAGCCGCTGCCTGCCAGTCATTGATAAAGTTTCGAACTCAATCAGATGAATAGTTTTGGATATGCCGCATGAAAAAACCATCTCACAACTATTTTGCAACTTATCTTGCAATATAAAACCCTAGCGACATCTATTTATAATAAAATTATTACTTGTACGCATTAGGCGTACTCATCCCCAAGAGCAAAGAGAAAACATAATGGCAACCTATCTTGAGTTAAAAGCCCAAGCTGAAGCCCTGATGCAACAGGCCGAGCAAGCACGCAAACAAGAAATCGCTGAAGCAGTCGCAGAAATCAAGCAGAAAATGTCCCAATACGGTATTTCAGCTGCTGATTTGGGCTTAGCTCCCGGCGGCAAGAAATCGGCTCGCAAGGGCGCCGTCACAGAGGTGCGCTTCAAAGGCCCTAACGGCGAAAGCTGGTCTGGCATGGGTAGACAGCCGCAATGGCTCAAAGAAGCCCTGGAACAAGGCAAAAGCAAAGAAGACTTCGCAGTTTAAAGAGGTCGGTATCCTTGGCGGCGCTGCGGTGGCACCATCGCAGCGCCGCTCCTTCCAAAACAACTGGCTCGCACACATTAAAGTGGCGTACGCGCACCATGGGCGTCTTGTACAAGCAGTTTTAACAAGCCAGCAACAATAGTCATATTTGACATTCCCCCCCGCTTCCGGGACAATTTTAAGGTTTATTGTTTACAAATAGCCTATTAAATTGGGGAGATTGGCATGTATCTGCTGCACGATGTCCTCTGCCAATTTGGCTCTTTTGCTGATGCGCAGCGCGCTATGCGTGTCTCGGCACGCACAGACTCACAACAGGAAGATCTGCCTAAGATTTCCTTGGGTCGCTTGCATGCGCCTCCGCACCATTCTTTGTCGTTCATTCACGACCGCTCTCTGCGATACGGGCGCTAGCCTACGCATTTTCTCAGCCTGCTGCTATACCCCGCACTTCGCGGCCCGGCCAGTGTGCCACACAGCATTTCGGTTGAGCTTCGCCTTTTTCTGCCTCGGTGAGCCGATCTCTTCGGCGATGGCTTGATTTTCAATGTACCCAATGATTCAAACGCCTTATTATCTCGTCGACAAGAACGCCTTTGTCGAGAACCTACGCAAGATAGAAACATTGCGCTCTTTGAGTGGCGCCAAGGTGCTGCTGGCACTCAAATGTTTTGCCACATGGTCCGTATTCGATCTGCTCAGCCAATACATGGATGGCACGACTTCATCCTCTTTGAATGAGGTGCGACTGGGTAGGGAAAAATTTGGTGGGGAAACCCACGCTTACAGCGTTGCCTACGCAGACCACGAAATTGCCGAGGTTGTCACTCACGCCGACAAGATCATTTTCAATTCTTTGTCGCAGTTTCATCGTTTCCAGTCTCAGACGGGTGAGTTGCCCAAAGGGCTACGATTGAACCCTGGGGTTAGTGCTTCGGCCTATTTACTGGCGGACCCCGCTCGCCAGCACAGCCGTTTAGGCGAATCCGACCCAGCCAAGGTAGAGGCCGTCGTAGAATCACTGGACGGCTTCATGGTGCATAACAACTGCGAGAACCGCAGCTTCGAGCGTTTCGATGAGCTACTGACCCAAGTAGAAGAGAAGTTCGGTCATCTATTTCATCAAATCAATTGGGTGAGTCTGGGTGGCGGCATCCATTTCACCGAAAGCGGTTATCCCATCGAAAAGCTGGCTGCCAGACTTAAGTCATTCGCCCAACGATATAACGTTCAGGTGTATCTTGAACCCGGCGAAGCTGCAGTCACCAACACGACAACACTTGAAGTCACTGTGCTGGATGTTCTGGATAACGGCAAGCCCCTAGCCATTGTGGACAGCTCTATCGAAGCCCATATGCTGGATTTGCTCACTTATCAGTTGACAGCCCGGGTCAGCCCAGACAACGGGCCGCACACTTACATGATTTGCGGCAATTCGTGTTTGGCTGGCGACATTTTTGGGGAGTTCCGATTTGAGGAGCCTCTACGGCCAGGATCGCGCATTTCTATCCAGGATGCAGCCGGCTACACCATGGTCAAGAAGAATTGGTTTAACGGCGTGCGCATGCCCGCCATCGTGGTACGCGAACTGGACGGCAGCACCCGTGTCATACGCCAGTTTACTTATGCCGACTTTGCCTCCAGCTTGTCCTGAGGCTCATATTAACCAGGAGTTCCATCATGAAACCTAACGTCCTCATCATTGGTGCGGGTGGTGTGGCCCACGTGGTGGCGCACAAGTGCGCGCAAAACAATCATCGCTTGGGCGAACTACACATAGCCTCGCGCAAGCTGGAAAAATGCCATCGCATCGTAGAGTCGGTGTATAGCAAGGGCAGCATGAAGATGCCTGGACATTTTCAGACCCATAGCCTGGACGCGATGAACGTTGCCGCCACCGTGCAGCTGATACGCGATACCAAGGCCGGCATCGTCATCAATGTGGGCAGCGCCTTCCTGAATATGTCGGTTATGTCGGCATGTATTGAAACCGGTGCCGCCTATATAGACACAGCCATCCACGAAGACCCATCCAAGGTTTGCGAACCGCCTCCGTGGTATGCCAATTACGAGTGGAAACGCCGTGAGGAATGCGATCGAGCCGGCATCACGGCCATCCTGGGTTGCGGCTTTGACCCAGGTGTCGTCAACGCCTATGCCCGTTTGGCCAAAGATGACTATCTGGACGAAATCGACTCCCTGGACATCATAGACATCAATGCCGGCAAGCACGGCCATTACTTCGCCACCAACTTCGACCCTGAAATCAATTTCCGGGAGTTCACGTCAACGGTATGGTCTTGGCAGAACAGCCAGTGGCAGGCCGCCAAGATGTTCGAGCACAAGCAAACCTGGGATCTACCTGTAGTGGGTCAACAAGCCACCTACCTGACGGGTCACGACGAGATTCACTCCCTGTCGCATCATTTAGGTATTCCAGACATCCGTTTCTGGATGAGCTTCGGCGAACACTACATCAACGTCTTTACCGTTCTCAATAATCTGGGTCTGCTGTCCGAGAAACCTGTTGTCACAGCCGAAGGACAAGAGATCATCCCGCTCAAAGTCGTTAAGGCTGTACTACCAGACCCGGCTTCATTGGCCCCCCGCTACACCGGCAAAACGTGCATAGGCAGTTTGCTTAAAGGCCGCAAGAACGGCGAGGAACGCGAGGTTTTCATCTATAACGTTTGCGACCACAAGCAAACCTACGAAGAAGTGGGCAGCCAAGCTATCTCGTATACCGCCGGCGTACCCGCTGTCGCCGCCGCTCTGTTGATTGCCGATGGCACTTGGAATGTGCGACGCATGGTAAACGTCGAGGAACTTCCCCCTCAGCCGTTTATCGCGCTGATGAACGAAATCGGGCTGCCTACCCAGGTGATCGACTCGGCTGCCTCCGGCACCTCACCTGTTGAGGTCATTGACGCTGCCGACACCTTACGCAGCTAAATCAAGGTAGCCGGGGCCAGCGCCCCGGCTTGCATCCCTACTCTTCAGGCAGCGCTGCCCCGGCCTTTAGCCCCTGACGCTGCCCGTCCAACAAGTCGAGCAAAAGCCCGGAACCCTGTGCGTTCACCCTAAAGCGCCCATAGCGAGCTTGCTCGTAGTGGCCTTGCTGCCCCTCGGGAAAAAACCACGCATCCGTGACTATCCAGACTTCACCGTCCCTAAGCCGAAAAGCCAGCTTTTGAGCACCCTGCTCCAACGGGTTTTCATCGTTTAATTCGTCAGCTTCTGCCGAGACGCCGCGCAAACGATGGACGCCGTCAGCATCTGGCACCAGCAGCAACCAGCCCCGGCCCGCCTTACGCACGGCATCGGCCAACTCTGTCGGTTCGGACAACAAAGCCTGCACTTCATTCGCCACGGCATAGCGCAACATCATGTAGTCACCTTGCATCAGCGATCGCGGGTCTACCGGCGCCAACTCCAAAACGACATCCTGCCCTTGTCGCAGCAAACGCTCGCGCTGGGCGATACTTAAATTCGCAATGAGCAAGACCAGCAATAAGCCTGCCACTATGGCAGCCGCACGCCATCTGCCTGACTGCTTGCCGGAAGCGACCGCGTTCGCCTGCTTAGGTTCCTTGGTTTTGCCAAAACCTGTAAGCAGGAGGGTTCCGAATAGCAGCCATGCCCCTGTGCCACCCAGCACCCATGCTTTCTGCAACAACGGGGTTTCAAGCTGGTAATAGAACTGCGCGAGGTAAGTTAACAGTGCGACAACACTGAAGCCCAGCAGAGCACGCCGACCTAGCAGCCGGCCCACCAACACCCAGGTGAGCGCCACTGCAACGCCCGGCGCACCTAACCAACCTATGCTGGCCACCATCAGCATCAAAGCCGCACCCACCGCTACTCGCCCACCACTGCCTTTCAACATGGCCGCCAGCGCATAAATGGGTAGTAGCGCCAACATAATGCCCAGGCTCCAGACCCACGCCCATTGCGGCGTCACAGGCAGATGATTGCTCCAACTAAGGGCGGGAGCCCACCAGCCGGCCACAAGAGCCAAAGCCGTCACCGCCCAAGCCAACGGAACAAGAACCTGAAAGCGCTCGCTCGCCACAACCAGGCGCCAGCAGATCAAGGCAGCCACGTTTAGAATAAGCAGGCGCTGATACGAGAGCGTGATCTCTGCCACATGCATCTTGCTCCATAAGCTGTCCAGCAATAGGGTGTGCCAAACATAAAGCACAAGCATGCCCACGCCCACCAAGGCGCTTAAAAAACGTAGCGTGAATACTGGTGCCACCACGTAGATGAGCACAGCCGGCAACACCACTGCCGCCACGGTACCGATCAAGAAAGGGTCGCCTTCCACAAGCATGGCGACCGCGTAAGCCACGTACCCCATGGCCGACAACACGACGCCCAGATCGCGCCATGCGGGTCGCTGATGATGAGTACGCACGAACAGCAGCCCCACGACCAACAACAGCACGCCAAGAATGGCGGTAGAGGTTTCGTTCAGTTTGAGCACCAGCGAGAGGAACAGCAAACACAGTACAACGGCCAACCCCATCAGCACCAGACGAAATGCACTGATGAACCAAGGCTCCTCATTACGCTGCTTATGAAAGTCGGTTTTGCGCACCACCGCCAACAGATGGCGCGCCCCGTATATAAAGCACGCCACGAGCGCCACAATGACGATGGGTAGCCCGGCGTTGAGGCCCGCTGTATAGATGATGATAATGCTAACGGCGGCACTTGCAGCCAACCCCAGAAGGCTCAACATGACCGCGTCGGGCTTAAAACGCGTGTAGGCAACAACCAACCCTGCACCGACCAGAAATCCGGACAGACTGAAAGCACTCGCGTACAAACCAGTACTGTTCAGCGCATCCACCAGACCAGTCAGCCACCACCCCAGTAAGGCAGCCATGGCAACACGCGGCCCGATGCGCCAGGTGTCATCTGAAGCAAGACGCGTGTCAGCCACTTCGCGCAGCCCCATCAACGCCAGATTCAAAACCGCCATCAAAGCGGCGATAGCGGCCCAGCCAAGCCCGGTTTCACGCGACAAGAACAGCACCAGCGCAAGGTTCAAGACCGTTGCCAGCAAACATAGCAAAAATGCAGTGGGGAGAATAAAGGCCCAAGGCACAATAAGCACCGACCACAATGCAAACAACTGCCACGGATCGGCACCGGTTTGGTATGTCTGGCCTATCAGCGCGAACAATGCCCCCACCAGTACCGCTGCCAGCCCCAAGGCATTGGCTGCCACGCTGGAAAGGCCTCTTTCATGCGGTCGAGCCCAAAGACGCCAGCCCGCCACGAAGACGCTGACTGACAAAACTGTCTGGGTTCCCGCCAGCTTTTGCAGCGCGCTTGCATACGGCCAGTTGGCTGCTATCCAACATATCGCTGCGCTGGCCAGCAAACCCGAACCCAGGATGATTGCTAAACGCCGCAAAAAAGGCAGATCGGCCTTGCCTGGCATCAATAAATGCAAATTCGGAGTCCTCAAGCTTTACCCCTGATAGACAACCCATGGCTGCGCAAGGCCGCCGCGCCAGAACAGCGTAGCCACTAACGAGCCTGGTTCGGGTACACCAGGCTATCACCGGCGGTAAAGAACCGCCGACTTCAGCCGTCAACACAATAACCCAAACGCCTATGCACAGCATGCGACACAGTGCTTTTTTTGCCCCGTAGTCTAGGCCAGCCACGTCACGAACGCTGTCACAACGAGACAATCCACACCATGCGCATCAATTTGCCTGTCACCGATGTTGAAACCATCGTCCGTGAAGACCAGTACCTCATCTCAAAAACAGATATGAAGGGGCGCATTATTTACGCCAACCCCGCCTTTGTCGAAGTCAGTGGCTTCACGCGTGAGGAACTCATAGGTAAACCGCACAACCTGATACGCCACCCGGATATGCCGGCTGCAGCCTTTGCAGACCTGTGGGACACCTTGAAAGCCGGTGAGCCTTGGCTGGGCATAGTCAAGAACCGTCGCAAAGATGGGGGCTACTATTGGGTGTTGGCCAATGCTTACCCTGTTATCGAAAATGGGCAGGTCAGTTGTTACGCTTCTGTGCGCGTACAAGCCACTCGCGAGCAAGTGCAGCAGGCCCAATCCTTTTATGCCGATCTGGTCGCGCAACGGCGCACCCACCTTACCGTAAAGCACGGGCAAATCACCGCTAAGGGCTGGCGCAACGCGCTAAGCTGGCTTGCCCTGCCCTTTCGTAAACGCTTGCGCGCTTCCATGTTCCGCATGGCCGTGATGGCCTCGGTAGCCATAGGCATTGCCAGCTATTACGCCGCTACCGGGGGCGTTTCGGGACAAGCGCATTGGGTAGTCTGGCCCGTTCTGGCGGCCCTTACCGCCGGCACCTTCGGCTATGGCTGGATTATTGCCAAACGCATTACGGCCTCTTTGAATCAAGCTGCTCGCATCGCCCGCCAAGTCGCGGCGGGTAACCTCAATACTTCCATCGAAGCCGACAGCAGCGACGAGCTTGGCCGCTTGCGATTTTACCTAGACATCATGCGCAAAAGCCTGATCAGCCTAAGCAACGACGTGCAAACCGGCGTTACCGGCACGGGCCACGCGGCACAGGTGCTCTTTGCCAACAACCAGCACTTGTCTACGCGCACCGAAGACCAAGCCACCTCGCTTCAAGAAACTGCGGCAGCCATGGAAGAGCTCACCATTACCGTAAAGCAGAATGCCGATAACGCCGCGGCAGCGGCAGAGCTTGCCGACGATAGCACCAGTATCGCCCAGCGGGGCGGCAACGAGGTCGCCAAGGTCGTCCAGACCATGGATGGTATTCGAGAGAGCTCTCGCAAGATTGCCGATATTGTCACCTTAATAGAAGGTATCGCATTCCAAACCAATATCCTGGCCTTGAACGCAGCGGTCGAGTCAGCTCGAGCAGGCGAAGCGGGTAAAAGTTTTGCCGTCGTTGCCGGCGAAGTTCGCAACCTGGCCCTGAAGAGCTCTCAGGCTGCCAAAGAGGTCAAAACCTTGATTGACGAATCTAACGGTCGCATTAGCCTTGGTGCGAGTCAGGCCACACAAGCCGGCAGCACCATGCGCGACATTGTCGAGTCGTCCGAGCGTGTCGCCAAGCTCATGGCCGAGATTTCCTTGGCCTCTGTCGAGCAATCTGCCGGCCTAGAGCAAATCAATGAAGCTATCTCTCAGATGGATTCCGCCACGCATCAAAACACCACGCTGGTACACGACTTAGGCCAGACCGTACGCGCTTTGTCTGGCGAAGCCGCCGACTTAGGGGATGCCATAGGCGTTTTTAACAGCCACTTACTCGAGCAAGGCCGCCCAGCCAAGTTGTCCCAAGCGGCCTTAGCGGCTGCCTCCACAGCTGCTCACGCGAAGCAGCCTGGCTAAACGTACGCAATAGAAAAGCGCAGTGCCACGATAAACGCCAAAAAAACGCCCACCTGATGAACTGGTGGGCGTTTTCTTTTGGCCCAGGCATTGAGCGCCTGGACATGGCTAATGGGTCTTACTTGACCTTGCCTGGGTCTTTCATGTTTTCGATGACGTCGAACTCTACGTTAGCCAAACGGCCATCTTGGCGTTTGACTTCGCGGATGTAGATGTTTTGAACGATGTCGCGAGTTTCTGGGTCGATAGAGACGGGACCACGCGGGCTTTCCCATGCCATACCTTTAACAGCTTCCATGAAGGCATCGCCGCTAGCATCGCCATTGTTCTTCTTGACGGCCTCTAGGATGACGTGCATGCCGTCATAGCCGCCCATGGACATGAAGTTGGGGCGTACCGTGGGGTTAGCCTTGGCATAATCAGCGGTGTACTTACGATTCAAGTCAGAGTCGTGAGCATCGGAGTAATGGAAGGCGGTAATCAAACCAAGAGCGGGATCACCCATGGCGTCGAGCACGTGCTCGTCGGTAAGGTCGCCGGTAGCAAACAGCTTGATGCCGGCTTCTTTCAGACCGCGCTCTGCATAGCTTTTAAGGAAGGCCACACCTTGCTCGCCCGAGGGAACAAACATGAAAATGGCTTCGGGCTTGGCATCGCGCACGCGCTGCATGAAGGGTGAAAAATCAGGGTTCTTGACAGGCGTACGCAACTGACCTGTGATTTGCCCACCACCTTCGGTGAAGGTTTTGACGAACTGTTTCTCTGCGTCGTGACCCGGGCCGTAATCAGCCACGAAGGTGTAAGCATTCTTGATGCCGTTTTTAAGCATCCAGGTGGCCATGGCGCCCGAGTTTTGCGGCAAGGTCATGGAAGCGCGCGTAATGTAAGGCGAACGCTCGGTAACCGAGGACGTAGCCGCGTTCATGACAACCATGGGCACCTTGGATTCAGTCGCAACCGGTGCTACGGCAAAGGCCGAGGGCGTCAGGCCAAAGCCAGCCAGCACGTCTACTTTGTCGCGGTTGACGAATTCTTGTGCAGCCCTGCGGCTGAGTTCGGGGGCAACGCCGGTATCGTCTTTGACCAGGATTTCAACCTTACGGCCAGCAACGGTGTCGCCATGATGAGCGAGATAAAGCTTAGCGCCATTGAGGATCTGCAGGCCGTATTCGGCATGGGGGCCGGACATTGGCAGCACGAACCCAATTTTGAGGGGGTCAGCTGCTTGGGCAGTTGCTGCGACGCCCAAGGTAAGCATAGCCGCGCCTAAGAGTTTTTTGAGGTGCATTACGTGGTCTCTCCAGTATTGTTGACTGTTACCCGCCACAATAAGTGTAGCGAAACTATGGGGGTTCCGATAAGGCTCGCGGCAGTAATATGGCGCACTTATCGGAAACAGACTGTAAGACTATTAATATGCATCGAGCTTGTCAATGCTTGTTGGCCCTCATTGCGCTACTCAAAAAAACAGGCAGCAAGTGTTTTTTAGGACTCTATCAAGCTGGCGGCCTGTTGTCGAAACGCGCGTGGGGACATCCCCGCCATACGGCTAAAAAAGCGGGTGAAGTAAGCGGGATCGCTGAAACCTAAAGCATCGGCCACATTGCTGACGGTCATCGAGGTGTACACCAGCATGCGTTTGGCTTCCAATAAACGACGTTGATGAATTAGCATCAGCGCGGATTGCCCAACGATATCGCGGCACAACACATTGAGATGGGCCGGCGTCACACCTATATGAGCCGCGTATTGCGCTACCGACCAGGGCTTCAGGTAGTTCGCTTCGATAAGATCGCCAAACGCCGCAAAATGTCGCCGAGCTCTATCCATGGGCTGCGTAGCGGTACTGCCCGCTTCTTCGGATAGCCGGCGACTCAGCCAGACCAGAATACTCGTCAGCATGGCCTCTATCAGCCCATCTCGATGCTCTCGTTTAGCTTGATAGTCGGTGTGCAGCCAACTGAAGGCGGCATCCAGAGCAGCCAAGTCGGCCGCCTCTACGCGCAGCACACGCGGCTGCCCCGGCAAATGCACCACGCCACGTAAAGATTGCTCCAGGCGCTTGATCAAGGGATAGCCCAAGGTCACCACGTAACCTTGCGCATCGGGTGCAAACTGAAAACCATGTGCACACATCTGCGGCACGGCCACGATACAGCCGGCAGGCAGGTCGTGGAAGCGGCCATCTAACGCGGCACGCGCTTGCCCTGCTCTGAGATACAACCATTGCATCAAACCATGGTGGCGATGCAGGCGAATCTGCCAATCGTGCAAGCGGCTACGGGCAGCAATGGATTCGCAATGCACCATGTCAGGCGTCGGCCATTGGTCTTCGCCGTAGAGCTTGTAGATGGGCGCCCGGGCGCCGGGAGACTGTAGGGAGGGCTGCATAGCTGAGTTCCGGTTTTGCTTGCCCTGGTAAAAAAGTGGGTTCAGGGTTAACCCTTGCGCAGGACCAAAAACTGCTATTGACTCGGCCTACTCTAATAAGAATCTTGCAAAAGTACAATTATTCGACAAAGAAGTGCATTCCGCAATATTGCCGACAGGGCCATCATTACACGTGAAACCAGATAAATATCGGCCTGAGTCCAGCGTATGCCGCTCTCAGCCCCTTTTCGCCAGGAGCCCCACATGAAACAAATGCGTACCCAAGTCGCCATCATAGGCGCCGGCCCTTCCGGCTTGCTGTTGGGCCAACTGCTGCACCATCAAGGCATAGACACCGTCATCCTAGAGCATCGTACCCCCGAGTACGTGCTCAGCCGCATCCGCGCCGGCGTGCTCGAGCAAGGCATGGTTGACCTGCTGCGTGAAGCCAAAGCCGGCGAACGCATGGATCGCGAAGGCGATGTGCACGAAGGCGTCAACATCTCTTTCAACGATAAGCTGCACCACATAGATTTCGTCAAGTACGCCAAAGGCCAGACCGTCATGGTCTATGGCCAAACCGAAGTCACACAAGACTTGATGGACGCACGCAAGCGCGAAGGCGGTGTCAGCCTGTACGAAGCCGAGAACGTGCAATTGCATGATTTCTACACCGACAAACCTCGCGTCACATTTACCCGTAACGGCGAAGAAGTAGAACTGCACTGCGACTACATTGCCGGTTGCGACGGATTTCACGGGGTGTCGCGCCAGTCCGCGCCCAAGAACGAAATCCGCACCTTCGAACGTGTTTACCCATTCGGCTGGTTGGGTATTTTGTCTGAAACGCCCCCGGTCAACGACGAGCTCATCTACGCTCACCACGAACGCGGGTTTGCTCTGTGCAGCCAGCGCAATGCCATGCTCAGCCGCTACTATGTTCAGGTATCGTTGGATGACAAAGTCGAAGACTGGTCTGATGAGCGCTTCTGGGAAGAGCTGAAACGCCGCATTCCGGCCGCAGCGGCCGAGCGCCTGGTAACCGGTCCCTCAATCGAGAAAAGCATCGCCCCGCTGCGTAGTTTCGTTACCGAACCTATGCGCTATGGCCGTATGTTCTTGGTTGGCGACGCCGCTCACATTGTTCCGCCCACCGGTGCCAAAGGCCTTAACCTTGCCGCCAGCGATGTCTCTACCCTTTACCGTATCCTGGTCAAGGTCTACCAAGACGGCCGTACCGATTTGCTCGAAAAATACTCTGAAATCGTCTTGCGTCGCATCTGGAAGGCTGAACGCTTCTCGTGGCTGATGACCAATATGCTGCACAAGTTCTCGGACGACCCCTTCGCCCAGCGCATGCAGTTGGCCGAGCTCGATTACTACACGAGCTCGGAGGTCGGGCTGGCCAGCATTGCCGAAAACTATGTCGGCCTGCCCTACGAAGCTATCGAATAAATTACAACAAGTCTTTACGAAGGTCGGCGGCGCTACGCGGCGAAAGCAGCCCAGGCGCCACATCGAACACCGTTTTGGCACCGCTCTGACCCTGCTGCTGCAGGCGATGAGCGGCACGCGCATAAGCCACCAAGACACTGGCGGTGTATTCGGGGTTGCTATCCAGCTTCAGGCTGAACTCCATCACTTGCTTGCTGGCGCCTTGGTTAGTCTGACCCGAACGAATCACAAAACCGCCATGCGGCATGGTGTTGTGGTTCTGACGCAGTTCTTCTTCCGAGATGAAGTTCACCGTAGTGTCGTAATCGGCAAAATAAGCCGGCATCGAAACGATGGCCGCCTTAACTGCTGCGGCATCAGCCCCCTCTTCCAGCACCACGAAGCACTCGCGCGTGTGCTTTTCACGCGTGCTAAGCGTTGGGTTGCTTCCTGAACGCACTTGATCCATAGCCTCTTGCACGGGCAGCGTATATTGCACGCCCCCCTTTACACCCGGTACACGACGGATAGCGTCCGAGTGGCCTTGGCTAAGGCCTTTACCCCAGAATGTATAGGTGGCACCTTCGGGCAGAATGGCTTCGGCATACAGGCGGTTAAGGGAAAACATGCCTGGATCCCAACCCACCGAGAGCATGCCAATGGTTTTGCCGGCTTTGGCCGCCGCGTCAACTGCGGCAAAATATTCAGGGATGGCAGAGTGGTTGTCGAAACTATCTACCGTAGTAAACATGGCAGCCAGTTGCGGGCCTTGCTGTGGCAGGTCATCTTTCGAACCGCCACACAAAATCATGACGTCGACTTCACTGCGGAAACGCTCAAGCTCGCTCATGCCGTATACAGGCACGCCACTGAGGGGCTTAACGCCAGCCGGGTCACGGCGTGTAAACAGCCCCACCAGACGCATGTCGGGGTTCTGCGCAATGGCGGCCTCAACGCCGCGCCCCAGATTGCCGTAGCCTACAATGCCAATTCTGATTGCGTTTTCCAAAATCACTTCCCTTGAAATTTGATCAAAACGTCGGCAGATAGGGGGCGCCGACGGCCAATAAGACCCTATTTTAGCGTATTTTGTATACTGGAAAGATTTCCATGACTCTGAAAACTGAAGCTGATTCTCCGCACGTTCATGGTTACCACTCCCATGTGTATTTCGATACTGATACGCTGGATCAAGCACGCAGGCTTTGCGAAGAAGCAGCCCAGCGCTTCGACCTGCGCATGGGTCGTGTGCATGAGCGCCCAGTTGGCCCGCACCCTGACTGGAGTTGCCAACTGGCCTACCGCCCCGAACTGCTGAACCAGGTTTTACCTTGGCTGGCTATTCATCGCCAGGGGCTGGTCATTTTTACCCATCCCGTCACTGGCAACGACCTAAGAGACCATCGCGACCATGCCATCTGGATGGGGGCAGTCAGGCCGCTCAAGCTCAGCCAATTCGAAGATCGCCAAGATCCTGTAGAAGAAAGCTTCTAATACGCTAAGCCATTTTTTCTTTTCACCAAAAGCAACGCCCCGGCCAAAGCCGGGGCGCGCATGGTTTTCAAACCATCACCTAGCCCATCATGGGGCGCAGCGATAACTCGAAGCTTGGTTGGCATCGCCCTGAACATGCGTCGCTTTCAGAGGATACAAGCAAAGCGGACGAGTCTTCTCGGCGGTGTCGCCTGTGGCCGGCGCTGTGGCAACTATGGTCTCGGGCGCTTCGTCCTTTTCCACCCAACGGGTGAGCGCTTCGTAAAGCTGCTCGTTAGTGGGCAGCGGCGGATTCGCGGCGGCATTCGAAGAACCATTCCGGAAACCATGATCCATAGATGGGATCAGATAGAAACGGTAGAAGTCTTGAATGCTGTCTATACCGCCCATCTGCTCGGCAACGCGGCCATAGTAGTTGATGGAGCCTTGCGGCATGATCACGAAGTCAGCCAAACCGTGATACATGAGCATTTTGCCGCCACCATCTCGGAAGGCGCTCAAATCCGGGTTATCCGTATTGATATTGGAAAACTCGGTTTGCATTTCAACGCCCAGGCGGCGGGCTTCAGCTAAATCGGCGTAGCTCAAGTTTTTCCAGCCGTTTTCACCATCGCCCAAGGTTTCATTGGTAAATGGGAATCCACGCGAAATAGGCATGGCGATCTTAGGGTCATTGAACTCAAGAGCGACCATATCGGCAGCAATGGGGAAAGGCTCAGGTCCGGCCAGCCCCATCAAAGTCGTGCCACGCGTGGGACCATACCAAAGATGCTTGCCCGAGGGAGACGCCGCCCAACCGTTATCCAACGCGGGATCAGGCGCACTGCCGTCTTCTGTCTGGCCGTACCAGATCTTGTTGACCGCTACGGCCTGGGTGGCATCCAGACAAACCGCTGCATCGGCGTTCTGGCCGGTCACACCTTGACTGCTCACCCCTTCACACAGGACTTGGACGTCACGAGTGGCGTCGTAGTAGCACTGGGAAGGATCGGCGATATAGCCCAGATGCTGGCCGTTAACGACGTCGCATTCGTTGATCGCGCGGTCAGAGACGAAATCCAACTGCGCCTTGCTCAGGTTTTTCCCGTCAAGATCACGCTGGAAAACGATTTGGGGATACAGCTCGGCGGTGATGAACTTTGACCAGTTAAAGGCAGGCGCGCCGGCCAAGATACCATCGAAATCATCCGGGTAAGCTTGGGCCTCTTTGTGGCCCTGGCGCCCCCCGGTGGAGAAGCCATTGAAATAACTATAGCGGGCTTCTTCGCCGTAATAGGCCTTGGTCAGCAGTTTGGTCTTGACTGCCATTTCATGAATGCCACGTTCGGCGAAGTCGTGCCACAGCGCCGTATTGATACTGCCGTCGGCGTTAAGGGCAAACGAACCGTTGTCGACCCTATGACCGGTGTCAGTCGTGGCAGAAACAGCGCCTTCTTCCATAGCGGTGGTGGCGGCAGCGCCGCTGCTGCTATTGGCTGCGCCGGCAAGCTCGGTGGTGCTTCGATGCACACCCCCCACCCAACCGCCGCCGCCTTTCACGTGAATGCGCTGATTCCAGTTCTCGTGCGTGGGCAACCAGATTTCTATGCCGATGCCCGGCGAGGTAGAAGGTGCATTTTCTGGGCCGTCGTTGCCAGGCCCCACATTGATCTTGACCATGCAGACGTCGTTGGACGCTTTGGCTGCATTGGCTGGGGCCGACTCGGCCAATGAAAGCGCATCGCCCTTTTTGAAGGATTTAACCAGCAAGACTTCCGTGTCTGCGGCACCCGAAAATGCCTGCTTGATCTGCGCCTCTTCGCAAGCCAATTGCGCGGGAGGCGTGTCGTTATCGGTGCTGTCGTCCCCGCTGCTACTGCCACAGGCAGTCAAGCCGAAGACGCTTCCTATGGCCAAGGTGCCCAGCGCCAGTCTCCCAGGGAAAAGCCTATTCCTTTTTGTCATCGTCCACTTCCATTGTTAATGTTTTGGAATGACGATTATGAGCAGCTACTACATAATGTGCAATATACAACCTTCAGCATTTTCTCTTATTGTTATTTTTTAATATTTGTGCAATCAAAGAACTTAGTTAGAATAAAATTTAAGGCAAATAAAACAAAAAGATACGAGCAATCCGGGAAAGAACAGCGACTCTATGGCAGGCGTGGGCCACCCGCCCATTAACAGGCACTATATTTCCTTAACCCACCGCCTTAGCTGCGCCTTAGGCGATGACTGCCATCCGGTCTTGCAGATCATCTGAGCCCAAGCGGCCTAACGTTTTTTCCTTGAATTGGTGGTGCGTGGCGCCTGCCTGGCCTCTTCCGAATTCGTTAGCTGCGCCATCCATGTCAGCGCCTCAACGTGCATCAGAAAATGTTGCAGGTAGCCGGGCGCTTGGTCGTGCATCAAAGTCAGCGAGCGATAGATCAGTTGGCTGGTATTAAGCGGCCCGGCGTTGCCCGGCACCTGTGCGCGCGACTCATGCAGTTGGCGGCTGGCGTTGATATCAGCCCAAAGCTCGCGAAAATACGCCATTTGGATGGGTTCGCCAGCAGCACCGCTGACCTCAGGCGCTTTAAGAGGCTGCACGGGGTCGGACTCATGCCCCGTGGGCTTGTTGCTAGCAATATAGGCCAATAGCTCGGCCAGTGGTCTCTTGCCCTGCCCCCGTTCTTGACTCACGCTTTTACTCCTGCCCGCCCGCATCAGCAGGCGAAGGCGCGCTTTCCCCCAGCCCCTCGTTAATGGGCCTGGGAACCGGCACGATTTCCACGCGGCGATTGCGTGCCCGGCCTTGCTCATCATCGTTGGACGCCACAGGCTGCTCCGCCCCGAAAGCAGCGGCAAAGACTTCTGAAGGAGGCACGCCTGCTTCGACAAGCGCCCGCGTGACCGTTAGCGCGCGCTGAGCCGAAAGCTCCCAGTTGTCCGCGAAGCGACGATTGTCCTGCCATATCGGCCTATCGTCGGTAAAGCCGCTGACCATGAGCACTTGATCGTGAGCTTGCAGATACTCATGCAACGGCGCGATCAGGCTTTCCAGCACCGATTGCCCTTCTGCCTGCAGCTGGGCGGAATTCAATGCAAACAGCACGCTGCCGCTAATGCCTATACGTCCATTAATCAAGGTGACTCGCCCATCGGCAAGCGGCTGGGCGAGTGCTTGCTCTAGCGTGATACGCCGCTGAGTTTCTTCTTGCCTATGCTTGATTTCCTCTTGCAGTTGAGAAGACAGCTGCAGCTGTATGGCGATGACGCCTACCAGTACTAAAACAAAAGCGCCCAACATGACCGACATGAGGTCGCCAAATACCGCCCACACGGGAACGGCTGGCTCTACGCCGGCGTCCAGTTCGTCTTTCATACTGCCGCAGCTCCGCCCGACGCTTGAGTCGTACTTAACTGCCGTAACTCTTCAATAATCTGCTTTTGCGACAACATGCTCAGGTCGACGACCTCTCGGGCTTGCGCGACGTAATAAGCCAGTTGATCATCGCTGCGAATCAGCGAACTTTCTAAGGCTTGCTCAATGCGCTGTAGATTCGCCATCAGCGCTTCGTTAGATTGCGCAAAAGACTGCACCGCTTCTGCGAACGTCGAGCCTAGACTGGCCACCTGTGTAGCGCCTTCCACCACCTGTTCGGCTACGCCGCTGAGCTTTTCGGTTTCAGCCCTAAGCTGATCGGTAAACTGGCCGCCCACTCGCCGCAGTACGTCTGCGGATGTAGCGACCAGCTCATCTACCGCCTTGCTTTGCTCGGACGATGCATGGTTGACAGCATCCAACAGCGTGCCCAGGGTCTCCAGAAGGCGGCTGCGCTCTTCAAGCATCGCATTGTCGCGCACCATGCTTTCGGACAGTTTTTGTCGCACTTCGGCTACCGCTTCAGCGGCGGCCTTGGGCGCTTCAGCGACAGACAAAGCCACGAGCTTCAGCTGTGCCAAGGTGTCCGCAGCCTGTTCACGAGTTTGCGCCGCGACTGACGCTGCCGCTGTTTCCAGCGCCGAACATATCTGCTGCTGATGGCTAGCGCTCTCTTGCGCGGCCTGCCGCCACTGCTGCTCAAGCCCGGCCGCCATCTGCGCCAAGGCGGCTGTCCACACCGATATACGCTTTTCGTCCTGTTCTAGTAATTGGCCTCGCTGCTCGGTTTGCACTTCGTGCATTTGCTGCAAAAGGCCCACAGCACGCTGCTCTAGAACCGCCGCTGCCTGCGTCAAGGTGGATTGATGATGGCTGCTTAGCTGCTGGTTGGTTTGCTCTTGACGCGTCAATGCCGCCTCCCAGGCCAAAGACAAACCGTTAGAGACAGCGTGTAGTTGCTCTGCCACATCCGCCAATAGCATTTCAGAGCGCTGCTCTAGGGCAACAACATGGCCCTCAAAAGACGTACGCAGCTCATCTGCCAAGGTTTTTCCGGCATGACGCTGCTCGTTAAGCGCATTGCCCCAGGTATCTGCAACAGTGGTGGCGCTGCGCTGTGCCTGCTGGCTTATCTCGTACACATGCTGACTCAATGCCTGCGCCACCTCATCGCACATGGCGCTGACCTTCTCGGTCAGCGCCTGCATGGTGGACTGCGCTACCGGCTCAATTGCCGCCTCTGCCGCGCGAGCACTTTGCTCAATGCCGGATTTCAGAGACTGCTCTACCGAGGACGCCAACTGCGTGTAGGCGTTTTGCGCCTTGTCATGGAAAGTCTTTTGCGCAGAAATCAATTGCTGGCTCAGGGCCTGAGCCCCTTGCTCAAGCGCCGAAGACAAATCAAGATTACGCTGGTCTAGCCCAAGGGTAGTCGCCTGAAAGCGTTGATCCAAGGTGTGTGCCAAGGTTTCTGAACGTTCTACCAGGGCTGTAGCCAAAGCCTCCGTACGGCGCTCTACCGCGCCCGCTAAGACTTCGCTGCGCTGTTCCAGCGTCGTTGCCACAAGTTGCAAACGGTCGATAAGCAAAGGCATGGCCTGCGTCTGACTTTGCAGCAGTTTCTGGCTTTCTTCTCGTTGATAGGCCTGCGTATGAACATATAGATGGGTAGCCGCCTGCGCATCAAGCAGCTGTGAAGCTTTCAGACGTTCACGTCTGCTTAGCGAAGACAACAAGCCCAACATGGCGGAAGTCGCCACCCCGGCTATCGAGGTTCCGAAAGCCAGCCCCAGCCCCTGCACCGGAGCCGCCAAGGACGCCCGTATGGCTTGCAAGTCGGTCGCACTTTCCAGCGCAAGACCAGTACCGCGCAAGGTAACCACCATGCCTAGAAAGGTACCCAGCATGCCCAGCAAGACCAATAGGCCCGCCAGGTAGGGCGCCAAAGCCGGCCCTGGCAGGGCTACGCGTTCGCCCTTGATGCGAAGGCGCACAGCATTGCGCAACCCCATTGGCAGGCTGGACAACCATACGTCAAGCGCCTGCACGGGTTCAGACAATGACGAGAGTGCTCTGGACAGCACGGTGGTGCTTTGGTGATAACGCCACAGCTCCCATACCCCCACCATATAAACCGCTGCGATCAGCAGCGTCATTGACAACCCTAAAGGGTTGTCGCTTAGATAACCTGAGGCGACCCAAGCGGCTACGGCCAAGCCGGCAATAAAACAAACAAAACTAAGCAAACGGGTCATATCTTATCGGTGGTGTTGGGAGCACTGGCGCTTAGCGCCGCCAGCAAGCCTTCTATCGGTAGTAAACGCAGCGCTAACTCTGCAAGCAGGACATTCTGCATATCTTGGCGAAATCCGGCCAACCATACACTAGCAACTTGCCCAGAGTGCGCTGCTTGGGCCTTCAATGCGTCAAAGCGCTGCTCAAGCAGCATGGGCACGTTCAGCAGCAAGGTTTGCTCGCGTTGCGCCAGCGCCTGCTCCATGGCGGCATCAACCAGAGCCAGGCGTGCCATTTCGGGCGAGTGGCCGGCCAGAGCGCTGCGCAAACGGGCACGAAACTCGGCGATGCGCGTTTCCATTTTTTGCTGCTGCGCTACATAGCGCTGCCGATAAGTTGGGTAATCCATTGGCAGCGCTGAAGCCTTTCCGGCATGCGCACCGCCCCATGAGCCCGGCCTCTGACTGGGCAAGGCGTTGACTGTCTGGATGGCATCCTGCAGCGACGCCCTCAATAAGGCGTATTCACCCTGCCCGCCGGCCTCAAGCCTAAGCGCACTCTTGCTTGTTGAAGGTGGCGCACCATTTAGTGCCCCCGACAATGCAATCGCATCCGCCCAACCTAGCCACTGCCCCAGGCGCTCAGCGAGAGGTTGTTCAGGCACGGGCACCGCAGCGTCGGCAAGACTCGCCAGCAGGCGTACTAGCGTTGGACTACCCAACCCTAGGCGCTTGGAAGATTCTTGCGTCATAAAGGGAGAGGTTCAGAAACCAAGGATTTTACACAGCGCAGCGCATGCATGGGCAGACCTGGGAGATTTGCCGTCACACACCGTCCCCCCAGACAACAAAAAACCACCGGTTGAAAAACCAGTGGTTTTTTGTTGTCTGGCCGCTCTGAATGAGTTGCCAGACAGCCTTGGCAGACCTGCGCTAGCTTAAGCCGTAACCGCTTCCGCAGCTTGCTCGGCGGGAGCCGAAGTACGGATCAAATGATCGAAAGCGCTCAGGGCAGACTTGGCACCCTCACCCGCAGCGATGATGATCTGTTTGTAAGGCACGGTGGTGACGTCACCGGCTGCAAACACGCCCGGCACCGACGTTTGGCCACGTGCATCGACTTCGATCTCGCCGTGACGTGACAGCTTAACGGGAGAGTTCTTCAGCCACTCGGTATTAGGCACCAGACCAATCTGTATGAACACTCCTTCCAGGTCGACGTGCTTGGTTTCGCCAGAGACGCGATCCTTGTACGACAAGCCGTTGACTTTCTTGTCATCGCCGTGAATCTCGGTAGTTTGGGCAGAGACGATGATGTCTACGTTAGGCAGACTACGCAGCTTGCGCTGCAACACGTCGTCAGCACGCAAAGCCTCGCCGAACTCGATGAGGGTAACGTGGCGAACCACACCGGCCAGGTCAATTGCAGCCTCTACACCCGAGTTACCGCCGCCGATGACAGCCACGGCCTTGCCCTTGAACAAGGGGCCATCGCAGTGAGGGCAGTAAGCCACACCACGACCACGGTACTCTTGTTCGCCGGGCACATTGATTTCGCGCCAGCGGGCACCGGTGGACAGAATCACCGTCTTACCCTTGAGTACTGCACCGTTCTCGAGTTCGATCTCGATAAGGTCGCCCTGAGTGAGCTTGGTGGCACGCTGCAAGTTCATGATGTCTACGTCGTAGGCACGAACGTGTTCTTCGAGCGCCGCCGCAAACTTGGGCCCTTCGGTTTCCTTGACGGAAATGAAGTTTTCTATGGCCATGGTATCGAGCACTTGACCGCCGAAACGCTCGGCCACCACACCCGTACGGATACCCTTGCGCGCCGCATAAACAGCCGCCGCCGCACCCGCTGGACCACCGCCAACGATCAACACATCGAAGGGCTCACGAGCGTTGAGCTCTTCAGCTTTACGACCTGCTGCGCCAGTATCCAACTTGGCCAGGATCTCTTCGACACCGGAACGGCCCTGGCCGAACTGCGCGTCGTTGAGGAACATCGTAGGCACGGACATGATCTGACGTGCCTCGACTTCTTTTTGGAACAATGCGCCGTCGATAGCCACGTGACGGATGCGTGGGTTGATCACCGACATGGTGTTCAAGGCCTGCACGACATCGGGGCAGTTTTGGCACGACAGCGAGAAATAGGTTTCGAAATGATAATCGCCAGGCAGGTTACGAATCTGCTCGATGACGGACTCTTCAAGCTTGATGGGGTGACCACCCACTTGAAGCAGCGCGAGAACCAGAGACGTGAACTCGTGACCCAGCGGGATGCCAGCGAAGCGGACACTGATATCGGTACCAACGCGCTTGATATCGAAGGACGGGACGCGTGCGCCCTCGGTATTGCCTTCGGCAAGTGTGATTTTGCCGGACAGTTGTTCGATCTCGTTGAGCAGCTCGCGCAGTTCGCGCGACTTGGCGCCGTCATCAAGGTAGGCCACCAGCTCTATAGGCTGCGTGACGCGCTCGAGATAGGCTTGCAATTGGGTTTTGAGGCTCGCATCTAACATATTGATTCTCTCTTTTGAAGGTTGCTTTCTGACACACCGGCCATCCGGTCAGGTGGCACGGTTGGCCCCTGGGGAACATCGGCGGACTTTTGACCCGCCGATGTCATACTGCAAAACGGGCTAGCGCTTAGATCTTGCCGATCAGATCCAGCGAAGGCTTCAGCGTTTCAGCGCCCTCTTCCCATTTGGCGGGGCAAACTTCGCCGGGGTGAGCAGCGATGTACTGAGCAGCGCGAACTTTACGCAGCAACTCGGATGCCTTGCGGCCAATGCCGTTGTCGTGGATTTCGAGGGCTTTGACTTGACCTTCGGGGTTGATCACGAAGGTGCCGCGCAGTGCGATGCCTTCTTCTTCGATCAGAACGTCGAAGTTACGTGCCAGAACGTGGGTGGGGTCAGCCAGCATGGGGTAGTTGACCTTGCCGATAGCGGCGGAGGTGTCGTGCCATGCTTTGTGCGAGAAGTGGGTGTCGGTGGAGACGCTGTAAATCTCGACGCCCAGCTTTTGGAATTCGGCGTAGTTTTCGGCCAGGTCTTCGAGTTCGGTGGGGCACACGAAAGTGAAGTCAGCAGGGTAGAAAACCAGGACAGACCATTTGCCCTTCAGGGACTCTTCGGTCACATCAACGAATTTGCCATTGTGATAGGCCGTTGCTTTGAAAGGTTTGACTTCCGTATTGATCAGGGACATGTTCGTCTTCCTTTGGGTTAAAAAATTAAACAACAAGGTCAGTATAGGCAGCGGCAGCCTATTTGTAAAATTGATTGATTAAATAATGCTGGTAAATTTTAACTATCGACCATTTTTTGAACACATGGGCGATGAGAGCCTGCCATATATGCGCTGGAGCCACAGAAAATGGCTACGGCGTAAACCTATGCGGCCCTCAGTTAAAATAGTGGGTTTCCCCTAGAAGACAAGGCCCCACGCCTAGCAAAAAAGGCGTAGTGTTGGTCTCTCTTCAAGTTTAAGCCATTATTAAGACAGGAAAACTATGGAAGCCGAACGCCATAACCAGCTCGCCGCCCGCCTAGAAGACTACGCAGAGCGTCAGGCGGCCCTACGGAGGTATCTTTGACTTCGATGCCAAGTCAGAGCGCCTACACGTTGTCAATGCCGAGCTTGAAAGTGCCGAGGTCTGGAACGACCCCAAACATGCGCAAGATCTAGGCCGCGAGAAAAAAACCCTTGAAAATGTCGTCCTGACGCTTACCCGTGTGGGTAGCGGTCTGACCGAAGCGCAAGACCTCTTCGAGCTGGCCAGTGAAGAAGACGACGACGATACGCTGGCTGCCATAGAAGAAGACTGCGAAGCTTTGGGTGCCCAACTCGAAGAACTCGAGTTCCGTCGTATGTTCAACAACCCAGCCGACCCGCTGAACTGCTTCGTTGACATTCAGGCCGGCGCGGGTGGTACCGAGGCCCAAGACTGGGCTTCCATGCTGTTGCGTCAATACCTTAAGTATTGCGAACGCAAAGATTTCAAGGCCGAGATTCTCGAAGAATCTGAAGGTGAAGTCGCAGGGCTTAAATCCGCCACCATCAAAGTGGAAGGCGACTATGCCTTTGGCTTTCTTCGTACCGAAACCGGCGTGCACCGTTTAGTGCGTAAAAGCCCCTTCGACTCCTCCGGCGGTCGTCACACCTCGTTCGCCAGCGTTTTCGTCTACCCCGAGATCGACGAATCCTTCGAGATTGAGATCAACCCTGCCGATCTGCGCATAGACACCTACCGTGCCAGCGGCGCCGGTGGTCAGCACATCAACAAAACCGACTCAGCCGTGCGTATCACCCACGCCCCCAGCGGCATCGTGGTGCAGTGCCAAAATGACCGTTCGCAGCACCGCAACCGCGCCGAAGCCATGGCCATGCTGCGCTCTCGCCTGTACGAACTCGAAATGCGCCAGCGCATGGCCGAGCAGCAAAAGCTGGAAGACTCCAAGACCGATGTGGGTTGGGGACACCAGATTCGCTCTTACGTGCTAGACCAAAGCCGCATCAAAGACTTGCGCACCAACGTTGAAATTTCCAATACACAGAAGGTACTGGACGGGGACCTCGATCCCTTTATCCAGGCCAGCCTCAAGCAAGGCGTTTAAATCATGACCGATCCTCAGCCTACCCCGGCAGTCACCGACGAAAATCGTCTGATCTCCGAGCGCCGTGCCAAACTGCATGCTTTGCGCGAAGCCGGCTGCGCATTTCCCAACGATTTTGCTCCCGATGCTCGTGCCGCCCAGTTGCACGCACAACATGGCGAGCAAGATAAAGAAGTGCTTGAAAGCCAAGCCACTCCCGTGAAGATCGCCGGTCGCATGATGCTCAAGCGCGTCATGGGCAAGGCCAGCTTTGCCACACTGCAAGACGGCACCGGCCGCATTCAGGTTTTCCTCGAACGCAACACCGTCGGCGAAGAGAGCTACAGCCAATTCAAGTCGTGGGACATCGGCGATATCATCGCCGTCGAAGGCACGGTCTTCAAGACCAACAAGGGCGAACTCTCCGTCAATGCACAAAGCGTGCGCTTGCTGACCAAATCGCTGCGCCCCCTGCCCGACAAATTCCATGGCGTCTCCGACCAAGAGCTGCGTTACCGCCAACGCTACGTCGACCTGACCATGACGGAGCAAACGCGCCAGACCTTTATCGCTCGCAGCAAAGCCATCGGCAGCCTGCGCGCCCATATGCAACAAGCTGGTTTTCTCGAAGTCGAGACGCCCATGCTGCATCCGATACCAGGCGGCGCGGCAGCCAAGCCCTTTGTAACGCATCACAATGCCCTGGACATGGAAATGTTCCTGCGCATTGCACCCGAGCTTTACCTCAAGCGCCTGATCGTCGGCGGCTTCGAGCGCGTATTCGAGCTGAACCGCAACTTCCGCAACGAAGGCGTCAGCCCGCGTCACAACCCCGAATTCACCATGATGGAGTTCTACGCGGCCTATACCGACTACCGCTGGCTGATGGACTTCACCGAAACGCTGATCCGCGAAGCCGCCATTGCCGCCACCGGCAGCGCCGTCCTGGACTACCAAGGCAAGCCCATCGACTTGAGCACGCCCTTCCAGCGCTTGACGACGGTACAGGCCATCCTGAAATACGCCCCGGAATACAACGAGGCTCAGCTGCAGGACGAAACCTTCCTGCGCAACGAACTGCGCAAGAAAGGCGTGGACGCCAACGGCCCCACCTTGGCGCGTGCAGGCATTGGCGCCCTGCAGCTGGCTCTGTTCGAAGAGACGGCGGAGTCCCAGTTATGGCAACCGACCTTCATCATCGACTATCCGGTAGAAGTCTCGCCGCTGGCAAGGGCATCCGACTCACGACCCGACATTACCGAGCGCTTCGAACTGTTTATTTCAGGCCGTGAAATCGCCAATGGTTTTTCCGAGCTGAATGACCCAGAAGACCAAGCTGCCCGCTTCCTGGCCCAGGTACAAGCCAAGGACGCCGGCGATGAAGAAGCCATGTATTACGACGCTGACTACATTCGAGCTCTGGAATACGGCATGCCCCCCACCGGCGGCTGCGGCATCGGCATAGACCGCTTGGTCATGCTGCTGACCAACAGCCCCAGCATCCGCGATGTGATTCTCTTTCCTCACCTCAGGCCTGAAGACGTTTAAGTCAGAAGATGCCGGGCTGCACCCGCTCCCGGCATCTAAACAAAACAGCCGCTGCCTATTATGGCCAGCGGCTGTTTTGTTTAGATATGAGCCCTGTCGAAAACCAGCGTTACAGCTCGTCTATCCAGGTCATTTGAATCGCCTCAAGGATGCGCTCGCTACAGTTTTCCTCGACGTCATCAAACCCTGGCAAAGCCATGACCCATGCCATCAAGTCGGTAAAACGCACAGTCAAAGGGTCGACATCAGGATGAGCTTCAATCAAGCCGTCCACGATCTCGTAGGTGTCTGTCCAGCGCATCAGTGGTTTTCCTTGGCATGGTTGATGGTATATCGAGGAATCTCTATGGTGAGGTCCTCTTGAGCCACAATAGCCTGGCACGATAAGCGCGAGGTAGGCGTCAAGCCCCAGGCACGATCAAGGTAATCTTCTTCGTTGTCAGTCGCCTCTTCCAACG
This sequence comes from Mesopusillimonas faecipullorum, assembly GCF_020539505.1. GTDB lineage: Bacteria > Pseudomonadota > Gammaproteobacteria > Burkholderiales > Burkholderiaceae_B > Mesopusillimonas > Mesopusillimonas faecipullorum. The sequence continues at coordinate 340,903 of NZ_JACDXW010000004.1, read as the reverse complement.
AGTCGAAACCTTCACGCACTATGACATGACAGGTGGTACAGGCGCAAGAAAGCTCGCAAGCGTGCTCTATGGGAATATCGTTATCTAACAGCACCCGGCAAATGGAAGTCCCTACCGCTGCGTCGTCAATGACGGCGCCTTCAGGGCAAACATCGGGGTGCGGCAATACAGTAATCTTGGGCATGAGAAAAATCTTGTTCTGGTTGTAGTGTCAGCTCAGTTCATTGAGCGACTTACCGGCTAGCGCGGCACGAATGCTGCGATCCATACGACGCGCAGCGAAATCATCGGTCACGGCACTAAGCGCCTGTTCGGCTTCGCGCACCACCTGCGCATCGTTGGCCTCTAGTACGGCAACAGCCTCGTTAAGCTTAGCCTGTACTTGCTCAAGCTCTTGGGCCGACAACAAGTCGGCATCCACAGCCAAGGCGGCCTGCACAGACTCGACCAAACGACGCAAATCAACCTGCTGCTCACGCAGCGCACGCTCTTGCGCGTCCAACTCGGCATGACTCATGCCCGCAGCCAACATGGCTGCGACTTCGTCATCGCTTAAGCCATAAGAAGGCTTGACCGTCACCTGAGCCTGTACACCGGTACTTTCTTCTCTCGCACTCACTTCTAGCAAGCCGTCTGCATCCACCTGGAAGGTGACCCGTATACGTGCCGCCCCCGCCACCATGGGCGGGATGCCGCGCAGCTCGAAACGCGCCAAAGAGCGGCACTCTGAAACCAGATCCCGTTCGCCTTGCACCACGTGAATGCTCATCGCCGTCTGGCCATCTTTGAAGGTGGTGAAGTCTTGGGCGCGCGCGACGGGTATGGTGCTATTGCGCGCAATAATGCGTTCGACCAAGCCACCCATGGTTTCCAGACCTAAAGACAAAGGCGTGACGTCTAGAAGCGTCCAGTCTTCGTTGGCCTCGCGATTGCCTGCCAGCAAATTAGCTTGGCGTGCCGCACCCAATGCCACTACCTGATCAGGATCGAGGTCGGTCAGCGGCGTGGTACCAAAGAAACTTTCTGCAGCCTGGCGCACGATAGGCATACGCGTCGCTCCGCCGACCATGACCACACCCTTGATGTCCGCCGGGGCCAGACCTGCGTCGGCCAAGGCCTTAGCCGCACAATCTTGCGCACGCTGCAGCAAAGGCTTGGCCCAAACCTCGAACTGTTCACGCGTAATTTCAAGTTCGACTTGGCCGGCGTCGGACAGTAGCGCCTTGAAAACAAATTTTTGCTCAGTGGAAAGCGCTTCACGCACACGGCGGGCTTCGAGACGCAAGATACGCTGATCTTCGCGGGTCTTGGCCTGCGCCCCTGATGTCGCGAGCACCTGCTCGACTATCACACTGTCAAAATCATCACCGCCCAAGCGCGTATCCCCACGTGTGGCGATGACTTCAAAGACACCACGGGTCAGCTTCAGGATGGAAACATCAAAAGTGCCGCCGCCCAGATCGAACACAGCATAAGTGCCTTCGGATGCGTTATCCAGACCATATGCGACCGCTGCCGCTGTGGGTTCGTTAAGCAAACGCAAGACGTTCAAGCCTGCCAGACGACCGGCATCACGGGTAGCTTGACGCTGAGCATCGTCAAAATAGGCCGGCACCGTGATAACGGCACCCACCAGTTCACCACCCAGAGCCGCCTCTGCACGCTCGCGCAAAGCCTTCAAGACCTGGCTGGAAACCTGCAGTGGTGTAACGGCGCCTTGCACCGTTTGCAAAACCACGCCCTGCCCGGAAGACTCCATGACATACAGCTGGCCGCCTTCGGCTTGCGCTTCATCGAATGAGCGACCGATAAATCGTTTTGCTGATGCCACCGTATTGGCGGAATCCGACGCTTGATGCGCCAAAGCCTCGTAACCCACCACTGCTTCGCCATCGGCCAGATAACGAACGACAGAGGGTAGCAACACCCGCCCCTGAGCATCAGCCAACGCTTCAGGCGTACCGCTGCGCACGGCGGCGACCAGCGAATGCGTGGTGCCGAGGTCTATGCCCACAGCCAAACGGTGTTGATGCGGGGCGGTGGATTGTCCCGGCTCGGAGATTTGTAATAACGCCATAATCAATGTTTGGTTTGGACGGCACTCGAGCGTGCCGCCTGGATTTCGTGGGTCAGCTTATCGACGAACATCCATTCGCGCACATGCCTTGCAGCTTCGGCAACATCGTTCTGCTCGTCCAGCAAACGGGTCACTTGCGACTCTAGCTGCTGCGCATGGTGCTGCACCTCTTGCAAGAGGGTCTGCAGCCCCTGGAGGTCGCCGTCATCACGCACGCGATCCAGCTCTTCGCGCCATTCCATTTGCTGCATGAGAAACTGCGGTGCCATGCGGGTATTGCTTTCAGCCTCTAGGGGCTGCCCTGCCCGCTCGCACAAATAGCGTGCGCGCTGCAGAGGGTGACGCAAGGTTTGATGAGCTTCGTTGATAGTGGCCGCCCATTGCATGACGACCCTTTTTTCGGCGGCACTGGCTGTAGCGTAGCGGTCGGGATGAACCCGAGCCGCCAGCTCTCGCCAAGTTTTTTCCAATGCTTGCGCGTCCAGCTGTTGCCGTGCGGGCAAGCCGAACAAGGCGAAGTAATCGTCAGCCGTCACATTACACCGTAAACGACTCACCGCAACCGCAGGAAGCCTTCTCGTTGGGGTTGGTAAACTTGAAGCCGGAATTCAGGCCTTCACGACCATAATCGAGCTCGGTGCCATCAATGTAGACCAGGCTTTTAGGATCGACAAAAACCTTGATGCCGTGCTGCTCGAAAACGTGATCGTGCCCTTCGGGCTCGTCGACGAATTCGAGCTTGTAGGCCATGCCCGAACAGCCGGTGGTACGCACGCCCAGGCGCAAGCCTACGCCTTTGCCTCGTTTTTCGAGGTAGCGGCTGATGTGATCGGCGGCGTTCTGCGTGAGCGTGATGGCCATGGCTTACTCCTGATGCTTGGCTCGGTAATCTTGCACGGCTGCCTTGATGGCGTCTTCGGCAAGGATGGAACAGTGGATCTTGACGGGTGGCAATGCCAGCTCTTCAGCGATCTGCGTGTTGCGGATGCTGAGGGCTTCGTCCAGCGTCTTGCCTTTGACCCACTCGCTGACCAGCGAGCTGGAGGCAATAGCCGAGCCACAACCATAGGTTTTGAAACGCGCGTCTTCAATAACGCCCTCTTCGTTAACCTTGATTTGCAGCTTCATGACGTCGCCACAGGCGGGTGCACCCACCATACCGGTTCCGACACCACTGTCGTTTTTCTCGAAGGCCCCAACGTTGCGGGGGTTTTCGTAATGATCTAAAACTTTATCGCTATATGCCATGATGCTTACTCCTGTTTGGCCCCATCAATGGGCGGCCCATTGTACGGAATCCAGATCTACACCTTCCTGAACCATTTCCCACAGTGGGGACATTTCACGAAGCTTGCCGACGCGCTCTACCAACAATTGAACGGCGAAATCGATCTCTTCTTCGGTGGTGCCGCGACCCAAGGTGAAACGAATCGAACTATGGGCGAGTTCGTCGTTGCGACCTAATGCGCGCAGCACATAGGAAGGCTCAAGACTGGCTGACGTACAGGCCGAACCACTAGAAACGGCAAGTTCTTTAACAGCCATGATCAGCGATTCGCCCTCTACGTAGTTGAAACTGACATTGAGGTTATGCGGAACGCGGTGCTCCATGCTGCCGTTAACGTAGATCTCGGGAATTTGCTGCAAGCCTTCGAGCAGCCTGTCGCGCAGTGCGCCCAAGCGCTTGGCCTCGGCGTCCATCTCGAGCTTGGCTAAATGGAAGGCTTCGCCAATACCTACGATTTGATGGACAGGCAATGTGCCAGAGCGAAAGCCCCGCTCGTGACCACCGCCGTGCATTTGCGCCTCGATGCGAATGCGCGGTTTGCGGCGCACGTACAAAGCACCAATGCCTTTGGGGCCATAAACCTTATGTGCCGAGAAGGACATCAGGTCGACCTTGAGCTTCTGCACATCGATGGCGACCTTACCAGCGGCTTGGGTCGCATCAACGTGAAAAATGATGCCCTTTTCGCGGCAGATTTCGCCTATGGTTTCAATGTCCTGGATGACGCCGATTTCGCTGTTGACATGCATGACGGACACCAGAATGGTGTCGGGGCGCAGGGCTGCGCGAAACACATCAAGATTAATCAAGCCGTCGTCTTGAACATCGAGGTAAGTGACTTCGAAACCTTCGCGTTCCAGCTCACGGCAGGTGTCGAGCACTGCCTTGTGTTCTGTTTTGACCGTGATGATGTGCTTGCCACGACCCGAATAAAAGTGCGCAGCACCTTTAATGGCCAAGTTATCAGACTCAGTGGCGCCGGAGGTCCAGACGATTTCGCGCGGGTCGGCATTGATAAGCTCTGCCACTTGGGTACGAGCGCGTTCAACGGCTTCTTCGGCTTCCCAGCCATAAGCGTGGGTGCGCGATGCCGGGTTGCCGAACTTTTCGGTCAGCCAAGGCAACATGGCTTCGACGACACGTGGGTCGACGGGCGTAGTTGCCGCATGGTCGAGATAAATGGGACGACGTGTGGTCATGTTTGAGTGCTCCGTAATACGAATTCAATGATCGGGTTCAGATAGCCAGCGGGGAGGCTGCCCGCGCCTGCTCGGGACGAGCAGTTTCGCGTGGCGCGCTAACCGGCACACTCGCAGAGGCATCGTGCAGCAAACGCATACGCTGTTTATCGACGAGGTCCTGCAGCGAGACGGAATCCAAGTACTCGACCATCTTTTGGTTCAGGGTGGTCCATAACTCGTGCGTCATGCACTTGCTGGACTGACCGGAGCGACCCACATTACAGGACTCCTTGCCGCCGCAGCTGGTGGCATCAAGCGGTTCATCTACCGCCAAAATAATGTCGGCCACTGTAATATGGCGAGCCAGGCGCGCCAAAGAATAGCCGCCACCCGGCCCACGAACGCTACCCACCAGCTCGTGCCTGCGCAACTTACCGAACAGCTGCTCTAGATAGGACTGGGAAATGTTCTGGCGCTGGCTGATAGCCGATAACGCCACCGGCCCGCTTTGCTGACGCAAAGCTAAGTCGATCATGGCGGTAACGGCGAAACGGCCTTTGGTAGTCAAGCGCATGGGGACTCCCTGGTTATACCCGAGTAATTAACTCAAGTATAACTTATACCCGACCATATTGGTAGACTTACTCGGTAAAAAAAAACCGCGCGGTACAAAACCACCCGGTTTTTTTGCGGCGGGCTGAGCCCTTTTTTAGGCTGCCTGGTACTGGGTCACGCGCTTACGAACGACCTCGAGCACACCTTGACAGGCGTCTTCGATGTAATCGAGCACCTTACCAAAGCCTTCTACCCCACCGTAGTATGGGTCGGGCACAGTGGCTTCTTCGAATTCGTTGGCAAAACGCATCAGCAGCATAAGCTTGTGCCGATAGACCTTCGGACACATTTGCTGCAGCGCCGAAAGATTTTCCCAATCCATAGAGAGTATCAGATCGAACTCTCGGAAGTCTTCGGGACGTATCTGACGCGCCACACAGGCCGAAATATCGTAGCCACGTTTGCGAGCAGCCGCCTGCGCACGCGCATCGGGGGCTTCGCCCAAGTGGAAGTTGTGGGTAGCGGCAGAGTCGACCTCGACCTGGCCGGATAAACCAGCCTCATCGACCAGATGACGAAATACGCCTTCCGCGCTCGGTGAGCGACAGATATTACCCGTGCAGATGAAAAGTACTTTAGTCATAATGAGGTCAGATTGTGAGGGAAAACCCGCAATAAGGCAACCTTTTTCCTCGGATAAACGACGTTTACGCAACGCAGCAATATATGGCGGCAACTGATCTGGAATGCGCCAGTCCTCAAGCTCGCCGCTACTATGCGGACGCATCAACACAAACCGATAAGTTGTCAAAAAACGACGGTTGGTGTTTTTGTCCGAAATCAGCCCAAAAGCACAGCCTGCTGTTTCAAGCGCTGCAGGGTGTCGCGCACCTGTGCCGCTTGCTCGAACTCCAGGTTGCGCGCGTGATCTTGCATTTGCTTTTCCAAGCGACGGATTTCCTTAGCCAGCTTTTTATCGTCGCCCAGTACCTCGATATCGATGGGCGCTTCTTGTGCTGGGCCGGCAGGAGCCGCCATGACCCCGTCGATAAGCTCCCGCACAGCCTTGTTGACGCCTTTGGGGACAATTCCATTCGCTTCGTTAAAAGCGATCTGCTTGATGCGCCGACGCTCAGTTTCCCCCATGGCACGACGCATGGAGTCGGTGATGACATCGGCATAGAGAATAGCCTTGCCATCAAGGTTACGCGCAGCGCGCCCTATGGTCTGAATCAAACTGCGCTCTGAGCGCAGGAAACCTTCTTTGTCGGCATCCAGTATCGTGACCAGTGAAACTTCGGGAATATCCAAACCCTCGCGCAACAGGTTGATACCAACCAGCACATCGAATGCCCCCAGTCGTAGGTCCCGAATGATTTCAACGCGCTCTACCGTATCGATATCAGAGTGCAGATAACGCACTCGCACCCCATTTTCGCCTAGGTAGTCGGTAAGGTCCTCGGCCATGCGCTTGGTTAAGGTGGTCACCAATACGCGCTGTGTTTGCGCCACCCGCAGCTTGATTTCACCAAGCAAATCGTCTACTTGAGTCGCCGCCGGACGCACTTCGACCAAGGGATCCACCAAACCCGTGGGCCTGACCACCTGCTCGACCACTTGATCCGCATGGTCCTTTTCGTAGGCAGCGGGCGTCGCAGACACAAATACGGTTTGACGCATGCGCTGCTCAAACTCTTCCATCTTGAGAGGACGATTATCCAGCGCCGAGGGCAATCGAAAACCGAAGGTGACCAAGGTCTCTTTGCGCGAGCGATCGCCTTTGTACATGGCGCCGACCTGGCCGATGGTGACGTGACTTTCGTCGATGAACATTAAAGCGTCGGCCGGCAGGTAGTCGATAAGCGTAGGTGGTGGTTCGCCTGGAGCCGCCCCCGACAAGTGGCGCGAGTAGTTCTCGATGCCCTTGCAAAAACCCAGCTCTTGCAGCATTTCGAGGTCGAAACGGGTGCGCTGCTCTAGGCGTTGCGCCTCAACCAATTTACCCGCATGAGTCAGTTCGGCCAAGCGCTCGCGCAACTCAAGCTTGATGCTCTCGATGGCGCGCAAAACGGTTTCTCGCGGCGTCACGTAATGAGAACGCGGGAAGACCGTAAAACGCAGCACTTTTTGCCTGATTTTGCCCGTCAGCGGATCAAAGAGTTCCAGCGTTTCAATTTCGTCATCGAACATCGTCACCCTTACGGCAAGTTCCGCATGCTCGGCAGGGAAAATGTCGATGATCTCGCCGCGAGCACGAAAGGTACCCCGCGCGAAATCGATGTCGTTACGTTCGTACTGCATGGAAACCAGGCGCGCCAGCAGCTCTTGTCGACCGATACGGTCGCCCTCCCTCAGGGTGAGCACCATGGCGTGGTAGTCGCCTGGGTTACCGATACCGTAGATACAAGACACCGAACCCACAATAATGGTGTCGCGCCTTTCCAACAAACTTTTGGTGGCAGACAAACGCATCTGCTCTATGTGGTCGTTAATGGACGAGTCTTTCTCGATGAACAGGTCGCGCGAAGGCACGTAGGCTTCGGGCTGGTAGTAATCGTAGTAAGAAACGAAATACTCCACCGCGTTATTGGGAAAGAACTCCCGGAACTCGGCGTAGAGCTGGGCGGCCAAAGTTTTGTTGGGCGCCAACACCAAAGCCGGGCGCCCTGTGCGCGCAATGACATTGGCCATGGTGTAGGTTTTGCCGGATCCCGTCACGCCCAGCAAAGTCTGGAACATGAGCCCGTCTTCCACCCCCTCGGTGAGGGCCTCGATGGCGCTTGGCTGATCACCAGCCGGCGGATAAGGCTGGTAGAGCTCGAAGGGGCTGTTGGGGTAACGGGTAAATCCGGGCACGGTATCGGACATATAGGCGGGCCGCTCGTTTCTGGACAAGGCAGGGTTAACCCCTTATTATCACATTTATCAGGCCCGCTGTTTCTCGCGCACGGCCTGCACCTTCCCACCCTCTCCCAGCCGACACATGTCATCTCTTTTCGCTCCCGTCGAACTCGCCCCCCGCGATCCTATTCTTGGCCTTACCGAACAATTCAATGCTGATACCCGCACCCAGAAAGTGAATCTGGGCGTAGGCGTATATGGCGACGAAAACGGTCGCCTACCGCTGCTGCAAGCCGTACAACAGGCCGAAGCCCGCCTGCTGGCTACGCCGCGCCCCCGCGGCTATCAGCCCATCGACGGCGCCCCGGCCTACAACAAGGCCGCGCAAGCCTTGCTGTTGGGTAGCGATCACGCCGCCATCACCGAAGGCCGCGCCGTCACCGTGCAAACCTTGGGCGGCACGGGAGCCCTGAAAATAGGCGCCGACTTCCTGCGTCAATGGTTGCCGCAAGCTGACGTGGTCATCAGCAATCCCAGCTGGGAAAACCACCGCGCCATCTTCGAGCGCGCAGGCTTCAACGTAGGCACCTACCCCTATTACGACGCTGACTCCCACGGCCTGGATTTCGAGGGCATGGTCAAGCACCTTGAGTCGCTGCCAGCCGGCACCATCGTTGTCCTGCACGCATGCTGCCACAACCCCACCGGCGTCGACCCCACCCCCGAACAATGGCAGCGCATTGCGGCGGTCGTTCAGTCACGCGGCCTGCTGCCTTTCATCGACATGGCTTACCAAGGCTTTGGCGACGGCCTGCAAGAAGACGCCGCCACCGTACGCCTGTTCGCCGGTCTGGGCATCAATGTGGTGATCAGTTCGTCCTTCTCGAAATCCTTCTCTTTGTATGGCGAGCGCGTAGGCGCCCTGACTCTGCTTACCACCAGCGCCGACGAAAGCGCACGGGTACTCAGCCAGCTCAAGCGCACCATACGCACCAACTATTCCAACCCGCCCACACATGGCAGCGCCATCGTTTCCACGGTGCTCAACACCCCCGAACTCGCCCAGCTCTGGGAGCAAGAACTCGCCCAGATGCGCAACCGCATTCGCGACATGCGCGGCCAGTTGGTCAGCAAGCTAGCCGCTCTTGGCGTACAGCAAGACTTCAGTTTCATCCTTAGCCAACGCGGTATGTTCTCTTATTCGGGCTTGAGCCCAGAACAAGTCGCCAGGCTATGCAACGAATTCGGCATTTACGCCGTAGGCACTGGGCGCATTTGCGTCTCGGCGCTTAACCCCAATAATCTCGACTATGTTGCACAATCTGTCGCTCAGGTTTACAAAACGAGCGGGGCAGCATAAAATAGTTGTCTTTTGCCACAGGCCATAAGGCTTGCGCACACCCTATACGGCTTTATTGCCCGCATAGGCAACCATTGGGCCAATATTGAAAGCACCATGCTTGCAATAAACACCCAAGGCGCAAACAACGGTCTGTGGGTTCTGGTTTTGCGCCCACTGGCTTGCGGCAGTATCCGTACAGGGCGCGGTACTCCGTTTATAGATTCAGCACTTTACATATACCATGGCCAATTCAGCCCAAGCTCGTAAGCGCGCCCGTCAAGCGGTTGCCCGCAACAAACATAACTCCAGCCTGCGCTCCATGCTGCGCACGTCCATCAAGCGCGTTCGCCAAGCTATCGCCGCCGGCGACCAAGCTGCCGCCAACGAAGTCTTCCACAAAGCTAGCAGCGTCATCGATCGCGTGGCCGACAAAAACGTCATCCACAAGAATAAAGCTGCTCGCCACAAGAGCCGCCTGTCGGCTGCCATCAAGGCCCTGGCTGCCTGATAAGGCTTGCTCAGCCATCGGCCCCGTGCCGTTTGGCCTAGCGTTTGCCGGCCTTTAAGTTGCCGTCTTACGCTTGATGCTAAAACCCCGCCCTTAAAAAAGCGGGGTTTTTGTCGTTGTCCGTTTGCAACACTTTATTCGGAGCACAGTTCGATCATGAGCGATACCGCCCTACCGGTGCTGATGCAGTGCTTTGCCCTGCCCCCAAGCGCACCGCCCGATAGCCTGAGTCGTCTGCAAGCCGCTTACGAAGTCGTACCACTTTGGCAAGCCGCCGATGCCTCTGCCTGCATCGCTGCTCATGGACACAGAACCCAAGTGCTGGCCACCAGCGCTTTTATTCCTGTAGATGCGGCTTTCATCGACCAGTTTCCTGCATTGCAGGCTATCTGTAATCTGGGTGTCGGCTACGACAATATCGACGTGGCTCATGCCAAGCGGCGCGGCATCAAGGTTAGCAACACCCCCGACGTGTTAGACGACTGCGTTGCCGACCTTGCATGGGGTCTGATCCTAAGCACTTTGCGAGGCATGGGGGCAGCCGAACGTTATTTGCGCTCGGGGCAGTGGACGAGCCGCTTGGCGGCACTCCCCATGGGGCATCGTGTAACAGGCAAGCGCCTGGGTATTGTCGGGCTCGGCCGTATCGGACAGGCCATCGCCACTCGCGCGCAGGGATTCTGCATGCCCGTACGTTATCACAACCGCAACCCTAGACCCGAATGCCCGTACGAGTACGCCGCAAGCCTGCCCGAGCTGGCAGAATGGGCAGACATTCTTGTGATTGCCACCACGGGCGGCGAGCAGACTCGGCACCTGATAAACATGCCGATACTTCAGGCTCTAGGGCCTGAAGGTTTTCTCATCAATATCGCACGAGGATCCGTCGTCGACGAAGAGGCCCTGGCACAAGCCTTGGAGCAAGGCATCATCGCAGGGGCAGGTCTGGACGTTTTCGAAGATGAGCCTCATGTGCCTGCTGGGCTGCTACAGGCCGATAACGCCACACTGCTGCCCCACATTGCCAGCGCCACCATCGAAACCCGTAGCGCCATGGTGGCCCTGCAGCTTGATAATCTGTGCGCCTACGCACGCTCGGGGCGTTTACTCACTGAAGTTCAGCCCTGACACCAGCGTTGCACTCAGATTTACGGCACCGGCGCGCTACGTGCCTGTGCCGTAAAAATGCCACTTGCCACTTACTCTAACGCTGATGGCGGCTTGACTATGCAATCAACCGACAAAGGACCACCCCTGTCGAAAAGAAAGCTCAGCGTCTGGGAGCTGCCCATTTCCAGAGCCTGCCGAGCTTGCTCCAGCATCACGTGATAGCCATTGCTGGTTTTAAAAGCAAACTCGCCCCCCGCGGGGATGACTATCGGCTCGGCATGCATCATCTTCGCCATGCCATTCTCGTCTCGACTGGCGTGCAGCATAGCGTGGGCAAATGCATCAGTCTGGACGCCGGACAAGGTGATGGGTGCGGTCGACTCATTGCGAACCTTGAAGTAGGCAGCCGAAGGTAGATGGGTAGGCAAGGCCCGAATCCAGCAATCTTCTATCTTGACCCCTAACGGCGGCTCGTCGGAAGACGGGGCCACTCCAGCCCCATGATGATGTCCGCCATGATCATGGGCTTGCGCCGCCCCGACAGCAAACACGGAACTCGCCAGCCACACTGTTAATTGCTTGCTTATCATGCTGCGCTCTCAGTGAGCGCCATGCGCATGGCCATGCCCCTGCACAGCCGGAGCAGAGCCGTGCCCCCCATGTGTCAGGGCTCTGACGGGCACACTCAGCGTCTGGGTCTCGCGCTTGCCATCTTGCTCGAACACCAGCGTGACACTGATGTGCTCGCCCTCTTTCAGCTGTTGAGCCAAGCCCAAGAGCATGATGTGATAGCCGCCGGGCGCCAAGGTGACGGTTTCGCCGGCAGGCAAAGCCAAGTCTTGAATCTGACGCATACGCATCACGTCATTTTGCATGGCCATTTCGTGGATCTCCACATTCTGGGCAGCTTGAGACTCAGCCGCCAGCAAGCGGACATCCGTATCCGATTTCAACTGCATGAAAACACCTGAAGCCGGCTGGCCAGGCACTGTGGCGCGCGCCCACGGATCAGTTACGTGGACATCAGCCCAAGCATGAGCCATGCCCAGCGTGCAACCAGCAAGGACAAATGCGGTTTTGTTAAGAAATTTCATGGTATTGCTCCGATGGCACACCTGATTTGCCTACTGCCCTAGGGGTCAGGCGTTCAGGTGTATAACTCAAGGGAACGCATGCCTGGCACGGCCATGCGTCATAAGGTTCAAGCTGAAAACTTAAACCACCATCGGGGGCGCACGAGCGCCCAAAGGGGAACCTATTTTTCTTGTGAACGATGCGACAGCAGACTCGCCTGGGGCCCATGCCACGCCGTACAGAGAAGGCTCGGCAAATACCCAAGCCGTGTGCGGCGGCAAAGCCTGTGCCGCCAGCTGAGCCGCGAAGACGCAATGCAGCGGCTGCGCGGCGCTGTCGTCTTGGCCAGTGTCGTTGTGAGCATTGAAAAGGGCAATCGCCACCACACGGGTTTGGCCGGCCCCCGAGCAAAGCGTTAGCCATTGCAACTCGCCGCTTGCCCCAGGCATATATCCAGCCGGCAATACAACACGGCAAGCCATGGCCAACATGGCCAGCCCCAGCACCCATGTACTGGCTGAAAGCGAGATCAGTCTAAGCAGTGGCCGTGCAATAAAGGGCATGGATGCGAATCAGCTTGGGCTGGAGGGTTCCTGCGGTGGTAGCTCGCGGGTTTGCAAATGGTTGTCTTGCGCAAAACCACAGACAAAACGCCAAGCCAGGGGTTCGAGCTCACGTAATCGATGATCGACAACAACACACCGAGCCCCTTCGAAATAGGAAGGAACCACATATGGCGAATATGCCAAAGGACCAGCATCAAAGCCTGGGGGCTTAAAGCGGGACATCACCCCGGCCAACCTCTCGGCCCAATCACTGGGTCGAAAACGTTCACCTGACTGGGTCAACCCCAAAATGACCAGCTGCTGCTTCTCCGACATGACGCCTAAAGTTCCGATGGCCCCACTATTGCGAGCCGCTTCCTGACACAACACTCGATTGTATATGATACTGTTACCCTCTACACGTTTCGCCACCCAACTCACAGGCACCTCATGTCTTCCGCCAGCATCAATGCCCCCAAGCTGCGCCATTTTCTGCAGTTCAACGATTTTTCCAAGGCCGAAATTCTTTATCTGCTTGATCGAGCCCGCCTGATCAAAGAGAAATTCAAGCATTACGAACCGCATCGCACCTTGCACGACCGCACGCTGGCGATGGTATTCGAGAAAGCCAGCACGCGAACCCGGGTTTCATTCGAGGCCGGCATGTATCAGATGGGCGGGGCGGTCATCCATCTCACCACCGGCGACTCGCAACTAGGTCGTTCTGAGCCCATTGAAGACACGGCCCGCGTTGTATCGCGCATGGTCGACTTGGTCATGATTCGTACCTTCGAGCAAACCCGTCTTGAACGCTTTGCCGAACACTCTCGCGTGCCCGTCATCAACGGCCTCACCAACGAATTCCATCCCTGCCAGATTCTGGCAGACATCTTCACCTATATCGAGCATCGTGGCAGCCTGGAAGGCAAGGTGGTCGCGTGGGTGGGTGACGCCAACAACATGGCCTATACCTGGTTGCAGGCCGCCGAACAGCTCGGTTTTACCTTGCACGTATCAGCCCCCGCTGGTTATCGTCTGGAATCCAGCCGTATTGGACAACTTGCGCCACACGTCCTTAAGCAGTTCGATGATCCCATGCAGGCTTGCCAAGGCGCCCACCTGGTTACCACGGATGTCTGGACCAGCATGGGTTACGAAGAAGAGAACGAAGCCAGGCGCAAAGCCTTCGCTGACTGGTGCGTCGACGCTGAGATGATGGCTGCCGCCGCCCCCGAGGCTTTGTTCATGCATTGCTTGCCGGCCCACCGTGGCGAAGAAGTCACCGCTCAAGTCATAGACGGCCCACAAAGCGTGGTGTGGGAAGAAGCCGAAAACCGCATGCACGTACAAAAAGCACTTATGGAGTTTTTGTTGCTGGGCCAGTTGTAACAAAACACAGGTACGCCAGCAGCCTTAGTCTAAGGCATCCCATTTACGTACCGCCACATGCTCTCTAAATGCCGCCCATGGGCGGCATTTTTTCGTCCCCGCAAAAAAACTGCATTAGATATCTATTGATACAAATACGACCAAAAACCTAGGGTTAATCTCGAGATAAATTGTGATGACTCATAACTAAAATATTCTTGCGCCCCTAGTCCGGGCGGCTCGCGTAAAGAAAACAAGACCTGCTCAGCGCGAGAACCATCAATATTCGGAGACATCAGCATGCATTCCCACCCCGGCAAGCCACATTTGCTTTGCGCCACACTGCTTTGCACCGCTTTACTGGCCGCGTGCGGCGGAAGCAGCGGCGATGATTCTAACGCCAGTGATCCCACAGACCCTCCAAAAGCCTCCGAAATCACCATCAAGCGCGACAAGTACGGCACCCCGCACATTTACGCAGAAGACACGTATTCCCTTTTCTATGGCATGGGTTATGCCGTGGCTGAAGACCGCCTGTTCCAATGGGAAATGATCAAGCGCATGGCACGCGGCACCACAGCCGAAGCCTTGGGTGCCGATTACATTGAAGCCGATAAGGCTGCTCGCAAAGCCTATGATGCCAAGACTTTGCAACAGCAAATCGACGAGCTGCCCAAGGCAGACCGCGATATTCTGGTTGGCTGGGCCGACGGATACAACAAACGTCTGCAGGAAGTGCTTGCCGCACCCGATAGCCTAATGCCCAAGCAATTTTCAGACTTTGGCATTGCTCCCACACCTATATCCGCTTTGGATCTGGTCGCAGCATACTTCCGCGGCTCTTTGGCCAATTTCGCCGACTCTAATTCTGAAGTCGCCAACCTCGGTTTACTCAGCGCCCTACAGCAACGACACGGCGAACAAACAGGCAAAAATATTTTTGACCAGCTTCGATGGAAGAATGACCCTGCCTCGCCCACCAGCATAAAAGAGTCCGACATCACTAATGTCGCACTAGGGCAGCCCCGTCAAGCTGGCACCTCACTTGCCTCTTGGACAAACGATTTGGCGACATGGGCGAAAACCACCGTCGCAGCCCTGTTACCAAAAGGAGCAAGCCAAGCTCCAACAAAGTTAGTGCAGCGAGTGTCACCTGAAGTTATTAATGAAACTCTTGCGGCTGAAATGGAAAACTATGGAGGCACTGGACCTGATTATTTTCCGCGCGCTTCTAATACTTGGCTACTCAACGGCGACAGAGTAGAAGAAGGCCAAGCCGCCCTTTACATCGGCCCACAATATGGCAACAACAACCCCACCAACGCCTTTGGTGTAGGTTTGCATGGCGCAGGCTATAACGCCGTGGGTACCAGCCACTGGGGTTTCCCTATGATCATGTGGGGTGCTAACGACAAAATCGGTTGGGGCGTGACTGTAGGTTTCGGTGACACAGTCGATATTTTCCAACTGCAAATCAATCCCAACAACCCCATGCAATACCGCCACAATGGCGGCTGGCGCAATTTGACCAAACGCACCGAAACGATTTCCGTCAAGGGTGCTGACGATGTCTCGGTGGAGTTTCTGTCCAGCCATTACGGCCAGATCGACAGCTTCGACGAGGCTCAAGGTGTAGCGTATGCACGGGGACGAACTTGGGTCGGTCAGGAAGTGAGCACGCTGATTGCTTGGTCCAAAATGAACAAGGCACAGAACTGGCAAGAGTATCTGGAACAAGGCAGCAAAATCGCAGCTTCGCTTAACTGGTATTACGTGGATGCCGATAACAACATCGGTGCAGCCTACTTAGGGGCGTTCGTCGAGAAACCTTCAGGCCACGACTTCCGCTTACCGTTGCCAGGCGATGGTTCCGCCGATTGGCTGGGTGCACTACCTTTCTCCAAGCAGCCTAAGGTTTTGAACCCCGAGTCGGGCGAGATCATTAACTGGAACAACAAAGTCAGTGCTTCGTGGGATAACGCTGACTACCAGTTCTGGGGCCGAGCTCACCACGTCAATGTTATCAACAACGCCGTCAACCGAAAGGAAAAGCTGACTTTAGAGGAATTCCACGAAACCAACGAGATTGTTTCGCACACAGAAGTCAACTTCAACTACTTCAAGCCCCTGCTGGCAGAAGCCAGTCAGGCCTTGGCTGAAGGTGACCCGCTTAAACCAGTTTACGAAGTCTTGGCTGACTGGGACGGCTACAGCCACCCCAATGCTGAAACGGGTGTCTACGACTCTGCTGCCTACACCATCTTCCGTACCTGGCTGCCCAAACTGGTAGAAGCCGCTTTGCGCGACGATTTGCCGGACGCCTATTGGGCACAGTATAGAAACGCGTCGGCGGCCTCTACATCCATAGGCGTTAACGTCGCGCTAAACGCCTTGCTGGGTGAAGAAGCCACGGTTGCCCAGAACTATGACTTCCTTAATGGCGAAAGCCGCAATGACGTCATCAACCGGGTCATGGCTGATTCCGTGCAAGACCTGACCGCTCGTTTTGGACATGCCACCCTCAACGACTGGCTGTCTCCGCTTATCCCTCATACCTTCGGGGTCAGGGCCATTGGCGGCGTTACCGTCAACACCGCAGACCAGGCCGTATCGCTTCCTGCCGAAATGGCACGCGGCACCGCCAACCACATGGTGACTTTCAAAGGGAATCAACTGGATTACGCGGACGTCATCGCACCCGGACAAAGTGGCTTCGTCGCTCCCGATGGGTCGGCCAGCCCACACTATCAAGATCAGTTGAAGTTGTACGGCGACTTCAAACTCAAGCCAGGCAGCTTGAACGACGTCCAAGCAGTTAGCACCCAAACGCTTAATGTAGAGCGCTAGACTCCTGGGGGGAGTAGAACCGGGCCCTGAATCTGGCGCAAGCCAGGTTCGGGGCCTGTTTCTATTGGCACACAGCGATCTCTTAATAGGGTTGCAAACGCTTAAGCAAACGCATGAACTCCTTGGCTTCCTCGGGCGTCAATTTACTAATCAGGGCGGCATCCGCCTTGATGATGGCTTGCTCTATGGCAAGCACTAGCTCCGTCCCCGAAGGCGTCAAGGTCAACAGCTGCCGTCGCCCATCGGATTTGTCCTTATCGCGGCACACGTGCCCTGCTTTGGACATTTTGGTAACCAGTGCCACCACATTTGGCATGGCAATGTTCAGTCGTTTGGAAATATCCATGGCCGACACGGCCTCATTGGCATCTATCGCCGCCAGCACCGTGAACTCTAGCGGCGTCAAGCCCAAGGGCTGAACTTCTCGAGCCCAGTTAACCATAAAGTATGAGTAAGTCAGGCGGATATTAAAGCCCAACAACTTATCCAGACGCCCCAGACCGATCGAGCTTTTTTCCATGACGAACTACCTCGTTTTATAGCCTTGGCACCGCTGCCAACAAGGCTCGTGTTTGCGAATGCTCGGGATGACGCAAGACCGACTCGACGAGGCCCTGCTCTACGATACGGCCTTCATGCATGACAGCCATTCTATCGGCCATGTATTCAACCACACCGAAATTGTGGGTGATGAATAAATACGCCATGCGATATTGGCGCTGCAGATCCATCAGCAACTCCAGAATCTGCGCCTGCACTGAGACGTCCAGAGCCGAGGTAGGTTCATCAAGAATGAGTAAGGCGGGCTCAACCGCCAAGGCGCGAGCAATGGCAATACGCTGGCGCTGCCCACCCGAGAATTCGTGCGGATAACGCTGCAGCGCATCGGCAGGTAGCCCTACCCTTTCCATCCACTGCGCCGCATGGCGCTGCACCTCGGGGTGGCTTAAAGCGGGCTTAAGCGCGCGCATGCCCTCAGCCAGAATCTCACCCACTCGTATACGCGGGTTCAAAGAGGCATAAGGGTCTTGGAACACCACCTGCATGGCACGTCTCATGACTCTTTTGGCACGCTTGTCTGCATCCACCAGAGGCCGCCCCGAAAGCCAAGCCTGGCCGCCAAGCTTGGCACTTTTATCCAGCAAGCCTAGCAAGGCCTTGGCAGTCGTGGTTTTACCGCAACCTGAGCCCCCCACCAGAGCCAATGTTTCTCCTTCATGCAGCTCGAAGCTAACGTGGTGCACAACCGGCACGCTGGTGCGCACCAAACCGGCGTAACGTCGTTGCTCATAAGCCACCGATAAGCCTTCGACCCGCAACAGCAGGGATTGAGCCTGCTCTTTAGCATCTGTGTGTTTGGAAACCACCGGCGAGGCATTGTTAGCCGGCTCTGCCTGCTGCACGCTCAGGCGCTGCCCTCTTTTGTCGAAGGTGGGAATGGCTGCGAGCAACTGCCTAGCATAAGGATGACGTGGCGCCGAAAAAAACTCGGGCACAGGAGAAGTGTCCAGTATTTCTCCGCCCCGCATGAGGGAAACCCAGTCAGCAACCTGCCTCACTACAGCAAGATCGTGGGTGATCAGCAGCATGGCCAAACCCATCTCTTGTTGAATGCTTCGCAACAACTCCAGAATCTGCGCCTGCACAGTCACATCCAAGGCTGTGGTGGGCTCATCCGCAATCAAAAGACTGGGTTCGGCGGCCAAAGCCATGGCAATCATGATGCGCTGCTTCTGTCCCCCAGAAAACTGGAAGGGATAATCGTTCAGGCGCTTTTCCGGCTCTTCTATGCCTACTCGTTCAAGCCAGGCAGCAGCACGCTCGCGAGCCGCAGCCCCTCGCAAGGGGGTATGTGCGTGCACGGTTTCAAGGATTTGACTACCTATGCTTAAAACCGGGTTCAAGCACGAAGCCGGCTCTTGAAACACCATGCCTATGCGCCCCCCGCGCACAGCTCGCATACTTGCCTCGGGTAGGCGCAGAAGCTCGGTATCGTCCAGTTCGACTGAGCCTTCTGTTACCGCCGCAGCTTCGGGCAGCAAACGTAACAAGGCCAATGCCGTCATGCTTTTACCGCTGCCCGATTCCCCTACCAAAGCAAAGGTCTGCCCACGCGAAACGGATAGGCTCAGACTGTTTACCGCCTGCATGACGCGCTCGTCGGTTTCCACCTCTATGGAAAGATCGCGCACCCGCAGCAACACGGAATTGGTGCTCATGCCGCCCCCTTTACTTGCTGCTTGCGGGAACGCAAAACCGAGCGGCCCCTGATACGTCGAGCACGAGGATCAAAGGCACGTTGCACAGCATCGGCGAACAGGTTGGCCGACAGCACCAAGGCCAACATGAAAGTAAAGGCAGCCAAAAGACTCCACCAAATCATAGGGTCGCGAGCCATTTCAAGACGAGCGGCATCAATCATGGTGCCAAACGAAGGCGTAGCGGGATCCACGCCTATACCTAAGTAGGATAGAACAGCCTCGTAAAGCACCAGACCGGAGAACTCCAAAGCGGCTGTGATCAAAACAATATGCATGAGGTTGGGCAAAAGATGCCGCAACATAATCCGCAGATGGCTCACGCCAAAGGCTTTGGCCGCTTGCACGTATTCGAGCTCTCGCAACTTGAGCGTCTCGGCGCGCAACATGCGACATAGCCCTGCCCACCCGGTAAGCCCAAGAATCACACACAGCAAGAACAAACGCAGATCGGCGCGTGCGGCCATGGTTGGGAACAAGTCGGGATGGGTATCAATGTAAACCTGCATCATCAACACGCAAGCCGCAATAAGCAAGACGCCTGGAATAGAGGTCAGCGTGGTGTAAACATATTGAATGACATCATCGACACGCCCCTTGAAGTAGCCGGCCGAAATTCCAAACAGCAGCGCCGGGGGCAACATGGCCAGCGTGGTCAGCGTTCCAATTACCCAAGCGGTTCGCAGCCCTTTCAAAGACAGGCCCAATACATCATTGCCGGTTCTATCGGTTCCCAGAACATGATAGTTACCCGCAAGCGCCAGCCCGACGCCAGCGATAAGGCACAGCAACAGCCAGGTAAGCCAGATGGCACGCCAACGTATGCCCGACTCGGCTCGCCACCAAGACAGCCAAGCTCGCCAGATGGAGCCGCTGGCGCGCCAATGCGCCAGCGTTAACAGCACAGCCAACAACACAGCCGCCACGGCCCCGAAAAGCAAACCTTGAAGCACTCGCGCCTGAATGTCCTCAGCGCGCTGCTCATCGTTTTGCAGCCCTAGCCCGGCATTGAGAAGCCGCGGGTATACGCGCTGTGCCTCGCCGTTAACCCATTGCGTTTCTTTGGTGAATTGATACAAAGATAAAGGGGCGGAATACGTGTTTTCGGGGCTACCCATGCGCGTCAAGCCCATTAGGTCGTCCAGCACCGAGCGCACCACGGGCGAATACTTGGTTTCGCTAGCGACCTCACCCTCTTGTGGCGGAATAACAGGACGGTAATGAATGGAATCGAGCACCGCCACCAAGAAAAAAACCGTCAAAATAACGCTGGCACACATGGCCGGTGCGTCGGCGGCAACCGTACTCCACACGCGGCGCAAATTTGGCCTGCGTGCGACATGGATGGCATACACACAAAGTGCGACAGCCAGACCCAATATGAAGGCATCCGTCCAGAGCAAGGTGAACTTGGGCATGGGTTTAGGCCTGTCGAGAATTATTCAAAACGCACACGCGGGTCAGCCAAGGTGTAAGAAACGTCGGCCAATATAAGGCCCACGATATACAACGCCGACCCAAGAAACACCATCGCTCTTACGATGGAAAAATCCTGGGCATTGATGGCATCTATGGTGTAGCTGCCCAGCCCTGGAATACCAAAGAAGGACTCTGCAATCAAACTGCCCATGAACAATAAGGGAATGGCGGATACCGACCCGGTCAAGATAGGCAACATGGCATTGCGCAAGACATGCCGGAACATGACCACGCGCTCGGCCAAGCCTTTGGCGCGGGCCGTACGCACATATTCTTTGTTGATTTCTTCGAGAAATAACGTGCGATAGAAGCGCGCTTCACCTCCCAATCTGCTGATGATGGCCACCAGCACAGGTAAGGCCAGAAACCTCAGACTGTCCCACCAGGCCTCGCCGAAACCGGAATAAGGCACCCAGCGCAATACTTTTGCAAACAGCCATTGGCCGGCGATGATATAAAACAGCCCCGAGATCGATAGCAACACCACGCACATCACCACGCCGGCAAAATCTATTGCCGTATAGCGGAAAAACACCAGCCAGAACGCAAAGGCAATGCATACTCCCAGCCCCAATATAAAAGTGGGCAAGGCCAATGCCAGACTGGGCCCCATACGCTGGCGTATTTCGTGGCTTATATCGTGCCCCGCATCCGAGAGGCCGAAATCCAGCCTGAGCAAAGGCAGCGAGCGCTCATAAAAAATGGTGTCTGTCAGCTTATCGCCACCGGCAGCCTGGGTATTGAAAAACAAGGGCTTGTCGTATCCGCGCTCAAGCTTCCAGCGCTCAACGGCCTCTTGGCTGATACGCTGCCCCCCAATCGCCATGCGTGCCATGTCGTCGGGTGTGTTGACGGTAAAAAAAAGCAGGAAGGTCAGAATATTGACCCCTAGCAGCACCAATACGCCATACGCCAGACGGCGGCAAATGTACGTAATCATGGCGACTCTCCGGCGTTATGATTGGCTTGCGCCGAAAGCCCCGTGGCTTTCTCACGGCGCCGCGCGGCCCACCAGGCCAAGCCGGCTACCAGCAGGCAAATCCCTGCCACGCCCCAGAGTGGCCACCACAAGGGTTGGTTCCACTGCTGAATTTTTTCGGTACGAACCTTGGGCTCTAGCCGTAGATACGGCAAATTGTCACGCACCATCTGCGTCGCCCGTGCATTACGCACCCAAGACTGGTAGGCTCCGCCGGAACGCGGCAGAAAACCAAACATCCACGGCATGTCGTTTTGTACGATCGCCACCATGCGGCGTACCAGCTCTTCCTTCTTGGGCCCATCATCCAGAAACCGCATTTGCTCGAACAGGCGATCAAACTCGGCATTCTGATAATTGGAGGCGTTCTCTCCGCCATTCACCGCCTTGGCGTTCGGGCCATACAACAAGAAAAGAAAGTTCTCGGCATCGGGGTAGTCCGCCATCCACCCCCACATAAACATCTGGGCGGAACCGGTACGCATCTTGTCTTGGAAGCGGTTGTAATCCGTGGCACGAATCTCTAACTCGATATTCAGCTGTTTCAGCTGACGCCGCATCCAGTCCAGGCTGGCGCTGGCCCCCATACCCCCAGCCGAATCAAAATACAGCAACAGGGGCTGCCCGGTGCGGGCATCACGCCCGTCGGGATAGCCGGCCTCGGCCAGCAACTGGCGTGCCTGCTCGATGGGGCGACGTGAGGCCACGTTATCCAGCAGCTCGTACACCAACCGATTACGCCCTTCCGGCAAGGGATGATGCCCCAATATGCCCGGCGGCACAGGCCCATGCGCCACATCGCCCTGACCATTCAGGAAGATGGAAATGTATTGCTCCCAATCAAAGGCAATGCTTAGCGCTTGGCGCAGCTTACGGTTGCGCTCTTGCTGCTCGGGAGTGTCGCCCCGACCCACGACAGGGTCCAACCAATTGAAACCCAGGTAATAAATGCTGGCCTCGGTACTGGTCAGCAATTGCAAGCCCCTGTCTTCGTATAGTTGTGCTTTCTCGGGGGAATCCCCCGCCGCCACGGTGAGGGCAATGCCATAGTCGGCGTCTTGGGCTGCAGGTACATCGTAGTAACCCTGCAAAAACTTGCCCAGTAACGGCACGCTTTCTTTTTCCAGGGTAAAGACAATGCGGTCTATGAAAGGCGTAGGTTTACCGCAATCATTCAGGAGCCCGGCCGACGCATCCTCGAACTCTCCGTGGCAAGGGTAAGGCTCCCCACGGAAGTTAGGATTACGCTCTAGTACGTGCCGACGGTTAGGAATGGACTCTATCAGGCGATAAGGCCCGGTACCCACTGGCCAGGTATTCAACGACAGACCATGCCGCAACATGCCGGGTTGGTCATAAAAACGCTCTGCCTCCCAAGGAACAGGCGCGGCAAAGGTCATGGCCAGCCAGTACTTGAACTGAGGGTACTTGCCCAAAACACGGAAACGCACGGTATGGTCATCCAGCGCCTGAACACCGGGGAACCCCAGCTCTTGCAGAACAGCCCAGTGCGGTTGGCTGGCATCACTTTCGAGAACCTGCTTTAGCTGCTCGCTGTACTCACGCATGCCCTCAAGGTGCTCGGCCATAACGGAAAACACGGGGGAGACTACCTTGGGGCTGGCCAAGCGCCGAAACGCAAAGACGACATCGTGAGCGGTCAGCTCGCGCGAGCCCACTTCGGGGAAGTCCGCAATGGAGTACTTGCCTGCCAGTTGCTCGGGCGTGATAGGCCAATAGACGGGATGGCCGTTGGTATCCAGTGCGAAAGCAGGATGCGGCTCGAAGAGCACCCCTTTGCGAAGGGGAATATCGTAAACGCTGATGGCGACTTTATCGCCTGAGACATCTTCCGCTAACTGGCGCCCTTGCGCATCATAAAAAACAGGTTTAACCACCTCTTGGGCCAAACGCGGCGCCAGCTGATAAGGCCGCACCAGATATTCGTAACGATATAAGGGCTCGTAAATGGAATAAGTAAACGGCGTTTCGTCGCTAGAGTAAGACTTTGCGGGATCTAGGTTTTTAGGCGAACGTTGCGAGAAGGCCGTGAACAGGGTGTTACCGGCTTCCGCACCTGTTGGATGCGGGCTATTGACCGCCCTGTCAGAGCAGGCTGTCAGTCCTAGCCCCAACAACAAGGTTAGCGCAAATAAGCCTAGCCGCCTCATGAGCATTGCCCCAACTGCCAGCACTGATAACGCCAAACCCAAGGTGCAATAGCGTCGCTGCGTTGCCAGATGCCTAAACGATCACGGCGGGCCCGCCGCTCAAGGGCGGGTAAACTGGCATCACGCAAGAACCGGCCTCGCTTTTCCATATTGGCCCACGCCATGCCCGCTGCAACTTGCCTTTGATTGGCGCTGGAACCATCAGGCAGCATCACGTCGCAAATATTACGCTGATAGCGATCTTGCTCAAAGCATTGCGCAATCACAGTTTGACTTGCCAACAAATCGGCCAGCGCCTTGCGCGACTGCTGCGCCATGTCTTGCCCCAAGCGCGCCCCGTCTTTTTTGATTTCGGGCGCGTCTATGCTGGCCAGCCGCACTTTCTCTCGGCGCTTACCCACCAGCAATGTCAGGGTATCGCCATCGGCTACGCTGACCACTTTTCCCTTTAAGGTGAAAGCATAATGAGGCGTTTCTTGGGCCGCTGCCTGCTTGGCCTGAGCGGGTAGCCCCCCCGTTGCCAGCATGAACGCGGCTGCGCACACTAGCCCATGCCAAACACGGGCCCAAGCCCTCTCTTGTCGACTCGGCAAAACTGCAGTTTGCCGCCTACGCTGACTACTCGACATTCTTGCAATCCTTCGAATGTTGACGCGGCCTGCCGTCTCTACCAAGCTTTAGCATTCGTGCTAAAACTCTGGCTGTTTGTCTTATCTTTGGTGGCCATCATGACCGAACGCCCTATTATTATCCTTGCCGCATTAGCGTTAGCCGCGGGTGTTGCCGCTGGCGCCTTTGGGGCGCACGGGCTCAAGCGCATCCTAACGACCGACATGCTGCAGATTTGGCAAACCGGTGTACTTTACCATCTGATTCATGCGCTTGGCATGCTGGCGATAGCGGCTTTCATGGGCCGCAGTTTTTCCGACGGCCTTCTGGGCTGGGCAGGCCTGTTGATGTTCGTTGGAATCATTTTTTTCAGCGGCAGTTTATATGTGCTGGCGCTTAGCGGCACCAAGTGGCTGGGCGCCATCACACCGTTAGGGGGTGTCATGTTTATCATAGGATGGCTGCTGCTGGCCCTTGCGGCTTGGCGCGCCCATTAACCCAGGAACCCCTTATGACTCAGACGCCTTCCCTTGCCCAGGCGCATCACCTGCGGCCCTTCGTCCTCGGCCTTCCCAAGACCGAGTTGCATCTGCATATCGAAGGGACCCTAGAGCCCGAGTTGATTTTTGCCTTGGCCGAGCGCAATGGCATCCAGCTGCCCTACCCTTCGGTACAAGCGCTACGCGACGCTTATCAGTTCACCGATCTGCAGTCCTTTCTCGACCTGTACTACGCAGGCGCAGGCGTACTGATCACCGAACAGGATTTTTACGACATGACCATGGCTTACCTTCTGCGTATGCGCGCCGAAGGGGTTCGGCATGTCGAGATCATGTTTGACCCGCAAACCCACACCGTACGAGGCGTAGACATCTCTACGGTTTTTGCCGGTTTAGCCCGAGCGCTGCGAGAGGCGCGAGACAGCTGGGGCTTGAGTGCTTATCTGCTGCTCAGCTTCTTGCGCCACCTCAGCGAAGAAGATGCCCTGGTCACGCTGGAACAAGCCCTGCCGCTGCGAGAAGCTTATCTAGACTTATGGATAGGCGTGGGGCTGGACTCAGGAGAACGTGGCAACCCTCCCGAAAAATTTGCTCGTGTCTACGAGCGTTGCCGCACACTGGGGTTTCGGCTTGTGGCCCACGCCGGCGAAGAGGGCCCCGCTGAATATGTGCGCAACGCCTTGGACGTTTTGCAGGCGGAGCGCATAGATCATGGCGTTCGTAGCGAAGAAGACCCCGCGCTGCTGCAGCGCCTGATTCATCAGCGTACGCCTCTTACGGTCTGTCCGCTTTCCAACTTGAAACTGCAGGTGGTGGATGAGCTAGACCAGCACAACCTGGCGCGCCTTTTGCGGCTGGGTTTATGCGTCACAATCAATTCCGACGACCCGGCTTACTTTGGCGGCTATTTGGTAGAGAATTATCTGGCAACCGCACAAGCGCTGAACCTTACGGCACCGCAGCTAGCAACACTTGCACGCAACAGTATTTCCGCATCGTTTTTACCAGACGCCCGCAAACTAGCATTATTGGATGAACTGGAAACCTACTGCCAGCAATATTACGCTGAATCTCAGGCCATGCCCCAATAAGCCAGCCCCCTTGGAAACTGCGCCCACCAGGGCTGCATTTACGAATAAAAGCCCAAAAAAAAACCGGGCCCACTTTATGGTGGGCCCGGTTTTAGTTTTTGCTTATCTTATCGGGTGTGCAACTAGCGATTAAACGATTTATGTTGCCCCGACTGAATCTGGATTCAGTGGCTAGATAAGGCTTGGTCCGACAGGCTTAGATGACCTGGATGGACTTGGCTTGAGGACCTTTCTGGCCTTCGGCAGCCACGTAAGACACGCGCTGGTTTTCTTCCAGGGTCTTGAAACCCGTGCCCATGATGTCGGAGTGGTGAGCGAACAAGTCTTTGCCGCCCGACTCAGGCTTGATGAAGCCGTAGCCCTTTTCGTTGTTGAACCATTTGACGATACCGGTTTCAGTTTGCATTTTTTGCGTTCCAAATAAAAGACAGGGCAACAGCGCCCTACAGCGAGACTTCAAGAGCAAAGATCGGCGCAAAAAAGTACTAAACGGGTACTGACTTGTACTAACTTCAACGAACTTGAAAATCCAGCCAAGATGTTTATAGGCCTTGTCAGTGTTAAGCGTCAAGCAGATATTGCATTGCTATGCCTTGCTGTGTCGCCTAAGCAACCGTAATAGCCCTGTAAAGCTTATGTGCCAAGGGAAAACCCCAACTAAAAGGTATGCAACAGCCCCTGAAAATCTAAGCAGACCAGACTGAATTTTAGGCGCTAAAACCCACCTGCGGCACCTAACCACATAAGGCCAGGAATGCTTGCCCCCCACACCATGACCAACACGACATCGGCCAACATGGCGCCGCGGGTAAGGCGCCCGGTTTGCTGGCGGCGCGGCTGCGGTGATGGTGGAAACGGCCATTTGCCGCGAGACTGGGAACGCTGGGTTTGCATGGCTCACCTCGGGAGTGGATGCTTTTGCCTCTATACGCACAAAAGCTGTTTATTCATACAGTGTTTTTATACTGTACAAAAAAACAGCTTTCCGCGCAAGCGCCTATTTTGAAACCAAAATTGTTTACGGCAGTCTTATAATCACCCTACTGAAATAAAGTTTTTATCAGCATCCATTACCGCGAAGGGAGTTCACTCATGAACATGTCCATTTCGCGCCGCGGCTTTTTAAAGCTAGCCGGCGCGAGTATTGCGGCAACATCGCTAGGGGCCATGGGCTTTAGCGATGCAGAAGCCGCCGAGGCAGCCCACGTACGGCCGTTCAAATTAGCGACCACCACCGAAACCCGCAATATCTGTACTTATTGCTCGGTAGCCTGTGGAATCATCATGTATTCCAAAGGTGATTTGGCCGCCGGCGAAAAAGCCGAACTGCTGCACATAGAAGGCGACGCCGATCACCCCACCAACCGTGGCACGCTCTGTCCCAAGGGCTCAGCCCTTAAAGACTACGTCAAAGCCGAAACCCGCCTCACCAAGCCGCGTTTTCGCGCTGCGGGCAGCGATAAATTCCAGGAAATTTCTTGGGATGAAGCCCTGGACAAGATCGCTCGCGCCATCAAAGATGACCGCGATGCCAACCTTATCGAAAAAAACGCCAATGGTCTGACTGTAAACCGCTGGACGACAGCCGGCTTCCTGGCTGCATCGGCCACCACTAACGAAACTGCCTGGGCGACATGGAAAGTAGTCCGCTCGCTGGGCATGGTTGGATTCGATAACCAGGCACGCGTCTGACACGGCCCTACGGTGTCCAGTTTGGGCCCGACATTTGGCCGTGGAGCAATGACAAACTCCTGGACCGACATCAAGAATACCGACCTCGTCATCATCATGGGCGGAAACGCCGCTGAAGCGCATCCTTGCGGCTTCAAATGGGTGACCGAGGCCAAGCACCATCGCGGCGCGAAGCTTATCGTGGTCGATCCACGCTTCAACCGCTCGGCCAGCGTTGCCGATTACTACGCTCCTATCCGTCCCGGCTCGGATATCGCCTTTCTTATGGGCGTAATCCGCTGGTGCATAGAGAACGACAAAGTGCAGTGGGACTATGTCCGCAACTACACCAATGTCTCTTATCTCGTGCGCGAAGATTTCGGCTGGCAAGACGGCATGTTCACGGGCTACGACGAAGAAAAGCGCGCCTACGACCAAACCAGCTGGGAATACCAGTTTGGTGAAGACGGTTATGTGCTTACCGACGAAACCTTGCAGAACCCGCGTACTGTCTGGCAGCTGCTGAAAAAGCACGTCGAGCTCTACACACCCGAGTTCGTGGAGAACATCTGCGGCACACCAAAAGATCGCTTCCTGAAAATCTGCGAAATGATCGGAGAGTGCTCGTCGCCCACCAAAACCATGACCTCCATGTACGCGCTTGGCTGGACGCAGCACTCCAAAGGCTCGCAGAACATCCGTGGCATGGCCATGCTGCAGCTGTTGCTGGGCAACATCGGCGTGCCTGGCGGCGGCATGAACGCGCTGCGCGGCCACTCCAACATCCAGGGCCTGACGGACGTAGGTCTTATGTCCAATCTCATGCCAGGTTATCTGGCGATGCCAACCGAGAAGGAGCCTGATTACGCCACCTACATATCGTCGCGTGGCAACAAGCCTTTACGTCCCAATCAAATGAGCTACTGGCAGAACTACAACAAGTTCTTCGTCAGCCTCCTCAAGACTCTATGGGGCGACAAAGCTACCGCCGACAACGGTTGGGGCTACGACTGGCTGCCCAAGCTCGATATTCCGCAGTACGACGGCTTGCGCATGTTCGACATGATGGCCAAAGGCGAAGTCAATCTTTACTTCTGCCAGGGCTTCAACCCTCTGCTTGCTTTCCCCAACCGGGGCAAGATGACGGAAGCGTTCTCCAAGCTCAAGCTGTTGGTTGTCATGGACCCGCTCTCGACCGAAACCGCCTCTTTCTGGGAGAACCACGGCATCTACAACGATGTAGACACCGCTTCCATCCAGACCGAAGTCATCGAACTGCCAACGACCTGTTTCGCCGAAGACGAAGGCGCTACGGTCAACTCCGGTCGCTGGCTGCAATGGCACTGGGCAGGGGTTACGCCTCCAGGCGAAGCGCAAACCGATGTCTGGATCATGTCCAACATCTATTTGCGCGTACGGGAACTGTACGAGAAGGAAGGCGGCAAAGCGCTTGAGCCCATCATGAACCTTAGCTGGGACTACAAAGAGGCTCATGAACCTACAGCGGCCGAACTCGCCAAAGAACTCAATGGGCGTGCGCTCGAAACGCTATACGACCCAGCGGACCCTTCCAAGGTTCTAGTCGAGAAAGGCAAGCAACTCTCCAGCTTCGGCCAGCTCCGAGACGACGGCACCACAGCCAGCGGCTGCTGGATCTACACCGGCTGCTTTACCGAGGCCGGCAATATCATGGCTAAACGCGACAACAGCGACCCGTCAGGTATGGGGGTCTATCAAAACTGGTCGTTTGCCTGGCCGGCAAACCGACGGGTGCTGTACAACCGTGCGTCTTGCGACCTGGACGGCAAGCCATGGGACTCCAAACGAGTGCTCATTGAATGGAATGGCGAAAAGTGGGTGGGTCCGGATATTCCGGATATCGCTGTCAACGCCAAACCTCGCGAAGTGGGTCCGTTCATCATGAATCCCGAAGGTACCAGCCGCTTCTTCAGCCGCAAGCTGATGCGCGACGGCCCCTTCCCCACTCATATGGAGCCTTTCGAAAGTCCTATCGACAACCCGCTCAATCCTAAGATGCGTGGCAACCCCGTTGCTCGCATGTTCGAGGGCGACGTCGCGCAATTGGGCGATCGTTCGGAATTCCCATTCGTCGCAACGTCTTATCGCCTGACCGAGCACTTCCACTACTGGACAAAGCACAACCGTGTGAACTCCGTCAATCAGCCGGAGTTCTTCGTCGAAATCAGCGAAGAACTCGCAGCCGAGCGCGGCATCACCAAGGGCGACAGAGTCCGTGTCTGGAGTAAGCGCGGCCAGGTGTGGGCGAAGGCGGTGGTCACCAAGCGCATACAACCGCTTATGTGCGATGGTAAAACCGTGCACGTCGTAGGTATTCCGCTGCACTGGGGTTTCAAGGGCGCAGCCCGCAAGGGGTTCGGCCCCAATACCTTGGGGCCGTTCGTCGGCGACGCCAATATCGAGACGCCGGAATTCAAGGCCTACCTCGTCAATATTGAACTTGCTCCGGAGGGCCAAGCATGAGCGACCACGCACCCCAACCCACCACGGCGGCAGCCAACCCGCCGGTTCAGCCCTTGGCCTCTAACCTGTTACCCAGCGACGTGGTGCTAGCGTCGGCGATGCCCAACATCCCGGCGCCTACCCGCCAGTTGACCCAGGTCGCCAAGCTGATCGACGTTTCCAAGTGCATAGGCTGCAAGGCTTGCCAAACAGCCTGCATAGAATGGAACGACACTTCGCCGGACATCGAGGAGAACGTGGGGGTCTACGAGAACCCCCACGACCTCACCCCCGAGATGTTCACCCTGATGCGGTTCACTGAATACGAGAACCCTGAAACCAACGATCTCGAATGGCTGATCCGCAAAGATGGCTGTATGCACTGCGAGGATCCTGGCTGCCTTAAGGCCTGCCCAGCTCCTGGCGCCATCGTGAAATACTCCAACGGCATCGTCGATTTCATCTCCGAGAACTGCATAGGCTGTGGCTATTGCATTGCCGGATGCCCTTTCGACGTGCCGCGTGTTTCCAAGATCACGAACAAAAGCAAAAAGTGCACGCTTTGTTCCGATCGTGTGGCGGTAGGCCAGGGGCCAGCCTGTGCCAAGGCTTGCCCCACCCAAGCCATCGTCTTCGGCACCAAAGACGACATGATCGCCCATGCAGAAGAGCGCATAGAAGATCTGAAGTCTCGGGGCTACGACAACGCTGGTCTGTACGACCCTCAAGGGGTGGGCGGCACGCATGTCATGTACGTGCTGCACCACGCCGACAAGCCCTCACTGTATGCGGGGCTACCGGAAGATCCCAAGATCTCCTCGGTGGTGCAGGGCTGGAAGGGCGAAGCCAAGACTATTGGTTTGGCTGCCATGGGTATCGCCGCTGCCGGCGCTGTGCTTCATGGCGTTATAGCTCGTGCCAATAAGGTCACGGAACACGACGAAGTCGAAGCCAAGCGTTTGGTCGAGCACGTCGACCTCTCGGATATCAAGGAGCCATGATGGATAAGAAACGCATCTATTCCGCAAGCGGCGACAAGATCGAGTCCGTTCAGCCCGTGGTGGTCAGCCGTTATCGCGGCCTCACCCGGGCGAATCACTGGCTCACAGCCTTGTGCATGATAGGGTTATTGCTCTCCGGCTTTGCCCTCTTCCATCCTTCTCTATATGGCTTAAGCAGTCTGTTCGGGGGCGGCCAGGTCGTACGCTGGCTGCACCCGATCATGGGCGTGGTGATGTTTCTCAGCTTTCTTATTCTGTTTTTACAGATGTGGCGCCTGAACCTGCCCCGGCAGGAAGACTGCACCTGGCTGGGAAAGATCGGTGACGTGATCAAAGGCAAGGAAGAAAACCTGCCCGAGCTTGGCAAATACAACGCGGGGCAAAAAGCGATGTTCTGGGCCATGACGGCGCTCATCGTCGTCTTGCTGGTCTCCGGCATCATGATGTGGGAACGTTACTTCCCCAATCTGGTGTCTATTCCCGTGCGTCGTATTGCTTTAGCGGTTCACGCGCTGGCTGCTGTCCTTATGTTCCTTGTGTTCGTGCTGCATGTATACGCAGCCATCTGGACACGCGGCACCTTGCGCGCCATGACACGCGGTACAGTCACAGGTGGCTGGGCCTATCGCCATCACCGTAAATGGCTGCGTGAGCTAGCCGAGCGGCGTGGGCAGCACTAGAATGCAAGCATGAACATTCCTATTCAACCTGATCCGTCCCTCATCGGCGGCGTCCCCGAGGCGCCGCTGGCTTTTCTGCCTGAGCCTCTGCAGGTTTTTCAGGTCAGGGCACGCCGCTTCGCCTTTCTGGCACAAACCAGCAGGCTGGCGCCTTACCTGAAACTGCTGGCCGATATCTGCTCACTGCAGGCCCGCCTGTGCGTCATGCTGCCACCTGTCGCACCTGTTTCGGCTGAGCGGCAAAAGGCAGCGCAGGCCAATGCCATGCCTCCCATAGACCGCATGGCATTGGCCGACGACCCGCAATTGCAGGAAACTCTGGCTGTGTTCTGCGAGCAGGCGGCCAATCTTGCCATGCCCGAACCTGCTCAACTCGCCCTGACTGCCGTGCGTCAAGCCGAGCCCGAGGACGTGCGATGGCTGCTCAGCAATATCTTGTCTGACACCATTCCCGACGACGGCGTGGCGCCTCACCTGTTCGTGGCTGCTGCGGTACAACTGCATGTAGCCAGGTTGGCTGCCACGCTTGATGTTTCCTTGCTAACCCGCATCAGCACCGGGGTATGCCCCTCGTGCGGAGGACGCCCGGCTACTTCGTCCATCATGGGCACCCAAGGCATAGAGAACGTGCGCTACGCGACTTGCGGCTGCTGCGCGACGCAATGGAACGAAGTGCGAGTCAAATGTCTTTGCTGCGGCTCTACCAAAGGCATCAGCTACCGCTCTGTCGATACTCACGAAGCCACAGTAAAAGCCGAGGTTTGCAGTGAGTGCAATAGTTGGGTGAAAATCCTGCATGTTGTCAAGAACGCCAGCCTTGAGGCCATCGCCGACGATGTCGGCACCCTGGGGCTGGATATCCTGATGAAAGACACCGGTGTACGCCGGCATGGATTCAACCCATTTCTTACGGGGTATTGATGCAAGGCTTTCGTGCCCTGCCCTCGGCAGATCAGTTCCTGCAGTCCCGGGCTGGCCAGGCCTTGGTAGCGCAGCATGGCCGTGCCAGTGTGCTGGCCAGGCTGCGCCAACAGCTTGAGGCCATGCGTAAGGCCATACACGCCGGGGCAGACGGCCATGCCCTTGCGGCACAACTGCCACAACGTTTGGCCGAGGCCCTTGCTCTGGCATCGCGCTCTAAGTTGCGCCCCGTACTTAACCTTACCGGTACGGTTTTGCATACCAACCTTGGGCGTGCCATTTTGGCAGATGAGGCCATCAAGGCCGCTACCGCCGCCATGGGTAACCCTTTAGCCCTGGAGTTCGATCTGGACGACGGCACACGAGGCCAGCGCGACGACCACCTTCGGGGGCTGCTTTGTGAGCTGACAGGCGCCGAAGACGCTACCCTGGTCAACAACAACGCTGCAGCGGTGCTGATTGCGCTAAACACGCTGGGCCAAGGGCGCGAAGCCATCGTCTCACGCGGCGAACTCATAGAAATCGGCGGCGCCTTTCGCATGCCCGACATCATGGCCAGGGCAGGCGCCCAACTTGTCGAAGTCGGCACCACCAACCGTACCCATTTTCAGGATTACGAAAACGCCATCACGCCCCAAACCGGGCTTATCCTGAAAGTGCACACCTCAAACTATCGCATCGAGGGCTTCACCGCCGAGGTCGATGCCCCTAGGCTTTCTCAGTTAGCACGCAAAGCCGGTATTCCCTTGCTCAATGATTTGGGCTCAGGCTCGCTCGTTGACTTGTCTGCCTATGGCATGCGCCGTGAGCCCACAGTATCGGAAGCCGTCGCCGAAGGCGCAGACCTGATCACTTTTTCTGGCGATAAGTTACTGGGCGGCCCACAAGCCGGCTTCATCGTAGGGCGTCGCGACCTTATTGCAGCCATCAACAAGAATCCTCTCAAACGCGCAGTCCGTCTAGACAAAATTCGTATCAGTGCACTTGAGGCCACCTTGCGCTTGTATCAAGACCCAGATCGTCTGGCTCAACGCCTACCCACGCTTCGCATGCTGGCGCGCACCCAGGCAGACATACACGCTCAGGCGGCCAGGCTGCTGGCCTCTATGCAGGCGCTGCTGACCCCACATGGATTCAACGTTAGCCTTACCGATTGTGAAAGCCAGATTGGTTCAGGTGCCTTGCCCGTCGACACCCTGCCCAGCGCCGGCTTCAAAATCACAGGCCAGAGCGGCGACGCGCCGCAGCAACTGGCAAGCCGCCTTCGCGCTTTGCCCACTCCTGTCATAGGTCACATCCGCGACGGTGGCCTCATACTCGACTTGCGTTGCCTAGGCGAAGACCAGGCCCTGACGGACGCACTCAAGCCACTATGATCGTCGGTACGGCAGGCCACATAGACCATGGTAAAACCGCCCTGGTCAAAGCCCTTACAGGTGTAGACGGCGACAGGCTGGACGAAGAAAAGACGCGCGGCATCACCATAGAGCTGGGCTTTGCCTACGCCGACTTAGGTTCGGGCAACATCATGGGGTTTGTCGACGTCCCTGGGCACGAGCGCCTGATTCACACCATGGTGGCGGGCGCCGGTAGCATAGACGTGGCGCTGCTTGTCGTGGCGGCTGATGACGGCATCATGCCCCAGACGCTCGAACACCTGGCCATCATCGAGCAGCTTGGCATTTCACGCGCCATCGTCGCCATGACCAAAGCGGATCTGGCGACTCCCGAGCGTCGCGCCGAGGTGGCAGCTCAAATCCAGACAACACTGGCAAGCACCTCTCTAAGCTCGACTCCGATTATCCCGGTTTCCTCGCATACAGGTGAAGGGATAGACACCCTGCGGTGCGCGCTGCTGAAGTGCGAAGCCGATACCGCTGCCCGCCACGTTACAGGTCCGCTGCGTTTTGCCGTAGACCGCAGCTTTACGCTGCCGGGCGTGGGTACTGTGGTAACGGGTATTGTGCTGGCAGGGCAAGTATCGATTGACGACCACATTGTGGTCAGCCCCAGTGGTTTACATGCTCGTGTACGCGGCATTCATGCACAAAACCGTAAGGCAAGCCTTGGCTTGGCGGGTCAGCGTTGCGCCCTGAATCTGGTCGGTGACGGCATCACCAAAGACGCCGTTCACCGTGGTGACATGATTCTCGATGCAAGTCTTCATGCCCCCACAGATCGTATCGATGCCGAGTTCACGCTTTTGGCCAGCGAGCCCAAGGCAGTGAACATCTGGTTCCCCGCGCGACTACATAGTCATGCTGTGGAAACCGGTGTACGACTGGTACCCTTGCAAACCGCCATTGCACCCGGCACAACAGGCTTGGTTCAATTAGTGCTTGAACGTCCCATCGCCGCTGCCTTCGGCGACCGATTCGTGCTTCGCGACACCTCTGCCAGTCGAACCATAGGCGGCGGCAGATTCCTGGATTTGCGCGCGCCTCAGCGCAAGCGTGGGACGCCCGAGCGTTTGGCCGCACTGGCAGCCTTAAGCCTGACGCCCCCTCATCAGGCCTTAGCTGCACTCGCCCGATTGGCGCCTGTCGATGCGCCAGCTTTTATCAGAGACCGCGCGCTCGCACCATCCGCCTTATCTTCTGTCGTGGCACAAGCCGATGTCAGTCTCATCGGCCACATTGCCTTGTCTCAAGAAAAACTTGATGCATTACGCCAGTGCTTGCACGAGCAACTGGAAACCTTTCACGCAGAGAACCCAGACCTGTCAGGTATCGGGCGCGAGAAACTGCGTTTGCTACTTTCGCCACGCCTGCCCAAAGAAGCCTTCCTTGTGTTTCTTAACGCGGAATCGGAAGCCCGCCGCGTAGTACTTGACGGTGCTTTTGTGCGCCTCCCCGGTCACGAGGTACGCCTGTCAGTCGAAGAAGAAGCGCTGTTCGAACGCATACAGCCTCAACTGTTGGGTGAAGGCCGCTTCAGACCCCCACGAGTGCGTGACTTTGCCAAGGCTTTTGATGCTGACGAGCGAGACGTGCGCAAGCTGCTGCGCCTGACACAGAAGCTGGGCCGCACCGACCAGATCGCCAACGATCACTTCTTTGCTCGCGAAGTGACCCGCGAAATGGTGGAGATCATCCGCGACCTGGCAGCGCAAAGCGAAGACGGCTGGTTCAGCGCCCCAGCCTTCCGAGATCGCGTCAATAACGGCCGCAAAGTCGCCATCGAAATCATGGATTTCTTTGATCGCCTGGGCCTGACTTTGCGCAAAGGGGATATGCGCCGTCTCAATCCACATCGGACTGATTTGTTTGGAGATTAGTTTACTTTAGCGCTTGCGATGCTATCATCACCGCAAGCGGTTTCTCTCTTAAAGGGAGGACGTCGTCCCCGGTGGGGCGGCCGGACTTCAAATCCGGTTAGGGCAGCGAGCCTGTCCTGGGTGGGTTCAACTCCCATGTCCTTCCGCCATTCCTTGCAACGTTTTAACTCAGCCGTATCATCCCGCCAGCCACTGTCTGGTGCGTCGCTTCGTCTATCAAGATAAAAGCGCCAGTCGCCGGCAGCTGACGATAATCGTCAAAAGCCAAGGCATCACGTGTTTTGATGGTAACGCGGCCAATGTCATTCACCGCCAAGGTGCCGTCCTGTACAGGGGTTTCTTCCAGACGCTGCAAATCGCGCCGGGTATGCACCTGTTGAATCTTGGCTGAACTCAGTTGCGTGCCATGCTTGATCAGATAGCGCCGCGCCAAGCTGGCCGGGCGTGTGTCCAGCCAGCATAGCTCGGCCTCGAACTGATTACCCACTTGGGGTGTTTGCACAGTATGAGTCAGCCAGTTGCCGCGAGAGACATCCACTTCACGATCAAGCACTACGGTTACCGGCTGCCCTGCCACGGCGAAATCCAAGGGGCCTTCGCTGGTCAGCAGCGTTTGCACACGCGCCGTTTCACCGGAAGGCTGCACTTGCACCTCGTCGCCCACTTTTAAGGTGCCGCTGACCAACTGACCGGCATAGCCGCGCAAGGCATCTGTTTGATGGCCGTTATGACGCGCCACCCACTGCACAGTAAAGCGCAAAGGCGCTTGGCTGAGGTCCTGCGTGCCCGACAGCGACTCCAGATGCGTCAGCAGCGCGGGGCCCTGATACCAGGGCGTATGTGCCGAAGCATTGACGATGTTGTCGCCATTCAGGGCAGAAATCGGTATTGCCTGGAATTCACGTATGCCGATACGGTCAGCCAGTGTCTGATAAGACTGCACAATACGTTGGAATACCGCCTCGTCCCAGTTCAAGAGATCCAGCTTGTTAACCGCCAGCACGATGTGACGCACGCCCAGAAGCTGGGCAATGGTGCTATGCCGGCGCGTTTGCACCAAGAGTTCACCGTCTGGCACCTTGGCAGCGTCCACCAAAATAATGGCTGCGTCGGCTGTGGTTGCGCCAGTTACCATATTGCGCGTGTATTGCTCGTGCCCAGGGGCATCAGCAACGATGAACTTGCGCCGTGGCGTAGCAAAGTAGCGATACGCTACGTCAATGGTGATGCCTTGCTCGCGCTCAGCTTCCAGGCCGTCCGTCAGCAATGCCAAGTTGGGGGCTTCGTCCTGCGTGCGACGATACTTGCTGGTTTCCAAGGCGCGCAGCTGATCGACGTAGACACCTTTGCTGTCAAACAGCAACCTACCTATCAGGGTGGATTTACCGTCATCTACCGAACCGGCAGTGATGAATCGGAGAACTTGCGTGGCAGACTCTCGCTGCCAGGATTCATTGATGGCGTTCATCAGAAATACCCTTCTTTCTTGCGGCGCTCCATCGAAGCTTCCGACGTTTGATCATCCATGCGGGTTGCGCCGCGCTCTGTCACCGTGCTGATAACGGTTTCTGCCACGATCTGATCCACCGTGGTGGCGGTGGAGGCTACCGGGCAGGTGCAGGAAATATCACCCACGGTACGGAAACGCACGGAGCGCGTTTCCACTGTTTCACCTTCCTGAGGAAGCGTCAACGGCGTCACCGGCACCAGCAGACCATTGCGCGGCACCACCTCGCGCTCATGCGCGAAATAGATGGAGGGCAAGGCGATTTGCTCACGCTCGATGTACTGCCAGACATCCAATTCGGTCCAGTTCGAGATGGGGAACACTCGCATGTTCTCACCCGGGTGCACCTTGGTGTTGTACAAATTCCATAACTCGGGGCGCTGCGCCTTAGGGTCCCATTGGCCGAACTCATCACGGAAGGAGAAAATGCGTTCTTTGGCACGGGCTTTCTCTTCATCGCGACGTGCTCCGCCTATGCACGCATCGAAACGGAACTCTTCAATGGCTTCGAGCAGCGTGACGGCCTGCGCCGCATTGCGCGAGTCTGTTTCACGCCGCAACACGACCGAACCGCGTGCGATGGAGTCTTCGACACTGCGCACGATAAGGCGCTCACCCAGTTGCTGAGCACGTTCATCGCGAAACTCAATGACCTCGGCAAAGTTGTGTCCCGTGTCGATATGCATCAAAGGGAAGGGGAAGGCTTGCGGACGAAAAGCTTTTTCGGCCAGACGCAACAGCACGCAAGAATCCTTGCCGCCCGAAAACAGCAACACCGGGCGTTCGCATTCAGCGGCTACTTCTCGCAGGATATAGATGGCTTCGGCTTCCAGCCAATCCAAATGACTTCTTGCTTGCACATTAACCATGATTCTGTGTTTCCTGTTCTACAGTGTTTCTTTGCAGGTTGGCCCCATGCAACCCGCACTCTTTTGAGTCGGAGCTTTCCCACCACCATCTGCCGGCACGCAGGTCTTCTCCAGGCTTTACCGCACGGGTACAAGGATCGCAACCTATGGAGGGATAGCCTTGGTCGTGCAATGTGTTGTAGGGAATTTCAAAGTGACGAATGAGCTGCCAGACCTCGTCGTGGCTCCATTCGGCCAGGGGATTGAATTTTTGCAGGCCGAAAGCCGTATCAAACTCTGATAAGGGAAGATCTTCGCGAGTCACCCCCTGCCCTCGTCTTTGGCCCGTAACCCAGGCACCGCGGCCTTGCAAAGCGCGGCGCAGAGGCTCTACTTTGCGAATCTGACAACAGCTCTTGCGCAATGCGACGCTTTCGTAGAAGGCATACGCGCCATGTTCTGCAACGTAGTGCTGCAAGGCCTGCTCTTCAGGCCGCCACACTTCGATGGCACAGCCATAATGCTGACGCACGGTTTCCAACAGCGCCAAGGTTGGCGCCGGCAGCATGCCGGTA
Organism: Mesopusillimonas faecipullorum; assembly: GCF_020539505.1. Taxonomy (GTDB): domain Bacteria; phylum Pseudomonadota; class Gammaproteobacteria; order Burkholderiales; family Burkholderiaceae_B; genus Mesopusillimonas; species Mesopusillimonas faecipullorum. Next base: position 302,119 of record NZ_JACDXW010000004.1, on the reverse strand, counting down.
TCCAGGGTAAGCATGGCCAGCGGAAAACCCAGTTCGGACAAGGCGTGGGTCAATACCATGTCTTCAGCCGCCAATGACGATGCCACCACCGCATTTGGAAACTCTTGGGCAACCGATGCAAGCGAGTCTTGCAAGGCTTGCCAGCGGGTCTCCGGAAATTCACTCATCGTTAAACCTTTCTTAAAAAAGCACTTGGCCGGGCTAGCGCATGCGCCATTCCACCAAGCTTTTCAGCACTAAAGTCACTAAGGCCAGCAATGCCAATAGCGATGCAACCGCGAACGCTGATGCAAACATATACTCGTTGTAGAGAATCTCGACGTGCAAAGTCATGGTGTTGGTCAGGCCGCGTATCTGCCCGGACACCACCGAAACCGCACCGAATTCGCCCAAGGCCCGCGCATTGGCCAGAATGGCGCCGTAGAGCAGCGCCCATTTAATATTGGGCAATGTCACGCGCCGAAAAATAGTCCAACCACCGGCACCCAGCGTCAGCGCCACCTGCTCTTCATCTTGCCCCTGCGACTGCATCAAGGGGATCAGCGCACGTGCAATAAAAGGGAAAGTGACAAATAGCGTGGCAAGCACAATACCGGGCACAGCGTAAACAATGCGTATGTCCCACTCTTGCAAGGTAGTGCCAAACCAGCCATGCCGGCCAAACAACAAGATGAAGATCAAACCCGCAACCACCGGCGATATAGTGAATGGCAAGTCGATCAGCGTGACCAGCAGCTGTTTTCCGCGAAACTGAAAACGCGTAATCGCCCACGCGGCGGCCAGCCCAAAGATCAGGTTCAGCGGCAGGCTGATGGCCGCCACCATCAGGGTCAGCTTGATGGCGGACCACGCATCGGGGTCGGTAATAGATTGCCAATATACGTGCGCCCCTCGGCGGAAGGCCTCTATGAATACGGCAGCAAGCGGCAGGAATAGGAATAGCGTCAGGAACCCCAAGCCCAGCACCAACAGCAAGCCCCGCACCCAAGAGGATTCGGTCAGGTGCGCCGGTAATGCCTCAGCCTGAATGGGCATCCCCACATTGATAGCCACCGCGCCCATCAGTGCCCCCTTGCCTGGCCGCGACGACCCTGCCACCACTGCAAGCCATTGATCAGCAGCAACAGCACAAACGAGGCGCTCAGCATTACGGTAGCGATGGCGGCAGCACCGGCGTAATCATATTGCTCCAGCTTGGAGATAATCAGCAAAGGCGTGATTTCAGAGAACATGGGCATATTGCCGGCAATAAACACAACGGATCCGTACTCGCCAATTGAACGCGCGAAGGCCATGGCAAAGCCCGTAAGCAAAGCCGGGGTTATGGCAGGCAGTATTACCTGCCTGAACGTTACCCATCGACCCGCACCCAGCACCGCAGCCGCCTCTTCCAGCTCGCGATCGAGGTCGGTCAGAATCGGTTGAACCGTGCGTACGACAAAGGGCAAGCCTATAAAAATCAGCGCCAGGCAAATACCCAGCGGTGTATAGGCCACCTTCAAACCAAACCATTGCTCCAACGGCGCGCCTAACCAACCCTTGGGCGCGTACAAGGATGTCAGCACGATACCGGCCACCGCAGTAGGGAGGGCAAAAGGCAGGTCTACCAGCGCGTCTACCACGCGTCTACCGGGAAAGGGATAGCGCACCAGTATCCATGCGACTATGGCGCCGAAAACCACATTGACTGCCGCTGCAATGAACGCAGTGGTAAACGACAAGCGATACGAAGCCACCACGCGCGGCTCAGTCACAACCTCCCAGAACCCGCTCCACCCCAGGCCGGCGGCTTTCAGCGGCAAGGCCGAAAGAGGAATCAAAACCAACAGGCTTAAATACAGCACGGCATAACCCATGCTTAAGCCGAAGCCGGGCAATGCCCCACGCGAAAGATTTCGCGCGGGCAAAGCAACAGCGGCAACACTAGCGCTCATGATGGATGTCACCTACAGCGCTCAGCGGCTCGGCTGATAGATCTGGTCGAAGGTGCCGCCATCTGCAAAGTGTTCTTTCTGCGCCTTGCGCCAGCCACCGAACACCTCGTCTATGGTGACCAACTTAACCTCAGGGAACTTATCGCGATATTTGGCTGCAACGGCGGGATCACTGGGCCGGTAATAGTTTTTGGCAATGATCTCTTGCGCTTCCGGCGTGTACAACCACTCCAAGTAGGCTTGTGCCTGCGCACGAGTATTTTTGCGATCAACCGCCTTATCGACAAGCGCCACCGGCGGCTCGGCCAGAATGGACAGCGAAGGCACCACAATATCGAATTTGTCCGGCCCCAACTCATTCAGTGCCAAGAAAGCTTCGTTTTCCCATGCCAGCAGCACGTCACCCATTCCGCGCTCAACGAAAGTCGTGGTCGAGCCGCGCGCGCCGGTGTCAAGCACAGGCACGTTCTTGTAAAGGCGTTTGACGAAATCTTGTGCCTTGGCCTGATCTCCGTTGGTGCGGGCCAGTTCGAAAGCCCAAGCGGCCAAGTAGTTCCAGCGTGCGCCACCCGAGGTTTTGGGGTTGGGCGTAATCACTTGTACGCCCTCTTGCGCCAAATCATCCCAATCCTTGAGTTGCTTGGGATTGCCTTTACGCACCAAGAACACAATGGTGGAGGTGTAAGGCGAGCTATTGTTGGGCAAACGCTTTTGCCAGTCTTGAGGCAACAAGCCAGCATCCGCTATGGCATCGATGTCAGAAGCCAGGGCCAGGGTCACCACGTCGGCGTTGAGCCCATCGATCACTGAGCGCGCTTGACGACCAGAGCCACCATGCGAGGGGCGAATCACGATGTCTTGCTTGGCTTGCTGCTTGTAATGCTCTATAAAGCCAGCATCAATTTCACGGTATAGCTCTCGCGTCGGATCGTAGGACACATTGAGCAGCGTCACCGGCTGCTGCGCCTGGCTAACAACGGGCAGCGCTAGCGCGACGGCGGTAGCAAGTATGTGTAAGGATCTAGCGATACGACGGAATTTCATGATGGCCTCCTGGAGAGCCAGCTGCGCAAAGAAGCGCCATCTTGACCCAGCCAGGTGCATCAAAAGAACGAATCGTTTTTTCGTTGCTTATGCCTTTTACTCATTAAACAACAGCACCATCCATCGAAACCCGCATGTATAAAGGCTTTGCGAGCAAATCCCCCCATTCCTTGTTTACGCTCTTATGCCTGGCCGCCATAAGGTAAGCACTGAAACTGCTTTAAACCCGCCTACAATTTTCCCAATTGCGGAAACTGCACTTTTTCGTGCCCGCTTAGCACTATTACTTATTTCATAGCCGGCACTCAGCTGCTCGGTTCATGCTTTGGAGCACCATGTACATCTACGATGAAGTCGACCAGAATCTGGTGGAACAGCGCGTCGCTCAGTTCTCCGACCAGACACGCCGCTTCTTGGCAGGCGAACTGACCGAAGACGAGTTCCGAGTCCTGCGCTTGCAGAACGGTCTGTATATTCAACGCCACGCCCCCATGCTGCGCGTCGCGATTCCTTATGGCATGCTCAGCAGCACGCAATTGCGCGCCTTGGCTGAGATTGCTCGACGTTGGGACCGTGGCTATGCTCACTTTTCCACGCGCCAGAACATCCAATTCAATTGGCCTGCCCTGCCCAACGTACCCGACATTCTGGCCAAGCTTGCAACAGTACAAATGCACGCCATTCAAACCAGTGGCAACTGCATACGCAATACCACCACTGACCACTTCGCCGGCATTGCGCCCGACGAATTGGTGAACCCCTTGGTATGGTGCGAAATCATTCGCCAATGGTCTACCTTCCACCCCGAGTTTGCCTTCTTGCCACGCAAGTTCAAGATTGCTGTCAGCGGTGCCCATACCGACCGTGCCGCAGCAGGTGTCAACGACATCGGTCTGCAGGCTGTCGAACAAAACGGCGAGGTCGGTTTCCGCGTTTGGATAGGCGGTGGGCTGGGGCGCACCCCCATGGTGGGTCATCTGATCAAGCCTTTCGTTGCTTGGTACGACCTTCTTACCTATCTGCAAGCCGCCTTGCGTGTCTACAACCTGCATGGTCGACGCGACAACAAATACAAGGCGCGCATCAAGATACTCGTCAAAGACCTCAAGCCCCACGTTTTTGCGGCGGAAGTCGAGGCCTTGTGGCAAACCCTGCGCGGCGGCCCCGACACCATACGCCAAGAAGAACTGGACGCCATCGCTGCCCGCTTTACCTGGCCCAAGTACGAAAGCTTGCCTGCCGATCTGAACGACGGTTCCGACGATAAGGCCGAGTCCGGCTATCGCCATTGGCTCAAGCGTAATGTCCACGCCCATAAGGTGCCGGGTTACGCCGCCGTCACGGTTTCGCTCAAGGCCACGGGTGTGCCCCCAGGTGACATCACCGCCGAGCAAATGGACGCTGTTGCCGACCTTGCAGAAGAGTTCGGCTTTGGCGAGTTACGCGTTTCCCATGAGCAAAACCTTATTCTTGCCGATGTACGCCGCGATCATTTGTACGCCTTGTGGCAACGCCTTAAAGCACTGAATCTGGCCACCGCCAACATAGGTTTGCTGACCAATATCATTGCCTGCCCCGGCGGCGACTTCTGTGCCTTGGCCAACGCAGTCTCCATCCCTGTCGCAGCGGCCATTCAAGAACGTTTCGACGATCTAGACTATCTGCACGATATCGGCGAACTGGATCTGAACATCTCGGGCTGCATCAACTCTTGCGGGCACCACCACGTCGGCCATATCGGCATTCTGGGCGTGGATAAGGCCGGCGAAGAGTGGTACCAAATTACCTTGGGTGGGCGTCAAAGCGGCGCACAAAAGAATGTCTCCGCTCTGGAAGCCGATAAAAGCACGGGCGCAGCCATAGGCAAAATCATCGGCCCCTCTTTTGCACGAGATCAAGTCCCTGTGGTTGTCGAACACCTCGTCCAAGCCTACCTGGATATGCGCGACAGCGAGCACGAGCGGTTTATCGACGTCGTCGAGCGCTTGGGCATAGGCCCTTTCAAAGAGCGCGTCTATGCCGATTCGGCCCTCAGCAACAGCACTCCCAAGGAAGCCGCCCATGTCTGAACCTATTGTTCTACCCCCCACCCCGCACCTCATCATTGAAGGCAAGCTGGTCGAAAATGACTTGCGACGCTTTGAACCAGAGCCCGACACGCACGCCACCCCTGACGATGAGGCTGGCTGGCTGGTGCCTGTATCGGTGTGGGTGGCACACCCGCTCGATGACTGGAAGCAGCGCCGCCATCCCGTAGCACTGCTGGTCGAGCCCCACACCGAGCTGGAGTCTCTCTTTGAGCACAGCAGCTTGTCCGACCTGCAGGCGCATGTCAGTTTGATTGCCGTGGATTTTCCCGCCTATACCGATGGGCGCGGGTACTCGTTGGCACAATTATTGCGTCAGCAATATGGCTGGACAGGAGAGCTACGCGCTGTGGGTGATGTGATGATAGACACCATGCACTATCTGGCACGCTGCGGCTTCGACAGCTTTCTGGTTAAGCCTGGGCATAACCCCCAGGCCGCCTTGGCCGCGCTTGCCACCTTTACCTTGGCTTATCAAAAGTCGTATCGACACTCGGCCCAGGTGGCGAGCTTGGCGCCCGCCGCCTGAAGCCTTAGTACTGGGCATAGGCCTTAGGGCAGGTCTTGCCCATATTTTGCTGGATGATTTGGGCATCAAGCGCATTGGTTAAGCCATCAACCTGCCCATCGATGAACATATCGTAAACGCTGGATTGCCCCCATTCTTGGGCAATCCGGCGCCAGTTGGCCATATCCTCTTCGTTGACGACACCATCACGATTGCCATCGCCCGGGCAAGCAGGGTCGGAAGCCAATATGCTTTCCATGCTTGCCACCAGCGCCTCGTAGCGTTTTTGCATGGCGGGCTCAAGGTTTCCACCCTTCCCCAACAGGTTTTCCTCGGGGTTATCGAGCAAAGGCTTAGGTGCCTCTTCATTGACCAAATAAAGCTCGTCGCTTTCGGTGTAGCCGCAACTTTTGTTGGTGGCATCGTATGACTGCGTGGTGTTGCGCACCAACTTAAGGGTAGCGTCACGAACCGCCACAGAACGCTCGGGGAAAATATTAAGCTGATCAAAGCCCTTGCCGGCCAAGGCTTGATTCACCGCGCAGCAGTTTTTGTACCCTTTACCGCCGTTGTCTATGACCGAGTCTTCATCGTAGCCTTCGCCCCACCAAACACCCTGATTGTCTTCGCACACGCTTTTGCTCATGGGTATTTGCGTGCAGGCGGTATCCATGACACAAGGGCCGTTCTGGCCGCCATTGTCTTGGATATTGAAACCCGAGATAGCAAAGTTGAGGCTGCGCACGCTGTCTTGCCTGGGGTTCTCAAGGTAGGCCAACATGGGCGCGGCATCAACTGGACGGGGTACGGCTTGGTGTACATCAATGCCGGCCACTTCCCCGAACAGCTGGAACAAGTCGACCACATTGACCATATGACCGACATCCCGATTGGGTTGCTCGACCTGCGGGCCGGCAACAATAAGCGGGACCCATACGCCGGTCTGATAGGCCGTACCCTTGGCCCGCTGCGGATTGAAAGGCTCTTTGACGGCAAAACCAAAGGTGCCGTTATCACCGATGATGACCACCATGGTATTGGAGGCTTTGGGATCATAGGCCAAGGCGCCATCTGCGCCACGCTTGGCAATACCGGTTTCAATCAGAATGCGGCCTATTTCGCTGTCAAGCGCTTCGGTCATGCGGTTCTGTAACACGCGCATCTGGCCGAAGTCTTCGCAGCTTGCCAGATCGGCCAAGCCGGTTCCACCCGGCACCAAATCGTGCGGAGGGGGCTGGATGGGCGTGTGCGCGGCACTGAAACTAACTGTGGCCATCCAGGGCGCGGCTGAGTCAGTGCGCGCTTTGATCCAGTCTATGGCCGCATTGGCCTCGATGCGCGTGCGGTATCCGCGACCGCGGGAATCATCGAGAGGGACCTCCTCGAGCTTGCCGTTATCGATAATGACCAGTGGCGAGACATAATGCGCGTTCTCGCGCTTAAAGTTCAGTGGCGGGTGAGCATCGCCGCAATTATTTTTGGGGACAAATATGCCACCTGACTCTAGACACTGCAAACCTGGGGCATCGCTTTGCAGCCCTTTGCCTTGCATAGGGACGCAAGAGTTGTCGGCGTAATAGCAGGCACCGGTGTCTGCGCCACCCGCAGCTTTGGCATTGGGGACAAAGCCACAGGAATACCGCGTGTTGCCTTCGGCCACACCGCCAGCCGTTGTGTCAATGGAGCCTGGCACGCCATCGACCCAACCATAGAAGTAGTCCCAGCCCAACACGCTGGGCGTCGTTACCCCCGCTTGATTGTGATGCGGCCCGGCCAAATGAAACTTGCCGAACATGGCGCTTTCGTAACCTGCTGCCTTAAGCAGCTTGGGGGCCGTAACCTCGAAGGGCGAGACTTGCGAAAGGGCCGAATCGTTGGGACCTATGGCTTGATTGATATTGGTTCGAACAGGGTAACGCCCTACGAACAAGGCTGCGCGACTGGGCGAGCATTCGGGCATGGCCCAGGTGTTGCGAAACCGTATGCCGCCATCGGCTATGGTGTCGATATTGGGTAGCTGGGGTGGAGTCTGCCCCCCATAGCCGAACGACGTCATTTGGTCTATGCCCACGTCGTCCATGATGAACACCAGGATATTGGGCGTAGAGGCGACGGGTGGAGGGACGGGATCGACATCACTGGAATCACTTGACCCACCGCAAGCCGCCAATAGCCAGGCTGACGCTAACAAAGCGGCTGCCGCGCGCAAGGGATGAGCATCCATAGTTGTCTCCAGATTAATTGTTATGGCTTTGCTAAAAGCCCCACCCTGAGCCACCGGATGTCAAATGAGCGTTTCAATAAATAGATAAGCCCCGACTCTACGCTGCAGTAAACTTTACTTCTTAAATAAGTAATTGAAAATATTTTTCTCATAAAAAATGCCGGCCAGCCAAAAAAGCTAGACCGGCATGCGCCTGTGAAGCTTGGTGTAGGCCGCCTGTAATGAGCCAGGCGCGCCTGGCCTTTACTTGTTAGGTTGAGGCGTTACACGCAGATAAGGGCGAACAACGGTGTAGCCCTTGGGGAATTTTTCCTTCAACACGGCTTCGTCCTTCAGGGACGGAACAATGATGACGTCTTCGCCATCCTTCCAGTTGACAGGCGTTGCCACGCTGTAGTTGTCCGTCAGTTGCAGCGAATCGATGACACGCAGGATTTCGTCGAAGTTGCGCCCAGTGCTGGCAGGGTAAGTAATGGTTAGCCTGACTTTTTTGGCTGGGTCGATGACAAACACCGAACGCACTGTTACGGTAGCGCTGGCATTGGGGTGAATCATGTCGTACAGCTCGGAGACCTTGCGGTCTGCGTCAGCAATGATGGGGAAATTAACCTGGGTCTTTTGCGTATCGTTGATGTCGTCTATCCAGCCCTTATGCGACTGAGCATCATCAACGGAGAGCGCCAAGACTTTGACATTACGTTTGGCGAATTCGTCGGCCAACTTGGCTGTGTAGCCTAGTTCGGTGGTGCACACGGGCGTGTAGTCGGCCGGGTGCGAAAACAACACGCCCCAGCTGTCACCCAAGAACTCGTGAAAGCGTATAGGACCGATGCTGCTGTCTTGTTCGAAGTCGGGGGCGGTATCGCCCAATCGCAGAGTTGCCATGATGATCGTCCTTAAAAGAGAAAACATGAGGGTCGTAGCACATTCATGATAGTGCCACTTTATTTCAAAAAATCAAAATTCCCCTTGTTTATATTCTTATGGCTTATATTTAATTAGAGGAACCAGACAATACTAACAAGCGGCTCCCTCCGAATATGAAAACACCCCAAAGACTGGAAGGTAATTCAGCCTTTGGGGTGCAACATGACGAATTTATACCTGCTACGGGTTTACTTGAGCCCGTAGCGGGGCATATGGACGCTTACAGCGCCTTGGTCAGTTCAGGTGTGGCCTGGAACAAATCAGCCACCAGCCCGTAATCGGCTACGCCGAAAATCGGGGCTTCGGGATCTTTGTTGATGGCAACGATGACCTTGGAATCTTTCATGCCGGCCAGATGCTGAATAGCGCCGGAAATACCTACCGCCACGTACAACTGAGGCGCAACGATCTTGCCGGTTTGACCCACTTGCCAATCGTTGGGCGCGTAGCCTGCATCGACCGCCGCACGTGAAGCACCCACGGCTGCGCCGAGCTTGTCTGCCAGGGCCTCGACAACCTTGAAGTTCTCGGCACTGCCCAAACCGCGGCCACCAGAGACCACGATAGGAGCGCCGGCCAGCTCGGGACGATCGCTTTTGGCCACTTCACGGCTAACAAAAGCGGAAAGACCGGTATCAGCCACGGCATCTACATTCTCGATGGCCGCTTGGCCGCCTTCAGCCGCCACGGCGTCAAAGCCCGTGGTACGCACGGTAATGACCTTGACCGGGTCAGCCGACTGCACCGTTGCAATGGCGTTACCCGCGTAGATGGGGCGCTGGAAGGTGTCTGCCGAATCGACCGCAATGATGTCGGAGATCTGTGCAACGTCGAGTTTAGCTGCCACGCGAGGCGCTACGTTCTTGCCGCTGGCGGTAGAAGCAAACAAGATATGGCTATAGCCTGAAGCCAATGCCAACACCTGGGCGGCCAGGTTTTCAGCCAATGCGTTTTCGAGGGCGGGTGCATCGGCAACCAACACCTTGGCCACGCCGACAGCTTGCGCAGCCTGCTGAGCAACCGCTTGCGCATTGGCACCGGCCACCAACACGTGCACGTCGCCACCCAGCTTGGCAGCGGCAGCCAATACATTCAATGTAGCGCCCTTCAGTTGGGCATTGTCGTGTTCTGCAATAACGAGAATGGACATGTTCAGATCACCTTTGCTTCGTTCTTGAGTTTGTCGACCAGTGCCGCCACATCAGGCACCACGACACCGGCTGCGCGTGCCGGAGGCTCGGCGACCTTTAAGGTCTTCAGCCTGGGAGCGACATCGACACCGAGTTCCTCTGGGGTGAGGGTCTCGAGGGGTTTTTTCTTGGCCTTCATGATGTTGGGCAGCGTGACATAACGCGGCTCGTTCAAGCGCAGATCGGTTGTGATGATAGCCGGCAGCTTGAGGTCCAGGGTTTCCAGACCGCCGTCGACTTCACGAATGACTTTGACGCGATCACCGGTGACTTCGACCTTGCTGGCAAAGGTAGCCTGCGGCCAATCTAGCAGCGCGGCAAGCATTTGACCGGTTTGGTTGGCGTCGTCATCGATAGCCTGCTTGCCCAGGATAACCAATTGAGGCTGTTCTTTATCAACGACCGCTTTGAGCAGTTTGGCAACAGCCAATGGCTGCAACTGAGCATCGGTTTGCACCAGCACGGCACGATCGGCACCAATGGCCATAGCCGTACGAAGGGTCTCCTGACTTTGGGCCACGCCGCAAGAAACGGCAACGACCTCGGTGGCCACGGACTGCTCGCGCAAGCGCGTGGCTTCTTCGACAGCAATTTCGTCGAAGGGGTTCATGGACATTTTGACGTTAGCAATATCTACGTCGCTTTGATCGGACTTGACGCGTACCTTGACGTTGTAATCAACCACGCGCTTGACGGGTACCAGCACCTTCATCGAGCACTACCTCCGGATAAAAATTGAACGACTAATTCTTGGTATGGCGGGCTTCCATGGTTTAGGGAAGACGGCCCGAGTGTAAAAACGCCTTATTCTACAAGTTTGCCAGCTTTTTTATGTGCAGTGCAACACAGCGCCCCAAGGCAGGCAAATCGTAGCCCCCCTCAAGCAAGCTGATCACCCGCCCTGAGGCATGGCGTTCGGCCACCTGCATGATTTGCTCTGTGAGCCAGAGATAATCGCCATCGCTAAGGTTAAGCTGTGCCATGTCATCATCCCGGTGGGCGTCAAACCCTGCAGAAACCACAATCAATTGCGGCCGGAAGGCCTCGAGACGGGGTAACCAATGTTGCTGCACCAGTTGCCTCATCTGCTCGCCGTTCGCGCCCGCGTGCATGGGTAGGTTCAATAGGTTTTTTCCACTATTTTGAGCGTACACACCAGGAAAAATATTTTCTTGAAAGATTCCGCACATTAGCACTTTATCATTTCCAGCAAACATTTCCGCTGTTCCATTGCCATGATGCACATCAAAATCAATAATTGCTATACGTTCTAACCCGTATTTTTCGAGTGTATACGCTACAGTTATAGCAACATTATTGAGGAAGCAGAAGCCCATGGCTTGTTCGGGCCGCGCATGGTGCCCGGGTGGGCGTACGGAACAGAAGGCAGTTTGGGCCTCTCCTCCCATGATGGCGTCTACCGCAGTCATACCCGCCCCAGCTGCGGCCCACATCGCCGCAGCCGTATGAGCGCACATCAGGGTGTCATCATCCAGCGTCGCCACCCCTTCAGTGGGAGCCAACATATCGAGAAGATGCAGGTAACTTTGCCCATGCACACGGAGCGCGTCTGTAGGCTGCGCTGGCTGGGCTTGCCGCTCATCCAGCAAATCCAGCAGGCCTTGCGCAATCAACTGATCTTGAATGGCGTCCAGCCTGTCGGGCGATTCCGGATGCCAGTCGCCCATGTCGTGCAATCGACATGCGGGATGGGTAATATAGAGCGTCTGCATAAAGGATGATTATGTTCAAGCCCAATGGGTTTTTGCAAGTTTCGTTGTTGGCGTTGCTAACCGCTTGCGCCGCCTCTCCTGGTACACCTACAGCCTCCGGCTCGGCAATGTCTTCCCCGGAACCCACACAAGCACAAGTGGCAAGGCCCTCGGTGCCGCTAAGCAGCAGCGAACAGGATTATGCCTTGTACGTTGCACAATCCCGGCAGCTACCGGTAAACCATGTCGAGAATCGGCTAAGCCAAGCCAGTTATAACGCGCGCGTGGCCGAACTCATGTCGCCCGCAAAAACCACTCGCGTACGCCGCAGCTGGACGGTGTATCGCAAGCGTGTGGTTGAGCCCATACGAATACGCGCAGGCTTGGAGTTTTGGCAGCAACATCAAAACACCTTAGAGCAAACTGCCAAGCAATACGGCGTGCCTGCCTCCATCATCGTCGCCATCATAGGCGTAGAGACCGTTTACGGGCGCCACACCGGTGGTTTTTCAGTACTGGATGCTCTTTATACACTGTCTTTCCGCCATCCCGAACCCGCACGCCCTGAACGTGTGCAAATGTTTCGTGAACAACTGGCCGACCTTATCGAATTGGATTACGCCGGCCAACTAGACGCGACAAGCGCCAAGGGCTCGTTTGCAGGGGCTATCGGGCTGCCTCAGTTCATGCCTGGCAGCCTGAAGCTTTATGCGGTAGATGGCGACGGTGACAAACACATAGACCTTCATGGCAGCGTCCCCGATGTAGTGGCTTCAGTCGCCAATTTTTTGATTATGCATGGCTGGCAGCCCGGTTTGCCGGTGTTTGCGCCGGTCAAGCTCCCAGCTAACGCCAAAACATTGGTAGCAGGCGGCCTGAAGCCCACGCTTACCTGGGACACCTTAAAACTGGCGGGTGCCACCACCCAGGTCGGCTCACCACAAGCCTGGCAAACCTATGAATTGGGTGTCGTGGATTTGGTTGACGAAACCCAACAACGCGCCGAATACCGTACCGCCACACCCAATTTTTTTGCCATCACACAATACAACCGCAGCTATTTTTACGCAGCGTCGGTGGCCGATCTGGCCCAAGCATTAGAGTCTGAACGCAGAAAGCTGGCTGCGCGCTAAGCGCATAGCCTAGCTTTCTTGATTGAAAACACCCGTGGAAAGATAACGGTCACCCCGGTCGCAGACGATGAACACGATGGTGGCATTTTGCACGCGGGCAGCCACGCGCAATGCCGCCACCAAGGCACCAGCCGAAGATATCCCCGCAAATATGCCTTCTTCGGCGGCCAGTCGGCGCGCCATGGTCTCGGCTTCAGGCTGGCCGATGTACTCCAGGGCATGGACACGATCGGCATGATAAATCTTGGGCAAATAGGCTTCGGGCCACTTGCGTATACCCGGAATTTGCGCCCCTTCCGCAGGCTGCGCCCCAACTATCTGGATAGCCTCATTACAGTCACGCAAATAGGCCGCCACCCCCATGATGGTGCCGGTGGTACCCATGGCGCTGACAAAGTGCGTAATTTGGCCTTCGGTTTGCTGCCAGATCTCGGGCCCTGTCGTGTCAATGTGTGCCTGGGGGTTGTCGTCGTTGCCGAATTGATCCAGCACTTTACCTTTGCCCTCGGACTGCATGCGTAGCGCCAGATCTCGGGCGTACTCCATGCCACCCTGAGACGCCGGGGTGAGGATAAGCTCGGCGCCATAAGCTGTCATCGCGGCACGACGCTCTAGGGAAAGATTGTCTGGCATGATGAGAATCATGCGATAACCGCGTATCGCAGCCACCATGGCCAAGGCAATACCCGTATTGCCACTGGTGGCTTCGATGAGCGTATCTCCCGGCCGGATTTCGCCTCGTTGCTCGGCCCTGACTATCATGGACAAGGCCGGGCGGTCTTTGACAGAACCCGCAGGGTTATTGCCTTCGAGCTTGGCAAGAATCACGTTGCCACGCGCTTGGGCTAAATCGCCGGGAATACGCTGCAAACGCACCAGGGGCGTACGCCCTATTGTCTGTTCTAGGGTAGGATAATTTGGCTTCATCGCGAAATCATACACCGGGCGTGGCCCACGCTGCCAATTTGCTAGCGCCCGGCCACAGACTTGCTTACACCAGGTTTATCAGGTGAAGCCGTCATGCGCGGCGCCGAAAGTTTCAGTCCTGCCGCCTGCAACGACTGCACTTTTTTGGCCCCTATCCCCTTGACGCGTTCCGATAGGTCTTCGAATGAGTCGAATGCACCACCTCGCATACGTTCATCCAGTATCGCCTGGGCCGTTTTTGGCCCTATGCCACGTATGGTTTGCAGAGATTCCTGAGTCGCACTATTTACATCGACAGCCCAAGCGGGAACCGAGCCGCTCAAGGCTAGGCCCAAAAGCACAACAGCATTGCCCGCCAAGCGTTTTAACCCCACACCCGAGGGCTTAGAGCGCGCCTTATCGCTTTTAAGCGCGCGCGAACGGCGTCTTAACAAGCGTGCCATGCGCGAAGGCCTACCTTGCGATGGGCCGCCAGATGCACGCTCGCCTTTCGGCCAGTGTGCTGCGGCGTCTTGCAGCGGCTCAGCTAAAGTGGAATCGATAAATGGGTTCATGATGCTGCCTCCGTTGAACGATGCTGGGAACACAGCGTGCGTATAGGTAAGGCACGCTGTTCAAACATCATGCAACGCGGGACAGCCCACGTCTGCCGCCAATGAACACTTTTCTCCACCAGTAGTTTTGCCTATGGTGGAGAAAAACCAATCAGATCAGAGCCGCCCGGTTTGAACCAGATGCTGCGCGTAAGCCGCAACCCCCTCTTGCACAGTCATGAAAGGCTTGTCATAGCCTACGCTACGCAGACGCGACAGATCAGCCTGGGTATGGCTTTGATAACGCCCTTTCAGGTCGTCGGGGAAAGGCACATAGCGCAGCAAACCTTGCTGAACCAACTCTGGCAATGAGAGCTGCTCTTCACCCTGGGACTGACGCAAGGTATTGACCACCGTTGACGCCACATCGTTGAAAGGCTGAGCCCTGCCGGTGCCACAATTGAACACCCCAGAGATATCGGGCCGTTCGAGGAAAAACATATTGACTGAAACCACGTCGTCTACGTGGATGAAGTCTCGCATCTGACCGCCGGACTCATAGCCATCCCAACCCCCAAATAAGCGCACATGACCTTCGGCGCGAAACTGGTTCATATTGTGAAAGGCCACCGAAGCCATGCGGCCTTTATGCTGCTCACCAGGGCCATACACATTGAAGTAACGCAGCCCCACCACAGGTGCGGTCAGGTTGTCTAGATGCCGACGCAGCACCTGATCGAACAAATATTTAGAGTAGCCGTACACATTAAGCGGCGCTTCGAAGCGCAGGTCTTCGACGTATTGCGGGCCGGCGCCATATACCGCAGCGGAAGATGCGTACAGCAAAGGCACTTTATGCTTTTGCGCGAATTCGAAAATCTCGAGCGTGACGCGATAGTTGTTGTCGAGCATGTACTTGCCGTTGCGCTCGGTGGTGTCTGAGCAAGCGCCTTGATGCAAGATAGCTTCGATCTTGGGTAAGCGATTTTGCGCCAGGCGGATGCGGAAATCGTCCTTATCCATGTAGTCGGAAATACTCAGATCCACCATATTGACGAACTTGTCGCCTTCGACCAAGTCGTCTACGACCAGGATGTCTGTGTGCCCCAAGCGGTTCAAGCCGCGTACCAGATTGCTGCCTATGAAACCCGCAGCGCCCGTGACGATGATCATGCTAGTTCTCCTGCTGTAACGACCGACGTACCTAATTTTCCGACCACAATACCGCCCGCCTTGTTGGCCCACTGAACGGAGTCGAACCAAGCCAGACCCGAAGCCCGCATCACTGCCAAGGTAGCCAAAACGGTATCCCCTGCCCCAGAGACGTCGAAAACCTCTTGAGCCAGAGCATCCACATGTTGCCGCCCTTGCTCGGTAAACAAGGTCATACCTTGCTCTGAGCGCGTGACCAGCAAGGCTTCGAGCTGGAGGCGTTCACGCAGTGCCTGTGCCCGCGCTGTCAGTTCATCCTCGGTGCGCCAAGCCCCTATGGCTTCGGTCATTTCAAGCCGATTAGGGGTAATAACCGACGCGCCCACGTACTGTTCGTACTCGCGCCCCTTGGGGTCCACAAGCACCGGCACGCCGGCTTGTCGCGCCATATCGATCAAGGCTTTAACGCCATGCAGAGTGCCCTTGGCATAATCGGAAAGCACCAGGACATCGTGCTGAGCCAACCATTGGGCTACAGCCTGTTGCAACTGTGCCAGGGACTCTGCGGCAGGACGCTCTTCGAAGTCGACCCTCAATAACTGCTGCTGTCTTCCTAGCACCCGCATTTTCAGCGTGGTGTGTAAACCCACATCGGTCAAAAGTTGAGTGCGTATGCCGGCCTGCTGAGACAGCGCATCAATCTGACGCCCTGCTTCATCGTCGCCAACAATGCCTAACAAGCTGACTTGCGCACCCAGCGCGGCCACATTGCGCGCCACATTGGCTGCGCCACCTAGGCGATCTTCGCGTCTGGCCACTTTGACCACGGGCACCGGCGCCTCGGGTGAAATGCGATCGACTTCACCAAACCAATAGCGATCAAGCATCAGGTCGCCAACCACCAACACCCGCGCGGCGGCTACCGCCTGCATGGGAAATGTACTCATACTGCTTCCTCGATACGCCGGGGCTGATAGGTTTCCCAGGCGTTGCAGCCCGGGCACTGCCAATAATAATGTCGGGCTTCAAAGCCGCACTCACGACAAGCATATCGATCAAGGCGTTGCGTATGCCTATGGATTAGCTTACGCAACAGCCCGAGGTCAGCCAGAGACTGCCCCTGCACCGCCACCCGCTCGCCTTCGGGAGCCGCCAGCTCGACTTCGAGCAAACGATCCAATCCAAGCAAAGAGGGCTGCGCCTGCAGTGCTTCGCGCGCAAACGCCCATGCTTGATCGTGACCAGTCTGCTCCCGCAGACCACGAAATACAACGTTGAAGACATCCAAAGAGGGATGGCGCAGGTAATGCTGACGCAGCAGCGCCAAACCCTGAGCGCTTTGCCCGCCACGTTGGTAGTTTTCGTACAACTGAGCCGCCACCAAGCCTGAATAGGCAGGTGCGCCGCTAAGCACCGATTCGAGAAACACACGCTCGCCGTCGTACTCGCCTTGCATGCGCGCCACACCGGCACGCAACATGGCAATGCGCGTCATCGCCGCTTGACCCTGTCCGTCGCCCACCAGCTTCTTTGCCGCATGCTCGGCCGCATCCAACGCAGCGACCGCCTCTTGAATATCAGGCGGTTTTACCGCCAATGCCGCTTGTGCCAATTCGCACTGATAGTGCGCCAACTGCGGAACAGGCTCATCCACCAAGCCCCTGAGGCGACGTACCGCATCAATAGCCCGTGGCCAATCGTGTTCCGACTCATAAATACGAATAAGCGCTCGCACGGCTGACACGGCATAGCGGGTTTCCAGCACTTGTTGAAAGGTTTGCTCTGCCCGATCCAGCATCCCGGCCTTAAGAAAATCGTGGGCTAGTTCATACAGGGCTTGCTCTCGTTCTGCTTGCGGCAAGTCTGAACGCGCCAGCAAGCTTTGATGCACTCGTATAGCGCGCTCCATTTCGCCACGGCGCCGAAACAGGCTGCCCAGGGCAAAGTGCAATTCGGTGGTTTCGGGATCAAGCTTGGCGACTTCGATAAAAGCATCGATGGCGCGATCAGGCTCTTCATTCAAGATGAAATTAAGCCCTTTGAAATAAGAATCAGGCAAATTGCGCGTTTCGGACAGCATTTGCCTGATGTCTACACGTGCGGCCACCCAGCCCAACGCAAATAGGATAGGGACAAAAATCAGCCACCAGGTTTCAAAATCCATGATGCGAGCGCTGCCTTACATGGGCGCCAAAGGTGCGACGACCTCGGGCGCGGGCGTCTGGGCCTTAGGCGCATCGCCCAGCACCTTATTGGCCTGTTGCCGCATTTTCTCGAGCTCGCGACGCAGGCGTGAAGCCTCGCGGCGGCGGCGCAAAGCAGAAGGCAGGATGAGCAAGAGCGCAAATAGCGCACCCACAATGAAAGTGACCAGCATGACGACGATGAGCGGCACTTGATGCAATACGTAGTCGGCGTAGAAAGTGACGTCTACCGGGCCTGTATTGTTTAAGGCAAAAAGCAGTACCAGCACAAACACCAGCAGGCGCAAGGCCCAGATCACGTAACGCATCATTCGACTCCAGATAGCGGGAATACCGCAATTGTAAGGGAATCAGCAAGAGCGGTGAGGCCTGTGATGACAAGGTGGTGCAGCGGGGCCGCCCAAGGCCCGATCACTCCCATGGTGGCGATCTTGAAAAGCCTATGCATGAAGGCCATAGCTGTCTCGCATAAAGCAAGGATAAAAAAATACCCCCGACCTGAGCCGGAGGTATTTTGCGACACTGAGTGCCAAGACCGCAGCAAACCTGAGTTAAGCAGGTGTAGACACAGCCTTATTGGCTTCGAACGCGGCATCGACGCGTTCACGCAGTTCTTTGCCAGCCTTGAAATGCGGGACTTGCTTGCCGGGAACCATGACGGTTTCGCCGGACTTGGGGTTGCGCCCCACCCGGGGCGCACGCTTGGACAGAGAGAAACTGCCAAAACCGCGAATCTCGATGCGTTGACCATTGACCAAAGCCTGGGTCATGGCATCGAGAACGGTTTTGACCGCAATGTCCGTATCGCGCACGGCCAGCTGCGGATAGCGGCTGGCCAGCATCGCGATAAGCTCAGACTTCGTCACGCCGATCAGCCGTCGTCGCGCTGTTCGTTAAGCTTGGCCTTGAGCAAAGCACCCAGATTGGTGGTGCCCGACGAGGCGCTGGCTTCCGTCATGCGCTGGATGGTGTCAGCCGTTTCAGCGTTGTCGCGAGCCTTGATGGACAACTGGATGGAACGCGCCTTGCGATCAACGTGGATGATCATGGCTTCGACGTTGTCGCCAACGTTAAGCGCCGTGGTGGCGTCTTCAACGCGACCGCTGGAGATTTCGGAGGCACGCAGGTAGCCTTCGACGTCCAGGGACAGGGTGATGACAGCGCCCTTGGCTTCGACGGACTTGACGACGCCAGGTACAACGGCACCCTTGTCATGCGTAGCCACGAAGTTGTTGAAGGGGTCGCCTTCCAGCTGCTTGATGCCCAGCGAGATGCGTTCTTTGTCGGTGTCGATACCCAAAACCACGGCTTCGATTTCGTCGCCTTTCTTGAAGTTGCGAACGGCTTCTTCGCCGGCATCAGCCCAAGACAGATCGGACAGGTGCACCAGACCATCGATGCCACCAGGCAGACCAACGAAAACGCCGAAGTCGGTGATGGACTTGATGGCGCCGCTGACTTTGTCGCCACGCTTGAAGTTGATGGAGAACTCTTCCCATGGGTTGGCACGGCACTGCTTCATGCCCAGCGAGATGCGGCGACGGTCTTCGTCGATTTCCAGGACCATGACTTCGACTTCTTCGCCCAGGGTGACAACCTTGCGCGGATCGACGTTCTTGTTGGTCCAATCCATTTCGGAGACGTGCACCAAGCCTTCGATGCCGGCTTCGACTTCAACGAATGCACCGTAGTCGGTAAGGTTCGTGACCTTGCCGAACAGGCGGGTGCCTTGGGGGTAGCGACGAGCCAGACCGACCCAGGGATCTTCGCCCAATTGCTTGACGCCCAGCGAGACGCGGCTTTTCTCTTGGTCGAACTTGAGAACCTTGGCTTCGATTTCCTGACCCACTTGCAGGACTTCGGAGGGGTGACGGACACGGCGCCATGCCATGTCGGTGATGTGCAGCAAGCCATCGATGCCGCCGAGATCGACGAATGCGCCGTAATCGGTGATGTTCTTGACAACGCCCTTGACAACCACGCCTTCTTGCAGGGTTTCGAGCAGTTTTTGACGCTCTTCGCCCATGCTGGCTTCGAGCACGGCACGACGCGACAACACAACGTTGTTGCGCTTGCGGTCGAGCTTGATGACCTTGAACTCCATGGTCTTGCCCTCGTAGGGCGTGGTGTCCTTGACAGGACGCAGATCGACCAGGGAACCGGGCAAGAATGCACGGATAGCGTTGGTCATGACGGTAAGACCGCCCTTGACCTTGCCGGTAATGGTACCGGTGACCAGCTCGCCGGATTCGAGCGCTTGCTCGAGCGACAGCCATGCGGACAGGCGCTTGGCGCGATCACGCGACAAAATGGTGTCGCCGTAGCCGTTTTCGAGGGAGTCAATGGCGACCGATACGAAGTCACCGGCTTCGACCTCGATCTCGCCTTGATCGTTGAGGAATTCTTCGAGGGGGATGTAGGCTTCGGACTTGAGGCCTGCATTGACGACGATGAAGTTGTGATCAATGCGCAGGACTTCGGCGGAAATCACTTCGCCGGCTTTCATGTCCTGGTTTTGGATGCTTTCAGCAAAAAGCGCTGCAAAGCTTTCGCCGCCGGCGGCAGCTGTGAGTTGGTTGGAAGACATCGTAGATTCCGTTGGCCTTAAGGGGCCGAAAATAACACGCCCAAGTAAAAAAGCCCCAGGCGGAGTGGATAATATCCCGACAAATCGACCGCTAACGATTGCCACCCACAACGAGTGGCATGATCGCTATGACAAACCGAAATGGCGGGCACTGGTTTTCGACCAAAGGTCGAGCACTGCCTTGACCGTTTCCTCGACGCCCATATGCGAAGAGTCGATGGTGTGTGCGTCGCTGGCGGCACGCAAAGGTGCGTGGCTGCGACTGCGGTCACGCGCATCGCGCGCTTCCATGTCTGCAATTAGCTCATCGATTTTAGCAGAAAATCCCTTTTCCTTCAGCTGCTTACACCGCCTTTGCGCGCGCGATGCAGCATCGGCATCGAGGAATATTTTCAGGGGGGCTTCTGGGAAAACGATGGTACCCATGTCACGACCGTCCGCAACCAGCCCCGGCGCCTGCCGGAAAACGCGCTGCCGAGCCAGCAAAGCCTCGCGAAGCGGGGGCTGAGCCGCGATACGCGAGGCCAGGTTACCCACTGCCTCTTGGCGAATATCGTTCGAGACGTTTTGACCCTGCATCCAGATACCGGCACTGTCAAAACGCACATCCAGATTGCTTGCTTGCTTTGCCACTTGTTGCTGGTCTGCCGGGTCGACTTGCGCACGCAAGCAAGCCAGCGCCGCCAAGCGGTATAGGGCGCCGCTATCAAGCACATGCCACCCCAGTGCCTCTGCCACATGCTGGGCAATCGTGCCCTTACCCGAGGCTGTCGGCCCGTCTATGGTGATGACGGGTATGGAGTTCATGCGCTCTGCTCCTGAATCAGCGAATGGAAAACTTGGAAATAATCTGGGAAGGTCTTGGCCACGCACGCCGGATCCAGAATCGTCACGCGTGCCGGGCCGAACGAAGCCAATGAGAAACACATGGCCATACGGTGGTCATCGTAGGTTTCGATGGCGGCGTCACGCCAGGCATGATCTGCAATCGGATGCACCCGCAACCAGTCCGGACCAGACTCTACCTGTGCGCCCAAGCGGGCAAGTTCGGTATGCATGGCGTGGATCCGGTCAGTTTCTTTGACACGCCAACTGGCAATATTGCGCAATAGGCAAGGACCGTCGGCGAACATGGCCAGCGCCGCCGCCGTCATGGCGGCATCGGGAATCAAGTTGAAGTCTTCGTCAAACGCCTTCAAGCGTTCACCCTTGGCAACCTGCACGCCGCTGACCTGCACGGATTCCGTTTCCCACTGAACAACAGCCCCCATGCGCTGCAATACGTCGGCAAACGCAATATCGCCCTGAATGCTGCGCGAGCCCACGCCGCGCACTTTGACCGGCCCGCCACCTATGGCCCCTAAAGCCATGAAATAAGAGGCCGACGAGGCATCGCCTTCGATGGCGAGCTCGCCCGGCGCCACATAGGCGGAAGCAGCCGGCACAATGAATCGATGCCAGCCTTCGCGCTGTACATCGACCCCAAAACGAGCCATCAAGTTAAGCGTAATCAAGACATACGGCTTAGAAATGAGCTCGCCCTCAACCTCGATGATGAGCGGATGCCCGGTCGATGCCGTGCACAGCGGGGAGGCCAACAGCAAGGCAGTCAGGAACTGGCTGGAAACCGACCCTTTGACCTTGAGCGCTTGCCCTCCGCGAATGCTTCCCGATGCAATATCCAAGGGAGGATACCCCTCGTTCCCCGCATAACGAATATCCGCACCTATGCCCACCAAAGCGTCCACCAGGTCGCCTATCGGGCGCTCGTGCATGCGCGCAACGCCGTGTAAATGGTAGTGGCCGCCCAACATCGCCAACGCAGCCGTCAAGGGACGAAACGCCGTACCGGCATTACCCAGAAAAATGGATTCACGCTGGCTGCTTGGCGCGAGGCCGCCTTCGACATCAAGACGACCGTCGCCATGGTCTTCCAGCTTTACATCGAGCTGCCGCAAGGCGGCCAGCATGACGCGCGTGTCGTCGGAATCCAGCAAGCCGGATAGCCGCGTGCGCCCTTTTGCCAGCGCCGCAAGCAGCAGCACGCGATTAGAAATGCTTTTGGATCCCGGTAAAGAGATCTCGCCTTGCGCAAGTTGTGCGCGTGAAAGCACTAGCGTATTGGCGGAAGTAGAAGTCGGTTTCATGATTGGCTCCTGCCACCCCACAATCGGCGCGCCACCGCGGCGCGCTCAAGGAACTGCAACAAGCTTTGACCGTCCTGCTCACGCAAAGCCGATTCAGCCTGTTCTAAATTTGCTCGCACCAGCGCAAGTTCGGCCAGCACGGCGTCGCGGTTGGCCAGAAAGATATCGCGCCACATTTCGGCGGAACCCGCCGCAATGCGCGTGAAATCGCGAAAGCCTGTGCCGGCCAGGCTCAAGCGGCTGTCCGCATCCTCGGAAGCCAATACCTGATGCATGTACACCGACGACAGAAAGTGCGGCACGTGGCTGACCGACGCCAGGGCGCGATCATGCGCCTGAGCCGACATCAGCACAACGCGAGCGCCCACAGCGCGCCAGACATTTTCCAACCGCTCGCGTTGCGGCGGCGAATTTTCGGGCAGCGGCGTCAACACCACCACGCGACCTTCGTAGAGATCCGCCTGCGCAGCCTGCGGGCCGCTGGCCTCGGCACCCGCAATCGGATGCCCCGGCACAAACTGCCCTACTCGATCACCCAAGGCCTGGCGAGCTGCCGCGACAACGTCTTCTTTGGTACTGCCTGCATCAGTGATCAGCGTGTCGGCCCGCAAGGTCGGCAACAATTGCTCGAACAGGTTGATCATGGCACCGACCGGTGCCGCCAGCAGAATCAGGTCGGCTTGCTGCGCCGCCTCTGGCAGACTGACGATCTCGTCGATCAGCCCCAGTTGTTTGGCTTGCATCAAGGTGGCGCGGCTGCGCCCTGCCCCGACGATGCGTTTTGCCAGGCCACGACGGCGCAAGGCAGCGGCAAACGAACCACCGATCAGCCCCACGCCGACAATGGCCACGGTATCCAGCAAGGGCTGCCCGGCGGCAGAGCCCTGCAAATCAGAGGAGGAATGCGTCATGCTGCCCCCTATTGTGTCGGATAGGAACCCAGCAGCTTGAAGAAGGCGGCACGCGCCTTGAGCTGTGCCACGGCACGGCCTACGGCTTCGTCAGCGGCATGCCCCAGGATATCGATGTAGAAATAGTATTCCCACTGCCCGGTACGCGCAGGCCGAGACTCCAGGCGCGTCATGGAGACGCCGTTCTCGGCCAGCGGCGCCAGCATGTCGTAGACAGCGCCGGAACGGTTGGGCACCGCCAGGATCAGGCTGGTCTTGTCATTGCCGCTGGGTGCGACCACATCTTTACCCACGGCCAGAAAGCGCGTGCGATTGTGCGGGTCGTCCTGTATGCCCTCGGCCACAAACTGCAACCCCCAGGCACCGGCAGCAGAAGCGCCGGCAATGGCGGCAATGGAAGCATCCTGGGCCGCCAGACGGGCGGCCTCGGAATTGCTGGGCGCAGCCTCCCAGGGCAGATCGGGATAGCGCTTGGCCAACCACCCCTGGCACTGGGCCAGCGCCTGCGGATGCGCCATC
The DNA here is from genome assembly GCF_020539505.1 of Mesopusillimonas faecipullorum. Classification (GTDB taxonomy): domain Bacteria; phylum Pseudomonadota; class Gammaproteobacteria; order Burkholderiales; family Burkholderiaceae_B; genus Mesopusillimonas; species Mesopusillimonas faecipullorum. Next base: position 278,380 of record NZ_JACDXW010000004.1, on the reverse strand, counting down.
ACTCGCGTGACACCGTGCATGGTACCGCTTTGCGTCATCAAGCAATGCTGAATGCGCAGCGAGCGCTCGCCCATCACCTTGAGCGAAGAATTCAGGAGCAGATCCAGCGTGCGGCTGACCGCGCCTTCGGTCGAGTTTTCGACAGGCACCATGCCCACTTGGGCCTGCCCGGACTCGACGGAACGGAAGATTTCGTCAAAACTCTCGCAGCGCATAGGCACCACGGCATGACCAAAATGCTCGAAAGCAGCCTGCTCGGAGAAAGACCCCTGCGGCCCAAGATACGCAACCGTCAGCGGGCTTTCCAGCCCACGGCAGGCAGACACGATTTCCGTCCAGACGGAGGGAATGGCTGCCGAAGGGAACGGCCCACCATTGATCTGCTGCAGATGGCGCACGAGGCTGGCCTCGCGCTCGGGCTTGAGCACAGGGCCGCCCGCATCGAAAGCATGCTTGACCTCGCCGACCTGCAGCGCCACGGCGGCGCGCTGGTTCAGCAGATCAAGCAACTGGGCATCGAGCGCATCGATTTTCTCGCGCAACGGCTGCAGTTGCGCTTTGAGAGCGTCATCAACCATGTCGTTTCTCGAAGTCACGCATGAAATCCACCAGCGCCTGCACGGCCTGCAGGGGCAAGGCGTTGTAGATGGAGGCACGCATGCCGCCTACGCTCTTGTGCCCCTTGAGCTGCAACAACTGAGCTTCGCCTGCCTGCTTGAGGAAGGCATCCGTCAGGGACTCGTCGACCAACTGGAAAGGCACATTCATGCGCGAACGGAAGCGCGAATGCACGCGATTGACGTAAAAACCCGACTGATCGATGAAATCGTAAAGCAGCTTGGATTTGGCGATATTGCGCTGCTCGATGGCGGCCACACCGCCCTGCTCTCGCAGCCAGCGGAACACCAGCCCCGCCACATAGATGGCATAGGTGGGCGGCGTGTTGTACATGGAGCCCGCCTGCGCCACTTGCGCATAATCGAAAGCCGAGGGGCAGATGGGCAAGGCATGACCCAGCAGATCACGGCGCACCACCACCAGCGTCACACCAGCCGGACCGGCGTTCTTCTGGGCGCCGGCATAGGCCATGCCGATGCGCGAATAATCCATGGGCCGCGACAGGATATTGGAGGAAGCATCGACGACCACTGGCACATCGCCCTTGCCCAATTGAGCCATGTCGGGCCAATCCGCAAACTCGACACCGCCTATGGTTTCATTGCTGCAATAGTGCAGATAAGCCGCATCGGCGCGCACATTCCAGGTAGCCGGATCCGGAAACCACGTCCAGGCTTCGCAGGCCTGGCCATCCAACTCGACCGCCTGGCCGCTGCTGGCCGCCACTTGGGCGTCGCCATAGCGCTGGGCCTCTTGCCAGGATTTTTTGGACCACGAGCCCGAGACGATGTAATCAGCCTTGCCCGCCCCATTGCGACCCATGAGGTTCAAGGGAACGATGGCGTTCTGGCCGATGGCCCCGCCCGTCGTGAACAACACGGCAAACTCATCAGAGAGCCCGAGCAAGCTGCGCAGGTCGGCTTCGGCTTCTGAGCAGATCTGCATGAACTGCTTGCCGCGATGGCTCATTTCCATCACCGACATGCCGCTGCCATGCCAATCCAGCATTTCCTGGGCCGCCGTCTGCAACACCTCTACCGGCAAGACCGAAGGGCCCGCCGAAAAATTCCAGGGCCTGTTGCTCATGACGGCTCCTGCTCGGAAGCGTCGCCCTGAGACTCATCGCCGCCTTCGGCCTGCACATCTTCCAGGATGTCTTCGTCATCGACGTCGGCATCGCTTTCGACCACACGACGCACACCGGAAAGCGTGCTGTTGTCGTCCACACTGATGAGGGTAACGCCCTGGGTGGCGCGGCCCATTTCACGGATCTCGGACACACGCGTGCGCACCAGCACACCGCCTGTGGTGATGAGCATGATTTCGTCGCTGGGACGCACCAGCACGGCGCCCACCACCTTGCCGTTACGAGCGGTGGTCTGGATGGCGATCATGCCCTTGGTGCCACGACCATGGCGGGTGTATTCGGCAATGGCGGTGCGTTTGCCAAAGCCGTTTTCGGTGGCGGTCAACACGCTGGGGGCAACACGGCCTACGGCCTCGTCGCCAGGCTCAGCCGTGGTTTCGCCTTCCGGCTGGACTTCTGCCACCAACAGCGAGATGACCTGCTGGCTGTCTTCGAGGGTCATGCCGCGCACGCCCCGTGCCGTACGGCCCATCGGACGCACATCGTTTTCGTCGAAGCGCACAGCCTTGCCCGCATCGGAGAACAACATGACATCGTGCTTGCCATCGGTAAGATCAGCGCCGATCAGGTAATCGCCCTCGTCCAACGCCACGGCAATAATGCCTGCCTTGCGCGGATTGGAGAAATCGGACAGCGGCGTTTTCTTGACGGTGCCGCGGGAAGTCGCCATGAACACGTAATGATCTTCGCAGAATGCCTTGACGGCCAGCACGACGGTGATCTTCTCGCCGTCGACCAGCGGGAACATATTGACGATGGGGCGACCACGCGAGTTACGCGAACCTTGCGGGACTTCCCACACCTTGAGCCAGTAGACACGCCCGCGATCGGAGAAGCACAACAGGTAATCGTGGGTATTGGCGATGAAGAGCTGGTCTATCCAGTCGTTTTCCTTCATCGTGGTGGCCTGCTTGCCGCGCCCGCCGCGCCGCTGCGAGCGGTACTCGGACAAAGGCTGGCTCTTGATATAGCCGGCCTGCGACAGCGTGACCACCATGTCGGTGGGCGTGATCAGGTCTTCGGTATCCAGTTCGGTGGCGTTGTATTCGACCTCGGAGCGACGGGTGTCTTTGACATTGGTGCTGAACTCGGCCTTGATAGCCAGCAACTCGTCACCAATAATCTGGGTGATACGTTCAGGCTTGGCCAGAATATCCAGCAAATCAGCGATTTCGGCCATAACGTCACGATACTCGCCGATGATTTTGTCTTGCTCAAGCCCGGTCAGGCGCTGCAGGCGCATGTTCAGGATTTCCTGCGCCTGCACGTCGCTGAGGCGGTACATGCCATCGGCTTGCAAGCCATAGCTCTCGAGCAGGCTCTCGGGTCGGTAGGCCGAACGACCACCCGGCGTAACGCCCTGGTCCGCCCGTTGCAACATCTCGCGCACCAAAGAGGAATCCCAAGAGCGCGACATGATTTCTTCACGGGCCACCGGCGGCGTCGGAGCCGCCTTGATGATAGCGATGAAATCATCGATGTTGGCCAGCGCCACAGCCAGGCCTTCCAGCACGTGGCCACGGTCGCGCGCTTTGCGCAACTTGTAAACCGTTCTGCGCGTCACGACTTCACGGCGATGCGCCAAGAAGTACTCAATCATTTGCTTCAGGTTGAGCAAGCGGGGCTGGCCGTCGACCAGCGCCACCAGGTTCATCCCGAAGGTGTCTTGCAACTGCGTGTTTTTATAGAGGTTATTGAGTACGACCTCGGGAACCTCGCCGCGCTTGAGCTCGATGACCAAACGCATACCGTCTTTGTCGGACTCGTCACGAATATCAGAAATACCCTCTATTTTCTTTTCGTTGACGAGTTCGGCAATGCGTTCCTGCAAGGACTTTTTGTTGACCTGGTAGGGAATCGCGTCCACCACAATGGCCTGACGATTGCCTTTTTCGAGGTCTTCGAAGTGAGCCTTTGCCCGCATGATGACCCGGCCACGCCCGGTGCGATAACCTTCTCGCACGCCGGACATGCCATAAATGATGCCGCCGGTAGGAAAATCGGGCGCGGGAATGCGTTCGATAAGTTCATCTATGGAACATTCGGGATTACGCAGACAGTAAAGGCAGCCCTCTATGACTTCAGCCAGGTTATGCGGCGGAATATTCGTGGCCATGCCCACTGCAATGCCCGAACTGCCGTTGACCAGCAGGTTAGGCAGGCGAGCCGGAAGCAAAGTGGGCTCTTGTTCGCTACCATCGTAGTTAGGCGCAAAATCGACGGTTTCCTGGTCGATGTCAGCCAATAACTCGTGAGCAATTTTGGAAAGACGGATTTCGGTATACCGCATGGCAGCGGCTCCGTCACCGTCGACTGAGCCAAAGTTGCCCTGACCATCTACCAACATATAGCGCAGCGAGAAATCCTGAGCCATACGCACAATGGTGTCGTATACCGCTTGGTCGCCATGAGGGTGATATTTACCGATGACGTCACCGACAATACGCGCCGACTTCTTATAAGGCCGGTTCCAGTCGTTGTTGAGCTCGTGCATGGCGTACAACACACGCCTATGAACGGGTTTGAGGCCATCGCGCACATCGGGCAACGCTCGGCCGACGATGACGCTCATGGCGTAGTCCAGGTAACTGCGGCGCATCTCTTCTTCAAGAGAAATCGGCAGTGTTTCTTTGGCGAAAGAATCCATGAGTCCCTAAATATCCCTACAGGAAAACCAAGTCGGGCCCAGCCATCCGGCACAAGCAAATAGGAAATTCTAGCATTTCCAGTTACTTGCCATGGATTCAGGGGCTAAGTGCGGCTTTGGCCGATCACCGGGGCCACGCCCAACACATTGTTGCCCAAAACCAACGCTTTACGCTGCCACAGCAGAATAAATACCCCCCTAACCCTATGGCGAGGCTCTGTGACTCATGCAAATGAGTCGAAATGCCATATCATGGGCTCTGATAACGCCCGGAACTTTCGGTAAGGCAAGCACTCCAAGCGCGGTATTGCCACTGCAATTCGTTTAAATTGTTTTGCATTGGACTCTTTTACTGTTCTTCTAGGCATTGCTATACTGGGCACGATTTTATTTAAGCGGCGGAGGTTCGCTGCGCTCACCTACCAGCATCAAGCTCAACGAGGAGAAACATGAATAAACCCTCCAAATTCGCAATGGCGCTTGCCATCGCCGCCTTTTCGGCAGCGGGCGCAGCTTCGGCGCAAACTGTCGACAACTGGCAAAACCCTTACGGTGATGTCTGGAAAAACGGCACCAACGAACTGTGCTGGCGCGATGCCTTCTGGACGCCCGCAACCGGTATCCCCGGGTGTGACGGCGTGCCCGTCGCTCAGCAAGCTCCCGCTCCTGTCGTCGCTCCTGCAGCCAGCAAAGTCGTCCTGAACGCAGACACGTTCTTCGACTTCGACAAGTCCACACTCAAGCCTGAAGGCCGTCAAGTGCTGGATCAAGTCGCTGCTCAAGCCGCCAACCTGAACCTCGAAACCATTATCGCTGTCGGCTACACCGACTCCATCGGTACGGTTGAATACAACTTGGGCCTGTCCAAGCGTCGTGCAGCTGCGGTCAAGGACTACTTGGTCAGCAAGGGCATCGATCCCAACCGTATCTACACCGAAGGCAAGGGCAAAGCTGACCCCGTCGCCAGCAACGCTACCGCCGCCGGTCGCGCTCAAAACCGTCGCGTAGAAATCGAAATCGTCGGCACCCGCCGTTAATTTCGTTTCACAGCCTGCAGCATTACAGGCTGTCACGGTTCAAAGGCCCCGCTTCGGCGGGGTCTTTGCTTTTTGGCCTGCACTCGCCTTTGCCTAGTACAATTCCAGCTAGCCTTATCATCAAGCCATGCTAGCCGCCTCTGTGCGTGGCCTTCAGGAATACCCCATGACCTCGCCCACTTCCGCCGCCCCCTCCAACGTCGATCAGGCTGAGCTCGACAAGTTCAGCGCACTGGCCTCTCGCTGGTGGGACCCCGAAAGCGAATTCAAGCCCCTGCATGCCATCAACCCTTTGCGCCAAGCCTGGATACAGGATCTTAGCGCCGGCCTGCAAGGCAAGCAGGTTCTGGACGTAGGATGCGGCGGTGGCATTTTGGCCGAAGGCATGGCGCGCCAGGGGGCACACGTCACCGGTATAGATTTAGCCGAAAAATCGCTGCAGATTGCCCGCTTGCATGGGCTGGAATCAGGTGTACCGGTTGATTACCAGCTCATCAGTGTAGAGACGCTCGCCCAACAGCAGCCCGCCAGTTTCGATATCGTCACCTGCATGGAAATGCTGGAGCACGTACCCGACCCCACATCTATCGTGCGTGCCTGCTCGCAGTTGGTCAAACCTGGCGGCTGGGTGTTTTTTTCCACCCTGAACCGCAACCCAAAATCCTTCCTGTTTGCCATCGTAGGCGCCGAATACATCTTGCGTCTCCTACCTCGCGGCACGCATCAATACGAAAGCTTCATCAAACCCAGCGAGCTGGCGGCCTCGGCAAGAATGTCGAACCTGGACGTGCATGGCATGAAGGGCATGTCGTATAACCCCATTACTGATCACTATTCACTGTCCAATGACACCTCGGTCAACTACCTGATGGCGACCCGGAAAAAGGCTTAAAACTGCGACATGCGTAAACTGGTACTGTTTGATTTCGATGGCACATTAGCCGACACGGCCCCCGATCTGGCGCTTGCCGCCAACCAACAACGCGAACGTCAGGGTCTGCCCCCTTTGCCTTACGAGCAATTGCGTCCTATGGCCTCTCAGGGGGCGCGTGGCCTATTGCGCGTCGCGCTGGGTCTTGTGCCCGAAGACCCTAACTACGAGGCTCACCGCCTTCAGTTTCTCGCCGACTACGAGAGCTGCATGAATCAACATGCAGCTCTGTTTCCCGGCGTACGCGAACTACTGGACACCATCCATAACCATGGCCACGCCTGGGGCATAGTGACCAATAAGCTGGAATACCTGGCCAGACCCATCATTCGACACCTGGGCCTCGAAACAGAAAGCGCAGCCATAGTGGGCGGAGACACCGCCGGCCACGCCAAGCCGCATCCTGCTCCCCTGTTATATGCGGCACAACAAGCCGGTTTCGAACCCCACGATTGCCTTTATGTAGGTGATGACGCTCGCGATATCGTCGCCGGCAAGGCGGCAGGCATGCCAACCATTGCCATTCGCTACGGCTACGGCTGCCCCGAGGAAATTCCTGACTGGCAAGCTGACGCCGTGGCAGATAGCCCCGCCGATATCTGGCAAGCGGTGCAGAAGCTTTCCGCAGCGTCCAACAAGGGCACTGCCTGATTCGACTGTTGCCACCCCGCGCTGTAAGCCGCAACGGGGTTAAAGCACAGCCTGCAAAACTCGTGCAACCCTGACAATGCGCTGGGCATCACGCTTACGCGTGAGCCTCGGGCAGCGCTTAGAAAGCCATACCATGGGCCGCAACAGCCGACTTAAACGGCGCAGCATCAGCACAAGCGAGGGGTCTTGCACCTGGTTCAGATAGCGTTGCAACAGTGCGCCCCCCTGTGGCAGCACTTCGCTCTCGTCCAGATGCGAGAAAGCGTCACCAAAATATAGAAAAACGTCGTACGCCCGAGTAGCCGCTACCGACAAGGCATAGCCATGACGCTCTTCGAAGTCGATGCGGTAAAAGCCGTCAGCCTGCTCGGTCACGTTGCGAAGCTGCGCCCCGCCGTGCCAACAACCCTTTACGTGCCAGGCAGCCAGATCATCAGCGAGCCTTTCAAACAGGGTGATTTTTTCTGCAGCCGAGAGATGCTCGACAATCTCGTCGAAGCTCTGACCTACATAAGACAGTACCAAACACTCGTCGTTCTGAAACAGCACCAAGGGAACACGCCGACCCTCACGGCTCAGCTCACGCAGGCGTGCGGCCTCTTGGCGTATGCCACCCGTGCGCAATTGCCCTGGGGCCACCCACTCGCCAAACGCAAGGCGACAGCCTATCGCTGCCAGGCAGGCCCGTGCCGTCGCCCAAGATTTCGGTCGCCCGCGTTTGAACACAAAAGTCTGGCCATCGATCTCGAATAAGCCGGTTTCCGCTTGAGCGTCGGCACATAGACTGATGGCCCGCGCCTCCAGCCGCTCCAGCGGCACATCTGCGCGCTCATTCATTATCCTAGCTCCAAAAATTTCCCAGCCCTTGTGTTCTGCGCACACTGCAGATCAGCGCCAAGCGTAAATTACAAGCGCAAAACCTTAGCATATTTGCCCGGGCTCCAAGGGCGGCGTTTCTTGAACGCCCTTTCCCCACCCGTTTTTTCATACTGCTGCAACGTTGACCCCCGATACTGCTCCTGTTTTTCTGAACCCATAACGGAGTGCTTCCATGGCTCAACAAGATATCATCGACAGCGAAGACCTACCCACCAACCTGACGCAGAACGAACATTTTCAAGACGTCGTAGCCCGCGCCACTGAGCGACGCGGCTTTCTGAAAAAGGGTTTGGGCCTATCGGCAGCCCTTTTCCTGGCAGGCCCTCTGGCTGCCTGTGGCGGCAGCAGCGGTAGCGACGACAGCAGCGCTGGCGGTGGTGACGGCGGCGATGGCGGCGGCACCCCTGCTGAGCCCCTGCTCGGCTTCAAGGCCATAGGCATCAGTACAGCGGACACCATTACCGTCCCCGAAGGCTACAGCGCCGTTTCGTTCGTACCCTGGGGAACCCCCTTGATGGCGGGTGCGCCGGCGTGGAAGGGCGACGGCTCGGAAGATGCTGCGGCACAGGCGCTACAAGTCGGTGAGAACCATGACGGCATCCATTACTTTGCCATCGACGGCAAAAATGGCGAAGGCGAAGACAGCACAGAAGGTTTGCTGGTCATGAACCACGAATACTGTACGACAGTAGGTGGCGGCACCTACCAGTGGCTGTTCGGGCCTAACCACTCCCCCGAAGACTGGGACTTGGATAAAGCCCATAAGTCCATGAATGCCCACGGCGTTTCTGTTATTCATATCAAGCGCAGCAATGGCAAGTGGGACATCGTCCAGGGTTCGAACTACAACCGCCGCATTACCGCTCAAACCGAAATGGAACTGACGGGCCCTGCAGCCGGCGACGTACTCGTACGCACCAACGCAGACCCCACCGGTCGCAAGGTGTTCGGTACTATCAACAACTGCGGCAACGGCTGGACCCCGTGGGGCACCTACCTGACCTGTGAAGAGAACTTCAACAACTACTTCGGCACCACCCACGCCGACGGCGACCAGCGGGACGACGCTCAAAAGCGTTACGGCTTGTCCGCCACCAGCACCGGCTACCGCTGGCAAGAAGTGGTCGATCGTTTCGATTACGTCAAAGAGCCTAACGAATCCAATCGCTTTGGCTGGATCGTAGAAATTGATCCCTTCACGCCCAACTCCATTCCCAAAAAACGCACAGCCCTGGGCCGCATCAAACACGAAAACGCTGCTTACAACCTGACGGCCGATAAGCGCATCGTTGTGTACAGCGGCGACGACCAGGCCAACGACTACATCTACAAGTTCGTCTCCGAGGGCAAATTCGTCGAAGGTGGTGACAACAGTCGCCTGCTGGACAAAGGCAAGCTGTATGTTGCCAAGTTCAACGCAGACAAGGCGGATGACGCCGACTTCCTGGGTAAAGGCGAATGGGTCTTGCTGGATAAGGACGAGAACGCCACTTTGCGCGCCGACGCACGCTTCCCCAACCAAGCCGCTGTCCTGGTTTATGCTCGTCTGGCCGGCGACGCAGTGGGCGCCACCAAGATGGACCGCCCAGAGTGGGTCAGCGTTCACCCCAGCAACGGGGACGTCTACGTCACGCTGACCAACAACAGTGGCCGCGCCGAAAGCAATGCTGCCAACCCACGCAACGAAAACATCTATGGTCACATCGCCCGCTGGCGTGAAACCGGTGGCGACGCTGCCGCCATGACTTTCGAGTGGGATATTTTCGTGCTGGCAGGCAACCCCAACGTTTACGGTGACGACGATGCCCGCGGTCGCGCCGGCTCGGACAACATCACCAAAGACAACACCTTCAATAGCCCCGACGGCCTGGGTTTCGACAAAGCCGGTCGCCTGTGGATACAGACGGACGGGCAATACTCCAACGCTGGGGACTACGAGGGCCAAGGCAACAACCAGATGCTGTGTGCCGACCCGGTTACCAAGGAAATCCGTCGCTTCCTGGTGGGGCCCAAAGAGTGTGAGGTCACCGGCTTGACCTTTACGCCCGACAGCAAGACCTTGTTCATCAACATCCAGCACCCCGGTGAGCGTGGTGACAGCCACTGGCCCAACGGTAGTGGCATGCCGCGCTCTGCCACGGTTATTGTGACCAAGGACGACGGCGGCGTGATCGGCAGCTAAGCCGCTGCTTAAGCATTACAACCATAACAGCAGGCTGCCCAGCAGTCTGCCATCATCTCAGGCACGGGGAACAGCATCGCTGCTTCTCGTGCCTTTTTCTTTCTGATATGGATAGGCTGATAGACTCTCTTTTTCATGGTGAATGCAGCCCCGAACGTTCGCATCGACCCAGTTGCCTGATCTATCGGCGACATACGCAATCCGGCCACTTGATAACACGCTTTGGTGCTGGGCGCGTCGTGATCATTGGTCTGCTGCTGACGGGCCTGTCTGCTGCGGTAGGCTTGATGGGTATTGATGTCGCCCACTTCTGGCTGACCCTGGTCCTGCTCGGCGTGGGCTGGAACTTCGGTTTCATCGGCGCTTCCGCTCTGGTGCTCGAATGCCATCGACCGGAAGAAAAGACCCGCGTGCAATCGCTCAATGACTTCATCGTCTTCGGTACGATGGCGGTCGGCTCCTTTGCCTCGGGCGGACTGCTGGCAGCCTATGACTGGAACACGGTGTTGTGGGTGTCGTTTGTGCCGCTTGCAGTGGCCCTGCTTGCCCTTGTCATCGTGCCTTCAATGAAGAAGATTGATGCTACCGGGATTAGAGGGTGATCTGTCTCACACATCCAAAGAAATGATTTCGCCGCTTCTTGGCATACACTTGTTGCTCCAGAAAACGCCGCCAGAGCCTTGTGCGGCCTGCCGCCTGACGAGTTTTATTCATGAATGCCCACACCCCAGCCTCACCCCCACAAAATCGCAATCTGAATCTGCTGGTCGCCGCACAAGCGTTGGGCGCGGCGACGCCCCCCATCATCATTTCTTTAGGCGGGCTGGTTGGGCAGATGTTGTCCAGCAATCCCTCTTTGGCCACTCTGCCCGTCAGTCTTTACCAATTAGGTTTGGCGCTTTCGACCATCCCCACCGCCTTTGCCGCCAAGAGATGGGGGCGGCGTAACACGTATCTCATGGGCGGCCTGGTGGGCGCTCTTTCCGCCTTGCTTGCGGCTTGGGCCATTTTTGAAAATAGCTTCGTCTATTTCTGCCTAGGCGTCACCTTGGCCGGTTTTTACGCCGCCTGCGTACAAAGTTACCGCTTTGCCGCCGCCGATACAGCCACCCCCGAACATCGTGCACGCGCGATCTCGCTCATTATGGTGGGAGGGCTGATCGCTGCCGTCTTAGGGCCCCAGGTGGTCATCTGGACACGCGAGGCCTTACCCGCCACCCCCTTCGCCGGCAGCTTCATCAGTATGGCGGTTTTGGCATTTTTAGCTTTGCCTTTAATAGCCAAATTGCGCATCCCCAGAGCAGCCGCAGCAGCCCATACCCACACGAGCGGAAGACCGCTGCTGCAAATCGCGCGAACACCGCGTTTTCCAGTGGCTGTACTGGCCGGGGTCGTCTCTTTCGGGTTGATGAGTTTCATCATGACAGCTGCCCCCATGGCGATGGTGGGCTGCGGCTACAGTGTGGGTACCGCAGCGCTAGGCATACAGTGGCACGTACTCGCCATGTTCGGCCCCAGTTTCTTTACCGGCAAGCTCATAGAGCGTTTTGGCAACAACGCCTTGACCGCCTTTGGCCTGATTCTGATTGCCGCATCGGGAATGCTGGCATTGGGTGGCCTGGCGCTTACCCACTTTTGGGGCTCGCTGATTTTATTGGGCGTAGGCTGGAATTTCAGCTTTATCGGCGCCACTTCAATGGTGACCGACTGCTATCAGCCTAGCGAACGCGCCAAAGTTCAGGCCGTGAATGATTTCCTGGTCTTCGGCACGGTTGCTGCCGCTTCGTTCTTCTCTGGGCACTTGCTGAACACCGCCGGCTGGGAAGCCATCAATATGTACATGATGCCCATTGTGGCAGTGGTGCTGATGGCGCAGTTATGGCTGGCCAGGACAGAGCGCAGGCAAGCCACAAGCTAAGGCTCTGCCCCCCAAGCAGCTTCATTTAATAAGTGGCACGCTAACAGCATCCTGCCCCGCGCCTGCTGGCAAAGTCCATTCGCGCCAAATTGCAACCAGCAGCGCCATCAAAACCGGCCCTATGAATAAACCGACCAAACCCATGGTCTGCACCCCTCCGACCAAACCAAAGAAGGTGGGTAAAAACGGCAACTTGACCGGGCCGCCCACCAGTCTAGGCCTAAGGGTCTTGTCTACAATGAACAACTCGACCGTCCCCCAGATAAATAGGCCGACACCCGCCACCAGATCGCCAGAGCCGATCAAGTAAAGCGATACCAATGTGAAAGACAGGGGTGCCCCACCCGGTATCAGGGCCATAAAGCCGGTCACAGCCCCGAGCAGCACAGGGGAAGGCACGCCGGCTATCCAGTATGCCAGCCCAAGCACCACCCCCTCGCCCAGCGCAATCAAGCCCATACCCGTTACGGTTGAGTTGATAGTAGCGGGCACCATGCGGGAAAACCGTTGCCAACGCTCGGGCAGCAGACGCTCGCCGACGATATCCAGCTGACCCACTATGCGCATGCCGTCTTTGTACATAAAGAACAGCACAATCAACATGAACAGCACCGTAAGCAGCAGCTGAAAGACATTGCCTGTCGCTGACAGCAACATGCGATAAATATTGCCCAAGTGCTCGCCGCTGACGGCTTCGACCAGCTCTCCGAGGGCATGTGGCTCACCCAAATAGGTGCGCCAGTGTTCGGCCACCCATTCGCCCATGATGGGCAGGTCGGTAATCCAGGTGGGCACTTGAACCCCGTGTCTGTTGGCAGCCAACGCCCAACCTATGAAGCTGCTGGCTTCCTTGACGGCAAAGGTAAGTGCCATGGACAAAGGAATGATGAGCACCAGCAACACCACGAGCAAGGCCAAGGTAGCCGACAAGGCGTTGCGCCTGCCGACGCGATGCCACAAGCGCCAGTACATAGGCCAGCTAGCCAGACAAATGATGAAAGCAGCCAGCACAGGGACCAGAAAGCCGCGTAAAAAATAAACGCCCGCCAACAAGACCAGAACCAGCAACCATCGAGTAATAAGCCAAGCAGGAAGAATAGGTTGCATAGGGAAATGCCGGTGGGCGGGACGGAGAAAGAGGGAACGAAGGCTTAAATATACATAGGCTTGTTATCAGCCAAGTTGAGCCAACCTCTGACAATGCGATAGATAATCCACACGGCATTAGCCAGCAGAATCAGGTAGCCGACAAGTAGAAATATTGTAAAAGCCCCGATGATGCCCCAGAGCAGACCAAACCAGAACGTACGAATTTGCCAGCGAAAGTGCGAAGCCAGCCAAGTACCCTGCACATCGCTCAACTTGACGTAGTTGATGATAATAGCCACTAAACCGGTAATGCCTACAAAGAAGGAAGCTGCTTGCAGCGCATAAATGACTGTGGTGATAGTCTTGGCAGACTTCAGGCGAGGATCTTCGCCGCCCACAGGGGTGACATTGGGGGAGCTCAGGTCTTGCATGGATATTCCTTTTAGCAACTTAGACAAGGGGCCGGCAGCGCTGGTTTTCAACGCAGCGTAATGCTAACAAGCCCCCGCCCCTGTCGCAAACGGAAAACCGCCCCTCACTTTATAACCATTTCATCTAAATAAATTTAATAACTTTCGTTTCTATTATTAGCGGTCCATGTCATGATGCAAAGCAAAGCTATTGGCTGACCGCCTTTACAGGCAAGCGGCCCAAGCATCTAGTCATTCAACGGATCATCGCATGAGCATAGAAGTTCGCAACGTCCATAAGCAATTCGGCGATTTCACCGCCCTGCACAACGTCTCGCTGCAGTTTCCAGACGGCGAATTGACAGCGCTGTTGGGCCCTTCAGGTTGCGGCAAGACCACCCTGCTGCGCATTATCGCCGGCTTGGCCCAAGCCGATAGCGGGCAGATTCTGCTTGATGGTCAAGACGCCTCGCGCCAGCACGTACGCGAACGTCAGGTGGGTTTTGTGTTCCAGCACTATGTACTGTTCAAGCACATGACAGTGTTCGACAACATTGCTTTCGGGCTACGCGTCAAGCCGCGTAGCGAACGCCCCAGCAAGTCCGAAATCCACGAACGCGTCATGCGCTTGCTCAGTTTAGTGCAACTGGACTGGCTGGCTGACCAATACCCTTCCAGCCTTTCGGGCGGCCAGCGCCAACGCATCGCCCTAGCCCGCGCCCTGGCGGTAGAACCGCGCGTACTGCTATTGGATGAGCCCTTTGGCGCACTGGACGCCAAGGTTCGCAAAGAACTGCGTCGCTGGTTGCGGCGCTTGCACGACGAGCTGCACGTGACCAGTATTTTTGTGACCCACGACCAAGAAGAAGCCCTGGAAGTCGCGGACCAGATCGTCGTCATGAACAAAGGGCGTGTCGAGCAATTAGGCACCCCGGACGACGTTTACAACCGCCCCGCTTCGCCCTTCGTTTACGGGTTCCTTGGCAACGTCAATCTTTTCCATGGCCGCGTGCGTCAAGGCGTACTGGATACCGGCGGCTTTGAATGGCAGGCACCTGACCACGCCCTCGTAGAGGATGCCCCCGGTACCGCTTACGTGCGCCCCCACGACCTGGACGTAGCGCGCTACGAGCCTGGCGCCAAGGGCATCGTCGCCCGCTTGCTGCACGCCCACGCCATCGGGCCGCTGGCGCAACTAGAGCTGGCCCGCGCCGACAACGACGACATTATCGAAGTGATTATTCCCAGCGAGCAGTACGCACAACTGGCCCCGCGCGAGGGGGAAGACCTATTGGTTACACCCAGACGGGTGGATGTGTTCTTGGAAACAGCGGGATGAAACAGGACGGCCCGGATTGTTTCTTAAGGGCTGCAACAGAGTAAAAAAAATCGCATCCGCCCCCATATGTAACAGGGGTGGCGCGTAAAGTATCGTATCATTGAACGTGAATACGAAACACTTCCCGCATACCACCCGCCCCTGATGTCGCTCATCCTGATCCTTGCCCTGCCTTTCTTAGGCAGCCTGCTGGCTGTTGCCTTGCCGGCTAATGCCCGCAATGCCGAAGCCTGGCTAGCAGGCTTGATTTCCCTTGCCTGTGCCGGTCTTACCATCGCGCAATGGCCCGCGATCTCCAGCGGTGAAGTCATCGAAGTCTCGCGCCCTTGGCTCACGGGCGGCATCCCTATAGACCTTAGCTTGCGCATGGACGGTTACGCCTGGCTGTTCGCCATGCTGATCACCGTGATGGGGGCGCTTATCGTGCTTTATGCACGATATTACTTATCTCCCGAAGACCCGGTCCCGCGTTTCTTTTCTTTCTTCATGCTTTTTATGGGCGCCATGTTGGGCGTGGTGCTCTCTGGCAATCTGGTTCAGCTCGTGGTGTTCTGGGAACTGACCAGCCTGTCCTCGTTCATGCTGATTGCCTATTGGAACCACCGGCTCGATGCTCGGCGGGGTGCCCGCATGTCGTTCATCATCACGGGTTCGGGGGGGCTGTGCCTGCTGGCCGGAGTCCTGATGCTGGGCTATGTCGTGGGCAGCTATGACCTGGACAAAGTGTTGGCTGCCGGCGACGTGGTCCGTGCCCACCCTTGGTATCTGGCCATTTTGATACTGATCGCACTTGGCGCCCTTACCAAAAGCGCGCAGTTTCCCTTTCATATCTGGCTGCCCAACGCTATGGCAGCACCCACGCCGGTCTCCGCCTACCTGCACTCGGCCACCATGGTCAAGGCCGGTGTGTTTTTGTTGGCGCGATT
Organism: Mesopusillimonas faecipullorum; assembly: GCF_020539505.1. Lineage (GTDB taxonomy): Bacteria > Pseudomonadota > Gammaproteobacteria > Burkholderiales > Burkholderiaceae_B > Mesopusillimonas > Mesopusillimonas faecipullorum. The sequence goes on along the minus strand of NZ_JACDXW010000004.1, from coordinate 262,606 downwards.
CTGGCCAGTCCTGGCCGGCACCGATGCCTGGTTTTATATTATTGGGGCCGCAGGGCTATGCTCTTTAGTGCTGGGGGCCTACGCCGCTATCTTCCAGCAAGATATGAAAGGCGTGTTGGCGTATTCCACCATCAGCCATTTGGGGCTGATCACCTTGATGTTGGCCCTTAACAGCACACTGGGCCTGGTCGCAGCCATTTTCCACATGATGAACCATGCCACCTTCAAGGCATCGCTGTTCATGGCGGCGGGCATTGTCGACCACGAGACCGGCACCCGGGATCTCGGACGACTATCAGGGCTACGCAAAGCCATGCCCATCACCGCCACGCTGGCTATGGTGGCTGCCGCCTCAATGGCCGGCGTGCCGCTATTGAACGGCTTTCTGTCCAAAGAAATGTTCTTTGCTGAAGCCGTGGTGGCAGACCACGACGCACTCGTCAGCTCCGTCCTCCCTCTTCTAGCCGTGGTGGCCAGCGCTTTTAGCGTCACCTACTCCCTGCGTTTCATTATGCAGGTGTTCTTTGGCCCCCCGGCTACCGATTTGCCCCGCACCCCTCACGAGCCGCCTCTTTGGATGTTGCTACCCAGCGGCTTGCTGGTGCTGATCTGTCTGCTGGTGGGCATCCTGCCCATGTACACCCTCGGGCCATTTCTGGCACAAGCCGCCCACTCTATCCTGGGGGTTAACACCCCACACTACGACCTCAAGATCTGGCATGGCTTCAATCTTCCGCTGGGTATGAGTCTGATGGCCATGGTAGGCGGCATCATCCTCACCTTTGTGCTGGATAACCGTCCGCATATGAAACCCGGCCGGGCACCGCTCATCTATCGCTTCAATGGTCGTCACACTTTCGACACCCTGCTCGAGTGGATAGATTCAGCCGCGCACTTCCTGCACGAGCGCCTGTTTTCTCCGCACTTGCAACGACAGATGATTGTCATTGTGGTGGGGACTTTTATCGTGGCCATGCTGCCTTTGCTCAGTTCAGGCGGGTGGCTGAATGCGCAGTTCCACACCACGGTGAACCTGTTTTTCGTCATGCTCTGGATAGTCGGCTGCGCATGCGCAATCGGCGCGGCGCATCAGGCTAAATACCATCGCCTGACTTCACTGGCGCTCTCCGGCGGTGCCGGGCTTATCACCGCGCTTACCTTTGCTTGGTTGTCTGCACCCGATCTGGCTTTGACTCAACTGGCCGTCGAGGTTGTCACCGTAGTGCTTATCTTGCTGGGCCTGCGCTGGTTGCCCCCGCGTATCGCCGCACAAGAAAGCCATATCGTCACCACGATCAGCACCCGACTTCGCCGCGTTCGCGACCTTCTGGTGGCGATCGCCGCCGGCGCCGGCATGAGCCTGTTGGCTTACAGCATACTCACCCAACCCGCGCACACCGACCTTGCCGAGTTTTTCTTGCGCAACGCCTTGCCCGAAGGGCATGGCTCTAACGTCGTCAATGTCATTTTGGTCGACTTCCGCGGCTTTGACACCCTGGGCGAAATTACCGTGCTGGGTATCGTCGCGCTGACGGTTTATGCCCTGCTGCGACGCTTCCGTCCATCACCCGAGAGCATCAAAGACGGTCCACTGCGCCGCCAGCAAGGGGCCAACAACCCATCTGCCGACACTCCGGAACCCGAACCTGATCCCGAAGCCATGCTTCCGCGTCAGCCCATGACCATGCCGGCTGTGCTCGTCAGGCTGCTGCTGCCTATCGCCGCCATGGTCTCACTGTTCTTCCTTCTGCGCGGTCACAATTTGCCCGGTGGTGGTTTCGTCGGAGGCCTCATCTTCGCTACCGCCATCATCCTGCAGTACATAGTGGGTGGCGTGGTCTGGGTCGAATCCAGGCAAAGCATACGCCCCCAGAAATGGATAGCCATTGGTTTGCTGCTGGCAGGCGGGGCCGGTATGTGGGCTTGGTGGACAGGCCGCCCTCTGATGACGGCACAGATTTACGATATTGCCCTGCCTTATATCGGCACCTTGCACCTATCCAGCGTGCTGTTCTTCGACATCGGCGTTTACATGCTGGTTATCGGCGCTACCGTGCTGATGCTGGTAGCGCTGGGCCACCAGACCTTGCGCTTCCGCCGTAAACCCGCTGCCAAAACCACAGAATCAGGAGCCCCCGCATGGAAGTAGTCCTTTCCATTGCCATCGGCATTCTCTGCGCATCGGGCGTCTGGCTCATTCTGCGCCCGCGTACTTTTCAGTTCATCATGGGTTTAACTCTGCTTTCCTATGCCGTCAATTTGTTCATTTTCAGCATGGGCAGCATACGTGTAGGCGGTGCGCCGGTCATCGACCAGGCCACTGAGATCGATCCCAGTATGTATACCGATCCGGTGCCCCAAGCCTTGGTGCTCACCGCTATTGTTATCGGTTTTGCCACGACGGCACTGTTCCTGGTTGTTCTGCTGGCTTCCCGCGGTCTGTCCGGCAACGACCACGTCGACGGCCGGGAGGCAGACCTGTGAGCTTCTGGCTACAGCACCTGCCCGTTCTGCCCATAGTACTGCCGCTGATTGTCAGCGCACTATTGCTATTGTTAAAAGACAGTCGCAGGCGTACGCGTTTGGCGCTCTCCTATGTATCAGTCTTGGGGCAGCTGGCGATTGCACTGTGTCTGCTTTATGTCAGCATGGGCGGCTTTGCTTCGCAATGGCCTCTGCATATTGCTGTGTATTTGTTGGGCGACTGGCTTGCGCCTTTCGGCATTCTCCTGGTCGCCGATCGCCTGGCAACCATCATGCTGGTGCTCACCGCCATTCTGGGATGCGCAGCATTACCCTATGCCTCGGTACGCTGGGAGCGTGCGGGCGTCCACTTCCTACCCTTGTATCAGCTTTTGCTGATGGGCTTGAACGGTGCCTTTCTCACAGGCGACCTCTTCAATCTCTTCGTCTTTTTCGAGATCTTGCTGGCAGCCTCGTATGGTCTGATGCTGCATGGTTCAGGCGAGCAGCGCGTCAGCGCGGGGCTGCACTACATTGCCACCAACCTTATCGCCTCGTTCCTGCTGCTGATTGCCATCGCCATGATCTACGGCGTCACTGGCACCTTGAACATAGCCGAACTGGCCGCTCGCGCGGGCGCACTGTCGGGGGGGAATCGCCAACTCTTCGAGGCCGCCGCCGCTATCCTGGGCGTTGCCTTTCTTATCAAAGCAGCCGCATGGCCCCTGAACTTTTGGCTGCCCAGTACCTATGCTTCGGCCTGCGCCCCCGTTGCGGCGCTATTCGCCATCATGACCAAAGTGGGGATTTATTCCTTGCTGCGCATGGGCTCCCTGCTGATACCCACCGGAGCACCTGCTGCTTTTGGCGGCGAATGGATGTACGCAGTCGGCCTGGCTACGCTGCTTTTTGGCACCATAGGCATAGTCGCCACACAGCAAGCTGAACGACTCATTGGTTACTGCGTGATCATGTCATCGGGTACTTTGCTGGCCGCACTGGGCATGCCGGGTGTCACCCTGACGGGCCCCGCCCTTTTTTATCTGATCAATTCCGTATTGGCGATAGGCGCCTTCTATTTGCTCATCGAGATGGTAGAACGGCCACGACGTTTCGGTGCCGACGTTTTGGCGGTCAGTCTTGAAGCTTTCGATCTTGAAGATCCCTCCATGTCCGATCGTTCCGACGATGTGGTCGGTGTTGCGATTCCGGCCGCCATGGCATTCCTGGGCATGTCCTTCGTCTGTTGTGCCCTGCTGGTCATCGGGCTCCCGCCGCTATCGGGCTTCGTGGCCAAGTTTACGATTCTGTCGGCAGCAGTGCAGTCTTCCACTACCGATGCACCTTCCCTGGCTGCATGGTCCTTGGTGGCCTGCGTGCTGATATCGGGCTTGGCCGGCATCCTTGCGCTGTCCCGAGTCGGTATTCGTCTGTTCTGGGGCGAAGAAATTGTCACGCCACGCTTGCATCCCAGCGAGGCTGCGCCGGTCGGGATTCTACTGTTACTATGTTTAGGGCTGACCTTCTGGGCCGAACCCGTCATGGAATTCCTGGATGACACCGCACAGTTGCTGGATAACCCGCAAGCCTACATCGAGGCAGTTTCAAGTGCGCCCGCCGTACGTCAGATTGGGGAGGCCACCCCATGAAAAAAATTGTCTACTGGCTAGTCCTGCCCTGCATTCTGCTGGCTGTTTGGCTGCTGCTCAACCGCTCGGTTTCTCCTAGCCACATTGCCATAGGCGGCATCTTGGCGCTGCTGCTGGCATGGGCGGCAATGCCTCTTCGGCCACTGCGCGCTACGCCTAAACGCCCCTGGGTGCTAGTTGTCTTATTGGTCCATGTCATCATCGACATCATTCGCTCTAACATACAGGTCGCACGCCTGATCTGGCTAGGGCCCAAGTCGCACACGCCCGGCTTCATGCGTATTCCCCTTTCGCTGCGCGACCCTCACGGACTGGCCTTGTTGTCTTGCATCATTACTTATACGCCGGGTACGGTGTGGGCCGGTTTCTCGGAAGACAAAGGCTTGCTGACTTTGCATATACTTGATCTTAAAGATCAACAATATTGGATAGATCTCGTCCAACAACGCTACGAACGCCCCCTGAAGGAGATCTTCGAATGAATACCGTGTTGTACTGGTCGGGCATCTTTGCTCTGTGCTGCTATGCACTGGCACTCATGTTCGCAACCTTCCAACTGATGCGGGGCCCCACCCCCCAAGACCGCATTCTTGCTTTGGACACCATGTACGTTAACGGTATGCTCATTGTCCTTGTATTGGGCGTACTGTTTGGCACAAGTTTGTATTTCGATATTGCATTGTTAATGAGTATGTTTGGTTTTGTCAGCTCTGCCGCCTTAGCCAAATTCCTCCTTCACGGAGAGGTTATACAGCCATGAACGAACTCCCTCTCTGGGTCACCATTCCCGGCAGTCTGCTACTGGTCATCAGTGGCTTCCTGACGCTTACAGGTTCACTGGGCTTAATCCGCCTCAAGCGCTTTTATTCCCGCCTGCACGCCGTTACTTTAGGCAACACACTCGGTGTCGGCTCTGTCATCGTCGCCTCTATTCTGGCAGCATCCGCCGAAGTTCAACGACCGGTACTTCATGAAATCCTGATTCTGATGTTTTTGGTCTTGGTTTCACCGGTCACGGCCATCCTGCTCATGCAGGCCGGTCTACGTCGCGACCCTCGCCGCCCCGTCCCTGAAGACTGAAGCGTCCTTTGGCACGGAGCGGGGTCAGTCGTGTGTTATGTTCCTTCACAGGAGGTTTACCATGCGAACCCTGCACACCTTGTCCAGCCTGGCAGCCGGCATCATCATGGCTGCGGCAGTCTCACACGCTCATGCTCAAGGCAGCAACTCAGCACCGAACGACCCCTGGTACGCACGCTACCAAGCAGATCTGGCAAACTGCGAGACACTTGCCACACCGGACGCCAAAGCCAATTGTCGCCAAGATGCCGGTGCAGCCTACGAAACGGCTCGTAAAGGCAAACTGCATGACACCGGCGCCTCGGAGCTGAACCAGAACGCTTTGCAGCGTTGCCAGAATCTGCCGTCGCATCTGCGTGACGAATGTCTAAGCAATATGCAGCAAGGCGCCAATACGCAGACTTACGGCAGCGTATCGGGCGGCGGTATTTTGCGACGCACCGAAATTCCCATCCCCTCTGAGCCCGTGCCCATGCCCGGCCAAACTCAGATCATCACGCCTCAAACTGCCGACCCCGCGCTCAGCGACCTGCCACGCACGGGTAAGGTGATGCCTTAACGCTCAAGTTGACCTACAACTCCAGCTGCATCCCCATCTCGACCACGCGGTTAGGCGCAATCTTGTAAAAACGCGAACTGCCACTGGCATTGCGCGCCATGAAAGCGTACAGCGCGCGCCGCCAGCGCGCATACCAAGGCAGCTTACGCAAGGCAATCAGCGTATGCCGTGAAAGGAAAAAGGATGTGCTCATGGGCTCCAGCAACAACTCTGGGTGCTCATGGGCCATTTGTGACAGCAACTGGGGCACATCGGGCTCTTGTTTGAATCCCCAATGAGCGGACACACGCCAACTGCTACTGCTCAGGCGCTCTAGTTCATAGCGATTCTGGCTTGCAACGTAAGGTTGGCCGGCACTGTATACGGTCAAAAAGAACGTCTGTTCGTGCAGCACCTTGTTGTGCTTCAGGTTATGCAGCAATGCCGCCGGCACGGCGTTCGCATACGGACTCATGTAGATGGCGGTTCCGCCCACACGGGCAGGTGGATATTCCTCCAGACCTTGCATGAAATCTTTGAGCACGGGCTGATTCTCGGAAAGCAAGGCGTGAACCTGTGCTTGTCCATTGCGCCACGTCATCATCAGTGTCAACAGGCTAGCGCCAATGATGGTAGGCAGCCACCCGCCATCGAAGAATTTAGAGAAGTTGGCTGAAAACAGCACAATGTCGAATGCCAGGAACAAAGCCAGGCCCAGCCATACTGCTTTACGCCAACGCGGCGGCACGCGAGCCGGCAGTACCTGCGTAGCCAGCAGCGTCGTCACCAGCATGGTGCCGGTGACAGCAAAGCCATAGGCGTGCGTCAAGGCTTCGGAAGAGCCAAAGCCTATGACCAGCGCCAGTACAGCCACACACAGCCATTGATTGATGCGAGGCAGATAGACCTGCCCTTCTGCCTGAGCAGATGTGTGTTGGATGATCATTCTTGGCCAAAAACCCAGCTGAATGGCCTGCCGAGTGACGGAGAAGGCACCCGAGATGACGGCCTGCGAAGCGATGATGCTGGCTATCGTCGCAAAAACGACCAGCGGCAGAGTGCCCCACTGAGGCGCCAGAAAGAAAAAGGGATTCACTATGGCCTGGGGACTTGAAAGCAACAGTGCACCCTGGCCAAGATAACAGCATGCCAGCCCCGGCAAAGCCACCAGGAACCATGCTCGACTGATGGTACGACGGCCAAAATGGCCCATGTCGGCGTATAAGGTTTCGGCCCCCGTCAATGCTAGTACCAGCGCCCCCAGCAGCAGATAAACCTGCCACGGTGCGTGCTGGATGAAACTGAGGGCAAAGCGTGGGTCCAAGGCCCACAACACCTGCGGATGCTCGATGATGCGCCAGGCACCCAAGCCCCCTATCAACACGAACCAGATTAGCATCAATGGCCCAAACCACCGGCCGATACTGCCTGTACCGCGACGCTGAATGCTAAATAGCGCCAATATGAAGCCGGCAGCGACGGGCACCACCCAATGCTTAAGATCGGGTGAGAGTATGGCCAGGCCCTCTACGGCCGACAAAACCGAAATGGCAGGCGTGATCACGGTGTCGCCATAAAACAGGCATGCGCCGGCAAGGCCCAGCACAATCAGGCACTGTCTGCGGCGTGAAGCACGAGCTGGTGAGGTGCCGGAGCCTGCATCTGCACGCGCGCGCGCCTGAGAGGCCAGCTCCATCAGCGCCAGAGTGCCCCCTTCGCCACGATTGTCCGCGCGCAACATCAAGAGCACGTACTTGATACTGACCACCCAGATCAGCATCCAAAACAACAGGGACAACACACCCAGGACAAGATCGGGAGTCAAGGTCTCGAAGCGCCCCAATGCTGCACGTACCGTGTAGAGTGGGCTGGTGCCGATATCGCCGAACACGATACCCAGGGCACCCACTACCCAGGCTGGTCGCGCAGACCCGCCATGGCCGGCTTGTTCAGCCTGCTGATGAAGGCTCATGATGCCCCTGCTCTTGCCTATTCAAGTGTGTTCCCATGCGCGGCCCCGGAAACACGATAGTGATTCGCGTGCCCTGCCATTGCGGCTGACTCAGCAGGCTCCACCACCCCCCATGGGCCTGGGCGATCTCGCGCACGATGGCCAAGCCCAGCCCCGAGCCTTCTTTTTCAGAAGATCGAGCTCGATAAAAAGCTTCGAACACCCGGACTTGCTCATCCGGTGCAATACCTATGCCATCATCTTCCACGACCAGCGAAGGGGGCGCTGTCTGGACGGTTAACCTTATCCGCGTGGCTCCCAGCGCATAGCGTAGGGAGTTGTCAATCAAATTGTCCAGCATGGCTTCCAGCAATACCGGATCGGCGTCTATCGCCACCTCTTGCTCAGGTGCCTCAAGCAATAGCTCGACATGCGCAGCACGCGCTCGGGGCACCCACTCTGCCCCGACAATACGCACCCAGTCGGCCAGATCCAAACGCACAAAGCTATCGCGCGCACGCGCGGTGGGTTCGGCGCGAGCCAGCACCAGCAGTTGCTGGCCCAAACGTATCATGCGGTCACTGGCCTGCTTGATGCGCTCGGCGCGCAGACGGACATCGTCAGGCAAGGGGCGAGACAGCATGAGCTCTGACTCGAGACTCAAGCCACTAAGAGGCGTGCGCAACTGGTGAGCCGCGTGTCCGATAAAGCGGCGCTGTGCTTGAACCGCCTCGTCCAGCCGTCCGAGCAAGCCATTGATGTGATCTACGACCGGCACCATCTCTGACGCCAGACCATTCACTTCCAGGGGTTGCAAATCGTCGACAGAGCGCAGATTGATTTCTTCGACAATGCGGTTGATGGACCTCAGGCCAGAGCGCACACCTGAGGCGAGTACCCAAGCGAACAGAGACACCAGCAACAACTGGCTGATCAACATGGCCCAGAAGATATCGCGCCACAACCAGTCGTCCAGGTTGATTTGGGTCACCACGAACCAAGTGATACCTAAATCTATTGCCACCAAAATCAAAATCGGTGGCACCAGCCGCAGCATCAAGTGTCGTGTCAGGGAACGAGGGGGGGGCCAAGCCGCAGTTTGACAGGCACCCGCCCGGTTTGGCATGGTGTCGGGCTCAGGAGGCGCGGACCGGCTCATAACTTGGCTCGGCTTGGCCGGCAGGGTCTTCGACCTCTAGCAAATAGCCAAACCCCCTGACAGTTTGAATAAGCGCGCCGGAACCCTCGAGTCGTTTGCGTAAGCGATAGACGTAGACCTCTACCGCATTCTCGCTAAAGTCGGCATCCCAGGCTGATAAAGAGTTGACGATCTGGCGTTTGGTGACTATTTTGCCCGGTTTTGCCATCAGCATTTCGAGCACGGAGAGTTCTCGCACAGATAAGGCCAAGCGCCGACCCGCGACCCTTACCTCGCGTCCGGCCATATCGAAAGACAATGGGCCGACTTCAAGATTGGATTGGGTAATACCCGCACGGCGCCGGGCCAAAGCGCGCACGCGCGCCGCAAGTTCGCGTAGTTCGAAGGGTTTGGCGACGTAATCGTCTGCACCGGCATCAAGGCCTGCAACACGATCATCAAGATTATCGCGGGCGGTGAGGATGAGCACTGGAACGTCTTGGCCTTGAGCGCGCAAGCGTCGTAAAACCTCTAGGCCATCCATACCGGGCAAATTCAGGTCGAGCAGTACGACGTCGTATGCTTGGCTGCTGATAGCCGCAGGGGCTTGCTCGCCTGACTGCAACCAGTCGACTGCATAGCCTTGCTCGACCAAAAAGTCTTGCAGGGCACGGCCCAGGATAATGTCGTCTTCAATGGCTAATACTCGCATGGCGTTGATTTTAGCGCAGCAACGCCTTAGAGCGTTATGGGTTTTGCGCTATGATGAACCGGAAATTGGGAGTTACATGTGCAGCTGCAAACAGAGTCCAACCCCGCGCTAAATACAGTTACCGCCTACGGCGACGATTACATAGAAATCAACGCCGTCACCTACCGCCATGCCGTGTATTTTGGTCCAGAGGGCGAAATACATGCCATGCCGGTCACATCATCAGATCAGATCAGCGCGGCCTTGCTGCGACAGATCGCCGGCATTCCCGAACCCGGGGCCGCAGACCCCATGGCCTTCCTCGACGACGCGCCGCCTACTCTGCCTGCTGATGCGCCACAGATCGTGCTCATAGGCACGGGCGCACGTCAGCGTTTTCTGGCCGCCTCATTGATCCAGCCGCTTAATCGGCTGGGCATAGGCGTGGAGTCCATGGACACCCAGGCGGCAGCCCGCACCTACAACATCCTCATGAACGAAGGGCGGCGAGTCGTTGCCGCCCTCTTACCCCTGGAGTGTTCCGCATGACGCAAGCCACTATCGGCCAAATCATCCCTGATTTTCAACTCGACAGCACTGAAGGCCCAGTTTCAGCCCAGGCTTTGCGAGGCCAATGGTTGGTGTTGTATTTCTATCCTAAAGACAGCACACCAGGCTGCACGACGCAAGCCCAGGGTTTTCGCGACCTACACGCTGAATTTGAAGCCTGCGGCTGCCGCATTCTTGGCGTTTCTCGCGACTCGATCAAATCACACCAAAACTTTATCGCCAAGCAAGCGCTGCCTTTTGCCTTGATCTCCGACCCGGACGAAACGCTGTGCGAAATATTCGGCGTCATGAAAATGAAAAACATGTACGGTAAACAGGTGCGTGGCATCGAACGCAGCACCTTCCTTATCGATACGCAAGGCAAACTGATACAGGAATGGCGGGGCGTACGCGTGCCAGGGCACGTCGATACTGTTCTTCAGGCTGTGCGCGAGCACACGGCTTCCAAATAAGCTAAGGCCTTGAGGGCTGGGGCATGCCCACCCTTTCGATCATTTCTAGGAGTTACGCTTCATGCCGTTACCCAAATTGCCTACCCGGATGGGAACCTTGCTAAGCATCCCGGACCAAGACTTGGCTGTACTTGAAGACAGCCCTGCCTCCGCCCCCCCTCCCAAGGCAATACCAGCTACTGCTAAAACTCCTAGCCGTAGCGAGCCCAGGGTAGAAACTGAGGCTCCGGCTGCGGCTGCCCAAGTATCGCCCAAACGCAAGGCAAGCACCGCCAAGCGCACCAGGCTGCCGGTTGCCAAACGCAAGCTGTTCGTGCTGGACACCAATGTGCTGCTGCACGACCCGACTTCACTGTTCAAATTCGAAAACCACGACATCTTTTTACCCATGGTGGTGCTAGAAGAACTAGACCATCTTAAGAAAGGCATGTCGGAAGTCGCTCGTAACGCTCGCCAAGCCAGCCGCTTCATGGATCATCTGGTCGGTGGTCAAACCTCAATCGACAAAGGGCTGCCCCTGGACACCCTGGGCCACCAAGACGCCCTTGGCGATCTGCATTTCCAGCACAATGCGCTACACGCCAAACTGCCCGTCGAGCTCCCCGAAGGCAAGGCCGATAACCGCATACTGCAAGTCGTACATGCACTGCAAGCGCAGCATAAAAGCCGCGAAGTCGCGTTGGTTTCAAAAGACATCAACATGCGCCTTAAAGCCTTGTCTTTGGGGCTGCACGCGGAAGACTACTTCAATGACCATGTCATTGATGATTCCGACCTTCTATACGAAGGCGTCATGCCGCTACCTGCCAATTTTTGGGCCAAGCACGACAAAGACATAGAATCCTGGCAGCAGCAAGGCACCACGTACTACCGTATCAAAGGGCCTCTTTGTGGCGACTTCATCGTCAACGAATTCGTCTACTTTGAAGGCGAGATGCCGCTGTATGCGCAGGTTAAGGAAGTCAGCGGCAAAAGTGCCGTGTTGGCAACGCTGCGCGACCACAGCCACGCTAAAAATAGCGTTTGGGGTGTCACAGCGCGCAATCGCGAACAAAACTTCGCACTGAATCTGCTCATGAACCCGGAATGTGATTTTGTTTCTTTGCTGGGTCAGGCCGGCACGGGGAAAACACTTTTGGCGCTGGCCGCCGGGTTGGCACAAACTTTCGAAACCAAACGCTACAACGAAATCATCATCACACGCGCCACCGTGCCTGTAGGCGACGACATTGGCTTTCTACCTGGTACCGAGGAAGAAAAAATGCTGCCTTGGATGGGTGCCCTGGAAGATAACCTAGAGGTTCTGCACGCGGGCCAAACGGGCTCGTTGAATAATCCGCCCTCCAACGCCGGCAACCAAGAATGGAGCAAAAGCCCCACTCTGGACCTCATCCGTTCACGCATCAAGGTCAAATCACTGAACTTCATGCGCGGCCGTACCTTCCAGAACAAGTTTTTGATTATCGACGAAGCGCAGAACCTGACGCCCAAGCAAATGAAAACCTTGGTGACGCGCGCCGGGCCCGGCACCAAGATAGTCTGCCTGGGCAATATCGCCCAGATCGATACGCCCTACTTGACCGAAGCCAGCTCGGGCCTGACTTATGTGGTCGATCGATTCAAGGGTTGGCCTCATGCAGGCCATATCACGCTTCAGCGCGGCGAACGCTCGCGCTTGGCGGATTACGCCAGCGAAGCCCTGTAAAACGCCATGAGTGCAGCATGCCCCCGTCGCAAACCCATTGCTCTTACCATGGGCGATGCGGCGGGCATAGGCCCGGAAATCATCGCCAAGCTGTTTGAAGCGGGGCTGCCATGGCCAGCCGTCGTGTATGGCGATGCCGGCGTTATGCAAGAGCAAATCGAACGCTTGGGTTGGCAGAGCAAGCTAAAGATACATGCTTGCAACGAGGTTTCCCAGGCCCGCTTGCAGCCTGACGGCATAGATGTTGTCAACCGCTGGCAGGCCTTGCCCGCCAAGTTGCCTCTGGGCAAGGTTCATGCGCTAGCAGGGCAAGGCGCCTACGAGTATCTCTGCCAGGCCATAGACGACACTTTGGCCGGAGAGACACGCGCCATCGTCACCGCCCCGTTAAACAAAGCCGCCATGCAAGCGGGCGGCATTACTTTTCCTGGCCACACTGAAATTCTGGCCGAACGAACCGGCACTCGTGACTACGCCATGATGCTGGTCAACGACGAGCTGCGTGTCATTTTAGTGACCATACATGAGGCCCTATCCCGCGTTCCTGGTTTGATTACCTCCGCATTGGAGTTACGCACCATACGTTTGGCTCATGAAGCTTGCAGGCTATTGGGTATAGCTAGCCCTCGCGTCGCCGTAGCGGGCCTGAATCCTCACGCCGGGGAAGACGGAAAGTTCGGCCACGAAGAACAAGAGGCCATTTCCCCTGCCATCGCTCTGGCACGTAACGAGGGCATAGACGCCTCTGGGCCCTGGCCGGGCGATACCTTGTTCATGCGGGCTCGCCAAGGCGAATTCGATATCGTCGTCGCGCAATACCATGACCAAGGCCTGATACCCATCAAGTATCTGGGCCTGGACCAAGGCGTCAATACTACGGTGGGGTTACCATTCGTACGCACCAGCGTCGATCATGGAACCGCCTACGACATTGCCGGCCTCGGGGTGGCCGACCCCTCATCCCTGCGCGCCGCCTTTGAGCTCGCCTTATTGCTGGATCGCCGCGCCGACTGAGTCCTACATAAAGCGCGACTTATTTCTTATTTATGCAACCCCCACGGCCCACCCCTTCCTTAGCCAGGTCGCGATTTATGCGGGGGCTATGGCTGGCCGTGGCCGTCATCAGCTTGGGCTTGGCTTTTATCGGCGCTGTGTTGCCGGGCATGCCCAGTACAGTCTTTGTCTTGATCGCCGCGTGGGCAGCAGCCCGCAGTTCGCCCCGCTTTCATGCCTGGCTATCAAAACACCGTTGGTTTGGGCCTTCCTTAGCCAACTGGTCCGATGGGCGTAAGGTGAGCCGGCGTGCCAAATGGGGAGCCAGCGCCTCCATGGCACTTTGCGCTGTCATTCTGTACCTGACGGCCTTCAGCCCATGGTTGACCGGGTTCGCCATGCTTAGTATGGCTTGCGTATTGGCCTGGCTATGGAGCCGCCCGGAGCCAGACACTCCAAAACAAAGCCCTGGTAACGATTAAAGGGCAGAAGTAAAGTTCAGGAAACGCGTACTGGCGCCCTGGAAAGTGAGGCGTACTGTCCCGATAGGGCCGTTACGCTGCTTACCGATAATGATCTCAGCCGACCCTTTGTCTGGCGAATCGGGGTTGTATACCTCATCGCGATAAATAAACAGAATAACGTCGGCGTCCTGCTCGATAGCACCAGACTCACGCAAGTCGCTCATCACAGGGCGCTTGTTGGGCCTTTGCTCAAGACTGCGGTTAAGCTGCGACAGGGCAATCAAGGGACAGTTGAGCTCCTTGGCCAAACCTTTGAGCGAACGGCTGATCTCTGAAATTTCGGTGGCTCGGTTTTCGCCGCCCGAACCGGACATCAGCTGCAAGTAGTCGATGATAATCAAACCCAGTTGCCCACATTGACGCGCCAGGCGACGCGCACGCGCACGCACCTCCATGGCGCTCAGCGCAGGGCTTTCGTCAATATAGATTTGCGCTTGCTGCACCTGTTGCACTGCGTGTGTGAGACGGGGCCAGTCATCTGCCGTAAGCTTGCCGGTACGCATGCGATGCTGGTCCAGCATACCTACCGAACCCACCATACGCATAGCCAACTGCACCGCACCCATTTCCATGGAGAACACTGCGACCGGCAGCCCCTGCTCGATGGCTACGTGTTCGCCGATATTCATCGAAAACGAAGTTTTCCCCATGGAAGGCCGCCCGGCAACGATAACCAAATCGCCCGGCTGCAAGCCTGAAGTCATGCGGTCCAGGTCGGCAAACCCAGTTGGAACGCCCGTGACATCGGAATCCCCTTCGCGGTGATAGAGCTCGTCGATACGCTCGACCACCTGGGTTAACAGGGGCTGAATATCTTGAAAGCCAGCCGAGCCTCGTTCACCTTCTTGGGCGATCTGAAAGACTTTGGATTCTGCTTCGTCCAGAAGCTGGCGCGCCTCTTTACCTTGAGGGTTGAGCGCGCCGGCGGCGATCTCGTCAGCCACCGACACCAGCTTACGTAACATGGCGCGCTCGCGCACGATCTCGGCATAGCGACGGATATTGGCCGCCGAAGGCGTGTTATGCGCCAAGGCGTTCAGGTAGGCAAGCCCCCCTGTTTCCTCAGCCTTACCTGCACTGGACAGAGACTCGTGCACCGTCACTACGTCGGCTGGCCTTGCCAGCCCGATCAGCCGGCTAATATGCTGCCAAATGATCTTGTGGTCGAAACGGTAAAAATCTTCTTCGGTTAGCAGATCGGTGATGCGATCCCAAGAGCTGTTGTCCAACAACAAGCCGCCAAGCACCGATTGCTCTGCCTCGATAGAGTGCGGCGGGACACGCAGATACTCAATCGAAGGATCGACGGCGTTTTTCATGGGTTCCATCTGGGATTGCCTTACTGACGAAGAAAAAAATGAAGCCGGACGAACCGGCTTCATTCTTGCAAATTACGCGGCATGGTAATGCAGGCTTGCACCTGCCAATTTACCATGCGCGTGGCGAATTGATCACACTTGATAGGTAACCGTATGCCGCCCTTGCGTAGGCTTAAGCCATCTCGCCGATAACTTGCACAGTAACACCCACGACAACGTCGGCGTGCAGTGCAACTTGGACGGGGAACTCACCCACAGCCTTGATGGCGCCGTCGGGCAGGCGAACCTGCGATTTGGCGATACCTTCAAAACCGTTCTCGAGCAGTGCGGCAGCGATGTCCATGGTCGTGACGGAACCGAACAGACGGCCATCGACACCGGCTTTCTGGGAGATCTTGATAACTTGCGCATCAAGTTTGCTACCCAGCGCTTCAGCAGCAGCCAGTTTCTCGGCCTGTTGCTTTTCAAGCTCGGCACGGCGGGCTTCGAATTCAGCGATAGCTGATTGCGTAGCACGGCGAGCAATTTTTTGGGGGATGAGGTAATTGCGAGCGTAACCGTCACGGACACGGACGACTTCGCCCAGATTGCCCAGGTTAGCGACTTTTTCGAGCAGAATGACTTGCATGACTGGACCCTCGATTACTTGTGGTTATCGGTGTAAGGCAACAGGGCCAGGAAGCGCGCGCGCTTGATGGCGGTGTCCAGCTGACGCTGGTAGTGAGCCTTGGTACCGGTCAGACGGGCAGGAATGATCTTGCCGTTTTCTTGGATGAAGTCACGCAGCGTGTCGAGATCTTTGTAATCGATCTGATCGACGCCAGCCACCGTGAAGCGGCAGAACTTGCGACGCTTGAACAGAGGATTCTGTTGTCCGAAGCGGCGTTTTTCCTTACGTTTTTTGAACTGTGCCATGGTAAGCCTCTTAACTGTATCTATGCGCAGCCGTCAATTGCGGCCATGCGCCATTCGAATGATTGCCAACATGCCTGAAAAGCGGGGGTCTTAGGCCACCCAACCATCGGACGGAGCCAAACGCCCCGCCTGTTGAATGTGCAGCACCAACCTGTCGGAACCCTTACGCTTGGGAGCCAGAAACCCTTTTATGGTTAATGGGGCACCAAGCGCCACATCTGCCAATAGCAAGGCAATATCACCTATGGCTACGGCCGTCAGGGTTAGCGACACGCGTCTGGCCACCCCTGCTTCAACGACTTCCGACTCGTGCTCTAGGCGCATTTCCAGCACCGCTTGCCCTGCGGGCGTATAGCGTATGGGCTGGGTTTCAAGCACCTGAGCCGTAAGGCTGAGCTGGTTCACGCCAAGCGTGCCAGACATGCCAACCGACTATTACTCTTGCGTTTCAGCTTCGGTGCTGGCTTCAGCGCTGACCTTGCGGGCTTCTTCGCGCTCGACCGACTTCATCATGATGGAAGGTTCGGTTTCAGCTTTGTCAGCCTTGATGACCAAGTGACGCAGCACAGCATCGTTGTAGCGGAACGAGTGTTCGAGTTCGTCGAGGACGCCTTGGCTGCATTCGATGTTCATGCAGACGTAGTGGGCTTTGACGAGTTTCTGGATAGGGTAAGCCAGTTGACGGCGGCCCCAGTCTTCAAGACGATGCACCTTGCCACCATCGGCCGTAACCAGGGCCTGATAGCGCTCGACCATGGCGGGCACTTGCTCGCTTTGGTCGGGATGCACGATGAATACGATTTCGTAATGACGCATTAATGCACTCCTGTGGATTTCCCTGTTAGGGCCAGCCAACCCGGCCTTTCAGGGGGTAGCCCGCCCGTTTGCAAGCAAATAAGCTGCCAACGAGTCGAGCAAGAAACCCGGCATTTTAGCATATTGCCAAAACACACGAGAAAAGCGCCCGCATTATCCGTGCGGGCGCCGTAAAACCGCCGCCTGTGTCAGGGGCCAACCACTACCGCATAGGCGGAATGGTTATGAATGGACTCGAAGTTCTCGGCTTCGACCCGATATTGCTGTACGCCAGGGAAGTCGCGCACTTGCACCGCCACATCACGCACCAGGTCTTCAACAAACTTGGGATTGTCGTAAGCACGTTCAGTGACGTATTTTTCGTCGCCGCGCTTAAGCAAACCCCACAACTCGCACGAGGCTTGCTGCTCGATGCGCTGGATCAGCGTCACGATATCGACCTGCTCGGGCGAACCAAAGCTGGCTTGGACTGTAACGTGAGAACGCTGATTATGTGCGCCGTACTCGGAGATGGCTTTGGAACAAGGGCATAAGCTGGTAACAGGCACCAAGACAGTCAACTCGAATTCAGTGGGTTTACCCACCTGCGAACGAGCGAGCCATGTGACTTCGTAGTCCATCAGGCTGGCAACTCCTGAAACAGGCGCCACCTTGTTGATGAAATACGGAAATACGGCAGTCAGGTCACCTTGCTCGGCGTTGAGCAGCGGCAGCATCTTTTCGGCCATATCGCAAAACAGCGCGGGCGTCATGGCTTGAGGACGGTATTCGTCTAGCAAGGCCACGAACCGGGACATATGTGTACCCTTTTCGTGGGCCGGCAGTGCTACCGTGAGTTCCCATTCGGCAACGGTGGGCAGAGCAGCCTGGCCTTCGCCGCCGCTGATCAGCATAGGATGACGCACGCTACGCACCCCTACCCGCTGTATGGGCAAGTGGCGGGTATCCAGGCTGCTTTGCACGTCGGGCATAGCCACGACGCTATCGGTAATGGTATTCATAAGCGCTCGGCAACGTGTCGCATACGCACACGCCGCAATCGGAAAAACACAAAATTAAAGGGCTATTATGGCCCATCATGAGGCCGCTTGCTGCGAAACCCCTTTTTGCACAAGGTCTTTCAGGGTGGGAAAGCGTTGCAATATGGCCGCTTCGATACCCTTGGCGTCTAGCCCCAGCTGGGCCAACAAACCCGATTGATCGCCATGATCGATGAATCGATCGGGCAGGCCTAGTTGCAGCAATGGCACAGTAATACCCTGGCTGTTGAAATGCTCTTGCACCGCTCCGCCGGCCCCACCCATTACGGCTGCTTCTTCAACCGTGGCAAAAAACGAGTGGTCTGCGGCGAGCTCGTTTAGGAGCTCGGCATCAAGCGGCTTGACGAATCGCATGTCGACAAGTGTGGCATCTAGGCGCTGGGCGGCCTTCAGGGCCTCAGGCACTCGTGTACCGAATCCAAGAATCGCTAAATGCCGACCCTGCCGCAGCACTCTGGCCTTACCAATGGGAACAGGCGCTAATGAGTTGCCGGCCTCGACCCCGGTGCCTGCCCCGCGCGGATACCGTACGGAAGCCGGGCCGGGGTAGTGATAACAGGCGTTCAATAACAGGCGCGCCTCGTGCTCGTCGGAGGGAGTCGCGACGACCATGTTGGGCACACATCGCAAGAAGGCAATGTCGTAATTACCCGCATGCGTCGCGCCGTCGGCGCCAACCAAACCCGCGCGATCTAGCGCGAAGGTGACATCCAGATTTTGCAAGGCCACATCATGGATGAGCTGATCGTAAGCTCTTTGCAGGAAAGTGGAATAGATAGCCAGCACGGGCTTCAGCCCTTCTGCCGCCAATCCTGCGGCAAAGGTGACCGCGTGCTGCTCGGCGATACCCACGTCGAAGTAACGCTGGGGAAAGCGCTGATGGAACTCAACCATGCCGCTGCCTTCGCGCATGGCAGGCGTGACGCCCACCAGCTTTTCGTCGGCTTGAGCCATATCGCACAACCATTGCCCAAATACCTGGGTAAAGCTTTGTTTGGCTGGCGTAGTTGCGGCCTGAATACCCACCTCGGGGTCAAACTTGCCGGGCCCATGATAAAGCACGGGGTCGGCCTCGGCTAATTTGTAGCCTTGCCCTTTGCGGGTGACCACATGCAGAAACTGTAGCCCCCCCAATGAGCGCAGATTCTCGAGGGTAGGAATGAGCGCGTCCAGATCGTGGCCGTCTATGGGACCCACGTAATTGAAGCCCAACTCTTCAAACAGCGTGGCGGGCCGAGCCATCATGCCCTTGGCGTGCCCTTCGAAACGCCGCGCCAACTCGAGCACGGGCGGCACGTGCTGTAGAACCGCACGCCCCACGTTTTTGGCAGCCGCATAGAACCCACCCGACATCAAGCGGGCGAAATAGTGGTTCAACGCCCCCACAGGCGGAGAGATCGACATATCGTTATCGTTAAGAATCACGAGCATATCGATATCAGGGGTCACACCGGCATTATTCAGTGCCTCGAAGGCTTGACCGGCCGTCATGGCGCCATCGCCGATGACGGCCACATGACGACGCTCGCGCTTACCCAATTGACGAGCGGCTACCGCCATGCCCAGCACTGCGGATATCGAGGTGGACGAATGCGCGGTGCCAAACGCGTCGTAAGGCGACTCGCTACGCTTGGGAAAGCCTGAAATGCCGCCCTGCTGGCGCAGAGTCGCCATATCCAAGCGCCTACCGGTAAGGATCTTGTGGGCATAGGATTGATGCCCGACATCCCATACCAATCTGTCTTCGGGAGTATTGAAGACGCGATGCAAGGCTACGGTGAGCTCTACCGTGCCCAGATTGGACGACAAGTGCCCCCCCGTGCGTGAAACGGATTGCAAGATAAAGGCGCGCAATTCCTGCGCCAGCTGTTTAAGCTGACGACGTTCCAGCGGCTTGAGGTCAGCTGGCGACTGAATGGTTTCTAGCAGGGAAAACGACATGGACGACATGAACGGGAACAATCCCGTAATGATAAAGGAAGCCGGGGGCAGTGTCTCAAAGACCCCACACGGAAGGCGGATCACTAAGCTCCCTGGGGCGCTTAGTGATTGCGCTGAGCAATGAAATCAGCCAGCTGCCCCAAACGCGCCCCTTGAACCCCCAATGGCCGCACCGCCTCGTGGGCGGCTTTTCTAAGGCCTTCCAGCAGTTGCCCCGCCGTCTCTAGGCCAAGCAATGTAACGTAGGTTGGCTTATTTGCGGCGGCGTCCTTGCCCGCCGTTTTACCCAAAGTGGCGGTGTCGGCCACTGCATCGAGTATGTCATCGGCCACTTGAAAGGCGATACCAACAGCTTCAGCGTAATCTTCTAGCGCACCGCGCTGCTGAGAGCTTGCCCCAGCCACCACGCCACCCAACAAGATACTGGCTTGCAGCATTGCGCCTGTTTTCATGGCATGCATGGATTGCAACTGCTCGTCGGTAAGCGCCAACCCCACGCTGACACAATCCACAAACTGCCCTCCCACCATGCCGACGCTGCCGGCAGCACGCGCCAGCAGCTCTACCGACTGCACGATCAGGGCCGGCGCAATTGGCATTTGTGCCAGCAGCTCGAAGGCCTGGGGCTGCAAGGCGTCGCCTACCAGCATAGCGGTGGCCTCGTCATACTGTTTGTGTACGGTGGGTCGCCCGCGACGCAAATCGTCGTCGTCCATGCAAGGCAAATCATCGTGAACGAGCGAATAAGCGTGAATGAGCTCGACGGCGGCAGCCGCGCGATCAAGCGCCGTGCGCTGCGCCGGCGACAAGCCGCCCCCAGACGTGATGCAGACCTCGCCGGCGGCATACACCAAGGCCGCACGCACACGCTTACCGCCGCCCAGCACGGCGTAACGCATCGCTTGATGCAATACGACAGGTTCGGCATCAGGTGCCGGCAACCAGCCCTCCAGCGCTGCCTCGACCCGCTGAACATGCTGCGCAAGCCAGCTTGGGAAATCTGCCTGCCCCATGCTTACTCTCGCTCACTCAAATTATCTGATGCGCCAGTGCCGCCCCCATAGGGCTCCAACAGATTGCCTTGCAAAACCTTCACCTGCTCTTCGGCCTTGTCCAGCAGACCCTGGCAACGGCGCGCCAACGCGACTCCGTGCTGGTAGGCTGCCAACGACTGCTCCAGAGGCAGGTCGCCGTCTTCCATGCGGGCGACCAAAGATTCGAGTTCGGCAAGCGCAGTCTCGAAATCCTGCGGCATTTGAGCCTCGCCGGCACCAGCCTGCTGCTCAGGAAAAGGAAGGGGCTTGTTCATGCGTGTTCCAGACAAAATGAAGCGATGGCGTTCAGGGGCACTGCATGCATCTGAACCCGTTGCATGCCGCGATTGTAAAGTATCGGCGTGAATATCTGGCAACAAGCTGGCCATATTTGCCCTAAGACACCGCACCTTATCGCCGGAGCGGGAAAGCAACAATCCTCCCCTAGGGTACAATCTTGCCCTTTCACCATCTCCTTTCTGCTCAACCGTCTGTTTCTTCTCAGCAGGCTCAACCCAGCGGGTTCCAAGCCTGACATCTGCGAAGCGGGGGAGGATCACCATGGCCGACATTGGTCGCGAGGCTCAGTTCGCGCCCGCGCGTACACAACTGCCTGTCGATAACTATTTCGACGAAGCCATTTTCGCTCAGGAAAAAGCGCATATTTTCGAGCAATCAGCTCGCTATATCGGGCATGAGAAACTGGTTCCGGAACCGGGCGATTGGCGCGCGCTGGCCCAGGAATCCAATGGGCGAGTGCTGGTACGCAATACCCAAGGGGTAGAGTTGCTGTCCAATGTTTGTCGCCACCGGCAAGCGCTTATTCTGGGCTTTAACCCCCACGAACAGGCTAGCCAGCACGGCAAACTGCATCGCACCGGCGGCAATATTGTTTGCCCTATTCATCGCTGGACATACAACAATCAAGGCCGTTTGCTGGGCGCGCCAAAATTCGCACAGTCCCCCTGCCTTGATCTGCAACGCTTCGAACTGAAAAACTGCCATGGCTTGCTTTTCGAAGGGCAACGCGATCCCGCTAAAGACCTGGCACCGCTTTTCGAGCGCCCTGAGTTCGACCTGTCTGACTACGTGCTGGATCACGTCGAAGTACACAATTGCCGCTACAACTGGAAAACCTTTATAGAGGTCTATCTGGAAGACTACCATGTGGGGCCTTTCCATCCTGGACTTGGGCGCTTTGTGACTTGCGAAGACCTGGACTGGGAGTTCTCGGACTGGTATAGCTTGCAACGCGTAGGCGTGCATCGCGCGCTCGGCTCTCCGGGCAGTCCGGTGTATCAGGAATGGCATAAGCAGCTGCTCACTTATCGAGGCGGCCGCACACCCGACTTTGGCGCGATTTGGGTGGTGTATTTCCCCACTCACATGATAGAGCTTTATCCGCACGTGGCCGTGCTTTCGACTCTGCACCCCATTACCCCGCAGCACACCATCAACGTGGTCGAGTTTTATTACCCCAAAGATATCGCAGAGAACCACAGAGACTTCGTGCTTGCGCAGCGCGCCGCCTATATGGAAACCGCCATAGAAGACGACGAAATTGCGGAACGCATGGATGCCGGGCGCCAAGCCCTGATGCGGCGAGGCGTCAGTGAAGTCGGCCCCTATCAGTCGCCGATGGAAGACGGCATGTTGCATTTTCATGCCTGGTACCGCCGCATCATGGGCATGCAGGCGGCGTAACGCCAGGCAGGCCCCGCATCAGTCAGGATCGGGCCGGCTTGATTTTTGGGTTCTTGCTTTTGGCTTTGCTCTGGGTGTAGGTTCGCCAGGTGGAAAGCAGCCCTGAACTGATAACGAGCGCCATGCCCGCCCATGCAACGGCATCGGGCATGTCGCCCCAGAACAAACTGCCCCACCCTGCCGCGAAGATGATGGTGAGGTATTGCAAGGCTGCCGTGAGCAGCGCCGAGCCTGCACCGAAGGCTCGGGTCATGGCCAACTGCCCCACCATGCCGGATAACCCCACCCCGGCTAATCCCAGCCATGCCTCCCAGCTCAGGCTCACCCAGCCCTGAGCCAAAACAGCACATAAGCCTGACAGCGTACCAGCCAGCGAGAAAATCAGCACGGTGCGCCATTCTGACTCGCCCGCCCGGCCAATCTGTCTCACCTGCATCATTGCAATAGCACCCAGCGCCCCGCCGCACAAGCCCGCAAGGCCGGCAATGAAATGCTCTTCGCCGATACTCGGGCGCAACACGCCCAGCACACCGACAAACCCTAGCAATACCGCCAGCAAGCGCACATAGTCTCGCTGACCCGCCCCCCACAACATCCAGCCCGCGATGAACAGCGGAGAGGTGTAGTTAAGGCTGACTGCGGTGGACAAAGGCAGATGGGACAAGGCGTAAAAGCCCAGCCACATGGAGGTAATACCCGCCACGTTACGCCATATGTGCAAGCGCCAGCTGATAGGCTTGGGGGAACGTCCCGTCAGCCGCGCCCAAGCCAAAAGCAAAATCACTGAAGGCAGGGCACGAAACAATACGATTTGCGCAAGCAAGGCGCCTTGCTCTGCCGAAACCTTGATCGAGGCCCCCATGAGCGAGAACGCCGCACAGGCCAGAATCATCCACAAGGATTGCATGATGAAATAAAAAAAAGCGCCACCGAGAAAGGCCATACTATAAGCCAGCTCAATCTCCAATATTGCGGCGCCGGCGGGGAACCTGTCCTCTATAGCGCAGACTAATACTCAAGGGTTCACGCACCCGCCTTGCTTATCCCATATAAAATGGTCGTCTCCTTACAGTTCGCACAAAGGAAACTCAAATAATGAAGCGTATTTTTCTGTTCCTAGCCACCAACCTGGCCGTTATGATCGTCCTGGGTATCAGCATGAATGTGCTGGGCGTTGGTCGCTACCTGACCGCTAATGGCATGGATCTTGGCCAGCTACTGATTTTCTCGGCCATCATTGGTTTTACCGGCTCTTTCATTTCGCTGCTGATCAGCAAATGGATGGCCAAGCAAAGTACTGGCGCCCGGGTCATCGACCCCAACCGCCCTGCCAACGCTCGTGAAGCCTGGCTGGTTAACACCGTTCACCAACTGGCCGACCGCGCCGGCATAGGCCGTCCCGAAGTCGCCATCTACGATGGCGCCCCCAACGCTTTCGCAACCGGCGCGTCCAAAAACAATTCGCTGGTGGCCGTCTCTACCGGCTTGCTGCAAAGCATGACCGAAGAAGAGGTGGCAGCGGTACTAGGTCACGAGGTCGCCCACATCGCCAATGGCGACATGGTCACGCTGACGCTGATACAAGGCATCGTCAACACCTTTGTCATCTTCCTGGCTCGTGTAGTGGGTTACTTCATAGATAAAGCCGTGCTCAAGAACGAAAACGGCGTAGGCATGGGTTATTACGCTACCGTGCTGGTCTGTGAATTGCTCTTTGGCCTCCTGGCTTCCATTATCGTGGCTTGGTTCTCGCGTCAACGCGAGTTCCGCGCAGACGCGGGTTCCGCCAAGCTTATGGGCGCACGTGAACCCATGATTCGTGCGCTCGCGCGGCTGGGCGGTGTAGACGCCGGCGAATTGCCCAAGACTTTCGAAGCCGCCGGTATCTCCGGGGGACGCAGCCTGGGTGCCTTGTTTGCCTCCCACCCCCCCATAGAAGACCGCATCCGCGCACTCCAGCAGCGCTGAGCCCTGCTCTTCTTCCGCCCACTGTGCCGGCCTCTCACGGGGTCGGCACAACATCATTTCGAAGCCATGCAGAACAACTTGACGCCTCAAAAGCAATCAGACGATCTTGACTTGCTACAGTTAATACGCATGGTATGGGCCGGAAAACGGCTGGTCATTGCCTGTGTGATCGTAGCGCTGCTCATTGCCGCCGCTTACCTTTTTCTCTTGGCGCAGCCTCGTTATGCTATCCGCGTTTATGTCACGCCACCGCCCGCCTCAAGTCTGGAGAGCCTGAACCGCGGGCGCGCTACCGCAGGCATCGCCCCCTATACACCTCAACAGGTTTTCGACGTTTTTTCTGCCCGTTTGCTCTCCGACAGCGTCACACAGAAATTCGTACGGGCGACGCTCAAATATCCAGACAGCACCCAGTTGTCCTCTTCCACACTCAACGCCAATGCCTGGCGTGTCGAGGTCGTCAAGCCCGACGCCAAGCGGCAAAATCTTTACAGAATCCGCATCTTGGCGGCAAGCCCCGAAGAAGCGCAAAGACATCTGACCTTGCTTCTGGACCTTGCTCAAACTGAAGCGCTAAGCAGCCTGCTGGCTCAAGCGCATCACGCGGTATCTCAGCGCATGAACGAACTCGCTTCCTCCATGGCCATTCAACGCGCGGTCGCCCTGAAGCAACGTCAGGATCGTATCGCCCAGCTGCGTGAGGCCTTAGTCATTGCCGAAGCCTCTGCGCAAGAGCCCACCCAGTCGTCCGGGCACATCGCCAACGCAGAAGCCCTCAACGCCACACCAGAAGGCCGTGAACTTTATTCGCGCAACCCCCAGTCTTTAAGGGCCGAACTCAAGGTCTTGGAGGCCCGCGAGAACGATGACCCCTTCATCCGCGATCTGCGCGAAAAAGAAACTCGCCTGAGCATGCTGCGCGCCATAGACCCTGCCACTGATACGGCTTTGCTGTACGACATTGACGGTGAAACGCTAAGCCCCGATAGCCCTGAAGAGCCGAATCAGAAAAGGGTCTTTGCCTTGGCCTTGCTGTTGGGCGCCATAGTGGGGGCACTTTGGGCCCTGCTGCTAGGTTTGCTGCGTAGCCAACGCCCAGCGCCTTAGTCACCACTTACCGAAAAAGCCTGCCTGGCAGGCTTTTTTGCTTGAATCTTACTTACAGGTATCGCGCAAACCAATCGTGCATCCGGCTCCAGCCCTCTTGCGCATCGTACTCACGATAGCTGGGACGGTAGTCGGCGTAGAAGGCATGCCCTGCTTGGGGATACACAATAATCTGGCTGGCCTGAGAGGCGGCATTACCTTGAGCGAGTTCGCCCTGCATGCGTTCGACATCCGCCATAGGAATACTGTTATCTTGCCCCCCGTACAAGCCTAGTACGGGCGCGTGCAGCTTACCGGCAATATCTATGGGTTGGTACTTCTGGATAGCACCGTGGCCACTCACCAGTTTGCCATACCAGGCCACACCTGCTTTACAAGCGGGATTATGCGCAGCATATAACCAAGTTATGCGCCCGCCCCAGCAGTAACCCGTTACCCCCAAACGAGAGGCGTCCCCACCGTTCCGTCCCGCCCATTCGGCAGCGGCATCCAAATCGGCGAGCACTTGCTCATCGGGCACCTTGCTTACCAATTGGCTGATCAGCGTCGGCACGTCGGGATACGCATTGGGATCGCCTTGCCGCTGGTAATGCTCGACCGCAATTGCAAAGTAACCGGCATGAGCCAAACGACGACACACGTCCTGAATATGCTCATGCAAACCGAAAATTTCTTGCACCACCAGGATCACCGGCGCGCCCTGCCTGTCTTTTTGCACGGCGTGATAAGCGTCGACTTCTCCGTCGAAAGTCGGAATCTGCACACGCCCCTGGATCAGGCCTTCGGCGCTGGTATGAATGGTCGTCCCAGCCTGCCCCGTGATTGATGAAAAACCCATAGTGCTTCCTTGAGAAATCAGTCAATAAAATCGCTAAAAATGTGCAAAGCGCACACTTGGCCAGCCAATACGGCGCTACGGCTAATGAGCCTGCTCCCAGTTGTCGCCCACGCCCACCTCGGCGACCAAAGGCACGTCCAAAGACGCCACCTGGCACATCAAAGCCGGTAGTTCACGTTTGATCAGGTCTACTTCGTCTGTCGGTGCTTCGAGCACGAGTTCGTCGTGCACCTGCATGACCAAGCGCGCACTCATGTTCTGTGCCTCTAGCCAACGTTGCACGGCCACCATCGCCATCTTGATCAGGTCAGCGGCAGTCCCTTGCATAGGGGCGTTGATGGCAGCTCTTTCGGCTGCGGCTTGGCGTGGCCCCTTCTTGCCGCCCTGCAAATCAGGAAGCCACAAACGCCTGCCAAACACGGTTTCAACAAAACCTTGATCACGCGCCTGCGCCTTGATGCGCTCCATATAGCTAGCCACGCCCGGATAGCGCATGAAATAGCGATCAATGTAAGAGCGGGCCGCATCACGCGTGATACCCAGATTGGAAGCCAGGCCGAACTCACCCATGCCGTAGATAAGCCCGAAATTGATCGCCTTGGCGGCGCGGCGCTGTTCGGACGTGACCTCGGACAAAGGCGTGGAAAACACTTCGGAGGCCGTGGCACGGTGAATATCTTCGCCACGGGCAAAAGCCCCTTGCAAATTAGCGTCGCCAGACACGTGCGCCATCACCCGCAACTCGATTTGAGAATAGTCAGCCGACAGTATCTTGCCTTCTGGCGCAATGAAAGCCGCCCTGACCCGCCGCCCTTCTGCGGTACGCACAGGAATATTCTGCAGATTGGGGTCGGACGATGCCAAGCGCCCCGTGATGACGGCAGCCTGAGCATAGCGTGTGTGGACTCTGCCTGTACGCTCGTTGACCATACGTGGCAGCTTATCGGTGTAGGTGGATTTAAGCTTGGCCAAAGCCCGGTATTCGAGCAAGACTTGTGGCAAGGGATAATCTTGTGCAAGCTTGGTCAAAACATCTTCGTCAGTGGAGGGCGCCCCACCCGCCGTCTTTCTCACTACAGGCAACTGCATGCGCTCGAACAGTATTTCACCCAGCTGCTTGGGGGAATTAAGATTGAATGGCTGGCCCGCCAACTCGTGTGCCTTGGCCTCAAGTGCCTGCATGGTCAAGCCCAGCTCGTGGCTTTGTGCTTGCAGAACCTTGGCATCGATACGCACACCATTGCGCTCGATGGTGGTCAGCACCTCAGAAACCTGTACTTCCAGCTGATAAATACGTTCCAGCCCTTCGGAGGCAGCCACTTTGGGTCGTAATTCACGATGCAGCTGCAGCGTCAGATCGGCATCCTCGCTGGCATAGTAGGCCGCCTGCGACAAATCAACTTCGTCAAAACCGATTTGCTTGGCCCCCTTGCCACATAAGGCCTCGTATTCAACCCCACTACGCCCCAGCCAACGCTGCGACAGCTCGTTAAGGTTCACCCGCTTGTGCGACTCAAGCACATAGGCCTGCAACATGGTGTCTTCGGCAATACCGCGCAACACAATGTCTTCATTAAGGAACACATGAGCATCGTACTTGGCGTTGTGCAGAAGCTTGCGTGCCTTGGCGTCTTCGAGCCAGGGGCGCAACACCTGCATCACCTCGTCAAAAGGCAGTTGCTCGGGCGCGTCGGGTCCGCGATGGCGCAAGGGTATATAGCATGCATGCCCTGGCTCGACGGCCAAAGACAGCCCCACCAGGCGGGCCTGCATAGGGTCCAGTGAGGTGGTCTCGGTATCAAGCGCCACCAAATCAGCGCCTTCGATGCTCTTTAGCCAGGTATCCAGCGCGGCGCGCGTTTGCACGGTTTCATAGTGGGTTTCAACCGGGGCGGGCGGCGCTTCTGTGGTGACCCGGGCGTCTTGCTCGGGGATGCGCTGTGCATCGCCGGTAATCTCGCGCAGCCAAGTACGAAAGCCGTAGTTTTCGTACAGATACAGCAGCTGGGTGGCGTTGGGCTCACGCGGGACAAGCTCGTCCAGCCCGGCACCGATGAACGGAATTTCACAGTCACAGCGTATGGTCACGAGCTTGCGCGTCATCTCGAAGCTGGGGATGGCCTCGCGTAAATTTTTACCCGCTACCCCTTTGATCTCATCAGCATGTGCGACAAGATTATCCAAGGTGTCGTAAGACGCCAGCCATTTGGCAGCCGTTTTCGGGCCTACCTTGGCCACACCCGGTATGTTGTCGACGCTATCTCCCATCAGCATCAGATAATCGATGATCTGGTCAGGCCGCACACCATACTTGGCAACCACCCCGGCAATGTCTTGCTTCTCGCCGCTCATGGTGTTGACCAGGCTGACATGCTCGTTGACCAGTTGAGCGATATCTTTGTCGCCGGTGGAGATAATGGTTTGAACACCCAGATTTGAAGCGCGCTGAGCCAGCGTACCAATGATGTCGTCGGCCTCGACGCCCGAAACCGTCAAAACGGGCCAGCCCAACGCTTCGACCATGGTATGTATGGGCTCGATCTGGGCAGCCAGGTCTTCGGGCATGGGCGGACGATGCGATTTATATTCGGGATAGATATCGTCGCGGAAGGTTCCACCCTTGGCATCAAATACGCAGGCAGCATAGTCCGCCTTGTAATCTTGCACCAGCCTCCGTAACATCGACGTGACACCATACAAGGCTCCGGTAGGCTCGCCGCGCGCATTACGCAGGTCGGGCAAGGCATGATAGGCCCTATACAGGTAGCTGGAACCATCAACAAGCAACAAGGTTTTTTTCATGGATGAGATCGTGCGTTCAAGCGCCGCGCAGCAAATTCCCCAGATTATGTCAGAAATGCAGGACGCCGCCGACATGCTGCAAAGCGTGGGCTGGTGCGTTGCCGTTTTTGGCAGTGCACGCATAGCGCCTGACTCCCCCTATTACAGCATGGCCACCGAACTCGGGCGTCAGCTGGCCGGCGCAAGCCTACCTTTGATAGCGGGGGGTGGGCCAGGCATCATGGAAGCCGCCAACAGGGGTGCCTACGAAGCAGGCGGCGTAAGCATAGGCTTGAACATCAAACTTGCCCACGAAAGCGACGGCAACCCATACCAGACGCATCGCCTGGCCTTCGAGTATTTCTTTTCTCGCAAGGCTACGTTCTTCATGCACAGCGCTGCTTACGTCGCGCTTCCGGGCGGCATGGGCACCTTAGATGAGTTGTTCGAGGTCCTGACGCTGCTACAGACCCGCAAAGTACCGCCTGCTCCGGTTATCTTGATGGGCACCGACTTCTGGAAGGGCCTGCTGGTATGGATGCGCGACAACTTACTCAGCCGGCAGCTGATTGTCGAAGAAGATCTCGATAGAATCATCGTGACCGACGAACCTGAAGAAGCGCTGCGCCACATTCAGGCATTTTGCCGAGAGCACAGCAGTCAACTGTGCCCCGAAGCAAGCATGCCCGAATAAGTATCAACGTTTTTTCAACAAGGTTTGTGCCACCAAGTAGCCCGAGCCCCCGCCCAAGCCAGGGCCGGGGTGCGTGGATGCACCAATGTGGTACAGGTTTTTGTATGGCGTGCGATGAGCTCGGGCACCATCTGAACCCGCAAAGGGGCGCATCCAGAAGAACTGATCAGGCGAGCAGATACCCGAATAAGGGTCCCCTCCCACCAGATTGCAGTTCAAGGCTTCGAGGTCGCCCGGCGAATAAGCACGGCGACCTATGATGAGCTCGGAAAGCCCTGGCAGCACTTTCTCGACTCGCGCCTGAACGCGATCGGCCATGGCTTCGCGCACCGTTTCGTTCCAGCGCCCGTCTTCGGGTACGCTGATTTCTCCGGCGGCATCCCCTTTTAGCCTGGAAGGCATGTCTTGTAGCTGCAGCCATAAAATCCACTTGCCCTGCGGTGCGCGGCTGGGGTCAGCCGCTACCGGCTGGCCTATGGCCACCGAGGGCGCACGTGGCAGCAAGCCATTGTTGGCCTCGGCCACCGACATGCTGACGCCTTCCAGGCTGTCGGCCAAATGGACCAATGGCACCTGCAACATTTCGGGATCACGCCAAGGCGCCATGCCATTCAGGGCAAAATGAATTTGCATGCAGCCCCGACCGAAAGCATAACTCTGGGCTTTGGTGCGTACATTTTCGGGCGCTTGCGGTAACAGCCTGCCGTACAACTGGGGCGGCGTTACATTGCAGACCACCGCTTCGCTGGCACCATAGGCCACACCGTTTGCGATCACACCGGTAGCGCGACCGCCCGTAAGGGTAATTTGTTGCACATCGACATTGGTCAGCACCTCGCCCCCATGCGCTTCGATAATGCGCACAAGCGCCGCAACCAGTTGGCTACCGCCCCCCTTGACCACAGGCGCCCCGCCTGCAACCACGGCGGCAAAGGTGAGCTTGCCGATCAGGGCAGAGCTGGCGTCATCGGGCCCCAAGCCCGTATGCAGCACCCAGGGCGCCATCATGGCGCGCGTCAGGTCGGAGGACAAAGTACGTTGTGACCAGCGCCGAAAGCTCTCAAGGGACTCTGAGGCAAAGCCCATAAGGCCGTCAGTACCACGCTTACGCCACTCGGAAAACAACAGCTTGCCGAGTTTCCAGTCGTAGGGGTTGTTGCCCAGCAGCCCGAAGGTAAGCGCAGCGTCTTTCTCGAATAGTTGCGCCGCCATGGCGCCAAAAGCCTTGCCGTCGCCAGGCGCTACTTTTTCGATACGAGCGACTGCGTCGGCGATATCCTGCTTCAGCGCCAAGCAGCGGCCATCGGTAGTCGCCACCCCGGTGGTGTAGGCGCTGGAGAGAAACTCGACACCTTGCTTGGCCAAGGCCTCTTTGAGTTCGGGGTAGGCAGCCCCCCCCATGAATAGCGGATACCAGCTGGACAGAACCTCGTGAGTGAAGCCTGGGAAGAGCTCTTCGGTACGTATGCACCCCCCAAGCCTGTCATTGCGTTCGAGCACGCGCACTTTTTTGCCTTTTAAGGCAAGCAACGCCGCACACACCAGCGAATTCATTCCGCTGCCGACAACAACGACCTGGGTCTTAGCCACACTCATTTAGTTCTCCAGCTGAAAAACGACTTGGATTCAGGGTACCAACGCCAGCACACGCAGCGGGCTACCCGAGCCGCCCTGAATTTTCAGGGGCGCGGCAACGATGACCGTGCCTGTAGGCGGCAACTGATCAAGGTTGTTAAGGCACTGAAGGCCGTATTTGTTGGCACCGTGCATCAGCGTGTGGCAAGGATAAGGCGTGGACCATCCGAAAGATTGGCCCGCGTCAGTGTTGATGGTTTCAACGCCGAAACCCAGCACATTGCGCTCTTTGATGAGCCAGGCAACGGCTTCCTCGCTAGGGCCAGGCGTATGCGCGCCGTCTTCGCGCATATTCACGTAGGAAGCAGGATCGCTTAGGCGCTTGGCCCAGCCCGTGCGGAACAGCACCCAGTTGCCCTCGGGGATGCGACCGTGCTGGGCTTCCCACTGTTGCAGGTACTCGACCGTCAGTACCCAGTCTTCGTTCTGGCTGACTTGCTCGGTGGCATCTACCACCACGGCAGGGGCGATGAAATTGGCGGGATCAATGGTGTCTACCGTGTTGTCCGCGTGGTCTTTACCGGAAATCCAGTGGGCTGGCGCATCGAAGTGGGTGCCTGTATGCTCACCACAGGTGAAGTTGTTCCAGTACCAAGCGGGGCCGGCGTCGTCATAATGCGAGATACGCTCAATCTTGAACGAGCTGACCTGGCCAAATTGCGGAGGCAGTTGCAGCGGAGGAAAGTCGGGGGACAAAGTGTGAGTCAGATCGACCACTTTGAAATTGCCTTTGGCCAACAAATCGACAAATGTGTTCGGGGACTGCATCAGGTTTCTCCTTCTGAAATATTATGCATACTGGCATCTAGGCCCAGACATGCGGTGCGCAGCGCTGAGGGGTTTCCCTCTATATGACGCCGGATGCACTTAGTTTAAACTTGAATAATTGAATTGACACATATTCGATGCTCTAGTTTTCCCTAGTTTTTTTACTAAAAAACTCGCCCGGCAGCATCGGTGCGTAACGTTTCACGGAGTCTGCCATGAACCGACCGCAACCCGATATCCGTATTTCAAACGCCAGTAGTCCGCTTTCGGCATTTCCACTGTTCCACTCGGATGATCTCGACGAAATCCGCAACCAGGTAGCGCGTGTCTTCAAACCTCATCACCTGCGTGTCGAAGGCGTGCGCCAACGCCCCGACACTCACATGGACCACGCTCCAATAGGCCCCGACACGTCGTTGAACCGTCTGCGCTATGGCGCCGATGTGCTTATCGAGCCCGACTGCTTGGGCGACTTTCTGCTGGTCCAGATGCCCTTGCAAGGCGCCGCGCATATACGCTGCGGTAACGAAACCATTGCTTCGCATCCCGGCCTGGCATCGGTACTGACCCCTTCCCTGCCCCTCAGCATGCACTGGTCTAGCCAATGCGATCAGATCGTGGTGCGCATCACCCGCAGCGCACTTGAGTCCATGTGTGGAGCACAGTTGGGCCATGCCTTGCCGCGCCCGCTCGAATTCAAGCTGGGTATGGAGCTCACCTCTCCGGCAGGCATGGGTTGGGCTCAGCTAATCGATACCTTGGCACTGACTTTGGCCCTGCATGGCGGCAAGTTGCCTCCCTTGCTGGCTACGCAGTTCGATCAACTGCTCATAGCCTCACTCCTTAGCAGCCAGCCGCACAACTACAGCCAGGCCTTGAACGCCGGCGCACGCCCTGCAGCCCCTGTGCATGTACAAAAAGCGCAGGCCTATCTGCAAGCCCATTGCGATCAAGCCGTCACCATCGAAGACCTCACCGCCTACACAGCCGTCAGCGCACGCAGCTTATACAAAGGGTTCAAAGAGCATCAGGGCATCAGCCCCATGGCGTATCTCAAACTGGTGCGCTTGCAGCGTGTACGCGAACGTTTGCTGCAAGCGCGCGAGGCCAACGAGGTTCTCCAGGTCACACAAGTTGCCATGGATTTCGGCTTTACCCATCTGGGGCACTTCAGCCAGGCTTATCGGCAACAGTTCGGCGAAACCCCTGGACAAACCTTGGGCCATTAAGAGCCACTCAGTACATCGCCTCCGGCCAGACCCGCACCCGCCCTGGGCTGGCGTGCCGCATGACGGGCCAGCAAACGTTGGTTCACCTTGCGATAGTCCGCAGCGCTGGCGGGTAACAACCATTGCTTGAAACGCGTCAGTTTGGATACGTTCATACCCATCTCATTGAGCATTTCATCAATGTTGTGCATGGAAAACGGAATGATGTTGGTACCTCTTGCATGCTTGCCTTCGGTACGCGCTTCCATCCAGCGCAAACGCTTGCGTATGCGCTGCTCACGCTCGGCCAGCGGCGGCAACGAGATGCCGCCCATAAGCTGGTAGGCTATCCACCAAGCCGCCACCTCGGCGCTGAGTGGGCTATAGAACGACGAGTTATAGCCGCAGAAGTGCAGGCGCGCCACATGCAAGGGAAGAATCTGGCGGTACAGTTGGAAGTTACCTCTTTCGTCCGTCAATTTATCTTGCAAGGACTGCGAGAAAAACGGCACGACTTGCTTGAAGCCGGTACCGCAGATGACGTAATCCGCAGGCACGATACGACCGTCGCTCAGCCAAGCGCTGGGGCGCCCTTCGTGTGCGCCCAGCCGCACGATCTCGCATTCTCGCGCCACCTCAGTCACACCACGCTCTACTTGGTCGTAAAGTTCGTCTGTGGCCAAACTGACCGTACTGCGGGCAATACGATCAAATGTACCTTCAGGCACCAGGCCCAGCTTTTCGAGTCGCAATTGCTTGGTAGCCACCGACTGCAATGACTTGATCATGCCGTCTCGCACACCCGAGCCGGCTCCATGCAGAAAGCGCTCAAAGCCCTTGTTCTCGATATAAGGAAACAAGCCCTCACCCATGCGCGTCAGCATGAGGTATTTGTAGTTCAGTACGTTCATGATCTTGCGCGGCATCTTCCACAACAGCTCTCGCGCAATGACTTTGGTAGAAGCAGCCACCTCGCCTACCGCCGCCGCGACATCGCAAGATGACTTGCCGTAGCCCACCACCAGCATGTGTTTACCCCGAGCCTGCTCCAAGTCGTGGAACTCAGAGGTAGCACACAGCACCCCGCCCGCTTCGCGATAAGCCTGCGCGCCCTCATAAGGCGGGATAAAGGGCTCGCTGAAAATGCCGTTGGCCACGATCAAATGCTCGCTGAGCTCAACCCGCTCTTCACCCGTCACGACATCACGCAGCGTCAGCACCCAGCCCTTGTCGGCATCGGGTTCGGCAGTGAGCACCTCGGTGTTCAGCCGCACATGCTCATTCAAGTGAAAGTGACGTGCATAGTCGGCCAGATAGGCTTGTACCTGCTCGCCCGACGGCCATTCCGGGTAAGACGACGGCATGGGAAAATCGGAAAAGTGGTAGGTGCCTTTATTGTTCTGGGTACGCAAGCCGGGATAGCGGCGTGAGCGACTCCATACCCCTCCGACATCCGGTGCTTTCTCGAACAATGTGACGTCATGGCCAAACTGGCGCAAAACCTTGGCGGTGCCCAGGCCGGCAAAACCGGCGCCGATGATTGCGATTTTCATATGTGGTCTCCTGTCTGATTATGTTCTTGTGCGGCCTTGGGGCCGCTTTTCGCCTGTGCCGTCTGCTTAATCACATAACAGCGGTATGGCCGGCACGCCTTGCTCCGGCCCCAAGGCGCTATAACCCCCATCTACGGGAAGATCTGCACCGGTAATGAATGAGGCCTGGGCTGAGCACAGGAAAACCACGCTCTGAGCCACTTCTTTCGGATCGCCCACTCGCCCCAGCATATGAAACGGCGCGGCGACCTTGTCGGTTTTAGCGCGGTCGCCATGCGTGAGCTCATTCATGATGCGCGACCACGTCCAGCCCGGAGAGACCGAGTTCACACGAATGCCGTCAGCGGCCAGATCCAGCGCCATATTGCGCGTCAACTGGGCAATGGCTGCCTTGGAAACCGGATACAACCAGCGCCCAGTCTGGGCGACTTTGGCACTGATGCTACTGAAGTTGACGATGGCGCCACCGCCGCGCTGCACCATGTGTGGCCGACACGCTTTCGTCATCATGACGGTTCCCACAACATTGACGCCCAACGTGGTGTGCCAGTCTTCCCTTGAGGAGTTCAGGCCATCATCGACATAGCTGCATGCCAGGTTGACGAGAAAATCCACGCCGCCATATTGCTGAACCGTCTGCGAGACACAGCGCTCTATGCTGACGTCCTGAGTCACGTCGGTTTCAATGAAAGTTGCGGCGCTCCCCAAACGCTCGGCTACGGCTTGGCCACCGGCTGTGTCGATGTCAGCCAGCACCACGCTCGCCCCTCGCGCTTTGAATTCCTCGGCAACCGCCGCACCGATCAAGGTTGCCGCGCCAGTGACAATCACCACTTTGCCTTTTATCGTTTCCATCTCTGTCTCCTTCCTGATTGTTGGGTGCAAGCCCACCCCATGCCAGAGGCGCCCGCGCATCCATGCGCTTCACTTGCATCGTTAGGAAGGATTATGAAAAGAGAGGACTGCCCACACTATCCCGTCAGCGCACGGGCGTATCCCACCAGCGCATCACTGGGGTTAATCCCTAGCGCAAAACAGGAAAAACAGGGACAAACAAGCGGCGCTAACGCCGGTTGGTGAGGGAAACACCGATCAGGGATAAGGCTCCGCCTATCAGCATAGAGATAAGAATGGGCTCATCCAGCAACACCGCTGAAAGAAGCACGGCAGAGATAGGAACAAGATTGGTGAACACCGCGGTTCTCGCCGGCCCCACCGCCTTGATGCCCTGGTAGTACCAGATGAATGCCGCCACCGTGCCCAACGCTCCGATATAAAAGAGGGAGACCCAAACCTGCCAATCCAGCCCTATCCAGTCCAGTGACAAGATATCGTCTGCTGCCCCAATCGCCATGAATAGCAGCCCCCACAACGATGCGTAGGTGGTAGCAGCAATGGGAGACAGGGACAAGGCCGTGCGCGATATCAGGGTATAGGCCACCCAACTCAGCACCGCCAGGCAGATCAACATCTCACCGATACCAAACGCCTGGCTAAGGTCATGCCAGGCTCCGGCGAAATCGCCTTTTACGATCACGATGACGGAACCCAGCATGGCCACGCCTATACCCAGCCATTGCCTGGCGTTCAAATGGTCTCCCAGCACCAGGCGTGCCGCCAGCGCGGTCACGACCGGGTTCAGCGCGATGAACAAGGCCGTTCGACCGGCCGGAATACGTGCCAATGCGCCAAAGAAAAACAGGTTGTAGAGAAAAATACCGCTCAGCCCCAAAGCCGCTGTCGTCAGAATCTGCTTGCGATTAAGCCGGGGTAAGCCGCCTTCAGAATGATAGGCAACCCCCACCAACAATATCGACGCCACAAAGAAACGCCCAAAAGCCGCCGCCATAAGCGGCAAAGACGCGGCAATGATCTTGCCTGCTATGAAAGAGCCTCCCCAAAAGACAGCTGTCAGGACCAACTTAAGCGCCATGACGGACGTCAGTTTGGGCTGTTTGGTAGCTACGGTGCGGGCGTGCTGGGGAAGCTCTGGAGGGCGTGTCATGGAGGGGGCGCATACATAGAGGCGAGCCGCCATCGTAATACAAAACCGCGTAAGCTGATCGCAAGATCGGCTTACGCGGTTTTGCTCGGCTTACTGCACCCAAGTGCTCGCACTTAACATACCTTGGCCAAGTGCATCATCAACTTACCCGGGAGCAGCAGCTTGACGCTTAATCCGTGATGAACTTGAGTGCCATAAAGCCTTCCAGAGAATCGTCCTTGATTTCCAACCATGGCTTAGGCAGCTTGGCCGCCATCGTGCCAGTCAAAGTCGAGGCATACGAAATATTGCGAAACTCCATGATGCTCGCGTCTTTGTCTTTTAGCCAAGACTTGAAAAGCTCTGCTTGCTTCTCTACCGGAAAATCGGGATAGTCAGTGCGCGAAACCAGATCACGTATGTATTTGGCCTGGAAATCTATGGACTCCAGCGGCGTGGCAAGTGTTTCGTGCTCTTGTTGCCAGACTTGCATATCCTGAAGGCGCGCTTGGTCATCCGGCAGTTGCACTCTGCCCAGAATCACGTCTCTTGCGTACCAGGCCTGTGCATCGAACATATTGAAAGTGAAGTACTGATCCTGCATACCCAAATAAATCAATTTGGGGTTGGGCTGAAAAAATATGCCTTTGTAAAGATTGTCGGGATACAGGCAGTTATGCGTTTGCAGACGCAACTCATCAGGCAGAAAAGGAAAATGGAACTGGTAACCAGTGCACATGATCACCGCATCAAAGCGCTTGCTGCTGCCGTCTTCAAAGTAGCCCACATTATCTTCCAGACGCAGCAAAAGAGGTCGCTCTTCTATGCCATCCGGCCAGTCGAAACCCATAGGCTCGCCACGATGGCTCAAGGTAACCGAACCCGCCCCGTATTTGTAGCACTGAGTGCCTATGTCTTCGGCAGAGTAGCTCCCGCCGACCAGCAGCAGATCCTGGCCCTGAAACTCCAGGGCGTCACGGAAATCATGGGCGTGCAGCACCCTGCCCGGAAACTGTTCCAAGCCTTCAAAGTAAGGCATATTGGGCGTAGAGAAGTGGCCTGTCGCCACGATCACGTAGTCGAACTCTTCGGTTTCTTGCTCACCGCTCTTGTGGTTCATTACCGTGACGGTGAACTTTTCGCTTTGTTCATCGTAGGTAATCCAACGCGCGGGGCACTCTAGCCGAATGTAGTTGAAGATGGCCCGCTTATCCAGGCGCCCCATGATGTAGTCTTTCAGGACTTCTCGCGGCGGATAAGACGGTATGGGTCGGCCAAAATGTTTGTCGAAAGAATAATCGGCAAACTCAAGACATTCTTTGGGTCCGTTAGACCACAAGTAGCGGTACATGCTGCCATGCACGGGCTCACCGTTTCTATCCAGCCCGGTACGCCATGTGTAGTTCCACATGCCGCCTATGTCGTTCTGCTTTTCATAGCAGACTATTTCGGGGAGGTCTTTCACTCCTGCTTTACGTGCAGCCTCGAAGGCTCTCAGCTGCGCCAAGCCACTGGGGCCGGCTCCCAAAATTGCGATTCTCTTACTCTGGGTCAAAACATACTCCTATAAAAGTCGTTGCTGACTAACGGTTTACACCTCGTTTGTGATGGGTTGTGCTGCCCGAGGATGGGCAGCGTGTAAGGATGGCTCCGAATAAAGCGGAGCAGCCAAGCAGAAGCTCGGCAAAAAAATACCTTGAAGGGAAAAATGCCGCTACGGGCAGCGCCCGACCGCATCACACGGTCGGGGCAAGGTATGAAGATCAGCTGGCGTCGCGGGACGCGCGGCGACGCTCGTGCTCGAGCAGGAAGCGCTTACGCAGACGAATGGACTTGGGCGTCACTTCAACCAGTTCGTCGTCGTCGATGAACTCAACGGCATACTCCAGCGTCAGCCTGATAGGCGTGACGAGGTCGATGTGCTCGTCTTTGCTGGTGGTACGAATGTTGGTCAGCTTTTTCTCGCGGATGGGGTTGACGACCAGATCATTGTCGCGCGTATGAATGCCGATGATCATGCCTTCGTACAATGCGTCGCCGGGGCTGACGAACATACGGCCACGATCTTGAAGCTTCCACAAAGCATAGGCCACTGCTGCGCCGTCATCCTGGCTGATCAGCACGCCATTACGGCGCTCGCCTACGGAGCCATCAAGCATGGGGCCATAGCTATCAAAAATATGGCTCATCAGACCCGTACCGCGAGTCAAAGTCATGAACTCGCTCTGGAAGCCGATCAAACCACGGGCGGGAATGCGATATTCCAAACGTACGCGGCCACGACCATCGGGCATCATATCTTGCAGCTCGCCCTTGCGACGACCGAGCTCTTCCATCACGCCGCCCTGGTGGGTTTCCTCAACGTCGACGGTCAACAACTCGAACGGCTCGTGCCTGACACCGTCTACCTCTTTGAACAACACGCGCGGGCGGGAAACCGCCAACTCATAACCTTCGCGGCGCATGTTTTCGACCAGAATGGTCAGGTGCAACTCGCCGCGGCCACGCACTTCGAAAATGGTGTCGTCGTCGGTGGGGTTGACACGCAGAGCCACGTTGGATTTAAGCTCGAGGTCGAGACGGTCACGCAATTGGCGGCTCGTAACGAACTTACCTTCACGGCCAGCCAACGGCGAGGTATTGACCATGAAATTCATGACCAAAGTAGGCTCGTCGATGCGCAGCATGGGTAAAGCTTCAGGCTCCAAGGGATCCATCAGCGTGCAACCGATACCGATGTCTTCAATACCATTGATGAGCACGATGTCGCCGGCTTCGGCCTCGGCCACTTGCACACGCTCCAGACCTTGGAACTTCTGCACTTGGTTGATACGACCCTTGAAAGCCTCGCTCTCGGGGCCGAACTTAACCAGGACATCCTGACCAGTCTTGATACGGCCACGGTTCACTCGGCCAATACCGATCTTGCCCACATAGCTGTTGTAATCAATGGAGATCACCTGCAATTGCAAGGGGCCATTGGGGTCATCGTCGCGCTGGGGCACATGCTTGAGAATGGCGTCGAACAAAGGACGCATATCGCCTTCACGTACGTCGGCTGTCAAGCCGGCAAAGCCGCCCAGGCCCGAAGCATACACGACGGGGAAGTCCAACTGCTCTTCAGTCGCACCCAGCTTGTCGAACAGATCGAAAGTCGCGTTGACGACGTAATCAGGGCGAGCTCCACCGCGATCAACCTTGTTGACCACGACGATAGGCTTCAAGCCAAGTTCCAGAGCCTTGCGCGTAACGAAACGCGTTTGGGGCATGGGGCCTTCGACAGCATCCACCAACAGCAACACACCGTCTACCATGGACAATACGCGCTCAACCTCGCCACCGAAGTCGGCGTGACCCGGGGTGTCGATGATATTGATGTGGGTGCCTTCGTAATTGACGGCACAGTTCTTGGACAAAATGGTAATGCCGCGTTCTTTCTCGATGTCGCCCGAGTCCATGACACGCTCGGACACCTGTTGGTTGTCTCGGAACGTGCCGGCTTGGCGCAACAATTGGTCAACCATCGTGGTCTTGCCATGATCGACGTGGGCGATAATGGCTACGTTACGCAATGCGCGCGTCATACTTGATCCTTTTGTTTGGTGGGAAGGGGCCACAGGTCGGCGGGCAAGGCTTCCATGGCGATCAATGCGGTTTGGGGGTTGGACATGGCTTGAAGGGCTTCTAAAGCTACCCCATCTGCCAGGTCAAAAGGGCCTACGCGAGTACGTCGCAATGCCGTCAGGTGCGCCCTGCACCCCAGGCTGCGCCCAATATCTTGGGCAAGCGTGCGAATATAAGTCCCTTTGCTGCAATGCACCCGCAAGCGGGCTTGCATAGGTTCAACAGCCAGCGGTTCAACTTCATACAGCGTCACGCGCCGCGCCGGACGTTCCAGCTCTATACCTTGGCGGGCGTACTCATACAACGGGCGCCCATCTCGTTTGAGCGCCGAATACATGGGTGGAATCTGCTCGATTTCACCCCTAAATGCAGGCAACACGGCTTCCAGCTGCTGAGCCGTAATACCTGAAAAATCTTCAGAGGCGCGCGCTGTCACTTCACCGGTCAGGTCTCCGGAATCTGTTTCCGTTCCCCAGGCCAGCGTTGCCTCGTACACCTTATCGGCCTCTAGCATCAGCCCTGCAATCTTGGTCGCACGCCCCAAACAGCATACGAGCAAACCCGTCGCAAAGGGATCCAATGTACCGGTATGACCCGCCTTGCGAGCATCTAGCGCACGCTTGGCGCGCTGTAAGGCGTGATTGCTGGACAGCCCTTCGGGTTTGTCCAGCAACAGCACGCCATCGAGCACCTGCCCGCGTCGGGAAGCCATCGTAAAGTCTCTTCTGGAAAAAAGTGGAAGCCACAACGACAGCCGTGCTTAAGCACGGTCGTCGGGGTCCTCGGGTTCGGCGGGCCGTGCCGCGTCGTAGACCACAGGCTGATTCGCCTGATCTATCAGTTGCGACAACTCTAGCCCGCGGGCTAACTGTTCGTCGAAAAAGAAACGCAAGGTGGGCACAGTATGTATGTGCAGCATCTTGAACAACAGTGAGTGCAGCCAACCGGCTTTCTCGTTGAGCGCAGCGGCGGCGGCCTCTGGTTCGGCGCCCAGCACTGTGAAATACACCTTGGCGTGGGCGTAATCAGCCGACAGCTCAAGCCCAGTCAGCGTTACCAGACCTACGCGCGCGACATCCAGCTCTCGCTGGATGAGCTGGGCAAGGTCTTTTTGAATCTGGTCAGCCAAGCGGGTGTTACGCCCGCTGGCCGGCCTGGTTTTGTGACGAGCCATAATTTATAGCGTACGGGCGATTTCGCGAACTTCGAAGACTTCGAGTTGGTCGCCCACTTGGATATCGTTGTTGCCCTTGAGGGTAATGCCGCAATCGAAACCGGATTTGACTTCCTTGACGTCGTCTTTGAAGCGACGCAGCGAGTCGATCGAGCCCGTCCATTGTACAACGTGGTTGCGCAGCAAACGCACCTGCGCATCGCGACGTACGATACCATCGGTAACCATACACCCTGCAATATTGCCGATACGCGACACCGTGAAGACTTCGCGTATGTCGACCATACCGATGACTTCCTCGCGCTTCTCGGGGGCCAACATGCCCGACATCGCACTACGCACATCGTCGATGGCATCGTAAATGATGTTGTAGTAGCGCAGGTCGATATCGTTGCCTTCGGCCAGCTTCTTGGCGCTTTGGTCGGCACGCACGTTAAAGGCAATGATGACCGCGTTGGAAGCAATCGCCAAGTTGACGTCGCTTTCGGACACGCCGCCCACTGCCGCATGCACCACTTGCACCCGGACTTCATCGGTGGAAAGCTTAAGCAGCGACTGCACCAAGGCCTCTTGCGAACCCTGCACATCAGTCTTGACGATGAGCGACAAGGTTTGCACGCCTTCGCCCAGGTTGTCGAACATGGACTCGAGTTTGGCTGCTTGCTGACGTGCCAGCTTGACGTCGCGGAACTTGCCTTGACGGAACAAGGCGATTTCACGTGCCTTGCGTTCGTCCTGCATGGCAATCACTTCGTCACCTGCTGCAGGCACTTCGGTGAGACCCTGAATTTCAACGGGGATGGAAGGACCAGCCTCGGAGACGGGCTTACCGTTCTCGTTGAGCATGGCTCGCACCCGACCATAGCTGGCACCTGCCAAGATAGCATCGCCGCGTTTGAGTGTGCCACTTTGTACCAACACTGTCGCAACCGGACCCCGCCCTTTATCGAGGCGAGCTTCAATCACCAGGCCCTTGGCCGGCGCTTCGACCGCTGCCGTCAATTCAAGGATTTCGGCTTGCAGCAACACGTTCTCGAGCAGATCGTCTATACCCTGGCCGGTCTTGGCCGAAACGGGTACGAAAGGCACATCACCGCCGTATTCTTCGGGCACGACCTCTTCGACGACCAACTCTTGCTTGACGCGCTCGGGATTGGCGTCGGGCTTGTCTATCTTGTTGATGGCAACGACCATAGGCACACCAGCCGCCTTGGCATGGTGAATGGCCTCACGCGTTTGCGGCATGACACCGTCGTCGGATGCCACCACCAGAATGACCACGTCGGTAGCCTTGGTGCCCCGTGCACGCATGGCGGTAAACGCCTCGTGGCCGGGGGTATCAAGGAATGTGACCATGCCACGTTCGGTTTTGACGCTGTATGCACCAATATGCTGCGTAATACCGCCTGCTTCGCCCGATGCGACCTTCGCACGGCGAATGTAATCCAGCAAAGAGGTCTTGCCGTGGTCGACGTGGCCCATGACAGTAACCACAGGGGCACGAGGCAGCGCCTCTGCTTGGGCTGCGTCTTCGCTTTCCAGGAAAGCCTCGGGGTCGTCCAACTTAGCCGCGATGGCAGTGTGGCCCAACTCTTCGACCACGATCATGGCGGTTTCTTGATCGAGCACCTGGTTGATGGTGACCATTTGACCAAGCTTCATCAACACCTTGATGACTTCGGCAGCCTTGACCGACATTTTGTGGGCCAGATCTGCCACCGTGATGGTTTCTGGCACGTGGATTTCACGCGCAATAAACTCTGTGACCTGAGGTTCACGACGATCGGGCTGATTCTTGCCACGGCCACCGCGCGAACCACCTCGACCCGCCTTGCCGCCGGCTTTCCAGCCGTCTGAGCGTGCCGTGTCAGCGCCGCCTTTTCCAGCAGCAGGTTTTTTGCGTGGCCCATCTTCTGTCCAGGCGCCGGGGTTATCGCTGCCCTTGACGACCTTCTTGACTTCGACGGCTGGGCTAGCGGTTTTGCCAGCGTCTTTCTTGGCTGCTTCGGGCTTGCCGGCTGGCTTGCGTAAAGTACCTGTTGTTTTAGCCGCCGCCTTTTCGGGGCTGCTGGCCTTAAGCACCTTACCGGGGCGATTCAACATCGCACGCAAAGCGGCGGCTTCGGCCTCGGCTGCTTTACGCGCTTTCTCGCGCTCGCGTTCTTGGGCTTGGA
The DNA here is from genome assembly GCF_020539505.1 of Mesopusillimonas faecipullorum. Classification (GTDB taxonomy): domain Bacteria; phylum Pseudomonadota; class Gammaproteobacteria; order Burkholderiales; family Burkholderiaceae_B; genus Mesopusillimonas; species Mesopusillimonas faecipullorum. The sequence continues at coordinate 218,575 of NZ_JACDXW010000004.1, read as the reverse complement.
TTTCGGCTGGATCGACAACAGGCGCGGCAGGAGCGGGGGCTTCAGCTGGGGCTGGCGCCTCGGCCTCTTGCTGCACGGGCGTTGCTTCGGCTTGAACTGGCTCGACCTCGGCTTGCGCCTCGGGAGCAGCCTCTTGAACGACAGGCTCTGGCTGGGCTTCAACCACAGGCACTTCGGGCACAGGGGCTTCTTCTTGAGCGACAGGCACTGGCTGCTCGGCGGGTTCGGGCGCGACAGGCTCTACCGGAGCGGGCTCTGCGACAGCGGGAGCCTCGATGACGGGAGCGTCTTGAACGTCATCGACTTGAGCTTCGGCAGCCGCATGCTCGAGATCGGCATCCGCTTGCTGAGCAGCTTCTTCGGCAGCTTTGGCCTCGGCCAGCAACTCGGCTGGATCGCGCTTGACGAACACGCGCTTTTTACGGACTTCGACCTGAATGGTACGCGACCTCCCCGACCCGTCTTCTTGGCGGATTTCGGAGGTCTGGCGACGCGTCAAGGTGATTTTCTTGCCTTCCGAGCCACGATTGGCGCGCAAGGATTCGAGCAGCCTCGCCTTGTCAGCGTCGGTGACACGGTCGTCGACCGACCTGATCTCAACACCTGCTTCGCGCAGCTGTTCCAGCAGCACCTTGGCAGGCATTTTCAGCTCTTCAGCGAACTGGGCGACGGTGTTACTCGACATTCGACTCTCTCTTAACTTGCTCTACAACTTCAATTCAAATAGGCGCGCATCCAGATGGCGCCGACTCATGGGCGCCTTAGTTCTCATCATCGAACCAATGCGCACGGGCACGCATGATCAGCGCGCTTGCTTCTTCCGGCTCTAGCTGTGCCATGGCGGCCAGCTCGTCGGTGGCCAGTTCGGCCAACTCGTCTAAAGTGCTGACATCGTGTTCGGCCAAAACAGCCGCCAACTCGGACGTCATGCCTTCCAGGGCCAACAAGGCAGGATCAGCATTCTTGACACGCTCTTCCTGAACGATGGCATCCGTCAGCAAAGCATTACGGGCACGAGTCCGAAGCTCTTGAATCGTATCTTCGTCGAAGGCTTCGATTTCAAGCAGCTCTTGCATAGGCACATAGGCGATTTCTTCAAGGCCGGTGAAGCCTTCATCGATAAGGATGTCAGCAACTTCCTCGTCGACATCCAGACGCGCCATGAAGGTTTGACGCAGCACTGAGCGCTCTTCTTCCTGACGATTCTGGTTTTCTTCGGGCGTCATGATGTTGATCTGCCAACCCGTCAGCTCGGAAGCCAGACGGACGTTTTGCCCGCGAGACCCAATAGCTTTAGGCAAGTTGTCGGAGTCAACCACGACGTCCATGGCGTGGCGATCTTCGTCAACGACGATGGATTCCACACTAGCAGGCGCGAGCGCACCTATGACGAACTCGGCCGGGTCATCAGACCAAAGCACGATATCGACTTGCTCGCCGCCCAATTCGTTACGCACAGCCGTGACACGCGAGCCACGCATACCCACACAAGTACCGATGGGGTCGATGCGCTTGTCGTAAGCCACCACAGCAATCTTGGCACGCACACCCGCATCACGAGCCGCAGCCTTGATCTCGAGCAGGCCTTGCTCGATTTCGGGCACTTCGTTCTCAAACAGTTGCTTGATGAACTCAGGCGCCGTACGGGACAGAATAATTTGCTGACCACGCGCAGCGCGATCCACCTTAAGCACCCAGGCGCGCACCCGGTCGCCGACGCGGATGTTTTCTTTGGGGATCATTTCTCCGCGCGGCAGACGTGCTTCGATCTTGCCGGTTTCGATAATGGCATCGCCCTTGTCGATACGCTTGACGCTACCGGACACGATCATTTCGCCGCGATCGAGGAAGTCGTTAAGCACTTGTTCGCGCTCGGCGTCGCGAATACGCTGCAAAATAGCTTGCTTGGCCGCCTGCGCGCCAATGCGCCCGAACTCTACGGGTTCGAGAGGCTCTTCAATATAGTCATCGACTTCGATGCCCGGCACCATTTCCTGAGCCTCGCTGAGAAGCTCCTGCTGATCGGGCTCTTGCAGGCCTGCCTCGTCGGGCACGACCAACCAGCGACGAAACCCTTCATGCTCGCCGGTTTCGCGATCGATGCTGACGCGTATATCGGCGTCTTCTTTGAACCGTTTTTTCATAGCAGAGGCCAACGCATTTTCCAATGCGCCGAACACCACTTCGCGTTCTACGTTCTTTTCGCGCGCCAGCGCATCAACCAATAGAAGAATTTCGCGACTCATCGCTTTTTACCCTTGAAATCAAGAACGGGGTTTAATTTCGCCCGATCGATATCACCATGTGTGAAGCTCAGCACCTTATCAGTGGGCTTGGCGTTCGCGTCTTCGAGAGCAATCTGGAAACGCATATCGGCCTCGGAAGAGGCAGACTCGTCGGATGAAGCACTGGGAAGCAAACAGCCGACAAATACCTTTTGGTTGTCCTGCGCTTGCCGCAACTTCACTTCCACCCTGTGCCCAGCAAATCTCTGGAAATCGGCCGCTGTACGCAGAGGCCTATCGACACCCGGAGAGGTGACTTCCAAGCGCCGGTAGTCGATGTTTTCGACCTCGTAGACCCGGGACAACTGCTTGGAGACTTGCTCGCAGTCTTCGATACGCACCCCTTCGGGCCTATCAATGATGATGCGCAACAACCCCATCGGTGCCTTTTCGACATCGATAAGTTCAACACCCATGCCGGATAAGGCCTCTTGGGTAAGGGTCAGCAGATCAGCCATACACTCAAAAAAAAAGGGCTGTACATCAGCCCACTGTTTTCACGCACGCAGCCAGCTGTTACAAAGCCAGGCCACGCACACAATCGAAAATGTGCCGCTATATTAACTGTGACCCTGCACCGGCAACCGCCCCGGCCAAACACAAACTAGGCAACAAGGCAACACCAAAAGCCAAACAGATATAGCTGTAAAGCCAGCTATTCTAACAGAAATTGGCCAAAAAATCATGTTGCAGCGACCACTTACGTCATTCAGTGGTCGCCGAACAACTCATCAGCGCTTCAAAAAGCCCAGCCGGGATTCGTGCGCTGAAGCCCCTCTTGGCTGCCAATCATCACCCCGGGCCGATGACCGCTTACGAGGCGCTTTGGTTTGCCCGGTTTTAGCACCCGTCTTGGCAGCAGGCTTGTCAAGCTTAGCCGCCGGAGCCCTGCCTTTGCGCGCCGCAGCATTTTGCTGCGCCTCTGGCTTACCCCCTGGCTTGCGCTTACCGCGCCCACCCGACTTTGGCTTTTGCTCGGGATGCCCATTGGCCAAGCCACCACTGACCGTCAAGCCCACACCGAAGGGATCGGAAGGAAATACATGACCGCCTGCCGAGGCCGGCGCACGACCACCCGACAAACGGCCACGGCGACTAATGCGCGCGCCGTTCAAACCGTTGCGCTCCATGGTGCCGAAACCAGGCGGCAGGGCATTCTCGTTGGACAAAGGCTGACGTTCGCGCCCATGCCCCTCTTCATCACCATCCGCATTGATGAGACCCAACTGGGCCATCAGCGCCGTGACAATCGGCGCGTCGAGCTCTTGCCAGCGACCGCGACGCAGACTACCCGGAAGCACGACTTCCCCGAAGCGGGTACGTATGAGCCGACTGACCGTAACCCCCGCCGCCTCGAACATGCGACGCACCTCGCGATTGCGTCCCTCATGCAGAGTCACGCGATACCAGCGATTACTGCCCTCCCCCCCCAGGAACTCCAAGGAACCGAATTTGGCAAGCCCATCTTCCAGCTCTATACCCTCAAGCAACCTGGCCTGCTGCTCGGGCACCAATTCGCCCAGCACACGCACAGCGTATTCGCGCTCGGCTCCATAGCGAGGATGCATCAGCCGGTTAGACAAGGCACCGGAGGTGGTAAGAATCAGCAGCCCTTCTGTATTGAGATCTAACCGCCCCACCGAAAGCCATTTTGCATTCTTGATTTTGGGCAGGCGCGCAAAGACCGTAGCGCGACCGGCCGGATCATCGTGACTAACAATCTCGCCGGCCGGCTTGTGATAAAGAATGACACGAGGCGGACGAGACTTGTTGCTACGCGCAACCAGCTTTCCGTTGACACGGACTTGATCATTAGGGCTAACACGCTGCCCAATATGGGCCGGCTCGCCATTGACCGACACACGGCCCGCCACGATCAACTCTTCCATTTCGCGACGCGAACCGACACCCGCCTCAGCCAACACCTTGTGCAGCTTAGGCATGACAGCCTCGCTGTTCAGGTACTTACTTAAACGCTGCTCTATCCGATCCGTCTTGCTCAGGTAGCCCAAAGCCTCGTCAGCCTCTTTGGAGGAACCAGCGTCTTTGGCGGCGGAATCTTTCTGTCCACCAGGCCCCTTGGCTGCCGGCTGCCTTCTACCTGCGTTAGCACCCCGGGCTCGCTTACGGGCAACGGGCGCAGCAGCCGGCGCCGGCGCAGATGCCGACTCGACCTCGACCTGAGCCTCGGGAGGGGCACCCTCGTTGCGCTCACCTTCGGCACGCTCAGCAGCGTCCCCACGACGCCGCCGGAAGGGAGTCCTCAGTTTGCGCCCCCGCCCTTTAGGCGCGGTCTGGCGAGGGTCTTCAGACGCCGCACCGCCGGCGGTCGGCTTTTTTTCCCGCTCGGCCTGCGCAACTGCGGTCTCACCCTGCTCTTTTGTGCTCATTTGGTATCAATACTCCATTTAACTCTTATCGAGATCTCCGTCCTTGCGGGCCTCGCCTTTGTTTATCCCGTCAGGCAAGCCAGCCCAACCCTCTGGGGTCGAAGAACTTTCAGCTTGCCCACTCATGACCTTTTGCTCAGAAGCACTGTCAGCGACCTTTGGATCACCCAAGACAATGCCACCCCCGACGGAAGACTCGGCCTCCGGGACCGCGGCAACGTCGGTATCGCCAGCACCTTCCTGCGAAGTAAACGATGCCAAATCCAGCCCCTCCAGAGCCTGCAGGCCGTCCTCGGGACGCCCTATATCGGGCAATTCGTCTAGAGCCGCGAGCCCGAGGTCATCAAGAAAGTGCCGTGTCGTACCCAGCAACGCAGGCCGCCCAGGCGCGTCTCTATGCCCCAGCACTTCTATCCATCCTCTGTCTTCAAGAGCTTTGATGATTTGCGACGATACCGTTACCCCCCGGATATCTTCGATATCGCCCCGCGTAACCGGCTGGCGCCAAGCAATGATTGCCAGGGTCTCCAGCACGGCGCGTGAATAACGCGGCGGTTTCTCGGGGTTGAGGCGCTCTAGGTAGCGCTGCATCTCGGGGCGGCTTTGAAACCGCCACCCGCTGGCAAGGCTGACGAGCGTCAAGCCACGCCCTGACCAATCTTGTTGTAATACGCCAAGACAACGACGCATTTCTTCAGTGGAAACATCTTCAGTTTCGAACAGCTTGCGCATCTCGGTGATGGGCATGGGCTGATCCGCACACAACAAGGCTGTTTCCAGGACACGTATGATCTCTGCTTCTGTCATCACAATTATATACAGTATGAAGCCCAGTTGGGGATTCGTTAGTTTGCACGAATGTTGGAAATGCGTTAATATTACATTTTTACGAACGAACAGACGCGGGGTGGAGCAGTCTGGCAGCTCGTCGGGCTCATAACCCGAAGGTCGTAGGTTCAAATCCTGCCCCCGCAACCACTTGCAAACTGGCCGGCCATTAACTTGGTCCGGCCAGTTTTCATTTCAGCCCCTCTCTTAGTAGCAGCCTCTTGTTTTACAGGGGGCTGCGTGCCAACTTTAAACTACTTAGCCTCTTCGTAGCTTAGCCAGCTCGCTGAATTCTCAATGCTAACGCACTGGCATTACACCATTGACGCAATGCCTATTTAGCCGTCTATCGACCTAGCCTTCTTATACGTTGCTGCAGCACCACAAACACACATAAAAACCCGGCCAAACTGGCGCTGTTGCATGCCCATGCATCCTATACAAGCGCTAACGACTTCGCCGTCATATTTACTGCTAAGATTTTTCAACAGTATGCACAGGAGTCATCTGGTGAAAAAATTATTGCTTGCAACGCTTTTAACTGCCTTGGCAGGTTGCGCCAGCACTGGCGGCGAACTTCCTACACAGGCGAATATCAATCTTAAGGATTACGCCGGAACCTGGTACGAACAAGCCCGCCTGCCCAATAGCTTTCAAAAGGACTGCGCAGGGGACGTTCAAGCCGACTACGTTCTGCAAGCAGACAATACGATAAGCGTGACCAATCAGTGCCGTACCCCGGACGGTAAGACCAAGATGGCTCAAGCCCAAGGTAGATTGGCAAAGGCAGTCAATCCACCAGACCCGGCAAAACTCGAGGTCAGGTTCGCTCCGGCCTGGACGTCCTGGATTCCTATGGTGTGGGGCGACTACTGGATCATGAAGACTGAAGGCGATTACCAGTATTCTTTGGTGGGTACCCCCGACCGCCAATACCTATGGGTTTTGTCCCGCGACAAGCAAGCAGACCAAGCAGTCGTAACACGTTTACTTGATTACGCAGCTTCGCAGGGCTTTGCCACTAACGAAGTCGTAAAAACAACTCAGTAAGCTCAAGATGTAGAGCCACGTCTTGGACCATAATAAGCTTTTTGAGCCGCGCTTCCCCGACTCTCCTTGGTGTCCACCTTTTTTCTCAGGAGTCCTAGTATGTCCAGAAAAATTGCCGTACTCGTTGGTAGCCTGCGCCAGGGTTCATTTACCCGCGCAATTGCGCAGACCATCATAGAAGAAAGTGCGGGGCAGCTTGAGGCCCGCTTCGTGGAAATTGGTGACTTACCGCTTTACAACCCCGACTTGGACACCGATACACCCCCGCCACAGTGGACGAGGTTTCGCTCAGAAATGGCCGAGGTAGAGGCTGTCTTATTTGCCACACCCGAATACAACCGCTCGTTCCCTGCCTCGCTCAAGAACGCGCTTGACGTAGGTTCGCGGCCATACGGCCATAGCATCTGGAACGGCAAACCTGCAGCAATCGTGAGTGTGTCGCCAGGTGCCATTGGCGCTTTTGGTGCCAACCACCACCTACGCCAAGCTTTGGTTTTCCTGAATATGCCACTTTTACAGCAGCCCGAAGCCTACATCGGCAAAGCCGCCGAAGTTGTAGATGAAAATGGCAAGGTGCATAGCCCCGACACGCGTGCATTCCTTAAAACATTTGCCGATACCTTCAGCCGCTGGATAGCACTGACCTCTCCTAAGTAACCCCAGCCCCAACATGCTATAAGACAGTCTTCCGTTCGCTTTATCTTTATGCCGTGACTATTGCCTTCGAGCTGACGGACGACCTGTCTAGCATCCCCCCTAACGAGTGGCAAGCTTTAAGCGGCCAGCAACCGTTTACGCAACATGCCTTTTTGCTGGCTTTGCAATCCAGTGCCTGCATAGGGCCTAGCACAGGGTGGCATGGCCGCCATTTGCTACTACGCCGCGATGGGCGTTTGGCCGGTGCCATGCCCATGTATTTGAAAACGCACTCTCAGGGCGAGTACGTTTTCGATCATGGGTGGGCCCATGCATTCGAACGCCACGGCCTGGCCTACTACCCGAAACTCGTCAGCGCCATTCCTTTTTCACCTGTCCCAGGCCCAAGATTATTAGCCTCGACACACGAAGATCGCGTGTTGCTGGCAAAGTACGCTGCGCATCTGACTCGGCAACAAGGCTTGTCGTCATTGCATGTACTGTTTCCCTGCGAATCCGACAGGCAAGCGCTTGATGAGGCCGGCTTCATGATGCGCGAGGACATACAGTTTCATTGGCAAAATCAGAGCTATCACGATTTCGAAGATTTCCTGTCTCGACTGAATCAAAAAACCCGTAAAAAACTTCGTCAAGACAGCAAGAAAGTCGCCCAGGCAGGCGTCACGTTCAGGTGGCTGGAGGGCAAGCAGATTGACCAGGCTGACTTGGCTTTCTTTTATCATTGTTATGCCGATACCTACCTCGTGCGCGGTAGGCACCCCTACTTGAATCTCGACTTCTTCCAGCGCTTACTTCGCGATATGCCCGAAGCACTCTTTATCGTGCAAGCCTGGCGCAACGAGAAGCCCATCGCTTGCGCGCTAAGTCTGCGCGATAAGCAAACGCTATACGGCCGCTATTGGGGTAGCACGGAATTTGTCCCCGGCCTGCATTTCGAAACCTGTTATATGCAGGCTATTGCGTATTGCATATCCCAAGGTCTACTGCGCTTTGAAGGCGGTGCCCAGGGTGAGCACAAGCTATCACGCGGAATGATGCCTATACGCACACATTCCGCGCACTGGATAGCTCATCCAGCCTACGCCAAGGCCATTCAAGATTTTCTACAACGAGAGACCACCGCGGTGGGGCAGTATATGAATGCCCTGCAAGAGCATAGCCCCTTCAGAAGAGCAGACGCTGATTGAAGGCCAGAGGCGCCCAAACGGCTTTATTTTTTATCGTCGTTGGGCGGCTTGCCAAATGGAAAAACCGAGAACATCGAGCGGGTTTGATCTTGCATTTGATCTTGCATTTGCACGAACAGATTTTTGCTCTGGTCTATGTAATTGTTCATCATGTTCTGCATCATCGGTGCTTGAACCGACATGAACTGCGCCCAGGTATCGGGGCCCAACTGATTGCCATACAAGCCTTTGGATTGCTCAGCCACTCGATCCTGAATTTCCATGAAGGTCTGGATGTTTTTCTCGAGATAGGAGCCCATCACCCCCTGCATGGAATGACCATAGAAGCGGATGATCTGACGCAGCGCAATAGGAGAAAACAACGGCACCCCGCCGCTTTCCTCTTCGAGAATAATCTGCAACAAAATACTGCGTGTCAGATTCTCGCCTGACTTGGCATCCACCACCTCGAAATCTTCGGTGTCCAAAACCAGCTGCTTGATGTCGGCCAAGGTAATGTAGGCACTCGTGCGAGTGTCGTATAGACGACGGTTGGGGTACTTCTTGATCAGACGGGAAGTGTCGTCGCGATTATGAGCTTGGGTCATATGTTGTCGAGAAATTCAGGGTTTGAAAAACGGGCTGCGCGCTTAAACAGCAAGAGCGCAGGCCCTGGTGCCCTGCCTTTAACCCATGTGCAGGCCACCGTTAAGCGAAAAATCAGCGCCGGTAGCAAAGCCTGCGTCATCCGACGCCAACCAAGCCGCCATTGAGGCAATCTCTTCGGGCGTACCCAAGCGTCGAACAGGAATGGTAGCAACGATTTTTTCGAGTACTTCCGGGCGCATGGCTCGTACCATTTCCGTACCAATATAACCCGGGGAGATCGTATTCACCGTCACGCCCTTGCTAGCCACCTCTTGGGCCAGCGCCATGGTGAAACCATGGATGCCGGCTTTGGCCGTGGAGTAGTTGGTTTGGCCAAATTGGCCTTTTTGACCATTGACCGAGCTGATATTGATGATGCGCCCCCATTGCTGCTCGACCATCCCTTCGATAACCTGCTTGGTAACGTTGAAAAGACTGTTCAGGTTGGTGTCCATAACGGCACTCCAGTCCTCCAGGGACATCTTGCGAAACAAGCCGTCTCGTGTAATGCCCGCATTGTTGACCAGCACCGATATCGGCCCAATATCGGCTTTGACTTTCTCGAAAGCCTCGAGAGTGGAACGCCAGTCGGAGACATTGCCTACTGATGCATGAAACGAAAACCCTTCAGCAGCTTGCTCATCCAGCCATTGCTGGTAGTTACGGCTAGGCCCGCAGCCCGCCACCACGGTGAAGCCTTCTTTAGCCAATCGACGGCAAATGGCGGTTCCGATACCCCCCATGCCCCCCGTTACATATGCAACTTTGCTGCTCATAAACATCTCTCCTAGGCGAATCATGCCGCGAACACAGCCTGACCAAAAATTTGCAATCGACTAGATCAACCACCCCTGCCGAAGTGAACCACTACCACGCCTTGTTGCAATTGCCGCTGATTAAGAACCGACAATATCTGGCAAGGCTTAACGCTAAAACCGCGAATCTGTTTTTATAAAGCGCGCACCTTCGCATAGCGACCAGGAGCCGCCTCTATCGGCGAAAACTTGGCATTTCCACAAGTTTTTACGGCTTTGCGCTTGGGCCCCGAGTGGCTGGCCATCCACTGTGCCCAGTCTGGCCACCAACTACCACGGTGCTCTTGAGCCTGCTCTAACCATTGCTGAGGGTCTGCCGGTATTTGGTCGCAACCATAAGCGATTTCATCGTGCGCCCAATAAGAACGCCGACCGGACTTGGGCGGGTTGATGACGCCTGCGATATGACCCGAAGCCCCCAGAACGAACCTTTGGGGCCCTTTCAGCAAAGCGGTGCTGGCATACGCTGAACGCCATGGCACGATGTGATCTTCGCGAGAGCCATAAACATACGCCGGCATATCGAGCACGCCAAAGTTCAGGCGGTGACCATCGATCTCTATGGCGCCCGGCTCTTTGAGCCGATTTTCAAGGTAGGCATTACGCAAGTACCAAGCAAAGAAAGGACCAGGCAGGTTCGTGCCGTCGCTGTTCCAGTAAAGCAAATCGAAGGGGGGTGGAACCTCGCCCTTAAGATAGTTGCTGACTACGTAGTTCCAGACTAGTTCGTTAGGACGCAGGAATGAGAAGGTGGTCGCGAGCTCTCGGGCTGTCATGAGACCGCCCTTGCCCATTTGCCGCTCGCGCGTCTGTACATGAAGTTCGTCGATGAACACCTCGAGAATGCCCGGGTCTTTGAAGTCGAGCAGCGTCGTCAACAAAGTCAGGCTTGCTACGGGGTCATCGCCCTGGGCATGCGCCAGCGCCAAGGCGCTGGAGAGCAAGGTGCCACCGACACAAAAACCCAAAGCATTGATTTTGGGCTGCCGCGTCACACCTTGCACAACCTCTATGGCCTGCAGTACGCCTTCCTTGAGGTAATCGCTCCAGCCTGCACTGAGTATGCCGTCATCGTCGTCGGGCAGAGGGTTGCGCCACGACACCAAAAACACGCGAAAGCCCGATTCCAAGGCGTAACGTACAAAGGAGTTCTCGGGTTGAAGATCGAGAATGTAGTACTTGTTGATGCAAGGCGGAACCATCAGCAAGGGCCGTTGATGCACGGTAGGGGTGAGCGGCTCGTACTGAATCACCTGCATCAAGTGATTTTCGTAGATAACCTGACCAGGAGTGATGGCCAAGTTCCCGCCGACCTCGAACCCTGACTCATCCGTTTGGGACATGCGCCCCTGCTGCACATCGTGCATGAAGTTATTAAGGCCGTCTAGCAGCGACTGGCCCTTGCTGTCGAGTAGCGTTTGAAGCGCGTCGGGATTGGTAGCCAGAAAATTACTGGGCGCCCAGGCATCTAGCCATTGCTGCACGCCAAAGCGCATACGGTCGCGCATGGGTTCGGGCATTTGGGCAGATTCGACCATGCTTTGCATGGCATGTGCGGAGAGCAAGTAGGCATGGGCCATTAACATGGCCCCCTGGTTAGCGGACCAGGCTTGCGCACGGAAGCGTCGGTCGGAAGGGCTAGCCAATGAACCATCACGCGCGGCAGCCAGCACTTTTTGCCAGCCCCGCGAAAATTGTGCCTGAATTTCGACCAGTGCCTCGGGCGGAATGCCAAGCGGCATAGGCCAATCTGTATCTTGCGGGGCTTTCATTTTTTGCTACCTAATCGTAAAACCTTGAAAGGAATAGTCTCCGGTCACGACCCTACTGTCAATCAGGGTAGTCTCTAGGGTCGGACGTTCGCCATGCCACCGTAACCATGCGCCCACAAGGTTGTTGCCGCCTATGTGAAAAGAACAAGTCGGCTCGCTGGTACGTGCACAGCCGGCTTTGCCAGACCTGCGCAACTCCCATACGCGTGAGTCGATATTCAGCCAAACCGGCAAGGTCAGCCATCCATTTATCGGCTTCAGCTTTAGGCTGAAAATAGCTTGCTGTCGCCTCGTCTTCAGCAACAAAGGCTTGCCGTACCACTGCGCCTACCTCGAAGTGCTCGCGCCCTATCCCTGGCCCTATCCAGGCGCGCCAGATCGGCTGGGAGCTCGAGAGGCGAGCCCGCAAACGCATCAAGGTTTCTTCCAGCACACCGGCCGCCAGCCCACGCCAGCCGGCATGTGCCACGGCCACCACCCGTCCCAGGGTATCGCCCAGGACGACCGGCAGACAATCCGCCGTCATGATGGCGAGCACTTGAGTGGGTTGCGCTGTCAGCAGTGCGTCGGCTTGCGGCCTCTGCCCTTTTTCATTATCCGCTTCGAAAACGGCAGTACCGTGCACTTGTTCGACCCATACGGGCTGACTGGGCACAGCCCTGGCCACACGCGCGCGATTCTCTTGTACTGCCACCTCGTCGTCTCCAACGTGCAAACCCACATTAAAAGTATCGTAGGGGGCCAAACTTACACCACCATGACGTGTGGTAGAAAAGTAACGTATGCCCTGCCATGCAGGGCCCTCCACTACCTCAAAGGGCGCTCGTCCGAATCCGTCCATGTGATCTCCGTACTGACTGCGGCGAAATCCCCGGGTGGGTCAGCCTGAAACTCGACACGTTCACCCGTCGCCATGTCATCAAACGCCAAGCGTCGCGCATGCAACATCTGGCGCTCAGCCCCGGCAAGCTTTTGACCGCCATACAAAACGTCGCCAAGCAAAGGGTGGCCCAACGCTTGGAGGTGCACACGTATCTGGTGGGTGCGCCCCGTTTCAAGTCGGCAAAGCACGGTGGAAACGTGTGCCTGTCCGACAAACCCCGAACGAACACACTGATAGTGAGTCATAGCCGGCTTGGCAGCGATAGGCTGGGTGACCGTCATACGTACCGGCACTCTGGGGTCACGCCCGATAGGGCGGTCTATCGTACCCTGGCCGAGTACTTCGCCATGCACCATGGCCAAGTACTCGCGCTTTACCGAGCGAGCCTGCAGTTGCCTGACCAAAGAGGTTTGAGCGGCTTCGTTGCGGGCCACTACCAGCAAACCTGAGGTGTCTTTATCCAAGCGGTGAACAATGCCGGCTCTGGCCACATGAGCCAACTCGGGAAAGTGATGCAGCAGGCCGTTGAGCAAGGTGCCGCTCCAGTTTCCCGCCCCCGGATGCGTTACCAGGCCCGCCGGCTTGTTCAGGACCACCCAATCGGGGCTTTGCGCGACGATGTCCAGGGCAATGGCTTCGGGTTGAAACGCCAACTGCGCGGGACCAGGCTGCGGAAACACCAACAGCTGGTCGGCAGGCCCGACTGATTGACGCACTTTAGCCGGCACACCATTGACGAGCACATGGCCGGCTTCTATCCAGGACTGCAGCCGACTGCGTGAATGTTCGGGCACCAAGCGCGCCAAGACCTTATCCAGGCGCTCGGGTAGGCTGTCAAGGGGCAGCTCGAAAGCCAGCTGTGCTTCGTGCACGGCAGAGCTTTCTTCTTCAGTGTTTGTGTCAAGCATGGCGACAAATCATATAATCTCCCGTGCAATGCTAACACCAAGGGTATTTAAGTGACCGACCATACCGCTTTCTCTTCCGTCTTCACGCGTCTGCTGCGCGCCGTCCGCATGCTGGCCGTGTTGTCCGCTGTCGTGGTCGTGTCTGCATGCAGCAGCACCAAAACCCCAGACGACCCCACAGCCGGCTGGAGCGCCGAACGCCTTTATAAAGAAGCCCGCACCGAAATGTCGGACCGCAACTGGACGCCGGCCCGTACTCACCTAGAGGCCGTCGAATCGCGCTTTCCATTTGGCGGCTACGCCCAACAAGCGCTCATGGACCTGGCCTACGTCAACTGGAAAGACGAGCAGCCCGAGCAGGCGCTGGCAGCGATTGACCGTTTCCAGCAGCAGTATCCCAACCATGCCGGCACCGATTACATGCTGTACCTGAAAGGCCTAATTACCTTCACGCCTCCTAGCGCCATGTTCTCCAGCATCACTCAACAGGACCCTAGCGAACGTGACCCCAAAGGTCTGCGCGAATCCTACCAAGCTTTCAGCGAACTGATCGAGCGCTACCCCAACAGCCGTTACACCGAAGATGCCAAGAAGCGGGCCGCCTGGTTGGTAGACACCCTTGCGCAACACGAGGTACATGTTGCTCAGTACTACTACGAGCGCCATGCTTACTTGGCCGCCATCAACCGCGCGCAAACCGTGCTAACCGAATTTCAAGGCGTACCCATCGCCGAAAAAGCACTCTACATTATGTATTTGTCTTACGACAAGCTCGACATGCCCCAGCTGCGCGACGACACCCAACGAGTGCTAGACACCAACTTCCCCGATAGCAAGTACTACACTGACGGCCTGCACGACAAATCAGGTAGCTGGTGGAACCCCGTCTACTGGTTCTGAAGTCTCTAAGCTGGGCGTCGCCTGCAGGCGATGCCCCTCAATGAAATCCAGCGCCAGCTCTAGCTGGCGTGTTCTGGAAAACGGCGGCAGCCCCCGCCACAACACCCGCCCATAGGGTTTTTCTACCAGGCGGGTGTCTCCCACCATCAAGACCCCCCAATCCGCTTCGGTGCGTATCAAACGACCAGCGCCTTGCTTGAGGGTAATCGCGGCTTCGGGCAATTGGTAATCCATGAAAGGGTTCCCCCCTTCGCGGCGACAGGCTTCTAGCCTGGCCTCTAGCACGGGGTCGTCAGGCGGCGCAAACGGCAACTTATCTATCGCCACCAGCGTCAACGCCTCGCCGGGCACGTCTATGCCTTCCCAAAAGCTGGCGCTACCCACCAATACCGTACCGCGCTGACTGCGAAACTGTTCGAGCAAAGCGCTGCGGGCGGCTGTGCCCTGCTGCAGAACCGTGCGCTGCACACCCTGTTTTTTGAAGCCCTCTTGCAAGAGCTGCGCCACTTTCTCAACCGCACGCAGCGTGGTGCACAGCACCAGTACGCCCCCCTCGGTGACGGCGGCCAGCGGCAGCAAAGTCGCGACAAAATCATTGTAGAAGCGCGGATGATTGGGCAAGGGCAAACGTTCGGGCACAAACAAAAGGCCTTGCGCCGCATAATCGAAAGGCGAATCCCAACGAGCCGTCTGGGCATCTTGCAGCCCTAGCTGCTGCAGAAAATGTTGGAAGTCCCCGTTTACCGATAGGGTCGCCGAGGTCAACACCCAGGCTTGGCCTTCCTGGCGGTGCTGTGAAAACAGCTCGGCCACAGACAACGGCGCACTATGCAGACGCACCGCATGCGTGAGCAGTTCTACCCATTGCACCCAACCTTGAGCAGCAGCCTGTCGTGCTGCCGGGGCATCAGGCCGCCAACGCTCCAGCGTTTGAAAACAGGTTTTGCATTGCGCCAGAGCCGCCGCCAGATCGGGGTGCTTATCTTGTACTTCGGTCAACTGCTCGACCGCTTCCTCTAGGCTGCTAGCCAAAGCCTCGGCGGCCTCGTCGAACGCACTGCGTTCTGGCAACATAAGCAAGGTGGCACGTCGCCCCGGCATGTTCTCGAGGCCGGCAACGGAAAGTCGCAACGCGCGGGCGGCTGACTCCAGGCCTTTGGCAATTTTTGTCCAATCGGCAAGGCCACGCGCTTGCGCCAGGCCCGCAGCTTCCAGCATACGCGAAGCATCCAACAACTGATGGGTGGACAAACTATTGCCCAGAAAACGAGTGGCGACTGCAGGAAGTTGATGAGCCTCATCGAACACCACCAAATTCGTGGCAGGCAGCAGATCTGTCACGCCCTCTTCGCGAAGTGCCAAATCAGCCATGAACAAGGCATGATTGACGACGACAAGATCGGCGTCTTGGGCTTGGCGGCGCGCTTTAAGGACGAAGCAATCTTTCACGCGTGGACAGTCTTGGCCCAAGCAGTTCTCGCGCGTGGAAGTGGCCCGATGCCAAATGTCGGCGTCTTCAGGGACGCTGGCAAGCTCGGCTTTGTCTCCGGATTTGGATTGCTGGGCAAAGCGAACGATATGGCGTAGCTGCACCATTTCGTCTCGCGACTTCAAGGCGCGCTCGTCTTCTTGCAGGCGTTCCAGGTGGTAATGGCAGACGTAGTTGCCACGCCCTTTGAGCAAGGCAATACTAACGGGCAATGCCAGGGCTTCTCGTAGACGCGGCAAATCGCGCCAGTACAACTGGTCTTGCAAGGTGCGGGTACCCGTAGACACCAGCGCCTTACCTTGCCCCAACAAAGCAGGCACCAGATACGCCCAGGTTTTACCAGTGCCCGTCCCCGCCTCGGCGACCAAAGTGCCATGCGTTTGCAGCGCCTGACGCACGGCCTCGGCCAGCTCGGCCTGAGCTGCACGCGGGCGGTACTGCTCCACGACACGTGCCAGCGGCCCATGCTCGGAAAAAACTTCTGCCAGCTCTTGCTGCACGTGACGCAACCTCGTTTACGAATTGTGTTGATGGACCTAGTACCGAATGATAACCGTCGGAAACGGATGGGCTCTACCGCAATGTGGCAAAATGCCCCGCTTGTATTGCTTACCTTTGTAGAACCATGACGACGACACCGGCCAACGCGGCTAGCACCAATCCCCTCATTCAAGCTGAAGATCCCGTGCGCATCATCAAGCTGCTGGCTGATGAACTTGGGGCACGGCCCGCTCAGATTGCTTCCGCAGTTGAACTGCTGGACGGCGGCGCCACTGTGCCATTCATTGCACGCTACCGCAAAGAAGTCACAGGCGGCCTGGACGACACCGTACTACGCAACCTGGAAGTACGCTTGCTCTACGTGCGCGAGCTAGAGTCACGTCGTCATGCCATCTTGGTGTCCATAGATCAGCAAGGTAAGTTGACCCCTGATCTTGCTGCGCAACTGCAACAGGCTGACAGCAAGCAACGCTTGGAAGACCTTTATGCACCTTACAAACCCAAGCGTCGCACCCGTGCCCAAATCGCTCGTGAAGCCGGCCTGGAACCGCTAGCCGATGCCATCTTGGCAGAACGGGCGGCAGACCCCAGCGATCTGGCCCAGGCCTACCTAAACGCCGAAGCCGGCATCAACGACACCAAGGGCGCATTGGATGGCGCGCGCGACATTTTGGCGGAGCGTTACGCCGAAGATGCAGACTTGCTGGCGGATTTACGCGATTTCTTGTGGAAACAGGGCTTGCTATATGCCAAGGTGGTAGAAGGCAAAGAAACCGAAGGCGCCAACTTCCGCGACTGGTTCGATTTCAATGAAGCCCTGCGCACACTGCCCTCGCACCGCATACTTGCTTTGTTGCGCGGCAGGCAACAAGGGGTGCTCGACCTGCGTCTGGGCCTAGACGAAGAACGCGAAGCCTTGTTACCCCACCCTTGCGTAGAGCGCATAGCCCGCAAGTTGAATATAGACGCTGATTTCTCGGCAAGCGCCAGCCCGCGTAACCGCTGGCTGGCCGAAGTGTGTCGCTGGACCTGGCGCGTCAAGCTTCTCACTGCGTTCGAGTCAGAGCTTCTGAGCAAGCTGCGCGAAGATGCCGAGACCGAAGCCATCCGCGTTTTCGCCGCCAACCTGAAGGACCTTCTGCTTGCCGCCCCCGCCGGCCATAAGGCGGTCATGGGCCTGGACCCCGGCATCCGTACCGGCGTCAAAGTCGCCGTTATCGATGGCACGGGCAAAATGCTGGACACCGCTACGATCTACCCCTTTGAGCCGCGACGCGACTACGAAGGTTCTATTCGCACACTGGCGGCCCTGGCTACCAAACACAAGGTGTCGCTGCTGGCCATAGGCAACGGTACCGCCTCGCGCGAAACCGAGAAACTGGCTGGCGATATGATGCAAGCCTTCCCACAGTTGTCGCTTACCAAAGCCATCGTTTCCGAAGCCGGTGCTTCGGTATATTCGGCCTCTGAGCTGGCCGCCCAAGAGTTCCCAGACCTCGACGTCAGCTTGCGTGGTGCGGTATCCATCGCGCGCCGCTTGCAAGACCCGCTGGCCGAGCTGGTCAAGATAGAGCCCAAGGCCATAGGTGTGGGTCAGTATCAGCACGACGTCAACCAGCGCGAACTGGCTCGGTCGCTTGATGCCGTCGTCGAAGATTGCGTGAACGCTGTGGGCGTGGACTTGAATACTGCTTCCGTGGCCTTGCTTAGCCGTGTGTCGGGCTTGAATGCCACGCTGGCGCGCAACATCGTTGCTTGGCGCGATCAAAACGGGGCATTCCCCAACCGCAAGGCGCTTAAAGAGGTTTCCCGATTCGGCGACAAGACCTTCGAGCAAGCTGCGGGCTTTTTGCGGGTACCCAACGGTGACAACCCGCTGGACGCGTCTGCGGTTCACCCCGAAGCCTACCCTGTAGTAGAACGTATCCTGAAGAAAATCGGTGCAGACGTTAAGCAAGTCATAGGCCAGCACGACAGCCTGAAAGGGCTCTCGCCCGCCGACTTTACCGATGAGCGCTTTGGCCTGCCCACCGTCAAGGACATTTTCTCCGAACTTGAGAAACCCGGTCGCGACCCGCGCCCTGAATTCAAGACCGCACAATTTCAGGAAGGCGTAAACGACATCAAGGATCTGCATGAAGGCATGATTCTTGAAGGGGTGGTCACCAACGTCGCCAACTTTGGCGCCTTCGTTGACGTGGGCGTGCATCAAGACGGCCTCGTCCACATTTCCGCCCTTTCCAGCAAGTTTGTGGACGACCCTCGCGACGTCGTGCGTGTGGGGCAAACGGTGAAGGTGAAGGTGCAGGAAGTCGACGTCGCCCGCAAACGCATCAGCCTGACGATGCGCCTGGACGACCACGCGCCCCTGCAGCGCCGCGCTGCCGAAGGCGGGGCTAGACCCTCTGGGTCTGGCAATAGCCGGGGCGGCAACCGAGGTGGCGCGCCACGCCAAGCCGAACCCTCGGGGGCAATGGCTGCCGCGTTCGCCAAGCTCAAAAAGTAAGTGGCGTCGTAATCAATACACGGCGTCAGTGTACTGACGCCGTGGGCGAACCTCAGGTGACTGATGTGACCGACGCCACGGCGCCGGGTCTGCTCAATCAGGCGCCCATAGTTTGGTCTTCGCGTCTTTTTCGTAGGCCATGCCTTGGGGGTAGCTGATCAGCTCCAGCTGCATTCCCCATGGGGTCAGCACATAAGTAATCGACTGGCCAGCGGCGGGGCCTTCCTTCAGCTCAAATGGGCCCATGAATGTTTGCAGGCCCAAAGCTTTGGCCTTGTCCACTGCCGCTTTGATGTCTTTAACGTAAAACCCAATATGAAAGCCGCCGTAATCGCTGTTGCGCGGCATATCGGTTTTTTGGTCGGGGGCGCTATATTGGAATAGCTCGATGTTAGAGCCGTCACCGCAGCGCATCATGGCGATGTGTTCCAGAACAGCACGCGGATGCACATTGACAAGGTCTTGCATGAAAGTACCCTCATCGTCGCGGAAAGGCCCAAAGCGCATGGCCTCTTCGCAACCTATTACATCGCGAAAAAAACTCACACCTTGATCGATATCGGGCACGGTAAAGCCAACGTGATCCATGCCCCGCACACCAAGAGTGGCTTCTTTTTCTTGCGCCCAGAGGCTGCTACTGCTTGCAAGCAAAGCCGCGCAGGCGGCGGCAAGAGTGAGTTTTTTCATTACGGTGTCTCCGGTGTGATAGGCCGATATACAACAGGCCCAACCACTATAAACCAAGTTTTGGAGCCATTGTTTAGCCGGTGCAGACGGGTCATGCACACGAAAAAAGGCGGCCATACGCCGCCTTTTTACACAAAAACCGAAAGACGCCTTACTCGGCTGCCAAAGCAGCAAGCGCCGCCCTCACTTGGTCTTCCTCTACTTGAGCATCTGCCACGTAGCGGGTGTCGATATACACCTTGGCATCACGCACCTGCCCTTGGCCGGCGGCCAGCAGCTTTTGTAACTGCCCAGCCTCCCTAGGATCATCGAAGGCCACTGAAACCAACACAGACTCTGAGCTGGAAGCCGCCAGACGAAAGCGGAAACGACCATCTTCGTCGCGGAAGCTGACAAATTTGGGCTTGGCACTTTCCGTCTTAGCCGCTTTTTTATCGCCACTTGCCGTAGCCGCCACAAACCGCAAGCCCACCGCCTCGCGCAAGCGTTGCGTGAACGGCGTGGCTACCTGGCGTGCCTTATGCGCCCCGGCCTGCAGAATCTCTTCGATACGCTCGGGATGCGCCATCAAATCTGCATACTTATCGCGCATCGGGCCCAATTCGGCCTCTATTTGGTCTACCAAGGCTTGCTTGGCATCGCCCCAGCCCATGCCGCCTTCGAGAGCGGCCTTGAACGCCTGACTTTGCTCTGCCGTGGCAAACGCCCGATAGAGGGTGTACAGGTGCGAGCCTTCCGCATCTTTGGGCTCGCCCGGCTGGCGCGAGTCGGTGACGATACGCATGATGGCAGCCTTGGTGGCCTTGGCTCCGCCCTCAAACAAAGGGATGGTGTTGTCGTAGCTTTTGGACATCTTGCGCCCGTCCAGCCCAGGCAACAAGGCGACTTCGTCGTCTAGTTGCACTTCGGGCAGGGTGAAGAAGTCAGCGCCATATAAATGGTTGAAGCGTTGGGCGATATCTCGCGTCATCTCCAGATGCTGCACCTGGTCGCGCCCAACGGGTACTTTATGCGCGTTGAACATGAGGATGTCGGCGGCCATGAGCACGGGGTAAGAGAACAAACCCATGGTGACGCCATCGTCGGGTTCTATGCCCTTTTCAGTGTTTTGATCCACTGCCGCTTTATAAGCATGAGCCCGGTTCATCAACCCCTTGCCCGTGACGCAATTGAGCATCCAGCACAACTCGGGGATCTCGGGAATATCCGACTGTCGATAGAAGGTGACTTTATCGGTATCCAGCCCGGCGGCAATCCAGGTTGCTGCGATCTCTAAGCGGGATCTAGCCACACGTACGGGGTCGTCACATTTGATCAGGGCGTGATAGTCGGCCATGAAGAAAAAGGCATCAACATTGAGCTGACGACTAGCCAAAATGGAAGGCCGTATGGCCCCGGCATAATTACCAAGATGGGGGGTGCCGGAGGTGGTGATGCCGGTGAGTACGCGAGTGGTCATAATGCGAGAAACAGGGTAAGGGCACAGCAAAGGGAATCCGCAAAGATAACGCAAAAGCGTCACCCTTGCATGACAAAGGCACCGGGAATCGCCGCCACAAGGGGCTTTAAGCTTAAAGGCCTATCAGCGTTCGACAATGGGCCAGCTTACGCAGTAGCTCCGCCAGCATCATTTTTTCTGCTTGAGTCAGGTTCTTGAAACGCGCACGCTCACTTTCAAGCACCGTATTGGTCAATTCTGTAGCCACCGCCTTACCTTGTTCGGTAGTCGAAACATGCTGCTTGCGACCATCTTTGGTGCTGACCTCGCGCACCACCCAATCCTTTTGGCATAGCTTGTCTAGACCTGCGGTGACATAGGGTGCACTTAAGCTTAAGGCCTTGGCCAACTGTGCCGGCGATACGCCTGGGTTGGCATCGATCAAGGCAAGCATGGTGTATTCGGCAGCCCGCAACCCATAGGGGTTGCCAACCAGCTCTTGGTAGTTTCCCACGGTAACCACAGAAGCCTGCGCCAGTTGATAACCCAGCATCCCCAACAAGGGCGCTTCGTTCAGGCGGCCCTCGGGGGTAGAAACATCGGGCGCTGCCTTGATGTCGGCATAATGCTTGGCACCGCGTGCGGAAGGCTTGGATGCAGTCTTTGAGGCCTTGCTACCCCGAGCGGGCAGCTCGTTGGGCATCTCTTTTGCTGGCGTGTTTGGCACTGTTTTCTTCCTGCATCAAAAGCCTTCGAATCGGATCAGCAGCCAAGCGCGTGCGTAGCCACCCATAAACAAAGCCCATTATAGGTCGCGCGCTCGAAGCTCTTGTGAAGCATAAGGCTTAGGTATCAAACCCGTGGCCGGGCTTGCTTAATCGCAAATCCGACCACGAGTTTCTTATAGGTTCCGTGCTTTTCAAGTGTCAGGTCAGGTGACGTGACCGCTCACCAATCTATATCCCAGCACAGCCAGCAAATCTGTTTGCGTCACAATGCCGCGCAGCCTTTCTGACTCATCCACCACCATCACGGCATGATGGCCATCGTTCACGAGAACCGGTAACAGATCGCGCAGCGCCGCAAACTCTGTTACCTGGGGCGCCCAAGTCATATTCGCCGAGACCGCCCCTTGCTCATCGGCAGACAACTCTCGTAAGCCAATGACCCCCAGGATACGACGGTCAGCATCAACAACCGGCAACGCTCGAATACCCTGTTCAAGCAGTACGCGCTTGGCCTCCTCCACCGTGGTCTCGGGGGCTAGGCAGACAACTTCCCTGGACATGATGTCTGTCACCGCGACCTCGCCATAAGAGCGCGAGGCCGACGCCAAGGCGACCTCTTGCAAAAGCCTCTCAAGATCATGCTTATCAACGTCGAACACCTGGTTCATACGGGCCAAAGCGACATCTAAGTCTTGAGGTAAAAAGGCTGCGCTACGTCCGACGGCTGCATTCGAACGCGTGGGCGCAGCCACACGTTGGGGATAAGGTTGCCGGCGTAATTTATGAAAGAAAATACCGATCAGGACAATGACCGTTGAGTTCAGCGCGACAGCGGTCAAATAAGTAGCCGGGCTGATTCCGACGATGGCCGTCATGGAAGCCGCTAACGCACAAGCACCGCCGGGCGGATGCAAAGCGCGGGTCAAGGACATGATCAGAATGGCACTGGCCACTGCCGCCCCCGCTCGCAGGCTGGGGTCTTCGATGAGCACCACGCTTATCAAGCCCACTAGCGCGGACAACACATTGCCCCCAATAATGGGCCAGGGTTGGGCCAAGGGGCTGCTGGGCACGACAAATAGCAATAAGGCCGAGGCCCCTATCGGCGCCGCCAGCAAAGGCGCATCGTACTTACCCACCAGCCACGCGCACAGCATACCGGTACAAGAAATACCCGCCAGCACCCCCAAACAAGCCAGCATACGGCCACGCACCGTGGCACCCGCCAGCAAGGGGAAAAAACCGCTCCCATCGGAAGCCTCTACCGGCGACGACCGGAAGCGCTGCAACATCAACTGTCCTGACTAAAGATCTACAAAAACAAATAATTGTCACCGCAAAACGGTGGCTTCACAAATAACCAAAAAGCATCAGCTCATGCCTTTGCAAGTATTGGCGTGAGAAAACAGTTGCAGGCCGGCGGCGCTTAAGGAAACGAGAACACTTCTTTACAGCGTAGAAGCCACCCGTCGTTCGGCCTCCAGATATTCCTTGGATTGCATCTCTAGTATGCGAGACACCGTGCGATGGAATTCATTGGACATCTGGCCTTCGGTATAAAGCTGCTCGGCCTCGCATTCGGCAGAGATGATCAACTTGACCTTATGGTCGTAAAACACATCTATCAGCCAAGTGAAGCGCCGCGCCTCGGATGACTGACTCGCCTTCATCCGGGGTACATCCGACAAAATCACGGTGTGGAAGCGGCTGGCCAACTCCAGGTAGTCATTCTGCGAACGCGGCCCGCCGCACAAGGTGTCGAAGTCAAACCAGACCACGCTTCCACTTAAAGCCACTGCACGCAGCTCTCGGTTCTGCACGGTTAACACCGGTTCGCGCGGAGCGCCGTCGGACAAGTGATCAAAAGCCGATTGAAGCTCGCTCTGCGTTTGATCGCCCAGAGGCGTCAAATACATTCTTACCTGCTCAAGCGAGCGCCGCCTGTAATCAACCCCGGTATCCACATTCATCACGTCCATGCGGCTCTGTATGAGCTTGATGGCTGGAACTATGCGGTCTCTGTGCAGGCCGTCAGGATAGAGCTTAGAGGGCTCGTAGTTGGAAGTCATCACGAATGACACGCCGTGCTCGAACAGTTTGAGCAACAGCCTATACAAAATCATGGCATCGGCAATATCGGAAACGTGAAATTCGTCGAAGCAGATCAGGCGATAACGCTTTGCCACCTTGAGGGCCACGGCATCCAAGGGGTCGGACTGCCCCTTCACCTGCTCGAGCTCGCGGTGCACACCTTGCATGAACTCATGGAAGTGCAAGCGTGCTTTGCGCTTGAGCGGCACGGTTTGATAGAAGGCATCCATCAAGAAACTTTTGCCTCGACCCACCCCGCCCCACATGTACACCCCTCGGGGTATGGCCGGGCGCCGGAAAAGCTTGCGCAACGGCGAGGAACGCGCCTGTTTGTAAGTGACCCAGTCATCATAGAAACGCTGCAACCTGTCTATGGCTGCCATCTGGGCTTTGTCGGCCTGATAGCCTTTTTCACTCAGGGACTGCAAGTAATATTCGCGTACGTTCATCTCATTGCTTCAGTAAAGGAAAAAGGGGCCGAAGCCCCTTATTTCCGCACTCCGATCTTTTCAATATGCCGCCAGGCTTAGCATTGGCTGCGCGCGGCTACACATTGGCACCACCAGGCCGTACCGTGCTTAAGGCAGGCTTGGTGGGCTCAGCCTTCATTAGAAGTTCAAGCTGCGTTTGTCGACAGCCAAAGCGGCTTCTTTCAGGGACTCGGACAGCGTGGGGTGGGCATGGCAAATACGAGCAATATCTTCGGCCGCACCACGGAACTCCATGATGGTGACGGCTTCGGCGATCAACTCGGATGCCAGCGGGCCAACGATATGTACACCCAGGACTTCGTCGGTTTTGGCATCAGCCAGCACTTTGACGAAACCGGTGGTATCACCCAAGGCACGTGCACGGCCATTGGCCAAGAACGGGAAGCTGCCTGCTTTGTACTCGACGCCTGCGGTCTTGAGTTGCTGCTCGTTGCGACCCACCCAAGCGATTTCGGGCGAGGTGTAGATGACGCTGGGGATCGTGCCGTAGTTGACGTGACCGTGCTGGCCGGCAATACGTTCTGCCACGGCAACGCCCTCTTCTTCGGCCTTGTGAGCCAGCATGGGGCCACGCACGACGTCGCCAACGGCCCAGACATTGGGCAGGTTGGTACGGCAGTCGTCGTCAATGGCGATAAAACCGCGCTCGTCCAGCTTGAGGCCGACTTTTTCGGCACCCAGGCCTACGGTGTGAGGCACGCGACCGATAGACACGATAAGGTGATCGACAACCAGGCTTTGCTCTGCACCGCTAGCATCGGTGTAAGGCACCGTGACGGAACGGGCCGAAGCCTTGGCTTCGCCAATCTTGACGCCAGTTTGGATCGCCAAGCCTTGCTTGGTGAAAGCTTTATGGGCTTCTTTGGCGACTTGCTGGTCGGCTGCCGGCAGGAAATCGGGCATGGCTTCGAGCACGGTCACTTCAGCACCCAAACGGCGCCATACGCTGCCCAGTTCCAGGCCGATCACGCCAGCACCGATAACACCCAGTTTCTTGGGCACAGCACTCAGGCTGAGTGCGCCGGCGTTGGAAAGCACGCGTTTTTCATCGAACGGCAGGCCGGGCAGTTCGCGGGGCGAAGAACCGGTAGCGATGACGACGTGCTTGGCGATGAGCTCTTCTTCGCTGGCGCCGGACACCAAAATCGACCAACCGCCATCCACGTGCGCATTCAGGGCACCCGTACCATGGAAGAACGTGACCTTGTTTTTCTTGAACAGGTAGAGAATGCCGTCGTTGTTTTGTTTGACCACGGTGTCTTTGCGGCCCACGAGCGTGTCGAGCTTAAGACCCAGGCCTTTGACCTCGATGCCGTGCTCAGCAAAGTGGTGCTGGGCTTGCTCGTAATGCTCGGACGACTGCAGCAGCGCCTTGGAGGGGATGCAACCCACGTTGGTGCAGGTGCCGCCCGGGGCAGCCTTGCCTTCTGCGTTAGACCAAGCGTCTATGCACGCAACCGAGAAACCCAGTTGGGCGGCGCGAATGGCGGCGATGTACCCGCCGGGGCCGGCACCGATTACTACTACGTCAAATTGTTTAGCCATGACTTTGTACTCTTTTAGCGCGACTGCCAGAAGACAGCCGTCTGAAGTTCTAATAAAAAGGCCGCTGCCCCAATATGAACAGCGGCCCGGTGCGGCGCCTGAACATCCGTGCTTGCACGCGATGAAGCGTCAGCGCAGCGCCACACCGGCGCGTCGGTTTACAGATCCAACAGCAAACGCTGAGGATCTTCCAGGGCTTCCTTCATGGCTACCAGCGCCAGCACAGCTTCACGGCCGTCGATGATGCGGTGGTCATAGGACATGGCCAGATAGTTCATCGGGCGGATGACGATCTGACCGTTCTCGACGACAGGACGCTCTTTGGTAGCGTGAATGCCGAGAATAGCCGACTGCGGTGGGTTGATGATGGGGGTGGACAACATGGAGCCGAACACGCCGCCGTTGGAGATGGAGAACGTGCCACCGGTGAGCTCTTCGAGCGTCAGCTTACCGTCGCGGGCGCGGGCGCCGAAGTCGGCGATCTGCTTCTCGATATCAGCGATGGAAAGCTGATCGGCGTTACGCAGGATGGGCACAACCAAGCCACGCGGGCTACCCACGGCAATACCGATATCGAAGTAGCCGTGATAGATGATGTCCTTGCCATCAACGGAAGCGTTGACGATGGGATACTTTTTGAGCGCGGCTACAGCAGCCTTGACAAAGAAAGAGGTGAAGCCCAGCTTGACGCCGTGCTCTTTCTCGAACTTGTCTTTGTAGGCGTTGCGCAAATCCATGATCGCCTTCATGTTGACCTCGTTGAAGGTCGTCAGGATGGCGTTCTCTTGTTGAGACTGCAACAGACGCTCGGCAACACGGGCACGCAAGCGGCTCATGGGTACGCGCTGCTCGGGGCGACCGTCGAGCGAGAGCGTAGGAGGTGCAACCGGTGCGGCAGGCTTGGCAGCGGCGCCACCAGCCTTTGCGCCCTGGGCGTCAGCCTTGGTAACGCGACCACCACGGCCCGAGCCGTCGACGGAGGAAGGATCTACGCCTTTCTCAGCCAGAATTTTGGCTGCGGCAGGAGACGCGACACCCGCAGCGGATGCGCTAACGGGCGCCGCGGCAGCTGCAGGTGCTGCTTCAGCTACCGGTGCAGCCGCTGCCGGCGCAGCACTGGCTTGCGCGGCGGAGTCAATACGGGCCAGGACTTCGCCGGAGGTAACGGTGCTGCCGTCAGCCTTAACGATCTCGGTCAAGACACCCGCAGAAGGTGCCGGCACTTCGAGTACGACCTTGTCGGTTTCGACCTCGATGAGGATCTCGTCAACTTCCACAGCCTGGCCAGGCTGCTTTTTCCAGGTGAGCAAAGTGGCTTCCGAAATGGATTCGGAAAGCTGGGGGACGAGGACTTCAATGATTGCCATGTTGTTTTCCGTGATGAATAGGGGTTACTTGAGCAGCGTAAAGCCCTTGAACTTAGGCGCGAAGGCCTGCTCCAGCATATTGCGCAGCTGTTCAAGGTGCTTGGCCATGTAGCCGACGGCGGGAGAAGCCGACGCGGGACGACCGGCATAACCCAGACGCTGCCCTTCGGCCATGTTCTCGTACAAGTGATGCTGGATGTAGAACCAAGGACCCTGGTTCTGAGGTTCATCTTGCACCCAGATGATTTCCTTGGCGTTGGGGTATTTTTGCAGTTCAGCCTGGAAGGCCTTGTGGCCGAAAGGATAGAGCTGCTCGACGCGCAGGATGGCAACATCGCCACGCTGGCCTTCGTTGCGGGCATTCAGCAAGTCGTAATACACACGGCCAGAACATACCAGTACGCGCTTGACTTCGGCGGGATTGATCTCGGCGTTCTGTTCGCCGATCACCAGCTCGAAATGGCCATCTGCCAAATCTTGCAAGGGCGAAGTGGCATCTTTATGGCGCAACAGCGACTTAGGTGTGAAGATCACCAGCGGCTTGCGGAAAGGACGGATCATCTGACGACGCAAGACGTGGAAGATCTGCGATGCGTTCGTAGGCTGAACCACTTGCATATTGTTATCGGCACACAGCTGCAAGAAGCGCTCGATGCGACCCGATGAGTGCTCGGGGCCCTGGCCTTCGTAACCGTGCGGCAGCATCATGACCAAACCACACTGACGGCCCCACTTGGCTTCGCCGGCCGAGATGAATTGGTCAATGACCACTTGTGCGCCGTTGACGAAGTCGCCGAACTGAGCTTCCCAAATGGTAAGCGTGTTGGGCTCGGCCGTTGCATAACCGTATTCAAAACCCAGCACGGCTTCTTCGGAGAGCACCGAGTCGATTACCGTAAACGGAGCCTGGGTGTCGGAGACATTCTGCAGCGGAATGTAGGTACCGTCGTTCCAGCGGTCGCGCTTTTGATCGTGCAACACGGCATGGCGGTGGGTAAACGTACCACGACCGGAGTCTTGACCCGTAATGCGGATGGTGTAGCCCGAAGCCACCAGGGTGGCAAAACCCAGGTGCTCGCCCATACCCCAATCGAGACGCTGTTCGCCGCGCGCCATTTTACGGCGGTCGTTCAGCAGACGCTCTACCAGTGGATGCACGGTGAAGCTTTCAGGTACGGTGGTCAGACGCTCGCCGATACGAGTGAGTTCGGCGAGAGGCACACCGGTGTCAGCATGATCTGTCCATTTGGCATTCAGGAAAGGCTTCCAGTCGGTGGCGTACTTGTTCTTGTAGTCGGTGAGCACGGGTTCGACCGTGCGGCGACCGTCTTCCATCAACTGACGATAGCCCTTGACGAGCTCGTCGGCCTCGCCTTCGGCCAGAATGCCTTGAGCGACCAGCTTGTCGGCGTACAGCTTGCGCGTGCCGGGATGCTGGCCAATGCGCTTGTACATCAGAGGCTGAGTCAGCGAAGGGGTGTCTTGCTCGTTGTGACCCAGTTTGCGGAAGCAGACGATATCGACGACCACATCGTGGTGGAATTCACGACGATAATCCAGGGCCAGTTGGGTGACGTAGACCACGGCTTCGGGGTCGTCGCCATTCACGTGGAACACCGGTGCCTCGATCATCTTGGCGACGTCGGTGCAATACAGCGTGGAACGCGTGTCGCGAGGGTCGGAGGTGGTAAAACCAATTTGGTTGTTGATGACGAGGTGAACCGTACCGCCCGTACCGTAGCCGCGAGTCTGGGCCAGATTGAGGGTTTCCATGACCACGCCTTGGCCGGCGAAAGCCGCATCGCCGTGCACCAGCACGGGCAGCACTTCGGTGCCGTTTTCGTCGCCGCGACGGTCTTGGCGAGCGCGCACGCTGCCCTCGACCACAGGGTTGACGATTTCAAGGTGCGAAGGGTTGAAAGCCAGCGACAGGTGGACGGGGCCGCCGCGCGTGGAAAGATCGCTAGAGAAGCCGTTGTGATATTTGACGTCGCCGTCGGTGAGCGTTTGGGCATACTTGCCTTCGAACTCGGCGAACAGGTCGGCGGGCATCTTGCCCATGATGTTGACCAACATATTCAAGCGACCACGGTGGGCCATGCCCACGACGATCTCTTGTACACCGCTTTCGCCGGCATGGTTGACCAGCTCGTCCATGGAAGCGATGAAGCTTTCACCACCTTCCAGCGAGAAGCGCTTTTGGCCTACATACTTGGTGTGCAGGAAACGCTCGAGGCCTTCAGCCTCGGTGAGTTGCTGCAACACGTGACGCTTGCGTTCTGGCGAGAATGCCGGCACACCGGAGCTGGACTCAAGACGCTCTTGGATCCAACGCTTGGCGGCGGGATCGGAGATATGCATGAACTCGGCGCCGACGCTGCGGCAATAAGTGTCGCGCAAAGCCTTGAGCATGTCTCGCATGCTCATGGTGTCGGCTTTGGTGAAATAAGTATTGGTGGCCGAATAAACCTGATCAAGGTCGGCTTCGGTCAGGCCGTAGAAAGCGGGATCGAGCTCGGGGATGACCGGACGCTCTTGGCGCTTTAAGGGGTCGAGGTCGGCAACACGTACGCCTAGCGAACGGTAGGCGGCGATCAGCGACTGAACCGAGACCTGCTTGCTTGCAACGCTGAGGTCGACCTGCTGGCTGCCACCACGGGCAACGAAAGCATTGGCGCGGGCGCGTTGAGCGAAAGACTCGATGATGGGAGCGTGAGCTTGATCACGCGTGGTTTCCTGACCGTCGGTTGCCGGCTGATGCTGCAGCTGATCGAAATAATCGCGCCAGCGCTCGGGGATGGAGCCTGGGTTCTCGAGGTAGGACTCGTAGAGTTCCTCTACGTAGGGGGCATTGCTACCAAACAGATAGGAGGTAGAAAGAAGTTCAGTTTCTGATGACATATTTTTTACGCTTCACCTTACCGAGTGTCTCACTCGTTTTGATGCAGGACAACCTTCCGCGACACGGCCAGACCGGTTAGCGGATAGCGGAGCAGAAGGCAACGTACGCCTTACTAAAAGCCGTATCCAACTAGTATACCCACAAAAAAAAATCATGTAACGGTAAAGCCCGCCCAGCTCAGTAAAAAACCGTCAAAGCGTGGGTGAATCCTGACACCCTATTCAAAACCCGCTTATTCCTTAGCTTTGCACGACTGGACTCCTGTCAAGGAGTGCGATCCCTCAGCGGCTATCCAACTAAAAAATTGCTGCATCGCACAAGCAACATGTATCGCCGCTTCGCATTACACTTGTCGATTATGTGGCTTGTACGGCTATTGCCAAACACCGTCCGGGACCCCGCGCAAGCCGGGCCAGGCGAGCCCGGCCCTCTTCTTTTATTTCAGTTTTTCTAATCGCCATTCGTTTGTTTCAGGAGCCTTTTCCATCATGAACGCCAACGCCGATCTTTCAAAGCTGGCACTGGACTACCATGCGTCGCCAACGCCCGGCAAGATCTCGGTCACGCCCACCAAAACGCTTGCCAATCAAGACGACCTCTCGCTTGCTTACTCCCCAGGGGTTGCCGTAGCCAGCATGGCGATCTACGAAGGGGGCGATGGCGCAGCTGCCATGTACACCTCGCGCGCCAACTTGGTAGGCGTCATTACCAACGGCACCGCGGTACTTGGTCTAGGCAATATCGGGCCACTCGCGGCCAAACCTGTCATGGAAGGCAAAGGCTGCCTGTTCAAGAAATTCGCCGGCATCGATGTTTTCGACATTGAGCTCGCCGAAAACGATCCTGACAAACTGGTAGACATTATTGCTGCCCTGGAGCCCACACTGGGCGGTGTCAACCTTGAAGACATCAAAGCGCCAGAATGCTTCTATATAGAAAAGAAGCTGCGCGAACGCATGAAAATACCGGTCTTCCATGATGACCAGCACGGCACGGCTATTATTTCTTCAGCAGCCATCCTTAATGGCCTGAAAGTCGTAGGAAAAGACATCAAGCAAGTCAAATTGGTGTGCTCGGGTGCCGGTGCGGCAGCCATCGCCTGCCTTAACTTGCTGGTCAGCCTGGGCATGCCCCGCGAAAGCATTTATGTTGTCGACTCGCGCGGCGTTATCTGGGAAGGCCGTGAAGCCAATATGGAGCCCACCAAGGCCTACTACGCTCAAAAAACAGAAGCGCGCACCTTGGCCGACGTATGCCGTGACGCCGACGTTTTCCTGGGCTGCTCGGCCCCCGGCGTTCTCTCGGCCGATATGGTTAAAAGCATGGCGGCCAAGCCATTGATTCTTGCCCTGGCCAACCCAGAGCCCGAGATCCGCCCCGAAGTCGCCAAGGCAGCCCGCCCAGACTGCGTCATCGCCACAGGCCGTTCCGACTACCCCAACCAAGTCAATAACGTTCTGTGCTTCCCCTTCATCTTCCGCGGTGCGCTGGATGTCGGTGCCACCGTCATCAACGAAGAAATGAAGCTGGCTTGCGTGAGGGCCATCGCCGCCTTGGCCGAAGCGGAACAAAATGATGAAGTCGCCAATGCCTATGCAGGCCAGGACCTCAGCTTTGGCCCTGAATACATCATCCCCAAGCCTTTCGACCCTCGCCTGATCCTCGAAATCGCACCCGCCGTCGCTCAAGCCGCCATGGATTCAGGCGTCGCAAGCCGCCCCATAGAAGACTTCGAGGCCTACCGGCAAAAGCTCATGGCCATGGTGTATCACTCGGGCCAACTCATGCGCCCCTTGTACAAACAGGCCAAGCAGGCGCCCAAGCGAGTCATTTACGCCGATGGCGAAGACGAACGGGTACTGCGTGCTGCGCAAACTGTAGTCGATGAAAAAATTGCCTTCCCCATTCTGGTGGGCCGCCCTTCCGTCATAGAAATGCGTATGCAACGTGCCGGCTTGCGCATGACGGCCGGTAAAGACTTCGAAATCGTCGACCCCGAAGATGACGATCGCTTCAACGAAACCTGGAGCGGCTATTACAAATTGCGCGCCCGCCACGGCATTACGCCCGAAATTGCCAAGGCCATGGTCCGCAAGCACAACTCGCTTATCGGCGTCATGTTGCTGCAACGTGGTGATGCCGACGCTTTGTTGTGCGGCGTCGCCAGCCGCTACGACAACCAGCTCAAGTACGTCGAAGAAGTGATTGGCCTGAAAGAAGGCGCGCATACCTATGCCGCCATGAATGTCTTGATGCTGCCCAACCAGACGCTCTTCATCTGCGATACGCACGTCAACGAAGACCCCGATGCCGATCAGATCGCCGACATGACCATACAAGCGGCACAAGAAATGATGCGCTTCGGTGTAACCCCGAAGATCGCGCTGCTCTCGCACTCCAACTTCGGAAGCCGCAGCACAGCCTCTTCCCGCAAAATGGCTCAAGCAAGAGAACTCATTTCTCAGCGCGCCCCCCACCTGGAGGTCGACGGCGAAATGCACGCCGACGCTGCCCTGTCCGAGAAAATCCGCGTCAAGGCGTTTCCAGATACCAGCTTGCGCGGCCCCGCCAATCTGCTGATCACGCCCAACCTGGATACCGGTAACGTTACCTACAACATGCTGAAGATGACGGGTAGCAATGGGGTAGCCATGGGCCCGATCTTGCTGGGCGCAGCCCGGCCCGTGCACATTCTTACCACTAGCGCCACGGTACGCCGCATCGTCAACATGACTGCTCTGGCCGTCGTAGACGCTCAACAAGAAGCCGAACAAGGCTAATTGTTAGCCCATGCAAAAACCCTCTGCTCCCCAAAAGGGAGTCAGAGGGTTTTTTGTTGGGTGGCTAGGCGGCAGCCAAGCTTACTTGATAGTGCGGCAAGCTCAGGCGCGTGGTCGATGCCTGAGCAGATAGCGGTAAACGAAACCGGGAAACGCCAACACCAGATACAGGCACAGCGTAATAGCGTAGAACTCCCATCCCTGAGGAAAGGGATTGCCTAACTGTGTCTCGAATGCCACGCCCAAGACGCCCACGAGGCAATACAAGACTATGGTTTCCAGCAGTCGGGAGACAAACGACTTGGCTGGATGCGCACGCCATTGCCACTGATAACCCGGCCACAATAAAAGCCCGGCCAAGATCAACAGCAACAACAAAATACGCGCAGCCAAGGCAAGGCTGGAAGCGGCAAGACTATGGCCTATCCAGGCCATCGCCATCCAGGCCCAAAGCGCCAGCACAGCCCAGTGCAAAACCGACACAAAGACACGCTGCCAAGCGGGCCTGCCCGGCGCTATCGCATGACTCCACGGCATGCAAACCAGTGGCCGCTGCAACCAGAAAGGCAGGCCTGCGCTAAGCAGAGCCAAGCCAATAAGCAGCCAGACCGCCTGGGTTTGCGCCACGGACTTAGAACCCTAAGGACTGTTGGATGGCCTGTATGCACAAAGCCATCAAGCCACCGGGCAGTATCCCAAGCACCAAGAGCAGCAGACCATTCAAAGACAACACACCGCTGGGCAGAATACCCATGGCCAATGGGCGAACCTCACCCTCGGGCTCGTCAAAGTAGACCACTTTGACAACGCGCAGGTAGTAGAAGGCCCCGATCAGGGACATCATGACAGCCACCACGGCTATCCAGAGATAACCTGCCTCTATCAAGGCTTGCAACACCGCCAGCTTGGCATAAAAACCAGCCAAGGGTGGAATGCCGGCCAGCGAGAACATGGACAGCAGCACGACACCGGCCAACACGGGATTACGCTGATTCAGACCCTTGAGATCGGAAATCTTGTCGCACTCGAAACCCTTGGCACTAAGCAGCAGAATCAAGCCAAAAGTAGCCAGCGTCGTCAGTACATAGATGACCATGTAGAACATCGCAGCGCCATAGGCTTGCTCGTTTACAGCGGCCTGCCCTTCGACCACACCCGCCAACAACCCCAACAGCACGAAACCCGTATGGGAGATGGTGGAATAAGCCAACATGCGCTTGAAGTTGGTTTGCATGATGGCAGTCAGGTTACCAATGACCAGCGACAACACCGCCATGATCAGCAGCATGGGTTGCCACTCGAGCGCCAAGCCGTTCAGGCCATCGATAAGCACACGCAATATCATGGCGAACGCTGCCAGCTTGGGTGCCGCGGCCACCACCAAAGTGACAGCCGTGGGAGCGCCCTGATAGACGTCGGGAACCCACATGTGGAAAGGTACCGCACCCAATTTGAACGCCAGGCCGGCCACCACAAACACGACGCCGAAGGCCATGGCCAAACCGTTGATTTGACCGGCCTCTATGGCTTGTGCCATTAGGCTAAGGTCGAGCGTACCCGATGCGCCATACAACATGGACACACCGTACAACATAACGCCCGAGGCCAGACTTCCCAGTACGAAGTACTTCATGGCCGACTCAACCGCCGGCAGATGATCGCGGCGCACCGCCACCAGCGCATACAGCGCCAGAGACATGAGTTCGAGGCCCAGGTATACCGACAACAGGTTGTTGGCCGAGATCATTACCATTTGGCCCAGCAATGCAAACAGCGCCAAGGTGTAGAACTCGCCGCCATTGCCAAGCATGTCGCGCTGCTCGGCGTAGGCTCGGCCATAAAGCAAGGTAACCGCTACAGCAATATACGAGGTGATCTTGAGGAAATGAGACAGCGAATCGGCAACGTACAGACCATGGAAGGTACTCCCCTGCACGCCCTCGCTCCATTGCCACAGGCTGACTGCTGTCAGCACAGCCAAAGACAGCAGCGTCAGCCCGAAAGTCGTGCGACGGTTTGCCGTGCCGGAAAACGCATCGATGAGCAAGACGCCGACGGCGAACACCAAAAGCAGTATCTCGGGCAGTGCCAGTGCGAAGTCGAATGGATTAGGCATAGTGTTTCCGGCTTACAGTTTCGAGATGGAGACGTGTTGCAGCAAAGCCTCGACCGAGACGTGCATGACATCGGTAAATGGCTTGGGATGGATACCCATGTACAGCACCAGCAACGCCATCACGGAAAGGATAAAGAACTCGCGCGAGCTGAGGTCGGGCATGGAGCGCACTTCCTCGTTCTGGATATCGCCAAAGGCGACGCGCTTAAGCATCCAGAGCGAATAAGCAGCGCCCAGAATCAAGGCGGTCGCGGTCAGCAAACCAATCCAGAAGTTGTATTCGACAGCGCCCATGATGACCGTGAACTCACCCACGAAACCGCTGGTCGCCGGCAAACCGCTGTTGGCCAAAGAGAACAGCACAAAGAAGGTGACAAAACGAGGCATGACGTTAACCACGCCACCATAGTCGGCGATGCGGCGGGTGTGCATACGGTCGTACAGCACGCCTATACACAGAAACATGGCACCCGACACGAAGCCGTGAGAAACCATCTGTACGATGGCGCCTTCGAGACCGGCCGTGTTAAAGAGGAAAAAGCCCAGGGTGACGAAACCCATGTGAGCGACCGAAGAATAGGCCACCAGCTTTTTCATGTCTTCCTGGATGATCGCGACCAAGCCGATATAGATGACGGCGATGAGCGACAAGGCGATCATCAAGCCGGCCAAACTATGAGAGGCGTCGGGGGCAATAGGCAGGGAGAAACGCAGGAAGCCATAGGCGCCCAGCTTGAGCATGATGGCTGCCAGCACCACCGAGCCTCCGGTTGGCGCTTCGACGTGGGCGTCCGGCAACCAGGTATGCACCGGCCACATGGGCACCTTCACGGCAAAAGCTGCAAACAACGCCAGGAAGATCAGCACTTGAGGTTCGAACGCCAGCGGCAGTTTGTGCCAAGTCTGGATATCGAAAGAGCCGCCGGAAGCGTTCCAGAGATAGATGAAGGCAATCAGGGTAAGCAGAGAGCCCAGCAGCGTATACAAGAAAAACTTGAAGGCCGCATAAACACGGTTGGGCCCACCCCAAACACCGATGATCAAATACATCGGTATCAGCGTGGCTTCGAAGAATATGTAAAACAGCAAGCCGTCAAGCGCCGCAAATACACCGACCATCAACCCCGATAGAATCAGGAAGGCCGCCATGTATTGCGCGACACGCTTGGTGATGACCTGCCAGCCGGCCAACACCACGATGATGGTGATGAAGGCGGTCAGCAGCACAAACCACAACGAGATGCCGTCTATGCCCAGGTGGTAATTGACGGACAGGCTCTCTATCCAAGAAGCCTTTTCTTCGAATTGCATCGCCGCAGTCTGGGCATTGAACCCCATGTACAGCGGCAAGGTTACCAAGAAACCGGCTATGGAACCGACCAAGGCCAGCACCCGTGTGAAACCAGGTTTATCGTCGCGGCCCAACACCAGCACCAACAAACCTGCCACGATGGGCACGAAGATGGACAGTGTCAGCCAGGGGAAAGTTGAAGACGCCATATCGCTAGCCATCAGTACACCGTCAGCACGAGAAAGGTAAGGAAAGCCAAGATGCCCAGAATCATTGCAAAGGCATAGTGGTAGATGTAGCCGGACTGCAGGTGACGGCTGACAGCAGCCACCCAACCGACGACACGTGCGCTGCCGTTAACCAACACACCGTCGATCAAGCCGCGGTCACCGCCCTTCCAGAGGCCAACGCCCAGGCAGCGTGCCGCACGGCAGATGATCTGCTCGTTGACCCAGTCGACGTAGTACTTGTTTTCGAGCACGGTATTAACACCGGAGAGGCTGCGCTGAACAGCCGCAGGCACTTTGGGATTGATAAGGTAGCAATACCAAGCCACGACCAAACCTGCCACCATCAGCCAGAACGGGACGGTAACAAAGCCGTGCAGGGCGTAGGCAACCCAGCCATGCCAGTGCGAAGCCAGCTCGGCCATGGCCGGATGCTGAGGCAGCACGGTGATGATGCCGTTGAAGTAATCGCCGAACAGCAAGGGATTGACCAGCCAGGCACCGGCGATGATGGATGGAATTGCCAGCAAGACCAGCGGCAAGGTAACAACCCATGGCGACTCGTGTGGCGTACCGCCGTGATGATGGTCGTCGTGGCCGTGCGCATCGTGACCATGCTGAGGATGCTCGTCGAAACGCGGCTTGCCATGGAACACCAGGAAGTACACCCGGAAGGAGTACAGCGAGGTGACGAACACACCGATCAGGGTGGAGTAATACGCAAAATTTGCACCCCACACATTAGCCGCACCAGCCGCCTCGATAACCATCTCTTTGGAATAGAAGCCCGAGAAGAACGGGGTGCCTACCAAGGCCAGCGTGCCTATCAAGAAGGTGATCCAGGTAATGGGCATGTACTTGCGCAGCCCACCCATATTGCGGATGTCTTGGTCGTGATGCATGCCTATGATGACGGAACCAGCAGCCAAGAACAGCAAGGCTTTAAAGAACGCATGCGTCATCAGGTGGAAAATGGCCACCGAATAGGCCGAAGCGCCCAAAGCCACTGTCATATAACCCAACTGCGACAGCGTGGAGTAAGCCACGACGCGCTTGATGTCGGTTTGGATGATACCCAGGATACCCAGGAACAGCGCGCCGATTGCACCAATGACGATCACGAAAGCCAGCGCCGTCGAGGACAATTCGAAGAGCGGCGAAAAGCGCGCCACCATGAAAATACCCGCCGTCACCATGGTTGCGGCGTGAATCAGAGCGGAAATGGGCGTGGGGCCTTCCATGGAGTCAGGCAACCAGCTGTGCAAAGGCACCTGCGCCGACTTACCCATGGCACCCACGAACAGCGCAATACAAGCCACGGTCAGCAATTGCC
Source organism: Mesopusillimonas faecipullorum (assembly GCF_020539505.1). GTDB lineage: Bacteria > Pseudomonadota > Gammaproteobacteria > Burkholderiales > Burkholderiaceae_B > Mesopusillimonas > Mesopusillimonas faecipullorum. The sequence continues at coordinate 180,781 of NZ_JACDXW010000004.1, read as the reverse complement.
AGTCAGTACCCGGGAAAATCATGCCACCCAGTTTATCGGCCTGAGCGAAGACGTCACCGTAGTGCATGCTGCCGACATAGGCGAACAACAGACCGATGCCCAGAATGAAACCAAAGTCACCCACGCGGTTGATCAGGAAGGCCTTCATGTTGGCGAAGATCGCCGTGGGCTTGGTGTACCAGAAGCCGATCAGCAGGTAGGAAACCAAGCCGACAGCCTCCCAGCCGAAGAACAACTGGAGCATGTTGTTGGACATGACCAGCATCAGCATGGAGAACGTGAACAGCGAAATATAAGAGAAGAAGCGCTGGTAGCCGGGGTCGTCGGCCATATAGCCTATGGTGTAGATGTGCACCATCAGCGACACCGAGGTGACCACCACCATCATCAACGCCGACAAGGGGTCAATCAAGAAGCCGATAGAGATCTCGATATTGCCGATGGCATTCCAGGTGTAGACGTTGCCGTCGAAAGTCTGGCCGCCCAATACTTGGAACAGCACGACCACCGAACCCACAAGCGAAATCAATACGCCCAGGATGGTAATGACATGTGCACAGCGGCGGCATACGAATCGGCCCAGAAAGCCGGTACCGAACAAGCCGGTGATAAGCGCGCCGGCCAACGGAGCCAGCGCAATGAGCAGGTAAAGACTGGTTGCGTCCATAATCAGTTTCCCATCAACCCTTGAGCTGATCCAGTTCTTCGACGTTGATTGTGTTCAGGTTACGGAACAACAGAACCAGGATAGCCAACCCTATGGCGGCTTCGGCAGCTGCTACTGTAAGAATGAAGAACACGAACACTTGGCCCGATATGTCTCCGAACCAACTGGAGAACGCCACGAAGTTGATATTGGCGGACAGCAGGATGAGTTCGACGGACATCAGCAGGATGATGAGGTTGCGTCGATTCACGAAGAAACCGAACACACCGATGACAAACAGGATGGCCGCAAGAACGAGATAATGCGCCAGAGAGAGTTCCATCATGCTGACTCCTTACCGCCGGACTGACGCGGCGTCACTTTTTCTTGGGCTGGCATGCTGACCATCCGTAGACGGTCACTTGCACGCACACGTACTTGGTCGGAGGGGTTGACACGCTTGACGTCGGCGCGACGGCGCAAGGTGAGTGCAATGGCTGCCACCATGCCAACCAGCAGCACCACGGCACCGATTTCTACGGCATAAACGTATTGGGTGTACATGAGCTCACCCAAAGCACGCGTGCTGTTGAAATCGTCGGCTTGAGGTTTCTGCGGGCCGGCGGACAGCCAGGCGTTGGCAATGACAAAAGCCATTTCCAGCACCATGATGACGCCCACCACCACGCCTAGACCCATATAGGCCTTGAAGCCGCCACGCAGCGACTCCATGCGCACATCCAGCATCATGACGACGAACAGGAACAGCACCATCACGGCGCCTACGTATACCAGCACCAACAGCAGCCCCAGGAACTCGGCGCCGATAAGCACCCACGACATGGCTGCCGTGAAAAACGCCAGGATCAGGTGCAATACAGCAGTAATGGGGTTGGGTGCAAATATGACGCGCACAGCGGCATATACCAGCACCACAGCAAACAGATAAAACAGGACGGTCGAGAAAGTCATGGATGAAAGTCCCGGTGATCAGCGGTAAGGGGCGTCGATTTGACGGCGCTGTGCGATTTCCGCTTCGTAATGGTCGCCCACGGCCAGCAGCATATCCTTGGTGTAGTACAGGTCGCCGCGCTTCTCGCCGTGGTATTCGTGAAGATGCGTTTCCACGATGGAGTCTACCGGGCAGCTTTCTTCACAGAAGCCACAGAAAATGCACTTGGTCAGATCGATGTCGTAACGCGTGGTACGACGTGTACCGTCTTCGCGCTCGTGAGACTCGATGGTGATAGCCATGGCTGGGCATACAGCCTCGCACAGCTTGCACGCAATGCAGCGCTCTTCGCCGTTGGGATAACGACGCAAAGCATGCAAACCGCGAAAACGCGGAGAGGTCGGCGTTTTCTCGTGGGGGTAGCGCAGGGTAACCTTGCGCTTGAAAAAGTACTTGCCAGTCAGCCGCATGCCCTTAAGCATCTCGGACAACATGAGACTGCCAAAAAAATCTTTGATCGCTTCCATATCTTGCCCCTATGACGCTTAGTGCCAGATGTTCCAGGGCGTCTGCATCCAGATCGCCACCAGAACCAGCCAGACGCCGGTGATGGGAATAAACACCTTCCAGCCCAGACGCATGATCTGGTCGTAGCGGTAACGCGGAAAAGTGGCACGGAACCATATGAACATCGAGACCACTACGAAAGTCTTGATGAACATCCAAATCCAGCCAGGCACCCAGGTGAACGGTGCCACGTCCAGAGGCGGCAGCCAGCCACCCAGAAACATGACGGACGCCAAGGCGGACAGCAGGATCATGTTCATGTATTCGGCCAGGAAGAAGAGCGTAAAGCCCGAGCCCGAATACTCAACCATGTGGCCGGCCACGATCTCGGACTCACCCTCGACGACGTCGAATGGGTGGCGAGCGGTTTCGGCTACGATGGAGACGACATAAATAACGAACAGCGGCAACAGCGGCAGCCAGTTCCAGGACATGAAGCTTACGCCGTAAGAAGCAAACAAGCCTCTGCCCTGCCCCAGTACGATTTCACTCAGATTCAGTGACCCCGACACCAGCAAGACCGTAACAAGCACAAAGCCCACTGCCAACTCGTAAGAGATGACTTGCGCAGAAGCGCGCATGGCGCCCAGCAAAGCATACTTGGAGTTGGAGGCCCAGCCCGCGATGATGACGCCATACACACCCACCGACGTGATCGTCATGATGTACAGCAAGCCCGCATTGATGTTAGAGAGCACGAGCTCTGGGCTGAAGGGCATGACTGCCCAGGCTGCCAATGCCGGCATCAGAATCACCAAAGGTGCAACCACAAACAGCACCTTGTTGGACTCGGCGGGCACGATGACTTCTTTGGTCAACAGCTTGAAGACGTCGGCAAAAGGCTGCAGCAAGCCGCGCGGCCCTACCCGGGTGGGACCGAGCCGCACGTGCATGAAGCCTATCATCTTGCGTTCCCAGTATGTCAGGTAGGCCACACACAAAATGATGGGCACGGCCACGCAGATAATCTTGATGATGGTCCAGACCACATACCAGGCCGTCTCACCAATCAGCCCTGCCCCGAACACTTGGAGTTGATTCAACCAGTCCATTAGGCTTGCTCCACCGAAAGCTGCCCGAACGCGCTGCCCAGCGGGAGGGTTTCGGCAAATGCTGTTGAAACACGCACGGCACCGTCAGGGACGGTGGGATCAAGATGGGCCGCGAGTATGACCTCGCCGTCGCCGCCTCGAACCTTGACGCTTGCACCGGGCTCGAGTGACAGACCAGCCAACGTAGCGGCGTTCATGCCGGCGCTTGGTGCGCGAGAGGCATTGGTTTGCTGCAATGGCTCGGCGCGACGCACCAGTGCGTCGCTACGATAAATGGGAACATCGCCAACGCGCTGCAGGCCTTGGGAAACACGCGCTGGTACGCGAACTTCGCCTCGCACTTCGTTGGAAAGGCGCTCACGCACATCCCCCGTCAACACCGAATCTCGCACGGCTTCCGAGGTTTCTTCGTCGAAACCTTGCAGCTGCAACAGGTTGCCAAGCACACGCAATACTTTCCATGCGGGACGGCTATCGCCGTAAGGCATGGCCGTGCCCTTGAAGCTTTGCGCACGACCCTCGGCGTTGATAAACGTGCCCGAGGTTTCGGTGAAAGGCGCAATGGGCAACATGACGTCGGCCCACTCGGCAGCCGCCGAGAAGTACGACGTAAGCGCCACGCTGAACTCAGCGGCTTTAAGGGTTTGAACGGCACGCAGACCGTGATCAGAATCAAGCGCGGGTTCGGCATGCAAAACGATGCAGGCTTTCAGACCTTGTGCCAGCATTTGCTCGGCGCTGAGGCTGCCTTGGTCGGGCGTAGCACCCGCAAGATAACCGCCTACCGTATTGCCGCCGGCGGTCAGGAAGCCCAGTGTTGCGCCGGTTTCACGCGCCAATGCCTGGGCGTTGGCCAGAACGGCACTGGCTTCGGGCAAAGCCATCGCCATATTGCCGATGAAAATGGCCGATTTCTTGCCACTGGACAGACTGCTGGCGATAGCACGTGCGGCATCGTCAACCTGAACTTGCGCCAAGGCTGCCGGAACAGGTTTCTGCGCCTGCTGAAGCACGGCCACGAGCACGCGAGCCAAGGCTTCTGGCGTGGCATCGGGAGCGACGTTCAAACGCGCAGTGACAGGAAGCAAGGGATCTTCGGCCAAGCTGCCCACAAAAGACAGCTGAGCCCCACGTTTGCAGGCCTGACGCAGACGCTGAGCCATCAAGGGGTGTTCAGCACGCAGGGCGGAACCAACGACCAGCACGCGATCCAGATGATTGAGTTGTGCAATGTCCATGCCCAACCATGGCACACCCGCAACCGCATCTTCGAGGTTAGGGTCGATCTGACGCAAGCGGAAATCCACATTGCCGGAGCCCAAGCCTCGCACCACGCGAGCCAACAAAGCCAGCTCTTCAACCGTGGCGGTGGGGCTGCCTATGGCACCGATTTGCTGCGCGCCGTGTTTCTCGCTGGCCTGCTGCAAGCCTTTGGCGACAGCCTGCAAGGCATCGGCCCAAGAGGCTTCACGCCAAGCACCATTGGCATCACGCACCATGGGCGAAGCCAGACGGTCTTCGGTGTACAAGCCGGTGTAGGAAAAACGATCGCGGTCGCTGATCCAGCATTCGTTTACCGCTTCGTTCTCGAAGGGCACTACACGCAGCACTTTGCCGTCTTTGAGCTGCACGACCAGATTCGCACCCAGGCTGTCATGCGGGCTGACGCTGCGACGACGGGCTAGTTCCCAAGTACGCGCATCGAAACGGAAAGGCTTGGAGGTAAGTGCCCCCACCGGACAGATATCTATCATGTTGCCGGAGAGTTCAGACTCAACCGCACGGCCAACAAAGGTGGTGATCTCGGAATGTTCGCCCCGATTGATCATGCCCAATTCCATGACGCCGCCGATTTCCTGGCCAAAGCGCACACAACGCGTGCAATGAATGCAACGCTGCATTTCTTCGGCGGAGATCAGTGGCCCCATGGGCTTATGGAACACGACCCGCTTTTCTTCTTTGTAGCGGGATTCGGAGTCTCCGTAGCCTACCGCCAAATCTTGCAACTGACACTCGCCACCCTGGTCGCACACGGGGCAATCCAATGGGTGATTGATCAGCAGAAACTCCATGACGCTTTTCTGGGCGGCCACAGCCCGTTCGGATGCGGTGTGAACGACCATGCCCTGGGTAACAGGCGTGGCGCAGGCCGGCATGGCCTTGGGCGCCTTCTCCACCTCGACCAGGCACATGCGGCAGTTCGCAGCAATGGAAAGCTTCTTGTGATAGCAGAAATGCGGCACATACAGGCCCAGCTTATGGGCAGCCTGCATCACCACGCTGCCTTCGGGGACCTCGACTTTTTTGCCGTCTATGGTTAATTCGACCATGCGCTTGTCCTGAGCCTACAGATAGGTGGGCACCACGCAGCTTTTATGCTCGATGTGGTGTGCGAACTCGTCGCGGAAATGCTTGATGAAACTACGTACCGGCATGGCAGCCGCATCGCCCAGCGCGCAAATCGTACGCCCCATGATGTTCGATGCAACCGAGTCCAGCACGTCCAGATCTTCGAGACGACCTTGGCCGTTCTCGATGCGGTGAACCATGCGATACAACCAGCCCGTGCCTTCTCGGCACGGTGTGCACTGACCGCAGCTTTCTTCGAAATAGAAATACGACAAACGCAGCAGCGACTTGACCATGCAACGCGTTTCGTCCATGACGATGACCGCCCCGGAACCCAACATGGAGCCGGCTTTGGAAATACTGTCGTAATCCATCGTGCACTGCATCATGATGTCGCCGGGCAGGACCGGGGCACTGGAGCCGCCTGGAATCACTGCCTTGAGTTTGCGACCACCCTTGACGCCACCGGCCAGTTCCAGCAATTTGGAGAACGGCGTGCCCAGCGGGATTTCGTAGTTGCCGGGCAACTCGACGTCACCCGAGATCGAAAACAGCTTCGTGCCACCATTGTTGGGCAGGCCAACCTCTAGGTAAGCGGGACCGCCGTTACGAATGATCCAGGGCACCGCGGCAAAAGTCTCGGTGTTATTGATGGTGGTGGGCTTGCCGTACAAGCCAAAGCTAGCGGGAAAAGGAGGTTTGAATCGGGGCTGGCCTTTCTTGCCTTCCAACGATTCCAGCAAAGCCGTTTCTTCGCCGCAGATATAAGCGCCATAACCGTGAAAAGCATGCAACTGGAAGTCGAATGCCGAACCCATGATGCCATCGCCCAAAAAGCCCGCTTGACGCGCCTCTTCGAGTGCTTCTTCGAAACGGTCATAGACCTCGAAGATTTCACCGTGGATGTAGTTGTAGCCCACGGTAATACCCATGGCGTAGGCTGCAATCGCCATGCCTTCGATGACAATGTGCGGATTAAAACGCAAGATGTCACGATCTTTGAAAGTACCAGGCTCGCCCTCGTCAGAGTTGCAGACCAAGTACTTCTGGCCTGGCAAGCCGCGCGGCATGAAGCTCCATTTCAGGCCGGTGGGGAAACCCGCACCCCCGCGACCGCGCAAAGCCGAAGCCTTGACTTCGGCAATGACGTCTTCGGGCTTCATCGTGGTTACGACCTTGCGCAAGGCTTCGTAGCCGCCACGCGCAACGTAATCCTGAAGACGCCAGTTTTCGCCGTTTACACCCGCCATGATCTGGGGTTCGATATGACGGCCATGCAAGACCATGCTGCGCGATGCATCACCACCAGGCACGGGCTCCAGGCCCTGGGAAAACCGGTTCAACAAGCTTGCCGTATTCATGCGGATTCTCCGTGCTGACGCAGTTCATCGAGCATGGCGTCTATGCGCTCGGGCTGCATGCGCACGCACATGTGCTGGTTGTTGACCAACAACACCGGCGAGTCTCCGCAAGCCCCCATGCATTCACCCTCGACCAGCGAAAACAGGCCGTCAGGCGTGGTTTCACGAAAACCGATACCCAGCCTGTTTTTGAGGTGATCGGCGGTTTTGACGCCATCACGCAAAGCACAGGGCAGATTTGTGCAAACGCTGATCTTGAAGCGCCCCACAGCCCGTGTGTCGAACATGTTGTAGAAGGTGGCGACCTCTTGCACCGCGATGGGCGGCACACCAATGTAGCCGGCCACGTCTTCGATGACTTCGGTGGACACCCACCCTTTTTCTTCCTGCGCAATGGCCAGTGCAGCCATGATCGCGGACTGCCTCTGGTCATCCGGGAACTTGGCGAGTTCCCGCTCTATCTTGCGATACGCTTGTTCGGAAAGCAGCATAGTTTGGTCCGATAGTAGCTTGTGTAGATATCCGTCTAGCGGTCGATTTCGCCAAACACGATATCCAACGTGCCTATGATGGTGACGGCGTCGGCAATCATGTGGCCACGAGACAATTCGTCGAGCGACTGCAGATGAGCAAAGCCTGGAGCGCGAATCTTGACGCGGTAAGGCTTGTTGGCACCGTCGGAAATCATGTAAATGCCGAATTCACCCTTGGGATGTTCAACTGCCGCGTAGGCCTCACCGGTCGGCACGTGCATGCCTTCGCTGAACAGTTTGAAGTGGTGGATGAGTTCTTCCATGCCCAGCTTCATACGTTCACGTTGAGGCGGCGCAACCTTGTGGTTATCAACGATGACAGGGCCGGGATTATTACGCAGCCACTCCACGCACTGACGGATGATACGGTTGCTTTCGCGCATTTCGGCGATACGCACCAAGTAGCGGTCGTAGCAATCACCCTCTTTGCCGACAGGGATATCGAAGTCGACGCGATCGTATACCTCGTAGGGCTGCATTTTGCGCAAATCCCAGGCCACGCCGGAACCTCTCAGCATCGGGCCGGTAAAGCCCAAAGCCTTGGCGCGATCGGGATCGACCACGCCTACCCCTACCAGTCGCTGTTTCCAGATACGGTTATCCGTGAGCAGGGTTTCGTATTCGTCGACGCACTTAGGAAAACGATTGGTGAAGTCTTCGATGAAATCCAGCAGCGAACCGGAGCGCGCATCGTTCATGGCGCGCACTTCTTTTGCGCCACGATATTGGCTGGACTGGCCGTACTGCGGCATGGTGTCTGGCAGGTCGCGATAAACGCCACCCGGACGGTAGTACGCTGCGTGCAAACGCGCGCCCGAAACCGCCTCGTAGCAGTCCATCAAGTCTTCGCGTTCACGGAAGGCATACAGAAACACTGCCATGGCGCCTACGTCGAGGGCATGCGAACCTATGGACATCAGGTGGTTCAGAATCCGCGTGATTTCGTCGAACATGACACGGATATACTGCGCACGCAGGGGGACTTCCAGGCCCAGCAGCTTCTCGACCGCCATGACATAGGCGTGCTCGTTACACATCATCGAGACATAGTCCAGACGATCCATGTAAGGCAGAGCCTGCAAGAAGGTTTTATGCTCGGCAAGCTTTTCGGTGCCGCGATGCAACAGCCCGATATGCGGGTCGGCGCGCTGAATGACTTCGCCGTCGAGTTCTAGGACCAAACGCAGCACGCCGTGGGCGGCTGGGTGTTGGGGACCGAAGTTGAGGGTGTAGTTCTTGATTTCTGCCATGGTCTAACGCCCTGTTCCGTAACCTTCTTCACGCACGATGCGCGGCGTAATTTCGCGAGGCTCGATGGTGACAGCCTGATAGACAACACGCTTCTGCTCGGGATCAAAACGCATCTCGACGTTACCGGAGAGCGGAAAATCTTTGCGGAAGGGGTAGCCGATGAAACCGTAGTCAGTGAGAATACGGCGCAGGTCTGGGTGACCTTCGAAGACGATGCCATACATATCGAAGGCTTCGCGCTCGAACCAATTAACGGACGGCCAAACGTCAAGCAGCGAAGGCAGAACAGGAAAATCTTCGCTTTCTACCCAGGTTCGTACGCGCAAGCGCCAGTTATGGCGCACCGACATCAAATGAATGACGACGGCAAAACGATGCGGAAACGGAGATGGTAGATTCTGACGCAGGGGCTGTCCCCAGGCCAGGTAATCGACGCCACATAGATCCAGGCATTGCTCGAACGACAACTCGGGCGAATCACGCAAGGCCGTACAGGCTTCAAGCCAGCGACTCACGGGCACTTCTAGGGTGAGCTCACCCAAGGCCTCGGTAAGCAGCACCTGCTCGCCGAACTGGGTCTGAAGTTGGGAAGCGAGGCTGTCAAGCCGCGTCTGGGTTTGGGTCATGATGCACGCCCCAGGGTCGGAGTAAGGAAAAGCATGTTGCGCACCCGCCTATCGCGCAATAGTATTGGTAAGACGGATCTTGTTCTGCATTTGCAGCAGACCGTACACCAAGGCTTCGGCGGTGGGCGGACAGCCCGGTACATAGACGTCTACCGGCACAATGCGATCACAACCACGCACGACCGAATAGGAGTAATGGTAATAGCCACCCCCGTTTGCACAGGAGCCCATGGACAGCACCCAACGCGGCTCGGCCATTTGGTCGTAAACCTTGCGCAGAGCGGGCGCCATCTTGTTGCACAAGGTACCCGCCACGATCATCAGATCGGACTGGCGAGGGCTTGGGCGAAAAATAATTCCAAACTGGTCGAGATCGTAGCGTGCCGCACCGGCATGCATCATCTCGACCGCACAACAGGCCAGCCCAAACGTCATGGGCCAAAGAGAGCCCGTCTTGGCCCAGTTCAGGAATTTATCCGCACTGGTAGTAATGAAGCCTTCTTTAAGAATGCCGTCAATCGCCATGATATTGCCTTATAGCCTTCCGGGAATCCGCAGCATGAGGCATACGGACCGCCAGGCGTTCTGCGCTTACGCAGGCGCCAATGAGTGAAAGGGAAACTGCGGGAGCTACTCCCAGTCGAGCGCGCCCTTCTTCCATTCGTACAAAAACCCTGCCGCAAGAACCGCCAGGAACACCATAACAGTCCAGAAACCGACCAAACCAACGGAGTCATTGGCGATGGCCCACGGGAACAGGAAAGCAATTTCGAGATCGAACAGAATGAACAAGATGGCGACCAAGTAGTAGCGCACATCGAACTTCATACGGGAATCGTCAAAGGCCTCGAAACCGCATTCGTACGGTGAAAGCTTTTGCTCGTCAGGCCGGTTGGGGCCCAGCACGCGCCCAGCGGCAAGCAGCACAAAACCAATGACGACAGCGACCACGATGAACAGCAAAACGGGGAAGTACTGTTGCAGATTCATGCCAAATGCCCAACGGTAAAGAAACTGTAGGATTGTAGCATTTTACGGGCCGCCACATACGGGCAAACCCTCACGCCGCCAGAATTATACGCCAGCATTGCAACATATCGCGGCTCTTAGGCCACAAAGAAAAAGCCATCCCGCAGGATGGCTTTTTCAATACCAGCATTTCGTATCTACAGATGGCTCGCCCGACCAGGCGAACCAACGAAATTCGCTCACACCCAGAGAGGTTTCCGGGTGGGAACGATGCCGATATTAGAAGCGGTGACGAACGCCAGCGCCGACGGTGTAGGACTTGGCGCCAGGTTGCAGAGCCAGATCGTCGACGTAGGAACCCATCACGTACAGGTTGGTACGCTTGGACAGGTCGTGCGTGAAGCCCAGGCCGAAGATGTGTTGCGACTTCAGCTTGGTAGCGGCGCCGGCGTAAGCCAGACCCTTCTTGGTGGGATCAACCATGCTCCAGGAGCCCATGATCTTGTTGCGCTCACCCAGAGGGGCGCTCAGGCCAACCGTGTAGGTGTAAGCACGGAACTGGTCATTCCAGCGAGCGATAGGAGCGGGACCGCCCTTGCCGTTGCCGTTCAGGAAGCTGTTGGTGTCGAGCCAGCCGTTTTCGATGCGGCCAACACCCAGGTGCAGGGTGGCAACGTCGAAGTTGTAGCTACCAGCCAAGCTCCAGGACTTGACCGTCAGGCCAGTGCCGCCCACGTTGGAGCGATCTTTAACTTGGTCGTATGCCAGGATGGCAGCAACGGGGCCGCTGACGTAGCGCAGACCGGTAGTCCAGGCGCGCGTGTTGGGTTCACCTTGACCAGCTTGCTTGAACGCTTGGTTGCCGCTGGTGTTGAAGGAGTAGCCAACGCCAAACTGGAAGCCGGAGAAGCTAGGCGTTTGGTATTGAACTTGGTTGTCGTAGCGAGCTTCGGCGGCGCTGAAAGCACCCGATGCACGAGCTTGACCGAAGTTGTTGCCGAAGGGGCTAACAATGCCCGACAGCCACTGGTGACCAATGGTGCCTTGACGACCGAAGGTCAGTTGACCCCACTCGGAAGATTTCAGACCAACGAAAGCTTCGCGACCGAACAAACGGCCACCTTGGCTCTGTTGACCCGTGCCCAAGCTGAAACCGCTTTCCAGCGTGAAGATAGCGCTCAGACCGCCACCCAGATCTTCGGAACCACGCAGGCCCCAACGGTTGCTGGACTGACCGCCGTCCAGGAAGCCGGTGTTCGTGCCTTTGTTGCCGTTACCATCTTTGAACTGCGTGTAGCCAATGCCACCGTCCACAACGCCGTACAGCGTGACGGAAGTCGATTGGGCTTGAGCAGCACCCGCAAAGCCGACGATCAACGCGGCGGCAAGCAAACTTTTTTTCATGATATGAAATCTCCGTAGATTTGAGATAGAGCCGGCAAGCCCGTCTTAGCAGGCCACCTTTTTCAACCTCGCAAAGCCCTTGGAAAGGATCCGAAGCAGCGAAAGTTGTAGCTATTCCACCAAACTTTTGTTCCCGTGGCTATGCACAACGCACACAGCCCACGATTTTTGCGTGTTTTCCGTTGCCCTGAAACAACAAAAAGCTTTTTTTGCGACCTCATGCCCTCTTTTGGCCCCCGTCAATCTTTCTTTGCCGACGTTGAAATAAAGGTCGATTCGATTGGCTACCAAAGCCCAATTATTAAATTTCTGTTTCTATTCATATATTTCCACGCAATAAGTAGAAACAACTATAAATATATTTTTTCCTGGTATGCCATAGCAAACTCCCGGCAAATATCCATACCGGGATAACACCAAGATACATGTTATTAACAATTTGCTGCCAGGGTTGATCAAACGGGTTTATCCCGTTGCTTCCAGGCGCGCCCATGCTCGGCGCTGCGATAGGCAGTTGGAGTCGTCTTGAAGTATGCATGAAACGCCGTAGAGAAATTCGCAGCGCTAGAGAACCCTACTGCCGTCGAGATGGCATCCATGCTTAAGGCAGTATGAGCCAACAAGTATTGCGCCTTGCTCATGCGCTCTTGACGCGCATAAGCAAACACAGACTGATTCAAACAGGCCTTGAATGCAGCAGTCAGCCGCCGCTCTGAAACCGCGAACCTGCGGGCTAACTCTGTTGAGGAACACAATACCGATAGATTACCCGCAATATGCTTCTGAACGGCACGCACCAGTACTTCCTGCTGCGTCCATGTGCGTTGTTGCTCGGTTTCCACAACCTCAAGACCTTCGGCCCGCACTTGTCTGATCCGCTTCAGCCAGCCCAGCTGCACCGCTATCCTGGCCAACACCTCTTCCAGAAAGAAGGGTTGATGCACAACATCCACCGCACCCTCTCGAAAACCCGCCAAACGCTCCATGACGCTGGCTTGATTACTCGTGAGCAATATCACGGGGATCCCTAGTGTCAATGGGCTGGATTTCAGCAAGCGCAGAAGGCTCAAGCCGTCCATGCCAGGCAAGTCTTGCGTCGCGAGTATCAAATCAGGTTGCGACGTTAGGGCACGTTCGTAGCCCTCGGCACCGAGCTCGCTTTTGCTCAGGCTCAAACCTCGCTCTTGCAAAGCTGCTGCCAATGACTTGAAATCATGATCAGCACCCACTAGCAAGATATGTGAAGGCAGACCCACAAACATATCCCACTTCGCCATTTGATTTGCTCTCTTATGAATTTATTCACAGTCAACAGATTTAGATCAGGGCGAACCGCACCCCCTTGATAGTTATAAGGCTTACTTCCAAAACAAGGGACTGCATTAACTTGGAATTAACTTTACTTGACGTTACAAATATCACTTTACCGCAGAGCGCCAACTAAAAGCCACATTCATCGCGTAAAGCTGCTGCCCCTTATCGCAGATAGCGCCTAAATCCGGTGCATATGACAAGCGACCCCGGCTTGCGTTACACTCTGATCCCTTCTAGACCCGGAAGCGTGCCAGAGCGGTTGAATGGACTGGTCTTGAAAACCAGCGACGGGGTAACCCGTCCGTGAGTTCGAATCTCACCGCTTCCGCCAGATTTTTTCTGCGCTCTACTCTTAGAGCGCCAGATTTCCCCCGCCCGAATGGTGGAATAGGTAGACACAAGGGACTTAAAATCCCTCGGCCTTAGGCTGTGCCGGTTCGAGTCCGGCTTCGGGCACCACCCCTCCTTCCACACCAAGGAGACATCCCATGAAAGCAATCGAAATCTCGCAAGCGGGCGGCCCCGAAGTTTTGCTACCTTGCGAGCGCCCCACGCCCGTACCCGCACCTGGCGAAGTCCTGATTAAAGTTGCTGCGGCAGGCGTAAACCGCCCAGATGTATTGCAACGCATGGGGGTCTACCCACCCCCACCTGGCGCATCCGATCTGCCCGGCCTGGAAGTTGCAGGCGAAATCGTCGGTGGCGATGCTGAGGCCTATGGCTGGAAATTGGGAGACCAGGTCTGTGCCCTGACAACCGGTGGCGGCTATGCCGAGTACTGCGTGGCCCCTGCTCAACAGTGCCTACCTGTGCCAAAAGGCTTAAGCCTGGTCGAGGCCGCCGGCCTGCCCGAGACGTATTTCACGGTTTGGAGCAATGTTTTTGATCGCGCACGCCTGCAGCCCGGCGAGAGTCTGCTGGTACATGGCGGCGCCAGCGGCATAGGCACCACAGCCATACAGTTGGCCACCGCTTTAGGCAGCACGGTTTATGCCACTGCCGGCACTGATGAGCGCGCCCGCGCTGTAGAGGCTTTAGGCGCAATCCGTGGCATTAACTACCGGGATGAAGATTTCGTCGACGTCATCAAGCAGACGACCGCAGGCAAAGGCGTCAACGTCATTCTGGATATGATTGCCGGCGACTATATCGCCAGAGACCTGAAGTGCCTGGCCGACGACGGCCGCATCGTGATTATTGCTGTTCTAGGCGGAAGCAAAGCACAGATAGACTGCGGCCAAGTGCTACGCCGCCGCCTGACCATCACAGGCTCTACCCTGCGCCCCCGCCCCATCGCTTTTAAGGCCGACATTGCCCAGGCACTGCTACGACACGTCTGGCCTTTGCTTGAACAAGGGCGCGTCAAACCCATCGTGCATGCCACCCTGCCGCTTGAGCAAGCCGCGCAGGCACATGCCATGATGGAAGCCAGCCAGCACACGGGCAAGATCATTCTTACCCTTTAAGACACCGCGCGCAGGCCAGCATGAGCTGCGCGCAATGTCGCCAGGCTGTTAGTAGTTAGTAAATAGCCGGCACGAACATCTCTTTAGGAACAGGCCCGCGCACATAGTCGGGCGAGCGCCTACGCTCGGGCAAAGCGACGGGCTCATGATCGATTTCGCCGTATGGCACTTGCGTAAGAAGATGCGCCATGCAGTTCAGGCGGGCGCGCTTCTTTTCATCACCTTCAACTATCCACCACGGCGCCTCGGGGATGTGCGAGCGACGAATCATTTCGTCCTTGGCTTGGGTGTAGTCCTCCCAGCGCCGGCGTGACTCCAAATCCATGGGCGACAGCTTCCATTGCTTGAGCGGGTCGTGAATACGCATAAGAAAGCGGCGATGCTGCTCTTCGTCGGTAATGGAAAACCAATACTTGATAAGAATAATGCCGGAGCGGATCAGCATTTTCTCGAACTCAGCTACGCTACGGAAGAATTCTTCGTACTCTTCTTTGGTACAAAAACCCATAACGCGCTCGACCCCGGCACGGTTGTACCAGCTGCGGTCAAAAAGCACCATTTCACCGCCCGCCGGCAGATGCGCCACGTAGCGCTGAAAATACCATTGGGTACGCTCACGCTCGCTGGGCGCAGGCAGGGCAGCCACACGACACACACGCGGATTCAGTCTCTGGGTGATACGCTTGATGGCGCCGCCCTTACCCGCCGCATCCCGCCCTTCAAACAACACAACCACCTTGAGCTTGTGTTCCACGACCCAATCTTGCAACTTGACCAGCTCGCCCTGCAGGCGAAGCAACTCGCGAAAATAGGTGCGGCGATCCATGTCGGGATCAGCACTAACTGGCAGCAACGTAGAAACCTCATCCAGCCGCCTATCATCAAGCTCCATCTCCAGCTCTTCATCCAGACTATCAAGAATGTCTGCTTGCAAACGCAGGGCCTGCTGAGCTAGTTTGGCGGCTTCAGTATCGTTCATAAGGAGGGCTCCAGTGGACAAAAAAACAGGCTCGCCAGACAAAAAGACTCGTCAGCACGCCTTGACGGCCAAGCGTAGCACGCAGATATTTCAAATCCGCGAAGCCCTAAACGTTCGCCGGTCTGGCACATGGCGCGCATCAAAAGCCCCACAGCTTGGCGCTTCTGTTTGTACACAGCCAAGCCTACAAGGTAGAATAACGGGTTGTTCGCGATATTTGCGCAACAATGGCCGCGCTACCAGGCGGTAAATGGCCGCGCCACGGGCGATAAGGCACTTCAATTTAACAACGGCACAACAGCAACAGAGCGCAACAGAGCAGTGGGTCAAGCAATTACTCGTCTCGTTATCGGCAACTGGAAAATGCACGGCAAGCTCGCCACCAACCAAGCATTGTTGGAAGCGCTGGCTGCCGGCTCAATGTCGTTGTCGGGTCAATGCCACCTGGGCGTGTGCGTCCCCTTCCCCTACTTGGCGCAGGCTCAGGCCCAACTGCAAGGCAGCGCGCTCTCTTGGGGTGCTCAAGATGTCAGCGCCCACCTTGGCGGCGCCTACACCGGTGAAGTTGCCGCACCCATGCTGGCTGATTTTGGCGCCCAATGGGTGCTGGTGGGCCACTCCGAGCGCCGAGCCATGCATGGCGAAGATAGCGCTTTAGTGGCCAGTAAAGCTCAAGCCGCCTTGAATGCGGGCATCACTCCCGTTGTGTGCATAGGCGAAACCCTGGAGCAACACGATGCCGGGCACACCGATGCCGTCATCGCAGACCAATTGGCCCCTGTCCTGGCACTAGGCCCGCAAGCCCTTGCTAAAATGGTGTTTGCTTACGAACCCGTATGGGCAATAGGTACCGGCCAAAGCGCCACGCCCGACCAGGCCCAGGCTGTCCACGCCACCATCCGCGAGCGCTTGGCCGCTTTTGATGCCGCTGATCGCCCCATTTTGTACGGCGGCAGCGTCAAAGCAGACAACGCAGCCGGCCTGCTTTCCATGCCCGACATCAACGGCGCCTTGGTCGGTGGCGCCTCACTGCTTGCCGAAGAATTTTTACGTATTGCGGCCGCTTAGGCCCGGAGTCCATCATGCAATGGTTGTCACCCACTTTACTCGCGATCCAGGTCTTGTCGTCGCTCTCTATCATCGTTCTTGTGCTGCTACAACAAGGCAAAGGAGCAGACATGGGATCGTCCTTCGGCGGCGGTTCGGCCGGTAGCCTGTTCGGCGCTGCCGGCGCTGCAAACTTCCTATCGCGCACAACGCGTTGGGCGGCCATCGTATTCTTTGCTGCCACCATAGGCTTGGCCTACACGGCTCACAATACGGGCAATTCCATCCTTGATGGCGGCGGCCTGATGCAAGATTACCAACCCAGCAGCACTGAAACCGCGCCGGCCGGTGCCAGCTCCGTGCCTAGCCTACCCGGTAGCGCGAACGGCAGTGCCGTACCGCAAGCTCCCGCTGCCCCCGCCAACGAAGTCCCTGCAGCCCCTAGCGCTAACGAGGTCCCGGCTCCTGTGGCCGCACCTGCACCTGCGCAAACCCCAGCTCCTGCAACAGAAGCCGCTCCCGCCGATCAGGGCGAAGCACCCGCGGGCAACTAAAGTTTACCGGGATTTTACATAGCGGCATAAAACGTGCTAGAATGCCGCTCTTTGCTAGACCGCTGCCGACGTGGTGGAATTGGTAGACACGCTATCTTGAGGGGGTAGTGGCGAAAGCTGTGCGAGTTCGAGTCTCGCCGTCGGCACCAAGACAGGCTTCCAAGCCGTCTCGGTAAGTATCAAAATCAAATGAAACCCGCATGATAAAAAATCTGCGGGTTTTTTTGTTTTTACGTACTGGACTGATTGGTTCTTTTTAGTGACCCAATCAGAGATGCCATCACTCAACACAGGTAGATTACGCCCGTCCTCGAAAGACCGGCGGGCTTTGCATTGCGCCTACGCAAATACTAAGCACCCCCACCAAGAAGGAACTTCAAGCGCTCCTGGTTTGGGTGCTCTTTAATATCTACGCGTATGGCATCCACCAAAACAGCGAATATTTTTTCAGCATCCATTCCGTGTCGATCCGCAGTGTCGCCGATCCTCTCTGCGCGCAGGTGGTAATGCGTCAAGTCGAACTCTTCGACTCCGTTCAGTTGATCGAGTATATGTAAAGCAAATGCGTAGTCTTCTTCCATCTGACGTCCATTGATAAGGTGCGACTAAAGCCCGACAACATACCATGATGATGACTTCGCGGCACCAGGCGCCCCAAGAAAAAGAGAATAGGCACACTCAACTACAAAAAAACCCGCAAGATAAAAATCCGCGGGTTCTTCTAGCTGCGCTTTAACCGACAGCAACCATACGCTGTTGGCGCGCTTCGGGAGGCAACAGGCTGGCCGCAGCCTCGTCAAGGATGATTCTGGCGCGTGGGTGACGCTTCAGGGCGGTAAACGGAATGCGCTCAGTCACATCCTGTTGGTACCACTCTGCCATGATCTGAGCCTTGGCTTCACCCGTTGCGACCAATACGATCTCCCGGGCTTGCATGATTTCCGCCATACCCATGGTGATGGCGGAACGCGGCACCATAAGGCCTTCAGCAAAAAAACGACTGTTGTCGATGCGCGTTTGTTCGGCCAGCTCGACCACATGACAAGGACAGTCGAAAGGCGTACCAGGCTCGTTGAAGCCAATATGGCCATTGCCACCCACCCCCAGAAGCTGAAGGTCGACCCCACCGAAAGCCTGTATGTGTGCAGCGTAGGCCTTGCAATGAGCCTCCAGATCTTGCGTCATCCCATCTGGCAGATGCAAACGCGAGGTATCGAAGCCCAAGTGCGAGAACAAATGCTCACGCATATAGGCCGAGTAGCTTTTGGGGTGATCCGGACTTAAGCCTATGTACTCATCCAAATTGAAGGACGTTAGCCGGGATACATCCAGGTTTACGCGGTGCGCGTGAGCAACGAATTGAGCGTAAATGGGCTCCATGGTGCCGCCTGTAGCCAAGCCCAGCACCGCATCGGGCTTGGACTGTATTTTGGCGACAAGAGTGGCACTGACGTGCTCCGCAATGGTGGATGTATCGGGAAATATTTGGAGCATGGAAAAGGCGCTCTGATTGGGCGACCGTGTGCAAGCCTATGGGCTTGCCGGACAAAATTTTTTTATCTTAGCACGCAATAATCTACGCCAATCAGGGATTTTTGTTAAAGAATGAAATCAGGAAAGCAGGCATCAGCACTTATACTAAGCGATTCATTGTTATCATGCCAGCCGGATATCAGCAGACATTCACTCCATGAGCCCCTCACCTTCCCGCATCCCACTGGGCATCGCCTGTGTCATGGGTGGCATATTCAGCCTCACCGTCAGCGACACCTTGGCCAAGTGGCTAGGCCATATCTACTCACCCATGCAGATCGTCTTTCTGCGGGGCGGCATCGCCACGTTGGCCCTGCTTATCCTGGCCGGCCAGCTGGGGGGAAGACAGGCACTGCTTACCTCGCATCTGGGCGTCCACCTGCTGCGCGGCGCCCTGAATGTCTTGACGGCCTACTGCTTTTATTTAAGCCTGACCTTTTTGCCACAGGCCGAAGCCACCGCCATTGCTTTTAGCGCACCTTTTTTTGTCACCATCATTTCGGTGATTTTCCTGAAAGAGAAAGTCGCGCTCGCCGGCTGGTTAGCCTTATTAACGGGTTTTGCCGGGGTGCTATTGGTGGTGCGGCCCAGCCCCGACCATATGCAATGGGCTGCCCTGCTGCCGCTGCTAACAGCCCTAGGCTATGCCGTTATGATGACGACGGCCCGATATATCAAGGCTCAAGAAAGCATGTTGACCATGATGCTGTATCTTGGGGTCGGCCAAGCCGTTTTCGCCGGCCCGCTCTCCGCCTGGATCTGGGTTCCGGTTCAAGCCGAGCATTGGCTGGGTTTTGCCGGGATTGCCTTTTTCAGCACGGTGGGCCTGGGGCTGATCACACAGGCTTTTCGGGTGGCTCCCGCTTCCATCGTGGCGCCTTTCGACTATAGCGGCTTGATATGGGCCACCCTGTTCGGCTGGGTGATTTGGCACGAGGTGCCCAGCACCTGGTTCTACGCAGGCGCCCTACTCATAGCCGGCAGCGGCATATACGTGGCGCTTTTTTCTGGACGCAATAAAACCTGAAACGAGGCTAGAATGACGGCTATCGCGCAAACACCCATTCTGTATTCGTTTCGGCGCTGCCCCTACGCCATGCGTGCACGCTTGGCACTTGCAGCCTCAGGTCAAAGCTGTGAACTGCGTGAGGTAAGCCTTAAAGCCAAACCAGCGCAGATGCTGGAAGCTTCGCCCAAAGGTACGGTACCTGTGCTGGTCCTTGGCAACGGGCAAGTCCTGGAGGAAAGCCTGGACATCATGCTCTGGGCCTTGACACATAACGACCCGCTGGAATGCTTACCCGCCTCTGCACAACATCAGCAAAACGTGATGCAGCTTATTGCTCAGAACGATGGGCCCTTCAAGTTTCAGCTGGATCGCTACAAATACCCCAACCGTTATCCTGGCGAAATCACCGGCACCCAGGCCCGCGATGCCGCAGCCTCCTGGCTGTACGAACTGAATCAACGCCTTAACGGCACCGACTATTTGTGTGGCAGCCGTCGCAGCCTGGCCGATATGGCCATCGCCCCTTTTATACGCCAGTTTGCCCACACCGACTCAGAATGGTTCAACAAGCAAGCATGGCCCAATCTTCATGCATGGCTGCAGCGCTTTCTAAACAGCGAAGCTTTCGCACAGGTGATGGTGAAATATCCGCCCTGGACTGCCGAGCAAGCCCCCACGCTGTTTCCGCCCACTGACGTAGCGCTGCGCACTTAAGCCCCAGCCTATTTTCGGCTAGCCAAACTAGAGCACAAGCACTACTGCGTAACTGCCACAGCAAAAGAAAAACGCCGCTGGGCTAGTTAAAGCCGGCGGCGTTTTTCAGCACTTCAAGGTGTGATTAAGCTACCGTTGGGCCGGCTGGGCCGCCTTGAGCTTCAATACCACCGATGGCTTTCATGGACAAGCGCAGACGGCCCTTGTCATCGGCTTCGATGACCTTGACACGTACAACCTGGCCCACTTTGAGCACGTCGTTGATGTTGTTGATACGGTAGTTGGCAATCTCGGAGATGTGCAACAGACCATCGCGACCCGGCAAAACTTGCACAATGGCGCCGAAATCAAGCAAACGCAGAACCGGACCTTCGTAGTCTTGACCCACTTCGACATCAGCGGTCAGCTCTTTGATGCGACGCTCGGCTTCATGAGCCTTATCAAGATCAGCACTGGCAATGGTGATGGTGCCGTCTTCACCGATATCGATCTGCGTGCCGGTTTCTTCGGTCAGGGCGCGGATGGTAGCGCCGCCCTTGCCGATGACATCACGGATTTTTTCGGGGTTGATCTTGACTGTGAGCATACGCGGAGCATAGGCAGACAGTTCGGTGCGTGAGCCATCGAGTGCTTCGACCATTTTGCTCAGGATATGCAGACGGCCTTCGCGCGCTTGCTCGAGAGCCACTTGCATGATCTCTTTGGTGATGCCCTGGATCTTGATGTCCATCTGCAGCGCGGTGATGCCGTTTTCGGTACCCGCCACCTTGAAGTCCATGTCGCCCAAGTGATCTTCGTCACCCAGAATATCTGTCAGCACAGCGAACTTGCCGCCGTCTTTGATCAGACCCATGGCCACACCAGCCACGTGAGATTTGACGGGCACGCCGGCATCCATCATGGCCAAGGAGCCACCGCAAACGGAAGCCATGGACGAGGAACCGTTGGATTCGGTGATCTCGGACACCACGCGAATGGTGTACTGGAAATCTTCTTGGGCGGGCAACATGGAGATCAATGCACGCTTGGCCAAACGACCGTGACCAATTTCACGGCGCTTAGGAGCACCGAAACGACCGGTCTCGCCCGTAGCGAACGGAGGCATGTTGTAGTGCATCATGAAGCGATCACGGTACTCGCCCATCACGGAGTCAATGATTTGCTCGTCTTGGCGTGTACCCAAGGTAGCAATAACCAAGGCTTGGGTTTCACCGCGCGTAAACAAGGCGCTACCGTGCGCACGAGGCAGGACGCCCAAGCGAACGCTGATGGGGCGTACGGTACGCGTGTCGCGACCATCGATACGAGCCTCGCCAGCCAGAATCTGACCGCGAACCAGCTCGGCTTCGAGGTCGAACAGGATGTTTTCAACTTCAACGCTATCAGGCGTGTCTTCACCGCGGGCGCTGGCATGCTCGGCCAGCTTGGCTTTGACGTCGGCGTAGACCTCGCGAAGCTGAGTCGTACGCTGCTGTTTTTCACGCGTTTTGTAGGCGGTTTGCAGCCCTTCTTGAGCAGCCGCACGAACAGCGGTGATCAGCGCTTCGTTCTTGGGAGCAGGCTGCCAGTCCCATTCGGGCTTGCCGGCTTCAGCCACCAGATCGTGGATAGCATCGATAGCCGCTTGCATCTGCTGGTGGCCATAGGTAACGCCGCCTAGCATGACTTCTTCGGAGAGCTCTTGCGCTTCGGACTCGACCATCAGCACAGCGGCCTCGGTACCCGCGACCACCAAGTTAAGCTTGGACTGCTGGAGTTGAGAAACCGTGGGGTTCAACAGGTATTGGCCATCTACATAGCCTACGCGTGCTGCGCCGATAGGACCATTGAAGGGAATACCGGAAATTGCCAGCGCAGCCGATGCGCCCAGCATGGCTGCGATGTCTGGATCGATTTCAGGATTAACCGACAGCACATGAATAATGACCTGAACGTCGTTGTAGAAACCCTCGGGGAACAAGGGGCGCAACGGACGATCGATCAGACGCGAAGTAAGCGTTTCTTTTTCGGAGGGCTTGCCTTCGCGTTTGAAGAAACCACCGGGGATACGACCAGCGGAGTAAGTTTTCTCGACGTAATCAACGGTAAGGGGGAAGAAATCCTGGCCGGCTTTGGCTTTTTTGGCGGCAACCACTGTTGCCAACACAACGGTGTCTTCGATGGAAACAACGACGGCGCCAGACGCCTGGCGTGCTATTTCGCCGGCTTCAAGCACGACAGTGTGCTGGCCGTACTGGAAGGATTTGGCCACTTTATTGAACATGGGGAGTTATATCCTTGAAAATGAAAAACCGTGTAGACGGCACGGGTAAGGTGCCGTCTACACGGTTGCACATGAGTGGGGGAACCAGCCCCGGAATCACTTGCGCAGGCCGAGTTTTTCGATCAGTGCGCGATAGGAGTCAGGGCTACGACCTTTCAGGTAGTCGAGCAGTTTGCGACGGCGGCTGACCATACGCAGCAGGCCGCGACGCGAGTGGTGGTCTTTCTTGTGTTCTTTGAAGTGCCCGGTCAATTCGTTGATGCGGGCGGTAAGCAGTGCGACTTGGACTTCGGGGGAACCCGTATCGCCCTGAGCGCGTTGGAATTGTGCAACGATATCGGATTTTTTGATGTCAGCAACGGACATGATAGTAGACCTCTAGGACATGCGTCGGGGCCGAGGTGCCCTGACGTGAATGACATTAAAGACAAAACTCGACCCATAGTTACAAGGGCCGCATAATGGTGCTATCTATTTAGATCAGCAGGCCGCATTATAGCAAATTCCCGGCTTAAGACCGAACCCAGCCATGCTGGCTACCCCTGCATGGCAATTCAAGCAATTTTTCTGACACGAATGAAAGTTTCCACTTATACATCGCGCCTCGCCCAGGCTGGCTCAAGCAAACTGATAGGTTGCTTATTGTTGACCGGCTTGGCGCTGATGGGCTGCGCCAACCCTGTCACCCTCACCGCAGGCACGCCGCTTGCTCAGGCCGAGGCGCGTTTGGGTCGCCCAAACTATACATGCCAGCTAAATGACGGTCGTGAACGACTGATCTGGTCGCGTCAACCCTTCGGGCAGTTTGCCTGGGGCACCAACGTGAATGCCGACGGCACCATTTCGGGTGTAGAAGCTTTGCTGACCGACAACAATTTCAGCAAGCTGGCCCAAGGAGACTGGACTGCGGAACAAGTATTGTGCGAATTTGGGCCACCCGCCGAAAAAGGCAGAGTGGGCCTACCGTCGAACTTGCAGATAGTCTGGAGCTACCGCTACCAGCAAGCCGGCGTATGGAATTCGATGATGCATGTGTACCTGGGGAAGGACGGCAAAAAGGTGACTCGGTTTCATCCCGGCCCTGACCCCATGTACGAAAAAGACAACTGGCCCTTCTTTTAACTGACGGAACGCCGCTTAAGCTGGCGCGCACGACGCCAGCGCCAAGCCATCAGCACCCACCCCGAAAGACCATATACGATGAACAGCCCAAACAGCATAAGGGGCGGGTCACTGGATATGAAGACGAACACCGCCACCAGGGCCAGCAAGGCCCAGAAAGGCACGCTGCGCCCCAGAGCGAAGGTTTTGCCACTGTAAAACGGGGCATTAGACACCATGGCCACGCCCGCATACACCGTGACGGCAAAAGCCACCCAGGCAATACTCGCGGCAGGCCAGTTAAGCTTGTTGTCTACCGCCACCCAGACAAAGCCCGCCACCAAGGCCGCAGCCGCGGGGCTGGGCAGCCCCTGAAAGAAACGTTTATCTACCGTGGCAATGCGCGTATTGAACCGTGCCAAGCGCAAGGCTGCGCCCACCACGTAGATAAACGCCGCCAGCCAGCCCCAGCGCCCCAGGTCTTGCATGGCCCACTCATAGATCACTAACGCGGGTGCAACACCAAAAGACGTCATGTCGGAGAGCGAGTCATATTGCTCACCGAAAGCCGACTGGGTATTGGTCAGCCTGGCAACACGACCATCCATGCCATCGAAGACCATGGCCGCAAAAATGGCAATGGCCGCGACGTCGAAGCGACCGTTCATGGCTTGCACGACGGCATAGAAGCCCGCAAACAGATTGGCGGTGGTAAAGGCGTTGGGCAGCAGGTAAATGCTGCGCCGGCGCCGGGTTTCTTCGTTGGTATCAGGCATGAGGCAGTTCGGCTAATACAGTGCTGGTTGCACGCACCTTGTCGCCGATGGCGACCCGGGGACGCGAACCTGGCGGCAAGTAAACGTCGACGCGCGAGCCAAAGCGGATGAAACCGTAACGCTGGCCCTTATAAACCGTGTCGTTTGTTTTTACATAACAAAGTATACGACGCGCGACCAAACCCGCCACCTGTACCGCCGTAACGATGTGCCCACGAGGGGTACGCAGAACAATGGCATTACGTTCGTTTTCGAGCGAAGCCTTGTCGATGGCAGCATTCAGAAACTTACCCGGAAAGTAAGCCGTGCTGAGGATTTCGCCATCGACCGGCGCACGGTTCGAATGCACATTGAAGACATTCATGAAGACACTGATCTTCAAGGCGGCGCGGCCCTCGTGATAGATGTCTGCACATTCCTCGATCGCCACAATGCGGCCATCGGCGGGGCTGAGGACATCGGCTTCCCCCTCTGGCGCAGGACGCGCCGGGTCGCGGAAGAACTGCAGGACAAACAAGGCCAGCAGCCACAGCGGCAACGCAGCCCAACCGGCGAAATAGGTGACGACCAAGGCCAGCACTACGCTGCCGGCCAGGAAAGGCCAACCCTCACGGGCGATGAGCGGATGCGGATACGGAGGAGTTTTCATGAGAAAGCCTGGAAAAAGACGCGCGGGACAAGCAAAAACCCCACAAGCCGCAAAATTTTACGGCTTGTGGGGCTGAAAGCCTAGCCCGCCCGGCATATCGACCACCCGGAAAGGGTGCTCGGCTCGGGCAGGCAGGCCTTGAGAACAGTCAAAACGTGCCTGGCACCTGACTTAGTTCTTGCTTTGGTCAACCAGCTTGTTGGCGGCAATCCAGGGCATCATGGCGCGCAGCTTGGCACCGACCACTTCGATGTCGTGCTCGGCGTTCAGGCGGCGACGCGATTGCAGCGTGGGAGCACCAGCCTGGTTTTCCAGGATGAAGCTCTTGGCGTATTCGCCGGTTTGGATGTCCTTGAGAACGTCCTTCATGACCTTCTTGGTTTCTTCCGTAACGACGCGCGGGCCGGTGACGTATTCACCGTACTCGGCGTTGTTGGAGATCGAGTAGTTCATGTTGGCGATGCCGCCTTCGTAGATCAGGTCTACGATGAGCTTGAGCTCGTGCAGGCATTCGAAGTAGGCCATTTCGGGAGCGTAGCCAGCCTCGACCAGCGTTTCGAAACCCGCTTTGATCAGCTCGACGGCACCACCGCACAGCACGGCTTGTTCGCCGAACAGGTCGGTTTCGGTTTCTTCGCGGAAGTTGGTTTCGATGATACCGGCACGACCACCGCCGTTGGCACTGGCGTAAGACAAAGCGATGTCGCGGGCGGAGCCGGACTTGTCTTGGTAAACAGCGATCAGGTGAGGCACACCGCCGCCTTGGGAGTAGGTGCCACGCACGGTGTGGCCAGGAGCCTTGGGCGCAATCATGATGACGTCGATGTCGTCACGCGGCACGACTTGGCCGTAGTGCACGTTGAAACCGTGTGCGAATGCCAGTGCGGCGCCCGGCTTGATGTTGGCAGCGACTTCGTTTTTGTAAACGGAAGCGATGTTTTCGTCAGGCAACAAGATCATGACAACGTCGGCAGCCTTGACGGCTTCGGCGACTTCACGAACTTCCAGGCCGGCGTTGGCCGCTTTGTTCCAAGAGGCGCCACCCTTGCGCAGACCGACGATGACTTTGACGCCAGAGTCGTTCAGGTTTTGCGCGTGGGCGTGGCCTTGCGAGCCGTAGCCGATGATGGCAACGGTTTTACCCTTGACGAGGGACAGGTCGCAATCTTTGTCGTAAAAGACTTTCATTTGGTGCTTGCTCCAGTACTAAGCTTGTATTTGGTTGACGTTCGTTGGTTCGGGTGCCGCTACGCCGGCTGACCGGCGAAGGCGGCGCGACCGCCCGGCACCCGGATTGTAATTACAATTTCAGGATGCGGTCACCCCGGCCTATGCCAGAGATGCCCGTACGTACGGTTTCGAGGATAGCGCTGCGATCGAGCGCGGCGATGAAAGCATCGACTTTCTCCTGATCACCGGTCAGTTCGATGGTGTACGACTTGTCCGTGACATCGATGATGCGGCCACGGAAGATGTCGGCCATGCGCTTGAGTTCATCGCGCTCACGGCCCAGCGCCCTGACCTTGATCATCATCAGTTCGCGCTCGATGTGCGCACCCTCGGAAAGATCAACCACCTTGACCACCTCGATGAGGCGATTCAAGTGTTTGGTGATCTGTTCGATGACATCTTCAGAGCCGCGCGTAACGATAGTCATACGCGACAAAGTGGCATCTTCGGTAGGCGCTACCGTCAGCGTCTCGATATTGTATCCGCGTGCCGAAAACAAGCCCACCACACGGGACAGCGCGCCGGGTTCGTTTTCCAGCAGAATGGAAATCATGTGTTTCATAACTTGGCCGTCCTGTAGCGTCAAAGATCTTCCGAACCCAGCAACATCTCGGTCAGGCCTTTGCCGGCTTTGACCATAGGCCAGACGTTTTCGGTCTGGTCAGTGATGATGTCCAGGAAGACAAGGCGATCTTTATGCTTGCCGAACGCCTCACGTAACGCCGGTTCAACATCGGCAGGCTTGTCGATACGCAGACCCACATGGCCATAGCTTTCGACCAGCTTGACGAAGTCAGGCAAGGCGTCGACATAGGATTCCGAATAGCGTGATTCGTAATCGATCTGCTGCCACTGTCGCACCATGCCCAGGTAGCGGTTATTCAGACACAGCACTTTGGGCGTAAGGTGGTACTGCTTGCAGGTGGAGAGCTCTTGGATGTTCATCTGGATGGAGCCCTCGCCGGTAATGACAGCAACCGGTTTGTCTGGGTTGGCCATCTGCACACCCATGGCATAGGGCAAGCCCACACCCATGGTGCCCAAGCCACCCGAGTTGACCCAACGACGCGGCTTATCGAAACCGTAATATTGAGCCGCCCACATTTGATGCTGCCCGACGTCAGAAGTCACGAACGCGTCGCCACCGGTGACTTCCCAGAGCTTCTCGATGACAAACTGTGGCTTGATCAGTTCGTCGGAAGGCGCATAGGCCAGGCACTTGCGAGCACGCCAGCCTTCGACCTGCTGCCACCAGCGCGTCAGAGCCTCTTTGTTGGGAGCCGTTTCGGCAGACAACTGCTGATAAGTGGTGTTGAGCTCTTGCAGCACCTCGCGCACATTGCCCACAATAGGCACATCCACCTTCACGCGCTTGGAAATCGAGGAAGGATCAATGTCTATGTGGATGATCTTGCGCAGATTCTGGGCAAAGTGACGCGGATTACCGATAACACGGTCATCAAAACGCGCCCCCACAGCCACCAGCACATCGCTATTTTGCATAGCCATATTGGCTTCGTAGGTGCCGTGCATGCCCGGCATACCCACATAACGCGCATCGCTAGAGGGGAAGGCACCCAAGCCCATGAGGGTGGTGGTGCAAGGCGCGCCGGTCAGCTCGACCAATTGACGCAGCTCTTCGGAGGCGTCGGACAGCACCACACCGCCGCCCGCGTAGATCATGGGGCGCTCGGCTGCCAGCAGCATCTGAACGGCGCGCTTGATCTGGCCCTGATGGCCTTTCACAACCGGAGAATAGGAGCGCATGCTGACTTCACCGCGCTGTGCGGCAAACTTGCAGCGCGCAACGGTGATGTCTTTGGGGATGTCAACCAGCACAGGGCCAGGACGACCCGTGCTGGCAATATAGAAGGCCTTGCGCAGGGTGTCTGCCAGATCTTTAACGTCGCGCACCAGGAAGTTGTGCTTGACGCAAGGACGCGTAATACCGATGGCATCGCATTCTTGGAAGGCATCTTGCCCTACCGAGGTGATGGGCACCTGACCGCTGATGATCACCATGGGGATGGAGTCCATGTATGCGGTGGCGATGCCGGTGACGGCGTTGGTTAGGCCTGGGCCGCTTGTGACCAACGCGACGCCGATTTTATTGGACGAGCGCGAATAGGCATCGGCTGCATGCACGGCAGCCTGCTCGTGACGCACGAGGATGTGCTTGAAGTGATCTTGCTTGTAGATAGCGTCGTAGATGTAGAGCACTGCGCCGCCGGGATAACCGAACACATGTTCGACGCCCTGCTCGGCCAGGCATCGTACGACGATGTCGGCACCATTGAGTTCCATGAGAATTCCTTTCGTAACCTGCGCGAACCCGCCAGCGTCCGACTGAAGGACCGGGCACTTTTGAACAAGGAAAGACAGCTCAGCGCTTTGCGGTTCACGGAACCGCGCCACCTGACTGCCTGACCAGACCCAAACGCACCGACTGGGGAGCAGCACATGCGCCTTGGAGGCGCAGAGATAGAAATGGACGCCGTGGCAACCCACGCTTGTGGCGCGGCCCTCGGCAAAATGAGTAAGGCGTGTGAAAAACAGGCGGTAGCCTGAGAAACAGGGCCAACTACATCCGCTGTGGATATAAAGCGGATTAAACCTCTAATTTACTGCATTGCACAAACACGCGCAAACCGCAAGCGTTTGAGAGAAGCAAATAACGATGACATAAAACAACACATAACAGCGATATACTCACTGGTTTGGCGCCCTGCGCAAAACGTCGTTACGCCATGCTTAACAGCCTACCCTCGCTGCAACGCTTTCTTTACAGCCAGTATTTCTTCAGTGGCGTGCGCCAAGCCGGCGGCGTACTGATACCTGCCTTATTTGCAACGCTGGTATTGCATGACCTCAGCGCGGCCTTGGTGGCGGCTATCGGGGCTTCCTGCCCTGCCATTCTGGACCAGCCCGACAACCCGCGACGCCACAACACCAACACCATGCTGGGTGCCATTTTGCTGGGCACCTGCACCGTCATCATTACCGGCTTGTCCTTTTCCTCGGGCCTGCTGTTCTGGCTGATTGTTCCCTTGCTGGTTTTCAGCCTGTCCATGCTGAGCGTATACGGCAAACAAGGCAACTTGATGGCTTTCGCCAGCCTGCTGGTGATGACGCTGACCATGCGCACACCCCTGGAGCCCCAGGCGGTGATGCTGCATACCTTGCAGTCGTTGGCAGGCGGGCTGTTTTACTTCTGCTATAGCTTTATCACCCACCGCCTGCTTTGGCACCGAGAGACGCAGCAACACTTGGCCTCCGCCCTGTATGCCACGGCCGAGTACGTACTGGCACGCTCGCGTCTTTATACCGCGCCCGATGAACTGGACGACAACTATCGCAAACTGACACGTGCCCAATCGGCCATGACAGATGCACAGCAAGTGGCGCGCAACACCGTACTGCGCGATCTGCCCCGCCAGAACCACGCCGATGACCGCCAGCGCCTGACCACTCTTAGCATCTTCACCGATATGGTCGACCTGCTGGACACGCTGGTTGCCACCCACACCGATTACGCCACCCTGCACCGCATGCTGCCGGGCCACGACATGATGACCTTTGCCCGCGACGCTTTGGTCAAGCTGGCAGACAACCTTCAGCACATTGCCTTATGCGTGGCGCGCAACCAACCCGCCAAAGAGCAATTCAGTGCCAAGGCCGAACTACGCGCTTTTGAATACGACCTGGAGATCCTGAAGCAAGGGGGTCTGAACACGCAACACCCCGAGGTATATGCCTTGCTGGTGCAAGTGCTACGCAGGCTACGCAACGCATCACGCATAGTGACACGCATGGCCCTGCATAGCCAAGGCAAGAACATTTCAGCCCCTTTGGATGCCCGGTTGCATCAAGAACTAGGCCGTTTCATTTCAAGCAACCCGATACGCCTCGGAATGCTGACATCGAACTTGCGTCTGGACTCCCCCCACTTTCGGTACGCCGTGCGGGTCGCCTTAGCCACATTAATGGGTTTGCTGATAGGCAGGAGCTTGGGGCTGATCACTAGCGGCAGCACTTGGGCGGGTGTTATCGAGATCCACAGCTACTGGATTATCCTGACCATCGTCGTCATCATGCGCCCCGGCTTTGCCCTGACGCGTCAACGCAATAACCTGAGGTTGATAGGCACCGGCCTGGGTAGCCTGTTGGCACTGATCGTGCTGCACTTAACTTCCAACCCCGACGTCATGTTTGGCATCTTGGTCGTTTCCTGCATTTTGGGCTATAGCATGGTGGTCACCCGCTTCATGGCAGCGGCTGTCTTCAATACGCTGACGGTGGTGCTGGCTTTTCAGATCATGTCGCCCAGCAGCAGCTTCATTATTGGGGAAAGGCTGATCGACACCCTGATAGGCTGCTTGCTGGCCGCCGTATGCAGCTACATTCTGCCCTGGTGGGAGGCCAATTTCATGGGCTCGCTGGCTCGCGCCCTATTACGCGCCAACCAGCGTTTTCTTCATGCAGGCCTACGCTACGCCAAGGCCGAGCGGGCTTTGCAGTCTTCCGCCGGCGAAGATACGCTGGCCTTGCAATCTGAACGCAACGAGGCCGAGGTCGCTTGGCGTTTGGGGCGCAAGAACGTGCATATCGCTTTCAGCAACTTTGCGGCGGCGTTTTATCGGATGTCCAACGAGCCGGTGCGACAACAGCGTAAAGTGCCCGAGTTGAATCATCTGCTGATCCAAAACCACGTTTTGGCCCAACAGATTAGCGCTGCCGTGCCGCAATTGGCTCAGCTACGCGAGATCCCCCCCGGCATTCAACTGGCGCTGAACACCATAGACACCTTGCTTGCAGGCCACGAGGCCGACACCGGCATCTCGCTGGAAACTGAAGGCGAACTGGCAGCCCTGGCCTACCCGCTGCGCCAAATGCTGAAAGCGGCACAGCTGATACGCCAGGAAATGCGTGCCCTGGAGCCTCCAGACGAAGTCATCCCGCCCCCTCGAACACTAGCCGCTTAGGCCAGCATGTTCTCGGGACAAGAGCTTTCAGGCTTCTTTACGACGAAAAACCAGTTTATCCGCCGCTGATGCCTTGGCATCATAGGCGTAGCCTTCCGCATTGAAATCTTTGAGCGCCTCGAGTTCTTGCGCGCCTTGATCGATAACGTAACGCGCCATCAAGCCTCGCGCACGCTTGGCGTAAAAGCTGATGATCTTCCAGGCGTCGTTTTTATAGTCTTGGAATACACACTGCACAACCTTGGCACGCAGAACTTTACGATCCACCACCTTGAAATACTCTTCGGAAGCCAGATTAAGCACCCACGGCTGCTCATCGCCTTCTTGGCGTTGATTAAGATACTGAGCGATGGAGGCTCCCCAATAGCTGTAAAGATTGGCACCCTGGGGATTGCTCAGTTTGGTCCCCATTTCCAGCCGATATGGCTGTATGAGATCGAGTGGGCGCAAGGCCCCATACAAGCCACTGAGAATGACCAAATGCTGCTGAGCCCATTGCAGTTTTTCGTCTGAGAGTTCTTCGGCACGCAGGCCTTCGTAGACATCCCCATTGAAAGCCAATACCGCTTGGCGCGAATTTGACTTAGTGAACTTGGGCTGCCAAGCCTGGTAACGATCTACGTTCAACTGCGCAAGCGCTGGGCTAAGCGACATCAGTTTGGCTATGTCCGCTGGGGACTTAGTGCGCAGCTCGTCTATGAGCGCAGAGGCCTGTTCAACAAAAAGCGGCTGGCTATCTAGGGTTGTCCGCACGGGGCTGTCGTAATCCAGCTTTTTGGCGGGGGAAAGCAACATCAACATTTCAAATTATCCTTGTTTAGCGAGCCGTCCAACCGCCATCCATGCTCAAGGTGGTACCGGTCATTTGGTCAGCAGCCTCGGAAGCCAGAAAAACGGCGGCTCCCCCCAACTGTTTCGGAGTCACAAATTGCAGTGAAGGCTGTTTCTCGGCCAGCAACGCTTTGGCCGCATCTTCTTGGCTAAGCCCACGCTGCTTGGCCAGGTTCTCTATCTGTTTCTCGACAAGTTCGGTGCGCACCCAGCCCGGACAGATGGCATTGGCCGTAATACCCGTGCCGGCGGTTTCAAGCGCCACCACCTTGGTCAAACCCACGACACCATGCTTCGCAGCCACGTAGGCGGCTTTGCGCTCAGAAGCCACCAGACCATGCGCCGAGGCAATATTGATCAAACGCCCCCACCCCTTGCGCTTCATGATAGGCACAGCAGCCGCCATGCCATGAAACACGGCGGAAAGATTCAGGGCAATCACCGCATCCCAGCGTTCGGTGGGAAAATCCTCGATGAGATCGGTATGTTGAATACCGGCATTGTTGACCAGAATATCCAGCCCCCCCAACTGCTGCGCCGCCTGTTCGATAAAGGCGCGGGTAGCATCGGCTTGCATCAGGTCGGCACTGATGTAGTAAGCCTTGACGTCGAACTCAAGCTCTATGTTGACCCGTGCTTTTTCTATGGCTGCCGGGTCGCCGAAGCCGTTCAGCACTACGTCGGCGCCATTGGCCGCCAACTCACGCGCAATGCCCAGCCCTATTCCGCTGGTAGAGCCCGTGATGATCGCTTTCTTTCCGTCCAGCATGATGTATCCCTCGCGTAGTGTCGCGTTTTTAATTCAGTAGAGTATAAAGAAAACGCCGGGCTGAATTTCCTGCTAGAATACGCGGCTTGACTGGGCTAGGCGAGGGAACTCGAACAGCGCCCGGGCAGTAAGTGAAGCAGTGGAAATCGGACAGGTGGCAGAGTGGTCGAATGTACCTGACTCGAAATCAGGCGTACGTGCAAGCGTACCGTGGGTTCGAATCCCACCCTGTCCGCCATTTGCTTTTACCAAGCTGCCTATCCGGTGATGGAAAGCGACAACGCCTTTTACCGATAGCTGAAGGTATAGCCAACGTGTGCTTGCCATCCAGCAGCTCCCCCTTGAAAACCATTCTCAATAACGGCATCCGATTTTTCCCAGCCGGGTGGACGACGACGGCGCCCCGCCCCTCAGTGTCTGAGGCGCGCAACCATGGCTGGATAGCCGCCTGCTCCAAGGCTAATGCCTGGCATCAGGTGGCTCTTGCACACCCGGCACGCCCACGCGTATCGCCGCGGGAAACGCCTCTGGCGTCCCCGTAAAAGCCCGGGCACGCTCGGTGATATTGCCTGCTTGCTCCAGCACCTGGAAATCCAAACCCGGCGTCAGGCCATCCTGATCAAAAGCGTATTCGGCAAAATACCCCGACAACAGCAAGCGGTAATCCAGCGGCAAGCTTGGTGCAATCTGCCTGGCCAAATCAAACACAATCGTCGTGCAATTGCTGGTCAGGCTATTGTAGAAACGCGGCTCGCGACGGATCTGCTCACCCTCACGCACATACCCCAGCAAGGCCTCGCGCAGCGCGGCGGGCGGCATATTCAAGCGATACATATGCACGGTTTCGCCGCGCGCATTCGTACGCGTGCGAATGATGTCGTTCTCGTCCGCCGCAATCAGCACCACCTCGTACTGCCGGAAAAAACCCGCAATGGCAGAAAACGACTCGCCTTTCTCCTTGCGGATCTCCAGCGAAAACACCAGTTGGCGACCATCGGCAAAACCAAAAGACACCAAGGTATGCGCAATCGCCGGGCCCATCCAATACGACAGGAACAAATCCCCCGAGACCAGTTCATTCAGATCGTACTCACGCGTCTCCCAGCGCGGCGTGTAATCGGTTTCGCTGCGCCACTCGAAATTGCGCACCTCGTGCAAACGCAAGGTATTGCCCTCGACCTCGGCATGCATCAGCCTGGCCACATCATCGGCCCAGACACGATCATGCGACGGCTGCAAGGTCTGCCACCAGGCCAGGGTGGCGACAAACCCCACTGCCGCCACACACCAGATCCGTTTGCGTCGTTGCAACCAAGGGGCAAGCATGGTCGCCACGCCAATCAACACGCATAGCACCAAGGCTGGGATGCGCCAAGGCGAAGACGCCTGAAACCACAAGGCCAGGAAAGCCCATCCTGCCAACAGAAAACCCATCAAGGCCAGCCCCACTAGCGCAATTGCTCCGCCGCGACGAAGCCGTCTCCGCCATTGTTGCCGGGCCCGCACAATACCGCGACCGCCCGCGTCATGCGCTCCGGTGTCAGCAAGGCGGTTTCATACCTATTCTTCATGTTGTTGCCCGCCATCATCACTTACACTGTACAGTTCGAATCCGGAATGATATCGCCACCCGTCCGTCCATAGGGATACCAGTTGTGAGCCGATGGCCTCGCAAAGCCGCGTCTCTCCTTGGTTCGGTCGCAAGCGATGAAACCTTAGGATAAGCATGGTTGCCGCCATTTCCGTCCGCGAGCTGGACAAAACCTACGCCTCGGGCTTTACCGCGCTCAAATCCATACAGCTGGAAATCCGCCACGGCGAAATTTTCGCGCTGCTGGGCCCCAACGGGGCGGGCAAGACAACGCTGATCAGCATCATCTGCGGCCTGGTCAAGCCCAGCGGCGGCCAGGTGCTGGTGGACAGCCACGACATCATCACGCAATACCGCCAGGCCCGCGCCGCCATCGGCCTGGTGCCGCAGGAAATCACGCTGGACTCCTTCGCCACCGTGTGGCAGGCCGTCAGCTACAGTCGTGGCCTGTTCGGCCAGCCCGCCAACCCCGCCTACCTCGAAAAAGTGCTGCGCAACCTGTCGCTCTGGGACAAGCGCGACAAGAAAATCGTGACGCTTTCCGGCGGCATGAAGCGGCGCGTGCTCATCGCCAAGGCCCTGGCGCACGAGCCGCGCATCCTGTTCCTGGACGAACCCACCGCGGGCGTGGACGTCGCCTTGCGCAAAGACATGTGGGAACTGGTGCGCCGCCTGCGCAACGACGGCGTCACCATCATTCTTACCACCCATTACATAGAAGAAGCCGAGGAAATGGCCGACCGCATCGGCGTCATCCGCCACGGCGAACTCCTGTTGGTGGAAGAAAAACAGACGCTGATGCACCGCCTGGGCAAAAAGCAGCTACGCCTGCAACTGGCCGAGCCGCTGGCGCAACTGCCGCCCGCGCTGGCAAGCCACGGCCTGCAGCTCTCGGAAGACGGCCTGACCCTGACCCACACCTACGACAAGCGCGAAGCGCCCGACGTGCCCGGCCTGCTGCAAGCCGTGCACGAAGCCGGCCTGCGCTACCAAGACATCCACACCCAGCAAAGCTCGCTGGAAGACATCTTCGTCCACCTCATCCAGGAAACCGCATGAATCTGCGCAGCATGGCAGCCATCTACCTGGCGGAAATGGCCCGCACGCGGCGCACGCTGGCGCAAAGCGTGCTGGCGCCGGTCATTTCCACCTCGCTGTATTTCGTGGTGTTCGGGGCCGCTATCGGCCATCGCATCAGCGAAATCAACGGCATCAGCTACGGCGCCTTCATTGTGCCGGGGCTGGTGATGCTGTCGCTGCTTACGCACAGCATCTCCAACGCCGCGTTCTCCATCTACATGCCGCGCTTCACCGGGGCCATCTACGAGGTGCTCTCGGCGCCGGTGTCGTACCTGGAAATCGTGCTGGCCTACGTGGGCGCGGCCGCCACCAAGGCGCTCATACTGGCCGCCATCATCCTGCTGACGGCCAGGCTGTTCGTGCCCATGCAAATTCTGCACCCCTGGTGGATGCTGCTGTTCCTGACGCTGACGGCGGCAACCTTCAGCCTGTTCGGCTTCATTACCGGCCTGTGGGCCGACAGCTTCGAAAAACTGAACCTGATTCCACTGCTGATCATCACACCGCTGACTTTTCTAGGGGGCAGCTTCTATTCCATAGACATGCTGCCGCCGCTCTGGCAAAAGGTTACCTTGTTCAACCCGGTGGTCTACTTGATCAGCGGCTTCCGCTGGAGCTTTTACGGCACGGCGGACGTCAGCGTGGGACTGAGCCTGTTCATGACGCTGCTGTTCCTGCTGGCCTGTCTGCTGATCGTGCACTGGATGTTCCGCACGGGCTACCGGCTAAAGAACTGAGGCCGACCCCAGGCGCCACCGCACCCGGCCCGAACCAGTCCAGCAAACCCAGCAGCGACAGCACCAGGGGCGTAAGGGGTAAAGGCAGCACGGCGCCGACTCTGCATCGCGCAGGTACAATCGCGCTGTTCCCTTACCCGGTAAATGCATGCAATACCTCGGCCTTCTGGCGGACTTCCTCCTGCACGTCGATCAGCACCTGGCCGCCCTGCTGTCCCAATACGGAGGCTGGATTTACGCCATTCTGTTTCTGATCGTCTTTTGCGAAACCGGCCTGGTGGTCATGCCTTTCCTGCCCGGCGACTCCCTTCTGTTCATCGCCGGCGCGCTGGCGGCCGGCGGCGGCATGAACCCATGGCTGGTGGCCGCCGTCCTGTTCGCGGCCGCGGTCCTCGGGGATACGGTCAACTATGCCATAGGCCGGCACTTCGGCAAACACATCGAACGATGGCCGAACAGCCGCTTCTTCAAGCGCAGCGCGCTGGACTATACCCACGGCTTTTACGAACGCCATGGCGGCAAAACCATCATCATCGCCCGCTTCATGCCGCTGGTGCGCACGTTCGCGCCATTCGTGGCCGGCATGGCGCCCATGGCCTACCGGCGCTTCGCCGCGTTCAACGTGCTGGGAGCCGCCTTATGGGTAGGCCCGCTGGTGATGCTGGGCTACTGGTTCGGCAATTTTCCGTTCATCAAGAACAACCTGACGGCAGTCATCCTGGGTATCGTCGCCCTGTCGCTGACGCCGTTGATGCTGGCCTGGCTGCGCCATCGCCGGGCCTCGGCGCGCAAGGCAGTCTCGCACCCATAGGACGAATCGCCAGGCCTTAGCCGTGCGTCATCGCCAACGGTCGCTTCCTGTTGGAACTTGATCTTCGGCTCTATCCCACACCGGGGTTTTCAGCCTTAATATGGTCTTTGCACTTAGACAACGAGCTTATTTCAAGCTATACAAACGATGCGAAAATCAAGATCGGGACGATCTTAAAACTAGAGCCATACGAAAATTTTCCGTCACAGATTCGCTAAATATTGAACAAGTCGGAAATTAAAAAAACCCCGTTGAAATATAAGCGACTTATAATCAGCTCACAATTCATTACTGATTATTAAAATTGGCGAAAACCTTGATTGCGCTTCAGTTGTAAGCATTATCAAATAAGGTGCTACTGGCGCTCTGTATTCCTATATTTTCGTAACTGAGCCAACCAGTAAAGTCAGCCCTAGCGCGTGGTTTACCCACCAGAAGGGGTAGTGACTTTGGGAAAGGGGAAATGACTTTGGAATTAACACGGCGTAATTTCATCAAGCTGGGGACCTTCAGTGGCATTACTGTCATGTTCGGTCGATTGCCTAACGTCCAAGCGCGAGAGGTTCATTCCGGTCCACAAACGTCCGAATGGCTGACGCCCGACGGCGAGGTCAAATATCGATGGGACGCTATCCGCAAAGTGACAGGCGATAAGGTATTTGCCCGCGACTTTCGCGCTAAAGACCTACCCGGCTGGCCAGAAAAACAGGCGCATGGTTTTTTCCTGAAAGCCACAGATGTCGAGCATGCTTTTGAAGACATAGATCTGTCTATGCTGGGGCCGGATCTACAGCCTGATCGTGTCATCAGGCACGAGGACATGGCACGCGATGGCGTGAAAGTTCCTGAACTGGCCGATCTGGGGTTTGAGTTCTACGGCAAAAACTTCCTGCTGCCCAAAGGCAGTACCTCGCCTTTATATGGGCATCCCGTAGCGCTGTTGGTTTATCAGGATTTCGCTCGATTCGAGGCGGCCAAGCGCCGATTGCGATTTGAATCCAAAGCGGTCACCTACGGTAAACAGACCGGTTTGAAACCGCCACCCAATTACGGCGCCGCCCGTTATGTGCGCATTCAGGGTGATAGCCCTACCAGCGCGCCCGCTTTTTCGCCTATGCAGGATGCGGTTATCTGGGGGGGGTTCGACGGCGACACGCCGACCTGGCCGCCAGCGGACTCTCAGGGCATGTTTATCCCCCACTCTGTCATGCTGCACCACCGCGGCGGCGGAGGTGTGCGTGATCCCGAGGTCATCGCTCACGAGACATATGAGCCTATGAAACGTGGCATGGCGGCAGCCGGCACCATAGAGGCCGAAATTGAGGCTGCACGCCATAACCCCGATAAGCTCGTCATCGAGCGCCAAGGTTTTTCGCAGTCCATAGACCCGTCGGCGATGGAGCCGGACAATGGCAATGCCTGGTACGACCCTGCAACACGCACTCTGCATGTTTTGATTGCGGCACAGTCCCCATATGAAGTCGCGCGTGTAGCGGCTTTTATGGTCAAAGACAACAAACGCTTCCCGGTAGAAAAAATCGAAGTACTGTCTGGCACGACCGTCGGCTACGGTTCCAAAGACCACTCAATCTTTCCGTTTTACACCATTGCCGCCTGTTTTTATGGCGATGGTCTTCCGGTGCGCCTGGCCAACGATAGATACGAGCAATTTCAGCTGGGGATGAAACGCCACAGCATTGAAATCGACCTGACGCTGGTTGCTGATCGCAAGACCGGAAAGTTTGAAATTCTCAAGGGTTTCTATAACTGTAATGGCGGGGGCCGGGCGAACTTTTCGTTCTCGGTCGCCCAGGTCGCGGCCACATCAGCCCAAACCATCTATTACTTCCCCAAGTCGGATCTCTCGTCGGCGGCAATAGCGACGGCAGCCGTCGAGGCGGGCTCCATGCGTGGCTACGGCACTATCCAAGCCATGTCGATCACTGAGTTGCTGGTCGACGAAGTGGCAGCCGAGCTGGGCATGGACGCGATCGAATTAAGGCGTCGCAACGCCTTGCGTCCGGGTGAGCCCAACACGCAGGGTGCCGTACAGTTGGGCGACCCACGCCTGGTGGAAATGCTGGATCGTGCGGCACAGCATCCGCTGTGGACAAACCGCGAACAAGCGAAGGCCAAGTATGACGCCGCCAACCCCGGTCGCCGTTACGGCGTAGGTTTTGCCCAAGTACAAAAAGACTACGGCACAGGTGCGGATACCTCTGCTTTGCTGCTTGAGTTCGAC
Organism: Mesopusillimonas faecipullorum; assembly: GCF_020539505.1. GTDB lineage: Bacteria > Pseudomonadota > Gammaproteobacteria > Burkholderiales > Burkholderiaceae_B > Mesopusillimonas > Mesopusillimonas faecipullorum. The sequence continues at coordinate 141,393 of NZ_JACDXW010000004.1, read as the reverse complement.
GCAGAGGGCAAAATCACAATGCGCCACTGTGTGCAGGAAATAGGAACCGGCGCTACCTCGTCACAGCAGGTGGTGGTGCAACGCATGTTGGGCAAGGCGCCCGATGTAGTGATCTTTGGCGAGACGGACTTTCCTCAACTGCCGCTCAAGAGCAACTTCGAGCCTTTCACGATTTCTCAGCAGCAGCAAGATGAGCTCTCACGCGACCCCTTTTGGGTTCCGGCTATTCTGCCCGCGATGAGCGCATCCAACAGCGTTTACTTTATTGGGTTCGGGACCAAGCAAGCTGCGCAATTCCTTTTTGAAAATACGGTTTGGCCTGCTGCCAAAGCGATATGGAGCAGTGGCCCCGCAGGGGGACAACTGGCCAGCGGCGTCATGACGGCTGCCGACTTGCGAGTGGTTCCCGGTGGAATCGGTGGCGGCGGCATGACGCCGATTCCGTTTGCCGATATCGCCCGGAAAGCGCATGAGATGGGCCTGGTGACCGGCGTTGCCGTGCACTGTTTCAGCCGCTGGCAATGGGCGCGTGCCGACTTTGACATCCCGGGAGTGGGCACCCTCAACCTTGCGGTCGATGCACTGGCAGTGCGCTACGGTGATGGCGCGCCTGAAGCCTTGAAAGCTCGCATGAATACAGGCGGCTACGACTTTATCAAGCGCAGCGCTGTGCAGTACCCGTCCGCACAGCGTAATAATGCGGGGGTCACGACCTATACGCCGGCGGCCTGTCTGGTAGAGCTGAACGTCAATACGTTCACGGGAAAAGTCGAGATCATGAGTCACCATAGCCTGCTCGACCCTGGCAATGTGGTGGTGCCGGCCTTGGTTTCCGGCCAGCAACAAGGAGGGGTCGCAATGGGCATCGGGCACGCATTGATGGAAGATCTGCCGCTCTATGGCGACGGCCCAGGCAACGGCACATGGAACTTCAACCGCTATACACTGCCGCGCGCTGTCGATGTTGCCGTATGGACGCAAACAGCGGAATACCTTGCCCCCCTCGCAGACAGCTCTCCGCCAAAAGGTCTAGCTGAAGTGGTAATGATTCCTGTCGTTGCCGCAACGGGCAATGCCATCACTCATGCTATTGGCTCCCGCTTTTATCAGCTGCCGATAACGCCCGCCAAGATCAAAAAGGCTTTGACAATATGAGCATTGAAAAACGGCCGCTAGCCCTGACCATCAACGGCAATAAAATCGGCCCTGTGGATACGCCGGTCGGCATGCCCATGATCGATTTCCTGCACGAGCAGCTGAACTTGACAGGCACACGCTTTGGTTGCGGGCAAGGCATCTGTCATGCCTGTACCATCATGGAGATTCAGCCTGACGGCACCCCCATTGAGAGCCGCACCTGTATTTATGACGCGCATTTTTTCAACGGAAAAACAATAGTTACGATTGAAGGGCACGCCAAGCGCGATGAGCAAGGAAGGCTGCAAGAACTAAGCCCGGTACAACAAGCGTTTATCGAACACTTTTCGTTTCAATGTGGATATTGCACGCCCGGGTTCGTCACTGCCGCGACTATTTTCATCGAGTCACTCAAGCGCCAGCCTGTTAAACGTGCAGACCTGCAAAGTCGCATCGAAGCCGCGCTGAACGATCATATTTGTCGTTGCACAGGGTATGTGCGTTATTACCAGGCGGTTCAGGATGTCGCGCTCAAGACACCTGGCTGCGTCATCGAGTAGGGGATTCCGACGATGAAACGCCGTGGCTTGCGAAATGTGCTAGTTCTTATTCTGATTGTGTTGGTGTTGTTGGCACTGGCTGTTTTGTTCGGCCTGTTCCGCACCTCCAGTGTCAGCCCTGACGTTAAACAAGCGCTGACAGAGGCGCAAAAACAAGAGCTCCTGCCTCGTGGCCGCGAGTTGGCCTTGGCGGGTGACTGTTTCGGCTGTCACTCGAAGACTGAAGGCCCGAAGGCAGCCGGCGGCGTGCCGATCGCTACGCCTTTTGGGACCTTGCATTCGACCAACATCACACCCGACCCCACCTATGGCATCGGCCAATACACGCGGGAAGATTTCCACCGGGTGCTTCGTGATGGCATCGCCCCGGGCAATCGTAATCTGTACCCCGGCATGCCATTCGTGTTTACGCACGTGACACGCACGGAGGATATCGATGCCCTGTATGCGTACATGATGAGCCTGCCACCGATTGCGGAGCCGAATGTCCCTAACACCGGGGTGTTCACGCTGCCGGTGAGGCCGTTCATGAATTTCTGGACATTGATCAACTTCCCCAAGCGCCAGCCGCCCACCCGAGAAGGCGCATCTGAACAATGGTTGCGTGGCGCCTATCTGGTGGAAGGCCTGGGTCATTGTGCTTCCTGTCACACCCCCCGCAACCTGACGATGGGTGTCTCTTTTGACAAGCACTTCCAAGGGGGCGACATCGTTGACGGCTTAGTGGTTCCGAATATTACCGCTGAGACCTTGGCTCAGCGCGGCTTTGATGCCGCGTCCCTGAGTCAGTATCTGCGTACGGGCATGTCGGCACAGGGTACCGCCTTCGGCGGTATGTACACCGTCGTTCATTTTTCTACGAGCGAAATGGAGCCGGCAGATATTGACGCCATCGCCACCTATTTGATGACCGATGAAAACGGCCAGTTGCTCACTCCTCCTCCCGGCCCTGCACCTTTAGCGCAAGCATCCCAGCCTCTGTTGCAACCCGGACGCTATCACTATGCTTCCGCCTGTGCGGGCTGCCATGGCGCTCAAGGTGAAGGGATTCCCAACGTCGCGCCTCCTATGGACGGCAACACGGCGGTCATGATGAGCAACCCGAGCAATCTGATCACTGTGATATTGCAGGGTATTGACACCCAAACCTTCACTGGCAACCAGCGTATGTACGCCATGCCCGGCTTTGCCGATAGGATGAACAACGAAGATATTGCGCTATTGGCAAGTTGGATGCGTGCTCAGTGGGGCGGACAAGAGGAAGCCGTGACCGCGGCGCAGGTTCAGGCGATTCGCGCCAAGCAATAAACCAAGCTTAGATGGGCTGGAAGATAAAGATCGCTTTACTCGGCCCACGCCTTGCGAGCCATCTACGGATCATTTTCTTCCATTAAGTTGGGATAAGAAACTTGAGAGCATCCTTTCAATCCTAGTTATTCTATAAAAGAGTAAGTATGGCTAACTTGAAAAAAAGCATGGGCTCTGATGCCAGAATGAATAAATTCAAGGTCCGAAGATTATTCTTGTTTGGAAGGTGTCAAGTGAACCATAGGGCGTGGCCGGACGGCATACATCGTAATGCCGTTATTATGATGTTGGCAGTTATCTCTCTGTTGCTTATGTGTGCGCCCGTAGGGGCGGAAGAGCTACATATGAGCTTTCTCAATCCTCAGGGGATCATTGCCGATAAGCAAATGCAACACTGGTGGTTAGTAGTGGCCATCTTGTTGGCGTTTGTCGCTTTGCCGGTTTTCGTTGCGGTAACGATCATTATGTTTCGCTATCGTTATTCCGCAGCCAAGAAAGCAGGCCGCAAGTATTCCCCACATTGGAATTTCTTCGCCCCTCTTGAGTTCATCAACTGGGGCGGGCCCTTGGTTATAGTAATAATCATAGGTACGCTTGTCTGGCAGTCAACCGAAGATCTGGATCCCTATCGACCGATTGCCTCTGCCGAAGCACCAACCAAAGTCCAGGTCATAGGTTATGACTGGAAATGGTTGTTCATTTATCCCGAACTGGGTATTGCCAGTGTTGGGACGCTGGCTTTTCCCGCAGATCGCCCCTTGTCCATGGAGCTGACGACTGCAGGCAATATGCAGTCGTTGTGGGTGCCTGCTTTAGGCAGCCAGATTTATGCCATGGCCGGCATGGTCACCAAACTGAATTACGCAGCCTATCAGCCAGGTCGCTTTCTGGGCATGAACACGATGTACAACGGCGATGGTTTTCACGAGCAAAAATTTACTGCCGTGGCCATGACTGATGCCAACTTTGATCAGTGGGTGGAACAAGCCCGCACACAAGGTCAGCCATTTAATGCCAAGGCGGTTCAAACGCTCTCGCAACGTGCTAATCAGAAAGCGCTAAGTGCCGCCTTTCCACAGGCAAGCACAGCCGATGGCAGTGTCTACTTTACAGAAGTAGACAAGCATTTTTTTCATAAGGTGGTTATGCAAATGATGGAAGACGGCGTTGATATACCGCCCGGCTATCGAGCGCCAAATGAAAAAAATGATGCTCTTGCCTTAGCCTTACTGGCGACGTGTTCGCCCGGCTCTGATTATGTTTTAGGGGAATAATATGGCGGGACTATTTGAGCATCCTTTGGGGCTTTTGGGTGATGTTGATACTGCGTTTCCTTTTATCAGCAAACTTACCAGTGACGCCCCGGGCGCCTTGGTTAATGGCTTGATTGGTTCGGGGGCTGCAGCCATTGTTGTGTTGGGTGCCCTTTTCGTTGCCATATTGCTGACCGTGTTTCGCGGATGGCGCTCATTGTGGTTTGACTGGCTGACCAGTGTCGACCATAAACGCATCGGTATTATGTATATCGTGTTGGCCATAGTCATGATGGCGCGCGCGATCATAGAAGCTGGCGTTATGCGTGGGCAGCAGATGGTCGGGCTGAATGGCGGGTTTCTCGAGGCCGATCACTACGCGCAGCTATTCACCACTCACGGCACCATCATGTTGTTTTTTGTGGTCATGCCATTTTTGTCAGGCCTGATTAACTACATTGTGCCTTTACAAATTGGTGCCCGGGATGTCGCCTTTCCGCGTCTGAACTTAATAGGGCTATGGCTGGTTGCAGCTGGCGCCATGATGGTCATGATTTCACTGGTCATCGGCGAATTCTCCACCGGTGGCTGGTTTGGTTACCCACCTTATACCGAAACCATCTTTAACCCTGGTGTAGGGGTAGATTACTGGATTTGGTCTCTCACCTTATCCTCTATCGGCAGTACGTTAACCGCAGTCAATATTATTGCCACGGTTTTCAAATTGCGCGCCCCCGGCATGAAGCTGTATCACATGCCGCTTTTTACCTGGACGGCGCTAGGCGCGGGCGTGATCATGCTGTTTGCGATGCCGCCTCTTACCGTAGTGACGGCACAGTTGGCGCTGGATCGCTATTTGGATTTCCACTTTTTTACCAATGGTATGGGTGGCAATCCAATGAACTTTGCGAATATGTTCTGGATTTTCGGGCACCCCGAAGTCTACATATTGATTCTGCCCGCATATGGTGTTTACTCTGAGGTGTTTTCCACCTATTCGGGCAAGGCGCTATTTGGTTATAAGTCCATGGTTTGGGCATCCATGTCCATAGCATTCCTGTCCTTTCTGGTTTGGGTGCATCACTTCTTTACCATGGGTCAGTCCGGCCATATCAATGCAGTGTTCGGCATTGCATCCATGCTGATCGGTATTCCTACCGGGGTTAAGGTCTACGACTGGTTGCTCACCATGTTCCGCGGCCGTATTCGGTTTACCACCCCAATGGTTTACGGCATAGGCTTTATTTTCCTGTTCGTGCTTGGCGGAATCACAGGCATTATGCTGGCCAATCCAACCCTGGATTATCAGGTTCACAATACCGTATTTCTGGTGGCCCACTTCCATAATATGGCTGTTCCTGGTGTCCTTTTTGGCATGTTGGCTGGTTTCAACTACTGGTTTCCAAAAGCATTCGGCTTCCGTTTGAATGAGTTCTGGGGACGTACCTCAGCTTGGTGCTGGATCATTGGCTGGACTACGGCGTTCTTCCCTCTGTATGTGCTTGGGCTTATGGGGCTGCCACGTCGTTCTGTATCGTTTACAGAACCCAGTTATGTGCCTTTTACTGTTGTCGCATTCATAGGCTGGGTGATCGTTTTCGCCGCCGTAGTGACTCTTTTGATTCAGCTGTGGGTGTCATTCAAGCAGCGGAATGAAAACCGTGTGCCTATCGGCGACCCATGGGACGGACGTAGTATGGAATGGGCAACTCCCTCACCTCCGCCGGAATATAACTTTGCCGTCATACCGACGATTAACAATCTGGATCAGTTCATGGCTTGCAAAGAAGCAGGCGTGGCATACGTGAACCCTAACAGCTATGAAGACATCCACTTACCCAAAAACAGCGCCATGGGGCCCGTGATTGGTGTTGCGGCATTCTTTGTGTTCTTCGGCCTGACGTGGCAGATTTGGTGGCTGGTGATATTGACCTTGCTGATATGTATCGGGGCCATGATATTGCGCGGCTTTGAACGCGACGAAACCAAGGTAATACCCGCAGCGGAAGTCAAAGCACAACACGAGGCTTGGATTCAGGCCGCGCTGGACGCTCGTGCAGTCACGCGCGCCGAAGAAAACACCAGCGCTAACGTTGGGCTAGCCGCGCTGGAACAAGCATCTCCATCTGCTTCCTCAGCAACAGTAGGGGCTACGGCATGACAAACAGAGTAATGAAACTGTTCAGAGATCCAAATTCGGTCATAGAAGCCCCGGGAAATATGCAGACCTTTGAGTACCCCGGTTTGAATTTGGGGGCGCAGCACTCAAGTGCAGACCAGAAGGCGCAGTCTCTGGTTTTTGGGTTCTGGGTTTTTATGATGAGCGATGCCATTTTATTCGGCATGGCTTTTGCAACCTATGGAACCATGATCCCACATGGCTTTGCCGGAGGGCCAACCCCTAGAGATATTTTTCATCTGGGCCCGGCATTTATAGAAACCATGTTGCTGTTGGCCAGCAGCTTTACATTTGGCATGGCTACTGTCGCGATGAAGTATCGTCGCGCCACTTCCACCATTGTGGCTTGGCTGGCCGTTACCGGTTTGCTCGGTGTGGCGTTTCTGATTTTAGAGTGGCAAGACTTTAGTGCGATGTTCGCCATGGGGGCAACGCCACAACGTAGCGGCTTTCTGTCAAGTTTTTATGGCTTGGTGCCCTTGCATGGCTTGCATGTGACTGCGGGTTGCATCTGGCTGGTCTGCATGCTGATCCAGATAGGCATGCACGGCATGGATGACAAGACCAAGCTAGGCATAATGCGGCTTGCGATATTCTGGCATTTCCTTGATATCGTATGGATTTTCCTGTTCTCAGTCGTCTATCTCGGAGGTTTGGCATGAGTAATAACAGCACAGACCAAATGAAGTTGTCTGCTGAAGAACACAAAGACCGCATGTCTTATGTATGGGGGCTTATTGCAGCCTTGGTACTGACTGTGATTCCGTTTGGCTTGGTTTATTTTCAGTCTCTGAGCCGAACGTCCACTCTTGTGATAATAGGTGTTTTTGCCCTTATTCAAATGCTGGTGCATTTTCGTTATTTCTTGCATGTGGGCTGGAAACAGCATCGCGAAGACCTGTTGCTGCTGCTCTTTTCAGGGTCCTTATTGTTTTTCCTGATAGCTGGAACGCTTTGGGTTATGGCCAATCTGGCTACGCGCATGATGGACATGATGTCGGGCATGGGCATGTGATGTCAGCCGCATGAACAGAAACGGCCTGGCCATTACAAATATTAAAGGCATCCAGCCTTAGCGCTGAGATGCCTTTTTTATCCTCTGCCGCAGTCAGGGCGGCAGGACAGCCCGCTTTTAATCTGTGGACGGTGAATCGGAAGGCTTGAGATAAGCCGCGATTGCACTTTCTGGATTAGGCGCACGCAGGGAATCGACATGCTCGAAACCGCGAGCCAGCAGGTTTTGTTCGCGCCAGATATTGCCACGCAGGCCGAACAACAGCGAGATCAGGATACCCACAATATTGGACAAAGTCTCTGCAATCGGGGGTTCGGCAATCGCGTCAAGAATTATGCCGATGGCAAAGGCCAAAACCAAAACCGTCACACCCAGTTTCCACAATTTTTTGACGAAGGCCCAAATAAAATTGAAGAAAAATGCCGGCCAAGACCAGCCCTGTTTGATGGCTTCGACTGTACCGACGGGGTGTCTGAATATCCTGTACTGCTTCATGAAACATTCCTGTGTGCGGATGCGGCTATGGCTTGGACAAAAGATGGCGATAGCCCTCGAACGTGGAAGGCCATTGCAAGCGAAAACCCAGGCCGGTGATACCTTGATTGGATAAACGTTTGCCAGTTGGAGGTTCGTGCAGCCCCCTGGCTACGGGGGGAGCCTTTAACCACGTCGCAAGTGTATCGTACAACTGGGCGATTTCCATGGGCGTATTGTCTACGCCCAGATAGATGCCCGCAGGCACGCCTAGTCTCAACGCCCAGGCGCACAGATGGACGGCGTCATCGTCATGCAGACGATTGACCCAGTGCCCTTCTCCGCTGGGAACCACCGCACGGCCTGCTCGTAAGCGTTCAAATAACTGGACTCGCTGGGGGCCGTACAAACCGGCCAAGCGCAGAATCACTAATTTATCACCCAGAGCCTGATGAAGAAATTGCTCGGCGGCAAGCAAAGCCTGCCCATTGAATGCCGGCGGCTCAGTGGGGCTGTCTTCATTCACCCACTCGGTGCCAGGGGCATACACAGCCGTCGAGGAAACGAAGACAAAACGCTGCAAAGCGGATAGATCCAGACGGTCGATGAGACGCTGCAAGGCCTCTTGATAAACCGCCCGGTAAGCCTGTGGCGTACGCCCAGAAGGTGTGGCGGTATACAGCACGTGGGTCGGGGAAGCGGGCAGTTTCCATGTCTGCGCCTGAGCAAGGTCGGCAGTAAAAGACATATCGAAGGGCGAAACCCCGGTGCGTGGCGTACGACGTACGGCCCATTGAGATCGCGCGGTGGATTTCATCTGAGCGGCGCAGCCGGTGGCCAGCTTGCCCGCCCCTGCGTAAAGAATGTCCATGCTTGGTTTCCCACTGAGTTTGAGAAAAGGCGGTTTCCGGCCTTTGCCATGCCAACCTATTCAGGCATGGAGCCAACAAGCAAACGAGTCTACACTACGAGACTATCGGCGCCCTGATGCGCGCTTTGTGGCCATTGACTCAAATGAAAAACGACAACTTGCACATACGCCTGCGGATGCGCCTTTATCGCGATCAGGTGATCGCCGTCGGCCCAGGCAAAATCACTTTGCTGGAAGCCATAGACCAAACGGGTTCCATATCGGCTGCCGCACGCCACCTGAATATGTCTTATCGCCGCGCTTGGTTGCTGGTTAATGAAACCAACAGTTCCATGACCAAACCCGCCGTGGTGTCTTCGGAAGGCGGCGCCTCGGGCGGCGGCACTCGCTTAACCGACACTGGCCGACAGCTGATTCAGCTTTACCGCAACGCAGAATCCAAAGCGCTGGCGGCTGCCAAAGAAGATCTGGACGCGCTCGCCAAGCTGGTTAAGGCCTAACTTCCCTTACGCTTGTCGTCTGCAGCAAGGGTATGCGAGAATTCGTTATATTCCAAAATACATAACGAATGAATTCCTCTGTCGCACCCTTCGATTGGTTTCCGCTCATACTTTCACTGAAAGTCGCGGCTTGGGCTACCGTGGTGGCGCTTATGGCGGGCACAGCACTGGGTTGGTTATTCGCCCGCTACCGTTTTCCCTGCCGCTCATTGCTGGAAGCTTTGCTGGTTCTGCCTATGGTGTTGCCGCCTACCGTGGTGGGCTACGGCATTCTGGTGGCGGTGGGGCGCAATAGCCTGATAGGCGGATGGCTGGAGCATTATTTCGACTACACCCTTATTTTCAATTGGCAGGGTGCGGTGCTGGCCTCTGCCATCGTAGCCTTGCCACTGGTCTTCAAATCGGCCACCGCCGCCTTCTCCACCGTTGATCACGATCTGGAAAGCGCCTCTACCACTTTGGGGCAATCGGGCTTCTCTACCTTTTTACGCGTCAGCCTGCCCTTGGCGTGGCCGGGTATTCTTGCCGGCACCATGCTGGCCTTTGCTCGCGCCATGGGGGAATTCGGGGCTTCGTTGATGGTAGCGGGTTCTATACCAGGGCGTACCGAAACGCTTTCCATGGCCATTTACAACGCCAGTCAAGCGGGCGACGACAGCCGTGCGCTACTACTGGTGATGCTTACCTGTGTGATATCCGTAAGCATTCTGCTGTTGTCCAACCATTTCCTCAACCGTTCAGCATCTCTGCGCTAAGGAACTCTCATGCAAAAACGTAAACTACTCATAGGCTTGGCTCTTGGCCTGGCCAGCGCCAGCCTTTCGGCCCAAACCCTCATCGTTTCAGCCGCGGCCAGCCTCACTAATGCCTTTAAAGAGATCAACACTCAATTCGAGAAAGCCCATCCGGGTGTCAACATCGAAATGACGACGGGCGCCTCGGGCAGCCTGCTGCAGCAGATTCAGCAAGGCGCACCCGCCGATTTGTTTGCCAGCGCAGACCAGACCACGATGGATCGCGCCGCCAGCCAAAACCTGATCGACCCCGCTACACGCACCGACTTCGTGACCAACAGTCTGGTACTGATCGTGCCGTCGCAGTCGGAATCCAAAGTGGAAAGCGTGGACGCCTTGAAAGACGCCTCCATTCAACGTATTGCCATTGGCAAAACCGACACGGTTCCCGTGGGCCGCTACACCAAGCAGGCACTGGAAGCCTCGGGCGATTGGGAAACCTTGAGCCCCAAATACATTCCCTCTGACAACGTACGCCAAGTATTGGATTACGTGGCACGCGGCGAAGTGGATGCCGGCTTTGTGTATCGTACCGATGCCGCCCTGATGGCCGACAAGGTAAAAGTCGTTGCCACACCTAAAACCCATGCCCCCATTACTTATCCCATCGCCGTCATCGCGGCCACCAAGGAACCCGCTGTCGCCAAACAATACATACAGTATCTTTCCAGCGATGCAGCACGCGAAGCACTAGCGCGTTACGGCTTCGGCAAACCCTAAGTCGCTGTACGAGCCCCGCATGATAGATCTGGACATCCAGCTGACATTGTCTGATGCGCGCAGGCGCTTCGAGCTTTCAGCACGCCTGAGTACCGAGGCGCGTTTCGCTGTGTTGTATGGCCCCTCCGGGTCCGGCAAGACAACGACGCTGCAAGCCATAGCGGGCTTGCAGCAGCCTACCGCCGGGCGCATCTGCATTGATGGCCAAACCTTGTTTGATCATGCGGGCAATATCAACGTACCGGGCCGGCAACGACGGGTCGGCTACTTGTTTCAGCAGTACGCACTGTTTCCTCATCTAAGCGTGCGTGCCAATGTCGAGTTTGGCCTAACCTCTTGGTACAAACGCCGACCTAGCCACGAGCAAAGAGACCGCGTTGAAGCCCTACTTGAAAGCTTCGGCTTATCAGCCATGGAAAACAGCCTGCCCCGCTCTTTATCGGGTGGCCAGCAGCAACGCGTAGCGCTGGCGCGAGCCTTGGCTTGCGAACCAAGAATACTGCTGTTAGACGAGCCATTTGCGGCCCTGAACCCCATGCTAAAAGACAGCTTGCGCGCCGAGCTGGCCGCTACCTGCCAGCAGTGGGGCATACCGGTCTTGATGATCACTCACGACCCGGAAGACGTAGTGCAGCTGGCGCAAGTGGCCTTCGTGTTCGAAGCAGGCCGAATCGTGCGCGAGATAGACGTCGAGAATGGGCGGATGAAGGAACATCTGGCGCAGTCACTGGGGCAGTCGCCCGCACCAATAGACCCAAGACGGCAAAAACTGAAGGCGTGGCTGGGATAGAGGCAACGCAAACCACTAAAGCTATGGCTTTGGCCTGATCCACCGCACTTATTCGTCGCCACGCCTTTTGGCCTGACGCGCCACTTTAGCCAGCAAGCCCATTAGCATGTCGCGCTCGTCCAGCGTCAGCTCTGTGGCGATCATGGCTTCGTGTTTGTGTATCAACTGGGTAAGACGCTGCAGCTCGGCCACCCCTGCCGGGGTGACAGCCAAAGCGTGGCTACGCCGGTCTCCGGGGATGGAGCCGCGCTCAACAAAGCCCAAGGCCTGTAGGCTATCGATAACCTTGACCACACTGGCGCGGTTGACGCGCAGGTGTTCAGCCAGCTCGGACTGCTTGATACCGGGATAGTTGCCGATAAGACTGAGCGCGGTCATGCGCCCTGGCGACAAAGATTGAGGGCCAAGCAGCTCGAACAGCATTTCGTAGCAGCGCACCTGCGTCTGCTTGATTTGATAGGCCAGCGAGTCAGCCAGGGGGTTGATGCCTTCCTGCACTGGCTCTGCGAGGCCGCGAGAGCTTACTACCTTTTCCGTTGCCATCTCTTTCGCCGATACATTCGGGCCTGTTGCCGAACCCGTCTGGCCCTGCGCCCAACTGGCGCACTATACCACTTGTATCCGCCGCAAAGTTTAGAGCGCCACGCGCTGCAATAAGGCCATCAGTTGCTTGCGCTCATCTACGCTCAGACGAGCACTGATCTGCTTTTCGTATTGGCGGCTCAAACGTGTCAGGCGACGCAATTCGTCGTAGCCCTCGGGCGTGACTGCCAGCGCATAGGTACGGCGGTTATCCGGGATCGATTGCCGCTGCACAAAACCGCGGGTTTCAAGTGTGTCTACGACCTTGACCACCGCCGCACGCGTGATGCTGAGCATCTCGGCCAGTTCAGACTGGCTGATGCCGGGCTGCTTGGCAACCAGACAAAGCGCCGTCATGCGGCCAGGCGTAATGGATTCCGACCCAAGCAGGCCGAAGAGCACCTCGTAGGTACGTACCTGGGCACGCTTGATGATATAGCCCAGAGAGTCGTCCAGCATGTCGAATTCCTTGGACAAAGTGCTGGCATGGCGCGGTGTGCGCGTGACACGCCTTTTCTTTTCGCTCAGTTCGGGAACCACATTTTTTTCGTCAGTTTTATTTTTGGACATGTCGGGGCAATCAAGGGTTTGCACTGATAGAGAAACAGACTACGGGGCAGATATCATACGAACCATGTTAACGCAGTTAACAATAAACCACCCTGACATCAACCCGCAACGTGGTTTACCCGGAGACAAATAATGAAACTCAAGAAACTTGCCCTTGCCACCGGCCTGCTGGCGGCGGTGACATTCACGCCGGCTCAAGCCGACATCAACATCGGCGTCAGCACATCGCTTACGGGCCCCGGCGCTTCGTTAGGGGTTCCAGTACGCAATGCTACCGAATTCTGGCCTACCGAAATCGCCGGCGAGAAGATCAAGGTGCAGATTCTTGACGATATGGGCGACCCCACCGCCGCCACCAAAAACGCCTGGCGCTTCGTGGAAGACAAAGCCGACCTGATCGTGGGTGCGGCCAACACCCCCGCCACCATCGCTATCGCTCAAGTCGCCAACGAAGCCGGCATCATGCAGCTTTCGCCCGCGCCAGCCGAACTTCCAGAAGGCAAAGATCAATGGGTGTTCCGTGTGGTGATGAACGCGCGCTACTACACCGACGGCCTGATCGAGCATATGAAGAACAACGGCGTCAAACGTCTGGGCTTTCTGGGTTTGTCAGACGCTTATGGTGAATCCTATCTGCAAGCCTTCAAAGAGAAGGCTGCCGCAGCGGGCATAGAAATCGTGTCCACCGAGCGCTTCACCCGGGCAGACAACAGTGTTGCCGGCCAAGCCCTGAGCGTCGTCGCCAGCAACCCCGATGCCGTTATCGTCGTCGCCATCGGCGGCGGCGCCGCCCTGCCCCAAAAAGCACTCAAAGAGCGCGGCTATCAAGGCAAAATCTATCACTCCCCAGCCTCGGTATCGCCTGATTTCCTGCGCCTGGCGGGTGCTGACGCCAAAGACGCCCTGATCATTTCCGGCCCCGAGCAAGTGCCCGAGCAATTGGCCGATAGCCACCCTGGCAAAGAAAACGCGCTGGCCTTCGTCAAACAGTACGAAACCAAGCACGGCCCGGGTTCGCGTACCCAGTTTGCTGCCCACATCTACGACTTTGGTCTAGTGCTTGAGCAAATCGTGCCGGTAGCCCTGAAAACAGCCAAGCCCGGTACTCCTGAATTCCGTAAGGCGCTGCGTGACGCACTGGAAAGCTTTGGCCCCATTACCGTGACCAAGGGGGTGCTGCACTACACCCCGACCGATCATTGGGGCTTTGGACCGGATGCGCGGGTCATGCTGACTCCCAGTGACAACGACTGGAAGCTGGTGAACTAATCGGCACCCTGGTGGGGCGGTCGTTCGTACTCCATGACGAACGCCTGCCCCACTTCCTTTTTTGCCCGAAAAACTTCCTGGGCTTGCTTCACCCAGCCGCACATACCGGCCCGCCACCATGAACTCATTCCAAATCAGCGCCATCCTCGTACAGGACGGCATCACCACAGGGGCCATCTATGCCCTGCTGGGTATGGCCTTGGTCCTGTTGTTTGCCGTCACCCGCGTCTTGTTTTTTGCTCAGGGCGAATTCGTCGTCTTCGGTACGCTTTCGCTGGCTTGGCTGCACGCCGGTCGAGTACCAGGCACGCTTTGGCTGGTTGTCGGCCTGTCATTCCTGGCAGGCCTGCAAGACCTGGTCACGGCCTGGCGCGATGGCAACCGTCATCTCATCCCGCGCATATTGCTGTTGAACTTTGCCCTACCCGTCGCCTTGGCTGCGGTTGTCGTATGGGCTGCGCCACAGAAGATGCCCTTGCTATTGTCTTGTTTGGTCAGTCTTTGCCTTGTGACCGCCTTGGGACCACTTGTTTACCGCCTGGTTTACCAACCCATGGCCAACGCCAGCGTACTGGTTCTGCTGATTATCTCGGTGGGCATACACTTCGTGCTTGCAAGCCTGGCCTTGCTGTTCTTCGGGGTAGAAGGCTATCGTACGCCCGCCTTCTGGACAGGTTCCTTGCAAATGGGCTGGATGCGATTCAACGGCCAGAGCCTTATTGTGGTTGCCATCACCACCCTGCTCATTCTGAGCTTGGCATGGGTATTCAGCCGCACCCTGTATGGCAAAGCCTTGCGCGCTGCCGCTTCCAACGATGTGGGCGCACGGCTGCTGGCCATCTCGGTCTCGTTCTCGGGTCGCACTTCCTTCATGATTGCAGCCTTCATCGGCGGCTTGTGTGGCGTGCTCATCGGGCCCATCGTCACCATCTACTACGACTCCGGCTTGTTGATCGGCCTGAAAGGTTTCGTCGCGTCGGTGGTCGGTGGCCTGCACAGCTATGCCTTGACCTTGGTGGGCGCGCTGGGCATAGGCATTATCGAGTCCTTCACCTCGTTCAAGCTCAGTGCCTACAAAGAAGCACTGGTCTTTCTGCTGATTATTCCCGTGCTGCTGTGGTTGTCCTTGCGTAGCGGCCCCCAAGAGGAGGGCAACTGATGAAGCGCGCCATTCTCGCTGCCGTCGCAGCCATCATCATCTTCCCCCTGCTGCCTGTTCCTGAGTTTTGGTTCACCCAAGCCAACTATATAGGCTTGTATGCCTTGGTCGTATTGGGTTTGGTGGTTCTCACAGGCATTGCCGGCCTTACTTCATTTGGCCAAGCCGCTTTTGTAGGTTTGGGGGCTTACGCTACGGCCTACCTTACCAGCCACTATGATGTGTCGCCCTGGCTGACACTGTTCGCCGGTCTGATCATTACCGGCGGCAGTGCCTTGCTTATCGGTGCAATCACGCTGCGCATGTCGGGTCATTATCTGCCCCTGGCCACTATCGCCTGGAGCATCGCCTTGTTCTACCTGTTCGGCAGCATCAGTTGGCTGGGGAAATATGACGGCATTTCCGGCCTGCCTGCCATTAACCTGTTCGGCTGGACTTTAGGCAACAGCCGCAGCATGTACTGGTTGATCTGGCTGTGCGTCTGCCTCTCAGCCTGGGCGCTGCTTAACCTGCTGGACTCCCGCCCCGGACGCGCCATACGCGCACTCAAGCACAGCATACAAATGGCTGAATCCATGGGCGTCAATACGGCTCGCACAAAGATCATCATCTTTGTCATCGCGGCACTGTTGGCTTCCGTTTCAGGCTGGTTGTTTGCACATTTACAGCGCGCCATCAACCCTACCCCATTTGGCCTGAGCGCCAGTTTGGAATACGTCATCATGCTGGTGGTCGGCGGTATGTCTTCGATTTGGGGAGCGCTATTAGGTTCGGGTGCCGTCAAAATATTGCAAGACCAGTTGCAAGTCATCATGCCGGCCCTCTTCGGTCGCGCCGGCAGCTTCGAGGGCCTGGTTTTCGGCTTGCTTCTTATCCTGTTGCTGCGTTTTGCCCCTGAAGGTTTATGGTCCTGGATAGCCAAGCTTTGGAACCGCCCCCTGCGCAAGCAGCTTCCTTCCGCCCAGCAAGTCATTACGCCACTGACGCATCGCACCGTTAGCCAAGCCGGTGAAACCCTGTTGCAGGTAGACGACGTGCGCAAGCGCTTTGGCGGCTTGGTGGCAGTCGATAAAGTCAGCTTCAAGGTTGCCGCAGGCGAGATCGTAGGGCTCATCGGCCCTAACGGCGCAGGTAAATCCACCACTTTCAATCTGGTCACGGGCTTGCTGCGCGCCAGTGAGGGGCAAGTGCGTTTCAAAGGTCAACGCATAGATGGCCTGCCCTCTCGCGAAATTGCCAAACTCGGCGTCGCGCGCACCTTCCAACACGTCAAGCTGGTTCCCGAGATGAGCGTGCTTGAGAACGTGGCGCTGGGCGCGCACTTGCGTACCAGCGCCGGCGTGTTCTCTGCCACCTTGCGCCTGGATCGCCGCGACGAAGCTGCCATGTTGAAAGAAGCCGCACACGCTCTGCAACGTGTGGGCTTGCAAGACCTGATGCACCTGGAGGCCGGCAGTCTGGCCCTGGGGCAACAGCGATTGCTTGAGATTGCACGGGCCCTGTGCTGCGACCCGGCCCTACTACTGCTGGACGAGCCTGCCGCCGGATTACGCGCCTTTGAGAAGCAAGCTTTGGCCGAACTGCTTTCTTCTCTGCGTGCGGAAGGCATGGGCATCCTGATTGTCGAACACGACATGGAATTCGTCATGCGCCTTACCGACCACATCGTTGTCATGGTCTTCGGACAAAAAATCGCTGAAGGCAAGCCTGCCGAAATTCAACAGCACCCAGCTGTACTGGAAGCCTATCTAGGAGGCGTGGAATGACGCAAGGCAATATTCTGGAAGTCCGCGACTTCAGTGCCGGCTACGGTAACGTAACTGCGCTGCATGAAGTCAGCTTGGAGGTCGCTCATGGCAGCATCGTTACGGTGATCGGCCCCAACGGCGCAGGCAAATCCACGCTGCTTAACGCTTTGATTGGTCTGGTGCGCAGCACCGGCGAAGTACGCTTCGACGGTCAAGCCCTGACACGCCGCAACGTGGAACAACGCGTCATGGACGGCATGTCGCTGGTGCCCGAGCAACGCGCGCTGTTTGCCGACATGAGCGTCATGGACAATCTGCAACTGGGCAGTTTCAGGCGCCAGCGAGCCGGTGACAAACAGCCTATGGACCAGCTTGAATGGGTATTCACCTTATTCCCACGTCTGCAAGAGCGCGCCAAGCAGTTGGCCGGCACGCTTTCGGGCGGCGAGCGTCAAATGCTGGCGGTGGGCAGAGCCCTGATGGGCAAACCCAGGTTGCTGATGCTGGATGAACCCAGTCTGGGCTTGGCCCCCCGCATCGTCAAAGAAGTACTCGATGTCGTTGCGGGCCTGCGCGAGCATGGCGTGTCCACGCTGCTTATCGAACAAAACGCCCGTGCCGCCCTGAAGTTGGCCAACTACGGCTATGTGCTTGAAAACGGCCGCATCGCATTGCAAGGGCCGGCCCAGGAATTGGCCGATAACCCGCGTATCGCACAAAGTTATCTAGGCATCTCCGGCACCGCCGAGGCCTGACACCACACTTTTTTCAGATATCTCAGGAAACTCCCATGACTCAAACTCAAAACCAACACGACCTACTGGACGTCCAAGTTGATGGCCCCATCGCCACGCTCACGCTCAATCGCCCAGAGAAGCGCAACGCCTTGAGCCTGCGCGTGGTGGAAGGCCTGCGCCAGGCTTTTGAGTCGCTACCCGATACCGTTCGCGTTGCCATCCTGGCCGGAACAGGCCCGCACTTTTGCGCCGGCCTCGACCTCTCCGAGCTTTCCGAAACTTCTACCGCCGAAGGCATACAGCATTCGTTCAAATGGTACGAAGCCTTCAGCAAAATCCAGTTTGGCCGTTTCCCGGTCATTTGCGCCATGCAAGGCGCCGTGGTGGGTGGTGGCCTGGAACTTGCCTCTTCCACCCACGTTAGGGTCGCCGATGAAACCACCTACTTTGGCCTGCCCGAAGGTCAACGCGGTATTTTCCTGGGCGGTGGCGGCTCTGTGCGCGTTTCCAAGTTGATCGGCTTTTCGCGCGTTACCGAGATGATGCTGACCGGCCATGTCCTGAATGCCCAAGAAGGGCTGGCCATCAATTTGACGCACTACGTTACCCCCGCAGGCCAAGCCATGCAAAAAGCTCGCGAATTGGCCGAGCGCATTGCTTCCAATGCACCGCTTTCCAATTACGCCATTACCAACGTGTTGCCGCATATCGCCGAACAGCCCATGGCCAACGGCCTGATGACCGAAGCCCTGATTGCCGCCATTACCCAAGGCGCGCCGGAGGCAAAGGAAAGAGTCAACGCTTTCTTGGAAAAACGCGCCGCCAAAGTCACACCGCAGTCCTGATACCCGGAGCCCTTCATGTCGAGCCCCACCCTCCAACAGGCCGCTTTCCGCGAGCTGGCGCTTGGTCCCTACGGTGCCACCGTCCAGAAACGTGCCGATGGCAGCATCATCTTGGAAAGCACGGACCCGCTGCGCGATTACGTTGCCACCTACAACACGCTGCTGCCCCATTGGGCAGAACACAAGCCCGATCAAACCCTACTGGCTTGGCGTGGTCAGGATGGCGAATGGGAACGCCTCAGCTATCGCCAGATGCTGGATCGCGTCCTGCCTTTAGCCCAGTATTTGCTGGGCCAGAATCTCAGTGCCGAACGACCGCTGCTCATTCTGTCTGAAAACAGCGCAGAGCACGCGATGATCATGCTGGCCGCCATCCATGTCGGCATCCCTTTCGTGCCACTGTCTCCCGCCTATTCTTTATTGGCGCCAGGCGCAGAGCGTGTCTTGCACGCCGTCAAACTGCTGACGCCGGGCTTGGTGTTTGCTCAGGATGCCGAGCGTTATGCCAACGCCATAGAAAAAGCCGTCCCTGCCGACACGCCGCTTGTTTTCGCGAACGGCACTTTACCAGGCCGACTGTGCACGAGCTTGTCGGAGGCACTGCAAACCCAGCCTGGCGAGGATGTGGACGCTGCCTTCAAGGCCGTCACGCCCGACACCATCTTGAAGTTTCTGTTTACCTCGGGGTCCACCAAGATGCCCAAGGCCGTCATCAACACGCATCGTATGATGACAAGCAACCAACAGATGCACTTGCAGTACTACCCCTTTCTGGTGGAAGAGCCGCCAGTGCTGATGGACTGGATGCCATGGCACCACACAGCGGCGGGTAACAACAACCTGGGCAATATCCTGGTGCATGGCGGCACGCTGTATATAGATGACGGCAAACCCACGGACGACGGTATGGCGCAAACACTGCGCAACCTACGGGAAGTGGCTCCCACGGTCTATTACTCGGTGCCCAAAGGCATGGAGATTCTGGTCCACGAGATGAGGCGCGACCCCGCTTTGCGCGACCAGTTTTTCAGTCGTCTGCGACTGATTTTCCCCTGCGGCGCTGCCATGCCCGGCCCACTGAAGCAAGCCGTGGATGAACTGGCCATCGCCTCTTGCGGTATGCGCATCCCCATGACCATGGGCCTGGGCATGACCGAAACAGCGCCCTTTGCGATTTCCGCCCACCTGCCCGATTGGCAAGCCGGCGTCATAGGCGTGCCAGCCCCCGGTTGCACCGTCAAACTGGTACCCATGGACGGCAAGCTGGAGGTTCGCTACCGCGGGCCCAACATTACCCCAGGCTACTGGCGTCAGCCCGATATCACAGCCGAAGCCTTCGACGAGGAAGGCTATTTTTGCAGCGGCGACGCAGCCACTTTTCTCGACGAAGACGCCCCTGAAAAAGGCCTGCGTTTCGATGGACGTATCGCCGAAGACTTCAAGCTGGCCAGCGGCACCTGGGTCAGCGTGGGGAATCTGCGCATACAGGTCATCAGCGCAGGAGCCCCGTATATTCACGATATCGCGCTGACCGGCCACGACCGCGACGAATTGGGCATGCTCATTTTCCTGACCCCTATGGCAGCCGAACTTGCCGGCTTGCCTGAAGGCAGCCCTATGGCCGACATCGCTCAGCATGTCAAAATCCGCACATGGGCTCAACAGCTGCTGGATACCTTGGCAAGCCAGGCCAAAGGCAGCTCGCAACGCATAGCGCGCGCATTGATCCTGGAACGCCCCGCCAACATGGCGGACAATGAGATGACTGACAAAGGTTCCATCAACCAGCGCAATATCTTGAAGACACGTGCTGCTGATGTGCAAAAACTCTATGTCGAGCCGCCGCACTCCGAGGTGCTGACGGCAGGCAAGCTTAACTAGGAAACACCATGACGGATCTTAAACAGATAGTCGCCATCGACATTCACACGCACGCGACAGTTTCTACACGCAATGCCCCTGATGAAGTCGCCATTGCCTTCGATGCGGCCATGCAGGCTTACTTCAAAGAAAAAATGCCCCGCCCCACCATCAGCGAAACGGCCGATTACTATCGCCAGCGCAATATGATGGCGGTGATTTTTACGGTGGATACCGAACGCGGCAACGGCCAGGTGCGCATCACCAACGAAGAAGTGGCTGAAGAAGCCGCCCAGCACCAGGACGTGCTGATTCCCTTTGCCAGCATAGACCCGCTGCGCGGCAAAATGGGCGCGCGCGAAGCCCGGCGCCTGATCAAGGATTACAACGTCCGGGGCTTCAAGTTTCACCCCTCGGCCCAAGAGTTCTACCCTAACGACCGCGCCTGCTACGACTTGTACGAAGCCATCGCCGAAGCCGGCCTGCCGGCCATCTTCCATAGCGGCCAGACCGGCGTGGGCGCGAAGATGCGCGGCGGCGGCGGCATACGCCTGAAGTATTCCGACCCCATGTTCCTGGACGACGTGGCCGTCGACTTCCCCGACATGCCCATCGTCATCGCACACCCCTCCTTCCCCTGGCAAGAGAATGCGCTGGCCGTGGCCACCCACAAGCCGCAGGTGTACATCGATCTGTCCGGCTGGTCGCCCAAGTACTTCCCGCCCATCCTCGTGCAATACGCCAACACCATCCTGAAAGACAAAATGCTGTTCGGTTCGGACTACCCCGTACTGACGGTCGATCACTGGATGGCGGAATTCGACAAGCTGCCCATACGTCCCGAGGTCAAGCCGCTTATCTTGCGCGACAACGCCATCCGCCTGTTGGGGCTGGACAAAGACCCGGTATTCGGCCGGTATGTGCGTCTGGCCCCGCCCGCCAATGGGGGGTGCTGCTAAGATGAACTTGGACCAAACACCAGTACTGATCACGGGCGGAGCCTCGGGCTTAGGCGAGGCAACCGCCGTTCAGCTGGCCGCCCAAGGCGCCAAAGTCGCCATTCTCGATATTCAAATGGATCGCGCCCGCGAAGTGGCACAGCGCATAGGCGGGCTGGCGCTGCATTGCGACGTGACCAGCCCCGAAAGCGCCGAGCAGGCGATTACGCAGGCGCGTGAAGCCCATGGCGTTGCCCGCGTCTTGGTCAACTGCGCAGGCGGCGCCAAAGGCCGCCGTGTGGTGGGCAAAGACGGCCCCATGCCGCTTGAGGCCTTCACCAGCGTGGTCAACCTTAACCTGTTTGGCAGCTTCAATATGGCACGGCTGGCCGCCGCCGACATGATAGCCGCCGATCCTTTGGGTGAAGAGCGCGGCCTTATCTTGTTCACCTCATCGGTCGCCGCCTACGAGGGTCAAATCGGTCAAGCGGCTTACACCGCCGCAAAAGGGGCGCTGGCCGCGCTGGCCATACAGATGGCGCGCGAGTTCGCCCAGTTTGGCGTGCGCGTCATGGGTGTGGCGCCCGGCATCTTCCTGACGCCGTTGCTATACACGGCTACGCCCGAAGTCCAGCAGTCCTTGGCCGCCTCTATTCCGTTTCCCAACCGCTTGGGCAAACCCGAAGAGTTCGCTGCCTTGATTGAACACATCGTAGCCAACCCCTACCTGAACGGCGAAGTCATTCGTCTAGATGGCGCCACGCGGCTGGCACCGCGTTAGACGCAGCCGAATCACCGTAGCCTAGGAGCAGCGACGATATGCCGCGCTTTACCCCGCCACTGCGCGATCTGGCCTTCGTGCTGGACGACGTCTTGAACGCCGACCAGCACTTGGCCGCGCTGCCCGCCTGCAAGGACATCAGTAGCGCAGACCTGCAGTCCATTACCGAAGAAGCCGGTCGGTTCGCGGCCAAGGAAATCCTGCCGCTCAACCAAGTCGCCCATAGAGAAGGCTGCACTTGGCATGATGGGCAAGTCCGCACCCCCACAGGCTTTCCCGCCGCCTATGCGCAGTTCAAAGAACTGGGTTGGCCCAGCTTATGCGCCCCCGTCGAAGCAGGCGGCCAAGGTCTACCGCGCCTGGCATTCAGCTTGCTGGCCGAAATGCTGTCGTCATGCAGCCATGCCTTTGGCATGTATGCCTGCATCAACCATTGCGCCAGCGCTTGCCTGAAACATTCGGCCTCGCCCGAGCTGCAACAGCGCTGGCTGCCGCGCTTGGCCACAGGCGAAGTCATCGCTTCCATGTGCATGACCGAACCGCAAGCCGGTTCAGACATAGGTTTGGTATTGACGCGCGCCCAAGCCCACGACGACGGCAGTTACCGCCTACAAGGCAGCAAGATCTTCGCCAGCGGCGCCGAACAAGACCTCAGCGACAACAACATGCATCTGGTGCTGGCCCGCCTGCCCGATGCTCCACCCGGTTCGCGCGGCTTAAGCCTTTTCCTGGTTCCCAAGTTGCTAGAGGACGGCACGCGCAACACTGTATTTTGTGACGGCATTGAGCACAAAATGGGTTTGCACGGTAGCGCCACTTGCGCATTGCGCTTCGAACAGGCGGTGGGGTGGCTGGTGGGCGCCCCGCATCGCGGCCTGGCAGCCATGTTTCCCATGATGAACGAGGCCCGTTTATTCACGGGTTTACAAGCTTTGGGCCTCAGTGAACAAGCACTGCAAAACGCCTTGGATTATGCCCAGGAGCGCCGTCAGGGCCGCGCCCCCGGCAGCAGCGACACCAGCCTGCTGATAGCGCACGCCGACGTCCAACGCATGCTTTTAGCCCAGAAAGCCTGGACCGAAGGGGCTCGCGTCTTCACCCACTGGACCGCCTTGTTGATAGATGTGGCCGAGCACCACCCCGATGCCGTGCTGCGCGAGCGGACGGCTGCGACTGTCGGGCTGCTGACACCAATAATCAAAGGTTTTCTTGCCGAGAACGCTCAACAATCGCTGAGCCTGGCCTTGCAGGTTTTCGGCGGACACGGCTACGTGGAAGAAACCGGCATAGAACAATTGGTGCGCGATGCCCGCGTGCTGACGCTGTACGAGGGCACCACGGGCATTCAAGCGCAAGATCTGTTGTTACGCAAGGTGCTACCCGACCAAGCCCAGCAATTGAATGTTTTGATAAGTGAGATGCATGAGTGGCTGGCAGGCGCTGACCCCAAACATCTGCACGGATGGGAAACCAGCTTGCCTGAAACCTTGGCGTTGCTGCAGAGCCTGACGCAAATGCTGCTGGAACAACAGGACACAATGGCGGCCCTGCAGGCAAGTACCCCCTATTTACGCATTGCCGGGCACGCCGTACTGGCTTATCTGTGGGCGCGCAGCACCTACGCTGCCAGCCCGCAGGCGGCTCAAAGCAGCATCTGGCATCAAGGCAAATTGGACACAGCCACCTATTACCGCACTCAGCTATTACCCGAAATACTGCATCAGGCAGCCGCCTTACGCGCCTTGCCCACGCACACGCCCGTAATTGTTGAATAAATCAAGCCAAGCCCAAGCAGGGTTCAAGCAAACAAAGCCTTGAACTCTGCGGGTATCGGCACGCCGCATAACCGGCCTTCGTCATCAAACTGCGCCCAGGCACGCTCTTCGTAGCCGGTAGCCACCAACCTATCGCCACACTTGACGACGTAATCCAGGCGAAAGCGACGGCTCGCCCACTCGCCTACTTTGGCTTCAATCTGCACATCATCGCCGTAAGTGATGGGCGAGCGAAATTTGGCATGGACATCTACCAGCGGCGTGACCGCACGAAACCGGGCTTTGATATCACGCATGTCCAGACCCAGGCTACGCAAGTACAGGTGATAGGTGGTGTCGAACCAGTAGAAAAAATTCGGGTAGAACACGATACCCGCATCATCACAATCACCCCAGGCTATGGTGAGGTCACGCTTAAACACATCCATGGACATTCCCTAGAGGCAAAAGTGCTCATCATAGCCGTTTCTTGATGGCAGCTGACTTGAGGCTCAATCGGCTTAAATACACTAACAGAAACAAATGGAAACAAACAAGCTCGCTTGTTTTTTACCCTGAAAGCAGACAATTACGAATGAAATTTAAAAGACAAAGAAAGAACTTAAACTGTTTATATGGTTTTTTACAAACAATTCAGCTTCCCCCATACTTGTACGAAGCCCCCCGCCAACCTAAGATAGCGCGATTCCCAATTGGCTTGGCCCTTCGCCAGCCATCCTAAACTTTGTTGCTTGGACTCCCATGCTTGTTACTTCGCTTGCCCGGCACCGCGCGCCGCAACACCTGGACACCCGCCCCCGCTGGAGCGTCAACGACATCGTCGCCCTGTACGAACTGCCTTTCATGGACTTGATCTATCAGGCGCAGCAAGTTCATCGCGAACACCACGACCCCAACGCCGTTCAGTTGTCCAGTCTGCTATCCATCAAAACCGGCGGCTGCCCGGAAGACTGCGCCTATTGCCCACAGTCCTCCCGCTACGAAACCGAGGTGGAACGTGAAAAGCTGATGGCACTGGAAGAAGTGCTGGAAGCCGCAAGACAGGCCAAGGAAAGCGGTGCTCAGCGATTCTGCATGGGCGCCGCTTGGCGCACACCGAAAGACCACCAGATCGATGCCGTGGCTGAAATGGTGACGGCAGTAAAGGCCATGGGTTTGGAAACCTGTGTCACGCTGGGTATGCTCAAGGAAGGACAGGCCGAGCAATTACGCGCCGCAGGCTTGGATTATTACAATCACAATCTGGATACCTCCCCCGAGTTCTATGGGCAGATCATCTCTACCCGAACTTACCAAGACCGTCTCGATACCCTGGCCCGCGTTCGCGAAGCCGGTATCAATGTCTGTTGCGGCGGTATCGTGGGTTTGGGCGAGTCAAGGCGTGAACGAGCGGGACTGGTCGCGCAATTGGCCAATTTGGCGCCCTACCCCGACTCCGTCCCGATCAACAACTTGGTGAAGGTTGCCGGCACGCCCCTGGCGGACGTGCCCGAGGTAGATGAATTCGAGTTTATCCGCACTATTGCGGTGGCCCGTATTACCATGCCCAAAGCGGCCGTGCGGCTCTCGGCCGGGCGCGAGCAGATGTCTGATGCCGCCCAGGCACTATGCTTTCTGGCCGGGGCAAACTCTATCTTTTATGGTGAGAAGCTGCTAACCACCGGCAACCCGCAGCTGGTGCGCGACCGCGAGCTTTTTACCCGACTGGATCTGCACGAAGCGCGCAATGCTCATGTGCAAAGCGCACAAGCCAAGATAGCTTAAGTCGGGTCGGTGTGCTCGACCCTCGGGTCGAGCTCGGCCACCACAGTCGGTACAGGTGTTTCTTGCATGGCGACATACTGTGTGGGTGCATCGTCGCTCAAGTGTTCGCCCGAAACCGCTTCG
Source organism: Mesopusillimonas faecipullorum (assembly GCF_020539505.1). Classification (GTDB taxonomy): domain Bacteria; phylum Pseudomonadota; class Gammaproteobacteria; order Burkholderiales; family Burkholderiaceae_B; genus Mesopusillimonas; species Mesopusillimonas faecipullorum. The sequence continues at coordinate 115,641 of NZ_JACDXW010000004.1, read as the reverse complement.
GGGCGCACATAGAACACCAACAAAGCCGCGCACAAAGACATGAACAAAAAGAACATGCCGGTTCCCGCCGAATGCATCAGCGCACCCACCAAAATAGGCCCGATGCAAGCACCTATCCCATACACCATCAGTACCAGCGCGCTAAGCCCCACCCGCATGTCCGGGTCGACGTTATCGTTGGCGAAAGCCACACCCACCGGGTACAGCGGAAACAGCACAATGCCAAACAAACACGCCATGCCCAGCAAGACGTAATAAGGCGGGTGCCACCAGCCCCATAAAGGCAAGCTGAACAACACAAGACCCAAGGTCAGCGCACGAATAATACTGGCGCGATCCACCCTGTCGGCCAACCAACCTATAGGCGCTTGGGCGAACAGGCCCGCCCCTACCGCCACAGCAACGAATATCGCCGCCTGCCCGCTGGAAACCCCTTGAGAAATCGCATAAACCGGCGCCAGACCATAAAACGCCCCACTCATCATGCCTGAGCCCAGCACGGTCGCCAAAGACATGGGAACGCGCCGTAGATAGTAGCGGGGCATTAACGGGGCAGGTTGCGGCGCCGCCGGGTGCAAGCGACGCGTGAGCGCGACAGGCACCAAGGCCAATACTGAGCAAATTGCCACGAGCACCAATGGGCCTTCATTCATAGTGCTAAAACCAGTCAGGCTGATCTGGCCCAGCACGGTACCCAAACCCGAAAACACCATATAAAGGGCAAACACACTGCCACGGTTACGGTTGTCTGCCTGTTCGTTCAGCCAGCTTTCCAGCACCATCAACTGGGCCACCATGGCCACGCCGACACCAAAACGAAAGGCCAGCCACAACCACAAATCGGCGGTAAGAGCCTGCGCCAACACCAAGGCCGTGCCAATGGCGGCGCTAGCCGCATAGACTCGGATATGCCCGACCGCACTAATCGCTCTATGCGAGACCCGCGCCCCGAAGACCAGCCCCAAGTAATAAACCGCTATCAGCGCCCCCACCCACACTTCGGAAACATTCTCGCCGGCCAAACGCAAACCCAGGTAGGTATTGAACAGGCCGGTGCCCATCACCATGACCAGGGTAGCCAGGTACAACGAGAAAAAGGCAGAGACGTTGGTTAGCATGTGTTTCCTTTCGCCAAGCGGCTTGCTTATCACTCAGCCGGCTTTAGTCGGCGTCTATTTGCTCCCGGTAGCCTTGGGCATCAAGCAGCGAATCCAGGTCGGCGGCATTATCGGGCCGGAAACGGAAGATCCAGGTTTCGTAGGGCGACTCGTTGATTTTTTCGGGACTGACTTCCAGCTCGTCGTTGAAAGCGACAAGTTCACCGTTGGCCGGTGCGTAAAGATCGGAAGCGGTTTTCACGGACTCAACGACAGCGGCCACATCGCCCGCCTGCAAACGAGCGCCAACCTTAACGTCGCCGGCAAATACCAGATCGCCCAGCTGATCTTGAGCGTGATCGGTAATACCGACTAACCATTCTCCGTCATCCTGCGTCAGTACCCATTCATGGGTGGGCGCGTAACGGCGGTCGTCGGGCAGATTCATGGTTGTATCCTGCTTAAAAACGTGTGAGTGATGAAGGAATGCTTACGAGAGCACTGCCAAGCATTATAGTAAGTTGCTGAAGAAGATCAGGCTGCCGGTGCTCAAGCACTTGCATGCGTCTGACGACCCGCCGGCGCTAAGCCGCAGGCTGTAAAGCCCGTCCGCAGGCTACGCCTGATGCCCAAGCCCATTGAAAGTTATAGCCGCCCAGCCAGCCGGTCACATCCACCGCTTCACCGATAAAATATAAGCCGGGCACAGACTTGGCTTGCAAGCTACGCTGATCCAGACCATCGGTATCGACACCACCGCGCATGACTTCGGCCTTACGGTAGCCTGCCGTACCCGTGGGAGACAGGTTCCAGGATTCAATCCCTTGAGCCAGCTTACGCAAACGCGGGTCTGCCAGTTCGGCAAGACGCATTTGTGCTGTCAAACCCTCTTCCTGAACGATCCAGCACTCGGCCAAACGTTTGGGAAGCCAGCGGCTCAGGACAGCGGACAATAGCTGTTTACCTTCAGCCTGCTTCGTCTTCAGCAGGGCTTGCTCAAGCTTTTGCCCAGCCACCAAATCTATCTGTAGGGGCTGCCCCGGTTGCCAGTAACTGGATATCTGCAAAATAGCCGGCCCCGACAGCCCACGATGAGTGAGCAGCATGTCTTCATCGAAAGCCGGCGTACGGGATGCGCCCGCACACGACACCCTGACGGGCAGGGAAACACCACTCAAAGCAGCAAAGGGTTTCCAGGCTTGCGGCTCGAAGGTCAGGGGAACCAGGGCTGGGCGAGGCTCTACCACTTTAAGAGCAAATTGACGTGCGAGCTTCAAGGCGAAATCGGTAGCGCCCACCTGGGGCAAAGCCATGCCGCCCGTGGCAATCACCAACTGGTGCGCCTGAATGCGACCCTGCGGGCCCTCCAGCAAGAAAACATCCTGCAAACGGGAAACCTGCGCTATGGTCCAAGGCATGCGCCAAGCCACCCGTCCCTCATCGCATTCACTGCGCAGCATATCGATGATATTTTGACTGCTGTCGTCGCAGAACAGCTGGCCTCTATGCTTTTCGTGCCAGCTGATACGATGCCGGCGCACCAAGCCAAGAAAATCCTGCGGCGTGTAAGCCGCCAAGGCAGAACGGCAGAAATGCGGATTACGGGACAAAAACTGGGCAGGCGAGGTACCCAGGTTGGTGAAATTGCACCGCCCACCGCCCGAAATGCGTATTTTCTCGGCCAGTTGCTCGGCGTGATCCACCAACACCACCGATAGGCCGCGCTGGCCGGCAACTGCTGCCGCCATCATGCCGGCAGCGCCGGCACCGATGACGGCTACGTCGAAGACCTGACGCGTGCTCACTGCCTCAGTCTTCGCGTATGCAATCGACGTAATAAAAAGGCAGCCCGTCCGGGCCTATGTTTTCATGGTCTTCAGAAAGACCATGCACATAGGTTTCAAAGCCAGGGAAGCGCTGGTTGAACTCACGCGCAAACTGCAGGTAATGCACGATACGGGCATTGAAACGCTCCCCCGGGATCAACAGGGGGATACCGGGCGGGTATGGCGTTAAGAGAACGCCCGTGACGCGGCCCTCCAGATCGTCGACAGGAACGCGCTCGATCTCGCGGTGAGCCATGCGCGCATAGGCATCGGAAGGCTTGAGCGCAGGCACCATGTCGCTCACATACACCTCGGTGGTCAAACGTGCCAGATCGTGCTGACGGTAGGCTTCGTGGATCTGCTGACACAGATCACGCAGCCCCATGCGCTCGTAGCGACGATGCTCTTTGCAGAAGTCCGGCAAAATGCGCCACATCGGCTGGTTGCGATCGTAATCATCTTTGAACTGCTGCAAAGCCGTCAGCAAGGTATTCCAACGACCCTTGGTGATGCCTATGGTGAACAGAATGAAGAAGGAATACAGGCCGGTTTTTTCGATGACCACGCCGTGCTCGGCCAGATATTTGGAAACCAGCGCGGCGGGGATTCCCGTATCGGCAAACGTCCCCGAGATATCCAGCCCCGGCGTCACAATAGTGGCCTTGATGGGGTCCAGCATATTGAAGTCGGGCGCCAGGTCGCCAAAGCCATGCCAGGCATCACCGGCTTCCAGCACCCAATCTTCGCGAAAACCTATCCCTTCTTCGGGCAGATGATCGGGCCCCCACACCTTGAACCACCAGTCATCCTTGCCGAACTCAGACTCCACCTTGCGCATGGCGCGCCGGAAATCCATGGCTTCGCTGATGCTTTCCTCAACCAGCGCCGTGCCGCCTGGAGGCTCCATCATCGCTGCCGCCACATCGCAAGAGGCGATGATGGAGTATTGCGGCGAGGTGGAGGTGTGCATCAGATAAGCTTCGTTGAACACGCTGCGGTCAAGCTTGCGGTTCTCGGGCTCTTGCACCGTGATCTGCGAGGCCTGCGACAAGCCGGCCAGCAGCTTGTGAATGGAGTGCGTGGCAAACACCATGGCATCTTTGGGGCGCGGGCAATCTTTACCGATAGCATGCATGCTTCGGTAAAACTCATGGAAAGGCGCATGGGGAATCCAGGCCTCGTCGAAATGCAGGGTGTCGATTTCGGTCCCCAACATATCTTTGATGACCTCGGCGTTGTAGCTGACGCCATCGTAGGTACTTTGGGTAATCGTCAGAATACGCGGCTTCTTGTCACGCATTCTGGCCACAAAGGGGTGGGCCTCTATCTTGCGACGAATGTTCTCGGGATCGAATTCCTCTTTGGGAATAGGGCCGATAATCCCCAGATGGTTGCGAGTGGGTTTCAAGAACACCGGGATCGCGCCCGTCATGGTGATCGCATGCAAAATGGACTTGTGACAATTGCGATCGACCACCACCACGTCATCCACCGCCACGTTCGCATGCCAAACGATTTTGTTGGACGTAGACGTGCCGTTGGTTACGAAGAAGCAATGGTCTGCATTAAAGATGCGGGCCGCGTTAATCTCGGACTCTGCCACCGGGCCGGTGTGATCCAGCAACTGCCCTAGTTCGTCCACGGCATTACAGACGTCGGCCCGCAACATGTTTTCACCAAAAAACTGGTGAAACATTTGTCCTACCGGGCTTTTCAAAAAAGCCACGCCCCCCGAGTGCCCTGGGCAATGCCAAGAGTAAGACCCGTCCAAGGCATACTTGACCAGCTCGCGGAAGAACGGCGGCGCCAGGCCGTCCAGGTAAGCGCGCGCCTCGCGAATGATGTGGCGCGCCACAAATTCGGGGGTGTCCTCGAACATGTGGATGAATCCGTGCAGCTCGCGCAGGATATCGTTGGGAATATGCTGCGAGGTGCGCGTCTCGCCATACAAATAGATGGGAATTTCTGCGTTGCGAAAGCGCAATTCGCCGATGAAGGCGCGCAGGTTCTTGATGGCGTTGGCCACGTCCTGTGGCGAATCCACGTCGAACTCTTCGTCATCTATCGACAGGATGAAGGCGCTGGCCCGGCTTTGTTGCTGTGCAAAAGAGCTGAGGTCGCCATAGCTGGTAACACCCAGCACTTCGACGCCCTCGTTCTCTATGGCCGCAGCCAATGCCCGGATACCCAGACCCGAGGCATTTTCGGAACGATAGTCTTCATCGATGATAACGATGGGAAAACGGAATTTCATGTACGCGCCCCCGCGCCTCGCCGCTTACGGCATAGGAATGGATGAAAGAAAAAAGGCAATGCGCCCGCCAACACGGCAGACTTTAAGTGCGCGGCAAGGTAACGCCCTGCTGCCCCTGATACTTGCCGCCGCGGTCACGATACGAGGTTTCGCATACCTCGTCGCTTTCGAAAAACAACATCTGCGCACAACCTTCACCCGCGTATATCTTGGCGGGCAAGGGTGTGGTGTTAGAGAACTCCAGCGTCACGTGCCCCTCCCACTCGGGCTCAAGCGGGGTCACGTTGACGATAATGCCGCAACGAGCATAGGTGCTCTTGCCCAGGCAAACCGTCAGCACACTGCGTGGAATGCGAAAGTACTCGACCGTACGTGCCAAGGCGAAGGAATTGGGCGGAATAATGCAGACATCGCCCTTGAAATCGACGAAGGATTTTTCGTCGAAGGCCTTGGGGTCTACGATGGTGGAGTTGATGTTCGTGAATATCTTGAACTCGTTGGCGCAGCGCACATCGTAGCCATAGCTGCTGGTGCCATAGCTTACGATGCGCCCACCGCTGTCGTCCACGCGCACCTGGCCCGGTTCGAACGGCTCTATCATGCCGTGCTCCTGGGCCGCGCGGCGTATCCACCGGTCACTCTTGATCGACATACACTTTCCTTGGGGACTAGAGCCTACTGAAACTGAAAGGAGCCCCCGCACGATGGGTACCAGGGGTAAACCCGACGCATTTTAACGCGCATTGCCTTAAGGCTGCCCCTTGCGCGCAAAAATGTGCAGAGTCGACGCCAGGCGTGTCGCACACGCAACACGCCCGCCGCTCAATCGGACGACCCTCGGTAAATCAAGGCGGCGCCATTGATGGTGCCAACGGTTAACTGGGCCGACAACCCTCGGGCCAAGCGATAAGCCAAGCGACCAACGGTGCCGGTATCGCTTAGCGCTTGTTCTACGCTTGCAGTAAGGTCTGTCGTGATGTGCTTGCTGGCCACCACAAACTTACGCTCGATATCGCTGGTGCCTGAATCAAAACCGCGCACCACGCTTTCGGGCGGCAATACGCTACCCGAGCTGCCGAGCTCTCCGGTGCGCATGGTGACGTCATCCACACCAAATCTGCGATAGAAGGCTTCACCATCCCCCAAGAATGAAGTCCCCACCGAGAACAGCAATGCCGCATCGCCGCCCGATTCGTCCGGGCCACGGCCCAGCAGCAACCAAGAAAGCTTCTCGACTTCGCTGACTTCGGGATACGAGATCAACGTTATGCGCGGGCGGCGCGGTGTGCCGGTGACCCGCACCCCTGCCTGCACCGCCTGCCCCGTACGCAAAGCTTCTATGCTAAGTATCGGACTGGTGATGTCACCTTGGAAGGTAATGGTGCCCTGGCGCAACTGCAGTCGCTGGCCATATGCAGAAATGGCCCCGCCACGCGTACGCAGTACGCCCTCGGCCGTCAATCTTCCGCCTGCCATGAATAAATGCAAGTCGCCCACCAGGCCTGAGTTCACACCGTAGCCGGTGATATAGAAACGCGGCCCGAGGTCTACTTCAAGATCCATGGTGACATCCATGGGCACAGCTTCCTTGCGAACCTCGTTGCGGGTACGTAGCACCACCACGTCGCTATCCAGGGTGGGTACGCTGCTCAGCATATCCAGATCTATCCAGCCCGCATCTACGTTCAGTTTGCCCGTCAGCGCCACGGTCGGATAGGGAACATCCACCTTAAGCTGTCCGCTGATCATGGCGTAGCGATCGGAGCGTTGCAGTATAGGGTAGCGGTAGAAGTCTATGGCTATGCCGCCCTGAAAATCATCAAGGTCCCAAGATCCGTTCAGATCCAGATATCCGCCTTGAGCTTCGGGGTTGGTGCGCACCCACTCATCTGTACGCCATTCTTTGGGCGTGACCCTCAAGACGGCCGGGAAGCGCAGGCTTTCGAGCACCACTCGACTGCCTTCGAAACGCCCACGCAGGGTGCCATCGAGCAAACGCACGCCGTCATCGATACGAACAATACGCAGTTTGTCTCCGGTAATGGTGCCTGTGGTATCCCACTTGCCCCCAGGCAGCAGACTACCCCGCAAGTCGGCCTGAATTTGGCCATCGATCTCAAGGGAATCGCCCGTGACAAGGCTGATCCAACTCAGATTATGGAGGTCGGCATTGGCTTCAAAGGTCACGGGATCGCTGTCACGCACTTCCCAGCCGCCGTCAGCCTTGCGACGCAAAAGGGCGTTGCCGGTCGCTCGCACATTGCCCATGATGGAGCTGGCTACCGTAACAGTCGCGGCAATTCGGCTGTTTCCGTCTCCCGCAGCCCGGGCTTGAACGGCCAATTGCAGTTCGGTGAGCTCCAGCGGGAAAGGCTGCTCTACCGGTACGACCAAATCCCCCTCCAAGCGCCTGACATTGAGTGCCCCGGTGATGGAGTCAGCCATACGCAGGTTCCAGTCAGCGCCAAAGACCAGCGGTATGTTGTCCAGCGCTTGACTATGCGCCACGATGACACGCCCCCGGCTGTCGCCTTGCTCGGGCATCCAGGTTTCCTGCAACTGGCGTAGCGCCGCACGCGTCAGCGCCAAACGGGGGATCGCCCCCTGAGTATGTATATCCTTCCCCGCTCCTTCTGAAACCGTGTGTGCGATGTTGAAAGGCTGAAGACCGGGGAGCACGACCTGCGCACCGAAAGCACCGACGCGCCACGCCATGGCGCCATCGGCCTCGGGGCGTACCAAGGCGCTTAGCGGTGATTGCGTCTCGATGCTGGAACCTGCATGGTGCACGGCCAGCTTGCTGACCTGACCTTGCCAGCCCTGCGCCGCTTCGGACTCGGCACCCAAGGGCCCCCAGCCTCCGTGCAAAGCGACCTGAAGCTGCACAGGGCCCTCACCGAGCGCGTCGGGGTCGGCATCCTCTTGCATGAAATACGTGGCGCTCAAATCAGCTTGATGCTGAGCAAGGTTTCCGCTTACCCAGCCTTTCGTTGTAACGCCCCCGGGTAGGCCCGGCCAAAACTGTTCCAACTGAGGAGCATCCACGTCCAGCACGAGACGGTGCTCGCCATGCCCCAGCCCCCCTTCGGTATGCACCCGATTACGGGCAATTTGCGCGTCAATATTCAAGCGATCAAGCTGCAGGCCCGCCCACCACTGCTCAGGCATCTCAGTAGGCAAAACCGCTTGGATGTCTGCTTGTAAACGCAAGGGCTGCCCAAGCCAGCTAGAGTCGGGTGCAAAGTCTGCCTTGACTGCAACGTCTTGCGGCCAGCCCTGAGAGGTCAAGTGGGCGGAGGCTTCGAGTTTGCCGGTGAGACCAGCCTGCGGCAAGGTCTCGCCGCCAACCGCCTGCAGATCCAGTTTTTCCAACTGCACGCTGGCATCGACTTTGTCCAGCGCACCTTCCTGCCCGGCCTGGTAATCCAGGTTGGCAAGCAGGCGCGAGCCGTCAGCCAAACTGATATTGGCCTGCCCCGAACGCAATGGAAAGCTAGCCTGCGGCAATAAATGAGCATCAAGATCGGCTTTCAGGCCTTGGCCTTGCGCCTGGGCCTTAAGCTGTAAAGTTTCCAGTGAGCCCTCTGCATCCAGAGTAGCCGTCAATGCACAATTCGAAGCCAGCTCGTCAGCGCCCTCCTGGGCTTGGTGCAAATCGGGCAAGTACTGGCTGACGCAAATAGGCGCGGTAGCGTCTTGGGCGGTGGCCGTGACATCAAAATGCGCGCTCATGGGCCAAGCCCCACCCGCTTGATGCAGCGTCAGTTGGCCGCCCAACTGCGCCTGCATGGTGTCGTAAAGCACCGTACCATCGCGCAGCGTCAGCAAGCCCTGTCCGTTTCGCTGCGCGGCCAACGAAGCCAGCACGCGCCGAGCCCCAAGCAAAGGCTTGTTCTCTTGGGTCAACTCAAAATCACCCAGCGAGAATCGCTCCAGCGTCAAAGACACCGGTAACTCGGGCAGGGAAAAGCCTTCTTCAGAAGAGGGTTCGGTCTCGGGCTGAGGCCGCAAGTCAACTGCTACCCGCCCGGCAGACAGTTCACGCACGTGCAGATGCCGGTCGAGCAACGCCGGCCAATTCACCTGCAACACCAGGTCATCCAACGCTAAACCCAGCGTTGGTTCGTCCATGCGCAGGCGCGCTACCTTCACGCCCTTCCAGACGGTGCCGCTCACCCCTTGCATCTGTACGCCGGCCACACTTGCGCCGGTCGTCAAGGCCCATCGGGTGCCTGCCTGAGAGCTTAAGCACCAGATAATGAATGCCGCCACGATCATTATCGGCAGCACCATCAAAGGCAGCCACCACAGCAGTAAACGGCGTAGCCAATGAGATTTGCGTCGACTCAAAATGCAATACCCAAAGAAAAATGCAGGCGCAGGTTGTGGTCACGCTGCCCATAAGCCAGATCTATGCCAAAGGGGCCGGCCGGCGTGCGCACCCGACCGCCAATGCCATACCCGGCGTGCCACTCCATATCGCGGAAAGACTCAGCAGCGTCCCCAACGTCCACAAACACGGCCATCCCAATTTGCTCGGTGAAATAGCGTATGTATTCGATGCCGAAAACCGCCAAGGCCGGTGCACCTACCGTTGCATTGCCCTGATGCAAGCCTATGCTTTGATATTTATAACCACGCAGACTACGGCCGCCCCCCGTGCGATAACCAAAATCTTCGGGCAGGCGATTGGTTTTAGACCACACTTTGCCGACTTCGCCGCGAACGCTCAGAACATCGTATCGGCCTATCGCCCACCATTTTTGAACACGTGTGCTGGCGCGATAGAAGGGCTCACGTTTATCAAGCGTGACGCCTGCTCCCAGCCCCACGTCCAGCAGCCAGCCTTCACGCGGATCATATTTATTGTTCACATCACGACGCAGCCACTGCCAGGTTCCCACCAAGGTGGGCACACGGAAAGAATCCCCACCGTCGATATCGGTATCGTCGTGCGCCAACACGGCGCCCCAGCTTGTTTCGTACTCGACCCGACTATCGCCCGCCGCTTTGCGGGCCTGGGCCAGTTTCCAGCCCAGACCGTAGCGAGTCGTGGTAACGCCGCTGATGTCGGAATAGTTGTACAGCAAACCGACACTATGACGATAGCCGCTGCGAGTCGGTGCAAAGTGCACGTCATAAAACGCGCGACGGCGATTCTTGTCTATCCCCGCGCCGGTTTCCAGCCAGACAGGCTGGCCCATCAGGATATTCTGGCGATACAAGCCTTCGACACGGACGCCATTATCGCTATCCACCCCTAAAGAAGCGTTATAGCGCCGGCGTGGCGCCTCGGTCAGGCGGATTCTGACCGGCATCTCGATTTCGTCACCCGGCAACATGACGTGATGGGCGGGAGTGTCATCCATCTGCACAAAAGCGCCCCGAAAAAACGAGGTGCTTTGCAATGACTGCTGCCATTCGTCCAACAAGTCTTGGTCGTAGGGGTCGCCGGGCTGATACACCACATAACGCTCTATGAGCGACTCGGGCACGTACGTGAGCCCCTCGACCTCCATTTCACCCATACGGACGCGGGGGCCGCTGTCTACGATGGCCTCGAGTTCGGCTGTTGCTTCGTCTGCCACTACCGTGGCTTGGGTACGCCGATAGTGCGCCAGATAAAAATCTTTGCGGCGCACGCCGTCCAGCAACTCGGTTTTAGCAGACGACCACTCGGCATTGATGAAAGGCATGCCTTTGGTAAGCGGCCAGTCCCGGCGCAGACCGAGCATACGCTCTTCGAAGGCTGGGGTATCGATTTGGCCGAAAAACTGCAGGTCAACACTGCCAACAGTGGTGCGCTTACCCGGCTGGATGGTGATGTCCCAGGTTTCACCCAAGATGTCTTCACCCACTTCGAGATTGACTACCGACGAGAAATAGCCTTGGGTTTCCAAGGCCGACAACGTGGCATCGCGAGCGCGACGCCGCAGGCGCGAAACCTCGCCGCCGTCTTGATCGTCAGCCAGACGGGTAATGGCATCGACGGCGCCCACAATTGCCTGCAATGCCTCGGGGGGCACGCCGCCCGGATCTATGGTGACTTCGGGGGGCTCCGCCCACGCCGCAGCACCGTACCCCAGGCACGCCAATATGACTGCGGAACAAATACGACGCATAACCTTTATAGGTCGCAAGGCAACGACGGCCCGCCTCAGCGGACCACCACCGGGGGCATGCGTGCGGAGTAGTCGCGCGGCAGCAGTGACACAGCCATGGCCAGCTTATGGGCGATGTCGTGGTACAGCTGTGCATGCGTACCCTCTGGGTCTGCCACGACAGTGGGGCAGCCGGAGTCGGCTTGCTCACGTATGGCCATGGCCAGCGGCAAAGCGCCCAGCCACGCAACCTCGTACGCCGACGCCATATCGCGCCCACCATGTTCGCCAAAAATAGGCTCTGCATGCCCGCATTGAGAACAAATGTGCACAGACATGTTCTCGACCACGCCCAACACCGGGACTTCTACCTTTTGGAACATGCGCAGCCCTTTGCGCGCATCGGCCAAGGCCAGGTCTTGCGGCGTGGTGACGACGATAGCGCCGGTGAGCGGCACTTTCTGTGACAGCGTCAGGGCAATATCGCCGGTGCCGGGTGGCATATCAACGATAAGGTAGTCGAGTTGCCCCCAGTTGGTTTGCCGCAACAGCTGTTCAAGCGCCTGGCTGGCCATGGGGCCGCGCCAAATGGCTGGAGAATCGTCGTTGAGCATAAAACCTATGGAGTTAGCCACCAAGCCATGAGCCCGCATAGGCTCCATGGTTTTGCCATCGTGGCTTTCGGGGCGACCATCTATGCCCAGCATGATAGGCACGCTGGGGCCGTAGATATCGGCATCTATCAGACCCACCGATGCCCCTTGCCGACTGAGTGCCAGTGCCAGATTCGCCGAGGTCGTGCTTTTGCCAACCCCGCCTTTACCCGAGGCAACGGCTATGATGTTGCGAACACCGGGCAAGGGCTTGAGGCCCGGACGCACGGCGTGGGTTTGCACGTCCAACTGGAAATTCAGCGTCTGAAGGCTGATCCCGCGTTCGGCTAAAACTGTTTCAAGATACTCTTGCCAGGCTGTGCCGCCATTGTGTATGGGGTAGCCAAGCGCTAAAGTAATGGAAAGACGCGTTCCTTCAAACTGCAAGGCGCTCTTTTTCCAGAACGCGGCGCCCGTCTGGCACCCCGTCAAGGGGTCGGTGGTTTCAGCCAGATAATCCCTTACCTGCTCCAACGTCATCGTCATTGTCATACCCGCGTTTCGTAAAATACAGACTACAGACTCAAGAATAGCGGATTAGGGAATTATTTTCCGCTACTACTGTCTACTATCATCATGAATACACTTACTCAAATCCTGCGCGGCCTACTGTTTTTCGTCCTGACCCTGTTCGGCATGGCAATGGCTTTCATTTTCATGGTGTCCACCGCCATTGCCATTGGCGTGCTGTACATCGTGGCGCGCATCAAGGGGCGTCCTTTCGGTGTGCGCGCCTACTGGGATTCCCGCCGTCCACCGGCGCCCGCGCGTTCCTTCAAGAACAAGGATGTCGTCGACGTAGAGATGCGCGAAATCCCCTGATCTTGCTTTCGTTATTACAATAGGCGGCCCCGGTTTTGCCTTGGCGCCCGCTTTTCGGCGGATACGTCTGCCGCAATTCCTTACTCTTTATTGCCTCCTGACATGCCGCGCACGATTTTCGTCACCACCGCCCTGCCCTATGCCAACGGTTCTTTCCACGTTGGCCACATCATGGAATATATCCAGGCCGATATTTGGGTGAGGTCCATGCGCATGGCGGGGCACACGGTGCATTTTGTTGGTGCCGATGACGCCCACGGCGCGCCCATCATGCTCAAGGCGGAAGCCGAAGGCATTTCCCCCCAAGAACTCGTCGCGCGCTATGCCGCCGAGCGCCCACGCTACTTAAATGGCTTTCATGTCGCTTTCGATCACTGGCACAGCACCGACTCGCCAGAGAACGTCGAACTCTCGCAAAGCGTGTATCGCAGCCTCAAGCAGGCCGGCTTGATCACCACGCGCACCATCGAGCAGTTCTACGACCCGGTCAAAGGCATGTTTTTGCCTGACCGCTATATCAAGGGCGAATGCCCACACTGCCATGCCAAAGATCAATATGGCGATGCCTGCGAGTCGTGCAGCGGCGTTTACTCGCCTACCGAGCTGATAGAGCCTTATTCCACCATTACCGGCGCCAAGCCTGTGCTCAAAAGCTCCGAGCACTTTTTCTTCCAGCTTTCCGACCCGCGCTGCGTCGAGTTCTTGCGCAACTGGACAACCGGAAACGGCCCGCAGAATTCACCACGCCTACAGTCCGAAATCATTGCCAAAACCCGTGAATGGCTGGGCAGCGCCGAAGACAGCGAAGCCAAACTGGCCGATTGGGACATTTCCCGCGACGCCCCCTACTTCGGCATCGAGATTCCCGACGCACCGGGCAAGTATTTTTATGTATGGTTAGACGCGCCTGTAGGTTATCTGGCCGCGCTCAAAGCGTATTGCACCAAAGCCGGCCTGGATTTCGACGCCCTGATCGCCCCAGACAGCGCTACCGAGCAAGTGCACTTCATAGGCAAAGACATCGTGTATTTCCACACGCTGTTCTGGCCTGCCATGCTGAAGTTCGCCGGTCGTAAAACGCCAGATCAGATCAACGTGCACGGCTTTATTACCGTTAGCGGCGAAAAAATGTCCAAGAGCCGCGGTACGGGTATTTCGCCGCTGCGCTACCTTGAAATCGGCATGAACGCCGAATGGATGCGCTATTACATTGCCGCCAAGCTTAACGCCCGCGTTGAAGACTTGGATTTCAATCCCGATGACTTCATTGCCCGCGTAAACAGCGACCTGGTTGGCAAATACATCAATATCGCCAGCCGTGCCGCCAACTTCATCAGCAAGTACTTCGACGGCCAGCTTGCCTACAGCACCGATACGCAAGCTTTGCGCACCGAAATCACTGAAACGGCTGAAGCGGTTCGGGCAGATTTCGAGCAGCGCGAGTTTGGTCGCGCCATTCGGCGCCTGATGGCTTACGCCGATACCGTCAACCAGGCTTTTGACGCTGCCCAACCCTGGGTGCTGGCTAAAAACTGGTCCGAGGCCGATGAAGCGCGCAAGGCTCAGTTGCAAGACATTTGCTCGCGCGCGCTGGCAGGTTTCAAGGCGCTTACCGTCATGCTGTCGCCGGTGCTGCCTGCCTTGGGTGCCCGCGTGGCCGACGAACTGTTCAACGACGGCCAAGGCTATCAGTGGCAAGACGCCGGCCAGTTGCCCACTCGCATCTCGCCCTTCAAGCACTTGATGCAGCGCGTCGAGCCCAAGATGCTCGACGATCTGTTCGAGCCTCCCGCTGTAGCCCTGCCCACTCCGGGCGGGGAAGCGATTGCCGACACCATAGACATCAAAGACTTCGCCAAGATAGATTTGCGCATTGCCAAGATCGTGGAATGCGACACGGTGGAAGGCTCAGACAAACTGCTGCGTCTGAGCCTGGACGCGGGTGAAGGTCGTTTACGCCAGGTGTTCTCGGGGATACGCTCGGCTTACCAGCCTGAAGATCTGGTAGGTAAGCTGACGGTTTTGGTTGCCAACTTGGCGCCACGCAAAATGCGCTTCGGGGTTTCCGAAGGCATGGTGCTGGCCGCCAGCCATGCCGACGAGAAAGCCAAGCCCGGCATTTATATATTGGAACCCTGGCCGGGCGCCGAACCTGGTATGCGGATTCACTAAGCCTAGGCATAGGCTCGTGTAAAGCAGACTGTGGCTTTGTTCAAGGTAATGCTCTAGTTAAGTGGCGAGTAAAGTACGATGCGCCTTGAGGGCGATACAGGCGCGATAGGCAGTGCCGCTGTCAGCGCTCGTCTGACAATCACTTACCCATAAGGAGCATTTCTGTGGCGACCACTTTGGCAGACCATTTGGCGACTTCGCTTGCTAACGCGGGTGTAAAACGCATTTGGGGTGTTACGGGCGATAGTCTAAACGGGCTAAATGACAGTTTGCGGCGACTAGGCCGCATCGAATGGATGCACGTGCGGCATGAAGAGACCGCAGCATTCGCCGCCGGGGCCGAGGCGGCCATTACCGGCGAACTGGCCGTATGCGCAGGAAGCTGCGGCCCGGGCAACCTGCATCTTATTAACGGTTTATTTGATTGCAAACGCAATCATGTGCCGGTGCTGGCAATCGCCGCGCATATTCCCTCCACGGAAGCCGGTCTCGGTTATTTCCAAGAGACGCATCCGCAAGAGCTGTTTCGCGAATGCGCCGACTATGTCGAATTGGTGTCCAGCCCCAAGCAGTTCCCCGGTGTCTTGAATCGTGCGTTGAACACCGCTGTAGGCAAAGGTGGCGTCGCCGTACTGGTTATCCCAGGTGATGTCGCGCTCTCGGAATGCGATCTCGTGGCGTCTGAGCATTTCGCACTGCCTGCAGCGCCCCATGTCATACCGCATGATGCCGAAATTCAATCCCTCGCAGCCCTGCTCAACACCGACAAGCCGGTGACGATTTTGGCAGGCAGCGGCTGCGCCGGTCAGCACGACGCGGTCGTTGCACTGGCCGAGCGGCTGAAGGCCCCGATCGTACATGCGCTGCGCGGCAAAGAGCACATTGAGTGGGACAATCCTTACGACGTGGGCATGACCGGATTGATCGGTTTCTCGTCTGGATATCACGCCATGGCCAACGCCAAGGTGCTGCTCATGCTGGGCACCGATTTTCCGTACCGGAATTTCTATCCCGAGCATGCCGAGGTGATTCAGATCGACCACGACGCGGCTGCCTTGGGCAAGCGTGCGGCGCTGACCATGGGTGTAGTGGGCGACGTAGGCGATACCATAGCAGCGCTCTTACCCTTGCTGAACGAACGGCAAGACAGCTCGTTCCTAGACGCCGCGCGTGATCATTATCTGAAAGCCCGCAAGGGTCTGGACGAGCTGGCCACGCCGACAGCTAAGGGTCGCCCGATTCATCCACAATATCTTGCCCATCGCATCAGCGAACTAGCGGCAGAAGACGCAATCTTTACCGCCGACGTTGGTACCCCCACCGTTTGGGCAGCGCGCTATCTTGCCATGAACGGCAAGCGTCGCTTGCTGGGCTCGTTTAACCACGGTTCTATGGCCAACGCCATGCTGCAAGCCATAGGCGCGCAAGCCGCACAGCCTGGCCGCCAAGTCGTATCGTTATCTGGCGACGGTGGATTCAGCATGATGATGGGCGACTTCATCAGCCTGTCGCAACTGAAGCTGCCCGTGAAGATCGTCGTTTTCAATAACGGCACACTGGGCTTTGTCGCCATGGAGATGAAGGCCGCCGGCTTCCTCGACAGCAACACCAACCTACAGAACCCCAATTTCGCCGCGATGGCTGAAGCCATGGGGATCAAGGGCATTCGGGTCGAAGACTCCACCGACGTAGATGGCGCTCTGAAAGATGCCTTCATGCATCAAGGCCCTGTACTGGTGGATGTTGTCACCGCCAAGCAAGAGCTGGTGATGCCGCCGGCAATTCAGGCTCAGCAAGCGAAGGGCTTTAGCCTCTATTTGCTCAAGGCGATCTTCAATGGTCGCGGCGATGAAGTCATCGAGCTGGCAAATACGAATCTGTTGAGAAAGTAAGCGGGTACGAAAAAGGGGCTGCCTTGGGCAGCCCCGCAGCCAGCAAGCGCCTCAACGACGGCTAAGACTTTATGTATTGGGCTGGGCAAGGCATTACGACTTGCCCAGTACCCTATCCAAAGCCAGAATGTCGTCGTTATTCGTCAGATGCGGCACTGTCCAGCCGTTTTCGTCATAATCGGAAAGGCAGGCATCCACCATCGCCGTCATGCGCTGCAACGAGCCATTGCCCTGCGCGTGACGCAAGCACTGCATACGAATCTCGTCTTGGCTACCGGCATAGTTGATCTCGTATAACTCGTGCCGCCCGCCAAACTCCGAGCCAATAGCGTCCCACAGCAGCTTCAGAATCTTGATGCGCTCTACATGCCCGATGCCGTCTGAGCCCCGCACATAGCGCTTCAGGTACTCGTTAAGCATAGGGTTGCGTAGATCGCGCACGCCCGAGGGCAGATAAATAAGCCCACTGGCAACAATTTCTTCTATGGTCTTTTTAATAAAGGTGTAAATCTGCGGCGCCAGCACGCGGTAGGCTTGCTGCGCTTCTATGCACGGCATCCAGCTATCGTGCTGCCAGGGTTTGCCGTTGCTGATCATGGCTTCGGTCAACGACCACACGGTGTTGCGCCAAGCCACAACTTCGCCTACCGCCGCCTGAACGCCGCGAAACTCCATCGTGCCGGTACACTGCAAGGCCTTGACCAACAAACCACTGATGAAGTCGAGCTTGACCGCCAGACGTGTGCAGGCCTGCATGGGGAAAAGTCGCCCGAAGCCGCCTTGCGGAAACCAATTTCGGCAGCGATCGAGATCACGATAGACGAGTACGTTTTCCCAGGGGATGAAGGCGCGGTCCAGAATCAGGATAGCGTCGTTTTCGTCGAAGCGGCTGGATAGCGGGTAATCGAAGGGCGCCCCCGATAAGCCTGCCATGAGTTCGTACGAGGGGCGACAAATCAGCTTCATGCCAGGCACATTCATGCCGGCAATGAACATCAGGGCAAGATCGGTATTGTCGCCCAGCAAACCCGCCGAGCCTTGCCCGATGAAGTTGTAGTGCGTCAAGGCCGAACCTGTTGCCACCACCTTGGCGCCGCTGACGTAGATGCCATCAGCGGTTTCCTCGTCTACCGTCATGAAAACATCACGCACCTGATCAACCGGTTTGCTGCGATCGACCGGAGGATTGACGATGGCGTGGTTCAGAAACAGGCAGGACTCTTGGATGCGCTTATACCAAGCGCGCGCATTGTCTTCGAATTTGCCGTAGAACTCTGGCACGATGCCCAAAGCACTGCCGAAGGCGGCTTTGTAATCGGGCGTGCGCCCCATCCAGCCATAGCTAAGCCTGGACCAAGCTGCAATCGCATCGCGCTGGCCTCTGAGGTCTTCCTGACTACGGGCATAACGAAAGCTGCGGTGGGTATATCCGCCATTGCCTGTGTCAGTGGGCAGGCAGAGTTCGTCGTGGCTGGCCGGATCATGCAAGGCGTCGTAGAGCTTGGCCATTGAGGCTGCCGCATTACGGAAAGCGGGGTGCGTGGTGATGTCGCCCACCCTTTCGCCATAAATGTAGATCTCGCGGCCATCGCGCAGCGATTCCAGGTATTCCTCTCCGGCAAAAGGTCGGCTGAGGTCGCTTCTAAGTTGCTCCGGGGACTGCTGACGTATGGCTTGTCTCATGTTTTCAAACTTAATCCATGAATATTGATGCTTGTTTTTTTATTAATATATTAATTATTTACATGGGGCCTGCCATTCACCATCCGGGCTTACCCCGGCGTTGACAATTTAACATATTAAGTATTAAGATCGTCAATAAATAATCAAACGGAGTTTCGGATTCATGCTCCCCAGCTTGCCACCTGCCGCCGGCATCTCACATACGGTTTATGGCGTTGTGCTTAATCACCCGGGCTCCTTAAGCGCCATGGGGGCATCACTAAACGAAGCGCCCTATCAAGCACCGCCAAAAGCGCCTGTGCTTTACATCAAACCTTGCAATACCTGGGCGCAAAGCGGCGCTTCGGTATCCTTGCCAACCGGTGCCGGCTCCGTCGAAATCGGGGCCACTTTGGGCTTGCTGATCGGTTCGCCGGCCTCACGCCTCTCCGAAGACAAGGCCCTGCAACACGTCGCGGCTTATCAATTGGTCATAGACCTCAGCTTGCCGCACAGCAGCTACTACCGCCCCGCCATCCGTGAAAAATGTTTCGACGGTTCCTGCGTGCTGGGTCCAGAGCAAGCGACCAAGCCCGCGCTTGAAACGCTTGGTATTCAAACCCTGATTAATGGGCAAGCCGTCGATACCTGGGCTGTTTCAGAGCTGCTGCGTCAGCCGGCCCAACTACTGGCACAGATCAGCGCCTTCATGACGCTCAACCCCGGCGACCGCCTATTGGTGGGGGTCAAATGGCAGGCGCCCCAAGCCAAACGCGGCGATGTCGTGGTGGTACAAGCCCAAGGTTTGCCCACCGTGCAATGCACCATTGGGGGCCAAGCATGAAAATCGGTCGCATCTTTCATAACGGCGCCGTACATTTTGTTCAGCCCGACGAACCGGGCTTCGTGCGCCTACCCGGCGGCCTGGTGCTAGCTGAAGACCGCGTGCAATGGCTGCCGCCTGTTCAGGCCGGCACTATTTTTGCGCTGGGCCTTAACTACGCCGACCACGCCAAAGAACTTGCTTTCAAGGCGCCCGAGCAACCCTTGGTGTTTCTCAAAGGCCCTAATACCTTGGTGGGGCATAACAGCTTGACTCCCCGCCCCGCCGAAGCCGCCTACATGCACTACGAGTGCGAACTCGCCGTCATCATTGGTCGCACGGCGCGCCATGTCCCGCGCGATCAGGCTTACGAATACGTAGCGGGCTATACCGTCGCCAACGATTACGCCATACGCGACTATCTCGAGAACTACTATCGGCCCAATCTGCGCGTCAAAAACCGCGACGCTTGCACACCGCTGGGCCCTTGGTTCGTTCCTGCTAGCGACGTTCCCGATCCCATGAATCTCACACTGACCACCTCCATCAATGGGCGTGAAACCCAGCGCGGTAACACCCGCGACATGGTGTTCGACATTCCATGGCTGGTGTCCTGGCTGTCCGACATCATGACCTTGTCGCCTGGCGACATCATCCTGACAGGTACCCCCGAGGGTCTGGCCAACGTCGTCGCCGGCGACGTCGTCGTCACTGAAATCGAATCTGTAGGGCGCTTGGTCAACACACTCGCCACCCCCGCCACACTTTATCCAGACGAGGCATCGCTATGATGATCAAGCACCTCATCGACGGTAAATCCGTCGACAGCAAACAGGTTTTCGAGACCATCAACCCTGCCACCGGCGAAACCCTGGCCGAAGTGGCGCGTGGCGGCCAGGCTGAAGTGGACGCCGCCGTGCAGGCGGCCAAGCAAGCCTTCCCCGGCTGGGCCGGAAAGCCGGCCGCCGAACGCGCACGCATCATGCGCAAACTGGGCGAACTCATTACCGCCCATGTACCCGAACTCTCCGAGATCGAAACGCGAGACACCGGCCAGGTCATAGGCCAAACAAAAAAAGCACTGATTCCGCGCGCCGCAGACAACTTCCATTTTTTTGCCGAAATTGCCGCTCACATGGACGGCGAAAGCTACCAGTCCGACACCGGCCACCTGAACTACACGCTGTGGCAGCCGGTGGGCGTGTGCGCGCTGATCTCGCCCTGGAATGTGCCGTTCATGACGGCCACCTGGAAAACCGCGCCCTGCTTGGCGCTGGGCAATACCGCCGTGCTCAAGATGTCAGAACTCTCGCCCATGACTGCCGACCGCCTGGGCCAACTGGCGCTGGAAGCCGGCGTGCCGCCCGGCGTGCTCAATATCGTGCATGGCTACGGCACTGAAACCGGCGAGCCTTTGGTGTGCCATCCCGACGTGCGGGCCATCTCATTTACCGGCAGCACAGCCACCGGCAATCGCATTGTGCAACAGGCCGGACTAAAAAAATTCTCTATGGAGCTAGGCGGAAAGTCCCCTTTTATCGTCTTTGACGATGCCGACTACGACCGCGCCCTAGACGCCGCCCTATTCATGATTTTTTCGAATAATGGTGAACGCTGCACGGCGGGCTCACGCATACTCGTGCAGCGCGGCATTTATGACCGCTTCGTCGCCGATTACGTTGCACGGGCCCAGCGCATTACCGTAGGCGACCCCATGGACCCCAACACCATCATTGGCCCCATGATCAGCCCGCAGCACAAGCAAAAGGTAGAACACTACATAGCTTTGGGCCAGCAAGAAGGCGCACGTATGCTCATGGGTGGCAGCTTGCCCGAGCTGCCTTCCCATTTACGCGGCGGCAACTGGGTAGCGCCCACTGTATTTGCCGACGTTGATAACCGCATGCGCATCGCCCAAGACGAAATCTTCGGCCCGGTGCCTTGCCTGATCCCTTTCACCGACGAGGCCGATGCCTTACGCATCGCCAACGAGTCTGTGTATGGCCTTTCGTCTTACGTCTGGACTGAAAACACCGGGCGCGCCTTGCGCATGGCCAAATCCGTAGAAGCCGGCATGGTGTTCGTCAACAGCCAGAACGTGCGCGATCTGCGCCAGCCCTTTGGCGGCGTCAAGGCTTCGGGCACGGGGCGCGAAGGCAATCATTACAGCTTCGAGGTCTTCGCCGAAGCCAAGAACGTCTGCTTGTCGTATGGCAGCCACCCCATCCCCCGCTGGGGCGTTTAAGCCAAACTCCGGAGACCGCCATGGGCACCCTTGCACTGGCCGCCAAAATCACCCATGTTCCTTCCATGTACCTTTCCGAGCTGGAAGGTCCTCATCAAGGTTGCCGGCAGGCCGCCATAGACGGCCATATCGAAATAGGCCGTCGCTGCCGAGAACTGGGCGTAGACACCATCGTCGTGTTCGATGTGCACTGGCTGGTCAACTCCGAATATCACATCAATTGCGCACCAAACTTCAAAGGCGTTTACACCAGCAACGAGCTGCCGCATTTCATCAAGAATCTGCCTTACGAATACCCCGGCAACCCT
The DNA here is from genome assembly GCF_020539505.1 of Mesopusillimonas faecipullorum. Classification (GTDB taxonomy): domain Bacteria; phylum Pseudomonadota; class Gammaproteobacteria; order Burkholderiales; family Burkholderiaceae_B; genus Mesopusillimonas; species Mesopusillimonas faecipullorum. The sequence continues at coordinate 93,786 of NZ_JACDXW010000004.1, read as the reverse complement.
CAACTGGGTCATTTGCTGGCGCAGACCGCCAACCAAGCCGGTATCGCCTCGCGGGCGCACAGCGAAACCACCCTGGAACTCGAATACGGGACGCTGGTGCCCATGCGGTATATGAATGCCGATCAACATTTCAAGGTGGTCAGCGTAGCCGGTTGGTGCATGTGGCACACCTTGGAGGAAAGCCAAGATTTCGGCCTGGCGGTACGTCGCGCCATCGAAGATCACTACGACGGTACGGTGGCCGTCTTTGCCAGCGGCTCGTTGTCGCACCACTTTGCCGACAACGGCACAGCACCGGCTTATATGCACAAGGTGTACAACCCCTTCCTCGAAACCATGGACCTCAGCGTCGTGGAAATGTGGAAGCGTGGCGACTGGAGCACTTTCCTGAAAATGCTGCCCATGTACAACGAAAAATGCTGGGGCGAAGGCGGCATGCACGACACCGCCATGTTGCTGGGTTTGCTGGGCGGTAAGGCCTACGACCAGGGCGTGGAAATCATCACCCCTTATTTCGGCAGTTCGGGCACCGGGCAGATCAATGCGATTTTTCCAGTTACGCCCTTAATCACTGCCGCCTGAGCGCCCTTGCCATGCCACATCTTACTCTTGAGTATTCCGCCAATCTTAAAGCCGACGCCCACATGCAAGCGCTTTGCGAAAAACTGGCGCGCTGCCTTGCCGCTTACCGCAGCCCGGAAGGACTAGCGGTTTACCCCTTGGGGGGCATACGCGTTCGAGCACTGGTATGCGAAGACTACGGCATTGCCGATGGCCGCCCCGATGCCGCCTTCGTCCATGCCAACCTGCGCATGGGTGCCGGGCGTAGTGCGGCCATACGCCAAGCCACGGGGGACGCCTTGTTCGACATCATGAAGGCACACTTCGAGCCTATCTTCCAGCGCACCGGCCTGGCCTTATCCATGGAAATCAACGAGTTCAGCGAAGCCGGCACCTGGAAACACAATAACCTGCACGCACGCCTGCGCGCCTCTGCCTGACACAGGAAGCCCTGATGCTTGACCCCGCACTGATAAAAACCCTGGCGGCCCAACTGCACGAGGCCGAAAAGAACCGTACGCAACTGCGTCATTTTTCTGCCGCGCACCCGGCCATGACCATAGACGACGGCTACGCCATTCAACGCGCTTGGGTAGCGCTGAAACTGGCCGAGGGCCGCAGCATCAAAGGCCGCAAGATAGGCCTGACCTCGCGCGCCATGCAGCTGTCCTCGCAGATTACCGAGCCCGACTACGCCCCGCTATTGGACGACATGTTCTTCGAAAGCGGCACAGACATTCCGTTTGAGCGCTTCATTGCGCCGCGCATAGAAGTTGAACTGGGGTTCATTTTGAAAGCCCCTTTGCGCGGCCCGAATGTCACGATCTACGACGTACTGTCGGCCACCGATTACGTCACACCAGCGCTGGAAATCATAGACGCCCGCATTGAGCAGTTCGATCGTGACACGCGCGCACCGCGCAAGGTCTTCGATACGATTTCCGACTTTGCCGCCAATGCCGGCGTGGTACCTGGCGGCCGCCCGGTGCGCCCCGATGCCGTCGACCTGCGCTGGCTGGGCGCCATGCTGTATAAAAACGGCGTACTAGAAGAAACCGGGCTGGCTGCGGGTGTGCTCAATCACCCCGCCATGGGAGTGGCTTGGCTGGCCAACAAAATCGCCCCGCATGGCGAACACTTGCAAGCAGGCGATCTGATTCTTGGGGGGTCATTTACCCGGCCTGTACCAGCCCAGCGCGGCGATACCTTTCAAGCCGACTATGGCAAACTGGGCCAAATCGCCTTCCGATTCGTTTAGCCTTAACTTTAAAAGGTCGCTTCATGCAGATGCCGGTCAACGCTTTCAAACAGGCCCTGGCGGGGCAACACACGCAACTGGGTCTGTTTCTAGGCATGGGCCACCCCGTCAGCGCCGAAATTCTGGCTACCTGCGGCTTCGACTTTCTGCTGATAGACGCAGAGCACGGTTTGACCGATTTGCGCGGTATCCAGGCGCAGCTACAAGCTATTGCCGCCTACCCTAGCCCTTGCCTGGTTCGCCCGCCCAATCACGACGCCTCGCTGATCAAACAGTTGCTGGGCGTAGGTGTACAAACCCTGTTGATGCCTATGGTGGAAACCGCCGAGCAAGCCCAACAATTGGTTCGCGCCACACGCTATCCGCCACGAGGCATTCGCGGCGTGGGCACCGGGCTGGAGCGCGGCGCCCGTTGGAACGCCGTCTCCGATTATTTCTCGCAGGCCGATGCGCAAACCTGCCTGGTGGTGCAGATAGAGTCCCGCACCGCCCTGGATAATCTCGATGCAATTGCCCAAGTCGAGGGCGTAGACGCCGTATTTTTGGGGCCATCCGATCTGGCAGCCTCATTGGGCTACTTGGGTCAGCCGGGTCATCCCGAGGTCAAGCAAGCCATAGAAACCGCTTTGCAACGCATCCGGCAACATGGCAAGGCAGCCGGCGTTTTCTGTGCCGACCCTGCTTTGGCAGAAGGCTATCGCAAGTCGGGGGCGTCGTTCATGGCACTGGGCGCCGACACCGCCTTGCTACGCAGTGCGGCCCTACAGTTACTGAGTAAGGTACGGCCCCAAACGGGCACCTCGACAGCCGGCGCCGGCTATTGATAAGCTTAAAGCCCCACCAAGGAGACCTCATGCCAGCCGGATTCGATCTTAAAGACCCTACGCTCCTGCATCATCAATGCCTGATCAACGGACAGTGGCGCGATGCGATTTCGGGTGAACAACTCGAGGTAACCAACCCTGCCAGCGGCGCTGTACTAACGTCGGTCGCTTATGCCGGCGCAGATGAAACTCAGCAAGCCATAGATGCCGCCGCCGCAGCCCTGCCCGATTGGCGTGCCCTGACGGCCCGTTCACGCGCCGCCATTTTGCGGCGCTGGTTCGAACTGATGCTGCAGCACAAAGACGACCTGGCACGCATCATGACACTTGAACAGGGCAAGCCCCTGGCAGAGGCCAGCGGAGAAATCGTCTACGCCGCCAGCTATCTTGAATGGTATGCCGAGGAAGCCAAGCGCCTCTATGGCGAGATCATCCCCAGCCCCGCCAAAGACAGACGCCTGATGGTGTTGCGCCAGCCCGTGGGCGTGTGCGCTGCCATCACCCCCTGGAACTTCCCCGCCGCCATGATCACCCGCAAAGTGGGCCCCGCTTTGGCAGCAGGGTGCACCATGGTGGTCAAGCCTTCCGAACTTACGCCGCTTTCTGCTTTGGCCTTGGGTGAATTGGCCTTGCGTGCCGGCGTGCCTCCCGGCGTATTCAACCTGGTTGTGGGCGAGGCAGCTTCCATAGGCAAAACACTGACTGACAGCCCAGTCGTGCGCAAACTGTCTTTCACCGGCTCTACCGGCGTGGGACGCAAGCTGATGGCGCAATCAGCACCCACCATCAAAAAGCTCTCTCTTGAGCTGGGCGGCAACGCCCCCTTCATTGTCTTTGACGACGCCGACCTTGACGCCGCCGTCGCTGGTGCCGTGGCATCCAAGTACCGCAACGCGGGGCAAACCTGCGTGTGTACCAATCGCTTTTTGGTGCAGGCAGGTGTCTACGACGCTTTTGCCGCCAAACTTACCCAGGCGGTGCAAGCGCTCAAGGTCGGAAACGGCCTGGAAGCAGGCGTAGAGCAAGGGCCGCTTATCAACAAAGAGGCCGTCAACAAAGTCAGCGCTTTGCTGGAAGACGCTTGCAGCCAGGGGGCCAAAATCGTGCTCGGCGGAAAGCCGCACCCGCTGGGCGGGCTGTGGTTCAGCCCCACTGTTGTTACCGATGTCACTGACACAATGCGCCTTTTCAGCGAAGAGATATTCGGCCCGGTGTCCTCTTTGATTCGCTTCGAAACCGAAGAGCAAGCCATCTCATTGGCGAATGACACCATTTTCGGCCTGGCCTCTTATTTGTACAGCCGTGATGCCGCCCGTATCTGGCGTGTCAGCGAGGCCTTGGAATACGGTATGGTGGGGATCAACACAGGCTTGATTTCCACTGAGGTTGCCCCCTTTGGTGGCATCAAACAATCCGGTCAAGGCCGCGAAGGCTCGCATCATGGGCTAGACGACTATACCGAGCTGAAGTATTTGGCGTGGGCGAATTAGGCAGGCCTAACGCCCACTGTTGACCTCGGCCGACATGGCGCCCAGATAACGTGCATACAAATCGCCCAGCGAATTCACCTGCAGTTTCTTGTAAATGCGTTTACGCAGCGTGCGCACCGTGTGCACGCTGACGTTCAAGTCCAAGGCCACACCTTCGTTGCTGGCGCCCGCCAACAGCCGACGGCAGATTTCAGACTCTCGTGCAGAAAGATGCCGCAAGGCAGCCCGTTCGGCCTGGTGGACTTCCAGAGACGGACTCATGGCAGGCAAGGCGGGTTCTCCCACATTGGCCAAGTGGCGCCAAACGGCGGCGCTCAGCACAGGCGCCAACCGTTTTGCCCGCATCAGCTGTTGCCGCGTAAACGGGCCAGAATCCTTCAGCCTGTAAACGTTGCAGAGCAGTAAGCCAGCCTCGCGGCGGCTAACGATGGAAAGCTTGTCGCACAAACCGGTGCGCTCGAAAAAATAATTCTTGTAGGTGGGCGAGGCTTGGCCGCCAGGGTCTACATGAACCACTGTAGGCGCTTTATCGTTCACGTTACCCAAAGCTCGCAGGCTTTCATCCAGCATGTAGTAGCGTTCGACATAGCGCTGATTGATGGTAGCCGCCACGCGCGCCGACAGCCTGCCCTCGGTAAACAAGCCGCGTACGCGATCTTCTTCGACCACTTGTACGACGATGTGATCAGCCTGAAAGGCTTGCTCGACAACAGCGAAAGCTGAAGCGGCAAACTGCTTACTGCCTATGGCCTCTACCAAGTCGGCCAGGGCCAGCTGTTCGATGCTCATGTGTACTTGACCTGCGCTTAGGCGGAAACGCGCACCAGGGACGCCACCGGTTCAGCGCGGGCCTTTAAGTAGCGGCGCATTGCCACCGATGGACCATCCGCCGCCACCGACATTTCGTACATCTCATCGGCATCCGTGGTTTCCCAGACTTGCTCTAAAGCGGCCATCCCGTCTACGTCTTCTTGGAAAGCCTTGAAGAGTTGCTCGTGCATGAAGGCAGTGACGGCATCGTCCCGCAAGGCGAAATCACGACCATGCACGATGAAATAGTGACAGCTGCTTTGGGTTTCGGGTGTAAGCAGGTGGGCCGTCCGTATGCGCGACACCTGACGCTGAGACTCGGGCAGTTGGCTATCGTAAAAGTTGACGTTGACTTGATGAAAGGCCGGGGACTTGAACTCTGACTTCACAATACGGGCAGCGGTGTCGCAGCCTACTAGCCCTGTGGGTTCGGCCCATACCGGGGGCAAAGTGGTTGGCACCACGTCGCGATACAGCGCAAAATAGCCATCGCCGACTTCAGAGCGAAATGCGGCCCTGGCGTAATCGGGTGTGCCAAAGGTTTTGGCATGCAAGTAAGAAAGATGGGTCAGGTCTAGCAGATTCTCGTGCATGCTGACGTAGTTGGATTGCAACTGAAAACCACCCTGCGAATGCTTCCAGTCGGCGGCTCCCAGCCATTCTTGTTCGGGCAGCTTGGCAGGGTCGGCCAGCGCTGGGTCCCCCATCCAGATCCAGACAAGCGGGCCTTTTTCTATGACAGGGTAACTGGCTACGCCTATGCCTTTGGGGCACTTGCTGGCCGAAGGAACCTCTATGCAATTGCCCTGGGTATCGAAGCGAAACCCATGGTAGCCACACACCAGGGTATCGCCTTCCAGAGAGCCCAAAGACAAAGGGTAGGCTCGATGCGCGCAACGATCGGACAAGGCCACCACTTGGCCGGACTCGCTGCGATAAAGCACCACGCGTTTACCAAGCAGCCGACGGGGTAGCAGCGTACGCGACACATCGTCGGCGAATGCGGCTACATACCACTCGTCGAAGATGAAAGGCGTGTCGCGATTGGCCATGCCGGCAGCGGCATGCTTGAGCGCAGCCAGCGTAGGAGCGTTAGGTAAAGTCATGCAAGTCTCCGGGGCAGTTAGGCGGCAGCCGAGAGTTTGCGCTCGGCTGCCAGGTTCTTATTGACCAAGGCGCGAAAATACCCCAGTGCGGTATCTACCCCCAAAGGCATCATCTTGAAATCAGGGTCCAGGTCTAGCACGCGCGCCTGGGCATGGAGCATTTCCCAGTCTTCTTTGAAACCGGCCAGCAAACCCGCGTGCAAGTTGTCGGTGACAGAGGCATCATCCAGCGAAAAGTTGTGCGCCTGCGAAAAGAAATAATGCGAGCTATGTTCGGTTTCGGGAGTAAGCGCCTGGGCGCTGCGAAACTCTACCGCTTCGCTGCGATTGCCTTGTCGGGCGCCAGTGCCGGCTCGCGCACTGCCGGAATCCATCAGCAAGATGCCCGGCATGACGAAGTCGTAGATGTTCCAGCGGTCGACATTGTGGGTCCAGCCAACCAGATTGGTAACGAAAGGCGCGGGGGTGGAATCCATATGCCAGCGCTCTATGTGCAAGCCATTGGGCAGCTTGTCTATCTCGGAACGCACCTCTGCGTAGGCCGCACTACCCCCCAGCGTTTTTTCGTGCACAAAAGCCAGGTGGGAAAAATCGAGCAGATTATCGCTGATGAGCAAATAATTGACCTGGTAGTGCATGTAATCTGGCCGATAGCGCCAGTCGGGGCTGTCCAGCCAGAAAGTGTCTGGTATCAGACTAGGGTCGGCTAGCTCTGGGTCGCCCATCCAGATCCATACCCATTTGTTGCGCTCAACAACAGGAAAGCGCTGCAAATCGGCGCCCGGCGGCATGCGTGATTGACCCGGTATATGCGTACAGGCCCCATCGCTGTTGAACAACATGCCGTGATACATACAGCGCAACTGGCCTTGCTCGATACGCCCCTGCGACAACGGCGCCCCGCGATGGGGGCAGCGGTCGGGCAAGGCGGTGATGCTGCCATCAGCGTTGCGCCACATGACAACGGGCTTGCCCAGCAAGGTTCGGCTGAAAGGCGCCGCCTCGGTGATTTCATGCGCCCAGGCGGCCACGTACCACGTGTTCTTGATAAACATGTTTGTCTCCTTGTGTTGTGCGACTCACAACCCGGCGCCGTGCTGCTTTTAGGCCGACGCTCTCATGCTATTTGCCCTATGAAAAAGTATAGGGTTTCCAGCGGAATCTTCCATACCTTTATTGAGGTACTTCACCCTGGGAAAAATACTTAAGCTATTCACGAATTCGCTCTTATAATTAAGCCTACACGCCGGCAGGCATATTGCAGCCCCTGCGGCCAAATCCGTGCACGAATCATGAATCGCCAATTTCAACATCGCAATCTCCCCATGCTGTTACTGCGCGCGCGCGAATCCGTGATGCGTTATTTTCGGCCTACGCTTAAACAACAGGGTCTGACCGAACAGCAATGGCGGGTGATACGCGTTCTGAACGAACATGGCGAGATGGAAACCGGCCGCATCGCCGAAGAGTCATGTATTTTGGCGCCCAGCCTAAGCGGCGTACTCGAACGCATGGAACGCGACGGCTTGATCGTGCGCCATCGCCTTTCTACCGATCAGCGCAAGGTGTACGTAGACCTGACGGCGCACAGCAAGAAACTGGTACGCCAGATCAGCAAAAGCATAGAGTCCCGCTACCTGGAGCTCGAAACCTTAATGGGCCAAACCGACCTATTGGCGGCTTACGCCTTGCTAGACAAACTGATAGATTTGCCACTGCCGCCCGAAGGCGACGCCCCCGTCGTGCGCATGCCTTTGACGCCATCCGCTTCCTCTGAAACCAGCAAGCCGGCACGCAAACGCGGCGCCTCCAAGAAGCCAAAAGCCACCGTGTAAATGCCTGCTACCCAAAGCCGGAGGGGTTGGCGCTTGGGGTGGCAAAGCCTGTTGCCAGCACTTTAGCCCGAAACAAGCAAAGGCCAAGGCACTGAAGCCTTGGCCTTTGCACTTGGCGGTATTGCTATTTAATAGCGACGCCAAAATTTTATTGGATACTGGCTTTATCCAGCGCCCAGGTGCCGTCTTTGATTTCGACGATGACGCGACCGCGTTTATCCATGCCGGAGTGATCTTCAGGCGACATCGTGAACACGCCGGCGTTGGCAGGTAATTCGTTAAGGTTTTCAAGCGCATCGCGTAAGGCGACGCGGAAGGCCTCGGTACCCGGTTTGGCGGTTTTGCCGGCCTCGGGCAAAGCGCGTTCCAGCATCAAGAGTACGTCATAAGCTTGGGCCGCAAAGTTTGAGCGCGTTTTTTTGCCGAATTTTTCTTCATAGAGCGGTACGAAGTGCGCGCTAGCGGCCTTGGTGGGGTAGCCGTCCGGCAATTGCTCCCAGACCAGGTTGGGGCCCACCGGCAAATAGCCACCATTCAGCGCAGCTCCGCCTACACGCAGAAAATCTTCGTTGGCCGCGCCGTGCGTTTGGTAAATAAGCCCTTTGTAACCGCGCTCTTTGAGCGTGGCATGGGGCAATGCGGCAGGCGTGCCCGAACCAGCCACCAAGATGGCATCGGGGTTGGCGCCCACCAGGCGCAGCACCTGCCCGGTGACGCTATTGTCTTTGGAGTTGAAACGTTCGGCGACAACGATTTCTATACCCATTTTGTCGGACAGGGCTTTCATTTCGTTGAACCAGCTATCGCCATAAGCGTCAGCAAAGCCGATGAAACCCATTTTTTTGACGCCTTTGGATTGCATGTGCTCGGCAATGGCTTGAGCCATGAGGGAATCGTTGGCGGCGGTTTTGAACACCCATTTACGTTTGTCGTCCATGGGTAGCACGATACGCGACGAGGCCCCCAGGGCTATAAGCGGGGTATTGGCACCCGCTATGGCTTCGATGATGGCCAGCGATTGCGGTGAAGTGGAGGAACCGACGATGAGGTCGACTTTTTCGCCCAGGAACTGCTTGGCGTTTTTGACCGAGTTGGTGATGTCGCTGGCGTCGTCGAGTACGGTGATGTCGAGGTCGTAACCCGCCACTGTTTTAGGAAACAGGCTGACGGCATTGCGCGCGCCCAAACCCAGAATGGCTGCCGGACCTGTAGTGGGTACGGTGACGCCTATCTTGACGGTTTCGGCGTGAGCGCTGCCTGCCATTGCCCAGGCTGCCAGTGTCGAAAAGCACAATGCTTTCAGGATATGTTTCATGTCTACCTCATCCTCTGTTGTGGTTGGGATGCCGCTTATGATTAATATATTATCTAATTTAATAACATATTAACTACATAGTCAATGAAACGCGGGGCATTGTTAACCCTAGCGTGAGGTGCGCCATATCCATCGTATGGGGCTAAAATGGCAGGCCTGCCGCCACTCGCGTCATCGCACCATGGAACCCTTATTTGAAACCGTCAAAGTCCTTGTTACCGGCAAAGTGCAAGGCGTCTCTTATCGCCACAGCACTGTGCGCATGGCGCACCAGCTCAAGCTAAGGGGTTGGGTACAAAATCAGGGCGACGGCAGCGTCCTGGCTCTGCTTCAAGGCGAGCCAGATCAAATAGACCGCATGCTGGCCTGGATGCGCAGCGGGCCACCGGCCGCTCGCGTTCAAGATGTCGTCAGCGAAACCCTGGCAGCCGAAAAACGCTACGAAGGTTTTCAGCAGTTATAAAAGCACCGACCAAGGCGTATAGCCCGATCAGCTGTTCAGGCGCTCAGAGTTTGAGCAGACTTTCGGTTTGAATGTCTTCCAGGCGAGCGCAACCGGCCAAAGCCATTGCTACCTCAAGTTCGGTGCGCAGCAAATGCAGCACATGCGCCACGCCCGCCGCACCGGCAGCAGCCAAGGCGAAGATATAAGGCCGCCCTATCATGACAGCATTGGCGCCTAGGGCGAGCGCCTTGAAAACATCAGTTCCGCGCCTGACGCCGCCGTCCAGCAGTACGGGGTAATCAGCCGGCAATGCCGCCCTAACAATGGGCAAAGCCGCCAATGTGGGCAAGACGCCATCTAGCGTGCGGCCCCCATGGTTGGAAACAATGACGCCCGCTGCCCCCGCCTCTTGTGCCAGCAAGGCGTCGTGTGCGCTGAGTATGCCCTTAAGCAAAACAGGCAAACGCGTTTGACTGATGAGCCAGGCAATGTCTTGCCAGGTAGGCGCTTGCTGCAACAAGCCGCTGCCAAATACGGGGCTTTGGCCTGGTTGAGCGTAGTGGCCGCGGGCATGCACCATGCCTCGTAAATTGACTTCTTCAATGCCCGGCGGCAAAGAGAACTGCGCCCGCTGCTCGCGGTTACGCATGCCATTGAGGGGGGCATCCACCGTAATGACCAGCGCACGATAACCGGCTTGCTCGGCGCGCTGCACCAGCTGCGCAGTGAAGGCACGGTCGGGCTGTATGTAAAGCTGAAACCACAAGGGGCAAGACGCTTGCTGGGCAAGCTGCGCCAAATCGGTGCTGGATTGCGTACTTAGAACCAGACCTGCCCCCATGGCCGACGCGGCGAGCGCACTGGCCTGTTCACCCTGGGTATGCGCCAAAGCTTGGTGCGCCACGGGCGCCAACAGAATGGGGTAATCAAAGTCGCAACCCAAAAGGCTTTGGCGTGTCGTCCCGTGGCCAAGGTCGCGCAGCACCCGTGGCACGATGTGCCAGCGGGAAAACACCATATGGTTCTCGTGCAGGGTTTGCTCGTCGGCTGCGCCACCCGAAAAATAAGCCCAGGCCTGAGGGCTCATGCGCGCCTGCGCATAGGGCTCGTAATCTTGAACTGCCGCGATCTCGGGAGGGATCTGCTTAAGGGGAGGCAACACCTGCGAGGGGGGAAGTCCGGTAGACATAAACGGCCCAAACGAAACAAAAAATCACCAATGAAGCTATCGACTGAGGGCAGACCCTGGGTTTCAAGTGTAAAGCATGCCAAAACCCGACAAGCGTTCTCTTTTATACGGTGGCAATTACGCCGTAGGAAAAAGCGAATGGGTTAAAGGGGGTTATGGCAATTTGTGGCAAATTTGGTACAGCTTTACGTCAGCAAGCTGACACGAAGTTGACATCGCAAATAACAATTATTACCATTCACAACACTAAAAATAAGAGGTGGATTTCCTATTAACCGCCTCTCAATCCAAAAAATAACAAAAGTAAACATCCAGACTCATTCTCAATCCTCAGGGAGTTTCTTTCATGTCTCAGTCCCACCGTGCCCCGCACGCGTTCAGTCAAGGCATGCTGTATGCCGCTATCGGCAGTGCATTGTCACTGCCCGTCGCCGCTCAAACCGCAAGCCCGGAAGTCCAGCAGTTGCCCAGCCTTCAGGTTCAAGGCCAAGCGCCCATAGACGGCTATCAAGCCAACAAGATTTCTTCCGAGAAGTTCACGGCCCCCTTGCTTGACACCCCTCGTACCGTCATCGTGATTCCCGAAGAGGTCATCAAAGACCGTGGCGCGACCTCACTGCAAGACGTACTGCGCACGACGCCGGGCGTCACGCTGGGCTCGGGTGAAGGCGGCACGCCTGCCGGCGATCGCCCCTTTATCCGTGGCTATGAGGCCAGCACGGACATCTTTGTAGACGGCTTGCGCGACTACGGTCGTGGCTCGCACGAGACTTTCAACCTGGAAGCCGTGGAAGTCATCAAAGGGCCCAGTTCGGCCTATACCGGCCGTGGCGGCACCGGCGGCAGCGTTAACTTGTCCACCAAGCAACCTCACCTTGAAAACTTCTTCGAGGGTTCTGCGGGCGTCGGCACCGAGGGCCAATATCGCTTGGCAGCAGACGGCAACATTCAGCTGACGGATCACGCGGCTTTCCGCCTGAACCTGATGCGCATGGGCGGCGACGTACCCGGTCGCAATGACGTCAAATACGACCGCTACGGGATTGCGCCCACCTTGGGCCTGGGCTTGGGAACCTCTACCCGCCTGATTCTGAGCTATTCGCATATCGTCAACAAAGACACGCCCGACTGGGGCATGCCTTTCAGCAACGCGGCCAACCCTGACCGCAAAACCCCGCTGGAGCCGGATCGCGACAACTATTACGGGCGTAACGGCATCGATTACCGCAAGAACCAGTTCGACACGGTAACCGCCGATATTCAGCGCGACATCAATGACACCCTGACGGCACGTAACGTAACGCGTTGGTCGCGCAGCTACCAAGAATACTTGTATACCCGCCCCTCGTTCGACAACTGCTCCGGCGCCTCGCCTTCCAGCGCTTGCGTAAACGAGAACACCGAACTGCAGTTCACGCGTGCCAACCGCGCGCGCTGGCGTGAATCCAAGGCGCTGATCAACCAAACCGAGTTGAGCGGCACTTTCAATACGGGTGCGCTCAAGCACACCTTCATTACCGGTATAGAGTTCAGCAAAGAAGACGTTTATTCCCGCAGCACTCTGCCCGGCCAAGGCGGCCCTACGGTGACAGGTACCGATTCGTTCTGGAACCCCAACCCCAACGCCAACTTCGGCAGCCGCAACCTGGCTTTTGGCGATAAATTTAAAGACGGCTCTATCAATACCAAGTCCATCTATCTGTTTGACACCATCGACTTCACGCCTCAGTGGCAAGTCAACCTGGGTCTGCGCTGGGATGACTTCCGCGTGCACAACGCCCAAAATGGCGATCGCCGCAGCGACAAGATGTGGAACTACCAAGCCGGTGTGGTTTACAAGCCGGCCCAGAATGGCGCCATTTATCTGTCTTACGGCACCTCGTCCAACCCGGCCGGTGAAAACTTCGGCCAGGCCGGTGGCGCTGATGGCCCCGCAGGCGGTGCGCAACTGCACGACCTGAAGCCTGAAAAGAGCCAGACCTGGGAACTGGGCACCAAGTGGGACGTCTTTGACGAGAAGCTCTCGCTGACGGCTGCCATCTTCCAGACCGAGAAAACCGACGCCCGCTCTACCGACCCCTTGACCGGCAACGTTTCGTTGTCTGGCAGCAACCGCGTACGCGGTTTGGACCTCGGTGCCGCTGGCGCCATTACGCCAAACTGGAACGTCTGGGCCGGCTATAGCTATCTGGATCCCAAGATCAAGACCTACCGCAGTGGCGCCAATATTTTCGACGGCAATCAGATCAAGTTCGTCGCCAAGCACAGCGCTACCTTGTGGAGCACCTACAAGTTCCTGCCGCAATGGACGGTGGGCGGCGGTGTAACCTACGTCGGCAAGCGCTTCGTGGACGATGCCAACAATCTGTACCTGCCTTCGAGCACGGTGTTTGACGCCATGCTGCGCTACGACGTCAACAAGCAAATTTCGCTGCAGTTGAATGCCAACAACCTTAGCAACGAACGCGTTTACGACGCCTCGCACGTGGGTATCTTCGCCAACGTCGGGCCAGGCCGCTCGTTCATGCTGACCGGCACCTACCGCTACGAATAATGAGCATCTAAGGCTTTATTGCCTACCCTTGCGGTCGCCCTTGTTTGAGGGCGGCCGTTTTTTATGAGAGCTTGCTTTTAAGCCGCTGCGAGAGGCCCTCGCATACAATAAGCCGACTAGTTGCCTGACCATTCACCTTGCCTTTCGCCCACCATGCTGATCACCCTACCCGATGTACTCAACGCCCAAGAATTGGCACATTGCCGCCAGCTATTGCAGCAGGCCGAATGGGAAGACGGCGCCAGAACAGCCGGGTATATTGCCCAGCAAAGCAAGCAGAATCTGCAGTTAGGCCTGGAAAGCCCCCTGGCCCAGCAACTGGGAGAAGTCATCTTAGGTGCCCTGGCGCAAAACCAGGCTTTCATTGCCGCAGCCTTGCCGGCAAAGATACTGCCACCGCGCTTTAACCGCTACGAGAACTCCGGGCACTACGGCAACCATATCGACAATGCAATATTTGTGGCGCCCGGCACGAAGCAACGCATACGCAGCGACGTGTCGTGCACCTTGTTTTTCAGCGAGCCCGACGAATACGAAGGCGGCGAGCTTTCTATCGAAGACACCTATGGCGTGCAGCGCGTAAAGCTGCCTGCCGGCCATATGGTGGTCTACCCGGGCAACAGCTTGCACCACGTTACGCCTGTCACACGTGGCGTGCGCATCGCTTCGTTTTTCTGGGTGCAAAGCATGGTGCGCCATGCGCACCAGCGTTCAATTTTGTGGGAACTGGATCAGTCCATACAAGAACTGGCCATGCAGACGGATGACGCTTCCAAGCTGGCCCGGCTGTCGGGGGTGTACCACAATCTGGTGCGCGAATGGGCCGAGGTTTGACTCTTCAGGCTTGCCATAAGCTTAGAAGGGGTAATGACGGGGTTCGGTCTGCAGGGTGATCCAGCGCAGTTCGCTGAAAGCCTCTATGCCGGCCTTGCCACCAAAACGGCCCCAGCCACTGTCTTTAACACCGCCGAAAGGCATCTGGGCTTCGTCGTGAACCGTAGGCCCATTGACGTGGCAAATGCCTGACTCGATACGACGCGCCACACGCCAGCCACGCGCGACATCTTTGGTGAAGACCGCGGAAGACAAGCCAAAGGCATTGTTATTGGCATGTTCAATGGCTGCTTCCTCGCCCTTGACCCGCACAATAGGCTTGACCGGCGCAAAGGTTTCTTCGGTATAGATACGCATTTCGGGCGTCACGTGATCTAGCAGCGTGGCGGGCATGAGAGTGTTGTCTGCCTTGCCACCGCATACCAACACAGCGCCCTTGGCCAAGGCGTCGTCTATAAGTTCATTGACGCGGTTCACAGTCGTCATGTCGACCACCGAACCCAGTACGACCGGACCTTTGCGCGGGTCGCCCAAGGGCAGGCTTTCAGCCTTGGCTTTGAGTTTGGCGACGAACTCGTCGGCGATGCTTTCGTCAACGATGATGCGCTCGGTAGACATGCAGATTTGACCGGAGTTGGCGAAAGCGCCAAACGCCGTGCCAGACACGGCTGCGTCCAGGTCGGCGTCATCCAGCACCAGTAGCGGCGCCTTGCCGCCCAGTTCTAGCACGGAAGGTTTCAGATGCTGAGCGCACAAACCAGCAATGATGCGGCCCACCTTGGTAGAACCGGTGAAGTTCACCCGCTTTACCGCTGGGTGCTCGACCATGGCGGCGACGACCTCGCCTGCGTCTTCGGGAGCGTTAGTGACATAGTTGACGACACCGGCAGGCAAGCCCGCTGCTTGCAGGGCTTCGATAATCAGGCCGTGGGTGGCGGGGCAAAGCTCGCTGCCCTTTAGCACCACGGTGTTGCCGCAAGCCAGCGGTACCGCCACGGCGCGCGTAGCCAAAATAATAGGGGCGTTCCAGGGGGCAATGCCCAATACCACGCCGGCAGGCTGGCGCACCGCCATGGCCATGGAACCTGGCACGTCGGACGGAATGAGTTCGCCCGCGACTTGGGTGGTAAGCGCCGCCGCATCTCGCAGCATATTGGCCGCCAGATGCACATTGAAGCCGGCCCACAACGCCGAAGCGCCGGTTTCGGCTGCCATGGCTTGGGTGAATGCCTCGCCACGGGCGTCGATTTCGTCGGCGGCCTTGCTAAGCAGTGCACGACGTTCGCTGGGCCCTGTAAGAGACCATTTTTCGAAAGCGGCCTGCGCCGCATCGACGGCTTTGCGGGCGTCTTCGGCCTTGGAGGCAGGTGCTTGGGTGGCCACTTGGCCGTCCAGCGGGTTGCGACGCTCGAACACGGCACCGGAGACAGCCTGGACAGACTGCCCTTGAATCAGCATGGAAATCTTGTTCGTCATATTTACACCTGGCAATTCAGCGAAAAGTGTTGGTCAAAGCGTATAGGTTTCTGGCACGCCATCGTTAAACCGGTTCATTGTCACGCCAGCCTGTCGCGCCGTCTTGCAGAATCCTGCTGATAGCGGCTTTAGTGCCGCACGACTTGAGGCGATTGCTCCAGGCGCTGAGCAAGGCGCTGCACGCAGCCTAGCGAGGCAAGGTGCAGCTCTATCATGCGCAATATACCCGAACGGTGCAATTCGACGATGACTTCATCGCCAAGGCTGGCGTACTTTTCGTCGTCTACGACCCAAAACCCGCCCAGGCGACGATTCTGGCCCTCTTGGGTAATCGTAATGGTGCGCGCAGTCAGCAAACCCAGTTGATGCAGTTTGGCGCAGGCCTGGCGGCAGGCTTCCAGCTCCCGATTCAGGGCATTCAGGAAGGATACCATCTGCTTGAGATAGTCGCTTTCCTGGCCATCTTCGAACAAAGCCAAGCCGTCTTCTTGATTCAAGCCCTGATAGGATTCATCCACATACACCACCAGGCCGTCCTGACCAGGCTCGGTACCCAGCGCGAAGGGATATCGACGGGCAAACGCGGGAATATAGGCCTCTTGCTGCCATTCACCAGTGGGTGAAACAAAAAGATTGACGCCTTCTTCCAGCCCCAGCAAGGCAGCAGCATGAAAACCCGATGCTTCATCCCCTATGAATACGATGGGGTAATGGCGCCCGGCCTCGGCAAACTCGCTGGCGGCAAGGGGAAAAGCATTGGCTGCGCGAGCAAAAGCAAAGTGACTGGGCAACATGCGCATGCGCAAGCCCTGATGCGCGGCTTTGTCCAGCGCCACCGCACGTTCGTAAAAGGCTGTGCCTGCCATAAAGACTCCTTGAATATAAAGTTGTGGGCGGCGCGGCTAAGCTACATCGCCGCCTTGCCGCCTGAATTTTTTACGGATGGCTCGCCACCACAGGCCGCGTCGTCCAGCGCTCCAGAAAAGCCATCAAGACTCTAGCCGAGTTCTCGGCAGCGATATCCAAGAAGATGGGCATTTCATTGGCGTCGGGGCCGCCACCCGCCAGGTCGCTGACCGAACGAAAAGCCAAAAAAGGCACCTTATTGGCTTGCGCAACTTGGGCACAGGCCGCGCTTTCCATATCGACTACCTGAGCCTGAAACACCTGGGTTAAATGTTCGCGATACTGCGCATTATCGACAAAGGCAGTCCCAGACAAACCCGCACCGCCAACCACCAAGCGAGGAGGTTCGCGCAAGCAGACATTATCTTCGTCGCATGATTGCAGTTCAACATTTTGCATATCGCGAGCCATGGCCAGAAGCTCTGGGTCGACGGGGAACCAGAATTGAGGTTCGGGCTGGGGCTGCGCATCGGACACCACCCTCACGGCACGGTGGTGCAACATGCCGAAATGAGGAAGGTCCATGGTTCCCTTACCGGGAGGCTTTTCGTAGATACCTGGCTCGACTTCACGCGCCATCAACACTTCCAGATGTTGCGCCCAGCGTTCAGGCACATTGACGTCGCCAATATTCAGTTCGGGATTGACGCCCCCTGCAATACCGCTGAACAGAATGTGAGAAACATTGAAACGGTCCAGCGCCAGCTGTGTGTTCATCGCAGCATTGACCATGCTGATACCACTCAGAAACAGCAGCACGGGATGCCCTTGCAAGGTGCCCGTCACAAACTCCATACCATTGACGCGGTACACATGCGGATCGAGTAAAGACTTGCGCAACAGGACGAGTTCGGGAGCAAAAGCCGATATCACCGCGACGCGAGGCGTGTCGTCAAGGCGGATACCCGCTTGCGCCGCGTCAGGTGCCTGCGGATTGCCAGGCGCCGCCAACGCTTGAACCCCACCGAGTAGCGCTGCCAAGGCCAGCACGCAGCCGCCTAGAATATTCCTTGGTTTTTGTTTCATTTCCGCCCTTATCGTCATGTCTCTAAGTGCTTGTCGCCCAATCTGACTCTATATTATGACGATGTGCTGCTATCCAAGCCGCGCTGCTTGCAACAACAAGCCGTCAAGGAGCCCTTATGACCACCACCGCTGCTGTTTTGATCCAAGCCATGGGCTTAGCTCCTCACCCCGAGGGCGGCCATTACCGGGAAACCTACCGTAGCACGCAACGCGTGATGCGGCCCGACGGCGCCTCGCGACATGCTGGCACCGCCATTTATTTTTTATTGGCGACAGGCGAATACTCTGCGTGGCACCGCATTGCCTCAGACGAAATCTGGCATTTTCACGCGGGTAGTCCCTTACGTATTCATGTGCTGCACAAAGGCAAGCTGGCTACCCTGCACCTGGGGCACCCGGTGGAATTGCCGGGTGCGCAGTTCCAACATGTGGTGCCTGCGGGTGCCTGGTTTGCCGCCGAACCCATGCCGGCCCGCAATGAGCGCGAAGGCTACAGCTTGGTAGGCTGCACCGTGGCACCAGGGTTCGAGTTCAGTGAATTTGAGTTGGCCACGCCCGAGGCCCTGGCCTTGGCAGGCGCCCCTGACACCGAGACCGTGAGAAGGCTGCTGCCGCAATCGGTGCGTTGAGCCTTATTCAGCCCATGTCGCCCGCAGCAAGCCCAAACAAGGCGCCGCGCCTAAGCGCGTTTACAGCATCACTTCGCGCCATTGGCCGGGCTGCATGTCGCCTAGTTTCCAAGAACCAATGGCCACCCGCACCAACCTGAGCGTGGGCAGCCCCACCGCCGCTGTCATACGACGCACCTGGCGATTACGTCCCTCGGAGATCGTGATTTCCAACCACGCGGTAGGAATACTCTGGCGAAACCGGATAGGAGGGTCGCGCGGCCATAGATCGGGCGGCGCCAGAAAATTGGCGCGTGCAGGCCGGGTGGGGCCGTCATTGAGCACCACACCTGCCCGCAATTGTTGCAACTGCTCTTCGCTAGGTGTGCCCTCTACCTGCGCCCAATAAGTTTTCTCTAGCTTATAACGGGGATCGGCAATGCGAGCCTGCAAACGCCCATCATTGGTCAGCAGCAAAAGCCCTTCACTGTCACGGTCTAGACGGCCCGCCGGATAAACGTCGCTGACAGGCAGATAGTCTTTCAGCGTCGCCCTGCCCTCGTCGTCGGTGAACTGGGTGAGTACGCCGTATGGCTTGTTGAGCAAGATGAGCCGGGGCTGCGCAGGTGCAGCGCGCGCAGGCTTATACGGCCTACCGCCAGGTGTATTGCCTCGCAGAGCAGGCTTGCGCGTGGGGCGCTCGGGGCGATGCGTAGGCATAATGGCGCGACATTCCGGGAGTGCAAAACGCTATGCTAGCTCAGTACCTTGGCATCAAACCGCTATCATGGTCGCCGCTACTTATTTTTCCCACTTTTCATGTCTTATTTGCTGCTTGTCACCGTACTCTGGGCTTTCTCCTTCAGCTTCATAGGCGAGTATCTGGCCGGCCAGGTAGATAGCGATTTCGCCGTTCTGACCCGGGTGCTCATTGCCGCAGCCCTGTTCTTGCCCTTTACACGCTGGCGCGGCCTGCCGTCCAGGTTGCGCTCGGGCTTCTGGCTTGCCGGGGCCTTGCAATACGGCATCACCTATGTGTGTCTGTACCGCAGCTTTCAGGTGCTTACCGTGCCCGAAGTGCTGCTTTTTACGGTACTGACGCCTATTTACGTGACACTACTGGACGATGCCTTGGCTAGGCGCTTCAGCCCCTGGGCCTTGCTGGCGGCAGGGCTAGCCGTTGCGGGCGGGGTCATCATCCGCTTCGATACGCTAGAAGGTGAATATCTGAGGGGCTTTATTCTGCTGCAGATAGCCAACGCCAGCTTTGCAGCAGGCCAGGTGCTGTGCCGACGCCTGCTAATCAACTATCCAATAGCGCAGCCGCTACATCGTTACTTTGGTCACTTCTTCATTGGTGCGCTGGTCATTGCGCTCCCTTCATTCCTATTATTCGGCAACGTGAACAAATTGCCGGACACCAGTCTGCAATGGTGGGTGCTGGCTTATATGGGGGTGTTTGCCACGGCACTGGGCATGTATGGGTGGGTCAAAGGTAGTGCCCAAGTAGACGCCGGCACCCTGGCCATCATGAACGAACTGCATGTGCCCGCTGGCTTGCTGGTGAATCTACTGATCTGGAATCGCGACGCCGATCTACCCAGGCTGTTAGCCGGTGGTACTGTGATTCTGGCAGCCATGTGGCTTAACGCATGGGGCCGACGTTGGTACGCGTATAGTGGGTAAGCGAGGGGCCGCGCAAATCCAGGCATAGCGCTTTGAAGAGTTCGATGGCGTGCATTTGCACACCGCGTCTATGGACGATGCCGATATCTACGTGGGGCACCGTCTGCTCGCAAGTCAGTTGGCTAAGCTTTTCGCGCGCCACGCCATCAGACATGGCATAGACCGGCATCAAGGCCACACCGTTGCTGATGGACACAATGCGCTTGATGAACTGGGCGTCATTGGATTCAGTCAGAATGCGCCCGTAGCCCCCGCTGGGCAAAAACAACCCGTCCATAATGCCGCGTGTGCCGCTACCCGGTTGAAACAGCACAAAAGGAAAAGCACGCAATTCGTCCATCGATACCGCCGGTCGCTGGGCCAAAGGGTGACTGTTGCGCACGATAAACACATGATCCGTGCGCCCCAAAGGCACACTCACCAGCTGCTTGTTGGCTTCGGTCATGGGCGTAAAGGCTAAATCCGATGCGCCCACCAGCACCCGCTTGACAGCCGCCCCCGCAGTTTCAGAAGCGGTAAAGTTCACCTCTATGCCAGGGTATTTTTCCATGAAGGCTTCGCACAGGTCGCCCAGCACATACACGATAGATAAGGAAGTGGCCGCGATATGCAGGCTACCCGTTACCGGCCCTTTGCGTTGCCGCGCAAAGTGGGTCTGCAGCCCAGCCAACTCGGTTTGAATCTTGCGGGCCGACGCCAATACCGCCTGACCCGCTTCAGAGGGATACACCCTGGGCCGCGCACGTACCAGCAAGGTTTCATCCAGCTCTTCCTCGAGACGCCGTAGCTGGTGACTAAGCGCCGACTGCGTCAGGCCCAGCTGAGACGCCGCTTCACTGAAACTACCGGTGTCCACAATCACTTGCAGCGCCTTGAGTTGCTTGAGGTCCACCGCTTTCTCCAAAAAGCCAAAAGTGCGTTTACCGACTGCCTGGGGTTTACCTTAACCGGATTCGTCCAAGCCCTATTTTATGAAAATAATTAATAGATATACACCATAAACTTGATTGACCGTCATAAAAATCCCCCATTAGACTGCAAGGCCATAACAAAAACCATCACAACACCAGGAGACATTTATGACCGTCATTGCTTTTGCCCCATCCCGCCTTCAGTGCAGCCTTAAGCTCGCGGCAGGCCTGGCGCTTGCCGTACTGGCCTGTGCCACCAGCTTAAAAACGGCTTCGGCTGAAGAAGTCACCCTGCGCGCCGTCAGCTCTTTTGACATGAACACCTTCTTTTCTCGGCACTTCGAGCAGTTTGTCGAAAAGGTCAATAAAGAAGGTAAAGGCCTGGTGCAAATCAACTATCTGGGTGGGCCGCAAAACATCCCCCCTTTTGAAGTGGGCAACGCCGTCAGTAACGGCGTGGTCGACATGGCCAACATTTCCGGCGCTTTCTACACCAGCCTGGTACCCGAGGCGCTGGCCATGTCGTTCACCAATATGAGTGCGGAAGAGTTGCGCGCCAACGGCGCCACCGACTACATCAACACGATCCTGGCGCCCAAGAACCTGGTTTATCAGGCGCGCCTAAGCGATCATCTGCCCTACCACCTGTACACCAACAAGGGCTTCACCGGCGACCTGACGGGCCAGAAAATCCGCATCACGCCCATTTATCGCGATTTCTTCATGGCCCTAGGCGCCACCGTCGTGCAGACTTCGCCAGGCGAGGTTTACACCGCACTGGAACGCGGCGTGGTAGACGGCTACGGCTGGCCCATTGCCGGCATTCTTGATCTAGGCTGGCAAGAAAAAACCAAGTATCGCGTGGATCCGGGCTTCTACAACTCCGAGCACGGCATCCTGATGAACCTGAAAAAGTGGAACAGCTTGACGCCCGAGCAACGTGAATTCCTGAACAAGCAATTTGCATGGGCCGAAGCACAGAACGCCACTTACATCCAGGAAACCGCTGAAGAAGCTGCCGGCCAAGCTCAGGCCGGCATCCAGACGATCAAGCTGGAAGGCGAAGCTGCCACCAAGTTTACGCAGGCCGCCAACGAAGCCGCCTGGAAGCGCATCAAAGAGATGAGCCCGCAACACGGTGACAAATTGCGCGAGCTGTTCAGCAAACCCTAATGTGCCAATGCCCGCTTGCCGACCTGCTTACGTACACAGGCGGCAAGCCCCACCTTTGATCAGCGTTTACTCAATCATCCGGAGTTTTCATGGCAGAGCGTTCATTCAAACAGGAAATCGCCAAATTGCGTCTAGGCGAAGGTCAGGAATTCGAAGGTGAAGGCATTTTGGCCGTCACCAAGGCCTTGCTGCAAGCCGGCGTGGCCTACGTGGGCGGCTACCAAGGCTCACCCGTTTCTCACTTGATGGACGTACTGGCTGATGCCAGCGAAGTGCTGGATGAGCTAGGCGTGCATTTTGAAAGCAGTGCGTCAGAAGCCACGGCTGCAGCCATGTTGGGTGCCTCGGTGCACTACCCGCTGCGCGGCGCCATCACGTTCAAATCCACGGTGGGTACCAACGTCGCTTCAGACGCGCTCTCCAATTTGGCGTCCGGCGGCGTCACCGGGGGCGCCCTTATCATTCTGGGCGAAGACTATGGCGAGGGCTCCAGCATCATCCAGGAACGCTCTCATGCCTTTGCGATGAAATCGCAGATGTGGTTGCTGGACCCCAGACCCAATCTGCCTTCTATGGTGCAAGCAGTCGAACAAAGTTTCGCTTTGTCGGAAGCCAGTCGAACACCAGTGATGCTGACGCTGCGCGTACGCGCCTGTCACGTGCATGGGCGCTTTCAGGCACGCGACAACCACAAACCCAGCTTTACGCTTAAGCAAGCCATAGAGCAGCCGCGCCGAGACGTCGAGCGCATGGCTTTGGCACCCGCCACCTTCGTTCACGAGCACGAGAAGGTCGAGTCGCGCTGGCAGGCTGCACAGGATCACATACGTGAACAGGGCTTGAATGAGTTTTTCCCGGGTGAAGAAAGCAAGATAGGCATCATTGTTCAAGGCGGCCTGACCAACACCTTGATGCGCTCACTGGCGCTGATGGGATTGGCCGACATTTACGGCAATACCACTGTTCCCTTGTACGTCATGAACGTGGTGTATCCGGTGATACCCGAAGAAGTGCTGCAGTTTTGCGCCGGCAAGCAGGCTGTGCTGATGCTGGAAGAAGGCCAGCCGGAATTCATAGAACAGGAACTGCACACTGTTTTGCGCCGCGCCGGGTCTGACACCCAACTGCACGGAAAAGACATGCTGCCCCGGGCGGGCGAATACACGCCTAGGGTCATGCTTAAAGGCCTGCGCCGGTTCCTGGGCCAGCACGCCCCCCACCTGGCGACTCGGCAAGCATTGCCCGCGGGCGTGGCCAAGCTACTGGATCCCCCCGTCATTCCTATTGTGCCTTCTATGCCCGGCGTAGCGCTGGAGAAAGTGGATGGCGTACTACCGCGCCCCCCCTCGTTTTGCACGGGCTGTCCTGAACGCCCTATTTTCACCGCCATGAAAATGGTAGAAAAGCGTATAGGTCAGCATTACGTGAGCGCCGACATAGGCTGCCATCAGTTTGCCGCGCTGCCGCCTTTCAATATAGGCGCTACCTCGATGGGCTATGGCTTGGGCGCCGCCGGCGCTGCGGCATTCAACACCGCCGACACCCAACGCCGCACCATCAGCATCATGGGCGACGGCGGCTTTTGGCATAACGGCCTCACCTCCGGCATAGGCAATGCGGTGTTCAACCGCAGCGACAACGTTACCGTCATTATCGACAACGGCTATTCAGCCGCCACCGGGGGCCAGGACATACTGTCTTCCCGCGCCGACACCCCGGTACGCTCCACCCATCACCGCATCGAAGACGCTGTTAAAGGCGTTGGCGTCAAATGGGTGCGTACCGTTAGCCACACCTACGACCTGCAAAACATGCAAGAGGTCATAGAGCAAGCGCTGACGGCAACCGAGCCTGGCCCCAAGGTTGTCATTGCGCAGTCGGAATGTATGTTGAACAAGCAGCGCCGCGTCAAGCCCCTTAAACGGCAATTGGCCAAAGACGGCGTGCGCGTGGTCAACGAACGCTTTGGCGTCGATCATGACACCTGTACCGGCGATCACTCCTGTATTCGCCTGTCGGGCTGCCCCTCTCTGTCTATCAAGGACAATCCCGACCCCTTACGGCGCGACCCCGTCGCCACCGTGCTTTCCAGCTGTGTGGGTTGTGGCTTGTGCGGCGAAGTCTCGCACGCAGCCGTGCTTTGCCCCTCTTTTCACCGCGCCGACGTCATCAGTAACCCACGCCGCTTCGAAACGCTGCGCGCACGTCTGGCTCAAAAAATCATACGCGTCTTGCAACGCCGCCTGACTCGCAAGGAATATCGTCATGCAGTTTGACGCTCAAATCATGCCTATCAAAATTGCCATTCTTGCCATGGGCGGGGAAGGCGGTGGTGTTCTTGCCGACTGGATAGTGTCTGTCGCCGAACACGCGGGCTTTTATGCCCAGACCAGCTCGGTGCCCGGCGTCGCCCAGCGTACCGGCGCCACCTTGTATTACGTCGAGATTCTGCCCGTCTCACGCAAAGACACACCTGCCCCGTTTCTGGGTTTGATGCCAGTGCCCGGCGACGTGGACATCGTGCTGGCTTCTGAATTGATGGAAGCCGCTAGAGCGGTACAACGCGGCCTGGTCACGCGAGATAAAACCCTGCTGATTTCCTCATCGAACCGGGTTTACGCCATGCCCGAGAAAATGGCCATGGGTGACGGACGACAAGACTATCAAAGCCTGCGGCAAGCCGGCCTTGATGCCGCCAAGCATTTCGTATGCCAGGATTTTGCCGCCCTCGCCCAACAGCATGGCAGCGTCATCAGTTCGGTTCTTTTTGGTGCTTTAGCTGCCGCCCATATTTTACCGCTGACGCGACAGGATTTTGAAGCCACCATAGAGCGTAGCGGCGTCGCGGTAAGCAGCAGTCTGGCAGCCTTCGACGCGGGCTATAGCGCCTATTTCAGCCAGGCAGATGAGCAAGCTACGCACGGTGCTGAAGCGCCTTGCAACCCGACAGCCCCCGGACAACTTGACGCACGGCTGCAAGCCCATGCCCAGCGTATCGAACAAGCCTTTCCTCAGTGGGCGCACGAGATACTTTTAGCGGGCGTGGCACGCACCGCAGACTATCAAGACCCGGCTTACGCCCACGATTATCTGGACAAACTGCAGCCTATCGCCGCGCTGGAATCTGAAGCCTCCCCCAAGCGCCGCCTTCTGCAGGAAACAGCCCGGCACCTGGCGCTATGGATGACTTTCGAAGACACCATACGCGTTGCCGAACTGAAAATCCGCCCCAGCCGTTTTGAGCGAGTGCGCAAAGAGCACCAGCCCAAGCCCGACCAGCTGCTGCACATCAATGAATTTTTTCATCCCCGCGCAGAAGAAATCGTGGATACGGTACCGGCGGGCTTGGGGCGCTGGATCCAGCGCAACCGCTGGGCCCATAATCTGCTAGAACGTCACACCCGCAAGGGGCGCGTCATTCGCAGCAATCAATTAGGCGGATTCCTGCTGTTGTACTCAGTCGCTGCGCTGCGCAGCCTGCGTCGCCGTTCGCTGCGCTACCAGCGCGAGCAAGCCCACATTCGGCAGTGGCTGGCCAGTATTAGCCAATATGCGCACAACTATGATCTTGCCTGTGAAATCGCAGCCTGCCAGAACTTGGTCAAAGGCTACGGAGACACCCATGCGCGCGGTTTGAGCAACTATGGCAGTATCATGTCGGCTTTGCCCACGCTGGCTATTTTGCCAGACGCCGCTCAGCGGCTGGCCAAGCTGCGTCAGGCGGCCTTGGCCGATGACCACGGCAGGCAGTTGGGCGACAGCCTGGCTGAGCTTGACCAAAACGTTGCTGCAGCCCCCTAAGGGCAACCCCAATACTTGCGCCAGCCAGGCAAGGGCGACCACTTAACTCATTCTTGCAAGGAAACCCCGATGTCCTCCCGTGTACACAGCATGCCGATACAAGTCTTATTCAGGCACTGCGATCCGGCTGCTATCGTTTTCTATCCTCGATATGTCGAGTTGGTGCATGACGTCGTCGAGCACTGGTTCAACCACGGCTTGCTGATCAGTTACTACACGCTGCATAGCGAACGTTCCTTGGGCATCCCCACCGTTAATTTGCAGGTAGATTTCAAGGCGCCTAGCCGTTTGGGCGATCAGTTAAGCGGCCACCTTAGAGTGCTGAAGCTGGGGCGCACGTCGGCACAACTGAACGTTCAGCTGTGCGGGCCCGACAACAAGGTACGTGTAGAGGCTACCGCGACCATCGTGTTTGTCTCGGTGAAAGACATCAGCCCCCTGGAAATCCCAGCCGATTTCCGCGAGCGTATGTCGCTTTATCTGGTCGACGATCAAGCCTGAGGTCAGGCCGCCGGCCCACGGTCATACGGCCTCTGCGCGGGAGGCCGCTGCCGCCAATCGTCCTGCTGAGGGCCGTTGGCCTAGAAACTCATGTAGTTCACGTATGGGCATGGCTTTGGCATACAGCCAGCCCTGTACCAGGCTGACCCCCTGGTCGGCCAGGTAGTTGGCCTGTGTCTGGGTTTCCACCCCCTCGGCCACCAGCACCAGATTCAAACTCTTGCCCATCTCGATGATGTGGTAAATGACATGACTGGAAACGGCCCCCGTTCCTATGGGTGCGATAAAGGATTTATCCACCTTCAGTACATCTACCGGCAAACTTTGCAGGTATTGAAGACTGGAATAGCCCGAACCGAAGTCATCGATGGCAATAATATAGCCACGATCATGCGCCTGCTGCAGCATAGTACGCGCAGACTCAATATCCATGAAACTGCGTTCAGTTACCTCAAGCCAGATCTGGCGTGGCCGCACTCCCGCAACAATCAAAGTGTTCTCTAGCACACCCAACACTCTACCGGTGCTGACGTCTTCGGCATACAGGTTCAGAGAAATGTGCAGCTCGGGATTCGCCTTCAATAAAGGCCCCATCTCGTTGGCAACGGTACGCAAAAGCAGGTCGGTCAGGGGTGCCATCAACCGATTCGCCTCAGCCATGGGGATAAACAAATCGGGCTGTATCCAGGTGTTGTCGCTTTGACGCCAGCGCAATAAGGCCTCAGCTCCGACACATTCGCCGCTGCGCTGATTGATAATCGGCTGATAATGCACCGAGAGCTCTTCGCTTCGGATAGCTGCGCGCAACTCGTCCCGAGGCGAAGAGCGCCGCATCCAAATACCCAAGGTCAGCAGAAACACAAGGCCGCCGGCAATGAGCAGCCCGTCATGCTCGGTACGCAAATACTGGAAAAAACCGCCGCCCGGATACATAGCCATGGAAATCCACTGCGGCGAGTTGACAACAGCTTGTTGATAACCGGGAATCTGTACTGCCCCCTTTGTCAGGAGTGCCTTTTCGAGGGCGCCGTCGGGGCTTGAGCCTATGGTAATGACAGGCCTGCCATCGTGGGTAGCCAAGCCCATCTGCATTTTAGGCTCGGCAATCACATCGACGAAGTACTTCAAGCTGATCAAAGCCCGGTAGGGCCCCTGGCTTAGCGCAAGGGCGCGCCCACCGCCGCTGGACGGCGACATATAAGACAACATGAACGAGGTTTGGCCATCGGATGTCCGGCCTATGACAGCCTCTTCGCCAAACTCGTAT
Organism: Mesopusillimonas faecipullorum; assembly: GCF_020539505.1. Classification (GTDB taxonomy): domain Bacteria; phylum Pseudomonadota; class Gammaproteobacteria; order Burkholderiales; family Burkholderiaceae_B; genus Mesopusillimonas; species Mesopusillimonas faecipullorum. The sequence goes on along the minus strand of NZ_JACDXW010000004.1, from coordinate 66,210 downwards.
AAGCCTTCACCCCAAGAAGAACACGTGGCCAGACCGTCAGTGACATACGCGATTTCATCCAGGGCCGGTGTGTTGACGGTGAGCTGGCGCATCAGCCCAATATGCTCGTTGCCGCAAGGCGGCAAATTGGCCCAAGAGAGTTGGTTCAGGATGGCAGAAATTTGTTCGACGGTAAGCTCTTCGCGCGTGATAAGTAGCTGGGCCATGGTTTCAAGGCGCGTTTACATATTTTGCACCGACACCCGCCACGCTACCAAGGCCATTATCGTCACCGGCACGAGCGCACAGAGCAGAGCGACCAGAATGCCAATGGAGGTTCTTTTACGGTACGCCATGCTCGTCCTTGAAAGGTGACCCGGCGAACCCCGCAAGAGAACCAACCGGGCACATCCCACATGCGACAATCCACTACAGCCTGCACATACAAACCCTTCTATTTTGGAGCAGTTTATAACGTCTTATTAGCCACTTACGTCCCTGCCCGGCTAAGGTTTTCCCGAATTCGCATGAACAGGCCTGCTAGAATGACCGAGCGGCCAATGCCGCCGATCCGTTCAGCCTTGGCGTATGAAACTTACCTACTATACCGACTACAGCCTGCGCGTCCTGATCTTCGTGGCCGTCCATGCCGATGAACCCGTCACCATCCAGCGCATTGCGGATGCTTATGGCCTGCCCAAGAATCATTTGATCAAGATTGTTCAGCGCTTGGGGCAACTGGGCCATTTGCGTACCACGCGTGGCCGAGCAGGCGGTTTGCGCCTGGGGCGCCCGGCGGCCGAAATCAATGTGGGCGAGGTAGTGCGTGCCATGGAGCCCGATTTCGACATGGTGGAATGCTTTCAGGCCGGTAATCGCTGCTCTATTACACCGGTGTGCGGCTTGAAAGGCGTGCTCAATCAGGCTTTGGTGGCTTACTTTCAGGTACTCAATCAATACACCTTGAAAGACCTGATTCCTGACGCCGCTGCCGCCCATCGCTTGCTCAATCCTAACGAGCACCTGCTTCTACCCACACCACGCCAAGCACTGAGCACTAGCACCGAGTAAAGCGTCTTGCCTGACCGGCATGTTTGTTTTAAAGATATGCCACTTGGGCATATCTGCTAGTATCATCATGCTATTTTCATACCAGCACATTCGCCGCATAATGGGTTGTTAAGCCCGAGCCCTCGCTGCGCCTAAAATTATGGCGCGTGTGGCCGGCGTTCTTTTTATGCTTGTCTAGCATTGCCGCCCTGCCGCCGTCGAACTCTACGGCGGCAAGATCAAGAATCTGATTCAAGTATCCGACAGGAGTACAGGATGATCATCGACATTCACGGCCACTACACGACGGCCCCCAAGGCTCTCGAAGATTGGCGCAATCGCCAGATCGCCGCGCTGAAAGACCCTTCGCAAGCACCCAAGGTTTCCGAGCTGCATATTTCCGATGATGATCTGCGCCAGACCATCGAGCAAAACCAGCTGCGCCTGATGAAAGAGCGCGGTGCCGACCTGACCATCTTCAGCCCACGCGCCAGTTTCATGGCCCACCATATCGGCGACTTCCAAACGTCCTCCACCTGGTCCGCCATCTGCAACGAGCTTTGCTATCGGGTGTCGCAGTTGTTCCCCGAGCATTTCATCGGCGCTGCCATGCTGCCCCAGTCGCCCGGAGTAGACCCCAAGACCTGCATCCCCGAGCTGGAAAAGTGCGTTAACGAATACGGCATGGTCGGCATCAACCTGAACCCCGACCCCTCGGGCGGCCACTGGACGAGCCCTCCGCTCACCGATCGCCACTGGTACCCTATTTACGAAAAAATGGTCGAGTACGACATCCCCGCGATGATTCACGTCTCCACCAGCTGCAATGCCTGCTTCCATACTACCGGCGCGCACTACATCAACGCCGACACAACGGCGGTCATGCAGCTCATCCAGGGTGATCTGTTCAAAGACTTCCCCACGCTCAAGTTCGTCATTCCTCACGGCGGCGGCGCCGCCCCCTACCACTGGGGCCGCTATCGCGGGCTGGCTCAAGAAATGAAAAAGCCTTTGCTCGACGAGCATCTGCTTAACAACATCTACTTTGACACCTGCGTCTACCATCAGCCCGGGATCGACCTGCTGACCCGCGTGATTCCGCTCAAGAACGTCATGTTCGCCTCGGAAATGATTGGCGCCGTGCGCGGTATCGATCCTGAAACCGGCCACTACTACGATGACACCAAGCGCTACATCGAAGCTGCCGACCTGACCACTGAAGAACGCCACATGATCTACGAAGGCAATGCCCGCCGCGTTTACTCGCGTCTGGATGCCGCCCTCAAGGCCCAAGGCCGCTAAGGAACCAACATGAGTCTGAACAATCTGGGTATCGTTAAACGCAACATCGTTCGCGCCGACCGCGAGGCCACCGACAGGCTGGGCAAGTTTGGCAGCGCCACCGTGCACGAAGCCATGGGCCGCGTTGGCCTCATGAAGCCCTATATGCGTCCCATTTATTCGGGCGCACCGGTCTCCGGCACAGCCGTTACCGTGCTGCTGCACCCTGGCGACAACTGGATGATGCACGTCGTAGCCGAGCAGATTCAACCCGGCGACATCGTCGTCGCGGCTATCACGGCAGAATGCACCGATGGCTACTTTGGCGATCTGCTGGCCACTTCTTTCATGGCCCGTGGCGCACGCGCGCTGGTCATAGACGGTGGTGTCCGCGACACCCGCGACCTCAAGCAAATGGGCTTCCCCGTCTGGAGCAAAGCCATCAGCGCCAAAGGCACCATCAAGGCTACGCTGGGCTCGGTCAACATCCCCGTGGTGTGTGCCGGTGCTGCGGTCAACCCTGGCGACGTCATTGTTGCCGATGATGACGGTGTCGTTGTCGTTCCCGCCGCCATCGCCGCGCAAGTGGCCGATGCCGCTGCCGCACGCGAAGCCAACGAAGGCGAAAAGCGCGAGAAGCTGGCCGCAGGCGTGTTGGGCCTGGACATGTACAAAATGCGTGAGCCGCTCGAAAAAGCCGGTCTCAAGTACATAGACTGACAGGCAGCCCTATGAGCACATTCACCAAAACCCCCGGCTGGCTCGACTGGTACGCTCAGCCTTCCAAGCCTCAGTTCAAGCTGCCCGAAGGCGCTGTTGACGCACATTGCCACGTGTTCGGCCCCGGCGACGAGTTCCCCTACGCCCCCGAGCGCAAGTACACGCCTTGCGACGCCAGCAAGCAACAGCTGTATGCCCTGCGCGATCATCTGGGCTTTGCCCGCAATGTTGTGGTGCAGGCCACCTGCCACGGCGCCGACAACCGCGCCATGGTAGATGCCTTGGTAAACAGCAACGGCAAAGCGCGTGGCGTCGCCACGGTGCGCCGCAGCGTTACCGACGAAGAGCTGCAAGCCATGCACGACGCCGGCGTGCGCGGTGTACGGTTCAACTTCGTCAAGCGCCTGGTCGACTTCACCCCAAAAGACGAACTCCTGGAAATCGCCACGCGCATCTCCAAGCTGGGCTGGCATGTGGTCATCTACTTTGAAGCCGTCGACCTGCCCGAGCTGTGGGATTTCTTCACCGCACTGCCCACGACCATCGTGGTTGACCACATGGGGCGTCCCGACGTCACCCAACCGGTGGATGGCCCCGAGTTCGAACTGTTCCTGAAGTTCATGCGCGAGCACGAGAACGTCTGGAGCAAGGTTTCGTGCCCCGAGCGCCTGTCGGTCAGCGGCCCCCCCGCCCTGGACGGCGAACGCAATGCCTATCGCGACGTCGTGCCCTTCGCACGCCGAGTCGTCGAGGAGTTCCCCGACCGTGTTTTGTGGGGCACCGATTGGCCACACCCCAATCTGAAAAACCACATGCCCGACGACGGCTTGCTGGTCGATTTCATCCCCCATATCGCAACGACTGCCGAGCTGCAGCGCAAGCTGCTGGTCGACAATCCCATGCGGCTATACTGGCCCGAGGAGGTCTAATCATGGCGCTAGACAAACCGTACCAGGACGTTCCTGGCACCATCATTTTCGACGCCGAGCAATCACGCAAAGGCTACTGGATCAACCAGTTCTGCATGTCGTTGATGAAAGCCGAAAACCGCGAGCGCTTCAAAGCGGACGAGCGGGCCTATCTTGACGAATGGCCCCTTAGCGAAGAGGCCAAGCAAGCCCTGTTGGCGCGTGACCTTAACTGGTGCATGAGCCTGGGCGGCAATATCTACTTCCTGGCCAAGCTGGGCTCTACGCACGGTCTTAGCTTCCAACAGATGGCCGGCTCCATGACCGGCATGACGGAAGAAGAATACCGCAACATGATGATCAACGGCGGTCGTTCGGCTGAAGGCAACCGCTACATTGGTGAAGACGGCGACTCACAAGCGCATCGCCAGCCTCAAGGCAGCGCCGGCAAACAGAAAGGAGGCCAATAAACCATGGCTCGCATTACCTCATCCGTCTATACCTCGCACGTGCCGGCCATTGGCGCCGCCATGGATTTGGGCAAAACCCAAGAACCTTACTGGCAGCCGCTGTTTCAGGGTTACGAATTCTCCCGCCAATGGATGAAAGACAACAAGCCCGACGTCATCATCCTGGTGTTCAACGACCACGCCACCGCCTTTGACCTGGACTGTATTCCCACCTTTGCCATTGGCACCGGTGCCGAATACCAGCCCGCCGATGAAGGCTGGGGCCCCCGTCCGGTACCCAAGGTCTACGGTCATCCCGAACTGGCTTCGCACATCGCGCAAAGCGTCATTCAGCAAGATTTCGACCTCACCATCGTCAACAAGATGGACGTAGACCACGGTCTGACCGTGCCGCTGTCCCTGATGTGCGGCGAACAAGACCCGCAAACCGGCTCCTGGCCTTGCCCGGTCATCCCCTTTGCCGTAAACGTCGTGCAGTATCCCGTGCCTTCGGGCCAACGGTGCTTCAACCTTGGCCGCGCGATTCGTAAAGCCGTCGAAAGCTTCGACGAAGACCTCAATGTACAGATCTGGGGTACGGGCGGCATGAGCCACCAGTTGCAAGGCGCTCGCGCCGGCCTGATCAACAAAGAGTGGGACAACCGCTTCCTCGATCTACTCATCGAAAACCCCTCGGGTTTGGCGCAAATCCCGCACATCGAATACGTGCGCGAAGCCGGTTCCGAAGGCATCGAATTGGTGATGTGGCTGATTGCCCGCGGCGCCATGTCCGACGTGGACGGCCCCGCCCTGTTGCCCAAGGTGGCACACCGCTTCTACCACGTCCCTGCCTCCAACACGGCAGTGGGCCACCTTATCCTGGAAAACAGATAAGGCATTTGCGTCACTTCTTTATCCACCTCTATTCCCAAGAGGGCTCAGGCCCTCCTGGGTAGCGCTACGGAGAACCCTATGACCCAAACTATCAAAGTCGCCTTGGCCGGTGCGGGTGCCTTCGGCATCAAGCACCTGGACGGCATCAAGAACATCCCCGACGTCGAAGTCGTTTCGCTGGTTGGCCGTCGTTACGACCAGACCAAAGAAGTCGCCGACAAATACGGTATTGGCCACGTCGCCACCGATCTGTCCGAAAGCCTGGCCCTGCCTGAAGTCGACGCCGTCATTCTGTGCACACCCACGCAAATGCACGCAGAGCAAACCATTGCCTGCCTGAAAGCCGGCAAGCACGTACAGGTCGAAATTCCCCTGTCAGACTCCTGGGCCGACGCCGAAGCCGTCGTCGCCGCACAGAAAGCCAGCGGCAAGATTGCCATGGTGGGTCATACCCGTCGTTTCAACCCCAGCCACCAGTGGGTGCACAAAAAGATCGAAGCCGGCGAGTTCAATATCCAGCAAATGGATGTTCAGACTTACTTCTTCCGCCGCACCAACATGAACGCACTGGGCCAACCCCGTAGCTGGACCGACCATCTGCTGTGGCACCACGCCGCCCACACGGTCGATCTGTTCGCCTACCAAACCGGTTCGCCTATCGTCAAGGCCAATGCCATCCAGGGCCCCATCAACCCCGAGCTGGGCATTGCCATGGACATGTCGATACAGCTGCAGGCCGCCAACGGCGCCATCTGCACCTTGTCGCTGTCCTTCAACAACGACGGCCCCCTGGGCACGTTCTTCCGTTACATCGGCGACACCGGCACCTACCTGGCCCGCTACGACGACTTGTACAACGGCAAGGACGAGAAAATCGACGTCTCGAATGTCGACGTTTCGATGAACGGTATCGAACTCCAGGATCGCGAGTTCTTCGCCGCCATTCGTGAAGGCCGCGAGCCTAACTCTTCCGTCGCCAAGGTACTGGATTGCTATCGCGTTCTGGGCGAACTCGAGAAGCAACTGGCCTAAATCACTAACCGGAAAACGCCATGACACAGCACACGACACAGCGAACCATAGGTCCCTTCAAGGTCAACGCCATCGGTCTGGGGTGCATGAACCTCAGCCACGCCTATGGCGTACCACCCGGCCCTGAAGAAGCCAAGGCTTTGCTATTGCGTGCGCTGGATCTTGGCGTCGACTTGTTCGACACCGCCGCGCTATATGGTTTTGGTGCCAATGAAACGCTGGTGGGCCAGGTGCTCAAGCCCCACCGCCAGCGCTTCACACTGGCCAGCAAATGCGGCATGACGGGCGTCGATGGCAAGCGCGTCATTGATGGCCGCCCCGCCACCCTGAAGGCTACCTGCGACGAAGCCCTTCAGCGTCTGCAAACCGATGTCATCGACCTCTATTACCTGCACCGCCGCGATTTCAACGTACCTATCGAAGACAGCGTCGGCGCATTGGCCGATTTGGTCAGTGCCGGAAAAATCCGTGCCATAGGTTTGTCTGAAGTTTCCGGCGAAACCATACGCAAGGCGCATGCCGTACATCCTGTCAGCGCCGTGCAAAACGAATATTCATTGTGGTCGCGTGAAGCCGAGATCGGCGTGGTAGAAGCCTGCCGCGAAGTCGGCGCGACACTGGTGGCGTTCAGCCCCTTGGCCCGAGCTTTCTTGTGCGGTGAACTTACTGATCCACAAACCCAGCTTACCGAGAAAGACATACGCCTGGGCATGCCCCGCTTTTCGGCAGAGAACTACGCCAAGAACCTGCAGCTGCTTACCCCTTACAAGGCCATTGCCGCCGAAGTCGGCTGCACGCCTGCCCAGCTGGCCCTGGCCTGGATCATGGCTGCTCAGCCGAAGGCTGTCTCCATACCCGGCACGCGCTCCATCTCTCACCTCGAAGACAATATGGGCGCTCTCAAGGTGCAGCTGTCTGCCGACGTGGTCGAAAAGCTGAATCAACTGATCAACAATAAAACGGTTGCCGGCCCCCGCTATCCGGCTGCGACTCAAAAAGAAATCGACACCGAGCAGTTCGCCGCTTAAGTTCTATTCAAGCTCAAACGACATCAGGGGCCTTGCTCAAGGCCTTTCTGACCTGTTCTCGACGTCCTCATTTTAAGAGCAGCCCTACGACTGCTTTTTGCGCGCCGCCGACGCTTTGATGAGCGGCGGTGCTACCCCTCTGGTGACCTCATACAGAGCGTCCAACACCCAACGCATCAAAGGATCGTGCTGGTAGCGCTGATGCCAGATGGCATACATGGGCATGCTGGGGCAGTTTACCGGCGGCGGTGCTTGCCCAAAACCGGCCAGTTGCGAGACCGCCAAATGGGAAGGCAGCGTTGCCAGACGCTGCGTGCCTCGCAAGAAAGGTGCGATGGCGGCGAAGCCCGCCACACTGACAACGAGCTGGCGTAGCACGCCCTGCTCGGCCAGGTAATCATCAATATCCAAGGCGCGATAAGGCTCGTACACCACCGTGACGTGCTCTGCTTCCAGGTAAGCCTTCAGATCTGTGGGCGGCTGGCGCGCTTGTGCGTCGTAGAACACCGCATAACGTGTGTCGAACAAGCGTCTGTGCATGATGTCGGCCCCTTCGGGCAGCCGAGGCGAGATCGCCAGCAAACAGCGATCTTGGCGCAACATCTCCAGACTGGGAATATTCGAGGGAATCACCCGTAGACGCAAGCGTGGCGCTTGACGCCGCAAGCGCTCGAATAGCTCAGGCAGCAGTAGGTCGCGCTGCAAATCGCCTGCGGCAATGGTCAAAGTGAAATCCAGCGACCCAGGATCGAAATCGGCACGGCTACTGAAATGACGTAACTGATCCAGCAGGCTGCGGGCCTGCTCGACCAAGCTAGCCGCCTGCGCCGTCGCCACCACCGAACGCCCCGATTTCACAAACAAGGGGTCGCCCACTATGGTGCGTAACCGACCCACCATATGACTGACAGCGGATTGTGTGACGCCCAAGCGACTGGCTGCGCGGGTGATGGAGCCCTCTTCGTAGACCACCACCAGCACACGCAATAAATGGCCGTCCAGATTCAAATGATTAATTTCTTTCATGAATCATATTAGCAAATCCCCATTTATTTTATGCGTTGTGACACAGATAATGAACTCATTCTCTTTCAGGAAGACCCATCATGCAACGCTACGAAACCCAGCGCACCATTCCGGGCACGCCGATTTTCGACAGTCAGACCGCCCGTCGTGGCTATGCACTGAACAAAATGTGCTTCTCTTTTAACAATCAGGCCAACCGCGAGGCTTTCCTTCGTGACGAAGCGGCCTATTGCCGCAAATTCGGTCTAGACGAGGAGCAAACCCAGGCCATATTGAAACGCGATGTGCTGACGCTGATCAGCGTAGGCGGCGGCGTATATTTTCTGGGCAAGCTGGTCAGTGGCGTACTAGGCCTGGACATGCAAGATCTGGGCGCACTGCAAACCGGCCTGAGCAAAGAAGCCTTCCAACAAAAATTGAATGATGCGGGGAAATAATCATGGCTAAGATCGTCGGTATCATGACCACTTCACACGTGCCCGCCTTGGGCAAGGCCATCGCCAAGAACCTCCAGAGCGATCCCTACTGGAAGCCCTTCTTCGACGGCTTTCCACCCATCCATGAGTGGCTGGAGAAAGTCAAACCAGACGTTGTGGTCTCTTGCTACAACGACCACGGCCTTAACTTCTTTCTCGACAAGTTGCCTACCTTTGCCATAGGCACGGCTCCCGAATACGTCAGTGAAGACGAAGGCTGGGGCATTCCGCCGCAACCCAGTTTTCCGGGTGCTGAAGACTTGTCATGGCATTTACGCGACAACTTGGTGCGCGATGAGTTCGACGTGGTCAGCTGCCAGGAGATGCTGGTAGACCACTCGTTCACCCTGCCCATGGCGCTGCTTTGGCCGCATCAAAAATGGCCGGTAAAAAGCATACCCGTGGCCATCAACACCACGCTGTTTCCCATGCCGTCCCCACGCCGTTGCTTCAAGCTGGGCGAAGCCATAGGCCGGGCCATTGCCTCCTATCCGGAAGATCTCAAGGTGCTGGTCATAGGCTCGGGCGGTTTGTCGCATCAATTGGAGGGCCAACGCGCCGGCCATATCAACAAGCCTTTCGACGAACGCTTCATGGACAGCATGCTGAACGACCCGCAGTGGGCCACCCAATTCAGCGATGTGGATCTGGTCGAGCAGGTGGGTAACGAAGGCGTGGAACTGGTCAACTGGCTGGCCGCGCGCGCCACGGTGCCGGGGCGGGTAAAACTGGTGCACGCCAGCTACCACATCCCTATCTCCAACACCGCAGCCGCCACGATGTTGATGGAACCCATCTAAGGCCGGTCACAATCTCGGCTTGCATCCCGCGCGTTTTTACATTGCAATCGCGGGTATGCAAACCGGGAGCCCGTCGTGGATTTAAAACAGTTGGAGTACTTTGTACGCGTGGCAGAGCTAGGCAGCTTTACGCGTGCCTCCATCGTATTGGACGTTGCCCAGCCGGCACTCAGCCGGCAGATACGCAATCTGGAAGTGGAGTTCGGCCAGAACCTGCTGCTGCGCAACGGGCGCGGTGTCAGCCTGACTGACGCGGGCAAGCTGCTGCTGGGATACAGCCGTGGCATCTTGCATCAGGCCGAGCGCCTGCGCGAAGAAATGAGCCGCGCACGTGGGGCATTGGTGGGTAAGGTGGCTTTGGGCTTGCCCCCCAGCTTGCTCAAGCTGCTGGTGGTGCCGGTGCTTAGCGCCTTCAAGCAACGCTTGCCGGCCGCTACGCTGGTCATACGCGAAGGCCTGACCGCCAGCATGCAGGAATCCCTGATTTCCGGCAGTTTGGATATGGCCTTGCTCTATAACGCGTCTTCGTCTCCCGACATAGACCTGCTGCCCCTGGTAGAAGAAGAGCTGTTCATGGTGGCCCGCGCCGACGACGCCAAGGTACCCAGCGTGGTGGCCGCCCGCAGCCTGCCCAATTACCCCTTGATACTGCCCAGCCGCCCGAATGCCACCCACATGCTGGTAGAAAGCGGCCTGGCCCATTTAGGGCTGCGCCCCAACATCAGCGTAGAAGTTGACGGGGTGGGATCGATACTGGACTTGGTGCAATGCCATTTTGGCTATGCCATTTTGTCGGCCAATGCCGTAACGGCCTTGGCCAATGACAGCGGATTCAAGCTTTGCCGAATCGTAGAGCCCAAGCTTAGCGCCAAGATTGCACTGGGGGTGAATTCCAACCGGCAAACCACCGCCATGCAACGCATTCTGATGGAAATCCTGCAAGAAACAGTGGGCAGGCTGCTGACCGATGCCAAGGCGCCTTAAGGCCCTTGGCCGGCCACCAAGGCCTGCCCACGACTATGCCGGAAAATGCTTATTGCACCAGTTTCCAGCCGCCCTTTTCAACCTGCACCAAAGCTGCGGAGCGTTCGTCTACGCCGGTGTGATCGGTGGGCGTCATGTTGTATACGCCATGCGTGCCCACGAGTTCTTTGGTTTGCTCAAGCGCGTCGCGAATGGCTGCACGGAATTCAGGTGTGCCAGGCTGGGCTTTCTTTTTGGCTTCGGCAACGGCATGGTTGGCCAGCAGATTGGCGTCCCATGAGTAGGCCGAGAAGGCATTGTGACTGCCAGGGCCGTACTCGGTGTCGTAAGCCTTGATGAATTCCAACGCTACCTCTTTGATAGGGTTGCTGTCGGGCAACTGCTCGGCCACGATCACCGGCCCTGTTACCGCATAAGCGCCTTCGATCTTGGAGCCGCCTACGCGCAGAAAGTCTTTGTTGATCACAGCGGGGTTGTGATAAATGGGCCCCGTGTAACCGCGATCGCGCAGCGTGGTATGAGGCAAGGCGCCGGGTGTACCGCTGCCCCCGATCAGAATCGCGTCGGGCTTGGCGGCAATCAGTTTGATAACCTGGCCCATGACGCTGGTGTCGTTACGCGCATAGCGTTCGTTGGTAAGGACTTCTATGTCTAAATCTTTGGCATGGGCGGAAAACCCGTTATAGACCAGATCGCCCCACACGTCGGCGAAACCTATGTAGGCCACCTTTTTAACCCCCTGGGCTTTCATGTGGTCGGCCACGGTTTTCATCATGACGCTCATGGGCTGAGGCACCGAGAACGTCCAGTCGGAGCCCGCATTGGTACCTGGCAAAGGCGAAAGCGAAATCTGTGGTGTCTTGGTTTCGGATGCCACCTCGGCAACGGCCACGGCAGACGGCGTAGTGCCCGAACCTATGATCAGATCGACTTTTTGTTCTTGCACCAGTTTGCGTGCGTTGCGGGTGGCGCTGGTGGGGTCGGTACCGTCATCCAGAATGGTGTAGTTGACCTTTTCGCCACCCAGCGTATCGGGCATGACACTGAAAGCGTTGCGATAGGGAATACCCAGCGAGGCCCCAGGGCCCGTAGCACTGACGATGACGCCAACGTTGACATCAGCATGGGCTGCGCCTGCTATGCACAGGCCGATCAGCGTGGTAAGAATTTTTTTGCTTGTCATAGTTTGTCTCCTGGTTTTGTATAAGGTGCTGTCAAATCGATTCATGCACAGGCTGAAGTCAGCGCTGGATGCAGCATGCCATCAAGAGGCCAGTGGCCGCAGCCCCATGATTTCCCTTGCTTCAGTAGCGGTGGCGGGTTCATAGCCCAGTTCACGTACCATGCGCACCAGGCGTTCTACCAACTGCACATTGCTTGCCAGTTCACCCTGGCGGTAATACAGGTTGTCTTCCAGGCCGACGCGCACGTGCCCGCCCAGCAACAGCGAGTTCATGGCAGCGGGCAACTGAGCGGCACCAATGGCGCTGACGTTAAAGATGGACTTGGGCGGCAGATGGTCGACCATGGTTTGCAACAAGCGCGGCGTGTAAGGCAGCGCCCCCTGAAACGCATTGACCCCCAACACGATGTTGATGAAATGCGGCGCGGTATCCAGGCCTTCGGCAATAACGCGGCTGACGTCCTGAACAATGTCTGCCAAACCGAATACCTCCCATTCAGGCTTGATGCCGCGCTCTTGCATCATGCGCGCCAACTGACGAATGCGCGAGGGCATGGTGGCCACCATGATTTCTTTGCCGCCAAAACTGGCGAAAATAGATTGTGCGTCCAGCGTGCACATTTCCACGCCTTCGCCTTCCAGCCCTTTCAGGCGCTCTTCCCAGCGGATCTCCCAGTATTCGGTATTACCTACCTGGTGCACCATGTCGCCGTTGATGCCCCCGCCCGTGGAGTTGTTCAACACGATGTCGCATTTATCGCGGATAAGCCGGTTGATGCGGGTATAGACCGCGGGGTCGCAGGTGGCTTGATCATCTTCGCGCCGGGCATGCACGGCCACCACGCTGGCACCGGCGTTGTAGCAGCGATGGACGTCGTCGGCGATTTCCTGGGGTTGGGTGGGCAAGTTGGGGTTTTGCTTTTTACTGGCCATGCCGCCTGTGGGGGCCACCGTGATAATGACTTTGTTGGTGCTCATGAAAACCTCTCGGGTAAGCGTTAAAAACAAGGCTAGGCCAAACTCATTTGACGGGCAATGATCAGGCGCATGATGTCGCTGGTGCCGCCGCCTATCATGGGAAAGTAAGAGTCACGCAAAAAACGCTGGGCGGGAAATTCGTTCATCAAGCCATAGCCGCCAAAAATAGACAACGCCTTCTGGCATATTTCATTGCAGCCGTCGCCTGCGGCAATCTTGGCCATCGCCGCTTCGGTGGTAATGGGCTTACCCTGATCAGCCAGGGCTGAGGCGTAATAGGTATAAATGCGCACCTGCTCAAGCTGGGTCAGCATGTCTACCAGCTTGAACTGCACGGCCTGGAACTTGCCTATGGCTTGGCCAAATTGCTTACGCTCGCCCGCATAACGCACGGCGGCATCGCAGGCCGCCTGCGCAGTTCCCAAGGCCAGGGCTGCGGTAAAAATACGGTCTACCGTAAGGGACTGATACGCTTTCTTGAAGCCGCCCCCTTTACCATCCCCCAGGCAATGATCGTCAGGCACGAACACGTCTTCGAAGACCAATTCGCCCGTATCCGAGCAGCGTATAGAGAACTTATCCAGCTTGCGGCCCACCCGAAAACCTGGGGTTTGAGTGTCGACGACAAAGAGCTCCAGCCCCTTGGCGCCCAGGCTTGGGTCTACGGTGGCCACTACGGTAATGAAATCCGCCACCGTGCCATTGGAAGTGAATATTTTGCTGCCATTAAGCAGGTAGCCGCCTTCCACCCGCGTGGCGCGGGTGCGCAGCGAGGCCACGTCGGAACCGGCGTCGGGTTCGGTGATGGCAAAGGCGCCTATCTTTTCGCCACGCAAGGCGGGCAGCAGATAGCGCTCACGCAAGGTGTCATTGCCCCATTCGTGCAGCGTGTGCGTGGCGGTCGACCCCTGCATGCACACCGCTGCGCCAAAACCCATAGATCCGCGCGCCAGCTCTTCGCACAAAATTGTGAAGGCCGTGTAGGGAAAACGCATGCCCGAGCCGCCTACCGACTCGGGGTACATGGCGCCCATATACCCTAGCGCGCCTAATTCACGAAATAGCTCGGCGGGAAACTCGCCTGACTCATCCAAGGCCTGGGCTTGCGGCGTTAACCGCTCGTCTACCCAACGCGCCAGATGGTGGCGGAATTCGACGATTTCTTCGTCATGATGATGCATGGGGGGCCTCCTCTGGTACGCTGAATTTTTGTCTTAGCGTTTTCTTGACGATTTTCCCCACGGCGCTGGTCGGCAATTGCTGCTCGATGAACACACGCTTGGGGCACTTGTAGGCAGCAAGATGCTGCTTGGCATAAGCAATAAGCGCCGGTTCTGACAGCGCTTGCCCATCTTTAAACACAACAGCGGCCACCACTTTTTCCACCCATACCGGGTCAGGAATACCGAACACCGCCACTTGGGCAACGGCAGGATGCTGGTAAAGCACTTGCTCCACCTCGCTGGGGTAGACGTTCTCACCGCCCGTCACGACCATGTCTTGCTTTCTGTCTACCAGGTACACATAGCCTTCATCATCGACATGGCCCATGTCACCCGTGTGAAAGACGCCGTCGCGTAACGCAGCGGCGGTGGCTTGCGGGTTACCCCAATAGCCCAGCATCATGTAGGCGCCTCGAGCGGCAATTTCGCCGCCTTGCCCCTGCACCAAGCATTGCCCGCTGTCATCAACAATGAGCAACTCATTCTCTGGCAACACCCGTCCACAAGACGCCAACAAATGCGACTTGCCCGCCTCTAACGCGACAAGATGGTCCGCTTCGTTCAGCACCGTCAACATACCGGTTTCGGTTGCACCATAAGACTGCAGAAAACCGCAGTGCGCAAAGGCTTTCATGGCTTGCTTAAGCAATACCACCGGTATAGAGGACGCGGCATAGAAGATCAAGCGCAGGCTGCTTAAATCGGCCTGCGCCAGGGCTGGGCTGGCCAGCAAGGCACTGATCATGGTGGGCACCAGATGCACGTGCGTAATCGCGTCACGCGGGATGCGCGCCAGCACGGCCTCGGGGTCGAAGCCCGGCAAGATCACCGAGGTACAACCCGCGCTGTAGCTGGCGTGCAGGTAATACCACATGCCGCCCACATGAAAGAAAGGCATGACGGCCAGTGCACGATCGGCAGGCTTTAATTGCAGCACCTGTTGGGCGGAAACCCTGGCATTGCCCAGTATGCCTCGATGGCTTAGGGCTACTCCCTTGGGCGTGCCCGTGGTGCCACTCGTGTACATCAGGCAGATGGCGTCGTCGGGGTGCAGGGGCGAGCTTGGCTGCGGCTCTTGCTCCGAACCTTGAGCAAGCACCTCTTCGTAGGCTGCCCAACCCTGGCGAGCGGCCCCAATAATGATAAACAAGCGGGTAAACGCCAGCTCCGTGCGCAAGCTGTCTATCAGCGCTGCGTGCTGCTCATCGGCAATCACGACTGCCGGCTGACTATGGGCCAGCAAGCTCGCCAGCTCCTCGGGAGCCAAGCGCCAATTCAAAGGCACCACGACCATGCCGCTTTTGGCCAGGCCATAGGTTTCTACGTAGGCCGTGCAATTTTTTGCCAGTATGGCTACCCGCTCGCCCTTGACGCAGCCGTGGCTGGCCAAAGCATGGTTCAGGCGGTTGACGCGTTTATCGAAGCCTTCGAAGCTAAGACTATTGCCATCCACATCGACGAAAGCCGCCTTGGCACCGTACTGACGCGCCAGCGTGCGACTCAGATCTCCCCACAAGCGAATGTCGATGTCCATGGTGCATGGGCGAAGCTGGCAAGCGCTCGCCGCCCCCTCCCTAGTCTTCGCCTAAAGGCGCGGTCATCTGACGCTGGAGCTTGAGCAAGGTGGGCAAGTTCTCATCGCGCCACCGTATCCAGTCTTCTACCGGCCTGTGCCTGGCAATTTCTTCAGTGGTTTGCACCAACTTGGCTCGTGTCTGCTCATCCATAACAGGGCTGCCCAAATCATTCCACCAGCCCTCGATGGCATCGCCGGCATGATCCAATATGCCTTTCAGGCCGCCGGCACCACCCGCCAAATGCAGAGTCAGCAGGCCGCCCAACAGCGTCCAACGAGGCGCCAAGCCGTAGCGCACGGCATCATCGATGTCTTCCGCGCTGGCAATGCCGTCTATCAGGCAATGCACTGATTCGCGCAGCAAGGCAAATTGCAAACGGTTGGCCATATGGCCAACCGCCTCGCGCTTAAGCCTGACGGGGTGTTTACCCACCCGTCGTGCAAACTCCATGGCCCAATCCACCACCTCGGGCGAAGTTTGCTGCCCGCCCACCACCTCGACCAGCGGCACAAGATGGGTGGGATTGAAGGGGTGAAGCACCACCAGACGCTCGGGACGCGCGCAAGCCTGCTGCATCAAGCTGGGCTGAATGCCGCCTGTGCTGGAAAGAATGATCTTGGAAGCCGGTGCATGCTGATCCAGCTCAGCCAATATCTGTGCTTTCAATTCGGGGCGCTCAGGCGCATTCTCTTGCAGCACATCGGACACTTGCGCCAGCCGCTGAAGCGAATCAACGAAAACCAGTCGCTCGCCCGGCACCTGGGTCTCGGGTGGCAGTTCGCACAGCGCCAATACCGAAGGCCAGGCCTCTTGAATGAAAGCGCGAGCCAAACGTTCTGCATCGGGATCGGGGTTGTAGGCGTAGACGCTCAGGCCCTGGGCCAAGAACAAGGCTGCCCAACTGGCCCCCACTGAGCCGGTACCGACCATGCCCACAGACTTGACCTGCTCGACGGGTAGCAGGGGCGAGGATTGACGACTCATGCTTGAACTCCAACTGGAAAGACTGGCATTCCTTATCCTAACCAAACCCCGTCCTTAACCGTTAATGATTTGGCGCTATAGTTATTACCCATAAATCGGGTAAGCATCAGCAGTGGAGGCAATGGCCGTGGACTATCACTTGCTTGAATATTTTCTGCGCGTGGCCGAGCGCGGCAGTATCAACCGCAGCGCGCAAGAACTGCATCTGTCGCAGTCGGCGCTTTCTCGGCATATGGCCACACTTGAACACAGCCTGGGCGCCAGCTTGTTTCACCGCACGCGCGGGGGCGTCACCCTGACCGAAGCGGGTGAGCTGCTGGCTCAGCGCGCCGGGCCCATTCTGCGCCAGCTGACTTTGCTGAAAGAGCAAGTGGGTGACAAGGCAGCCGGCCAGCTGGCCGTGGGCTTGCCGGCTTCGTGGCACCACATTTTTACAGCCGACTTCATTACCCAAGGCATCAACGATATGCCGGGCGTAAAACTTCGCATTTTTGAGGGCGCCAGCAATGCGCTAAGCGATCATATGTCGGCAGGTTTGGTGGACTTGGCCGTACTGCCCTTCAAGTCCGCATCCATGTCGAGCTATGCGCAAACCAAGCTATTGCGCGAGCCCACGGTACTGGTAGGCCCTGAAAGTGCATGTCTGAAACCTGACGAAATCTTGGACACCAGCCGCTTGGCGGGTTTGCCCTTGGTACTGGTCAATCGGCCCAATGGTTTGCGTATGCAAGTTGAAAACGCCTTGGCACGCAGCGAGTCGCGCTTCAACCTGATAGCTGAGGCAGACACCGTCGCCATAGGGCTGGTCATGGCGCGCCGGGCCGGCGCTTACATCGTGTTGCCGGCCTGCGCACTGTTTGATCAGGAAGTATGCAAAGGCTTAAGCTGGTCGCCCCTGAAAGGCATCTACTTGACGTGGTCGCTTTATGTCAACGAAGCCCGCACACACTCGCTGGCCGTCCGCGAAGGACGTCGCCTGATCGTAGAACTCGTGTCGCAACATTTCCGGCAGCGTCATTTGCTGCCGGACGATGTGCAGATGTTCGTTTGAATTCAGGTTTCCAATTCGGGACACCAGCGCCTTGGATCGCAGCAGCCGACGACTGCTGGACCACTTTCTGTAAGAAGCGTGTGTGGGTCGCCCGACTTAAATAGGCAAGGCCGTTGTACGCTTGACGCGATCAAGCACAAAGCTGGTTTTGCAGTCTTGCACGCTGGGATGACTCAAAAGGGTATCCAGGACAAAGCGCGAGTAATGCGCCATGTCGGCCACCACCACGCACAACAGGTAATCCATTTCGCCTGTCAGGGCGCTGCATTCCACCACCTCGGGCCAAGTTTGCACTGCGGCCCGAAAGCTATCCATGGGGTTGCGTTTATGCGTGGCCGTGAATTTCTCTAGACGCACGTTCAGGTAGGCGGTAAGGCCCAGGCCCACGCTTTCGGGTTTGAGCAAAGCCACGTAGCGTGCAATAACGCCGGCTTCTTCCAGCCTTTTGACGCGACGCAACGCAGCCGACGACGACAAACTGACTTTGTCGGCGAGTTCATCGTAGGTGATTCTGCCGTTTTCTTGCAGCGCACGAAGCACCCGAATATCGATGGAATCCAGTTGAATTTCTGTAGCCATATTTCATTTTACGCAGTTTTCGTGCGTAAAAATCATTTTCCCTAGCAAGATTGCAGGAATCCTGCGCAGCGCTTTCAGTATCATGAACAGATACACGCAACGCTATTGCTCCCCAGGAGAAACCATGGCTGATCTATTTGAAAACCCCGCTGGCCTGGATGGCTTCGAGTTCGTTGAGTTTGCTTCGCCCAACCCTGATGTGCTTGAGCCCCTTTTCAAGCAAATGGGCTTTACCGAGGTAGCCAGGCATCGTTCTAAAGACGTTTCCCTATACCGCCAGGGTGGTATCAATTTCATTGTTAACCGAGAACCCAAAAGCGAAGCCGGCTACTTTGCCGCCGAGCACGGGGCTTCGGCCTGTGGCTTGGCCTTTCGCGTACGCGATGCGCACAAGGCCTACAACATGCTGCTGGAAAAAGGCGCGCGCCCCATCCATATTGCCACCGGCCCTATGGAACTCAACCTGCCTGCCATTCGAGGTATAGGCGGCATGCCCATATACCTGATAGACCGCTACGAAGAGGGCAAGTCTATCTATGACATAGATTTCGAATGGCTGGACGGCGTCGACCGCCACCCCCAAGGGCATGGCTTCAAGGTGGTAGACCACTTAACGCATAACGTGTACCGGGGCCGCATGGCTTACTGGGCCAACTTTTACGAGAAACTCTTCAACTTCCGCGAGATCCGCTACTTTGACATCACGGGCGAATACACCGGCCTGACCTCCAAGGCCATGACGGCTCCCGATGGCAAGATCCGTATTCCGCTTAACGAAGAAGCCAAGCAAGGCGGCGGCCAGATCGAAGAATTCCTGATGCAATTCAATGGCGAAGGCATACAACACATTGCCTTGCTGTGCGACGACCTGATCAGCGCCATAGACAAGCTCAAGCAAGCAGGTGTGCCGCTGCTAACCGCCCCCAACGACTTTTATTACCAAAACCTGGATGGGCGCCTGCCTGGCCATGGCCAGGCTGTAGACCAACTTCAGGCTCGCGGCATCTTGCTGGATGGCACCACCGAAGGGGGCCAAGCTAGGCTCTTGCTGCAGATTTTTTCCGAAACCTTGCTGGGCCCCGTGTTCTTCGAGTTCATTGAGCGCAAGGGCGACTACCGCGAAGGCTTTGGCGAAGGTAATTTCAAGGCGCTGTTCGAATCGCTGGAACGCGACCAGATCCATCGCGGCGTGCTGCAGGCCACCGAATGAAACGCCTGACAGACACTGAGCGCGAAGCCGGCCTGGCCACCCTGCCCGCTTGGGCATACAGCCCCGAGCGTGGCGGTTGCATCAGCCGCAAGTTGGTGTTTGCCGACTTTGCTCAAGCCTTCGCCTTCATGACCCAGGTGGCCCTACATGCCGAAAAAAGCGATCACCACCCCGAATGGTTCAACGTCTACAACCGGGTCAACATCACCCTGACTACCCATGATGCAGAGGGGCTTAGCCAACGTGATTTGGCAATGGCAAAGATCATAGACGCACTGTACTTGCCCTTTACCGCCCTCAAGCAGGTTTGAAGCACCTGCCCGCTTCTTACGGAGGCCCCTTATGCTGTATGAAACCTCAAGCCCTGCCCATGGCCTAGCCGCCGGCACTCCGCCCAGCCCGAACTGGGTGATCGATCAAAATTGGGAAAACTACACCGCCCAAGAACACGGTGTCTGGAAGACGCTTTTCGAACGCCAAAGTCGCCTATTACCCGGTCGCGCTTGCAAAGCCTTCCTAGAGAACATGCAACACCTACCCATGCGGCCCGACGAAATTCCAGATTTTCGTCGGCTCTCGGAGGTGTTGATGAGGCACACGGGATGGCAGCTGGTTGCCGTGCCCGGCATGGTGCCCGATGAAGTATTTTTCACACACTTGGCCAATAGACGCTTCCCGGTCGGGCAGTTCATACGCAGCCCCGAGCAGCTTGACTACCTGCAAGAACCCGATGTCTTCCATGATGTATTCGGACATGTGCCCATGTTGATGAACCCCGCCCTGGCCGATTTTTTGCATGCTTATGGCCAAGGCGGCTTGCGTGCGCAAAAGCTGGGGGCGCTGGACCAACTGGCCCGCGTGCACTGGTACACGGTTGAGTTCGGTTTGCTGCAAGAAGACGGCGCCTTGCGCATTTATGGGGCCGGCATTGCTTCCTCGCGCACTGAAAGCGTGTTTTGCCTGGAAGACCCTTCGCCGCATCGCATCCGTTTTAATCTGGAAAGAGTCATGCGTACCCACTACCGCATCGACGATTTTCAAGAATGTTATTTTGTCTTGCGCGACCTGGACGAGCTGTTGGAACTGGCACAGGTAGACTTTGCGCCCCTTTACCAAAGCAGCGCGCAACAAGCCGTGCTGCAACCCGGCGACATCCTGGCTTCCGACGAGCTTTACACGCGCGGAACAGGCGCCTATCACCACGCCAAGCGTGCCTGAAATTTTTATTTTTTAGTCTTTCACGCAGAAGTACCTCCCCGCTTTATGGTATGCCGCTATGGGCATTTTAGGTTTTATGCTGTCACATAAACTCACATATCAGCGAGCGCATAGAGCCCGCATCGCATGCGGCCTCCGGGAGAATCAAAAATGAACAAGCTTCCTCGAAGCAAACTGTCGTTCCTGCTGGCAGCCGGCGCTTCAGCCGTGCTGTTGGCAGCCTGCTCCAGCAGCAACGACTCAGCTCCCGAGCCTGACCCCGTCCCGCCCACCACACAAAAATCCAATATTCTGTTTGTTGTCATAGACGACTTCGGTCTAGACCAGCTGACCTCTTACGGCTATGGTGGTGCAGTTCCCCCCAAGACCCCAAACCTGACCGCCATTGCCAAGGCCGGCCTGCAATTTCGCCAGGCTTGGTCCATGCCCACCTGCACGCCCACGCGCGCCACGTTCTTTACCGGTCGCTACCCCTCTAGCACCAATATTCTGAACGCCGTGGTTTCCACCGACCTGGCCAATTCCGAAATCTCACCTTATGAAGTCACCCTGCCTAAGCTATTGCGCAGCCAAGGCTACACCAGCGCGCTCATAGGCAAAATGCACCTGACAGGCACCGATTTAGGCACCGCCGCCAATCTGCCTTATGGCCACCAGACCATGTGGAAACTAGGTTGGGATTACTTCGATGGTTATCTTGACGGCGCCCCCTACCCCATAGACACCCGCGCCGGCCTGAGCAATCTGGCTGAAGGTACGCATAAATGCGGCTTCGTCTCTAACACCACCATGGACCCGACCAACGGCGCTGATAGCGGGGCCTGCTACTTCGTCACCAATAGTTGCGAACCCATCAGCCGTAGCGCCCAGATTCCCACGCCCGGCCGTAGTTGCATGGAACGCGGCGGCATCTTCGACCCTGGTCAGTCTTGCCAGTCCAGCCTGCCTACGCATCTGGATTTCACCACTCAGAACGGCTATTACACCGGCGAATTCGTACAAAGCTGGCCTGATGGCCGCACCCGCAAGGTCGGCGCCACCGACCCCAGTGCGCGTGGCTATCGCAGCACCATGGAAACCGACCGCGCCGTAGCTTGGGCCGCCCAGCAAGATCAGGACACCCCGTGGATGATGTCGGTGGGCTACTCCGCTGTGCATGCACCCTTGCAAGTGCCCCCCTTGGCCTTGATCTCTGAAACCACCCCAGGCCGCAACGACAACCTGCTGTGCTCACCCGCCAGCGATCTGGAAGGCGTGCCCGGCCAGATTACCGGCTTGATCGATGACCATATCATCACCAACCTGATGGTAGAGGCCATGGACAAAGAAATCGGCCGCCTGTTGGTAGAGCTGAAACTCGCCACCTGGAACCCAGACGGCACCCTGAACTACCAACCCGAGAAAACCAATACGGTGGTCGTGGTCATGGGCGATAACGGCACTTACGTGAACAGCGTCAAGTTCACCGCCCCCGGCCAATTCGACCCCACACGCGCCAAAGGCTTTCCGTATCAGACCGGTGTGTCGGTACCCCTGCTGGTTGCCGGCCCTATGGTTGAACAGCCGGGGCGCGAAGTCTCGCATCAGGTCAGCTCGCCCGACCTTTACCAACTGTTTGCGGAAATCGCGGGCGCCGACCTGGCCACCCAAGTGCCCAGCAACCGGCCCGTAGACGCCCAGCCCATGCTGGCTTATCTGACCACCCCCGGCCACGGCGCCATACGCACCCTGAACTTCACCGAGATGGGCACCAATTTCACCAACCCCTCTACCACCGCCACGCCCCAACCTTGCGTGCTGGAAGCCGCGAATGTCTGCTTCACCATCTTCCCCAACAAAGCCTTGTGCGATGACCAAAGCGGCATCTGGTACGGCGCGGGCTCGGGCTTGGCCGGTGTGCCCGCAGACGGCTTCAGCCAATGCGGTCAAGTCATGTCTTACCGCCAGGCCCTAGACGCAGACGACCAGGTAGACGTGTTGCCGGATTCACAAAAGGCGGTCAGTGACGGGCTGTACAAACTGGTACGCCTGGACCGCAAGACCTACACCACCGACACCGCCAACCCCATCAATGCCAGCTATCTGGAAAACGTCAATACCGACGAGCTCTATCAGATAGACATGGCAGTGCCCAACCCCAAACTGGATAGAAGCGGCAGCGCCATTGCCGTGGGCTCGCCCGTTATCACCGCCCCCCTACCCGCCGACGCCCAACAAGCCTATGACAAGCTCAAGGCGGAAATGGACACCCGCGACCAAGTGGCCCGCTATAACTACCTATACGACACTGTGCATTGCCCCGGCGACGGCAACCGCGACGGCGTGGTAGACCAAACCGATCTGGCGAACTGGACGGAGCTGAGCCAGCTGAATCTATACGAAGGCGTAGCCCAATCCAGTTGGTATGACTTCAACCACGACGGCAAGACCGACGCCACCGACCGCGCCATCATAGAAAAAAATATGGGGAAAACCTGCTCGCTAAGCCCTACTTAATGGGCTTAGCAGTCAGGGCATGGGCCAAGTTTTGTATGGAAAGCGGCGCACAACCCTCGGCATCGTTGCTGATGGTGACGTAAGCCGCTTGGCCCGCGCCGGTAATGCCAAGTATCGTGCGGGCCAGCACCGCACGTGTGTGCAAGTCTTCACTTAGCAAAGCATTGAACGGGTCGTGCTTTTTCTGCGCATCGGCGTAGCCATACGCCCCAAAGACCCGGTTCAAATTCCAGCGGCACACCAGCGGGCCGGGCCACAGCGCCCGCAATACCGGCAACTGGTCTTCAATAGGCGGCATCTTGCCATGCAGGCCCAAGCAAAACGTGGCGCCATGCGCCTTCAGCGTATCTACCAGCGGTTGACCCAGTAGTTCAGGGTCTCTTACCTCTACCGCCACGATCACTTCGGGCTTGCCTTCCAGCGCTTGACGCACAGCCGCCAACATGACGCCCAGTTTCTCTAGCAACGCCTGTGGGCGGCTTAGCCAAGCCCAGGACAAAGGACTAAGCTGAAAAACCAACACCCCCAGTTTCGTATCCAAGCCCATCAAGGTGGGCTGCACAAAGTGTTCGACCACCAGTTGCGGATTCAGAAAGTCAGGGTTGGGCTCACGCGCCTTGCCCTCTTCGCTACGCAACTGAGCATCGGTAATACTGGCCGGGCACTTCACCACAAAGCGAAAATCTTTATCCACCTGAGCAGCATAAGCCGCATACTGAGCGATCGTCAGCGGTCGCCAAAACGTGCGGTCTATGCAAACCGTACGTAATAGGGGATGCTGGTGATAAGCCTGCAAACCCTGCTTGGAAAGCACACTGGGGGCGTAATCGCCCTCCCAGACCAAACCCTTCCAACCGGGGTAAGACCAGGTGGAGACGCCAAAACGCAGTCCCGCAGGCAACTGTTGCGCAATCTCCAGCCACTTTTGCCCCTCCAAGGCTGGCTTCACCTTGGAGGCTGCTTTTCGGGGGGCTGCCACCACTTTGCTTTGAGAGGGCTGGGGCACTGCAGTGGGTAAGGCGTCACCGCCAAAAAGATCTTCTTGCATACTTACGATACTGACATAAGACTTAAGTTTTCAACCGCTTCTTAAGGAGCCCTGACATGGCGGAAACCTCAAGCATATGGCAGGCCTTGCTCTCTGAGTTTTCGGACATGGGCGACCTGCGCCAAGCCACCATTATTCTGCTTAGGCTAGGCCTGGCCGTCATATTGGGGGCGGCCATAGGCTACGAACGTGAGCGCAAGGGCAAAGACGCCGGGCTACGCACCCATATTCTAGTTTCCATGGGCGCCGCGCTGTTTGTCATGGTGCCGGCTCTTAGCGACATGGACGAGGCCTCCACCAGCCGCGTCATACAAGGCGTTATCTCGGGCATAGGCTTTTTGGGTGCAGGCGCCATCATCAAACAGCAGGCCGACCAAGAGGTCAAAGGCCTTACCACCGCCGCTACCATCTGGGTGGCAGCAGCCATTGGGGTCGCCGCCGGCTACGGCAAAGAAGCCACCGCTATCGCCAGTACTTTGATTGCCTTGTTTGTATTGACGATATTACGAAGGTGGGAGCAGTGAAGATGGGTGACTGCAAGGCCGTGCCGGGATAACCGTCTTCCATCCACCTTACCGTGCTTAGCGAGGTGCCAATGCGATGGAAACGGTGTGCTTCACCGTGTGTGCTACCGAACCGCTGTGCAATGCTCATGCAAACTCAGGCATTACCGGGCTATATTCGCTGTCTGTTCCTTGCCGCCAAGAATAAACCTTGCAAATATGGAACAATAGCTAACTTAACCAAACTAGTGAGATCTTCATGGGCAACAAAATCGTTACCGAAGCCGACCGCAAACGCACTCCCCCTCCCGTCGCTCCCAAGGGCGTGACCTTCAAGACACAAGGCCGTGGCCAACGTGTAAGCCTGGAGCGTGGCGCAAATACCCACCACAAGAAAAACCCCGGCAAGCGCCCACACTCGGGTTGATCTCCGGGCGGCAGTTCGCCACCGGCCCTTATGCCCACCTAGGGGCGGCACTGACCCTGCCCCTAGGTTTTGGCGCGCGTACCAGCGCACCACGAAAAAAAGCCCAGGCCAAGGCCTGGGCTTTTTTGAATTCTGGAGCGGGTGATGGGAATCACCCAAAGCAGCCAACCCATTGATTAATAAAGATTTTTTCTGGTTATTAAAACCAGAAGTGGCCTCTGAATGTACCACATCACCCCTCTTGGCGAAAGGCATAAATCCACCGCCCTCTGCTGGCAGCTACCGACAGCCACTGCGATCAGGAAGGGAGCGCTTTTGCGATCTGCAGTGCCCTGCGCTCGAACCGTTCGGAAACAGGGTTCGCTTGCCCCTGGGGCCTATGCAGGTGCGTCACGATTTCGTAGGGGCCGTCGTCCAGTGGTCGCATGCTGACTCCCCATCCAGGGGCGTGCTTGATACGCGATTGTGCGGATACCCCGACACCGTAGCCGGCAGAAACCCATAGCGCCATCATCTCGAAGGAAGTCACGTACTGAAGGTTCTGCGGGTCAGCAGGCAGACGCGCGAGCAGCCGACGATCCAGCGAAGAACAGGTCTCAGCCTCCCAGCGAAAGATCGGATAGTTCTGGAGGTCGGCGATGGTGAGCGATGCCTGCTCAAGCAAGGGAAGCCTCAGCGGTATCGCAACGGCCATGTGCTCAATCCACAAGGGCTGGGTTTCCAGGGCCGGATCGCTCGCTCCTTGAAGCGACATTCCCACGTCGTAGCGGCCTTCACGAAGCCCATCAAGCAGCTCGTCACCTGCCACTTCAAAGAACGTGATGCTGACCTCGGGTTCTTCCGCTCGTTGCAGCGCGAGCAGCGCCGAGAGCTGAGATGACGATACGCCTGGCGCAATCGCAAGCCTGAGGTGGGCGGGTTGGCTGGTGATGTTGTCCACGGAGAACCTACAGAAGCGACGAAGCAGGTCAAGGGCAAACCAGCATCATAGTAAAGAGAGAAGTTTAACGTCTATATGTTTAACGTGGTTAATTTAAGAGGATTGTTTGACGCTTCTGTTGATGCAGAAGCTTACTATTCAGCCAGGTCGTCCACCTGGCACACCCACATATGAATCCGAACCAGCATTAGCTTTCGGGCGGGCCGTGCGTGCCGCTCGCGTCGCGCAGGGGGTCGCTCAAGACGATTTTGCGTATCAGGCGGGAATATCGCGTTCGCACATGGGCAAGATCGAACGCGGGGAGCATGTGCCGACGCTGCCTTTGATACTGAAAATCGCTGCCGCACTCGGGATAAGCGCCAGCGAATTGATGGCCGCGACTGAAAAGAACCTCAGCGCGGGCAGTGAGCCGCAAGATTCGGCATAGCGGTCGTAAGTGTCTTTTCGGATATTGGCAGCGCAAGCTGTCGCAGCCAACGGCGCCGGGCGGGTGCTTAGCCCGACAGCGGAACACTGGAATGCCTCTTACGTATCGACAACCACAACATTAGCCACAGGGATTTTCTGGGAAATAGCAGCGTAAAGATCAACGTCCGTCTGCTGGGTCTGAATGGATACCACCAAGCTATATCGCGCCGGCAGGCCATAACGTTCCAGCGCAGGCCGTGTCCGCCACCACCCAGCCGAAGGATACACAGCAATGAAGCCACGGCTGGCCAAGTCAGCCGCCGTACCTTTCCAGACATCCTGATGCAGCGAACCACGATGCCGCTGCCGTTCGCCCAACAGCCAATTGGGATCTGAGGGGTTCACAGGGTCACCCTCATCCTCGCGCTGCGCTGCCGCATTCACCCGTGCGACAAAATTCTCGGTGGATGCATCAAGCGGACGCTGCACATCAAATCGCAGGCGATGCGAAGGGTAGTGATACTTTGATGCAACACCACGCGCTGATGGATTGGGTTCGATGAAGTAGGAGAGCGTGATGCGCATCTCGACGGGCGTGTCCTGCAACGCCTCCAACTCATCCTTCGGCCAAGGCAAGGAGTGCAGATTCATGTCGCGCGTCACGATGCCCTTGCCCTGAACCTTCGCATAAGGATGCACCACGTCTTCAACCAGTAGGGTCAGCGAGTCTCCCGCACTCCAGAGCGCGCGGTTCAAGTCCGGGGTTCCCCAGCCGCAATGGCGAATCAGGTGAACGTAGTCGTCCTTGTTGGGCGCTGCGGGCAAGAACATCCCCCGCATGGCCTCGCTCCATTGCGCCGAATGTACCAGCAACGCACGCACGGTTTCAGGTCGGAGGTGCGGATAGGCCGCCATGATCTGCGCCGCCATTCCCGCGCACAATGCCGATGCGGCACTGGTGGCATTGCTGGTAGTGAACAAGCGATCCAACGGCTGGTTATGGGTCGTCAACAAGTTCAGGCTGGCCATGCCTACCGCCCCCAGCTCATCCTTGGCTGCATTGCCTCCTTCCAGCACCACTTCGGGTTTCAAGGGCCATGCGCGATCCCACGTCCTGGTTGTTGTCGTGAAAGGGCTGAGGCCGCCGGCTTCGGCAACGGGCTTCAAGGAAGGATGACCTTCCGTGTCGATCTTGTCGGTAAAAGCGCCCACCGTGATCGCGTTCCATGCCTGGCCAGGGTCATGCACGAGATTGGTGGAAAGGCTATCTGGATACCCCGCCCATGCATTGGGGTCGCGCGTGTTGCCGGCGGACAGCACGAACAGACGCGGGCTTTCACCGACCCCATCGGTATCCGCAGCAAGGCTATCGACGGCAGCAGACCACGAGGAAGGACGACCACGATCACGGTAGTCCGAGGCTGTCACCGCCGAAGCGAACACGCGCGACCGATTCGGAGCGGAGATTTCAGGCCGCGCAACGCCTTCCATGAAAAGGTAAGCATGGTGGCGCGCATCGCCTTCATTCGCACCTTCCGCCGGTATCAGCTTGACCGACTCCAGCCGATGAGGGACGTTGATCGAATCCGCAGACGCCAGGGCGTCTGTGAGATCGCCATAGGCAGCCAAGCCCGCCAAGCCAGTGCCATGATTGGCCTCATCATCCACGCCCCAGGCTGGCTCCACGGTATGCAAATCGCTCGCATCCATCAACGGCTCCAAGAGCGGATGCGCGCGCGTCACGCCGGAATCCAATAAGCAGACTCGCGGAGCGGTGTCGCCTGATGGCCTCAACTGGGCGCGACGCAGCAAGTCGTCCGCCCACTCCCGTTGTTCACTGATGCCCATGCCGTCGAAGAACTCGGCCGTCTCCTTGGCGTAGCGAAGTTCAGCGACACAGTTCAGCGTCATCACCGACCGCGAGAACTGCTGCTGCGACCCATACATCAACAACACCGTGCGTTCGGGAAAATTGACCTGCTTGTCACTGACGACACATTCCGCCAATCGAGCAAGCTTCTTGAAGTCTTCTACAACGACTTGCCGCTGCCCCGCCCCTCGAACCGGAAGCCATACCTCCCACCAGAAGGCGGTCGCAAGATCGTCAGGCAGCAGTTCGGGAGCGTCAGTCCACAGAGCCCTGATTTCTGCAGTTCGGATGGATTCGATGGCATCCAACAACTTCCGGTGATCGCGTGCTTGACCGCGACTGTCCTTCTTCTCCTCCAGATAGTCGGATATGTATTTCTCGAAGTGCGCCAGCTTTCCATCAGGAACGAAGACATTGGCGAAGGTCTGGTTGCCTTCGCGGCGAACACTGAGAAGTTCAATGTTCCTGGTTTCGTTCGCCAAGCTCTCGAATGCCAACTCGACATCAGGTTGGCTGGAAAACTGGATTTGCAAGCCCAACCCGCTTTCCAGTTGCAGGTCTCGCTGACCTTGCACCGCCTCTGCTGCAGCGGGCTTCAAGTTTTCAACCTGGTCGCGAAGGGATGCACCGTGCTGCTGCCGGGGCAACGTCGGCACGCTGCGTGTCGATCCACCGCCAGCAGAGTGCGCTTTGAACTCGACGGCTTGAGATGTGTCTCGAAGAATGAAATGTGGGCGCTTAGCTTGTAGTTGATCCGGCATTGCTCGGTGCGACCTTCTTGTTGTTCATTCTGAGGCTTAATTTGCGGCGCTCATCGAAAGCACGTGTCAGCACATCTGCTTTTACGCGCTCCTCGTCGTGCATCACGGCTTCCTTGATGGATTCATCTACGGCACGTCTGATCTCCGCGTAGCTCAAGCCTTCTGCCTTGGCTGTGATGGCCTTGAGCGGAAAGGGCTTGGGCGCGAACTTCCCAAGCCGCGACTGGATCAGCTTGGTAGCCTGCGGCGCGCTCGGGAGCCGATACTCGATCACGTCATCAAATCGGCGAAAAAGCGCGTAGTCAAGGATCTCAACATGGTTCGTTGCTGCAACGATCAAGCTATGGGATTGGTCGCTCTCGATCATTTGCAGAAAACTGTTCAGTACCCGCCGAATCTCACCCACGTCATTAGCCAGCCCTCTTTGTGAGCCGATGGCGTCGAACTCGTCAAAGAAGTAGACGCCTCGCACATCATTGATGGCATCGAATATTTGGCGCAGCTTGGCGGCGGTCTCCCCCATGAACTTGGTGATCAGTGCATCCAGTCGAACGGAGAACAGCGGAATGCCAAGTTCACCGGCCAACACAGAGGCGGTCATCGTCTTGCCGGTGCCCGGTGGCCCGACCAGCAGCAGTTTGCGTCTTGGCGACAGGCCATGCTCGCGGATGCGCAAATGATGCCTCTGCTCTTTCATGATGCGACCAAGTTGTTCGGCCATCTCCGCATCGAGCACCATGTCCGACAGACGATTCTTCGGATAGGAAACCGTCAGCAAGTTTGCCAACTCACCGCGAGGACGAGCCAACGGCACCAGTTTGCCCTCGGGGCCACCCGGCGCGACACGGGCTTTTGCCGCGTCGATCATGTCGCGGAGTTCTTCGGCAAGCTTGCCGTGACCTACCTTCGCTTCACGGGCCGCGACCTGCATGGCAACAGAATAGAAATGCTGGTCATCCCGCTCGATATGGGATTTCACCAACGCCTTGAGTTGTTCGGCATTAGCCATAGTGGCCTCCCACCTGCGCTGTCATGTTGGCCGATGCTCCCAGTGATGCCAGCGCAGACTGCATTAACTGATCGGCGACGTGCTCGTCTATCGCACCCAGTTCGCTTTGGTCGGCAGCCAGAACGAACAGCAGGCCGACAGGCACATGCAATGCCTCGGCAATTCTTGTAACCGTCGAAAGTGTCGGGTCGCGCTTATTGTTCTCAAGCATCGACAAGTACGACACGGAGCAATTGGCTCGGTTCGCAATGGTGCTTTGAGAGACGCCCCGTTGCGTTCGGCACAGTCGAATGGCTTGTCCAACATTCATGGCGCTTGCTTTCTCACGGGTTGCGACGAGCGTAAGTACCCTGAAATTTTACCACCAGTGAACATCATTGACGAGACTTCTCCCCCGGATACCGCGCTGGCAGGCTTCAGGCAGCCAGTCCTGGCCGCTGCGGATCAATCGTCCGAATGCGCGCGCAGGCGTGCGATGAACCGCTCCACCGACACCGGCGAGTCCTCGCCGGCGGGCCGTAGCAAGTAGGTCGTGATGACTGCGGAATCCATGGCCAGAGGGCGGATCACCACATCGGGGCGCAGGCTCGCCGCGATCCTGGTTTCGGTGATGAAGCCCACCCCGTAGCCGGCACCGACCAGGGTGAGCATCATGTCCAATGAAGACACGTGCTCGGCGACGTCAGGGGGACGCTCCAAAGGTCGCAGCAGCCGCGCCAGTTCACGATGGTAGCCTTCGCATACTTGCGGATCGCATAAGACCAGTGGGTAGCTCGCAAGCTGATGCAGCGGAACAGCCTTGTGTGAAAGCAAAGGATGCCGGGCGGGCACGGCAACCACCAGCGGATCGTGCCAGAGTGGCTCGGTAACGATGCCGTCGCCGACTTCCGCCGTGTGCGCAAACCCGATCGAGAAGTCGCCTGAGCGCAAACCACGCAACTGATCGGCCAACGGCACTTCGGACAGGCGAATCTCGATCTCCGGCTCTTCCTCGCGGCAGCGGGCCAAGAGGGCCGACAGCCTGGGATCGATTGCGCCGTCGGATACGGCGATGCGAAGGCTTCCGCTCAAGCCCGCAGCGACCGCCCGGACGTTCTCCTGAGCCTGTTTGAGGACGGCGAACACCCTGCGCACATCTTTCAGGAACGTTGCACCCGCCTCGGTCAGTACCGTGCCTCGGCGGTTGCGCTCGAAAAGCACCACACCCAGATCATCCTCAAGCTCCTTGATGGCGCGGGACAGCGGTGGCTGTTCGATATGCAGGCGCTCTGCGGCCCGTGTGAAGTGCAGCTCTTCTGCGAGAGCCACAAAGCAGCGAAGGTGTCGCAGTTCCATGGGCCGTGCTCCTGTTCCGTATCAGCGATCTATTCGCACCAGTTCTCGTCCGCAGTGACCTGCTGGATGCACGCCAGTCCACGCCGGATCGCTCATTTGCGCCTCAAAAATGGTTATCATAATGCAGCTAACTAGCGAATCAACTTGGATTTATAGACGTCTTTCCACACAGACCATATACTTTCGGCAGAAATCTGCATAAGCATTCGCTAACCCGAACGAGCCAGCCAGGATGCCCCACGAACAGCTTGCCGATCTAACCCAACCACAGCGTGACCGCCTCGCGTTCGTGGAATTGCGTCTGCGCTTCATTGGGGAGATGCGCCGCCAGGACTTGGTCGCGCGTTTTGGTATCCAGTCCGCTGCCGCGTCCAGGGATCTGGCGCTGTACAAGGACTTGGCACCGGGCAATATCGACTACGACGGCAAAGGCAAGTTCTACGTCCTGGGTTCGAGCTTCCAGCCGATCTTCGATTTCCCACCCGAGCGAGTGTTGTCGTGGCTGACGCAGGGGTTTGGCGACGGTGAACCGATGCACATCAAGGCGTGGGTGGCCAGCGAGAGCCCGTCCCGGCTCACTCACCCTGACCTAGCAATCCTGGCGAGCGTCACTCGGGCCATCCATTACGAATGCCCCCTGGGTATCGAATACCACTCCATCTCCAGTGGCCGCACCGCGCGGGAGATCGTCCCGTTCGCGCTGATCGACAACGGTCTGCGCTGGCACGTTCGCGCCTTCGATCGCAAGTCCCAGGATTTCCGGGACTTCGTCATCACCCGGATCAAACGTCCCGTCATCCTCAAGGACCAGTCAGTGGCTCCCCATGAGATGAGCGATCAAGACATTCAGTGGACCCGGATCGTCGAGCTGGAACTGGTGCCCCATCCAGATCAGCCCCGACCCGAAATCACTGAAATGGACTACGGCATGCAGGGCGGCGTGCTGCACATGAAGCTGCGAGCCGCCACGGCCGGCTACATCCTGCGCAAGTGGAGTGTGGACTGCTCCCCTGACCACAGCCTGCGCGGCCCTGAATATCGGCTCTGGTTGAAAGACCATCTCGCCATTTATGGCGTGCGCAATGCAGTGCTTGCGCCAGGGTATGCATCGCCGAGTGCAGAAATGTCGATTGCTGACTGAACGGAAACGACTATGAAGCTGATCCAAAACACCGGAACACAGCGCGTCATCGACTTGATGAGGCCCCATCTAAAACACGGCAACCGACTCGACTGTGTAACGCCTTCGTTCTCGCTTTACGCCTTTGCGGAAATTCGGGAGGCGTTATCCGCTTTGGATCAAGTTCAATTGATTGTGCCTCCTGATAACGAGGCACTTGAACTCTTGGGAACGGAGGGCGACCGTGCAGCGCGCAATCGTCTGCAGGCACGTTGGCTGGCCAATCAGTGCGCGAAATGGATCAGTGAAAAAGTGGCGCTCCGGCGGGCATCGAGGTCGGTGCCACAGGGGGCTGCTGTCATGCGCGGCCCGGACGGGGCTCCTGCACAAGTGGTCCTGGGCTCGTTTGCCTTCAACACGTCTGGCCTTGGACTGACGCCAGGCAACCCATTGAACCTGATTCAGGCGTCAGAAACGGCCGAGGAAGCCGCGCAGCTCGCCCAATGGTTCGATCACCAGTGGGCAGCCTTGCAAACTACTGCTTCAACCGACTCCGAGGGTCAGGGAGAAGAGCACGAATCCGTACTTGAGGCGCTGCGAGGCCTGGGTGAGCACCGCGATCCCTTCACCATCTACACCTTGATGCTGCACCGCTTGTTTCAGGACAGCGGTGACGAGATGGACGAGGAGCGCATCGTCAAGTCAGCCACCGGCATTCGCAATACCGTGGTATGGAAGAAGCTGTTCAAGTTTCAGCGCGATGGTGTGGTGGGTGCCATCGACAAGCTGAACCGCTTTGGCGGCTGCATCATCGCCGACAGTGTAGGGCTGGGTAAAACCTTTGAAGCTCTGGCCATCATCAAATATCACGAGCTGCGCAACGACCGCGTTCTGGTGCTGGCGCCCAAACGCCTGCGCGACAACTGGACGCTCTACAAGGCCAACGACAAACGCAACATCCTTGCAGCTGATCGCTTTAACTACGACGTGCTCAACCACACCGATTTGTCGCGCGATGGCGGCCTCTCAGGTGACATCGACCTGTCACATGTGAACTGGGGTAATTACGACCTGGTGGTGATCGACGAGTCGCACAACTTCCGCAACAAGGCCACGCACAAGGGCAAGGAGTCGCGCTACGACCGCCTGATGCGACGCATCATCCGTGAAGGCGTCAAGACCCGCGTGCTGATGCTCTCGGCCACGCCGGTGAACAATCGCCTGGCCGACCTGCGCAACCAGATTGCCTTTGCCACTGAAGGCGACGATACCGCCCTGATGGAACACGGCATCGCCAGCATCGAGGCGACGACCCGCAAGGCACAGGCGCAATTCAATCGCTGGCTGGCGCTGGACGAAGGTGAAAAGACTCCCGGTCAGTTGGTAGAAATGCTGGGGTTCGACTACTTCACCCTGTTGGACCATCTCACCATTGCCCGCTCCAGGCGGCATGTGGAGAAGTATTACGGCACCAGCGAGACCGGCCGCTTTCCCGACCGACTGCCGCCCATCAACATCAAGGCCGACGTGGACCTTGCGGGCGAATTTCGTGCCATCCGCGATATCAACCAGGAAATCCGTCGGCTCACGCTCGCCAGCTACGCGCCGCTGCGCTATGTGCTGCCCCACAAGCAGGCCGCCTACGACGCCAAATACAGCACCCAGGTGCGTGGTGGCGAAGGTTTTTTCCGGCAAGCCGATCGTGAGGAAAGCCTGATCCACCTGCTGCGCGTGAACGTGCTCAAACGCATGGAAAGCTGTGTATCGGCCTTCACCCTGACTGTGCAGCGCCAACTCAAGGATGTAGAGAACACACTGGCACGCATCGAATCCCATGCCGAAGCGCTGGAGGAAATCGACATTGCCGACGTCGATATCGACGACCCGGCGTTTGAGACCTTGCTGGTCGGTCGCAAAGTCAAGGTGCTGCTGGGCGATGTGGATCTGATCCGCTGGAAGCAGGACCTACTGGAAGACCGCAACCGCCTGGCGACTCTGCTGGCTGCAGCGCGCCAAGTGGATGCCGCCCGTGATGCCAAGCTGGCGGCCTTGCGCGACATGATTGCCCGCAAATGCGCCGAACCCATCAACACCCACGATGGTAAAGCCAACCGCAAGATCATTGTGTTCACCGCCTTCTCGGACACGGCGCACTATCTCTACGCCCAACTTGCCCCCTGGGCCAGGGATAAGCAGGGCATGCACGCAGCGGTCGTCACCGGCAGCGCCGGCATCCAGTCCACCTTGCCAGGTCTGCGCAAGAACATGGGAGACGTGCTCTCAGCCTTCGCGCCGCGCGCCAAGGAGCGCCCGCAAGACCTGGCGGATGAAGGCGAAATCGACTTGCTGATCGCCACCGATTGCATCTCTGAAGGGCAGAACCTGCAAGACTGCGACTGGCTGATTAACTACGACATTCACTGGAACCCGGTGCGCATCATCCAGCGCTTCGGGCGTATCGACCGCATAGGCTCGCCCAACCAACGCATCCAGCTCGTGAACTTCTGGCCCAACATGGAACTGGAGGAATACATCAACCTGGAACAGCGCGTCAGCGGGCGCATGGTGCTGCTCGATATCTCGGCCACCGGCGAAGAAAACCTGATCGAACAGCAGTCCGGCAACGCCATGAACGACCTGGAGTACCGGCGCAAGCAACTGCTCAAGCTGCAGGACACGGTGATCGACATGGAAGATCTGTCCACCGGCGTGGCGATCACCGACCTCACCCTGACCGACTTCCGCATCGACCTCGCGCAGTTCCTTAAAAGCCACCCCGGCAAGCTGGACACCCAACCGCTGGGGGCTTTTGCGGTCACCACCACGCTGGATGCCGACATTCCCCCTGGCGTGATCTTTTGCCTGCAAGCCTGCGGCCCGACGGCAAAATCCGCCGCGTCGTCCGACTACCCGCTCACGCCGCACTACCTGGTGCATGTCGGCGATGACGGCCACGTATTGCTGCCCTACCCGCAGGCCAAGCGCATCCTGGATCGCCTCAAGCGCCTGGCGCTGGGGCGAGAACGGCCGGATGACAGTGCGTGCGCGCGCTTCGACAAGGCGACAAAAAGCGGTGAGGACATGCGCCACGCCCAGAAGCTGCTCGCGGCGGCCGTGGCATCCGTCGCCGGCAAGCATGAGGAACGGGCCGTTGCCAGCCTCTTCACACCTGGCGGCACGCACGCCATGAAGGGCGAGTTCGCTGGTGGTGGCGACTTCGAGGTGGTGGCATTTCTCGTCGTGCTGCCCGATGAGCAAAGTATTTGATTACAAGGACCCGCATGAGCTTTCGCACCGCCGAACCCGCATTGAAAGATGTCCTCGATGGAATCGCATCGGGGCAGATCCAGCTTCCTGACTTCCAACGCGGCTGGGTGTGGGATGACAACCATATTCGGTCGTTGATCGCGAGCCTCTCGCTGTCCTACCCGATCGGCGCGGTCATGTTTCTGGAAGCAGGCGGGGTACCGTTCAAGCCCCGACTGTTTGCCGGCGTCAACCTGCAGCCCGCGCCTGCTCCAAAGACCCTCGTACTTGATGGCCAGCAACGCCTGACCTCGATGTACCTGGCGCTGCGCAGCGGCCAGCCCGTGCCGACGCGCACGGAGAAAGGCGCGAACATTCGCCGCCTGTATTTCCTTGACATGGCCCAATGCCTGGACGAATCGGCAGACCGCGAAGAAGCCGTTCTCTCGGTGCCGGAGACGCTGCAAGTCACGTCCGATTTCGGTCGCAAGGTTGAGCTGGACGTCAGCACGCCAGACTTGCAATACAGCCAACGCCTCTTCCCTGTGGCATTGCTTTTCGATATTCAGGGTTTCATGACTTGGGAAAGCGGCTTCAGCGCCCATCACCAGTTCGCAGCGGAAGCGATGCAGTTCATGCAACGATTCCGCAACGACATCTGGCTACGCTTCCAGCAGTTCAAGGTTCCCGCCATCGAACTGACCCAGGACACGCCACGCGAAGCCGTGTGCCAGGTGTTCGAGAAGGTCAATACCGGCGGCGTGACGCTCAC
Organism: Mesopusillimonas faecipullorum; assembly: GCF_020539505.1. Taxonomy (GTDB): domain Bacteria; phylum Pseudomonadota; class Gammaproteobacteria; order Burkholderiales; family Burkholderiaceae_B; genus Mesopusillimonas; species Mesopusillimonas faecipullorum. The sequence goes on along the minus strand of NZ_JACDXW010000004.1, from coordinate 29,645 downwards.
AGTTTTCGAGCTGATGACGGCCACCTTCGCAGCCGATGAATTCAATCTGCGTGACGACTGGGAGGCCCGGCGGGAGCGACTGACCGCCAAGCATGACGTGCTCAAGGCGGTGGATGGCACCAGCTTTCTCACCGCAGTCACTCTGCTGGCCAGCTATCGGCGGCACAAAGCGCTTGGCACATCTGTCAGTTGCAAGCGTGCCGACGTGCTGAAGTTGCCGCTGGCGGACTTCACGGCGCTGGAATCCGATTTGGAGAAAGGCTTCAAGCGGGCTGCCGAGTTGCTGGCAGAGGAGAAAATCTTCGATGACCGAAGCCTGCCGTATGCCACGCAGCTTGTTCCGTTGTCGGCCATCTGTGCGCACCTGGCAGACCGCACGACGCAGCACGGTGTCAAGCAAAAGCTGCTGCGCTGGTACTGGAGCGGCGTTCTGGGCGAACTGTACGGTGGCGCCAACGAAACCCGTTTTAGCATGGACATCCAGGATGTGGTCGCCTGGGTCGAAGGCGGCAGCGAACCGCGCACGGTCCGCGATGCCAACTTCGCACCGACAAGGCTGCTCTCCCTGCAAAGCCGCCTCGCTGCGGCCTACAAAGGGCTGGCCGCCTTGCTCATGAAGCACGGCGGCCGTGATTTCGCCAGCGGCACGCCCATTGATCTCAATACCTACTTCAACAACGCCATCGACATCCACCACGTCTTTCCCCGCGCCTGGTGCGAAAAGCAGAAGCTGCCCAAGGAAAAGTGGAACAGCGTGGTCAACAAGGCTCCGCTGGCGGCAGGCACCAACCGCTTCATCAGTGGAGATGCCCCCAGCGTCTACCTCGCCCGTATCCAGAAGGCCAAGCAGGTTGCCCCCGACAGTCTCGATGAGTTCCTGACTTCGCATGTGATTCCGGTACAGGCACTTCGCTCGGACGACTTTGATACTTTCATCCGCCAACGCGCTGCTGCGCTGTTGAAGCTCATCGAACAGGCCATGGGCAAAGCCATTGCCGGACGCGACAGCGAAGAAACCATCAAGGCCTTTGGCGCGGAACTGTCGTCATGAACCGGACGGATGTCGTTGCCGCACTGTGTCTTCCCGACAGCGCACGGGTGGATCAGCGCGTCCCCAAGAAGCTGTTGCTGGAGAACGGTGCGCCCACGGCATCCGACAAGCGCCTAATCACGGACGCCATTGAAGAAATCCAGTGGCTTGCCGCACTCAAGCCCAACACCATTGGCGTACCCAGCTACCGGGACGCGCAGCGTGAATACCTGGAAGTCGCCGTGCTTGGCTTGACCCTGCGTGGCACCGTCAAGCCCGCCAGTCTCGCTCGCCTTGCCGAATTGGTGCATCGGGCCGTGCCGTATCCCGTGTTGCTGCTTGTGCAAGGCCAGGCACTGACCCTCTCGCTGGCGCACAAACGCTGGGCGCAGAACGAGGCAGGTAAGGTCGTGCTCGACGGCGACCCAGTGTTGGCCTCGCTGCCCCACGCAACCGAAGATGCCGCCGCAGTGGAAGACGCAATAGCCCCCGAAATCGAGCGCGCCTTCGTGCAGTCCCTGTCGATTGCACGCCAACCCCAGACCACGCTGCATGCCCTTTATCAGGGTTGGATGGAGCGCGTGTGGGCCTGGCAGGCGGCACGGCTGACGGGAACCTACCAGGCTGACACAACCCCGGAACAAGCGGCTGCCCGCTGGCAGGCGCTGGCTGATTGTGAGCGGCTGGAGAACGAGATCGGCCGCCTGCGAGCGCAAGCCACCAAGGAAAAACAGCTGGCGCGCCAGGTAGAACTGAACCTGACGCTCAAGCGCATCCAGGCCGAACTGGCCGCTGCGCGCCGACAACTTTGAAGATTGAACGAATGACGGAGAAGACCATGGAAAAACTCACGGCCGCCAGCCCCGAAGCCCAGTCCGCTGACTTGGTGGCGGCAAATATCGAACAGCTCAAGGCGCTGTTCCCGGAATTGATTACTGAGGGCGCGGGCGGCGTGGCCGTGAATGTGGACGTGCTCAAGGCGTTGGTGGGCGATGCCAGCGTGACCGACGCCGACGAAAAGTACGGCCTCAATTGGCACGGCAAGCGTCGTGCCCGCCAACTGGCGCTCACGCCCAGCACCGGCACCCTGCGCCCCTGCCCGGAAGACAGCGTGGACTGGGATACCACCCAGAACTTGATGATTGAGGGCGACAATCTTGAAGTCCTCAAGCTCCTGCAAAAGAGCTATGCCGGGAAGGTCAAGCTGATCTACATCGACCCGCCGTACAACACCGGCAAGGATTTTGTGTACCCGGACAATTTTCAGGACAACATCAAAAACTATCTGGAATTAACCGGCCAAATCGAAGGCGGGCAGAAGATCAGTAGTAATACCGAAGCCAGCGGGCGGTTTCATACGGATTGGCTGAATATGATGTATCCGCGATTGAAGCTGGCGAGGAATTTACTGCGGGACGATGGGGTAATTTTTTGCTCTATAGACGATATTGAGGCTTCTCGGCTGCGAGCGCTATTTGACGACATTTTTGGCGAAGAAAACTTCGTAGCTCAGTTTAGCTGGCGCACTGACGGCAATTTTGACAATCAGGCAAAAATTAAGATCTGCCACGAATATATCCTGCTATATGCAAAGTCGTTGGAGAGTTTTCCCCATCCGCCCGTAATGGATCCGAGTACACCTGCAGATAGCAAGTTGTTTCGACCAGAGATAAGAAACACCATCGTAAAGAATGGGCCCAAGAATCCAGTTAGCAAGATTGCCCTTCCCAAGGGGTTCCCCGCTGACTTTGAAAATGGCTGCATAACCTCGAGGGTGGCACCTTGGCCTTCATATATTGGCGATGCACTCGTGGAGAATGGTAGGTTGGTGAATCCGGTTGTCGTTGAAAGTGGATGGAGCTCAAAAGATCTTGTTCTTGAGTTCATTAAAAATGATTGCGCACCAATTGAAGATAGCAAGGGCCAAGAAACGTCATTTGTAATATCAAGGTCGGGAGCGATCGAGGTCGTTAAGCGTCGCTCTGATTACCAGAGTCATGTTATTTCTGTTCTCAATGGATTCGGCGGAACACAGAAGGCGACTGCGCAGCTAAATGAAATCGGGGCTTTCTTCAATGGCTATCCAAAGCCAGTTGATCTGATCAGATATGTTATTCAAATGGCTCATGGCAACGATGGGATTTTTCTGGATTTTTTTGCAGGGTCGGGCCCGTGCGGTCATGCTGTGATGGAGCAGAATGCCAAAGACGCTGGTAGTAGGCGGTATGTTTTGGCACAGATCCCTGAGCCGCTTGATCCATCAATTGAGAGCCAAAGGGCAGCTACTGAATACTGCGACAAGATTGGAAGGCCGCGCACCATCGCTGAGCTCACCAAGGAACGTCTGCGCCGCGCCGGAGTCAAGATCAAAGCCGACAACCCCAGCTGGCAAGGTGACACTGGCTTCCGCGTATTCAAGCTCGACACCTCCAATATCCGCGCCTGGACTCCAAAACCAGACGATCTGGAAGCCACACTGTTCGACCATCAGGATCACCTGCTCGAAGGCCGCAGCGAGGCCGATGTGCTCTACGAATTGCTGCTCAAGCTCGGCCTTGACCTATGTGTGCCCATCGAAAAGCGCAGTATCGAAGGGCTTGGTGTGCATGCGGTGGGCGGCGGCGTGCTGCTGGCATGTCTGGCCGAAAAAATCACCCGTGAGCAGGTGGAGCCACTCGCCCAAGGCATTATCGCTTGGCGCAGGGAACTCGCACCCGCTGGCGATACCACTTGCGTGTTCCGCGACAGCGCTTTTGCCGACGACGTGGCCAAAACCAATCTCGCCGCCATTCTGGAGCAGCACGGCATTCAGAACGTCAGGAGCCTGTGATGCCAGCAAATACTTTTCTGTATTTTTCTTATGGCTCGAACATGCTTTCCAGTCGTTTACGGGAGCGCTGCCCTTCTGCGAGGCCGATAGGTATGGCCGAATTGCCGGATCATGAACTTCGCTGGCACAAGCGAAGCAAAGACAACTCGGGGAAATGCGACGTTGTCGCCTGCCCAGGCAAGCACATCATTGGCGTTCTTTACCGAATTGAAGATACTGATAAGACTGCGCTCGACCGTGCAGAGGGTCTCGGACAAGGATATGAAGCGATCGAGGCTCATGTTCTGCATAATGGCAATAACGTTCTTGCCAAGGCCTACCAAGCTACGGCGATAGATGAATCATTAACGCCTTATGGTTGGTACAAAGCCTTGGTGATTGCCGGTGCGCAGGAACACGGCTTGCCGAATGACTATGTTGAGCAGCTCAAACTCGTGGCGTCCACAGATGATCCGGACCGCACCCGCCACGATAGGGAGTTCCGTTTGATCGAGGGAGTGAGCCAATGAAGCTGCACTTCGAGCCCAACCTCGACTACCAGATGCAGGCCATCGAGGCCGTGTGCGATCTTTTTCGTGGTCAGGAGGTCTGCCGCACCGAATTCACGGTGACCATGAAATTGACCGATGAAGAGCAGATGTCATTGGGTGTGGCGCAGTCCGACCTTGGCGTTGGCAACCGCTTGACGCTGCTCGACGACGAGATGCTCAAGAATCTGGCTGACATCCAGTTGCGCGGTGGCTTGCCGCCTTCCGGCTCGCTGACGTCCGGCGACTTCACGGTGGAAATGGAGACAGGCACCGGCAAGACATATGTGTACCTGCGCACGATCTTCGAACTGAACAAGCGCTACGGTTTCAGCAAGTTCGTGATCGTGGTGCCATCGGTGGCGATCAAGGAAGGCGTCTACAAGACCCTGCAAATCACCGAGGAGCACTTCAAGGGGCTCTACGCGGGCGTGCCGTTCGATTACTTCCTGTACGACTCGGGCAAGCCCGGGTCGGTGCGCAACTTCGCCACCAGCGCCAACATCCAGATCATGGTGGTGACGGTGGGCGCGATCAACAAGAAGGATGTGAACAACCTCTACAAAGAGAGCGAGAAGACCGGCGGCGAGAAGCCTATCGACCTGATCAAGGCGACCCGGCCGATCATCATCGTGGATGAACCGCAAAGCGTGGATGGTGGCCTGGAAGGACGCGGCAAGGAAGCGCTGGATGCCATGAACCCGCTCTGCACGCTGCGCTATTCCGCTACCCATGTGGACAAGCACCACATGGTGTTCCGCCTGGATGCCGTGGATGCCTATGAGCGCAAACTGGTCAAGCAGATCGAGGTGGCGTCGGCCACGGTAGAGGACGCGCACAACAAGCCCTTCGTTCGTTTGGTGAAGGTGGAGAACAAGCGCGGCCGCATCAGCGCCAAGGTCGAGCTGGATAAACAGGCCGCCACTGGTGTGCAGCGGGTTGAGGTGACGGTCAGCGACGGCGACGACCTCCAGCAGAGCGCCGATGGCCGCGCGATCTACGCCGATTTTCGGGTGGGCGAGATCAATACGGCCAAGGGCGAAGCGTTCATGGAACTGCGCTACCCTGGCGGCGAAGTGTTCTTGCAGCCTGGCCAAGCCCACGGTGATGTGGATGCGCTGGCCGTGCAACGCGAGATGATTCGCCGTACGATCAAGGAGCACCTGGACAAGGAAAAGCACCTGCGCCCACTGGGGATCAAGGTGTTGAGCCTGTTCTTCATCGACGCGGTGGACAAGTACCGTCAATACGATGCGGACGGCCATCCGGTCAAGGGCGTGTATGCGCAGATGTTCGAGGAGGAATATCGCCGTGCCGCCAAGTTGCCGGCTTACCAGAGTTTGTTTGCCGAGATCGACCTGGAGTCCGCCGCCGAAGAAGTGCACAACGGTTATTTCTCCATCGACAAGAAAGGCGGCTGGACTGACACCGCCGAGAACAATGCGGGCAACCGGGAGAATGCCGAACGCGCCTACAACCTGATCATGAAGGAGAAGGAGAGGCTGCTGTCCTTCGGTACGCCGCTGAAGTTCATCTTCTCCCACTCCGCCCTCAAGGAAGGCTGGGACAACCCCAACGTGTTCCAGATTTGCACCTTGCGCGACATCCAGACCGAGCGCGAGCGCCGCCAGACCATTGGCCGTGGCCTGCGTCTGTGCGTCAACCAGGATGGCGAGCGGGTACGCGGCTTCGAGGTCAACACCCTGACCGTGGTGGCCACGGAAAACTACGAACAGTTTGCCGAAAACCTGCAGAAGGAAATCGAGAAAGACACAGGCATCCGCTTTGGCATCGTGGAGCAGCACCAATTTGCCGCCATTGCCGTGACTGGCGCTGATGGGCACGCCGCACCGCTGGGCATCGAGCAATCAAAGGCACTGTGGGAGCACCTGAAAGCCGCCGGCCATATTGATGCCAAGGGCAAGGTACAGGATTCACTGAAAACGGCGCTGAAGAACGGCACCTTGGAACTGCCGCCTGAGTTTAATGCGCAGAAGGCTCAGATTGCCGAAGTGCTGCGTAAGGTGTCTGGCCGGCTGGATATCAAGAATGCCGATGAGCGCAGGCAAGTGCCGCTGCGCAAGGGCACCGATGGCAAGGCCGTCTATCTGAGCGACGAGTTCAAGGCACTGTGGGACCGCATCAAGCACCAGACAACGTACCGCGTGCAATTCGATAACGTCAAGCTGGTGACGGATTGCATTGCAGCGTTGCAGAAGGCCCCGGTGATTGCCAAGGCACGGCTGCAATGGCGCAAGGCCGACATCTCTATCGGCAAGGCGGGTGTCGCCGCGACGGAGAAAGCGGGCGCGGCGACCGTGGTGCTGGACGAGGCGGATATTGAGCTGCCGGATTTACTGACCGATCTGCAGGACCGCACCCAGCTTACTCGACGCACCATCGTCAGCATCCTGACCGGCAGTGGCAGGCTGGACGACTTCAAACGCAACCCGCAGCAGTTCATCGAGCTGGCCGCCGAAACCATCAACCGCTGCAAGCGCTTGGCCCTGGTCGATGGCATCAAGTACCAGAAGCTCGGCGACCAGCATGTCTATGCGCAGGAGCTGTTCGAGAAGGAAGAGCTCACCGGTTATCTGAAGAACATGCTGCTGGATACCCAGAAGTCGATCTACGAGCACGTGGTGTACGACTCGACCACAGAGCGGGACTTCGCCGATGGGCTGGAGAAGAACGACGCCATCAAGCTCTACGCCAAGCTGCCAGGCTGGTTCAAAGTGCCCACGCCGCTGGGCACCTACAACCCCGATTGGGCCGTGTTGGTGGAAGAAGACGGCACCCAGCACCTGTACTTTGTGGTGGAAACCAAAAGCAGCCTGTTCACCGACGACCTGCGCGACAAGGAAAGCGCCAAGATCGAATGCGGCAAGGCGCATTTCAACGCGCTGGCGGTTGGTGAGAACCCAGTCCGGTATGTGGTTGCACGCTCGGTTGACGATCTATTGGTCGAGGCAGCAAAGATGTAGACAGACCGATCTGTCGCGTAAGACGACAAGGTTGACCACTAAAGAATCAACTCAGAGTGCATTGAAAGGGGGCTCATGCAAATTCGACACCTCAAGATCTCTAATTTCCGGGGGATCTCTGCGCTGGACTGGAAGCCTGACTCTTCCTTCTGCTGCCTAATTGGTTCGGGTGACTCGGGTAAGTCCACCTTGCTCGATGCAGCCGAAGCGGCACTTTCGTCCCGCTGGTTTTCATTCACTGAGCCCGACTTCCTCGCCTGCAACACCTCCAACCCCATCGTCATCGAGGCTACTGTCGGCGAGCTTTCCAAATCTCTTAAATCGGATGAGCGGCTCGGCCTCTACATTCGAGGCTGGACGAGTGCTGGTCAGCTACGCGACGAACCCGAAGATGATGATGAGCCCGTGTTAACAGTTCGCCTCACTGTTGACGCCACGATGGAGCCTATTTGGGAGCTGGTGTGCGATCGAAGCGAGGAGCCCCGCACGTTGTCTAACCGCGACCGCGCACTGTTCGGTCTTGTTCGGTTGGCTGGGGAAGACGCTCGGCATTTGGCTTGGGGCCAAGGATCGGTTCTGGCTAGACTGACAGGGGATAACAGAGAGGCAGCAGCCCGTCTCGCAGAGGCATATCGAGCTGCCCGGGCGAGTGCCAATCTGAGCGACATCGAGGCGTTAGCCGACACGGCCGACTTGGCCGAAGGGTTCGCCAAACGATTGGGAGCATACGTTGATGGCGCGTATGAGCCCGGCTTGGAACTTGGGCGATCCGGTCTATCTTCTGGATCTATCGCACTTCACGACAGCGGAGTTCCACTTAGGTTGTCCGGCCTTGGCACCCGACGACTCGCCACCTTGGCGATCCAGAAATCAGCTATTACTGAAGGGGCTATTGTCCTGGTCGACGAAATCGAGCACGGGCTTGAACCACATCGGATTATCGGCGCGATCGCGCAACTTAAGACCGATCAAGCCAGGGCGAAGGATGAAGGCAAGCCTACGGGACAAGTCCTGATGACCACGCACTCAGATATTGCACTCGGAGAAGCCGGCGCGACCAGTTTGCGCGTGATCCAAACATCCCGACCAGGACGAGCAGCCACTATCGCTCACCCGGATTCCCCTGACCCTATTCGTGCGCTGATGCGTTTCACGCCCAGGGCAATGTTCGCCCGTCGCATCTTGGTGACTGAAGGAAACACGGAGCTTGGCCTTCTTCTTGGTCTGCGCGAAAGATGGCCAGCGCGTCATGCCAATCGGCCGATTGAGCAACTGGGGGCGGCCCTCGCCGACGGCAATGGCGAGCAGGCATCGTCTATGGCTTTTGCTCTCGCTGGCCTCGGATATGCGACTGCAATCTATCGTGATTCGGATACTGTTTTGTCCCCCGCCATCGTGGCCGCTCTGGCGGTGGCTGATGTTCCCATTTTTGAGTACGGAGGTGGTCTCAACACCGAGCAGGCGATTTTTTCCGCTGCGAGTGACGCTCTGGTTCAAGAGTTGCTGGTTTACGCGCGCGAAGAACGGGGAAACGACGCCATTGATAACAACCTCAACATCAAAATCCCCGACCTGGACATAGCAACAATCAGAGGCGATTTTGCAGCCTGGGAGCCTTTTTCCGAGATGGATGACACGCAGCTTCGGGAAGTGATTGCCGAAGTGGCTGGCCGGAAAAAGTGGTTTAAGGATCAAAGGATCGGTCGAGGCTTGGCGCCTATTGTCTGGCGGATCGCGGCAGAAAGTCCCGCCTCACCCCTCGCGACGGCCCTCACTCAAGCCGAGGCATGGCTATATGCCTGATGCCGCCGACCTTTTCGCCTTGGGTACCGCTGCAGTGGTAGCGCCTGCTGGGCACGGTAAGACAGAGATCATTGCGAATGTTGCGGCTTTGAGCGGTCGCGCACTGATTTTGACCCACACGCATGCTGGCGTGCATGCCATTCGATCGCGTATAAAGCGCTTGGGCATCCCTCACACGCGCGTCGCTGTTGATACCATCGCTGGCTGGTGCATGCGCTACGCCCATGCTTTCCCCGGTGTAGCTCAACCGCCTGACGGAATGCCGCAGACTGGCGAGCAATGGAATCAGCTCTACCGCGGTGCCACGTGGGCACTCGGGGTCAAGGCGATCCGCGGAGTTGTCGCGGCCTCTTACGACCGCATCTTGATAGATGAGTATCAAGATTGTCACGGCTTACAGCACCATCTCGCAGTCGAACTTTCAAGCATTGTTCCGACTTTGATCTTCGGCGATCCGATGCAGGGAATCTTCGAGTTCGCCGGCGCGACGTTGAACTGGGACGACGAGATTCACCCGGGCTTCCCGTTTGCAGGGACGCTTGAAACGCCTCACCGCTGGGCCGGCAAGAATCCTGATCTCGGGCAATGGATTGCCGAAACGCGATTGAAGCTCATGCGTGGCGAAGTCATCGACTTGTCCGATCCTCGCATCAGCTACCGTGAATCCGACGACGCCTTCGATATGGGAACGCTATTCGAAGGCATCGACGGCAAGGAGGGTAACTTTGCTGCCATTCATTGCAACAAGACCATCTGCTATAGATTGGCCAAAGCTGCAAATGGTGGCTACCAAGCAATCGAGGAAATCGCCGCTAATAGACTGCGGGATTTCGCATCTACATGGGATCGAGCAACCGACGGTACAGGAAGGCTTCATGCGTTCACCACTCTGATCAAAGACTGCTTCCACAAAAAGCCGATTGTGGAAGGTGAAGCGCCTGATCCCGGAGACGCTGCGCTTCAGCAAGCAATGCGGGATCTTGTGCCGGCTTTGGACCAAGGTAATGGTGCGGAAGCCGTTACCCAGATGTTCGGGTTGGCCCGCAGACGCCCAAGATGGAAGCTTTATCGCAACGAGCTTTGGCGAGATGCCGAACGGACAGCGACCGAGGTTTCTGCAGGTCGAACCGAGACCATGACAGCAGCGACTCTCAATATTCGTCAGCGAGTCAGTAACTCAGGCCGGAGGCTACCCAAACGCACGGTCTCAACTCCGCTACTATTGAAAGGGTTGGAATTCGATCATGTGGTCATTCCTGACGCCACTCACTTCGCCAACGAGCGTCAGGCACAGGCCAAGCTCTTTTATGTGGCTATTTCTCGGGCTACTCGATCGCTCACGATTTCATCACCAGAGCGATTTATCCAGCTTCCTATTCCCAACGTTTAATCCACCATGGCCGCAGAGTTCGCGGATCTTGAAGGTGACGATGTATCCGACATAGACTGAATCAGTTCAATTGCATAGGCGGAACGCCCAGGTAGGGATTGTTGGGTGGCACTTCGCCGAAGATAAGTTCTGGCTGGACAAGCAAGTAGCCGTGTAACTTCCGTGATTTTCGCGGTCCTGCGACTTCGCATGTCCAGATATTCAAACCGCTGGGTTGTTTTCGATGCAATTGCAGCCGTTCGAATCGCTTTTGCACCCACTGCCAGTCCTGCTGGTTCTCCTGTTTGGCCAGTTTGCCTACCTGCGGGTGTTCCTGCGCATAGCGCTGGAATACGCCCGGACTGACCAGGTAGGCGGTGTCGCTCACGGTATGGACCAGCGCTTTCGCATCATTGATGATGAGTCGCCGCGTGGCGATGCCCTGTTTCAGCCAGGCCATGAAGTGCTCGCCGGAGGGATGTGCCGTCGAGGGTGTAGAGGCCTGCGGCGAAGGCGCAACGGTGGCCAAGGTTGGCAGGGGTTCATCGGGAAGATCAGCGGGTACTTCGTTCGCTGCGGTTTCCACGTCCTGCTGGGTGGTTGGCGAGTTTTCCATTGCCACCATCGCCAGCATGTCCTCCATGGCGTCAGGGATGGCCAGTGCCTCGGGCGGAGCATCTTGGATCTCCAAGGCGGACGCAGCGCCGTCCGCAGGCAGGATGGCCGCTGCCACGACATCTTCGCCTGCGGTGGGCGTGTCAATCACCACCGTCCCGGCAAATGGCGCCGGTCGCTCGCCAGAATCCCAGATCAGCGCGGGCGCGAGACGCAGCAGCGTGAACGAGTGGGACCAGCCGGTCGAACTGACCACGGTCGCGCGCCAGATCGCCCTGCCATCGGGCGTCGGCTGCAACATGCCATGTTCCTGCAATACGTTGAACACGGCGGTGTTGTTCGCAGGGATGCCGTCGATACCCTGTGACAGCAAGTGCGCCCGCAGTTTGTCCGAGACCGTTTTGCTGACCAGCCACAAGCCATCTTCGGTGAGCCAGCCATCGGAGGCTTCCGGCTGATTCAGGTTCAGTTCTTCCTTGAGCAGGTAACGCAACCCGTCCAGGAGCTTGCGTTGCAGCGCGTGCTTGGGTGCGGCCATGGCACGTGTGGGGTCGCCACCCAGTTCCTGGGCCACCGAAGCACGGTCGGCCTGCACCACCAATTCGCCCAGCACCCCAGCGTGCTCGTACTGCCCGGCCATGACATAGAGCAGCGGCGCCCACAGGGACGGATAGCCGCTGAGCCAGTCCAGGATTTCGCGGTCGAGCAGGTGCCGGTAGAGCAAGCCTGTCGCGGCGCTGTGGAGCCGGTATTCGCGATCATCGCGGTAGCGGAAGCGGTATGGCTGGTGCAGCAGCGGGCCGTGCCACGGGTGCCAGATGCTGCCGTCGGCCAGTTCGATGTGCAGATCGACGGCGATCTTGCCGATGTCGTGCAGCAGTGCGGCATAGGCAACGGCGGCGGTCCAGGCTTCGGCTTGCGCTGCCTGGTCTTCGGGGCTGGCGCCGATGGGAAGCAGATGGGACTGCCGCAGCTTGAGCGCGTAGGCGACGATTTCCAGGCCGTGGTCGAGCATGCCGCCTGGCTAGGCATGGTGATGCGCTTCGGATGCCGGGAAAGCCTGGACCAGCTCGGCATAACGTTCCAGCGGCGCGCGGTACAGCGCTCCGAACTGCTTGCGCGAGAGCGAGGTGCGCTGCCAGATGTGTTCCAGCAGCTTCTGCCGGCGCGGTGTCGCCAGCAGCGATGCGGCCGATTCCGGCCTGATCAGTCCTTTCGGGAGGTCGGTGGTGGGTGCCGGCGATGGCGCGGCAGCGACCGGAGGCCGTTTCCGCTGGAACAGAGAGAGCATGTGGGTGTCCTGGTGGCTGGCCAAGCGGGAGGCCTTTTCGCCTTTTCGGGTAGGGCCTTTCCCCTTGCACCCCATTCCCTTGCCATTTCGGCCCTTTGGCCTTTAGAAGCCTTTGGATATAGAGCGGTGGGCATTGGTCGTCCACCGTCAATGTGGGGGTGGTGAGGCCGGATTGATGCGGGAAGGCTGGCTGTTCCTACCCTACGATGAGATTCATTGTTGAATGCTGGAGAACCCCGGTGAGAGCTATCATTGACGAGGTAAGGATATTTCCTTACAATGTGGGTATTGCGTTCAGGAGTGCCGCCATGCCTGCCATTCACGAAGTTGCCACACTGACCTCCAAAGGCCAGATCACGCTGCCCAAGTCCATCCGCCAAGCCCTGGGCGTGGACACCGGCGGTAAGGTTGCGTTCGACCTGCGTGGCGGCGAAGTCGTCGTGACGCGCGCCGACGTCGAGCACGAGGACCCTGCCATTGCCGCGTTCCTGACCCTGCTGGCGCGCGACATTGAAGCGGGCCGAAATGTGCGCGGCCTGCCCGAGGATCTGGCTCGCACCATGCTGGAGCACGCGGGCCACAAGGTGGAGCTGGGCGATGCTTTCGATGAGGACGTGGAAATCTGATGCAACAGCATGGCTGGACACTGCTGTTCCACGACAACCTGATCGAGCAGATGATGAAGCTGCGTGCGGCCGTGCTGCGCGCCCAAGAGAACGACCCGGAAGGGTTCGGATCGAACGCCAACGTCAAGTTCTTCCGGGCCTTGGTCCAGTTGATACAAGACGTGGTGCCGAGTGATCCGGCGCGCGACGAATACCGCCAGGGCAACACCATGGGGCCGGCCTATCGCCACTGGCGGCGGGCCAAGCTCGGAAGACGGTATAGGCTGTTCTTCCGCTACGACTCGAAGACGAAGGTCATCGTGTACGGCTGGGTCAACGATGAACAGACCCTGCGGTCTTCGGGAAGCAAATCAGACCCGTATGCCGTGTTCGAGAAGATGCTCGGGCGCGGGAATCCGCCGGACGAATGGAGCGCATTGGTACAGGCAAGCAAGCAGGATTGGAGCAAACTGAAATAGGTATCCCTCAGCAGCAGGAGACAATCATGAGCACCACGACCCGCATCAGCACAGCAGAACGCCTCGGCCGTAGCTTTGGCCGTGGATGGCGCGCCTATGTGCGTGGCGAACGGCGGGCGTCGAACTGGTTGGTATCCAAGGGTGTGCCGGTAGCTGGTGCCACCGTGCTGTTGTGGTTGGTCAAGCTGGTCGTGCTCGGTGTACTGCTCTATTCCGCGTTCTGGCTGGCACTGCTGTTGGTTTGTGTCGTGGCTGTGGGATGGGCAGCAAATCAGAGCCATTCAGACGAAGAGTTCCATTTGCAGTTTCCTACCACCTTGGAAGAACTTCGAGAGACACCGGGTTATGACCCGAATCTCTACAACGACACATCTCATGAGATGTACAAGGATGATGACTGACACTCGGCTTGAGTGTGCGTCACTTCAACTTCCTTGACATTGCGCCAGCTCCTTTTCCACCGGCAGCGCCTGCATCCCTCGTACCTGCTGAGAAACTGTTTGCGATCGTTCCAGCGCGGATTCCGGCCCAGGTCAGCGCACCGATCCAAAAGGTCGGCAATACCAGGAACATCGTGCCCGTGACGAACATCAGGAGCATGTCGCCAAAGGCGTTGTTCAGCCCCACCAGCGGGTCGAAGTTGCTGTGTGGCCGGTTCCAGCCGAAGCCCCAGCCGTAGAGCGCATCGAGGATGGTGCTGTCGATCCATCGTGCGAGCTGGAACCAGAAATCGACGAAGAACAGTGCGAACTGCACGACGCTGACGGTGACGACGGTCTTCAGGTCATAGGTGCCCACGACCAGCACCAGCGGGATGCAGATCACAAGCGCCATCTTGAGTAACGCGAGCACCATGGGCAGCGCCTGGCGCACCACGTCCATGGCCGGAAACGCGGCAATCGCACCGACGGCCATTCCGACGTCGCCCGTGGCCCGCGTCACGATGTTCGGCAGGGTCTTGTCGATCTGGCCGCCGTAGTCGGTATAGACGCTGCCCTGGTTCAATTTCTGCTGCCGTGGCGAGGCGATGGTGCGGATCACCGAGTCGTCCACCTCGGCTCGGCTCAGAAAGCCGGCCCAGCCCGCCAGGCGATTCAGCAGGCTTGGGTCTACCTGCCCCAGCAGGCGTGCACGCAGGCCATTGCTGCCATCGGCCCACCACTGCCTGCAGGACGGATAGCCGCCACCGCTGGCCACCTGCGCAAGCCCGGCATCACGGTTGCTGTCGTAGGGCCAGTCATCGCGTGGTGTGCTGGAGCGATAGCTGTCGTAGTAGCCGCCGGTGTCCGTGAAGAAGCGCGAGCCGATCCAGGTCACGTCGTGCATTTGTGTCTCATCGAGGTCCGGGCGCTGCATGAAGAGCTTGGCGCGTGCCGGTCCGTAGCAGTCCCGCGAGAAATCCGCCACTTCCTGAGCCAATACCGGGTCGTCGATGCGCGTCGCGTCGATCTCCATGCGCATCTGCCGCAAGTCGGTGCCGCAGGGAATCGCCGCCACAGAGGCACCGGTCACTGCTCGCGAGAGTGTGTGCATAAAGGCCCACCAGACGGGCACCTTCGCCGATTGGTTGTTGATAGTGCTGAAGGACTGTGACCAGCCGGTATCCGTGGGTTGCGGCACGCTGACCTGGCATTGGGCCGAGCGTGCGCTGTCGTAGCGGATGGTGTTGAGGTCCACGTCGATGAATGGAATACCGGCGAACATCACCACCATGATGGCAACGAACACCCGGTTCTCGATGCGCGCAGCCGAGAGCACGCCCTTGTTGCCTTCGTCGGCACCCTCCGCACGGGCCTTCAGCCATTCCTGCACGATGATGGCAATGAAAGGCAGCGCAAAGACACCGCTCGCCACCAGCACGGCCCATATGCCGTTATGGACGATCCACGACACCAGCGTGAGGTAGTACTCCAGGTAGTCGGTGGTGAAAAGCGTCATGTCCTCGCCCCCTCAAGCGGCCTGCATCAACAGGCTGGCTTCCAACGCCACAATGGCGGCGACGCCGGCGATCTCGCTGCGCACCAGGCGACGCCGCGCCTGTCTATCCGCCCCGCGTTGGGCCTCACGCGCCAGCAGCCGGCGGCGCATCCAGACCCAGCCGTAGGCGGTCGCACCGTACAGGCACAGTCGCCACGCCATGAAGTAACCCGCCGTAGCCGTCAACCATCGCTCCCAGCTGGCGACGCTGCCGACGAGGTAAATGCCGACGACGTTGGCGCCCACAGCGGCGGTAACGAGCAACACCGTCCACAGCAGCGCCTTCGTCGTGCGCCGGTTGAGCAGCCAGCTGGCATGCGACGGGTTCATGGGTTGCCTCCCGGATTGCCCTTCTGGAGCTGGTCGAGGCGGTCGGGAATGGGATCGCCTTCGTAAATGCCACGCGAGCCAGCCGCGCGTGTGCCATGGCGCTGGATGATGGCCATCGGCGAGTTGTTCGCCAGCTCGCGTCGCAGCTCCAGCTCGGTCTTCAGGTTGCGGATCTCGCGGTCGAGCGTGTCACTCTCGTTGTTCACGGCCTCGACCGCCAACTGGTTCGCCGCGACGTTGGGCTCTTTCTTGCCGGTGAGCAGCGTGCGCTGGAGCAGCAGCGCCTTCTCCAGCACCGACGACAGCGCCACCTCCGAGGCTAGGCGCCGCGCCAGCAGGTCCTGGTCTGGTTCGTCGCGCAGCGCCTCGATGACGCCGCGCGTGATCGGCAGCGAGGTGCTACCAGCTGCGCGCAGGTTCTCGAATGTGGTGTTGCGCGTTCCCGAGACCAGTTCCTGCAAGGCTTCCAGCTTTGCCTCGTACTCATCCTGGATCAGCGGCGTCAGCCCGACGCCGGGCACCGTTTCGGTCTTGGTGCAGGAATCGCAGGTGCGCTGCACCTGTTCGCCGAGAACCCGTGTGGCCCATTCGGTCGCCTGCTGTGGCGAGGTCCAGGTCTGGCAAGACAGACTCGCGCAACTGGCGGCAGCGATGGACGATGTGTCGGTCACGCTGCGGCCGTTGACCAGGTTGTAGCCTGCGCGGGTGACGTCGCCGACCACGCGGATGGCCGACTGGCCTGCGCCGCCCGCATTGCTACCACCCACCCAAGGCACGCCGTCGTTGCCGCGGCGCGTCTCCGCCTGTTCAATTGCCGACACGGCATCCGTGCTCGACACCGCATCGCGCAGTGCCATGCCTTCGGCCATCTGGCTCCAGCCGAGTTGTCCGCCCGCCGTGTCGGCCATCTTCTCGGCCATGGCACGGCAGGTCAGCTTGGATCGGTCGAAATCCAGGCGCGCCTGCAGCACGCCGTTGGTCAGCAGGTTGTACAGGCCGGGATCGGCGCGCTGGATGATCAGCGCAGGCAGCGATGCCACCGCGCTGGTGGCGCTCTGGATCACGTTGCTCATGATCTGCTGAAAGCCGTTGGTGACGCCGTTGAGCTGGTTGCGCAGCGTGGTCTGGATGCTCATGTCGCCGCAGATCAGGTTGCTGTTCCAGCCCACGCCGACGCCGATCGAACGCATGCCGGCAGCGCGGCTCATGGACACTGCGCTGCCGCCGCCGATCGAATACATCACCTCGTCGCCGATCACGGAGCCGCCGGTCTGAAAGCCGGTCTGTGCCCACGCCAGGCCGCCGCCATGAACGAGTGCGCCAGCCAGCACCCCAGTCAATACCGTTGGACGCAGCAGGCGGCGTGCCGTTGGGGAGAGGATCATCAGTTCAGGACGCTTCATCGCCGTACCCTCATTGGAAATCGACGCTGCCGAGGAACACTTGCCCCCGGCGTTCGCAGCACGCATAGGGCCGCCACAGCGCCCAGGCGTAGTCGCCTTGCTGGGCTTGGGTCAGGAAGCCGCCGCGCGGGAACACCGTGCAAGAAGAGGACAGGACGGGCGTGAGTTCCTGCCACTTGCCCGTCGAGGCATCGCCTTCCATCAGCGCACCGGCAGGCCAGTAGCCGGGCCGCGAGTTGGCGAGCAGCGGCTGATAAACGTGGATTTGTCCACGGCGCGTGACGACATCGCCAGCGCGCTGGGCCACCACGGCGCCAGCCTTGTGGTCGTCGGCCTGGTGCAGGAAACCGCCACGCGGATACACGTTGCCCCACAGGTTCAGCGTGGTGCGCGCGCCGACCTCGCGCCTACCCGGAATCAGCGCCTCCGGGTAGACCATCTCGGGCACGTTGTAACGCCAGGCCAGCGTGTCCAGGGTGCTGAGCAGGTACGGCATGAACGCCGTGCCCGCGCCCTCGCAGAAGTAGCCCGAGGATGAGACGAACTGGTTGAACACCTCGACGCCGGGGTGGCCGATCACGTCTGCGTTCTTGAACTTGGCGAGATTGTTCTCGTGGTCTTCGTTGGTGGTGCCGTCACCGCCGGCCTGTGCGGACGGGTTGGGTGCGCTCATCGCCCGGACTTCGACCCAGGGGTTCTCGCCGGTGTTGCTGTAGCTGGAGACGACCGCATCGGGGATGTAGTGGCGGACTTTGATGGACGTGCGCACCGTGCAGCCCGTCCAGGTGCAGTAGAGCCAGTAGCAGATGCCGACGACGCGGTATTCGAGGCAGTCTGGTGATGCTACTGAGCCAACGATGGTTGCGGTGTTGAGGGCGTAGCTGCCGGTAGCGCTGAGCAGCAGCACCGAGGCCACGCCAGCACGCAGACGGCGCATCCGCTCGAAGGGTCGGGTCATGGCTGCGGCCTCCGGTGTTGCTCGATGCGCGCGACGGCACGGGCCACGTCCGGCTCGCCATAGACCACGTAACGCTGATCCACCACGACCGCCGGGATGCTGGTGACGCCCAGGTTCCATGCGTCGGCGACGCCCTGGTATGCCGACGCAATGCGGCGCTGGAGGTCGGCACCGCCGTTGTTCAGGCGGCGCTTGACGATGGCCGTGGCTTGTTCAGGGTCGGCGGGCAGCTGTGCGGAAAGCTCGGCTTCGATGCGCGGGCCTTCATCCAACTCGATCAACCGCTCGCCACCCATGGTCTTGACCGGGTGGCGGCTGTCGGTGAAGACCACCACATCGGCGGCGAAGGTGGCTGGGCTCAAAACAGCCAAGGACGCCGGCAGTGCAACGGCCAGGCCAAGGGTTCGCCAGCCGGATGCGAAGCAGAGTAAAGATGCTGGCATGTCGCGTGCCCTTGAAGTTGATCAGAGCCATAGTCGAACGCGAACCCGCTGCCGCCCCAACAAACAATGCGCATCGCGGGCACCCCGCATACCTGGTTGTGCCGCCGCATGGAGAAAGCGGAGGCCGAAGCCCCCGTTGTGATCAGTGAACCACGTGCTTTCCTACAAAAGACCCGACTCGGCGAACGAGTACGGCGTGCCCTGACCAATCACGAAATGGTCGAGTACGCGCACGTCGATAAGCGCCAAGGCGGTCTTCAACTGCTCGGTCAGCACGCGATCCGCATTGGATGGCTCGGTGGAACCCGAGGGGTGCTGATGGGCGAAGATGACCGCAGCGGCGTTCAGTTGCAAAGCGCGCTGCAGCACGACCCGTGGATAAACCGAGGTCGCATTGATCGTTCCATGGAACATCGGCTCCACGGCCAGCACGTCGTGCATGCTGTTCATGAATACAACGACGAAGATCTCGTTGGGCTCGGCGACCAGCTTCAAGCGAAGGTAGTCCCTGACCGCAGCGGGCCGTTCAAGACGTGGCCCGGCTTTGAAAACCCGTCGCTCCAGCAGCACGATGGCTTGCTGAACGATCCAGTCTTCGTGCTGAGCGGCAATATCGGAAAGTGACTCCAGGCAGGAGTCATTGATGACGACAGACATGGCGAACCTCCAGACAGGGAAATCGAAGGGCGCACATGCCCCAGGAGGGCAAGCCCTCCTGGGATAGGAAAAAAAACAAGGGAACAGGGTGCATCCATCACCGCTGCTGCGGTGATCGTTCGCGGCCAGGATGCGAGGCGAACGGGTCGCGGTCAGCGCAGCGTGCTGCGCCGTAGCCTCAATGACCGCAGGCTACCTGGGCATGTCGCCGACAACGTCGGCAGGCATTTCGGTGGTCGGTGGAGCGGCGGCATCCTCAGCCACCAGCATGTCCATGGCCGACAGCAGTGCATCGCCTTCGATCGGCCCCGGCAGCACGATTGCCTGACCGGTTTGGCGATCCTGCAGACGAATCGAAGGCGTCGCGGTCACGCCGCCCTTGGTGGCTTCCTCGGCCTGAGCGCGAATCACCCTATCCGGTCGCTCGCTGGCCAAACACTGCTCGACGGCTGGGTTGAGGCCGGGATAGCGCAGACCCTCGGGCAAGCCCAAGCCGTCGCTACGTGTGTGCGCATAGATCCATTCAATGCCCTGCCAAAAGGCCGCATGCCCACCTGTCTCGGCGGCGCACTCGGCCAGGCGTGCCTCGGCGGAGGCGGCCGGTTCGTGCGCGGCCAGCGGCTGGTGGTGCCATTGCAGGGCTACGTCCGCGTTGGCATCCACCCAGCGCTTGAGCTGCGGGAAGTACGCTCGACAGAACGGACATTCGAGGTCGGCATAGAGCGTCAGCGTGAATCGGCTCTCGGGGTTGCCCATCTGCCAGGGAGGCCCGGCTACTTGCGCAGCACTGACCGGTGCGGGAGGCAGCGACGCGGGTTCGCTGGGAATGCGGGACACGATCCATATCAACAGCAGCGCGATCAATCCAGCGGCCAAGAACCAGGGCCAGCGCTTGCGCGAGCGCCGACGGCGGAACGCCTGCACCGGCATAGGAATGGAAGGGCGTTTCGGTTTCACGGCAGTCTCCGGCGGCTATTGCGGCAGGCCCACGGCTGGCGACTTGATGCCGCGCGCCTGGTCGATTCTCTCGGCCACTTTGAAGGCCGCATCGAGTTCGTTGATGCCGTGTTGCTGCATGAGCTGGTAACGCTCGGATTTTTCCTCGGGTTCGGTCTGCGCGAGCGCGAGATAGAGGCTCGGTGGCACGGCCCGAAACAGCACTTCCAGGCTCTTGGAGAGGATGACGCCCTCGGTGAACTTCCCGGCTTCCTTGCGCGCGGAAAGCATCAGCGCCTTCTGCGCAGGCGAGAGTTCGCGGAACCGCGCGATCTTCTCCACCTCATCGGGCGGCATCGACAGGCAGATCCACCACTCGATCATGTTGAGCATGGGCTCTGCAGCGCGCGGCAAGTCGTCGATGTTTTGTGTGGCGAGCCAGAACCAGGCCCCCAGCTTGCGCCACATCTTGGTGATCTTCACCACGTAGGGTGCGAGCAACGGGTTCTTGGTGATGATGTGCCCTTCGTCGGTGACGTTGATGATCGGGCGGCCCAGGTACTGATCGCGCTCGGCAATGTTGTTCACCGTGCTGATCAGGCTGATGTAGGCAATAGAAAGCTGCGCGTTGTAGCCCTCGCGGGCATAGGTCGCCAGATCCACCAGGGTGATGTCGGCTTCGGGCCATGGCGAACCGTCGCGGTCGAACATTTCGCCGTCCGTGCCTTGGCAGAACATGTCCATGGCGTCGGCCATCTCCAGCAGCCGCACACGCCGCATTTCCGGCAGCGTCGGATCCTGGCTGCGCGTGCGCAGCGCGTTGCGCACATCGCGCGTGAGAACGGTGCGCTTCTCGCCATCCTTGCTGTGGCAGTGCTCGGCGGCATCGAGGATGCACTGACGGATCAGTGAGCGGTCGGCTCGCGTCATCCGGGCTTCTTCTTTATCTTCGCCGCCGGTGATCATCAGCCTCGCGGTGATCTCCAATTCGCCCAGTACGTCGCGCTGCTCATCTGCCTCCATGGCCACAGCATCGGGTGGCAGGTCTTCGTCCAGCGCATCGGCGTCGAGCGTCTGCACGTCGCTGGGCGTCTCGATCAGCCGGCGCGCATCCGCGAACGGCGCCAGGGTAACGCCAGAGCCCGGAGCGAGCTTGACCCGATTCACGGTCAGGCCCAGGCGCCGGGCAAAGTCGCTGAACAAGCCGAAGCTGTTGCCGGCCTCGACAATGAACAGGCGGGGACGGTAGATCGCCGTGACCTGATTCAAGAGGTTATTGAGGGTCGCTGACTTGCCCGAACCTGTCGGGCCGAACAGAAACAGGTGGGCATTCATCTGCCGATCCAGGCGGTTGAGCGGGTCGAAGGTGATCGGCCCGCCGCCGCGGTTGAACATCGTGATGCCGGGGTGCCCCGTACCTTGGGCGCGGCCCCACACGGGCGAGAGGTTCGCCGCGTGCTGGGCGAACATCAGTTGGGTGTACCACTTGCGCCGATCCTGGCCGGGGTTGTAGCAGCACGGCAGCCAGCGCAAGTAGCTGTTCAGCGGTGCCACCTCGTCGTCTTCGCGAACCGGCTGCAAACCGGCGTTGAGCATGACGTTCGCCAGGTCGAGGCCGCGCCGATCCAGTTCCGCCTCGTCGCGCCCGCGCAGGTAGAACGCCAGCGTGCCACGATAGAGCTTGTGCGCGCTGCCGATCAGAGAGCGAGCTTCATGCACGTCCTTGAGCGTCTGCTCGGATGCCAGGGTTTCGCCCACGGCCTTCTTCGCCAGATGATTGAGATCCGCTTCGAGAACATCCTGCGGCGTGGCGACCAGCGTCAGGCAAAGGGTGGTGTCCTCGGGCATCTGGTCGAACAGCGTGTTGATGGCGTCGCCCTTGCGCGTCTCGCCGGTCAGGTGTCCCGTGCCTGGCGGCATGCGCAGGCGGTCGGTGATCAGCACGCGGTGCGGCATGCCGTCGAAATGCCAGGTGCCGTGCGCCACGTCGGAACGCGGCTGGCCGAAGAACAGCCGTTGGCTGAAATCCCGTCCGCTCGCCAGCTCGATCTCGCCGTCCTCGCCTTCCTCCGCACTGTCGGGATAGCGCGCCAATGTATAGAAGCGCTCCCGGTCTTCGGCCCCAGGCCCGAGCAACGTGGGGCGCGGGTTGAACCAGCGCAGCAACCAGTCATGAACATCTGCCGCGACCATGCGCCGGGCCTGAATGCCGGCGTTCGCCAGTCCGCCGCACAGGCGGTCGCAGACGATATTGAGCATCTGCTCGGGCGTCTGCCCGCGACGGCTGTTTTGCCCTTGCCCGGTCACGCGGCGGTAGACCACCATGCGGACCCGGCGGGTCTGGCCGCGCCACGGCAATCTCGTGACTACGGTGTCCTCGAACAGGCCGCCCGGCTTGGCCACCGCGCGCAGATGGTGGCCGAAGAAGCGCAGGTAGAACTCGCTGAACGCTGTATCACGGGCGCGCGGCTGCACATAGTCGCGCAGGGTCTGCATGTACTGGTCAAAACTGGGCTCGTCCTGGGCGTAGAGCTGCAACACCCAGGGGGTTTCGTCCAGTTCATCGAAACTGTCCTGCAGCGCGTTCTCCAAGGCATCGCGGGCCTGCGCGAGCCAGCCGGGTTCCCGGCCTTCGGTGCCCAGCGGCACCAGCTCGTAAAAGGCCGCCACCGATTGCCCGTCCTCCAGCAACATGGCCTTCGACTGCGGCAGGAACTCCACCCAGGGCAGTAGTTCCACGAACGACGGCGCGACCTCATACAGCGTCTGCTCGTCTGCCATGGTCGCCGGCCTGTGATCTTGCACCGCCGTGCCGGGTTCGGGGATACCGGCCTGGTGCAGTGCCTCGACGTGGCGCTGCCAGCCGTCCGGCTCCTCGTCATCGCCAGCGCCGGACGCGGCCAGCTTCGGTGTGGCCAGCCTCGGCCAGGGGAGTTTCCAACGCATCAGTAGTCCTCCACGCGCTCGCCTGGCATGGCGTACTGCACGCGCTGGTACAGCGGGAACACAGTCGTATAGCCCGGAATCGGCACCGGGTCGGTGCCCGCCAAATGGGGATACACGTACATCACGAGGTCTGGGTTGGGCAGGCGCTGGAACTGGCGATAGACCTCATTGCGCGCGGTGCGCGTGTAGCGCATCTGCTCGGCAGGTACGGCTTGCACGTCGGCCTCGGTCAGCGGACGGCGAAGGCTCTGGCGCGCATCGAGCAACTGTCTGCGTGCCACCTGGCCGGCGCCACCGCCGCCGTCTCCGGCGTTCTGCTGCCAGATATCCATCATCGTGCTGTCGCCGTGGGTCAGCAGCTTTTCCTTGCTGGTCGCGCAGCCGCCGAGCAGCGCGACGGCCAACGCCAGCGCCAGGCCTTGAGACCAGCTATTCAAGTTCGAGAGCATGGCTTTCTCCTGCGCGGTGATCGACCTTGCGGCCTTCTGGGTCGAAGTCGATGGCGAGCGGCTTTTCGAGGTGGACGGCGACCTTGGCACCGGGCTGCACATAAACGGCAGCGAAGGCCTGGCCGTAGAGCTTGTTGACCCAGCTCGACATGTCCTGAACGCCACTGGCGAGAATCCGGCCCACGGCTTCCTGGCCGCTGATGCCCACGCTGCCGATGGAGCCGTCGGCGCCGACATAGGACGCCCTGCCGCTGTCGGATTCGATCAGTGAGGCCACGCCAGCGCCAGCCGCCGTGATCAGGGCCTGGGTGCCGAGGTACTGCTGCGCATTGCTGCGCCGCTCGCCGCTGACACAGGGAATGCCGTGCGGGTCGCTGATCCAGCCCAGGCCGTCACGTTGTTGGTTGTTCTGCTGGTTGCCCTCGCGATCCTCGGGAATGGTGCGGATGGTTCCGTCATGGAACACGAAGGTGATGCTGCGCACCTGGCCGCGCACGCACGAGAGCGTCCAGTCGCCTGATGCGGTGCCGGAGAACACGGCTCCGGCCACATCGGGAATGTCGATGGCGTTCGCGGTCAAATTGTCCGGTCCGACCAAGACCTTGAAGGGGTACGGATCGTTCACCGTGCCGTCGATCGGCACGCGGCCAATCAGCGCCGTCATTGCCACCGACCCCATCAGCGTTGAGTTGGTCGGCACGGTGTAGACGGGCGTCGCGGTCTTGACGCCAGCGGCGCGTGCGCCCGCGTTCGCCACGGTTTGCGCTGTGGTTTCCAGCGTGCTCTGTGCAGAACCGAAGCTGGTGGGAAAGTTTATGCCGCCATTCGACCTGCCTCGTCCATCGCTTTGTTTCGCGTCATCAGGCTCCACCCAGCGCATACTGCCTTCCATGCCGGCCTCGTCGCCGTCACGCAGGCCCAGCCCCACCGGCAAATCGGCATGGCCGCCGCCACGACCGCCGATGCTGTCCAGGCGCTGCTGCAGGTCGGCGAGCAGCCCCTCGGTCTGCTGGCGCGCGCTGGCCGCCTGCTGTTGGTCACGGCGCAGGTCGGAGCGTTCGGATTCGAGGGCCGAACTGATACGCTGGTCGATGGCGCTCTCGCGCTGGCGCAGTCGCTGATTCTCCTCGCGCTGCGACCTGTTGTCGGACAGCGCGGTCTGAAGCTCGGTGCGCAACTGCTTCACCTGGGCAACCAGCGTCGCCACGGTGTCGCGCGGGGTATCGCCCTCGATGCCCAGCGCCTTCATTTCCTCCGGCGTGAGCCTGCCGCCGCCATCTGCGGTGGGCGGCGCCGACGCACCGCCTCCAGAGAACAGCCGGATGGCGACAAACAGCACCAGCAGGGCCACGGGGATCAGTAGCCACTTCAGGAGTCCGTTACTGCGCATGGCGGGCCTCCCTGTCGTCGCTGGCTGCTGCTTTTGGCTGCGGAAGATGCACTGCGGGGTCGAAGCGATGGATCGCCGGCAGCAGCGACTGCGCGAGGCCGTGCCCGCGCGTCACCAGGTACAGGACGGTCGTGTCCTCAGATGTTCCGCGTGGGCCGAGCGCCTCATGCTGGAAGGTGGCGGTGAGGAAATCACCGTGCAGCATGCGCGGATCGAGGTTGATCCAGTCGTTGCTGCTGTTGGTCAAGCGCACGGCAGTGACCCACTGGTCTTCCAGTCGCCACGAGGCGACCGCGACCGCGCGTGCCGGCAAGGTCGGCATCAGCGTGCCGAGGTCGAGGTCGCGGCGCAGGTTGACCCGAATAACGCCTGGCAAGGGTTCCACGGTGCGCAGCGGCGCGTAGAGGTTCTGTGCCGCAAAGCGTGTCAACACGACAGGGATTGGCGTTTCGCGCCGCGTCGTCCGGGTGTCCGCCTGATTCTGGACGCGCGTCTGGGGTGTATCGGGTCCGTCAGGCTGACCGCCATAGCGCGCCGGGTTGCTGTCGCCTTCAACGATGCGCACCGGCTCCAGCTCAGTTTCGCTGTCCTTGGGCAGTTCCGCCGCAATGTCGAGCAGGATCAGCGCGCCCGTGTCGGCGTCCTGCAATTGCAGCCGTGTTGGCTCAATTGGCTCGCTGGCACGCAGGTACACCGCGCCGCCCGCGCTCTGCACGCGCAGCCGCTCACCGACGCCCGCAGGCACGCCCACGCGGACGTTTCGGTCGATGAACACGATGCGCTCCTGGCCGACCTTCAACGGCACCGCCAGCGGCATGCGCTCCCAACGTAGGATTTCCACCGCCTGGACGGCGGGGGACGCGACCACTGTGGCGGCCACGGCCAGCAGCCCCAGCAGCGCGAGTACAGGATGCTTCATGGGGAATTACCTCCTTGAGGCGCTTGCGGCGTCATTCCACCAGGCACTGGGCGCGTCGGCTCCGGTGCGCTGATGCGCTGGGGCGTGCCTTCGTAGCAGTCGAGCACCAGGCCGAAGGGGTTGCGGGCGGGATCGACGTCCACCCGCGCGACCTTTACGGGGTAGCGCACCAAGGCGCGTTTGACCTGCTCGGCGCCGTAGTACTCGTCGGCGCTGATGTCCAATGTCACCACCCAGTCGCGGTCGGAAATCACACGCACGCGCGCCGTGGGGTTGTCGCCATAGCTGCGACCGGGGATTTCATAGATGCCGCGCACGCGCTGGCGCAGTTCGCCGGTGCTGCGGCGGTAGTCGTAGTCCGCGCGCAGGAAGGCCTGGCAGGACGGGGTGAGGTACGGCGAGAGCGTGTGGAGATTGCGCGGGTAGTCTTCTTCGCCATTCGTCGGCCAGCGGTTGAGGGTCTGGAACACGTAGAACGTGAACGCATAGACCGATTCAGGCGGTACTTCCCACCACTTGCGGGTACTGCCGGAGCGCAGGTCAGGCGGGACGTGGATGGTCAGGTCGCGCGGTGCGCTCCACCATCCTCCGCCCATGACCAGGGCGACGACGACCAGCGCACCCGCGCCGAGGCGCAGCGTCCTGATGTGCGCCTGCAGGTGGGTGATCTCGTTCTTGAAACGGCTCATCGTGCGCCCCCATGCCTGCCCCTGCGGGTAGTCCAGAAGCCAGAGCGCGAGATCAGCACATCGTCGCCCACCCAACCGGCCATCAGCGGATGGCGCGTGGCAATCCGCCATTGCAACTGCCGGTACAGCCAAGTGTCGGGACGCCCACGCTTGAGGCGGCGCAGAATGCCGCCGCCGATGAACACGCCCAGCGCCACGCCCAGGACAACGAAGGTCGGCGCGATGGCAATCGTGCGGAACACCCAGGACAACGGAGCGCCGACCACCAGGCCGGCGGCGCCAGACAGGCCGCAGCAAATCCACAACTCGTCGGCGGTGAGGCCGCGCACGACCACCGGGTGCCTGTTGAGCCGGTGTGGAAGGAACGTGACTGTCCCATCGGCACGGACATGCTGTTGCTCGGACATGGCCCGTCCTCGCTTACAGGATGCCGGTGGCTTCGGTGAGCAGCCAGATGCCGATCACGAGCAGGACAGCGCCGATGGCGACCGTGAGGCCGAACTGGCCCCACGTCTTGCGGCCAGTGTGGATTTCCGCGTAGGTGCCGTAGGCGTGATAGCACACGCCGATAAACATCGACGCCACCACCAGCAGGGCCACGAGCATGATGATGTCGTAGCCGTAGTTCCTGATCGTGTCCATGATGCCGCTGCCAGCGCCGCGGGTCGGGTTTTCCAACTGCGGCAGGCCTTGCGCGAACGTCAGCGCGGGCAATGCGGCGGCACCCAGGACGACGGCGGCGCGTTGGACAAAACGAGTAGTGAGGATGCGGTTTGGCATGGTCAATCCCTTCAGGTCAGGAGAGGAGGAAGAACGTCAGCACGAGGTACATCGCGACGAAGCGGATGCAGACGCCGAGGAACTGGCGCTGGTTGAGGCGGTTCTCGGCCCACCCCACGTAGGCCGTTCGGATGGCCCAGACGCCCCAGACGAGCAGAACCGCGAACACGACGCCGACCAGGACGGTCGCCATCGCGGATGGTGCGATGCCGCTGTTGGCTTGAAATGCCGAGACCTGGGCGCCGTTCATGGTCTGCCCTGCGCAGTCGTCGGCAGCGATGGCGGGGCAGCCCGCTCAGTGCGGTACTCGCCAGTCAGTTCGGAGAGGTCGCGCGGCTGGGCGCGCGACGGTGTGAGATGGGCCAGGATGCCAGCGCGCACACGCTCAAGGTCAGCCAGTAGTCGCGGGTAATCGAAGTGGTAGCGCTCGCCCGGTGTGATGGGGGTATGCGTCGCGCTATCTGCGACGGTGCGCTCCAGCGCGGCGAGCTGGCGCAGCGCGGCAACCAGCTCCTGACGCTGCATCGGGGATTCGGCCAACGCCATCGAAGACTGCCCCATCAGTAGGGCCGTCACGAGAAAAGTGGGCACGCCGCGATGCGCGGCGCGCAGCCTGATCGGAGCCAACATCGCGCCATTCCTGTGTGATCAGCAATGGCTTGATCGTGGCGATCAGAGGCGTTTCAGGCCGCAAACAATAAGAACCTGCGAATGACCGGATTGATCGCTTAGAGATACTTCTTGAAGCTCCCTGCAGTCAGGCTCACGGCCAGTCCCAGCAAGGCGGCGCTCGGCAGCAGGATCAGCAGCGGATGCACCGAGATCGGCAAGGCCAGATACGTGACCCAGGGCAGCACGGCCAGCGGCATCAGACTGGCTTTTGCTCGGTGGTAGATGAAGCCGGATTCGCGGCCCGCGCCGAACCGGCGCACGTCACGCCTCACCAGACCGTCGATCAAACCGACAAATGCCGCCGTGAAGATCAGCGGAAGCGTGAGCGCCAGGACCAACAGACGCACCAAAAAAGTGAGCGTGGTGAAGGCGGCAGCGATCAGGTAGCTTTCGGCCCAAACATAGACTTGGCTGATGAAGTAGCGGAAGTTTCGTGTCTGCCCCTGACTGGGCGCACGGGCGCGCTCGGCGGTCTGGCTCATGCGCTCCAGCAGTCCTGAGCGCACGAACACCCATTCGTAGCCGGTGTCCACCAGCGCGTGCGCCGTGCGTCCGGGTTCCTGCACGACCACGCTGCGCGTGAAGTGGTTGGACAGGTGCCCCAGCTCGTACTGCAACATCTGCTGAGAGTGCTGCCAGCCCTGGTCCTTCCAGAACAGGTGCATGCCGATGCACTCCATCAGGATCGAGAACAGCAGCGAGCCGACCAGTACTCCGAGCAGCCGGAACGGCAAGGTGATGGTGCCGACGATCAGGCCCTGGCGGCGGTTCTGCTCGCGCTGCGCAGTGGAGGCAGCGTCGCTCATGGCGCGGCCTCTTCGCTGGCCGTATCGCCGGTGTCGGTGATGGGTGTGGCGATGACCGCCTCATCGAGCAGGTCGTCCGGCAAGGCCGCGTTCTGCAAGACCGGGGAGCTGGTGAATTCCCACCACTGCGTGGCCTCGTTGTAGCTCTGACGCATGTGCCCCGCGAGTTGCTGCAAGTCCGCCGGCATCACTTCATCCGGGTCTGGCGCCGGCAACGGCATGCGCACCTTCCAAAGCTGACCGCCCTGCAGCAGCGCGAAGCACTGGCCTTTGGGCAGGCCGACGATGTGCGATGGCTCGATCATCGGCACGCTGGACATGCTGATGCGGTCCTGGGTGTTCGACGTAAAGTCCGTCGCGCCGCGAATGTCGGAGCTGTCGGTCGCGCCGCTGACGATGGTGGTCGTATAGACCTCAACCTTCGGCAATTGCCGGGTCAGCAATTCAGCGGTAGCCGTCTCGCGCACGCGCAGCATGAACAGGTTGTTGAAGTTGCCGATCACCTGACCGGCCTTCGCGCGGTTGCCGATGCGAGCTTCGATGTCCGAGAGGGTCTGCGTGTACGCGGTGACTTGCAGGCCAGCGCCGCCGCCCTTGTTGATCAGCGGAATGAACTCGTCGCCCATCAATTCGTTGAACTCATCGGCATGGACGTTGATCGGCACGCGCGAGCCAGCCGATGCGCCCGGCAGGCCGTCGTCGATCCCGTGCTTGTAGATGTGGCCGGCGACCGAAACCAAGTCGGAGAACATGGAAT
>NZ_JACDXW010000003.1 GCF_020539505.1 Mesopusillimonas faecipullorum | reverse complement strand
TGCTTCGGGCGTTGTACTTCGCCAAACAGCAACTGAATGGCTTCCTGGTCATGAAGAGCCTGAACAGAAAGCGGGCTCAGAAGATGATGCGCCCGTTCCTGGCGTTGATCGCGCAGTTTGAACAGAGTCCGGCACGGGCATTGGCTGAAACGCTCAGATCGTGGCTCGAACCGATCGTGAGGATGTGGCGCTTCACCAAATCCAACGGCATCACCGAAGGGTTCCACACGAAGATGGAGATGCTCTCACGCAGAGCGTATGGGTTCAGGAATTTTGAGAACTACCGCTTGCGGGTCTTGGCCCAATGCGGTTGGAATGGTGTAATTAACCGAGTCTAGTGAATGCCTAGATCCCCCGATTACGGGGTAGAGCCACTTTCTCGAAGGTGGCCAGCGCCTGGCGTTGGGCCTCTTGTTGGGCTTCACGCTGCATTTGGCGGGGGTCTTTGCCCGCGTTCAGGTTTTGACGATGTTCTTCGGCAGCAGTCCGGGCGGCAGCAAGCGACATGGCAGGGTAGGCGCCGAGGGTCAGTTTGACCCGGCGACTCGCTATGTCGGAGTAGAGAAATAGCCAGCTTT
Source organism: Mesopusillimonas faecipullorum (assembly GCF_020539505.1). Classification (GTDB taxonomy): domain Bacteria; phylum Pseudomonadota; class Gammaproteobacteria; order Burkholderiales; family Burkholderiaceae_B; genus Mesopusillimonas; species Mesopusillimonas faecipullorum. The sequence continues at coordinate 380,299 of NZ_JACDXW010000003.1, read as the reverse complement.
TTGAGCCTCGTGGCTGCACGCGGAGATACAATTTGTCCCCATCGGGCAGCATGTACTCTTTGTCGGCCGGTTTAGCCGCTTCAACGGTTTTTACTGACAGTTTCATAGCCCATCCCCAAGAGTTCCTCGGATTTGAGCCGATAGGTTAGGGTACAGCGCCAGGGTACAAAAAGCCCGGGATTCATTGGAATCCGATGAGACAGTCTGGGATGAGTTTTTGTCGCAAGCCCTTGTTTTCGCGATGGAAATGGGACTTGGTGAGATGGGGTGGGAAGAGGGGATGGTGGCCTGGGGCGGAATCGAACCACCGACACGCGGATTTTCAATCCGCTGCTCTACCGACTGAGCTACCAGGCCACGAAAGATCGAGATCATACACTAAAAACCACAGAGTTGTCCAAACGGCACTGTGGTTTTTAGCCCTTGGGGCGCTAAGGGACTATAATCTCACCCTGATTCGCCTTGAGTTTCAGGTGTTTAGCCCCCAGATGGCAGTGTATGTCCGGTGTTTTCGCTTCATTGCAGGCGGTTTCCGGGGCTGTTATCGATTGTAAGATTGCCATGTCCGTCGACGTCTTCACTTTTGGCTTGAACCATACCTCGGCGCCCCTTTCGGTGCGCGAGCGCGTGGCTGTGCCTGGTGAACTCCTGCGTCCGGCGCTTGACGCCCTGCGTAGCACTTGGGGCGCGGCGGTACGCGAGGCGGCTATTCTTTCCACCTGTAATCGCACTGAGATCTACTGTGCGGCTGAGCCGCAAGTGGTCGATCAGTTGCCGGCCTGGATGGCGCAGTTTCACAAACTGGAATCCACCAGCCTTCAGCCCCATGTGTATCGTTACCAGCAGAACGATGCGGTGCGCCATGCGTTTCGTGTGGCTAGCGGGCTGGATTCCATGGTGCTGGGCGAGCCGCAGATACTTGGCCAAATGAAAGATGCTGTGCGTGCGGCCAACGAAGCTGGCGCCCTGGGCACCTTGCTGCACCAACTGTTTCAACGCACCTTTTCGGTTGCCAAAGAGGTTCGTTCCCAAACCGCTATCGGTGCCAACTCGGTTTCCATGGCGGCGGCTGCGGTGCGCTTGGCCGAGCGCGTGTTCGGCGATTTGGACCAAGCCAATGTGCTGTTCATCGGTGCCGGCGAGATGATAGAACTCTGTGCCACGCACTTTGCTGCCGCGCATCCGCGGGGCATGATGGTGGCCAACCGCACGGTAGAGCGTGCCGATCTGCTGGCTTCGCGCTTTAGCGCCACCACCATGAAGCTCAGCCAACTGCCAGAGCGTTTGGCCGACTTCGACGTGGTGGTGTCCTGTACGGCCAGCTCCTTGCCCATATTGGGCTTGGGGATGGTCGAGCGCGCTTCGCGCCTGCGTCGCCACCGGCCCATGGTCATGGTCGATCTGGCCGTGCCGCGCGATATCGAAACCGAGGTGGGGCGTCTGGACGACGTTTACCTATATACGGTGGACGACTTGGGCCGCATGGTGCAAACCGGCACCGATGCGCGTCGTGCGGCGGTGGTGCAGGCAGAGGCCATCATCGAAACGCGTGTGCAGAACTTCATGCATTGGATGCAAAAACGAGAAATCGTTCCCGCCATCATGGAAATGCACGAAGCATCCGAGAAAGTACAACAGGCCGAATTGGAGCGTGCGCGGCGCATGCTGGCCCGAGGCGTTGCGCCCGAGCAAGTGTTAGAACAGTTGGCGTACGGTCTGACTCAAAAATTCATGCATGGCCCTTTGTCGGCCTTGAACCGCAGCGAAGCCGGTGAACGTGAGCAGTTGCTGGAGTTGATGCCCCAGTTGTTGCCGCGTACTGAACGCCGCCGGTAGCGACGCACGCCCATTCTCGCGCGCGTCCGTTTTCCTCTTTTTTTCCCTTCTCCCATGAAAACTTCCATGCGCAACCGGCTGGAGCAATTGGCTCGTCGGTTGATCGAAATAGATGCCATGTTGGCTGAGCCCGAAATCGCTTCCGACATGGACAAGTTCCGCAAGCTTTCGCGCGAGCGCGCCGAGGTCGAGCCCGTCGCTACCGCTTTTGGTGAGTACGAGCGTGCCGAGGCTGATGTGGCGGCGGCTCAGGAAATGATGTCCGACCCGGAAATGAAATCGCTGGCTGAAGAAGAGCTCAAGCTGGGGCGCGAGAAAATCGTCGAGTTGGAGGCCGCTTTGCAAGTGCTGTTGCTGCCTCGCGACCCCGATGATAGCCGCAGTGTGTTCTTGGAAATCCGGGCGGGCACGGGCGGTGACGAAAGCGCCTTGTTTGCGGGTGATCTGCTGCGCATGTATAGCCGCTATGCGGAAATTCAGGGCTGGCGTGTCGAGATCATGTCCAGCAATGAGGCCGAAGTGGGTGGCTACAAAGAGGTGATTGCGCGTATCGACGGTGAAGACGTATATGGGCGCATGAAATTCGAGTCGGGTGCGCACCGCGTGCAACGAGTGCCCGCCACCGAGGCGCAAGGGCGCATCCATACATCGGCTTGCACGGTGGCTGTGCTGCCCGAGGCTGATGCGGTGGAAGACATCGCCATCAACGCATCCGATCTGCGCATTGATACCTTCCGCGCCAGCGGTGCGGGGGGGCAGCACGTGAACAAGACCGACTCGGCGGTGCGTATTACCCACTTGCCTACGGGCTTGGTGGTGGAATGCCAGGACGACCGCTCCCAGCATCGCAACCGGGATAAAGCCATGCAGGTGTTGGCGGCCCGCCTGAAAGACCGCGAGCAGCAGGCGCGTCAGAGCCAAGAGGCCGCGACACGTAAAAGCTTGGTGGGTTCAGGGGATCGTTCCGAGCGCATTCGTACCTACAACTACCCGCAAGGCCGTGTGACCGATCATCGCATCAACCTGACGCTGTACAAGCTAGGCGCCATCACGGAAGGCGATATGAGCGAACTTATCGATGCCTTATTGGCCGAACATCAGGCTGAGCTCTTGGCTGCCTTGGCGGATAACTAAGGCGGCTTGGCGATGGCTACCGTCAAAGCCTTGCTAGAGGCCAGTCCGCTGCCGCGTCTAGAGTCTCGTATGCTCTTGCAGCAGGCGCTAGGCGTTTCGCGTGCCTGGCTGGTGGCGCATGATACCGACGAACTGCCGGAGGCCGCAGTACAGGCGTATCTGCAGGCTCAAGCACAACGTGAGCAGGGCGAGCCCATTGCCTATTTATTGGGTGAGCGCGAGTTCATGGGGCATGCTTTTCAAGTCGGGCCGGGGGTGTTGATTCCTCGCCCTGAAACTGAATTGCTCGTAGAGCAGGCCCTGACGGTTTTGGATGAGCTGGCGCACCCCGCGCCCAGGGTTCTGGATTTGGGAACCGGTAGCGGTGCGATTGCGATTTCCATAGCGTTGGCGCGGCCTGATGCGGTAGTGGTGGCCACAGATGCCAGTTCCGAAGCGCTGGGCCTGGCGCAGCGCAATGCGCAGGCGCTTGGCGCGCGTGTGGTTTTCTACCAAGGTGATTGGTACGGTGCCGTGCCCGACGCGCCAAGGTCCTTTGATTTAATCGTTTCCAACCCCCCGTATATCGCAGCGCAAGATCCTCATTTGTCGCAGGGCGATTTGCGTTTCGAGCCTGCCATGGCGTTAACAGACGGCGCCGATGGTTTGTCTGCGATACGGCTTATTGTGGCGCAGGCGCCGGCCTATTTGGCGACGGGCGGGCAGTTGTGGTTAGAGCATGGCTACGATCAGGCACCCGCTGTACGCTCCTTGCTGATCGAGGCGGGTTTTTCGGCAGTGCGCAGCTTGCCCGACTTGGCGGGAATACCGCGATCGACGGGCGGGCATATAATGGGGGATAGTTGATGCTGTTGCGCTATCCCCCTTGTTTTGTAAGGTTTTTAAGGGCGCCAGCAGGCCTGCGCCACGCAGTGCCCAACCCCTTTTTTAAGAGAACACCATGAGCGACGTTCAAGATTTCATCCGCGAAACCGTTACCGGCAACCCTGTGGTGCTGTTCATGAAGGGCACTGCACAGTTTCCGCAGTGCGGCTTCTCCGGTCGTGCCATTCAAATTCTCAAGGCTTCCGGCGTTACCAAGCTGGTCACGGTTAACGTGCTCGAAGACGACGAAGTGCGCCAAGGCGTCAAGCAGTACGCCAATTGGCCCACGATTCCCCAGCTGTACGTTGCCGGCGAGTTTCTGGGTGGTTCCGACATCATCGCCGAGATGTTTGAAAGCGGCGAACTGAAGTCTGTGTTGGAAGAGGCCGGCGCTCTGCAAGCTTAGGCATGAGCCCCTCTCCGCCCAGCCCATCGGCCCAGCCAAGACGACGCTTGGTGCTGGGCGTGACCGGCGCTACCGGGTCCATTTACGCTGTGCGCTTGTTGCAGGCTTTGCGCCGCTGCACCGATGTTGAAACGCATGTGGTGGTGTCACCTCCCGGCGTGCTCAATATCAAATACGAATTGGGCATGACGCGCCAGCAAATACACGAGCTGGCCGATGTGGTGTACAGCTTTCGCGACGTGGGCGCGGCGTTGGCCAGTGGTGGGTTTTCCACGCTGGGTATGTTGGTGGTGCCCTGTTCCATGCGTACTCTGGCGGCTGTGGCGCATGGCTTGTCCGACAACCTGATTACCCGGGCCGCCGACGTCACGCTTAAAGAGCGTCGGCGCCTGGTCATGATGGTGCGCGAAACCCCCTTGAATTTGGCGCACCTACGCAATATGACGGCGGTTACCGAGATGGGTGGCGTTGTCTTTCCCCCTCTGCCTGCCTTTTATCATCACCCGCAAAGCATAGAAGAAATGGTCGACCAGACCTTGGTGCGGGTCATGGATTTATTCGGCGTAGAGCTTCCCGGGCCGCGCTGGGAAGGCATGTAAAACCAGGCTTGGCAATGCAGGCCGGTAGGCCTGCACCATACTTACTCGACCTGCAAAGACCAGACCTTGGCCTCGCGTGTTGCGGCGCCGGGGGTTTTTCCGTTGGCCGATGCGCTAGTGGCCTCGATAGCCTGGCCTTCATCATCTTCAGCAAACGGAATCACGCCTGCGGGCGTATCGGCGAAGTCTTCAGTGTCGAAGGCCGTATCGCCGTTCTCGTCGGCCTGGCCCGTGGTTTTCAAACCGGCAAAGTCGAACAATTGCGTATCCATCAGGTGTGAGGGGACGACTTTGTTCAGCGCGCCGAATACGTTCCATGAGCGACCGGGCAAGCGCTTGTCCCAGTCTTCTATCATGCGGCGCATTTCCTGGCGTTTCAGGTTCTCTTGCGAGCCACAGAGGTTGCAGGGAATGATGGGGAAGGCCTTGAGCTGGGCATAGGCGATGAGGTCTTTTTCGGGCACGTAGGCCAGTGGCCGGATGACAATGTGCTTGCCATCGTCAGACATCAGCTTGGGCGGCATGGCCTTCAAGCGACCGCCATAAAACAGGTTCAGGAAGAAGGTACAGAGTATGTCGTCGCGATGGTGGCCCAGCGCGATTTTGCTTGCGCCCAATTCGTCGGCGACCCGATACAGAATGCCCCGGCGCATGCGCGAGCACAGCGAACACATGGTCTTGCCCGGTGGCAGCACGCGTGTCACGACCGAGTAGGTATCTTGGGTTTCGATGTGAAAAGGGACGCCGCGTGCCTTCAGGTATTCGGGCAGGATGTGATCGGGAAAGCCAGGCTGCTTTTGATCGAGATTGACGGCAATGATGTCAAAGTGAATAGGCGCCCGTGCTTTCAGCGTGAGCAGGATCTCCAGCAAGCCGTATGAGTCTTTACCGCCCGATAGGCACACCATGACTTTGTCGCCGTCTTCGATCATATTGAAGTCGGCGATGGCACGGCCCGTTTCGCGTATCAGTCGCTTGGCAAGCTTGTTGTCGTCCTGGCGCTGTTTGCGAGGGTCGGTATGTTTGGTAGTGGCTTGCCGATCGCGGGCAACGGCGAGCGAAGAAAGGTCTGGCGCGGACATGAAGAAATAAAAGGTTGGGCTAGCGTTCGCGCTGCAGTTCTATACCGACAGCGGCGCAATCAGAGAAAGCATTGGGTTTGCTGATGCGTATTTTAACCCGCTGAATTTCCGGGAATTTTTCCATCAGTGTGTCTGCTACGTGCTCTATCAGTGTTTCCAGCAGATTCACATGGGCACGTGTGCACTCGTCCAAAATGGTTTCACGTAGTTGGCGGTAATCCAGCACGGTGCGAATATTGTGGTCGCGCACAGGTTCCGCAACGCGTACGTCGAATTCGGCATCAATATGCAAGGGCTGGGTGCTGCGCAGCTCGTGTTCCAGAATGCCTATGCGGGCATCCAGCGCAAGTTGGGTAAAGAATATGCGGCGAGTTTGCATGATGTGGTATGCGGGCTATGGCGCGGTAAGAGGAAGGCCGACAGTTTGCAGGAAAACCGCTTGCGCCGCAAAGCGGGCTTGGTGTCTTGGGGGCGCCGCTATCGATGTCATAATGCATTTTCGACTGTTCAAAAGCCTAGGCGCGGTTTTTTCTTTTTTATCATGCAGGCAGATACGCAGCGCTACGACGCAATCATTATTGGGGCCGGTCCGGCGGGTGTTTCGTGCGCCGTGTGGCTGGCGCGGCTGGGCTTTTTGCCCTTGGTGGTAGAGGCAAGTAGCCGTATAGGCGGGCTGTGCCTGGGGCATCCTTACCACGACAATTGGAATGCCACTTTACCGGGGCGCACCGGGCCCGAGGTGGCAGAGCAATTGGCAGCCAGCCTAGAGCAGGCGCAAGTGCCGCTGCAATTGAACAATGCCGTGGTGCGCGTAGAGGCATCAGGCCAAACGTATGTCGTCACCCTTCTCCGGGGCGAGCGCTTATTAAGCTCGAACATTGTGCTGGCGACGGGTGTGCGGGCGCGTGGCTTGTCGGGTTTGTCGCCGGGGTCACAGCCCATGCCCGGGGTCTTGATCGGGCCTGGCGAGCACGTGGCTGCGCAAAATTTCCAAGGTAAACGGGTGGCGGTGCTGGGCGGCGGTGACAACGCTTTCGAGAATGCCTTGTTTGCCCAAGATCGCGGTGCAGAAAAAGTCGACGTTTATGCTCGCAATGTGCGGGCGCAGCAGCAATTCGTGCGTGCCTTTCCTGGCGAAAATGTGTACCCCCAGCCAGACCAGCTGGATTTGGGTGCCCGCACGGTTCAGGGCAAGCGCTACGATTTGATTTTGGTGTGCTACGGGTGGGAGCCGTGCGTTTCTTTCGCCGATGGTTTGCCGCTTGCGCGCACCGAGCAGGGGTTTATTGCTACCGAGTGGGCCACCGCGCAAACCAGTTTGCCGGGCGTCTATGCGGTGGGCGAGGTGGCTAAACGTCAGCACCCCTGCGTCGTAACGGCCTTGGCCGATGGCGTGACCGCGGCCAAGGCCATACAAGCCCGCCTGGAGGCAGGCTTGTAAACGCATCAACCACGAGACAGCGAGCATTCCTTGCTTGCGGGTGCCGACAGCGTGACGGTGAATTGACGCAATTCGTCGCGCCGGAAGGCATGCACAGTAAGCGCGTCGCCAGGCTGATAGGCGCTCAAGAGGCGCTTGAGGCTGTCTTCGGTGGTAATGCGCAAACCATCAAGAGCGACCAAGTTGTCGCCGGCGGAAAGCCCGGCTTTGTGGGCTGCGCCGCCTTCCGCCACGCTGGCCAAAGTGGTTTGGCCGTGTTGGGTGCGCAGGCGCGCATCAAGCGTGGGAGCCGTTTGGCCTGCCTTCCAGCTCAATGTGATGCCTTGTGTGGCCAGCAGTTCCGCCAAGGGCAGGTCTTCGCAACCGTATGCGTAACGCTCAAGAAAGTCTGAGGTGTCGACACCCGTTGCCTGTTCGATAAGCTCGGGCATGGCGGCTTCTGGCACGCCCTGCGGGTGGCCACGATAAAAATCCTTGCCGAATCGTTGCCACAGCAGGCGCATGACATCGTCGAGTGAGCGCTTGCCTTGGGTTTGCTGGCGTATGAGCAAGTCCAGACTCAGCGCCACCAATGACCCTTTGGTGTAGTAGCTGACGATGGCGTTGGCGGCGTTCTCATCTTGCTTGTAAAAGCGGGTCCAGGCGTCGAATGAACTTTCGGCTACCGATTGCTTGAGCCGGCCTGCGCCTGTGTGCACATTGCTGATCGTACGTGCCAAGGTCTTAAGGTAGGTTTCTTCGCTAATCAGCCCGGCGCGCAACAACATGAGGTCGTCGTAGTAGGCCGTGAAGCCTTCAAAAACCCATAGCAGGCGCGTGTGGTTTTCACGGGCCAGGTCGTAGGGTGCAAACACAGCGGGCTTGATGCGTTTGACGTGCCAGGTATGAAAGTACTCGTGGCTGACCAAGCCCAGGAACTCTTGGTATTCAGGCGTGGTCTCGGTTTGGCCCAGGGTGGGCAAACTGCGTCGTGAAGTCATCAGCGCGGTCGAGGCGCGGTGTTCAAGACCGCCGTAGCCGTCTTCGGTCACCATGGTCATGAACACATAGCGCGAAGCACTGTCCAGGAAGGGGGCGGCTTGTGTGGATTCTGGTTCGAATAGCGCCATTTGGGCGGCGCATATTTTGCGGGTGTCGCGGGCGATGCGTTCGAGGTCAAGGTTGGGGATGACCCCGGTGAATACCATTTCGTGTTCGGCGCCATGCACCGTAAAGGCAATGCTGGTAGGGGTGCCTATTTCGAATGGATGGTCGATGAAGGCATCGTAGTCTGGCGCCGTATACCAGCCAAAACCGTCGGTCGGCATGGCATGTTCAGGCGCATGCGGCATGCTGGTGTGGGCTGTCCAGTTCTTGATGCCGGGCGGCGGCTGCAGTTCTAGCAGGCAGGCGGTGTTCTCATGGCCATGGGCTTGAAGAAACACGCTGGTGCCATTGAAGAAAGCATGGCTGTCGTCAAAATGCGCGCCGCGTACAGAGAGATCCCAGGCGTAAACGGTGTACTCAAGGTGCAGGGGGCCTGTGCACGGCGCACAGCGCCATGTGTGGCTATCCAGTTTTTCTACCTTGATGTCTTGTTCGTCGTTGAACGCTTTCAAGCTCAGGATGTGGCGCGAAAAATCGCGTATGAGATAACTGCCTGGAATCCACGCGGGTAAGCTGAAGCTTTGGCCGTCAGGGTTAGGGCGCGCAAGAGTCATGTGCACACGCAGGCGGTGGCCGGATGGATCGAAGGGCGTTAAGCGGTAAAGTATGGGCTGCATATTCATGACCCTATATTACTGTTTACTCAGACTAAGGAGCAGGCATGTCGGAAACCCAAATCAAGGTCGAGCATCAGGGCCGTGTGGCACTGGTTACGCTCAACCGTCCCAAGGTGCTCAATGCGCTTAACAACGAAATCATCGCTGAATTGGCTGCGGCCATGCGCGCGTTGGATGCCGACGAGGGCGTGGGTGCCATCGTTTTGACGGGCAGCGGCAAGGCCTTTGCCGCTGGGGCCGATATCGCCGCCATGAAAGATTGGTCTTACTCGGACGTTTTCAAGGCGGATTACCTCGGCCATGATTGGGAGTCGCTGCGACGCATACGTAAGCCCGTTATTGCGGCTGTTGCCGGCTATGCCCTGGGCGGTGGATGTGAATTGGCCATGTTGTGTGACTTCATCATCGCGGCAGACAATGCGCGTTTTGGTCAACCCGAAATCAAGCTGGGCATCATCCCTGGCTTTGGCGGCACTCAGCGTCTGCCGCGCGCCATCGGCAAGGCGCGTGCCATGGACATGATCCTGACGGGCAGAATGGTGACAGCTGAAGAGGCCGAAAAATACGGCTTGGTGGCGCGTGTCGTGTCCGCTGAGAAATTGCTGGATGAAGCCATGGAAGCGGCCACCACCATTGCTTCCATGTCTTTACCGTCGGTCATGATGGCTAAGGAGTGCATCAATCGTGCCTACGAGGTGCCACTGGATGAGGGCTTGCTGAACGAGCGACGCAATTTTCATGCTTTGTTTTCTACGCATGACCAGAAGGAAGGCATGTCCGCTTTCCTGGAAAAACGTCCGCCACAGTTCCGTCAAGAGTAGACCTGGCAAACCCGTCACTACGTTCCAAGTGACGGGTTTGTGTCGCCAGGCCAACAATTAACGCGGTAGCCAGCTGACAATTTGCTTACTGGAAAAGAATAAAGTTATACTCCATGGGTTTGACACATGACGCGTGCGTGCAGCTTGTGCGGTGGCGCCAGTGTTTTTTGTTGGATGTATGCCGCAAGGCCGAAGCTGATGCCGAATCCCGCGTACAATGCGGCCCAAGCCGAAAACGAAGGGCCTGCAGAAAAGCTGGTTCTTACCGAGGCTGATCGTGCCGCTCTGCGTGCCAGCTCAGTCCGAGGCTTAGGCCGGATAGTTTGGGTCCAAGGCGTGGCGGTGTTGTTCGCGGCGCTGATATGTTGGTTGTTTTTCGGCTGGCAAGCAGGGGTTTCTGCGCTGGTCGGTGGTGGTGCCTACTACCTTCCGAATCTGTTTTTTGCCGTTCGGCTGCTGGTGGGTATGTTGGGTGCAAGGCCGGTGGGGCCAGTAGGTTTTCTGCTGGGTGAACTGGTCAAGCTTGGGGTGGCTGCGCTGTTGCTTGCGTGGGCTGCCTACGAATGGCAAGCGTGGCTAGTATGGCTGGCTATGTTGTTCGGGCTGGTATGTGTACTGAAAAGTTATGTGCTGCTGCTGATGATGGGCAAGCTGCCGTAGCGGTAAGCAGTACAAAAAAATGAATCAAGGGTCTGTTCTCCGGTTTTGGCCGGGGCGGGCATCTCGTGACGAAATTTTGGGGTAGGGTTACGATGGCTGCAGCTAGCGACGTTTCGCCACAGTCTTATTACATTCAGCATCACCTTGTTCACTTGAACAACGTAGGTGAAAAGCAAAGCGCTATTGCTGACTTCAGCATCATCAACTACGACTCCCTGGTCTGGTCCCTGCTTATGGGGCTGATTGTCGTTTTCGTTCTGTGGCGGGTCGCTAGCCGTGCCACAGCCGGTGTGCCGGGCCGTTTCCAGATGATGATCGAGTCTCTGGTTGATATGGTCCAGAGCGAAGCCAAATCCATTATTCCCAGCGAAGCCACGCGTCGTTACGTCGCTCCGCTGGCGCTGACCATCTTCCTGTGGGTGATTCTCATGAACGCCCTCGACCTGGTGCCTGTCGATCTTCTTCCGTGGATCTGGAAGGTAACGGGTCTGGGTGCCGAGCATGGCGATCCTCTCTACCATCACCGCATTCTGCCGACAGCCGACTTGAACATCCCCATGGGTATGTCGTTGGGTGTGCTGATCCTTACCATCTACTACGGTATCAAGATCAAAGGCGGCGGCGGTTTCGTCAAAGAACTCTTCACTGCGCCTTTCCATGGCCACGGCTTTGTCGGTGTGTTGCTGATGCCTTTCAACATTCTGCTGAACCTGATGGAGTACGCCGCTAAAACGGTCTCCCTGGGTATGCGGTTGTTTGGCAACATGTTTGCGGGCGAACTGCTGTTCATGCTGATCGCTCTGCTGGGTGGGGCCTGGCTCGGTGCCGATGGTGCCAGCATTGGTCTTGGTATCGGTCACGTGCTGGCAGGTTCGGTATGGGCAATCTTCCATATCTTGATCGTATTGCTGCAGGCGTACATCTTCATGATGTTGTCTCTGGTGTACGTCGGCTTGGCTCACGAGGGTCATTGATGGAATGCCAGGTAGGGCTCGGCTTTATGTCGTGCCCCACCTGCAGGCAAGGTGGCTTGCGTAGCTGTTTTCTTTTTCAGTCTTGTTGATTACACGAAGTTCTTAACCAAGGAGTTGTTATGACCAACGTTGCTCTCGTTGCTCTGGCTTGCGGTCTGATTGTCGGTCTGGGTGCTTTCGGTGCCAGTATCGGTATTGCACTGATGGGGGGCAAGTACCTCGAAGCGTCCGCTCGTCAGCCCGAACTGATGAACGCACTGCAAACGAAGATGTTCTTGTTGGCTGGTCTGATCGACGCGGCCTTCCTGATCGGCGTGGGTATTGCCATGCTGTTCGCGTTTGCCAACCCCTTCGTCGGTTAAGCGCAAATACTCACCCGGCCTATTGGGGCGGGGTAAGCCGTTGCCGGTAATGCCCAAAGTGGGCGTTTCCGGCAGCTTGGAATCAGCGTTGGGTAGTGCTACTACCTGACACCGAGTGGTATTCAAGGGAAACGACCGTGAATTTAAACGCGACTCTCTTTTTCCAGATGATCGTGTTTTTCGTGCTGGGCTGGTTTACGATGAAATTCGTATGGCCGCCTCTCACGAAAGCCATGGATGATCGCCGCCAGAAAATTGCCGATGGCTTGGCGGCCGCCGATAAGGGCAAGGCCGATTTGGCTCAGGCTCAGGCGCGCATCAGCCTCATCGAGGCCTCTGCTAAGTCCGAAAACCAGACGCGTATCCAGGAAGCTGAAAAGCAGGCTGCTGGCCTGATTGATGCAGCCCGTCGCGAAGCCGAGGCCGAAAAGGCGCGTATTCTCGAGCAGGCCCGCCAGGATGCCGCCCAAGAAGTGCAGCGCGCACGTGATGGCTTGCGTGCCGAAGTGGCAGTGCTGGCTGTCAAGGGTGCCGAACAAATCCTCAAGCGCGAAGTCGATGCCAAGGCGCATGCCGATCTGCTCGACCAGCTCAAGACGCAACTTTAATTTCAGGGCAGGCAATGGCTGAACTATCGACTGTCGCAAGGCCTTACGCCGAGGCGTTGTTCGAGTCGGTCCGCAACGAGGGAAAAGGTTTTGATTCCTGGTCGGGCCTGCTGGACGAACTGGCAACGCTGATGTCCCTCGAGGACGTCCGCGAGGCGCTTTCTGATCCGCGCCTGGACGACGCGCAGCGTACCGAATTGTTCCTGGGCCTGGTCAAGGCGCCGGTATCCGATTCGGCTCGCCGCTTTGTCGCGCTGCTTATCGAGAACGGGCGCGCTACGGCGCTTCCCGAGATCGCCGAGCAGTTCAACCAGTTGAAGAACCGCCTCGAAGGCACGGCGCTGGCCGAAATTTCCAGCGCTTTCCCTCTCGAAGATGCACAGGTCCAACAACTGGTGGGTGCGCTCGAAAAGAAATTCGGCCTCAAGCTGAAGCCCACTGTCACCGTCGATGCCAGCCTGATCGGCGGGGTACGTGTGGTGGTTGGCGATCAAGTACTCGATACATCCGTGCGTGCTCAGCTCGACCGCATGCGCGACACGCTGGCCGCCTGAAGCGGCCTGCCTAACAGGATTCCAGGAGTCTCAACATGCAACTTAACCCTTCCGAGATCAGCGAGCTGCTAAAAAGCCGCATCGAAGGCCTGGGTGCGTCTACCGATGTGCGCACGCAGGGCACGGTCGTCTCCGTTACCGACGGTATTACCCGCATCCACGGCTTGTCCGACGTGATGCAGGGTGAAATGCTTGAATTCCCCAACAATGTGTTCGGTCTGGCACTCAACCTCGAGCGCGACTCGGTCGGCGCCGTGATCCTGGGTGACTACACTGGTGTTTCCGAAGGCGATCTGGTGCGCACCACCGGCCGCATTCTGGAAGTGCCCGTCGGCCCCGAACTGTGCGGTCGCGTGGTCGACGCACTGGGCAGCCCCATTGACGGCAAAGGTCCGATCAATGCCAAGGCCACCGACATCATCGAGAAAGTCGCTCCCGGCGTGATTGCTCGTCAATCGGTTGACCAGCCTCTGCAAACCGGTACCAAAGCTATCGACGCCATGGTGCCTATCGGTCGTGGCCAGCGCGAGCTGATCATTGGCGACCGTCAGACTGGTAAGACGGCTGTTGCAGTTGACACCATCATCAACCAGAAAGGCCAGGGCGTTACCTGCGTCTACGTCGCTATCGGTCAAAAAGCTTCCACGATCAACAACGTGGTGCGCAAGCTCGAAGAGCATGGCGCCATGGAATACACCATCGTGGTTGCCGCCGCTGCCTCCGATTCCGCCGCCATGCAATACCTGGCCGCTTACTCGGGTTGCACCATGGGCGAATACTTCCGCGACCGTGGCGAAGACGCACTCATCATTTATGATGACCTGACCAAACAAGCCTGGGCTTATCGTCAAGTGTCGCTGTTGCTGCGTCGTCCTCCCGGGCGCGAAGCTTACCCCGGCGACGTGTTCTACCTGCATTCCCGCTTGCTCGAGCGTGCCGCGCGTGTCAACGCCGACTACGTCGAAGCCTTCACCAAGGGTGAAGTCAAGGGTAAAACCGGTTCGCTGACGGCTCTGCCTATCATCGAAACGCAAGCAGGCGACGTTTCCGCTTTCGTTCCGACCAACGTCATTTCTATTACCGACGGCCAGATCTTCCTGGAAACCGACTTGTTCAACGCTGGCATCCGTCCCGCTATTAACGCCGGTATCTCGGTGTCTCGCGTGGGTGGTTCCGCTCAGACCAAGGTCATCAAGAAGCTGTCTGGTGGTATTCGTACCGACTTGGCACAGTACCGTGAGTTGGCCGCTTTCGCTCAGTTCGCCTCCGACCTCGACGACGCTACCCGTCGCCAGCTCGAACGCGGTAAGCGTGTGGTTGAACTGCTCAAGCAGCCCCAGTACCAGCCTCTGGCTGTTTGGGAACAAGCTATTGTGTTGTTCGCGGTTAACAAGGGCTACCTCGATGATATCGACGTATCTCGTGTGCTCTCCTTCGAGAAAGGCCTCAAGGATACGCTCAAGGCCAAGAACGAAGCACTGGTTCAACGTATCGAAGACAAGAAGGCTATGTCTTCCGAAGACGAAGCCGAACTGGCCGCCGCCATCGACACCTTCAAGAAGCAAGGCGCTTATTAAGGCAATGTGGCGGGGGGCTGAAGCACGGGCTTCAACCACCCGAAGGTAAGGCAGGGCGCCAGATGCGCTCTGCCGAAACGCCCTGACAGGAAGTACGATGGCCGGAATCAAGGAAATTCGAACCAAGATCAAAAGCGTGCAGAACACGCGGAAGATCACCAAAGCCATGGAGATGGTGGCGGCATCCAAGATGCGCAAGGCGCAGGAGCGGATGCGTGCCGGTCGTCCCTATGCGATTAAGGTGCGCGATATTGCCGCGAACCTGATGCAGGCACATCCCGAATACCGTCACCCCTACTTACTTGAGCGCAACGAAATCAAGTCAGTGGGTGTGGTGCTGGTCACGACGGACAAAGGCCTGTGTGGTGGCTTGAACACCAACATTACTCGCTTGACGTTGGCTCGTTACAAGGCCTTCCAAGAGCAAGGTGTGAATGTGCAGTTCACCGCCCTGGGCAACAAGGGGCTGAGCTTCCTGACACGCCTGGGTACGACGCTGGTGTCGCAAGAAACCCAATTGGGCGATGCCCCCAACCTTGAGCGTCTTATCGGCGCCATCAAGGTTCAGCTTGACGATTTCGTCGCGGGCAAGGTTGATGCCGTTTATCTGGCTACCAACCGTTTCGTCAACACCATGAAGCAGGAACCCAGCTTCATACGTCTGTTACCGCTGCCTTCCGGCTTGGCGGATCCTTTCCAAAGTGGCGACCAAGAACCAGGCGCTACGGAAGGTGCTCCCAAGTCTGAATATGGCTGGGACTACATCTACGAACCAGATGCCAAGTCGGTTATCGACGACTTGCTGCTCCGTTACGTAGAAGGCCTGGTTTATCAGGCTGTAGCCGAAAACATGGCTTCCGAGCAATCAGCCCGGATGGTTGCCATGAAGGCGGCATCGGACAACGCCAAGAAAATCATCGGCGATCTGCAACTGGTCTACAACAAGACCCGCCAGGCCGCCATTACTAAAGAGCTTTCAGAAATCGTTGGGGGCGCTGCCGCTGTTTGACGCAGACAGGCATCCCGTCAAGATACTTAGCAAGGACTAGACATGAGCAACGGTACCATCGTTCAGTGCATCGGCGCCGTGGTGGATATTCAGTTCCCCCGCGACAACATCCCCAACATCTACGACGCGCTCAAGCTCGCTGATGACAGTTCCAAGTTTGCCGAAGCCGGCCTGACGTTTGAAGTGCAGCAGCAGTTGGGCGACGGCGTGGTGCGTACCATCGCCATGGGTTCGTCCGACGGTCTGCGCCGCGGCATGGCCGTGAGCAACACCGGCGCTCCCATCTCGGTGCCTGTCGGCCCCGGCACACTGGGTCGCATCATGGACGTGCTGGGCCGTCCCATCGACGAGCGTGGCCCCATCCAAGGCGAAGAGACGCGCGCTATTCACCAAGACGCTCCCAAGTTCGACGAGCTGTCTCCTTCGGTCGAACTGCTCGAAACCGGCATCAAGGTTATCGACTTGGTCTGCCCCTTCGCCAAAGGCGGTAAGGTTGGCCTGTTCGGTGGCGCCGGCGTGGGCAAGACCGTTAACATGCTTGAGCTGATCAACAACATTGCCAAGGCGCACAGCGGTTTGTCCGTGTTCGCCGGCGTGGGTGAGCGTACCCGTGAAGGTAACGACTTCTACCACGAAATGTCCGACGCAGGCGTTATCCAACTGGAAAACCTGCCTGAGTCCAAAGTGGCCATGGTGTTCGGTCAGATGAACGAACCTCCCGGCAACCGTCTGCGCGTGGCGCTTTCCGGCCTGACCATGGCCGAGCGTTTCCGCGATGAAGGCCGTGACGTTCTGTTCTTCGTCGACAACATCTATCGCTACACGCTGGCCGGTACCGAAGTGTCCGCTCTGCTGGGCCGTATGCCTTCCGCCGTGGGTTATCAGCCTACGCTGGCCGAAGAAATGGGCAAGCTGCAAGAGCGCATCACCTCGACCAAGACGGGTTCCATTACCTCCATCCAGGCCGTGTACGTGCCTGCCGATGACTTGACCGACCCCTCGCCTGCAACCACCTTCTTGCACTTGGACTCCACGGTCGTGTTGTCGCGTGACATCGCTGCGCTGGGTATTTACCCCGCCGTCGATCCGCTCGACTCCACCAGCCGTCAGCTCGACCCTCAGGTCGTGGGCGAAGAGCACTACGGCATTGCCCGTGCGGTTCAGCAAACGCTGCAGCGCTACAAAGAATTGCGCGACATTATCGCGATTCTGGGCATGGACGAATTGTCTCCCGAAGACAAGCAAGCTGTGGCTCGTGCGCGTAAGATTCAGCGCTTCCTGTCCCAGCCTTTCCACGTCGCCGAAGTCTTTACCGGTGCGCCCGGCAAGTATGTCCCACTGGCAGAAACCCTGCGCGGCTTCAAGATGATCGTCGAAGGCGAGTGTGATGCACTGCCCGAGCAGGCTTTCTACATGGTCGGTTCCATCGACGAAGCCTTCGAAAAAGCGAAGTCGCTGTAATAAAGGAAACACGCTATGGCCCATCTGAATGTTGACGTCGTCAGCGCAGAGGACTCGGTCTTCTCCGGTAAGGCGAAGTTCGTGGCGCTGCCTGGCGAGGCGGGCGAGCTGGGTATTTTGCCCGGCCACACGCCGCTCATCTCCCGTATCCGGCCGGGTACGGTCAAGATCGCTCTGGCCGATAGCGACGAGGAAATACACGTGTTCGTAGCGGGCGGCATTCTCGAAGTGCAGCCCGGCGGTGTAACGGTTCTGTCCGACACGGCTATCCGTGCCGAAGACCTGGACGAAGCCAAGGCCGAGCAGGCGCGCGCGCGCGCCGAAGAAGCCCTGCGCAACGCCAAGGACAAAACCGATGTCGCCGTTATGGAAGCCGAACTCGCCATGTTGGCGGAGCAGGTAGCTGTCGCACGCCGCTTGTCCTCCAAGCAACGTCGCTAGGACGGAAAGGCACCCAGCCGGGTGCGTGTTTCCCGACACCCAGAAACGGCCCTTCGGGGCCGTTTTTCCTTTGGGAAATGCGACTCAGTAAATGCCGATGTGTGGCTTGTGCGAATTGCCGGATTTCGTTTGGATTACTACGCTTATATCGAATGCCAACAACGATTCGATATAAGGAGGGTAAGTCATGAGGGAGCATCTGGATTGCGCGGTACTGGCAACACCAAGCAATGAGAATTACGTGGCAGGCCTGCCGGGTAGCCATGCGGGCGGCAGGCTGCTTATACACCTGCTGAAAGTAGAGGCAGGCGCAGAGGAAGGGCGTGCCTTGGCTTCAACCGCCATGAACTTACGCCGCTACGATGTGTGTTTGCTGCAGGTTCACCCGGCCAACCTGTCGTGGGTACGCACCAACCTGCAGGCTGCCAGGCCGCTACTGACTACGCCGGTCATTGCGATTACACGCGACCTGAGGGCGGCTGCACTGGACGACTTGCATAAGTTGGGGGTAGAGGATTTTTTGCGTGAGCCGTTTTGCGCAGAGGAATTGAGAGCGCGATGTGAGCGTCTGTTAGCCAGGCAGCAGGCCAAGGTTTACATCAAACATATTGAGTCAGACCCTGGCGGTTCTGCATTGAGTGTAGGCGAAGCCCATGTGACCTACCAAGAGGTGGGTGCTGAACATGGACAACACCCCACACTGGGTGCAAACAACATGCCGGTAAGTGTGCTTGAGTCTTACGCAGCGGCTGCGGCGGGTGAAAGCAGCGGTACGTCTTTAAGAGCGGCCAAAACGCAAATCGTAGAGCACTTTGAAACCGCCTATATCAAAGCCGCCCTGCATCGCCATCAAGGCAATATCGCCATGGCGGCGCGATCCGTGCAGAAGCACAGGCGTGCGTTCTGGGCGTTGATGCACAAATACAAAATAGACCCCATGCCCTACAGGGCCATGGGCCGCAACCTACCCATGCCTTGCGGCACGGGTAAAATGCCAGCGAACTTTTCTGAAGGATAACCGTGTCTTTCCCTAAGCTCCAAAACGATGTTTTTCTGCGCGCGTTGATGCGGCAGTCCGTGCCTTACACGCCCTTGTGGCTCATGCGCCAGGCAGGTCGTTATCTGCCTGAATACAAGCAAACCCGAGAGGCCGCAGGCTCGTTCATGGGGTTGGCGCAAAACCCCGAACTGGCATGCGAGGTGACTTTGCAGCCTTTGCGTCGCTTCGACCTGGATGCCGCGATTCTGTTTTCCGACATTCTTACGGTACCAGACGCCATGGGGCTGGGTTTGAATTTTCTGCCGGGTGAAGGGCCACGTTTTGCAAGGCCCTTGCGTACAGAGCAAGAGGTTCACGCTTTGCATGAGCCTGACTTGTCCAGTTTGCAGTACGTGTTTGACGCGGTCACCTTGATACGCAAAGAGCTGGGCGGCAAGGTCCCTTTGATAGGTTTTGCCGGCAGTCCCTGGACGATCGCTTGCTATATGGTCGAAGGCCAAGGTTCCAGCGATTATCGTCATATTAAAAGTATGTTGTATGGCCGGCCCGACCTTCTGCACCATATTCTGACCATCAACGCTCAGGCAACGGCGCAGTATCTTAATGCGCAGATACAAGCAGGGGCCCAGGCAGTCATGTTGTTCGATAGCTGGGGCGGCGTGCTGGCAGACGGCCTGTTTCAAAGCTGTTCATTGGCCTATACGCGTAAAGTGCTGGAGCAGCTGCAACCGGCCCCTGACGGCAGCAAGGTGCCCACCATCGTGTTTACCAAAGGCGGTGGCATGTGGTTGGAAGACATCGCTGCTGTAGGCTGTGATGCGATGGGCGTAGATTGGACGGTGAACCTGGCCAAGGCGCGTCAGCGCGTGGGTGACCGCGTAGCCTTGCAGGGCAATCTTGACCCCATGGTGTTGTTTGGCACGGAATCGGCCATACGAGCAGAAGCCAGACGGGTACTGGACGACTTTGGTGCGGTAGGGCAAGGCGGCCATGTGTTTAACCTGGGCCATGGTATTTCTCAGTTTACGCCGCCAGAGTCTGTCGCCATCTTGGTCGACGAGGTGCATAACCATAGCAAACGCCACCATTAAGCTGGTGGCCGGCCTAGGGGCAGCGCGGGCAAGCACACGGTTTTCAGCTACAGGTGAAACCAACTTGTGCACAAGCAGCGCTGCGCCGCAATAATTTTGAAATTTATCAGATACAGTATCAATAGATAAGATAAGTATTTGATATAAAGCATTTTTATTCAGGCATAACAATATTTCTCATAATCCTTGGGTTATATCCGATTGACTTCCAGGATATCTGTCCTCTTATTTTCCCCAAAGTTATCCACAGGCAGGGTAGGTGTTGTAAAAGGGATGTGGGGCTTGGTTTTCAACAGCATACTTAATAAATTACTTTAAGAATTGGCAGATTCACGCGTGGCGTCTTCTACGAACTCAGAGGGTGAGCTGACACCGGATAGTGCTTGCACGGTCTGGGTTCATGTTGCACTGGATGTACCGTTACAGGGTGAGTTCGTCTATCGCAGTAGCGTGCCGGTTCAGCCAGGTCAACGCGTCATCGTGCCTTTTGGCAATCGGCGCAAAGTGGTGGGTATGGCTGTAGCCTTGTTCGATGAACCGGGTATTGCCCCCGAACAAGTCAAAGAGATTGAGCAGGTACTGGACGACTTGCCGCCTATGCCAGCCGATTGGCTGCGTATGGCAGCCTTTGCGGCCGGCTATTATCAACGCCCCTTGGGCGAAGTCATGCTGCCGGTGCTGCCAGCCAGCTTGCGCAAAATCAGCGCCTATCAAGGTGAGCGTTCTGCAGGCGGGCCCGTGGCCCGTATTGATAAGCGCAAGGCGCGTGCCACCCCTGTCGTGCCGCCTCTAGCGGCCCCCAGGCTTAATGTAGAACAACAAGCAGCGGTGGACTATCTGGCAGGCCTGAGTGCTTTTCAACCCGTGCTGTTGCACGGTGTGACGGGTAGCGGCAAGACCGAGGTCTATTTGGGCGCCATGCAAGCGGTTTTAGAGCAGGGCTTGCAGGTACTGCTTCTGGTGCCCGAAATCAACCTCACGCCCCAGTTGGAGCAAGTCTTGCGTGCGCGGCTGGCGTCTTTACAGGCGGGGCATGAGTTAGCCGTCTTGCATAGCCGTTTGGCCGAGGGAGAGCGCTTGCGCGCTTGGTTGCAGGCGCAACGTGGCCAGGCCAGCGTGTTGCTGGGTACGCGCCTTTCTATTTTTACACCTATGCCCAAGCTGGGTCTGATCATCATCGATGAAGAGCATGATGCGTCGTACAAGCAGCAAGAGGGTTTAAGGTATTCCGCGCGCGATCTGGCTGTATGGCGTGCACGCGACCGCGACATACCTGTGCTGTTGGGCTCGGCGACCCCTTCGCTGGAAAGCTGGTTGCACGTGCAGCGCGCAAACTACCACAAGCTTAGCCTCACTCAAAGGGCCACAACAGTTACCTTGCCCGAGGTGCAGTTGGTTGACACGCGACGTTTGCGCTTGCAGCAGGGTTTTTCACCGCAGATGCTTGAGGCTATCGAGCAGCGTCTTGCCTCAGGGCAGCAAAGCCTGGTGTTCCTGAACCGTCGCGGCTATGCCCCGGTGCTGTCTTGCCATTCTTGTGGCTGGCTTAGCCGCTGCACGCGCTGCACGGCTTATATGGTCATGCATCGCCAAGGTGGGCCTCGCAATGAACTGCAATGCCACCACTGCGGGCATCGCTCACGCGTGCCGCGCGCTTGCCCAGACTGCGGCGATCAAGATCTTCAGCCCATGGGCCGTGGCACGCAACGTGTCGAAGAGTATTTGGCCGAACGCTTTCCTCAGGCCCGTATTGCGCGCATTGATGCCGACAGCACCCGGCGCAAAGGCAGTGCCGAAGCACTCTTTGCCCAGGTGCATGCCGGCGAGGTAGACATACTGGTGGGCACGCAGATGGTGGCCAAAGGGCACGACTTTGCCAAGCTGGGGCTGGTGGGGGTTCTGAACGCCGATGCCATGCTTTTTGCCCATGATTTCCGCGCGCCCGAGCGTTTATTTGCCCAGCTGATGCAGGTGGCAGGTCGGGCGGGGCGCCATACGCAAGGTGGGGCCGTCATGATACAAACCGATTACCCCGAGCAGCCCGTGTATCAGGCTTTGCGGCGCCATGATTATGACGGCTTTGCCGATTACGCTTTGCATGAGCGCGAAGAAATTGGTTTGCCTCCCTATGCCTATCAGGCTTTGCTAACCGCAGAGGCACGGCAGTTGGCCCATGCGCTGGATTACCTGCAACAAGCGCGCGATTGGCTGGCGAGCCAGCCCGAACTAGCGCAGGCCTATGAAGCTGTCATGTTGTACGATCCGGTCCCCCTGCGCATTGTCAGGGTTGCCAACGTCGAGCGCGCGCAATTGCTTGTCGAAAGTGTCAGTCGCCCTGTGTTGCAGGCGTTTCTGGCCGCTTGGATGCCAGTACTGGCGCAGCTGGGCACGGCCTGCCGCGTGCGCTGGCAACTTGAAGTGGACCCGCAACAAATATGAGCGCTTTCCCACAAACGCATGGGCATACTTTGCCTACGACTCTGAACGGCCCGCAACGTGCCGCCGTGCTGTATTTAAATGGCCCCTGCTTGGTGCTGGCAGGGGCAGGTAGCGGCAAAACACGGGTGATTACCCAGAAAATCGCCTATCTGTTGCGCGAGTGTGCCTATACGGCCAGGCAGATCGTTGCGCTGACCTTTACCAACAAAGCGGCTCGCGAAATGAGCGAGCGCGTACGCGAGTTGGTAGAGCCACGTATGGCCAAAGGCCTGACCATCAGTACCTTTCACTCGTTGGGTCTGCGGTTTTTGCGCGAGGAGGCCCAGGCAGTAGGGCTTAAGCCTTCGTTTTCCATCGTAGACGCTACGGATGCGCTGGCCATCGTTCAAGAGCTCTTGGCCACTACCGACAAGGCTCGTTTGCGCGAAGTGCAGCAAACGATCTCTTTGTGGAAAAACGCCCTGATGGACCCCGACGCCGCCGATAAATCGGCCAGTACGCCGGGCCAAGCCGAGGCGGCGCGCATCTACCGCAGTTACGACGCGACTTTGCAGGCCTACCAATCGGTCGACTTTGACGACCTCATCCGCTTACCGACCTTGCTGCTGATGCGTGATGAGACGGTGCGCGCACGCTGGCAGGCTCGCGTTAAATACCTATTGGTAGACGAGTATCAAGACACCAACGTGTGCCAATATCGGCTGATGCAGGCGCTGGTAGGTGACAGGGCCATGTTTACGGCTGTGGGCGATGATGACCAGGCGATTTATGCCTGGCGTGGGGCGACTGTTGAAAACCTGACCCAGCTTTCAAGTGACTATCCCTCGCTTGAACTGATCAAGCTAGAGCAGAACTACCGGTCGGTGCAGCGTATTTTGTCGGCGGCAAACCAGGTTATCAGCCACAACCCCAATGTTTTCAATAAGAAGCTGTGGTCCGATTTAGGACACGGGGAGCCCATACGCGTGACGGCAATGGATAACGACCAGGCTGAGGCCGAGTCAATAGCCATGCGCATTTCGGCTGAGCGCTTCGAGCGCCAGGCCCAGTGGCGGGACTTTGCGATTTTGTACCGTAGCAATCAACAGGCGCGCATCGTTGAACAGTCGCTGCGCAATCTGCGCATTCCCTACACGATTTCGGGCGGTCAGAGCTTTTTCGATAAAACCGAGATACGCGATGTGTTGGCTTATCTGCGCCTGCTGGCCAACGACGACGACGACCCTGCTTTTATTCGAGCGGTTACGACGCCCAAGCGAGGAGTAGGGCAGTCCACCCTGCAAACCTTGGGGCAATTTGCCGGCGAGCGGCAGTTATCGCTGTTTGCCTCGGTATTTGAAATCGGCCCCACCGAACGCCTGGCAGCGCGTCAACTTGAGCCCCTGCAGGTGTTCGCCACTTACATTCAGCGTTTGCAGCAAGAGGCCGCTCGTCCCGATGGCGGGCCCGCTGCGGGTGAAGCCTTGACTGGCATGTTGGAAGCTATCCAATACGAACGCTACTTGTACGACAGCTGTGAAGAACGTCAAGCGGCTACACGTTGGCAGAATGTGATGGAACTCGTGGCCTGGCTCAAGCGTAAAGCCGATGAAGATGGGATGCGTTTGCTGGACCTTGCCCAACATGTGGCGCTGGTGACCATGCTAGAGCGCGGTGACGATGAGGAACCGGATGCCGTCAAGCTCTCTACGCTGCATGCAGCCAAGGGGCTGGAATACCCCCATGTCTTCCTCATAGGTGTGGAAGAAGGCTTGCTACCCCACTTAGGGCGCGAAGAGGACGAGAACGATGGGCCTGACGCCGCCGAAACCTTGGTGCAGCGCGTGCAAGAAGAGCGGCGTTTAATGTATGTGGGAATTACACGTGCCAAGCGGTCTTTGCACATCAGTTGGTGCAAAAAGCGTCGCCGAGCCAGAGAAGACTTGATACGTGAACCTTCTAGGTTCATCGCGGAGATGGGGGAGGGGGCTGCGTCAACCGGGCCGGCTGACGAGATGGCGGGCCTAAGTCCTAAGGCCCGCCTAGATATGCTGAAGGGGTTGCTGGCGAAAAAAACCTCTTGAGTTTTTTCGGTGCAGAGGACTTGCCACTTTCAACACTGCTGGGTAATCGTTACCCTGACTCTGTCAGAAGACAGAGCGGAAAGAATTTAAGCGGCTTTGGTGCCAGCGTGGCGTTGGAAACGCAGCGCGTCGACGACCTTGACCGACAGCTTGGCTGCAGCATGGGCCGCAGCGGTAAACACGCCTTTCAGAGGCGCATTCATGTAGTGGTCCATTTCGGCTTGCAGCAGCTTGCGTTCGAGGGAGTCAGTCAAAACGATGGAGGAGGAAAGATTCTTCATGGCGACGACCTGTCTGATCTAAAAAACGGCTGAATTAAGCAATGAAGATATTCTAGGGTAAACCCTAGGTTTATGCAATATTTTTCCTGGGGTTTACCCTTAATTTGTGCCCGTGTTGTAAACATACACAAACGGTCGGGGTCCCGGCGTTTTATCATCGTCCTTTCGCCGATCAGCGCTGGTCGGCTTGTTCTGGAGCTCATCAATGAAGGATATCAATGTCATCGGCATCGTCGGAGCCGGCGCGATGGGGCGGGGTATTGCCCAGATTGCGGCTCAAGCGGGGCTGGAAGTGCGTCTGTACGACGTCAATGCGCAGGCTGTTCAGGCCGCGCGCGACGCATTGGCGCAAACCTGGGATAAATTGGTGGCCAAGGGCAAGATGCAGCCCGAAGTCGTTCAAGCTGCCCTGGCCCGCATCCAGGCTTGCACGGCCTTGCAAGACCTTGCACCGGCGCAGTTGGTGATCGAAGCCATCGTCGAAAGACTGGACATCAAGCGCGAGTTATTCAAACAGCTTGAACAGATCGTTGCCGAAGACTGCATCCTGGCTTCCAATACGTCTTCATTGCCCATCACCGCTATTGCTGCCGGCTGCGAACGCCCTCAACGCGTAGTGGGTTATCACTTCTTCAACCCAGTGCCCTTGATGAAGGTCGTCGAAGTCATCGACGGTTTGCGCAGTGATCCCGCCGTGGGCGATGCGCTGATGGCGCTTTCCCAGAAAATGGGGCATACGGCGGTACGCGCCAAAGACATGCCGGGCTTCATCGTCAATCATGCCGGTCGCGGCATGAATATCGAGGGCTTGAAAACGGCACAGGAAACGGTTGCCCCTTTTCATGTCATCGACGCCATCATGCGCGAGCAGGCCGGTTTTCGCATGGGCCCGTTCGAACTCCTGGATCTGACCGCCCTGGATGTCTCTCATCCCGTCATGGAGTCGATCTACGAGCAGTTCTATGACGAACCCCGTTTTCGCCCCTCGCCCATTACCGCCGTGCGCTTTGCCGGTGGTCTGCTGGGTCGGAAAACAGGCGAGGGTTTCTATCGCTATGTGGATGGCAAGCAGGAAGTCCCCGCCAGCGCAGCCGTGCCCTCGGCCCTTGATGGGCTGAAAGTCTGGGTGGCGCCTTACCATGCGGTAGGCCATGCGCGTGCCAAGGCGCTTTTCGAGAGCCTGGGTGTGCAGTGCGTCGCTGCCGAGCAAGCGCCCGACGATGCCCTGATCGTCGTAACGCCATTTGGTGAGGATACCGCTACGCTGATCAGCCGCCATAGTCTGGATGGCGCTCGTACCGTTGCTTTGGATACCCTGTTTGGGCTGGAGCAAGGCAAGCGGCGGGTGCTGATGTGTGCTTTGTCTACGGAAGACAAATGGCGTGATGCCGCCCATGCCTTATTGGCATCCGACGATACCCCGGTGTCCGTCATTGCCGACTCTGCGGGCTTCGTCGCTCAACGTATCGTCGCCAATATCGTGAACGTGGCCAGTGACATTGCTCAGCAAAACATTGCAACAGCCAAGGATATCGATTTGGCCGTCAAACTGGGCTTGGGTTACCCAGGTGGCGGGCCCCTTAGCCTGGGGCAGGCGCTGGGGGCAGACCTGGTGCTTGAAGTCCTGCGCAATATGCATGCCGTAACCGGCGATATGCGCTATCGGGCCAGTTTGTGGCTGCAGCGCCGCGTGCAGCTAGGTTTGCCGCTGCAAACCGAAGCGCGCTGAAGGCGATAGACGAAAAAACGCCACCCTCGAAGGTGGCGTTTTTTATGTGTGCCGGGCGCACATGAAAAAGCCGACCTTTATAGAGGCCGGCTCGTGTGTGGCATGCGTATCCGGCATGTGCGTGCCGGAAGGCTAGGCTTTTAGGGGGCGTTGTCCGCTGCGGCATCGCCTTCAGCGGCAGGTTCAGCTGGTTCTGGGAAGGAGCCGCCTGCTTGATTGGCCATGTAGACCACGGCGCGTTCGATTTCGAAGTCGCTGAGGGTGGGGTTGCCACCCTTGGGGGGCATGGCGCCCTTGCCTTCGAGAGCGACTTTCATGAGGGCTTGCATACCGGAGTCGATGAGCGGAGCCCAGGCTGCGGTATCGCCCGTTTTGGGTGCGCCAGCCACGCCTGCGGCGTGACAGGCGGTACAGGTGGATTCGTAGACTTGCTGGCCGGTTTTAAAAACCTTGGGTGCATTGGCATCGACCAGTGCAAAGCCCGCCACAGGCTTGATGCGCGAGGCGATGGCTTCGGGG
Organism: Mesopusillimonas faecipullorum; assembly: GCF_020539505.1. Taxonomy (GTDB): domain Bacteria; phylum Pseudomonadota; class Gammaproteobacteria; order Burkholderiales; family Burkholderiaceae_B; genus Mesopusillimonas; species Mesopusillimonas faecipullorum. The sequence continues at coordinate 353,585 of NZ_JACDXW010000003.1, read as the reverse complement.
GTGAGCGCCTGCGAACCCGCGCCTTGAAAAGAGCCGGACACCACCAGATTGATCAACAATAAGATGATAATGATGGGAACAATGAACGCCAGGATGATGGTAACGACCAGCTGCTTCGGGGTCTTGATGGGCCCTTCGTGTGCTTCGTTGTGCTTTTCTGCGTTGTCTGCTGTTTGGTTCATGTCTGAGTCCTGGATTCTTATGTCTTGCGGCCCTTGTTGCTTGCTATGCAATCGCTAGGTACTTGCTTTGTACCATCGGGTACGTGCAGTTTACTTGTGCTTAACTAATTTGAGACTCGCGTCGCGCGCTACGCCAATATAAGGTTTCGGGGCCGGTGCGCGTAAAGATTGCGATTATACCTGCTACTGCTAGGAAGGGCACCCTTGTACAGCACGCGAAGGCGAAGCGCGTTACAATACTGCGCGATGCGACCGTAGTTCAATGGATAGAATTAGAGTTTCCGAAGCTCTCGATACAGGTTCGATTCCTGTCGGTCGCGCCAATGCAAGCCAAGTAGATCACCCCCCTCGGTATTCATAACCTTCCCCTTGTGTGCTGCGTTGTCTCAGTAGCGCCTTTAGGGCATCCACCTTCTCCGGGGCCCACTCAACGCCGGTCACCTCCAGCCAGGCATTCAGATAATGCTCTGGTGCATACACATGTCCATACCCCATGGGAACCCCGTCTGACAAAGGCATGTCGATAAGCAGTTGCAACATGCTGACGACCGGATACCAACGCAGCAAGGGCGAGACATCAGGGGCCCTCGGTGCCTTCATCCAGTCTGCTTCGCGGTAGAACAAGCTTTTGTCGAAGAAGGTGATGGCGTCGCTACCGTATTGCAGATACACGAAACGCAGATTGCCCCAGGGCGAGGTATTGCCTTCGGGTGTTCCATGCTGGTTCATGAAGCGCACGAATCGTCCCTCTTGAAAAACCGGTAGCCATTCCGTCGACTCAGGGTTCCGGTCGGCAGTCAGGGAGCGCCATTTTTCGCTGGGGAAAGGGGGGCCGCTCCAGACGGCTCCGTCTATCGGGTCGCCTAGGACGTCGAAGAAGGTGATGGCGCGTTGTGAATTAAAAGCGCCTAGGCTTAGCCCATGAAGATAGAGCTTAGGGCGCTGATCAGCAGGGAGGGTTTTCCAATAGCGATATACGACGCGAAACAGGGCTTCCGCAGCGACTGCGCCATGCTCGGGTTCAAAAATCAAGGAAAGCGGGCTGTTTAAGTAGGAGTACTGCAACGCAACGCTTGCCACATTGCCGTTAAACAAAAACTCAAGCCCATCGATGGCGGAGGGGTCGACCCACCCGGTGCCTGTCGGGGTGATGATGACCAGCGCATCTCGCTCGAAAGCCTTCAGGGCAATGAGTTCTTCCAGCAGCAAGGCGGCACGCTCCTCGGGCGTGTCAGCGATCTGCAGGCCGGCATATAAGCGTATGGGCTCAAGCGCCGGCTGCTTGGTAAAAGCCGTGATTTCCTGCGCCGTGGGGCCGGAGGCTACGAACTCTCTTCCCGCCCGTCCGAGTTTGCGCCATTCCAGCCTCGACAGTTTGTTGCCCGCGCGCTCGGCCACTAGGGGTTGCGGACGATCTGGCTCTATCAGCGCATCAATTTGACGGAAGGAGCTATCAAGCATGTTGAAGGTGTATCGGACCAACACGCCGTTGGCGATAGTGTAGGTAAGCGCGATGGTGACTGCCGCACCGACAACAATGGAGATTCGGCGTGGGAAGCGTCGGTAGAGTTTGCCGGCTATGAGTTTTCCAAGCTTGATCAAGCCGCGAGCTATCAATAGAAGCACGCAAAAGCAGATGATGGCAATGAGGGTGACGCTGAGCGGGTAGCCACTCTCGACCGACTCCATCCCGACGGCATGGCGAACCGAGTTCTGCCAGTGCGCCGACTGATTAAGGGCCAGCACCATAATGAGAAGACAGATCGCAGCCATGATCAGACTGAGTATCTTCGTTAGCTGTTGCGTCAGGCTCGGAAGCTCTAGGTAACGCCATACGCTGCATAGCAGGACGCCGATGCCGTATCCCGCCCCGAAGGCGATCCCGGCGAGCACCCCTTGAACGACAAAGTCGCGCGGTATCAAGCTAGGCGTTAAAGATGCAGCAAAGCAAAGCGAACCAAGAATAAGGCCAAATCCTGATACGGATCGGCCCAGGGCCTGTAATCGGCTGATCATGATGAAGCGAGCTCCTGGGGGTAGATGTAGGCGTTTCTATCCGAACCATATCCGAAGAAGGCAACAAAGTCAGCAATGCGAAAGGCTGAATCCTGGGGCTACCTATGGCGTGTCGACGGCCACCACGCGATTGCGCGCTTGGCGCTTGGCTTCGTAAAGTCTATTGTCGGCTTCTCGGATGGCGGTTTCGAAATTTTTGCCAGGCTTAAGCATGGCTATACCTATACTGACGGTGTAGCGTATGGTGTTGCCTTCGTGATCTTGCAGGCTGGAGGTTTCCGTGCGGTGTCGAATGCGCTCGGCTAGCTCAAGCGCGGTTGGCAGATCGGTGTCGACCAAAACAGCCATGAATTCCTCACCGCCGTAGCGCGAAGCGATATCAGTGGGGCGCAAGGTTTGGCTCAGTTGCCGGGTGAAATGGCGTAAGACATCGTCACCGCTCATGTGGCCGTATTGGTCATTAATACGTTTGAAGTGGTCCAGATCCATCATTAACAGCGCTGTTTGGGACGTATCGCCACGCGTGCTCAGTTGGGTCATGGAGCGCATCAGGGCGCCACGGTTCAGCAAGCCGGTAAGCGGATCGTGAGTCGCCTCGCGGTGTAGGCGCAACATCAACGCCAATTGGAAGTAATTCGCCGTGACGGCGATGCTGAGCAGTGCGACCAGCAGCCATAAGTCTTGTATGCCCGCAGAAGTGAAGAGGATTTCTGAGCGATACAAGGCAAAAGCTTGAAGCACGAGCAGGCTTAAGCCCAACACGCTGGATTCGAGCAGCGTAAAGGGGAAGATCGCCAGCATGACCACCAGCATGTAAGGAATAAAGCTATAGCCTATAAGTGGTGGAGTGCCTTGAGGAATAACGGCCAGCAAAAGCGCGTAGAAGGCGGCAGGTGTGGCCAGCAGCAAGCCACAGGCAAGCAGAACGCGCGGCAGATGGTGCCGGGCATAGCGCGCCAGTAGCAGCACGACACCCAGCAAAACAGCCATCGCAATGCGGGCAGGCCATAGGTAGGGCAAGATGTCGCTGGGTAGCATGATCCAGTCCAGCAGCGACCAGAATGGCAGCAGCACCAGAAAAATCGTGCAAATCAGGGTGATGCGAGTGCGCAGGTACTCGTTGCGAACATACGCAAAATCACGTGAGTAACTGCGATGAGCCAAGGCATCGCGTAGCAATTCCAGAAACTTGTTTTTCAGCGTAAACAGACCAATCATGGCGACGTGGCGTCAAGTAGGCGGGAAGTGGTCATCAAAAGACTAGTAGTGTAGTCGGCGTAGCCCGCAAAACCCACTCAAATTCGCAAAAAAGAACGCTAACGACGCCAAACGTCGCTCTCTGGCACAATCGCTTTAGAGATCTTGGGGGCGGATATGGAAAGAACACGTTGGAGCTCCAGTTTGGGTTTTGTGCTGGCGGCTACGGGGTCGGCCGTCGGATTGGGCGCCATTTGGAAGTTTCCTTACGTCGTAGCACACCAAGGGGGCGGGGCTTTTCTGCTGCTTTATACGGCCTTAACCCTAAGCATAGGCTTGGGCTTGCTGCGTGTAGAGATGGCAATAGGCCGGGCAGCCGATGCCGGCGCTTACGGCGCTTTTCTACGCCTGGGTGGGCGATTATGGAGTCTGGTCGGGGCTTTGGCCGTGCTCGCCAGTGCTGTCATTCTTAGTTATTACAGCGTGGTAGGTGGGTGGACACTAGCCTATTTTTGGCAGGTGATTACCGAGCCCCTGGCACGCGATGGCGGCCAGTGGACGACAAGGTTTGCACAGCTGTCGGGCTCGGGGTGGGCAGCGTTCTTTTATCACGGCTTATTCATGCTGGCCACATTGACTTGCGTGGCCGCGGGTGTGCAAAAGGGCATAGAACGCCTTTCCAAGGTGCTCATGCCTTGCCTGTTCGTGATGATGTGCATACTGATCGTGCGAGGCTTGATGCTGCCCGGCGCTTGGGAGGGCGTATTGCGCTTCTTGATGCCCAACCTGAACGCGCTGGATGGCACCGCCTTGCTCAGCGCCCTGGGTTTGTCATTTTGGACCCTGTCATTGGCTATGGGGGTAATGGTCACTTATGGCTCTTATCTGCCATCGGGCGTCAATCTGGGTAAAGCAGCTCGCATGGTGGCGCTGCTGACGATGCTTAGTTGCGTGCTTAGCGGCCTGTTGGTGTTGCCACCTGCACACGCGTTGGGCCTGGGGGATAGCGCCGGCCCCGGGCTTACTTTTGTGACCATGCCTTTGGTGTTTGCCGAACTGCCGTGGGGAAATGCTTTTGGGGCGGTGTTTTTCGCCTTGCTCTTCATCGCAGCGCTGACCTCGTCGATCTCGATTCTCGAGGTCCCCGTTGCTTTTCTTATCGAAACTCTGAAGTGGCCGCGTCGCGCGGCAAGTGCTTGCGTGGCGGGTGCTTGCTATGCCTTGGGTATAGCGGCGTCGTTGAGTTTTGGCGAAAGGCCCACCCTGCAATTGGCAGGTAAGTCTGTCTTTGGATGGCTGGACTACTTGGCCAGCAATGTGTTTTTACCGGTAGGGGGCGTGCTGACCTGCTTGTTTGCCGCCTGGTGGGTGTGGCCGCGCCTGCGAGAGCAGTGGGGGGCAAGCGGCAAAGCCGGCCCCTTTGAATGGGTCAAGCGCATCGTGATAGGCGTATTCGCCCCCGCCGCCATGCTGTGGATTTTGTGGCAAGGCTTGGCGGCGTAAGGCGTGCGGAGCTGGCTTAAGAGGTGGCCCTACGGTCGTGGCCACGGCGCAGTGCTACGCCTAGGAACAGTAACGTCCAGCCTTGAAAAGCCAAGTCGATAGCCAGCAGCAGGCCAAGTATCCAAAGGCTGTTTTCAGGCCAACCTGCGGCAATCAGCAAGCCTGCCAGTAAAGAGATAAGGCCAGAAGCTGCCAGCCACTGCCATCCCGATTGGCCGCGATTGTTGAACCACACCCACAGGCGGAAGGCGCCTGCAGCGATCAGGGTTGCACCCAGAATGAGCGTGATCATGGCGGCCCCGGTAATGGGGAAGACAATGGCAATGAGGCCGGCAGCCACGTACAACAGCCCGCTGAGGCTCCAGAACACGAAGCCAGGCCAGCCTTTATCAACGCGCCAAGCATGCACCAGCTGGCCGATGCCGCCGATAAGCATGAGGATGCCCACGTAAAGCACGCTGACCAGTGTTGCACTGATGACATAAACGGCTGCGATCAGGCCTAGTATCAGCAGGACGATACCAAGACCGACGAACCAGCCCCAGCGAGCGCCCATGGCGTGTAGGGTGTTGGACAAGGCTGGACTGGGATTGAGCGGTGATTGCGTCATGGCGTCTCCTTGAGTGATACGAAGTGTTTGCCACTGTAACGCAGCAAGCAGACAAGATAAAGACAATCAGGCCGCCGGCGGCAGCGCCAAGGCAGCGTGAAACTGAGCGACGTATTCGTCGAAGCTTTCCGCATCAGAAGCCTCGAGCCGCTGTTGCTCGGTCAGTGAGTGCTTGGCGGCTTCGTCCATTTGGCGCTCAAGTGACGGCGGCAGCGCTTGATTCAACCAATGTTGGTGATGCGCCTGGCTTTTGGCCAGCGTGAAATCATGCAGACTGAGTCCAGACTCGCGCAAATCGCGCAGCAGGCTTGCCGAAGGTGTGAGTTCAACGTCGCGCAGCTTGTCGATTTGTACCTGCAGCGCATGGGCATGAGACTGGCTACCCTCGGTTTGGTCTAGCAGCTGAGCGTAGGGCTGCATGCGCTCAAGCAGCTCTATCCCCCAGTCTTGCAGACTGACGGACTGACCTTGGCGAGCGAGCATCAAGCCGGGTTGACGGCCTTCGCGGCAAACCAGACCAAAGTTGTGTTGGCTGTCTTGGCAAAAACCATTCTGGGAAAAGAACGGGCTGGGGTCGACGGTACAGAACAGCAGGAAGGTATCGATGAAGCGGGCGGTTTGGCCGGAGAGGCCGGCGGGGCTATAGGGGTCGATATCCAGGCAACGGATTTCTACGTATTCCACACCTCGGGTGGCCAATGCGGTGGCCGGGCGCTCGCCACGTTGGGTCGTGCGCTTGGGGCGAATGCTGGAGTAGTACTCGTTTTCGATTTGCAGAACGTTGGTGTTCAGCTGTATCCACTGGCCGTCTCTATGCGTGCCTATGGCCTCGTAGGCAGGCCAGGGTGTGGTAACCGCCCTGTGCATGCGCTCGACGAAAGTTTCTATGTCGTTATAGCAAAGCTGCAGGTCGGACTGGGCCTTGTTGCTGTAGCCCAGATCGCTCATGCGCAAGCTGGTGGCGTGGGGCAGGTACAGGGTGTCGTCGTCTAGTAGCTGCAGGCCGTGGCCGTTTTCAGGCAGGAAACTGCGCGACACGGCCGGCGAGGCGCCGAACAAATACATGATCAGCCAAGCGTAGCGTATGAAATTGCGTATCAGCCCCAAGTAGCCTTTGGATCGGCGGTCTTGAGTCGTGTCGCCTGGGGTTTCCAATACCTGCCAGAGATCGTCCGGCATGGAAAAGTTGTAGTGCACACCGGCAATGCATTGCATGGCCTTGCCATAACGCTCGGCCAGGCCGCGACGGTAAACGTGGCGAAGCATTCCCGAGTTCGACGTGCCATACCAAGCGATGGGGATATCTGCCTCGGGTGGCAGATGAGCGGGCATCGATTGGTTCCAGATGATCTCGCCGTCAAGCCGCTGCGCGGTGTAGCGATGAATATCGCTCAGCTCGGCCAGCACATCGGTGACGCTATGATGCGGGCGTGTGATCAGCTCGAGCAAGGCCTCGGAATAATCGGTGGTGATGTAGGGGTTGGTCAGCGTGCTGCCCAGCGCGCGCGGATGCGGCGTCATGGCCAGATTGCCATTTTGGTCGGTGCGCAAGCCTTCTTTTTCTATGCCCCGCTGGATAGCGGTGATCAAGTGCAGATGCTCGGCCAAGCGGGCAAGATGTGGGGGTGTGGATGTCATGGGGCTTGTAGGGCAAGGAATGCTGTTTTTCGCGGATTTTACCCGAGGCCAATAAAATGGCGGTTTCTTGGAAGTCAGCGTTGCGGTAATAAGGCACGACTATCCGGTTGGCAAGGCGGAGAAAGATGAAGGCAGGATGGGCAATGCGCGCGTGGGGTCGTCTGGGGATAGCGGTTTCGCTGTTGCTGTTGATGGGCTGTTCGCCCGACTATAACTGGCGCCAAGTGGCGGTTGCCGACGGGCGCGTAATGGCTTTGTTTCCGGCCAAACCCGCTACCGAGCAGCGTGATTTACCCTTCGAGGGCGGGCAGCAACCTTTTATCATGACGCAGGCGCAAGTGAATGAAAACCTTTTTGTGGTGGGCTATGCCCCTTGGGGGCAGGGCGGCTTGAGTAGCACTGCCGAGCGCGAACGGTTCGGGCACGAGGTGCTGCTGTCGCTATACAGAAACTTGGGGGTGGCGGCCCCCGAAACCCTGCCCCTGCCGGGCGAGCGCTTCACGTTGCGCGGGGGGGCTGAAGAAACCCTGCAAGTGGTGGGGCATATCTGGCTGACGCCGCACGGCCTGCTAGAAGGCTTGGTACTGGCGCCGGATGAACTTTCCAGCGAACACATGTCCGTTTTCTTCGAGGCGCTGGAAAAAGGCGTGGGTGGCGTTTTGCCTTAGGGGCGGGCCGGCTTGACGACGTTTGGTGCTAGAATAAATCCAACCATTTTTTCCGGCGCCGATTTGCTTGATCTGCTTGCGGGCGCCTCATAAATCCAGCTAAAGAGGTCCGTGCCTTGAATCAGCCAGACGCTCCCTCATCGTCATGTGTCGCCATTGCGGCACAATCTGCCCCCACCGCTTCTGTCGGCGACGCTTCCGGCTCGGTCGGCGTGGTGCAGCCTTCCTTCATTACCTTCAACAACCCACTGCCTCTTACCAGCGGTCAAGTGTTGCCCTCGTACGAGCTGGCAGTTGAAACCTATGGCACCCTCAACGAACAGCGCAGCAATGCCGTGCTGGTTTGCCACGCTTTGAATGCCTCACATCACGTTGCGGGCGTTTACGAGGGGCAAGCCAAAAGTGAGGGTTGGTGGGACAACATGGTGGGCCCCGGTAAGGCCTTAGATACCGACCGCTTCTTCGTTATTGGCGTCAATAATTTAGGCTCCTGCTTTGGCTCTACTGGGCCGGCCAGCCTGCGACCGGGTACCGAGCGCCCATGGGGGGCGGATTTTCCTGTGGTCACCGTCGAAGACTGGGTGCAGGCGCAGGCGCGTCTGGCAGACCATTTCGGCATAGAGAAATTTGCGGCGGTCATGGGCGGTTCTTTGGGGGGGATGCAGGCCATGTGCTGGGCTATTGACCACCCCGAGCGTGTCGGCCATTGCATAGTGGTGGCCAGCACGGCGCGCCTGTCTGCCCAGAATATCGCTTTCAACGAGGTGGCGCGCCGCGCTATTATTTCCGACCCCGATTTTCACGGCGGTCACTATTACGAACACGGCGTTGTGCCGCGCCATGGTTTGTCAGTGGCGCGCATGATAGGCCACATCACCTATTTGTCTGACGACGATATGGCCGTCAAATTCGGTCGTACGCAGCGCGCGCCTGCCGAGAATGGCGAGTTCCATTACGGCTATGGCGTAGAGTTCGAAGTCGAGTCCTACCTGCGCTACCAAGGCGAAAAATTCTCTACCTATTTCGACGCCAACACTTACTTGCTGATTACGCGCGCCCTAGACTATTTTGACCCGGCACGGCGTCATGGCGGCGACCTGGCTCGTGCTTTGCAGGCCGCACAAGCCAAGTTCTTGTTGGTTTCGTTTACTACCGATTGGCGCTTCCCGCCCGTGCGCTCGCGCGAGATCGTGCAAGCTTTGCTAAAAAACCAGCGACCAGTTAGCTATGCCGAAATCGACGCGCCCCATGGTCATGATGCATTTTTGCTCGAAGACCGGCGCTATCACGCGGTGGTGCAGGGCTACTACGACCAGATTGCACTAGAGCTGGGCTTGCCCGCCAGGCAACGCGTAACGGGGGTGCTGGCATCATGAGCAAACGTATTCATCGCTACGCTGCGCCCGAGGCGCAAGTCGAACAAGGGCGGCTGCGTTCCGACCTTGAACGCATTGCCAACTGGGTAGAACCGGGCTCTCGGGTGCTGGACCTGGGTTGTGGCGACGGCAGTCTGCTGGCGTATCTGCGCGACCATAAAGACGTGGATGGTGTGGGGGTTGAAGTCGACGACGAGCGCGTGATTGCTTCGGTGCGTCAAGGTGTGCATGTCATTCAGCAAAACCTCGAAGAAGGCCTGGCGCTTTTCGATGATCAGCAGTTTGACACCGTTGTGCTGTCGCAGACGCTGCAAGCCATGTTGCACACCGAGCATATCCTGTCGGAAATGGCGCGGGTGGCTAAGCACGGCATCGTCTCTTTTCCGAATTTCGGTTATTGGCCACACGGATTTTCCATCTTGCGCGGGCGCATGCCTGTTACGGGTCAAATGCCTTACCAGTGGTATGACACACCCAATATCCATTTGTGCACCTTGCGCGATTTCGAAAATTTGGCCGCAAGCATGAACCTGCGCATCACGCATAGGGTGGCTTTCAATGGTGCGCGTGAAATCGGTTTCCTGCCCGGGTGGCGCAGTACATTGGCGGTGTATCGTTTTGCATCGCCACATGGCGTGCGTTAAACCGGAGCCCGCATGAGTACAGGCACTAATCGACGTGGGGTGGGCGTTTACGCCAGTCCCCGGGTGTACCCATTGTTGCTCTTGGGGTTCGCCAGCGGATTGCCTTTGGCGCTAACCGGCGGCACCTTGCAGGCCTGGGCCACCGTCGCCGGTGTTTCCTTGCAAGAAATCGGCTTTCTCACTTTGGTGGGCACCGCCTACACGCTCAAGTTTTTATGGGCGCCATTGGTTGACCGTTATGCCTTTCCTTTGCTGGGGCGACGGCGCGGCTGGATACTGATCAGCCAGCTGCTGCTTGCGGTGCTCATTGCCTGCATGGGTATGCTCGATCCAGGCAATCAACTGATGTGGCTGGCCTTGTTGGCGGTGCTGGTAGCGTTCTGGTCGGCTACGCAAGACATTGCTTTCGATGCCTACAGCACTGACGTGCTGCGCGACGAAGAGCGCGCCGCCGGCGCGGCTTTGAAGGTAATGGGTTACCGCTTGGCCATGATTGTTTCCGGCGGCTTGGCTTTGGTTATGGCGGGCTCTTGGCTGGGTTGGCAGAACACCTACATGCTGATGGGTGGGCTGATGGCTCTTTGCGCCTTGGCCACCTGGCTGGCCCCCGAGCCCGAACATGTTGCCCGTGCGCCGCGTACCTTGGCGTTGGCAGTGGTAGAGCCCTTAAGAGAGTTTTTTTCGCGTCCGGGGGCTTGGGCGCTGCTCTTGTTGATTGTCCTGTACAAGCTGGGCGATGCGTTTGCCGGCGCTTTGTCGACGACTTTTCTGTTGCGCGGGGTGGGTTTCAGCGCCGAAGAGGTCGGCATGGTCAACAAGGTATTTGGCTTGGCAGCCACCATACTGGGGGCGTTGGCGGGTGGTGCGTTTATGGCGCGCATAGGCTTGTATCGCTCCTTGATGCTGTTTGGCCTGCTGCAGGCAGTGTCCAACTTTGGATATTGGGTGCTGGCTGTTACGCCACAAAACTTGCTAAGCATGGGTGCCGTGGTGGCGCTAGAGAATATCTGTGGTGGCTTGGGCACGGCGGCTTTCGTAGCGCTGCTGATGGCCTTGTGTAAACAGCAGTTTTCCGCCACGCAGTTTGCCCTGCTGTCGGCCTTGTCGGCGGTCGGGCGCACGTATCTTGCGGGCCCGCTGACGCCTCCTTTGGTGCAGTCCATAGGCTGGCCGGGTTTCTTTGTGCTTACCGTGTTCATCGCCTTGCCGGGGCTGGCTTTGCTGTGGTGGATGCGTTCAACCGTGAAGAGTCTGGACGCGGGTAGCTGATGCCACGACAGAGCGGGGTATGCCGTTCACGCCCAGGCGCTTGGGTTAGTATTGACTCTTTGTTCCAGGAGTATTCTTCGTCATGCTGCGTGTTGTTTCCGCCAATCTGAACGGCATACGTTCTGCCTTTCGTAAAGGCTTTCAGCCCTGGGCAGTAGCCCAGCAAGCGGATTTCATCTGCATGCAAGAACTCAAAGCTCAGGCAGGCGACATGACGCCCGAGATGTCCGCGCTGCCTGGCGGTTATGGCTTCTTTCATTATGCCGAAAAGAAGGGCTATAGCGGGGTGGGCATATACACGCCGCACGAGCCCAAGGCCGTCAAAGAAGGCTTGGGCGTGCCCGAGATCGATGCCGAAGGCCGCTACCTAGAGCTGGTGTATGACAAGCTGGTGGTCATTTCGCTGTACTTGCCCTCGGGCTCCAGTGGCGATCATCGCCAAGAAGCCAAGTTTCGCTTCATGGAAAGCTTCTATGGCCATTTGGCCGAATTGTTCCAGCGCGGCTGCCAAGTGGTGGTGTGCGGCGATTGGAACATCGCCCATCAAGAAATCGACCTGAAGAACTGGAAGGGAAACCTGAAGAACAGTGGCTTCCTTCCAGAAGAGCGTGCCTGGATGAGCAAGGTATTGGGCGAGCTGGGATGGGTGGATGTTTACCGCCACTTGCACCCCGAAACCACAGGCGATGCCTACACCTGGTGGAGCAACCGGGGCCAGGCTTGGGCCAACAACGTGGGGTGGCGCATAGATTATCACCTTGCCACGCCCGAGTTGGGGCGCAGCGCCAAGCGCGCGGCTATCTACAAAGACGAACGCTTCAGCGACCACGCACCCCTGACAATAGATTACGACGCGTCGTTGTAGGCACGCATAAAAGGCCGGCCACCGCGTATTTGAAGTTCCGCCTCTTGAACTTGATATGTGGGCGCGCCTTGGCCTGATGGAGCAGGCCACCGACAAAGAACCGCTTTTTCACTAAAATGAAAAAGCCGTCCTCGTATCTCACCAGCTCGTCGTGTTTCGAGTGCCTAAGCACGAAAAATTAGGTCTTTTCATATGTCTTCTACGCAGGATAAGCAGTATGCACAGACTTGGACCGCGTTGCTTAACCGCTACCCTGTCGAGCTTCTCGAGCAACTGAACAATCTGACCTTGAAGTGGCAAAGTGATCTTGCCGATCACTTCTACGACCGCTTGCTGAAAGACGAGGCGGCTGCGCAATTGATTTCCCATGAACAAGTGCGTACTCGCCTTCATGCTTCGTTGCGGCGATGGGTGGGCGGGGTTTACGGTGCCAGGGCGGGAGACGACCTGACAGGCTTGGTCAGTTTGCAGCGCCAAGTGGGTGTGGTGCATGCGCGTATAGACGTGCCCGTGCACTTGGTGTTGCGTGCCGCGTACAGCTTGAAAGACAAGTTTGCCGAGTTGCTGCACGAAAAATCCGGCTTGCCCAGAGTGAAGCAATTTGAGTTGCTACAGGTGATGCAAGGCATCATGGATTTGACCATGGAGATCATGAGCCACGCATACGCCACCTCGCATGATCGCAACAGCCGCGCCCAGGAAGCCTATCGCCTGTTTGCCGTGGTGCAAAATGTGGCTACCGAGCGTCAACGTCAGCGGGCCGCCCTGCTCGATTGGGAGAACCGGGTGATGTTCGAGTTGGCGATGGGGGCGCATGCTACGCAGCTGCCCCGCATCGGTGCCAGCGATTTCGGTTTGTGGTTCCGGCACAAAGGGGCGCATGCGTTTCAGGGTACCGAAGAGGCCCAGCTGATACAGGCCTCCATAGAGCGTATCGACCGCGAATTGCTGCCTGTAGTGGTCAAGCAAACCAGCGAGTCGGACGTCTCCGAGCGCATGGGTCACTTGCGTGAGTTGCGCGACGAAGCGCAAGCCATCGCCTTCAGGCTGGATGTGCTGTTCCGGCAAACCAACGAGCTTGAAGCAGGGCGGGATGCCCTGACACGTTTATTGAACCGCAAGTATCTGCCTGTGGTCATGAACAAAGAAGTGGCTTTTGCCCGGCAGCACGACATGACGTTTGCCGTGTTGGTCATAGACGTAGATAACTTCAAGCGCATCAACGACAGCTACGGTCATGATGCCGGCGACTTGGTGTTGCAGCAATTGGCCGTGGTGCTCAGCAACAGCTGTCGTGCAGGCGACTATATCTTCCGTCTTGGTGGCGAAGAGTTCCTGATGCTCTTGGTGGATATCGGCCACGACGATGCGTATAAAGTGGCTGAAACTGTGCGCCAGGCCGTGGAACACGAGAGTTTTCGACTGTCTAATGACTTAAGTTTGCAGGTAACGGTAAGCGTGGGCTTGGCCTTATACGATGGCCACCCCGATTATCAGTTACTGATGCGTCGCGCCGACGATGCGCTCTACCAAGCCAAGCATGACGGCCGCAATCGTGTCATTGCGGCCAGTGTCTGATGCGCCTTGGGCTTAACCGAATCGAAAGCTTGACGCGGTAATACCGGCAAACAGCCCCTTGTCGTGATAAACACAGGTGGCCGGGTCGTGCTCGGCTGCGCCAGCCGCTACCATCAGGGGGATAAGGTGGTCTTCGCGCGGGTGCGCCTGCCGGGCGGCGGGGGCTTGCTCCCAATCGAGTAGTTGTGGAATACGCTCGTCGATAGGGCCTTGAACCACTACCTGTTGCAGCCAGGCGTCGAACTGTGCCGAGGGCAATGCCCCGATGCTGCGTATTTCTCGAAGGTTGTGATAGCTAAGCCCACTACAGACAATAAGCACGTTTTCGTCGCGCAGCGGCGCCAGCGCTCGACCGATGGCGACGTGCAAAGCGGGGTCAAAGTGTTTTTCGATGGAAAGCTGGGTGACCGGGATGTCCGCTTCGGGGTACATGACGTACAAGGGCACGAAGGCGCCGTGGTCGAAGCCGCGCTCGGCATCTTCGTGTACGGGGCCTATGGATTGCAGCAACTGGCTGGTGCGTCTGGCCAGTTCAGGGCTGCCCGGTGCCGCGTAGCGAATCTTATAGGTGTGCTCGGGGAAGCCGTAATAGTCGTACAGCATAGGCGGCTGGGGATGCGTCATGACGGCCAGCGCACCTTGGGTTTCCCAGTGGGCCGAGATCATAAGGATGGCGTCGGGGCGACGGGGTAACTGAGAGGGCATGGCCCGCAAGGACTCGGTCAGCAAGGCGTACATGGCCTGGGCTTCGGGCATGTAGGGCCAAGGGCCACCGCCGTGGGAAACGAAGTAAACAGGTTGGGTCATGGGGGTGGTCTTTAAGTGGATAAGGGCCTGGCTTGAAGTTGCCGGACGAGCAGGCCTTTTATGAACGATAATACGGGTTCTGGAATTCCCCGTTTAGAACTGATCCATGGCTGATAATTTACACGCTCGTACTGATTTTGTCCGTTTTTCGCTAGAGCAAGGCGTTTTGCGATTCGGTCAGTTCAAGGTCAAATCGGGGCGCGTCAGCCCGTACTTCTTCAATGCCGGTTTGTTCAATTCCGGTGTGTCGGTTGGGCGCCTGGCTACCTTTTACGCACAAACCTTGGCCGCTTCCGGTGTCGAGTTCGACATGCTGTTCGGCCCGGCTTACAAGGGCATACCGCTGGCTACCGCCACAGCGGTGGCCTTGGCCTCCCAGCCTTCCATGCAAGACCGCTCGATTCCCTTTGCCTTTAACCGCAAAGAAGCCAAAGACCACGGAGAAGGGGGTGTGCTGGTGGGGGCGCCGCTGCAGGGGCGGGTGGTCATCATCGACGACGTCATTACCGCTGGCACCTCGGTGCGCGAGTCTGTCGAAATCATCCGTCATGCCGGGGCTCAACCGGCTGCCGTGCTTATCGCGCTTGACCGCATGGAGCGCGCCGGCCCCGATGACGCCCTGTCGCCGCATTCGGCAGTGCAGGACGTTGCCAACAACTACGGCATCCCGGTGATCAGTATTGCTTCGCTGGACGATATCATGGCCTTGCTCCAGCACGACGAGCAGTTCAGCGAACACCGCGAAGCGGTGGCGGCTTACCGTAATAAGTACGGTGTGGTGCGCTGAGCCAGGCAAAAAATAAACCCCAATGCTCAAAGCACCGGGGTTTAACAAGACACTGAATCATGGCCCCTCAAGGGGCCATGATGGTTATCAGGCGTCTAGTTTTTGCTTGAGCAGGTCGTTGACCTGCTGAGGGTTGGCTTTGCCCTTGGCGGCTTTCATGATCTGGCCAACCAGGGAATTAAACGCTTTTTGTTTGCCGGCGCGGTATTGCTCGACGATATCGGGTTGAGCGGCCAGCACTTCGTCGATCATGGCGCCGATGGCGCCGCTATCGCTGATCTGCTTAAGGCCTTTGGCTTCGATGATGGCGTCGGGGTTGCCGTCGTGCTCGCCGGCCCACATGGCGGCAAATACATCGCGGGCAATCTTGTTAGACAGCGTGCCGTCTGTGATGCGAGTAACGAGGGCGGCCAAAGCGGCTGGCTTGACGGGGCAAGCTTCTATGGTCAGCTCTTCGCGGTTCAAGGCGGCTGCCATTTCACCCAGAATCCAGTTGGCGGCAGGCTTGGATTGAGCGGCGGACAAGCCCGCTACGGTTTGCTCGAAGTAGTCTGCCGTTGCGCGGTCTACCGTCAGTTGGGCCGCGTCATAAGCGCTAAGGCCCAAATCGGTCTCGAAGCGCGCGCGCTTGTCGGCAGGCAGCTCGGGCATGGCTTCGCGTACACGGGCCACCCAGTCTTGCGTAACGACCAAAGGAGGCAGGTCGGGGTCGGGGAAGTAACGGTAATCGTCGGAATCTTCCTTGGAGCGCATGCTGCGTGTTTCGTCACGATCGGCGTCGTACAGGCGGGTTTCCTGGCGCACTTTGCCGCCGTCTTCTATCAGCTCGATCTGGCGGCGCGCTTCGAACAAGATGGCCCGTTCGAGGAATCGGAAGGAGTTGAGATTTTTGATTTCGCAACGGGTGCCGAACTCGGCTTGGCCTTTGGGGCGTACCGAGACGTTGGCATCGCAACGGAAAGAACCTTCTTGCATATTGCCGTCGCAGATGCCCAGCCAGACCACCAGACTATGCAAGGCACGGGCGTAGGCGACGGCTTCGGCAGCCGAGCGCATTTCGGGCTCGGAGACGATTTCCAGCAAGGGGGTGCCGGCGCGGTTCAGGTCTATGCCCGAGGACGATTCGCCGTGAGGGCCGGTGAAGTTCTCGTGCAGCGATTTGCCCGCGTCTTCTTCAAGGTGAGCGCGAGTCAGGTTAACGGTTTTTTCTTGGTCGCCGACAAAAAACTTGAGACTGCCGCCCACGACGACGGGGTGTTCAAATTGGCTGATCTGATAGTTTTTGGGCAGATCAGGATAGAAATAATTTTTACGCGCAAAGATAGAGCGCGGAGCGATCTGCCCGCCTATGGCCAGGCCAAACTGAATAGCGCGCTCGACGGCGGCGCGGTTCATGGCGGGCAGAGTGCCGGGCAAGGCCATGTCGACTTCGTTGGCCTGTGTGTTGGGGGCCGCGCCAAAGCGCGTGCTGCTGCGCGAAAAGATTTTCGAGGCGGTAGAGAGCTGCGTATGCGTCTCTAGCCCGATGACGATTTCCCAATCCATTATGCGTGTTCCGGTTTGCGTTGATGCCAGTCGGTGGCCTGCTGGAAGCGGTGTGCGGTAGCCAGCAGATGGCCCTCGCTGAAATAGTTGCCGATGAGATGCAGGCCTATAGGCAATGGCTTGGCATCTTGGCTGAAGCCGCAGGGGATGGACATAGCGGGCAGGCCGGCAAGGCTGGGGGCCAAGGTGTAGATGTCGGCCAGCCAGTCTGCGGTGGGGTCATCTTGATTGGCCCCGATAAGCTTGGCGGGCGTAGGTGTGACCGGCCCCATGATGACGTCGCAGTCAGCGTTGAAAACGCGCTGGAAGTCGTCGGCAATGAGTCGGCGGATACGCTGCGCTTGCAAGTAGTAAGCATCGTAATAGCCGTGGCACAGCATATAGGTGCCGACCAGAATGCGGCGCTTGACCTCGGGGCCAAAGCCCTCGGCGCGCGAACGGCTGGTCATGTCGGCCAAATCGCCATAGCTGTGTGTGCGATGACCATAACGCACCCCGTCGTAGCGCGACAGGTTGCTGGAGGCCTCGGCGGGAGCGATGACGTAATAGGCCGGGATGGACAGTTCGGTGCGCGGCAAAGAGATGGAAACGCGCGTAGCGCCCAGGGCCTCGAATTCGCGCAGGGCGGCTTCGACCGCTTGGGCGACATCGTTGGATAGGCCTGCACTGAAAAACTCGGTGGGCACGCCTATACGCAAGCCCTGCATGGGCTTACCGGCAGGGTGGGAGGCAAGAGCCGCTTCGAAGTCGGCGCGGATGCGACCCGGTTGGTTGGGCGTGCCTTTGCAGTTTTCGAGGCTAGTGGAGTCGCGCTCGTCGAAACCGCTGATGCAGTCTAATAATTCGACGAGGTCTTGGGCATGGCGTGCCAGCGGGCCGGCCTGGTCAAGGCTGGAGCCGTAAGCGATCATGCCATAGCGCGAAACGGTGCCATAAGTGGGCTTGATGCCGCTGACGCCGCAAAGCGCAGCGGGCTGGCGTACCGACCCGCCGGTATCGGTACCCGTAGAGGCCATGACCAAACCGGCGGCCACAGCGGCGGCTGAGCCGCCCGATGAGCCACCCGGTACACGAGTGGCGTCCCAGGGGTTGCGTGCAGGGCCGAAGGCCGAGAACTCGTTGCCCGAACCCATGGCGAACTCGTCGCAATTGAGCTTGCCCACCGATACGGCACCGGCTTTCTGGAGCTTGTCGACGACGGTGGCATCGAAGGGGCTGACGTATTGACCCAGCATTTTGCTGGAAGCCGTTGTACGCCACCCTTGTGTGACGAAAACGTCTTTGTGGGCAATAGGCAGGCCCGTGAGCGGCCCGCCTTGCCCTGCTGCCAGCAGGGCGTCGGCTGCCCGGGCTTGAGCCAAGGTCAGTTCGGTGTCGATATGCAGGAAAGCATTAAGGTCGGCTGCTTTTTCAGCAGCCGCCAAGGCGCTTTGCGCCAGCTCTTGGGCGCTGATGCGCCTGTCGTTCAGCGCTTGGCGCAGATCGGCAATGGAAGAGAATTCAGTATGCAGGGCGTTGGAATACATGGCGGGTTTATTCGATGACCGTAGGAACCAGGAACAGGCCTTCGGTCTGGGCAGGCGCATTGGCCATCAGCTTTGCGCGCTGAGGTTCGTCTGAGGCAGGCACGGCTTGGTCGTCGCGCAGGCGCAAGGTGACGTCTTCAATAATCGACAAGGGGTGAGCCAAGGGCTCGACACCTTGCGTGTCTACGGCCTGCAGGCGGGCGATGAGCGACAGCATGCCGTCCAGATCTTGTTGGGCATGGCGGGCGTCTTCGTCGGTCAGGGCGATATTGGCCAGTTTCGCGATACGCGCGATGTCTTGTTCGGAGATCGTCATAAGTCAGGGGGCACAAGCTTGTCAAATAGGCAGGTAAATTATAAGTTATCATTTACAGCTTAACCGTTAAGGTGATTTCCGGCAGGCGGGCGGTTTCGCCGCGCAGTTGTGCGCAGGCGCCCCCCAAGGGCTTGCGGCTCGCCTTGGCATGTCGATGGCGCCCCAACCGACGCCTAGGGCCAGTTGCTCCCAGGCTGTGGGGCTACCGTTCCAGCTCCGTGTGCGCGTCTTATCGCGATTCCATCTATTCTATCTACTGAGCACACATGTTCGGCTTCCTCCGCAGTTACTTTTCCAGCGACATGGCGATCGACTTGGGTACGGCCAATACCCTCATTTACGTCAGGGGTAAAGGCATCGTGCTAGACGAGCCTTCCGTCGTTGCCATCCGTCACGACGGCAGTCCCAACGGCAAGCGCATCATTCAAGCGGTAGGGCGCGAAGCCAAGCAAATGCTGGGCCGTGTCCCAGGCAACATCGAAGCCATTCGGCCCATGAAGGATGGCGTTATCGCCGACTTTACGGTCACCGAGCAAATGCTCAAGCAGTTCATCCGCATGGTGCATCCACGCAGCATGTTTGCACCCAGCCCTCGCATCATCGTGTGCGTACCTTGCGGCTCTACTCAAGTCGAGCGCCGGGCGATCCGTGAATCCGCATTGGGTGCGGGCGCCAGCCAGGTCTTCCTTATCGAAGAACCTATGGCGGCAGCCATCGGTGCAGGTTTGGCGGTCTCCGATGCCAGCGGCTCTATGGTGGTCGACATCGGCGGCGGTACCACCGAGGTCGCCGTCATTTCGCTGGGCGGCATGGTATACAAAGGTTCGGTGCGGGTCGGCGGCGACAAGTTCGATGAATCCATCATCAACTATATTCGTCGTAATTACGGCATGCTCATCGGCGAGCCCACGGCTGAGCTCATCAAGAAAGAAATCGGCTCGGCTTTCCCTGGCGCTGAAATCCGCGAAATTGAAGTAAAGGGGCGCAACCTTTCCGAAGGCGTGCCGCGCAGTTTCACGGTGTCGTCCAACGAAATCCTCGAATCGCTGACCGACCCCCTCAACCAGATCGTTTTGGCAGTCAAGACCGCGCTCGAGCAAACGCCGCCCGAGTTGGGCGCCGACATCACCGACAAGGGTATCGCCCTGACCGGCGGCGGCGCCTTGTTGCGTGATCTCGATCGTCTGCTTCAAGAAGAAACCGGGCTGCCTGTGGTGGTGGCCGAAGACCCGCTTACATGCGTGGTACGGGGCTGCGGCGAGGCGCTCGAACATCTCGAACGTCTGGGTAGCGTTTTCATCTACGACTAATCGGAAGCGTCAGTCGGCCTGGGCGTCTGTTGGCGTTGGGCATACGCTACGGCGTCGACAACGAAGGAATCATGCAAGGGCAAGGGCACGGGACGATCAGGCTATTTAAGCGGGGGCCGGCGGCCGAGGTCCGTTTGGTCGTCTATGTCGTGCTGGCCTTGTCCATGATGGTGGTAGACGCTCGCTGGCGTGTGCTTGACCCCGCGCGTCAAGTCGTGGCGGTGGCGCTGTATCCCTTTCAGCGTCTGGTCATGTTGCCGCGCGATTTGATGGCGGGTATAGACAACTGGACCAACGCCGCCTCTTTGGTGCGCAGTGAAAAAGAGGCTTTGCAAAGCCAGCGTATCGAACTGGCTCAGGTGGCTACCCATGCCGCGCAATTGGCGGCCGAAAATCAGCAGTTGCGACGTTTGCTGGGTGTGGTCGAACAAGTGCGTCAGTCGTCTGTTGCCGTCGAAGTGCTGTACGAGCCTGTTAATGCCTTCACGCGTCACTTGGTGCTTAACAAAGGTAGCGACAGTGGCATTGCGCCGGGTATGCCGGTCATAGATGAAGGCGGTATTGTTGGCCAAATTGTACGGGTCACTCCCTTCACCTCAGAAGCTGCCCTGGTGACTGACGAAAGGGTTTCCGTGCCTGTGCAGGTGCTGCGCAATGGCTTGCGCCTGATTGCCTTTGGTGGCAACGCCTCGGGCAAGGTCGAGGTACGCTACCTAACCGGCGACACCGATCTTAAGGCCGGCGATGTGTTGGTGACCAGCGGAGTAGGAGGCCTGTTTCCGGCAGGCTTGCCCGTCGCTCAAATAGACGAAGTTAGGCATGATCCCGCCACGGGCTTTGCCATGGCCGAAGCTACGCCCTTGTCGCATCCAGAGCGTTATCGCCATTTTCTGGTGTTGTTGGTCGGGAACTCCGATCCCGCGACGGAGTCTGAGAGCTCATCACCATGAAGCAAGCTACCCCGCAACCGGTTCGCCGCTCCTCGCTCAGCTCGCTAGAGCCCATAGACACCGCGCCTTTTCGCAAGCCCTCCAGTGCGCGCTTTGTCTGGGCCAGCCTGTTGCTGGTATGGTTGATCTCCCTGTTGCCTTGGCGAAGCTGGCCGCCGGCGCCCGATTTGCTGATGCTGGTTATGGTTTTCTGGGCGTTGAACGAGCCGCGCTTTGTGGGCCTGACCGTTGCATTCGTTTTTGGCTTGCTGATGGATGTGCATGACTCCGGCTTGTTGGGCGGGCATGTGCTGACCTATGTGCTGGCGACTTATGGCGCTATCGTGTTGCACAAGCGCCTGCAATTGTTCGGTTCTGTGGTGCAGGCCATACATATGTTGCCCGTGTTTGTGGTGGCGATGATGATCCCGCATCTGCTGCAGTCTTGGCTGATGGGGGCGTGGCCCGGGTGGGATTGGCTTTGGTCCGCCCTGATTACCACGGCGCTTTGGCCTGTGGCCGATATTCTTCTGCATTTACCCCAGCGTCGCGAAGACGAAATCAATTCCGGCGCGGCATAAGGCGCTTTTCATCCAGATATGTTCGAGTTCAAGGAAACCACGCTGCAGCAAAAGCGCCATATCTTGATACGGGTGCTGGCCGCAGGCTTGTTTGCCTTGCTTTGCGGGGGGTTGCTGGGATGGCGTCTTTGGTATTTGCAGGTAGAGCGCCACGAAGGCCTGGCCGCAAGAGCCGACCGTAATCGTACGGCGGTGGTGCCGATTGCCCCCCGGCGCGGCGCCATACTGGACCGCAATGGTGAAGTGCTGGCGCGCAATTATCGCGACTACGTGCTCGAAGTCACACCCGCTCAAGTGCCAGATATGGAACGCATGCTGGAAGAGCTAGGTGGTATTGTCGAGATCACCGCTTACCAGCGCAGGCGTTTTCAGCTGGCCTTGAATCAGAGTGGCCGCTACGCCTCTACCATGCTGCGTAACCGCCTGGACGACGACGAAGCTTCGCGCTTTGCGGCGCAGGCTTTCCGGTTTCCGGGTGTCTCGCTGAAGGCGCGCTGGGTGCGCGAATACCCTCAGGGTCAAACCGCTGCTCATGTGCTGGGTTACGTTGGCAGAATATCCGAAGCCGACATGACGCGGCTTGAAGAGCAAGACCAGCTTGGCAATTATCGCGGCACCAACATCATAGGTAAAAAAGGCATAGAGAAAAGCTGGGAGCAGCTGCTGCATGGCAAAACCGGCCTGGAAGAGCTGGAGGTAACAGCGACGGGCAAACCCATGCGGGGGCTTTCCCGCATCGATCCAGAGCCTGGCAATGATCTGGTGCTGTCCTTGGACATCGGCTTGCAGCGTGTGGCTGAAGAGCAGTTTCAAAACCGGCGAGGGGCCTTGGTGGCTATCGACCCGCGTACCGGCGAAGTGTTGGCCCTGGTGTCCGCACCATCTTTCGATCCCAACCTTTTTATCGACGGTATCGATACCGACAATTGGCGTGCCCTGAATGAATCGCCCGATCATCCTTTGATCAATCGACCCCTTTATAGTACCTACCCCATAGGTTCAACCTACAAGCCTTTCGTGGCTTTGGCGGCGTTGGAGCTCAATAAGCGCAGTCCCACCGAGCGGGTGGCTGACCCAGGTTATTTCGAACTGGGCGGACAGCGTTTTCGCAATGCCCAAGGTGCGGTGTATGGCCCTACAGACATGCGTCGCGCCATCGTCGTCTCGTCGGATACCTATTTTTATTCTCTGGGGCTGGATATTGGCGTCAATGCGCTGCACGACTTCAGCAAGCTGTTTGGGTTTGGGCAAGTCACCGGCATAGACCTGGACGGCGAACGTAAAGGGGTTTTGCCTTCCACCGACTGGAAGCGCCAGGCCTACAAAAAACCCGAACAGCAACGCTGGTATGCCGGTGAAACGGTTTCTGTGGCGGTTGGGCAAGGCTATAACGCCTTTACCTTGTTGCAGTTGGCACACGCGACAGCAGTGCTGGCCAATGGCGGCGTCTCGCGTCGTCCGCACTTGCTGCGTGCTTTGCGCGATGGTTTAACTGGGGAAGAAACCGAGATGGTCTACCCACCCACCCATACGGTGCCGCTCAAACCCGAGAATCTCAAGGTCATTCAAGAAGCCATGGTTGGAGTGATTCGTCAGGGCACGGCACGACGCGCCTTTAGCGATGCCCCTTACCAAGCCGCCGGCAAAACAGGGACGGCGCAGGTTTATAGCTTGCGAGGCGCCAAATACAATGCGCAAGCCATTGATGAACGTTTGCGGGACCACGCCTTATTCATGGCCTATGCGCCAGCGGAGGACCCTCGCATTGCCGTGGCCTTGATCGTCGAGAATGCCGGCTGGGGAGCCACTGTGGCTGCCCCAGTGGGGCGTGCCGTGTTCGATTACTGGCTCGATAGGCCAGCCGAGCAGCAGGTCGCTGTCGCGGCGGCGCCTGCTGAGCAGGGCCCCCCATGAAGCGCTGGATGACTTGGGCGTGGTACGCACTGCGCGCATTTGATTGGCCCTTGCTGGCTATCTTGCTGCTGATGGCGGCTTTGGGTTTGATTGTCATGCATTCGGCCGTAGGCGGCACGGATTGGCGCTTTGCCGAGCAGTCACGCAATTTTGTATTGGCCTTTTCGGCCATGTGGGTGGCCGCCTTGATACCACCGCCTCTCTGGAGGCGTCTGGCTCCCCTGATTTATGTGGTGGGCGTGGTTTTACTGCTGGGGGTAGAGCTATTCGGCGAAACCAGCAAAGGGGCTACACGTTGGCTGGACCTGGGGGTGGTGCGCATTCAACCCTCCGAGATGCTGAAAATCGCGGTTCCCTTGATGTTGGCCTGGTTCTTCCATAAGCACCAAGGGCGCATGCGCCTGGTAGATCACCTGGTGGTGCTGGCACTGTTGCTGGTGCCCTTTGCATTGATTGTGCGTCAGCCAGACCTAGGCACCGCTTTGTTGGTCTTCGCCACGGGCTTTTGCGTCATTTATTTTGCCGGATTGTCCTTCAAGCTGCTGGTGCCTGTGCTGGTGGTCGGCAGCGTAGCCTTGGGTTTGATCGTCCACTACGAAGAGCAGCTTTGCCAGGTAGGCACTGACTGGGTGGTGCTGCACGAATACCAGAAACATCGCGTCTGCACTTTGCTGGATCCCAGTACCGACCCGTTGGGCAAGGGCTTTCACACCATACAGTCCATGATTGCCATAGGCTCTGGTGGGGTTTACGGCAAAGGCTATATGCAGGGCACTCAGTCACACCTGGACTTCATCCCTGAACGTACGACGGACTTCATCTTCGCCGTTTTTGCTGAAGAGTTCGGTTTGTACGGCGGTATCCTGTTGCTGGTGGCGTACGGCTTGCTGATCTTGCGGGGCCTGGTGATTGCCGTTTGCGCAAAAGATCAGTTCGGTCGCCTGATGGCGGGTGCGCTGTCCATGATGTTCTTTGTCTATGTGTTTGTGAACATAGGCATGGTCACCGGCATACTGCCGGTGGTGGGTGTGCCGCTACCCTTTCTCAGCTATGGCGGTACGGCGCTACTGACATTGGGCGTCGCATGCGGCATTCTCATGAGCATCAGCCGCTACCGCCCTGACACCTCTGGTTAAGGTTTGGGCCCAGACCGTGCGCGCAGCCGGCTCATGCCGGTCAGCAAAGGCCCCAGGGTTTGCAAGCGTAAATCCACGTAGTTTGGGCGGCCCCTGTGCATGCTGGAAAACGGCGTGCCTGGGTGAAAAATATGCACGGTGCGCATGCCCAGGCGGCGTGCGGGGCGCAGGTTATGCAGCGTGTCTTCGACCAGGACCACGCGATGGGCGGGCACCTTGAGATGAGCCAAAACCTGTCGCATCAAGGCCATGGAAGGCTTGGGGCGCATACGCCCCTGCAGATTCATCTGGTCTATGGCCCACAGCAGATCGAAGTGATGAGCGATGCCCAGTACTTTAAGCACATCGTGGGCATAGTGGCGCGGTGCATTGGTTAATAACACCTTGCGGCCCGGCAGGCGAGCCAGCTTGGCGGCCAGGCCGGTTTCCGCGCGTACCAGCGGGGCCGGATCAAAGGCATGCGCCTTGGCCAGGAAGTCGGACGCCTTGATGCCGTGGTGGCGCACCAAGCCGATGACAGTGGCGCCGTAACGCTCCCAGTATCGTCGGCGCAGCACATTGGCGGTTTCTTCGTCCACGTCCAGTGATTGCATGACGGCCTGAGTCATATTGCCGTCTATCGCCTGAAAAATAGCGTGCGAGCAATCATGCAGGGTGTTGTCCAGGTCAAAGAGCCAGACGGTATCCTGAGGGCCATAGCGATGTTTGCGGGCGGTCAGGCTGGCGCCGACCGGTCGCAATAGGCGGCGCTCCGTTCGTGCGCGAATAATCTGGGTAGCGGTGTCCATGTTTGACGCGTCAGTGCGCGCTGATCATGGTGCCGACGCCTTGATTGGTCAGAATTTCCAGGAGCAGGCAGTGCGGCACGCGACCATCGACAATGTGTACCGAGTTGACGCCATTGCGGGCGGCATCCAGTGCACCGGCGATCTTGGGCAGCATGCCGCCTGAAATCGTGCCGTCTTTGAACAGTTCGTCTATGGTCTGGGCCGAGAGCGTGCGCAGCAGTTGGCCGCTTTTGTCCAGCACGCCGGGCGTGTTGGTCATCATGATGAGTTTTTCGGCGCCCAGCACCTCGGCCATCTTGCCGGCTACCAGGTCGGCATTGATGTTGTAGGCTTGCCCATGCTCGCCGTAACCGATAGACGAAATGACGGGTATGAACTGATCGTCTTGTAGCGCCTTGACGACGGCGGGTTCGATTTGCGTGATGTCGCCCACATAGCCGATGTCCAGCATTTGGCCGGGGTTCTCGCTGTCGGGCACCAGCTTTTTACGCGCCTGAATCAGGCAGCCGTCTTTGCCGGTCAGGCCGACGGCCTTGCCACCTGCCTCGTTGATCATCATGACGATGTCTTGTTGAACCTGGCCGCCCAGCACCCATTCCACGACTTCCATGGTTTCGGCATCGGTAACCCGCATGCCCTGGATGAAGTTGCCTTCTTTGCCGACGCGTTTAAGTGCGTCGTTGATTTGCGGGCCGCCGCCATGCACAACGATGGGGTTCAGGCCCACTAGTTTGAGCAGCACGACGTCGTGCGCGAAACTGCGTTGCAGGGCTTCTTCCGTCATGGCATTGCCGCCGTATTTGACGACCACGGTTTTGCCGTGAAAACGTCGTATGTAAGGCAAGGCCTCGGACAGCACAGCGGCCTTCACGGTAGAGGGGTAGGTGGTGGCATCACCAGAGACGGGTAGAGTCATGGCAAAAGTCGCTTGAGGAAGATGAAATCAGCCGGCCGCCAGCGCCTGCTCTACGGTGCGGACGAAGGCGTCTTTGTCGTAGTTGCCCAGGTAGCGCTTGATAATGCGGCCTTTTTTGTCGATAAGAAAGGCGGTAGGCGTCAGTTGAACGTCGCCGAAGGCCTGGGCAATGTCGCCGGAGGCGTCGTGAGCGACCATGAAAGGCAGCTTGCGTCTTTCGGTGAAGTTGCGCACGTACTCTATGGGGTCGTAATCCATGGCTACGGCAATGACTTCGTAGCCACTTGGCCCCAGCTTTTCGAAGACTTCGGCGGTGCCGGGCATTTGCTGCACGCAAGTGACACAACTGGTGGCCCAGAACTTGACCAGTACGACTTTACCGCGCAGGTCTTGGGTACTTAGCTGACGCCCATCCAGCGTGTGATAGGTGACGTCGGGCGCTGCTTTGCCTGCGTTGCCAAACTGCCAGAACAGCGCACCTGCCACCAGGACGACAGCAACGACTATGGCCAGAATCTTCTTCATTGTACGGGTATGGCTTGGACTTCGGCGGAGTCTGGGGTGGGCTCAGACATATGGTTCGACGAAGTGGTGGGGACAGACGTAACCGGAGCGGCCTGGCCGCTGTTACCCGCTACGCTTTCTGGGGAAACGATGTCGAACAGGGTAACGACTTTGTTGACTCCGCTGACGCCCGAGGCGGCCTTGGCGGCGATCTGGGCCTCGGTGGACGTCAGTTTGCCCATCAGGTACACAATGCCGCGCTCGGTGGTAACGCTGATGGTACGAGTCGGTACGCCTTGGGTGTTAATGAGTGCGCTCGTGACCTTGGTGGTCAGCCAAGTGTCGTTGGAACGCACGCTGAGAGGCGTGATGTCGCCCACGCGAATCTGGTTGTACACCTGCCGTACGTGCTCGACCTTGCTGGCGATTTCCTCGGCTTGCTGTTTGTCGGCCTCGGTGGGTACGTCGCCCAGCAGCAGCACCCGCCCCGCATAAGAGACAACGTTGGTGCGGCCACGATTTTCAAGCATTTTGGCCAAATCGTTGCTGATCTTGATTTGTATGGTTTTGTCTTCGAGTTGTTCGCCGGCGGTGCGGCGGTCGGTAGCGACACTGGCTGTTGTAGCCGCTGCCCCGCCTATAACCAGAGGAGCGCAGCCGGCGAGCGTACCTAAGCCTGCCAAAGCCAGACACAAAGCTATTAGCGTGTGACGGGAACTGTTAGAGGGACGGTCGGATGAGATCAAAGGGCGTCTCCTAGAAGCAGGGCGTCGATACCGTCGCACATGGCATGCAGCAATAGAATGTGGATCTCTTGGATGCGCATGGTGCGATCTTGCGGGACACACAAGTGCAGATCGGTTTCGTACAGGATTTCGTTGAGGCGACCGCCGCCTTTGCCGCTAAGAGCAATGACGTGCATTTCGCGTTCGTGAGCTGCCTGTATGGACTGCAATACGTTGGCGGAGTTCCCACTGGTGGAGATGGCGACCAGGATGTCGCCAGGTTGACCTAGCGCAGATACCTGGCGAGAAAAGACCTCATCGTAGCCGTAGTCGTTGCCCACGGCCGTCAGAATGGAAGTATCGGTATTAAGCGCAATGCCTGCTAACGGCAGTCGGTCGCGCTCGAATCTACCGACTAATTCGGCGATGAAATGCTGGGCGTCGGCGGCTGAGCCACCATTGCCGCAGGCAAGTATCTTGTTGTTATTGGAAAGTGCGCCAAAGAGCAACTCGACGGCGTGAGCCAACGCGGGCGCGAGTACGGGTGAACTAGCCTTGAAGGCGTCTATCGCATCATCGAAATGCGATGTCATGCGTGCGGTCATATCCATGAACGAGATTATCTCATGCCAAAGCGTTCAGCGCGAAAGCATGACGTATCCATTCTATGCGGCTGTCATCGAGAGTAACAGCGTCAAAGCGGCAAGGAGGCTGTTTGCCGGCGAAATATCGGCGGCAAAGTCGCGGTAGCCAGTACTGGGCGGCTAGTATCAGGCGCTTTTGCTTGGCTGCGCCTATGCTTGCCGCCGCTCCGCCGAAGTGTGACTGTTTGCGCTCACGCACTTCCACGAATACCAGCGTGCTCCCCTCCAGAAAAACCAGGTCTATCTCGCCGGCGCGGCAGGCCAGATTGGCAGCCAAGGGCTGTAGCCCGGCCTCAATCAAGTAAGCCAGGGCTCGCGCCTCGGCCTGGCTGCCCTGGCGCTGTGTGGGTGACTGAGCGAGCGCTGCTGGCGCGGCTTGCGCAGGCGGACTCGCTTGACTTAGTCGCTGCTGGCGCCGCCGACGTGCGCGGATAGCGCGCCGTTGTGCCGCGTGAGCAAGCGTGTAGGGGTCTGTCGTATGATGCGCCATGGCTTACCGCGCCGGCAGTTGCGCGGCGCGCCTCCTCTTATTTGCTGCCCGGAAACCAGTATGAATCAAGTCCCGGAGGCTTCGAAAGCCCACATGTCATGGAATCGTCTCGCTGAGCGGGTGGCGCAGCAGGACTGGCCGCAGTCCACGTTATACGTGGTGGCGACGCCCATAGGGAATTTGGGCGATTTCAGTCTGCGGGGCTGGCATGCACTGTCACTTTGCGACGTGATTGCGGCTGAAGACACCCGTGCCACCCGCCCCTTACTTGACGCCTGGGGCATTGATACGGCCCTGATGGCGGCCCACCGCCATAACGAGGCGGGGGCGGCTGAACGCATCGTTGAACGCTTGGCGCAAGGGCAGCGTGTAGCGCTGGTTTCTGATGCAGGCGCCCCCGGTATCAGCGATCCGGGTGCGCGCGTTGTGCGTGTGGTTCGCGAGGCGGGGTACCGCGTGATTGCCATTCCCGGAGCCAGTGCGGTGGTAGCCTTGCTGATGGCCAGTGGAGTCACTACCGACGAAAACCCGTCCTACGCTTTTGCCGGCTTTGCGCCACCCAAAACTCAGGCTCGCCAGAAATGGCTGGAAAGCTGGTGCAAGGGCGAAACACCCGTCGTTTTGTACGAGGCGCCGCATCGCCTGCGCGCTTGCCTGCGTGATTTGCATGCCATTTGCGGGGATGAGCGTTTGGTTACGATAGGTCGAGAGCTGACCAAGCGTTTCGAGGAAGTGGCCACCCTGCGCCTGGCGCAGGCCGAGGCTTGGCTGGAAGCGGATACCCACAGAGAACAGGGCGAACTGGCGCTGGTCGTACACGCACCCGAACGCGCGCAAGTGGCGACAGGGCTGGACGAATCAGTACTGAAATGGCTGGATGCGGCTCTTGAAAGCCTGAGCGTACGTGATGCCGTCAAGCTGGTCACGCGCGCAACGGGGTTGCCCAAAGACATCGTTTACAGCGCCGCGCTGGCGCGCAATGCCGACCGTGAAGCTTGAAAAGCTTGCGGGCCGTTTATTGCAAGGCAATAGTGGCTTGCTGGCCGGTACGTTCCTGAATGCGCACTGCGGCATCCAGGGCATCGCCACGGCTGGCGTAAGGCCCCATACGCACGCGATGCAGGCCATTGGCTTGTTGCACCTGAGCAGTGCGGCTTTCGTCGCTACCTAGTTGCGCATTGATATGGTGCGCCAAACCATAGGCGCTGTCGGCAGCATTGAAAGCGCCGAACTGCAGATAAATGTAAGTACCCCTCGCAAGCACGGGTTCATTGGCTGAGCGTGCCGTGGGCTGCAGATCGGCAGGCAGCGAGACAGCCATTGTTTGCGGGCTCGTCAGGGCGGTATTGCTGGGCTGAGGGGCGGCGCTGGCTGCAACGGTGCTGCCGCTGCGTTGCGCCAGGCGGATTTCTTCGTGGGTAATGGCCTCGACGCGGACTCTTGCGCTACCGTGGTTGACAAAGCCCAATTTACTGGCCGCGGCATACGAGAGATCGATAATGCGCGAATGCAGGAAGGGGCCCCGGTCGTTGACGCGCACGACGACGGAACGGCCATTATTCAGGTGGGTAACACGCGCATAACTAGGCAGCGGTAGTGTAGGATGAGCCGCCGTCATGGCGTACATATCGTAGGTTTCGCCATTGGCGGTGCGTTGCCCATGAAATTTACGTCCGTACCAAGAAGCCACACCTTCTTGCTTGAAAGGCCGGCTGTCGGAGATAGGCGTATAAGAGCGGCCCAGCACACGGTAGGGGCGTAGATTACCCCGAGCGTAGGGCTCTATGCGGGGGATGGCATCGGGTATGGCGGCGATATTGGCTGGGATGTCGCTGCCAGGGCCATCGTCTTGGTAGTAGGCGCCTTTTTTGCTAGAGGTTCCGCAGGCCGCCAGGAGTGTGGCCAAGAGGGTGCAGGCAAGTAATCGGGCGCAGCGGCTCATGGCAGATCGGGGGCGGGCTGGTTGCGGTGGCGCACCAACAAGGGGGAATGATAAGAAAAGCGGCGGGCGAGCTCTTCGGCCACGTAGACCGAGCGATGCTGCCCGCCCGTACAGCCTATGGCTATTGTCAGGTAGTTGCGCGTGTCTTGCATATACAGCGGCAACCAGCGCTCAACAAAGCCGGCGATGTCGTCGACCATGGTGCCGACACTGCCGAACTGGCTTAACCATTGCGCCACCGGAACATCGCGTCCGGTCATGGGGCGCAAGAGGTGATCGTAGTAGGGGTTGGGTAGGCAGCGCACGTCGAAGACCAAGTCGGCATCACCGGGTACGCCGCGCTTATAGGCGAACGACTCGAAGGTGAGTACCACTGCGGGTCTATCGGCACGGATCAGATCGCGTATCCAGGCGCGTAACTGACCGGGCGTGAGATCTGAGGTGTCAATGACGTGCTCTTGCTCGCGCAGTGAGGCCAGCATACGGCGCTCGGTTGCGATGCACTCTTGTAAGGAAGGCGTAATGCCGTCGCGCTGCAGGCGATCGGTCAGGGGGTGACGGCGTCGGGATTCCGAATAACGCTGCATCAGCGTGTGATCGTTGGAGTCCAGGAAAACCACTTGTATGGCGGTACCCCTGGCGCGCAAGCTGGTGATGACCGCGGGCAATTCATCTAATTCGCCGGGGGAGCGAACGTCGATGGCGATGGCCACGCGTTCCATTCCACCTTCTCGGCTCATGGCGATGAAATCGTGCAGAAAGCGCGCCGGGAGATTGTCGACACAGGTGTAACCTGAGTCTTCCAGCATACGTAAGGCGACAGACTTGCCCGAGCCCGAAATACCTGTAATAAAGACTATTTTCAGCATGTTGATACCATCAGCCGTTACGGCTGCTTTCCATGATGGCCAGTGCTTGGCGCTCGATGAACTCGCTCATGGTGTCTATGCCGCGCAGGGAAAGTATGGTGTTGCGCACAGCGGCTTCGACTAGCACGGCCAGGTTGCGTCCGGCCGCCACTTGCAGGGTGACGGTGCGCACCGGTGTCCCCAGTATATCGGTGGTTTGTTGCTGCATGGGTAAGCGCTCGAAGTTCTCGGGGTGTGTGCGCACCAATTGCACCAATAGTTTGAGCAACATTTTTCGGCGCACCGAGGTTTCGCCGAAGATGGTGCGTATGTCGAGCAAGCCCAAGCCGCGCACCTCTAGCAGGTTCTGTATCAGAGGTGGGCAATGACCCTCAATCGTGTTGGGGGCGATACGCGCCAGCTCGACAGCGTCATCGGCCACCAGCCCGTGGCCGCGAGAGATCAGTTCGAGCGCCAGTTCGCTTTTGCCTAAACCCGAGTCTCCGCGTATCAGTACACCCAAGCCCAGCACATCTAGGAATACGCCGTGCATGGTGGTGGTGGGGGCCAGCCGCTTGCTGAGATAAATGCGCAGCAAATCTATGGTCTCGGCGGCACTCAGGGAACTGGCCAAAAGGGGGATCTGTTGGGTCTGGCAAAAATCGAGAAGGTCTGCGGGGGGGCAGAGCGCTTCGGCCATGATGATGGCCGGCACGCCACCGGCGACCAAATCTTCGAGATGGTGTAGGCGACGTCGGGGCTCGAAGCGATTGTAGTAAGAGAGTTCTTCTTTGCCGAAAACCTGGATGCGCGCCGGATGGATGAGATTCAGGTGGCCGACCAGGTCGGCGCTTGGGCCGCCGTCTATGGCAACGGCACGGTTGGCGGAAGCTTCTCCGGCAATCCAAGTAAGTGAGCTTTTATCCGCGTACTCGCTAAAGAGCTCCCGAATGGTCAGCATGGCTTGCCTTTAAGTGTGGCCTAGGCTAATCAGAAGCGGTTTCGGCGGGTTCGCTGGTCAGCAGGCGGTGGATAACGGCGGGGTCAGTTTCGGTGGAGAGTGCCTGACGCACCGATGGGTTGGAGACCAAGCGGGCGATTTCGGCGAGCAGGTCAAGGTGAACCTGCGTGGCGGTTTCGGGAACCAACACGAAAAACAGCAGGTTGGCCAAGCGGCCGTCGCTGGGGTCGAAGCGCACAGGGTCTGCCAGCCGCACAAATGCGGCGCAAGGCTCTTTAAGACCTTTGATGCGGCCATGAGGAACCGCGATCATGTGACCGAGTGCAGTGGAGCCCAGGCGTTCTCGGGCAATAAGGCTTTGGATGACTGCTGTGCGGGCAATACCGTGGTGGTTTTCGAAAAGCAGTCCGGCTTGTTCGAAGGCCCGTTTTTTGCTGGTAACAGCCAAATCGAGCACAATATTGCTGAGCGGCAGGATTTGCGGCATCTGGTTCATGACGAACATTATATGGGCGGATGGCATTCTGATAAAGCCACCTCGTTGCATGCATGCAATGAAAGCCAGATATTGTGTGGGGGAAGGGTGTTCTGAGCCGGGAACGCCTGACGCAATGGGGGCGTGCCCGGCCGGGACGCGATCTTATTCCAGCTCGTTGACTTGGCGTTTGATCGGTTCGTGAGCGTGGTCTTGGACCTTGGTTTTGTACTTGATGACCTGCCTGTCGATTTTGTCGGCCAGCAAGTCTATGGCGGCGTAAAGGTCGTCGTTGTCAGCCTCGCAGTGAAGGTCTTTACCGCGTAGGCGCATGGTGACTCCCGCTGTGTGCTTGAGCCGCTCTACTGAGAGCATGACCTGGGTGTCTATGACGTGATCGAAGTGTCGGGCGACACGTGCCATTTTGCTTTTTACGTAAGCCTCAATGGCGGGAGTAACTTCCAAATGGCGACCGCTGATGTTCAGGTTCATGCAAAGATCTCCTGTAAAAACGAACTTGCCTTCTGTAGAAGAGTTTGAAAGGTCGGCTTTGGGGCTCCTTCATGAAGTTGACACGCTTTTAGTGTAGCGCTTGTGCAGCCGAAATCAAGCCCGGGCAAGGACTAAATTTGCGCGCGGTCAAACAACCCTACATTCGGAAATTTTTGCCCAGGTAGACGGCACGAACGGCCTCGTCATTGATGATGTCGCTGGGGTGGCCGCTGGTAAGCACCTTGCCTTCGCTGATGATATAGGCGCGATCGCAGATGCCCAGGGTTTCGCGCACATTGTGGTCGGTGATAAGCACGCCGATATTGCGGCCCTTGAGGAACTGCACAATGCGCTGGATTTCGATGACGGCGATGGGATCGACGCCCGCGAAAGGCTCGTCGAGCAGGATAAAACGTGGATTGCTGGCCAGGGCCCGGGCGATTTCAACGCGGCGGCGCTCGCCCCCCGACAGCGAGAGCGCCATATTGCGTCGGATGTGGCCGATTTGCAGCTCTTCCAGCAGCGACTCCAGGCCTTCAGCGATTTGAGTGCGGTCTAAGGTGCGACCGTTCTCGTCGTGTTGCAGTTCGAGCACGGCGCGGATGTTTTCTTCTACCGTGAGACGACGGAAAACAGAAGCGTCTTGGGGAAGGTAGGACAGCCCCAGCCTGGCCCGTTTATGCATGGGCATGGCGGTGATGTTGACCCCTTCGATCTCGATACGACCGGCGTCGGCGGGCACGATGCCTACGATCATGTAGAAGCTGGTGGTTTTGCCGGCCCCGTTCGGGCCCAGCAGACCCACGACTTCGCCGCTTTCTACCGATAATGAGACGTCGTGTACGACCGTGCGTTTGCCATAGGTTTTACGCAGCCCCGTGGCGTACAACCCCCCTGTTTGAGGGCTGGGGGAAAGGGGGGGCGAGACGGCCGGTTGAGCGGAAGCTGACATGGGCGTAAGTAAAGCTAAATGAGCGAAGAACAGGCGGAGGCTGGGATCAAGGTTTTGGAGCGTCCTTGCACGCCGCGGCGGCGGCCTCGGCCTTGGCACTGGGCGTTGCTAACGAGCGAACTCTGCCACCCGCAGCGGCGGATTGCGGCCCGCCGCTGGCGTTATAGGTGCTGTTGCGCTGATTGTATTTGACTCGTTCACCGCTGATGGTGTCGAAGGGTTGGCCGCAGACGTACTTGGTGACGGTGGCTTGACCTATGAGGTCGATTTCGTCGGTTTGGCCGTTGTATTCGGCGCGCAAGCCGCGAGCAATGATGATTTCGAATTTTTCGGGATTTTCTTGGCGGATGACCACGCGTGGGCTGCCGGTAACGGTGGCCGTGCCATGCTGAAAGCCCTGCTTGTCCTCACGCATGACGAGGCGGTCGGCATTAAGCGTCATCAGGCCGCGCGTCATGACGACATTGCCGGTGAAAATGCTTTGCTTTTTAAGGTCGTCATATTCCAGGGTGTCGGACAATATGAGCGTGTCGGGCTCGTTCTCGGGAGCGTTGGTTTGGGCCAAAGCCGGCTGCGCGCACAACAGCAGGATGGGCAGCAGTGCCAGCCACGAGAGCAGAGTGGGGCGTAGGTTCAGGTTCATGGTTTAGCGTCGCTGGCTTGGGGCGGGCGGTCGCGCCGGCCTTGTTGGGTATCTTGAGAGGAAATCTTGACGTCGCTGGCGCTGAGCACACGCAATTGCCGTGTGTTGTTGTCGTACTGCATGCCGGTGCCATGCATCACGGACTTGCCATGCACCACCTTGGCGGGAAGGTCGGTATAGGCGCGGTTGTCGTCGGGCAGCAGAATCAGTTCTTCGCTGCTGACGTCCATGGCTTCGCGCTCGGCGTCTGCCGCGCGATGTAGCTTGGCATTGCCACGCATGGTGATGCGTTGGCCGTCTTGGTCCATGATGGCGATGTCGGAAGTACCGACCGTCACCGGCGTGCCTGCGCGCTGGCCTACCGCGCGTGCGCGTGTGACTTCGTAAGAGTCGTCATCCGGAAAGTGCAACATGTGATCGCCTTCCATGCGATTGGCGGCGACGCCCTGGGCATCGGTGCGCAGCATGACAAAGCGCTCCGCCCAGGAATCGGGCTCGTGGGTCAGCCTCCGTGCGGCTTCTATGGGAATAGAACGCTGTGTGTAGTCTGCCGCCCACCACGTGCCGGCCACCAGCGCGAGCAGCAGCATGATGGCGATGAGTGTCGGCAGGCGATCCTTCATTGGGCCACGCCCCCGAGGATCACGGCGTTGGGGTTGAAAAATGCGGCCAAGCGGCCTTGTGCCGCCAAGATCAGGTCACAGCATTCGCGCGCGGCGCCTTGCCCCCCCTCGCGGGAGGACACCCAGTGGGCCGCTTGGGTGATGTAGCCGGGGGCATTGGGCACGCTTGCCGCAAAACCCACGCGCTGCATGGCGTAAAGATCGAGCAGGTCGTCGCCCATGAAGCCCACCTGATCCAATGTAAGGGATTCTTGAGCGGCCAGCTCGGTAACAGCGGCGAGTTTGTCGCGTATGCCTTGCAATACCATGGAGATGCCCAGATCGGCGGCTCTATGGGCAACGATGGGGCCTTCGCGACCGGTGATCAGGGCAATGGCAATGCCGCTTTCACGCATAAGGCGCAAACCATGGCCGTCGAGGGCGTTAAAGCGTTTGACAGCTTCGCCGTGCTCGCTGTACCAAAGGCTGCCATCGGTGAGTACGCCGTCGATGTCAAAGCACATGAGTCGAACCTGACGCGCACGTTCGACAACGGTGGGTGCCAGTTTTGCCAGAATAAGGGCTTCGGCGGGATGAGTAACGGTAGGAGCTTGAGTCATGTCAGAGGATCTTGGCGGCTAACAGGTCGTGCATGTGCAGGGCTCCTAATAATAGCCCGCTCTCGTCGACCACGATCATTTGCGATAGACGCCCGTCGTGCATGTGCTTTGCCGCCTCGGCGGCCAGCATGTCCGGACTGATGGTGCGGGGGTTGGGCGACATGCCCACCGAGACCGGCAACTGCCGTACGTCTCCGCGGGAAACGAGTAGCCTGCGCAGGTCACCGTCGGTAAAGATGCCCGTGGGCCGGCCTTGTGCATCTTGAATAATGACCATACCCATGCCCTTGCGCGACATTTCTTCGAGGGCGGAAGGAATGGGCGTGTCAGGGCGAACCGTGGGCAAAGATCGGCCCCAGCGCATGAGGTCGCGCACACGCGTCAGCAATCGGCGCCCCAAAGCGCCCCCAGGATGCGAGCGGGCGAAATCTTCGGCGTTGAACCCGCGCGCTTCCAGGCAGGCCACTGCCAGCGCATCGCCCAATGCCATGGTGGCCGTGGTGCTGGCTGTCGGCGCCAGATTCAAAGGGCATGCCTCTTGCTCGACTTGCACGTCCAGGTGCAGGTCGGCGGCTTGGGCCAATTCGGACTCGGGGTGGCCCGAGATGGCGATGAAGGGTAGACCCATACGCCGCGCGTAGGTAAGCACTGCCACCAGTTCGGGGGCGGTGCCGGAATACGAGATGGCTATCAGGACGTCGTTGGACGTGATCATGCCCAAGTCGCCATGTATGGCTTCTGCGCCATGCATGAAAAACGCAGGTGTGCCGGTAGAGGCCAGCGTGGCGGCAATCTTGCGCGCGACATGACCGGACTTGCCTAGGCCGGTGACAACAGCGCGGCCTTCGCAGGCCAGCAGCATCTCAACCGCTTGAGCGAAGGGCCGGCCCAGGCGCGCCTTTAGGGTTTCCAGGGCTTGGATCTCAATATCCAGCGTGCGCTGAGCGGATTCCAGCGCGAGTTTTTCAGACATATCAGTGCTAGAGTTCATGAAGGAATTTTACCGCTTGCAGCTAAGCGCGGTAACAATAAGGTTCTTCAGCGTCTGTCTGGGCTGGGCGGCACGTTGACGCAAACCGGTTTATAGTTAGAACTCTGCGCAACACCCCTCTTATTTCTCCCCTTAGAAGCATCCATGAACACCGATCCCGTCGCCTATATACGCCAGACCATACGCAGTGTGCCCGATTGGCCCAAGCCCGGCGTCACTTTCCGCGACATCACGCCTGTTCTGCAAGATCCGCGTTCATTTCGGGTGTTGGTCGATCTGTTCGTCTATCGTTATATGCGGCAGCGCCTAGACTTGGTGGCGGGTATTGATGCGCGCGGATTCATTCTGGGATCCGTGCTGGCTTACGAGCTGAATCTGGGCTTCGTTCCGGTACGCAAGCAAGGCAAATTGCCCCACCGTACGCTTTCTGAAGACTACTCTCTTGAATACGGTAATGCGGCAGTTGAAATGCACGATGACGCGGTTAAACCCGGCCAGCGTGTGCTGCTGATCGACGACCTGATCGCCACCGGCGGCACCATGTTGGCCGCGACCAAGCTGTTGCAGCGCCTGG
The DNA here is from genome assembly GCF_020539505.1 of Mesopusillimonas faecipullorum. Classification (GTDB taxonomy): domain Bacteria; phylum Pseudomonadota; class Gammaproteobacteria; order Burkholderiales; family Burkholderiaceae_B; genus Mesopusillimonas; species Mesopusillimonas faecipullorum. Next base: position 316,021 of record NZ_JACDXW010000003.1, on the reverse strand, counting down.
GTGCCAACGTGGTTGAGGCCGCCTGTATTATTGATTTGCCCGAGCTTAAAGGTTCCGAAACCATCACAGCAACCGGTCTGCCGGTTTACTCGGTCTGTCAGTTCTAAACCCTGCCACCCGTCGTCCAGACGGGTGGGGGTAATGGCTTGGCCGCTTTCGCTTATTCCATACCCGGCGTTACCGTCGAGAACCCCGCATCGACGTGGGTGATCTCGCCGGTGACGCCTGCCGCCAATTCTGACAGCAGAAATGCGGCGACATTGCCGACGTCTTCGATGGTGACGTTGCGCCGCAGCGGGGCATATTTTTCGACGAATTTCAGGATGCTGCCGAAATCTTTGATGCCGCTGGCAGCCAAAGTTTTGATGGGGCCGGCTGAAATGCCGTTGGCGCGAATGCCGCGTGGGCCTATGCTGGACGCCAGGTAACGCACGCTGGCTTCGAGCGATGCCTTGGCCAAGCCCATGGTGTTGTAGTTGGGCACCACTTTTTCCGCACCCAGATAGGTCAGCGTCAGCACCGAGCTGTTGCGGCCTTCAAGCAGGGGCAGGGCGGCCTTGACCAAAGCGGGAAAGCTATAAGCGGAAATGTCGTGGGCGATTTGGAAGGCTTCGCGAGACAGTCCTTCGAGGAAGTCGCCGGCGATGGCTTCGCGAGGCGCAAAGCCGATGGAATGCACCAAGCCGTCCAGGTAGCCCCATTCGGACTGGAGGCTTTCGAAGGTCTGGGCGATCTGCTGGTCATCGCTGACGTCGCAAGGTAAGACCAGTGAACTGCCGAGTTCGGCCGCAAAACCGCGCACGCGTTCTTCGAAGCGCTCGCCTACGTAGGTGAGTGCGAGTTCGGCCCCTTGCTGGCGGCAAGCCTGGGCAATGCCGTAGGCGATAGAGCGGTTGGAAAGCACGCCCGTGACCAGTATGCGCTTGCCTTGCAGAAAACCCATGGTTGTATCCTGTACAGTAAAACGAAAATATAGAAAGTAGCTATGGTAACCGGGAAGCCTAGCCGCGCACTTGGGTGCCGGGCACTCGCAAACGCGCGCCTTGCTTAAGGTTATTGGTTTTAAGGTTGTTCAGCTTGCGCAGCGCGTCTACTGTGGTCTGGTAGCGTTTGGCCAAGGCGAACAATGTTTCGCCGCGCTTTACCGTATGGGTACGAACTGTAGCGGGGCTGCGCCGCACCACGATATCCGGGGTCGACGAGGGTGTGCGCTTGGAGGCGGCACCGGCAGCGGGCAAGGGGCTGTCGCCGGTGTCGAGCGCGGCCAAGCGCAAGCCTGTGCTGGGTGCCGCCTGAACCGGCACCACCAGCGTTTGGGCGACTGCGCGGGTTTGGCGTTTGCTGATGCCATTGAGTGCGCGTAGCTGCTCAAGCGTGACATCGAATTTTTTAGCGATGGCGCTGTAGCTTTCACCCTTGGCGGCTTGATAGGTTTTCCATTGATTCAACGTATGCGCCTGGCGCTGCAAATTGGACTGGAAAATAGGGGCTTTGTCTTTGGGCAGCAACAGCGTGGGGTTGTGCTCGGCCAAGATGACCGGGTGATTGAATGAGGCGTTCAGCGCCTGAAATTCTTCCAGAGACATTTCGGCCAGTCGGGCCGCATCGCTGACCGTCAGCGTGGGCATATCGGAGACCGTAGTGAAATAGGGCTCATTAGCGACCACCGGCAGGGTAATGCCGTAGCGCTGAGGGTCGGCGATAAGATTCTTGATAGCTTGCAGCTTAGGCACGTAGTTGCGCGTTTCATCGGGCATGCGCAAAGCCAGGTAGTCGGTGCCTAGCCCTGCGTCTTCATTGCGTTGAATAGCGCGCTTGACGGAGCCTTCACCCCAATTGTAAGAGGCCAGTGCCAAATACCAGTCGCCTTGGAATTCGTATAGGTAGCTGAGGTAATCCAGTGCGGCTTGTGTAGAGGCGATAGGGTCGCGGCGCTGGTCGCGCCATTTGTCTTGCTGCAGGTTGTAATGCAGACCCGTGCTGGGTATGAACTGCCATAAGCCGGAAGCCTTGGCGCGCGAATAGGCCGTCGGGTTGTAGGCGCTTTCAACAAAAGGTAGCAGGGCGAGTTCTGTGGGCAAGCCGCGTCGTTCGAGCTCTTCGACGATGTAATACAGATAGCGGCTGGCACGCTCGCTCATGCGATAAACAGACTTTGCGCGCTCTGCGTAATACTGCGTCCATTCTTCGGTATGCGAGTCGTACAGATTCGGAATGGCAAAACCGCGACGGATGCGATCCCACATGTCCCGGGGCGGGTTCATGAGATCGATGGTGCGGGAAGTAATGGCGGCGTCGTGCGAGGTACGGACGGCTTGGTGCTTGGTGTCGGGCGCCCGAGTGGCGCAACCTGCCAGCACGGCCAGACATACCAGCAGGAATAGTCGTTGGAAAAAAGAATTCATCGGGGTCAGGCGTTGTTTTTCCATTCTCGTAGTACGGTAAAGACCGCGACGGCGGAATCTAGGTCTTTAGCGGCATGGGCTGAGGCGGCGCTGGCTACGGATTGCTGTAGTGGGCGCAGAAAAGGGTTGGTTTCGAGTTCGGTGCCTATGGTGGAAGGCAAGGTGGGCCGCCCTTGCGAGCGCAATTGCTGGGCTTGTTCCCAGCGATGCTGCAAGGCTTGGTTGCAGGGCTCTACCTGCAAAGCCCACCGCAGGTTGGATAGCGTGTACTCGTGCGCACAGCAGACCAGGGTTTCCAGGGGAAGCTCTTTGAGTTTGCCAAGCGAGTTGAGCATTTGCGCGGGGGTGCCTTCGAAAAGGCGCCCACAGCCAGCCGAAAAGAGTGTATCACCACAGAACACGATGGGCCTGGCGTCGTCTAGGTAGCCAAAGTAAGCAATGTGGCCTGCGGTATGGCCCGGGATGTCGAGCACCGAGAAGGAAAGATCGAGACCTGCCAAGGTGACGGTGTCGTCCTCTTTGAGGCGCACGTCGCAAACGGGCAGGGTTTCGCCCAGTGGGCCGTACACCGTAGCGCCCGTTTGGGCCTTGAGTTCGGCGACCCCGCCTACGTGGTCGGGATGGTGATGCGTGATGAGAATAGCGTCTAGCTGAAGCTGGTATTCTTGCAGGTAGCGCTGTATGGGTTCGGCCTGACCGGGGTCGACGACCATGGCGCGACCGTTGCGACAGACCAGCCAGATGTAGTTGTCGGTAAAAGCCGGCACTGGCACCAGTTTGGCGGATGGATGATTGGGCAAGCTAACCATAGGAGCGTTTTCGTGCAGGAACAACCGCTAATCGTAGAACTGGCGGACTGGTTGGAAACACCCGCCGGACAATACGTGCGGGCCTGGGAGCGCAAAACGGTGGATGCCATGGTGACCAATGTATTTGGCTATCATGCAGTACAGTTGGGTTTGCCCCAGTTTGATTTCCTGCAGGCTAACCGCATCCCGACAAAAAGCCGGGTTCATACCTGGACAAAAGACGCCGGCACGCTAGCCATGCCAGCTACGCGTGTGCACGCCTACGCCGAGCCCGAGCACCTACCCTTCGACAGCCAAAGTATTGACTTGCTGATATTACCTCATGTGCTGGAGTGTTCCAACCACCCTCATCAGGTGCTGCGCGAGGCCGAGCGTGTGCTGGTGCCTGAAGGCCGGGTCGTGATCGCCGGGTTCAATCCCTGGAGCCTCTGGGGGGCGCATGAGCGCCTGCCCGGCTTAGACCCCTTAACGCCTGTGCCGGCGCATATGCAGGTTTCGCTTACGCGTCTTAAAGACTGGTTCAAGCTGTTGTCATTCGAGGCAGATCGCGGGCGCTTCGGCTGCTATGCACCACCCTGTCAAACTGATAAGTGGCTGCAGCGCTGGTCTTTCATGGAGGCCGCAGGCGATCGCTGGTGGCCGGTGTGTGGGGCGGTATATGTGGTGTCTGCGGTGCGGCGTGTGGCCGGCATGCGCCTACTGACGCCCGCCTGGAAAAAACGAGAACGCCGTCGGGGGCGCCAAGCGGTGGTCGCCAGCCGCCCGACAATGACCGAAGGTAAGCAATGAGCAGCAGTATGCAGGTGGTGGAAATCTGGACGGATGGCGCGTGCAAGGGCAATCCGGGCTTGGGCGGCTGGGGGGCGCTGATGCGCCACGGGCGTCATCAGAAAGAAATTTGTGGGGGTGAGCGCGACACCACCAATAACCGCATGGAATTACGTGCGGTGATAGAAGCGCTGCGTATGCTGAAGCGGCCTTGCCAGGTCATTGTTCATACCGACTCCCAGTACGTGCAAAAAGGCATGAGCGAGTGGTTGCCCGGCTGGAAGCGCAGGCGCTGGTTAACCGCCGATAAAAAGCCGGTCAAGAATGCCGATCTATGGCAAGAGCTTGACGCCCTGGTCGCGCAGCACGAGGTAAGCTGGCAGTGGGTCAGGGGTCACGCTGGTGACCCGGGTAACGAGCATGCCGACCAGCTGGCCAACCAAGGCGTAGAGCAGGCCAGGGCGGCTGTAGTCGACTGAAACCATTGCGGCTTGCCGGGAGGGCCGGGTTTTCTTATGGTCTGACTGATGTCGGGCTGGGTGCGTTAATATTTGCGACGATAAAAATGGCGTCCGGCTTGGGATCTGATAAGTATGAAACTCAGTAACTTCGTATGGTTGATCGCTTTGGCGGCTGGCGTGGGCTTGGGCGTAGCGGGCTCGCGGTGGTTAGCCAGTCCATCAGCCGTCCCCGCGGAAGCCGCACCTGCCGCTGCTCAGGCGCCGGCTCCAGGCACTACGCAGCAGGCTGAGCCACGCACCGTGGAAGTCGCTAAAGTACAGGTCATGCACTTGCCCCGCAGCGTGTCGGCGGTGGGGTCGCTGCGCTCAGAGGACTCCGTGGTGTTGCGCCCCGAAGTGGCAGGGCGCATTGCCAACATCCATTTCCACGAAGGTCAGCCGGTCAAGAAAGGCGATGCCGTGGTCAGTCTGGACGACAGCGTGCTGCGCGCCCAGCTGCAACAGGCGCAGGCCAGCCTTAACCTGGCGGCAAGTCAGCACCGACGTTCAGCAGAGCTGAGCCGTCAGGGTTTCATCAGCCAACAGGCTCGTGACGAAGCGGCCAGCCAATTACAGCTGCAGCAGGCTGCGGTGGCGCTGGCCAAGGCTCAACTCGAAAAAACCGCGATTCTGGCGCCTTTCGATGGCTTGATCGGCTTGCGCAATGTGTCGGTGGGCGAATACGTGGCGCCTGGCACAGACCTTGTACCGCTGGAATCCATCGACCCCCTGCAGGTCGATTTTCGTGTTCCCGAGCAATACCTGGGGCAGGTGCAAGCTGGGCTTAAGCTGGTGCTGCACTTTGACGCCTTGCCCGGTGTCGAGCGTGAGGGTGCGGTGGGCGCCATCAGCCCAGCGGTGGATGTGGCCGGGCGCTCCATTCTGCTGCGCGCCAATGTCGACAATCCCGATCATCTCTTGCGTCCTGGCATGTTCGCCCGTGTGCAGTTGCGTTTCAACGACGCACAGGTGCTAAGCGTGCCCGAGGCCGCCTTGGCGCCGGTGGGGCAAACCCAATACGTGTACCGCGTGCAAGATGGCCGGGTCGAGCGCGTAGCCGTCGAGCTGGGTCAGCGCCAGGCGGGCAGGGCGGAAATCACGGCGGGCCTGCGCGAAGGCGACGAGGTCGTCGTCGCGGGCGTACAAAAAGTTGTTGATGGTCAACCGGTGCGTGCCGTGCCGGCGGGCAGCGCTGTAGCCGGCGACTAAATACGGAGCACGACGCATGGTTCTGTCGGAAACCTGCATCAAACGGCCTGTCTTTGCGACAGTGCTGTCACTGGTCATATTGCTGATTGGTCTGATCTCTTACGACCGCCTGACGGTACGGGAGTATCCCGCCATCGATGAACCGGTGGTGTCGGTGCGCACCGACTACAAAGGCGCTTCGCCTGACGTGGTCGAGTCGCAGGTGACCAAGCCTCTGGAAGATCAGTTGGCCGGGATGGAGGGCGTGAATGTCATGACGTCCAACAGCCGTTCCGAACGTAGCTTCATCAATATCAAATTCAATTTGAATCGCGATCCTGACGCTGCCGCGGCGGATGTGCGCGATAAGGTGGCCAGGGCGCGGCGTTTCCTGCCTGATGAAATCGACGAACCCATCATCAGCAAGGTCGAGGCCGACTCCACGCCGGTCGTGTTTATTGCGGTCGAGGCGGGAGGGCTATCGGCGGTAGAGGCTTCCGATTACATCAACCGCTACGTCAAAACACGGCTGTCAGTGTTGCCCGGTGCGGCAGAGGTGCGTATTTTTGGCGAGCGCCAGCCGGCCATGCGCATCGACATAGACCGTGTAAAGCTGGCGGCTTTGGGCCTGACGGTGCAAGATGTAGAGAATGCGCTGCGCAGCCAGAACGTATTGATTCCAGCTGGGCGTATCGAGTCCATTGAGCGCGAGTTTTCGGTGGTTTCTACCACTGACCTCACCACCATAGAGCAGTTTCGCGACGTTATCGTCTCTAATGAAAAGGGCTACCCGGTACGCTTGGGCGATGTGGCCAGTGTCGGTATAGGCCCAGCCGACGAGCGCATGCTGTCCCGCTTCAATGGTGCCGATGGCCTGAATATCGGGGTGACCAAGCAATCCACCGCCAATCCGCTGGAGCTGTCACGTGCGGTGCGGGAAGAGGTCGAAGCCATCAACGAGACCTTGCCCGACGGCCTGCGTCTGAATATCGCCTACGATAGTTCGGTGTTCATCCAGGAGTCGATCAACTCGGTCTACACCACCATCTTCGAAGCCATCGTTCTGGTGGTGCTGGTCATTTTCTTCTTCTTGCGCAGCGTACGCGCCAGTCTCATTCCCATCGTCACCATCCCCGTATCGCTGATAGGCGCGATGGGGCTTATGTATTTCATGGGTTTCTCCATCAACACGCTGACGCTGCTGGCCATGGTGCTGGCGATAGGCTTGGTGGTGGACGACGCCATCGTCGTGCTTGAGAACGTATATCGCCATATAGAAGAAGGCAAAACACGCATCGAGGCTGCCATTATTGGCATACGCGAGATCGGCTTTGCCGTGGTGGCGATGACCCTGACCTTGGTGACGGTGTATGCCCCCTTGGCGTTTGCCACTGGCCGCACAGGGCGGCTGTTTATCGAGTTTGCCCTGACGCTTGCGGGGGCCGTGCTGATTTCCGGCTTTGTGGCCCTGACGCTGACGCCCATGATGTGCGCAACCTTGCTGCGTCCACAAACCTCACATGGGCGGCTTTATCGCTTCATTGAGGGGCTGCTGGAAGGTCTGACCCGGGGATATCGCCGTAGTTTGGCGCTGGCCTTGCGTCATCGTTTCATCGTTTTGGTCTTGGGCTTGGCCGTGGCCTTGGCCAGCGGCGTGCTGTTCAACGTGGTGAAAAGCGAACTGGCGCCCATAGAGGATAGGGGGGTGGTGTTTGGCATTATTACGGCACCCGACGGCGCCACGCTTGATTACACCCTGCAAAGCATAGAACGCATCGAGTCTATGTATGGGGACATCCCCGAGTCGGCAGGGAATCAGACCATTCTCGGCTTTCCCACCATTATTGATGGCTTCGCCATCTTGCGTTTGAAGCACTGGAACGAACGCGACCGCAGTCAGCAAAGCATAGCGGCTTCTCTACGGCCCAAGTTTGATGCGCTCCCAGGCATAAGGGCTTTCCCGACCAACCCGCCCTCACTGGGGCAGCGGGCTACTTCCAAGCCGGTGGAGTTCGTTATTCTTAGCCAGGATTCCTACGAGCAGCTGGCGGCGTTGACGGATCAATTCATTGCGCGACTGCGCGACTATCCCGGCTTGCAGAACATCGATACGGATTTGCGGTTGAACACCCCCGAACTGCAGGTGTCGGTCAATCGCGAGCGGGTGTCCGACGTAGGCGTATCGGTAGATACGGTGGGCCGCACCTTGGAAACCATGCTGGGCGGTCGGCAAGTGACGCGCTATCGTGATCGTGGCGAACAGTACGACGTCATCGTGCAGGTGAACCGTCGAGACCGGGCGGCACCTGCCGATATTTCCGACATCTACGTGCGCACCTTGGGCGGTGGTATGGTGCAGTTGGATAACTTCGTCAATGTGGTTGAAAGCGTTTCCCCGCAATCCTTGAATCACTTCAACCGTTTGCGGGCGGTGAAGGTGCAGGCGGCGGTCGCCCCCGGTTATGCCCTGGGCGAGGTGCTGGAACACATGAATCAGGTGGCTTCCGAAGTGCTGCCTTCTACTGTGCAAATCGATCTGGACGGCCAGTCGCGTGAATTTCGTGATTCCTCGGGCAGCATCTACCTGGTGTTCCTGATGGCTATCGTGTTCATCTATCTGGTGTTGGCCGCTCAGTTCGAAAGCTGGCGCAACCCTTTCATCATCATGTTGTCGGTGCCGCTTTCCATGACGGGCGCGCTGCTTGCCTTGTGGCTGACGGGGGGCACTTTGTCTATTTACAGCCAGATAGGCTTGATCACTTTGGTTGGCTTGATCACCAAACATGGCATTCTGATCGTGGAATTTGCCACGCAGTTGCGCGAAGAAGGCATGGAGAAGCTGCAGGCGGTGGCCGAGGCCAGTGTCATGCGCTTACGCCCCATCTTGATGACCACCGGGGCGATGGTGCTGGGTACTTTGCCTTTGGCTTATGCCGCCGGGGCAGGTGCCGAATCGCGCCAGCAAATAGGTTGGGTGTTGGTGGGGGGCTTGACCTTGGGCACCTTGCTGACGCTTTACGTGGTGCCTGTGGCGTATACCTTGATCGCGGGGGCGGTGACCCACCGCTCTAGCGAAGGCGAAACCGCAGATCAGGGCGCCGCCAAGCCAGAATAAATGCCCTAGCGTTTAGCCGGTGAAATCGAGTTGACCAGAAGGTCACTGACGTAGCCGGCCCAGTCTTCTATGTTGTCGGCTTGCATCAAGTCGTGGCTTAAAAAGGCCGAGAACGTGTAGCGGTTGGAGACGTAAAAATAGCCCAAGGCCGTCATGGCAATGTACAGCTTGCGGCAATCTACGTTTTCGCGAAACAGCCCTTTTTCTACGCCTTTGGCCACGATGTCTTGCAAAATGGCGATGGCGGGAAGCGAGTACTGCTCGGGCGAGCGCGACTTGGAAATATGTTTGCCCTTTTGCAGGTTCTCGGTGCCCAGCAGCGTCAGGATCTCGGGGTTGGAGACGTAATAGCGCAGTGGGAATTCCACGAATTTACGCAAGGCGCCGACAGGGTCTTCAAGGTCCAGGGGTAGGTTTTTTTCGGCCTCGAACATGTCTTTGTAGGCGTTCTGCAAGACCTCGATGAACAGTTTTTCTTTGCTGCCAAAATAATAATAAATAAGGCTGTCGTACGACTTGGCGGCTTTGGAGATCGTGTCTACACGCGCACCCTCGTAGCCTTCTTTGGAAAAAATCTTTTTGGCGGCACGCAGAATATTGTCTCGTGTCGTTTTGGCCGAGCGTCTGCGGGTTCTGGGCTTGGCCGCAGTGGAGCCTGTCGTTTCTGGCTTATCGGCGGCGGGCTGTTTGCTGTCAGGGCTGTTCATGAATTGATCAAGTACGGACTTGCGGCGAATAGCCGTCCTGGTGTTGGCGATGCCTGCGGATCTGGTTTCGCGCCGGCGCTAGTTTACGCACATTTACGTGGTTGTTTTGTGCTTGCGTACGGAATCCAGCAGCAGCGTGCTGATGTAATGCGCCCAGGCCTCTATGCGTTCGGGGTGTAACAGGTCTCGATTCATGAAGGCCGAAAAAGTATGGCGGTTGGAAACGTAAAAGTATCCCAACGATGTAATGGCCATATAAAGCTGCTCGCAATCAACGTCTTTGCGAAACACCCCTTTCTTGATGCCTTTGTCTATGACGCTTTGCAGAATGGTGAGCATGGGCAAGGCGTATTGGTCGGCGGTGCTTGATTTGGAAATATGTTTACCCGCGTGAAGGTTTTCGGTGCCGAGCAGCACAATGACCTCGGGGTGGGCCATGTAGTAGCGAAACGGAAACTCGATGATTTGGCGCAAGGCTGCCTCAGGGTCGTTTTCGTCTAGGGGCAAGTTCTGGCCGGCCTCGAAAATATCGCGATAGGCGCCTTCCAGTACCTCGACGAACAGCTTTTCTTTGCTACCGAAGTAGTAGTAGATGAGGCTGTCGTACGATTTGGCGGCCTTGGATATTTTCTCGATGCGCGCCCCTTCGTAGCCTTTGCGCGAAAACACCTCGCGCGCGGCTTTCAGAATGTTCTGGCGCGTGGTTTTGGCGCAGCGAGCTTTGAAGGGCCGTTTGCGAGGGGCGGGTTCTTCCTTACCGATGGAGGCGACTACCGCGTTCAGGTCGATGTCTTTCGCTTTCATGTGGTTGTGATAAGTCTGGCTGTTAAAGAGTTTGCCATAACAAAACAGATCAGGGTATTATGCACTTAATGTAGCGAGCGTTCTATTAATTATATGCGTGGGTGATGTATCCTTAAATGCAGATGGATAATGCCAGGTGTACCCCAGCCCACGGGGGCGCCGCCCGGCCCTGACAAAGGAGGCTCTCATGGCCGAATATGTATTGAATACGTGGTATCCCATTGCATGGTCTCGCGACATCGCCAACGAACTGACCAAGCGCCGCATTATCGAAAAAGACCTGGTGCTGTATCGCAGTTCCACGGGCAAGGTCGTCGCACATCTGGATATCTGTCCGCATCGCATGGCGCCCCTTTCTATCGGTCGCCTCAAAGACGACGCCATCGAATGCGGCTACCACGGCATGACCTTTGATTGCTCGGGCAAATGCATACGCATTCCTGGGCAACGTATCGTTGGCAGCCCAGCGGTCGATACCTTTCCCACTCACGAAAACATGGGTTTGGTGTGGATCTGGATGGGCGACCCCGAAAAGGCCGACACCTCTTTGGTGTACGACTTGCCGCAGTACCACGACAAAGAAAACTGGAGCTCCGTCGAGGGCGACGCCTTGGAAATCGGCTGTTTTTACTTGAACCTGGCCGACAACCTTTGTGACCCTGCCCATGTTAGCTTTGTGCACCTGAGCACCTTAGGCAACGCGGCCAGCGAAGACGTGCCCGTGCAGTTTGCCCCCACCGAGAACGGCCAAGTCACCTGGCGTTGGATTATCGACGCGCCCGCCATACCGCTGTTCCAGAAGTTCGGCAACTTCAAGGGCAATGTCGATCGTTGGCACTATTACCATTACACGGCCCCCAGCATTGCCGTCATCGACTTTGGCAGTGCGGCCACCGGCACAGGCGCACCTGAAGGCAATCGAGACGACTGTATCCAGATTTATGCCTGCCATTTCATGACGCCGGTGGATGCGGACACCACCATCGATCATTGGCTGCATGTCAAGAACTTCCATGCCGATGCTGAAACCAATAGCCGGCTTTCCGAGCAGTTCCGTATTGCTTTCAGTGAAGACAAACTGATTCTCGAGGCCATCCACCACAACGAAAAACATGGTGTGAATACACGGCCTTATCGCTTGGCTATTGACGCTTCGCCTGTGCGCATGCGCAAGTTGGTACAGACGCGCATCGAAGCCGAGAAAGCCGGCCAAGCTGAACCGGTTGTCGCTTAAAAGTACTCGGTGCCGCTCTTGCGGGCGGCACAAGACACCCCGTTTCAAGCGTGGTGTAAGAAACAATAATCAAGACAAGCCGGTAAAAATCCGGCACAGGAGACAAATATGGATGAGGGCTTCCCATTTCTGTTGGGTTGCAATGGCCGTGGTGCGCAGGCGTCTTCGCCCGAGCGCCCGGTTTCGTTGGAAGAGCACAGCATAGACGAGCAGTTCCGACTGGTAAAAGAGTCTGGCGTTTTCGATTACTTTGACCGTCTGCCCTTGCGCAGCAACCAGGGTGAGTACGAAAAGGCCATGGCCAAGTACGACCTGCCAGTGCACACCTGCAGCTGGTTTTATATGCTGGGTCGAGACGAGGCTTTGCTGCACGACAACCTGCGCATCTGTAAAGAAGTGGGCGCCAGTTGTCACAACATCATGACCTTTACCCATCATGCCGACGGTCATGTCATTACCGATGACGAGATCGTCGCGCATTACATGGACGTCTACGAGGCCGGCGACAAATTGGGGGTAATCCCCTCATTCGAGCTGCACGTCAATATGTGGACCGAGCAGTACGATAGGGTGACGCCGATTGCCAAGCGTATCCAAGACATGGGTGTACCTTTTCACTACACCATGGATTACAGCCACGTCATCTTCAAAATCGGCGATGACCAAGAGCAGGATATCTCCCACTGCCGCGAAGCGGTCGCTAAAGGCGATATGGTGCTTGACCCCTTCGAGGCCGGCTCTTTATGTCAAGAATGGCTGGATCTGGGCATGGTGAAGTGGATACAGCTGCGTACCGTGGGCCCGAATCAGCCGCGCAACGCCTGGGCGCTGGATGAGCAAGGCGAGCCGGGCAGGGGCATTCAATACCCTATCGTGCCGCCTAAGGCAGGAGAGTGGCATTCCCCCTGGCATGCCTATATGGTCGAACCCTCCAAAGAGGCCATACGCCTGGCGCTGCGCTACCACTTGCGCAACCCCGGCAGCCCCCTGCGCTATATCACCACCGAGATGATCAATCTGATCGACTACGGTCTGAATGCCAAGTACAACCTGTTCGAACAGAACGTCGCAGCCGCACGGTTTATTCGTCAGGCCTGGAAAGAAGAGCAAGCTTTGTTCAAGGCGGGGCTGTAAAAAGTGGTGTGCCGCCAGCGTCTGGGGCAAACAATCGTTTTTCCAGACGCGGGACCAAGGGTGAACCCCATATTGCACACATCATTTGATTCCCCTAGTATTTGTAGTGAGTACTACATCCATAGAATTTTCTAAAGTCAGGCTTTAGGCGTGACTCGTGACACGCATAAATTCTGTTTAATGTATATTGTATATTTTAAGACAAGGAAACAGCCATGAGAACTTGGAAGCATATGGCGCTGGCGGCCGCACTGACGCTGGGCTTTGCCTGTGGCAGTCAGGCTGTACGGGCCGAATCCGACACCATCCTGATTGGTGAGATCAACAGCTACAAGGCGCTGCCGGCCAACATGCACGGCTACAAGCGTGGCTGGGAACTCGCCCAAGAAGAGATCAACAAATCCGGCGGCGTCCTGGGCAAACAGTTGAAGACCATCTTCCGCGACGACAACGCCAACGCCGGTGAAGGCGTGCGTATCGCCGAAGAGCTCATTTCACGCGAAAACGTCGACATCCTCAGTGGCGTCACCTTGTCTCACGTGGGTGTGGCCATTGCCGACTTTGCCAAGCAGCGTGAACGCTTCTTCCTGGCTTCCGGGCCGCTTAGCGACAAGGTCATTTGGCAAGACGGCAACCGTTACACCTATCGCTTACGTTATGGCACCCACCAGCTGGCCGCCTCGGTTGCGCCTTCTGCCGCCAAGCTCAACAAAAAGCGCTGGGCACTGATTTACCCTAACTACGAATACGGCCAAGCGGCTGTGGCGGCATTCAAGTCAGAACTCAAGAAACTGCAACCCGATGTAGAGTTCGTCGCCGAGCAAGCCCCGCCTTTTGGCAAGCTGGATGCCGGCCCTGTGGTTCAGGCCCTGGAAGACGCCAAGCCTGACGCTATTTTCAGCGTGCTCTTCGGGCCTGACCTGACCAAGTTCGCCCGCGAAGGCAAAACACGTGGTTTGTTTAAAGATCGTGAAGTCGTCAGCTTGCTGACCGGCGAACCCGAATACCTGGATCCTCTGCGTGGCGATGCGCCCGACGGCTGGATCGTGACGGGTTACCCCTTCACCAACATCGACACACCCGAGCACCAGGCCTTCCTGAAAGCTTACGAGGCTAAGTACAAGGAGCCTCCTCGCCTGAACTCCGTAGTGGGTTATGCCACCGTCAAGGCTTTGGCCGCCGGTATAGAAAAAGCCGGTTCCACCGATACCGAAGCGCTGATCAAAGCTTTCAAGGGCCTGGAATACGAGACGCCGTTCGGCAAGCATGTCTTCCGCGATATCGACAACCAGTCGACTTTCGGGCTGCATGTGGGTCGCTTGGCCGTCAAGGATGGCAAGGGCATCATGCCTGAAGGCGAATATCTGGACGGCGGTCAGTTGCTGCCCAGTGACGAAGAAGTCAAGGCATTGCGCAAGGCCGACTAAGCGCAAGCTAGTCTCGTCCCGGTCGTGTCTTCCGTTTGCCCTGTCTCTTGCGCCAAATACTTATTTCATCATTGCGGCGCGTAACTGAGACAGGGCATCTGCGGGCGCAAGCGCGGCCACTCAGATCAACCTCCTGGTCTCGATACAAATGGATTTTTCTGGATTCATCGTTCAGCTGCTGAACGGGCTAGCGGGGGCTTCCTCGTTATTCCTGGTGGCTTCAGGGCTGTCGCTCATTTTTGGGGTGACACGCATTGTCAACTTTGCCCACGGTTCTTTCTACATGGTGGGCATCTATGTCGCGTACTCTTTCGTCGAAACCTGGGGGCAGGGCCTGGGTTTCTGGGTGGCTGTCGTTTGTGCGGCCTTGATGGTCGCCTTGCTGGGCGCCTTCATCGAAATCGTTTTGCTCAGGCGCATTTATCATGCGCCTGAACTCTTTCAGTTGCTGGCAACCTTTGCCGTTGCGCTGGTGCTGCGCGATGTGGTCCTTAGCTACTGGGGGCCAGAAGAGCTGCTGGGGCCACGCGCGCCGGGGCTCGAAGGTGCGATCGCAATATTCGGGCGCCAGTTTCCTACCTACGATCTCTTCCTCATTGCCGTCGGGCCTGTTGTGCTTGGCGCGCTATGGTTGATGTTGTCGCGCACGCACTGGGGAACCTTGGTACGCGCTGCGACACAAGATCGTGGCATGGTAAGTGCGCTGGGTATCAATCAAGCCTGGCTGTTTACCGCCGTATTTGCGCTGGGGGCTTTCTTGGCCGCACTGGGCGGCGCGCTGCAATTGCCGCGCGAACCGGCCAACCTCGAGATGGATATCCACATTATCGGCGCGGCCTTCGTCATTGTGGTGGTGGGCGGTCTGGGCTCTATCCCCGGCGCTTACGTGGCGGCCTTGCTGATTGCCGAGATCAAAGCGGTCTGCGTCTGGCTGGGGCTGGTCGAAGTGATGGGTATGTCCATCAACTTCACCAAACTGACCTTGGTTGTCGAGTTCCTGGTGATGGCAGTTGTGCTGATCGTGCGTCCTTGGGGGCTGTTCGGGCGACCGCAAGGACACAACAAGCAGGTAACGGTAGGCGAAGAGCCTTTGCGTCGCGCAAGCCCCACCATGAAGTGGGTGGGCGGCTTGTTATTGCTGGCGCTGATTGCGCTGCCGCAAGTGACCAAGGCTTCCCCGTACGTTACGGTGTTGATGATAGATGTGCTGGTCGCCGTATTGTTTGCCGTTAGCCTGCATTTCATTATGGGCCCAGGCGGCATGCACTCGTTCGGTCATGCGGCTTACTTCGGCATAGGCGCGTACGCCGCGGCACTGTTGGTGCGTTACCTGGGCGTGCCCATGGAAATGACCTTGGTGATGGGGCCGCTGGTGGCTGCCGTGGGTGCCTTGGTGTATGGCTGGTTCAGTGTGCGTCTATCCGGGGTTTACCTGGCCATGCTGACGCTGGCTGTGGCTCAAATCACCTGGGCGGTGGTGTTCCAGTGGGATGACTTCACGGGCGGCAGTAACGGTCTGACCGGCATCTGGCCCGCTAAGTGGCTCAATGACAAGGTCAGCTACTACTACCTCACCTTGGCCTTGGTCGCACTGGGTGTGCTGTGGATGCGGCGTGTGTTGTTTTCTCCCTTCGGCTATGCCATGCGAGCAGGGCGCGACTCCTTCTTGCGCGCCGACGCCATCGGTATCAACGTCAAGCGTATCCATTGGTATGGCTTTGTGCTGGCGGGCATGGTGGCTGGCTTGGCGGGGGCGCTGTTTGCGTTCTCCAAGGGCAGCATCGCTCCCGAAATCCTGCACGTCAACAAGTCCATCGATGGTTTGGTGATGGTGTTGCTGGGCGGTATGCAAACCCTGGCCGGCCCCATTGTCGGTGCCATTTCCTTCACCTGGTTGCATGACACCGTAGCACGCGGCACCGAGTTCTGGCGCGCTATGCTCGGCGGCATCATTTTGCTGCTGGTTCTGCTGTTCCCACGTGGTATTGCCGGTACGCTTAAGCAGCTCTTCGAGCGTTTTCAGGCGGGTTCGGCTCAACGCAATCAACAGGAGGCGCGTCCATGAGCTTGCTGAAAGTCTCCAACCTGGGTAAGTCTTTCGGGGGCGTGCGCGCTGTCGATGGCATTACCTTCGACATCAACCCCGGCGAATTGCTGGCCTTGATCGGCCCCAACGGGGCCGGCAAGTCCACTACCTTCAACATGGTCAATGGCCAACTGCGGGCCGATACCGGCTCCATCAAGCTGGACGGTCACGAGCTTGTCGGCCAGCCGCCGCGCAAAATCTGGGCGCTGGGCGTAGGCCGCACGTTCCAGATTGCCGAAACCTTTGCTTCGTTCACGGTGGCCGAGAATGTGCAGATGGCGCTGTTGTCGGCCGATAGCAAGCTGCTTTCCACCTGGCGTCGGGCTGCCGACTACAAGCGCGATGAAGCCCTGGCTTTGCTGGACAAAGTCGGGATGGTGGCGCAGGCCGATAGGCCTTGTAGCGACCTGGCTTATGGCGACGTCAAGCGTGTCGAATTGGCCATTGCGGTGGCCAATCGGCCCAAGTTGCTGCTGATGGATGAGCCTACCGCCGGTATGGCGCCTAAAGAGCGCAACGATCTCATGGCCCTCACCAAGCAGCTGGTCATCAAAGAGAACATGGCGGTGCTGTTTACCGAGCACAGCATGGACGTCGTGTTCGCTTATGCCGACCGCATGATCGTGCTGGCCCGTGGCCGCCTTATCGCTGAAGGTGGGCCTGAAGACATCCGCAACCATCCCAAGGTTCAGGAAGTCTATTTCGGGACGGGCAAGACATTCGAAAAGAAAGCCGAAGCAGAGGAAGCGTCGTGATGGAAAAGGAAGTTTTGCTACAGGCCAAAGGCCTGAATGCCTGGTATGGCGCGGCGCATATTCTGTTCGATCTCGACATCGAAGTGCGTCGTGGCGAGGTGGTTGCCCTGATGGGGCGTAACGGTGCCGGCAAGTCGACGACGCTTAAAGCCTTGATGGGCATGTTGGACAAACGCCGAGGCAATATCCGGTTTTTGGGTAATGATATTTCGCGCACGCCTCCTTTTCATGCTGCGCGCATGGGGTTGGCCTTCGTGCCCGAAGATCGCCGTGTGTTCACCGACCTTACCGTGATGGAAAATTTGGCAGTTGGCCGTCAGCCACAACGCACCTGGCCCGATGGGCAGCTTGCCCCAGAGTGGACGCCCGAAAAGCTATTCACCTTGTTCCCCAACCTGGGAGCCATGCCGCAGCGTCACGGGGGGCGCATGAGCGGCGGTGAGCAACAGATGCTGACCGTGGCGCGGGCCCTGATGGGCAACCCATACTTGGTGTTGCTGGACGAGCCTTCCGAAGGGGTGGCGCCGGTGATTGTCGAGCAAATGGCGCACATGATCCTGGAGCTCAAGGCCAAGGGTGTCAGCATCCTGCTGTCCGAGCAAAACATGCACTTTGCCGAGCTGGTGTCGGATCGCGCTTATGTGCTGGAAAAAGGACAGTTGCGGTATCAGGCGTCGATGGCCGAATTGGCGGCCAATGATGACGTCAGGCGCGCTTACCTAAGCGTCTAGAAAAGAGGCAGCTCCTTTACTCACAAAGGGGCTGTCCGCTATTGCTTCAGGCGTCGGAACTCGCATTCATAAGCGCCAGCGACAGCGCCCGTACCGTTTCGGTTCTTTGGTCGTCCGGCTTGTAATTGTCTCCCAGGGTAGACCACTGCGCTTGTACCCTGGCTTGCAATAGTGGTTCCGGCAGGCTTCGTGCGCGCAAGGGGTGTTTAGGGCCTTGGGTTTGCGCTTCGCTCGCTTCGCTCAGCCTCGCCTCATCACCAGCCTCACTTGAGGATGGTTCGAGTTTAATAGGGGCTAAAGCCGCATGGCCACGGCGTTGCAGCGCTTCTATCAATGCCAGCTGGCGCAAACCCAGCAGGCGCAGCACGGCGTCATCGATACTGACTTCCTGATAACCTTGTATGCGCCCTAGCAGGCGTTTGCCCAGGCGCTCCGCGCCTTGCCATAAACCGCCCACTGCGGCGCCCAGTACGGCGGCGGCTCCCAAACTCAGGCCGCCGGTCAGCAGGTCTACTGTGACGCCCGCCATGGCGCCGGCAGCCATGCCTTTGCTTACCTGCAAACCCATATCCTTGAGCGCCTGCGGGCTGAACAGGTCCATACCCCAACGCTCGCCTGACAATGGCAGGGCATGTGCAGGAAAATCGCTGGTGCGAAAGTTATACAAAGCCAGCAGCATCTGCACGCATTGCTGTTCGCGATCGCGGACAAGCTGGCGTAGGCGTTTTGCGGTTTGTTCGAGGGCAGCTGTCTCTGGGGGACTGCTAAGACGCAAAGCGGCGACGTCTATCAGCAGTTCGGCCAAGCCTTGCATGGCCTGCTCGTGACGGGCGGCTTTTTGCTTTGCGATGTCTGTTTTGATGGCCTGCAAGGCGGGGGCATGGGAGTCCAGCAGCAGGGCGAGCTTGTCATACAACTGTGCCTCGCCATCGGTGGCCGGGGCGACGGTGTCGAAACTGGCAGCCACATGCAAGCCCAATGGCCCTAAAGCGGCACGCCAAGCATCGGCTCTTTGCTGGGGGGCATTGACGAAGTTCAGTACAGGAAGCAAAGGCTTGCCGCATTGCGCCAAGATAGCCAGTTCGTCGCGGTGCTTGCCCAGCACAGGATCGCGGGCATCAATAATATAAAGACCGGCATCGCTATCCAGCAACTGCCGCAGTACCCGGGCTTCCTGCTCAAAACGTCCTTGAGCGGCCGGGCTATCGAGAAAACGCTGAATACGGCCTGGGCCGATATCGCGGCTGCCTTGGGTATGCAGGGTGTCCAGGTGGTCCAGCAGGCCCATGCCGTCTTCCAGGCCGGGCGTGTCGTAAAGCGCTACCAGTGCCTGGCCCTCTGTTATCAGGCGCACGCCTTCTACGTGTCGGGTGGTGCCGGCTTGATCGGCGACCTCACCAAAGTCGGGGTCGCGCGTAAGCGTGCGCAACAGCGAAGTTTTACCGGTATTGGTATGGCCTACAACAGCCAGCTTGAGAGGGGCGGTGGGCGCAAGGTAAGGCACGGCGTCAGGCGTGGGCATGGGCCAAAGCGTCCAGGGCGCTATTCAATGAGTCATGACACTGCGGCTTGGGCGCCGGTAGCGTGTCCAGGGCTTGGTGCCATTGGGCGAGTCGGCGGGCAGGGCCTTCAGGACCGGAAAGGAGCACGATATGCAGCTTGCCGGCCAGGGCATGGGCTTCTTGGAGAAAGGCCAATGAACCTCGGTCAGGCGTTTGGTTGCCGTCCAGGACTAGCACGAGGGTGCCAGGCGCTTGGCGATGCATTTGCTGTAATAAAGCCTCGCGCTGATCACGCTGAGTGATGTTGGGGCCTACCTGAAAGCGGCTGGGTATAGCTAGGGGAGGCCAGGTGGCCTCTTCGGCCAGTTCAAAACCTATAACCAAAGGGGCCGTGCTAAAGCAAGCGGCCTGGCTGTCGCGCGGTGTGGCGATAGCATCGGATGCACCGGGCTGGGCGTCTATGCCTATGGGTTCGCTGGCCGGCATCAGGCGGGGGCGCAATTCGGCGTAGCCCGGCTGGACTTCATCGATGGCAAGCTGTGGCAGGCGGCGTCGTAGCACGCACAAGCAATAAACCAATGCCAACAGACGCGGCGCAATGCCGTAAACCACGATGCACCCCAGCAGCCAACTCGACCACAAGGCCTGATCCGTAGCGGCGGAAGCGGGCGTATTGATGCTGTTTTGCACGGCTTCGGGCGAGGGCAGGGCAAATCCCAGCTGGGCGGGCAACCAGCCCAGAAGCTGCGTGAGGGCAATGAAGAACCCGGGGGGCAGCAGGGTGGTTTCCCAGGTGAAGTCGTAGCGCTTTGCCGCCAGGGCCAACAGCAGCACCACCACTTGTGCAAGCAAAGCCACCAGCCAAGTCAGTTGGCTGATACTGCCGAACGCCCACCGTAATAGGCCGTAGCGTCCCAGCCATTCGACCAGTGAGGTTGCGGGCAGGGTTTGATTTGGCCCGCGTGCCAGCTTGTTGGCAATCCAGAGCCAGACTTTACCCAGCAGCGCCGACTCGCCACGCCCGGGCAGCATCAGGCTGAACAACCAGAACACGAAGGTGAGGGCGTGCAGACCCAGCAAAGCCAGTAAAGCGACAGCCAAATTGACGGGGTGAAGATTATCGCCCAGCGCTGCCAGCGCCGCGCTGCCGCCGGCCAGCATTGCCAACAGCAGCAAGGCCAGCAGTGCCAAGCGCGCCAGCTTCTGCCAGTGAGTGACGGCTTCGCTCAGGCCTTCGCGTTGCGCCAGCCATTGCGCGCGCAGCAGTATGCGTTGTGCCAGGTTGCCGCCTAGCGCCCGGGCGCGACGGCATTCGCTGGCGTCTTCCAGAAGACCCCAGCGGGCTTCACGCAGCCGGACGGTCTCGGCCAGCCAATGTGCGCGCATAGTAAAAACGGGTGGGGAGGGTTCCGGTGTAGGCAAAGGCATGGTTTACAGAAAATGCGGTCATGAAAAAAGGCATGCACGGGGTGCCGTACATGCCTTTCAGCTTTCGTAAGGCGCTAGGCGCTACGACAGCATAACGAAGAAGTCAGCTGAGGGCTCAACTCTTCTTGGCGATAAGGCCATAGATAAAGAGCACAATAATTGCGCCGACCACCGAACCTATCCAGCCTGCCGCTTCGCCTGGCTGATACCAACCTATGGCGCCCCCCAGGTAACCGGCGACGATTGAGCCCACGATACCCAGAACGACGGTCAGGATGAAGCCCAGCTTTTGATCTCCCGGCATGATTGCACGGGCAATAAGGCCGACGATGAAACCAACGATGATCATGCTGATAATGGCCATTTGCAGCTCCTAGAGTGAGGTAGGTGGGCGCGCAGGGCGCATCGGTATTCGATTCACCAGAGTGGATGGAATGCCGCTGGGCCTAGCCACGTTGCCATCATAGGTAAGCGAGGCGAGGTCGTCCAGAGTTAGGTGGGCGGCTCGATGTAAAAAAAAGTTAATAAGGCCGGAGAGGCCTAGGCGGGCGGAACAGGTCGCATGCCAGCGGGCTCGCATCGGGGTTTTCCATTAATCACACATGGTTGGTATATCAACTTGTTGACATACCAACCATATGTTCATAGAATCACTCCACCTTCGACCCGGGATGCAGGCTGGAAGCGGTGGA
Organism: Mesopusillimonas faecipullorum; assembly: GCF_020539505.1. Lineage (GTDB taxonomy): Bacteria > Pseudomonadota > Gammaproteobacteria > Burkholderiales > Burkholderiaceae_B > Mesopusillimonas > Mesopusillimonas faecipullorum. The sequence continues at coordinate 294,736 of NZ_JACDXW010000003.1, read as the reverse complement.
AGGTTCATTTTCATGACGACATAAATAAATGCAGGGCACGCCAAGAGCGATTAGCCCGAGCACACAGGAGACACTATGAAGATTCTGCGCATGGGCCTGGCGGCCTGCCTGGCTGCTTCCCTTTCAAGCGTTGCATGGGCCGATACCGTCAAGGTCGGCATCATTGCACCGTTTTCCGGCCCTTTTGCTCATTACGGCAAATTATTCAAAGACGGCGCCGAGGCTTATCTTAAGAAGCAAGACGGCAAATTTGCCGGCCATGATATTCAAATCGTCTATCGCGATAGCGGCGGCCCTAACCCCGCCGGCGTAAAGACCGCAGCGCAAGAGCTTATCGTCAACGATAAGGTGGATTACCTGGGCGGCTTGGTGTTTACGCCTAACGCCATGGCGGTTGCGCCCCTGATCCAGCAGTCCAAAACGCCTACCGTCATTTTCAACGCGGCCACTTCGTCCATCACGCCGCGCTCAGACTACTTCCTGCGTACTTCGTACACCTTGTGGCAGGTCACGCAGCCCTTGGCCAAATGGGCCTATGACAAAGGCTACAAAAAGGTGATCACTGCCGTCATGGATTACGCGCCTGGCGTAGACGCAGAGAAAGCCTTTGATACCGAATTCAAGAAGCTCGGTGGCGAAATCGTCGACAACATCCGCATGCCCATGAGCACGAATGATTTCAGTCCTTTTGCTCAGCGCATCAAGGCTTCCGGTGCCCAAGCCGCGTATATCTTCCTGCCCGGCGGCCCGCCCAACCTGGGTTTCGTCAACGCTTACAACCAGAACGGTTTGCGTGAAGCAGGCATCGAATTCCTGGGGACGGCCGAAATGGATGAATTCGATCTGCAGAAGTTCGGCGATGCCGCCGAGGGCCTGCTGACCGCTTTCCATTATTCCGCCGCCCATGACTCCGACGCCAACCGCGACTTCGAAAAAGCCATGAAAGCTCAGGCCAACGACGCGCTGCTGAACTATGCCTCGGTGGGTGCCTATGACGGTATGCACATCATTCATAAGATGGTCGAAGCGACCGACGGCAAGAAGGACGGTGCCAAAGCAATCGAGGCTATCAAGGGATACAAATGGGAGAGCCCGCGCGGCCCAGCCAGCATTGACCCCGAATCGCGTCACATTACTCAGAACGTTTACCTGCGCAAGGTTGAGCGCGGTGCAGACGGCAAGTTGAAGAACACCGAAATCGAAAATTTCGGCCCGCATCAAGATTACGGCCTGCAACAACAGTAAAGACGTAGATGGTGTATCTCAGCGACGTGTCTTCTGTCAGGAGCCCAGTGTGCCGCACCTAAGCAATATCATCATCGATGGCGTGGTCTACGGAATGGTGTTGTTCATCATTTCCGTAGGGCTCTCCGTCACCATGGGGCTGATGCGCTTCATCAACCTGGCGCATGGCGCGTTCGCGATGGCGGGCGGCTATGTGGCGGCGCTGTTGGTGCGCGAACAAGGCTGGCCGTTTTTGGCCGGCGTGTTCGCCGCCTTGCTCGCCGCCATGGCGGTTGCCGCCGTGGTCGAGCATTTTGTCTTTCGCCACTTATACAAGCGCACCGAGTTGCAACAGGTGCTGTTCACCATAGGTTTTACTTTTGTCTGTATTGCATTAGCCAACTTCCTGGCCGGTGCCTACATACAGCAGTTGCCTTTGCCCGAGTGGATGCAGGGTTCCATGTCTTTGGGTGACAGAACCCTGCCCAAGCAACGTGTAATGGTAGTACTGGCGGGCTTGCTGGTTGTGGGGCTGTTGTGGTGGTTGGTAGCGCGTACACGTTTTGGTATCTGGCTGCGCGCCTCGGTGGACAACGCTGGGATGTCAGCCTCGCTGGGTATCAATATTCGTGCCGTGCAATGCGCCACCTTTGCCGTGGGCGCGGGCCTGGCAGCCTTGGGGGGTGTGTTGGGGGCCGAGCTCATGCCGCTTGAGCCGTATTACCCGCTCAAGTATCTGGTTCTGATGCTGGTAGTCGTCTCAGTCGGTGGCCTGGGCAGTATTTCGGGCACCTTGTGTGCGGCGTTGCTGCTGGGGGTGGTAGATACCGCCGCCCGCTACCTGGCTTCGGGCTACGGCAACTTTTTCTTCTATGCAGCCATGATTCTGCTGCTGGCGTTCCGCCCTCACGGCATACTCCGGAGATAGGCATGACATCATCCCATGCCGCTCTTGCCGGCAAACGCAAGACTTTACTGCCGTGGCATGCGTATGCCATAGGCCTGGGCATTATCTGCGCTCTGTATTGGTTGTTCCCGGGTAGTACCTTGATCCTGACGCGGGTTGCGGTTCTGGCCATCTTCGTGATGTCGCTTGACCTTGTCACCGGCTACGCAGGCCTGCCTACGCTAGGGCATGCCGCCCTGTTCGGCGCGGGGGCTTATGGGGCGGGGCTTTGCGCCATGCACCTTAGCACCGACCCCTTGGTGGGTTTGGCGGTGGCGGCCATTGCCGGCGCACTGTTGGCCTGGATCTCCGGCGCTTTCTTGGTGCGCTATGAAGGCCTGGCATTCCTGATGCTGACCATCGCCGTTGCCCAGATCATGCAGAATCTGGCCAGCAAGCTGCAGTCCATTACGGGGGGCGACGACGGCTTGTCCGGCTTCGAGATCAGCCCATTGTTTGGTCGGTTCGAGTTCGATATGTTCGGCATTACCGGCTATTGGTATAGCGCCATTGTGCTGTTGCTCAGTTATGCCGTGTTGCACAGGGTCATGAACTCGCCCTTTGGTTTGTGCTGCCAGGGCATACGCGAAAACCGCGATCGCATGCAGGCCAACGGTACGCGCATTCACCCCCATTTGCTGCGTTTATACGTGCTGTCGGGCGTCTTTGCCGGGCTGGCGGGCGGCCTTTCCGCACAGATCACGCAAGTGGTCGGGCTGGACAGCCTGAGCTTCAACCTGTCGGCAGAGGGTCTGGTCATGCTGGTGTTGGGCGGGACGGGCAACTTGGTAGGCGCCGTTATAGGCACGGGGCTTTTCATGGGCATTCACCATTTTGCCTCTTCCGCCAACCCCTTCCATTGGCTGTTCGTCATTGGCGCCTTGCTGATGCTGGTGGTGTTCCTGCCTAAAGGCGCTGTGCAATATGTGGCTAAGCGTCTGGGGGCATCGGTGTTGTCCATCTTCGGGAGACGGGCATGAGCGTGTTGCGCGTAAAAAACCTGAGCAAAGCTTTTGGTGGCTTGCAGGTAACGAATGATGTGTCCTTGACCTTGAACGCGGGCGAGCGCCTGGCCCTTATCGGCCCTAATGGTGCGGGCAAGACGACACTGGTGAATCAGATCGCGGGTTTTCTGCACGCAGACTCCGGTAGCATCCACCTGCACAACGAAGACATAACGGCCTGGCCTGGCTATAAGCGTGTGCGTCATGGTTTGGTGCGTACGTTTCAGATTTCCAAATTGGCGCCCACCCTGCCTGCCATAGAGCAAGTGGCGCTGGCCATACATCAGCGTGAAGACAGCATAAGCAGTATGTGGCGTGATCGCCGCAGCTATACGGCGGTGCTGGACGAAGCCGCACAGATACTCGAAGGTTTGCATCTTTCGCGTATTGCCACAGCGGCACCGTCGGCCATGGCCTATGGTGACCAGCGACTGCTGGAAATCGCGCTGGCTTTGGCCTTGCGCCCCAAAGTGCTGTTATTGGACGAGCCTATGGCCGGTGTGCCGCGTTCAGAGGCGCAACTAATTCTGGATGCCTTGTCGCGCCTGCCGGCGGATCTGGCTGTCGTCATTATCGAACACGATATGGACTTGGTGTTTCGCTTTGCGCATCGGATTCTGGTGCTGGCCAATGGCGCGGTGCTGGCTGAAGGCACGCCAGACGACATTCGGCGTAATGAGGTCGTACGTGCGGTTTATCTGGGCAAGGCGGAGCTGGCATGAGCGAACTTTTCACATTGACCAAAGCCGTGGCCGGCTACGGGCCTTTGACGATTCTGCACGAAGTGTCGTTCAGCATAGGCGAAGGCGAGCGAGTGTGCCTGATAGGGCGCAACGGCGTGGGTAAGTCAACGACGCTCAAGACCATCATGGGCTTGACGCAGTGGCGTAGCGGGGCGGTGCATTGGCGCGGCCAAGACGTCACCCGCAGTGGCACCGTACAGCGTTCATGCATGGGCATAGGGTATGTGCCCCAAACACGCGATGTTTTTCCTTCTCTTACTGTGGAAGAGAACCTGGTGGCCGGCTTGCGCAATCAGCCACGATCCGAAATTGAGCGCGCCTATCGCTGGTTTCCACGCTTGAAAGAGCGGCGCGGCAACGGCGGCTCGGAACTCTCGGGCGGCGAGCAACAAATGCTGTCGGTGGCCCGTACCTTGTTGGGCAATCCGCGCTTGCTGCTGCTTGACGAGCCGCTCGAAGGCCTGGCGCCCATTATTTGCCAAGAGTTGATGGAAGCCTTCGAACGGCTTAGCGCCGAAGAAGGCGTGGCCATTCTGTTGGTGGAGCAAAAAGTACAAGAGGCGCTGTCATTTGCGCAGCGCGCCTTGATTCTGGATCACGGAGCCTTGGTGCACGAGGGTGGGGCGGCGGAACTGCTGCACGACTCCCGCTTGCTCGACCGCTACGTATCCGTAACGGAAGTGCCGGTGCAGGTCGCCGGCTGATTGGACATCTGGAGACGATGATGCAAACGATGCAAGACGATACGGCGCGCGAAATCAATGTGCCACGCCTGGATCTCGATCCCTTTTCCGACGAGTTTCTGACCGACCCCTATCCCTTCCACGAGCAAATGCGCGAGGCTGGCCCGGTTGTGTGGCTGAATAAGTACGGTATCTGGGCGGTGGCCAGGCACAAAGAGGTGCATGGCATATTGACTGACTGGTCTAACTTCATTTCTTCCGCGGGCGTGGGGCTGGCAAACTTTCGCACTGAAACCCCTTTCCGTCCGCCTAGCCTGATCCTGGAGGCCGACCCACCCAGCCATACTCGCGCTCGTGCGATTCTGGCGCGTGTGCTCTCGCCCAAAGTGGTCATGAAGATCAAGGTCGACTTCCAGGCTTACGCGGAAGAACTGGTCGAGCGCTTGGTAGCCCAAGGCGAGATTGATGCCGTCAAAGAGTTGGGCGAAGTCTACCCGCTCAAGGTGTTCCCCGACGCATTGGGTTTGTCTGAGCAAGGCCGTGAGAACCTGCTGCTTTACGGCAATATGGTGTTCAACGCCTTTGGCCCGCGCAATCATATTTTCCAGGATGCCGTGCAGCGTTACGAGCCGGTGCGCGACTGGATCATGACGCAATGCCAACGAGAAAATCTGCGCCCCGACGGCTTTGGTGATTTGATCTACCAAGCAGCTGAAGCTGGTGAGATCACCATGGAAGAAGCACCCATGCTGGTGCGTTCCTTCTTGTCGGCGGGTGTCGACACCACGGTTAACGGCATTGGCAACGCGGTGTATTCGCTGGCGATCAATCCAGACCAATACGCCAAGCTTGCCGCCGAACCAGGCAAGGCACGTGCCGCATTCGAGGAAAGTCTGCGCTACGAATCATCGGTGCAAACATTCTTCCGTACCGTGAATGCCCGGATGACGTACGCCGACGTCGATATGCTGGAGAACGACAAGGTTGTGACCTTCCTGGGTTCGGCCAACCGCGACCCGCGCCAATGGCAGAACCCGGAAACCTTCGACATAGACCGCAAGCCTGTCGGGCACGTGGCCTTTGGCACGGGCATCCACGGCTGCGTAGGCCAGGCTGTGGCGCGTATGGAAGGCGAATTGGTGTTGGCTGCCTTGGCCAAGCGGGTCAAACGTATCGAAATCACGGGTGAGCCACGCCGACGCTTGAACAATACGTTGCGCGCTTTGGATTCATTGCCTGTGCGCCTGATACCGCATTAAGTTTTTTCAGTAGGAAGTCGTTGTGGCGATCATTAAATACGTAGACCATACGGGTCAAGTCACCGAAGTGGAAGTTTCGGGCGGAATCTCTGTCATGCAGGCTGCCGTCAACCATGGCGTAGCTGGAATTGTGGGAGAATGTGGCGGTTCGGCCATGTGCGCCACCTGTCATGTGTACGTGGACGAACAGGATGCCGACAAGTTTCCCCCCATTTCAGCGCCCGAGCAGGAAATGCTCGACTGCACGAGCAGCCCGCTCAAGCCCACAAGTCGTCTGGGTTGCCAACTGGTGGTGGAGGGTGACGCAAGCATCACTGTCCATCTTCCGGAAACCCAACAGTAGGCGCGGTCAAAGCGGGCCCGCGCAATCATTCGATGCCAACTAAATCGTCTCAGACTGCGCGGGCAAACAAACCCGCTGCCAGGCGGCAGGCAGCTCAGCGCGCCGACAAGTGGCTGCCCACCGGCATAGAGCTAGAGCAATACGCACCCGCGTATTTCACTTTCATTACCACCAAGCTGGCGGGGGGCGCCGCCTCGGCATACCGGCGTCATTTTGGCGTGGGTATCGAGGTCTGGCGCGTATTGGTGATGCTGGCGCTGGACGAAAAAGTGTCGGTGAACATGGTGTGCCGCCTCATTGGCATGGACAAAGGTTCGGTCAGCCGCGCTTTTAAAAGCATGTACGAGATGGGCCTGATTTCTTTCTCGCACGATCCTCACGATGGTCGGGTGCGCTATGCCACGCTGACCGAGGCCGGTCGGCGCAAACACGACGAAATCAAAGCGGTAGCCATGGAGCGCCAACGCGCTTTCCTCAACTGCCTGAACCCCGAAGAAGTACCTGTGCTGCTAGACATGTTGTGGCGTTTGCATGGCAATCTGCCCAACGTTGAACAGGCGACACAGGTCTATCTGGAGGCGCACGTTCTGAACAAAAAAGCGCCTTCCAGCCGAAAGAAAAAGGAAAGCAAGTGAGTCATATCATTGTGGTGGGCGGCGGCCATGCCGCCGCGCAGATTTGTGCCAGTTTGATAGAAGCCGGCCAAGGTGAACGGGTGGTGCTGGTGTCCGACGAGGCTTACGTGCCTTACCAACGACCGCCCTTATCCAAAAGCTATCTGAAAGAGCCAGAGCCCGCGCCGGCCTGGATACGCGCCGACAGTTTCTATACCGGTAAGGGAGTCGCCTTGCGTCTTTCCAGCCGCGCCATGCGGATTGATCGCCAGGCGTGTCAGCTGCATCTGGCCGACGGCACGACTTTGCCATACGAGCAGTTGGTGCTGGCAACCGGCACGCGTGCGCGTACCTTGCCCGGCCTGGAAGGCATGGGCGCCAATGTGCATACCTTGCGTACGCTTGATGATGCGGCAAGGCTGCGCCAGCAGTCGCAGCAAGCCGAACATGTCTTGGTGGTGGGCGGTGGCTTCATAGGTTTGGAAATCGCCGCTACCATGGCGCTGCAGGGCAAGCGGGTAACTTTGCTTGAGTCGGCCCCACGCCTGTTGGCCCGATCGGTGTCTCCCGAAGTCTCCCAGTTTCTGCTGGCCCATCACCGCAGCCGCGGCGTAGACATCCGACTGGATGCCTGCATAGAGCGTTTTGAAGGCGATGAGCAAGGTGTCAAGCAGGTCTGGCTAAACGGCGAGGCCTTGCCCGTGGATATGGTTATCGTAGGGATTGGAGCAGTGCCCAACGAAGAGCTGGCGAGTGATGCCGGCCTGCTTTGCGAGAACGGCATCGTCGTGGACGAAAACATGCGCACCAGCGATCCACAAATTTTGGCCATAGGCGACTGCACGGCATTCCCTTCGCACATTCTGGGGCGTCGCTTGCGGCTTGAGTCCATTCAGAATGCCAATGACCAAGCGCGTTGTGCCGCTGCCACCCTGCTGGGCCAAACCCAAGCTTACAGAGCGCTGCCGTGGTTCTGGTCTGACCAGGGTGAGGTACGCCTGCAGATCGTCGGTCTGGCGCAGCCCCATCATCAGCGAGTATTGCGCGGCCAGATGCATGACGGCAAGTTTTCCGTGCTGTATTTTGATGGCGAAGTCTTGGCTGCGGTGGAGTCCATTAATTCGCCTTCCGACCATATGGCTGCGCGTAAGCTGGTGGCCGCTGGGCAAGCCGTGCCCGCCGAGCAAGCCCAGGACGTCTCGGTGCCGCTTAAGACTTTCGAGGCTCAGGCAGCTTGATGGTCAGGTTTCGGCCAGCGCTCAGGCCGAAACAGGTGGCTACGCTCATCAGTACCATGAAAAAAATGGCGACTGAGTTCCAGCTGTCTGTGACCTCGTGTAGCCATCCGACTAGAAACGGCCCTGTGGCAGCGATGGTGTAACCCACGCCTTGGGCCATACCTGATAGGGCCGCGGCGACTTGGGCATTGGGCGAACGCAGGACCAAGAAGGCCAGCGACATGGCGAATATGCCGCCCAAGCCCAGCCCAGCCACGGTGGCATGCAGCCATACTTGGCCTATGGGGGCAAAGAAAAGGCCTAGTATCCCCACCCACATCAATATGGATAAGCCGGCGATGACGCCGCGCTGATCGCGGCCATGCTGTGCCATCCAGGGGGCGGTGAGCGAGGTCACGATCTGTACCAGCATCAACAGCGAGAGGGCAAAGCCCGCATTGAGGGGACTGAGGCCACGGTCGATAAGAATGACGGGTAGCCAGCCGAAAACGCAGTAGGCAATGGTGGACTGCGTGCCCATATACAAGGTGATATGCCAAGCCAGCCAGTTGCGGCTTAACTTGGGTAGGGCGGAGGCGCTACGCACTGAGGCGGCCGTCTGGGGCGTATTGCGATTGATGCGCCACCATGCCACGATACTAACGGTGGCGGGTACCAGCCAAAAAGCCAGCGACCAGCGCCAACTGCTGCCCGGTAGCTCTTCCAGAGGCACGGCCAATGCGGCGGATATCGTGGCGCCCAGGCACAGCGCGGTGGAATAAACCCCCATCATCAGACTGGCTTTGGTGGGGAAGTGCTGTTTGATAAGGCCGGGCAGCACCACCATGACTATGCCTATGCCTATGCCTCCGACCAAGGTACCTATGAAAAGACCGGGGGCGCCGAAAAGGCTGCGTAGAGCGATACCGATGACCTGGATGATCATGCCCAGCGTGACCAGACGTTCGGCTGAAAAATAGGGTAGCAGCTTAGGCGCTATGGGGGCGATAAGGCCGAAGCACAGCACAGGCAGGGTGATCAGCAAACCCACCGCCGTATTCGAGAGCTGCAAAGACTGGCGTACGGAATCCAGCACCGGGCCCAGGCCGGTGAGCATGGGGCGCAGATTCATACAGACGAAAACCAGCACAGCGATCAGCCACAGCAATTGCTTTTTCGAGTGCGGCTCGTCGAGCGCAGGTGTGGCAGGTGTGGGCTTGGAAGACATGGCGTGAGAGAAATGGAGCAGCGGCTAAATACGACGAGTGTGCCACAATATGGGCTGATAGGGTGCCGCAGGCCAATCAGGTAATCATAGGCGGCGCGGGTGGTTGCGGGGTAGTGGGTCGCTCCCCACGGGAAACAAAGACATGAAGCTTGAAACAGACGTGGCGGCGCAGCCTGATAAGGGCGTCAGCCTGGCGTATTTGGTGGTGCTGGCAGGTATTTGCAGCGCCTTGCACATATGGAAGTTGCCGCCTGCTTTGCCAGCGATCCGCGCAGAACTCGACATGAGTTTGGTCACTTCCGGGTTTCTGTTGTCTTTGGTGCAACTGGCCGGCATGACCCTGGGTTTGCTCACCGGCATGACGGCCGAAAAAATCGGCTTGCGCCGTTCGGTCGTGGTGGGGCTGCTTTTACTGGCGGCCAGTTCCGTAGGCAGTGCGGCGTATGCCACGCTTACCAGCCTGCTTTTGTGGCGAGCCCTAGAGGGCGTGGGCTTTCTGTTGGTGGTGCTGCCCGGGCCGGCGTTGATACGGCAGTTGGTGTCGCCGGCCAAGCTTAGCCGCGTGCTGGGGGTATGGGGCTGTTATATCCCGGTAGGCTCCATCATTATTTTGCTGGTGGGTTCGTGGGTGTTGGGCATGGCTAACTGGCGCGTGCTTTGGCTGGGCTTGGCCGTCGTCACGGTGCTTGTCGCCGCGATCGTGTGGCGCGGTTTGCCCGCCGATGCAGCGCCTTCCGGCGACGCAAAAAAGTCCTCGTTTTCGGCCTGGAGCATTATCCGTCTGACCTTATCCAGTGCCAATATCTGGATGGTGGCCTTCATGTTCGCCATGTATGCCGGGCAGTGGATCTCCGTGATTGGTTTTCTACCCACCATTTATCAGTTAAGTGGTGTGTCGGGAATCATGGCTGGGGTCCTGACAGCCATTGTGGCCGGCTCGAATGCGATAGGCTGTTTGTACGCGGGGCGCTTGCTGCATCACGGTTTTACGCCGCGAACGCTGGTCTTGACGGGCTACGCGGCCATGATGATCAGCAGCATAGTGGCGTTTGCGTTCCCGGTGCCGGTGTGGGTGCAGTTCGCCGCAGTTTTGGTGTTTTCTACCCTGGGGGGCTTGGTGCCCACCACGATGTTCTACTTAACCATCAAGCTGGCGCCCGCGCCACAAGCGACGGCTGCCTCGGTGGGCTGGATGCAGCAGTTGTCGGCGGCGGGTCAGTTCTGCGGGCCCCCACTGATTGCCTGGGTGGCGACTGTGGTGGGGGGATGGCAGGGCACTTGGTTGGTAACCGTCGCGGCAGCATTGCTGGGCTCGGCCACAATGGTGCACTTGTCCAGGCGTATCAGCAAAAATCAGCCTTCAGCCCTCAGTCATTAGGCGGGGTTTTCTGATGGCCGACATCCAAGTCGGCCGGTTCCAGATCGTATAGCCAAGCGATACGTTCGGGGCTCAGTATTTGTTGGGGCGCCCCGTGCGCTTGTATAGCGCCGTCTTTGAACAGGCTGACCTCATCCGCAATACGCAGGGCGTGCTCGGGTTGGTGGGTGCAAAACAATATGCCCATGCCTGCATCAGCCAGGCGCCGCATGTGCTTGAGCACTTTTATCTGATTGCCGAAATCCAGACTTGCTGTGGGTTCGTCCATGATCAATGCTGCCGGTGATTGCGCCAAAGCTCTGGCAATCAGCACCAGTTGCTTCTCACCCCCGCTAAGCTGGTCGTAAGCGTGCGCCGCCAAATGCTTGATACCAAGCGCCTCCAGGCTTTGCAGGGCCAGGCTGCGGTCTTGGGCCGAGGGCGAGGAAAACAACGGCACATGGGCGGTACGACCCAGCAGAACCAGGTCTTGTACATTTAATGAAAGTGAGCTGTCTTGCGCCTGAGGCACGTAGGCCAGACAGTGTGCCAGTTCGCGCAAGGGCCACTCATGCAAGCGCCGGCCTTGCACGTATACCTTACCGCTTAGGGGCGGCAAAAAACCCAGCAAAGTCTTGAATAAAGTGGTTTTTCCGGTGCCATTAGGTCCTAATAAAGCCACGATACGCCCGGCATGCAGGCTGATATCCAGCTGTTGCGCCACCCTTTTTTGGGCGTAGCCGATATCCAGGCGAACGGCGTTGATCAGGGCGTTGCTCATGACAGCCGACGCGAACGAAGCAGCAGGTACAGGAAGAACGGAGCCCCCAGCAACGATGTCAGCAAACCCAGGGGTAGTTCGGTGTGGCTGACTGCACGAGCCAAAAGATCGGTGAGCACCAGAAACACGGCCCCCAGCAGCGCTGCCGTGGGCAGCAGGCGCGAGAATTCGGCACCGACGAGTAGTCTGGCGATATGCGGCATGATCAGACCCACCCACGCTATGATGCCTGCGAAAGCCACCGAACAGGCGGTCAACAGCGTGGCTGCGGCGATCAGTAGTAGACGCAGGCGGTTGGGGTTTTGGCCCATGGCCAGGGCTTCGTGGTCGGGTAGATTCAGTATGTTGACACGCCAGCGCAAGAGTATTAAGGGTAGCATGGCCATGGCGATGCCTGGTGCAAGCCAGCGCAGCTCGTGGCTGGTCACGGCTTGCAGGCCCCCCATCAGCCAAAACGTAATGGACGGCAGTTGTGATGTGGGATCGGCCAGCAGCTTCAGCAACGATAAGCCCGCGCTCAATAGGGCGCCTATGGCGACACCGGCCAATACCAGCACTAGCACGCTGTCTTGCCGGCGTGCCGCGCGCCCGACCAAATACACGCAGGCAACGGCCAGCAAGCCACCGGCGAAGGCCAGACCTTGAACCCATAACAAGGACAGGCTCATGAAAATGCCCAGCGAAGCTCCGAGCCCGGCACCCGCCGATACGCCCAGAATGTCGGGTGACACCAGCGGATTCCGAAACATGGCCTGATAGGCCGCGCCGGCTGCAGAGAGTGCCGCGCCTATGAGGGCGGCTGCAAGAGCACGAGGCAAGCGCAGTTGCCAGACGACAGTGTCGAGCAATGCGGAGCTGTGATGGCCTGTAAGGCTGGCCCATAAAGCCGGCAAACCGACGGGGTATTTGCCGGCGCTAAGGCTGAGTGCCAGCGTGACGAGCAGCAAAATGAGTAGCGCTGCGAGCAGGGCGGTATAACGCAGCGAAGTCATGGATGTTCAAGTGGGCGACCGCCGCACCGCACAAGTCCCTTCACGCGGCGTGCTCGGCCAGTGGCCATTTCTGGGCGGCAGGCAGGCTGCGGGCCCAATCGTATAAAGCTTCTTTGGTGGCGGGCATTTCATGGGCCAGCCCGCCGGTAAAGTGGCGCCATGCCTCTAGGTAGGTTTGAGAAACAACCGTCAGCATTGGGATGCCTTCACCCATGAAGGACAACATCTCTTGGGCAAAGCCTTTGCCATCGGCTTCGAGAATACCAAAGCGATTCACAAGAGCCAGGTCGACTTGAGCCTCGAAGGCACGATGCAGAACGACGGCCGCAGCAATCAGGGCGCCGGGATCGAGACAGCAGGCGGTGGAGCCCTGCCCCAAATTCTGAGAAATGGGGTAGATCTCGCCGGTATGTACATCAAGCACGGTGCGCGTGGCGCAATCGTCGGCTGAGTCGGCGGGGCCGCGTACCAAACCACGTATTTTCCAGCCGCGCGTCGTCAGGTCGTTGAAAAAGGCGATAAGCAGGTCATCGGCCTGGTGCTTCCCCGAGTGGACGATGGCGGCGATGGGCAGCGATTCAGTCATGACGGTTTCCTTTACGGCTTGCTTAAGTGCCGTAACGATGGTGTCCGGCTACTTTTTCTGTATTTTGCAAAGCATAGCGTAAACGGAATAAAGCCAGCCCGCCAGCGTTCACGCCCAAGCCTTTCCAGTAAGACTGGTACTTTATTCGTGAGGGCTGTGCCGGGGTTGGCAGGGTGCCAACCCCGTGCGGACGTATGCTTAGGCGGGCAGGCCGGCCAGCAAGGCGTCGCGTGTCATGACGTCGGCGTACTTCTGGCCCATGTCGAACAGACTGGCGTCATGCGGCGCAATGGCCCGGTCTCCGACGCAGTCAGAGACGACGATAGGGCGGAAACCCCAGCACATGGCGTCTACCACGCTAGCACGCACACAGCCGCTGGTGACGGCGCCGCCTATGATCAGGGTTTTGACACCACGCTGGGTCAGCCAAGGCGCCAAGTCGGTGCCGAAGAATGCCGAAGGCACGTTTTTGCGTACCACGTACTCTCCGCGCTCAGGTGCCAATTCCGGCACGATCTGGCTACCTGGACTGTCCTCTTTCAGGCCAAGCATGGTGGGTACCTTGGCACTGAAAATATTGGCGTCGCTGTCATCGTCTTGGTAAACGATGCGGCTGTGGGCAATGGGCCAGCCCCGCTGACGTGCGCTTGCAAGCAAACCTTTGCTGCGCTCTATGGCTTCTGGAATATTACCGCCACCGAAAACAGCCGGGTCGGCAAAACCGTTGACGAAGTCGATCAGTAAAAGACCGAAAGGCGCTTGTAGACCCAGGCTGGCGCCAAAGCCTTGCTGCGAGAAAACGGCATTTTCGTTAGACACGAGAGAAGCTCCTTTATTTGGCTGGGGTGCTGCGCTGATAATCCATCAGCTCTTCCAGGACCTTGCCGTCCTTGACGACCACGGTGCCGTCGACGTCTATGGTGCAGTTACGCAAAGGGATGTCGATGTGGCAGGTGGTGGTGCGGCTACCGCCGGCTTCGTTGTTGGGCCCTAGCGAAAACAGGAAGTTGCCGTTGAAAGCGCGTGCGTCCATGCCTATGGTGGCTTCGCGATCGTAAAGGCTGAGGGTGTTCCAGTAAGCGCGTGTCTGCAGCCCCCATCCTATGTGCGAGATGGCATAGGCCTCGGGGTCATTGAATGAAGCGGTGTATTCGCGCAGCAGCTCGGCGTCGATATCGCCTTCGATATCGGTAGCAAAACCGTCTTTCACCGTCAGAGTAATTGGCGTGCTGACATAGTATTTCTGGGGCAGCAGAATATCGCCCTTGTCGATGACGATGCGGCCTTGCGACTGGCCTTCGTTAGGGAAGGTAAAGAAAAAGCCGCTGGGCCAATGATCCCAGCGCCCGGGTTCTTCCACAAAGCCGTACTCCTTAACCACGGGAAACTCACCCATGGGTAGCCGAATGTCGGTACCGGCGGGAGAGGTAACGTGCATCACTTTCTTGTTTTCCAGCAACGCGGCACCTGCTTTTACGCGGTGGTAGTCCTCGATGGTTGGGACGATACGGGCCAGAATTTCGGGTGGCTCGACTGCCAGCAGAATTTTGGTGCCCGAGGCCAAGATATCGTGTTGTTCGGGCGAGAACAGCAGCGTCATCAGGTCGAGCACCAGATCGCTGGCCTTAAGGGCTGCGATAGCGGCGGCATTGCCGGTTAACGGTGTTGTGCCCAGATAAGCGAGCGGGTCGCGGCTGAGCGATTTTTCACCATTGACCGGCGGCAGGTACAAGCGGCTGACGACCGCACCCATAGTTGTCGCGGCGATTTCTGCCGTACGCAGGTTTTGCGGATGCGTGCCTTCGCCGGTCAGTATCGTGACGATCTGCCCGGGTTGAAGCTTGGAAAGCGTCAGGACCTGAGTCCACGCACGGATCATGTCGGAATCACTAACGGCCATGAAAGCCTCCTTATTCGGTTGTTTGATTAATTTATGGCCGGTAAAAACCGCCATTAAGATGAGCCGCCTTTACTGCTTTTAACGGGCGGCCTTTTCAAACTACGGGCTTTAAACCTTGGTAGGTAAAAAGGTGTTCAAGGAATCAAAGAAGCCTTCGAGATCATCCCAAGGAATCATATGGCCGGCTTTGGGAACGTGATCAACCTTGATCCCAGGAACCAGTTGTTGGATCTCTTCGATGTCTTTGGCTTCGATAACACCGCCTTTGCCTGCCACCATCAGCATAGTGGGCACTTTGATCTGAGGCAGATGTACATGCATGTCGGTGGTATGGAATTCGTTGTAAGACTGCACAATGGCGTCTTCATTGCAGGTGTGCAACCACTCGCCACGCAAGCGGACTTCTTCGTCTGTCCAGGTGGGTGAGAAGTCGCGCAAGCGTTCCCAGGGTTCGCCTGCAGTCATCAAGCGAATAGAGTCGACGTACCAGTCTATTTTGGATGGATAGGCGCGACGACCCGGGCCTGAGACGGGCGGATCGACCATAACCAAACGAGACAGGCCTTCTGCATGGTTGGCAGCCACCAGTGCACCTATGCGCCCACCCATGGAGTGCCCGACCAGGATGTAGTCTTTCAGGCCCAGTGCTTGAGCGAAGGCTCCCACGTCTTGGGCGCAGGCGGCCAAGCTGTAATCCATGCCGGGAACCGTTTCGGAGAGACCGCGCCCACGCACGTCGAGTACGTAGGTGTCGTATTGCTGGCCCAGACGCTCGGCCACGAAGCCCCAAGTGGGGGCCGGGCTGGTGATGCCGGGTACCAGAATCAGTGCGGGGCCCTTGCCGCCGTAGCGTAGATAGTGTTGGCGAATACCGTTGGCGCGTACGTTGGCGCCGTACAGAAAGGTGCTGCTGGAAGTCATGCGGGTGTCGTCCTTGTGGCGTGGTCGTAGGGATACGTAGCAGGCCGGCACACCCTGGCAAGGCGTGCAGCCATGACAACGGATGAACAAGTTTATTGTTCGATTGACTGATTATAGGGGACAAGTCGGCTTAACTGGCCGTGCAGCGGCGCATGAAGGCCTAGGGATTACCCGAAAATAAAGGGAATGTTTCGCCGTGGGTCAGGTCGCGCACGGCGGCGGGCGTGGTCTCGGCTTGAATGCCGCTGGCCAGGAAATGGGTCAGTTGGGCCACCAGCTCGTTCATGTCGTCGGACTCGTAGCGACCGTCCGACATATCGTGCAGACGGTCGACGCCGGCGAGCATGTACAGATAGGTGCCCACCAGAAAAGCGAAACGCCAATTCAAATCGGCAGGATTGATGTGCGGCAGCAAGGCTTCCAGCGCAGCGATATAGCGCTTGGTAGAGGGGTCGTAGACTTCGCGGCGCAGACGAAAAGCCAGTTCTTCAGGTTCGTTGTGAAGACGGGCCTGCAGACGCATGAAGGCAAGCCCGGCGGGGCCGCTGCGTTTAAGGTCGAACTGTGGCTTAAGGTAGGCAGCAATGACTTCGTGTACTGAAGGTTTGCCCTCCGTGCGCGCCATCAAAGCATCCAGGTATTGTTCGCGTTGCTCGCTCAGAAGCGTACCGCGACGCTTGAAGACCTCTTCGAACAATTTCTGCTTGGTGCCGAAATAGTACGAAATCATGGATTGCTGGACCCCGGCCGCAGCTGCGATGGTGCGTGTGGACGTAGAAGCATAGCCCTGATAGGCAAACAACTGCTCGGCTTCGTCAAGAATCAGGTTGCGAGTGTCCCGGTCGCCTACTGGGCGGCCCGGTCGCCTGGCGGGCTGTACGGGTGTCATGCTATAGAGGATTTCTGCGCTGCCATGCGTGGTGTATATGGCGCGAACGATGAGGGCCGTAGTAAGCCTGGGCTTACTTCACGATGGTCAGGTGGGGGCGTTTGGTGCCGCCCTCGGGCGCATCATCCGTAGCAGACGCCTGAGGAGAGGGGGGGCTGTGTTCGGCTTCGTGGGGATCGGTATCCAGAGGGCTGCCCGGATAAGGCGCGGAGTCTGCGATCTCGAAGCCCATCCCGGCTCCGGTTTCGCGAGCGTAGATAGCCGATACGGCAGCAACGGGCACGAAAATCTGTTCGGTAATGCCACCGAAGCGGGCTTGGAACTCTATGTACTCGTTACCGATGACGAGCTTGTGGGTTGCCAAGGTGCCAATGTTTAGTGTGATCTGGCCGTCGTGAATGTGCGCGACGGGCACAACGGTGTTGGCATCTACGGTGACGACAATGTGCGGGGTGTAGCCATTATCAGTGCACCAGTCGTGCAAGGCTCGAATTAGATAAGGTTTGGTAGAGGTTTCTTGCATGGCTTTCGGCGGGAC
The DNA here is from genome assembly GCF_020539505.1 of Mesopusillimonas faecipullorum. GTDB lineage: Bacteria > Pseudomonadota > Gammaproteobacteria > Burkholderiales > Burkholderiaceae_B > Mesopusillimonas > Mesopusillimonas faecipullorum. The sequence goes on along the minus strand of NZ_JACDXW010000003.1, from coordinate 277,511 downwards.
AAAAGGCGCATGGCCTAGAACGGAACGGGGCGGCCCCAGATGGGTGCCGCCCTATAGCCGGTTTATCGGCGCATGACTTTCTCGGATGGCGTCAGGGCTTCTATGTAGGCCGGACGGGAGAAAATACGCTCGGCGTATTTCTGGACAGGAGCGGCACTCTTGGGCAGTTCAATGCCGTAGTGCTCCAAGCGCCACAGTAGTGGGGCCATCGCTACATCCAGCATGGAGAACTCTTCGCCCAGCATGAACTTGTTTTTGATCAGCATGGGGGCCAATTGCGACAGGCGGTCGCGGATGGCATTGCGTGCAGTTTCGACCTGTTTTTCGTCGGACGTACTGCGGTTCTCAAGAACGCAAACGTGGGTAAACAGTTCTTTCTCGAAGTTGTACAGAAACAGGCGTGTGCGAGCACGCATCACCGGATCGGCGGGCATCAGTTGCGGATGCGGAAAGCGCTCGTCGATATATTCGTTGATGATGTTGGATTCGTACAGAATGAGATCACGTTCAACCAATATGGGTACCTGGCCATATGGGTTCATTACATTGATGTCTTCTGGCTTGTTGTACAAATCGATGTCACGGATTTCGAAATCCATGCCTTTTTCGAACAGCACGAAACGGCAGCGTTGTGAAAACGGGCAGGTCGTCCCGGAGTAGAGCACCATCATGTTGTGGCTTCCCTGTCAAAAGAGGCGGCAAAAAAACGAAATAGGCGTATTACTTTACGCCTATTTTATGGCGCCTGCCTGATCCGCTGGATCAAGCAGGCGTTGGCTGGGCCCGAAGGCCTACTTGACGTGCTTCCAGTAGGCGGCGTTCAAGCGCCATGCAACTACCAGAAACAAGCCCAAGAACAGAATGACCCAAACCCCCAGGCGCTTGCGGAAAAGCTGGTTGGGTTCGGCCATCCAGCCCAGGAAGTTCGCCAGGTCGGCGACATTGTTATCGAACGTAGTACGGGCGGACCTGTCGGCGTACTGGAAACTGTGCTGCACGGTTTCGCCACCGCGATGGTTGGCGACGACCTCAGTTTCGACTTCCTTGAAACCCTGCGGGTCGAAGGTGGTGACGGTGCGCACCCACTCGGTTTTACCGTCGTCGGTGGCTTTGGGTGCAAAGCTGGTGCGAACGTAGGTAATCGGGCCTTGCTCAGTCCAGAGGGCGTGAGGCATGGCGGGGTTGGCGAAGACAGCGTTGTCCCAACCGGTGAGCTTGCTGTTGTCGCGATAGAAAGTGCGCATGAAGTTATAGATATAGTCGACGCCGGTGGGCCCCAAGTTAACGGACTTGGCGCGCGCAATGACGGACAGGTCGGGGGGAGGCGCGCCAAACCATTTGGTGCCCTCACCACGCGACATGGCGATAGTCATGAGGTCGCCTATCTTGTCGGAGGCGAACATGAGGTTCTTGCGGATTTCGTCTTCGGTAAGGCCCAACTCAGTGAGCTTGTTATAGCGCAGCGCATTGGCGCTATGACAGCCCATGCAGTAGTTGACGAAGAGCTTGGCGCCGTTTTGCAGGGCGGCCAGGTCGTTGATGCGGTTGGGGGCCTTCTCCAGCTGATAGCCGCTCTCGGCAGCGAATGCTACCGAACAGCTCAGGGAAATGGCCAAAATGCCGAGCAGCTTTTTGATCATGATCGTTCCTAAGTGAGAGCCTAGTGGGGGCGGTACGTGATGCGCTCTGGAACCGGCTTGAATGTGCCGATGCGACTCCAGATGGGCATGAGCAGGAAGAAGCCCAGGTAGATCAGCGTGCCGATCTGGCTCATCAGGTTGAATACCGGGCTGGGAGGTTGCGTGCCCAAGTACCCCAGGATCAGGAAAGTGACAATAAAGATGCCGTACAGATATTTATGCCAGGTGGGGCGGTAGCGAATGGAGCGAACCGGCGAGTGGTCGAGCCAAGGCAGGAAGAACAGGATAACCACGGCACCGCCCATGGCGACTACACCCCAGAACTTTGCATCGATGACACGCAGCAGGACGGCGACGACCAGCAGCACGGCAGGCCAGAACAAGCGCCAAAAGCCACGCAGATTGCCCTTGATGAAGATGCCGGCAGCACCCAACACCGAAGCTGCGGCCAGCACCCAGGTGAAGTCGGCCGTGATTGCGCGAAGCATGGAATAGAACGGCGTGAAGTACCAGACCGGAGCAATATGCGGCGGCGTCTTCAGGGGGTCGGCTGGAATGAAGTTATTGAACTCGAGGAAGTAGCCGCCCATTTCGGGAGCAAAGAACACAATGGCGGCAAACACGATAAGAAAGCCCGCCACACCCACCAAGTCGTGTACCGAGTAGTAGGGATGGAAAGGAATGCCATCGATGGGACGGCCTTTGCTGTCTTTGGGGCCTGCCTTGATTTCAACGCCGTCTGGGTTGTTGGAGCCGACTTCGTGCAGAGCAATGATGTGTGCAACGACCAGACCGATCAGCACCAAGGGCACGGCAATGACGTGGAAGGCGAAGAAGCGGTTCAGGGTGGCGTCGGAGACGACGTAGTCACCACGTATCCAGATGGACAGTTCAGGGCCGATGAAAGGGATGGCGGAGAACAGGTTGACAATAACCTGGGCGCCCCAGTACGACATTTGCCCCCAAGGCAGCAAGTAGCCCATGAAGGCTTCGCCCATCAGACAGAGGAAAATGGCGACGCCGAAGATCCAGACGAGTTCGCGCGGCTTGCGGTAAGAGCCGTAAAACAGCCCCCGCAGCATATGCAGATACACCACCACGAAGAACATCGATGCGCCGGTGGAGTGCATGTAGCGGATCAACCAGCCCCAGGGGACCTCCCGCATGATGAACTCGACCGAATTAAAGGCCAGGTTGCCGTCGGGCTTGTAGTTCATGACCAAGAAAATGCCGGTGACGATCTGGAGAACCAGAACCAGCAGGGCCAATGAACCAAAGAAGTACCAGAAATTGAAGTTTTTGGGCGCGTAGTACTCTGACATGTGTTCTTTGAACAACTTGCTCAGAGGGAAGCGCCTATCGATCCATCCTAGGAGACCTGTCGTCTCGACGGTTTTGTCGCCAGCCATGGGAACGGTTCCTTTCCTTTGATCTATCTATGTGCGTAAAAAAAGTGCGGATTACGCTTTGTTTTCTTCGTCAACGCCGATGATGACGGTGGAGCCGTCGGCGGTGAATGTATAGGGCGGTACTTCGAGGTTGTCGGGTGCGGGTACGTTTTTAAAAACCCGACCGGCAAGGTCGAATGCCGAGCCATGACAAGGACAGAAGAAACCGCCTTCCCAGCCTGGAGGCAAGCCAGGGCCGCCGGCGGTGGAGAGGTGGGGGGTTGGCGAGCAGCCTAGATGGGTACAGATACCTACCGCCACGAAGTACTCGGGTTTACGTGAGCGGTATTCGTTTCTGGCGAATTCGGGGGTGTAGCCTGGACGGGTGGAGTCGGGGTCGGCGAGATCGGCGGTGTCTTCGCTGAGCGTGGCAAGTTGTTCGGGGGTGCGGTGCAATACCCAGACCGGCTTGCCGCGCCATTCTACGGTGCGAAGTTCGCCGGGTGGAATGTCGGTGATGTTGAGCTCGACAGGAGCGCCCGCCGCGCGTGCTTTATCGGAAGGTGCGAATGAGCCGACGAAGGGTACCAGCGTGGCTGCACCGGCTACGCCGCCGGCGGCACAGGCTGTCGTGATCCACATGCGCCGGGAGGGATCGGGTGGCAAATTGGCGTCCAGTGCCGTTTCACCCAGCGAGTTACCGTCAAGTTGCAATTTTTCCTGACCCATTCTCTTTCTATCCTTGCTGAGGCCCGCTCCCGGGCATGGTCGATGTAAAACCTTGGTCGTGCAATGATTTCTAACGTGCTTTCAACCGCGTATTATAGCGTTACCCGCTGTGTAGGGTGTTACGAACGATACAAGGAGAGTATGCATGAGCAATGTAAAAGGGTTCATTGGGGAATTCCGCGAGTTTGCCATCAAGGGCAATATGGTCGATCTCGCGGTAGGGGTCATCATTGGCGCCGCTTTCGGCAAAATCATCGATGCCCTCGTCAGAGACATCATCATGCCGATCATCAGTTTCATACTGGGGGGGCAAGTCGACTTCACCAATTTGTTCTTTGTGCTCAAGGCCCCCGAAAACTACACAGGCCCCCAGACGGCTGAAGGTATTGTCGAGGCAGGCGGTAACGTATTGGCTTGGGGTAACTTCGCCACGGTTTTCATCAACTTCCTGTTGCTGGCCTTTGTGGTGTTCCTGATGGTCAAGGCAGTCAATCGAGCACGCGCACGCTACGAAACACCGGCCGAGCCCGAAGCACCCGCAGCTACCCCCGACGATGTTGTGCTCTTGCGTGAAATCCGAGACCTGCTCAAAAAGTGAGTCTAGATGGGGTTGGGTAGGTCGATGAACTCGACCTCTATGCCTAAGGCCTCTGACGCCGCTTGGCCTAAAGCCTGCACGCCATATCGCTCGGTAGCATGATGCCCCGCCGCAATAAAAGAGGTGCCGGTTTCGTTGGCCAAATGAAAGTTGGGTTCCGAGGCCTCACCCGTCAGGTACACCTGAGCGCCGGCATCTACGGCGGCCTGCATCATGCCTTGCGCGCCACCGGTGCACCAGGCGATTCGGCTGACGGCTTGATCGTTCGGCCCGATAAGCAGGGGCGTGCGGCCCAAAGCCTGGGCCACGTGCCGACCCAAGGTTTGCAAGGTGTTGCCGGGCGCACAGCGGCCCAACCAGATCAGCCCGTCCGGCCCACAGGTCATAGGGGCGCCTTGCGCGTCAAGGTCGGGAGTCAACCCCAACACCTTGCCAAGCTGTGCGTTGTTACCCAATTGGGGATGAGCATCCAGCGGCAGGTGATAGGCAAACAGGTTCAAGTCGTGTTTAAGGGCCAGGGCAATACGTTCGCGCCTGGTGCCTATCAATCGAGTATCCTCGTTTTTCCAAAACCAGCCATGGTGCACCAACAAAGCATCGGCTTGGCGGTCTATGGCGGCTTGCAAGAGCGCCATGGAAGCCGTCACTCCTGTTACCACGCGCTTGATCTGCGATTTGCCCGCCACTTGCAGGCCATTGGGGCAATAGTCGCGAAAGCGCTGAGGTTGCAGAGTGTCGTCCAGCCATAATGCCAGTTCTTTAGTGGTGACGTGATTCATCAGATGGAAGCCTTATGCGTCGATTGTGGTTGCTGTTCGCTCAGACCGTTACGGTTTGCCTGGGTATTTTATTCATAGTTTCTACCCTGCAACCGGAGTGGCTGGTACGCCGCCAGGCTCCCAAGCCCGCCGGTGGGCCTTTGGCTGCCTCGTACGCGTCTGCCGTGGCCCGCGCCGCGCCGGCGGTCGTGAATATTTTTACCAGTAAACAGGTGCGCACGCCTATTGCGCCTTTGCTTGCCGATCCTGATTTGGCCCGACTGTTTCGCGATGTCCCAGGCTTCAGCCAGCAGCGCCGCACAACCGCGCTGGGTTCGGGCGTCATTGTGCGCAGCGACGGCTATGTGCTGACCAATCAGCATGTGGTAGAGGCGGCAGAGGCGATCGAAGTCGCGTTGACCGATGGCCGACGCGGTATCGCTCGCGTCGTAGGAAGTGATCCAGAAAGCGATTTGGCGGTACTGAAACTGGATATGCAAGACCTGCCGGCCATTACTTTTGGGGATGGCGCAGCGCTGCGGGTAGGAGACGTTGTGCTGGCCATAGGCAACCCGTTTGGCGTGGGCCAAACCACCACCATGGGGATAGTCTCGGCGCTGGGCCGCAATCGCTTAGGCATCAATATTTACGAGAACTTCATCCAGACGGATGCGGCCATCAACCCCGGCAACTCGGGCGGTGCGCTTGTCGACACCCAAGGGCGGCTGGTGGGTATCAACACGGCCATTTATTCCGAGTCGGGCGGGTCGCTGGGCATAGGTTTTGCCATTCCCGCCGCTGCGGCACGCACCATACTTGAGCAAATCGTAGAAAACGGGCATGTCACGCGTGGCTGGTTGGGCATAGAGCCTCAGGACATGACGACGGACTTGGCCGAAGCCTTTGAAATTCAACCGGCGGGAGGGGTGATTATTGCCGCCGTTCTGAAAGACGGCCCCGCCGCGCGGGCGCGTTTACAGGTAGGAGACGTGGTGTTGGCGATGGATGGTCAAGCGCTGATTGACGCTATTGATTTCCTTAGCCGTATTGCGCCGCTACAACCCGGCGAAACCACCCGCCTGAAAATATTGCGCGATGGCAAGGAGCGTGAGGTAGAGGTGAAAGTGGGGCAGCGCCCGCCTCAGAACAGCAAGGCGCAGCCATAGCTTTTTTACTCTATCACTTCGCCGGCGCTGGGTTTCGTGGATTTAAGCCTGCTGGAAATAATGAGGCCGACCTCAAACAGCAAACATAGCGGCACAGCCAGCATGAACTGGCTGACGACATCGGGCGGCGTGACCACGGCGGCAATGACAAAGGCGCCGACGATGACGTAACCCCGGGCGGCACGCAGTTTTTCAACCGAAACCGCGCCGCTCTTTACCAGCAGAACCACCGCAACCGGCACTTCGAAAGTGATGCCAAAGGCCACGAACATGGTCAGCACAAAGCTGACATAGGCTTCGATGTCGGGGGCCGGCGTAATGGATTGAGGCGCGAAACCGGCAATAAAGTGAAATACCGTACGGAAAACGACAAAGTAGCAGAACGTCATGCCCGCAATGAACAGCAGCGTGCTGGACAAAATAAGCGGCAAGGCCAGGCGCTGTTCGTGCTGATAAAGCCCTGGCGCGACAAACGCCCAGGCTTGATATAAAACGATGGGCAGCGCGAGCACGAACGAGGCCAGCAAAGTCACCTTGATAGGCACCATGAAGGGCGTGATGACGCCCGTGGCAATCATGCGCGTACCCTCGGGGAGGGAATTCAGCATAGGCTGGGCCAGGATGTCGTAGATGGCGGACGCACCGGGATAGATGCACAGCACTACGAAAAAGCCCAGCACGGCCACGATAGCGCGCAACAGGCGCGTACGTAGCTCGACCAGATGGGAAATAAAGCTGTCTTCCTGGGTCACGGCTTGGCCTCGGACGCCTGGCCGGGCGCGGAAGGAGTGTCTGGGCTGACCTGTTCGGGCAGCGCGGGGGAGTCGGATGCGGCTTCAGTGGACGAACTGGCCGGCGCTGTTGAACCAGGCAGGCCGGCCATGGTTTCGTTGACAGAGGCTTCGGCCTTGCGCATGGCTTCCTGGGCTTCAGCCAGCGGGTTGCGCAAAGAGCGGGTTGTGTTGTCCACCGATTGCTTGACCGACTGGGCGGCTTCTTCCATTTCTTTCTTCAGGTCGCCCAGAGAGCCAGCACCCGCTTCATCCATTTCTTGCTTGATGTCGCGTTTTACGTCGTTGACGTAGCGCTGCGCACGACCCAGCAGGTGGCCGACGGTGCGCGCCACTTTGGGTAGTTTTTCGGGCCCGATGACGACCAGCGCAACCATGGCTATGATGAGGAGTTCGGTAAAGCTGACGTCAAACATGGCGTATGCAGGCTAGAGGCACAAGGCTGACATGGCATGCGGCCAAATCAGGATTCTTTCTTTTCTTGGGCTTGCACGTCGATGGTGTCGGCCTGAGGCTTGCCTTCGGAAAGGCTTTCGGGCTGTGCGGCGGGGTCGGCAGCGGCATCGTGCATGCCTTTTTTGAAGCCTTTGACTGCACCACCAAGGTCTTCACCGACGTTGCGCAGCTTTTTGGTGCCGAACACAAGAGCGACGATGACAAGAACGATGAGCCAGTGCCAAATACTGAAGCTTCCCATATTGGTCTCCGTGAGCAGCCTGCTGGGACGAGGCTGCGGGTTATGACGTTTGCAGAGGTATGAAGAGTATTCTAAACGGGATGTGCAAGGCTTGCCTTACGAGGCGCTGCGGCTGGCTTTTTCGTCTAGGCCGGAAAGCCCTTCACGCCGTGCCAGTTCGTTTAAAACGTCTTCGGGTCGCAGATTGTAATGGGTCAATAAGACGAGGGTATGAAACCACAAATCGGCGGTTTCGGAAACAATGCGCTCGGGCACGCCGTCTTTAGCGGCCATGACCAGTTCTGTGGCTTCTTCACCGATTTTCTTGAGAAAAGCATCGGGGCCTTTGGCCAGCAGCTTCGCCACATACGAGCTTGCCGGGTCTCCGCCTTGGTCGGGGCGGCGAGTTTCCAGAGTGTCGGCCAAGCGGGCCAGCAGATCGGTGGTGGCGGGCGTAGTCATCGGTAAATTTGCTTTGGGTCTTTAAGTACGGGCTCGACGGTTTCCCAGCTAGGGCCGCTGTCGGTCTGTTGCAGTTGGCGAAAGAAGCAGTCCCGGCGCCCAGTGTGGCAGGCGATACCGCCAATCTGTTCGACCTTAAGTAGTACGACATCGCCGTCGCAGTCTAGGCGGATGTCGTGCACCTGTTGGACGTGGCCGGATTCTTCGCCCTTGCGCCACAGGCGCTTGCGCGAGCGCGACCAGTAAACCGCGCGCCGTGAAGCGGCGGTTTCTTGAAGCGCTTCGGTGTTAGCCCAAGCCACCATCAGTACATCGCCTGTCTGGTGATCTTGAGCGATGACAGGCACCAGCCCTTGGGCATCGAACACCACTTCGTTTAGCCAGGCGGGGCGGGGAGTCGTGCTCACAGGCGAACCTTTATGCCTTTTTCGGCGAGGAACTGCTTGGCTTCGCGAACGGTGTGCTGGCCATAGTGGAAAATGCTGGCAGCCAGCACGGCACTGGCATGGCCTTCGGTAATGCCGTCGGCCAGGTGCTCAAGCGAGCCTACGCCACCTGAGGCGATGACGGGAATGGACACCGCATCGGAGATGGCCCGAGTCAGTTCGAGGTCGAAACCGGCTTTGGTGCCGTCACGGTCCATGCTGGTAACCAGAAGCTCGCCCGCACCGTAGTCGGCCATTTTGCGAGCCCACTCTACTGCATCCAGGCCCGTGGCGCGACGACCGCCGTGGGTAAAGATTTCCCAACGCGCGGGTTCGCCTTCGGCTGACACGCGGCGTGCGTCCAGGGCTACGACTATGCACTGAGAGCCGTGATACTGAGCGGCGTCGCGCACGAGTTCAGGGTTGCTGATGGCGGCGCTGTTGATGGAGACTTTGTCGGCACCGGCGTTAAGCAAACGCTGGATGTCGGCGACTTGGCGCACGCCTCCACCCACGGTTAGGGGGATGAAGACTTGGGAAGCGACCGCTTCGATGATGGGCAGAATCAGGTCGCGACCGTCGCTGGTGGCGGTGATGTCGAGGAAAGTGAGTTCGTCTGCACCCTGCTCATTGTAGCGACGAGCGATTTCCACGGGATCGCCGGCGTCGACCAGATTGACGAAATTAACGCCCTTGACCACGCGGCCTGCCGTGACGTCAAGGCAGGGAATGATACGGCAGGTCAGGTTGCTGTCGGCGGCGTTAGAATCCTGGCTCATGATGCGTCCAGGTCGTCAGCCAGTTGCTGGGCTTCGGCGAAGTCCAGCGTGCCTTCGTAGATGCTGCGGCCCAAAATGGCGCCTTCCACCCCTTCGTGCTCGACTTCGCAAAGTGCGCGAATGTCGTCCAGGTTGGTGACCCCGCCTGAAGCGATGACCGGAATATTGACATGGCGAGCCAGCTTGACCGTGGCTTCGATGTTAACGCCGGTGAGCATGCCGTCGCGGCCGATATCGGTGTAAATAATGGATTGGCAGCCGTAGTCTTCGAACTTGCGGGCAATATCCAGAATGTCGTGCTTGGTCAGTTTGCTCCAGCCGTCAGTGGCGACCTTGCCGTCGCGGGCGTCCAGGCCCACGATGATGTTGTCAGGAAAGGCGCTGCAGGCGTCGCGCAGGAAACCGGGGTCTTTGACAGCGGCGGTACCGATGATGACATAAGACAAGCCCATATCGAGATAACGCTCGATGGTGTCGAGGTCGCGAATGCCGCCACCGATCTGTACCGGGATCTCGTTATCCAACTCGTCCAGTATGCCTTGAATGGCGGCCTGGTTCTTGGGCTTGCCGGCAACTGCGCCGTTTAGATCGACCAGGTGCAGGCGGCGTGCGCCTTGCTCCAGCCATTGTGCTGCCATGGCGGCGGGGTTTTCGGAGAAAATCGTGGCATCGCCTAGATCGCCCTGGCGCAGGCGTACACATTGTCCGTCTTTGAGGTCGATAGCAGGAATGAGAAGCATGATGGAGAGGGTCTGTAGACCAAACAGGGTTGTATAACTGGAAGGTTAATAAAAAAGCGTTACGGCTGCCAGTTCGCAAAATTGCGATATAGGCGTAGCCCTGCCGCGGCGCTTTTTTCCGGATGAAACTGCACTGCAAAAATATTATCTTGCGCTACTGCACAGGCAAAGCTTACCCCGTAATCGCTTTGGCCTACCGTAAGAGCGGGGTCGGTCGGTTGTGCGTAGTAGCTATGCACAAAATAAAAATGTGCGTCGTCTTCTATGTCTTTCCATAGCGCATGTGGGCGAACTTGCTTGACGCGGTTCCAGCCCATATGAGGCACTTTCAGCTGAATGCCTGGGTTTTGGCCGGCGGCGGGTGCTGCAAAAGCGGGGCCGGCAAAGCGTTTGACCTGCCCAGGGAATAAGTCCAGGCAGGGGGTGTCGCCTTCTTCACTGCGCGAGAAGAGCATTTGCTCCCCCACGCAAACCCCTAGCAAGGGTTTGCTGCGTGCGGCTTGCAATACAGCATCGAGCAAGCCGGACTCGCGTAGCGTGCGCATGCAGTCGGGCATGGCTCCCTGGCCTGGAAACACGATGCGTGAAGCACTTAGAATTTCGGCAGGCTGGCGGCAGATACGTACGTCCGCCTCGGGAGCAGCCGCGCGAAGCGCGCGTGCCACCGAGTGGAAGTTACCCATGCCGTAATCAACGATGGCAATCGAACTCACGATGAGAGAGTAGTTAGGGTTACAGGACGCCCTTGGTGGACGGGACAACGCCAACGTTGCGAGGATCGGGCTCGGTGGCGGCACGTAGTGCACGCCCAAAAGCCTTGAACACCGTTTCGCACTGGTGGTGGGCATTAAAGCCCTTGAGGTTATCGATATGCAGCGTAATCAGGGCGTGATTGACGAAGCCTTGGAAAAATTCGCGAGCCAGATCAACATCGAAGTTACCGATGCGGGCCCGAGTGTAGGGCACTTCGTAGAACAAACCAGGGCGTCCGGACAGGTCGACCACGACGCGGGTCAGGGCTTCGTCCAGGGGCACGTAAGCATGGCCATAACGACGCAGGCCGGATTTGTCGCCTACCGCTTTGGCAAAGGCTTGGCCCAGCGTAATGCCGACGTCTTCCACCGTGTGGTGGTCGTCGATGTGGGTGTCGCCGTCACATTGGACGTCGAGGTCGATCAGTCCGTGACGCGCGATCTGGTCGATCATGTGATCCAGAAATGGCACGCCCGTTTGAATGGACTGACGGCCCGTGCCATCAAGGTTGATACAGGCACGGATGCGCGTTTCGTTGGTGTTGCGGGTAATTTCGGCGGTACGCATGGCAAGAAAAAAAAGAGGCTCAGGGGTCCAGTCGGTACTCGGCGCTGCGGGCGTGAGCCTGCAGGCTTTCGCCGTGTGCCAAAGTGGAGGCGATGCGCCCCAGCGTTTGGGCGCCTGCTCGTGAGATAGAGATCAGGCTGCTGCGCTTTTGGAAATCATACACGCCCAGCGGGGAAGAAAAGCGTGCAGTGCGCGCCGTGGGCAGAACGTGGTTGGGCCCTGCGCAATAATCGCCCAGGGACTCTGAAGTATAGGCCCCCAGAAAAATCGCGCCTGCATGGCGAATTTTCTTGGCCCATTGCTCGGCGTCGCGGGTGGATATTTCCAGGTGTTCGGGGGCAATGGTGTTGGCAATCTCGCAAGCTTCGTCTAGCGAGCTGACTTGTATCAGGGCGCCCCGCTTGGAAAGGCTTTGACGCAGGATGTCGACGCGGGCCATTTGAGGCAGTAGGCGCTCGATGGCTTCGTGCACAGCGTCAAGGTAAGCGGCGTCGGGGCACAACAGAATGGATTGCGCGAGTTCATCGTGCTCGGCTTGCGAGAACAGATCCATGGCCACCCAGTCGGCTGGGGTGCTGCCGTCGGCGATGATCAGGATTTCGCTGGGGCCGGCAATCATGTCTATGCCGACAATACCGAAAACCCGACGTTTGGCGGCAGCGACATAGGCATTGCCGGGGCCGACGATTTTGTCTACGGGGGAAATGGAGGCCGTGCCGTAAGCCAAAGCCCCAACGGCTTGAGCACCGCCTATGGCCCAGGCGCGGTCAACGCCGGCGATGGCAGCGGCTGCCAGCACGATAGGGTTGCGCTGCCCGCCCGGTGTGGGGGTCACCATGACGACTTCGGGGACGCCTGCCACCTTGGCGGGAATGGCGTTCATCAACACGGAAGAAGGATAAGCAGCCTTGCCCCCGGGCACGTATAGCCCTACGCGATCCAGCGGCGTGATCTGTTGACCCAGCATGCTGCCGTCGGCTTCGGTGTAAGACCAGCTTTCTGTGCGCTGATGTTCGTGGTAACGACGTACGCGCTCGGCAGCCTGCTCCAGCGCTTCACGCTGAGCCTTAGGCAGGCCATTCAAGGCTGCCAGCCACTCGCTGCGGGGGATCTCAAGTTCGGCCACGCTATCGGCTTGTACGCGGTCCAGGCGGCGGGTGTGCTCTAGCAAGGCTTCGTCGCCACGATGGCGTATGTCGGCCAGCAGTTCATGAACGACGCGTTCGATGGACTCGTCTTGTTCGGCGTCGAAAGCCAGAAGCGTGCGCAGGGCTTGCTCGAAGCCTGGGTCTTGCGAATTGAAGCGTTGAATCGTGGGCATGGCGGATGACTCTAGGCGGCGGAAGCCTGTGCAAAAGCGTCGATCAGCGGTTGCAGCCGATCGGCGCGTGTCTTAAGCGAAGCCTGATTAACGATCAGGCGCGAAGAGATGTCGACGATGTCTTCGACAGGGACCAAATGATTGGCGCGCAAGGTGCCGCCGGTGGAAACCAGGTCGACAATCGCATCGGCCAAGCCGACCAGCGGCGCGAGTTCCATGGAGCCATACAGCTTGATCAGATCTATATAGACCCCTTTTCGCGCAAAATGTTCACGCGTGGCACGTACGTACTTGGTGGCTACACGCAGACGTGAACCTTGTGCGACTGCCGCTTGGTAGTCAAAGCCTTCTCGCACGGCTACGCACAGCTTGCAGCGGGCGATATCGAGGTCGACTGGCTGATAAAGACCGCCGGGGTTCTGGGCCGCATGTTCAAACAAGACATCTTTACCGGCAATCCCCAGGTCGGCGGCGCCGTACTGGACATAGGTAGGCACATCGGTGGCGCGCACGATGATCAGGCGCAGGCCGGGGTCGCTGGTAGGCAGAATCAGCTTGCGTGAGCTTTCGGGGCTTTCCGTGACTTGGACGCCGGCAGCCTGCAGCAGCGGCAGGGTCTCTTCGAAGATGCGACCTTTGGAAAGGGCCAGCGTCAGGGGGCGTGCGGAGCTCATGTTCAATCCTTGATGCGCCGTATGTCGGCACCGACGGCGCATAGTTTGTCTTCCATGCGTTCGTAGCCACGGTCTAGGTGGTAAATGCGTTCGACGGTGGTTTCGCCTTCGGCGGCCAGGCCGGCAATGACCAAGCTGGCCGAAGCACGCAGGTCGGTGGCCATGACTTTGGCTCCAGATAAGCGCGCCACACCGGTTACCACCGCGGTAGGCCCGTCTATGTCTATGTTAGCCCCCATGCGGCGCAGTTCCTGCACGTGCATGTAGCGATTCTCGAAAATGTTTTCGACGATGACGGCGGTGCCTTCGGCTACGCAGTTCAACGCCATAAGCTGGGCCTGCATGTCGGTGGGGAAGGCTGGGTATTCGTAGGTGCGGAAACCCACCGCGCGAGGTCTATGATTCATGGTGCCACGAATCCAATCTGGGCCGGTTTCCAGGGTAAGGCCCGCTTCGCGGAGTTTGTCCAGCACGGCACCCAGGGTGACGGGTGCCGTGCCTTTAAGCATGATATCGCCCCCTGTGGCAGCGACGGCACAAAGGAAGGTGCCTGTCTCGATACGGTCGGGAACGATGCGGTGGCTGGCGCCGTGCAAGCGCTCAACACCGTCAATGACGATACGGTCTGTACCGTGACCTTCGATGCGAGCGCCCATCTTGATAAGCAATTCGGCCAAGTCGGTTACTTCGGGCTCGCGCGCAGCGTTCTCGAGTATGGTTTGGCCCTCGGCCAGTACCGCTGCCATCATCAGGTTTTCGGTGCCGGTTACGGTAACCATATCGGTACGTATGGTGGCGCCCTTCAGGCGTTTGGCCTGTGCCACCACGAAGCCGTGTTCGATGCGGATATCGGCGCCCAGGGCGGCCAGCCCCTTGATGTGCTGGTCGACGGGGCGTTGGCCGATGGCGCAACCGCCCGGCAGACTGACGCGTGCTTGGCCGAAGCGGGCCAATAGAGGCCCCAGCACCAAGATAGAGGCTCGCATGGTTTTGACGAGTTCATAGGGTGCTTCGAGGCTGTCGAGCTGCGCAGCCTGCAGTTTGACTTGGTGACCGGAGCGTTCGAAGCTGACCCCCATTTGCTGCAGCAGCGACAGCGTGGTGCCGATGTCTTTCAGCTCGGGAACGTTGTCGAGCTCGAGCGTGTCGGCACTGAGCAAGCTAGCGCAAAGTATGGGCAAGGCGGCATTCTTGGCGCCCGAGATGGCAATCTCGCCATTCAGGCTACGGCCACCGGTGATAAGCAGTTTATCCATTGGGATTGTTTCGGTATTCTTCGGGCGTCAGGGTGCGCATAGACAGCGCGTGGATTTCGGCATCCATGCGCTTGCCCAGCACAGCGTAAACCTGCTGGTGGCGTGCAATGCGTCGCTTGCCTTCAAAAGCGGCACTGACGATGACGGCCTCGAAGTGGGCGCCGTCGCCCTGTACTTCAATATGTTCGCAGTCTAGGCCTTCGGTAATGTATTGGCGGACTTGTTCGGGGGTGGGCAGCATGTTCAACTCAACTCCGTAATTTGTAGCCTATGGCCAGCAGGCGTAGCGTAGCCATGCACAGCACAACGAAGACCCCGGCTACGACTGCCAGGCTATGCCATGGCGAGACGTCTGAGACTGAGAAAAAGCCGTAGCGGAAGCCGTCGATGGTGTAGAAGATGGGGTTCCAGTGGGAAACCTGCTGCCAGAAAGGCGGCAGCGAGTGTATGGAATAAAACACACCCGAAAGGAAGGTGGCCGGCATAATCAGGAAGTTCTGAAAAGCCGCCATCTGGTCGAATTTTTCGGCCCAGAGGCCGGCAATAATGCCCAGCGACGCCATGATGCCGCACGATAGGGCGGCAAAAACCAGCACCCAAACGGGGTTATGCGGCACCAAAGACACGAAAAACAGGGATATCAGCCAGATGCACACGCCCACGCTCAGTCCGCGAATCACGCCCGCTGTCAGGTAGGCCCAGAAAATCTGCTGTTGCGAAAAAGGCGGCAGCAAAATAAAGACCAGATTGCCCGTAATGCGACTTTGCACCAGCGAAGATGAGGGGTTGGCAAAGGCATTTTGCAACATGCTCATCATCATCAGGCCGGGGATAAGGAAGGCCGTGTAGGGCAGGTTGTCGTACACATTGACCCGGCCCTCTAGTACATGTGCAAACACCAGCAAATAAAGCAGCGCCGTGAGTACAGGCGCGGCAATCGTTTGAAAGCCGACTTTCCAGAAGCGCAGCAGTTCTTTGTAGAGCAGCGTGGGAAAGCCCGAGCCGCCGGCCGAAAGGGGGAGACGAGAGTGTGGCGTGCTCATGCGAGTATTTCCAAGGGGTTGTCGTTTTGCATGATGCGCACAAAAACGTCTTCGAGGTCGGTGCCGCCGACTCGCGATAGCAGGGCCTGCGTGGTGTCTAGTGCCACGATATGCCCTTGCTTGAGCATGGCAATGCGCCCGCAGAGCTCTTCAGCTTCTTCCAGGTAGTGGGTGGTCAGCAGGATGGTGTGCCCCTGCTTGTTAAGCCTGGAGATGAACTCCCAAAGCGTTCTGCGCAAGTCTACGTCGACCCCGGCGGTGGGCTCGTCGAGAATGATGACAGGCGGGCGGTGCACCAGAGCCTGAGCGACCAGTACGCGGCGCTTCATGCCGCCCGACAAGGCGCGCATATTGGCGTCGGCCTTGTCTGACAGCCCCAGATTGAAGAGGATTTCGTCTATCCAGTCGTCATTTTTACGCAGCCCGAAATACCCCGATTGCAAACGCAGGGTTTGACGCACGGTAAAGAAGGGATCGTAGACGAGTTCTTGGGGAACCACGCCCAAGGCGCGCCGCGACTCGCGAAATTGACTGACGACGTCGTAGCCACAGACTTTGGCGGACCCCGACGTAGCACGCCCCAAACCCGCCAAGATAGAGATCAAGGTGGTTTTGCCTGCGCCGTTGGGGCCCAGCAAGCCAAAGAACTCGCCGTGCTCGACGGTGAGGTTGACATTATTGAGCGCCTGGAAGCCGGGACGAGCCGGACGCCCACGCAGACGGTCCAGCAAACTGGCCGGTGCGGGGTCGTAAACTTTAGTGATGTGTTCTAGCGAAAGAGCTGACATGATGAACAAAAATGCGCCTGGCGCACGATATGCGTGCCAAGCGCATCATTATAGGGGCTAGTACCAAGCACTGCCCAAGGGCGTCAAGAGCTACTGGTTGCGCTGGTTCAAAGTGTCGATCAGGCCATCTATACCCTGTTGCGAGATAGTCTGGTTGAACTGATTGCGATAGTTCTGGATAAGCCAGATGCCTTCGACGTTCAGATCGTAAATCTTCCAGCCTTCTGGGGTGTTTTCCAGGCGGTAATCCACGTTAACCGATGGGGCATTGCGCTGGGAAAGTGAGGAGCGGACATGCGCGTCTTTGGCATCGGCCTCGCCGCGATAGGGCTGAATCGTAATGTTCGATACTTCGTCGGCTTTGGCCAAAGCGCCGCTGTAGGTACGAATAAGCGTGCCCTTGAATGCCTCAACCAGACGCGCTTGCTGCTCGGGCGTAGCCATGCGCCAGTGGCGCGCGGCGGCCAGCCGGGTGGTTTTCTGCAGATCTACATAAGGCAGCACGTACTGATCCACCAACTGATTCAGGCGGTTCAGATCGGTGCGCGAGGCGGCGGGCTCGTTCTGAATGGCTTGCAAGGCATTGTTGGCGACGGTCTGTACGAAGGCGTCCGGTGCAGCCTTGGGGTCGACCTTCTGCTGAGCGTGCGCAGATGCGGCGCAGGCCGCCCCCAGAACTAAGGGGGCGATGAAACGTGTGAAGAAGCGGCCGATGCTTGGGGGCAGGACGGTAAACATAATAAACCTTGGTTAGGGATTGCTAGGGGCGCTACTGGCAGGCGCTTCGGGGAAGTCGTCTTCGTCGTCCCCGTAGTCGGGCAGCACGTCGCCGGGCGAACTGCTAGTGAATTGACCATTAACCATGGCTTCCCGGCGTTGCAGGTAAGCGTCGCGAATAAAGCTGTAGCGGTCAAGCGCAATGCGGTCAACCATGTCGTCGGCGTACAGCAGGTTTGCGCGCAAGTCGATGGCGTAGAGCGCAATAATGCTGTTGCGAACAGGCACGTTATCCAAGTGGACGAGGGCGCCGCTTGTGCTGAGTTCGCCTGCCAAGGATATTCCCCAGCCTACGCCGTCGCGCAGCGAGCTTGAACCGACGAAGGGGAGCACCACATAGGGGCCGCTACCGAAGCCCCATACGCCCAGCGTAACGCCCATGTCGTTGGGGATGCGTTTTACACCCTTGCGCGAGGCCAGATCGAGACAGCCGCCCAGCCCCAGTGTGGAGTTGAGCAAGACTCGACCCATGCTATTGATGCCGTCGTGGCCACGACCTTGCAGGAAGCTGTGCAGGGAGGAGAACACGTCGCCTACGTTGTTGAAGATATTGCTGATACACGTACGAGCCGGCTGAGGCGTGACAGCCTCGTAGCCCCGAGCAATGGGCTTGAGCAGCGCTTTGTCCATGGCTTCGTTGAACTGGAACATGCTGCGGTTATAGCTTTCCCAGGGGTCGTCAGGGCTGGGAGCGGGCACGGAGGCACAGCCGGTAGCCAATGCGGCTGCCAGTGGAAGCAGAGCCATGCGAAGGCGGCGGCTGGCGACGGGGTGGCTGGAAACGGAAGACACCATGATGAATAGTCTTATTGTGCAGGTGAAGAGGAAGGCTGCTGGGCCGGTGCGGGCGCCGGAGACGCGTTGGAGGTGCCGGCCTTATCTGCAGAACTGTACAAGAATTTACTGATGAGCTCTTCGAGCACGACTGCGCTTTGCGTGTATTGCGCGGTGCTGCCTTCAGCAAACATGGCGTCTTCGCCGCCAGGCGTGATGCCGATGTACTGCTCGCCCAACAGGCCGGAGGTCAGGATGGACAAGGAAGAATCTGCCGGGAAAGTATAACGACTGTCGAGGTCTAGTGTGACCAGGGCTTGATAGGCGTCGTTGTCGAATTTTATGTCCGAGACTCTGCCGACGACCACACCGCTACTTTTGATTGGTGCGCGTACCTTCAGGCCACCCAAATTATCGAAGTGGGCTTGTACCCGGTAAGTGGGGGCAAAAGAGAATGTGCTCATGTTGCCGGCGCGCAGGGCCAGAAACACCAGAGCCAGAATACCCAGCAGGACGAACAGCCCCACCCAGAAATCGGTTTTGTCACGCGTCATGAGTAATGCGTCCTTGCTATCAATCGAACATGAGTGCGGTAAGAATAAAGTCTAGCCCCAGCACGGCGAGCGCACCGCTGACAACGGTTCGGGTCGTGGCGCGCGAGACGCCTTCGGGCGTGGGCTTGGCGTTCCAGCCTTCGTACAAGGCAATCAGCGTGACGACGACGCCGAAAGCGATACTTTTGGCAACACCGTTGGCGACATCCTTGAAGATATCAACGCCGTCTTGCATTTGAGACCAGAATGCACCGGGGTCTACGCCTATCAGCTTGACGCCGACGATCCAGCCGCCCAGGATGCCCACCATGGAAAACACAGCGGCGAGTATGGGCATGGCGATCACCCCACCCCAGAAACGCGGGACCAGCACGCGCCGTATGGGGTCTACCGCCATGATTTCCATGGCGGCCAATTGCTCGCTGGCTTTCATCAGGCCGATCTCGGCCGTTAACGAGGTGCCCGCACGACCAGCAAAGAGCAGCGCGGTGACTACCGGCCCCAGCTCGCGCACCAAAGAGAGAGCGACCAGCAAGCCCAGGGCTTCTTCGGAGCCATAGCGGCTGAGCGTGTAATAACCCTGAAGCCCAAGCACGAAGCCCACAAACAGACCGGAAACAGCAATGATGAGCAGCGAGTAATTACCGATGAAGTGGATTTGCTGCGAGACCAGGCCGGGGCGCTTGAAAACGATGCCGCTATTGCCTATTAAAGTGAACAGCATGCGGGTAAACATACCCAACCCGGCCAGGCAGCCGGAAACGCGGCGTCCCAAGGCGGTGATGAGACCTACGGGGTTCATGGTTGCCCTCCGTGCTGCTTAAGCCACCGCTCGAAAGCCGGGGTGGCGGGGTAATGGAAGGCGATGGGGCCGTCGGGGCGCCCATTGATGAACTGCCGGATGTACTCGTTCTCGGAGGCGGCCAAGTCTTGCGGCGTGCCGCTGGCCAACATGCGACCTTGCCCCACGATGCAGACCTGATCGGCAATGGCAAAGGATTCTTGCACGTCGTGGGTAATCAGAACCGAAGCGCAGCCCAGCCGGTCGGTAAGACCCCGTATCAGCTGAGCGGTAATGCCCAGGGAAATGGGGTCTAGCCCGGCAAAGGGCTCGTCGTACAAAATAAGTTCGGGCTCTAGCACGATGGCGCGCGCCAGCGCCACGCGCCTGGCCATCCCGCCGGAAATTTCAGCAATGCGCAGGTGCGCAGCCGCTTTCAGCCCTACGGCGTCAAGCTTGTCGAGCACGGTTTGAACGAGTTGTGCTTCGGGCATGCGGGTGTGTTCCCGCAGGGGAAACGCAACGTTTTCAAACACATTCAGGTCAGTAAACAGGGCGCCTTGCTGAAACAGCACGCCCATGCGCTGACGCAACTCGCGCAGTCGGCCCGGCGGCAGTTTGGCCAGGTCTTCGCCAAAGGCGTGAATCGTACCGCTTTGAGCCGTGATTTGCCCTGTCGCACCCCGCAGCAGCGTAGTCTTGCCCGAACCGGAACCGCCCATCATGGCTACGACCTGCCCCGGCTTGATGTCTAAGGTGATGCCGCGCAAGACGGTGAAGTCGCCATAGCCAAGCGAAACGCCGGCAAAACGCAGAATGGGGGCGGACGAAGATAGGGCTTCGGCTGAAGTCATTGATATGCGAACAATAGGGGATGAGCCTATTGTATCTGGTGTGAAGGGAGGCGCAATTCGACGGGGACGATTTATAACATTTCAGGGTCCCCGTTCATACGAATCTCAGCCACAATGCGGCCTGCGCGTTGATCCAGCGAGAACTTGAATCTGTCGGGGTAGCGCAAGGCTAAACGGCGGCAAAGGTTTCCAAGGCCACCGCCTCCGTTAGCTAGGTCAAAAGGTGCCTTCAGTATGCCGGGGTTGCTGACCTGTATCACGAGTTCTTCACCTTGCATGCGGGTGTCGATATTGATTTGAAAACACTCATGTTCGGCGCGCATGCTGTGCTTGATGGCGTTTTCTACCAACCCTTGCAGGGTCATGTGTGGCAGCTCTTTATTCAAGGTGGCGGGGTCGATGCGGCATTGACATTCCAGCCGGGTATCAAAACGCAGTGCGAGTATGCGCACATAGGTTTCGGCGGCCTCGATTTCCTCTTCCAGGCGGCTTAAGCCGCGCCCTTGTTTATCCAGCGAGTAGCGTAGGTAGGCCGCCAGCCGGCGGGTCATTTCCTCGGCGATGGCCGGGCGGTCAGAGATTTCCGCCACAATAGTGTTAAGCGAATTAAAGAGAAAGTGGGGCTCGATTTGTTGCTGCAGGCGCTCTAGCTCTAGTTTCAGGGCACGTGATTCGGCCTGCATTTTTGACAAGCGCTCGGTCCGTGCCGCCAGCTCAGCCGAGGCACCAAAATAAATTAGTGACCAGATGGAAAGTATCCCCATGTAGTAGAAGAACCCCAGCTTGAACTGCTGATGGGGTACGGCCTTAATGATCTCCGGCACCATCAGGTTGTGGATGGCGTAGCCTGTGGCCGTCAACAAGGCCGAGGTTCCCAGGCAGAGCAATATCACGCATACGCCAACGAGTACCGGTGAATAGGCTTTGCTGCGGCGCCGCCAGTACAACACGGCAGCGACGCTGGTCAGCGTGAAACCTAAAGACTCTTGGCACAGCGTCAGCCACCATGCCGCTTCGATATTCTCGAATATCGCAAAGCGGCTGACAAAGCCTACCGTCGCAAAGACACCCCAGACCGCGACCTGGGCGCGCCAAAAACTCTTTACCGTGTCGCCTTTAAGGAAATCCCGACTGGTCGAGGTGGAATGCATAGCTTTGCTGCCTAAAGACGCCATGAATAATTTGGGGCTTCACTGCCGCATCCATCATGGCTTATATTGCACTGGGTGTGCGCTTTTCCCTACCACTGCATTACCTGCACACCACTTACTCTCTTTGCTATCAGGCCATTTACTCCCTCAGGACGCAAGGCATGTTAAGTGTGCTTATCGTCGACGACGAAGCACCCGCACGGCGTTATCTGCGCCGTCTACTGGAAGCGATGCCAGGTTTGCTGGTGATCGGCGAAGCCGGCACCGTCGAACAGGCCTGGCGCTTGGCACGCGAATGCAAACCGGACGTGCTTTTTCTGGATATTGAATTGACCGCCGGTACGGGCTTTGAAGTGCTGGAAATGCTGGAGTCCAGACACAACCCAGCGATTGTCTTTGTTACCGCTCACAAGGATCACGCTGCCAGGGCCTTCGACGTAGAGGCGGTTGACTATCTGCTTAAGCCTGTCAGCCCCGAGAGGCTGGCCCAAACGCTGGCCCGGCTGCAACCTCGAGCCGCCGGCCTGAGTATGCGAACCCGGTCGGGCAAACGTTTTATCAAGATAGATCAGTTGACCGTCGTGCAGGCACAGGGGGATTACGTGTGCTTGTACGGGGTTGGGCATGCCAATGAGCTTATCCATGTCACCCTCAAACGTGTGGCAGAACAACTTCCATCACCGCCGTTCTGCAGTTTGTCTCGTTCACTCATTATTAATCTTGAACATATTTCCCATGTGGCTCAACGACCCGGTGCGCAGATCGAGGTCAGTTTCATCAATGGTTTAACGCCTTTGATGCTAGGCCGGGCAGCGTCGCAGCGGCTGCGCCAGGCCATGGCATCAAACGGTTGATCAGAAGGGCATCATCACCTTCAAGGTGCCGCTGTGGCTGCGTATATTCTTCGAGAACAGGCCGTCATACTGCAAGCGAAAATCTACGCTGCCCGTCTTTGTGATTTCCACACCCGCGCCGACCCGGCCGACGACATCATCGATGGGCATGGAGGTGTCAAACGCATTGACTCGGGGGGCGCCACGCAGGCGTGCGCTGGCTTTCCAGTCATCTTGTGAAAGAAAGGAAACGCCGGCATACAAGAAGGGCCGCAAGGTAGCGCCGTTGTCCAGTTCTGCGCGGCCGCCGATTTCTACCATTGGCGACAGGCCCACGGTGAACTGTTTGCTGTCATCCACTTTCAAGGCTAGCGGGTTGGCGCCCGATTCCGTGTAGCCGGGCATGCGGGTATAGCTGGCATCCAGGTCTACATAGGGTTTCACGTAGAAGTCCTCGAAGGCAAAGGTGCGAGCTGCACGCAGGCGCAGGTTAAAGCCGTAGACGTCGGGATTGCTGGACAGCGTGCCTTGATAGCCGGTAATGCCTATGCTGCGGTTCATATGGTAGGAGCCGTAGCCGCCGCCCAGGACCCCGGAAAATGTCCAGTCGCCTTCCTGGCGTTTGACCAGGGCACCGATATAGCCGCTATCGCCTTTGCCGCTGACACGGCCTGTGCTGCCGCGCAGATGGCTGTTCTCGTAGGCGACTGAAGCGCCTACAAACCAGCCGGGACTGACTTCTTTTTGTCCGCCAAACTGATAGGTCACCGCACTGTAGTGAAAGCCGGACATATTGTCGCTGGCGTTGTGCGTAGCGGTACGAGCGCTGACGGTTCCCCAGAAGCAGTCGCGCTCTTGCGTGAGGGCGTTATTGCCGTCAAAGCTTGGGCACGACATCATGGCGTTGGTGAAGCGCGCCAAGTTGGCTGCAGACTGTGCCGCAGGTGCCAGAGTTACGCCGGGGGAAAGTTGAGAGACATTTTGGCGATACCCGCTACTACCTTCCCGTGAAGCCATGTCCAGTTGCGCAAACAAAGGTGCCAAGTCGGCATTGCCGCCTTGGTCCCAAGCCCGCTGCAAGTGTTGGGCGACCTGTTGGTCGTTACCTTGCAGTCCCATGGAGGGCGCGTCAAAGTTAGCTGATGCCACACGCAGGCGGGTGTCTTTTCCTACCTTCCGAGTCTCGTAGGCGAAGATGGGGCTGTTGGCAACGTCCAGCGAGCCTTGTGTATCGCCTTGCACCGTCAAAATTGTCAGTTCGCGTTCGGGGAGCAGGGCGCGCGCGACGACCTGCGCCTTGCCGTCCAGCGTGGCGTCGCCCAGCACCACCATCTTCGAAGAGCGCAGTGCCTCAAAATCGGCTTCCAGACTCAGCAGACCGGTATCCAACTGAGTAAAGTCGCCGGCAACCGTCAGCGTCTTGAAGCTATCCGTTGGGCCAACTACGAGTAGACCTGCGTTATTGACGTTGGCTTTGTAGCTTTCGGCATCAAGAACGACGCCGTCCTCTTTGTTGTTAAGCGTGCAGGCCTTGTCGCTATCGCTGGCCGAGCAAACGATATCGCCTTTAATCGTGCCGGAGTTGTCTATGGTTAAGTTGTGCCGGTTAGCCGCCCACATACCGTCGTAACGCACCGCTACTTGCGAAAGCGCACTGACCATGCCGCCTGTATTGATCGTCAAACGGTTGATATTGCTGCTGCCTTCCGCGGCTCTACCGTCTGCGATCCATACGCCACTGCCATCACCCGAGCCGCCTTGTACGTTGCCATTGACAACGACGTAGACGGGGCCGGCGTCCACGCTGCCGGCGCTTTGCGCAAAGATGCCGCTAGCGCCGGAGCCGTTGGTTTGTACACTGCCCGACTGATTCACCGTAACGGTACTGGCGTAGCCGCCGTTGCCTATGACGCCTGCGAAGCCGCCTGTTGGGCCGCCGACTATGCCCCCGCCGCCGCCTATAGATTGCGCCACAATGCCGTGGGCGTTGGTGCCAGACGTTTTCAGCGTGCCGTCAAAGTCCACTTTGACTTCTCCGCTGCGGCCACTGTTGGTATAGGAACTACCCCCCGTTGGCGCATAAGCTGCACCGCGTGTGGGGTTGCCATGGTGCAGGGTTTGTGCGGTATCGCCCACGATTCCACCCCCACCCCCAATAGACTGGGCGACCATGCCATAGGCGCCGTCGCCTGCGGTGTAGAGGCTTCCGGTCAAGCTCAGTTCTACTTTGCCGGAAGAGGACGACGAAGATGAGTTGGAGTCACCGGTGCCCACAGTGATGGATCCGAGGCCATCTGCCGAGCCGGTCGTGACTATGCCCCCGCCACCGCCTATGGATTGCGCCACCACCCCTATGGCTCTGTCGCCAAACGTGTTAAGCGCCAAGCCAGACGATACTTTGATGTCACCGCCCTGGGCGTTGGGCGCGTTGTCACCGAAGAGGTAGCCTGCTGCGTTGACGCTGCCTGCATGCAGATCAAATTGTTGACTGCCGGTAGTACCGGCCGAGCTTGTGCTGCCAACGATGGCGATGCCGCCCCCGCCGCCTATAGACTGTGTCACCAGGCCGTGGGCGAGATCGCCGGTTGTCACGATTGTGCTCCAACTGCGTTCGGTGATCACGACTTTGCCGCCATTGCCGCCGTGATTGCCTAGGCCTCCGGCGGTGATCGTGCCGCGCGCACGTGGTGAGCCCGATGCCGCGACGCCGCCCCCGCCGCCTATGGATTGCAGCACGATCCCCATCGCGCCGTACCCAGCGGTCTCGACGCGATTGCCGCCGTTATTGTCATTCAGATTGCCGTTCAAGAAAGCGGTGATGTCCCCGCCATTGCCACCACCGCCTCCACGCCCTCCCGCCGTTAACGTCAGTTTCGATGACGAGAGACTGGACGAGGCGCTGGATGCGCCGCCCACGCCACCCCCACCGCCTATGGACTGCAGTACGATGCCATCGGCGTAGTCACCGGAAGTGACTGTTTTACCACCCAGATCAATGGCTCGGTCGCTACTACCGAGATTGCCGCCACGCCCGCCGTCGCCGCCTTTGCCGCCCAGGGAAGCTTCCAGGTGGTATTGCATGCCGTCGTCGTCAAGAAGGGAAGGGCGCTCATCGTCATCGCCACTATCGCCACCTACCGCCCCACCCAAACCGCCGCCGCCACCTACACTCTGTATCAGCAGACCATCTGCGTCGGCGCCGGAGGTGGTGATGAGACCTCGGTGGCTTAGTTGAATCGTGCCGCCTGTGCCTCCGCCAGGGCCGTTACGGCCCAGCGCCACGCTGGCGCTAAGATTCACGCTTGTGGGTTCTTCGCCTTCGTTACCCCCATTCGCGCCTCCTGGCTCTTGGCCTTCCGTGCCTCCCACGCTACCGCTGAAATCAAAGCCGACCTGACCACCCTGCGAAACACCGCCCCCACCGCCTATGGATTGAACCAGGGCGCCTCGGGCGCCGTCGCCCCGCGTGACGATAGAACTATTTGAATCTATGCTGAGTTCGGTATTGCCCCCGTTGCCGCCTGTGCCGCCTGAGCCTCCCAACTGAGTCGTAAAGGAAAAAGAGGTGTCCGAGTTGAAGGAGGAGCCGGATGCCGACCCGATGCCGCCCGAGCCCCCGCCGCCGCCCACGCTTTGCAGCAGAATCGCATTGGCATAGAGGCCAGACGTATCGATATGAGAGCCTTTGAGGGTGTGTGTGGCGTTACCGCCATTGCCGCCGCTGCCGCCTGAACCGCCCAGTGCCGTCTGTATCGTGCCGCTGAAGGAGCTTCCTGTGGTGCCGACGACTGTAGAGGTTGCAGAGGCGCTACCACCCAGGCCCCCGCCGCCGCCTATAGACTGCACGACAACGCCTTGAGAGTTATCACCATAGGTCGTGACCGAAGCATTGTTTAAGGTAGAAGAGGCTGTGCCGCCGGCTCCCCCCTTGCCACCCTCGCCGCCTAGCGCAAAGCTGATCGCCAAGCCTATGGATTGTTCCGGCGTGGGCATAGAAACGGTTACTGCCTTGGCGACGGAGTCGCCGCCGGCGCCGCCTCCTCCGCCTATGGACTGCACCACGATGCCGTTCGCATCGCCATCCTCAGCCCCTTTTGCGAGGGTGGTGATGGAGGCGTCGGACACATTAGCCGTTGCCGTGCCGCCCGCACCGCCCGCTGCGCCCGAGCCGCCTACCGCCACCGCCATGGAGAAGCCTACGCCGACGCTTAAGGCATAGGCAGCCCCGCCTGAACCGCCCCCTCCACCTATGGATTGAGCAATCAGTCCATGCGCGTGATCACCGGAGGTCTGCACGCCATGACTACCGACTTCTATTGTGGATTTGCCACCATTGCCGCCGCCTTCACCCGAGCCGCCGATGACCGACACGCCTTTGGCACCGCCGCCGTCACCTCCGCCACCGCCTATGGATTGCGCCAGCATGCCGTAGGCACTCGAGCCATACGTTTGCAGCAGGTTGCCCGCTTGCTTGAGGTAGACTTCGCCGCCTGCCGCGCCCGTGCCGCCGTTGCCGCCCACGGCATTGATGCCCGCACTCGTGCCCCCCGTGCCCCCGCCGCCGCTGATGGACTGCCCCACCATGCCGTGCGCGGCTACACCGTGCGTGGTGATGGCGGTTCGGCTATCCAGGGAGACAAGGCCGCTAGAGCCGCCGTTGCCGCCGTCGTTGGTGCTTTGACTTATCCAATCAAAGCTGTACCCGGTATTGCCGCCCACGCCGCCCATGGACTGACCCAGTATGCCGATGGCGTTATCGCCTTGGGTCAGAATGGTGCCGCCGCCTGCCTGGGTGGAGCCATCACCGGTGCGTACCATGATGGCTCCACCGTTGCCGCCATCCCCGCCTTTGTTCGAAGAAAAGTCGATAAGACTGCCCGAGTCACCGTGCCCGCCGCCGCTGCCGCCGTCGCTACGCGCGGCAATACCATGAGATTTGATGCCCTGGGTTGAAATCTGCGTGTCGTCGTATACGCGAATCACGGCGGCCCCGCCGTTCCCGCCATTGCCGCCGTCACTGTCATTGCGGCCTTTGCCGCCCGTGCCACCCCAAAGGGAAAGATTCACCCCTGGCAGATAATTGCCTTGGGTAATGATGGATGAGCCCTTATCGAGTTGGACGCTGATCAGTGGGTTGCTTTGGGTGCTGGGCGTAGAACCCCCGTTTCCGGCAGGTGCGCCACTGAATACCTCGTCGTCTGAGCCCATCCCGCCTTCGCCGCCACGGCCGATGACGACGATGCCCCCAGACATGGAGGACTGGTCTGCGGTTGAGGGGGTGGAGTCGCTGATCACTGATATTTTGCCGCTGTTGACGATGCGCATCTGGCCGAAATCTCCGCCTTTGCCGCCGTTGTCGCTGCCATCGTTGGAGGAGTATCCGGCGCCGCCCTGCGCAAACATGGATAGGCCACGCACCCCTTGTATGATGTCCGTGCCCTCGGCGCTTACCTGAACCGTGCCGC
Organism: Mesopusillimonas faecipullorum; assembly: GCF_020539505.1. Taxonomy (GTDB): domain Bacteria; phylum Pseudomonadota; class Gammaproteobacteria; order Burkholderiales; family Burkholderiaceae_B; genus Mesopusillimonas; species Mesopusillimonas faecipullorum. The sequence continues at coordinate 249,768 of NZ_JACDXW010000003.1, read as the reverse complement.
TGTTCTGAATAAGGGAGGCGGCGTTCGGATTGACGTTGCCGCCATTGCCTGTGTAGATGCCACCCCCACCGCCTACCGATTCGCCGGCTATCCCCCACACATACTTGCCGGCGTCGGTGGCCGATATATTGACGCTTCCTTGGTTGGAAATGACAATGATGTCGCTGTTGCCGCCGCTACCGCCTTTTTGGTTGCCTGTGCCGAAGGTGGAGTCGTCTTGGCGTCCGCCGCCGCCTCCTATTGATGCACCAAAGATGCCCACACCACCGTACGGGGCACCTCGAACATCGATACTGCCGTTGTTATCGATGTAGACCGCACGTCCTGCGCCGCCGGCGCCGCCATCCGCGCCGTCTATGCCGCCGTTTCCGTTGCCGCCATTGCCGGCGACGGAGGCAGCATAGATGCCGTACATCGCACCCTTATCGTCCCAGATGCCCGGGGCGTTGCCCGTTTCACCCGAGGTGGGAAGCGTTGAAGCCGTGAGGGTTGCGCCGCTATTGTTGGTGATATGGATGATGCCGCCGGTGCCACCTGGATAGCCGTTGTCTGTATCGGAGGCTGCGCTTGGGCCGGAGCCGTTTTCACCCCTTAGGCGCACCATGATGGGTGCATACGGCGATTGTGTGGCACTAAGCGAGGCGCTGTTGATGACGGTGTATTCGCCGCCCGAGTTGCCCGTGTGCAGGCCGTCGGTGTCATTGAGGAAGTCAATGACAAGCTGCTGCCCATTGCCGCCTTGGCTCGCCGTGATCGTGCATGTCACAGGTGTTGTTGAGTTGCCCGGTGGGCAATTGACATTCCCCATGGCCGGCTGGGCCATCAACATGCCTAAAGCAGTCATTGGCAGTGCTTTCTTTTTCATCTCGGCTCCTTTTGGAAGCGCTGACAAGCCGTAGCATTCTCTTTGCCGCTACGGCTCGGCCCCTCCTTATCTACGGCAGCGCAGGACGTCTCCAGTTTGTGCCCAGGCTGCCTTGTTCAACAGGATGCTTGATTTGTATCACCGGTGTGCATTCTTAGGCTGGGTTTTTCGATGAATCAGCGCTTTCCGTCGACAAAAAAGCACCGGCCGGCACTGAGTGGATACAGGGCCGGCCGGTGCCGTTGACAGAGGGTGTTCTGCGCTATGCGCAGCAAGCTTAGCGCGGCAGTACGCTTTCCCCCATCAGCCAGGCGTCCACCGATTGGGCGCACTGGCGGCCTTCGCGTATGGCCCAAACCACCAAAGACTGGCCGCGTCGTATGTCGCCGGCAGCAAAAACCTTGTCTACCGAAGTGCGGTATTGCTCGGTGTCGGCCACGACATTACCACGACCGTCGGCGTCCACTGCGAAGGCGGAAAGCACGGCTGGCACGGGTGATACAAAGCCCATGGCCAGCAATACCAAGTCTGCGGGCAGTTTCATGGTGGTGTCGTCGACTGGCTTCATTTTCATTTGGCCGGTCACGGGGTCGGCTTGCCAGGTGACGCGAGTGGCAAGCAGGCTTTCAACTTTGCCGTCGCCTTCGAAAGCCACAGAAGAGATGGCCCAATCACGCTCGCAGCCTTCCTCATGCGAGGACGATGTGCGCAGCTTGGCGGGCCAGTAAGGCCAGCTCAGGCTTTTGTTCTCGGCCTCCGGGGGGCGCGGCATGAGTTCGATTTGGGTGACCGAGGCGGCGCCTTGGCGATTGCTGGTGCCCACGCAGTCGGAACCAGTGTCGCCGCCACCAATCACCACCACATGTTTGCCGTGTGCGCTGATCTGGTCAGCCAGGCGAGCACCGGCATTGACGCGGTTTTGCTGAGTCAGGAAATCCATGGCGAAATGCACGCCGGGCAACTCGCGGCCCGGTATGGGCAGATCGCGAGCTTGCTCGGCGCCGCCGGCCAGCACGATGGCGTCGAAATCCTTTTTCAGTTGCTTGGGGGTGACGACGGAAAGGCCGCTGGGCGCCTTCTTGGCATCGCCTACGTAAGTCGAAAGCTGAAAGCTGACGCCTTCGGCTTCCATCTGGCTGATGCGGCGATCGATGATGGCCTTATCCAGCTTGAAATCGGGGATGCCAAAACGCAGCAGGCCGCCGGCACGCTCATTTTTTTCAAAGACGGTCACGGCGTGGCCGGCGCGTGCCAACTGCTGGGCACATGCCAAGCCCGCGGGACCCGAACCGATGACGGCAACACGCTTGCCGGTGCGTTGCTTAGGTGGCTGAGGAAGGACCCAGCCTTGTTGCCAAGCATGCTCGATGATAGCGTGCTCGATGGACTTGATACCGACCGCATCGCTGTTGATATTCAAGGTACAGGCTGCCTCGCAAGGCGCAGGGCAGACTCGACCGGTGAACTCGGGGAAGTTGTTGGTTGCGTGCAGTACATCTAGCGCTTGGCGCCATTGTTGGTGATAAACCAGGTCATTCCAATCAGGAATGATGTTGTGCACTGGGCAACCCGAGGTGCAAAACGGGATGCCGCAATCCATGCAGCGTGCGCCCTGAACGCCAGCTTTCTGCGCGTCCAGGGGCTCTACGAACTCACGCCAGTGCTTCAGGCGCTGCAGCGGTGCCTGGCTGGTCTGTTGAAGGCGGGCGTATTCAATGAAGCCGGTGGGTTTACCCATGATGTCTTCCTTCAGGCGGCAATCGGAGTGGTCTGGGCCCAAAGCGTCTTGAGGGCTCGCAGATATTCGGTAGGCATGACCTTGACGAAGGCTAGGCGTGTGCGTTGCCAGTCGTTCAGGATTTCTCTGGCGCGCAGGCTGCCAGTGTGGCGGTAATGCGCTTCTATCATGTGGCGCAAGATGTTCTCGTCGGTGTCGCGTTCGCCGCCACGGTGCAGGGTGTGCCAAGTGTCTTGTTCAGCTCGTGCCTGCTGCTCGTCGTTGCTCAGCACGCCCGAGAGCGTCACCATGGAAGCATTGCAGCGTTGCTCGAAGCTGCCGTGTGGGTCCCACACATAGGCAACGCCACCCGACATACCGGCGCCGAAGTTGCGACCGGTTTCGCCCAAGACCACAACGGTACCGCCCGTCATGTACTCGCAGCCATGGTCGCCGGTACCTTCTACAACAGCGGCGGCACCTGAGTTGCGCACGGCAAAGCGTTCGCCCACCACGCCGTTGAAATAGGCTTCGCCGGCCAAAGCGCCGTACAGCACGGTGTTGCCCGCAATAATGTGTTCGGGCCCATAACCATGGAAGTCGTTGGGCGAGCGCACGATGATGCGGCCACCGGAAAGACCCTTGCCCACGTAATCGTTGCCTTCGCCTACCAAGTCCAGCGTTACGCCGTGGGTCAGGAAGGCGCCAAAGCTTTGGCCCGCGGTGCCATTGCACTGTATGTGTATGGTGTCGTCGGGCAGGCCGTCGTGGCCGTAGCGGCGCGCGACGGCACCCGACAGCATGGCTCCGACGGTACGGTTGCGGTTGCGTACCGGTGTAATGAAAGAGACTTTTTCGCCGTTTTCCAGAGCGGCTTGGCTGCGTTCTATCAGCAGGTGATCCAAGGCCTGATCCATGCCGTGGTCTTGCTCTTCGGTTTGACGCAGCGGCGAGTCGTTTGTAATGGCCTGGAATACCCGAGAGAAATCCAGCCCTTGGCTCTTCCAGTGCTCAATGCCGCTGCGGGTTTCGAGCAAATCCACGCGGCCCACCAGCTCGTCAAAGCGGCGTATGCCCAACTGAGCCATGATTTCGCGGACTTCCTCGGCGACGAAGAAAAAGTAATTGATAACGTGCTCGGGACGTCCGGAGAACTTGCGGCGCAGTTCTGGGTCTTGCGTGGCTACCCCGACCGGGCAGGTGTTCAGATGGCACTTGCGCATCATGATGCAGCCTTCCACCACCAGCGGTGCGGTGGCAAAGCCAAACTCGTCAGCACCCAACAGCGCACCGATGACGACGTCGCGCCCGGTCTTGAGCTGGCCGTCTACCTGCACGCGAATGCGGCTGCGCATGTGGTTGAGCAACAGCGTTTGCTGGGTTTCAGCCAAGCCGAGTTCCCAAGGGGCGCCGGCATGTTTGATGGACGAAACAGGTGAAGCCCCCGTGCCGCCGTCGTGGCCGGCAATGACCAAATGATCGGACTTGGCCTTGACGACCCCGGTGGCAATGGTGCCCACGCCGACTTCGGAAACCAGCTTGACCGAGATGGCAGCCTGGGGATTCACATTCTTCAGGTCGTGTATCAGTTGGGCCAAGTCTTCGATCGAATAAATGTCGTGGTGGGGCGGTGGCGAAATCAGCCCGACGCCAGGCACCGAGTAGCGCAGCTTGGCGATATATTCAGAGACCTTGTGGCCGGGCAATTGGCCGCCTTCGCCCGGTTTGGCGCCCTGGGCCATCTTGATCTGAATTTGATCGGCGCTGCACAGGTACTCGGCGGACACGCCGAAACGGCCCGATGCCACTTGCTTGATGCGCGAGCGCAAGGAGTCGCCTGCCTTGAGCGGTACATCGGCTTCGATGCGATCGTCGCCCAGTACCGAGGCCAGGCTATCGCCGTCCTGAATGCCACTGTTGCCGGTGCGCATTTCCGCGCGGTAACGCAGTTCGTCTTCGCCGCCTTCACCCGTATTGGATTTGCCGCCTATGCGGTTCATGGCTACGGCCAAGACGGAATGCGCTTCGGTAGAGATAGAGCCCAGCGACATGGCGCCGGTGGCAAAGCGTTTGACGATCTCGCTGGCAGGCTCAACCTCGGACAGCGGCAGCGCCTGGGCGGGGTCGGCGCGGAAGGCAAACAGACCGCGCAAGGTCATCTGCCGACGTGCTTGATCGTTGATGAGCTGGGCGTACTCTTTGTAGGTGGAATACTGATTGCTGCGTGTAGCGTGCTGCAGTTTGGCAATGGATTCCGGGCTCCACATATGCGCTTCGGCATTGACGCGGTAGGCGTACTCGCCGCCCTGATCCAAGGCATTGCTAAGCATGGGGTCATTGCGGAAGGCCGCGTGGTGCGAGCGCAGGGCTTCTTGCGCCACCCCAAAAATATCCATGCCTTCTATGCTGCTGGGCGTGCCGGTAAAGTAGGTTTTGATCAAGGCGGAGCTCAGGCCCACGGCTTCAAAAATCTGCGCGCCGGTATAAGACATATAGGTCGAAATGCCCATCTTGGACATGACCTTGTTCAAGCCTTTGCCTATGGCCTTGATGTAGTTCTGGATGGCGTGGTCGCCGTCTTCCATGCCGGCCAGCGTTTCCAGGGCGAGATAGGGGTGAATGGCCTCGGCGCCAAAGCCGCCCAGCAATGCGAAATGATGAACCTCGCGGGCCGAACCCGTTTCCACGATCAGGCCGGTGCGGGTGCGCAAGCCGGTGCGGATCAGATGCAGGTGGATGGCCGACGTAGCCAGCAGTGCCGGAATCGCCACATGCGTGGCATCGGTGTTTCTGTCGGTGATGATGAGCACGTTGTTGCCGCTGCTGACGGCATCGGCGGCATCCGCACACAGCCTGGCCAGGCAGGCTTCTATGCCTTCCGAGCCCCAGGCCACCGGATAGGTGATGTCCAACTCCAGGCTGCGGAATTTATGGCTGGTGATAGCGCCAATGTTGCGGAACTGGCTCATGGCGGCAAAATCCAGCACGGGTTGCGCGACTTCCAGGCGCAGTGGCGGATTAACGTTATTGATGTCCAGCAGGTTGGGCTTGGGCCCGATGAACGACACCAGCGACATCACCAGTTGTTCGCGTATGGGGTCTATGGGGGGGTTGGTGACCTGAGCGAACAGCTGACGGAAATAGTTGTAGAAGGGCTTGGGTCTATCCGAAAGGACAGCCAGCGGGGCATCGTTACCCATAGAGCCAGTGGCTTCTTCGCCATTGCGCGCCATGGGCTCAAGAACAAACTTGAAGTCTTCTTGGGTCCACCCGAAAGCTTGTTGACGCTGCAACAGCGACAGTGAGTGGTGAGTTGGCGTGTTGGGTTGAGCAGGCAGCGACTCCAGCTTGACGCGCAGTCTTTCGATCCATTGCCGATACGGCCGTGTATTGGCCAACTGGGTTTTGATCTCGGCATCGTCGATGATGCGGCCTTGCTGCAGGTCGATGAGCAGCATGCGCCCAGGCTGCAGACGCCATTTTTTTACGATGCGGTGTTCGGGAATCGGCAGGGTGCCGGCTTCGGAAGCCAGTACCACCATGTCGTCGTCCGTGATCAGATAACGTGCAGGGCGCAAACCGTTGCGGTCAAGCAGCGCACCGATTTGGCGACCGTCGGTGAAGGTCATGGCCGCCGGGCCATCCCAGGGCTCCATCATGGCGGCGTGATACTCGTAGAAGGCGCGCCGGCTTTCATCCATATGGGTATGTTGTTCCCAAGCTTCGGGAATCATCATCATCATGGCGTGGGCCAGCGAATAGCCCGACATCACCAGCAGTTCCAGGCAGTTGTCGAAGGTGGCGGTGTCAGACTGACCTTCATACACTATGGGATAAAGCTTGGTCAGATCGTCGCCCAACACGGCGGATTGCATGGCGCCTTCGCGGGCGCGCAGCCAATTGAAGTTGCCCTTGATGGTGTTGATTTCGCCGTTGTGCGCGATCAGCCGATAAGGGTGGGATAAAGGCCAAGCAGGGAAGGTATTGGTGGAAAAGCGCTGGTGTACCAGCGACAGTGCCGACACGGCGCGCGGGTCCGACAAGTCGCGATAATAGCGACCGACCTGGTCAGCCAGCAAAAGGCCCTTGTACACCACGGTGCGAACCGAAGCCGAAGGCACGTAATACTCTTGGCCGTGAGCAAGCTGCATGCGCTGGATGGCATGGCTGGCTGTTTTACGGATGACGTAAAGCTTACGCTCAAGGGCGTCGGGCACCATGATGTCGGGTCCGCGCCCGATGAAGAGCTGGCGAATCACAGGCGTCACGGCCTTGACGGTAGGAGACATGGGCATGTCGGTATCCACCGGCACATCGCGCCAGCCCAATACGACTTGTCCCTCATCGCGAACGGCGCGCTCGAGCTCGCGCTCACAGGCCAGGCGCGAGGCGGTTTCCTTGGGCAGGAATACCATGGCGACGCCGTATTCGTCTGGCGGCGGCAGCTTGACGCCTTGTGCGGCCATGTCTTCGCGGTAAAGCGTGTCGGGGATCTGAATCAGGATCCCGGCGCCGTCGCCCATCAGTTTGTCGGCGCCCACCGCACCGCGATGGTCCAGGTTCTCAAGAATCTTCAAGCCTTGCTGAATGATGGCGTGACTTTTCTTGCCCTTGATATGAGCGACAAAGCCGACACCACAGGCGTCATGCTCGTTCTTCGGGTCGTAGAGGCCGATGGAAGCGGTAGGCCTGCGATGCAGGACTACAGGCTTTTCTTCGGGCAATGGACAGGAGGCGGCGTTCGTCATCGTAAAACCTTCCAGGGCGATGCTAGGAGAGGAAAAGATAACGCTGAGCTTCCGGTATCACAACGAATTTTATTAGGGAGCGTCCCTATTTAAAATATAGTGTTTTGTATACCAAAAAAACAGGTGACGTATTCAGTTGTTTGAATTTATTAGAAGAAAAATTTCAGAGAAAAATATTCTCATACTGTTTCAGTAATTTTTACTTACAAAAAACCGGCTAGACCGGGTTAAAAAAAGAGGGTGAGAGCGTGGAAAATGCTGCGGTACAGCAACGTCGTTTTGCTGTGGGGGATTTGAGCGGGTCGGGCCAGGCCCGCTTACGCGTCATTGGCGTGGGCTCTCGCTAAGATTTGCGGGTTTGCTGAGGGGTTTCTCCGAAAGTTTGTCGATAAGCCCGAGAAAACTCTCCCAGATGGCTGAAGCCATAGCGCATCGCAACATCCGCAATTTTTTCGTTGCGTTCGGCTGTTTGTAAGCTTAGGCGAGCCGCGAGCAAACGCTGATGGCGCAGCCACTGCAAGGGGGATAGGCGGCATTCATCTTGAAATAAAGCCTGTAAACGCCTGACCGATAGCCCGCAGTGGCTGGCCACCGAGGCCACAGGCAAGCGTTCGCCCAAATGCTCCAACATATAAGCTTGGGCGCGGCGGATGGCGCTGGATGCCGATGGCGGGGGTGCCGGCCATAGGTACGCAGCCATACTGTGGGGCTGGTGCAGCAGCAAGGTAGTGGCTAGCAGTACCTCGGTTTGCGCCAGCAGCGCCGCTTGAGCGAGGCTGTTACCTTGGCCAAGATTGGCGCAGCGGCCTACCCATTGCAGCATGGGTATCAGGGCTTGCCAGCCAGGGCTATGCAAGGAAATGACGGCATCAAAAAAAATAGGCGGCGCATGATCTTGAGCGGTGAGGCGGCACCAGGCATCGTCTATTGCGCTTCTGTTCACGCGCAGCAAGACTTGCTCGTAATCATGACTGGCTTGGAAGTGAAACCGTTTGTCGGGGCTGATAAGAAACGCCTCGCGGGGCGAGACTTCTATGCGGCGGCCATCGAAATGGAATGCCGCTTTTCCTTGCGTAGGTAGAACCAGTAAAAAATAACCCTCCAAGCAGCCTGGGTCGACACTGACCTCGGCGCCATAGCCATAGCGCAGCTTGATCAGGGACAAATGACCACACGGTAAGAGGTCAAGCTGATTGTGCTGGATCTGGCCACGCAGAACCTGAAACTTGGCTGAGTTAAGCGCCTGGCAGATGTGTGGATGCGCCTCGTCGAAGTCGTCTGTGTTGATGACTCGGTACTGATCAAAAGGAACTTGAGCAAACAAGGAGGTAATCATAGGACTCCACCTGGGTTGAGAGCATGTGACCGAACGATAAGTGCGCAAGAAAACGGCGTTTCCCCGATAGTCTAAGGCGTTTATACGATAGACGGATGCAAGCGTGGGGCCGATTATGGGGCATCAATTCCTTACGTACTGGAAACACATCATGATGCAGCTACACCCTCGACGGCCCTCAGTGTTGCCTTGCGCCGCCAAGCCTCTGGCTCCACGGCCTTTAAGTCTAGCCTTGGGGGCCTTGGGATACACAGGTCATCTGCTTTTGCTGGCCTCGGGCTCGTTGGCGCTAACGACATCCGCCTATGCCGATGTCACGTCCAGCTGCACGGGCGCCAACCCACAGGTTTGCACGGTTTCCAGTCCGCAGGGGCCGCTGACAGCGCCTCTGACCATCATCAATTCAGAGCGCCCTCAGCAAATCACCAATACGGCCGAGATCAACATCACCGGATCAGCCGGTACCTCACCGACTCAAGTCTATGACTTTGGAGCCGGCACGCAAGCTACCTTGGGTGGCGAACCCTTGAGCGGTATCTTGGTAGTGAGTCAAGGCTCGCACGGTAGCGAAGGCGGTGATCAGGGCCACAGAGACGGTGGGCTGGCGCAAGGTGGCATGTTAACGACCAGCGGCTCGGTGACCTTGGACTTAAGCAACACGACGCCCTCCGGCATGGTCACAGGGGTGGGGGTAAGCAGTGTGGGCGGTGATGGTTACTCGCAGGTAGAAGGCGGTTCTAACGACGATGGTGGTAATGGTGGTCAGGGGGGCTCTACCACGCTGGTCAACTCTTCCACTGTCACGATTTCCGGCGGCAATCTTGCCAACGGTGTCATGGGAGCGCTGGTGGAAACCAAAGGCGGCAACGGCGGCGTGGGTGATTACTGGCATCCCATTGATAGTTGGGGCGGCAATGGGGGCAGCACCCAGGCCATAGAGATGGATAACTACGCTGATGTCACCTTGGGGACTTCAAGCGATAACTTGCAAGGCGGCACCCGTGCTTGGGGCGTGGTCGCTCAGGCGGTAGGCGGCGACGGTGGGATTATGGCCAAGGGCGAAGAGCCCTGGGGTAATGGCGGTGGCACGGGCAACGTTAGATTCCTTAGCACGGGCAATGTCAATGTTTTTCTTTCCAGTAATGCCGACACGCCGGACGGTGTGGTCGGCTTGCTCGCTCGCAGCGTCGGGGGCACGGGGGCCGATACGAACTACGAAGGAGACAACGGCGGCAATGGTGGCAATGCCGCCGGTGCGCAACTCACTGCGGGTCAGTCGAGTCTGAGCGCCGTCACGAATATCAATGTTGGCGTTGCACAAGCTGTTACGGGCCTGAGCGCCGGCGTGCTGGTGCAATCCTTGGGCGGCAAGGGTGGCGATCAGCAATGGAACAATGCGACCGGTGGCGACGGCGGCAGCGCTGGGGCGGTTAGCGCCGATTTGTACTGGGTCAACCTGAACACGACCGGTGATGACGTGATGGGTGTGGTGGCGCAGTCTGTTGGGGGCAATGGCGGTACTGACAGCATGGACAGCAACCGCACCGACGGCGGCAATGGAGGGCAAGCCGGTACGGCAAGCGTGACGCTCACTTCCAAGGGGAACCAGGCGGGTCAGCAAACCAGTGTCAGTACCAACGGACTTAATGCCATTGGAGTCTTGGCCCAAAGCATAGGGGGGCAGGGCGGCGGTGCGGTCAAAGATGCCGGGCAGGGGCGTGACGGCGCTGAAGCCGATATCACAGCTGACGCAAACAGCCAGGTGACGACAACACAAGACTTTTCCATCGGTATGTTGGCGCAATCGCTGGGCGGCGGGGGCGGAACCGGGCAAGACTTTGCCAGCAGTCTGCCGGGCAGCCCGGGCAATGGCGGTAGAGGCGGCAATGGCGACGATGCCACCATCAACTCATCGGCCACCATACAGACTCAAGGGCAGCACGCTCACGGTATTCTCGCGCAATCCATAGGCGGTAGCGGCGGCGCGGGTGCCATGGCCGACGGCGTCATAGCACTTGGAGGCGACGGTGGCGCTGGCGGATTCGGCGGCACGGTCACGCTCACTCACTCCGGCAATATCACCACTGGAGGCTTTGGCTCTATCGGCGTTATTGGGCAGTCGATAGGGGGCGGCGGCGGTTCTGCGGGCTCTGCTACGGGTTTGTTCTCGGTCGGCGGGTCAGCTGAATCGGGGGCCGATACCTCAGGCTGGGCCCCTAACCCAGGTGGTCAAGTCACCGTCACCAATAACGGTGCCATCAAGACCACCGGAGACGGTGCCGCTGCATTGATTGGCCAGTCTATTGGGGGCGGGGGTGGAAACGGCGCTTCTGCAGCGGGTCTGACGGCTGTTGGCGGCTCAGGCGGAGCCGGAGGCGACGGTGGAAGCGTGACGGTGAATGCCAACGGAACGCATATGACGAGCGGTGCCTATTCCTATGGCGCTGTGGCCCAATCCATAGGCGGCGGGGGCGGCAACGGTGGCAGCGTCATGGCGCTTTCCGCTGCGGGCGTTACGCCCACCATAGGCGGTAGTGGTGGACGCGGCGGTGCCAGCGGCACTGCGCAACTGAACATCAGTAACGCAAATGGCCAGGCGGCAACGGTGTCGACGACGGGTGATGGTGCGACGGGATTGATTGCACAATCCATAGGTGGTGGGGGCGGTAATGGCGGCTCGGCTTCACAGCTGGCTGTGGGGGTTCCTGTCTCGTTGGCCATTGGAGGTGCGGGAGGCAGCGGTGGTAGCGCCTCTACGAGTAACGTGCAAACCACGGGCGCCCAAATCACCACGGCAGGCACCAGTGCGCCCGGCATGCTGGCCCAGTCTATAGGCGGCGGTGGGGGCAGTGGCGGCGACGCCCATGCTTATGATGCCAATGTGGGAGTGAGTGTAGGCATTGCGTTGGGCGGCGGTGGGGGCGTCGCGGGAGACGGCGCTAAAGTCACGGTAGGCCTGACCGATACGCTCCTTAGCACTGCTGGCATAGACCTTAATGCACCGCCTGCGTGGCCGCTGGCGACGCCGTTCTCACAAGTGACAGACTCGTACGGTATCTTGGCGCAGTCCATAGGTGGCGGCGGGGGGCATGGCGGTAGTGCCGTGGCAGGCAGTTTGGCGGCTGCGGCGCCGACCCCGGACGGACCTTCATTTGCCATTTCGACGTCGATAGCCGTAGGCGCGGCAGGCGGCGCGGGAGGGGCGGGTGGTGAAGTCGATGTCACCCTGTCAGGTAACAGCGCCATCTTCACTGGAGGGCAAGGTTCGCATGGCGTGTTGACGCAGTCTATCGCCGGAGGCGGCGGAGCGGCGGGCGACTCCAAAGCGCTCAGCCGCACGGTCGCACTTGAAGATCAGTCCATTGCAGTGAACGTAGAGGTAGCGGTGGGCGGCAATGGGGGGGCGGCAGGCAATGCCTCTACGGTCAATCTCACGCTGAATGATGCCGCGTCTGTCACCACCTATAGCGATTACTCCAATGCCTTGATGGGGCAATCCATAGGTGGCGGGGGCGGTAATGCGGGCGTGGGTAGTACGTCCAGCGGCGGCATTGCCCAAGGCAAGACCATTACCGTGGGTGTCGGGGTAGGGGGTAAAGGCGGCGATGGTGGCAATGGCGGCACAGCGGAAACTACGCTTTCCAATGACTCCATCTTGACCACTTATGGCTCGGGCTCACGCGGCGTGCTGCTGCAGTCAGTAGGCGGTGGGGGTGGAGCTTCGCAAGGGGTCACAGTCGACCTTGGCATTCCGGTTTCCTGGAGCAATGGCTCGGGTGGCGGCTCGGCTGCGGATGTGGGTGATGACCCGAATGGCGGCTCAGGCGGCACGACCAAGTTCGCTGCCACCGTGAACGTGTCGGTGGGCCGGTCGGGTGCCGGTGGGGGAGACGGCGGCGCAGTGACTGCCACCGCCAATGGCCAGATTGCCACGCAAGGCGGCGATGCCGATGGCATTGTGCTGCAGTCTATTGGTGGCGGGGGCGGGCTGGGTGGCTCAGCAGGCTCCGACGCCAGTTCTGGCCCGACTTCCTATCCTAGCGCCCCTGACGATCTCAATAGCCCGATTGATCCCAACAATCCGCCTACGCCCCCCGATACCGACCTGGGCAGCTATGGTGTGTCTGTTGCCGTGGGCGGGGCCGGCGGCGCGAGCGGGGCTGGTGGACAGGCGACGCTTAATTATGGCGGCGCCATTTCGACAAACGGCGATCATGCAGACGGTATTGTGGTGCAGTCCATAGGTGGCGGCGGTGGTGTGGGTGGCGCGGCTACCGCCAAGGGAGCAGGTGGTGTCTCGCAACTGAGCGTTGTCGTGGGCGGCGGTGGTGGCGTCGGCGGAGATAGCGGCAATATCAATTTGAATCTGAGCGGCAATGCTGATTACAGTCGGGGCGTCATCAGCACCTCGGGAGACGCCAGCTACGGATTGCTCGCTCAAACCATAGGCGGCGGGGGTGGGCAGGGTGCGGCAGCGACCGACACCATTACCAGCGACTCCTTGCAAAAACCTTCCCTTGTGGTGGGGACGGGCGGCGGGGGTGGCGGGGGAGGCGACGCTGGCTTCATCGACATGAGTGCTGCTAACAGTGCTATTCGCGTGGTGACAGCGGGCGCCGATTCTCATGGCATTGTGTTGCAGTCCATAGGCGGCGGCGGGGGCGTGGCTGCCATCAGCGGCGCCAGTTTAAGTGGCACGGTCAATAACCCGCAGTTGAATCTGCAGATAGGGGGAGGCGACAGAGGCACTAGCGAGGGCGGTGGCGATGGCGGCGACATTGAAGTGGACTCCTGGGTAAGTAGTCAAACCAGCGGCGATCGCGCTTTTGGCTTTGTGGCTCAGTCCATTGCCAATAGTGGGGGAATCGCCTCTGCAGGTGCGGGTGCCAATATTCAATCCGCCAGTTTAGTGTCCGGTCTTTCGTCCTATGCCTCGGGCTCGCAAAGTGGCGAGGTAAACATCATCTTGGGTAGCAATAGAGCAAGCACTGACGACAGCTATATTTCAACCTCGGGACGAGGGGCGCATGGTGTCGTATTGCAGTCCATCGCGGGTGGAGGCGGCATAGCCGGTGATAGCGGCAATGGGCCCTTGAGCCTTGGATGGAGTGATGGCAGCGCTGCGCTGATGGAAGGTCTACACAGCGGAAAAATCACGTTTACGCTGAACGCTGACGGTAACGGCGGTATTTTCACCAAGGGTGAGAACGCCCACGGCATTATTGCGCAAAGCCTGGCAGCCGCGGGCGGCCTGGGGGGTAATAGCGCAGGAAGCTTTGCCGGCGCAGTGAATCAGTCCCAGAGTCAGCAAGAAGGGTATTCAGATGGTATCGCTATGAGCTTGAATGGCCCCGTTCAGGTCACAGGGGCCAATGCCTGGAGCGTTTTCGCGCAAACCTATGGCAATCTGAAAACGCTTTCGCAAGACGCCACCATGGTAGACATCACGGTGTCTGACTTGATGCTGGGTGGGGCTGTGGTCACAGATGCCTCCGGCGCCAGCAGCCACACGGGCGGTGGCATCTGGATAGATAGTGCCTCCCCTCTTGGGCTGGCAATCAATAACACCGTCACCATCAATACCGGTGCAGTCGTCGATGGCTTGAAGGGCGAAGCAGCGATCAAGCAGACAGGGGTTGGCACGCTTCAAGTACAAAACCACGGCACCTTGAATGGTGATGTCTTGGGGGCCAACAGTTCAACTGCGCAAGCGATTACGGTGTCCAACTACGGGGTGCTCTCCGGTGCCGATCTGATACAAGGCCATATCGACAACCAGGGCCAGGTGTTCATTGGCAAGACAGCCCAAAGCCGTGAGCTTTTGGTCACCGGCGACTTTACTCAAGGCAGCCAAGGCGTGCTGCATGTGGCCGCCGACTTCCTCGCTCACACTACCGATTTACTGAGGGTGGGTGGGCGCGCTCAGTTGGATGGCAAGATTCAAGTGGCCGCCGAAACACTGATGCCCAATCGCGAGCTCACCGTGCTTCAGGCGGGCACCTTGGCGCCCGGCGCTCAGGTGCAAGGGGCTTCCGAACTGTTCACCTATAGCACGCGCCAATCGGGCGGCACACTGGCGATCTCTGCGGATAAGGCAAGGTTCAACGAGATTTCCTCGTCCTACGCCGTCGGCAGCAACCTAAGCGCGGTGGGGCAACACTTGCAAGATATCTGGGAGCAAGGCGGCAGTGAAGCGCTGAGCAGCTTGTATGCGCAGCTGGATCGCAGTGCGGCTGAAGGCGGCGCGGGCTATGCCTCGGCCCTGAGCGATCTGTCGCTGGGCGCATCGGCGGCGCCGGCGGCGCTTGCTACGGGCGCGGTCAAAGGCTTTGCCGATAACTTGTTCAGCTGCCCATGGTTTGCCGGTGCCAATGCGGTCACGACGGACGGCAGCTGCGTTTGGGGGCGCGTTGCTACGAAAACCACGCACTTGGGCGATAACAACGGCACGGCGGCAACCCGCACACGAGCGACTTCTTACCAATTCGGTGGTCAGCGGCGCATAGCCCCCGATTGGATGCTGGGAGTTGCCGCAGCTTACGAAAACAGCTCTACGAATGGCGATGATGGCCGACTGCACATCAAGGGCGATGCCGCCTACTTGGGAGCGGTGCTCAAATACGAGACCGGCCCCTGGACACTAGGCGGCTCTTTGTATGGCAGCTATGGCTCTTACGACAGCACACGCAAGATAGGCTTGGCCAATACCGAAGCCGACAGCAAGTACAAGGTGTGGACGATAGGCCAGCAACTGCGAGCCTCTTACATGAAGGGTGCAGAGTCTAGCTACGTCAAACCTTTTGTGACCTTGGACTTGATCTATACCCGCATGCCCTCTTATCAAGAGAAAGGCGCGGGCGCGCTTAACCTGAACGTCAATTCTGCTGACCGATTCACTGCTGTGTTAACGCCAGGCGTAGAGGTCGGCGGGCGTGTTGATCTTTCCAGCGGCTATATCCTGCGCCCCTATGCCAGTGTAGGGCTGGCTCTAAGCAGCACCGACAAGTGGAAGACCAATGCGCACCTGGCGGGGCGGGCTGCCACCGGCACGGAATTCCAGACCACCTTGGAAACCGGGCGGGTTTACGGCAGCTTGTCGGCGGGTGTGCAATTGACCAGTCGCAAAGGTTTCGACATGCAGTTGCAATATGACGGTGTGTTGTCCAACCGCGCGCATAGCTCAAGTGGTTCTATCAAGGCGAACTGGCGCTTTTAACTTTTGGGTGGCTGGCCCTTGGCTTGCAAGCGGGGCCTGCCACGAGGCCTGGGGCTGATGCGCCGGTTGGCTCGGTGGCGTATGTGTTCCAGAAAGGCGGCGTCGCCCAAAGCCCATTGGCCGAACACGGCGCGTTCCACTTCTTGCAATTCGGTGGCCGCCATGCCCCCTTGTAGCAGCGCCAGATACTTGGCTTGGCGCTCGTAGGGGGTGTTTCCCAGCCCCCAGTAGTCAGGGTGAGGCGTCAGCCCTTCTTGGGGCTGAGGCAAAGTGCCGGCATGATGCGCGGCTGATGCCCAAGGCCAGCGTGTGGCCTCGGGTGCCAGATTGAGCCGCGCCGCCATGGCATCGACATAGACCAGAGCAGGCAGTACCCAGCGCCCGGGTTGGAGTAAAGCGGAGCGGTAGCGATGCTCGAAGACACGGCCATGCTGAAGGCGGGTGGCATAGCGCCTGGCAAAACCCTGCACCAGTTTGGGCAAGGCCTGATCATCGTGGGGGGTGGCCACCAGTAACAGGCGGTCCAGCGTCAGGCTCCAGCCGTGCAAGGCCAAGGCTTGGCCCACCAACGATTCATGTAGCCATGCTGCCAGGCGGTCTAGGGTTTGAGCCGGCGTGATCTGCTCGGGCGAGGCCAGAGCATGCGCAAATTTAGCCTCGATCAGTTGGGGGGTTTCTGGGGCGTACAGGCGGGGAAGTCTTGCCATGGGGGCTGGAAAGCAAGGAGGGGTAAGGCTTGTACGACAGCGTATGCATGCCGGTTACTATTATAGATGGCGGCCGCATTCACGACGGCCAAGCTTATCCCCAGAGGAGAAAAAAAGATGTCACGTGCGCTTGAACTCATCAGCGAACATCGCTGCTTTGACGGCATACAGCGGTTTTACAAGCATGAGTCCGAAGCCATCGGTCTACCGATGAAATTCTCTGTCTATCTGCCACCGCAGGCACAGCAAGGCAAAGTGCCGGTCTTGTTTTATTTGGCCGGCCTTACCTGCACTGAAGAAACCTTCATGATCAAGGGTGGCGCGCAACGCTTTGCTGCGCAGCACGGCATCATGCTGGTGGCGTGCGACACCAGTCCACGCGGCGCAGGTGTTCCCGGCGAAGATGAGGGCTGGGATTTCGGCACGGGTGCGGGCTTTTATCTAGATGCGACCCATGCACCCTGGAATAAGCACTATCGCATGGAAAGCTACGTTACCCAAGAGCTCTTTGCGATCGCCACTGAAGACTTGCCGGGCGACGCTAGCCGCGCCGGTATCTTTGGTCACTCCATGGGTGGTCACGGTGCCTTGGTACTGGCACAGCGTCATCATGGTAAATATCGTTCGGTCTCGGCATTCGCGCCTATCGCCGCGCCTACCCGCTGCCCGTGGGGTCATAAGGCTTTCGGTGGCTATTTGGGTGAAGACCAGCAAGCCTGGAAGCAGCACGATGCCTCCTACCTGATGAGCCAATCCAAACAGCCCTTCCCGGGCGGCATTCTGGTGGATCAAGGCATGGCCGATAGTTTTCTGGCCGAGCAGCTGTATCCCGAGGCTTTCGAGCAGGCTTGCGAACAAGCCGGCCAAGCGCTTACCTTGCGTCGTCACGAGGGCTACGATCACGGCTACTACTTCATCTCGACTTTCATGGAAGACCATATGAACTTCCATGCCAAGCAACTGAAGGCGTAAACCTCACATACCGCCGGCGGCCTTTGCGCCGCCGCGCAGGGCTTTACTGCCGCGCTTCGTCTATATGGCGACAGATATCTTCGGCGGCTTCGATAAGGCGGGGCCCGGGGCGCAGCAGCGTGTCCGGGTTTACCGCGTGCAAGTGGTTGCGCAAAGCGGCGGGCAGGCCCAGCGCCTTCCAGGGCGTTTGGCGCATGCTTCCCCCCACCGAGGCTGCCACCAAAACCACATCGGGGTTTCGCGACAGTACCCCTTCGGCAGATACCTGGGGAGCCGGTAGCCCCGTGTCGACGTACAAATTTACGCCGCCGCATAAGGCCAATACGCTGTTGAACAAGGTGTCATCACCCAGTGTCATCAGCGGTGTGTCCCCTAGGTCAAGAAAAACACTAACGGGTGGCCGACCCGCATACAGTGCGCGTAAGGCCTGTAAGCGTTGGCGCAACTCGGCGGCAAACGGGATCGCTGTTTCCTGTGTGCCGAAAAGCCGGCCAAAACGCAAGATCTCGTCTGGAATCTCGTCTACGACGGCAGGCTGGGAATACTGCAGAGTGATGCCAGACGCGGAGAGCGTTGGCAGCAAGGCCCGCAAGGTATGGGTGGGTGCCCAGGCAAGTAGAACATCAGGGTGATGCGCCAATACAGCCTCAATATTGAGTTGCACGCCGTCGCCTACGCGCGGAAGCTCGCGCGCTGGAGCAGGGTGGTCGCTGCTATTGATGGTCGCTATTACCTTGTCGCCCGCACCCGCAGCAAACATCAGCTCGGTGATATGCGGTGCCAAGGTAATGACCCTGGCGGGAATCGCTTCGTTGGGGGCTGCTTCTTGGCCAAGCGCAGGTGTCAGGGCCAGTGGCAGGGCGATCAGCCCCGCCAGCGTGGCCATGTACCGCTTAAAGCTGCCAAGCGAGTTCAGCATAGACATGGGTGCGTGGCATGCGATAGCCATAAACGCTGGCATAACGTTTGTCCAAAATATTGTTCCAGTGCAAGCGCGCCGTCAGTCTGGGCGTCAGTTCGTAGCCCACAGACAGGTTCCAGAGGCCGTATGCGCCCAGTGCCTTCGTGTTGGCCATATCGTCATAGCGTCGGCTGACGTGCATGTAGTCGGTGCCCAATTGCCATTTGCCGATTTTGTGTTCGGCCCCTAAGCGAAAGATGCGTTTGGCGCGGCGCGGCAGTTGCGCGTTGGTAGCGTCGTCACGCGGATTGTTGAAGTCAGCGCTGGCCCAAACCGCAGTCGATGCGTTAAAGGCATAACGGCCTGTCAGCGTCAGGCCGCGTATCGTTGCATTATCGATGTTCAATGGGGGATCCGGCCAAGTCATGGTGATCATGTCACGGATTTTGTTTTGATAGACCGTGGCGCCCAAAGACAAGCGCTCCCCCGTATATTCAAGCGCGGCCTCCAGGTTGCGTGATTTTTCCGGCCTGAGGTTGGGGTTGGACATCCCCGGGTAATAAAGCTCGTTGAAGTCTGGTGCTTGATAGCCCGTATTGGCTGCGACACGCGCCCGCAGTTCGGAAGTGATGTCAAAGCCGTAGCTCAGCCCCCAAGTGGTGGCGCCACCAAACTGCGAGTCGCGGTCGTGGCGCAGGCTGGCCTGAGCATGATGGTGGCCGAAACGACCACTGTAAACACTGGTGTAAGCATTGTTGTGGCGGCGCGTGGCGTCATAATTGGCGGGCAGCGTCTGAAACGTGACCGGGTCGAAGACTTCCAAATCGCCGTAGACGCGCTGGTTCAGGTGCTCGTAGGCCAGCAACAAAGAGTGGTTCTCGCTTAGCGTCAGGAGGTTCTCCCACGCCAGCTGATTCTGCCGAGTGGAAATGACGGTGTTGGTGCTCAGCGAAAGGGTTTCGCTGCGGTCCAGGTTGTAGGTGTAGCGTAAGGTGCTGTGCCAGACATCGTTGATCTTGTTGCGGCTGGCCAGGCTTACGGATTCCAGCGTGGTAACGCCTTTATCATCTGCGCCGGGTGTGCGCAGGTAGTCGTAATCAATTTGTCCATTCACGCGGCTTCTCAGAAATTGCAGGCCCACGCTTTGCTCGGGGCGCCACTCATAATCCAATGAGCCGCTGACGCTGGTGTTGCGAAAGCCGTCCCGGTCGGGGTTATGGCCTAAGGTGTCCGTATCTGTGGCGTCGTAACCGCGGCTGCGCTCGGCGCTGCCGGCCAGATGATAGCGCCAGCCGTTTTCACCCCCCGCCACCGAGGCGCTGGCCCGTGCGGTAGCCCGGCTGCCATAAGCTACTGTGGCGCGCGCCTGTGTACCCGTACGGGCCTCGGGTTTGGTAATGATGTGAATCACGCCGCCTATGGCATTTGAACCATACAGGCTGCTGGCCGAACCTCGCAGAATTTCAATGCGCTCTATCATGGCGACCGGCAGCGTATGCAAGGAAGCCAGGCTATTGGTGGCAGTATTGATGGGTACGCCGTCTACCAGTACCAGGGTGTGGCCCGAGCCGGCACCCCGTATATTGGCGCCGGTCACAGTTTGCGGGCCGCCGTTGGTGCTGAACTCTATACCGTGTTGGCGGGCCAGTATCTCGGCCAGACTGTTCTGGCCCGACTGTCTCAAAGCGGCGCTATCCAGCACGGTAATGTCCCCCAAAACCTGGGAGGACAGCTGCGGCATGCGGCTGGCGGTGACAACCACGTCATCCAGGGCAATGGCAGCGTTTGAGGGGGATTGGGCACAGGCCAGTGGCGTAAGTAGCCAAAGTGCAGCCGCCAGAGGGCGACGCGAGCGAAGCGAAATAAACATGAAAGAGGCACCAGGAGCGTGTGCGTCCCCGCACACGATGATTAATCAGGTGGCGCTCGAAGCCCAATGATGAGCCCCGAAGCCGGGTCTGGTCAGAGCAAGGCCGGTGTCGGGCTGGGCATGCAAAGCATGCTAACCGTTGCGGGGGCAGCACAGCTTGGTCATCGGGCTTGGGTCCGGCAACTGCTGTTTCCCGTTTAACTTCCGCAGACGCACGACGTCCGGAAGCACCTGGTTCGTGATAGGCGGCAATGTAGCATGGCACGCGGGCGGCGCTACAATCCCACTATCATGTCCTATCCCGCCATACCCTATCCTATCTCCGCCTATACGCGCGGCTCTGATCTCGTACGTTTGCTGGCCAAGCGTGTCGTCATTCTTGATGGTGCCATGGGCACCATGATTCAGCAGCACAAGCTGACTGAGCAAGATTTCCGTGGTGCGCGCTTTGCCGACCACAGCAAAGACGTCAAAGGTAACAACGAGCTCTTGTCGCTGGTTAGGCCAGACATCATCCTCGATATCCACCGCGACTATCTCAAGGCGGGTGCCGATGTTCTCGAAACCAATACTTTTGGTGCAACCGCCATCGCCCAGGGCGACTACGGCTTGCCCGAGCTTGCCTACGAGTTGAATCTGGCTTCCGCCAAGCTGGCGCGGCAGGCGTGCGACGAGTACAGCACGCCTGAGCACCCGCGCTTCGTTGCGGGGGCGATGGGGCCGCAGCCGAAAACAGCGTCGATCTCGCCAGACGTCAACGATCCGGCGGCGCGTAACGTCAGCTTCGAAGAGCTGGTGGTGGCTTACACCGAACAGCTTAATGGCTTGCTGGATGGCGGCATCGACGTCGTGCTGATTGAAACGGTGTTCGACACGCTGAATGCCAAGGCGGCTATTTTTGCGGTGGAATCGGTATTCGAAGAACGCGGCGAGCGCTTGCCCGTCATGATCTCGGGGACGGTAACGGATGCGTCCGGGCGCATTTTGTCGGGGCAGACGGTCGAAGCGTTCTGGAACTCCGTGCGCCATGCAAGGCCCGTTACCATAGGCTTGAACTGCGCCTTGGGGGCCGCGCTGATGCGCCCCTATGTGGCCGAGCTTTCCAAAATCAGCGACACCTGGTTGTGCGTTTACCCCAACGCGGGTTTGCCCAACCCTATGGCCGAAACGGGCTTTGATGAAACGCCGGCCGACACCTCGTCATTGTTGTACGAATTCGGTCAAGCGGGCCTGGTCAACGTCGTGGGCGGGTGCTGCGGCACGACGCCCGATCACATTCGCGCCATCGTCAAGCTCATGACGGGCCTGCCACCGCGCCAAGTGCCCGAGATTCCCGTTAAAACGCGGCTTTCGGGGCTAGAGCCTTTAAGCATAGACAAAGAAACCCTGTTCGTTAACGTGGGCGAACGCGCCAACGTGACTGGCAGCAAGATGTTCTTGCGCTTGATACGCGAAGAAAAATACGACGAAGCATTGTCTGTCGCGCGTCAGCAAGTCGAAAACGGCGCGCAGATCATAGACGTGAACATGGACGAAGCCATGTTGGATTCGGTGGCTTGTATGCGCCGCTTCCTGAATATGGTGGCTTCAGAGCCCGATATTGCACGCGTACCCATCATGATAGACAGCTCAAAGTGGGAGGTCATCGAAGCCGGGCTGCGTTGCGTACAGGGTAAATCCGTCGTCAACTCCATTTCCATGAAAGAAGGCGTGGAAGCCTTCCTGCATCAGGCCAGGCTGTGCCGAAAATATGGCGCCGCCGTCGTGGTGATGGCCTTTGACGAAGAAGGCCAGGCCGACAGCCTGCAAAGGCGCATCGAGATCTGTGGCAAGGCATACCGTCTATTGGTGGACGAGGTCGGCTTCCCGCCCGAAGACATCATTTTCGACCCCAATGTCTTTGCCATTGCGACAGGTATAGAAGAACACGACAATTACGCTGTCGACTTTATCGAGGGCACGCGCTGGATCACACAGAACCTGCCGCATGCGCGGGTTTCTGGTGGCGTCTCCAACGTCAGCTTCTCGTTCCGCGGCAACGAGCTCATGCGCGAAGCCATACACGCGGTGTTTCTGTACCACGCCATTCGCGCCGGTATGACTATGGGCATCGTCAATGCCGGGCAACTGGGTGTTTACGACGACATCGAACCCACCCTGCGGGCCTGTATCGAAGACGTGGTGCTGAATCGTCGTCCGCCGCTTGGGCGTACCGACGCTGCCGACGAACGCAGCCCTACCGAGCGTCTGGTTGAGCTGGCCGAGTCTTTCAAGGGTTCAGGCGCCAAGCGCGAAGAGGACTTGGCTTGGCGCGAGCAGCCGGTGGCGCAACGTCTCACCCATGCGCTGGTGCATGGCATCACCACCTTCATTGTTGAAGACACCGAAGAAGTCCGTCAGCAGATAGCGGATGCCGGAGGACGTCCCATCCAGGTCATTGAAGGCCCGCTCATGGATGGCATGAATGTGGTGGGTGACTTGTTTGGCGCCGGCAAAATGTTTTTGCCCCAGGTGGTCAAATCGGCGCGCGTGATGAAGCAGGCGGTGGCGCACCTGATACCCTTCATTGAAGAAGAAAAACGGAAGATTGCCGCAGCCGGCGGCGATGTGCGCGCCAAGGGAAAAATCGTCATTGCCACGGTAAAGGGCGACGTTCACGACATAGGCAAGAACATTGTCTCGGTGGTTCTGCAATGCAATAACTTCGAAGTCGTGAACATGGGCGTCATGGTGCCTTGCGCAGAGATACTGGCCAAAGCCAAGGAAGAAAACTGCGACATGGTTGGCTTGTCCGGTCTGATCACGCCCAGCCTTGAAGAAATGGCCTATGTGGCCTCCGAGATGCAGCGCGACGAATACTTCCGCTATCGCAAGACGCCGCTTTTGATAGGCGGTGCGACCACCAGCCGAGTTCATACGGCCGTCAAGATTGCCCCTCACTACGACGGCCCCGTCATCTACGTGCCAGACGCCAGTCGCTCTGTGGGCGTGGCCACGCAGTTGGTGTCAGACCAGGCCGATGGCTACATTGCCCAAGTGGCGGCCGAATACGAGCAAGTGCGCGAACGCCATGCCAAGCGCAAGGCCACGCCCTTGATTCCGTTGGAGCAAGCTCGCCAGTCTCGTCCCGAGATTGACTGGTCAGACTACCAGCCACCCCGGCCCAAATTCATTGGCCGGCGTGTGTTTAAAAACTATGATCTGGCCGAGATTGCCAATTACATAGATTGGACGCCTTTCTTCCAGACCTGGAGCCTGTTTGGCCGTTACCCAGGCATCCTTGAAGACAATGTGGTGGGCGAGCAGGCAGTCAAGCTGTTTGCCGAAGGCCAAGCCATGCTCAAGAAAATCATCGAAGGCAGGTGGCTGACGGCAAACGGCGTAGTGGCTTTCTACCCCGCCAACAGTGTCAATGACGAAGACATAGAAGTCTATCGAGATGAGACGCGCAGCGAAGTTTTGTTTACCTGGCGCAATTTGCGCCAACAAGGCGTCAAGCGTGCCGGTGTCGATAACAAATGCCTGGCCGACTACATCGCACCGCGTGAAAGCGGCGTGCTCGATTACATCGGTATGTTCGCCGTCACCGGCGGCTTGGGTATAGAAAAACATGTCGAACGTTTCGAGGCCGAAGGCGACGATTATTCCAGTCTGATGATCAAAGCCCTGGCCGACCGCTTCGCCGAAGGCTTTGCGGAATGCATGCACGCGCGCGTGCGCCGAGATCTGTGGGGATATGTTCCCGACGAGTCACTAAGCAACGAAGCATTGATAGACGAAAAGTATCAAGGCATACGACCGGCGCCGGGCTACCCGGCCTGCCCCGAACACGTCGTCAAGCGCGAGATGTTCGACGTGCTGGAATGTGAAGACATTTCCATGGTGCTGACCGACGCTTACGCCATGATGCCGGCCTCCAGCGTTTCGGGTTTTTACTTCAGTCATCCGCAGTCGCAGTACTTCAGTGTGGGCACCATAGGTAACGACCAACTGGAAGACTACGTACGCCGCAGCGGGCGCAGCGAAGAAGACGTACGTCGTACTTTGGCGAGCAGTTTGGGCTAAGTGTATGGGGGTGTGTAAGGATTACGGAAATCCATATAAACCCCTATGAAATTAATATAGCGAGTACTAAAATAATTGTAATTCGCGTGATAACCTAAATCATGAAAACCGCTTTACGAGGGTGGCATGAGCAAGGGTTTCGCCGAACATAAAACGTCGGATCAGCCAGTCAAGCTGGATCCGGCACGTACCGCTATTTTGGTCGTCGACATGGTCAACGACTTCTGTACGCCGGGCGGTGCCCCAACTTGGTGTGCGACCGAGAATTTCTAAAGCGTACGCCGCACTGCATGGAAGGCGAGTGGGGCTCGGAAGTTGTCGCAGAGATCGAACGTGAGGCGCAAGACTTCACCGTTGTTAAGCGCCGCTTCTCTGGATTTTTCAATACCGATCTCGACCTTACCCTTAGGGATTTGCGCGTCGACACCGTCATCGTTATGGGCGTGGTCACCAATATCTGTGTGCGCTCTACCGTGCACGACGCTTTTTTCTTGGGCTATCGCGTCATTGTTCCCCAAGACTGTGTCGCGGCCACCGGCCCACGCGAGCAAGCTTCTTCTTTGTACGACATTGCCACACACTTCGGCGTGGTCAGTACGTCTGAATCCGTTATCGCCGCGCTAACGACCGGGTCACCGGTTAGCGTCGTCGAATGTGAGTGAAACCGGCTGCAGAAACCGGTTCAAACCAACAACACCCCCCAATCAGGAGACAAGCATGGAATGGCAACAAGCGGAGTTATTGTTCAAGCGACGCCGGGCGGTTTTACTGGGGTCGGCGGGCCTTGCCTTGGGGGCGGCAGCCGGCTGGCCTAGGTTTGCGTCGGCGGCTGAAACCATCAAAGTAGGGGTGTTGCAGCCGTTCTCTGGCGGGCTGGAAGCCCTGGGTGAACAAGGCGGCCAAGCCACGCGGCTGGCACTCGACGAAGCCAACGAGGCCGGTGGGGTGTTAGGCGGACGCATGTTTGAAATCATCCGTGCCGATACCAAGACGGATCCTAAAACCGCCGTCGAGCGCACCAATGAGCTCATCCGGCGCTACAAGGTCAATGCCATTATCGGGCGCTGTTACCAGCGCCGAGCGTGACGCCATACGACCGCTGGTCGAGCGCTACAAGACGCCGCTACTGTATGCCACCGACTACGAAGGCGGTACTTGCAGCCGCTACGTTACCTTGTACAGCTCAGTACCCGATCAGTGGGTAGATACCTTCATTCCCTATCTGGTCGAGCAAGGTTCCAAAAAGCTGTATCTCATTGGTAGCGACTACGTCTGGCCGCGCAAGATTAACGCTGCGGTTGCCGCCAATGCTGCCAAGGGCGGGGCGCAAGTCGTGGGCGACGAGTACTCGCCTTGGGGGGTGAAAGATTACACCGCCACCCTGCGCAAAATTGCGTCCTCCGGCGCAGACGTTGTGGTTATGTCTATCGTGGGGGCCGACGCCATTACCTTCGTCAAGCAGTTTGCCGCTGCTGGCCTGAAAGACCGTATCAAACTGGCGTTCTTCGGCTTTAGCGAAAACTATATGGCCGGGCTGACGCAAGAGGAGTCGGAAGGCATACTCACGGTCTGCAACTTCACCGGGGCGCTGGACAAACCTGAAGCCAAAGAATTGGTCAGCAAGATGCGCGCCAAATATGGCGACAAGGCCATCGTCAGCAATACCGTAGATGCCCATTACACGGTCACGCGTTTCTACATAGAAGCCATCAAGCGCGCCGGTAGCGACGATAAAGAAGCCATCACCGATGCCTTGGTCGGGCAGAGTCTGATGTCGGGCAATGGCGAGGTCCACTTGCGCGCCAGCGACCGCCATGCCGACCTCAATATCCTGATCGCCGAGGCACGTGGCGGGCGCATGAACGTGTTGAAAGATATGGGTCGAGTCGAGGCTTCGCAACAATGCAAAAGCTAGACGCAGACACAGCAGGGGCGGGCATGCTGGAAGCCCGCTCCATCATCAAACGTTTTGGCGGCATTACGGTACTCAATGAACTCTCGTTGTCTTTGAGCACGGGTAGCGTCAATTGCATCATCGGCCCCAACGGTTGCGGCAAAACCACCTTGTTCAACGTGCTCACGGGGGCCTTGAAGCCCGAAGGCGGGCAGGTGTTGTTCAAGGGCAATGACATCACCGGGCTGCCGGCCTGGCGTATTGCCGGCTTGGGCATGACGCGAAAATTCCAGATACCGGGTGTCTATCCTGAGCTTTCCGTGGCCGAGAACCTGATCGTGCCGTTGGCAGCCGCCAATCGGCGAGCTGGCCTGATGGCCACTTTGTTCTCCAAGTGCGACGATAGGTTGGCCGCCTTGCTGGATCTGTGCGGGCTGACGCACAAGGCCGAGCAAGCCGTCAGCACCTTAGCCCATGGTGAAAAGCAGTGGCTGGAGATCGCCATGTTGCTGGCGGTAGATGCCGACCTTATTTTGCTGGATGAACCCACGGCCGGCATGTCGGTGCCCGAAACCTTGAAAACGGCCGAGCTGGTGCGTCGTTTGAGAACCGAGTTTGGCAAGACGGTGCTGGTCATCGAGCACGATATGAGCTTTGTGCGTGAGCTGGATTGCCATGTCATCGTCATGCTGCGAGGGCGTGTGGTGCGCGAGGGCAGACTGGAAGACATACAGAACGATCCCGAAGTCATCGCCGCTTACCTCGGAGGGGCCGCAGTATGTTGAAAGTCGATGGCGTTGTCGCTGGCTACCAGACCGGAAGCCGCGTGCTTGACGGGTTCTCCATGCACATCAAGCCAGGGGAAATCGTTGCTTTGCTGGGCCGTAACGGCATGGGCAAAACCACTTTTTTGAAGGCCCTGATGGGTCACGTGCAGGTTGCACAAGGCTCAGTCAACCTGGATGGTGAATCTATCAAAGGTTTAAGGCCCTATGAAGTCGCGCGTCGCGGCGTGGGCTACGTACCGCAAGGGCGCGAGATCTTCCCTGACTTTACGGTCGAAGAAAACCTGATGATGGGTCTGTTGGGGCGCCCCGATTTGCCCAAGCAGATTCCCGACTGGGCTTTCGAGATCTTTCCTATTTTGGATGAGCGGCGCAAACAGCGTGGCGGCAGCATGTCGGGTGGGCAACAGCAGCAGCTGGCCATTGTGCGGGCGCTGGTGGGTAAGCCCAAA
The DNA here is from genome assembly GCF_020539505.1 of Mesopusillimonas faecipullorum. Lineage (GTDB taxonomy): Bacteria > Pseudomonadota > Gammaproteobacteria > Burkholderiales > Burkholderiaceae_B > Mesopusillimonas > Mesopusillimonas faecipullorum. The sequence continues at coordinate 222,240 of NZ_JACDXW010000003.1, read as the reverse complement.
CTATTGCTGCTGGACGAGCCATCCGAAGGCATACAACCCAATATCGTGCAAGAAATAGGCCATGTGCTGAGCCGGATTTCGCGTGAACAAGGGCTGACGGTGCTGCTGGTCGAACAGAACATGGAACTGGTGTTGGGCATGGCCCAACGTTGTCTGTTCATGGAGAACGGCGTCATTGTCCATGAAACGCAGGATGTGCAGGGGCTGCGTACCAACCCCGAGCCTATTCACCGCTATCTGTCGGTATGACAGCGCCCGCATTGGAGCAAACGTATGACTTTTGCTATTGAACTTGGGCTGGACACGCTGAGTTTTTCATTAAGCCTATTGCTGGTCAGCTTGGGGTTGGTCATTATTTTCGGCCTGATGAACGTCATCAATATGGCGCATGGCGAGTTCTTTCTGCTGGGGGCTTATGGCGTGGTCGCCATTCAGCAATGGCAGTTGCCTTATTGGCTGGCCTTGCTGCTGGCGCCGGCGATGTTGGCGGTGGTGGGGCTGCTGCTAGAGCAATTCGTGATCCGCCATGTCTACCATCGGTTCATCGACACTATTTTGGCTACCTGGGGTATTTCCATTGTCCTCAAGCAGCTGATCATCATCATATTCGGGCCTACCTCGCAGAGCATCGTGAACCCTCTGCCCGAGCCCGTGCATGTGCTGGGCGTGGTGTACCCGTCCTTCAGGCTGTTCATCATGGGCATGGCGCTTGCCATCAGTATTGCCACTTTCTGGGTGTTTTATCGCACCCATCTAGGCTTGGCGGTGCGGGGCGTCATCGCCAATCGTGCCATGGCGGCTTCGCTGGGCCTGAACACACGGCGCATGGATCGCTGGACCTTCGCCTTCGGGGCGGCTTTGGCGGGTTTTGCCGGCGCTGTTATGGCGCCCATCATGAGCGTAGACCCGCAGATGGGCGGCGGTTTTCTGATTCCCGCCTTCCTCTCCATCATGGTGGGGGGTATTTCCCACTTGCTGGGCGTGGTGCTGGGCGTGGGCCTTATCGGCACCACCAGTACCGTGATTGCCTCGTTGGGCACTCAGGTGACCGCGCAGATTGCTGTATTCGTGCTGGCCATCGTGGTCATCCGCCTGTGGCCCGAGGGCCTGATTTCAAGGAAGCGCTGAGATGAGCAAGCGATATCTGGGCGTCACGCTCACCGTGGCGGTGTGGGTGGCGCTGATGGTTGTGCCACTGTTTGCCGATGAATGGAGCGTCAGTCAGATGGCCCAGTATGTCACCTACGGCATTCTGGCCATGAGCCTGTCTTTCATTTGGGGACAGGTGGGTATTTTGTGCTTCGGGCAGGCGATTTTCTTCGGGCTGGGGGGCTACATGATGGGCCTGACCACGCTGGAGCGCTTTACCTGGTTTGGCGGCTCTCAGGCTATGGGGATGCTGCTGGCCACCTTGGTGCCGGCGCTGGCGGCCTATGTGTTGGGTAAGTTGCTTTTCGTGGGTAAAGGTTTGTCCGGCGCCTTTTTTGCCATTGTCACTTTGTGTGCGGCCTTCATCGTCGAGATATGTGCCCAACGCATAGACTTTATCGGCGGCTTCGACGGCTTGTTGGGCGTGCCGCCCCTGATGGCTAGCTGGCGCACGGGCGATGACATGCTCAGCGCGAATGAAACCTTCTACTTTGTGCTTGGTTCTGCCCTGGTCATTTACTTGATCGTGCTGTTCATTCAGCGCTCGCCCTTGGGCGTGGCCTTGGCGGCCATACGGAATAACGAAACGCGTACCGCGTCGTTTGGCTATCGCACCATCGATTACAAAGTGCTGGCCTTTACCATTTCCGGCGCCATGGCGGGCTATGCGGGTGCCCTGTTCACGGCGCAGTTTGGCTTTGTGTCTCCTGCGATCATCGGTACGGCGCTCTCCACCGAAGTCCTGATCTGGGTGGCGGTGGGTGGCCGAGCCGTGTTGCTCGCAGCCTTCTTGGGCGTCTTGTTGGTGCGCACGGTAGAGAGCGTACTCTCTACGGCCTTGGGGCCTTACTGGCTGCTGACATTGGGCGCCTTCTTCATCTTGACGGTGGTGGTCATGCCCGAGGGCATCTTCGGTCGCTTGATGCGCTTGCCTTTACCCAAAGCTTGGCGCGCACCTACGGCCTCGTCAGATCAGGCGCTCAGCATGCGCAAAACCCCTTAGCGGTCGCTGTCTAGCAAGACGAACACAACAGGAGAACCAGACGTGCATAAGATTCAGCTTTCACCAAAAATCGTTGAGCGTAGCCGCCAGCATCGTGGGCGCGACCGTATTCTTCAAAAACTGGAAGCCCGCCGTTGTGCGCATTTGATCGTCGATATGCAGGTGGGTTTTCTGGCGCCCGGTGCGGCTGTCGAGATCCCCATGGCGCGCGAGATCGTCGGCAATATCAACCGCTGCAGTCAGGCTGTGCGCGAGGCCGGTGGCCTGAACGTCTTCTTGCGCTATACCTACGACGAGCATGAGCCCCAGAACTGGACGTTTTGGTATGACGTGATTTCCAGCCCTGAGGCTAAAGAGGGTTCGCGTGGCGCGTTTACGCGTGGCAATGAAGGTTTCGAGCTTTGGCCCGAGCTGGATGTGTCCGAGCAAGACCTTATCGTCGATAAAACGCGTTTCAGCGCTTTCGTGCCAGGCACCTGCGAACTAGACAAGCTGCTGCGCGAAAAAGGCATAGATACCGTGATTGTTTCGGGCACCATGACCAACTGTTGCTCTGAAAGCACCGCGCGCGATGCCGCCCAACGCAATTATCAAGTGGTGTTTCTGGCCGATGCCAATGCCACTCTTACTGACGAAGAGCATAACGCGACGCTTAACAATATCCAGTCCTTGTTTGGCGAGGTGTTGACCGTTGATCAGGTGTGCAAACTACTGTCTTATTAACTTATTACTTATAGGGATTTGGTAATATGTAAGCCCGCAGGTTAGCATTCTGGTTATAAAGAACTGCGGGCTGTCATTCGGCAGACGATTAGTTCAGGCGTGTACCGCCCTTACAAACAAGGAACTCAATCATGAAACGCTTGCTTAGTGCTTTCGCGCTGGCTGCCGTCTTGCCTTTCAGCCTCTCCGCTCAGGCTCAAACCGCCAAAGACGAACCTGTCACCATCGGGTTTTTCTCTCACCTTTCGGGCAATTTTGCCGAATACGGCACCAGCTTCAAGAACGCTGTCGAGCTTTATCTAGACGAAGTGCGGGCGGCAGGCGGCATCGAAGGTCGTCCGGTCACGCTGATCGTCGAAGACGACCGCAATTCTCCTCAAGAAGCCGCTACTGTTGCACGTAAAATTGCTGGTACCCCCAGTGTGGTGCTGGCAATCGGTTCGTGGTCGACCACGGCTTCCATGGCGGCTGCGCCTATTCTGTCCGAAGCACACATTCCCCAAATCAGCCCTACCTCGTCGCACCCCGATTTCAGCAAACAAAGCGATTACGTTTTCCGCCAGAACAACACCGACGACATTCTGGCGCAGTACAACGCTGACACCATCCAGAAAAAACTGGGTGCCAGAACAGTCGTCATTCCTTACTCTCAAGATGACTGGGGCGTCTATACCGCCAAAGCCACTGCCGAGGCCATTGAAAAAGAAGGTGGCAAGGTGCTGTTACTTGAAAGCGTTCAGCCTGGCTCGCGCGAGTTCCGTCCGCTGATCAGCAAAATCAAGTCGCTGGCCCCAGAAGGGGTGTTCATGGCCTTGCCTTACCAAGAGGCGTCGATTTTCATTCGCCAATTGCGTCAGGCCGGTATCGACGTGCCTGTTGGCGGTGGCATTCCGCTGACTTCGCCCAAGTTCATCGAACTGGCGGGCCCAGCGGCTGAAGGCGCGGTGCTGCACACTATATTCTCGGCTCAAGACCCGGAAGCCAAGCGCCAAGCTTTTACCAAGGCTTATCAAGACAAGTATGGCAAACTGCCCGACCAGTTTTCGGCATTGGCTTACGATGCCGCGGCTGTAGGGGTGGGAGCGATTCGCCGCGTGATACAGTCCGGCAAGCCGCTTACCGGCGAAGCTGTGCGCGAAGAGTTGATCAATGGTCCTGCCTACGAAGGTGTTACCGGCGTCACCAAATATGATGCCAATGGCGACGTGCGCAAAGATCCCACATTCATCATCGTGCGCGACGGCCAATTTCAACTCTTTTGATCTTTTGAAGTGCTAGAACTTTTCTTCAGCCAAATCTTGAATGGTTTGGCCATAGGCCAGGTGTACGCCCTAATCGCATTAGGGTTCAGCCTGGTCTTTGGCGTTTCCAATCTCATCAACTTTGCTCAGGGCGCCTTGTTCATGCTTGGCGCTTTTCTGACTTTTACCCTTATAACCGCGGTGGGGCTGCCTTTGGTGGTGGCAGCAGCGCTTGCCATCGTCATCGTCACGTTCCTGGGGATGGTGCTGGAAGGCGTGGCATTGCGGCCCTTGACCAACGGCCCTTATATTGCGCCGGTCTTGTCTACCTTGGCCATCAGCATCATCGTTGACCAATTGGCCGAGATCATCTGGTCGCCGGAGGGGCAGGCGTTTCCTGTTCCATTCGAGAATCACACCTTCTTCATAGGGGGGGCCTATATCACCACCACAGACATTGTTATTTTTGTCTTTGGGGCGATGGCGGCCATACTGCTGACCTGTTTCCTGCGTTACTCGTGGATGGGGCGCACCGTGCGCGCTACCGCCCAAGACCGTGACGCAGCCGCCCAGTTGGGTGTGCGTACTGGTAATGTACGCCGCTTGGCCTTTGGCTTGGCGGGCACCTTGGGCGCACTGAGCGGTATTCTGGTGGCCCTGTATTTCGAGAGCGTGTTCCCGCAGATGGGCATGCCGTTCTCGCTCAAAGGCTTCTCGGCAGCGCTGTTGGGCGGCTTGACCAGTATTCCGGGGGCGGTTGTCGGTGGCTTGTTGCTAGGGGTCATCGAAACCCTGGCCAGCGCCTACGTCGGTGAAGGCTATCGCGACCTGGTGGCCTTCTCGTTGCTGCTTGTCTTCCTGATCTTCCGACCTCAGGGGTTGTTGGGCGACTCGCGTCTGGACGCGCTGGGTGGTGCCGGTGCGGCCGGTGGCAGTATGCCTACCACCAGTTTGTTGGCCTCGGCTTCCAGCCAACGCGCGGCGCACCGTGTGTTCGATATGCCGGCGTGGGGCTTTTTGCTGGCAGGCGCTGTGCTGGCAATCGTGCCTTTGCTTAGCAACAGCAGCTACCTATTGCAGGCGGTGGTCTATTCCATGATTTTCGCCATGCTGGCCAGTAGCGTCACGCTGGTCTCGGGTGTGATGGGGGTGCTGTCTATCGGCCATGCCGCCTTTTACGGTGTGGGCGCCTACACCGTAGCGGTCTTGGGCCACACCTACGGTTTGCCCACCGAGATTGCCTTGCCTGCTGCGGTATTGCTGACAGCAGCAGTCGCCGCAGTAGCCGCCTTGCCTTTGTACAAGCTGTCTGGTCATACCGCAGCATTGGGTACTTTGGCCATAGGGCAGATCGGCTTTCTGATTTTCATGACCTGGCTAAGCGTCACGCGCGGCCCCATGGGCTTTCTCAACATACCCGCCCCGCAGTTCGACTTGCTGGGTGGCCTGAGGCTGGCCAGCATCAGCCAGAAGTTCTGGCTCGTTGCCTTGGTCGCCGCCGTCAGCCTGTATCTGGCGCAACGTTTGCTGCGCTCCGGCGTAGGCCGGGTTTGGCGCGGTATGCGTGAAGATCGCTTGGCTGCGCATGCGGCGGGCATCCCTGTGCGGCGTTATCTGCTTATGGGCTTTGCCGTATCGGGTGCTTTGGCAGGGGCCGCGGGCGGCCTGTTTGCCTATGTGCAAAGCGTCATCAGCCCCGACAGTTTCAATGTGCAGGCGTCCATGCTCTTGCTGACCATGGCGGTGCTGGGTGGGCTGGGCAACCTGACAGGTGCTGCCTTGGCTGGCTTTGCGCTTACGCTGTTGCCAGAGCTGTTCCGCCCATTCGCCGAGTGGCGCATGATTGCTTACGGCGTGGTTTTGCTGCTGGCCTTGCGCTGGCGGCCTTATGGTTTGCTGGGGGCGCGATGAATTCGTCTACAAAGGCCTTGCGCCTTGAGAACGTCTCGCGGCATTACGATGGCGTCAAAGCCGTTGATGACGTTAGTTTGTCTCTGCCGCCGGGTGAAACCCTGGCGCTGGTGGGCCCCAATGGCGCCGGTAAGTCCACGCTTATCCAGTTGATCAGCGGGGTTGCGAGCCTTACCAGTGGCCGTATCTGGCTGGAGGATCGCCGCATCGACAAGCTACCACCCGAGCGTATTGCGCGCTTGGGTATCGGGCGCAGCTTCCAGACCTCAAGGGTGTTTCCTGCCCTAACGGTATGGGACAGCGTGATGTTGGGCACGCAAGCACGGCTACTGGCTGAAGAGCGGGCCAGTGGGCGCTTGAAAGACCCTTTCAGCGAGCTGTTTGCCTCTTTGCTGGGCACGGCATCATGGCGTCGCCGCCTGCAAGCCCAAGAAGCTGTGGTGCAAGATATTCTTCAGCTTTTTGGCGAACGACTGTGGCCACGCCGCCATCAGCCGGCCTATACCCTGTCCTACGCCAATCGCCGCAGGCTTGAAATCGCTCGCGTGTTGGCAGGGCAACCCGACTACTTGCTGCTAGACGAACCCGCGGCAGGTATGAACCCCACCGAAACAGCCGAGTTGACGGAGTTGCTGCTGCAATTGCGGCGCCTGCATCCCCAACTGGGCATTCTGGTGGTTGAGCATAAGCTGTCGCTGGTGCGCCAAGTGGCCGACCGGGTCATTGTGTTGAATCAGGGGCAAATACTGGCCGAAGGCGATCCGGATGAGGCGCTTGACCATCCCGAGGTCGTCGAAGCCTATCTAGGCCGTGTACGTACCCGGCCGGTTTCATCGGATGCACACCTTGGTTGATCAAGCCCAACCCTTTTTGAAACTGGACGAGATAGACGTCCATTACGGGGCCGTTCAGGCGCTGTTCCGAATTAATCTGCATGTAGAGCAGGGTGAGGTCGTCTCGGTACTTGGCGGTAACGCCTCGGGAAAATCCACGACCATCAAGACCGTCTTGGGCTTGGTCAAGCCGACTCACGGCAGCGTTACCATGGATGGTGAGCGCATAGATGGTTTGAGTTCGCCCGACGTCATCGAGCGCGGTGTGGCCAGCGTGCCCGAAGGGCGGCGTGTTTTCCCCGAAATGTCTGTGCAGGAAAACCTGTTGATGGGGGCTTACCCGCGTCGTAAAGACAAGCAGGGCATTGCACGGGATTTGGAAGAAGTCTTCCAGACCTTTCCTCGTCTGGGTGAGCGCCGGCGCCAAGCCGCAGGCACCTTGTCGGGCGGAGAGCAGCAGATGCTGGCCTTGGGCCGCGCCTGGCTACGCCGAGGGCGTTTGATTTGCATAGATGAGCCCTCCATGGGCTTGTCGCCGCGTTATGTCGACCTTGTGTATGACGTGTTGTTTCGCTGGAAAGCAGCGGGCCAGACAATTCTGCTGGTCGAGCAAAACGCACGCATAGCGCTAGAGCTGGCCGATCGCGCCTACGTGCTGCAGCATGGCCATATCATTATTCAAGGGGCTGCCGCCGATCTGGCCGCCGACCCCGCCGTACAAAAAGCTTATCTGGGGGCCGCATGAGTGTGGACAATGTAGTAGAGCTGGAAACCGACGTCCTCGTTATCGGTGCGGGCGGTGCAGGCATGAGCGCCGCGCTGACGGCGTCCCAGGACGGCAGCCGGGTGATCTTGGCCGACCGCAGCCTGATCGGGCGCGGCGGTGCAACCATCATGGCGCAGATGACAGTGGCTGCGGCGCTGGGCGAGCAAGTGCCCGACGACTGGCGCCACCACTATGTCGACACGCTTAAAGCGGGGCGCGGTCTATGCAGCGAACCTTTGGCTCGCTTGGTCTGTGAATCCGGCGTAGACGCCATACGTCAATTACAAAATTGGAATGTAGGCTGGGCCAGCGTGGACGGCCATCTCAGCCAAGTGCAGGCGCCGGGCCATGACAGGCCTCGCTGCGTTTATGTCGATTACTTGAACACCGGGCCGGCAGTGGCAAAGACCTTGCGTACGCAAGTGGCGCAAGAGCCGCTGGTGCGGCGTTTGGGCGACATGTTGATTCTGGATTTGCTGCGCGAAAACGGTCGAGTGGTTGGTGCGGCGGCGCTTAGTCTGGCTACCGGCGAACCTGTCGTCTTGCGTGCGCCTGCCGTCATCATTGCCACTGGTGGGTTGACCCGTCTTTACCGCCGCAATAGCGCCTCGTTGAATATGGGCGGCGATGGTTATGCTCTGGCCTTGCGCGCCGGTGCACGACTGATAGATATGGAGTTCGTGCAGTTCTTCCCTATCGGCCATCTGGCCCCGCGTTTGGTAGGTTTCGACCCCATTATGTGGGACCCTTTCCGCTACAAATTGGGCGGGCGTCTGCTAAACGGCCTGGGCGAAGAGTTCGTTGAAAAATATGGCCATGCGGCTGAAAAAGAAGGCTACACCGTCACGCGTGACGCTGCCACTTATGCCATCTTGAAAGAGGTAGAGGCGGGGCGCGGCACGCCAGCGGGCGGGGCTTATCTTAGCTTCCAGCACGTGCCCGAAGAAACCCTGAAAAAAGCCTTCGGCCCCATCATCAAAAAATTGGCGGCTCAGGGCATAGACCTGACCAAAGCACCCATAGAAGTCGCGCCCATTGCGCACTATCACATGGGTGGCATAAGGGTCGAACTCGATATGTCGACTGACGTACCAGGGCTTTACGCCGCAGGCGAAGCCGTGGGCGGCGCCAATGGCGCCAACCGTTTGTCCGGCAATGCCATCACCGAAGCCATTACCTTCGGCTTCCAGGCTGGGCACAGCGCAGCTGCCTGGGCGGCACAAGCTGAGCCGGTGACGGCCGAGCGTGCACGTGAACTGGCCGCCGATGCATTGGCGCAATTGAATACGCCTTCCAACCGCCCAGGTCTGAATGTTGCGGCCCTGATTGCCCGTTTGCAATGCCTGATGCAGGCCGATGTCGGCCCTTTCCGTACCGAAGAAAGCCTGGAGCGCGCCTTGAAAGAGCTGGCTGTTCTGCGCGACGAATTGGGCGAAGGCTTGCCTGGCGGTGGCGTGCAAGATTTGGTGCGCCTGGACGCACTGGACCTGCGCAATATGCTGCTGGTGGCCGAAGCGGTAACGCGCGCTGCCTTGTCGCGCCGCGAAAGCCGCGGCGCGCATCAGCGCCTGGATTATCCCTATCTGGGCGATGGCTGGGAGGTGAACCAGTCTTTGGCCCTGAACGCGCAAGCCTGGCAGCTGGAGCAGTTGCCCGTACAGCGTTTGGAACCCGCCGTCGATCTATCTGTTGCCGATGCGGCAGCAAGCGAGAACTGAAATGAATGCAAGCGACTCTGGCAAGACAGTTGTTCTGAACGTCAAGCGTGGCGTGGGTGATGGGCCCACTCAGGTTGAACGCTATGAGCTGCCCCCCGATGCGGCGGCTTCATTGTTGGACGGCCTGCGGTGGGTGCGTGAACACCTGGATGACAGCCTGGCTTTTCGCTATTCGTGCATCAACGCCAATGCCTGTAAAGAGTGCATGATGCTGCTGGACGGCAAAGTCGTTTATGCCTGCATGGCGCATATACAGCCCGGCGGGCAATACGAAGTGGCGCCCTTAGCGAATAAGGCGCGCATGCGCGATCTGGTTTCCGAAATTGCGCCTGTCAAAGAAAGGCTGGTAGAGGGTGATGGCGATGACGAGTGAGTCGGTGACGACAGCGGCGCTGGGCGGTCGTTGGCAGTTCTGGATTGATCGTGGTGGTACCTTTACCGACATCGTGGCGCGACGCCCCGACGGCACATTGACCACTGCCAAGCTGCTTTCGGAAAACCCCGAGCAGTACGAGGATGCCGCTGTCGAAGGCATACGGCGATTGCTAGAGGTAGCGCCCGGGGAAGCCATCCCCACCGATCGTATCGAAGCGGTAAAAATGGGCACCACGGTTGCCACCAACGCCCTGCTGGAGCGCAAGGGTGAACGTGTGCTGCTAGTGGTGACGCGTGGTTTTCGCGATGCCTTGCGTATTGCTTATCAAAACCGCCCGCGCTTGTTCGATCGTGAAATCCGCCTGCCCGAACTCTTGCATGAGTCGGTGCTGGAAGTCGACGAACGCCTGGACGCCGATGGCAATGTTATTGCGGCCTTGAATGAAGAAGCCGCACGTAAAGGTTTGAAAGCCGCACGCGAACAAGGCTATGCCTGCGTAGCTATCGTGTTGATGCACGGTTATCGCAACGGGGTGCACGAAGCCAGGTTGGGTCAGCTGGCGCGTGAGGCAGGCTTTACCCAAGTGTCAGTGTCGCACGAGGTGTCTCGTTTGATTCGGTTTGTGGCGCGTGGCGACACCACTGTTGTCGACGCCTACCTGTCCCCCGTTCTGCGCCGCTATGTCGATCGCGTCATGCAGGCGCTGCCCGGCGTTCGCTTGCAGTTCATGCAGTCCAATGGCGGCCTGACCGATGCTCAGACCTTCCAAGGCAAAGACTCTATCCTATCGGGCCCAGCCGGCGGCATTGTCGGTATGGCTGGGGTGTCGTCCGACGTAGACATTCAACGCGTCATCGGCTTCGACATGGGGGGCACCTCAACCGACGTTTCTCACTATGCCGGTGATTACGAACGGGTGTTCGACACCGTGGTTGCGGGGGTGCGCTTGCGAGCGCCCATGATGAGCATTCATACCGTGGCGGCTGGGGGAGGCTCAATACTGTCTTTTGACGGCGCACGCTTACGCGTGGGGCCCGAGTCGGCGGGGGCCAACCCCGGGCCGGCGTGCTACCGGCGTGGTGGGCCCTTAACGGTGACCGATGCCAACTTGATGTTGGGCCGCCTGCAAGTCCATCACTTCCCGTCTGTATTTGGGCCGAATGCCGACCAGCCCCTGGACGTAGAAGTCGTACGCGACAAGTTCACGCAGTTGGCTTTGCAGGTCAGCGACAGCACAGGCCAAACGTGGTCGCCCGAGCAGCTGGCGCAAGGCTTCCTGGACATTGCCGTGATCAACATGGCCAATGCTATCAAACAGATTTCCGTGCAGCGCGGTTACGACGTGACCCGCTACACCCTGACGACTTTCGGCGGTGCGGGTGGACAACACGCCTGCCAGGTCGCAGACGCCTTGGCCATGCCGCGCGTGCTGATTCATCCGCTGGCGGGGGTGCTCTCCGCCTATGGTATGGGCATGGCTGCCACCACTGCCATGCGCGAACGTTCTATCGAGCAGCGTTGGACGCCGGAAGGCGAGGCTCATGCTCGCGAGGTGCTGGAAAGTTTGGCGGAATCGGCCACGCAAGAGTTGCGGGAGCAAGGCTTTGCGCAGCAAGACATACAGGTGGTGCGCAAGCTTTATTTGCGCTACGAAGGCACCGATACCGCGTTGCCGGTTGAGCTGGGCGAAGCGCAGGCCATGCTAAGCAGCTTCGAGCAAGCTTACCGTCAGCGCTTTGCTTTCTTGATGCCCGAGCGGGCCTTGGTCATAGAGTCTGCTGTCATAGAGGCTTTGGGCAGCGAAACCCGCGCCATGGTCAATGTGGCGCCGGCAGCAGAAACCAATGCCCAGCCCAAGGCTGCCGACCATGTGCGCATGTATGTGGACGGCGCGTGGGTAGATTGTCCCCTTTTTCATCGTGATGATCTGGCGGTAGGGCACAGCATTGCCGGCCCCGCCACGATTACGGATGCGAATGCGACCACACTGGTCGACGCCGGTTGGCGTGCGCAGGTGCTAGCGGGGGGCGAACTGGTGCTAGAGCGCCATTTGCCTCGGCCTACCCGTCTGGCTGTAGGCACCCAGGCCGACCCGGTCATGCTCGAGATTTTCAACAATCTGTTCATGTCCATTGCCGAGCAAATGGGCTACAGGCTGCAGAACACCGCACATTCGGTCAACATCAAAGAGCGCCTGGATTTCTCCTGCGCTGTCTTCGATGAGCAGGGCGAGTTGGTGGCCAATGCCCCTCATATTCCTGTGCACTTGGGCTCCATGAGCGCCAGCGTACAAGCGGTAATACGCGCCAATGCCGACAGCCTGAAGCCGGGTGATGTTTATGTGTTGAACAACCCTTACGAAGGCGGTACGCACCTGCCCGACGTTACGGTCATCACTCCCGTTTTTGATAAGGCGGGTACACGCATCCTGTTTTATGTGGGTTCGCGCGGTCACCATGCCGACATCGGCGGCATTACCCCGGGCTCCATGCCACCGGATTCACACCACATAGACCAAGAAGGTGTGTTGATCACCAACTTCAAGTTGGTTGAAGATGGTCATCTGCGCGAAGCAGAGATGCGTGCCTTGTTGGCGGGGGCGCGTTATCCGGCGCGCAATATAGACCAGAACCTGGCCGACTTGCGCGCGCAAGTCGCGGCGAATGAAAAAGGTCGTGAAGAGCTGCTGAATATGGTCGACAGCTTTGGCTTGGATGTGGTGCAGGCCTATATGCGCCATGTACAAGACAATGCCGAAGCCTGCGTGCGCCGTGTGGTGCGCACGCTAAAAGACGGTAGCTTCGAGGTCAAGCTAGACAACGGCGCACGCATTCAAGTAGCACTACGTGTAGACCATGAAAGCGGCAATGCCGAAATCGACTTCACGGGCACCTCTGCCCAGCAAGACAGTAACTTCAACGCGCCCTTGGCGGTCACCATGGCAGCCTTGCTGTATGTGTTCCGCACTATGGTCGACGATGACATCCCCATCAATGCCGGTGGTCTGCGCCCCCTCAAGCTGAAGGTGCCGGCAGACAGCATGCTGAATCCCTCATACCCGGCTGCCGTAGTGGCCGGTAACGTCGAAGTTTCCAGCTGCGTCACTAACGCCTTGTACGGCGCCATGGGCGTCATGGGCAGCAGCCAGCCCACCATGAACAACGTCACCTTCGGCAACGAACGCCATCAGTACTACGAGACCGTCTCCGGCGGCTCGGGAGCCGGTGCGCGCTTTGACGAAAAGGGTGTGCAAGTGGGCGGTTTCGATGGTTGTTCGGTGGTTCAAACCCATATGACCAACTCGCGTCTCACCGACCCCGAGGTATTGGAATTGCGCTTCCCGGTCAGGTTGGAACGCTATGAAATCCGCAAAGGTTCAGGTGGCGAAGGCCGCTGGAAGGGCGGCAATGGCGGCGTACGCACCTTGCGCTTCCTGGAAGACATGACCTTGGCAACCTTGTGCAATGGCTGGGTACACCCGGCTTTTGGTTTGCAAGGCGGGCAAGCGGGGGCGCCCGGTCGCTCCCGAGTGATTCGTAAAGATGGCAGCGTACAAGAGTTGGCGCACGCCGATCAGGCGGCGTTGCAGGCCGGCGATGTCTTCGAGATCGAAACGCCTGGGGGCGGCGGCTTCGGTTCCTAGAGTCTAGAAACCTTTGGATGGGCGGCTGCTTCTTGAAATGAGGTGGTCGCCTGCCTTAGATCGACATAGATACAAGAAAATACACACTTTTTGATTGTATATATTATTCTAAAATAATAATCGTATCCAATAAGTCTGTTTTTTGTTTTTCTTGTCTATGTCTCTGGTTTTCAATAAATACAATATTTACTTAATAATCAATGAATAATAGCAAGGGTAAACCTTGATGATGATTTTCTTGTTCAATCCAAATTGGATACGTTAATATAAAACTACAAATTTTGGCGCGGTCTGGACGAACGCCACGGCAGGTAACGAAATGGGCTAGGTATTCAACCGTCTGCCCACTGATAGGCATAACCCACCCTTTCAAGGTGGGCATCATTACTTAACAGGGGTCGTTCCATGGCTTTCAGACGTAAAAACTGGATGGCGGGTATGTTGCTCGCGACTACCTTTGTAGTCGCACCGTTGGCGAATGCCGCTGATCGGGTGAAGTTCATTCTGGATTGGGCTTATCAAAGCCAGCACTCCATGTTCACGATCCCGGCGGACGATGGCACCTATGCCGAGCTAGACCTAAACGTGCAGGTTGATCGTGGTGCTGGCTCTGGCGACACAGTTGCCAAAGTGGCCAGCGGCGCCTACGAGATGGGCGTGGCGGACTTTTACTCCATGCTGCGTTTCAATAGCCAAAACCCCGACAATAAACTGATGGCAGTCATGGCCGTAGACGATCGCTCAGCGTTGGCGGTCGCCAGCCTAAGCGCAACGGGCATCAAGACGCCCGCCGAGTTAAAGGGCAAAACCATAGCGTCTCCGGCTGGTGATGCCAGCCGTCAGTTGTTTCCCTTGTTTGCGCAGGCTAACAACATCGATGAGTCCTCCATAAGCTGGAACAATATTTCGATAGAGCTGCGTGAGCCCATACTCAGACGTGGTGATGCCGATGCCATTACTGGGCACTTAACTACCATCAGCATGGCTATCGATGCCATAGGCATGAAACGTGATGACATTCAGTTCATGGCGTATTCGGATTACGGTGTCGAGTTGGTGGGGCATGTCGTAGTGGCTCGGCCTGAATATGTGCAATCCAATCCTGATGTCGTGCGCCGCTTTCTGCGAGGCGCTGTGCATGGCTATAAAAAGATGGTGGCAGATCCTCAACTGGCGGTGGCTTCCATCCGCAAGCGTGACCCAATGGCTAATGCAGATATCGAACTGGCACGGTTGAAGATGTCTCTGGATTACCGCATGTTGACCCCGAATGTACAGAAGAACGGCATCAGCTCGGTCAGCCCAGAACGCATACAACGGTCAATTGACCAAGTCGGGCCGGTGTTCGGGGTCGATCCAAGCACCAAGGCTGCTGATATCTACACTACAGAATATTTGCCTGATCGCGCTGAGTTGCAGTTACCCCCAACGGGTCCCGCTTCTAGCACGCCATAAAAGATGGGGCACTCATTCATGAGCAAGAATCAGTCCGCCACTCCTTCCGACCCTGTTTCGGCTCCGTTTATCCATTTGAACGACGTGAGTCTTCGGTATGGCGAGTCCGGCGAAGGCGTCGAAGCTCTTAAGCGCCTATCGTTGAATATCTCACGCGGAGAGTTCACCGCCGTGGTGGGGCCCTCTGGCTGTGGCAAATCAACATTGATGCGCTTGTTGTCGGGCTTGACCCCCTGTAGCTCAGGAAAGGTCTGTATAGACGGCAAGCAAGTCAATCAGCCTCTGAAAACCGTGGGGATGGCGTTTCAGAACTCGGCATTGTTACCGTGGCGTACGGCGCTTGAGAACGTTCTACTACCTCTAGAGGTAGTAGAACCCTATCGTCGTGATTTTCGTCGCGACAAAGCCCGCTTTGTGGAGCGAGCCCGAGCATTGCTGGCTAGGGTTGGCTTAAGCGGGGCAGAAGATCTTTACGGTTGGGAGCTTTCCGGTGGTATGCAGCAACGAGTATCCTTGTGTCGCGCCTTGGTTCACGAACCTGAGATTCTCTTACTAGATGAGCCTTTCGGTGCCCTGGATGCCTTTACCCGAGAAGAGCTTTGGGACATTCTGCAGCAGTTGTGGCTAGATCGAGGGTTTACAGCCATGTTGGTAACCCATGACCTTCCTGAAGCGGTTTATTTGGCTGATAGTGTCCACGTTATTTCAGAACGACCAGGCTATGTTGTCCACACTAGTCATATAGACTTGCCTCGTCCGCGCACGCCAGAGCTTTGTTTTACCACCCAATTTACCGATTATGTTCACGAGTTACGCACGCATATTCAGCGTAAAACGCTTGCTGTTGGGGGGGCCGGGCTATGAGCAAGAAAACTGCAACGATGCTTTACCGTTTAAGCCCATGGCTGGCGACACTAGGTTTCTTTTTGGTATGGGAAATCAGTTGCCGCTTGTTCGCCATTCCGGTCTTTGTGCTTCCCGCACCCACGGATGCTTTAGCTGCGTTGATCAAGCATATTGATGGCATCTGGTTCAACGCACAACATACTTTACTTACCACCGTATGCGGGTTTGCAGTCGCGATTGGGTTTGGGCTGCTACTGGGTATTCTGGTGGGTGCTTCACCGGCCATGTATCGCGCACTGAACCCATTATTAGTGGGATTCAATTCGGTACCCAAGGTTGCCTTGGTGCCCATCCTTGTGTTGTGGTTTGGCATAGGTACGGTGCCTGCCATCATCACGGCTTTTCTGGTGGCTTTCTTCCCCATCACCGTCAACGTTGCGACTGGCATAGCCACTATGGAGCCCGAGCTGCGCGACGTATTGCGGTCGCTAGGGGCCGGGCGCATTGCCATTCTGACCAAAGTGGGTTTGCCGCGTTCTTTACCTTACTTTTTTGCTTCGCTGAAAGTTGCTATTACGCTGGCCTTTGTAGGAGCGGTCATATCAGAGACGGTGGCTTCTAACGTGGGCATTGGTTATCTGATGATGAATGCCAGCGCCATGTTCCAAGTACCTCTGGTTTTTGCTGCTTTGTTGGTCACAGCCGCCATGGGAGTGGTGATGTATGGCATTACTGCTTTGCTTGAGCGTCGTTATGCGGGTTGGGCGATGCGCAAAAGACATTAAAGCTTTCTAGAGGATGGCCTCTGTCTCAAAGAACTACTTTTAATGCCTATGTTCACCTATTCGCAAAACCCCATCGACAAGACCTTGCCTCCGGTAGAGCAAGCCTATCAGTTCATTCTCAACCGCATACTCTCTGGAGAACTGCAGCCAGGTATGCGTGTGCCGTCCGAGGCGGTGGCTGAAGCCCTGGGCGTCAGTAGAATGCCGGTCCGAGATGCACTGCGTAGCTTGGAGGGGGATGGTGCAGTGAGCATCATTGCGAATCGTGGTGCTATTGTCGCGAGGTATAGCCCGTCGCAAGTGACTGAGCTAATTGAAATGCGGGCGGCCTTAGAAGGGCTGGCCGCCAGATTGGCTTTGCCTAATGTCGGCCCTCTAGAGTTCGAAGAGTTGAATCATTTGCGTAGCAAAATGGCCGAAGGCGCGGCGCACTCGTTAGCTGATTGGATGGCTCGACACGATGCATTTCATAACTACCTGACGTCGCTAAGTCGAAGACCCATGTTGCTCAAGCAGACCGAACGTATGCGTGTCATGCTGTTGCCCTATTTTCGTCGTTACTACGAGAGTAGCGACGAGCTAGAAATCGTAGGGCTAGAGCACCAGAAAATCATCAGCGCCATAGAGCATAAAGACCCTACTTTGCTTGAGCAAATCGTGCGTGGTCACGCCATGCAGAACGTAGATAAGGTGGCCGCTCTCGGATAGAAGTGAGGAGCGGCCACGCTTGGGCACGGTGGCTAGCTCGTATCAAGCCAGCGTGTCTTTGAACCCGCCTTCTGCCACCAAAGAAGCCAGGGGCATGCGGTCGCTGGGTTTTTCGCGTTCGCGCAGGCCGTCGGGCAAGATGGAGGGATCTGTGCGCTTGCCAATGGCGATGGCCATTTCAACGGCGTAGTCATCGGGCACGTTCAGGGCTTTGCGAGCCGCGTCTTTATCCATGCCGGTCATGCCGTGGGCGTCCCAGCCCAGCAACTGAGCCTGCAGTGCCAGGTTGGCCCAGGCGGCGCCGGTATCCAGCGAATGCGATGGATTGGGGCGTGCTTCTTCGGCGCCGGGGGGCAGGGAGATGGTTTTCGACAGCACGATCACCAGAGCACCGGCATTCTTGACCCATCCTTGGTTGAACGGGATCAGCACGTTCATAAAGGTTTCCCAGGCGGGGGTGTCACGATGGGCATACAAAAAACGCCAGGGCTGGTTATTGGATGCAGATGGCGCCCAACGTGCGGCCTCCAGAATGCTGAGCAAGGTTTCTTGCGGCAAGGCTTCGCCCGAGTAGGCGCGGGGTGACCAGCGATTCAGGAACAGTTCGTGAATGGGATGGGTGGAAGTACGTGCGGCTTGGCTCATGAAATTCCTTCGTAACGGGTAACGCCATTCTGGCGGCGGCTGACATTATCCCCGATGCGTGGGGTGAGGTGGATGCTAAAGAGCGCAATGTGTGCAAGACGGTGCTGACCGTGACGACTGGCAACAACCTTTCCCGGTGTCAGTAACACTAGGATGATGGTTGAGTCATGGACACTGTCTGTTTTTTCAACCATAATGATCATATCAATTATTATGGTACGAGGCGATTCATGATCACTGAAGTCAGCGCCGTGAACTTCCGGCAGAACCTGGGTGAGATGATCAACCAGGTGCAATACCGCAACGACAGCATCGTCATCAATAAAGACGGCAAGCCTGTCGCTGCCCTGGTTGATGCTGAGCTGTTTGCTCGCATCCGGCGTATGCAAGAGCGTTTCGACGCCTTGAGCCGCCGCATCAGCGATAGCTATGCCGGGTTACCAGAAGAAGAGGGCATGGCTGAGATTGAGGCTGCCATCGCGGCAGAGCGAAAGGGGCGCTGATGTCTGGGCTGCACGTGGTGCTCGACACAAACGTGTTGGTTTCAGGGCTTGCTTATCCAGGCAGCGTACCTGGCCGGATTGTGTCTGCGTGGCGTCAAGGTGGGCTTAACGTGTCACTGTCGCACTACATTTTGGACGAGTTAGTGCGGGTTCTCCCGCGGTTGCCAAGATTGCAGATGTCTTCCACAGAAATCCGCGACTTGGCTGATAGCTTGATGTTTCAGGCGGATATTGTTGAACCATCGGGGCTGCCGGACGACTCCCTGCAAGATCAAGCCGACCAGCCCGTATTGCTGACACTGTTGGCGGCAAAAGCCCAATATCTGATTACTGGTGACAAGGATTTGTTGGCGTTGGCTGATCGTTATCCTATCGTCACGCCTGCAGATTTTTGGGCGCGGCATGGGGGCTGATACGGCCGCGTGCGGGCAAACATATTTGGCCATCTCATCGCAACCTAAACACAGCGCCTAAACAGAAAAGGCCGACGTGCAATCAAACACGTCGGCCTTTTTTGTCGCCGGGCCGCTCCCAAGACAAAAAGCGTCCCCTTGGGGGACAGCAAGCCGAAGGCGCAGCGAGGGGCTTTTTTTGTCGCCGGGCCGTTTCTCGATACCGATCGCTCAGGCCGTCTCGCGCCGCCGCTGATTGAATCTTATCAAAGTGATAAAGGTTCATTAGATCAAACATCGGTCGTATACGCCTACACTTGCGGGGATTCTTTCTGTTAAGAGGCCATCGTCCACGACTGCTCGCCGGTTCGTGGGCCAAGCTGTTTTTATCCATCCAGAACTATCGAGGTACGTCATGTCCGCACTGTTCACGTCGTTCAAACTGAAGGACGTCACCCTTCGCAACCGCATCGCGATCCCGCCGATGTGTCAGTACCAGGCCCACGAGGGCTACGTGAACGACTGGCACCATGTCCACTATGCCGGCATGGCCCGCGGCGGCCAAGCGTGCGCTGGCCGCTGGTTTCCAGTGGCTGGAACTGCACTTCGCCCATGGCTACCTCGCGCAAAGCTTCTTCTCGCCCATCGCCAACCAGCGCACCGACCAGTACGGTGGCAGTGCGGAGAACCGCGGTCGTTTCCTGCTGGAGACGATGCAGGCCGTGCGCGAGGTGTGGCCGGAGCATCTGCCACTGACCGCGCGCTTCGGCGTGGTCGAATACGACGGGTATGACGACAGCTTCTATCCCGAGGCGGTCGCGCTGGTGCGCAAGATGCGCGACGGCGGCCTGGACTTGATCGACGCCAGCATCGGCTTTTCCACCATCAGCGGCAAAACCCCGTGGGGGCCGGGCTTCTTCGTGCCGGTCGCCGGACGTGTCAAGCAGGACACGCAGATGCCGGTGGCCGCGAGCTGGTGCATCGACAATCCGAAGATGGCCGAGCAGGCTGTGGCCGAAGGCCGGATGGATCTGGTGCTGATCGCCCGCGCGCACCTGGCTAATCCGCACTATGCCTACCAGATCGCGGTGGAGCTGGGTGAGGAAAAGCCGGCTGGCGTGCTGCCGGTGTCCTACGGCTACTGGCTGTCGCGCTACCGCGGCCCAGGCAAGGGCGTGGCGCAGTAATGCGTCGCCCTACAACGAAAAAGAGGCAACCCCGTGAACCTTCTCTATCTGCTCATGGCCCTGGCCGGTGGCGCCGGCCTGTCGATCCAGGCGGCCCTCAACAGCCGTCTGAGTGCCGGCCTCGGCGGGCAGCCGCTGGTGGCGTCCTTCTTCTCGTTTGCCATCGGCGCGTTGTGCCTGGGCGCGGTGGCGCTGGTACAAGCCGACTGGCACAACGTGGCCGCCAACATCGGGCAGCAGCCGTGGTGGCGCTGGCTGGGCGGCGCAATCGGCGCGGCCTTCGTGTTTACCACGGTGTACCTGGCGCCCAAGATCGGCATCACCAGCGCGATGTTCCTGTTCATCATCGGGCAGCTCACCGCCGGCATGTTCATCGATGGCTTCGGCCTGCTGCAGATGGCGCAGCGGCCGGTGTACTGGTGGAAGCTCGCCGGGCTGGGCGTGATGCTCGTGGGCTTGGTGTGCTTCATGTTCGGGGACAAGGTGTTCCTTCATGAATGACTCGACGACTTGGTTTGGCGCCACTTGATCGCAGCGAGGGGCGTTCTTTGCCCCTGTAGCCCACGCGAAGAAAATTACCGCAGCCTGAGGCTTGAGGCCCTAGGGGCGGGCGATTCGTCTGGCTGACGGCCCCAGACGCGGTGATGCCATTCAGATGGGGAGCTGTGAAATCTAGCTTTGAAAAGCTTGCTGAAGCTGGATTGATCGGTAAAGCCGCAGCGCCACGATAATGAGCCGATATGCAGGCGGGCGGCTTGTTCTATGAGCGTTCGAGCGCGTTGCAGGCGGATCTCGCGGAGGGTTTCCATGACGGATTCGCCTTGTGCGGCAAATGCGGCATACAGCCGGGTACGTGAACACCCTATACTTTGAGCGATGGTGGCGGCGTCTAGCTGATGCAGGTGGGCATCGCGTTCCATCAGGCGCATAGCAGCCGTATAGCGACCGGCATTCAGGCTTTCGGGGTGGGCGTCGGCGTCGAGCGGTTGCCTGCCCAGGTTGCGCAGCATCAGCAGTGTCAGTTCGTGGGTGGCATCAAGCAAACCCGCATATTCGGCGGCGTTTAGTACGCCTGGGCGTTGCATAAGTAGGGCCACGTGCTCTAAATGGCTGGCCAGCACAGGTGCCAGAACGGATTGTCTGGATGTAATCAGCAGGTTGCCGGGCTCACGCCCCAAGGCTGCGGCGACTTCTGTACGCGGCAGCGCCAGAAAGACTTCACGAGAGTCTTGGCTCCAGCGGTAGTCGCCCATGCGCCAGGGGTCGTAAAGCCCTAACGAACCTTGCCCCATGCGTTCTGGCTCGCCAGGGGCGGCGTCGCGCAAGACTTCCCCCGCTTGTATCAGGGTGAGCACCAGCATTTCGGGGGCATGTATCAAGCGCCGTGAGGCGGCGCGCATGCTGTAGGCGGATGAGCGCATGGCCCCTAGCACGCAGTTACTGCCTTTGAGTGTGATGAGTTCTGCGTTGAGTTCTGCCCCCGGAGGCAAGGGCAGCATCTCCACCCACTGATGGGCGCGCTCACGCCAAGCGTCGAAACGCAGGGCAGGCTCGGCATCCAGCGATGACAGGCGCTGCGGCAAAGCGGAATCTAGGGGCGAAGACATGGTGTCAGCTTATAGGCAACTGGGCGGGGCAGAAAAACGCCTTGAGTTGAAACGCTACATTTTGCAAAGATAGCGCACCCGGGAGCGTCTTGGGGTTTACTTGAAGTACACCGAGAGTTCCGACAGCAGGCCTTTAGGATGAGCCGAGCTGGTCAGAGGGACCAGTTTGTCGACGCTGTACTTCACGTCGGGATGGAACTCGTTGTAAACATGGTTACCGTCTATTGTTCCTTCCATATAGAACCTGCCGGTGTTGGATTGACACAGCGAGCCGCTGTAAGTTTGGATGCCGAAGGTGCTTTCGCTATTGTCGTTAGGCGAGCCATTGCGTTTCCAGTGGGCGTCCTGCCACTCGAAAATGGCAAACCCTTTAACCAGTGTCTTGGGGGTAGAGTCGGTATATTCCCGCACGGCGCTGGCTTGACCCAGAACAGAGGTGATTTTGTACTCCGGGGTTCGGCCATAGCCATAGGTACCCAGTTCGGTAATCAGCAGCGGCACACCCAGCTTAAGGTTGTCGTAGCCTCGCAGAATACTGTCGCGCAGGTCGTTGCCGTCTTTAAGCTTGAAGGTCTGCACCGAGTTGTAGAAGCGTTTTTGGTACAGCTGCTTGGGCAATAACTGGCGGAACATGGCGTAAAACTTGTTTTGGTCTGCCGTGCTGATGGGAATGGTGATGTAGTGGTCCGGCGCCAGCTTGTTCAGAATACCCACGACCCTGACGGCATCCGGAATCAGTGTATGCCAGGTCATGCCGTATTTGTCCAAATCCAGTTCATTGCCTACGCTGAAAGAATGCACCGCAGGATGGATGACGCCGTTCTTTTTCACGCTGTTGACGATCTGGGCGACGGTATGCTCGATGTTGTCCCAGGGGCGGTTCTGGCCGTCCTGACGCATGAAGTTATAGTTCGAGACCGGGATAATGACCTTGATGCCCAGGGCTTGGGCTTTGTCCAGGAAAGGAATGTGGCCGTCTCCGGCAGTGATCCATTTAGTCGAGCCGCGTTGGTAGTTATAGTCATACAGGCGCACCAGATTGATACCGACGTCGGCCATGGCTTGCAGGTCGTTGCGGCCGCAACCGTCTTTTTCTCCCCACACCGCCTGGAAGGCGCTGGCAGTCACATCTGAGTCAAAGAAAGCGCCTGTGGGGTTGCTGTTGTATGTGGCGGGAACAGCCGAATACGCCACGCCGCGCCATTGCTTGGCAAATACGCCAGAAGGCGTGGCACGCTCACCCGCATCCACAAACAACACCGCATTTTTAAGGGCCGTCCCGATATCCGGTGTGCCGGTGCCGCGTAAAGGCACGGCGGTAAAGCTGATGCGTCGTGCCGCGCTGTCATAGACCGGGTCGGACAGCGTAAGCGGCATGATGTCGTAGTCGCCCTGGCCTGTATCACCGGCTATTGAAGCGTTGGGAGCGGCGTCCGCAAACCGGTCGGGCCAGTAATTGACGAAATTACCCAAGGTTTCGAAGTCGCCTGCTCGCGAAGGGGCATGGTTCATCCAGAACACGTCGTCGTACACGTTTTCCAGAACCAGTTGGTAGCCGCCTTGGTTGCCCGCCACGACGCTGGTGCGGTCGGCATAAAGTGCAAACGATGAGCCTTCGCTAGAAGGTTCCAGATTATTGAGCAGGGTCAGCACCGGGGTTTGGAAGCTACCTGCGCTGGGGCTGGTTTCATCGGGGTCCTGGTCCAGACTCAATTTGAACTTCAGGGTGCGCGCCTGCGCGTTATAGCTGACTTCGCTAACTGCGCCGAAGATGCCTTGTACGCCAGCGGCGTTGGTGTATTGCAGCAGGGCATTCGGCGCTGTGTCTGCGTACACACGCTGCCAGTTGGTTTCTATCAGGCTGGTGGTGTCTTCGTCGCCTGTTTCACGTTCTGGCCTGTCGGTATACCAGTCAACCTCGGGTTGCACTTGATTCAGCGTGATCGTGTAATGGGGCCCGGCAAGGCTTGCCCCACCGCTTTGGGCAGACAGTACGTATATGCGATTTGAAATGTCGGTGGTGTCGGGGTTTGTTGGGGAAGGTGAGGTGTCAGGGGAGCTGTCGCTGCCACACCCCGACACCAAGAGGGTAAAAGCGGCCAGTAACAAAGTAAGGGATTTCATGTTGTCGTCCTTGTGGCAAAGCTGAGGCCCCTGAGCGGGCTTGCTGAGCAGGCTGACCATGTTGGACCAGCCCCCAAGGAGGAACGCGCCAGGGTTCAAGAAAATTTTTGCATGGCGGCGTGAGAAATGGCGCAGGATGTTGGGGCCGCGCGTTCCAGGTTTTGGCGAGGCGTCCCATTGTGGATTAAGCCATGACTATTCGGCCACGGCTGGCGACTCTGTCAACGTGGCAGGTATCGCTTTGAGGCTCCATTCTTGCAGTGGCAGCGGTGGCGAGGCTTGCCAAGTGCGGCGCAAAACGCGCCCTAATTCTTCGGTGCCACGCTCACCCCGAAGGAATACTGGCGTGATAGGGCGCCAGAGACCGGTGCCGGGGTCGCGTTCGGCGACAGCAAAACGGAAAGTGTAAAAGCCGGTGGCCAAACCCATGCGCAGGTCGGACACCACCAACAGGCCATGGGTTTCGTCGTAGCGTAGCCAATCGCCGGTAAACCAGCGCAAGCCCTGCATGGGGGCGCTTTCCACCGTTGCCAGTTCGGCGTTTATGGGGTGACTCAGTGTTTCACCAGGGCCAGAGTCCAGAATGCTGTGCATGGTCTCGTGGTAGTGGTCGTCGTCGGTACGCGCGATTACACGCCAGAGCAGGATATTGAAAGGTTGTGGGGTAGAAAACATCTCGACCACGTTGTGGCCGGCGGTTTGAAGCTGGGTGCGCACACGGGTTTCCGCCCATTGTTTAAAACCCAGGGACAAAGCCAGATACAGCACGCACCAGCCTAGTGTCCAGCTTAGCGCTTTGTTGCGGCCCGGCGTATACCCTCGGATGGCGAACCAGAGTACGGCCAGCAGCAAGGGCAGGGTAAAGAAGGGGTCGATGATGTAGATGCTGGACCAACTGGCAGGTGTGGGCCTGAAGGGCCAAAACAGTTGTGTGCCGTAAGCGGTAAAGGCGTCCAGCAGCGGGTGGGTGATCAGGGTGAGCCAGATCGCCAGAAACATGCGCCATCGCCCCGGCCCGCCTGGTTTTCTGGCCCAAGGTGCGCACAGAGCGGTCAGTAATACGGCAAGCGCGGTCAGCACAAACACCGAGTGCGAGAAGCCCCGATGGCTGATCATGGCTGTCAAGGCGTCGGCATGGCTGATGACGACATCCAGATCCGGCAGGGTGCCCAGCACAGCGCCTGCAAGCAGGGCTTTACGGCCAAAGTGTTTGCCCAGCAGGGCGCCGGTGATGCCCGCCCCGAGAGCGGCTTGAGTAATGGAATCCATGGGCAGCGGGTGTCCGGCTATAGAAACAATGGGGCAGTATAAAATACATGGTTACCCTTATGTCTGGCCCGCGCTCGTCGTTTGCGGCGGCCCATTGCCAGAGCAGGCCGGCGCATCCGGCAATCTACGGAAGTCATGTTCGAGCACTTTACCGCCTACGCGGGCGACCCCATTTTGTCGTTGCAACTTGCCTATCGCGACGACCCCCGACCCGAAAAAGTCAACCTGAGCATAGGCTTGTACTACGACGAGCAGGGGCGCATTCCTCAGCTTGAGTCTGTGCAGCAGGCGCGTAAAACGGTGTTGGCCAGCACCGAGCCCAGCGTTTATTTGCCCATGAGCGGCAACCCCGCCTACTGCCGTGCCGTGCAACGCCTGTTGTTCGGTGAAAACTCGCCCGCCTTGAGCGAAGGCCGGGTGGCTACGATACAAACGGTGGGGGGGTCGGGTGCCTTGCGTGTAGGGGCCGACCTGCTGCGCCGATTCTTTCCCGATTCTCAAGCGCGTATCAGCGACCCGACATGGGACAATCACCGCGCCATTCTTGAGGGCGCAGGTTTTGTCGTGCAAACCTACGCCTATTTCGATTACGAAGCTCAGCGGCTGAATTTCGACGCCATGGCCAAGGAGTTGGATCAACTGCCTGCTCGCACGGTCGTTTTGATGCATCCTTGCTGCCACAACCCTACCGGGGCTGACCTTTCTGCGGCTCAATGGGATGTTGTGGTCGACATTATCAAGCGCCGCGAGCTGCTGCCTTTCCTGGATCTGGCCTACCAAGGTTTGGCCGAGGGCTTGGAAGCCGACACCTATTTCATCCGTGCTTTGGCCGCGTCGGGTGCGTCCTTTCTGCTGGCTAATTCTTTTTCCAAGATTTTTTCGCTCTACGGCGAACGCTGCGGCGCGCTTAGCATGGTGTGTGCCAATGCAGAAGAAGCCCAACGGGTTTTAGGCCAAATGCAGCAGGCCGTGCGCCGCAACTATTCCAGCCCGCCTGCTTTTGGCGGCAGTTTGGTGCAAACGGTGCTGGACACTCCCACCTTGCGTGCGCAATGGGAAGCCGAGGTTGAGACCATGCGCGTGCGCATGCACACTATGCGCACGCGTTTGTACGAAGGCTTGGTGCAGCATCATCCAGCCTACGACTGGAGCTTCCTGCTGGCGCAGCGCGGCATGTTCAGCTATGCGCCGGTGTTGGGGCCACACATGAACCGCCTCATAAAAGAGCACGCTGTCTACATCATCGATTCCGGCCGCATTTGCGTTGCCGGCCTTAACGAGCAAAACGTTGATCGCACGGCTCAAGCCTTTGCTACCGTGCTGAAAGCCTGATCACTATGAACTATCTGGTAGCTGCTCTGTATCGTTTCGTCCACCTGAAGGACTATGCCGCCATGCGGCAGCCTTTATACGATTTTTGCTCGGAGCGCGGTATTACGGGCACGCTGTTGCTGGCCGAAGAAGGCATTAATGGCACCATTGCCGGCAAACCCGAGGCCATACGCGAAGTGCTGGCGCGTCTGCGCAGCGACGAGCGTTTGGCCTTGCTCGAGCATAAAGAGTCCTGGGCTGCTGAACAGCCTTTTTATCGCATGAAGGTCAAGCTTAAGCGCGAGATCGTCACCATGGGTGTTCCCAATATTCATGCTGCAACCATGGCGGGAACCTACGTAGACCCGCAACACTGGAATGCCTTGATCGAAGATCCGGATACCGTGGTGGTCGACGTCCGTAACGATTACGAAGTCGCCATCGGGACGTTCGCCAACGCTATCAACCCCAAAACGGCCAGTTTCACCGAGTTTCCTGAGTGGGTGCGTCAGCAGTCGCAGGAAGGGGGCGTGTTAGATGGCAAACGTAAAGTTGCCATGTTTTGCACCGGTGGCATACGCTGCGAGAAATCAACGGCCTATCTGCGCTCGCAAGGGTTCGACGAAGTGTTTCACTTGCAGGGCGGCATTCTTAAGTATCTGGAAACCGTACCGGCAGAGCAAAGCTTGTGGCAGGGGCAGTGCTTTGTGTTTGACGAGCGCGTGTCGGTAGGACATGGCCTGGAGCAAGGCGATTTTTCTTTCTGCCGCGCCTGTCGTTACCCGCTTAGCGAACAAGATCGGGCCTCGCCGGTATACGAAGACGGTGTCAGCTGCCCGCATTGTCATGGCAAACATACCGAGGCGCAGATGGCGCGCTTTCGTGAACGGCAAAAACAGGTGGAGTTGGCGCGACAACGTAAACAGCGCCACATAGGCGTGCGATTGACGCCCTAGCCCAAAGCAAAAGAGCCTGGCTGGGCCAGGCTCTTTGTAGGCAGCATGTGCAGGGAGCTAGTTCCAGCGACCGCCCGAGCCGCCCAGACTGAAGCGCCCGGCACCCAACAACGCGATAGCCAAGCCACCAAACAAGAACAGGCCTTGCAGCTCGAGCTGCCAGCCGCCCATACTGTTGACCATGCTTAGCTGCGCCATGTGCGCCAGCAGGATGGCAACCACCATTTGCACCACGAGCAGCAAACCGCCCAGGCGCGTGTACAAACCCAGAATGACAATAACGGGTGCGATGACTTCGCCCACGTAAGCGCCCCAGGCAAAAAAGGCGGGCAGCCCCTTGGCTACCAACATACCCTCTATGCCGCCTATGCCGTGACTAAGTTTAAAAATGCCGTGCATCAGCATGAGAATGCCGACGCTTAAACGTAGAACGAGTTTGCCAAGATCATCAAGGGTGGAATTGGACATAGGGCGGTCTCCGAGTGTATTTAGAGTGCCTGTGCCTGCAGGTCGTAGGCGTCGGCGCCGGTTATTTTGACACGTATACGCTGGCCTGGGCTGAATTTTTGCGTGCCCTGAACCCGTACCGTGCCATCGATTTCCGGTGCGTCGGCGCTAGAGCGTGCGATGGCTCCGTCGGCATCCACTTCGTCGATGAGCACTTCGAGTTCGCGACCCACTTTGGCGGCCAGCCTTTGAGCCGAGATTTCCTGTTGGTGTGCCATGAAGCGGTGCCAGCGTTCTTCCTTGACTTCGTCGGGCACTGCGCCAGGCAACTCGTTGGCAGGTGCGCCATCGACGGGCGAATACTGGAAGCATCCCACACGATCCAATTGAGCCTCGCTCATCCAGTCGAGCAGGTATTCGAAGTCTTCGTCGGTCTCGCCGGGAAAGCCCACGATGAAGGTGGAGCGCAGCGTAAGATCGGGACATTCCTGGCGCCACCGCTTGATGCGGGCCAAGGTCTTGTCTTCGAAGGCAGGGCGCTTCATCAGTTTGAGCACCCGTGGACTGGCGTGCTGGAAGGGGATATCCAGGTAAGGCAGGATCTTGCCTTCGGCCATGAGCGGAATGACCTGATCTACGTGGGGATACGGATAAACGTAATGCAAGCGTACCCACACGCCGAACTCGGCCAGTGCCTCGCACAGCTGCGTCATATGCGTTTTGATAGGCTTGCCGTTCCAGAACCCTGTGCGGAACTTGAGGTCGACGCCGTAGGCGCTGGTGTCTTGCGAAATGACCAGCAGTTCTTGCACGCCGGCGCGCACCAAGCGTTCGGCTTCGCCCATGACGTCGCCTATGGGGCGGCTGACAAGATCCCCTCGAAGCGAGGGGATGATACAGAAACTGCATCGATGGTTGCAGCCTTCGGATATCTTCAGATAGGCGTAGTGCCGCGGCGTCAGTTTGAGGCCTTGCGGGGGCACGAGATCGGTGTAGGGGTCGTGGTCGCGGGCCGGTGGCGGCGCGGCGTTGTGTACGGCCCGAACGACTTGTTCGTACTGCTGGGGGCCGGTAACGGCCAGCACGGCAGGGTGAACGTCGCGGATGACGTTTTCTTCGACGCCCATGCAGCCGGTCACGATGACGCGACCGTTCTCGGCGATGGCTTCGCCTATGGCTTCCAGGGATTCGGCCTTGGCGCTATCGATGAAGCCACAGGTATTGACCACCACGACGTCTGCGTCGTTGTAGTCGGGGGTGATGGCGTAGCCGTCGGTACGCAGCTGCGTAAGTATGCGTTCGGAGTCGACCAGCGCCTTGGGGCAGCCCAAGCTGACGAAACCTACTTTGGGAGAAGACATGCGAGAGAACCTCTTGTAGATGTCTGGATTTTAACGGTTTTCCAGAACAGAGACGGGGCGCATAGGGAGGCTGGACCGGGAGGCGAATGTTACAATTCTATGATTCCTTATTCTTGGGCTATCCGTGTCTGTTCCCAACCCTGCAAACGTATCGCGTGCCGCCTTATCCGATCTGATGCTGGCCAGCGCCCGCCATGTGCAGGCGGTGCTGGGGGGGCGGTCTTTATCCGACAGCCTGGTGCACACGCCGGCGGCACAGCGCCCAGCGGTACAGGCCATCACCTTTCACACCATGCGGCGCCTGGGTTTGGCTACCGAGCTGCGCAATCTGATGGTTAATCGGGTTCCCCCCGATGCCTTATTCGATGCTTTGCTGCGCGTGGCGCTGGCCTTGCTTGAAACTGCGTTGTCACTCAGCGACGAAGAGGCCGAGCGCAGGCCCGATATTCCCCGTTACGCCGTGCACACCGTGGTAGATCAAGCGGTCAGGGCAGCTAAGGACATGCCGGCTTATAAGGGCCTGCTGAACGCTTGTTTGCGCCGTCTCACGCGTGAACATAAGGCACTGCTTGCACAGGCCTGCAAGCGCCCCGAAGCCAAATGGAATTTTCCCGATTGGTGGATACGCGCTGTGCGTCAAGCCTATCCGCAGCAGTGGCAGGCGTTACTGGCCGCCTCCGATCAGCCCGGGCCCATGAGCCTGCGCGTCAATCTGCGCGCCATTTCTATAGATGATATGTGCGCGGCTCTGACTCAGGCGGACATGCCTCACGAGCGCGTGGGGCAGGCTGGCGTGGTGCTGGCGCGCGCCCGCCCGGTGACCGAGATCCCAGGTTTCAATCAAGGCTGGTGGTCGGTTCAGGACGCCTCCGCACAGTTGGCGGCACCTTGTCTGGCGCCGATCGATGGTGAACGGGTGCTGGATGCCTGCGCCGCGCCCGGGGGTAAAACGGCGCATTTGCTGGAATGCGCCGATGTCGAGCTTTGGGCGTTGGATGACGATAAGGTGCGTCTGGAACGCGTGGGCCAGAACCTGACGCGATTGGGTTTGATGTCGCCACGCGTGCAACTGCATTGCTCCGATGCGGCAGCTCCCGCGCAATGGTGGGATGGCAAGCCCTTCGATGCGGTGCTGGCCGACGTGCCCTGCACCGCTTCCGGTGTGGTGCGGCGCCATCCCGACATACGCTGGTTGCGCCGTGAGTCCGACGTTGCACGCACCGCAGCCTTGCAACGTCGCATTGCCGATGCGCTCTGGCAGACAGTCAAGCCAGGCGGGCGCATGCTGTATGCTACGTGTTCGATCTTTCCCCAAGAGGGCGAACTTCAGGCGCAGCGTTTTCTGCAAACCCATGGCGACGCCCAGCGTATGCCTGCTCCTGGGCAATTGCTGCCACTGCCAGATGAATCCGGCCATATGTGGTTCGATGGTTTCTTCTACGCCTTGTTTACCAAGCGGGCCTGAACGCTTCCAGATTGGTATTGTGTGTTTTGCGCGTGCGTCATGACTCATCGCTACTTGAGTGTTGTTCTGTTGTTGTGCTTAAGCCTGCTGGCGCACTTTGCGCCGTCTGTCGCTTACGCTCAAGAAGCGCGCAATGAAGTCGTCAGCGTGGAACCCGTGGCGCGCGACGGCAAGCTATACCTGGATGCCAATATCGACCTCACGCTTAGTCCAGAGTTGCGCACGGCTGCCGAGAAAGGCGTGCCTTTGTATTTCGTGGCCGAACTGCAGATTGTCTCGTCGCGCAGCTGGTGGTTTGATAAAACGGTGGTCGATACCCAGCGTACCTACCGCGTGTTCTACAACGTGCTGACCAGGCAGTGGCGCGTAGGAAACAACGAATTTGCCCTGCCGCTGGCATCGCTGGACGAGGCCTTGTCATTCATGCGCAACATCCGCGGATGGGCGGTTGCCGAAACCAGCGAGCTCGATACAGGTGTTAATTACGATGGTCGCTTGCGTTTGCGTCTGGACACCACACGATTGCCTAGACCTTTCCAGATAGATGCTTACAACAGTAGTGCCTGGACCTTGGCCACGCCATGGAAAAACTTTCAATTCGAAATCTTAGACGACGAGCAAACCGCCTCGTAAAGTGGGGCTTGCGTTTGATCCTGACGGTCGCCATCGTCAGCGGTCTGGCGCTGTTCGCCTTGCTGGTGTGGTCTACCGGCAATGCCTCGCGCTTTGCCCAGCACTACGATCTATTGCTGCTGTTTAACGGCGTGCTGGCGGTAGCGCTGATAGGCTGGGTGTTGCTCATGTCGGCGCGCTTGCTGCGGCAAATACGCAGGCGGCAGTTTGGCGCCCGACTCACGGCTCGTTTTGCCTTGTCGTTCGCTTTGGTGGGGGTGCTGCCGGGGGCGCTGATTTACCTGCTCTCGGTGCAATTCATGTCCCGTTCCATCGAGTCTTGGTTTAACGTGCGCGTCGAGTACGCACTCGAAGCGGGGCTCAACCTTGGGCGGGCAGCACTGGACACCCAGCTCGACGAATTGACGGCGCGCGCTCGATCGGCGGCATCCAAGCTTTCCAATGTCGACGATGCCGAAATGGCAGCCAGCCTATTGCAGCTGCGTGAGACCGTGGATGCCGTAGAGGCCATGGTGTTTACCGGTAATGGCCGCCTCCTGGCGTTTTCCTCTTCCAGCTATGGGCAGTTGATACCGGAGGGGCCGCCTTTGCATGTGTTGAGTCAGCTGCGTGTGTCGCGGCACTATGCCCAGGCTGAAGCCGACGATGCAGGCGTAGGTCGTGTGGCCCAAGAAACAGGTTTGCACTTGCGCGTTGTGGTGCCTATCCCTACGCTGGATCGAGTGCCTTCGCTGTCGGGGGGCTCCATGGATACTCGATGGCTGCAAGTGATTCAGCCCGTACCCGAGAAAATTGCGCGCAGTGCCAGCCTGGTGCAACAAGGTTTTAGCGATTACCAAGAGCTGGCCTTGTCGCGCATGGGTTTGCGCAAGCTATACAGCATTACATTGACATTGGCCCTGGTGCTGTCGGTGTTCGCTGCCATCGTAGCGGCGTTGGCTATTTCCCGGCGCTTGGTGCGCCCGCTGCTTAGCCTGGCCGCAGGTACGCAAGCCGTGGCGGTAGGCGATTACCGCCCTTTGCCAGAGCCTCCCGAGAAAGACGAGGTGGGTCAGCTGACACGTTCATTCAACGCGATGACGCGGCAACTGGACGATGCCCGGCGCATGGTCGAGGCCAATCGCTTGCAGCTTGAGCGCAGCAATGTTTATCTGGAGTCTGTGCTTAGCAACTTATCTTCTGGCGTTTTGGTGTTCGATGAGGGCTTTCGGGTCACTATGTTCAATCAGGGGGCTCAGAGTATCTTGCAGGCCGATTTGCGCTCGGTCAGGGGTTGCCCCCTAGAGGTTGTTGAACAGACCATGGGCTTTGCTCGGCAGGTGCGCCAGGCCTTTGTGGCACACGCGGCGGTAGAGTCGGAACGCCAGCATTGGCAACAGCAATTCGAACTTGATCTTCCGCAGACCTCTGTGCAAGGCAAGAACCAGCACGTCGTTACCCTGCTGGCGCGCGGCACCCACATGAGCCTGGATGGTCGCAGCAATGGTTATCTGGTGGTTTTCGATGACATCAGCGAAGTCATCTCCGCTAACCGGACGGTAGCCTGGGGTGAAGTGGCAAGAAGGCTGGCGCACGAGATCAAAAACCCGCTGACACCCATTCAGCTTTCCGCAGAGCGCTTGGCGCACAAACTCTCCGACCGCCTGCCGCCCGATGAGGCGGCTATGCTGCAAAGGGCGACCAACACCATCGTCAACCAGGTGGCATCGCTTAAGCAAATGGTGGATGATTTTCGAGAATATGCCCGCACGCCGCCTGCTCAATTGCAGCGTATCAGCTTGAATGCGTTAGTGGCCGATGTGTTGACCTTGTATGGCTGGGACCCAGCTGCCGAACAGCCCAGGCTGGACGATCAGTCCATACGCTTGTCGGTGTCGCTGGCCAACGAACTGCCGGATATCGAGGGCGATCTTACCCAGCTTAGGCAGGTCATACATAATTTGTTGGCGAACGCGCGCGATGCTTTGCAGGCCCAAGAGGGCGAGCACGAAGCGCTCATAGAAGTGCAAACACGTCTGGTGCGGTCCGAGCTTGAGCCGGGTGACGCGCAAATGGCGGCGCATCTGATGATTTCCGACAATGGGCCGGGCTTTGAGCCTCAGGTGTTGGCCCGCGTATTTGAGCCCTACGTCACGACCAAGTCCACGGGTACAGGGCTAGGTCTGGCCATCGTCCGTAAAATCATTGAAGAACATGGTGGGCGCATAGAGGTATCCAATCGGCGTGTGGGGGGAGCCCGCATTTCCATTTTGTTCACGCGCTTCGCGCAATCGGGTGTGGGTATGGACGACAGCGCGCCGGAGAACGATAATGCTGCAAAAACATAGGTGAAGCAATATGGCCAGAATCCTGGTTGTTGATGACGAAATCGGCATCCGCGAATTGTTGTCCGAGATCCTTTACGACGAAGGGCACACAATAGAACTTGCAGAAAATGCCGCCCAGGCACGCGAGGCAAGGCTGCGCGGGCGGCCCGACCTCGTACTGCTCGACATCTGGATGCCCGACACGGACGGCGTCAGCCTGCTGCGTGAATGGGCTTCGCAAGGTCTGCTTGATATGCCCGTCATCATGATGAGTGGTCACGCGACTGTTGACACAGCCGTCGAAGCCACCCGCATAGGTGCCATCGACTTCCTCGAAAAGCCTATCACCTTGCAAAAGCTGCTCAAGACAGTTGCTGCCGGCTTGGCACGCCCTGTCGCGCCAGGGGCGCGCGCGCCGCAAGCCCCGCGTGTGCCCGAGTATCGCGCCGAAGACGCGCCAGTCGCTCGGTCTATCGAGGCTCCAGGCGAACCCGTCTCTCTAGCGCCTGCCGTAGCGGCAGACCCCTCACGTTTGGGCAGTATTTCACTCAATCAGCCCTTACGCGAAGCCCGAGACGAATTCGAGCGTATCTATTTCGAATACCACCTTGTTCAGGAAAACCACAGCATGACCCGGGTGTCCGAGCGCACGGGCCTCGAACGCACTCACCTGTATCGCAAGCTCAAGCAACTGGGCATAGATACCTCTCGCAAGAAGTCTTCAAGCTGAAGGCTGACACCGCCCCGTGTTGTGCTGAGTATCAGCGCTTGGGCGGGCTGCTTTTGCGCCGTATGGCGTCTATGGCAATTCGGGTTTCGCCTTCTGCCTTGCGCACTGCCGCCGGCCGCCAAGCGTGACCATAGGCAACCTCTAGGCTCAGGTGCAGCGTGCCGTCCATATGGCGCTGGCGATCAAGTGCCGCCAAAAAGCGTTTGTGCCAGTCTGGGGTAGCCAAGCCTGGTGCGCGCAGAGTGCTGGCATTTCCCCCTAGTGAACGCAGGTCTTCAAGCAGTTTTTCGGGTGTGGGGTAGGTAAGCGTCAAGACTTCTTGGTCCATGACGGGGTCGGCAAAACCGTTTTCTACCAGCATGTCACCAAAGTCGTGCATGTCGACGAAAGAAGGGGTGCCACCCTGCCTGCCCGAGTCGGCCAGGGCTTGGCGGACTTCGGCGAATGAGCCGGGCCCCAAACAAGAAAACATGACCAGGCCATCGGTGCGCAACAGGCGTAGCCACTCGGCGAACACCAGGTGCGGCGCAGGGTGCCAATGTAAAGCCATGTTCGACCAGATGAGGTCTTGGCTATTGGGCGTCAGTACGGGCGTGGCCAGGTCTGCCTCGATGAGGCGGGCTTGACGCGTAGGCTTGTTGCGCAACTTTTGCCATAGGCTGGGCCGACGGCCATAGCGCGACCGGGCAACTTCGAGCAAAGGAGCGCAGATGTCTACGCCGGTATAGCTGATGTCAGCGTAGCGTGCGCGCAAAGGCTCTAGTGCATGGCCTGCACCGCAGCCCGCGTCTAGTAGCTGCTTGGGCTCTATCCGGATATAGCTTAGGCGTTGCAGCATGCGCTGCGCGATTTCGCCGTACAAAAACTGGGCGTGATCCAATGGCGCGCGGCGGGCGAACTGCAGCGCGACATGGCGGGTATTGACGGGCAATGAGGGGATGGCGGACATTTTTGCGTAAGCCGCGCTGGCGTTGCCAGACTGGACATGCTTAGATGCGAGTTCCGGGAGGCATATTATGGCGTATCTGAAGCCTGGGCGCGAACACTGCCTTGCAGCAAGAAGGGACATTGACCAACGGGGTGCTTGGTGGCTGGCTTGGCAAAGGGTTCAGGCGGGGTTGCGTGAGGTTTTTGCGCGGCTTCCCAGCACCTGCCCCTTATGTCAGGATCCAGCTTATGGGGGCTGTTTATGCGTGCTTTGTCGCCAAGACGTTCTGGCTTCGCGTTTGGCTTTCCCGTGTTGTGAGCGCTGTGGCTTGTGCCCGGCGCAGGCCTCCGATTGCCCCGACTGCATCGCCTTGGTGCCGGCTTTTGAAAAAGTGATTGCCGCATGCGATTATGCTTTTCCCGCAGATCAGCTGATACGGCAGTTCAAACAGCAGCATCGCTTTCAACATAGTCGTGCATTGGCGGCATTGATAGCGCAGTCTTTACAAGGCGCGATGCCCGAATGGTGGGGACAAGCCTGGCTGGTGCCCATACCAGCCTCCCGTCAGGCTTTGTTGCGCAGAGGGTTCAACCCTGCCGTCGAGCTGGCGCGTGGTGTGCAGGTGCATTTGGGCGCACGCGTACGTACGGATATACTTTTGCGAAGCCGTGAAACCGGCGCCGAGCGCGTGCAAAAACGCTTGCAGCGCAGTCAGCGATTACAAGCCGCAGGGCAGGCTTTTGTTTGCCGCCAAAACTTGGCGCAGGCGCACATTGTGCTGGTGGACGACGTCATGACGACTGGCGCCACTTTGCATGCCGCCGCGTCGGTGCTGCGCCAGGCCGGGGCCAAAACCGTTTGGGGGGTCGTCGCCGCACGTACTCCCTACCATGTCCGATAACGCATTTGCATCATGTTCCACATTATTCTGGTTTGTCCCGAAATCCCTCCCAACACCGGCAATGTCATCCGCCTGGCAGCCAATACCGGTGCGGCTTTGCATCTGGTCAAACCATTGGGCTTTGAACTCGAAGACAAGAAATTGAAGCGCGCGGGTTTGGATTATCACGAATGGGCCCGGGTGCAGGTGCATGACGACTTGGCCGCTGCCTTGCAAGCGACTGGCGTGGCAGTCGGACGTAGTTTTGCGCTGACCACGAAAGCAGAGCAGCACGCGGGGCAGGTCGCTTTTCAGCCGGGCGACGTTTTTGTCTTTGGTCGGGAAACCGCGGGTCTGTCTGATAAAGAAATGGCGTATTTCGCACCAGAGCAGCGTTTGCGGCTGCCCATGTTGCCTGGGCAGCGTAGTTTGAATCTCTCGAACGCGGTGGCGGTTACCGTTTACGAGGCCTGGCGCCAGCAAGGCTACCTGGGTTCGGTTTAATTGAAAGCGCCGCTGGGGGGTTCGTTTTCGGGCTTGGCCTGACGAGCCAGCAAGTGCGCTACCGCGTCTCGTGGCGGCATGTCCGAGAACAAGACCTGGCAGATGGCCTCGGTGATGGGTAGGTCAATTTGATGGCGTTGGCCCAGCGCCAGTGCCGCGCGGGCGCAGCGCACGCCTTCGGCGGT
Source organism: Mesopusillimonas faecipullorum (assembly GCF_020539505.1). GTDB lineage: Bacteria > Pseudomonadota > Gammaproteobacteria > Burkholderiales > Burkholderiaceae_B > Mesopusillimonas > Mesopusillimonas faecipullorum. The sequence continues at coordinate 185,650 of NZ_JACDXW010000003.1, read as the reverse complement.
TTTACCGTCGGCCAGTATGGCTGCCAGGGTTTGGCCTTGGCCTATGGCAAGCCCAACTTGCCGATTGCGGGAGAGGTCTCCGGTGGCCGTCAGGACCAAGTCGCCCAGACCAGTAAGGCCCGAGAAGGTTTCCGCTTGCCCGCCCAACGCGACGCCCAGGCGTTGCATTTCGGCCAAGCCGCGTGTAATCAGGGCTGCTCGGGCGTTGGTGCCCAAGCCTAGCCCGTCAGAGATGCCGCAGGCGATAGCAATGATGTTCTTGAGAGCGCCGCCCACTTCAACGCCTACGACGTCGGTGGTGGAATAGATACGTGCCGCTGTGCCATGCAAGGCTTGTACGGCAGCATGCCACACCGCTGCGGTCGTGCTGGCGACGGTGAGTGCCACGGGCAGCCCTTGCGCAACCTCGCGTGCGAAGGAAGGGCCTGAAAGCACGCCCAGCCCAGGAACAGGGCCCTGGGAAAAAGCGGCTTGAGCAATTTCGTGGGGGAGACGGCCGCTGTCGTGCTCGAAGCCTTTGCATGTCCAGACCACGCTGGGCAGTGGGCCGGAGCAATGCGCCAGATAGTGCGCAACTTGCCGACAGGTTTCGTCCAGGCCGGCTACCGGTACACCCAGGATGATCAAGCCGCCCTCTGGCCCACAGACGTGCGCCATGGCTTGATTCAGCAGACTGGTGGCCTGCAGGGTATCGGGCAAGGAAACGCCCGGAAGGTATCGGCTATTGAGCCGCTGCTCTTGCAGTTGTGTTGCAAGAGACTCGTTACGCGCCCAGAGGATGGTAGAGGCATTGGCGCAAGCCAGGGCAGCCAGGGCGGTGCCCCAGCTGCCGGCCCCCAGAACGGTGACGTGTGGGCGGCTCATGCAGGACTTATTGGCGGGTAGCGCCAGGAGGCAACACGATGCCGGAGTCGCTTTGGCCTTGTTGTTGCTGGGCCAGTTCTTCGAGGCGTTGTTCGTACAGAGCCTGGAAGTTGACTTCAGCCAGGTGCAGCGGCGGCAAGGAGCTACGGCTGATCAGGTCGGCGATGTTGGCACGCAGGTAGGGATACAACATGGTGGGGCAAACAATGCCCAGCAGGGGATCGAGCTGCTCGGGAGGAATGTTGGCGGCTTCGAAGATACCGGCTTGCTGGACTTCAGCCAGATACAAGACCTTGTCTTCGATGCGGGTGGTGATGGTGGCGGTCACCGTGCTTTCGAAGATGGTCTCGGCCAAGCGCTGACCGCCGACATTGACGGCGACTTCAACTGCGGGAGCGGTCTGCTCAAGGAAAATCTGGGGAGCATTGGGGAGCTCCAGCGATGCATCCTTGACGTAGGTGCGCTGCAGGTTGAAAGCGGGGACGTTGCTGTCCTGATCTTGTTGAGCGCTGAGGTTCTGGTCCTGATCGGCCATGAAAGTCATCCTGATTAATTAAGTAAAGGGTGTCTGGAAACGTCTTGTTGTAACGTCTTATTGTTGCAGTAACGGCATAAGTTTGCCTGCTCTATCCAACGCAGCCAAATCGTCGTAGCCGCCGACGTGCAGATCATCTATGTAAATCTGCGGCACGGTACGTCGCCCGGTGCGGGTCATCATCTGTTCGCGCTGTTCGGGCTGAGTGTCGATGCGGATTTTTTCGACTTGGGTAACGCCGCGCTGCTTGAGCAGCATTTCCGCACGCACGCAATAAGGGCAAACGGCGGTGCAGTACATGGTGATAGTGGCCATGACGGTCTCGCTTAAGTGTAAAAGGAAAGGCTTAGGCTTTTTTGCTAAGCGGCATACCGGCTTGTGTCCAGGCTTTCAGGCCGCCTTCCAGGCTGACGGCGTCTAGGCCCTGCTTACGCAGCAGCGCAGCGGCCTTGATCGATTCGCGACCTTGCTCACAAAAGACAATGAGTGGCTTGTTTTTGGGCAGGCTGCCCGCCTTGGCGCCAAGGTCGGCAACGGGGACGTTGCGAGCCTGGGCAATGGTGCCGGTTTTGAACTGGTCTGGGGGGCGAACGTCGACGAACACCCCCTGGTTGCGGTTGACTGTTTGCACTGCGTCGCTGACGCTGACAGGGCCGCCTTTGCCGCGACGTAGCGTCGGCCAGAGCAGCATTGCCCCTGAAACGAGGGCAATCAGTACAATGTAGAGATTATTTTGGCTGAGGATGAAGTCCACGGTTGTTTCTCAAAGGCCCCGAAAAAACGGGAAGATTCTATGGGTAGCCCGCCGATTATAAAATGGACCTCGCTTTTCAACTAACGCACTCTCACTTCGCGGTCTGACTATGTATAAACTTGTGCTCATGCGTCATGGCGAAAGCCAGTGGAACCTGGAAAACCGATTCACCGGCTGGACAGATGTCGATCTTACGGAAAAGGGCCGCGAGCAGGCCTGGCAGGCCGGCAAGCTGCTGCAAAAAGAAGGCTACACCTTCGATGTGGCCTTTGCTTCGGTGCTCAAACGCGCCATCCGCACGCTCTGGATTGCGCTGGATGCCATGGACGCCATGCACACGCCTACGCGCCTTAGCTGGCGCCTCAACGAGCGTCATTACGGCGCCCTTCAAGGCTTGAACAAAGCCGAGACCGCCGCTAAGTACGGAGACGAGCAAGTGCTGATTTGGCGCCGTGCTTACGCTATTGCGCCCAATGCACTCGATCTCGACGACCCCCGCCATCCTTGCTTCGATGGCCGCTACAGCGATATCCCCGTCGAAGAGCTGCCGGCTACTGAATGCCTGCAAGACACCGTCGCTCGCGTCGTGCCCTATTGGGCCGAACATATCGCGCCGGCCATTCTGGAAGGGCGCAAGGTTCTGGTGGCCGCGCATGGCAACAGCCTGCGCGCATTGATCAAGCACCTTGACGACATGTCCGACGACGACATCGTGGGCGTCAATATCCCTACCGGTCAGCCTTTGGTCTACGAACTCGACGAAGACCTCAAGCCTATCCGCCATTATTACCTGGGCGATGCGGCAGAAATCGAGGCCGCCATGGCCGCAGTGGCTGCCCAAGGCAAAGCCAAGTAAAGGATAACGAGTTTTTTCCATGCGCATGTTCTGCTTGGTGATTGGCTGGCTGTTTGCCGGGCTTATGGGCTTGGCGCAAGCTCAATCGCCAGAGCAGATCAAGGCCAGGCAAGAGCAGGCGCGCCAACAGCGTTCCGAGCTGCAGTCGGCCATACGTGATCTGCACAAGCAGATAGAGTCTACCGAGGCTTCTCGCAAAGAAGTGGTAAACGAACTGCGAGCTTCGGAGCGAGCTATCTCCGACGCGGTTCGGCGTTTGGCCGAACTCGACGAGCTGCAAAAGCAGCTGGATAAGGACGTGCTGGCTTTGCAAGCACGTTCGGCGGAACAGAAAAAAGTACTTGCCGGTCGCCAAGCCGAACTCTCCCGGCAATTGCAGATTCAATACGCCGATGGCCTTTCGCCATGGGCGGCCTTGCTCTCGGGCGACGACCCCCAGCAAATCAGCCGTGAACTGGGCTACCTCAGCTACGTGTCTCAGGCGCAGGCTGACGCCATTCGTGGGGTCAAACAAGCGCTGGCCGATTTGGCCGAGGCCGAAACTGACTTGCAGGCGCGCCGCCAAGAACAGGACAAAGTTGTAGCCGAGTTAGCCCAACAGAAAAAAGAGCAAGAAGCGCATTACGTCGAACGGGAAAAAGTGGTGCTCAAGATTGGTGCGCAGTTGCGTGAGCAGCGTAACCAGTCGGATGTACTCAAGCGTGACGAACACCGCCTGGGCGTGCTTGTGCAGGGCCTGGAAGAAACCTTGGCCAAGCAGGCCGAGCAGGCTCGCCAAGCCGAACTGGCGCGTCAGGCGGCTGAGCGTCGGCGCCAAGAACAGGCGCGCCAAGAACAAGCCAGGCGTCGCGCCGAAGCGGAACGTGAGCGTGAGCAGGCAGAGCAAGAAGCCCGAGCCGCCCGTGAGCAAGTTGAACGTATCCGCACCCAGCCGCTGACAGAGGCCGAGCTGCTACCCCAAGCCCCGCCTCAGCAGCAAGCGCCTCAAACGCAAGCTCAGCCCGAACCAGAACGTATTCAGGTACCGCAACCCGGGCAAACAACTCGAGACGGCCTGCGCAAGGGTTTGGCTTACCCGGTACGCGGTGAGGTGCAGGGGCGTTTTGGCGCCGAGCGGCCTGATGGCGGTATTTGGCGCGGTATTGTGCTTCGTGCGGCAGAAGGCACCCCCGTTAAGGTGATTGCGCCGGGTAAGGTGGTGTATGCAAATTGGCTCAAGGGTTTCGGTAATATGATCATCGTGGATCACGGGCAACAATACATGAGCATTTACGCCTACAACCAAAGTTTGCTCAAGGCGGTGGGCGACGATGTGGCCGCTGGTCAAACCGTGGCCACAGTGGGGGCGACAGGTGGGCAGGTAGAGTCCGGTCTATACTTCGAAATTCGCCATAAGGGCGCGCCGGTTAACCCATTGCTGTGGTTGCGGCGATGATTTCTGTAATATGCTATTTGCATGGCAGCCTTGGCAGGGTTGCCGATTTTTGATTCGGGAATGTGCATGAGCACTCGCAGCATAAGTCGATTTGGGCTGGTCATTCTGGGGGCGTTGGGCGGTGTGCTCGTCAGCCTGGGTATCTCGGCGCTGGCACAGCGCTCAGATCCCTTGCCGCTCAAACAGTTGCAGCAGTTCGCCAATGTGTTCTCGGCCATCAAAAACAGCTATGTCGAACCCATGTCCGACACCAAGCTGATAGACGATGCGATCAAGGGCATGTTCAGCGACCTTGATCCCCATTCCGCCTACCTCGACCCGGAAGCCTTCAAAGAAATGGAGGCGCTTACGCAAGGGGGGTTTGGTGGCTTGGGCATAGAAATCGGCGTCGAGGACGGCATGCCCAAGGTCATTGCTCCCATCGAAGACACTCCGGCTGAGCGCGCCGGTGTGCTGGCCGGCGACCTTATCACCCATATAGATGGCAAAGCCACTAAAGGCATGCCTTTAAACGAGGCCATCAAGCTGATGCGCGGCGAGCCCGGCATGCCGGTGGTGCTGACCATCCGTCGCGATGGGCAAGACAAGCCTCTAGACATCAAAATTGTGCGTGACCTCATCAAGGTGCGCAGTGTGCGCGGTGAGCGTCTGGACGACGACATCGGCTATGTGCGCATTACCCAGTTCCAAGAGCGCACCGTTCCCGATCTGGTCAAACAACTCAAGGCTTTCGACTCTCCACAGCCGCCCAAAGCGCTGATACTCGATTTGCGCAACGACCCGGGCGGTTTGCTCGACGGCGCCATCGGCGTATCGTCGGCCTTCCTGCCGTCCGACGTCATGGTGGTTTCCACCAAGGGTCGTATTGCATCGGCTAATCGCGAGTATTTCTCCCGTCCCATAGATGGCGGTCGTTGGACTTACGATGACGCCAACTCTGGCAAGCTGCCCGACTGGACACGCACGGTACCCATGGTGGTGCTGGTTAACGTGGGTTCGGCCTCGGCTTCCGAAATCGTGGCTGGCGCCTTGCAAGATCACCAGCGCGCCACCATTATCGGTAACCGTACCTTCGGCAAGGGTTCTGTACAAAGCGTGCTGCCGCTCAGCGAGGACAGCGGTATCAAGCTGACCACCGCCCGCTATTACACGCCCAAGGGCCGTTCTATCCAGGTTACCGGCGTAGAGCCCGACATTACCGTCGACGATACGCCACATGGCAACCTTTTCCGTCTACCCCGAGAAGGCGAGCTCGACCACCACCTGGAAGGCGTGGAAGAAACCCCTGTCGTTGCCAGCCCCACCGAAGCGGCGGAAGAAGACGAGAACAAGCCCGAACCGCAGATGTTCCAGTTTGGTGGCAAGGATGACTTCCAGTTGCAACAGGCCATCAATCATCTGCAGGGTCGCCCGGTCAAGCGTAACGATCCTAGCGTGCCGGTAAAAGAAGCCGCTGCTAAGCCCGGCGCGTCAGATAAAAACACTTCGGGCAGTAAGCCTGGCGGCAGCGACGTCGAGCGTTATCGTCTTACCCCTGAAGGAATGGTTCCGGCCCAGCCCAAACCATGAACGATGATCAGCTGCTGCGCTATGCGCGGCACATCCTGCTCGACGAACTGGGTATCGAAGGGCAGGAAAGACTGTTAGCAGCCAAGGTGTTGATTGTTGGGGCAGGGGGGCTGGGTGCCCCTGCCGCGCTGTATCTGGCTGCCGCCGGGGTCGGGCATTTGATGCTGGCTGACGACGATGTCGTTGAAATCAGCAACCTGCAGCGTCAGATACTTCACACCACAGCCAGGCTGGGTGTCTACAAGGCCGAGTCCGGTCGTGAGGCCCTCTTGGCTATCAATCCTTCCATTCAGGTCGAAACCCTCACTTTCCGGCTGCTCGATGACGAGCTGGATGCCGCAGTGGCCCAGGCCGACCTGGTGCTGGACTGCTGCGACAACTTTGCCACTCGACACGCCATCAATCGGGCTTGTGTCAAGCATGGCAAGCCCCTGGTGTCCGGCGCGGCCATACGCTTTGCGGGGCAGATCAGTGTCTACGATCTGCGAGACCCGTCCTCGCCTTGCTATCACTGTCTCTTTCCCGAGGCAGACGAAGCGGAAGAAATCAGCTGCGCGACTACCGGTGTACTGGGCCCCTTGGTGGGTATCGTAGGCAGCACGCAAGCGGCAGAGGCCATCAAGCTGATCACCGGTATGGGGCAGCTGCTGGTTGGGCGGCTTTTATCAGTCGATGCCTTGAGCATGCGCTGGCACGACGTGCGTTTTGGGCGCGACCCAGCTTGCCCGGTTTGTGGGCATAGGGCATAAGCCTTTAAAACCAAAAGTTTATTCTGCTTACTGTTTTTTACCTACCCCCTGTTTTCCGAACTTTGAGCCGACAAGTCACAAACCTGACTTAGCCGACGCCTGCGTGCGTTTCGCGTTAAAGCCAATAAAGTTGCGGCTGAGCACCAAGTTTGCATCAGTGGATACAGGATTGGCCTTATGCGGTTTCTTGCTTTGTTCACAAATACTGGACATGCGCTGCTGGGGTTTTCCTCAGTGTGGAAAGCAGTTGCTTCCTTTAGGATTCAACGAATCTTAAGGAGGAGCACAAAATGAAGCAGAACGTATTGGTCTTTAGAAAAGCCTGGCTGGCGGTTGCGGTATCGTCAGCCTTGCTGGCGGCCTGTGGGGGCGATGGCGACTCCAGCAGCGACCCCGCGCCCACGCCGCCGCCATCGGTTTCCGCTGCGGATGCGGTTTACACCAATGGTAAGGTCCTGACGGTGGATGCCGACTTCAACATTGCCGAGGCTTTTGCTGTCAGCGATGGCAAGTTCGTGGCGGTAGGTACGAAAGAAGACATTCAGCGCTACGTGGGCGACAAAACCCAGGTTACCGATCTGAAAGGCCGTACGGTTATTCCCGGTATGTCCGACAACCATTTCCATGCTGCAGTGGGTATGGATATCGGCTTGGATCTCTCCGCAGGAAAGGTGCGCAACCTTCAGGAGCTGTTCGATGCGGTGACCGAATACGTGCAGAACTCTGGCTTGGATTGCGCCGCTACGGACCCAGCAACGGGTGAGCGCACCATGTTCGTCTCTAATGCGGATTGGCATGAGGCACAGCTTACCGAGCAGCGCACGCCCTTTGCCTACGAGCTCGAGGCAGCCGCACCTGGGTGTGTCGTCGTATTGAAACGAGGCGGACACAGTTATTTTCTTAGCGAATCAGCGCTGGCGCTATGGGGTTACGACGAAAACACCCTGCCGCCGCCTGATGGTTCGCTACCTAAGATCAATGCCGCGCAAGCGGCAAGTATTCCCGGCGCGGCAGCCCACGAAGGTGAGTTGACGGGTGAAATTGTGAATGGCGCCAGAAACCAGCAGGCAGGCTATACCCCCGGCATTGTTAACCCCAGCCTGAAATCGACGGCTCGCCCAGCGCGCAATGCTGAAGAGCGGCAAGCCAATATTCTTGCTGAGCAAAAGGTCATCAACTCGTATGGTTTGACCAACATCCGTATTCCCGGAACCAGCATTCAAGCGTATCAAGACCTGAAGGCGCTGGCGGATGCGGGCAAATCCACCGTGCGTTATAGCGTGCTGTTTCGTGGGCCTACCTTGGAAGAGTTGGAGGCGGCTAATATTGGCCCCAATGACAGAGACGAATGGATGCAAACCTGGGGGATCAAGGTGGGGCTGGATGGCGGCTTCGAAGGCGGTTACATGAGCGTGCCCTACGACAATCCACCGGGACAACCTGATGGGTATGTTGGGACGCCGCTGTTTGCGCAGGAAGCTATCAACAAAGTCGCCACCGATTGGAATCTGGCGGGATGGCGTATGTCTGTGCATGCTGTGGGTGATGCAGCGATGGACATCGCTTTGGAGGCCTATGAAGCGGCGAATGCGCAAAAGCCTTTCAGTACAGAGCACCCTTGGGCGGTCGAGCACGGTTTCGTTGTGCGGGATGACCAGCTTCCACGGTTGAAGGCTTTGAACATCAGCATGTCGGCACAAGATCACCTGTACTTGGCCGCACCGGTGCTTAAACGCTATCTTGGCATGTGGCGCGCTTCGCAGATCACACCGGTCAAGAACTTCCTGGATGCCGGCCTGCAAACTTCGGGAGGGACCGACTCTTCGGTGATTCCAACCAACCCGTTCTGGGCCATGTACCATTTCATCACGCGTGACACCATTACCGATGGTGTCTACGGCGATGGTGTGGAAGGTGGTGGCAAAGACCAACGTTTGTCGCGTGAGACCGGACTGCGTTTGTTTACCAACTACTACGCTGACCTGACCGAAGAAAGCGATATGAAAGGTTCGATAGAGGCCGACAAAGTGGCTGACTTCGTCGTGCTGTCCGAAGACTTCATGACGATTTCCGATGAAGCTCTGGAAGATCTGCACGCGGTTCGTACTTATGTGGATGGCAAAGAGGTTTACACCTCTGGCGAGGAGCTGTAAGCATGGCTCGACTTTCCCGGTATTTTGGATATGCATCCAAAATAGGCGGAAGGTCGAGCGCGCCCCCTGCGGTTGCCGGGGGCAGTGTGCTTGGCCTCGTCGCTTTTTCTGTGCTTATGCTTGTTGCGCCGGCTAAGGCCGACGACGCCAACCCTGCGCAGCAAGTCCACATTCGGAAGGCGCATGAGCATGCTCACACACATGGCGAGGATGATCATGCCCATGGGCATCACCACGAAGCCACGCCTCTCAGTGCCGACGCCTACAAAGATGCCCCCAGCGATGTCGTGCTTTGGGGAGAGTTGGCCAGGGCGATGGTGGTACGCAAGGGCAGCCAGTCCCAGGCGACCTTCTTGCCCTCGGTATTGGAGTTGGATGGCAAGACCTTGTCTATCGTTGGGTTTGTGACTCCGACAGCGGAAGCCGGCAAACCCAGCAAGCAGTTTTTGCTGAGCGATCACGCCTTTATATGTGCCGAGTGCGAACCGCCCACCCCTACTGGGCTTGTCGAGGTCAACACCAAAGACTTTGTTCTGGCTCAGGGCGGAACGGCGACAGTCAGGGGGCAGTTCCAACTGGTTAAAAACGACCCGCAAGGCTTGATTTATAGGCTTAACAATGCGGTGGTTTTAAAGCAGAGTGAGGAGTAGGTTCTGTTAGGCAAGAGGCTTAGACCGGCTTGCCTAACAGGCTTAACGAACCGCAAAACCATTTACGCCCATAGTGCTTACAGCAGCTGAGTGCCATGAGTAGGGTAAAGGCCTTCCAGCAGTTTTTTGATGGGGGCGGGCAGCGCCACACTCGGTAAGCGGGAAAGCGCGGCCCATTGCTGGTCTGCTGCCGGCTCTGTTACTACTGAGGCATTGGTTAAATGCCAGGGGGTGATGGTCAATTTGAAATGAGTAAACACATGGACCATGCTGGCCATACGGCGGTCTTTGGCGCATGCCAAGCCGTAGTGCCTACAGGCTTGCTGTAACTCGGCTTCGGTGTCGAATTGCGGTAGGGTCCAGAGCCCGCCCCAGATGCCGCTGGAAGGACGGCGTTGAAGCAGTACGGCTTGTGCGTTCTCAAGAATCAAGACATGGCATTCGCGTTCGGGTATGGCCTTACGGGGCTTAGGGGCGGGTATCAGATGCTGGGTGCCGTCTGCGCGCGCCTGGCATCCCTGCGCTAGCGGACAGGCATCGCATTGCGGCTTGCCCCGAGAGCACAGGCTGGCGCCCAGATCCATCATGCCTTGGGTGTAGGCAACCATGTCCAAGTCGGCGGGCCCTTGAGCCACGATGTCTTCGGCCAAGGCCCACATGCGTTGTTCCACCAGGCGCAGCCCAGGGTGTTCGCGAAAGCTAAAGTAGCGGGCGAATACGCGTTTGACGTTGCCATCCAGAATGGGCGTGCGCATGCCGGTCGAAAAAGCAGCGATGGCTGCAGCGGTAGAGCGCCCAATGCCCGGCAGTTGTTGAAGGTCTTCGGGGTTGGTAGGAAAGCGCCCTTGCCATTGCTCGCAGACTATTTGCGCGCAGCGATGCAGGTTGCGAGCGCGGGCGTAATAACCCAAGCCGGCCCAGTAAGGCATGACTTCGTCTTGGGTGGCGGCAGCCAAGGCCTGAACATCGGGGAAACGTTCGAGAAAGCGCGTGTAGTAAGCGATAACCGTGGCGACCTGGGTCTGTTGCAGCATGATTTCAGACAGCCAGATGCGATAAGGGTCACGCGTGCCTTGCCAAGGTAGGTCGTGCCGCCCGTACACACGCTGCCAGGCTACGACGGTTTGCGCAAACCCCGCCGTCGATGCAAGAGAGAGAGCAGGCATCAGAACCGGGTGTTGCGGTTGACCGACCACAGCGCGGAAATAGCCCCCAATATGACTACAGCCAGGGTGGCCAGGGCCAGGCTGGCGCCGTTGGGTAATTGCAAAGCCAGTTGGGAACCGTAGCTTCGAGCCAGTTGTGCCAGTGCCGCATTAAGTGGCGATAGTGCCAGCGCGCTTAAGCCTATGGCGACCAGGCTGGCCAATAGCCCTATGAGCGCCCCTAAATACAGAAAAGGGCGTCGCACAAAGGATTCGGTGGCCCCCACCAGGCGGGCGACGGCGATTTCTTCGCGTTGCGCCAGGGCCTGCATGCGCACGGTATTGAACACGGTTGCCAGCACGACCAAGGCGACCCCCAATGCCAGCAGCCCCAGCCCTATGCGTACAAATCGCAAAAGGGCCTCTAGCCTTTGTACCCAGGCGCTGTCGTGCTGGACCAGGTCGACGCTGGACCACTCGCGCCAGGTCTTGACCAAGGTGTCGGCTCGGCTGGCCAGATTGGCGCTTTCGGCCAGCGTAACGACGATGGAGTCAGGCAGGGGGTTCTCGGGCAGCACCGAAAGCGCATCAGCCCAGTTGGGGTTGCGCTGCAGAGTTTTATAAGCTTGCTGGCGCGTCACGATACGAGTGTCGACGACGTCGTCTGAAAACTCGTTGCGCAACTTGCTATTGATGTCGTTGACGGCATCGGTAGGGGCGTCACGCTTCATGAATAGGGTGATCTCGGGCGAAACCGATACCTCGCGTGCCACGGGTTGGGCCGCCAGCAGGATGGCCGTACCCACGATGGGCACTGACAATGCCAGGGCGATAGCCAGCAGATTGGATAGCGAGGAAAAAGGTTGGGCCAGTAGGCGGCGCACGGCAATGGCGAGCGCGTACCGATGTTGTCGCAGCCAGCGCTTCATGGCGTGACTCCCGACGAATCCGAGAATCGTCCTGCATCGATATGCAAGGTGCGGTTGGCGTAGCGGGCCATGAGGGGGCGGTCGTGTGAGGCGATCAGTGTGGTGACCCCCACCTGATTGAAGTCGCGAAAGACATCCATAATGCGACGCGCGCTTTCTTGATCAAGGTTGGCGGTGGGCTCGTCTGCAATCAAAATGGTGGGGCGGTTGACGATGGCGCGTGCAATCGCCAGCCGTTGTTGCTCGCCTCCCGACATTTCCACAGGGTTCAGATCTTCTTTGCCGGCCAGGCCGACTTTGTCTAGTGCCGCCCGCGCTCGGGCGGCGGCGGCGCGAGTATCCAGACCCATGATGGCCAGGGGCAACATGACGTTTTGCGTGGCGTTGCGATCGAACAGCAGATGGGTGTCTTGCAAAATGATGCCTACGGCACGGCGCAGATAAGGGCGCTCTCGGGCCGGCAGTTTATCGACGCGTTGGCGATTGACGAAGACGGCGCCGCGGCTGGGTGGTTCGAGGCCGCCAATCAGTTTAAGCAGCGTTGACTTGCCGGCGCCTGACGGCCCCGAAATGAAGACGAACTCACCCGGGTCGACATTGAAATTGATGTCTGCCAGGATGTTCTTGCTGCGGCCATAGGCTTTGAAGACGTGTTGGAACTCGATCATGGGTATTGGAGCGCTGCGTTGCAAGGCCCTTCAGGCGTAGACGGCGTACGTCCGTAGGGGCATGGATATGATATCGTGCCCGAGGATTTCTTGTTGTTTCTCCTTTGCCTTTTCATGTCTACGCCTAGCGATTCTCGTTCGCAGCGCCGCCCGCCCCGCCGTTCGGATACGAATGCGCGCGCGGTAGTCTGGCAAGTGTTATTGCTGCTCACCGTCGTTGGTGTGGCGGCATTTTTGGTTTCTACGCTGTTCGACAATCTGGCGGCACGGCGTGTGGCAACAGGTTTTGGTTTTCTGGAAGAAGAAGCCGGCTTTGCCATAGGCGAGTCTTTGATTCCCTACTCCCCCACCGATACGTACTTGCGCGCCATCAGCGTGGGCTTGGTCAACACCTTGTTTGTCTCAGCCTTGGGGGCCGTGCTGGCAACCTTGCTGGGCGTTGCCATCGGTTTGGCCAGGCTGGCGCGCAACAGCCTGCTGACGGGCGTAGCGGGGGCCTATATAGAGCTCATACGCAATATCCCCCTGCTGTTGCAGCTGTTCTTCTGGTATGCCCTTTTTACCGAAACTTTGCCGCGCCCCCGTCACGCCTGGGAACCCCTTGCCGGCGTGTTTCTTTCCAACCGCGGCATGCATTTGCCCTGGCCCGTGCACGAGGGCGGCCAAGCGTGGTGGGCAGGGTGGTCGTGGCAGACTCCCGTGCTGGAAGGCTTCAACTTTGTGGGTGGCCTGACGATCAGCCCAGAATTGGCTGCCTTGCTGATGGGGCTGGTGCTGTACACCGCGGCCTTCATGGCTGAAATCGTACGGGCGGGGGTGCAGGCTGTGGGCAGGGGGCAGTGGCAAGCCGGCGTGGCTTTGGGTCTTACGCAGCACCAGGTACTGCGCACCATTGTTTTACCTCAAGCCTTGCGCATCATCGTGCCACCCATGACCAGCCAGTACCTTAACCTCACCAAGAACAGCTCACTGGCGGTGGCTATCGGCTATCCCGATTTGGTGTCGGTGGTTAACACGGGCATTCTCCAAACGGGGCAAGCGGTTGAAGGGGTATTGATCATCATGGCGGCCTATCTGACCGTCAGCTTGACGATCTCGGCGTTGATGAATCTTTATAACCATCGCTTGACGCGGAGGGGCATGCGTAATGGCTAAGCCTGCCATCCGTTCTCGCGTCAGTCGCTGGGCTTGGCTCAGGCAATGGTTTGCCACGCCTTTTTCGGCTTTGATGTCGGTCTTGGTGTTAGGCGGCTTGCTGGTCGTGGTGCCGCCGGTACTCGAATGGTTGTTGTTCGGTGCGCGTTGGGAGTTCATCGCCGACAAGTATCGGCTGATTTTGTTTGGTTTATACCCTTATGACCAGCAATGGCGGCCTCTGATCGCTTGCGTGCTCTTGATAGGAGTGGTGCTGTTATCGGCGGCCCGAAGGTTTTGGAAACCCTGGTTGCTATGGGTGTGGGTGCTCGTGCTGGCAGCCGTCGCTTTGTTGATGTGGGGCGGCGTACTGGGCATGCCTTTTATAGAGAACCGCTTATGGGGCGGCTTGCCCCTGACCTTGATTCTCGCCACCTTTGGTATAGCGTTGGCGTTTCCGCTTGGCGTGGTGCTGGCGCTAGGGCGCCGCTCGCAAATGCCTGTAGTAAAGGCCTTGTGTGTGATCTACATAGAGTTGATACGAGGCGTGCCTCTGATCAGCCTGTTGTTCATGGCGTCTGTCATGTTCCCCTTGTTTTTGCCTGCTGGTTGGGAGGTCGATAAGCTGCTGCGCGCGCAATTGGCCATTGTGATGTTTGTGGCGGCCTATATTGCCGAGACTGTGCGTGGCGGTTTGCAGGGTGTGCCTAAAGGGCAATATGCCAGTGCCTCGGCACTGGGGCTGGGGTATTGGCAGCAGATGCGGTTTGTCGTGTTGCCTCAGGCTTTAAGCGCGGTCATCGGACCTCTGACGGGCATCTTCATCTCATTGTTCAAAGACACCTCTCTGGTTGTCGTCATCGGCTTATTCGACCTGACTCAAGCGGCTAAGGCTGCGGTGGCTGATGCCCAGTGGCAAAGCTATAGCCTGGAAGCTTATGTGTTCATTGCGGCCATTTACTTCATCTTTTGCTTTGGGATGTCGCGCTACAGTCGCAGGCTGGAAGGACGGCTGAGTTATGCACATTAGTGCTGCCAAGAAATAATAAGTAACAATAGTGGGCGCCGCCTCTTGCTAGCATGTTCCCTGTCCGACGCAAGCTTAGCGCCGTCTAATGAGGAGTAAACATGAAACCGTCTTTGCATGTGAGTAAGTTGGCAGCCGGCCTGTGCGCAGTCGCATTGTTCGCAGGCTGCGCAAGCGTAAACGAAACCATGGGGAATATGGGCACAGGCGGGCGTACCGCCACCGGGGCCGGTGCGGGCGCCGCAGTGGGGGCAGGCCTTGGGGCCATCATAGGCGACAGCAGCAAAGCAGCCTTGATAGGGGCCGGCATAGGGGCGGTAGCGGGCGGTATCGTCGGCTACAACTGGCAAGGCATCAAAAAAGACGTTCAGCAGTCGGGTGCGTCCAGCTTGGGCATAGACGTCATCGAAATGCCAGACGGCACGCTCAAGGTCAACATACCTAGCAATGTCTCGTTTGACACTGGTAAATCCGCCTTGAAGCCCGAGCTTCTCCCCGTGCTGGACAGCGTATCCAAGGCACTGGTGCAGCATCCCGAGTTGCGTGCCAAGGCGATTGGCCATACTGACAGCACCGGTACGGCCCAGGTGAATCAACGCCTGTCCGAGCAGCGTGCATTAGCGGTCACCCACTATCTGGAAAGCCGTGGCGTCAACTCGGGTCGCATGATGATAGAAGGGCGCGGCCCCAACACGCCGGTGGGAGACAACAATACCGCCGAAGGCCGAGCCATGAACCGGCGCGTAGAGCTTTTCCTGTACGCCGTTCAGCCATAAAAAGCAGTACATGCCAGGTCTTTCGCCCGTGCGGAAGGCTTGAGCGCTTCTTGGTGCAGCAAGCCCAGAGCCCTCATATTTTGGGGGCTTCCGTTTTTCAAGCTAATCAACAACAAGCATCAAGAGGCCCAGCAAAAATAAGCGCGGCGTGAGCTTACTTTTGTAATGACGTGATCAAGCTGCCTACGGTGTTCTCGATCAGCAAGCGTGCGTTGCTGTCCAGTGACCAATAGGTATCGGGAGATATCTTGGGAAAAGGCCAAGGGGCCAGTATAGGCAGCGGTTCGGAGAGGGTGTGGGCGGGATGCGGGGGTTGCTTGGCTGAGCCAGCCGGGTGCGGCGCATTGTAGGGTGGGGCTTCCATGCCGCCTTTGCCTTCGGCAAGCCACTGGGCTTGCACTTGCAAGGCGTCGGCCAGGGCGAAGATGCTTTTAGGTGAACGCCGACTGCCGTTTTCGTAGTTGGCAATAGCGCTTTGCGACATGCCGCAGGCGCGAGCCAGTTCCGCCTGAGTCAGGCGCCGCATGATCTGCGTGAAACACTAGGGGTGCTGCAAGCAGCAGGCGAAAGCACCAGCATTTTGATCTTGCTGGATGGCGATTTGCTCACCAACTGCGCAGGGGCTCAACTGATCATCACTCTTTATGCAGAGTGCGGCGTGGTCAGTTTGCTTGATGACTTAAGCGAAGTCAATGTCATTACCGCCTTGCAAAGTGGTGCCGACATTTGCTGCGAGCGCAACGCTTCGCCTGCCCTGCTAAGTAGCGTGTTTTATAGCTTGTTGCGCCGCCTGCCGGGTGCTCGGCGCATGGTGCCCGCCCCAAGGCCCGCTGTTGTCGACAAAACCTGGCACTTAGCGCAACAGGCCTGGGTTCTGGAAAGCCTGGAAGGTAGCGCAATTGCCTTGACCACTGCCGAACGTGCTTTTTTGCAGTGCCTGACCGCTCAAGCTGAGATGCGTGCCACACACGAGGAATTGATCCGGGCGATAGAACCCGGAGAAGTGCTCCCCACTCGTATGGCGCAGGGCAGGCTGGGCGTACTGGTTAGCCGTCTACGCCGCAAGCTGGATCAGCAGTACGGGCTGGAACTGCCGGTTAAGTCTTTGCACAAATGGGGGTATATGTTTACTGGAGAGCTACGGTCGTAAACATCATATTGTCTCGGTGCATCAATTCGGCGTCCGACATGGAGCCCAGGATCTCGGCAATTTTATGGCTGGGCTGTCGCATGATGCGCCTTGTATCCGAAGCGGAATAATTGATCAGGCCCCGAGCGACTTCATACCCTTCGGGGTTGACGCAAGCAACCACGTCGCCACGCTCGAAGTCGCCTTGTACGGCGGTAATGCCAATGGCCAGCAAGCTTTTGTGGCCTTCCAGCAGAGCCCGTACCGCCCCTTCATCAAGCACCACTTTGCCGCGTAAACGCAAGTGGTTGGCCAGCCAGCGCTGGCGCGCCGAGCGCACGGGTAGTTCTGCGCGCAGTTCCGTACCTATGTATTCACCCCGAGCCAGGCGTAGCAGCACTTCGGGTTCGCGGCCTGAGGCGATGACTGTATGGCCACCGCTGTGCGCGGCTCGCCGCGCGGCCAATACCTTGGTCAGCATGCCGCCCGTACCTATGCCAGAGCCCGCGCCGCCGGCCATTTCTTCCAGCGCAGGGTCGCCTGCCCGGGCGGTGGCGATCAGTTTTGCTTGCGGGTTCTTGCGTGGGTCGCTGTCAAACAGACCGGCTTGGTCTGTCAGAATCACCAGGGTTTCGGCTTCTATCAGATTGGTGACGAGGGCGCCCAGGGTGTCGTTATCCCCGAGTTTGATTTCGTCCGTGACCACAGTGTCGTTCTCGTTGACGATGGGCACAACACCCAAGGACAAGAGTGTATACAGGGTTGTGCGGGCGTTAAGGTAGCGCCTGCGATCGGCCATGTCTTCGTGCGTGAGCAGTATCTGGGCAGTGCGTAAACCGTGGCGGGCAAAGGCCACTTCGTAGGCTTGGATCAAGCCCATCTGGCCAACGGCCGCTGCGGCTTGCAGCTCGTGCATGGTATGAGGGCGCCGCGCCCAACCCAATCTGGCCATGCCTTCGGCCACGGCCCCGCTGGACACCAGCACCACCTGTTTACCCAGTTCGTGCAAGGCGGCAACCTGGGTGGCCCATTGTTCGACAGCCTGAAGATCCAGGCCCCGCCCTTCGTTGGTGACGAGAGAGGAACCTACTTTGATAACGATGCGTTCAGAGGTCGAGACGGCAGAGACGGAATTGGCGGACATGGGGCCCACGGAGGGAAGAAGGAACAAAGGCGCAGCTATTTTACCGCTGCGCTGATTCATGGCAAAAACATAAGGCCGTCAATGCAAAGCCGGCTGCACATGAGTGTGCTTGCGGGAAGTTGACGGCTTAGTCTGGAATGCTTAAGGCGTGTCGTCTTGAGGTGCGCGGTCGAATCGCGGATCGGGTTTGGGATTGATGGCCTCTTCTTCGAGTCGACGCTGCTCGTCCAGCCAATCTTGCAGTTTCCAGACCAGATCTTGTGTGCCGGCACCAGTAAGCGCGGAAATGGTGAAGACGGGGCCGTCCCAGTTCATGGCTTGGCAAAAACGAGCTTGAGCATCGGCGGGGTCGCCCAGCATATCCAGTTTGTTCAACACCAGCCAGCGCGGCTTGTTGTAAAGCTCGGTGTCGTAGCGGCGTAGTTCTTCAAGAATGCTGTGAGCGTCTTGCACCGCCTGCTCGACTGGGTCGGCATCTGGATCTAGGCTGGAAACGTCGACCAGATGCAGCAAGATGCGGGTGCGCGCCAAATGACGCAGGAACAGATGGCCCAGGCCGGCGCCTTCAGAGGCGCCTTCGATAAGGCCGGGGATATCAGCCACGACAAAGCTGTGGGAGGGCGAGGTGCGCACCACACCCAGGTTGGGATGCAGCGTGGTGAAAGGGTAGTCGGCAATCTTGGGCTTGGCATTGGAAATCTTGCTGATCAGCGTGGATTTTCCTGCGTTGGGCATGCCCAGCAAGCCCACGTCAGCCAACACCTTGAGCTCTAGACGCAGCTTGCGCTGTTCGCCTTCTTGCCCCATGGTGAATTGCCTGGGCGCGCGATTGGTGCTGGACTTGAAATGAAGATTGCCCATACCGCCCTGGCCGCCCTGCGCCAGCGTAACCTTTTGGCCGTCTTGGTTCAGGTCGAACAGCTGTTCGCCGGTTTCGTAATCGTAGACGATGGTGCCAACCGGGACACGCAAGGTGATGTCGGCAGCGGCAGCACCGTACTGATCGGAGCCGCGACCGTTTTCGCCGTTTTTGGCGCGGTGCAGGCGAGCATAGCGAAAGTCGATCAGGGTATTGATGTTGCGATCGGCAACTGCATGAATGCTGCCCCCGCGCCCGCCGTCGCCGCCATCGGGCCCGCCGAAGGGGATAAACTTCTCGCGGCGGAAGCTGGCGACGCCGTTTCCGCCTTTGCCAGCGACAACCTCGATGGTGGTTTCGTCTACGAATTTCATAAATGGATTCTAGCGTGTAAACTCAATGCAAAAAGCAAAATGGCCCTGCCATAAGGCAGGGCCATCACACCTTAGGCAAAAAAGCCTAGGGTTTATTCGGCAGCAACAACCGAAACGATGCGGTTGTTTTGCGCACCGCCCACGCTGAAGCTGACTTTACCGTCAACCAGCGAGAACAGGGTGTGATCCTTGCCGATGCCGACGTTGCGGCCGGGGTGGAACTGGGTGCCGCGCTGGCGCACGATGATGGAACCAGCGTTGATGGCTTGGCCGCCGTATACCTTGACGCCCAGGCGCTTGGCCTGTGAGTCGCGACCGTTACGCGTAGAGCCGCCGCCTTTTTTCTGTGCCATGAGATGAATCTCCTGCTAAAACAATACCGAATGCGGGTGGGTTGCGAGGCGGATTAAGCCGAGATCGCGTCGATGCGCAGTTCGGTGTAGTTCTGGCGATGGCCTTGGCGCTTTTGATAATGCTTGCGACGGCGCATCTTGAAAATATGAACTTTGTCGTGCCGGCCTTGTGCAAGTACCGTAGCTGTGACTGTGGCCCCGTCGACCAAAGGCGTGCCGATTTTCAGCGTTTCGCCTTCGCCAACAGAAAGAACCTGGTCCAGCGTGATGGCTTGCCCAATGTCTGCAGATATCTGTTCTACCTTGATCTTTTGGCCTGCGGCAATGCGATACTGCTTGCCACCGGTTTTTATCACCGCGTACATGGGGGGTTTCCTTCCGGATTGAAATAAAAGAACTGCCTTGGGCAACCGCGTAAGCCATTAAAGGTAAATACGCTTTGCGCCAAGCAAAACATAATAGCGTATTTCGCTGCCAGGGTCAATGTGCTGTTGTCGAGTGCCTTCAAGCGTAGGCAGGGCTTGGTTTGCAAACCAAGAGCGCTACTGCGGGGGTGAATGCAGCACAGCCAGCACGCCCACAAATGAAGCGGCCAAAGCCAGACCAGTAAGCAGCGCTACGGCTTGCGGCACTGCGCTAGGCGGCTGTGGGTCGCGTATCATGACGTATTCGCGCCGCCTGCTGTACAGGAATACAGTCAGTGTGCCAAATAAAAGTATAAAGCTCAGGGCGGCCAGCATGATAGAGCTGGAAAGGTAGGCCGAGCGTGCCAGAACCAGCGTGTTGAGCAACAGTGCCAATGCGGTGCGGCGCCAGGCAAGGCTGGTGCGCTCGGCTTGCAGCCCCACGTCGCGGGGGTGGGCTCTGTGTGGGGCAGCCGGTTTGCTCATCCGCCCAGTGCGTAACGCAGCAACAACACAGTTAGCACCGCGCCCACCGCCACCGTACCCAGTGTCAGTAGCACATGTAAAACAGAAACCGGTAAGGGGCGATTCAGGCGCATGGCCAGCTCTATATTGCGCCAACGTAGGTAGGCCAGTACGCACAAGGCGCACGACAAGCTGCACAGGCCTATGGCCAGCGCTGTAATCACAAGCTGCGGCGTGAGCTTGGTAGAAAACTGGTGCAACAGCACGCCCAGCGCCAAGATGGCCAAGGTGGTGCGTATCCACGCCAGAAACGTGCGCTCATTGGCCAGTGTGAAGCGGTAGTCGGGTTCTTGGCCTTGTTCAGACCAGTGGGGTTTGCTCATAGGGTTTAGCCCGTGTTGCGCAGCGCAGCCGCAATACCATTGATAGTAATGTGGATGGCTGTCTGGATGCGCTCGTCGGCCTCGCCGTCACGCCACCGGCGCAGCAGTTCTACTTGTACGTGATGCAGCGGGTCTATGTAGGGGAAGCGATGGCGTATGGACCGCGCCAAGCTGGGATTGCCGGCCAGACGCTGCTGGCTATCGGTAATCTGGTTTAGGGCATCGACGGTAAGCTGCCATTCTTGACGTAAGGCGGCAAATACTGTGTGCCGCAGTGTCGGGTCGGAAACCAAGGTGCTATAGCGCTGAGCCAAGTCAAGGTCGCTTTTAGCCAGCACCATGTCCATATTGGAAAGCAAGGTGCGAAAGAAGGGCCATTCTTGCGCCATGGCTTGCAACTGTGCCAACCGGGTCTGATGCTCGTTGGGGGGATTGTGCAGAAAGTCATGCACGGCGCTGCCGAAACCATACCAACCGGGCAAGGTTAGGCGGCTTTGGCCCCAGCCGAAGCTCCAGGGTATGGCGCGCAAGTCTTCCAGACGTTGCCCGGGTTTGCGCGAGGCCGGGCGTGAGCCTATGTTCAGTTCGGCAATCTCGCGCACCGGTGTGGCGTCAAAAAAGTAGGAAGCAAAGCCGGGCGTCTCGTAAACCAGGCGGCGATAAGCGGCCCTGCTGGTGTCGGACAAGCGTTGTGCCGTGTGCAGAAAGGTGTCGGGCACTTGCCCTTGTTGGGGCAGCAGTGTGGCCTCTAGCGTGGCAGCTACCAATGTTTCCAGGTTGCGTCGACCGATTTCGGGGTTGGCATACTTTGATGCAATCACCTCGCCTTGTTCGGTAAGACGGATCTGGCCTTTCACTGTGCCGGGAGGTTGAGCCAGTATGGCTTCGTAGCTGGGCCCACCCCCTCGTCCTACGGCGCCGCCTCGACCGTGGAACATGCGCAGGCGGATCTCTTGACCTTGTTGCTGGGCCAAGTCCGCGAAGCAGCGGGCCAAGGCCGTCTCGGCGACGTAGAGCTCCCAGTTGCTGGTGAAAATGCCACCGTCTTTATTGCTGTCGGAATAGCCCAGCATGATGTCTTGCTCAGCCCCCGATTGCAGCATCATGCGTGCCACGCCTGGCACCGCGTAATAGCGCCGCATGATGTCGGGCGCCTGGCGCAGGTCTTCTATGGTTTCGAACAAGGGGACAACGATAATCGGCGTGCTGGCTTCTTCATGAAGCAGGCCTTGTAGCAAGCCGGCCTCTTTCAGCAGCAGGAGCGCTTCGAGCAGATCGCTGACGCTTTCGGTATGGCTGATGATGTAATGACGGATGGCTTGCGGGCCATAGGTGGCGACAGCCACCCCGGCGGCGTCAAAAACTGCAAGCTCGCCGACGGTGGGTTCGGAATACCGATGACCGCGCACGCGCAAAGGCCGGGCGTCATTCAGCAGTCTTTGCAACAGCTCGCATCGCTCGTCTTCGCTCAGGCCGGCATAGTCGGGTTCAAGGCGTGCAACTTTCAGCAGCTCTGCCAGAACGGCTTCGTGCTTATCCGAGCTTTGGCGCATATCCAGCGTGGTCAGATGGAAACCAAACACTTGAACTTTACGAATAAGCGGCTGCAACCGTGCGGGCAACAGTGCGGCACCACGATGTTCTTGCAGCGACTGCGCGATGATGTGCAGGTCGGCAAGAAACGCTTGGGCGTCGGGGTAGGCTTGGCCGCTTATCGGCGAGGTATGCGGGGCCATGCTGCCGGGTGCCAGGTGCAGCATCGTCGCGCAAAGACGCGCATAAATGCCGGTGAGTGCTCGCCGATAGGGTTCATCTTGACGGTGTGGGCTGGGGTCGCCCGAGGCTTGCGCCAGATGGTTCAGGGCTGTACTGGTTTGTACGCGTCGCTGCGACATGGAAAGCTCGGCGCCCAGGGCGTGAACCTCGTGTAGATAGTGGCGTAGCGCCACGCCCGCTTGTCGCTGCAAAGCGTAGCGCAGTGTCTCGGCGGTAACGTTGGGGTTGCCGTCGCGATCACCCCCTATCCACTGGCCCATGCGCAAAAAGCTGTGCAGCGGCGTGGCGGCGCCAAGTTGCTTCTCTAGGCGAGCGTACAACTGGGGAATCTCGTGCAGGAAGGTCGAGTCGTAATAGCTCAGGGCATTATCGATTTCGTCCTGCACGCTTAGGCGCGTATAGCGTAAAAGCTGGGTTTGCCACAACTGAATGATGCGCATGCGCAAGGCGGCCTCGTTGTCGGCCAGCAGTTCCGGCAAGCGCGCGTCGGGCTCGGGAAGCCCGGACTGCTGCAGCCATTGATTGCGCTGGGCCAGCAAGCCGGCAATCGCCCGCTCAGTGTCAAGGATGCTCTTGCGTTGTACTTCGGTGGGGTGTGCTGTCAGAACGGGAGACACATATGCGTGTTCCAACATGTGCGCAATGGCGTTGTTGTCTATGCCGGCTGCGCGCAAGGTGTTCAATGCGTTCGCTACGCTGCCCCTGGAGTGTTCGCCTCGGCGCTCGTGCACGTCACGTCGACGTAGAAAATGCTGATCTTCGGCCAGATTGGCGAGATGGCTGAAATAGGTAAAGGCACGCACGACAGTCAGGGTTTGATGACTGCTCAAGCCTTGCAGCAAAGCTTGCAAGGCATCGTCGCTACCTTGATCTGCGCGCCTGTCGGCGATGGCCAACTGGCGAATATGCTCGATCAGCTCGTAGGCGGATTCACCTTCTTGTTCGCGTATGGTTTCGCCCAGCAGCCGCCCCAAGAGGCGGATGTCTTCGAGTAAAGGGAGTTCTTTGTCCAGCTCGTACGGATGGGGGGTCATGGCACTCCGGGGCCGGTGCGGCCCACTGTAGGCAAAGCATGCAAACCCTTAATCCTACAGTAAGCGCGTTGATGCAGCGTACTGAATTGAAAGCTGGGGAAAACCAAGCTTAAGCGTGACGGGCAATGACGCGGGAAGGCGGAAAGTCGAGCGAGAACGTGCTTCCGGCACCCACGCGGCTACGTATATTCAGTTCGGCGCCGTGGCGCATGGCGACATGTTTGGTAATGGCCAGGCCCAGGCCTGTTCCCCCAGTGGCGCGTGAACGCCCACGGTCTACCCGGTAAAAGCGCTCGGTCAGGCGGGGGATGTCTTGCGACGCAATGCCTATGCCGGTGTCCTGTACCGAGTAACAGGCTTGGCCTGACTCGGTTTTATACCAGCTAACGGTGATGGTGCCGTCTTTTGGCGTGTAGCGGACGGCATTGGTGAGCAAATTGCCGACCGCCGACCCCAGTTCGGCCTCTATGCCGTTGATTTGCAGTTCAGGGTCGATATTGGCCACGAAAACATGCTGATCCTTGGACAGAATCTTGGCCTGGCGCAGGGCGTGATCAATAATGGGGGCGAGCCTTACCGGTGTTCCGGCGGTGGAAGGCGACGACTCCAGTGTGGACAAAGTCAGTAAGTCGTCGACCAGCGCCTGCATGCGACCGGCCTGCTCCATCATAAGGTGGTAATAATGTTCGCGCTGCTCGTCGCTTAGCGACTCGGGCGGCAGGTCGTGCACGGTTTCCAGAAAACCCGCCAGTACCGTCAATGGGGTGCGCAGTTCGTGCGAAACGTTGGCGACGAAATCCTTGCGGGTGGTCTCCAGCTTCTCCATTTGGGTGACGTCGCGGCCAACGATCAGAAACTGCCGATCGCCGTAGCGCGTTAGCTGCACCAGCAAGCTGCGCTCGGTGTCGCCGTGACTCAGGTGCAGCAGCAGGGGCTCGGGCCATTCGCTTTGGCGTGCGTAAGCGGCAAACTCCGGGGCACGCACGATGTTGAAAATACTAAAGCCTTTGTCTTTGGCAAGGTCCAGGCCGGTATGCTCGCTGGCGACGCTATTGCACCAGGTCACCTGCATCTCTTCATTCAAGGTGATGGCGCCGTCGGGTAAGGCTTCCGCAGCCAGCATGATGCCGTCCATGTGGCGATTCAGGTCGCTCAGTTCTTGTTGGTTACGACGCAGCCTGCGGTAAACCACGGCCAGAATATCGTCCCATGGGCCGACTGAGGGCGGGGGCGGGTCATCCACATTACGCGTCCAACGCGTGATCTGCGAGAGCTGTCGTGCGCTGACCAGAATCATGCATACCAAGCCCGCCACCAGCAGCGCCCAGCCGGCAGTTTCGCCTGCCCAAGTGCTTATCAGCCAGGCGGCGGCTGCCCACATACCTAGGGTGATCAAAGTTTTGGTCATGATGGCAGGCCGGCGTTTCGATGGCTGGGAATGGCGTCAGTGTAAAGGCTGTGGGCGTTTGCGTCAGGGGGTGGGAGCGACCTGCATAGCGAAGCGGTAGCCGGCGCCGCGCACCGTTTCGATGTGCTGTTCGTGGCCGCTGGGCTCAAGCGCTTTGCGCAGGCGACGGATATGAACGTCTACCGTGCGCTCTTCTACGAACACGTGATCGCCCCAAACCTGGTCCAGCAACTGCGCCCGCGAAAACACGCGCTCGGTGTGGGTCATGAAAAAGTGCAGCAGCCGGAACTCGGTGGGGCCCACCGAGAGTGCGGTGTCACCACCATGTACGCGGTGGGTGGCCGGGTCCAGCGTAAGGGTGCCTATCTTGATGACGTCGTCGGTAAGCTGAGGGGCGCGGCGGCGTAGCACGGCTTTGATGCGCGCCATCAGCTCTTTGGGCGAAAACGGTTTGGTGATGTAGTCGTCAGCCCCGGCTTCCAGGCCTTCTACCTTGTCTTGCTCGGCGCCCTTGGCGGTAAGCATAATGACAGGCACTTGACGGGTGCGTTCTTCGCTGCGCAGTTTCTTGGCCAGCGTAATTCCCGATGCACCCGGAAGCATCCAGTCCAGCAAGATAAGATCGGGCAGTTCGGCGCGGATCAAGGTCTGGGCTTGCTCGGCGTCGAAAGCGCGCAGCACTTTATGACCGGCGAAGCTGAGGTTGACGGAGATCAGTTCTTGGATGGCGGGTTCGTCTTCGATGACGAGAATGGTCGTGCTCATGGCGTAGATAGGCTGGACGCAAAATTGAGTGATCAAGCCAACACTATATGGATGCATTATTACAGGTTTGTGAACATTCCATGTCTTTTGGATAACTGATGTCGGGTGGCGGCGGCTTAGTGCAGTCGGCTTCGGGCTAAAATGATCAGTCATACATGCAGGATCCGGCGCTCATGCAAGACAAAGATCATTCCGACACCCAACAGGGCCAAACACACTTTGGTTACCAAACGGTAGCCGAGGCCGAGAAAGCTGCCAAAGTGGCTCAGGTATTTCACTCTGTCGCTAATCGCTACGACGTCATGAACGATCTGATGTCGGGGGGGCTGCATCGCGCCTGGAAGGTCTTTACCATAGGGCGCGCCAATGTGCGTCCCGGTATGAAAGTGCTCGATATTGCCGGCGGCACGGGCGATTTGGCCAAAGCGTTTGCAAAGCGTGCGGGGCCGACGGGCGAGGTCTGGCTGACCGACATCAATGACTCCATGTTGCGGGTAGGGCGTGACCGCCTTATCGATGCCGGGGTGTTGGTGCCCACGGCGGTGTGCGATGCCGAAAAACTGCCGTTTCCAGATGCTTATTTCGATAGGGTGAGCGTGGCTTTTGGCTTGCGCAACATGACGCATAAAGATCAAGCTCTGGCCGAAATGCGGCGTGTGCTTAAACCGGGCGGCAAGCTGCTGGTATTGGAATTCTCACGCGTGGCCAAGCCGTTGGCGCCTGCTTACGACTGGTATTCCTTCAATGTGCTGCCTTGGCTGGGAAAAAAGGTGGCGGGCGACGAAGACAGTTATCGTTATCTGGCAGAATCCATACGCATGCACCCCGACCAAGAGACCCTGGCCGGCATGTTGCGCGACGCGGGCTTGTCGCAGGTCAAGTATTTCAACCTGACTGCAGGTTTGGTGGCCTTGCACGAGGGCGTCAACCTGGGCTAGTGGGTAGGCCAAACAAAAAATTGGCGTTTGGGCATCAGCCCGCCAGCAGGTTGATGCCCAATGGATGCCTTACTGCTGCGGCTTGGGCGTGTCGATGCTGCTGCGCGGCAAGGTCGGATAGACGACCTGCGGCTGTTCGCCCGTCAGTGTGTGCAGGAAGGCGGTGATGGCCTTGACTTCGTCCGCATCTAATTCGTGGCCGAGCTGGCTGGAGCCCATGATGGCGACGGCTTGTTCGAGATCCCAGACCTCCCCGCTGTGAAAGTAGGGGGCGGTCAAGGCGATATTACGCAGCGGGCCGGCGCGGAACACGTATTCGTCGGAAGCGGTATTCGTGACGGTAAAGCGGCCTTTGTCATTAGGCGGCAGAATCTCGGCGCCAGGCTTCTTGATGACGCCGAATGGGAAGTAGCCTTGTCCGCCGACGTTCACCCCTGAGTGGCAGGCAATACAGCCTTTGTTAATGAAGAGATTCAAGCCTTTGAGTTCTTGTTCGTCGAGCGTGGGCTGGCCGGCCAGGAACTGGTCGAAGCGCGCATTAGGCGTTACCAATGTGCTCTCAAAGGCTTCCAGCGCGCGTGCCATATTGTCGAAAGTGACCGGGTCGGACTCGACGCCGAAAGCCTTGCCGAACAGCTCGACGTATTCAGGCATGCTGCGCAGCGTGGTCTCGACAGCATCGGGGGTGTTGTTCATTTCGACGCTGGCCTGCACGGGCCCCTTGGCTTGCTCTTTCAGGTCGGCAGCGCGGCCATCCCAGAACTGTGCCGCGTTGAATACCGCATTGAAGACGGTGGGTGAGTTGCGTGGGCCATGCTGCCAGCCGTGGCCGATAGAGATGGGGATATTGTCCGCACCGCCCGTGCCCACGCTGTGACAGGTATTACAGCTGATAATGTGGCTGCGTGACAGGCGCGGCTCGAAGAACAGCCATTGGCCCAACTGGATCTGTTCAGGCGTATAGCCTTTTTCCTTGATGATTTCCGCAGCGGTCGGCACCGGCGCGAAGATGGTTTTGGCGACGCCGCGCAGCTGGTCGGCGGAAGCGTCCTGTGCAAGGGCGCTGCCGCTCAGGGAGAGCGCTGCCGCTCAGGGAGAGCGCTGCGCACAGGGCGGTGATGAAATGTTTTGGTTTAAGCATGGAATCCCTCCCGCTGAATTTAGGAAAACCTTAATCCCATCATGCGGTAGGGGGTATTGCCTTGATGTGTATCAAGGGATTTCGTTATAGCGCCTCTTGTGTCCAAGGCAGGGCATGGGCCAGCATCAATCCGGCCACGCCCTGCGCATCGTCCAGGTGCGCCCAGGGCAGGGCGCAGCCCTCGGGGGGCGGCACGTCGCTGGCGATGGCGCGCACCAGCGGGTCCTCGGGGTGGATCCAGGGCTTGCCGTTGGCCTGGCGGTGCACTTCTATCTTGGTGTGGCCATGGCGTTTGTAGCCTTCGACGATGATCAGATCCACCGCCCGCATATGGCCCAGCAGTTCGGGCAACTCGGGCTCTTTAGCGTCGGTAAGCTCTTCCATCAGCGCCCAGCGCTTGCCCGAGGCCACCATCACTTGGCTTGCTCCCGCTTGGCGATGGCGATAGGAGTCCTTGCCGGGCTTGTCGATGTCGAAGGCATGATGAGCATGCTTCAAGGTAGATACGCTTAAGCCTTTGGCTACCAGAACCGGAATCACCCGCTCCAGCAGGGTCGTCTTGCCGGCGCCACTCCAGCCGGCCAGCCCGATCAGGTGTTGCATGTAAGCTCCATCAATCTAAAGTCGTGTCTGTGTGGGGGCCATTATGACAAGGCGGGGCGTTGAGCAGACGTAGCGCAAGCGCTTCGAGCTCTTGGGGGGTGTTGGCACCCACAAAATCCTGGTCGTCCTCAAAGGGGACCAAAGCCAAAGCCTGTTGCCGCATCCATTGCCCGACTCCGCGCCCTCCCTTGGCCAGAAACGTTTGTAGCGAACTGCGCAGCGAGTGGTGCAGCAGGCAAAACACGGGCTGCATGGATTGCGCGTTGGCGTGCTTATCAGGTGTACAAACGACAGCGGCTTGGGCTTGGGCTTGCGCCAGACCCTGTGCCAGCCTGAAGACCAGGTCAACCGGAAAGCAAGGCGCATCGCAAGGGACGACGGCCAGATAGGGGGTGTGACAATGCGCTAGCCCCGTAGCGATACCGGCCAGCGGGCCGTCAAAGTCGGGTGTGGTGTCCGGCCATACCGGTATATTCAAACGTTGATAATCCGACAGGTGCCGATTGGCGCTAATGCCTACGTTGGCCACTTGCGGCCGGATGCGCTCTAGTGTCCAGTGCACCAGCGGTCGGCCACTCGCTAACATCAGACCCTTGTCTTGGCCCCCCATTCGACGCCCCTGCCCACCGGCCAGTATCAGGCCGGTGATCTCGTTGCGCTGGGGCGTAGAGATGAGCATGTCGTGGTTGTTGAGAGGCATGAATGAGTTAAACGTAAAAGTACCCGCTCGCAGCTTTTTGGGCGACTGAGGACGGCGCCTATGGTAACGCGGCTGCCGCTATGGCGGCCATGGAATCTAGCGGGGATTAAAAAGGGCGGCATCTTACTTGCGTCAATGTTCAGCTTCCCGTAAGATTTGTCACGTTAATGAATAGAACTCCAGGCATGGTTCGTGCCGGAGTTTTCAAGAGCGCCGTATTTTTGCGGCCCAACAGGAGTAAACGCATGACCCATAAATTTACCCGTTTCCTGGCTGGCGTAATGCTAACGCTGTCGGCTGTGGTCCTGATGGCCACTTCCTTCGACGCCGAAGCACGGCGCATGGGCGGTGGCAAAAGCTTTGGCCGGCAGTCGTCCAACGTCACGCAGCAGCGCCAGGCTGTTCAGCCGCCTGCTGCCGCGACTACGCAGCGCAGTGCGGCAACCGGCGCCGCCGCAGCAAGTGGTGCGGCCAGAACCGGCATGTCCCGCTTCCTGGGCCCTCTGGCCGGTATTGCAGCAGGTCTGGGTATTGCAGCCTTGCTTAGCCATTTGGGTTTGGGCGGCGCCTTGCTCGAATTCCTGTCCAGCGCCATCCTGATTGCCATTGTGGTGTTTGGCGTCATGTTCCTCATTCGTCGTCTGCGTGGGGCGTCTTCGCCCGCTACGCAAGCGGCTGGCGGCATGCAGCGCAACAGTCAGCAGCCTCAGGCTTCGCCGTCGTGGCAAACCTCCATGCCGTCTGCTGCAGCGCCCGCACCGGCTCAGGTGGCCGAACCTCAGCAAGTGCTTGATCCCAGCTGGTTCATTCCTGCCGATTTCGATCTGCCCACCTTCCTGGCCAATGCCAAACAGCAGTTCGCCACCATTCAGGGCATTTGGGATAAAGGCGACGTGGATGCGCTCTCCGAATATCTGACGGATGACCTGATTGCAGAGTTCCGTGGCCAGATCGAGGCACGTCAGGATCAAAACCAAACCACCGAAATTCTGCTGCTTAACGCCGAGCTGCTGGGCATAGAGCAAGTGGCGGGTGGCCACCTGGCCAGCGTGCGCTACTCGGGCATGTTGCGCGAGGCGCCCGGCGCCGAAGGCTTCCACTTTGAAGAAGTCTGGAATCTTTACAAAGCCGAGGGCCAAGGTTGGCTGCTGGCAGGTATCCAGCAAATTTCGGGTCAGTCTACGCATTAAGCCTGTTGCTTCATGCGGGTGCAAAAAGCCGGGTTCGCCCGGTTTTTTGCTTGAATGCGTTTCCATGCCAGGCAACGCATTGATCCACTTGTCCGTAAAGTAGTGCCCCTGTAAAGCAGCGCAAGTTTGATTTGGCGCATATCCATGCGCATTAAGGGCCACGACTGATAAGGGCTCGCAAGGGCAAAACGGTTAAACTTGTAGAAGTCCCCTAATATTGCGAGTCATATTCGCGCTCGGCGTACCGATGTTTCCTTTTCCTGCTTTCCCCGCCCCGGCACTGGGCGCCGGTCTGCTAAACCGCATGCTGCGTCGGCAAGCATGGGCGCAGGTGCATCTACAACCTCATGCCGGCAAAACCTTACGTTTCCAACTAGCAGGAAAAACCCTGGCATTACGTATTCAAAACGACGGCTTGTTACGCGACGTGGCGGCCAATGTACCGGCCGATGCCGTCTTTACGCTTGAAGCCAGCAAAATGGGCGAGGCCATTCGCATCCTGCGAACAAACCAGACGTCGGGGCTGGCACGCGTCATGCATATCGAAGGTGAGGCGGCTTTGGCCCAAGTGGTCATGGATCTCGCCCAAAACCTTAGACCTGACCCGGAAGACGAATTGTCGCGGCTGGTAGGCGATCGTGCTGCGGTGCGGCTCATGGGCCTGGCGCGAGGTCTGACCCAAGGCTTGCGTCACGCTGGCGAGCGCCTGAGCGGTAATGTGGTCGAGTACCTGACAGAAGAAGACCCCGTATTGCTGGCGCGTGCGCCTTTCGAAGACTGGCAGGACGAACTCAGTGCCTTGCAGCAACGCTTGGCACGCCTGGATGCCTCGATGGCAGCCTTAGAGCGTCGTAACGGCGGATTATGAAACTTATGCTGACTTTCTGCCGTCTGCTGCGCATCATCTGCATTTGCCTGCGCTACCGGTTGGACGAGCTCGTCTTGTCCGGCATTCGTCACCCCTGGGCTTACGGTTTGTTGCGCGTGGCGAGGTTGGGCCGTCCACCAAGCCAGCCTCGTGGCGAACGCCTGCGCTTGGCACTAGAGTCGCTGGGGCCCATTTTCGTCAAGTTCGGCCAGGTGATGTCCACCCGACGCGACCTCATCCCAGCCGACGTAGCCCTAGAGCTGGCGCGTCTGCAAGACAAGGTGCCGCCTTTTCCCGCCGAGCTTGCCGTTGCCACCATTCAGGCCGAACTCGGTGCGCCGCCTCAACAGCTGTTCCGGCATTTTGACATGACGCCGGTGGCGTCGGCGTCGATCGCGCAGGTGCACTTTGCAGAATTACACGATGGTAGGCAGGTGGCCGTCAAAGTGCTGCGGCCCGGCATGCTCAAGGCCATCGAGAAAGATCTGGCTTTGATGCGGGTGATGGCTGCCTGGCTTGAGCGTCTTACGGCAGACGGGCGTCGCCTAAGGCCGCGTGACGTCGTAGCCGAGTTCGATAACTATCTGCACGACGAACTGGACTTAATGCGTGAGGCGGCCAATTGCAGCCAGTTGCGGCGCAACTTTGGCCCTGGCTCGGGGCGCGAGGGCATGTTGCTGGTGCCTGAGGTGTTTTGGGACTACACCGCTAATTCGGTGTTCACCATGGAGCGCATGCATGGTATTCAAGTCAGCCAGATCGAGCGCTTGCGAGAGGCCGGCATGGACATCCCGGCTTTGGCGCGACGAGGTGTTGAAATATTCTTCACCCAAGTTTTCACTGATGGCTTCTTCCATGCCGATATGCACCCCGGCAATATCCTGGTGTCTAATGCGCCCGAAACCCTAGGCCAATATATTGCGCTCGACTTTGGCATAGTGGGGTCTTTATCGGAATTCGATAAGAACTATCTGGCACAGAATTTTCTGGCGTTCTTCCAGCGCGATTACCGCCGTGTTGCTCAACTGCATATCGAGTCAGGTTGGGCGCCGCCTGAAACCCGCGAAGAAGAACTCGAGGGTGCTGTTCGAGCCGTGTGCGAACCCTATTTCGACAGGCCCTTGGCCGAAATATCCTTAGGCCAGGTTCTGCTGCGCTTGTTTCAAACCTCGCGACGTTTCAATGTCTCCATTCAGCCACAGTTGGTGTTGTTACAGAAAACTTTATTGAATGTTGAAGGCATGGGCCGCGAGCTGGATCCCAATCTGGATCTATGGAAAACCGCCAAGCCTTACCTAGAGCGCTGGATGCGCGAACGTATAGGTTGGAAGGGCGTACGTCGACGTTTAGAGCAAGAAGTGCCACAATGGGGGCAATTGCTGCCGCAATTGCCACGGTTGGTTCATGCTCAGCTATCGCGCCCAGATTCCTCCGTAGCGCTTCAAATCGAGCTTCAGCGTTTGCGCAAAGCTCAAGAGACAGGTAACCGGCTTACAAGTGGTCTGCTCATCGTGCTGATACTGGCACTGTGCGTTGCACTGTGGGCGCTTACACAAGGCGGTTTTCAACCTTAAAACGTCGCCAGCGGCGCAGCATGCGCAGACAAATCGGACGGACGCCCGTTTTGTCATCGTTATCCAACAAGAGGGCTTTACCATCAAGGTATCCCCTGCGTCCTTTGTTGCTCACTTGGCCCAGTCGGTTCGCGGGGCGATGAACACTCAGAGAGAGAAAACTATGCTTTATCCGGAACTTTTCAAATCGATGGAAGCGGTGCGATGGAATATGGGCACCGATATTCCCTGGGGTGATTACGACGCCAGCAAGCTCTCGGATGAACAGGCATACACCGTCAAGATGAATGCCATCACCGAATGGGCAGCCTTGCCCGCCACCGAGATGTTCTTGCGCGATAATCGCGGCGACAGCGATTTTTCCGCCTTTATGTCCGTCTGGTTCTTCGAAGAGCAAAAGCACTCGTTGGTGCTAATGGAGTATTTGCGCCGTTTCCGCCCAGACCTGGCCCCCACCGAGGAAGAACTGCACAAGGTGCGTTTCGAGTTCGACCCGGCGCCGGCCCTTGAAACCCTGATGTTGCACTTCTGCGGCGAGATCCGCTTGAACCACTGGTATCGTTGCGCGGCAGACTGGCATACCGAGCCTGTCATCCAGGCCATCTATAAAACCATCGCCCACGACGAAGCCCGGCACGCTGGGGCGTATTTGCGTTACATGAAGCGCGCCCTGACCACCCAGGGTATAGAGCTTGCCCAGCAGGCCCGCATGGCCTTTTCTAAAATCGGGGTGTTGATGGCTTCGGCGCATCGCTCGCCTCAGGCTATGCACCCCACCAATCTGCACGTCAACAAAGAGATGTTCCCCAACGACACCATTCAGTCCAAGCTACCATCGCCTGGCTGGCTGGAAAACTGGCTGGATAACCAGATTCGTTTCGACAAAGAATGGGAAGGCAAGGTCAGCTCGCGCATTTTGCACAATCTGTCGCTGCTCATGGAGAACAGTTTCAATACCGTGCAAGACCTTAACCGTTACCGTAAAAGTCTGATGCGCGGCGAAGCCGTCGGGGCTTAGGTCAGATGGCCGAGCTAGCTGTGCCTCGCTTCGAGGCCAAGATTCTGTCACGGCAGGCGTGCGCTCAAGCCGTGCAGGCCGGCCACCTGCCGCGCCCTTTGGTGTTTACCAACGGTGTGTTCGATATCTTGCACAGGGGGCATGTTAGCTACCTGGACGCCGCAGCCCAACTGGGTGCCACCCTTGTGGTGGCCGTCAACACTGACGATTCCGTTAAGCGCTTGGGCAAAGGCGACGACAGGCCTCTTAATACGTGTGAAGACCGCGCTGCTTTGCTGGCTGCTTTGCAATGTGTCGCAGCCGTCACCGCGTTCGAAGAAGACACGCCCGAAGCCTTGATTGCACAGTTGAAACCTGACGTGATTGTTAAGGGGGGCGACTACCACATGCCCGATTTGCCCGAAACGCGTTTGGTGGAAAGCTGGGGCGGTCGCGCCGTGGCTATCCCCTTTGCTTTCCAGCGCTCTACCACTGCCTTGGTCAAGAAGATACGCAAGGCGCCCTAAGCGCCGAGGCCTACGGTAAGGGGCTGCGGGAAGCGTCGTTGCTATTGTGTACCAGCAGTAGCTGGTTCACTTTTTCAATATCAGCAAGCCCCAGGGTGCCGCTGGCGGCCTTTAGTCTTAGGCTGGCCATCAGGGTTTCGTAACGGGCTTGCGATAGCGCTCGGCGGGTTTCATATAGTTGCTGTTGCGCATTGAGCACGTCGATATTGATGCGCACACCAACCTCATAGCCGGTTTGATTAGCCTGCATGGAAGCCAGGCTGGAGCGTTCGGCAGCCTTAAGTGCACTGATCTGTGCCAAACCCGAGGTGACCTGCGAAAAGGCCTGCTGAGTCGACTGTATGGACTGCCGGCGAGCGGCTTCCAGGCGATAGCGCGCGTGTTGCAGACGCGAGGCTTGCTCGCGCACCTGCGAAGAAATGCCGCCACCCGAAAAAATAGGTATGGAAAGCTGCAACCCTACACTGGAATCCAGTGAGCGCGGCCCTTGGTTTTGGCCGGCAGTGCCGCGGTTGCTTGCCGTGCCAGTTTGAGCTTGTAGGCTTAAGGTGGGGTAATGGCCGCTACGGGCGATGTCTAGCTGCTTTTCTACGATCAGTGTATTCAGTTGTGCGCCAGCGACCTCAAGGCTGGCTTGTGCCGCCTGTTGGCTCCATTCGCTTAGGCGACCTGGTTGAGGCGAGGGTAGCTCAAGATCCGTGGCCAGAGGGGCCAAGCGCTCGGGGCGCTCGTTAATGATCTGAGCCAAGCGATCACGGCTGATTTGCAGAACATTGTGGGCTTGAAGTTCGGCCGCCTTGAGCAAGTCCAGTTTGGACTGCGCTTCGTACACGTCTGCAACGGTGGTGCCACCCAGTTCGAAGGTTCTACTTGCTGCGTCGAGTTGCGACTGCGTTGCGCGCATTTGGGCTTCAAGGGTGGTCAGGGTGTCTTGGGCGGTCAGGACGTCGAAGTAGGCTTGGGAAACACGCAAAATCAAATCTTGCCGGGCTTGTTGCAACCCTACGTCGGCCAAGTTGGCTTGAAACTCGGATTGGCGCAGTGTGCCCCATTTCGCCGCATCAAAGATGGGCTGGGACAGAGTAAGGTTCCAGCTGGCCACGCCCCGTGAGCTTGCATTGTGCAGGTGGGCGGCTTCTCGGGTATCGGTGCTTTGCCCTGTGCCGCCTAACGCAATGCTGGGTAGCAGCCCGGCCCGCGCTTGCGGGACTTTTTCCTGCTCGGCGTTACGAGTTGCCTGAGCCGCGGCGTAGTCGGGGTCGCGCTGTTCGGCGGCCTGCCAAGCCTGCAGTAAATCGAAGGAGCCTTGAGATAAGGCCGGCGAGCCCGAGCAGGCGAGCACCAATGAGATAAGCAGGAAGCGGCAGCGCACGATTCAGAATTTGAATTGGGAAAGCGTAATGCCGCGTAGCGGCTTGATGACTGTGTCGAACAGACCTTCGGACTCGAAGCTGGCAGCGCTGGTGCGCGTGATGCGCATTGCTGTCATGACGGAACCGGTGCCGACTACGGCCACTAAGCGCCCACCGACACAGAGCTGATATTTAAGGGCATCGGGTACACAGGGCACCGAGCCGGTCAGCAAAATGGCGTCGTATTCGGCGGTACCCCAACCTGCGTGGGCGTCGCCGATCTCGATGCGCACATTATCGACTTGGTTGCGCTGCAGGTTCTGACCCGCATGCGCAGCGATGCGACTGTCGATTTCTATGCTGGTGACTTGCTGTGCCAGTTGCGCCAGCAAAGCGGCTTGGTAACCCGAACCCGTGCCGATTTCGAGCACGCAGTCGGTGGGTTGCAACAGCAAATCTTGTGCCAAGCGTGCTTCGACTTTGGGCGCCAGCATGACTTCATGCGTATCGACGTTATTGACGATGAGCGGTAGCTCGACATCGGTGAAAGCCAGCGCCTGCATGCCCGATGGCACGTAGCGCTCGCGTCTCACGCGGGATAAGACCTCGAGCACTTTGTGGTCTAGGACGTTCCAGGGGCGGATCTGCTGCTCGATCATGTTGAATCGGGCATCTTCGATGGCGGAAAGATCAGTGGCGTTCATGTCGGCAGGCAAGAGAGAAAACCCATGATCCGTCAATTGTACCGATTCAGTCGGCTGAATGTAGACGGGGCAGGGGGGTAGAGTAACCTTGTGGAACGGAAATCGTTACCACCAGGCGTGAAAATGCTGGACCGGGCCGTGACCAGAGCCGACCTGCAAGCGGTCGGCCTGGGCAATGGCCTTGGCTAGATAATCGTGGGCGCGTTGCGCGGCTTGCGGTAAGTCGCCATTGAGCTGCGGCAACAGGGCCGCCAGGGCGGCGGAAAGCGTGCAGCCGGTACCATGGGTATTAGCGGTGTGGATGCGGCGACCGGGCAGCTCTATCATGCGATCACCGTCGTGCAGCAGGTCTACCAGCTCGTCGCCGGGCAGGTGGCCACCTTTCAAATACACCCAGCGATGGCCGTTATCAGCCATCAGGCGGCGTAGGCGCTCGGCCAGGCGTCGCATCTCTTTGGGCGTTTCTACGGTACCGCCCTCAACCAGCACAGCGGCCTCGGGGAGGTTAGGCGTGATCACGGTGGCCAGTGGCAGCAGGCTGTCGCGCAGTTCTGTGACGGCGGTGGGCTCTAGCAGCGCATCGCCGCTTTTGGCAATCATCACGGGGTCAAGCACGATATGCGCCGGCAAACAGTGGGCCAGGCGTTCGGCAACAGCGCGCGTAACGGACTGATGGCCCAGCATGCCGATCTTGACGGCGTCTACACGGATGTCTTCGAACAGGGTGTCGATTTGCTGCGCCACAAAGCTGGCGGGAACCGGGTGGATGCCGGTGACGCCCTGCGTGTTCTGGGCGGTCAGTGCGGCAATAACCGCCATGCCGTATGCACCTAAAGCGCTCATGGCCTTGACGTCGGCCAAGACGCCGGCGCCGCCCGAGGGGTCTACGCCGGCAATAGACAAGGAGTTAGGGATGGAAGCCATGGCGCGCGTGTCAGGATTGCGTGGAGCCTATGAGGCCTTCGGGGGGAGAGCTGGGGTCGGCGCTATAGAATTTGCGGGGGATGCGGCCTGCCAAGTAGGCATCACGGCCTGCCTGAACCGCATTCTTCATGGCGCGTGCCATGAGAATCGGGTCGCGCGCGCCGGCAATAGCGGTGTTCATCAGCACGCCGTCGCAGCCAAGCTCCATGGCGATCGCCGCATCGGAGGCGGTACCGACACCGGCGTCAACCAGCACGGGCACCTTGGATTGATCGATGATGAGGCGCAGGTTCCAGGGGTTGAGAATCCCCATGCCCGAACCGATAAGAGACGCCAATGGCATGATGGCAACGCAGCCTATGTCTTCCAGCATGCGGCATTGGATGGGGTCGTCTGCGCAGTAAACCATGACCTCAAAACCTTCTTGCACCAATGTGCGGGCGGCGGCCAAGGTTTCGGGCATGTTGGGGAACAGGGTCTGGGGGTCGCCCAATACCTCTAGCTTGACCAAGCTATGCCCGTCCAGCAGTTCTCGCGCCAGGCGCAGTGTGCGCACCGCTTCGTCTGCGGTGTAGCAGCCTGCTGTATTGGGCAGAATGGTAAATTCTTCCGGGGGAACCGAGTCGAGCAAGTTGGGTTCGCCGGGGTTTTGGCCCAAATTGGTGCGGCGAATAGCCACGGTGACGATTTCCGCGC
Source organism: Mesopusillimonas faecipullorum (assembly GCF_020539505.1). Taxonomy (GTDB): domain Bacteria; phylum Pseudomonadota; class Gammaproteobacteria; order Burkholderiales; family Burkholderiaceae_B; genus Mesopusillimonas; species Mesopusillimonas faecipullorum. The sequence goes on along the minus strand of NZ_JACDXW010000003.1, from coordinate 148,098 downwards.
CGCTGGCGTCTATGGCCTCACGCGTTTGCTGAAAGTCTTGGTACTTGCCGGTACCGACCAGCAGCCGCGAACGGTAGGCCTTGCCGGCGATGACTAGGGTGTCGGATGAGTGCATGTTGGTGATGTTGGGAAAAAACGAGCGCCCCCGGTGTCAGGGGCGCAAGACTCAAGGATAATCCATTTGCCGTACCTTGTGGCTGAGCCTTGGTGATCGGGCAGCCGGCGCCGCTAGCCGGGGTGACTAAAAGCAGGAACAAAACGGCAGTCGGGCAGGGCGGCGGACCCGCGCAAGAAGAAGGTTGTATATGACGACACATGACAATAAAGAAGATGGGCACGGTTTAGCGCGTCGACGCGATCTGGCCGAGTTCCTGCGGGCCGTTCGCGCACGCGTGGCGCCCGCCAGCGTAGGGTTGCCGGCGGGTGGCCGGCGGCGCACGCCAGGCTTACGGCGCGAAGAAGTCGCTCAGTTGGCGGGTATCAGCGTGACCTGGTACACATGGATGGAGCAAGGGCGGGAGATATCGGTGTCTCCTGCCGTGTTGGCGCGGCTGGCGTCGGTACTGCAGCTCACGCGCGCCGAACGGCATTATCTGTTCGATCTGGCGGAAAGCACCGACCCTGAGCCTCCTAAAGACGATGAGACCCGACTCCCCACCGGCCTGGATGCCTGCGTGCAGAGCATAGTCGCGCCTGCCTACATTCTTGATCGTTGCTGGAATGTGTTGGCGCGCAACCCGGCCATGCTGGATTTGTTCGACGGCTGGCCCGACCGCGACCCTCAGCCCAATCTGCTGCGCTACATTTTTCTTGACGAGGCAGCGCGGCATTTGGTGTCCGACTGGGACACCCGTGCACAGCGTGTGATTGCCGAGTTTCGTGCCGATGTCGCAGCCTATGCCGACGACGCGCCGGTTCAGGCCTTGGTAGACGAACTGATGGATAGCAGTCCCCTGTTCGCCCAAGGCTGGACCCGCCGAGCAGTGGTTGAACGAGAAGGCGGGCTGAGAGTGTTCAATCACCCCCAGCACGGGGAGCTGCGTTTTCAACAGTTCACTTTCAGATTGGCGATTCGCCCGGATTGCAAGCTGGTCATGCTGCCGCGAGAATCCTGAGAGGCGGCGCATACCCCTTTTCAGCCCTTAAGAGCGGTAATCGGCGTTGATAGTGACGTAATCGTGAGAGAAATCAGTGGTGTAGACGATTTCCGTGACATCGCCGCGCCCCAGTGCAATGCGCACCTCGATGTCGGACGCTTTCATGACGCGCTGACCATCAGCCTCTTGGTATTCGGGGTGAAGCTGCCCCTGGCTGGCCACGTGTACGCCACTGAGCCAGAGTTCTACTCGGCCTACGTCCAGGTCGGCAATGCCGGCATAGCCTATGGCCGCCAAAATGCGCCCCAGGTTGGGGTCGGAAGCGAAGAAGGCCGTTTTTACCAGCGGTGAATGCGCCACGGCATAAGCCACTTTAAGCGCCTCTTCGCGATTACCCGCTTGCTCGACTTTTACGGTAATGAACTTGGTGGCGCCTTCGCCGTCGCGCACCATATTCTGGGCGAGCTCAAGCGAGATTTCGAAGATGGCTTGGCGCAGGCCTGCGTAGGCGGGATGCGTTTCGGTATCTATGATCAGGCCGCTTTGGCCCGTGGCGATCAACACGTAAGAATCGTTGGTCGACATGTCGCCGTCAACCGTAATGCGGTTGAAGGACTGATTGGCCGACTCTAGCGCCAGTTTGCGCAGCAGGGCGGTAGGCAGGCCGGCGTCGGTGGCCAGGTAGCTCAGCATGGTGGCCATGTTGGGGCGTATCATGCCGGCGCCCTTGGTGATGCCGGTAATCGTAATGCTATGACCTTCCAGGGTGATCTTGCGTGAGCTGATCTTGGGCTGGGTGTCTGTGGTCATGATGCTGTAAGACGCTGCCAGCCAATTATTGGCTTGGCAGTTTTCTATGGCGCGTGGCAGGGCGGCGACGATACGGTCTACAGGCAAGGGTTCAAGAATGACCCCAGTGGAAAACGGCAGCACCTGATCGGCCTCCAGGCCCAACAGCTTTGCGGTTTCAATGCAGGTGGTTTGGCTGGCTTGCAGGCCGGGTTCGCCGGTGCCTGCATTGGCATTGCCTGTATTGACCACCAGCGCGCGTATGTCGGTACGCGCCGCCAAATGGGCTTCGCAAACCTGTACGGGCGCAGCCCGGAAACGGTTGGTGGTAAAGATACCCGCCACAGTGCAGCCCGGCGCCAGGCGGAATACTGTGAGGTCGTCGCGACCGGCCTTGCGCACGCCGGCTTGGGCAATGCCGATTTCGACGCCGGCAACGGGGTGGATGTCATTCGCGGAAGGGATGAGCAATGGCAGAGGCATGGTGTCGACGTCGCAAAAAGCCAGATTATCGCATCGTCAGCCGTGGTTGTATCAGTTGCTTGAGTTCGGCCAGCCCCTCATACAGGGCGTAGTGCGTGCCAGAGGGTAAACCGGTCAGCAAGGTTTGTATCCATTGCTCGTGGGACTGCGCCATTTTGCGAAACGTGCGTTGACCCTTGGGCGTGAGCTTGATGATGGAACTGCGCCTATCGGTGGCAACCTTGCTGCGTTCTACCAGGCCGTCGCGCTCTAGCTGATCGGTGATACCGGTGATATTGCCGTTGGTCACCATCATGTGGCGCGAAAGCTCGCTCATTTTCATGCCTTCGGGCGCGCGATCCAACTGGGCCATCAGGTCGAAGCGTGGCAAAGTGGTGCCATACTCTATGCGCAGGCGGCCACGCACTTCGGTTTCCAGCAGGTTGCAACAGGCCAGCAGGCGTAGCCACAGGCGTAGGTCGTGGTGGTCGTCTTGGCTAACGCGGCTTTCGATGTCGGGCGGGGGGTCGGCAGGGAGCGGCGTTGGGGTGGGAGGGGTTGTCATGAGCATCAGAAAAAGCTTTAACGTATCAATGCTTTATTGTTCAACAAACCTAAAATGTTTAAGTTTCAATGGCATCATACTGGCAAAATCCGCGTGTGGACGCTTGGTAGGCCCGTCAGCCCCTGCGCTATGGGGAAAACGCGTATAAAAAAAGTCTTGCTAGTGTCTTTTTTACGCTATATAGTTTAAGCTTAAAGTATTTTGATGGGCCCTAGTTCTACCCGGGCGCTGAGACTAGCCAACTGGCATATGGAGAACCAGCATGAAAATCGTTTGTATCGGTGGAGGGCCAGCCGGCCTGTATTTTGGTCTGCTCATGAAACTCAGCGATCCCAAGCATGAGGTTACAGTCATCGAGCGTAATCGTCCCTACGACACCTTCGGGTGGGGCGTGGTGTTTTCCGATACTACCCTGGAAAATCTGCGCGAGGCTGATCCTGTCTCCGCCGAAGAGATCGGTCAGGCGTTCAATCACTGGGACGATATCGAAACCTATTACAAGGGTAGTGTGCAGCGTAACTCCGGTCACGGCTTTATCGGCATAGGCCGCAAAAAGCTGCTGAACATCTTGCAAGCGCGTTGCGAACAGGTTGGCGTCAAGCTGGTATTCGAAACCGAAGTCACCGACGACCAAGAAATTGCGCAAAAGTACGATGCCGATCTCGTCATTGCTTCCGATGGTCTGAACAGCCGCATCCGCACCCGCTACGAGTCGACTTTCCAGCCCGATATCGACACACGCGCCTGCCGTTTTGTGTGGCTGGGCACCGAAAAACAACTAGACGCCTTCACTTTTGCCTTCGTCGAGAACGAACACGGCTGGTTCCAAGCACACGCCTATAAATTTGAACCTGGCATGTCCACTTTCATCGTCGAAACACGCGACGAAACCTGGCAGGCCGCCGGCCTGGACAAAATGAGCCAGGAAGAGGGTATTGCTTACTGTGAAAACCTGTTTGCCGACTTGCTGGACGGCAACAAGCTGATCAGCAATGCGACGCACTTGCGCGGTTCGGCCATCTGGATCCGCTTCCCTCGCGTTATTTGCCATACCTGGGTGCACGAACAAACCCTGCCCAACGGGCGCAAGGTGCCTATCGTTCTGATGGGCGATGCGGCGCATACGGCTCACTTTTCCATCGGTTCCGGGACCAAGCTGGCGCTCGAAGATGCCATCGGCCTGCGCCGCTCCATTCTGGCCAACAATGGCGATCTCGAAGCCGCGCTCAAGCACTACCAAGACACACGCAGCATCGAAGTCTTGCGCATTCAGAACGCCGCCCGTAACTCTACCGAATGGTTCGAGAACGTGGCGCGCTACGCCAACATGGAACCCGAGCAGTTCACCTACACCATGTTGACGCGTTCGCAACGTATCTCGCACGAGAATCTGCGCTTGCGCGATGCCAAGTGGATAGAAAATTTCGAACGTTGGTTTGCCGAAAAGGCGGGAGTCAAATCCACTGACGGTCAACCCGTACCGCCCATGCTCACGCCGTTCAAACTGCGCGACGTCACCCTCGATAACCGCGTCGTGGTCTCGCCTATGGCCATGTACTCATGTGTCGACGGCGTGCCCGGCGACTTCCACATGGTGCACCTGGGCTCGCGCGCCATGGGCGGGGCCGGTCTGGTCATGGTCGAAATGACTTGCCCTTCTCCCGAAGCCCGTATCACCCCCGGATGCCCGGGTCTCTGGAATGATGAACAAGAGGCTGCGTTCAAACGCATCGTCGACTTTGTGCATGGCCAGACGCACGCCAAAATTGGCGTTCAAATCGGCCATGCGGGCAGCAAGGGTTCTACCAAAGTCAGCTGGGAAGGCACGGATATGCCGCTGGACGAAGGTAACTGGCCATTGGTGTCGGCTTCCGCCATCCCCTACATCCCGGGGGTGTCGCAAGTGCCTCAAGCCATGACCCGCGCCCAGATGGATCAAGTTCGTGACGAATTTGTGGCGGCTACCCGTCGTGCCGCCAAGGCTGGCTTCGACTGGCTCGAACTGCATTGCGCGCACGGCTATCTGCTGTCCAGCTTCATTTCGCCGCTTACCAACCATCGCGACGACGAATACGGTGGTTCGCTCGAAAATCGCCTGCGTTACCCCCTTGAGATTTTCAAGGCCGTGCGTGAAGTCTGGCCCGAGAACCTGCCTATTTCCGTACGTATTTCGGCTCACGACTGGGTCGAGGGCGGCATCACCCCCGACGACGCGGTAGAGATCGCCAAGTTCTTCAAGGCTGCGGGCGCCGACATGATTGATTGCTCGTCGGGCCAAGTCAGCAAAGACGAACAACCGGTGTATGGCCGCATGTTCCAAACGCCTTTTGCCGACCGGGTGCGCAACGAAGCCGGTATTCCTACCATTGCGGTGGGCGCCATTTTCGAAGCCGATCACGTCAATAGCATTGTGGCCTCGGGTCGCGCCGATCTGTGCGCGTTGGCTCGTCCGCATTTGGCGGACGCCGCCTGGACACTGCGCGAAGCCGCTCATATCGGCTACACCGGCACCAACTGGCCTAAACAGTACTACCCCGCCAAGCGTCAGCTTGAAACCAACTTCGCTCGCGCCGCTGCTTACGCCGAGCAGCTGGTTAAATGAGCGCCGATCGCGCGCGCCATGCCCTGGTTACCGGTGCCTCCCGAGGCATCGGTTTTTCTGTGGCGCAAAAACTGCTGGCTCAGGGCTTGAACGTTACGTTGATGGGGCGTGGGCAAGCCGGCCTAGAGGCCGCTTGCGCCAAGCTGGGGCATCCCGACCGAGTGGGGTGGGTATCGGCAGACATCGGCGATGCCGCAGCGGTGCGTCAGGCATTCGAACAAGCGCAGGCCCGCTTCGGCGTGGTCAGCGTATTGGTCAACAACGCCGGCCAAGCGGTCAGCGAACGCTTCGATAGGCTGGACGAAGCCGGTTGGCACAATATGATTGCCGTCAACCTCACGGGCACTTTCCACTGCATTCAGGCAGCTTTACCGGGCATGTATGAGCAAAAATGGGGGCGTATCGTTAACGTCGCCAGTACCGCCGGCTTGGTGGGCTATGCCTATGTGTCCGCCTACTGCGCAGCCAAGCATGGGGTGGTGGGGCTTACGCGCTCGCTGGCCCTAGAGGCTGCGCGCAAAGGCGTCACCGTCAACGCCGTCTGCCCGGGCTACACTGAAACCGACCTGGTGCAAGAAGCCCTGGACAACATCATGAGCAAAACAGGCCTCTCGCGAGAGCAAGCCAAGGCCAAACTGGCCGAAGGCAATCCGCAAGGCCGGCTCGTACAACCCGAAGAAGTCGCTGACGCCGTCGCCTACCTATGCCAGGAAGGGGCGTCCGCTATCAACGGCCAGGCCATCCCTGTGGATGGCGGGGAAGTCATGGTGGGGTGAGTCCACCCCGCCTTTTAAAGAATCGAAGGAGCCAGTCATGACTCAAGAAGAACACACGATGAAGCATCACATCCGCCCGATGGCGGATTACCAAGCCAAGAATTTTCTGTGGTCGGTATCCGAAGACGGCAAGGTGGCCACCATTACCTTGAATCGCCCTGAGCGCAAAAATCCGCTCACGTTCGATTCGTATGCCGAATTGCGCGACCTCTTCCGCAGTCTCAGCTATGCCTCCGACATCAAGACTGTTGTCATCACCGGCGACGGCGGTAACTTCTGCTCGGGCGGCGACGTCTATGAAATCATCGGCCCGCTTACGCGCATGACCATGCCCGAGCTGCTGGCTTTCACGCGCATGACCGGCGATTTGGTGAAAGCCATGCGCAACTGCCCGCAGCCTATCGTTGCTGCTGTCAATGGCGTATGCGCCGGAGCCGGCGCGATTCTCGCCATGGCGTCCGACCTGCGTCTGGGCACGCCCGACACGCGTACGGCTTTCCTGTTTGCCCGCGTGGGCTTGGCTGGGGCCGACATGGGCGCTTGCGCCATTTTGCCGCGCATCATCGGCCAAGGCCGCGCCGCCGAACTGTTCTACACCGGGCGTGCCATGACGGCGCAAGAAGGCCAAGCTTGGGGCTTCTTCAATACCTTGCACGAACCCGATAGCGTGCTGCGCGAAGCGCAAAAGCTGGCTGGCCAAATAGCCAACGGCCCTATGTTTGCCCACAGCATGACCAAAAAAGCCATGCATCAAGAATGGAGCATGGGCGTGGACGAAGCTATCGAAGCCGAAGCACAAGCGCAGGCTATCTGCATGCAGACCCAAGACTTCCGCCGCGCTTACGATGCTTTCGTAGCCAAGCAAAAGCCTGTTTTTCAAGGTGACTGATCATGAGCGATAAGACATGGCTGGAGTGGCCGTTCTTCGATGAGCGCCATACGCCGCTGGCTCAAGAACTGGATAAATGGTGCGAAGCCACGCTTGCCGACATAGACCATCACGATACCGACGAGGCTTGCCGTCAGTTGGTGCGTGCCATGGGCAAGGCGGGCTGGCTCAAGGTTGCCGTCCCCAGCGGGCCTGATGGCGCCTGGGGCGGTCGTTGGCCCCAGATCGACTCGCGTGCGGTATGCATTGTGCGTGAAACGTTGGCCAGGCACGAAGGCTTGGCCGACTTTGCCTTTGCCATGCAAGGCTTGGGTAGCGGCGCTATCTCCATTGCCGGTAGCGATGCGCTGCGCAAGCAGTACTTGCCTCGCGTAGCCAGTGGCGAGGCGATTGCCGCCTTTGCGCTCACCGAGCCTGAGGCGGGCTCCGATGTTGCCGCCATGTCTTGCTCAGCCGTTCGTGACGGCGATCATTACGTTATCAACGGCGAAAAAACCTGGATATCCAACGGGGGCATCGCCGATTTCTACTGCCTTTTCGTTCGTACCGGCGAGGCGCCTGGTGCACGTGGTATCTCGGCTTTCGTCGTCGACGCCAATACGCCTGGTCTGCATATCGCCGAACGCCTTGACGTCATTGCGCCGCACCCCTTGGCACGCCTGGAGTTCAAAGACTGCAGGGTTCCCGTCAGTCACATGCTGGGTGAACCTGGCCAGGGCTTCAAAGTCGCCATGATGACTTTGGACATCTTCCGCGCCTCGGTAGCCGGTGCGGCGCTGGGCTTTGCCCGCCGTGCGTTGGATGAAGGCCTGCACCGCGCCCGCACGCGCAAGATGTTTGGCCAGACGCTGGCCGACCTGCAACTGACGCAGGCGGCGCTGGGTGATATGGCCATGGAAATCGACGCGGCGGCCCTGCTGACTTACCGTGCCGCCTGGAAGCGTGACGTGCAAGGTCAACGCACCACTCGTGAAGCCGCAATGGCCAAGATGGCCGCTACCGAGTCCGCGCAACGCGTCATTGATCGCGCCTTGCAGATGTTCGGTGGTCTGGGCGTCAAGTCCGGCATGCCGGTAGAAAAACTCTATCGCGAAATTCGTGCGCTGCGTATCTACGAAGGGGCTACGGAAGTGCAAAAACTGATTATTGCCAGAGAACTGCTCAAAGAGGCCTGATAAGCGGCCCGCCCAGAAAAGAGAACCAGGAGATAACGCCATGCAAGCATCTGCCCACGTCGACACGTTCGCGCGAGACAACCTGCCACCGCCCGAACAGTGGCCTGAACTTATACTCGAAGGCAATCCCGATGTCGCCTACCCGGCGCGTCTGAATTGTGCGGTAGAACTGGTGGACGCCCACGTCCAGCGCGGTGATGGCGACCGCATCGCTTTGCAATGGCGTGATCTCGCCACCGATGAACCTCGCGGCATGAGCTATCGCGAGCTGGCAGAATTGACCAATCGCATCGCCCATGTGCTGATCGACGACATGAAGCTGGTGCCTGGCAATCGTCTGTTGCTGCGTGGTCCTAACAACCCCATGATGGCGGCAACCTGGTTGGCGGCGGTAAAAGCGGGGCTGGTGGTCGTGGCCACCATGCCGCTGCTGCGCGCGGCCGACCTAAAGCCCATCATCGAGAAAGGCCAGATTCAGGCTGCCTTGTGCGACAGCCGCTTGCGCGATGAGCTCGAACACTGCATGAATCCGGCCCATGCTTCGCATAGCCCCGAACTCAAGCAGGCGCTTTATTTCATGGACGACAGTCCGCAGGGGCTGGAAGCCTTGGCCGCTGCCAAGCCTGCGCAGTTCACTGCTTGTGATACGGCAATCGATGACGTGTGTGTGATTGCTTTTACCAGCGGCACAACAGGCAAGCCCAAGGGGTGCATGCAGTTTCATCGCGACGTTCTCGCTATGTGCGACACGTTCTCGCGTCATATCTTGCGCACCAATCAAGATGACGTCATCTGCGGTACGCCACCCTTGGCCTTCACGTTCGGCTTGGGCGGCATGCTGTGCTTCCCCTTGCGGGCAGGCGGCAGCACGGTGCTCATCGAAAGGTTGACGCCCGCCGAGTTGCTGAAAACGGTGCAAGATTTCAAGGTGACCATGACTTTCACGGCGCCCACCTTTTACCGCCAGATGGCCGAGATCGCAGATCAATACGACCTGTCTTCCTTGAAGACCACGGTGTCGGCCGGCGAAGCCTTGCCCGACGCCACCCGTCAGTTGTGGAAGGACGCCACCGGCATAGAGATGCTGGATGGCATAGGCGGCACCGAACTCATACACGTTTATATCTCTTGCACCCCCGAAGACACCCGTCGTGGCGCCATCGGCAAGGTCGTGCCGGGCTATGTCGCTCAAATCGTCGATGACGATATGAAGCCGGTTCCCAATGGCACAGTGGGCAGACTGGCGGTCAAGGGTCCTACGGGATGCCGATATCTGTCGGACGAGCGCCAGCGTACCTTCGTGCAGCAAGGCTGGAACTTGCCTGGCGATACCTTCATGATGGACGACGACGGGTATTTCTTTTACCAGGCGCGCAATGACGACATGATCATTTCGGCGGGCTATAACATCGCCGGCCCCGAGGTCGAAGACTGCCTGATGACGCATGAAGCCGTAGCCGAATGCGGCGTTGTGGGGGTTTCCGACCCGGCACGTGGTTCCATCGTAAAAGCCTTCGTGGTGCTCAAGCCCGGCTTCGAGGGCAACGAAGCGATGACCAAGGCATTGCAAGACTACGTCAAGGCCAATATCGCCCCTTATAAGTACCCCAGGGCTATTGAGTTCATGGACAAGCTGCCGCGTACTGAAACCGGCAAGCTACAGCGTTTCGTTCTGCGCAAGCAGTAGTTTTTCACAGGCAAGCCACCGCCTTGATCGCAATATCGGCCAAGGCGGCAGGGCCTATTTCACCGAGAGGTAAACAATGAAGTTCTTGCAACCCCCCGAGTGGCTCGAGCCGCGTGGATACGCCAATGGCACCATGGCCGAAATGACGGTCGGCAGCCGCATTATTTTTGTAGGTGGCCAAATCGGCTGGAATGGTCAGCAGCAGTTCGAGACTGACGACCTGGCCGACCAAGTGGGCCAAACCTTGCGCAATATCGTTGAGGTGCTGAAAGAGGGCGGTGCCGGCCCCGAGCACATCACGCGCATGACATGGTATGTGAAGGACAAGAAGGAATACGTGGCTGCTTACAAGGGCATAGGCCAGCATTACCGCGCCATCATCGGCAAGCATTTCCCTGCCATGACGGCTGTGGAGGTGGCTGACTTGGTCGAAGACCGCGCCAAGGTCGAAATCGAAGTCACCGCCGTGGTGCCGCCTGCCGCCTAATGCTGGCTTGCAGATTTTCGGGGCCAGGCTAGAACGGGGCTCCGGGAGCAAGAAGGGCGGTCTACGGGCTGCCTTTTTTGTTACCGTTGGCCGTATTAAAACGATAAAGTGCCTAAGGCGTGGGCCGCACCAGCATGGGCATGAATCGCCACAAGTACATCAGGAAAGCCAAGACCCACAGTGTGGTGGCGCTGTGCAGTAAAGGCACGATAGCGGGCGTGGGGAACAAGGCGGCCAACCGTAACAAAGTGGCTGCCAGGATCAGCCAGTAGCTGATGACCATGCTGGTGTCCAGTGCCAGGGGACGGCCCATGTGCCCGAGTGCGGTACGGGTGATCATGCCTATGATCAACAGCCCGAACCCCCCCATGCCTATAACGTGTACCGGCGTTGCCAGTCGTGCAAACCAGGCGCCGCCTATGCCGGCAAAATGCGCGGCGGAGGCAATCAAGCCTAGGCCCAGAAAGGCATAACCTAGATACAGTACCCATAGAATGGGTCGCCCACGAACAGCCCAGGGTTTCCAGCGCAAGACCTGAAACAGCGCAGCGATACCCACTAAAAACAATAGCGGCGCTGCCGCGACGGCCTGCTTGAAAGCCAACAACAGCACCGCTAGCAAGGTCAATACCAGTTGAGCCTGGCCCAAGCGAGTCAGCATGGGAATCTTCAACTGTGGCACGGCACGCATGGCAAAGAAGGGGATAACGCGCCGTGCGACCAGCAGTGCAATCATGGCCATGCAGATCATGCCCAGGCCAAAATAATGCATTAAGCGAAGGTAGTCACCCTCCAACACAGCCCACAAAAAGAAAGCGTGACTCAAGCCTAATCCGGCGACCAGAAAGGGAATGCCCAGGTTGCGCTTGCTTGCGCCGCGAATCATGACGCGCATCAAAGCAGTGGCACTGAACAGATAAAAAGCGGTTTCTGCCAGACCCGCCACAAAAAAAGCAGGCATGCTACCTGCCAAATACCCTGCACGCGCAATGATCCATAGCAAAACGATTATGGCCAGGGGTGTCCCCTTCATGGGGTTATGGCCTGTCCAGGTGGCTGCGGCAGTGAGCAAGAAGCCCACGGCAATGGTGCCGACACAGCCCCAAAGCATCTCATGAGCGTGCCACACCATGCCGTTCATGGGGCCATCCAACCATTGGGGCGCAAAGACCCATAAGGCTGCCGCCACCGCGGCCCAGAGGGCGCCCGCTGGGTAGAGCGGGCGAAAGCCCAGGCTAAGAAAAGCACGCCACTGGGGTTTGCCGCCTGTAGGGCGGCCAGGTTCTTGAATGCGGATGACGCTAGCCATGACGAATTTCGGTAACAGGTCGTTCGGGTTGTCTATGTAACTGGTAGCCAAACCATAAGCTGCGCGCAATGCGATGCGCAAGCTCCTGGGCCCTCTCTGCCAGCGCTTGGTTGGGCAGGGTCTGTGTGGTTTCTTGAAACAAAGCCAGCCAGTGTTCGAACAGCTCGGCCTTCAGGTCGGGCAGGGCAATGTGCTTGGGCATGGGTGTGCCGTCGTAGGTACCGGCCCCCAGCAGCATGGAAGACCAGAAACTGACCATGCGCGCCAAGTGAACATCCCAGTCATGGACGTGCGCATTGAAGATGGGGCCCAATGTTTCGTCTTGACGAATGCGGTCGTAAAAGGAATGGACCAGGGTGGTGATTTCTTCCTGGGTGCACAAGGTGTCGCGCTGTGTCATGGCTAAGCCCCTATAGTGGTAGCGAAGGAAGCTGCAGAAAAAGGTATGAGGCTAAAAGATATATTTTATATGAATCTTTTTGTCGTGAGCTATATATAGGTGCTACTGAGGGTAGTCATCGTTGTGCGCGGAAGCCTTTCGTTGCAATCGGTATTGGGGTGGATTACATTGGCGAGGTTTCACACGCCTAGTCTTATCGGGCGCCACTTCTGTCGATCTGGTCTTTGCCGCCTTGCTTGTCGTGACTACTCGCTCCCCTTCTACTATTAGCTGCGTTGTACCGTGCTTCAACGAAGCCGCGAATCTGCAGGTGCTGGTACCTGCCTTGATGGCGGTGCTTAAAACCCTGGCCGACAGATACGAAATCATACTGGTAGATGATGGTAGCCGTGATCATACGGTACAGGCACTGACGCCCCTGCTGCAAGCGCATCCTCAACTGGTGATGATCGAGCTGTCGCGTAATTTTGGCAAGGAAGCGGCGCTCAGTGCGGGCCTGGCTGCCGCTAAAGGCCAGGTGATCATCACCATGGACGCAGACTTGCAACATCCCCCGGCATTACTGCCCAAGATGCTCGAACGTTGGAGCGAAGGCGTGCAGATGGTGTATGCGGTACGCGCAACCCGCCGCGATGAGTCCTGGGCTAAGCGCATGGGGACGCGCTTCTTTTACAAACTTATGCGCACTTCGGGCGGGCCTTCCCTGCCAGAAAATGCAGGTGACTTCCGTTTGATGGATCGCGTGGTGGTAGACGCCTTATTGATGCTGCCCGAACGCAATCGCTTTATGAAAGGCTTGTTTGCCTGGGTGGGGTTTCGCGCCGAGCCGCTGGCTTACGAACCCCCCGAACGCCTGCATGGGCGCAGCACGTTCAAGCCTTTCAAACTATTCGACTTTGCGCTGGACGGCCTGACCGCCTTTACCACTTGGCCCCTGCGCATGGTCAGCACATTGGGCATGTTGATATCGCTCATGTCTTTTGTCTATGGCGCATTCATCGTCATCGACTATTTCGTCCATGGCAACGAGGTGCAAGGCTGGGTCACCTTGATTACCGTGATTCTGTTTTTCTCTGGCATCAACCTGCTATCGGTGGGGGTGTTGGGCGAGTATGTCGGGCGTATCTTCAACGAGGTCAAACAAAGGCCGGTATATCTTGTACAGGCCCGGCGTGGCCAAGGCTTGGCTAAGCCTACAGACTCTGATGGGCCACAAGTTTAGTGTGGCGAGGCCGGTTTAGGCGGTAGACGCCGGAAGGCCCAGAAGCGGCTAAGCAAGAAGGTCAGGGCGGCTACGCCTACCAACACAACAGCCAGCGCCACGTCGTAGCGCAAGCCAGTGGTGTGCAGCAGTAAGGCATAAGCCAACTCGTTCAGTATGAAGCCCAGCAATGCAACGCCGAAGAACCTGAGTGCAGCTTGTTTCCAGGGGGCGTGCTGATGTTTGAAGGTAAGATGGTAATGACCAAACAGCGACACGTTGAACGCTACCAGCCAGCCGGCTACGTTGGCCAGCAGGGGTGCCAAGCCCAAAAGCTCAACGCATAGCACTGCCACGGCCCAATGGGTGGCGGCGGCGCTGCAGCCGACAATAACAAACCACGACAATTGCGTAAGCAGTGTGTTCATTTAGCAAGCATGACAAGGGAGTAGCGATGGGCGGGCAGCAGGCAGCCAAGCACATCATCATTTGTGCTGATGATTTTGGCATGAATTCGGCGGTAAACCAGGGCGTGTTGGAACTGGCGCGCCTGGGGCGCTTGAATGCCACCAGCTGTTTGGTAGACGGCCCGCAGTTTGGCGCTGATGCCGCTGCTTTACGAGATTCGGGGCTAAGCGCAGGCCTTCATCTGAATTTTACCGAACCCTATCCCGCAGCGGCCTTGATACATCCCTTGGGAACGCTGATTCGAAAAGCTTATCTACGGCGCTTGAATCCGCGCCTGCTGCGTGATCAGATCGCGCGTCAGTTTGACCGTTACGAAGACCTCATGCAGCAAGCACCGGACTTTGTTGATGGTCATCAGCACGTACATCAACTGCCGCAAATTCGAGAGGCTTTATTGGGCGAGTTGGCGCGCAGGTATGCAGCGCACCCTCCGTGGCTGCGTTGCACCACGGCTTTGCCGGTAACCGGCTTACCCCTAAGCTACCGTTTCAAGGCGGCGGTGATTCAAACGCTGGGGGCAGGGGCGCTGGGGAGGCTGGTAAAGGGGCGCTTGCCCCTGAGTCGCAGCTTAACCGGTGTGTATGATTTTCAAGGCGGCGAGGCGTCCTACGCCCGGTTGTTGAAAGCCTGGCTGTCCCAGATGCGCGAAGGGGATTTACTAATGTGCCACCCCGCCAGCCATATAATGCAAGGTGATATTTTGGGCGAACAGCGAGTGGCGGAATTTCGCGTACTGGCAGCCCCAGAAACCGGGCAGCATCTGGCGCGCCTGGGCCTCACCCTTACACTCCCAAGGAGACTCGCATGTCCGTACCCCTGAATCGCCTGAGCGAAGGCCTTGCCGTTGCTCCACAACTGGCGCCCCAAGACATGGCGGCAGTGGCACAGGCCGGGTACCGCAGTGTCATTATCAACCGCCCCGACAACGAAGGCGGGGCCGAGCAGCCTACCTCTGAGCAGGTGATGCAAGCGGCTCGCGAGGCGGGTCTGCAAGTGGCCTACCAACCCGTGGTCAGTGGCGCCATGACGCTCGAAGACGTTCAGCGCTTCAAGCAGCTTCTTGAAGAGCTGCCCGCGCCAGTGTTGGCGTATTGCCGTTCTGGCACTCGTTGCACGAATTTGTACCGCGCTTCCCAGCAGATTTGATTCTGCGCAAAGTAGGCGTCATTACCCATTTTCATCGCCTCGGGCTTGGCTTAGCATAGACGGTAGTGGCTGGCGTCTTAAAACCGCGCCTGCGCGTACCACCCGTCGTTATCACTCAACATTGGAAACCGCCATGTTCAAGAAAATCCTCATCCCCACCGATGGTTCGCCGCTGTCCGCGCAGGCTGCCAACAAAGGCGTGTGCCTGGCCCGCCAAATCGGCGCCGAAGTCGTCGCCCTGCACGTCTCGCAGCCTTTTGCCGCCACCGTGGGCTTCGATGGCATGGCCGCCGCGTATGCCATTACCGACGAAGACTACGATAAAACGGCTGCCAAGCAAGCCGAGAAATACCTGCAATCCGTGCTGGATCGCGCCGAGACGGCAGGCGTGAAAGCCACGGCTCACGCTGTCTCTAACTTCAATGTGGCCGACGGCATCGTTCAGGCAGCCACCGATAACGGCTGCGATCTTATCTTTATTGGCAGCCACGGACGCAGTGGTTTGTCGCGTCTGTTGCTGGGCAGTGTCACGGTCAAGGTGTTGGGCTTGGCGCACACCGCCGTGCTGGTCTATCGGGTCAAAGAGTCCGACTAAGCCGTCGCGCCATGCCCACACGCATATTCACAAAGGTGGGTATGCGCGTGTGGGCATGGCGTGCTTTTTTTCAGTTACTGCAATCGCTAGTAACCCGAGTCAACAAACTTTGCCGAACCAGGCATTGTTTAATCAGCACCTCAACAAGGCAAGCCCGCTTACGTTATGATGCGGCTCGAATGAGTGCCGACAGGATCAGGAAAGTGTTTCCTCGATCACCGGACAGCCTTGAAAGAGAGTGACATGGCTTTGCGTTCCACCGTCTATAAAGCGGATATCCACGTTGCCGACAATGACCGTGCTTACTATGGCAGCCATGCTGTCACGGTTGCTCGTCATCCTTCGGAGACGGACGAGCGCCTGATGGTCAGGTTGCTGGCCTTTTCTTTACATGCCGACGAAGAAGACCGCCTGGCTTTTACGCGGGGCCTCAGCGAAGTCGATGAACCCGATCTGTGGCGTCTAGACTTAACGGGGGCGGTAAAACTATGGGTGGAAACCGGTTTGCCGGACGAGCGGCGCCTGCTGAAGGCATGTGGCCGTGCAGATCAGGTGGTGGTTTATGCCTATGGCCGCAACGCGGACGGCTGGTGGGCGGGTGTAAAAAACAAATTGTCGCGCGCGCGTAACCTGACGGTCTACGGTTTGCCTGTGCAGGCGACCCAGGATCTGGCGGCATTGGCGGCTCGTAGCATGAGCCTGAATGTGAATGTGCAAGACGGCACGGCGTGGGTAACAGCGGACTCCGGTGAGGCCAGTGTTGAGGTTTTGCTTTGGCGCGAAGCTGAATAAAAAACAGCGGCCTAAGCCGCCGTGGGTATAACGCCAGTTGCGATGACACCTACTAGGCGCGAGGACGCAGCGAATCCTTATTACGCTCAATGGCTTCAAGCGTAAATGGCGTCAGTGTTTGACTACCGGTGGAACCGTCGGGTTGCTGTGCCAGAAAATCCAGCAACGCGGTGCGCATGCGGGGTTCCCAAAAGTTACGGATATGAGTGGCAATACCAGACATGCTCTCTTCGCGGTCGGGTTGCGACTCGAAAAAATCGCCTATACGGTTAGCCATGATGATCAAGGTGTCGATGCTGTTGTTCACGGTAAGGATTCCGAATCTTGTGTCCCCAGATGCTGGGGGTGTGCGTAAGCGGTAAAGCCCTGATTGCGCGCAAAGCCAATCAGTAAAACGCCCAACTGCTGGGCGGTTTGCACGGCGTAACTGGTGGGCGCCGAAACGGCAGCAACGGCGGGTATGCCCACTGCAGCTGCCTTCTGCACCATCTCGAAACTGGCCCGGCTAGAGATCACCGCCATCCCCTGGGCCGGGTTCAGCTGCTGGCGCAGCAAAGCCCCTATCAGCTTATCCAGCGCATTGTGGCGGCCCACGTCTTCGCGCACATAGAGTAGCTCGCCCTCTAGCGTGGCCCAAGCGGCGGCATGGGTAGCCCCGGTTTGTTGATGCAAGGGTTGACGTTCGCGCAGCGCCTGCATGGCGCGCACAATGGCAGAGGGCAGTATGGGGTAAGGAGGGCCCGCTACCGGTGGCAGCGGGCGCACGACGTCGTCCAGGCTTTCCAGGCCGCATAGGCCGCAGCCTGTACGACCGGCCAGCGTGCGGCGACGACGTTTAAGCTGATCCAGGCAGGCGCTGGCTATGCTTAATTGCGCAATCAAGCCCTGCGGCGTGGGCGTGACTTCGATGTCGTAGACGTCGGCAGCACTGCGTACGATGCCTTCTGTAATAGAAAACCCCAGGGCTAGATCTTCGATGTCGCACGGTGTGGCCAGCACGGTAGCGTGGCTGATGCCGTTGTATTCCAGCGCGATAGGGGTTTCTTGCGCCAGCCAGTCAGCCTCTGGCGTAGCCAGGGGCTGAGCGTCGCGATAGCGATGGACTTGCGCCTCCAGGACGCCGTTCGAATCGGCATCCTGGGTGGCGCAAGAGACAGGAGCAGGCGCGTGCATAAGGCGTGTCAGGGCTGCTCAATGGCTTCCTGGGAACTGGCACGTAGCAGTGCCAGCTGGGTACCCGTAAAGCTGGACCATTCCTTCTGCCAATCGGAGGTCTGCGTGACCTTGCGCACCTGCACTGCCGTTACTTTGTACTCGGGGCAGTTGGTAGCCCAGTCCGAGCTATCGGTGGTAACCACATTGGCGCCGGACTCCGGGAAGTGGAAGGTGGTGTAGACCACGCCCGGCTGTATCCGTTCGGTGACGTCGGCACGCAGTACGGTTTCGCCCACACGGCTTTGAATCGCCACCCAGTCGCCCTGATTCACGCCGCGATCCTCAGCGTCTTGTGGGTGTATCTCGAGCACGTCGGCGCTATGCCACATATTGTTGTCGGTGCGGCGTGTCTGTGCTCCCACGTTGTACTGCGACAGAATACGGCCGGTGGTCAACAACAGCGGGAATTTGCGCGTGCTGCGCTCGTCGGTGGGAATGTACTGCGTAATCATGAACTTGCCCTTGCCGCGCACGAAAGCGTCTGTGTGCATGATGGGCGTGCCTTCGGGCGCCTGCTCGTTGCAAGGCCACTGAACGCTGCCCCCCAGCTCTTCGATGCGAGCAAAGGAAACCCCCGTGAAAGTGGGCGTCAGGCGTGCGATCTCGTCCATGATTTCGCTGGGGTGCGAGTAGTTCATGGGGTAGCCCAAGGCCTTGGAAAGCAGGCAGGTTGCCTCCCAGTCGGCGTAGCCGCCCATCGGCTCCATCACCTTGCGTACCCGCGAGATACGGCGTTCGGCATTGGTGAAAGTGCCGTCTTTTTCCAGGAAGGACGAACCCGGCAGGAAAACGTGTGCGAACTTGGCGGTTTCGTTCAGGAAGATGTCCTGGACGATGATGCACTCCATGGCAGACAGCGCTGCCTCCACGTGTTGCGTGTTGGGGTCGGATTGCGCTATGTCTTCGCCTTGGCAATACAAGGCCTTGAAACTGCCTTCCAGCGCCGCGTCGAACATATTGGGAATGCGCAGGCCGGGCTCGGGCTGAATGCTAACGCCCCAGGCCTCTTCGAACTGGGCGCGAACGACGTTGTCGGAAACGTGGCGATAGCCTGGCAGTTCGTGCGGGAAGGAGCCCATGTCGCAAGAGCCCTGCACGTTGTTTTGGCCTCGCAGAGGGTTGACGCCCACACCCTCGCGACCCACGTTACCGGTGGCCATGGCCAGGTTGGCAATGGCCATCACCGTGGTAGAACCTTGGCTGTGTTCGGTGACGCCCAGGCCGTAGTAAATGGACCCATTACCGCCGGTTGCAAACAAGCGAGCGGCGTTGCGGATGTCTTCAGCGGGTACGCCTGTAACGCCCTGCATGGCTTCGGGGGAGTTCTCGGGCTGGGAGACGAACGCACGCCATTGCTCGAAGGCGGGGATTTCGCAGCGCTCTTTCACGAAGTCTTCCGCGATCAGGCCTTCGGTGGCAATGACGTGTGCCAAGGCAGTGAGCATGGCGGTGTTGGTGCCCGGGCGCAGCGGCAGATGGTAGTCGGCCTTGATATGGGGCGAGTCAACCAGCTCGGTCTGGCGGGGGTCGATGACGATAAGCTTGGCGCCTTGGCGCAAACGCTTTTTTAGGCGCGAAGCAAACACAGGGTGTGCTGCGCTGGGGTTGGCGCCGATGACAATCACGACATCGGTATGCATGACCGAATCAAAGGTTTGCGTGCCGGCGGATTCACCCAGCGTTACCTTAAGGCCGTAACCCGTGGGCGAATGGCATACCCGTGCGCAGGTGTCGACGTTGTTGGTGCCAAAAGCGGCGCGTACGAGCTTCTGCACCAGATAGGTTTCTTCGTTGGTGCAGCGCGAAGACGTCAGACCGCCTACGGAGTTGCGGCCATACTTGGCCTGTATGCGCTTGATCTCGGAAGCGGCATACTGAATGGCTTCGTCCCAGCTGACTTCGCGCCAGGGGTCTTGAATGTTGGCCCGTATCATGGGCTTGGTGATGCGGTCTTTGTGGGTGGCGTAGCCCCAGGCGAAACGCCCCTTGACGCAAGAATGCCCGCGATTGGCTTGGCCGTCCTTCCAAGGCACCATGCGCACTACTTGCTCGCCTTTCATTTCGGCTTTGAAGCCGCAACCCACGCCGCAATAAGCGCAGGTAGTGACGACCGCATGTTCGGGCTGGCCCATGTCGATAACGGTTTTTTCGGTCAGTGTGGCGGTGGGGCAGGCCTGCACGCAAGCACCGCAAGAGACGCATTCGCTATCGATGAAATCTTCGTGCTGACCCGCCGTAACGCGCGAGTCGAACCCTTTGCCGGTGATGGTCAGGGCGAAAGTCCCTTGTACCTCTTCGCAGGCCCGCACACAGCGGCTGCAGACGATGCATTTGGAGGCATCGTAAGAAAAATAAGGGTTGGAGGCGTCGGTAGGGTCGCTAAGGTGATTGGCCCCGTCGAAGCCGTAACGCACATTGCGCAAGCCCACTTGGCCGGCCATGTCTTGCAGTTCGCAATTACCGTTTGCAGGGCAGGTCAGGCAGTCTAGCGGGTGGTCGGAGATGTAGAGCTCCATGACGTTGCGACGCAGGTCGTGCAGCTTGGGCGTTTCGGTGCGCACAACCATGCCTTCTTCAACAGGCGTGGTGCACGATGCCGGATAGCCGCGGCGCCCTTGAATTTCGACCAGACAAAGGCGACAGGAGCCGAAGGCTTCCACGCTGTCGGTTGCGCAAAGCTTGGGGATGTTGACGCCGGATTCGGCGGCAGCACGCATGACTGAGGTACCGGCGGGGACGGTGCAGCGCTGGCCGTCTATGGTCAGCGTGACCATCTCGGTCTGTAGCGAGACCGGGGTGCCGAAGTCACGTTCGCGAATAACGATGGTTTCAAGCATGAGAGATCTCCGGTTCAGGCGGGCTCGTCCGAAGTCACAGGGCGGGTTACGCCGAAGTCTTCGGGGAAGTGGTTGAGTGCGGACAGCACCGGGTAGGGAGCCATGCCGCCCAGCGCGCACAGCGAGCCGGCCAACATGGTGTCGCACAAGTCGCGCAACAGCGTGATTTGTTGCTCACGCTGTTGGCCGTTGCGTATCTTTTGAATGACCTCTACGCCGCGAGTTGATCCTATGCGACAGGGCGTGCACTTGCCACAGGATTCGACGGCACAGAAATGCATGGCGTATTGAGCCATGTGAGCCATGTCTACGTTGTCGTCAAAGGCCACAATACCGCCGTGGCCGACCATGGCCGACATGGCGGCATAGGTTTCGTAATCGATGGGGGCGTCCCACTGCGACTCGGGCAGATAGGCGCCCAAGGGGCCACCCACCTGCGCCGCGCGCAGAGGTTTGCCCGAGGCACTGCCGCCGCCGTAGTCGTACAGCAGTTCACGCAAGGTGAGCCCGAAGGCGCGCTCGACCAGGCCGCCCTGCTTGATATTGCCCGTAAGCTGGAAAGGCAGAGTGCCTTTGGAGCGGCCCATGCCAAAGTCGCGGTAATGGGCTGCGCCCTTTGCCATGACGATGGGAACGGTGGCCAGCGAGATCACGTTGTTGACGACGGTAGGTTTGCCAAACAAACCCACGATGGCGGGCAGCGGTGGCTTGGCACGTACTTGGCCGCGTTTGCCTTCCAGGCTTTCCAGCATGGAGGTTTCTTCGCCGCAAATATAGGCGCCCGCCCCGACACGCACTTCAAGATCAAAGGTGTGGCCGCTACCGGCGACATCAGTGCCCAGCCAACCGGCTGCACGCATGATCTGGATGGCTTCGTTAAGGGTGGAAACGGCGTAGGGATACTCAGAGCGCACGTAGATATAGCCATAGGTTGCACCCACAGCCAAGCCGGCGATGGCCATCCCTTCGATCAGCGTGAAAGGATCGCCTTCCATGATGAGTCGATCGGAAAACGTACCTGAATCGCCTTCGTCTGCGTTACAGGCAATGTATTTCTGGTCTGCCGGTGAGGTCAGTACGGTTTTCCATTTGATGCCGGTGGGAAAAGCCGCACCGCCCCGGCCACGCAGGCCGGAGTCGGTGACTTCGGTGACGATTTCCATGGGCTGCATGGAGAGTGCGCGCCGTAGCCCCGCCAGCCCGCCGTGGGCTTCGTAGTCGGCCAGGTTGAGCGGGTCGGTAATGCCCACACGAGCGAAGGTAAGCCGCTGCTGATTTTTCAGGTAGGGGATTTCTTCGGTAAGGCCATGGCACAGTGCGTGGCTGCCGCCTTGCAGCCAATCGGCATCGAACAGGCCGGGCACGTCTTGGGCTTGCACGGGGCCGTAGGCAATGCGGCCCTGCGGGGTTTGTATCTCGACCAAGGTTTCCAGCCACAGCATGCCGCGCGAACCGTTGCGCACAATCTGGACGGCTTGACCGCGGCGCTGGGCTTCTTGACGTACCGCCAAGGCCACAGCATCGGCGCCAACGGCCAACGCGGCTGAGTCGCGGGGGATAAAAACGGTGACGGCGGTGCTCATGCCTGGACTCCTTGTTCGGCCAGCAAGGCATCGAGTCGCTCGGGCGTCATGCGTGCATGCGGCTTGCCATTGAGCATGACAGCAGGCGATTGCGCACAGAGGCCCAGACAGTAAACGGGTTCCAGGGTGATGGCGCCGTCGCTGCGGGTGGCGTGGAAATCGCAACCCAGCTTACGGCTGGCCTGTTCGGCCAACTGCTCGGCACCCATGGCCTGACAGGCCTCGGCCCGACAGATTTCCAGGACATGACGCCCTGCGGGTGTTTCGCGGAAATGGGGGTAGAAGCTGATGACGCCTTGGACTTCGGCGCGCGAACGCTGCAAAGCCTGGGCGATGACGGGCACGGACACGGCGGGAATGTAGCCCACGGCATGCTGGATACCGTGCAGGATAGGCAGCAGCGTGCCAAGGCGGCCTTCGTGGCGTTCAAGCACTTGGCGCGTGACTTGCAAAATGGCGTCTTCCGAGAGGGGGGCCTTCTGCGGAGTATTCATGAGGAATCCTTGGATGGGGGGCTGCGGTGAACTAAAAACCGCAGTATCATGTAATGTGTTGCATATTAAAAGTGGCGAAGGACGCGCCTACCCATCGATAATCTACGCTTTCCTGGCGGGGTTTTCAATAGGAAATCCATGACATATAACTTTCACCTACAGCCGCAGACCTCTTGGACACTGCATACGCCCAGCGGCGAGTCCATGTCCATGAGCGATTTACTGCTTTTGCTAGAGGCGGTGAATCAGGCAGGCCATATTGCGGGTGCCTGCAAAAGCTGTGGGGTGTCGTATCGGCATGCCTGGGGGGTGTTGCGCCGGGCCGAGTCTTTATTGGGGGCGGCGCTATTAACCACCAGCCGACGTCAGGGCAGTCAACTGACTGGTTTGGGGCGACAGTTGTTGCAAGCCCATCGCAAGGCCGCAGGCCGCCTTATCGAGGTGCAAGAGGACGCTGCCCAAGAATTCAGCGACGTGTTGGCGTTGCTACGGGGCGATCCTCAGCAGGTGCCGCGCTTGCGTTTGCATGCCAGTCATGGTTTTGCCGTCGAAGGCATGTTGCGCATGGCGCAGTCTCAAGGCTTGGCGGGGCTGGATTTGCGTTATCGCAGTGCCATAGAAGCTCTCATGGCTTTGCATCGCGACGAGTGCGATTTGGCCGGGTTTCAAGTGCCTGTGGGGCCTTTTCAGGCAGACATGCTGGCTTACTACCGGCCCTGGTTAGACGCAGGCCGGCATCGCTTGATCTATCTGGCCCAGCGCGAAACCGGTCTGTTTGTGCGTCAAGGCAACCCCAAGGGCATTCAAGGCGTACACGACCTCACTACCGAAGGCGTGCGTTTCGTGAATCGTCAGGCCGGTTCGGGCACACGGTTGCTGCTAGAGCATATGTTGCGCCAGGCGGGCCTGCGCACGCAGCAGGTGCAAGGCTACGACAGCAGCGAGTTCACTCACATGGCGGTGGCGGCGCATATCGCCAGCGGCATGGCGGATGCCGGCATGGGGGTGCGTACCGCAGCCGAACGCTGCGGGCTGGATTTCATCTCCCTGACACAAGAACGTTACTTTTTTGCCGTGCGTAGCGACAGGCTGGAAAAGCCCATCATGCGCCAGTGGTTGGCTTTGCTCGACAGCCCAGTCTATCGTGAACACGTTGGTGGTCTGGCTGGGTATGATGCTCAGGGCGTGGGCGCAGTGCTTACGCTGGAGCAGGCGTTTGGGGCTGATGCGGGGCAAGCGGTGGCGCGCCCTGTGTTGAAAGAGGTCATGGCATGAGCAAGGTATTCGTTCTTACGCCCGAAGAATCGGTCAGCCCTTTGGTGTTGAGGGCTGCCCCCTTGCCCGGCGCGCCCGCCTTGGATACGCGCAATAGGCCTTTGCATGATTTGCGCATCTCGGTAACCGACCGCTGTAATTTTCGCTGTACCTACTGTATGCCGCGTGATCAGTTCGGCCCCGATCACGCTTTCATGCCTCATGCCAGCTTGTTGCGCTTTGAAGAAATCCTGCGTGTGGCGCAAGCCGCCGTGTCGTTGGGGGTGCGTAAGCTGCGTTTAACCGGCGGCGAACCTTTGTTGCGCAAAGACATAGAAAAGCTCATTGCCATGCTGGCGCAGCTGCGTACGCCGCAAGGCGACCCCGTCGAGCTCGCAATGACGACCAATGGCACCTTGCTCGGGCGCAAGGCCCGTGCCCTGCACGAGGCGGGTTTGGGGCGCGTCAGCGTCAGTCTGGATGCCCTCGACGACGCTCAGTTTCGTCGTCTTAGCGATAGCGATGTCAGTGTGGCCACAGTGCTTGAGGGCATAGAAGCCGCTGCCGCCGCGGGCTTGAGCCCGGTCAAAGTCAATATGGTGGTACGCAAAGGCCTTAATGACGATCAGATCCTGCCCATGGCCCGGCATTTCCGCCACACGGGGCACATCCTACGTTTTATCGAGTTCATGGATGTCGGCAATACCAATGGTTGGAATCTCGACGAAGTCATGTCGGGGCGTCAAATACTTGATCGCTTATGCCAAGAGTTCGAGATGGAACCTGTGGCCCCCGGCTATCGCGGCGAGGTGGCCGAGCGTTGGCGTTATGCCGATGGGGCAGGCGAGGTCGGGGTGATCACCAGCGTTTCCCAGCCTTTCTGTGGCGACTGCAGCCGAGCCAGGCTGTCGCCCGAAGGGCGCCTGTATCTTTGCTTGTTCGCTCACCAGGGCTTTGATTTGCGGGCCGTGCTGCGCGGCGGCGTGTCAGACGAAGATCTGCGTGCGCATTTAGCGGGTATCTGGGGTCAACGCGACGACCGTTACTCTGAGATCCGCGGTCGCCAAACTTTGGCATCACCCAAAATAGAGATGAGCTATATCGGCGGGTGAGCCAGGGGTGTAGACCACGCCGCGCTGCGGTAACCATGTAGTGACATTTACGTTCACTACGTATGGCGGTGAAGGTGGCGGATAACGGATAGTAGGAATCCTTATATCGGCGTCTTGCGTGGACGTCTGATTCATTCCCTGCCCAAGGCACCCGCCGCATGGCCTATCGATCGGATTTTGACAGCGCTTGGAAAGACACTTTACAGGCTTACTTTCCGCAGTTTCTGGCCTTGCTGTGGCCGGACATTCACGTGCAGATAGATTGGCGCCATTCTCCCGAGTTTCTGGACAAAGAGCTGCAAGCCTTGCTGCGCAGCCGCGCGCGTGGGCGGCGGCATGTGGACAAGTTGGTGCTGGTGCGCTTATTGACCGGCCAGGACGCGCTGGTGTTGGTTCACGTTGAGATTCAGGCAGGGCGGGATGCGGCACTCGCTCATCGTATGTTTGCTTATCACGTGCGCTTGCGCGAGAAATATCCGCAGCGCTCGGTGGTAAGCCTGGCTGTGCTGACCGAAGGGGCAAACCTGGCGCCAACAAGGCACACCTACGCTTACGATTATTGGGGCTTCAGCCGGGATAATGTCGTACAGTTGTTTCGCATCATAGACGCGATGGTGGGTCTGCCGGAGGCTCTGGAGTCCGCCTTCGGAGACGCTGTCATTCAGATCGAAGAGGAAAAGCAAATGGTGTACATCAGCAGCGTAGAACGCGTGATTCGCAAACGCGAGCACGATCAGGGCATGGAAAAAGGCCTTCAAAAAGGCGCAGCCGAAATCCTGTCCGTCCAACTCGTCCGCAAGTTCGGCGCGCTACCCGACTGGGTGCGCGCGCGCATGGCGCAGGCCGACGAAACTAGCCTGAGCCGTTGGGCGTTGCAGATTCTGGACGCCCAGCGTATCGAAGACGTGTTTAACTAATTAGGTGGATGGCTGCAATTGTGCCATCATCGTTAATGTTGGCGCAACGTAAACATGTCCGCACCTCCATGCCTATGCCTAAGCATCGACCGGCGGCAAAGCGCTAGCGCAGCCAGTCGTGCCATGCGTAGTAACTGACCATAGCGCCGTCGCCGGTCAGAGTATCGGGCGGAATGCGCGCCAGGCCATCCGAATCGGCCAGCGAACTGATAATGTTAGAGCCTTGTTTAGCATAAGGTTGCAGCAGCAGTGTGCCTTGCTTGTCGGTGGCGGCACGCACGCGAAGGAACTCAGCGCGAGTTTCTTTGTAAGGCCTGTTGCAGTTCAGTCGACCTGTATTCACTGGGGGTAGGCAATCGCTGCGCCCCTGCATGCGACGAATAAGCGGCGTTACCATCAGCGCAAACACCACATAAGCAGACACCGGGTTACCCGGCAAGCACACAACCGGCGTCTCGCCCAACCAAGCGAGCGCCACAGGCTTGCCTGGTTTCATGCGCACTTTCCATAGGTCTAGCGAGGCCCCGGCTTGTTCCAGGGCTGGGCGGACATAGTCTTTCTCGCCCACCGAAATACCGCCTACCGTGAGGATGAGATCGCAATCTACACGCAGTGTGGCGAGCGCTTTTTCTATGGCTTGCGGCTGGTCGGGGGCGTGGATTTGATGCACCACTTGGGCACCCATGCCGGCACTGAGCGCAGCCAGTGTGGGGCCGTTGGTGTTGTAGATTTGCGCCGGGCCCAGTGCCTGGCCCGGCACTACAAGTTCATCACCGTTGGTGAGAATGCCAATGCGTAGCCGCTTATAAACGCTGATGCGATCGCGGCCTTGTGCCGCCAGGCAGGTAAGTTCGGCAGGCTCTAGGCGCGTGCCTGCTTGCAGAATGACTTGACCGGCAGCCATGTCTTCACCGCGTTTGCGCACGTTCTCGCCTAGCTGGGGTGTGGAGTGAATGGTGACGGTGTTATCCGTCTCAGTGCAGTTTTCTTGAATAACAACCGTGTCGGCCCCGGCAGGTATCAGGCTGCCGGTAAACAGCCGTATAGCATGCCCTGGTTTGAGGGCCGCTGGGCTTTCGCCGGCGTATACGCGTTGCTGTATGGGCAAGGCCTGATCGGGGTGAAAGTCGGCCAGGCGCACAGCATAGCCGTCCATGGCGCTGTTATCGTCGGGCGGCAGATTCACCGTGGCGGTAATGGTTTCGGCCAATACGCGACCCAACGCTTCGTGCAGTAGGCAATTTTCTGTTTTGTCAGTGGCTTGGCCGGCTTCGACCATGCGCGCTTGGGCAGTATCAAAATCAAGCATTGGGCTGGGTATCCATCCATTCAGAAGTGCGGTCGGCATCGTCTTGCTTTTGTTCTACCCAAAAGCGCTGTCCGTCAGCCAGTGTCTCGCGCTTCCAAAAGGGCGCGCGTGTCTTGAGGGCGTCGATAACAAACTCGCAGGCCCGAAAGGCGTCGCCTCTGTGGGCGCTGGCGACACCGATAAATACAATCTGGTCGGTATGTGCAAGCTCGCCATGCCTGTGTACGGCCACGATTTCTTCTATGCGCCAGCGCTGGCGCGCCGTCTCGCAAAGTGCTTCGATTTCGCGTTCGCACATGCCTGGATAATGTTCGAGATACAGGCTGCGCGTGGCCTGGCCTTCAGTGTAGTCGCGAACATAGCCGGTGAAGGTGACAATCGCACCCGCTTTGCCGGCACTGCGTGCGCGCAACTGAGCGGTTAACTGCGCCGCATCGAAATCTTGGGGTTGGACGATGACCATCTCAGCCTCCGGTAACCGGCTCGAACACCGCAACCTCATCGCCGGGTTGAATCAGGGTTTGAGCCTGAGCGTATTGCTGGTTTACCGCTATCTTAAGACGACGGGCCGGCTCTAATTGTGGGTAGCGCTGCACCAAAGCTTGCAGCCAGGCTTGGCAGCTAAGGGGCTCGGCCAGCGGCCAGGTTTCTTCGCGTACGCCTGTCAGCTCGGCGACCCGTGCAAAATAAAGGACTTTAAGAGGCATGCCATTCACCGCTTTTACCTCCAGATTTATGGATGAGCCGCATGGCATCGATACGTATGCCTTTATCGGCTGCCTTGCACATATCGTAAATGGTCAGCGCGGCAATGCTGCAAGCGGTGAGAGCTTCCATTTCCACGCCTGTTTGGGAACTGGTTTTGCAGGTGGCCCGTACGGTAATGGTATGCGTGGCTTCATCCATTTCGAAATCCACGCCTGCAAAGCTAAGGGGCAGGCTGTGGCACAAAGGGATGAGTTCGGCGCAACGCTTGGCTGCTAACACACCGGCAATGCGTGCGGTGTTCAAGACCTCCCCTTTGCTATTGGCTTGCGCAGAAAGCAGATGCCACGCCGTTTGCCCCATGCTGACTTGTGCCTGGGCCGTCGCGCTGCGCTGCGTACTGGCCTTGTGGCCGACATCCACCATGCGGGCTTGGCCCGTTTCATCCAGGTGGCTGAGCGTGGGGGCGGAGGAGGAAGCTGATGTCATGTCAATCCGAGGCAGCGATGCGTCGCCGATAAAGTACAAAGTCGAAGGCCAGCCCGTTTTCTTCGGGCTGGGGCTCGCGTGAGACTTCTTCCCATTCTTCGGGATCAATAGGGGGGAAGAAAACGTCGCCCTCCGGTTCGGCGTGAATTTCAGTGGCGACGATTTCATCGGCCAGGGGCAGGGCGGCCTGGAAGATCTCGGCGCCACCAATAATGCAAAGCGTATCTTGGCCTGAACAGGCCAGCACAGCGGCGGCCAGGGTGGGATAAATTTCGGCGCCTGGAGCCAAGTAATCGCTTTGGCGGGTGATCACCAGATTACGCCGTCCTGGCAGCGGGCGCCCTAAAGATTCCCAAGTGCGCCTGCCCATCAAAATGGGTTGGCCCATGGTAACCCGTTTGAAATGCGCCAAGTCACTGGGCAGACGCCACGGCAGATCGTTGTCTTTGCCTATGACGCGGTTGGCGGCGTAAGCGACGACGAAGCGGACAAGAGGGTGTGGGGTATGAGTGTCGGGCATGGCGAAAAAAGGTGCCCCACGCTATACGGCGACCGGCGCCTTGATATGGGGGTGAGCCTGGTAGTTTTCTATGGCGAAGTCTTCGTACTCGTAGTCGAACAGACTGTCGGGCTTGCGCAGGATACGCAGTTGCGGATACGGGTAAGGGTCGCGCGCCAGTTGCTGCTCAACTTGCTCGAGATGGTTGCTATACAGGTGGCAGTCGCCACCCGTCCAGATAAAGTCACCGACTTCCAGATTGCATTGCTGCGCCACCATGTGCGTTAACAGCGCATAACTGGCGATGTTGAACGGCACACCCAGAAAGATATCGGCGCTGCGTTGATAGAGCTGGCAAGAGAGTTTGCCTTGCGCCACGTAAAACTGGAAAAAAGCATGGCACGGCGGCAATGCCATATTGGGGATGTCGGCCACGTTCCACGCCGACACGATCAGGCGCCGTGAGTCGGGGTTGCTGCGTATTTGCTGCAAGACCTGGGTGATCTGGTCTATGTGCTGACCGTCGGGAGCGGGCCAGGAGCGCCATTGCACTCCGTAAACGGGGCCGAGGTCGCCGTTGGCGTCAGCCCACTCGTTCCAGATGCTGACCCCGCGTTCCTGCAACCAGCGCGCATTGTTGTCGCCTCGCAAAAACCACAGCAACTCTATGAAGATGCTTTTGGTGTGCAGCTTCTTGGTGGTCACCAGCGGAAAACCTTCTTGCAGGTCGAATCGCATCTGATGGCCGAAGACCGAGCGTGTGCCTGTACCGGTGCGGTCGGTCTTGGTGACGCCGTTCTCGTACACGTACCGCATGAGGTCTTCGTATTGGCGCATGACTTTAACTATTTCTTTACTGGGGGGAGTTCAGATCTACGATATCCACGCTGTGCGTGATGTCGGCGCTTTTGGCTAACATGGCCGAAGCTGAGCAGTACTTTTCGTGCGATAGCTTCACGGCGCGCTCGACGGCGGCTGTCGGCAATCCATGGCCTGTCACGGTAAAGGCGAAGTGTATCTTCGTGAATACCTTGGGGTCGGTCTCGGCGCGCTCGGCCTGCAGCTTGACCTGGCAATCGCGTATGTCGTGGCGACCGCGCTTAAGAATAAGCACGACATCGTAGGCGGCGCAGCCACCCGTGCCCGCCAGCAACATTTCCATGGGGCGAGGTGCCAAGTTGTTGCCACCGCCCTCGGGCGCACCATCCATGGCGGTGACGTGGCCGCTGCCAGTGCGGGCAACGAACAGCATGCCTTCGGGGCCGCCCCAATCAATTGTGCATTCCATGCGATTCTCTAAGCGAAACGAAGTGATTTTGGTACAAGCGTTAATCATAGCTTACCCGGCAGCCACCATAGCCTGTGCCAGGCTGGAAGGTATACTGAATAGTGTCTTGCCAGGAGGTGTTTCATGTCTCATAAAGTTCATGCTGCGTCGCTCTCTGCGGGCGTGCGTCGTTTTTCCCGTATCGATGACGTGCTGACAGAAGCCGGCAGAGCCTTGCGGATTCTTGCCGGCGCGGCTCAGGCAGGCCGGCCCAACCCTGCGGCAGGCGGGGGCGCGCAAGCCAAAGCGCAGGATGCCGAACTTAGTACCGAACAGCGCCGCCACGCGGCGGGCCTGATGCGTGTGAATCACGTGGGCGAGGTGTGCGCTCAAGCCTTGTATCGCGGGCAGGCATTAGGGTGCCAAGACGCCAGTGTGCGCGAGGTGTTTCAACAAGCCGCCGCCGAAGAAGTCGACCATCTTGCTTGGTGCGATCAGCGCCTGAAAGAGTTAGACAGCCGCCCCAGCTATCTTAATCCCGTGTGGTATGCCGGCTCGTTTGCCTTGGGTGCTTTAGCCTCGCGCGCCGGCACAGGGCTGAATTTGGGCTTCATGGCCGAAACCGAACGCCAAGTCAGTGACCACCTTGATAGCCATCTGCGTCTATTGCCTGCTCAAGATCATCGCTCACGTCGTATTGTTGAGCAGATGCGCCAAGACGAAGACCAACATCGCAGCACGGCCGAGCAGCATGGGGGGCGGCCCTTACCCTTTTTGGTTAAGCGCGCGATGAAGCTCATGTCGCGCGTGATGACAGCTACGGCCTACCGTATCTAGCACCCTTTTCAGGGCTGGCGCGTGCGGAAAACAACAGGTTTTGCTTGATATTCAAAAAAACGGGAATAAAACGCTTGACGGCTAGGGGTTAACCCTTGTAATATCACTCCATACCCCTTGCAAAGCAGTCGCAAAGTCAGGCTCTAAGTTGATTTTTTAGGGTTAAGTAAAAAATCTTGCACTGCACAAATTTTCGCAATATAATGGGTTGTAGGATGTTGGAAAGCCTTCATAAGGTATGAGCAAAAAAGCTCCTGATGCAGGCCCGGCTCAAGCAAAAGCTTTTGTAGCCCAACATGCCAAGGTTGTCTCCTCCACCCTCCTCCTTTGGTGGATTTAGCCCGAGATCTTTAGATCTCGGGCTTTTTTTTGCCTGCTCGTTATGTGGCGCACCGGCAGCGCAGCGTTTTGAAATGTGCTGGGGGTCAATAGGTAAGCAAACTGGATTTCAAACCTTGTGTTACTGGAAACGAAATGTTGCGACGCAACGAAACAAATAAGGCCTAAACCCAGCCAGCAATCTGTTGCAATAAAGTGACGCCACACTGTACAGGCTTGGGGATACGCTTACGCCAACGTTGTATCATCTTCCCGTTGCAATTTCTCGCGTTTGCGGGACGGCGCTGTTACATTGACGCCCCATAATGGGGTCTGTACGTATTGTGTCGTAGGGGGTTTTGTGGGTTCACCTCAAACCTGGGGTAGTCTTACCTGGCTTTATATCTGTATTGTGGCGTTCATGGTGGGCGGGCTGATTGTCGCCTCTGAACGCTGGCATGGCAGTTTTACCGGGGATTCCGATCTGGATAAGCCCCAGGCTTCGCACGCGCGGGCCACGCCCAGAGTCGGCGGGATTGCCGTTGTCGCAGGGTCTTTGGCCGGGCTGTTGGTACTAGGCCCCAGCAATATGACGCTGACGTGGTTATGGCCCGTGCTTTTTATCGCGGCCATGCCGGTATTTGTGTCCGGCTTACTCGAAGACATCACCAAAGAAGTCGGTGCCGGCAAGCGCTTGCTGGCAGCTTTTGCGTCGGCGGCTATTGCTTGGTGGCTGCTGGGTGGTGTTACGCGTGTGGGCATAGCGGGAATCGATTGGCTGTTGGCGTTCTGGCCTATCTCCATGGTGGTCACCGTGGTGGCGGTTGGCGGCTGTACGCACGCCCTCAATATCGTGGACGGCATGAACGGCCTGGCGGGCATGGTGGCCTTGTTGATGGCGCTGTCCATAGGCCTGGTGGCCTTCCAGGTGCAAGATATCCCCATTTTTCTGATCGCTGCGGCGCTGGCTTCGGCCACCCTGGGCTTCCTAGTTTGGAACTTCCCCTTTGGCCGGGTGTTTCTTGGGGATGGCGGGGCTTACTTCCTGGGTTTCATGCTGGCTGAACTGGCTGTGCAGTTGGTGGTGCGTAACCCCAGCGTATCGCCTTTCTATGCCTTGGCGGCGGTTTTCTATCCGGTATTCGAGACACTGTTTTCCATCTGGCGCCGTCGTTTCAAGCGCGGCACGCCGGTGGATCAGCCCGATGCTTTGCATTTGCATCAACTGGTGTTTCGCCGCTTGGTGCGTGTCACCTTCAGCCGTGATCGGCGCCATGCCGTCCCCGCGCTATGCAATGCTTTGGCATCGCCTTACCTATGGGTGCTCACCCTTATCGGTTTGGTGCCGGCAACTATTTGGTATGACGATGTCTATATATTGTGTGCCAGCATGGCGGTATTTGCGGCGGTCTATATCTGGATCTACTCGCGCCTGGTGTCATGGCGCAGGCCAGCCTGGCTGCTGTTGCCCTCTCTAGGTAAACGGGCCGGGCCACCCAAATAAGCTTAAACAGGTATGTGAGCGGCCCGCTAGGTGCCGTTCAGCCAAGATTGTTTCAAGGAGAAAGTGTTGCGAATCGAAGACGTGAAACTGGCAGTAGTGGGTTTGGGTTATGTGGGCCTGCCCCTGGCTGTGGAATTCGGCAAGAAGCGCGAAGTATTAGGTTTCGACATCAACGTGCAACGCATTGCCGAGCTGCAAGCTGGGCAGGATCACACGCTGGAAGTTTCGTCCGAAGAACTGGCCGAGGCGGCTCACCTGCGCTTTTCCAGTGATGGGGAGTCCCTGGCTCAGGCCAATGTCTATATTGTCACGGTGCCCACCCCCATAGATGAATTCAAACAGCCTGATCTGACCCCGCTGGTTCGCGCTAGTGAAACGTTGGGTCGGGTGCTCAAGCGTGGCGACATAGTCATCTACGAATCAACGGTCTATCCGGGCGCTACCGAAGAGGTGTGCGTGCCGGTGCTGGAGCGCCTTTCGGGCCTGAAGTACAACCAGGACTTTTTCGCGGGTTATAGCCCCGAGCGTA
This sequence comes from Mesopusillimonas faecipullorum, assembly GCF_020539505.1. GTDB lineage: Bacteria > Pseudomonadota > Gammaproteobacteria > Burkholderiales > Burkholderiaceae_B > Mesopusillimonas > Mesopusillimonas faecipullorum. Next base: position 114,789 of record NZ_JACDXW010000003.1, on the reverse strand, counting down.
TTAACCCCGGTGACAAGCTTCATCGTGTGGCCACCATCAAGAAAGTCACTTCTGGCTCTACCCCCGAGATCGCCGACCTGGTCGATGCGCTGTATGCCAGCATCATCACGGCGGGCACGCATAAAGCCCCTAGCATCCGCGTTGCGGAAGCCGCCAAAGTGATCGAGAACACCCAGCGCGATGTGAACATCGCCCTGATCAACGAATTGGCGCTGATTTTCAACCGCTTGGGTATCGACACCCAGGCTGTGCTTGAAGCTGCCGGTACCAAGTGGAATTTCCTGCCCTTCCGTCCCGGTTTGGTGGGTGGACACTGCATAGGCGTAGACCCTTACTACCTGACGCATAAGGCACAGGCTATCGGCTATCACCCCGAAGTCATTTTGGCAGGGCGTCGTTTGAACGACAGCATGGGCGGCTATGTGGCTTCGCAGTTGGTCAAGGCCATGGTCAAGCGCACGATTCAGGTGCAGGGTGCCCGCGTTCTTATCATGGGCCTGACTTTTAAAGAAAACTGCCCCGACTTACGCAACACGCGCGTTGTAGATATTGTGGCCGAGTTGGCTGAGTACGATGTGTCGGTCGATGTCTACGACCCTTGGGTGGATGCCGAAGAAGCCAAGCGCGAATATGGGCTGACCCCTGTGTCTGCGCCCGAGGCCGGCTCCTACGACGGTATTGTGCTGGCGGTGTCGCATCAACAGTTCATCGATATGGGTACTCAGGCCATACGGGCCTTAGGCAAACCAGAACACGTACTGTATGACCTCAAGTATGTGCTGGGTACGGACGAATCCGATCTGCGGCTCTAAGCACGTTCAGGCGTCATCAAAGTAGAAAAGGCAAGCATGGAAAATCGTTATCAGACCGTATGTGAGCAATTGCGGGCTCAGCCTGGTCGCTGGTTGGTTACCGGCTGCGCGGGCTTTATTGGTTCCAACTTGCTGGAAGCCTTATTGCAGCTGGACCAAACCGTGGTGGGCTTGGATAATTTCGCGACTGGCCATAGACGCAATCTAGACGAGGTGGCGGCTACGGTGGGGGCCGAACGTTGGGCCAGGTTCCGCTTCATTGAAGGGGATATTCGCGATCTCGACACCTGCCATGAAGCCATGGTGGGGGTTGAACGGGTATTACACCAAGCGGCGCTGGGCTCTGTGCCGCGCTCGCTGGAGGACCCCATCACCAGCAACAGCGTCAACGTCTCCGGTTTCCTGAACATGCTGGTCGCGGCGCGCGACGCCAAAGTGCAGTCTTTCGTGTATGCCGCCTCTAGCTCTACCTACGGTGATCACGAAGCCCTGCCCAAGATAGAAGACCGCATAGGCAAGCCGCTTTCACCCTATGCCGTCACCAAGTACGTCAACGAGTTGTATGCCGATGTGTTTGCCCGCGCCTACGGTCTGGGCAGCACAGGTCTGCGTTACTTCAACGTGTTCGGTAAGCGCCAAGATCCCAACGGGGCTTATGCCGCAGTCATTCCAAAGTGGGTGGCGGCCATGATTCGCGACGAGGTGGTGGTGATCAATGGCGACGGTGAAACCAGCCGGGACTTCTGCTATGTAGACAACGCGGTGCAGGCCAATATTCTGGCTTCTCTTGCCGTGAAAGCCACCGAGCACGAAGTCTACAACGTTGCCTTCAACCAACGCACCACCCTGAATCAACTGTTCGATCAGCTGGTGCAGGCATTGCGCCCTCTTGATATCGACTACAAGCTCGAGCCTCAGCATAGGGATTTTCGCGCTGGTGACGTCAGGCATTCTCAAGCCGATATCAGCAAGGCTAGGCAGCAACTCGGTTACGAGCCGCAGTTCGACGTGGCGCGCGGTATCCAGGCCGCCATGCCTTGGTACGTGCGCTTTCTGGGCTAGCGCCGGCGGAGTTGATGGGATGAAGGCAGGCTTGGCAGGCGGCGACCGCGCATGAAGCGGATACTGCGCAAGCTGGAGGGCTTGCACGCAGATCATCGCCGCATTGCCCGAGGGGCGGCGCGAGTCGCGTTTTTCCTGCTGCTGGGGAAATTTGCGGGTGCAGCCAAGGAAATGGCTGTGGCTTACCGATACGGCATCAGTGATGTCGTCGATGCCTATCAGTTCACCATGACCATGGCCAGTTGGTTGCCGGTGACGCTGGTGGGCGCCTTGTCCGTTGTGCTCATCCCCGTGCTGGTGCGCATGCGCAACGACAGTGCTTCCGGCCAAGCCCGATTCCTAGGTGAGCTGCAGGGCGCATTGCTACTGCTGGGCCTAGGTTTGGCGGGCCTCACCTGGCTGGTGTGGCCGTGGGTTTTGCATTGGGGTGGGCGAGGCCTGGCGCCGGAAGTGCGCGATATGAGTGCCACCCTGTTGCTGGCTTTCGCACCGGCTGCGTTCTTGACGCTCATCACCGGCTTAAGCGCGGCCCGTCTGCGTGCGCGCGAACGTCATATCAATACCTTGCTCGATAGCGTGCCTGCCTTGGCGATTCTGGCCTGGGTGATGTTGGCCGCCGACGACTGCAGCGTGGCGCCCTTATTGTGGGGCACGTTGATTGGCTACTTGATTCAATGTGCGTGGCAACTGAAATTGGCGGCTCGCGCTGACGGCATGTGGGGTAGGCCGTGCCTGGGGCTGACTTCTCCAGCCTGGTCGGGCATGCTGGCTGCCGCAGGTGTCATGATAGTCGGGCAGGTGGCCATGAGCTTCGTTGGACCCATTGATCAATATACGGCTGCCAATTTGGGCCAGAACGCCAATGCCACCTTGGGCTATGCGGCCCGGTTGCTGTCGCTGGTGTTGGGCGTTGGTGCAGCGTCAGTGGGGCGTGCGGCCTTGCCGGTGCTGGCCGATGTGCAACGACAAGGCGATGAGACTAGAGCCCGAGCCATGGCGCTGAAGTGGTCAGTTGCCATGTTGGGCGCGGGCGCAGTGGCGACGGCTGTGGGGTGGGCGCTGGCACCTTGGGGAGTGGCTTTGCTGTTCGAGCGTGGTGCCTTTACGGCTCAGGATACGCTTGAGGTCGCCCAGGCCTTGCGTTGGGGCTTATTGCAACTGCCTTTCTATTTTGGCGTACTTGTGTTGGTGCAGTTGCTGGCCAGCCAGGGGCGTTACCGTATCATGGCCTTGATTGCCGTTGCCAACTTCGGTATCAAGGCCTTGCTCAACCTGTTGTTGGCGCCCAGCATGGGCGTGTCCGGCATTATGCTGGCTACCGTCGGCATGTATGCGCTGTCCTTTACCTGCTATTTGTGCGTGGCTTGGCGCCCGCCTGCTGTCCCTCAAGAGAAAAAACGTGTCCAGCCCTAGCCGTCCCTTACGTATCCTGATTGTCATCCGCTCGTTAGGCGGAGGAGGTGCCGAGCGGGTGGCCGTCGACCTGGCCGAGTACTGGGCGGCCAAGGGTAGGCAAGTCACGATCAGCACGCGTGCTGACGCCTCTGAAGACGCTTACGACTTGCCCCCTTCCGTTGACCGGGTGGTATTGGGCCTGGCTCAGGAAAGTCGCGGCTTGTTCGAGGGCTTGTGCCTTAACCTGCGCCGCGTTTGGCGTTTGCGCCGGCTCATTCGCCGCACCCGTCCCGATGTCGTGCTGGGCATGATGACCACGTCGTCCGTGCTGGCGGTTGTGGCGGCAAGAGGCTTGCGTTGTCGTGTCATCGCTACCGAACACACACATCCGCCGGTTCAAAGCATCTCGGGGCTGTGGCGTTATTTGCGCAAGAAAGCTTATCCGCAGGCGTCTAAAGTCATCACCTTGACCTCTGGCACGGCAGCCTGGGTAGAGCAGAACCTGCCGGGCTCGAAAGTCGCCGTCATACCCAATTCGGTCAGATGGCCCTTGATGCCCGCTGATCCTGTTGTCGAGCCGCCTGAGCGTCATGGGCGTTTACGCTTGCTGGCGGTAGGGCGGCTGCACACACTCAAGGGTTTCGATCTTTTGATCGAGGCTTTTGCGCGCGTTGCCGCTCAGCGGCCTGAGTGGGACCTCGTCATCTTGGGCGAAGGCGCATTGCGTGACCCCCTGCAAAAACAGATAGAAGAACTGGGTTTGACAGAGCGCGTCAGCATGCCTGGCCGTGTTGGTAATGTGGGTCAGTGGTACGAACAGTCGGACATGTACGTGCTTAGCTCGCGTGCCGAGGGCTTGTCCAACACCCTGTTGGAAGCCATGGCCAGCGGCTTGCCTTGTGTGGCTTTCGACTGCGACACCGGGCCGCGCGAAATCATCCGTCCCGATATTGACGGCGTATTGGTTCGCCCCAGCGGGGATGTTTCCGCTTTGGCTGAAGCCTTGGCCGACTTGATGATGCACAGCCATAAACGGCAAATGTATGCCCGGCGGGCGGTCGATGTGAAGGAGCGTTTCTCGCCCGCACGCGTCATGCGCCTGTGGGACGAGCAACTGAGAGACTGACGCAAACAGGAGATTGCAGCATGCGCATATTGTTCCTGGTGGGGCGGCTGGGCGCAGGAGGGGCCGAAAGGGTGGCCACTACGCTTGCCAGCGCCTGGGCCCAAGCGGGGCATGCGGTAACGCTGACGACGACCTTTATTCCCAAAGGCGAGTGCTTCTATCCCCTGGATTCGAACGTAGACCTTTATCATTTGGCCGATGACGTGACGCCTGGCAGCCAAGCTGGTTTAAGTCTGCGTAAATTGGCGGCCTTGCGCACCTTGATGCGCACCCGCAAGCCTGACGTAGTTGTCTCCTTCCTGACCAACGTCAATGTCATGGCATTGATGGCAGCCTGGGGTTTGGGAATTCCTGTGGTTGTGTCAGAGCGCACCGATCCTGTACATGGCCGAAGTGCGGGGCGCGTCTTGAAGCTGTTGCGGCGCATGCTGTATCCACGGGCTGCCAGCGTGGTAGTGCAAACCGAAGCCGCCATACAAGGCATGTTGAGCCAAGCACCGGGTGCGCGCCATGTCGTTGCGATCAGCAACCCCCTTCCCGATGCTTTGGCGGGCATGCAAGTTGCAAGCCAGACAAAAGCAGATGCTTCCGCTTCGCCTCCAATACGCCAGCTTGCAGCCATGGGGCGGCTGATTCCGTCCAAACAGTTCGACTTACTGATACGCGTTTTTGCGCAGTTGGCAGATCAATATCCCGATTGGCACCTGACGATCTGGGGTGAGGGGCCCATGCGCGAATCTTTGCACCAGCAGATAGATGCGGCGGGTTTGGGCGCTCGCATCCAGTTGGCGGGTAACACCAGCCAGCCCTGGCAAGCGCTGTCCAAGGCTGACGCATTTGCCATGGTTTCCGCCATTGAAGGTTTTCCTAATGTGTTGCTGGAATCCATGGCCTTGGGGCTGCCTTGCGTGGTCATGGACTGCCCCAGTGGGCCGGCTGAGATGACGCGCCAGGGCGAGGACGCCTTGCTCGTCCCTTTGGGGGACGAAGCGGCTTTAAGTCAGTCGCTGTCCCGCTTGATGAGTGACGCAAATTTACGGCTCACTTTGGGTGATAGTGCGGCGCAGTCGGTACGGTCACGCTATGGGCTGCCAGCGGTCTTGGCTCAGTGGCAGACGGTTCTGCGTGATGTGACCCAAGCAGGAGGCTTATGAGCGAACAGACATCCCTAGTGCCCCCTACACACGAAGGCCAAACGCCTTTCAGGGTAGTGCATATTATTTCCGGCTTAGGGCAGGGCGGAGCCGAAACGGTACTGTACCGACTGGTAACGGCGCCCGGGCAGCAGATTCAGCACCATGTGGTGTCTCTGACAGATGAAGGGGTATTCGGCGAGCGTTTACGCGCTGCCGGCGTAGCGGTGACGACGCTGGGCATGCCGTCTGGACGCCCCAGCCTGAGCGGTTTGCGGCAGCTTTACGCCTTGCTCAAACGTGAACGTCCGAACGTGGTGCAGACCTGGATGTATCACGCTGATTTGATTGGCGGTGTCGTAGCCCGATTGGCTGGTATACGCGCAGTGTCGTGGGGCATACGCAACTCGGGCGCCAACCTGGCGCAAGGTAGTCGTGCTTCACGTGTTTCCGCCTGGCTGTGTGCCAGGTTGTCCAAATGGGTGCCCGCGCGCATAGTCGCCTGCGCCCAAGAGGCCAGCCGTCGACACCAGCAGTGGGGCTATCGGGCCGACATTATGCAAGTCATTCCCAATGGCTACGATCTGTCGCGTTGGCGCCCTGACGCCCAGGCACGCGCGCGCTTGCGGGCGCAGTGGGGTGTCCAAGACGGAGCCTTGCTGATAGGGAGCGTGGCGCGATGGAATCCCCTTAAGGACCACGGCAACTTTCTGGCGGCTTTTGCGCTATGCGCACGTCAACACAGTGGGCTGAAGGCCGTGTTGCTGGGGGATGGCATTTCAGCAGAGAATGCGGCCTTGATGGCGCTGATTGACCAGCATGGGCTGCGTGAGCAAGTGATGCTGCTAGGGCGGCGAGACGATGTGCCCGAGGTCATGAATGCGCTGGATATGCACGTGCTTTCCAGTATGGCCGAAGGCTTTCCTAATGTCGTGGCCGAAGCCATGGCGACGGGGGTGGCTTGTGTGGTCACGGATGTAGGGGATGCAGCACGTATCGTAGGCGCTGATGGTTGGGTGGCCCCACCGCGCAACGCGCCAGCCTTGGCCGAAGCCATGCTGCAGGCTTTGCAAGTATTGCCACTGCCCGAAACGCGGCAGAAGCTGTTGAATGCGCGTGAGCGTATAGCCGGTGAATATGGTCTGACGCGCATGGTTCAGGCTTACGACAATGTTTGGAGAACCATGGCACAAGAAGAAACGCGAGCTCATTCCAAGAGCGACAAGCGTGCGGCGGGCCCACGCTTGTGCTTTGTGATCAACAATCCCGCCTTCTTCATGTCGCATCGTTTGCCGCTGGCCTTGGGGGCTCGTGATGCGGGTTTCGATGTCCATGTGGCCACCATGGACGGACCGGCTGTTGCGCAAATCAACGAGCACGGCCTCACGCATCACGTAATTCCGCTTTCTCGCAGCGGCGGGAATCCCTTGCAGGAAGTACACAGTATTTGGGCTATGTGGCGCTTGTTTCGGCAGATCAGGCCCGACCTGATCCACGCGGTGACGATCAAACCGGTGCTATACGCCGGGATTGCGGCTCGACTCGCACGGGTGCCCGCTTACATGGCGGCTATATCCGGTCTGGGCTTTTTGTTTCTGGACAATAGCCGCAAGGGCGTGTGGGTGCGTCGCATCGTCACCGTCTTGTACCGCCTGGCGCTGGGGCATCCTAACAGCCGAGTGATTTTTCAGAACCGCAATGATGCCGAAGTGCTGCAGCAGGCCGGTGCGGTCAGGTCTGGGCAAATTGTGCTGATTCGTGGCTCTGGGGTGGACTTGACTGCGTACCAAGCTTTTCCCGAGCCTGAGGGGCCGCCGGTAGCACTAATGGTGGCGCGCATGCTGGCAGACAAAGGCGTACGTGAGTTTGTCGAGGCAGCCAGACTCGCTGCCGGGCAACCCCACGGCTTGCGCTGGGTGTTGGCGGGCAGTCCGGACCCAGGCAATCCGGCTAGTGTGACCGAACAAGAACTCTTGCAATGGCAGACTGAAGGCGTCGTCACCTGGTTGGGTGAGCAACACGATATTGCAGGGCTTTATCGCGACTGCCATATCGCCGTATTGCCCTCGTATCGCGAGGGTTTGCCCAAGTCCTTGATCGAGGCGGCGGCTTGCGGGCGCGCCGTGGTCACCACCGATGTGCCGGGTTGCAGAGACGCGATAACGCCGGATGTGACGGGCCTGCTGGTGCCCGTGCGAGATGCCGTCGCGCTCTGCGAAGCCGTACAGCGCTTGGCGGGTGATGTCGAGTTGCGTACCACCATGGGGCGTGCCAGCCGTGAATTGGCCGAAGAGGCATTCGATATTCGCGAGGTGGTGCGTCGCCATGTGGCGCTCTATCGCGAACTGACGAACACCGGTAAAGCCTGATGGTGTAAAGCAGACGAACACGTGGAAAGTAAAAGGGCGCCAGTGGCGCCCCTTTTACGACTTTAAAAAGGTAGCCTGGCTTCGCCGGCCAAAGGCGTCAATGCAGCGCGAAACTCTGCTTGTATGCGTGCTAAGGCTTCCTGGGTTTCCGCCTCAAAGCGCAGCACCACCACTGGTGTCGTGTTAGACGCCCGTGCCAAACCGAAACCGTCGGCATACTCGGCACGCACGCCGTCTATGGTATTAAGCGCTTGGGCCGTGGGGAAGCGGCCATTGCTCTGAAGCTCGCGGATCAAGGCATGTGGCTGGCCTTCTTGCATCTCCAGTTTGAGTTCAGGCGTGGAGATATCCTTGGGCAGGGCTTCCAGAACGGCGGTGGGGTTGGCGTCACGTGCCAGAATTTCCAGCAGACGGGCACCCGTGTAAAGGCCGTCGTCGAAGCCAAACCAGCGTTCTTTGAAAAACGTGTGGCCGCTCATTTCGCCGGCCAGCGGTGCACCGGTTTCAGCTAGTTTGGCCTTGATCATGGAATGGCCGGTTTGCCACATCAGGGGCTCTCCGCCGGCTTGGCGTATGGATTCGCCCAGATGACGGCTGCATTTGACGTCATAAATAATGGTGGCGCCGGGTTGGCGGGACAAAATGTCGCGTGCATAGAGAATCATCTGACGATCGGGCCAAATGATTTCACCGGTTTTCGTCACCACGCCCAGACGGTCGCCGTCACCGTCGAAGGCCAGCCCGATTTCGCAATCGGTTTGCTGCACGTGACGGATAAGGTCTTCAAGGTTGTGTGGGTCGGCAGGATCGGGATGATGGTTGGGGAAACGGCCGTCAACTTCGCAGAACAAAGTATCGACTTCGCAGCCCAGCGCCTCAAACAATTGGGGGGCGACCGCGCCGGCCACGCCGTTGCCGCAATCGATGGCGATCTTCATGGGGCGCGCCAGCTTGACGTCTTCGACAATGCGCTGAATGTAGGCGGGAACGATGTCGAGTTGGCGACGCGAGCCGCCACCTTCGCCTTCACCCGGGTCTAGCATGATGTGTTTGAGCTCTTGCACCAGCGGCCCATGCAGCGTAATGCCGCCCACCATCATTTTGAAGCCGTTGTACTGCGGCGGGTTATGGCTGCCGGTAATGGCCACGCCCGAGCCGGTTTTTTGGGTATGTGCGGCAAAGTACACCAGCGGCGTAGGCACCATGCCCAGATCCAGGGTGTCGACCCCGCCGGCCATAATGCCCTCTTGCAGCGCGGTAGACAAAGTAGGAGAGCTCAGTCGACCGTCGTATCCAACCACCAAGGTGGAAACACCGGCTTTCTTGGCTTGCTGCGCCAAAGCGCGGCCCAGCAACTGGGCAAATCGATTATTGAGTTGATCGGGCACTATGCCGCGAATGTCGTAGGCCTTGAATACGGCGTTGGGAAGCGTGTTTTGTGTCACGGCGTGATGTCCTTTTAGGAACCCAATAGTGGGTGGATTATGACATAGGCAAGGCTTAAACCTACTCCGGGCAGACCGCCTCTGGGCGCGGCGCGGCTACAATGCATGGATGAAATCATGAAAGCAGCGTTGCCCATTCAAAGGCGGCCTGTTGGGCCTGCCGGCTGCCCGGAAACGCCGGTGTTCACTGGAATGGTTGAGCATGAACGATCTGGTTAAAGCCTTGACGGACCTGTTGGGCGCGGAATACGTATTGCTGGGCGACGAGACCGCGCCCTATGTGGCTGACTGGCGCGAGCGCTATCACGGCAAAGCGCTGGCCGTCGTGCGGCCTGGCTCTACCGAAGAAGTCGCACAAGTGGTCAAGCTTTGCGCCCAGCACGCAACACCTATTGTTCCTCAGGGGGGGAACACGGGTTTATGCGGGGCCGCCACGCCCGATATGAGCGGCAATGCTGTCGTGCTTTCCACCGCTAGACTGAACCGCATCCGCCATATCGACAGCGCCAACGACACCATGGATGTCGAGGCGGGCTGCATATTGCAAAACCTGCAGCAAGCCGCGCGCGATGCAGGCAGGTTGTTTCCGCTCAGTTTGGCCGCAGAAGGCAGTTGCACCATAGGCGGCAACTTGGCCACCAATGCGGGGGGCACTCAAGTACTGCGTTACGGCAATACACGTGACCTGGTCTTGGGCCTCGAAGTCGTCACGCCGCAAGGCGAAATATGGCGCGGTTTGCGCGGCCTGCGCAAAGACAACACCGGCTACGATCTGCGCAACCTTTTCATAGGCAGCGAAGGCACATTGGGCATTATTACCGCGGCTACGCTCAAGCTGTATCCCTTACCGGTGGCGCAATGCACGGCCTTGCTGGCGCTGGGTTCGCTGGATGACGCCATTGCGGTATTGTCCGCCGCCCGCCAAGGCTTCGGCGCCTCCCTCACGGGGTACGAGCTTATGGCCGGCGATTGCTTGCGCCTGGTCAACCAATGCTATCCCCAGCAGCGCTTGCCCTTCGAGGGCGAGTCAGCCGCCAGCCCTTGGTTTGCCTTGCTTGAGCTCTCTGACAGCGAAAGCGAGACGCATGCACGCGAGCGTTTCGAAGCGGTGGTTGGCGAGCTTCTGGAAGCCGGCAGGGTGCTGGATGCGGTGATTGCCGAAAACATCACGCAAAGCAAGGCCTTGTGGCATTTGCGTGAAAGCATTCCTTTGGCAGAAAAAGACACGGGCAAGAGCATCAAGCACGATGTCTCGTTGCCGGTTTCCAATATTGCCGATTTCATTGAACGTGCCAATGCCGCCTTGCAAGCCGCTGTGCCAGGCATACGCCACATCATCTTCGGGCATTTGGGCGACGGCAACTTGCACTACAACGTGGCACGCGGCCCCGACATGAGCGAAGACGCACTGCTGGCGCGCCAAGAAGACGTCTACCGCATCGTGCACGATTGTGTGCACAGCTTAAAAGGCTCTATCAGCGCAGAGCACGGCGTTGGGCAGCTAAAGCGGGATATCCTGCCCCAGTACAAAGACCCGGTTGAAATGGCCCTGATGCACAGAATCAAGCAAGCGCTCGACCCTCAGGGCTTGATGAACCCAGGCAAGGTGCTGGTGACGAGTTAAGCCTGATAGCGGCCTGAGGGCATGTCAGGTCGCTGCCAAGACGATTCCCGAACACTCGCCCAGGCTGACAAGCGGATAACCCTCTTTGCGGCACTCCGCCTTCAAGATGATTTCGTCGCCATCCAGCAAAAAGCTGCGTTGTTCCCCCCAGGGTAGCTGCACAGCCTGCTTGCCGCCCTGGGTCAGTTCCAGCAAAGAACCCTCCTCGCCGGCTTCCGGCCCCGACAGCGTGCCGGTTCCCAACAGATCGCCAGGGCGCAAGTTGCAACCGTTCACGGTATGGTGAGCCAGCAGTTGCGCAGGCGTCCAGTAAGCATGACGAAAATTGCTGCGCGCCAGCTGATGTGGCGCTTGCCCGGTCTGCCGTGACTGAGCCGTGGTCAGCAAGACTTGCAGGTCGATATCGAAAGCACCTGCGCGCGTATTGGCTTCGGAGCTTAAGTAAGGCAGGGGTTGAGGGTCTTGCGCGTCGCGGTTGAAGGCAATGCGAAACGGTGCCAGCGCCTCTAGCGTGACCACCCACGGCGAGAGCGTCGAGGCAAAATTCTTAGCCAGGAAAGGCCCCAAAGGCTGGTATTCCCAAGCCTGAAAATCGCGCGCCGACCAGTCATTCAATAGGCAAAGCCCAAATAGGTGGGATTCGGCTGTTTCTATGTCTATGCGCTGGCCCAGATCATTGCCTTGGCCTATGAACAAGCCCAGTTCTAGTTCGTAATCCAAGCGCTGTGCGGGGCCGAATGCAGGCGCCGCACCCTCTTGCGCGGGGCGAGTCTGGCCTATGGGGCGCGTGAAGCTTTGACCCGACACAATAATGCTGGACGCCCGACCGTGATAACCAATGGGCACCCACTTGTAATTGGGTAGCAATGGGTTGTCGGGCCGAAACTGACGCCCGACTGCAGTGGCGTGATGCAAAGAAATATAGAAATCCGTGTAGTCGCCGATTTGTGCGGGCAGCTTCAGGTGGGCGCTTAGACGAGGGGATAGCGCCGATGCCAGTACGGGCTGCAGCGCTGAACCTTGCGCCAGTGCCGCACTGAGCGCAGCGCGCAATGCGCTGGTGTGTGTGGCGGGCAGGCCCATCAAGGCATTCAGGGTTTGCCCCTTGCATGCAGCCAAAGCTTCCGCGGCCTGCCCCTGAAACGGGGCCAAAGCGGCTACCTTGCGTATATCCAGAATGCTGTCGCCTATGGCAACGCCGACGCGCCAGTCTGCCGCTTCGTTCTCGGGATGAAAAACACCGAAGGGAAGATTCTGGATGGGAAACCCGTTCTCGGGGGCGTTGGCGCTTTCGACCCAGCTGCGTAGCTGAGGGGCGTGGGTGGCGTTCAGGGCGGTCGTCATGAAGCAGAGTCCTTCAAGGCTGTTGCGGATTAAAGTTGCGTTGCAAGCCGTCCCAACAAGCGAGATAGTTGCGTTGCCGCAGGGGCGACGCCAGGGCTGCGGGTGTGGGCCGAATGACGCGCCGAGTTTCAAACATGAAAGCCAGTGTCTCTCGCAGATATTGCGGTTGGCGGGTATCCAGTTCGCTGGCGTGACGGAAGGTCTGGGCGTCTGGCCCGTGAGGCGTCATGCAATTGTGCAGACTTGCGCCGCCGGGCTCGAAACCTTCTGCCTTGGCATCGTACACGCCTTGAATCAAGCCCATGAACTCGCTGGCTACGTTGCGGTGAAACCAAGGAGGGCGGAAGGTGTTTTCCATCGCCAGAATACGGGGGGGGAAGATGACGAAATCCAGGTTGGCGACGCCGGGGGTATCGGAGGGCGAAGTCAAGACCGTGAAAATACTGGGGTCGGGGTGATCGAAGCTGACTGAGCCCATGGCGTTGAAATGGCGTAAGTCATACTTGTAAGGCGCATGCGTACCGTGCCAGGCCACCACATCCAGCGGCGAGTGATCTATGGCTGACCGCCAAAGCGCCCCGCCAAAGCGCGCAATCAGTTCGAATGCGCCGTCCTTATCTTCGTAGGCGGCCACGGGTGTTTGAAAGTCTCGGGCGTTGGCTAAACCATTGGAACCCATGGGACCAAGCTCGGGCAGGCGTAATGGCGCACCGTAATTTTCTAGCAGATAGCCGCGTGCGTGCCCGTCGGGCAGTCGCATCTGAAAACGTATGCCACGAGGGATAACGAGAATTTCACAAGGAGCGACCTCAAGTATGCCTAACTCGGTAAAAGCGCTTAGGCGCCCTTGCTGTGGCACGATCAGCATTTCGGCGTCGGCATTGTAAAAATAGCGCGCGTGCATGTCGGCAGTAGCGGCGTACAGGTGTATGCCCACGCCCGAGAGATCGGCGGGGCTGCTGTTGCCTGCCCAGGTATGGATGCCGTCTATGAAATCAGTAGGGGCGTTTGGCGGAGCGAGAGGGGACCAGCGCATGGGTTCTGGTGAAAACGGGCCGCTACCGAAATCGGCCGACCACGAGGCCTGCTCGTAAAGTTCCGGGGCTTGAAGACCCGCTGCCGAGGGGCGGATGCGATATAACCAACTGCGACGGTTATCAGCGCGTGGCGCTGTAAAGGCGGTGCCCGAGAGCTGCTCTGCGTATAAACCGTAGGCGCAGCGCTGGGGCGAATTCCGGCCTATGGGTAAAGCGCCCGCAAGCGCTTCTGTAGCCCAGTCGTTGCAAAAACCGCTCTGATAAACAAGGGAAGACATGAGTGTGTCTCCGGTTGGTATGGGGAATCAGGGGCGGGCGTGATGGTTTTTGAACGCTATTTTCTTAAAGCCCGTTATGGATTGATTTTAGTTTTAGTTGAATCAATTTGTCTATTACTAATTTTTTAGGGTTATCGCTTCTGGCAGGTGGGGCAGTAGTAGGTGGCACGCTGGCCCTGCACTATGCGTTTGATAGGGGTGGCGCAAACCCGGCAAGGCTGGCCGGCCCGGTCATAGACCGCCGCATGAATTTCAAAGTAGGCGCCGGGCTGCCCTGAGGCATTCACATAGTCGCGCAGTGTGCTGCCTCCTGAGGTCAGGGCGTCTTGCAGTGTGGCCTGTATGGCAGCGTGCAGGCGCTGAATACGGACCAAAGCAATCCGACCGGCTGGGGTGGCGGGGTGAATACGCGCACGAAACAAAGACTCGCAAGCATAGATATTGCCCACGCCCACGACAATATTGCCCGCCAGTAGTGCGGGTTTAATGGCTTGCTGCTTGCCGCGCAGATGCTGATACAAATGGTCCGCGGTAAAGTCCGGCCCCAGCGGTTCTACTCCCAGCCCCGCTAACAAGGGGTGCTGTTCTATCGGGCCGGCACTCGCGTCGTGCCAAAGCACGGCGCCGAAGCGGCGGGGGTCGTGCAATAAAAACCGGGCGTCATCAAACCGCCACTCTACGTGGTCATGTTTGCGCTTGTCCTCATCCAGCGGCGCGCGACGCAAAGAGCCGGACATGCCCAGATGAACGATCAGACAGCCATGGTCGAAGTGCAACAACAAGTATTTGCCGCGGCGGTCACAGCGCCGTACAACTTGGCCGTCCACCAGCACCGAGAGGCCTTCTGGGATAGGCCAGCGCATGCGGGGCTCGTGAACGACAAGCCGACGCAGGGTTTGGCCGGTCATGACCGTCGCTATTCCGCGACGAGTGGTTTCAACTTCCGGTAATTCGGGCATGGCGGGGTGCTAACATGCATAACTTGAATGCGCTAGTTTAATTTGCTTTGTCCGGCTCAGTTACGACGGAAACCCTAAGCTTATCCCGCTGCAAGGTTTGCAGGTTTTCCCCCAACATGTGTCAGGGCGTTTTTTCCTGCATGAAACTCTCCTCTCTATTTTTGTTTTCCTCGGTTCTGTGCAGCACAGTTTTGCCTGCGGTACAGGCACAGGAGTTCCTGCGGCCCGAAACGCCCGTGGAGGAAATCCGACTGCGGCCCGGCCAGCTACCTGCTGTCAAGCTCACGGGCGAATTGCTCTATCGCGTGCTTTCTGCGGAAATCGCCGCGCATCGCGGGCATTTCGATATGGCCAGCGGTTGGTTCTTCGGCTTGGCGCGCGACACTTCCGATCCGCGTTTAGCGCAGAAAGCTTTCCAGGCTTCGGTGTTGGCCCGCAATATGGAACGCGCTCAGCGCGCCGCTCAACAGTGGGTGTTGCTGGCACCCGATGACGAAGAAGCTGTGGCCAGTGCCATGGCCTTGGCGGCGTCAAACGGGCGTACCTCTGGCATGGCGGGTGCCCTGCGTGCCCGTATCGAGCGGGCCGAAAACGCCGAACTGGCCATCATGCAGGCCGCCGCCATTGTCAGTAAGCTCAACGATAAGCAGGCGGCACTGAGCGTGCTCGACCAAACCCTCACCGAAGAGATGCGCGAGTTGCCGGTCGCGCATTTGGCGCTTTCTGATGCGGCTTGGGCTGCGGGGCAGGCCGCGCGCGCGCTCCAAGAGGCGCGCCACGCTTTGCAGCTTGATCCCAATCTTGAGGGTGCGGCGCAGCGCATGCTTGAGTACGGCCTGGGCGTTGATCCTGCACAGGCAATAGAACAAGCGCGAGCCTTCCTGGTGCGCCACCCTAATGCCGACAAGCTCGCCATGCAGTTGGCTTCTCATCTGGCGCGACAAGGCCGCGTAGACGAAGCGTTGACCTTGGTCGGCCAACTGCAGCAGCGGGCACCTGAGGACTTCGACCTGATGCGCGTAGAGGCCGAGCTCAATTTGCAGGCCGGGCGTTTGGCTCGCGCCAAAGAGTTGCTACACGCTTACATACAAGTTCAAACGCAGCGGCGCGCAGCGGTCAATGATCAAAGCAGTAGTGCCGCCTCTGATGCCTCAGACGCTCGTCTATTGTTGGTGCAAATAGCCGAAAAAGAAGGCAATGTGCACGACGCCATCGAGCAACTGGATCTGGTAGAAGATCCGACCTTGGTGTTTCAGGCGCAAATCCATAAGGCTGTCTTGCATGGTCAGCTGGGTAACTTGGCCGAGGCCTTGCGCACCCTGGATGCCCTGCAACCTCGCAGCGACGAAGAGCAGGCGGTGTTGATGCTGACGCAAGCGTCCATCTACCGCGATGCGGGGCGCAGCGAGCAAGCCGTCGAACTGCTGGAAAAGGGTGATCGCCGACTGCCGGACACCATAGAGATCAAATACGATTTGGGCATGATGTACGAGCGGCAGGGGCGCTTCGAGGATTTCGAGCGCATGATGCGCGAGATCATCGCACTGGATGCCGAGCACGCCAATGCATTGAACTCTTTGGGTTACACCTTTGCCGATCAAAACGTGCGGCTGCCCGAAGCGGGACAGTTGCTTGAAAGGGCTTTGCAGCTCGAACCAGACAACCCGTATATCCTGGACAGCATAGGCTGGTATTACTACCGTGTTGGCGACTTGGCGACGGCGCTGCGCTATCTCGAACGCTCTTACCAATTGCTGCCCGCTGCCGACGTTGCCGCGCATTTGGGTGAAGTGCTCTGGAAGCAAGGCCGGCGCGATGAGGCCAAACGCATATGGCGTGAGGCTTTGGCTAAAGAGCCCGAGAACGATGTGGTGCTCAGGACACTGCGTCGCCTAGAGGTCAAGCTGTGATGCGTGACTTTAAGCGCCTGGCGATAGTTGTCTTGTCACTGTGTTTGGCGGCTTGCGCTACGCCCCAATACATAGGCGGCGAACCAGCGGCAAGCATGTTCGAGCGCGTCGGGCGCTTTGCCGTGAGTGCAGACATTCCGGGCGAGCCTCAGCAAGCAGCGCAGGGTGGTTTTGCTTGGCAGGATGCCGGCAAGGTGCTGAAGGTAGATTTGGCCACGCCTATGGGGGCTACCTTGGCGCGTGTGCAAGTCCAGCCGGGGCACGCTCGTCTTACGCCTGCCGAAGGCGATGAAATTCATGCGGCCACCGCCGACGCACTACTCGAACAAGTGCTTGGTAGCCCGGTGCCTGTGGCGCAGTTGCGTTACTGGCTGCGTGGGCAGCTGGGCCCCGAGCCAGCTCAAGAGGTAAAGCTCGACGAACAAAAGCGCCCGGAAAGTTTCCGGCAAGAAGGGTGGTCTGTTGTGCTGAGCCGCTACGATACTCAGGGCCCACGCCTGCTGCGACTTTCGCGCCAAGAGGCAGGGCGGCAGATCAGCGTACGCCTGGTCGTCGACGCCTCTCAACCCTGAGCCTTAAGCCAAGTTCAATACCCCATGCTTTACGACGTACCCGCACCCGCCAAGCTGAATCTTTTTCTGCATGTTGTGGGGCGCAGGCCCGACGGCTATCACTTGCTGCAAACGGTTTTTCGTTTCATAGATCTATCCGATGTGCTGTCTTTCGACCTGCGTCGCGATGGGCAGCTTAGCTGTGAGAACGACCTTGATATTCCGCCCGAGTCAGACCTTGTGCTGCGTGCGGCTCGTCTCTTGCAGCAACATACCGGTGTGCGCCAGGGCGCGCATATCGTTTGTCGCAAGCATATTCCGGCAGGCGGGGGCTTAGGTGGGGGGTCTAGCGACGCGGCCACCACACTCATTGCCCTGAACCGTCTGTGGCAGACCGGGCTGGATAGAACGGCTCTTGCCCGATTGGGCGTGCAACTGGGGGCGGATGTTCCGGTGTTTCTGTATGGGCAACCGGCTTTTGCTGAAGGGATAGGCGAGCAGCTGACGGCAGTGCCGGTACCCGACTGTGCTTATTTAGTGGTGCAGCCTGATGCTTTTGTGTCGACTCCCGAGGTTTTTTCGGCACCCGAGTTGACAAGAGATTCTGAATCGATCAAAATAACGTTCTTTGCTGATTGGCAAAAAGATTGTGAAAGCTTTTTTGGCAAAAACGATCTTGAGCCCGTTGTCATGGCAAGATACCCAGCAGTGCAGGCAGCCCAAAAGTGGCTTGCGCAGCAAGGTGTCGTGGCCCGGATGACAGGTTCTGGTGCTTGCATGTTCGCGCAGTATCCCGACTTGCAACAAGCCAGTTCCAATCAAAAGCAAATTGCCGGTAAAATAGCAGTCAGTTTGCAAGAAAGCAGCAACTCAACTGGTAGTATGCCTTTAAGCGCTATACGTCAGGTTTGGGCTTGCGTTGGTTTGCAAGATCACCCGCTACGTTATTGGTAGTCATAACATTTGGGGAATCGCCAAGCTGGTTAAGGCACTGGATTTTGATTCCAGCATGCGAAGGTTCGAATCCTTCTTCCCCAGCCAATTTAAATGGCTAGCCCTGCTAGGGCGGCTGTAGTCATCACAAAGCTGTTGAGTCGGCCCTGCGTCATCGGGGTGCGGTCAACAGCTTTGTTGTTGACGCCACCGGATCCTCACCATCCATCATGGCACACGACAGATTCATGATCTTCACAGGCACCGCCAACCCCCGTTTGGCGGTCGATGTCGTCAACCATCTAGGCATGTCCCTGGGCAAAATGGCGGTAGGCCGTTTCTCCGACGGCGAAGTCATGGTTGAGATCAACGAGAACGTTCGTGGTAAGGATGTCTTCGTTTTGCAGCCCACCTGTGCGCCCACCAACGACAACCTCATGGAAGTCATGGTAATGGTTGACGCCTTGCGTCGCGCATCGGCCGGTCGCATTACGGCTGCCATTCCTTACTTTGGTTATGCCCGCCAAGACCGCCGCCCCCGCTCGGCGCGCGTGTCCATCTCGGCCAAAGTCGTGGCCAATATGCTGCAAGTCGTAGGCGTCGATCGCGTCATGACCATGGACCTTCACGCTGATCAGATCCAGGGCTTTTTTGATATTCCTGTCGACAACATTTACGCCGGCCCTCTATTGCTTAGCGATATCTGGCGCTGCAACCACGAGAACGTGGTGGTGGTGTCTCCCGATATCGGTGGCGTGGTGCGTGCCCGGGCGTTGGCCAAGCGCCTCGAAGTCGACCTGGCCATCATCGACAAACGTCGCCCGCGTGCCAATGTCTCCGAAGTCATGAACATCATCGGCGATATCGACGGTCGTACTTGCATCATCATGGATGACATGGTGGATACGGCCGGCACGCTGTGCAAAGCGGCCCAAGCGCTCAAAGAGCGCGGCGCCACAAAAGTCTTTGCCTACTGTACGCACCCGGTGTTGTCGGGTGGCGCGGTACAGCGCATCGCCGCTTCCGAACTCGACGAACTCGTCGTCACCAACAGCATCCCACTTTCCGAAGAAGGCGTCGCTTGCGCCAAGATTCGCCAGTTGTCTTGCGCCTCCTTGCTGGGTGAAACCATGCTGCGCATTTCCAACGAAGAATCCGTCAGCTCGCTGTTCGTCGAATAAATTTTTTGTTTCAGGTGCTGGTCGCGGCACCTGAAGCCTTGTGTGTGGCTCAGCCACACTTTTCTTGATCGGGGCTTAGCCCCAAAACGGAGTCATCCATGAAATTCAATGCCACATCGCGTAGCGTCCAGGGTTCGAGTGCGAGCCGCCGCCTGCGCCGCGCCGGGCGTGTTCCCGCCATCGTCTACGGTGGTCAAGAACAGCCTCTGAACATCGAACTCGACCACAACGAGATCTACCACGCCCTGCGTAAAGAAGCCTTCCACGCTTCCATTCTCGATATGGAATTCGAAGGCAAGACCCAGTCCGTGCTGCTGCGTGCCGTGCAATGGCACCCCTACAAGCAACAAGTCCTGCACATCGACTTCCAACGCGTCAGCGCTACTGAGTCCATCACGACCAAGGTTCCCCTGCACTTCCTCAATGGCGACAACTCGCCCGCAGTGAAGCTGGGCGGCGCCATGATTAGCCAAATCGCTACCGAACTCGAAGTCACCTGCTTGCCAGCCGACTTGCCCACAGCCATCGAAGTCGATCTGTCCAAGCTCGAAGCCGGTGCTTCGGTGCACCTGGCCGACGTTGCCTTGCCCAAGGGCGTTACCGCTGTTGTGCATGGTGATGACAACCCAGTGCTGGCTCTGGCCGTGGTGGCCGGCGGCGCTAAATCCGAAGAAACCGAAGAAGACGCTGGCGAATAAGCTTTGCCCGCTGCCGCACGCCCACCTCTCGCGGGCGTGTCCAGGTTTTTTTTCTGAACCACCCCTGAGGCCCTCGGCTGTCAGGGGTGCGTTTTATGGGGGACTATCTTGAAACCACCCATACGCCTGATCGTTGGTCTGGGCAATCCAGGCCCAGAATACGAAGCCACACGTCACAACGCCGGATTCTGGCTTGCCGACCACGTGGCCGATGACGTGCGCGCCAATTTCAACCAAGACAAAAGTTTTCATGCCTGGGTAGCCAAGGGCCGATTCGACGGCCAGGTTGTCGTGGTTGCCAAGCCGAACACCTTCATGAATCGCTCTGGTCAATCGGTTGGGGCATTGATGCGCTTTTATAAGCTGGCGCCCGAAGAGCTCTTGGTGTTGCATGATGAACTCGATTTGCCGCCCGGTCAGGCCAAGCTTAAGCAGGGCGGGGGCCATGCGGGCCACAATGGCTTGCGCGACATCCAATCGGTGCTGGGTAGCCCGGCCTTCTGGCGTTTACGTATAGGCATAGGTCATCCGCGCAGCTTGGGCTTGGCACAGCAGGTCGCCAATTTTGTGCTGCATCCCCCACGAGCCGATGAAGCCGGCCCCATAGGCGACGCTATCGCGCGCTGCAGGGCCGTCGTGCCTGACCTGCTTAGCGGGGAGTTTGAGCGCGCCATGCATGTCTTGCACAGCGGTGATAAACGCCAGTGAATAGCGCCCGTCCACTTTTCAAGCACGAACTGCTGAATTTCCTGGCTTTTGCGGTGCGCCCCACATTGGGGCCGCGCTTGCCGGGCAGGCAGTTGGGTGACGGATGGCATCTGGACTGGTTCCAGGCTTTACCCTTGAAGCGCCTGCTTCAGTGGGCGCTGGCGCTGTGGGCTTTGAACATGCTGGCGCTAGGCCCCCTGGCCTTATCCGCCGCGTCTGCCGCGGGTGCGCAACACCGCTTGGACATCCACAATATTCCCTGGCTGCACGCCTTGCTATGGGCGCCCATAGTCGAAGAGCTGGTGTTTCGTTATGGCCTGCGCCAGCCCGTTAAGTCGTTATGGCTATTGCCGTTTGCGATAGCCGCGATGCTGATGGGGCCGAAGTGGCAAGCCATGCTGCTATTAGGGGCGGGCGTTTTGCTATGCTGGTGGTTGCACGGACGCAGGTCTTTGGTTTGGCGCCCCTCGTTGCACTGGCATGCGGCTTACCGACGCCGGTTTCCCTGGGTGCTGCATTTAGCTTGCCTGGCATTTGCCGCAGTGCATCTGCATAATTTTTCTTTGCAATCGGCGCCGCTATGGTTGCTGCCCCTTATGGTGGCTCCGCAATGGCTAACCGGCTTGGTGTTGGCCTGGTTGCGTGTGCGCCGGGGCATAGGCGCCGCTATCGCCCTTCATGCCATTTTCAATGGCGGCCCGTTATTGCTGATTTTTCTGCTTTTGACTTTATTGGGCGGCGAGTTGCCGCTTTCTTGAACCGATCACTGATTTAATACTGGAACACTCATGGCTTTGCAATGTGGCATCGTTGGCCTACCCAACGTCGGTAAATCCACCCTGTTCAACGCACTGACCAAGGCAGGCATCGCCGCCGAGAACTACCCGTTCTGCACCATAGAACCCAACGTGGGGGTGGTAGAGGTGCCCGATGCGCGCCTGGACGCGCTGGCCGAAATCGTTAAGCCCGAACGCGTGCTGCCCGCCGTGGTCGAGTTTGTCGACATCGCCGGCTTGGTGGCGGGGGCTTCCAAAGGCGAGGGCCTGGGCAACCAGTTCCTGGCCAACATCCGCGAAACCGATGCCATCGTGCAAGTGGTGCGTTGTTTCGAAGACCCCAACGTCATCCACGTGGCAGGTCGTATCAGCCCGTTGGACGACCTTGAAGTCATCAACACCGAGTTGGCGCTGGCTGATTTGACCACTGCCGAGAAAGCCTTGCAGCGTCACCAGAAAACCGCACGTTCCGGCGACAAAGACTCCATCAAAATGGTGGCAGTACTTGAAAAAATCATCCCTGCCCTGAACGAAGCACGCACCATCCGTTCGCTGGGCCTGGACGAAGAAGAACTGGCCATGGTCAAGCAATACTGCTTCATCACCGCCAAGCGCTGCATGTATATCGCCAACGTCAAAGAAGACGGCTTCGAAAACAATCCCCACTTGAAAGCCGTACAAGACTATGCGGCTGTCGAAAACGCACCGGTCGTAGCCGTATGTGCCGCCGTCGAAGCTGAAATCGCCGAGCTTGACGACGCCGACAAGCTTGAGTTTCTGGCCGACCTGGGCATGGAAGAGCCAGGCTTGAACCGCGTGATTCGCGCCGCCTACTCGCTGCTGGGCCTGCAAACCTACTTCACCGCCGGCGTCAAAGAAGTCCGCGCCTGGACCATCCGCATCGGCGACACCGCCCCCAAAGCCGCAGGCGTCATCCACACCGACTTCGAACGCGGCTTCATCCGCGCCCAAACCATCGCTTACGACGACTACATACAGTTCAAAGGCGAATCAGGCGCAAAGGAAGCCGGCAAAATGCGCGCCGAAGGCAAGGAGTATGTGGTACAGGATGGGGATGTGTTGAACTTCTTGTTTAACGTTTAAACGTGTGATCAACGTCTGACGATTTTTGCTGGATCTCGGTGGCGCTCAGTAGCGCTTGGTGGACGGGTTGGCTCATTTGAAATCAATGGGTTGCGTAAGCAATACGGTCTACTGAGCGTTCCTATTGTTCGTCGAGGTCTGAAAAATTCGGGGGTAGCGTTGGGGGTAAAGATCCAGGTTCCGACAATTGAGGAGCAGGACGCCATCGCCACCGCCCTCGAAACCCGTCGCATCAAGACTCACGCCCTCAAACAGGCCATGATGCAGGAACTGCTGACTGGCAGGACGAGGCTGGTATGAATGCGTTGAACGATGCCGATGCCGATGCCGATGCTGATGAGGAAGCCTCATGACAGACAAGAAGCGCATTGCTGATAACGAGTCGATAGCTGAGATGCTTCGACTTATTGAAGGTGCCAGTGCTATTGAAAGCCTATGGCACGCTATCCCGTTACTTCAGCAAGCGTTTCCGCGACTCCCGGATTTTTCAGAAAAGCTCTCGGAGCTGAAGGAGCAATCCAAGATCTCCCTGCTACCGGATCGTTTCAACGAACTCTTTGCTTCATCAGGCTGGATTGCGTATGAATCCATGAGTCTGGAGGTGATGAAACATGCCATCGAAAGGTTCGAGGCGCATGGTTTGGAAGCTGCGGAAGATTATCTTGTTAGCACCTACGATGCCGATACCTTGAAGTGGGGCATTGTGCGGTTCAATGGGCATGATGAGTTCAGGAAAAGGATGCGCTTGATCGAGCTCGCAAAAGATGATTATCTGGCGGAGCGTTACCACGCCTGCACACCGTTGTTGCTGAGTTTGATGGATGGCTTGGCCAACGATGTTTCCCGGCATGTGGGGCTCTTTGCTGACAATGCAGACTTGACTGCATGGGATTGCATAGCGGCACACGAATCAGGGCTTCAGGCTTTGGTGACGTTAATGACCAAAGGCAGGGGTAAGACAAGCGAAGAATCCATTTCCGTTCCATTCCGCCACGGCATTCTTCACGGGCGGGAGCTGGCATTCGACAACCGTATCGTAGCTGCGAAGACGTGGGCGGCATTTTTCGCAATACGGGATTGGGCTGGGGCGCTGGCCGAAGGCAAGAAGACCTCGACACCAAAGCAAGAACCAACCTGGAGCGAACTGCTTCAGTCGCTCAATAAAACACAGGAAACCAAGCGACTTCTTGATGCCTGGAAGCCGAGAGAAAAAGAGGATTTTGCATACCTTCCCTGCGATGGATTATCGTCCTCACTGCCTGAGAATTCGCCAGAACGCATGGTGGCCGAGTTCATGGAAAACTGGAGGCTAGGGAGGTTCGCTCCGCTGGCTGACTCGCTTTCCCACACCTATGACATGGCGATGGGAAAGAAAGCCGGAGAAGCAAAGCAGGATTTCGGAAAATACAAGGTTGTTTCGTTTCAGATCGTAGACGTGGAAGACCGCACTCCTGCGTACTCCACCGTTACCATCAGGGCAACATTCAGCGCCGAAAATGACGTTTTCGAAGAGGTGCTGAAAGTGTCGGCGGGCTATCAGGATGGAAAAGGATTGCCCATGTGCCGTCTGGAGTCAGGCGGGAAATGGGCGCTGGTTCAGAACTCATTTCGCAGTGTGATCTACAGGAATGTCCAATAAGGGAAACAACGGATAACAAAGAAGATGGAAAGCCGATGACCGACAAACCAATCTCCCTAACCTCCACCCCGCAAGGCTACGCCGACTGGCTGGCTGACCTGAAGGGACGCATCCACACCGTGCAGCAGCGTGCGGCGTTGGCGGTCAACCGGGAACTGGTGAGTCTGTACTGGCAGATCGGCCGCGACATCCTGGCGCGGCAGGCCGAGCAGGGTTGGGGCGCAAAGGTGATCGAGCGGCTGGCGCATGACCTGCGTGCCGCCTTCCCGGAGATGAAGGGTTTTTCGCCGCGCAACCTCAAGTACATGCGGGCGTTTGCCGAGGCCTGGCCGGACGCTGAAATTGTGCAGCAGACTGCTGCACAATTGCCCTGGGGTCACAATCTGGTATTGCTGGATCGCCTGAAAGCGCCAACGGAGCGCTTGGCGTATGCCCTCGCGGCCATCGAACATGGTTGGTCGCGCAATGTGCTGAACATCCACATCGAAACCCGCCTGCTGGAGCGCACGGGCAAAGCCGTTACCAACTTCAATCAGCGCCTGCCAGCACCGCAATCCGATCTGGCCATCGAGTCGCTGAAAGATCCGTACCGCTTCGATTTTCTCGGCCTGGGCGAGGAAGCACAGGAACGCGAGATCGAAAACGCGTTGGTGCAGCACGTCACCGATTTCCTGCTTGAGCTGGGTGCGGGCTTTGCTTTCGTGGGCCGGCAGGTGTTGCTGGACGTGGGCGGCGAAGAGTTCTTCATCGACCTGTTGTTCTACCACCTCAAGCTGCGCTGCTACGTGGTGATCGAACTGAAGGCCGGCAAGTTCAAGCCCGAGCATCTGGGGCAACTGGGCTTTTATCTGACGGCAGTGGATCGGCAGGTGAAGCACGCGCAGGATAACCCGAGTATCGGCCTGCTGCTGTGCAAGAGCAAGAACAAGGTGGTGGCCGAGTACGCCCTGGGCGATAAGTCGCAGCCCATGGGCATTGCTGAATACAAACTGGTGGAATCCCTGCCGCAAGAGTTGCAAACCGGCCTGCCGACGATCGAACAGATCGAGCGGGAGCTGGCCAAGCCTATGGATGATGGCACCGAGGAATGATGCGATGACCCAGCCCATGCCGCGCTCCGAGCGCAACAGCCAAAACCGCGTGGCGCGGCTGTTCACCACCCCACTGGCCGATGGCGGCCTTGGCTACGAACATCTGGGCAACTGGAGCAAGCGCGATCACAACCGCGCCATCGAAGTCGATCTGTTGCGCGCCAACCTGGCCGCTCGCGGGTACTCGCCCGCCCACATCAGCGCAGCCTTGCAGAAGCTGGAAGTCGCGATGGATGTCAGAGTATGAGTATTCGCTTGTTCTTCCCATTCATCCGAAGTGATAAAGAAGATACTTAAACAAGTTGGCACATCCCTCTGCGTATCCCCGCCGACCCAGCTACACTGCCCGCATTGGGGAGAAAACCATGCATGAAATCATCTGCCCGCATTGCGGGAAAGCCTTCAAAATTGACGAGGCGGGCTACGCCGACATTCTGAAGCAGGTGCGCGACAGCGACTTTGAAAAGCAGTTGCACGAACGTCTGGAGCTGGCCGAGCGCGATAAACGCAATGCGGTAGAGCTGGCGCAAGCCAAGGTGGCGGGCGAGCTGCAGAAAGCGGCGGCAAGCAAAGACGCCGAGATCCAAGAGCTGAAAGCCAGGCTGGATGCAGGCGAGGTGGCACGCAAGTTGGCGGTCACCGAGGCCTTGAGTGCGGTGGAAAAAGAGCGGGACGCGCTGGCCAATGAGCTTGAGCGCGCCAAACGTGACAAGCAGGCATCCAGCGAACTTGCCGAAGCTCGACTGTTGAACGAATTGCAAAAAACGGCAGCGGCGAAAGAGGCAGAGATACAAGATCTAAAAGTGCAGCTTGATGCCAGCAAGCTTACCCAGCGCTTGGCCGTTACCGAGGCGGTCAATGCCGCCGAGCGCGAGCGCGACGAGCTTAAAAGCAGCTTGCAGCGTGCCCAGCTGGAGAAAGATCTTGCGGAAAAATCCCTAAAAGAAAAATACGAAACGCAGATCAAAGACCGCGACGGCATGATAGATCGCCTGCGCGATATGAAAGCGCGGCTTTCTACCAAAATGGTGGGCGAAACGCTCGAACTGCATTGTGAGACCGAGTTCAACCGTATTCGGGCGACGGCTTTTCCACGTGCTTACTTCGAAAAAGACAACGATGCGCGTGGGGGTAGCAAGGGCGACTATATCTTCCGTGACCTTGATGAGGACGGCACCGAGATAGTCTCCATCATGTTCGAGATGAAGAACGAGAGCGACGAAACGGCTACCAAGAAAAAGAATGAAGACTTCCTAAAAGAGCTGGATAAAGACCGCGCAGAGAAAGGGTGTGAGTACGCGGTGCTAGTCTCTTTGTTGGAGCCTGAAAGCGAGCTCTACAACACGGGTATTGTCGATGTCTTTCATCGCTACCCCAAGATGTATGTCATCCGGCCGCAGTTTTTCATTCCCATCATTACGTTGCTGCGCAATGCGGCGATGAAGTCACTGACTTATAAGTCGGAACTCGCACTGGTCAGGGCGCAAAACCTGGATATCACCCGGTTCGAGACCCAGCTGGATGATTTCAAGAACGCTTTCGGGCGCAATTGGCGCTTGGCTTCCGACGGCTTTGAAGAGGCCGTGAAGCGCATAGACGAGGCCATCAAAGACCTGGAAAAAACCAAGGATGCTTTGTACAAATCGGCGAACAATCTGCGCTTGGCCAATGACAAGGCGGAAGACCTGACGATCAAGAAGCTGACGCGGGGCAACCCCACCATGGCGGCGAAGTTTGCCGAGCTTAAGGGGCGCGAAGGCTCCGACCCGCAGTGAGGCGGCTTACTTCACCCCACGTAGTAGTCTGAGGCCGTTGAAAACCACGAGCAGGCTGGCGCCCATATCTGCGAACACCGCCATCCACATGGTGGCGTCGCCGAAAATGGCCAGTACGAAAAAGACAGCCTTGATGCCCAGGGCCATGCTGATGTTCTGCCACAGTACGGCATGAGTCTTTTTTGAAAGTCTGATGGTTTCTGCAACGCGGCGCAGGTCGTCGTTCATGATGAGGATGTCGGCGGCCTCTTTGGCGGCATCGGTGCCTGTTGCCCCCATGGAATAACCAATATGGGCGGCGGCTAAAGACGGGCTATCGTTGATGCCGTCGCCCACCATACCAAGGGGGCCATGAGCCGCTTGCAGCTCGTGCACGGCCTGCAGCTTGTCTTCAGGCAGCAAGCTGGCCCGTACTTCATCGATATCAAGCTGGGCCGCAATGGCCTGCGCTGTCGTGGCGTTGTCTCCTGTCAGCATCACGGGGTGTATCCCTAATGCTTTCAGCTGCACAATCGCTTGCCGGCTGTCGGGTTTTATCGTGTCTGCAACCGCAAATAAGGCCAAGGCTTGGGTGTCGTCGGCCAGAACCGAAACGCTGCGGCCCAAGGCTTCATGTTCTTGCATCAAGACTTCAATTTGCGGCGAGCATAGGCCTTGTTCGTGTAACCAGCGGTGGTTGCCTAATGTGTAGCGGCGACCTCCCACATTACCGAATACCCCTTTACCGATTTTGGCGCCGAAGGCCTGAACCTCAGTAGAGGGCACTTGCAGACCATCTGCCAAGGCTTTGGAAACGGGATGGTCGGAGCGCAGGGCAAGGCTGCGTGCCAGCGATAAGATCTCGCCCTCGGGTTGTGCGGTGACAAGCAAACGATGGGCAACAAGTTGCGGTTTACCTTGGGTAAGGGTGCCCGTTTTATCTAGGGCCAAGACTTTCAGGTGGCGTGCTTGCTCAAGATAGACTCCACCTTTTATGAGTATGCCGCGTCTGGCGGCGGCAGCCAGCCCACTGACGACAGTGACAGGGGTGGAGATGACCAGCGCGCAAGGGCAAGCAATCACCAGCAATACCAAAGCCCGGTAGATTGCATCCAGCCAGGGCCAGCCCGCCAGCAGCGGAAAACCGATGGCAACGGCAAGGGCAAGCACAAATACGGCAGGGGTGTAGATGGCAGCGAATTTGTCGACGAAACGTTGTGTGGGTGCACGCTGGCCTTGCGCCTCTTCGACGGCATGGATAATGCGTGCCAGCAGCGTGTCGTTGGCGGGTTTGCTAACGACGAACTCCAAAGCGCCGCTTTGGTTGACGGTGCCTGCGAATACGGTATCGCCGGGGCCTTTGTCGACGGGAATGCTTTCGCCGGTGACTGGCGATTGATCAACCGCACTGACGCCTGCGCTGATGATGCCATCCAGGGCAAAGCGTTCGCCGGGACGCACCCTTGCCACAGCACCTACGGTAACGTGTTGGGCATCCATGGCCAGCCATGAACCGTTGGGTTGGCGTATTTCGGCCTGAGGTGGGGACAGCGACAGCAGGCCTGCCACGGCATTGCGGGCACGTTCTACCGCACGCGCTTCTATGAGTTCGGCCAGTGCATACAAGGCCATCACCATCGCGGCTTCTGGCCACTGGCCGATAATAAATGCGCCGCTGACGGCAACGCTCATCAGCGCGTTGATGTTCAAATGCCCGCGCCATAAGGCGGCAAGGCCTTTTTGGAAGACGCCCAAGCCCGATAAAGCGATGGCGGCCAGCGCGGCAGCCATGCCGACGAGCTGCCACACCATGCCGGCGGGCGCCAGAAAATGGCATAGCTCTGCCAGAACGGCAATGAAAAGCGCGGCGGTGAGGCGTAGAAGTTGATGGCGCTGGGACTGTGCAATCTGCTCTGCAGAGGGTGGGGCGCTTAGCTTTTCCACGCCAAAGCCCATGCCTTTGATGGCGTCTATCACGGCATGCCAATTGCCCTCCGGCGCTTCCACTGCCAAGGTGCGAGCCGGCAAGTCAAAGATCAAGCCGCGCACCTGTTTGAAAGGGGCCAGTGCTTGGCGTATTTGTCCTTCTTCGACCAAGCAGTCCATTTGGGGGATGCGCAGCAAAAGCGCGCCGGGCGGCACAGCAGCGGCAGGCCGGCTGGCCTCGGTAGAAGGATGGGTGGCACAACATGCGTCATGCGAGTGAGCATGAGAGTGATCGGGGTGATGCGAGTGGCGACTCGCATGCGTGTGTTCGGTACTGTGCATGGCTATGACTTTGATGTGCGTAGCAGACAACAAGCCATTGGCGACGACGCCGAGCTGGCCTCCCCCATGATTCTATAACGCACCGCCTTCACCTTGCTTCATTCCATCTCAACTGCCCCATCCTGGCCTAGTCACGCGGTGGCGTTACGCCGAAAGGTCTTTTCATTTCTTGAATATACGATTGACGACTGTTTATTACAATCGACTTGCTTTCCAGCTCAATACTCTCTGTCCATCCACGACCATGTTTATCTCCGATGCTTCTACAACGGGTGATGCAGGTTTCTCGCCGGCGGTGCGAGAGGGTGAAATCCTGCGTCACGTCAGCGCACTCATGGCACTCCCTCCCGATGTGGCTTGGTTGCAGTCTGCCGTGTCTCGTGCCGTTCACGATCTGGGAATACTCCATGCCTGGGCGTATCTGGATCTGCCCGATGAAAAGCCGCGTTTGTTCCATGATGAAGGCCTAAGCGTCACGTTAAGGTCGGCCGTGTTGCAGCTCGCACACGTATTTGACGATGAACTGGGTGATGGAAAATCGGTGGCGTGGATCAAAGGGCAAGCGCTGAATACCTTGTCCGAAGTTTTGCAAAACCCGGTGCAGGCATGCCTGCTAGGGGCTTTGGCTTTGCCCGACGGATCGCCTTGCGGGCATCTTGTTTGGGTGTTGGCCCAACCCCCGGTGTCTGCCCCTGCCTACGAACCCGCTTTGCAGGCCTTGCTTCATCACGTGCGCTATGCAGTGTTCAGCAAGCGTGTCTTTGAAAAGAAGCTAGAGCGCTTGCAAGAGGCAGTTGATCAGTACGAGTCTTTGCTACAGTCCGCGCCAGTGCTGTTCAACGCTTTTGAGGAAGACGGGCAGTGTGTCATGTGGAATAAGGAGTGCGAACGCCGATTGGGTTGGAATCAACAAGAGGTGTTCGAGCATCCCGAGCCTTTATCCTTGTTCTACCCCGACCTGGATGACCGCAAGAAGGTGATTGCCTCGGTTAGTTCCAGCCCCAGCCTGACTTTCCAAGAGTGGGCTCCCAGAGCCCGTAACGGTGAACGTGTGCACACCATATGGTCTAACGTGCGTTTGCACGGTGGCCGTGTTCTTAACATCGGCATAGACATCACCGAGCGTAAAAAAGCCGAAATCGAAGTGGTGCGCTTGTCCAAAATCGATGCCTTAACCGAGTGCTGGAACCGCAAAGAGATCGTAGAGCGCTTGAGCCGGGCTCTGGCAGCCAGGCGGCAAAGTGATCCCAGTTTTGTTGTGATGATGCTGGATCTGGATTACTTCAAGAGTATCAACGATAGCTACGGGCACCTGAGGGGCGATTTGGCTTTGCAGCACTTTTGCAAGCACCTGAGAAGTTGCTTGCGGGGGATGGATCAATTGGGGCGACTGGGCGGTGAGGAGTTTCTGATTTTGTTGCAGGGTAAAACTGAAGAGGCCGCCGAGGGCGTGTTTGCACGTTTGCGTGAAAGCTTGCAGGCTCATCCGGTCATGTTGGGCGACGAGCCCGTCGTGCTAACGGTCAGTGCAGGCATTGCCGCGCCCCGTTGCAAGGAAATCGGTGTTTCAGAGATACTGCGCAGGGCTGATCAGGCCTTGTATCAAGCCAAGCAACAGGGTAGGGACAGAGTCTGCGTCTACCCTTCATAAGCGCTTAAGCTCAGTCACAATACTGAACTTTTCTTGAGAGCGCCGATCCGCCTACGTGTATAAAATGGTTTTCATAAAAACCACGTGGAAGCGGACAAACATGAAACTCCCGATACGCGCCTTGTTGCTGTCCTTGACTTTGGGCTTGGTAGGTAACGTTTGGGCGCAGAGTACTTCCCCAGTTGTCGACCCGCTGCGAGCGGCTGTTGATAGCAGTGTGCGCACCCCGGTTTTCGTGGCGCGCGACGAGGCCAGGCACCCTTACGAAACCCTCAGCTTTTTCGAAATTAAGCCCAACATGACCGTGCTGGAGATTTCCCCCGGTGGTGGTTGGTATACCGAAATTCTGGCGCCTTACCTTCGAGAGCAGGGGCGTTATATTGCGGCGGTCTATGATGGCCGTTCTCAGCTAGAGCGCTATCAGCGCTATGCCAAGATGTTCGAAGAAAAGCTCGCGTCCAAGCCCGAGGTGTTCGACAAAGTTCAGGTTAATTTTTTTGAACCCCCTAATGCTCTGGCCCTGGCCGAGCCAGGCACCGTCGACCGCGTGCTCACCTTCCGCAATGTTCACAATTGGCTGGATTACAGCGAAGACACAGCGCTTGGCATGCTGCGCAGTATCTATAGCAGTCTGAAGCCAGGCGGCTATCTTGGCGTGGTAGAGCATCGCCTGCCTGCACAGCGTACCCAAGATGCCAAAGCCAGCTCGGGTTACGTGCATGAAGACTACGTGATCGACCTGGTACAGAGGGCAGGTTTCAAGCTGGTGGGCCGCTCCGAGATCAACGCCAACGCTAAAGACAGCGCTGATCACCCCGGTGGCGTGTGGGCCTTGCCCCCCTCGTACCGTAATGGTGAGGCGGATAAGGCCAAGTACCAGGCCATAGGCGAGAGCGACCGCATGACTTTGAAATTCGTCAAGCCCGAGTGAGCGTTACGCAAACTGATTACGGCAGGCTTGATGCTGCCCGCTGGATGGCTGCGCTGGCAGTGGTGCTGCTGCATTG
The DNA here is from genome assembly GCF_020539505.1 of Mesopusillimonas faecipullorum. GTDB lineage: Bacteria > Pseudomonadota > Gammaproteobacteria > Burkholderiales > Burkholderiaceae_B > Mesopusillimonas > Mesopusillimonas faecipullorum. Next base: position 82,934 of record NZ_JACDXW010000003.1, on the reverse strand, counting down.
CGCCGCCTTTCCTTTAACCTCCACTACCGACTACGGCTCTACTGCGTGGCAATGGGCTAATGTGTACGATGCCGCCACACGCTGGTGTGTGCCTGTATTCGTCATGATTAGTGGCGCTTTGCTGCTCGACCCTTCCAAGCGCGAAGGCTTTCGGCGTTTTTATCAGCGTCGTGCGATACGCATACTGCCTGCCATTGTTTTCTGGTCTGCCCTTTTTCTGTTGTGGCGCGCCTATATCTATAGGCTTGAGGATGCGTCCGTCGATGCTCTAGATTGGCTGCGCTTGGCCCTGAGCGGCGAGCCTTACTACCACTTGTGGTATCTCTACATGCTGGTGGGCTTGTACCTCTTTACCCCATGCCTAAGGTTGCTATATAGCGGGAGTTCTGTGCGGCAGCGTTTGTTCATGATTTTGGTGGTGTTTGCTTTGGCGACTTTGCAGGGGCTGCACCGTGAAATCAGTGGCTCGGGTTATGGTTTTTTTCTGGTGTGGTTCCTGCCTTACATCGGCTATTTCATGGCGGGGCGCATGATGTTCGAGGGCCAGTTGCGCTTGCCACTACCGGGGCTGGTGTTTGTGCTTGCGGCAGCGCTCACAGCTGCGGGGGCCAGTGCCCTGACCACTTCCGAGTCTCTTAACGTTTACTTTTACGATGCTTTCAGTCTGACAGTGCCGTGGATGTCTCTGGCCGTGTTTCAGCTGATCTTGAATGCACGTCGCCTGCCGCGTTTACCCGCTGTGATTCCCCTGACCTTCGGCATTTACCTCGTGCACCCCGTGTTTCTGGACATAGGCAAGCAAACCGGCTGGTACGCGCCGCAGGCCAGCACGGTATGGCAGGTACCGCTAACCGCCCTGATCGTTTTTGGCTTGTCGATGGCGACGGTCTGGGTGCTGCGCCAGGTACCTGGTTTTACGCGGCTCACCTGAAAACGGGGGCGGCAGCCGCGTTATCATGGCAGGCTAATGAGCCTGATGACGATGAATTGCCGCGACCAATGCGGTGCCTGTTGCACTGCCCCTTCCATTTCCAGCCCGATTCCCGGTATGCCGCTTGGCAAGCCCGCTGGGGTGCGCTGTGCGCAGTTGGATGAACACGAGCGGTGTCGCATTTTCGGCCACCCCGGGCGCCCTAAGGTCTGTGCGTCTTTGCAGCCCAGCCCCGACATGTGTGGCCATACGCGCGAGCAGGCCTTGCAATGGTTAAGCTGGCTAGAGCGCGAGACGGCTTGACGCCAGGATATTTCTGATAAGGGCGGTAGGTCACCACACGGCTATCGGCCACCCGCAATAAAATCGATTTTTTGGTAATTTATCGGTTATTGTGTCAGAATGACGCGCCTTAGCAGTCCACCCCTAAGTCGAGCAGGAGACAGCATGATCATTCTTGAAAACTTCAAAATGCCCAATGTCGATCTGGATGCCGTCATGCAGCATCTGAAGGACACCGGTAAGCGTACCCATCAATTGTGGTTGGATGACGAAACACTGGCTTTCGTGGCGCGCGGGCGCGAATATCGCAGCGAGTTTCACATCAACCCCAGCTACGAAATCCAGTATTCGCTTAAGGGCTTTCAAGATCTGATGTATCGCACCCCCGAGGGCGAGGTGAAGGTAGCCCACGTGCCAGAGGGCTCGGTGCTTTATCAACCGCCCTTCGTGCCGCATTCCCCCCGTTTTGCCCCCGATGCTTTTCAATTCATTATTGAACGCGTGCGCAAGCCTGGCGAAATCGACAAATTTCACTGGTTCTGTCCGCAGTGTGATCATCTGTTGCACGAAGAAACCTTTTTCGTCGACGACTACCGCAAAGACCCGGTCAGTCGCGCTTACGATAATTTCTTCAATTCTCTCGAGTTTCGCACTTGCAAGAAGTGTGGCACCGTGGCGCCAGGCCGCGACGGAAGCTGACAGCCTGTGACTTTTCTAGTACGATAAATCGATTATTTAATATAAATCGATTTATCGTAGAGGATACTTGCATGCTGCCACCCAGAATAGATAAGGAAGTTGTTCGCCAAGCCATGGGCGATTACGCCGATCCCGCCACGACGGCGGAATCGCGCAGCGCCATCTACGAAGACTTGCTCGGTTTCGTCCCACCCCGCATTGAAGCTCGCATGCATGTCACGGGTGCGCTTGACCCCGAAATGTTGGCTATCCAAGAGCGCATGCGTGAACATGGCATGTATCCCAAGTGTTTTGACGTCAAAACCTCGCAGTTAATGCTGTTTGGCATGTTGCTGATGGATGGTAGCGACGCATCGGTATTGCATGGTATTGCTGCACGTCGTGCTGGCGCTACTTGGGAAGAAATGCAGGCAGTGGTCAACCTGTGTTTCCTGTTTCGCGGCCTATCGGCTGCCAATCGCGGTGCCGAGCAGCTGGCCAACATTGCCAAGCGCGAAGCTGCCAGTCAGGCGGCTTGAGCCCTTACGGAGAACCCAGATGCCCAAAATTCTTGTTCATTCCGACGCGGCGCCCACCACTGGTTTTACCAATCAAGGCACGCCATCGCCCTTGGCGCAGGCCATTCGTGCGGGTGATTTTCTTTACTTGTCGGGTCAAGGGCCGCTAGACCCTAAAACTCGCGAGGTCGTCTCTGACGATATTCAGGTGCAAACGCGTCAGACGCTCAGCAATCTGCGCTCGGTGCTAGAAGCCGGTGGCGCGAGCATGGCGCAGGTAGTCAATATGCGTGTTTGCTTGCGTAACACCACTGATTTTGCGGCCTTCAACGAGGCCTTTCGCGAATTCATGCAGGGCGAGAAAGTCACGCGCACTTGTATAGGTGGTACGCCGCATCGCGCCGGTGTTCTGGTCGAAATAGACTGCGTGGCTTACCTAGGCTAAGCATCTGGCCGTGCCGGGCTTGCCGGCAGCACCCGCATCGCTTTCAGGGGCCGTGAAGACGGCCTACTGAGTGACTGTCTGCTGCGCCATCAAGGCACGCAAAGCGTATTCGGCGCTGCGTTCGATATGCCGGCGCAGCAGGTCGCAAGCATCATCAGCGCGTTTACTGACGGTGGCGTCGCAGAGCGCCTCGTGCTCTTGTCGTACGTCGCGGTCTATGGGCACATCGCGCAAGAAAATGCGGCGATAACGGTCGTTAAGGTCGTGCAGCGTGGCGCAAAATTGCAGCAACAAAGGCAAATCGCAGGCACAAATGAGTTGGCGGTGAAAATGCGCGTGAGCGGATTCCCATAGGGCCAGTTGTTCCCCTTCGATATTGACCCGTTCAAGCTTGTTCAGTCGGTACAAAGCCGCAATGATCTCGCCTTCCCATTGATCGTCGCCCAAACGTATGGATTCGCGCAGGGCAAAACTTTCGAACTCGCAACGCAGGCGTGTGACTTCGCGCAGATTGTCTGGGGATACCGGCGCTACGGTGTAGCCGCGCCGACCCTCGGTCATCACATAGCCTTCGGCACTCAAACGCGACAGCGCCTCGCGCAGTGGGCTGAGGCTGACGCCGAAGTCGGCGCGCAGATCATCCAGATGCAGGCGCGTTCCTGGCATCAGGCGACCGCTGGCGATATTGGCGCGCAGCCTTTCGGCAATGGTTTCGGAGAGCGTCAGGGAGGCTTCGAGTCGAGTCGAAGTGGACATGGAAAACCCTAGGATTTTTGTACTTGGCTTGACACCCATTATAAACGACCCTACAGTAAATCGATTATTTATAAATAATCGTGAATTGGAGAAAAATCGATGGGCATACAAAATGTCGATAAGACATTGCCGTCTAATCAGATGGTTTTCGATCTGCGTCGCGATGCTGATAAATACCACTTATTTCAACAAGACATCGAACGCGTCATGCAGGATTACGGCCTCACGCAGGAAGAGCGTATGGCGTGGCGCGGTATGGATATCTCTCGTCTGGCTGAATTAGGCGTGCATCCCTACTTCTTGCCGCAGATCAGCCGTTTGTTCAAGGGCGGCGGCTATAACCACAACGATAGCGATGCCGCCCGCCTCTATGCCGAGAAAATGGGTATCAGCCAAAAGGAGAGTTAAAAGATGGCGCAGCTTGTCGCTACTCTGGGCATTGCCCACGCACCCGGCGTGACGGGTTGGATAGATCGCGCCCCGAAATCGGAGCAAGACGCCGTGCTTGCCGGTTACGCTGAGTTCACGCGGCGTATGGACGAACTCAAACCAGATGTTGTGATCGGTGTGGCCAACGATCACTTGCTTAACTTTCCCATGAGTCACGTACCTGACTTCTGTGTCGGTATTGGCGATCAATGGGAAGGCCCGGCCCCCTGGTTCAAAGATTGGTTGAATGTGCCCGACTACCAAGTGCAAGGTCATCGCGAGATGGGCCGCGCACTGGTGCGCGAGTCGGCCAAGGCGGGCATCAATCATGCCTTCGCAGAAAAACTGTTGTTCGACGATAACTGGTCTGTGCCGCTCAAGTTTTTGTTCCCGCGTTACGACATCAAGTTCGTCCCCATTCACATGAATCCCATCGTGCCTCCAACGCCTTCGTCGGCTCGCTGCCTCGAAGTGGGGCGGCAAATTGCCCGCATCGTGCGCGAGTTCCCTTCGCAAGAGCGCGTCGTGCTCATGGCTACCGGCGGTTTGTCGCATGACCCCGGCGGTGTCGACTATTTCACGGTGCACGAAGATTTTGACCGCTGGTTCATGGGCTTGCTGGAAACCGGAGACACCGAAACCGTAGCGCGCGAGCTTCCCTTTGAAAAATATCTTGAAGGTGGTGATGGTGGTGGCGGCGAGCTTCTGGCTTGGCTGGTGGCGATGGGTGCGGCTGCCGAAGCGGGTCGCCCCAAAGCAGAAAGCGTGTTCTACGTACCTTCCGTGCCCATGCGCTGCGGCATGGGCGGGTCGTATTGGGACCTGAGCTAAAAGGGCGCGCATATGGCATCAAACAGCGATTTGCCTTGGGTGAACGAGTTGGCGCCTTCACAGTGCGCCTTGGTGGTCATCGACATGCAGAATGATTTCTGCGCGCCCGGTGGCTATATAGATCAGGTCATGGGCAAAGATGTTTCGGGTGCGGCGGCAGTCGTGCCTGTCATTGCCGAGCTTGTGCAGCGCGCCCGTCAAGCCGGCGTGCGGGTGGTGTGGGTGGGGTCTGACTATTCCACTGAAAAAATCCCTGCCTCTATGCGCCGCAAATTGGCCCTGCGAGGTATTACTGCCGAATGTTGCAAGCCGGGCACTTGGGGTAGCGAATGGTTTGGCGTTCAGCCGCAAGCGGGCGAGGCCATCGTCATCAAGCACAACTATGCGGGCTTTACGGGCACCGCTTTGGGTAGCGTTCTTCAAGATTTAGGTGTGCGCACCCTGGTGTTCACGGGGGTGCAAACTCAGGTGTGTGTTGAATCCACCGTGCGCGAGGCGCACGCCATGGGTTACACCGCGGTGGTTGCTCGTGATGCGGTGGGCTCGCACAGCCCCGTTTTGCACGAGGCCAGTCTCACCAATATTCAGTTTCTTTTCGGCGAGGTATGTGCAGCCGGCGATATTGCCGCCGCTTGGCAGGCGGCATAGCAGCAGTCTTTTCCAGCCAATAATCAATCAGTAGACCTCGCCGCAGCCACTGTAGACGAGGGTCTGTGCTCTTTGCATTTGTCAGCCGCGCGAGCGGCTGATGCAATAGAAGAAAGGCTGTTGCTCCGCTCCGCCTGAATGTATTATGTCGTTTTCTCGCTCTACGAATGGATGCTTCCCAGTGTCTTTTGTAGGGCGACAACAAAGGAAACGTAATGTCATTCAGTGTGGTTCATGAATCCTGGGGGCCCAGCCAGCATAGACTTAGCCTGCACGGCAGGCTCGACACCTCAACACGCCCCCAGCTCGAGCCCCTGGTTGGCGAATTGGCGTCTCAAGAAAATGTCTTCTTGGTCTTCGACTGTGAGCAGCTCGACTACGTGGCCAGCGCAGGGCTACGCGTGTTTTTCATGGCTTACAAGTACGCCGAGCAGCACGGCGGTCGGATCGTTTTCAGCGGTTTGCAGCCTACGGTACGTGTGGTTTTCGAAGTCAGCGGCTTCCTCAAATTCCTTGAGGTCGTAGACAGCCTTGCTAAAGCCAAGGCCCTGGCCGCCGCTTGAAAAACTAAAGGGGCCTTACACCCCCGGTCGTTTAAATCACGGGCAAGAGCAGTGTGGGGCTTTCGGGCGTGGTCGTCCAAAGGTCGCCGCTTTCAAGGTCAAACCACCAGCCATGCAGCTGCAGATTGCCCGCATCTACGCGGGCGCGCAGCCACGGGTAAGTCATCAGATTGCGCAACGAACCCTGTACCGATGCGCGCTCGACCAAGTCTTGGTGTTCCCTTAACAGATCTATCGAGATTTCTTTTTGCGAACCAGGGTTGTCGGGGTCGCCCACGAACTGACGGCAGGCATCCATGGCGATAGAAACCCAGTCGGCGATGAAATCGCGCTGCATATCGTTGCCCGACAAAGTAGAGAGCAAAGCCTGGATACCCCCGCAGCGGCCATGTCCCAACACGATGATGTTGGGCACTTGCAAGTCGCGCACCGCGAACTCTATAGCCGAACTGGTACCGTGAAAGTTGGCGCTGGGGCCGTAAGGCGGAACGATATTAGAGACGTTGCGCACGGTGAAAAGCTCACCCGGCTTGGCGTTGGTTAAAAGCGCTGGATCGACTCGAGAGTCGCTGCATGAAATCACCAATGTGACAGGCGACTGACCTTGTTCTACCAATTGCCGCATGAGTTCGGGGTCTTGGCTGTAGAAGCGCTGCTTGAAGTGGCTGGCGCCTTGCATCAAGTGTTGAATATCACGGCATTGGCAGGAGTCGGTAGTGGGCATGCTGGGCAAACAGTCGCGTAAATAATGTGTGGAGGCCGGCTCAGTGACTCAGGCGGTACGCCTTGGGGGTGAGGCCGGTCATTTTCTTGAATACATGGGTAAAGTGGCTTTGAGTAGAGAAGCCGCATTCCAATGCAATTTCTGCCAGTGTATAGCGTTGCTGTCGTAAGAGTCGACGAGCAGTGTCCACACGCATCTTGAGCAGGTATTGATAGGGGGTTACCTGGTTCAGTGATTTGAATTCCCGTATGAAGTGGAAAGTCGACATGCCGGCGGCATCGGCGATGGCGTCCAGACTGATGTTCAGACCCAGGTTCTGTTTCATGAAGGCCTTGGCGCGCTCGACTTTTTCGCCCGAGGGGTGAGTGTCGCACGACAAGGCTCGCAGCGTTAAATTGGAGTGGTTTTTTATCAGGCAGGAGGCAAACTGCGTGGTGACCAACTGCATGTACTTGGTGTCGTAGACCAGCGAGGGTTGGTTTAAGGCTTGTACAAACTCTAGGCACAAACTGGCCAGCAGCGGGTCTGCGTAAGCCAAGCGTGGCAATAGATCTATGGTTGCGGGGTCGGTGTTAAAGATGGTGGCAGAGACCTCGTCAAATACCTGACGATGCACATATAGCAAGAGCGTGTCGGGTTTGCCATCTATGTGCCAGTGCACTTCGGTATCGCTGGGCAACACGCTGAACTGGTGAGGGTGTAGCCAGGCGGCGTCAGTGTCGTCGTGGTCGCCCATCATACGGGTAACCAGCGTGGGGCTACGCAAGTTAAAGGCGATGCCTATATGCGGGATAGCCGGCAGCCGTGCATTCCAAGGCGCCTCACGCACTAGCGAGGCGTGAGCAAAACCCCAGTTAAAGGGCGTACTGTCGGTAAGCAGAACATTGCGTTCGCGGTAGGCGACCAGATGGGTGTCACGTTCGCGGATTTCTACCATGTCCACTTAGTGGGCTCCGTATCGATGTGGTGCCAAAATACGCACCGATTGAGGCGGATAAAACGAATCAAGGGCAAGTAGTATTTTCTTACTAATGCATTCTACTGCATCGCCTCAGGCAAACAAATCTCCGGCCCGTGCTGCGCTGAAAAAGCAGGATTCTGCAAAAGCTGGGCAACATTCGGGAAGCCACGATAAGCGGGGTGGACAATAATTTTCGAGAATGCCGGCAAGCCTTCTTGCGGTCCGGCTCCACTACAAGAGAAGAGGAGACTATGGGAGATTCCTACCCCGTCATTAAGGCGGCTGTTGTGCATGCCGCTTCCGAATTTCTGGATCGCGAAAAGTCTACTGACAAGGCATGTCGCCTGATCGAAGAAGCGGGCGCCCAAGGGGCGCAGCTGATTGCTTTTCCCGAGTCATTCATTCCAGGCTATCCGTTCTGGATCTGGACGCACACCCCTACTCGCGGTGCGCCGCTGTTTGCCGAGTTCTTTGCCAATAGCGTAGAGCTAGACTCAGATTGTGTGCGCCGAATCGGCGCTGCAGCCCGCAAAGCTGGGGCCTATGTGGTGATGGGAGTCACCGAGCGCGACGGCGGAACACTGTACAACTCGCAGTTGTACTTTAGCGATACGGGCGAGCTTATCGGTCGCCACCGCAAGCTGCAGCCTACCCATGTCGAGCGCACGGTCTGGGGTAGGGGTGACGGCAAAGACGTCGTTGTGCTGGATACCGCCATCGGCAAGCTGGGCGGCTTGATCTGCTGGGAACACACCATGGATCTTGCACGTTATGCCCTGACGTCCATGGGGGAGCAAATTCATATTGCAGCCTGGCCCGGCATTTCTGCGCTCACCCACGACCCGAACTCCGGCTTCTTCAACGATGTCACCGCCTCCGCTGCACGTCATCATGCTTTGGCGGGGCAAACCTTTGTGCTGAACGTGCAGTCTTGCGTCAACGAGCAAGTTATCGAAAAGTTAGGCTTGCAAGGGCAAGAGGACATGATTCGCGTAGGGGGCGGGTGGAGCGCCATCATTGGGCCTAACGGTTTGTTCGTGGCCGGGCCGCATACTGAAACCGAAACGATACTGTATGGCGACCTCGACATGCAGCAGATCGTTTACATTAAGTACATCTGCGACTCGGCCGGCCATTACGCGCGTCCTGACGTCCTTCGTTTACTGACCAATTTTGATGCGCAGCCGGTTGCCGAACAAGTGGGTGAGCCCAGCTCTGGCTTGCCTGCCGACTTCAAATCCGCCAAGCCTCAGCGCGAAGAATCGCCAGACGGCGAGGGGACGGTAAGCGGTGGGTAAAGACACGCCAACAGGGCCGTTTACGGTTCCTGAACGCTAAGGTTTTTACTAGCCTACAGGAGGAGGGCAGCGTGATATGCTCGACGCCAGAAGGTAGTCGCGTATAAAAATGGTGCCCCCTGTTTTGAAAAAAAGCAGGCCGATTGTGCGGCATGCTCCATAACAAGTAGTACCCCAAGGAGATTCAAATCATGGTTTCTATGTCACGCAGATTCGCCATGCGCACCCTTACGTGCGCGGCAGCCCTGGCGATGGGAATCGCCGTCATGGCTCCGGCTAGTGCACAAGAGCGCAAAGCGGTAAAGATCGGCTATGCCGTCTCCAAAACGGGTGTGAATGCGGGCGGCGCCGGCATTACTACCATTCCCAACTACAAGCTGTGGGTAGAGGAAATCAACGCAGCGGGTGGTCTCGAACTCCCCGACGGCAAGCGCTTGCCCATCGAAGTCGTCGAATACGATGACCGTTCTTCCGCCGAAGAAGTCGTACGCGCCACCGAGCGCCTGATTACTCAAGACAAGGTGGATTTCGTTCTTTCTCCCTGGAGCACCGGGTTTAACCTGGCGGTCGCGCCTTTGCTCGACCGCCACGGCTATCCGCAGTTTGCTTCCGCCTCAGTCACGGATCGCGCCTCTGATTTTGCCAAGCGCTGGCCACGCAGTTTCTGGCTGCTGGGTGGGGGTGCCGATTACGCGGGCGCCATGGCCGACGTGCTGGGCCAAGCCTACAAGCGCGGCGAAATCAACGACAAAGTGGCGGTAATTTCCGTGGCCGAAGGTTTCGGTATCGATCTCATCAAAGCCGCGCGCGAGGCATTCGCCAAGCAAGGGCTTAAGATCGTCATGGACCGCACCTATCCTGTGGGCACAACAGACTTCACCCCCATGCTGAACGAGGCCAAAAGTTCAGGCGCCGACAGCTTCGTGGCGTTCTCTTACCCACCTGAAACTTTTGCCCTTACACAACAGTCGCAGGTAGCCAAGTTCAACCCCAAGGCATTCGCCCTGGGCGTGGGTACGGCATTCCCCAACTACCTCGCTGCTAACGGCAAAAATGCCGAGGGTGTCATGAGCCTGGGTGGCATAGACCCCAACAACAAAGCGCTTATGGATTACCGCAAGCGTCACCAAGAAGTCACCGGTCAAGTGCCTGACTCCTGGGCCAGCACCATGACTTACGTTGGTCTGCAGATGTTGGCTGAAGCCATCAAGCGGGTTGGCCTTGACCGCGACGCTGTCGCCAAAGAGCTCGCCAACGGCACCTTCCAGACCGTATTGGGCGAAACCAAGCTCGAAAACAACCAGTTGCGCGACATCTGGTGGACGGGGCAGTGGCAAGACGGCGTTTTCGTCGGACTCGAGCCGGCTGACCAGCCTGGTGCGGGCAAGCCGCGTCTGCCCAAGCAGCCTTGGGGCGAGAAGTAACCCTTAACCAGCGCCCCCTTGCGGGGCGCTCATTCAATCCTAGAGAAGAGGCCGGCTCATGCTGACCACGGCGCTGATCTCGGGCCTGGTGCTAGGCGGAACATACGCTTTAGTCGCCATGGGCCTGTCATTGCAGTACGGTATTTCGCGCATTTTGAACCTTGCCTATGGCGAGATCGTCATTTTTGCCGCGTTTGGTGCCTTCGTTCTGTTTGCCACCATGAACATCAACCCCGTGTTGGGGATGGCAGTCGTATTGCCGCTGGCATTTGTATTCGGCTATGTGGTTTACGGCCTCATGATGCAGCCCTTGGTCACTCGTTCGGCCAAGCGGGGCACGCTAGAGGTAGATTCCATTTTGGCCACTTTTGGGTTGATGTTCGTACTGCAGGGCGTGATGATGGCGTTCTTCGGTTCCAATTACACCAGCTATAACTATTTGAACTTCGGCGTAGAAGTTTTTGGCACTACGCTGGCTGCCAATCGCTTGCTCGCCTTCGGCTTGGCAGTGGTCATCGGGGGCGTGCTGTTCTGGGTGCTCACGCGTACGCGCTGGGGTACCACCGTTCGCGCCATCGCCGTGGCCCCGGGTTCCGCACCCTTGGTCGGCATCGACCTCAACCGCACGGCACGCTTTGCGTTTGCCTTGGGCACTTCCCTGGCTGCGGCTGGCGGCGTCATGATCTCCATGTACCAAACCTTCACGGCGGCAATGGGCGTGGTCTTCACCATGAAAGCGCTGGTTATCGTCATCATGGGGGGCTTAGGCAACCTCATGGGCGCTTTGGTGGCGGGCTTGCTGCTGGGGGTGGCTGAAACCCTGGTGGCTACTTATGTAGATCCTGGCCTCACGCTGGCGACTACCTATCTTGTATTCCTGGGTGTGCTGCTCTGGCGGCCCTCTGGTTTGTTCGGCAAAGGGGCAAGCCGATGATGCGCGCGCTATTGTTCATTGTGGTTGCCGCCGTAGCATTGGCGTGCTTGGCACTGCTGCCCAGCAAGCTGGGTGGAGAATATGGCGTGGGCCTGATGCTGGGCATGGCGGGCTACGTTACATTGGCCAGTGCCTGGGCCTTGTTCTCGGGCCCCACCCGCTATATCTCTCTGGCAACGGTAGCCTTTTTTGGTATCGGTGCCTACACCGTTGCTGTACTAAGCGACCATCTGCCTTACCCCGTCGTGTTGGCCATTGCCGCGCTTATAGGTTTTGTCGTGGCCTTGGTTGTGGGCTTGGCTACCTTAAGGCTGGCGGGCATCTACTTTGTCATCTTCACCTTTGGTTTGGCCGAACTCGTGCGCCAATTGGTGTCATGGTACGAAGTCAACGTCACTGCTACCTTGGGGCGTTATATTTTTCTGTCTATCACTGCCGAGCAAATCTACTGGCAACTGCTGGCGCTGGCAGCCATTACGCTGGGCATAGGTTGGCTGATCTCGCGGTCGCGCATAGGCTTGGCGCTCAAGGTCATTGGTGATGACGAAGTCGTAGCGGCACATACCGGTATACCGATTGCCGGTATCAAGCTGGGCCTTTTTGCCCTTAGCGCCACGCTGATCACTTTGGTGGGGGCTATTCAGGCACCACGCTGGACATACATAGAGCCGGCCATCGTGTTCAACCCCACCATCTCCTTCCTTACCGTCATCATGGCCTTCCTGGGCGGCGCGCATCGTTTGTGGGGTCCCACACTTGGCGCCGTCCCGCTGTTCCTATTGTTTGAATGGCTAAGCGCCAACTTCCCCGCGCACTATTCCATCATTCTTGGGGTGTTGTTTATCGCTATCGTCTTTCTTGTTCCTGATGGGATACTCTCGCGCTTCGAGGGTGGCTGGAAACGCTTGCGCACGGGCGCACGTACCGGAGGCGCGTCATGAGCACCCTGTTGGAAATCCAGAATCTTTGCAAACAGTTTGGCGGCCTTAAAGCTGTCAACGACGTCAGCTTTACGGTGGCAGAAGGCGAGATCGTTGCCTTGTTGGGCCCCAACGGATCAGGCAAGACCACGGTCATCAATATGATTTCCGGTGCCTTGCCTCCCACGTCTGGCTCCATACGTTTGGGCGGTGTGGTGTTGTCTGGTTTGCCGCCACACAAAATTGCGCATAAGGGCGTAGCCCGCACGTTTCAGCTGGTGCGTGCTTTACCCTCACTCACCGTCCTCGAAAACGTGATTACCGCGCTGGCATTCCGCGGCAAACCGCTGTGGGGAGCCCAGGCGCGCAGCCGCGCCGAAGAGCTGCTTCAACAGGTAGGGCTGGAGGGCCGTGGGCCCGAGCACGCGGCTGACCTTACCTATATAGACCAAAAGCGCATGGAGCTTGCACGTGCGCTGGCCGCTGACCCACGTCTGCTGTTGCTAGATGAATGGCTTTCCGGCCTTAACCCCACAGAACTGCGCGTAGGCATAGACTTGATCATGTCTCTGCGAGAGCGCGGCATGACCATTCTGCTGGTCGAACACATCATGGAGGCCGTACGGGCCTTGTGTAGTCGGGCCGTTGTCATGAATGCGGGCACCAAGATCGCCGATGGTCCGACGGCACAAGTCTTGGCCGACCCGGCCGTTGTGGCAGCCTACCTCGGAGACGAAGATGCTTGAAGTCAGCCAGCTTTCCTTACGTTACGGACGGCATCTGGCCTTAAACGAGGTTTCGGTCCAGGCCTCCGAGGGCGAAACCGTGGTCATTCTGGGTGCCAATGGCGCAGGCAAGTCGTCTTTGCTGAAAGCCATAGGCGGTTTGGTGCCGGCCGAGGCCGGCAGCAGCGTGACGCTGGACGGCCAGCCTTTGATAGGGGTAGCGGCTCACCGCATACCCGAAATGGGTGTTGCGCTGGTTCCTGAAGGGCGGGGTGTATTCGGTGATCTGACGGTCGAAGAAAACCTGTTGCTGGGCGCCAACCCCAAGCGGGCTCGTGCTACCGAAGCCAATCGTCATGCCTTGGTGTACGAGCTTTTCCCCCGGTTGTCCGAACGTAAACGTCAGATGGTACGGACGATGTCGGGTGGCGAGCAGCAAATGGTAGCCATAGGTCGTGCGCTGATGAGCAATCCGCGCTTCTTGCTGCTGGACGAACCCAGCCTGGGTCTGGCCCCAATTGTCGTGAAAGAGTTATTTGGCGCCTTGCGCCGCGTAAAAGAAACAGGCGTGGGCATGCTGGTGGTTGAACAGAACGTTTCCATCTCGCTCTCTATCGCCGACCGTGGCTACCTGATGGAAGCGGGGCGCATCGTGGGCGAAGGCAGCGCAGAACAACTCAAGGGCGACGAAGCGGTGCAACGTGCTTTTCTTGGGGTCTAGCGCGGTTACGTGACTTGTGTTTGCTGGGCGGCTTTAGCCTGCCCAGCATTAGGCAAGTAGTTCAAGGCCAGCGCATGATAGAAGGGCAGGCGCCAGAAGCATTTGGACACTTGAGTCGCAAGCAAGGACACCGCCATCAAAGGCATCATCATGTCATTGCCGTCTGTCATTTCTACCATGATCACAAAGGCGGTCAGGGGCGATTGCGTGATGGCTGACAGAAAGCCCACCATGCACAAGGCTGCCAGTGCCTGCAGTGGCAACGTGGTGACCACCATAGACAGTAGATTGCCTATCCCTGCGCCTATGGCCAGGCCAGGGGCAAAGATGCCGCCGGGAATACCTGACATATATGAAACCGTCAGGGCGATAAATTTAAGCGGCGCATAAAAGGGCGACATGGGCTCTTGTGTTTCGAGCAAAGAGCGGGCTTCGGCATAGCCGCTACCGAAGGTGGCGCCGCCAGAAACAACGCCCACAATGGCCAATACCAAACCGCAGATTGCAGCAAACCAAACAGGGTGCAGGCGTTTGATCAGAGCCAAAGGCGAGGGCAACCAGCGCAAGGTGTTAAGCAGCAGCCAACAAAACAGGCCGCCGAACAGCCCGGTGATGATGCCGGCTGCCAACAGAATCGGTACTGCTGACCACAGCCACGGGATAGTCGCTTTGATTTGGCCGAAGTAAAGATAATTGCCTTGTAGGCTGATGGTAACCACGCCCGAGAAAAGCATCGCGGCGATGAGTATGCCGCTGGTGCGCGAGGCAAAGTTACGGTTGAGTTCTTCGATGGCGAATACGATGCCTGCCAGCGGAGTATTGAAGGCAGCAGCCAGCCCGGCTGCGGCGCCGGCTGTGGCAAGCTGGTTCTCCATGAACTCGCTGCTATGCCGGTAACCACGTCTCATGGCGTACATTAGCGAGGCGCCAATTTGTACCGTGGGCCCTTCACGACCAATCGTAAAACCGCATAACATGCCGATGAACGAGGCAATGATCTTGCCTATCATGATACGGAACGACAACAGGGAGCGAGCCAGGGAGTGGTCTTCCAGCGTGGCAATCACCTGTGGAATGCCACTGCCCTCGGCTCCCTGAAAATATTTACGTGTCAGCCAAACCGCCAGGGCGGCGCCAGCGGGTGTCAGCACTAAAGGCAACCACCAGGCATAGGCCTCGATACGCCTGAACAGGGCAAAGGCGGAATCCATCAACGAGGCATAGCCAACAGAGACCAAGCCTACCAGCAAGGCACCTAGCCAGAACACGCCATAGCGCTCCCAATAGGAAAGCAGGCGATCACGCATAGAGCCGGATGAGGTGGGGGCAGGCATGGACATAGGCGCAGTGGATGAGGGAATGAACCGAACCCATTATAGGTGGGGCTTGGTATCCCAGCGCGGCTGCCTCAAGATAGTGACACGCAGCAGCGCCATGGCATCTTTCGTAAGGTTCCTTATATGACTACTTGCCCTGTGTGGGAGCGGGAGGAGTAATGCTTACACGTTGATGCCGTGAGCTGCGCGGGCTTAGATCGGAGGGGCGGAGGTTTATGCCCCTCCCAGATAGGCTGTCGAGCTGTTCTTCCTGCATATCGATCACCATGCCTCATGATCGACGACTTCAAGCAGGCTTGCTTCAGACTCGTTTCATGCTGGAAACGCAAGACCACGTTCAGACTCATGTCATGTTGGAAAAGACTTGCTCTTGCAAAGATGTGGGGCTGGGATAAGCTATGGCTTTCCCATCCATTGCTACGGAGACATTCATGGCGACTTTCAAGCAATCCAGCCAACTGACGATATCCAACCCCGCTGGTCTGTACGACCCCAGCAACTATGGTTTTTCTCATGTGGCGGATGTAGCGCCTGGATCGCGCATGGTGTTCATTGCCGGGCAAGGCGGAGAGCGTGAAGACGGCAGCTACCCTGAAGGCTTTCAAGCTCAGGTCAAGCAGGCTTTCCATAATCTGCTGACCGCCTTGCGTTCTGTCGGGGCCGAACCTAAAGATGTGGCCAAGATGACGATCTTGATTGTGGATCATGCCGAGTCCAAGCTGGCGCAGTATGGCGCCGAGCTGATGGCGGCCTGGGGCGATGTACCCAAGCCCGCTTGCACGCTGATTCCTGTACCCAGGTTGGCCCTGGACAGCATGCTGTTCGAGATCGAAGCCGTGGCGGTTTTGCCGGCTTGATTCTCAACTGCGGCAGGTTTGGCCTGCGACGGGCTTGAGCCCATAAAAATGCCTCCCGAAGGAGGCATTGCACTACTTTTAGAACCCCCTGGGGCGCGCTGCGCTTAGGGGGTTCTGTTTTTGGCCCGCCTTTTGCAAGGCGGGGCCTGTTTTACTCCACAGCTTTGACCATGTCTTCGATGACCTTCTTGGCGTCACCGAAGACCATCATGGTCTTGTCCATGTAGAACAGTTCGTTGTCCAGACCGGCATAGCCTGCCGCCATGGAGCGCTTGTTCACAATGATGGTGCGTGCTTTGTAGGCTTCCAGAATGGGCATGCCGGCTATGGGTGATTGCGGGTCGTTCTTGGCAGCTGGGTTGACCACGTCGTTGGCGCCCAGCACCAGTACGACATCAGTTTGCGAGAACTCGCTGTTGATGTCTTCCATTTCGAAGACCTGGTCGTAAGGCACCTCGGCTTCCGCCAACAGCACGTTCATGTGACCAGGCATGCGTCCGGCGACAGGGTGAATAGCGTACTTCACCGTCACGCCTTTCTCCGTCAACTTCTCGGCCAGCTCTTTCAGGGCATGCTGTGCGCGAGCGACAGCCAGACCATAGCCGGGCACGATGGTGACAGTCTCGGCATTGCTGAGCAGGAAAGAAGCGTCGTCGGGGCTACCCGATTTGACGTTGCGCTGTACTTGCTCGCCGCCTTGTGCGGCAGTGGCGTCTCCGCCAAAACCACCCAGAATGACGTTGAAGAAGGAGCGGTTCATGGCCTTGCACATGATGTAGGACAGAATCGCACCCGACGAACCCACCAGCGAGCCCGCAATGATGAGCATGGAGTTGTTGAGCGAAAAGCCTATGCCTGCTGCTGCCCACCCTGAATAGCTGTTCAGCATGGAAACGACGACCGGCATATCAGCACCGCCAATGGGGATGATGATAAGCACACCCAACACGAAGGCCAGCGCGGTCATGATAATAAATGGCAGCCATTCTTGCGTGGCCATGAACCACAGGCCGCAGACTATCATGACAACGGCCAACAGCAGGTTCAGCATGTGCTGGCCCTTGAACACAACTGGTGCGCCTTGGAAGAGCCGGAACTTGTATTTGCCCGAGAGCTTGCCAAAAGCGATGACGGAACCCGAGAACGTGATGGCGCCCACGAATGTGCCGATGAACAGCTCAAGCCGGTTGCCTACCGGCAGCATGCCGCCTTCGGGTGCAATGTTGAAGGCTTGTGGTTCGGCCACGATTGCCACGGCGATGGCAACGGCTGCCAGACCAATCATGCTGTGCATGAAAGCGACCAGTTCGGGCATTTTGGTCATTTCAACGCGCTTGGCCATAAGGGTGCCAACGCTGCCGCCAATGACCAGGCCCAGCAGTATCCAGCCCAGACCCACGCCTGCTTGACCAGGTTTGGCCAAGCTAACGATCAAGGCAGCTGTGGTGAGTACGGCAATGGCCATGCCCACCATGCCGAACACATTGCCGCGTCGGGAGGTGGTCGGGTGGGAAAGCCCTTTAAGCGCCTGAATGAAGCAGACTGAGGCAACGAGATAGAGGAGGGTGACGAGGTTGATGGATATCACGATTTGTCTCCGCCTTTACGTTCTTTTTTCTTGAACATTTCGAGCATGCGCCGTGTGACGAGAAAGCCGCCGAAGACGTTGACGGCAGCCAGCGCCACAGCGAACACGCCCATGAAGCGGGCAAGGTTACCTTCGGTCAGGCCGGCGGCCAGCATGGCACCCACGATGACGATGGCGGAAATGGCGTTGGTGACGGCCATCAGGGGAGTATGTAGTGCCGGCGTAACGTTCCAGACAACGTGAAAGCCCACGTAAACGGCCAGTACAAAAATGATGAGATTGAGCAGGGTAGGGTTGATAGCTTCCATTACGCGCTCCTAATGAGATTGCCTTGCGTGCACATCAGGCAGGCGGCGACGATTTCGTCCTCGCGCTGGATGGCCAGCTTGCCCTCGCCATCGACGATAAGCTTGAGGAAGTCGAGCAGGTTGCGGGCATACAGGGCCGAGGCGTCGGTGGGAACCAGCGCCGGCAAGTTGGTATAGCCCACCAGGGTGACGCCATGCTTTTGCACGACTTGATCGCGTTCCGAGAGCGGACAGTTGCCGCCCCTTTCGACTGCCAGATCGACGATGACTGAGCCCGGCTTCATGGCTTTTACGGTCTCTTCGGAAACCAGAGTGGGAGCGGGGCGACCTGGAATCAGGGCGGTCGTAATGACGATATCGGCTTGTGCGCAGCGTTCAGCCACCAGTTTGGCTTGTCTGGCCATCCAGGCGGCAGGCATGGGGCGTGCATAGCCGCCTACGCCTTGGGCGATCTCGCGTTCTTCATCGGTTTCGAAGGGAACCTCGATGAACTTGGCGCCCAGTGATTCCACTTGCTCTTGGGCGGCGGGGCGCACATCGGAGGCTTCGACCACCGCACCCAAGCGGCGTGCCGTAGCAATGGCTTGCAAGCCGGCCACGCCAGCCCCCAGGATGACAGCACGGGCAGCCTTGAGCGTGCCGGCAGCCGTCATCATCATGGGGATCAGACGCCCGTAATGATGGGCAGCCAATAAGACAGCTTTGTATCCGGCCAGGTTGGCTTGGGAAGAAAGTACGTCCAGGCTTTGCGCGCGCGTGATGCGCGGTGCGGCTTCGAGGGAGAAAGCGGTCAGCCCTGATTCGGCCAGTCGTTTCAGCCCTTCGTGATTAAAAGGGTCTAGCATGCCAACAAGAACGGCGTCTTTGCGCATCGACGCTATCTCTTGTTCTGAGGGCGAGCGCACTTTGAGCACCAGCTCTGCGCCCAATGCCTGGCTGGCGTCCACTAATGTGGCGCCTGCGGCTTCATAAGCCTCGTCGGGATAATTCGCGGTGATACCGGCGCCACGCTCGATAATGACGGCATGTTTGCCGGCAACGAGCTTCTTGACGGTTTCAGGCGTCGCCGCGACACGCGTTTCGCCGACGAGGCTTTCGCGTGGGATACCTATTTGCATCAGCTCCTCCTTGCTGCAGTACAGCATTTTTTTTGAAGTGATTAATATACCTGAAGGCCCAAAAAACCACCTATCCAGTAACAAATTACCGCTTTTTCAAGCTAATTCCTGCCTAAAATTCGAAAAATGCTGTTTTCTTCAGTCTTCCCGACCCCTGTTTAAAGGGGCGGTCACACTATGGAATGGCTTGGGCCAAGCGCTCAGATTAAAGCGCTGCAAAGGTTCCACGCATTGTTTTTCATAATGCGGTATGCACCGTCATTAGATGAAAATCTCGGGAAATGACAAATGCTCACATCCGGCCCAGCCTGGCGTGTATAGTTCATGACAAAAGAGGCTCCGACAAGCGTCGGGGCGGTATGGCCTAATTAGATGGAGAAATCCGCAATGAGTATGCTCAATTCCTTGGTGTCTTCGCTGGCAGGTGGCCAGTCTTCTGGTTTGGGGGCGTTGCTGCCGGCCGCACTCGATTTCGTCAAGCGTTATCCGGGCGGCTTGGCCGGTCTGCTGGAAAAGCTGCGTCAGGGCGGGTTGAATGAGGTGGTCGCATCGTGGTTGGGTTCGGGTGCGAACCTGCCCGTCACCGGCGCGCAGCTTCGCTCGGCTTTGGGTGAGGAAGATGTCAGCCAACTGGCTGCTCAAGTTGGCCAAGATGCCGACTCGGTGCTGGGTAATTTGGCTGCGATTCTGCCGCAGGTAATAGATCATCTTACGCCTGACGGGGCGGTGCCAGACAAAAGCCCTGATGCGATGACGCTGATGGGTGTGCTGGCCAGCCTGACGGGCAAGAAATAACACCACGCTCCAAACTGAGCTAGCCGGCCAGTCGGCTCGGCGCATTGACCACCCGCTAGCGTGGGCGGCAATGCACCGGAGCGCATAAGATGGCATTTAGGCCTTACTGGCTTCCAAGGCCTGCGAGATATCGGCGAGCAAGTCGTCGATGTGTTCCAGCCCAATGGAAAGACGTACCAGGTCTTTGGAAACGCCTGCGGCAGCCAGTTCGGCGTCATCCAACTGACGATGCGTGGTTGAGGCTGGGTGCGTAGCCAAAGATTTGGCATCCCCGATATTGACCAAGCGCAGAATGAGTTGCAGGGCATCGAGGAAACGCACACCCGCATCAAATCCGCCCTTGACCCCAAACGACAAAATGGAAGCTGGTTTGCCGTCGAGGTAGCGTTGCGCTAATGCGTGTTCGGGGTGGCTGGGCAAACCCGCGTAGTTGATCCACTCTACTTGTGGATGCTTGTCGAGAAATTCGGCTACTTTCAGCGCGTTTTCGGTATGGCGTTCCATGCGCAAGGGCAGGGTTTCGATACCTTGCAGAATCTGAAAGGCATTGAAAGGTGACAAGGCGGCGCCTGTGTTGCGCAGCGGTACGACTCGGCAGCGAGCGATGAAGGCTGCGGCGCCAAATGTTTCTGTATAGCTGACGCCGTGATAAGAGGGGTCGGGCTCGGAAAGCAGCGGGAAGCGGTCGGCGTGCTCGGCCCAAGGGAATTTACCGGAATCTACTACCGCACCGCCTAGTGTTGTGCCATGGCCGCCCATGTATTTGGTGAGCGCATGTACGACGATGTCGGCCCCGTGCTCGAAAGGCCTGCACAGCGCCGGAGAGGCAACGGTGTTGTCGACGATGAGCGGCACGCCATGTTTGTGGGCGATGTCGGCCAGGGCCTGGATATCTGCGATGTTACCGGCAGGGTTGCCTATGGTTTCGCAGAACACCGCACGCGTTTTGTCGTCGATGAGGGCTTCAAGAGCCGCGAGATCGTCGTGGGGCGCAAACTTAACCGTCAAGCCTTGGCGAGGAAAAGTATGCGCAAACAGGTTGTAGGTGCCGCCATACAATTTGCTGATCGAGACGATGTTGTCGCCGGCTTGGGCGATGGTCTGGATGGCGTAAGCGACAGCCGCCATGCCTGAAGCCACGGCCAGCGCTGCCACGCCCCCTTCCAGCGCCGCGACGCGTTCTTCCAGGACGGCGTTGGTGGGGTTCATAATGCGGGAGTAAATATTGCCGGCGACTTTCAAGTCAAAGAGGTCGGCGCCATGCTGGGCATTGTCAAAAGCGTAGGAAACCGTTTGATAGATGGGAACCGCCACCGATTTGGTGGTGGGGTCGGGGCGGTAGCCCGCATGAATGGCAAGGGTTTCAAGTTTCATGGCGATATCTTGTCTCGGAGTAGTAAGAAAACGTATTTTTTTGTCAGGGGCGCGTTTGGTGATTTTTATTCTTGCGCGCGGGGCCAAGGCCCGATTTTGTATTAATTGCTACGCAG
This sequence comes from Mesopusillimonas faecipullorum, assembly GCF_020539505.1. Classification (GTDB taxonomy): domain Bacteria; phylum Pseudomonadota; class Gammaproteobacteria; order Burkholderiales; family Burkholderiaceae_B; genus Mesopusillimonas; species Mesopusillimonas faecipullorum. The sequence continues at coordinate 61,653 of NZ_JACDXW010000003.1, read as the reverse complement.
CATACGTGCAACAACTGTAATGGGCAAGCAAGTTAGGTTAGCATTCAGCCTAATATTCACGCAATGCGAAGCCGAATGTCGGCTCGAGGTAAAAGATGAAAGTTGGGTTCAAGCGCGTCCTGATCGGCTTGCTTACGGTGGTGGTGCTGGCTTTGGCAGGGGTCGCGGTCTTCCTGCTTACGTTAGACCCCAACTCGTACAAGGGCAAGATACAGAGCTGGGTCTACGAGCATTACCAGCGTACGTTGAGCATAGATGGCGACCTTCAATTGTCGCTTTTTCCGCGTATTGCCTTGGCTGGGCGAGACGTCACGTTAACCGAGAAAGAAAGCAAAGAGCCTTTCATTTCAGTGGATAGCGCTCGTTTTGCCGTCGCCATCTGGCCTCTGCTATTCGACCGCTTTGTGGTTGATCATGTTTCTGTAAGTGGTTTCAAAGCCAATTTGGTGCGCCACGAAGAAGGCGGTTTTAACTTCGATGATTTATTGGGGGCCGAGCCTGCCTCTACTGCAGATGCCCCCGCCTCGCAAGCGCAGGGCGAGGGTGCTCACGCACGACAAGAAGAGGGCTCCCTGAATGTAGATATAGCCGGCCTCGAACTCAGAGACGGCGAAATCTTTTACCTGGACCGCAAAACCGGTCAAAGCGCAGAGCTAAGCAAACTGCAGGTCAATACGGGCCGAGTGACGTTTGATCAGCCCTTTGACGTCACTTTGAGTGCTGTTTTAAAAGGGCAGGCGCCCGATATAGACGCCTCGATTTCTGGCCAGGCCTTGGTCAAGCTCGACCCTGGTCGCGACTCCTATTCAGCGCAGAAGCTCAGTTTGCAAGCTTCGGGTCGCCTGGATCAGCTTCAGGCGCAGGTCTTGTCGGTAAGGGGGAATGTGGCTTACGACGGCGCGTCGCATATGGTTGACGCCAGCCAGATCGAGTGGCGCTTCGAAGGTCAGGTCGAGGGTGACCGACCTGTCCAAGGCATAGAGGCCAGCCTTGCTGTTCCCAAGTTCAAGATGGATCCCAGCCGCCTCGAATTTGTCACCGAAAAGCTGGCGTTGCGTGCCAAGGCCCAAGTGCCTGCGGGCGAAAGCGCGGAAGAGTTCGAGCTGGCTGTTGATGCGCCTCAGTTGTCCATCTCGCCTGAGCAGGCAAGCGGTCAGCCGGTGCAGGCCTCATTCAAGCAGACGGGCCAGCGCACCTTGGGTGTTTCCATGCGTCTTGAAGGCTTGGGCGGCCACGCGCGGCAGTTGACGCTTAAAGCCGCCCAGTTTGATGCCCAGATCAAGAAGGGCGAGCAACTCACCCAAATTGTGCTGGCTTCCCCTGTCGAGTGGGATGTCTCTAACGATAAAGCGGTGTTGTCTGCCATCAAAGGAGACGTGCGCATCAATGATGCCTACCTTCCTTCAGGCAGCTATGAGTTTCCCTTTATTGGCAGCTTGCATGTCGGGGCCGAGGGGCTGGATAGTGACCTGAATGCGGTGCTAAGCGGCACACCCTTGAATTTCTCCCTGGGCGTGCGTCAATGGCAAGATCCCAGTTGGCAGTTTGCCTTGCAGGCAGATGCGGTCGATATAGACAAGCTCTTTCCGCCCGTGCCTGCGCCTCAGGAACCCGAACCTGAAGCGGCCACCCCGGCCGAAACGCCTGCCAGCACCGATGAAAAAACAGCCCCGGCTCCAGAAGCCGATGCCGAGACCGCCGCGCCAGCGGTCGCTCAAGCAGAGACGAAGCCCGCGCCTGCGTCCGATGAGCAGCCCGCTACTGCTGTCGCACAAGCGTCTGGTTTCAGATGGCTGCAAGATCTGGATCTCACCGGCAAGGTGGATATTGGTTCCCTCAAGGGGCGCGGTCTCGAGGCTCAACAAGTCAAGGCCAAGGTGCTTGCCAAAGACGGGGTTCTGCTTGTTGATGGCCTGTCAGCCCAGCTTTATGATGGCACGTTTACCGGTCGTTTAAGCGTAGATGCGAAATCGGCCATGACTGCTCGCGCTTCGCTTAAAGGGGTTCAGGCCGAGCCTTTCTCGCGCTTGGTGGGGCTTAGTCACCCGATTACTGGTAAAACCAATTTGGATGTTGATCTGCGGACTCAGGGTGGCACCCAGGAAGAGCGCCTTCTGCAACTGGCGGGTACTACCAAGCTGCGCATTCAGTCTGGTTCCATTCGAGGCGTCGATGTCGAGGGAACCCTGAGCAGCTTGGGCCAGGCGGTGCAGGCCGCTCTGGCGGGACGCCGTGTGGATGTCAGTATGCAGGCTAGCGCCGATGCCCGAACCGCTTTCTCGTCGTTGACGCTGGATACCGTCATCAAGCAAGGTGTGGCTGACGTGAAGCAGTTGGCTGTGCAGTCCTCGCTCTTTCAAGTAGCCCAGGGCAAGCCGGCGACGGTGGATCTCGTGAACTCGCGCATCGATATGCGTTTGGATGTGCGCGTGACGGGTACCTTGAAGTCTCCGGATGGTGGCAAAACCATCAATATTCGTGGTTTGACCATACCTGTCATGATCACGGGCCCTCTTGGCCAGCCCGCCTACCAAGTGCAATGGGATCGTTTGGGCGGCAAAGTTGCCGAGCAGGCACTCAAGCGCGGCCTGCTGGATATGCTGGGGGGCAGCAGCGCCGCAGGTGGCGCCTTGCAGATACCTGAGGTGCTAGGCGGGTCTGGAGAAACGCCGTCTCAAGCCGAGCAAACCTTGCGTGGCTTGGGCGGCGCCCTGAAGAACATACTGCGGCCTTAAAAAGCCGCAGGACACTTGGGGCAAGTGCTTTCTTTCAGGCTTGCACCAGTCGTAAATACTTGGCGTGAAGTTGAGCTTGGTCTTCTGGGTGCGCCGAGTCTTTTTCTATGCACTCTACCGGGCAGACCACCACGCATTGGGGTTCTTCGTGGTGGCCTATGCACTCCGTGCACTGGTCAGGGTTTATCTCGTAAAACTCGTCACCCATGTATATGGCCGAGTTCGGGCACTGCGGCTCGCAGACGTCGCAGTTGATGCATTCGTCGGTGATCAGCAACGCCATGGCTATTCCTCAGGCCTTACGTGCCTCTTGAAGCTGGCGAGCCTTGGTTTGCAGCCAGCGTTCAACAGAGGGAAACACGAACTTGCTGACGTCGCCACCCAGGATTGCAATCTCGCGCACGAATGTGCCAGAGATGAACTGGTATTGGTCTGAGGGCGTCATGAACAAGGTTTCGACTTCGGGCAACAGGTGGCGGTTCATGCCGGCCATCTGGAACTCGTATTCGAAATCGGAGACTGCACGCAGGCCGCGTACGATAACGCTGGCATTCTGATCGCGCACGAAATCCTTAAGCAGACCTTCGAAGCTTTTGACTTCTACGTTGGAATAGTGACCCAAGACTTCCTGAGCGATTTCCACGCGTTCTTCGACGGTGAAAAATGGCTTTTTGGCCTGGCTATGGGCCACACCCACGACAACGTGGTCGAACAGCCCAGCGGCTCGTCGCACCAAGTCTTCATGGCCACGGGTCAGTGGGTCGAATGTTCCGGGATAGACTGCTGTGATCATGACAATTCCGAAAGTTTTTTGCTAAGCGAGGCCTTAAGCCGCCGGCTTATGTAGGATTGGGCTCGCCTTCGGTGGGAACGTCAGTAGCCGAGCCCGATTGGCCGCCGACGTTATCGTGCAGTGCAGCAAATTGTATCAGACCGAAGTGCACCTGTCCGGCGCGCCCCTGGCGCACGATAATAGCGTTTTCGGGCGCCGAAAGGGGCGACTCGCTCTCAATATAGACCAGCCCGTTGGGGGTCAGCAACGACGCAACAGTGGGCAGCACCCGTACCAGCCAGTCTTGACCGAAAGGCGGGTCAAGAAAAACAAGGTCGAAGCGAGCGGCCTCAAGGCGTTCGAGCACCATCTCGGCATTGCCGGGATGTATGCGCACGCATCGCGCACCCAATTTGTCGCGCAAGGCGCGTAAATTGGCCACGGCTTTTGGGTTTTGTTCGACCATCTGAACATGAGAAACGCCAAGCGATGCGGCCTCGAAGCCCAAAGCGCCGGTGCCGGCGAACAGATCGAGTACGCTTTTGTCGTTAAAGTGCCCGCCCCAAAGGTGGCGCAGCCAGTTGAACAGCGTTTCACGTACGCGGTCGGGGGTCGGGCGCAGGCCCGGCACGTCTACCACGGGAATCGGGGTATGACGGTACTGACCGCCTACAATACGAATTCTGTGTTTTTTCACAATTGCCCGGCAACAGGAAACTGGGGTCGAGGTTTTATTTTCCGCTAGTGTAAGGCCTATGTTCAGTTTCTTTAAACGCAAAAAAGCGCCCGAGCCGAATAAGCAGACCCCTGAAGAGGTCGCAGAGGTCGCGCCGGCTCAGGTCGAAGAAGCGCTTGCCGAGGTGCCGCCTGTTGAAGCGGCGCTTGCGCCGCCTTCCGTCACACCTATCGTAGAGTCAGAGCCCAAGGCCCCAGTGCTGCCAGAGGTCGAGCCCGAACCGGTGTCCTATGAGCCTCAGCAAGAGGCCGCTCCGGATTTGGGTGTCCAGGCGAGTGCCGAGCCCACGCCCGAGGTTCAGCCGCCGGCAAAGAAAGCATCATGGCTTTCGCGGCTGACGCGTGGTCTGTCTCGCACCGGGCAAAGTATTGGTGGTCTATTCGTTGGCGCCAAGGTCGATGATGCCTTATACGAAGAGCTGGAAACCGCGCTGATCATGGCGGATGCCGGTATGGAGGCCACAGAAAAACTGCTGGGTGCTTTGCGCGTAAAAGTGCGCAAGGAGAAAATCACCGATGCCGCTCAAGTCAAGACGGCACTGCGTGATTTGATCGCCGAGCACTTGGCGCCTCTGGAACGTGCGTTTCCGCTAGATCGTCCAGCGCCTCAGGTGGTGATGATCGCCGGGGTCAATGGTGCTGGAAAAACGACATCCATAGGCAAGCTGGCCCATGCCTTCCAAGCCAATAACAAGAAAGTCTTGCTGGCGGCCGGCGACACATTCCGGGCGGCTGCGCGTGAGCAGCTCGTGATCTGGGGCGAGCGCAACAATGTTGCTGTCATTGCCCAAGACGGTGGCGACCCAGCCGCTGTTGCGTTTGATGCTGTCAATGCAGGTCGTGCGCGAGGCATGGATATCGTGATGGTAGACACGGCAGGGCGTTTGCCTACGCAACTGCACCTGATGGAAGAGCTTAAAAAGATCAGGCGTGTTGTGGGCAAGGCGGATGCTCAGGCGCCGCACGAAGTTTTGCTCGTTGTCGATGGCAATACAGGGCAGAATGCCCTGGCGCAAATTCGCGCTTTTGATGCGGCTATCAATCTGACCGGGTTGGTGGTCACCAAACTGGACGGCACTGCCAAGGGCGGGGTGCTGGCAGCGGTGGCAGCCGGTAGCCAAGGGGTAAGGCCTGTGCCAGTGTATTGGATAGGCGTGGGCGAGGGCATGGACGATCTACAGCCGTTCGTAGCCAAAGAGTTTGCCGCTGCTTTGGTGGGCGACTGAAGCAAGCGCATCGATATCGGTCGGCACTTGCGCTGCAGCAGGGGTTCGCACGGTCGCGAGCCCCTGGCGCTCTGATTTTAACGTTTGCCTAGGCTAAGCTTGCGCAGTTCTTTAAAGGCGGCCTGGGCTTGGGTCTGGCGCTGTGTTTGCATGGCCTTCAGCCAACCTAGGGCGAACCAAGCCTGCGGCTGTTGCTCGACAAGACGCTCGTAACACGACTGCGCCACGTAGTAATCGTTGAGGTCGCCCAATACGTCTTGGATATGCGCCAAATCTACGCGTACGGATTGCAAGCTACGCCGTGGTAGTAAGTCTTCACAGAAATCCAGGTTGTAACGCAAAGTCTTGGCCTTCTTGCGCAGGTCGTGCTGGGCCTCTATGGGTAAGCGCATAAAGCGCCCCCCTTCTTTGGCAAGTTTGCGCACCCATTCATCCAGTTTTTGCGTAAGGGCCTTTTCTGCGCGTATGTCGGCTTCGGCAGTGGGCGGTGTTTCGCTCATGGCAATCAAGTGGCGCAGCAGGCGCAGTAGCGTGGTTTGCAATTCTTTGCTGCTGGCGACCGAGGCGGCAGAGGTGCCCGCTGATTTCTTGCTTTTTGCCAGGGGCTGAAGCTCGGGCATGCCGGCCTGGGCCAGTTTCGGGGCAATTTCCAAGGTGACGACATCATCGTCGCGCGACGCGCCGAATAAGTTGAAGGCGGTTTTCAACTGATTCATGATCTCGGCCTCAGGCCGAGGTATCCAAGGTTGAAATAACTTCCAGCACGAGCGCAGACGCCTTATGCCCACGCGCAATTGATGAACATACTCGACCTGTTGCTGCCTGGAAGCGTCTTCCGCATCTACCCCGGCAGCCAGGGCGGTGTTAGCGACAATCTGAGACAGGCATTCGGTTACGCAGGCCTGGTACACCTCATCCAGACGCATGCCACCAGAGAGCTTGATGGCTTGAGCGCGCCTGGCGTTGAACAAGGCAAGCGGGGCGTGCTCGTCGCCAGGTTTGCGGGCAACGCCACCCGATTGCACGGCGGCCTGGGCCAAGGCGTCACCCCGCTGTGATTTGCTACGAGCTTCAAGCAATAAACCATAGGCCTGCAGCCACTGCTCGCTAAGATCAAACAGGGCCGACATGGGGCCGGCTTTCAGTTCAAACTCGACCTCGCTGATGGGTAGTTCTAGATCTCTTGCCAGCAAACTGCCTTGATCGTAGGCAACTTCAATAAGCGCTTCGCCAACCTGAGCTTCGCTGACCAGGCGGGTGACCCGGGTCTCGTAACGCAGCGTTAGGTTTTCGGAAAGCTTGGCCAACAGTGCTTCCACGGGGGTGCCGATATAAAGCGACAGGTCTAGCTCGGGGCCGCTGCGTAGGTGGTTGATCTCGACGCGCGATAGGGCGTCGGGCCCGGGTGCTTTCAGCGTCTGCACCCAACGTCGTCCTTCCTTGCGTAAACGCAGGGCAATGCCTGCGCTTGCCAATTCACGGGTGGTGGTGTCGAAGTAGCGGGCCTGCAGCGAGATGCGGCGAGCTTGGCCGGCGCGCATCTGACGAGCGACTGCAGTGCGTGCGGCGGCGGGGACATGTAGGGCAAGTTCCCTTTCCATGGCGGTTTCCTTTCGGGTGAAGGCAAATAGGTTACGTATCAAACTGCGGGCTTGCCGAGCTCGATTGAAATCATGTCAGCGCATTGTTTAAGAGATGCTGCGATAGGGCTTTCCCAGTCGGTATCCAGCAAAAAAGAGGGCCCGAGGCAGGTCAGTGCAAGCACGATTTGGCCCTCGTGATTGAACACGGGAAGCGAAAATGCATTAACGCCGGGTAAAGGGTGGCCCTGTGCGCGTGCCATGCCTCGTGCGCGAATATCCTGAAGGTCGGCCTGCCAAGCGCTTTCGGTGGGGCTCGGGTGACCAACGCTGGTCACGACGGCCTTGTCTCCGGCTTCGCGTTCGAGAAAGTGTTTGAGTACGGCCTCTGGCAACCAAGCGGCAAAGACCCGCCCGGTAGCAGTATGGCGCAGCGACATCACTGTGCCTGGTCGCAGATTGACGTGCACGGGATAAGACGCTTCGCTGATGTGAACCACGGTGGGGCCATGCGAGCCCATTACGGCGAGGCACAAAGTGTGGCCTATGCGAGAGGACAAGGCGCTGACTTGAGGGAGGGCGACACGTATAGGATCCAGTCTTTGCAAACTGACTAAGCCCATTTGCATAGCAAAGGGCCCCAGCTCGTACTGACCGGTCACCACGTCTTGACGCACCAGCCCCACATTGATGAAACTGACTAGGTAAGGGTGCGCCTTGGCCGCGCTCATGCCTGCACGCTTGGCCAAATCGCCTAGTGACAAGGGGGTGGCCGCATCGACAAGCGTAGTCACCAGCGCAAAACCAGTTTCTATGGATTGAATCCGACGTCTTTCAGTGTCGCCGGCGTGGCGTCTCCGTGGGGCCGACCGGCTACTCTCGGGGGAGTCGTGCATGACAGAATGGGTATCCGCGAATACCGCATCATATCCGAGTTCGCCCTAATTTCGTCACCTCGTGCCAAGTCGCACTTTGCAGTCTGGCCGGCGGTACAATGTGAAAGTCTAGAGCAAAGGTTCCACTCCAAATGAACTTATCCGTTGCGGCCGAGGCCGAACAGCACCCAGAAGTCGGCATTGCCAGCGTTCCCGAAATCGTCGCCGAACTGCGCGCCGGGCGCATGGTGATCTTGGTCGACGAAGAAGACCGCGAAAACGAAGGCGACCTGCTTATGGCAGCCGAATACGTTACGCCCGAGGCCATCAATTTCATGGTTACGCATGCGCGTGGCCTGGTTTGCCTGACGCTTACCGAAGCGCGTTGCCGTCAGCTCGATCTGCCTTTAATGGCGTCACGTAATGGTGCGCGCTTTGGCACCAACTTCACTCAGTCCATCGAAGCGGCTGAAGGCGTGGAAACCGGCATTTCAGCAGCCGATCGGGCGCGCACGATTCAGGTGGCCGTGGCTCGCGATGCCAAGCCCAGCGACCTGGTTCAGCCGGGCCACATTTTTCCCGTTCAGGCCGTTCGCGGGGGGGTGTTGGTTCGAGCCGGCCACACCGAAGCGGGCTGCGATTTAACCGAACTTGCCGGCCTTACGCCTGCTGCCGTCATTTGCGAAATTCTGAACCCCGACGGCACCATGGCGCGCCTGCCCAACCTCAAAAAATTCGCGCGCGAGCATGACATCAAGATAGGCACCATTGCCGATCTTATCCAGTACCGTAGCGAACACGAATCCATGGTCGAGCGCCTCAGCGAGCGCACCTTGTCTACCCCATGGGGGGTGTTCAAAGCCGTGGCTTACCGCGATCTGGCGGCTGGGGCGCCGCACCTGGCGCTCATTCACGGCGACATCCAACCCGATGTCGAAGCCTTGGTGCGGGTGCACGAGCCCACTACGGTGCTCGACGCGCTTTCCAACGACACTACCGGCCACAGCTGGACGCTCTCCAGCGCCATGAAGGCGATTGCCCAGGCGCCTTCGGGCATTATGGTGTTGCTTAACTGTGGCGGTGGGGCAGACGTGCTGTTCGAGCAGTTTGCCGCTTGGGGCAATCAGCCCGACACCACAAAAAATACCGGTAGCCGCTTCGATTTGCGCACTTATGGCATAGGCGCCCAGATCCTGCGCGACCAAAACGTAGGCAAGGCTCGTTTGCTGGCCAAGCCGCGCAAAATGCCCAGCATGACGGGCTTTTCCTTGACCATTACAGGTTACGATAGCGAACCCCCGCCCACCTCTCGAAAGGAAGACGTCCTATGAACCCATACACTATGCTGCCTGACCTTAACGGTGAAGGCTTGCACATTGGTATTGTCCGCGCCCGTTTCAACGAAGAAATCGGCATGGCCGAGCTCGAGGGCTGCCTGACCGAGCTAGCCAGATTGGGCGTAGACGAGCGTGACGTCATGGTTGTTTCCGTGCCCGGTGCGCTCGAACTCGGTGTGACACTGGCTCAAATGGCCGAAACCTTCGAGTTCGACGCCCTTATCGCTTTGGGCGCTGTCGTGCGCGGTGAAACCTATCACTTCGAGGTCGTCAGCAACGAAAGCGCTGCGGCGATCAGCCGGGTGGCGCTCGAAACGGGTATCCCTGTGGCCAACGGGGTGCTCACCACTGAAACCGAAGAACAAGCCATGTCTCGCGCTGCCCACAAGGGGCGTGATTGCGCACAAACGGCCATCGAAATGGCCAACCTGCTCGTCGCGCTGGAACCCGAAAGCGATGACGACGAAGATGAAGAATATGACGACGACGAAGACTAAATTGCCCGCCCCCACCGGCGCGCGCCCAAATGGGCGCAGCGCCCGGCGCCGGGCGCGCGAGTTTGCCCTGCAAGGTATTTATGCCTGGCTGATCCGCCGTGACGATGCCGATGATATGGGGGTCATTGATGCCCATATCCGCGACGACGAAGAGTTTTCCGAAGCCGACGTGGCGTGGTTCAAAACACTGCTGTACGGCGTGCCCCGAGAGGCGGTTTCGTTGCGCGAGCAGTTCACCCCGCATCTAGACCGCACCATAGACGAGCTTTCCCCCGTAGAGCATGCCATTTTGCTCATCGGCAGCTACGAGCTGGTACACCATGTCGAAGTCCCCTACAAGGTGGCCATCAACGAGGCGGTCGAATTGGCCAAGTCTTTTGGTGGCACCGATGGCTTCAAGTTCGTCAACGGCGTGCTAGACAAACTCGCCGCCGAGGTACGTGCCCCTGAAGTCCAGGCAGGTACGCGGGCCTAATCCCTTGGGTGGCGAATTCAGCCTCATCGCCAAGTATTTTTCGCCGGCTGCGCCGGAGGGTTTTCTTGGCGTGGGCGACGATTGCGCCATGCTGCCACTGCGGCCGGGTCGGCAGTGGGTCACCAGTACCGATCTGTTGTTGCAAGGCCGGCATTTTGCGGCAGACGCCAATCCCCAGCATTTGGGTCACAAGGCCCTGGCGGTCAATATTTCCGATTTGGCTGCAATGGGCGCTCGCCCCGAAGCTTGCCTGCTAGGCTTGGCCCTGCCCAAGCTAGATGAAAACTGGCTGCAAGCGTTCTCCAAAGGTTTTTTGCAATACGCCGCGCAAACCGGCTGCGCCTTGGTCGGTGGCGACACCACGCGCAGCAATGGCGGCATACAAATCAGCGTTACCGTACTGGGCACTGTGCCCGCAGGTCAGGCTTTGCGGCGCAATGCCGCACAAGCCGGTGATGACATTTGGGTAAGCGGTCACCTGGGCGGCGCGCACTTGGCGTGGCAGCTGTCCGCAGGCGCTTGGCCCGAATGGCATGCGCGCCTACCCGAAGTCCAAGCTGCCCTTGAGCAGCCCATGCCGCCTTGGCAATTGGCGCAAGATCTTATCCAGTGGGCGCATGCCGGCCTGGATATCTCCGACGGCTTATTGCAAGACTTAAGTCATGTACTGCAGGCTAGTGCGTGTGGTGCTCAACTGCAATACGCACAGCTTCCTAAGCATCCGGCGCTTGCGGGTTTGCCTGCCGGCATCCAATATGAATGTGTATTGGCAGGTGGTGAAGTCTATCAACTGTGTTTCATGGCGCCTAGGGCGCATCGTGACGCCATAGCGGCACTCGGTGTGCAGCAGGGTGTACCGTTGGCACGGGTGGGAGAAATCACCGCTCAAAGCAGCCTGCTTGTGCTGGATGAGGATGGAAGCCCGATTCGGCTGCCTAAAGGCGGCTACGACCATTTTTCTAGCGAAACCCCATGAAACCCACGCAAACCAATACCAGCGATGTTGTGCAAGAACCCAACTGGCGTTGGGTCATGGCGTCGCCCGCCCGCTGGTTTGCATTCGGGTTCGGTAGTGGCCTGATCAAGCCTGGGCCCGGCACCTGGGGCACCTTGCTGGCGTGGGGCATCTGGGTGCTGGCCTGGACGAATCTCTCCGATCTCGTCATGGGTTTGTTGCTGGCCTGGTTCTTTGCGTATGGATGCTGGATCTGTCAGCTAACCGGCAAAGCCATGGGGCGTGCCGACCACAGCGGTATGGTGTGGGACGAAATGGTGGCCTTTTGGTTGGTCTTATGGCTCATACCCGAAAGCTTGGCCATGCAGGCCATAGCCTTTGTGTTGTTTCGTTTCTTCGATATCGTCAAGCCGCCGCCCATTGCGTATTTTGATGCCCGCCTCAAGAATGGGCTGGGTGTCATGTGGGACGACATTCTGGCAGCTGGCTATACCCTCTTGGCCATTGCTATCCTGACACGATTGGGAGTATCGCTATGACTCGCGCCGCCTACAGTTTGCCCGATGCGTCTGCACTGGGTGATTTCATGATGAGCCAAGGCTGGATGATGGCTTGTGCCGAGTCTTGCACCGGCGGCTTGTTGGCCGCTACGCTGACCGATATTCCTGGTTCCAGCGCTTGGTTTGAACGGGGCTACGTCGTTTACAGCAATGCCGCCAAAATGCAGGCTTTGGGCGTGCATCCCGATACGCTGGAACGTTTTGGGGCAGTCAGCGAAGAAACCGCCATGGAAATGGCGGCAGGTGCCCTGTCAGTCTGTGAAGCGGCTCATTTCGCTGTGTCAACGACAGGTATAGCGGGGCCGGGTGGGGCAACGCCTGGTAAACCTGTGGGCATGGTGTGTTTTGGCTTTGCCACCCGTACCCGTTCCGGCTGGACAACTCGTGCTGAAACACATGTATTCGAGGGTGACCGCCAGGCGGTACGCCTGGCGTGTGTACGCTTTGTGGTTCAGCGTGCCTTGCAGGTGCTGGACCCTCGCTGAAGTGCGTTAGTCAGAGGCGAGTGCAGCTCGTGCAGCGTTAATGGCATCGCGGGTTTCACGAGCCGCCTCGGCAGAAGCGTGCGCCCAATCATCCCCCTTGCGAGCATACAGAATCGCACGCGAGGAATTAATCATCATGCCCATGCCTTGGCTATCAGAGCCCGCCTTGACGGTAGCTGGGATATCGCCGCCCTGGGCACCGATGCCTGGCACCAGTAAAGGCATATCGCCGACACGGGCACGAACCTTGGCCAACTCTTCCGGATACGTGGCACCCACCACTAAGGCACATTGCCCATCGGCATTCCATTCTTGGGCGACCATGCTGGCCACGCGCAAGTACAGGGGTTCGCCCTTTGCGTCTTCAATCATCTGCAAAGCAGCACTGCCAGGGTTGGAAGTACGGCAAAGCAGTACGACCCCTTTGTCTTTCCAAGACAAATACGGTTGCACTGACTCGAAGCCCAGGTAGGGACTAAGCGTGACAGCGTCGGCACCATAGCGTTCGAACGCTTCACGCGCGTATTGCTCGGCGGTAGAGCCGATATCGCCGCGCTTGGCGTCTAGCACCAAAGGCAGATGGGGATGGTGCTTAAGAATGTATTGGCAAATGGCCTCGAGTTGCTCTTCTGCGCGCAACGCGGCGAAGTAGGCAATTTGAGGTTTGAAGCCACAGACGTAGGGCGCGGTAGCGTCGACGATTGCCGTACAAAACTGGTAGATGGCGTCGGGCTTGCCTTGCAGTGAGGCTGGCAGACGCGCAGCGTCTGGATCCAGGCCCACCATTAGCAAGGATTGTTGGCTTTGCCAAGCGGTATTAAGTTTTTGGGTGAAAGTCATGGGGATGGCACAAAGAAAACGGCATAGGCGGCATGCCGGCAAGCAAGTATTTTACGTAGATTGTAAAAACACGTTTTCTACGGCTGGCCCTGCATAGAAACCCAGGCACCTGCGGGCACTGTTTTTCAGTGTCAGCTAAGCTTGAACTTGCGATAGCTGCCGCGATGCATATCCACGACTTCGACGCTGAGATGCACCGTCATGTCGTCGGCAAAGGTCGGCATGTGTTCTAGCATGCCGTCTGCGACGCGTTGGCTGAAATCTTGCTTGGCTTGCTCGCTGCGCCCCTCAAGTATTCGTACGATGACATGAATAAAGCCGCGCTGACTGTCAGCCAGCCCGACGCGAAACCTATCGGCACAAATCACGCGGGCTTTTAGGTCGGCTTCGTCCTCGACCTCCGGGCTTTCCGAAAGGCGACGCGTCACGGCCGCCAACATACTGTCAAAAGGAAGGTCGGTTAGATTGGGTGTATATTCAACGACGATATGCGGCATTTTGGGCTAGGTGTAAGAGAACACAGATTGTAATTATGCTTCAAAGCCCAGGTTTCATGCCTTGCGTAGCGCGGTTTCAGGTGGGCATGCGGATCACGGGTTTGATGCTGCGGCCCTCATGCATATCGCTCAGAGCGACGTTGATGTCAGCCAGTTCGTAGAAACTTAATAAACGATCGAAGGGGAAGCGGCCTTGGCGATACAGTGAGATGAGTTCTGGAATGAAACGTTGGGGGTCGCTGTCGCCTTGGTGTATACCGCGTACGGAATGGCCACCCAAGACCAGGCTCAAGATATTGGCGCTAAGATCGGCGCCCCGGGCTGTGTTGATCAGCCCACAAACACCCAGCGGCGCCAGGTTTTGCGTAGCTTGGCGGATAAGGTCTAGATTGCCGGTCGTGTCCAAGGCAAAGTTCACGCCCTGAGGAACAATAGCGCGTAGCCTGGTAAAGACCTCTTCTCGTGCGCCATTGATCACGTGGGTAGCGCCTAACTCGGTAGCCAGTTCCAAGCGGGCATTATTGGTATCTACCGCGACCAAGGTCGTAGCACCGGCAATACGCGCGGCCATCACTGCAGCAAGGCCGACTGCGCCTGTTCCTAAAACGGCCAGGGTTTGGCCGGCACTTACGCCCAGCGAGTTGAGCACGGCGCCCGCGCCCGTCTGGAAGCCGCAGCCCAGTGGTCCCAGTAGCTCAAGCGGCAGGTCGGCGTCAACGACGACGGCATTGCGTTCGTGGCAAACAGCATGTGTCGCAAAGGAAGACTGCCCGAAGAAATGACTGTGTACGGCTTCTTGGCCCACGCTCAGCGCGGTACTGCCGTCCAATCGCTGACCTGCGAAATTGTAGGCCCCCAAGTGGCTGCAATACGCTACTTTCCCGCTTACGCAGCTATGGCAAGTGCCGCAAGTATCAAAGCTCATGACGACATGGTCGCCCGCTTGAATGCGGTTGACAGCCTTGCCCGTGCTGACGACTACCCCGGCGCCTTCGTGACCCAGCACCATAGGCCTTGGAATACGCGATGGTGAGTCGCGCATGCCAATGTCGGTGTGGCAGATACCTGTGGCGACCACGCGCACCAAAACTTCGTCGTCGCGTAAAGGGCCCAACGCTAATGTCTCTAGCGTGAGGTCTTGGCCTGCGACACGAGAAAGGGCGGCTGTTATCTGCATAGCGAGGCTTCCGAACCGGGATTAACGAGTTTCAAAGTAGAAATGCTTGGTCTGCATGAAGTCATTCATGCCTTCCAGACCATGCAGTTTGCCGTAACCACTGTCGCCATAGCCACCGGTTTCGGCTTCGGCAAACAAACGGTTGTGGGTGTTGTGCCACACCGTACCGAACTTCAGCTTAGCCGCCATCTTCTTGGCGCGGCCGGCATTTTGGGTCCAGACGCTTGCCGCCAGGCTATAACGTGTGGCATTGCTGCGATGCAGGGCTTCTGCCTCGTCGGTGAAACGTTCGATGATAAGTAAAGGGCCGAACAGCTCTTGCTGAATAAAGCTGGAGTTCAGGTCTTGCACCTCAATCAGGCTAGGGGCGATGAAGGCGCCGTTTGCCAAAGCCCCGCCTGGTATTTCACCCTTAAGCAACACGCGCTCGGTTTGCGCGGCTTGTTCAAGCAAAGCGGCGATGCGATCGCGATTCGCGATATCGATAAGGCAGCCCATGCCGGCTTGAGGGTCATTGCCAAAACCGGGCTGCAGATTCTTGAGGGCTTGGGTCAGGCGTTGGCTGAACTCGTCGTAGATAGCAGCCTCTACCAACACACGGGCAATAGCGGTGCACTGTTGTCCAGCCATCACCATGCTGCCAGCGACAACACCGGCCACGGTGGCATCGATATTGCAGTCGGCAAACACCACGGCAGGAGCTTTGCCGCCTAATTCCAGAGATAAACGTTTAAGGGTTGAGGCGGTGCTCTGTGCAATCAGCTTGCCTACACGTGTAGAACCGGTGAAGCTGATGACATCGACATCCGTTGATTCGCACAAAAAGCTGGAGACGGCGGTTCCCGATTCGATCACGGAATTGATGATACCGGCCGGCACGCGCGCGTCGTCGGTGATGCATTCAAGCACCAGATTGTTGACCAGGGCGGTTTGGTGGGCAGGTTTAATGACGACGGAGCAACCTGCCGCCAAAGCCGGGGCCAGGGAGCGCACCAATAAGGTGACCGGCGCATTCCAGGGCAAAATAATGGCTGCCACGCCTGAAGGCTCGCGATCGAGCGAGGCGTAGCAATCGGGTTCTACTTCAAGTGTGCGGCCAAATAGGTTGCGCGCAAGACCGGCGTAGTACTTCAGCTCTGAGACCCCCGCCATAATCTCGCCCATTGCTTCTCGCCGCAACTTTCCATTGACAGTCACAATCAGGTCGGCGATTTCGTCCTTGCGTTGTTCTAGGCGGATGGCAAAGTCGAACAGCACGTCTGCACGTATGCGCGGCGAATGAGCCCAGGACGAGTCTTCGAAGGCGGCTCTGGCGGCAGTTACGGCGGCGCCGGCTTCGCTTGCGGTGCCGTCGCAGAAGTTGACTACGTGTTCTGAGGTGGCAGGGTTCAGTACCATACCGATTTTGGCTTGCCCCTCGACCGACTCAAGCCAGCGTCCATTGATGTAGTGTTTGGCAGTATTCATGAAATAGGCGTTCCGTTCAGATTTTTTGCAGGTCTTCGACTTTGATCCCGGCGACTTGCTTGTAGCGGTTGGAAATATCGGCGAGTTCAGACTGCGAAATCACGTCGTCCAGGCAACTGAAGGGTTGCCCCTGGGTGCGCTCGTGAACTTCCTTCAATATGGTGTCTGGGGGTGCAACCCGATTCATCAGTACGACCTCGCCGGTTGCCTTGACCCGAATGCGATCGTACTCGAGCAGCGCTTTTTCGGTAATGCCGTGTTGTTGCAGTTGTTCCGCTAGACAACTGCAATCCAATATGGCTTGGCCTGCCCCGTTGGATCCTCTGGGCACCATGGGGTGAGCAGCGTCTCCGAGCAAACTCACGCGGCCAAAGCTCCACTTGGGTAGTGGGTCTTGATCCACCATAGGGTATTCCAAGATGGTTTGTGTTTGTTCTATCATGCCGGCCACATCTAGCCAGTCGAAATGCCAATCCGCGAAGGCAGGGAAAAAATCCTCCAAGCGTCCGCGTCCTGTCCAGTCGCGCTCGGCGGGCTGGGGCGATTCGATTTCGGCTACCCAGTTGACCAATTGATTGCCTTGGCCGTCAACGTTGTTGCGTATGGGATAAATCACCATCTTCCCTACCGACAACCAACCTGCGCGCACCATGCTGGCCCCAGAAAGAAACGGCTTCAGGACGGTGGTACCGCGCCACATATTGACGCCGGAATAGCGGGGCTTACCCTCGCCAGGGTAGAACTGTTTGCGAACAGCCGAGTGTATGCCGTCACAGCCAATCACCAGCGCAGCCCTAACGCTTTGCTTGGTACCGTCCGTCATTTCAAATTGGACTGTCGCGCCGGTATCATCTTGACCCACGTGGGTACAGCGCATGCCTAACTGAACAGCATCGGCCCCCATTCGCTGCACTACAGCGTTCAGCAGACTGTTCTGCAGATCGCCACGGTGAATGGAAAACTGCGGCCACCCATAGCCGGCTTGCAAGCCGGCTGGCTCGCGGAATACAAATTGCCCGAATTGGTTGAAGAAGATCGACTCTTGCGTCGTAACGGCTGCATCGGCTAACGCTTGCTGCATGCCCAACTCGTCGAGTACGCGCACCGCATGGGGTAACAGGTTCACCCCTGCGCCCAGCGGTTTGATCTCGGGGGCGGCTTCATAGACGCGGCTGGAAATACCCGCCTTATGCAAGGCCAGGGCCAATGTCAGGCCACCAATGCCGGCGCCGATAATAAGGACTTCACATGCTTTGGACATACGTTTCTCGCTGAGTTGCGTCAGAGAAAAGTATTAGACCCGCGGGAGAAGTATTATTGAAATTTGAAAATAAAATGTATTGATAAATTATGAATATCAATCTGAGCTTTCGCCAACTTAAGGCCTTTCTTTTAGTCGCACGCCTTGGCAGTTTCACGCGTGCGGCAGAACAGATGCATGTGACGCAAGCGGGCCTAAGCATCATGATGCGAGAGCTTGAAACTCAACTGGACACCCGACTTTTCGATAGAACGACGCGATTCGTGACCTTGACGGGGGCTGGTGAGCAGTTTCTGCCGGTGGCCAAAAGAGTGGTTCAGGAGTTGGAAGAGAGCGCCCAACAACTGGGCCATCTGAGTGCCCAGACGCGCCGCACTTTGCGTATAGGGGTAACGCCACTCGTATCCACGAATATTTTGCCTCAGGCTTGTCAGGCATTTCGCCAATTGCGTGCTGATGTCACGCTCAAGTTCGTTGATGCTGACCCCATGCATGTACAGCAGCTTGTTGAGGCAGGCGAACTGGATTTTGGCTTAGGTGCGTTCTTCAAAAGTGTTTCGGGGGTAGAGCTGACACCCTTGTTTGAGTACGGCTTGATGTGGATTACCGCTAAGCCGGATGGAGCCCCTGACACGACCGGCACGCAGGAAGATGAAGATGCCATTCGTGTCGGCAAAAAGGCCAAGCGCAGTCGCGGTCCGCGTACGACATGGGCTGCCATTGCGGACGCGCCACTTATCAGCCTGCCCCCTGACAATCAGGTTCAGCAGGCGATAGAAACCAGGTTGGCGGCAATAGGGCGGGATCACGAGGAGCGGCAGACTTTCCGGAACTTTGAAACTTTGATAGCCATGGTGGCAGCGGGGATGGGGACGGCCATCGTACCTTCCTATGCTCAAAGTGCTTGTGTTCGTTATGGGGTGACGATGACCCGCCTGCCAGACTCACAGCCACCCTTGAGTTTTTACTGCATTACCAAACGTGGGCGTGCCCAGGCAGAGGCGATGGAAAGTTTCCTCAACGTTTTCACGGCCAGTGTCCCCTCCTAAGCCTAAGCAGGTAATCCATATTAAAAACTTCTTAATTGATAAGCTATTTAAATTTCCCTTATGGAAATCTAAGTCTTCTAATGGAAGGTCTAGGTTCATCAGCGGCCAGGATTTCATTATTAAAAGGAGACTTCCTCATGCTCTTACGTAAACTGATTACAGCTGTCTCAGCGGCTTCACTGCTTGGCTTTGCTGGCCTGGCAGGTGCAGGAGAAACCATCAAGGTTGGGCTGGTCGCACCATTCTCCGGGCCTTTTGCTCAGTATGGAGCGCAAATGTATGCCGGTATCAAGGCCTACTTTCACTTGAATGGTGATGAGGTCGCGGGCAAAAAAATTGAGATTATTCGTCGCGACACCGGCGGTGCAGGACCCGAGATTGCTCGTAGGCTTTCGCAAGAACTGGTCAATCGCGACCAAGTCGATTTCTTGGCCGGTTATGGGCTGACACCCGAAGCTTTGGCATCCGCGCCAATAGCCGAGCGCTCTAAAACACCGCTGATCATCATGAATGCGGCAACCCTTTCCATCGTTGATAAGTCGCAATACATTGCGCGTGTGTCGCTTGCCACTGCCCAGGGGTCTGGAGTCATAGGCCAGTGGGCAGCCAATGAAGGCATCAAAAAAGTCGTGACCCTGGTGGCCGACTATGGCCCTGGCTTAGATGCCGAAGCCGCATTTAAAAAGACCTATACCCGTGGCGGGGGCGAAGTGGTGGAATCCATCCGCACGCCCTTGAACAGCCCAGATTTCGGGCCATTTATACAGAGAATCAGAGACATCAAGCCTGACGCTGTTTTTGTTTTCGTGCCAGCAGGCGAGCAAAGCATAGGCTTCATGAAGAATTACCAGTCACGAGGTTTGGCTGACTTAGGGATTAAAGTCATAGGCCCCGGCGACGTGACGGATGATCATGTGTTGCCTTCCATGGGTGATGAGGTCTTGGGGGTCATCACGGCTTTCCATTACTCGGTCGATCATAATTCTCCCGAGAACGAGAAGTTCCTCAAGGCCTTTGCCGAGGTGAACCCCGATGCGGGCCAGGCCAACTTCATGACAGTAGGCGGCTACGACGGCATGGATGCCATCTTCCAGGTGAGCAAGGCTTTGAACGGGGAAATAGACGGCGACAAGGCCATGGCAATATTGAAAGGTATGACCATTAATAGTCCACGCGGCCCTGTGCTTATCGACCCCGAAACCCGCGACGTCGTACAAACGGAATACATCCGTCGTGTCGAGCGTGTGGGCGGTCAACTCAAAAACGTGGAGTTTGCACGCTTTCCCGAGGTTAAGGGCGATGGCGACGTAACGGGTCAGGCCCAAGCGATGTAAGCGTTTTAAGCACAAAAACGAGCAGGCTGCTGATAGAAGTAGCCTGCTCGTTTTGCTTTGGTACGCTTAGACTGACGCCTGGGTATCGGCGATCAAGGCATTAATCGCTCTGCGCATCTGAATCCGTCCGCTGTCATGAACGATGGATACCAGGTCTTCTTCGCCCAGTTCGTCAAGACGAAGCTGTTGCGCCTCTATCATGTCCTGATCTTCGCGGAAGGCTGTGGAGACATCTTGGTAGAGGTGTTCGGTAGCGCTGGGGTCATTCTGCCGATAGCCGTTGGCGATAGACCAGAAGTAGTGGCAGCTACTTTCTGTTTCCGGGGTGGCAGTATGAAAAACGCGCAAGGCAAAGCCGCCTTGCCTGGCTTCCGGATGCTCCAGCGCGTCTTGGCCCGTATCGACCGCACCGCTCCATTGAATCACGTGGCCGGGAGGCACGAACTCGAACTCCTGCCAGCGATCGACACGTCCCTCGAAAGAGACGGCTGCGGCATAGGTGGGAGGCGGCATGCAGTTAGGCATGTGCCGCACTATCTTGACGCCTCGGGGGGTAGCGAGGGTTTTCATGTGCGCATTGACGTGCGTGTTTGGGTCACCACCAATGGTGGTTTTGTGTACATAGCCTAAATGTGTCAGATCCATCAAGTTGTCGACCAATAATTTGTAATCGGCCTTGATGTGGTAGTAGCCCAGTTTATGCGGCCAGTTCTGATAGTCGTTGTTGAAGGGGTAGTCAACGATGGTGCTTGGGTCGGCTTTTTCAGCGTCACCTATCCAAAGCCAGATAAATTCGTCTTTTTCGACGACGGGGTAACTCCGTACGCGGGCACTGGTGGGAATACGTTCTTGTCCAGGAATATGAACACAGGCACCGGAACAGTCCATGACCATGCCGTGGTAGCCGCACTCAATGCCGGTTTCGGTGACGACGCCTTTGGAAAGCGGTGCCCCTCGATGCGGGCACTTATCTTCTAGTGCGCCGACCAGGCCTTGCTTGTTGCGGAACAAAACGATGGGCTCATTACAGATACGGCGTGCCGTGGGCTGATCGACGATGTCTTTGGCCCAGGCTGCGACGTACCACGTGTTGCGTATGAACATACTTTTCTCCATGGGAAAGTGGCGATGACGTGCAGCCAGTGTGCATTTTGGCGATACTATCTGGCAATCAAATAAAATTATTGTTTTGATCTAAAAAATGAATAATGGATCTATAGACATCACTACGCTACGTGTCTTCGACACCATGATGCGTACGGGGCATGTCACAAACACTGGCGTGCAGTTGGGGCTCAGCCAGCCCAGCGTAAGCTTTGCCTTGAATAAATTACGTGCTCAGGTCAATGATCCGCTCTTTGTACGTACGACACAGGGCATGGAACCCACGCCACGCGCCGACAAGATGGCAGAAGCCATACGTCAAGTTTTGTATGTACTGGACAACGATGTGTTCCACAACGAGGCCTTCAACCCCCTGACAACTCAGCGAAGCTTTACGTTGTGTATGTCGGATATTGGTGAGATCGTCTTTTTGCCCAAGCTCGTTGAGCACTTAAGGCGCGTGGCGCCGTTGGCTTCCATCCGAACAGTTTCTTTGTCACACCTTGATGTCGGTAAAGCACTGGAAGCGGGCGAGGTAGATCTGGCTGTGGGTTATTACCCAGACGTCGTTCAGGCCAATTTCTACCAGCAGAAACTATACGAAGATTCATTCGTTTGCTTGATGAGAACCAACCATCCGCTGGCCAAAGGTCTCAGCCTGGCCCAGTTTGAAGCAAGCGAGCATCTGGTCGTGCGTGCCGAAGGGCGTAGCCACGAAATGTTCGATGCCTTTGTAGAACGGCACGGCCTGCAGCGCAACGTGAAGCTGGTTATCCCGCATTTCATGAGCATCCCTCATCTGCTGCTTGATACCGACCTTATCGCTACCGTGCCGCAATCGTGTGCGCTGTCGCTTTTGCGTTTGGGCTTTCTCAAGATGCTAGCCTTGCCCATCGCTCCCCCTCAGTTTCAGCTGAAGCAGCATTGGCATGCTCGCTATCACGAAGACGCGGCCAACCAATGGTTGCGCAGCGCTATTTACGAGGCCTTTTCCGGCGCATTCACCTCATCGAGTTTCGCAGCCAATTAAAAGAGCCAAAAGCAAAAAGCTCGACCTCGGTGCAATACCAGGGTCGAGCTTTTTTGTTTTTCCGGTAAGACCGGCGCTGAGGGTAGCCCCTTGCAGGCAAGGGGGCTACGTCAGTGCCGGTCTGGCAGGAAGGGAGCGTGGGCTTAGAAGCCGCCCATGCCGCCCATGCCACCCATACCGCTCATGTCAGGCATGGCGGCAGCGGGTTTGTCTTCAACGATTTCGGCCACAGCGGCTTCGGTCGTCAGCAGCAGGGCTGCCACGGAGGCTGCGTTCTGCAGGGCGGTGCGGGTAACCTTGGTGGGATCCAGCACGCCTTGTTCGACCAGGTCGCCGTACTCGCCGGTAGCAGCGTTGTAGCCGTAGTTGTCCTTGCCGTTGGCAACGTTGTTGACCACGACGCTAGGCTCGTCACCAGCGTTAGCAACGATGGTGCGCAGGGGGGCTTCGATGGCACGCAGGATCAGCTTGATACCAGCGTCTTGATCGATGTTGTCGCCCTTGACTTGCGAAACAGCAGCGCGAGTACGGATGAGAGCAACGCCGCCGCCAGGAACGATACCTTCTTCAACGGCAGCACGCGTGGCGTGCAGCGCGTCTTCAACGCGGGCCTTCTTCTCTTTCATCTCGACTTCGGTAGCAGCACCGACGCGGATGACCGCAACACCGCCAGCCAGCTTGGCAACGCGCTCTTGCAGTTTTTCACGGTCGTAGTCGGAAGTAGCTTCTTCGATCTGGACGCGGATTTGCTTGACGCGGGCTTCGATGGACTTGCTGTCGCCGTTGCCGTCGATGATAGTGGTGTTTTCTTTACCCACTTCGATGCGCTTGGCTTGGCCGAGTTGTTCCAGCGTGGCTTTTTCGAGCGACAGGCCGGTTTCTTCGGAGATGACGGTGCCGCCGGTGAGGATGGCGATGTCTTCCAACATGGCTTTACGACGGTCGCCGAAGCCAGGAGCCTTGACAGCGGTGGTCTTCAGGATGCCGCGGATGTTGTTCACAACCAGCGTGGCCAGTGCTTCGCCTTCGACGTCTTCAGCGATGATCAGCAGAGGACGGCTGGACTTGGCAACTTGTTCCAGAACGGGCAGCAGGTCGCGGATGTTGCTGACTTTCTTGTCGTAGATCAGAACGAAAGGCTCGTCCAGAACAGCGACTTGCTTGTCTTGGTTGTTGATGAAGTAGGGCGACAGGTAGCCGCGGTCGAATTGCATACCTTCGACGACGTCCAGCTCGTTGTCGAGCGATTTGCCGTCTTCGACGGTGATGACGCCTTCTTTACCGACTTTGTCCATCGCGTCAGCGATGATCTGGCCGATGGAGGCATCGCTGTTGGCGGAAATGGAGCCAACTTGAGCGATTTCCTTGCTGGTCGTGCAAGGCTTGGACAGTTTCTTCAGTTCGGAAACGGCGGTAGCGACAGCTTTGTCGATACCACGCTTGAGGTCCATGGGGTTAATGCCGGCGGCAACGTATTTCAGGCCTTCTTCGACGATGGCTTGAGCCAGCACTGTTGCGGTGGTGGTACCGTCACCTGCGTTGTCGGAGGTCTTGGAAGCGACTTCCTTGACCAACTGGGCGCCGATGTTCTCGAACTTGTCTTTCAGTTCGATTTCCTTGGCGACGGAAACACCGTCTTTGGTAACCGTGGGGGCGCCGAAGGAGCGCTCGAGCACGACGTTACGGCCTTTAGGGCCCAAGGTGGTCTTGACGGCGTTGGCCAGGGTGTTGACGCCGCGGACGATACGCGTGCGTGCGTCATCGCCGAACATAACTTGTTTAGCTGCCATTGTAATTTCCTTGCTTATTCAGTTCGTGGACGAGTGTCTTACAGGACGACGGCGAGAATTTCGTCTTCGCGGATCACGAGGACTTCTTCGCCGTCTACTTTGACGGTCTGGCCGGCATATTTGCCGAACAGCACTTTGTCGCCAACCTTGACGTCCAGGGGGGCGAGCTTGCCGTCTTCGGCGCGCTTGCCAGGACCAACAGCGATGATTTCGCCTTGATCGGGTTTTTCGGTGGCGCTTTCAGGGATGACGATACCCGAGGCGGTCGTGCGCTCGTTGTCCAGACGTTTGACGATTACGCGATCGTGCAGGGGACGTAGTGCCATTTAGCAACTCCTGTTTCGAAAGAAGATGGGCAATTGATGTTCGTAAGTAGTGGGGCAGGCTGTTAGCACTCAACCCCATCGAGTGCTAATTATAGGGATGAAACCGCAGAGTTCAAGTGGGGGGGAGGTGCTGTTACATTTTTTGATGTCGATTGCCACTGAGTGTCGAAATTCAACCTAAGTGGAATTTAGGTCAACTCACGTGAAATTTGTCCCGGGCAGGGCCGTATCACTGACCTCGTAGATAATGCTCGGACCTTCCGCTGGGCCTCAAGCTGTTTTAAGTACAGTGAAGACCTGCGAATATCGTCAGGATCTTGTTTCTACCATGGTTAGCTGACCTGCCCAATCGAAGCGGAATCTGCTGGAAGGTGTTTAACGCTCTTTTAACCGTAGTGCTGCCTTTTTAGCAGCGCCAGGATTGCTGTTGTCTCTTCGCTGACCAGGCACTTGCATTTAGTACGTTATCGCTGCGCAGGTAGCTTGGCGCACCATGGGCGGCTGAGTACGTCGATGACGCGCTTGGCCCGGATGCTGCCAGCGACGTCTATGGCCAGGCATTCCCGCGTGTATTCATCGACGACTGTCAGACACTTCAGTGTCTGACCATTGGCGCAAGCGTCGAAGACGAAGTCGTAGCACCAGACACTGTTTCTGCTCGTCGGCAGGCACTTGCAGCCCTGCCACACACTGCAGACGAGTGCAGCACTCCTTGCCTACCTGGATGCCTTCCCATCCTAGAAAAATGCGAATACGGCGCGACCCGAAACGCGGGTATTATCCTGACAGGCGTTGCATGGCCTAAACCAATGGCTCGTCCTTCATCGGTATTCTCAGCCTGTAATACAAACCAGACCGGGAAACTTCCATCAGCGCACAAGCCCGGCGCTGGCATACGCCACGAGAAATGGAGTACCGCGCCTGAGCTAAAAGGCACGGAATTTGCAACCGAAAGTGCGTGTAACGGTAGATGAGTTGCTCAAACTGGCCGAAAGCGCCCCGAATATTTTCCATCCTGCTTGAAAACCCGAGGGACGCCGGTTGTGTCACAGACGAGCGGCATCCTCTGTAAACTATGGTGTCTATGACGAATAAAATAGTGTTGCACGCAATTGGTTTGATCAGGGAGGGCGAGCCTATGCACGTTTCCGTCCCGAGTATCCCCCCAACTGGCGGCTGACCTTGCTGACTTAGTCGCACCTAAACAGTTGGCCGTCGATGTGGGATGCGGGAATGGTCAACTGACGGCGCTGATCAGCTATGGGGTTCTTCAGCTAGAGCCCGACCTTAACAAGCGATTCCAGACGTTTTATCGAGATGAAATCGGTCCGTATTGGCTACCGGAAAGAGCACTGGTCGACAGTGCTTATGCAACGATAGATTTTCCTTTCGAGGAGGTACGGGTGCCTGCTCGGGAAATTCGGCGTGAATGGCGGTTTTCTGAGTTCTGGGGGTACTTGTTGATGTGCTCGGCGGTTCGTCATGCCCAGGAAGCAGGGTGTGAAAGCTTACTTCGCAACTTTGCCGACGAGATGTCTGCTTTGTGGGGATGAAAACAGGCGGCGTGTTATCGCCTGGCCCATCAATATGAGGGTTGGGAGACTATGATCTGCTTGTGCGTAGCGTCGGCTTTACTTCTGCTGCTTGGGCCGGGGCAGCCGGCTGGCCGCCCCGAAGCATGGGCTTAAAGCCCTTTGCTTAGCTCAGCTTGAACTCGTCGAACTTGATCGGGTCGCGGCCAGGGTAGCGGGTATCGAAGGCGTAGCTGGTTACGAAGCCTGTTGAAGAATCAAACACAGAATAGGCGGTGATGTCGTTGCTGGCCAAGAAGGGCACAGCGGGCGAGTTAGCCAATTCTGCCATGGGGTTACGTAGCGAAGGCATGGCCATGGGGCGGTCATGCGGATCGCCTTCGCGTGGGTAGTCGTCGGGGTTCCAGCTAAAAGAAGTCAGGTTGGCCGTCTGCTCCGTTGTCGGGGCCGCACTGCGTCGGGGCGTCAGCTCTTCAATGTATCCGCCGTAGCTATTACCGACGTTGGAGGTTTCGATGTAGTGCATATTGCCAACTTGGCTGCGGCACCACAAGTGCGAGTGACCCACGTGCACCAGTTGTACGCCGGCATCCACCAGCAGCGGCTCAATATCTGTTTTCCATAGATCTTGGTTCAGCGGGTAGTCGTACTTCACATAGCGCATGCGGCCTTCGTCTATCACCGGCTGAATCTGCTGGCGCCATGTCTCTGCAGCAATCGGGAAAGCGAAGGGCCCCATGGTGCGCAAAGTACCGGCGCTATCTTCGTATTCAAAGCTAGCCTGGGTTTGCGACATGACGGGTGTGGCGTTGTCGCCCAAGCCGAACACCGACTGGTGAACCATGGTGATTTTGTACTTGGCAGTTTTGAAGGCTTCGCTGGCCAGCACCTCTTGCAGCCATTCATATTGGCGCGAACCTTTGGCAAAGGGCCAGAACTGAAAGTCGCCGAACCCCCATTTCGACAGGTCATTGACGCTATTGACGTCTTCGCTGAACTTGCCTTTGGTGTTGGCGCCCCAACCGCGCCAGATGCGGTTGCCGTCCATGGCGATCAGAAACACGTCGCCTATGCGCTGGGCATAATAGCGTTCGCCCTCCGGGCCTTCGGGCAGCGTAAAGATTTCTTCGTAAGAGATGGTCTCAAACGAGTTGTCCTGTATCCACTGAGCCTTGATCTTAGGATCGTTGCTGGGGTTCACCTGGGCAGCCAGTTTTTCGTATTGAATTTCGGCCAGCCATTTGGGCTGCGGATCGTTGAAGATCGCGTTCAGATTGTTCTGTTCTGGCAGCCAGCGGCCAGAGTACTCGTGGTTGCCCAGAATGGGGAAAATCCACGCGTTCTGTAGCAAGGCACCGCCGGTATAGGTAGAGGTGTCTTGCCATTTATTCATCGTGCCTTGCAGCGCGGCAAAGAACGGCGGCTCGTTTTGCTTACCGTTGTCGAACCATTCTGAAGCGCGATTGGGCACGTTCACTAGGTCGCCCGCAAACAGCACACCATCAATGGGGGCCAAGGTTTCTGCCACGCGTTCGTAGTTGGCGGCAGCCATCTTCTTCAACTGCAAGTCTGAGGTCAGCAACAGGCGAGTGCGTTGGCCGGCTTGCGGCAGAGGCTGCAGCGTGTAGTCGTCACTGCGCAGGTCTTCGCTGCCATCGCTGCTGATGGCCACGTAGCGTATACGTTGACCAGCTTGCAGGCCGGTCACAAGGGCTTCGTGGCGCCAGATGTCGCGTTCGGTAACGCCCGCGTAGATGCGACCGGATACCGAAGACGAAGCATCTTCGTACATGCGGCTCAGCTTGGTTGTGCTGGCTTCTACCTGGCGATCCAGTTGTTCCCCAAAGCGCACACTATGCGCGGCACCCAGAAACTCGGTGAACCACACCACACGCACGCTATCTGCGGTGGGGTGTTGCAACATAGGCTCGCTAAGCACGAGGCGATTATCGCGGAAGCGTTTCTCGGGTAAAGGGGACAGGGGAGTCGGTGTGGGGGTCGGCTCCGGCGTAGTGTTGTTGTCGCTGCTATCGCTACCGCATGCGGCAAGTGTGGTGCCGGTTGCCGTGATAAGGGCAAACATGCCCAGACGTTTATTAAATTCCCTGCGTTCCATCCAAGTGCTCCTTGAGCCACAAAAGCACAGGATTCTATGCAGCCCTTATGACGCAGGAATGACGCTGCCGTGATGTTATTAAGGCATAAGGTGAAAGGGTTTTCCAGTTGTATGCAGGCAAGAAAACTTGCTACTTATTTACTCCGTATAGACGCGGTCCCGACCCGCACGTTTAGCTTGATAAAGCAGGGCGTCTGCGCGGTCTATGGCGTCCGAGATATCCGTTGGCGACGTTACGGCTGTCAGGCCGAAGCTGGCAGTAATAGGAGTGTCGATTTCCGGAAACTGGGTTGCAGCAAGTTGTTGACGCAAGCGTTCGGCCACATGCTGAGCGTCCTCTAAGTCGGAATGCGTCAGTAGAATGGTAAATTCCTCGCCACCAAAGCGGGCGGCCATATCACCGCTACGAGTCTGCTTTTGCAGCATCTGCCCGAATTGTCGCAGCACGGCATCGCCTGCCGTATGGCCCCAGTTGTCATTGACGTGCTTAAAGTGATCAATATCGCAACTTAGTAGCGTCCAGGGGCCTTGACGCGAATCGGTCAAACTGCGTTCGGCTTCTTCAAAAAAAGCGCGTCGGTTCAAGAGTTGGGTGAGCGGATCGCGATCACGTTCTGCATGCAGCACACGCAGAATATCGCGTAAGGTCGTGGCCAGCAGCAGTACCAAGAACCAGATGCTGAACAGAAGGGCTGCGGAAAGCATGAAGACCCAATACAGCGAGCGGGTCAGATGAGCTATGTCCGCGTCAGGGATCAGTGTCAAGACTAGCACTGGGCGGGCCAGCGCATACACCGCCAGAACGATGTACGAAATCCGCAGCACCTTTTCCAGCGTGTCGTCACCCGCCGACTTGCGAAAGATGGCGGGCATGGCAAGCAGCAGGAGCAAGCCCAGAGCCAGGTTCAACACGGTGGCCCGCACTATGATCTCGTCCTCTATCCATGAATAATAGACAAGAGTCGCCAGGGTGATCAGGCAAATAGCTGCAGCAAGCAGGGGGCTGGCGCGACCGTCGCAGCGCAGAGCCATGCCATGCGCCAGTGCCCAGAAACTGCCCATATAAAGGATGCCCGCCATGGCAGACCACTGCGCCATCTGGGGCGTGTCGAGCAAGCTTTGAAAGCTAAGGGTGAGCGAAGAAATAACATAGCCCACTGACAGCCAAAGCAGAAAGCGTTGTTGGGGCAATACGCGCCAACACGCCAGTAAGGCAAGCCCCAGAAGGGTCAAGCTTAGGGGCACCAAAAAGGAGAAATACTGAACCGGATGCAGGTTCATGAGTGGTGCGCTAGGCGCTAGTGGGGCTGGCGCCCAGCCTGTCTGGGGAGCGTGGCGAGAGGGGAAGGTAGCCAGACATGGGTAGCTTAACGTTCTTGCTTGGCTTCAGTATAGGCGTGGGCTGTGTTACGCACGTGTTGCCCCGCCAGTTTGCTTGCGCGATCGGCATCCCCGGCGATGACGGCGCTAAGGATTTCCGCGTGCTCTTTCCAGTTTTGCTGAATGCGCCGGGTGCCGCTGGGCGCGAACAGCAGAGCGGTGCGGTCACGTAAAGAACGCATGATGTCGGCTAAAACAGCGTTGCCACCGATGCTGGCCAGTGCTTCGTGAAAGCGATCGTTCATCTGCATCATGCGTGGGTTGTCGTTGTCGGCAACGGCTTGCATGCCTTCATCGATAATGCGTTTAAGCATTTCTATGGTGTTGGCATCGCGCTTTTCGGCAGCCAGCTTGGCATTGAGAGCCTCTAGTGCAGCACGCACCTCGGCCATGTCATAAGCCTCCTCGTCGGAAAGGACGGAGACGTAGGCGCCGCGTCGGGGCTCGATGGTGACCAGGCCTTCGGCGGCCAGAGCGCGCAAGGCCTCGCGTACCGGAATGCGGGAGACCGCCATTTCGGTGGAGAGCTTGTCTTCGATAAGACGCTCGCCCGGCTGGAATTCGCCGTTGAGGATACGTGTGCGCAGGGTGTCGCGGATGACGGCAAACAAGGGGGAATGCTGCTGGCCGATTTTCAGCGATGGCGGCGTTAATGCTCGTGTTGTCATAGTATTGGGGAAAGCGGTCGGGAAAGCTGTGAGAATTATAGGGCGTATCCCTTTATTTGTATTCAGTATCCTCTTAAGGATTGATTTGGAGCACTATTCTTTCCGACGCCTCGCCCAGGAAAAACGGCCGGGCCGTCGAAACGGAACCGGCCGCCAGAGCACCGCGCTTTGAGCGGCTGACTAATCTTTTAGTACTCTATCGTCAGACCTGCGTAGTAGCGACGCCCATCCAGATGCTTGCCGTATTCGGCAGAGTCGATCTGTTTGTTCAGCGCGTTGTAAATGCCGGCAAAGCCGAGCACGTGCTTGCTGAACTTGTACGAAGCACCCAGGTCCACCATGGTGTAACCAGGAACATTGTCGGTACCGCCATCTATGCTCTTGCTCTTGACCTTGGCTTTGGTCCACAGCATCAGTTCGTTGTTGAGTTGGTAGTCCAACCCGATGTTGAACATGTGGCGTGGCGTATTGTTCAAGGCCTTGCCGGCATTGGTGCCCGTTTTGATTTCGCTGTCCGAAAGGGTGTAGTTGGTGTTCAGCGTTAGCTTTTCGGTCACCGGCATGCCGAACGAGGCTTCAATACCACGCAGCGTGGCCGAATCCAGGTTCACGTATTGCTGGATGCTGCGGCGCGGCGGGTTGTTGGCGTAGACGCAGGCGTCGGGCTGCCCGGTAGGCGTATTGCAGATGTACTCCTTGCCGATCTTGTCCTTGAACCGCGTGTAGTAGGCCATCACGCTGAAGCTCAGCCTTTCGGGCGTGGCGTAGGCAAAGCCGAACTCGAAGTTGGTGCTTTTCTCCGGCTGCAGGTCCGAGTTGCCCTTGTCCCACGATGCGCCGCGCGCGGCGGGTTCGACGATGTTGTCGTCGGCTTGCTTCAGCGAGGGCGTCTTGTAGCCGCCGCTGACGCCGCCCTTCAGGTTCAGGTTGTCGGTCAGGCGGTAAACGCCATACACACGTGGCGTTAAGTGCGTGCCGTAGTGTTCGTTCTTGTCCAGGCGCAGGCCGCCGGTCAGAGTCAGATCGTCCGTCACCGACCATTCGTTCTCGGCGAACAGCGCTGCCTGCCAACGCTCCAGATTGGTGGCGATGGAGCCCTTGAAGCGAGCTTGGTCGTGTATGGTTTTTTCCTGCTTGTATTCGGCGCCCAACGTCAGCATGTGCGCATCGAAGGGCACGACGGTCTTGGTGTTGAAGGTGGTGGCGCGGTAGCCGGATTCGACGTCGCCGTTGACGATGTCCACCATCTCGTGCATCGCCCAGGTCTTGGTTTCCGCGCCTCGGCCCCAGCGCCAGTCGTGCGTCAGGCCGTAGACGGTGCGCTTGTTGTGCATCATGGAATCGCCCGTCGAGCTTTTCTGGCTGCGGTCGTTCTTGTTGCGGCCGTGGGTGCCTTCCAGTTCCAGACTGTGCTGCTCGTTCAGCTTCCACGTGAACTTGGCGGTGTTGTCGATGCGGTCCTTGCCGGCGTAGCCGCCCTGGATGTCATCTTCCAGGCGCCGGTACTTGGCGCCGTACAGCGTCATGGCCAGGCGGTCGTCGATCAGCGGGCCGCTCAGGTAATAGCGGCCCTGGTAGGCGTTGCCCGCGTCCGAGTTGCCCTGGATGATGCCGTCGACGGTGACGCTGCCCGTCCATTTGGCGGGTACTTTCTTGGTAATGACGTTGATCACGCCACCCAGGGCGCTGGAGCCATACAGCGAGGACATCGGGCCGCGGATGACTTCGATGCGCTCGATGGACGAAAGCGGGGGCAGCCAGCTGGTCTGGGCGCCGCCGCCGAAGCCGTTGTAGTAGGCTTCGCTGGAAGCGCCTAGCGGCTTGCCGTCTACCATGAACAGCACGTAGCTTTCGCTCATGCCGCGGATGTTGACCGACGTCGATTCGATCTTGCCGCCGGCGCCGCCTTCGATGCTGACGCCGGGAATGTCTTGCAGCGCGTCGGTGACGTCGCGGTAGAACTTGCCTTCAAGTTGTTCGCGGGTGATGACGGAGATGGAAGCGGGGGCGTCTGCAATCTCTTGTTCAAAGCCGGCTGCTGTGACGACGACATTTTGCAGTTGTGACACAGGGGCGTTAGAGGATTGAGCCAGCGTGGCAGAAAAAGGCAAGAGTCCGGCAAGCGCGCAGCTGACCGCAAGGCTGCTTGCCTGCACGGGAAAGTGAAGCGGGGATGACATGGAAGTGATCCTGTGGGAGGAGGGGCAGATGCCCCTGGCTATGAGCAATAGTCTAATTAATGATAATGAAAACAAGTTTCATTTTTATATTGACAGATTAGGCTGACGGTTTTCTGACGTGGCGGGAAACCGGATACGTACCGTGCAAAAGGCCGTCTCCAGGAATTGAATATGTGCGCCGGCGTGCTGCAAGGCTTGACGAGCGATAGCCAAGCCCAAACCCGAGCCATTGCCGTCTGATCGGCCTTTATGGAAGCGCTGAAATACCAGCTCGCGCTGATGAGCGGGCACACCAGGCCCCTCGTCGCATACGTCCAGAAAAATGTCTGATTCAGGCGTGCGATGCAGTTTGACGCTAACGGAGCCTTTGCCGTGAACCAAAGCGTTTTCAATGAGGTTGCGAATAGCGTCGCGTAGCGCGTCAGCATCCGCTACGACAGAGATCCGGTCCTCTATGTCCGCACAGAGTTCGCGACTCTGCTGCTCAAATAGCGGAATCAAAGAGGCAATGATTTCGCGTGTCAGGCGCGACAATGAAACCGTGCCGGTGGCGGGGCTGGTGTTGCCGGCGTGGTCTCGGCGGGCTAGGGTCAGTAGCTGCTCGACCAGTCGCCGCAATTGGCGCATCTCGCCCTCTATGCTGGGCCAGTCCGCCTTTCCTTCGCTTTGCATTTTCTGAAGGCGCAAATCCAGTACTGTCAGCGGCGTGCGTAATTCGTGGGCTGCATCGGCCACTAACTGCTTTTGCGTATCCAGGGCATGACCCAGGCGGTCGAGTGCTTGATTGGCGGCTTGAGCCAGAGGTTGAATTTCAGCGGGTAGCCGCTTCAGTGGAATACGACGATCGGGGGTGTCGGGGCTGATGCCGGCGGCCAAAGCAGCCGCTTCACGCACCGGCCTGAGCGTCCAGCGCATCAAGCCCCACATTAGGAGCGCAGTACACAGCAGAACCAGCGGTAGCGCCAATAAGCCGTGAAGCAGGCGGGTTTGTAGAAGGGCATCGATCAGCTTGCGCTCTAGCGTGTCTAGCTTGGAAACGATCAGCGTGCTTCCACCCTCCAACGGAACCGGTACGCCAATGACTTTGCCATGGCCTCTGTAAGACTTAAGGCGCATAGGGCGTAGAGCGTCGTTCAGCGTGCCCGCCCGCATGCGCAAGGGGCGGGGCAGATTATCTGAGTGCCAAAGTGCCACACCTTGAGCGTTGTATAAGGTGTAGTACAGCTCCCCGCCTGCATAGCTAAGGGGCAGGCTATGCATGTCGCTGTCGCTTTTCAAACCTTCGGTGATTTCCAGGGCTTGAAGCAGCAAGGTGCTGTGCCGTAATTCATCACGCGTGTTGTACAAGTGCCAAAGCAGGCTGCCAAAGCCTAGTAGACTGACCACCAGTAAAGCCAGGAATACGCGGCGCGCCAGACTGCGCCTAGTCATTCGTAGCATGAGCGCTGACGGGTGCCAAGCGATAGCCTATGCCGCGTACAGTATGAATGCTGGCTTGGGCGCCGCTGGTAGAGAGTTTTCGGCGCAAGCGCGAAACCAGGGCTTCAATCGCATTCAGCGTCACGCTTTCGCTACTGGTATAAAGCTGCTCTTCCAGGAACTCCTTGACCACAATTCGAGGGGAAGCGAGCAGTAGGGCTTCCAGCAACATGGTTTCTCGTCGGGAAAGATCCAGCATGTTGCCGTCCACACACGCGTGCCGCGATTGGGGTTCGAAGTGGAGGTTGCCGCAAGTCAGGGTTGCCGTTGAGCGCGAGGCGCGCCTTAGTACCGCACGTACTCTGGCCTCAAGCTCGCGTATGTCGAAAGGCTTGAGCATGTAGTCGTCAGCGCCGGCGTTCAGGCTTGATATTCGGCTCTCTACGGCATCTCGTGCTGTTAGAACGATGCAGGGTAGCGGGCCGTGGTGGCCGCAGGCGCGCTGCTCCAAAACGCGCAGGCCATCCATGTCGGGTAGGCCCAAATCCAGAATCATGGCGTCGTATTGCGTAGTGCGCTGAGCGGCCAACGCATCCTGGCCGCTCATGACGGCGTCGACGGCAAAACCCTGGTGCTGCAGGTGCTCTACCAACAGCGCGCGCAGGCTGGGATGATCTTCAATCACTAGCAGTTTCATTGTGTTTCGCAGGTGGCGTGTGTCAGCTTGTTATCAGCTTGACGTGGCAGACTTTCGGCTTCGCGTAATAATACCTAATTATTGCGACTTGTTTTCATTCTCGGTCTTATTATTGGTTTTGTATGGAAATGCTCAAGCGCGGCAGTTGGTGGAGTGCCGGACGTCGGGATGTGGCGGTGCGCACGGTTCTGGCGATTTTTGCGGGGTA
Organism: Mesopusillimonas faecipullorum; assembly: GCF_020539505.1. Lineage (GTDB taxonomy): Bacteria > Pseudomonadota > Gammaproteobacteria > Burkholderiales > Burkholderiaceae_B > Mesopusillimonas > Mesopusillimonas faecipullorum. The sequence continues at coordinate 27,346 of NZ_JACDXW010000003.1, read as the reverse complement.
CGCATTGTCTGCCTTGTCGGCGGCCTGCCTGAGTCTTTATCTCCCTTTGGCGCGTGCTGAGGCAGTCATGGTGGCAACTATGTTGGCCTTCCTGATTTACGCAATCTTGGTGATATGGGCATACAGCACAGCCAGGGTCGGCAGAATGGCGGGTATCTGGGTGGCAACGGCTGCGGTATTGAGCGCGGCGCTGATGTGGGGAGGTCGAGCATGAAAGCTTTAGGATTTCGTCAGGCCAATTCCTGGCTGCATACTTGGTCCGGGCTGTTGCTGGGTTGGCTGCTGTTCGCGGTTTTCGTTACAGGCACACTTAGTTATTTCCGCCAAGAGATCACCTATTGGATGCAGCCCGAGTTGCATGGCTCGCAAGCGCATCCGCAGGCCGCCGAGCAGGCCTTGCAAACTTTGCGGCGTGAGGCCCCCGATGCTGCCTCGTGGCAGGTTACGCTGCCGGACGAGCGCAATCCCACCGTGCGTACGCGTTGGTATGAGCAGGGTGAGCGGGTCGCTAGAAACGGCGGTAAAAGCCTGACATTGGATGCAACGACCATGGAACCGCTGGCTGGGCGACCCACAGCCGGTGGCGAATTCCTGTACCGGTTTCATTTCGAGCTGTATGGCATGGATAGAACCTGGGGGCGTTGGATAGTGGGCGTGGCTACCATGTTCATGCTGGTAGCCATTATGAGCGGCGTCATCATTCATAAAAAAATCTTTATTGATTTCTTCACGTTCAGACGTCGTAAGGGCCAGCGCTCGTGGATGGATGCTCATAATGCCTTGGCTGTTCTGTCGCTACCTTTTCACTTCATGATTACCTATAGCGGCTTGCTGCTGCTGATGTTTTTGTTGATGCCTTGGGGCATGGATGCCGCTTATAACGGTGACACGCGCGCTTTCTTCTCAGAGCGTGGGCGCGCACCGGTTCAGGCCCCGGCGGGTGCCGATGCACAAGCCGTGCCTGCGCCGCAAGCGATGGCCCCAATAGGTCCGATGCTGGAAGCAGCAAACCGTGCTTGGCCGCTGGGCGTTGCCAGCATCAGTGTGACCCAGCCCGGACGCGCCGGCGGTACGGTTGAGCTGCGTCAAAAAGGGGCGCAAACCTTGTTGAACCATGCGGCAAGTGAACGCATGATATTTGATGCGGGTACAGGAGAGTTGAAGGAGGCCATACTCACTGACGTACCGGCAGCCGGCGTTTCTACCTACAACGTGTTCTCGGCTTTACACAGATTGCGTTTCGCAGATGCTTGGTTACGCTGGCTGTTTTTCATCGCTGGCGTCATGGGTACCGCCATGGTGGGTACCGGCATGATTCTGTGGGTGGTCAAGCGCTTGCCGCAAAAGCGCAAGGGGCAGTACCACGCGGGGCATCGCTTGGTCGAGCGCTTGAATGTGGCGGCGCTGGCCGGAATTTTCGTGGCGATTGGGGCGTATTTCTGGCTGAATCGTCTGTTGCCGGCATCACTCGCCGACCGAGCCGGATGGGAGATCAAAGGTTTCTTTTTGGTCTGGGCCTTAACGCTCGTTCATGCTTGGCTGCGCGAGCATAAACAGGCATGGAAAGAGCAGCTGTATGCCATTGTCGTTCTGTATGCGGGGCTGCCCATTATCAACTTCCAGTTTGCAGAAAGCCATTTGCTGGCCACACTCGGTAACGGGCACTGGACGCTGGCCTCTGTGGATCTCGTACTGCTAGCCACTGCGGCATTGGCAGCCTGGGCAGCGTGGTATTTGCGTCCTTCTGCCAATCCCGTGCGTAAGCCAAAGCCGGTGGTGCAAGCTGCGGTTCAAGAGGCCACGCCATGATCGCGGCGGGTGCGATGTTGCTGGGGGTGGCCGGCATGGCCTCACTGAGCTTGGCCATGGAAAGGCATCATGAACAAATCTGGGGCAAGGCACGCTTGCAAGCCTGGCGGGTATGGGCGTTGCGTGCAGTGGGCTGGGCGTTACTGATTACGGCGGCGGTGACGACGGTACGCTTGCAGGGCACCAGTATGGGGCTCACCCTTTGGGCCATGGAAATCAGCCTTGCCGCAGTTTGCGTGGGCTTGTTATTAAGTTACGTACCACGTGTGCTCCCCTGGCTATTAGCCGCTGCGCTGTTAGCCGCCTGGGTAATAACCCTAGTGTATTAATGCAAATCATTTACAATGCTGGCTTAAACCATAGACTTCATACGTAAGGCAGGGAGTATTTATGCGCAAGCTGGTATTGGCCGCGGTTCTGGCATGGACAGCGGGAGGTACGGCCATGGCTGCCGAACCTCAAAAGGTAGTGAATCATTACGCCGACATGGCTTTGGCCGAGTACGAAGACGCATTGGCGGGTGCCAAAGTGCTTCAAGAAAAAATCGACGCTTTATTGGCTCAACCTTCAGCTGAAACGCTTAAAGCCGCTCGCGAAGCCTGGCTGGCTGCCCGTGTTCCCTATCAGCAAACCGAAGTGCTGCGTTTCGGAAATCCGGTGGTAGACGACTGGGAAGGCCGCGTGAATGCCTGGCCGCTGGACGAAGGGATGATCGACTACGTAGACGAATCCTACGGCACCGAGTCGGATGCCAATGCATATTACGTTGTCAACGTTATTGCCAACAAAGAGCTGTTGCTGGGCGGTAAGCGCATAGATGCCAGCGATATCGATGCGCGCCTGTTGCGTGAAGTGCTGCACGAAGCTGACGGCAATGAGGCCAATGTCGCGACTGGCTACCACGCCATCGAGTTCCTGCTTTGGGGACAAGATCTGAATGGCACGGGCCCAGCCCCTGAGGGGCGTACCGGTACGCCTCAAGAGCGTCATGCCGGCGACCGGCCGCACACGGACTTCGACCCTAAGCAATGTACGGGTGGCAACTGCGATCGCCGCGCGCAATTTCTTAAATCCGCCACCAGTTTGCTGATCGCCGACCTGGAAGAAATGGTCGACAACTGGAAAGACCAAGGTGCCGCGCGTGCCGTGGTGGTGCAAGACCCACGCCAAGGCTTGATCGCATTGCTTACCGGTATGGGTAGCTTGTCGTATGGCGAACTGGCGGGCGAGCGCATGAAGCTGGGCTTGATGCTGCACGATCCTGAAGAAGAACACGATTGCTTCTCCGACAACACGCATAACTCGCATTACTACAACCAGGTTGGCATTATGAATGTCTACCTGGGGCAGTACGAGCGTACCAACGGTGAAGTCATGAAGGGTGAGGCTTTGTCCGAGCTGGTCAAAGCTAAAGATGCCAAGCTGGACGAAGAGGTAAAGGCCAAGCTTCAAGCCACCTATGCAGCCATGGCTAAAATGAAAGAACGGGCTGAAGCCCTGGAAACCTATGACCAGATGATCGCCCAGGGCAATGCCGAAGGTAACGCCGTTGTGCAAGCGGCTATCGACGCTTTGGTCGATCAGACCCGCAGTCTGGAGCGTGTCATTGCTGTGCTCGATCTGGGCCAGGTAGAGCTGGAAGGCTCGGACAGCCTGGATCAGCCCGACGCGGTTTTTCAGTAAGCGTATAGGCAGGATCTGAATATGCAGGAAATCCGGCTGGTGGCGGGCGTGATGCTCGCCCTGGCCGCGACGGCGTCCGGCGCGACGCCGCGCGGCGACCTCAGCGAGGCCGACAGACAGCGCGTGCAAGCCATTACCCAGGCAACGACAGACTTTTCCAAAGCCGAGTCTTTCGAGACTATGCAGGGGGGCGCGGGGACGGTCGATAAACTGATCAATGCCGATATTTTTTCGCAGCCGGCGGCTAATCTCAGCTTCGAAGGGCGACAAGAGTTTCTGGTCGGCAATGGTTTGTTTCGTAAAGACTGGGTGTCGTCACCGTCTTCCACACAGGCCTCCGATGGTTTGGGGCCGTTGTTCAACGCGCGCTCCTGTCAGGCCTGTCATGTCAAAGATGGCCGGGGCAGTTTGCCGGGCTTGGATACCGCCGAACAAACCGATAGTGTGGCCTTGCTGATGCGGCTGTCGCGACCTGCCCAGGTGCAGGCAGCTCGTAAAGATATAGGTGATGGCAGCGAAGTCGCCGAGTGGTTGCCTGATCCGGTCTATGGTTCGCAACTTCAACCTTTTGCTGTGCCTGGCTTGCCTGCAGAGGGTCAAGTACGTATTACCTACACCGAAGTGCCGGTAGAACTGAATGGCGGCGAAACGGTCGTATTGCTCAAGCCCGACTATCAGGTAGAAAATCTTGGTTATGGGCCCATGCATCCCGATACCGTCATGTCGGCACGCTTGGCGCCGCCCATGGTAGGCCTAGGTCTGCTAGAGGCTATTCACGAAGACGATATCCTCGCCCATGCCGAACGAGACAAGCCAGACGGCGTGAAAGGCCGACCTCATTGGGTGAAGTCGCTGGCGACGGGTGAAACCGTATTAGGGCGTTTCGACTGGAAAGCGAGTCGACCCGATGTGCTTCATCAGTCTTCGGCTGCATTTTCTGGCGACATGGGCTTGTCCACACCGCTTTTCCCCAGCCATTATGGCGACTGCACGGAAAACCAACCGGACTGTCTTAAGCTGCCCCATGGGGCTCAGCCTCATCTGGGCGAACACGAAGTGCCTGAGCGACTCATGGACTTCGTCACGATTTATTCGCAAAACCTGGCGCTACCCAAGCGGCGCGACGTAGACGATGCCCAGGTGTTGGCAGGTAAAAAACTGTTCTATGAGTCTCAGTGCATCGCTTGCCATGTGCCCAAGTACGTCACGCGTCGCGATGCCGAAAGAGAAGAACACCGCTTTCAGCTGATCTGGCCCTACACCGACCTGTTGTTGCACGATATGGGGCCGGGGCTGGCAGATGAGCAAGTAGAAGGGCAAGCCAAGGGCAACGAGTGGCGTACGGCGCCGCTATGGGGCATAGGCCTGACCAAAACGGTTAATCCGGCGGCAACCTGGTTGCACGACGGGCGTGCACGCACCTTACTTGAAGCTGTGCTGTGGCATGGCGGAGAAGCACAGGCAGCGCGTGACCGTGTCGTTGCCATGACGCCTGAAGAGCGGGCTGATCTGATCCGCTTTCTGGAATCTTTATAGGAAATGTTGTTATGAAATCCGGACGTAGAGGCTTTTTGGGAGGAGCGTTGGGCCTGGCTGTTGCTGCAGCGTGGGTGCGTCCTGGTCACGCCGCTCAGCAAGCGGGTGTGGGCGAGCGCCTTCATCGCTTCTATATTGCGCCGGCAGTACACGAATTCAAGCGTAGCGCTGACGCCATGAGCCAGGCGCTCAAGCAAATGTGCCAAGACCCCTCAAGCTGGCAAGCGCAGCGTCTGGAAACGGATTTTCGTGCGCTTGTAGCGGCCTGGTCACGTATTGCTTTTCTGCGCTTTGGCCCTTTGGTGCAAGATAACCGCTTCGAACGCGTGCTGTTCTGGCCCGACCCGCGTGGTGTCATGTTGCGGCAAATCCGGCCCTTGCTGCAAGGCACGCAAGATCTGCAAGACTTGCGTACGCATAGCGTGGCAGTACAGGGTTTGCCGGCGCTGGAATACGTATTGTTTGGCGAGCCTGCTTTGTTGGCGGAGGGCGCCAACGCCGGGCATGAGGCACCGTGCGCCTATGCGCAGGCCGTTGCCGCCAATCTAGCCCAAGTGGCCGATGCGCTTTGGCAGGCTTGGCAGCCGACAGGCGCCTATGCCAAGGATTTTGCGTTTCCCGACGAGCGCAATGAGGTGTATCGCAACGAACACGAGGTATTGGCCGAGGCGATCAAGGCTTTGTCCACGGGCCTGCGTTTCGAGGCCGATGTCAAGCTGCGTACGGCCCTAGGCGCGCAACAAGACAAAGCTAGGCCCAAAGGCTTGCCATTCTGGCGTAGCGGCATGGCACTGTTCGCCATAGCCGAGGCGGCACAGGGGCTGGCGGGCTTTCACGAGGCAGCAAAGTTTGAACCTGAACCTGACTGGTTGGCACGCGGCCTGAACCAAGAGCTGCGTCAAAGCGCAGAGATTCTTCAAAGCCACCAAGGACAGGTTCTGCGTATGGCGGAAGATGCGGATCTATATCGCGAACTGACGCTGGTGGTATTGAAACTCGACAACGCCCGCCGAATGGTGGACGAAGACTTGGCGGCAGCTTTGGGTGTGGGCATGGGGTTCAACGCACTTGATGGCGACTGAAACCTTCCTTACCTCACGTCGCCGAGCGGGGCGAGATGAATGTGTCTGGTGCGACGCACAGGGCGAAGTGCGTGCATCGGTGCCCCTTCCCAAACGGGGGCACAGTTTCGCGGTTGATGCGGCCCAAGGCCGGGCGGTGATATTCGGGCGCCAGCCTGGTTTTTTCGCAAAGGCTTTTCAGCTGCTTGACTCAGATTCGGGCCGCCTGGAAGTCGAGCATTTGCCGCTACCCCAGGGACACCATTTCTATGGGCACGGCGTCTTCGCACCGGATGGCGACTATTTGTATGCCACCGAGAATGATTATGAGCACGCCCGTGGCGTAGTGGGGGTGTACGACGCGCGCCCAGGCCAAGGCTATAAGCGTGTGGGCGAGTTCGAAACGGGGGGCATAGGGCCACACGAAGTGCTGATGATGCCAGACGGTGAGACCCTGTGCGTAGCCAATGGCGGCATGGAAACGCATCCTGACTACGGCAAAAGCATCTTGAACGCCTCTACCATGCAGGCATCGCTGGCCTATCTGGATAGGCGTAGCGGCAAACTACAAGCATTGCATACCCTGAGCGAGGAGTGGCGGCAGTTGTCCATTCGTCATCTGGCTTTGGATGAGGCCGGTCGTGTGTGGGCAGGGTGCCAATATGCCAATCCCGATGGCCGGCGACCTCCTCTGGTGCTGCGTCACGCTCGTGGGCAAAGCCTGGAACCACTCTCCTGTCCGTCGTCGCAGCTGCGCGCCATGCGTAATTATGTAGGCTCCGTGACTGCCAATGCGCAAGGCAATGTGGTGGCGACTTCCAGCCCGCTAGGGGGGCACGTGCTGTTCTGGGATGCCGCCACCGGACAGCTATGGGATGCGGTGGACATGCCTGATGTATGTGGTGTGGCCCAATATGGCAAGGCAGGCTTTCTGCTGAGTTCCGGGCACGGGGTGCTGGCCTGGTACCACCCTGCAGAGCGGCACCTAGAAGAGAATCCATCCGAAGGGCCGGTCTACACCGCAACCCGCATACCGAATCACCAGAACCTGCAGTTTGAGGTCTCCTGGGACAATCACATGCGGCGTATTTGACCGCCGGGTTATCTATACCCCTGTAGCCAGCGGGGGCAAAGTCTTAAGCAATGGCCCTAGCCAGACTTTTTTCTTTCTTCAGCACAATGATTTTCGTCCTTGTTCTGCGCATAGACGCGTCGTTTAATACATGCGTGTGCTCGAACTCAATGGTCACATGAAGTGAAAGAAAGATCATAAGCGGCGCGCAAAGCGCTGCCGTCGCCGCAACAAAAATTGCTGTGACGCACAATTAAATCAAAGGAGACTCTCATGAAGCATGCTCTGGTAGCCGCACGCCTGCGATATGGCGTTCTTGCGCTCACCTTGTCGCTGGCGGGCTATGCGCAAGCGCAGCAGCCGGTCAAAATAGGATTTATCACGACGCTCTCTACACCCGCAGGATATATCGGCGAGGATGAGCGAGATGGTTTTTTGCTTGCCGTGAAAGAGGAGGGCGGCAAACTGGGCGGTATTCCGGTCAGTGTGCAGGTAGAGGACGATGCGCTTAAGCCCGCCAGCGGTAAACAGATAGCCGACAAGATGCTGCAGGATGGCGTCAAACTTTTTACCGGCATCAATTTCTCTAATGTGCTGTTGGCTGTTGCGCCTTCCGTCATCAGTGCAGGCGGAACGTATGTCAGCAACAACCCAGGGCCGTCAAACTTTGCGGGTAAGGGCTGTCATCCCAATTTTTTCGGCGCGGGTTTTCAGAATGACTCCATGTCAGATACCGTGGGTATGGCAGCCAACGACATGGGTATCAAGAAAGCGGTAATCATGGTGCCCAGCTATCAGGCTGGCAGAGACGCCGCTGCGGGATTCAAAAGAACCTTCAAGGGCGAAATTCTCGGCGAAATTTATACCAAGCTGGATCAATCCGATTTTTCGGTCGAGTTGGCTCGCATACGTACACTGAATCCTGATGCGCTGTTCCAGTTCCACCCTGGTGGCACGGGTATCAATCTGGTCAAGCAATTTGCCAACTCCGGCCTTAGCGAAAAAATAAAAATGATTACGCCTATTTACTCTATGGATGAGCGTATGTTGGCCGCGGTGGGCCAGGCGGGTAAAGGTTTTTACATGAGTAGCCTTTGGAGCAATGACTTAGACAACGAGCCTAATAAGCAGTTTGTCGACTCCTTCACCAAGACTTATCAGCGCATTCCTACGGCGCAGGCGGCGCAGTCGTATGACACGGCAAAATTGATTGCGTCTGCCTTGAAGGCTGTTGATGGTGACATCGTCGGTAAAGCAGATGATTTCCGCGACGCGTTGCGAAAAGCAGATTTTGACAGTGTGCGTGGCGACTTTAAGTTCGGCCCGAATCACTTCCCTATTCAAAACTGGTATCTGTTGCAAACAGTAGATGACGGAAAAGGGGGGCTGACTTACAAGAACGTCGACGTGATTGCCAAAGGCCACACCGATATTTATGCGTCAGAGTGCGCCATGTAATGGCGTGTGCACCCACCGAGCACGTACAGACTAAAGAAAGGAAGGAGACTTAAGACATGAATCCATCGCTGAGTGCGGCACCTGCCTTGGCTACCCCAGCCACTGATTCGGTAGCGGGAAACGAGCGTTTTGTGCGGAATGCCTGGTACGCCGGGCTTTGGGCTAGTGAACTACCGGTTGGCCAACTCGTAGCCCAGACGATACTTAACGAGCCCGTGGTGTTCTACCGCAAAGAAGACGGCGCCCCGGCTGCGATTCTGGATCGTTGCTCTCATCGGTTTGCACCGTTGTCTATGGGTAAGCTGGTGGCGGGCGATAGGATTCAATGTCCCTATCACGGTTTGGAGTTCGGGCCCGATGGCAAGTGCGTCAATAACCCGCATCCCCCCTGTTCTATCCCGGCAGCAGCACATCTGCCGGGGTTTCAGGTTGTTGAAAAACATTCTTTGATTTGGATATGGATGGGGAACAAGCCGGCAGACCCCCAACTGATTCCCGATTACAGCTGTTTGGACGAAGGGGATCCTTTGCATATCACCGACCCAGGCTATCTGAACATCAAGGCCCATTACGAGCTTATCGTGAACAACCTGCTCGATCTTTCTCATGTGGTGTATGTACATGACGGTATTCTGGGTAGCCCAGGTATCGTCCAGTCTGACGTGCAGGTGGAAACGCAGGGCGAGGTGGTGACGGTGAGTCGATATGCCAAAGACGTCGCGCAACCCAGCATGTTCACCATGCTTGCTCCCGAGGGCTATGAGCGCGGCGACTCTTTCACCACGATTTCTTGGTACGCGCCCAGCAACTTGTTTCTGGAAACCGGAACCTGTAAAACCGGCCAGCCTAAAGCCAGCGGTACGGGTTATTTAGCGATTCATTTGCTGACACCAGAAACCGAGCGCACGACACACTATCGATTCAGCGCGGTCAGATGGAATGTCATGACCACAGGCGACGAACACAACGAACAGATACGTCGCAAAATCTACGAGTTGCGTAATTTTGCTTTTGCGCAGCAAGATGGGCCGGTGATAGAAGCTCAGCAACGCCGCATGGATCAAGCACGCAAAGCGCTAGCGCCCGTGCTGTTATCCATTGATGCGGGCCCGACGCGCTACAAGCGTGTGCTGGACCGCATGCTTGAACAAGATCAGTAAACCTTACTTCTAACGAGAGGAGAGACAGGAATGAAGGGAAACGCGCTTCGCGACCGTGTCGCAATCATTACCGGCGCAGGCCAAGGCATAGGCCGATCGTTTGCGCTTGCATTTGGCAATGAGGGGGCTACTGTCGTCATAGCCGAACGCAACGTGGACAGCGCCACAGATGTCGCAGCGGAGATTATCCAGGCAGGAGGGCAGGCACTAGCCATTGCCACGGATGTCGCCGACGCGGCGTCCGTTGCAGCCATGGTTGAGCAAGTGGATAGCGCTTTTGGCCGCATCGACGTGCTGATCAATAACGCCGCCATTTTTTCTACGCTGGAAATGCGGCCTTTTGACGAGATACCCTTGGCTGAATGGGAAGCGGTGTTGCGCGTTAACGTGACAGGGCCTTTTTTATGTTCCCGGGCTGTGCTGCCGGCGATGCGTCGCAAACAGTGGGGCAGAATCATCAATATCGGCTCGGCAGCCGTTGCCATGGGTCGCCCCAACTATTTGCATTACATTGCTTCCAAGGGGGCCATCGCTGCGATGGCGGGCGCCATGGCGCGCGAGCTGGGGAGCGACGGCATTACCGTCAACAGCATCTTGCCTGGCGCTACATTCACCGAGATTGAGCGCAAGACTGTCTCGCCCGAACAAAAAAAGGCCATCATCGGCATGCAGTGTATTTCGCGAGCGCAAGGGCCCGACGACTTAACGGGCGCCGCGCTGTTCCTAGCCTCGGAAAGTGCCGGTTTCATTACGGGGCAGAACCTGAGTGTTGATGGGGGAGCCACGCACCGATGAATGCTCCAACTATCTACCTGCAAAATGCTTTGCCCGCACACCGTGGGCTTTACTACGGCGGCGAGTGGCACGACGCTGCAAACGCTGCCGAGGAAGAAATATTCAGCCCTTCCACCGGCACTTCTTTGGGGAAAGTGGCCTGGGCGGGGAGCGCCGACGTCGATGCTGCGGTTCAGCAAGCTCGGCTGGGTTTTCAAGCCTGGCGCAAGATTAGCCCTTTAGCGCGCGCCTCGTGTTTGCGACAAGCAGCTGCACTGGTACGCCAACACGGTGATGAGCTTGCTGCCATTGATGCCGCCGACTGTGGCAACCCTTTCCGTGCGCTGAAACTGGACGTTGGCATGGCGGCGCACGGCCTGGAGTACTTTGCCGGCTTGATCGCCGAACTCAAGGGGCAAACGTTGCCCATGGAGGACGAGTCGCTCAACTATACCGTCCGCGAGCCTTTGGGGGTGGTGTGCCGTATCAATGCGTATAACCACCCTTTCATGTTTGCGGCGCGCGGGGCGGCAGCCGTGCTGGCTGCCGGCAACAGCCTTATCATTAAATCGCCTGAACAAGCGCCGTTATCCACTTTACGGCTGGCCGAATTGCTGGGGCCTTTGTTTCCTCCGGGCGTATTCAATGTATTGTCCGGTGGCCGGGAATGCGGCGAGGCGCTGACGACCCATCCGGGCATCGCCAAAATCGCTTTGATAGGGTCCGTACCAACAGGTAAGGCCATCGCTCGTGCTGCCGCCGATACGCTCAAGCGAGTCACCTTAGAGTTGGGCGGCAAAAATGCACTGATCGCTTATCCCGATGCCGACATTGACAAGGTGGCTGAAGGAGCAGTGGCAGGGATGAACTTTGCTTGGGCAGGGCAGTCCTGCGGCTCCACCAGTCGCTTGTTTCTTCACTCCAGCATCCATGATGCCGTAGTAGAGCGCATCGTAGAGGCTGCCCGTCGTATTCAACCTGGCATTCCCACGCATCCGGATACGCAGATGGGTTGTCTCGTCAGCCAAGCCCAGTTCGATCGAGTTGTCAGCTACATCAACTCGGGCGTAGAGCAAGGCGCGCGGCTGCTTACGGGTGGCAAAAGACCCCAAAATCCAGAGCTTGCGCAAGGTTACTTCATCGAGCCCACGGTTTTCAGCGAAGTGACGCCCGACATGCAGATTGCCCGGCAGGAAATCTTTGGCCCGGTCATGGCCATCATGCGTTGGCAAAATGAAGATGCTATGTTCGAGGCAGTGAATGAGTTAGATGTGGGGTTGACGGCGTCGATCTGGACGAGCGATTTGATCCAGGCGCATCGTGCAGCGGGGCGGATAGAAGCCGGCTACATCTGGATCAACCGGTCCAGTAAACACTTTCCTGGGGCTCCCTTTGGGGGCTACAAGCAATCCGGGATAGGGCGGGACGAATCGCTGGATGAGCTTCTGGACAATACGCAGATTAAAAACGTCAACGTCAATCTTGAGCCCTGACTTGGGTCGACCGCCTTTGGCGGTCGCCGTGTGGGTCGTCAGCGTCATCAGCAGCCAACATCTCTTTCAGTAGGTCGATGAAAGCCGACTCCTGTTTGCGCTCCGGCCTGCCCGCTGCCTTGACCCAATGCAGGTTGCGGGTCAAGCGCGGATGCACGACTCGGCGGGTAGCCAACTTGCCTGCCTCGACTTCGTCTTGCATCACGGCAAGGGGAAGAATGGCAGCCCCTAATCCTTGTGCCACCAAGTGTTTGATGGCAGCCAGAGACTGCACCTCGAACGCCATCTCCAGGGGGGTTTCCAAACGCTGGGCGGCACTCTCTAGCAGGCGGCGCACAGAGTCTCGGGGGCCGGTAAGGATCAGCGGCCACCCCAACACATCAGCCAGGCTGAGTTGTGTTTGCTGAGGGGCTTGGTCGGGTGCTACGACAAACAATAACTCTTCGCACAACAGCAAAGTGTCGGTGGGTTGTTGTTTCTCTTCGTCTTGATAGACCAGCGCAAGATCTAATTCTGCCTTGGCGACCATATCAGCCAAGGCATAACTGAGATCTTCGGTAAAGCTGATGGTTAATTCGGGGATACGTTGCTTGGCTGCCAAAATGAGCCTGGGGCCCATCGTCGCCATGACGCTGGTGGGTAGCCCCACGTTCAGATATTCACGCGAGGACCCGGCCAGGGAGGATATTTCATGCTGTACGGCATCGACCAGCGAGAGAATCTCACGAGCCCGTTCGACCAGCAGCGTGCCTGCCTCTGAGGGCTCTACCCCTCTGGAGTGGCGTATGAGTAGATCAACGCCGAGCTCCGACTCAAGCTGTCGTATTTGCATGCCCAGAGCGGGCTGGGCCACATGTAAGAGCTCAGCCGCCCGGGTGATGTTGCCGGCCTCTACGATCTTGACCAGATACTTAAGCTGACGCAGGTTCACAACGTGGCTCCCGCCGGGTGGCCTTAGGAACGCAGTGGCGGCTAGGCCGCAGCCCCTGTCAGAGACTTGCCGCGTTACCGTTACTGCGTGGGTTGCAGTCTGCCTGAGTCACGTAACTGCCTGCCGGAACATCGGAGGTTAGCCAGACATTGCCGCCGATGACGCAGCCACGCCCCAGCGTTACACGACCCAAGATGGTGGCCCCAGCATAGATGACAACGTCGTCTTCTACCAGCGGGTGGCGCGGCAAGCCTTTTTGCAGCGAGCCGCTGGCATCCGTGGGAAACCGCTTAGCCCCCAGCGTGACGGCCTGATAAATGCGTACGCGTTCGCCGATAACCGTGGTTTCACCAATGACGACGCCGGTGCCGTGGTCGATGAAAAAGCTGCCGCCTATAGTGGCACCGGGGTGTATGTCTATTCCGGTTTCACTATGCGCGAGCTCCGAGACCACTCGTGCGAGCAAGGGTAGGTCGTGTCTATAGAATTGATGGGCAATGCGATGATAGATCATGGCTTGCACACCGGGGTAGCACAGCAGGACTTCGTCTACGGTACGCGCGGCAGGGTCACCCCGATAAGCCGCCAAGACGTCGCTATCCAACAAAGATCGGATAGCAGGAAGCGTTGCGGCAACGCCTTGAACCGCCTTGCAGGCGCGTGCGTCGATTTCCTCGTCGGAAGGGTTCTCAAGGCGCAGCCTATAGCTTAATTCAAGTCGGGCTTGAATCAGCAGGGCGTGCAACGCAGACCCAAGCGTATAGCCTACGTAATAGTCTTCATTGTCGTGACGCAGGTCTGCTGGGCCTAAGCGCATAGGAAACAAGGCGCCTTGGAGTTCCAGCATGATTTGCGCCAAAGACTCGCGCGAGGGGAATTCGCGCCCGCCGGCTTCGCGGGGACGGTTTTGTTGGGTGCGCCACGTTTGACGCGCCGATCGCAACGATTGAACGATGGGACCGATATCGAATACAGCCATAAAACCTCGCTTACTGCAGCAGCTTGATACGTTCTTGCGCGGTGGCGGCGGCGGGACTTTGCGGATACTTGGACACGATGCTTTGCAGCGTGGTTTTGGCGCCCCCCATATTGCCTTTCTCAACTTGGTTGGCGGCAATGATCAGCAGCGCGTCGGGCGTGCGGGCATCGTCGGGCTTGCCTTGCGTCAAACGCTGTAGCGTGGCGATAGAAGCATCGAACTGACGATTGGCATACTGGCTGCTACCTTGGTAGAACATTGCCTCGGAAGCTAGCTGGCTGTTGGGGTACTGGGCCAAAAAGGTCGCAAAACCTTCTCCTGCCTCTTTGTACTTGCCGCCACGAAAGTGGGTCAGGGCCTGGTTGAAAGCAGCCTGCTCTTGTGGGTTGTTCACGGTAATACTAACGCCGATTTGCTCTTGTTCTAGGCGGCGCTTGGCGTCGACTTCCCAGCGTAGGTGTTCGACCTGGCCACGCAGATTTGCCAGTTCCTGCTGCAAGTTTTCCAGCTGCTCGGCCAGGCTTAGGCGTGCTTGTTGATTTTGCTCGGTCATCTGCCGGACTTGCTGGCGCAGCTCAAGAATGGCGCGGCGAGCATCGTCATCGGCAAATGCGTGCGCCAGCGGGGCTGTCAGAAGGGCAGCGAGCGTAGCGCACGTCAGGAAAACTCGGTGGGTGGCTTGGGGAAGAAATGACATGGTGGGGAGCCTATGCAAAAACCGCCTGCCAAACCACTTGCCGAATGGCAAGCGGTGTGACAGGCAGGTTGCTGGTAAGCGGGATCAACGTTGGTAGACGATGTCCGCGCGGCGGTTTTCAGCGTAATCCGCCTCGGTGTTGCCCAACGCCTTGGGGCGTTCCTTACCGAAACTGATGGTTTCGATCTGGTCGGTGCGAACGCCGCTCAGGGTCATCATACGGGCAACCGCATCAGAGCGGCGTTGGCCCAGCGCCAGGTTGTACTCAGTACCTCCGCGGGCGTCGGTGTTACCTTCGATGCGGATGTTCTGTTGTGGGTTGCTGGCCAGATAGCCAGAGTGCATTTCTACCAGGCGGCGGTACTGTTCAGGCACGGTGTAGCTATCAAACTCGAAATAGACCGAACGCTGTTGGGCGAGCGGGCTTTGCGGATTGAAGGGGTCCATCACTTGTCCGGTGCTGGCTCCGGAGGTGCCGCTTCCGCTGCCACTCCCTTGCGACTCATCTAGAGGCACCGAACTGCATGCTGCCAGTGAGGCCGCGATGACAACCAAACCGAATCGACTTGCAATGCGCGATCTCATTTACTTTCCTTTGAAAAAAGAGACACGGGTGAATTTAGCGGGTAAACGGCCCCCAAGTGGGTTCTCTGACCTTGCCATCCAGTGTGGACAACGTCTGGCGCACACGCCCGTCGGTGGAAACGACTGCCAAGACGCTACGGCCATTTTGCACGGAACTGTGCAAAATTTGCATGCCATTAGGGGCAAAGCTTGGGGACTGGTCGTCAGGCCCGTTGGTTAGCACCTGCTGAGCATCGGTACGCAGATTCTGCAGCGCGATGGAGTAGGCGCCATCCCTGCGGGTAACGTAAACCAGTTCGCTGCCATCGGGCGAAATCGAGGGTGAAATGTTGTAACTGCCTTGAAAGGTCAGGCGGTTGGCTTGACCGCCGGAAAGCGGCACGCGATAAACCTGGGGAGAACCGCTGCGGTCGCTGGTAAAAACCAGCTCGCTGCCATCGGGCGAATAGCGGGGCTCGGTATCGATAAGAGGCGAGCGCATGACGCGACGCAGGCCGGAGCCATCGGCATTGATGGTGTAGATCTGGGAAATGCCGTCACGCGAGAGAGCAATGGCTAATTGTTGACCATCGGGAGACCAGGCTGGAGCACTGTTGTTGCCCTTGAAATTAGCGACGGGGTGACGCTGGCCGGAGGCCAAAGTTTGAACGTAGATAACAGGCTTGCCTGTTTCGAAACTGACATAGGCCAACTTGCTGCCATCGGGCGACCAAGCAGGGGAAATAATGGAGTGCTTAGAGCGCAGCATGACCTGTGGGCTTTGGCCGTCAGCGTCTGCAATTTGTAACTCATAGACGCCGTTTTTTTGCAGGACGTAAGCGATACGTGTGGAAAATACGCCACGAACGCCGGTGATTTTCTCGAAAATACGATCGGCGATCTGGTGGGCGATACGACGCAATTCGCGTTCAGTACCGCTAAACGCCATGGTGTCGAGCTGCGTGTTGCGGACGGTGTCGTCGAGGCGATAGGTGACGGTGTATTGGCCGGCCTGTTGGGTAACCGTACCAAAAGCCACGTAATCGGCCCCGCGGGAGCGCCAGTTGGCATAGTCCAACTGAGAGTTCGCATCCAGCATGGCGCCCGTGGCATTAATGAGCCTGAACTGACCAGAGCGGCTTAAGTCATCACGAATGACTTGGCCAATCAACTGGCCTTTAGGGTCACCCGAAAAATCCGCGATGGCAATGGGGTACTGGGTGGCGCCCACGCCTGCGATGTCTACGCGTAACTGGGCGTGCGCCGCTTGCATCATGAAGGGCGCCAGCGCCAGCAACGACACGAGTGCACGGAACCATTCCCAAGCGCGCCATGCACGCCGCACGGGCTGGGACAAGGAAAAGGCATTAAAACTCATGTCGGTGACCTCCTAGTGTTCAAACATTTGATAGGTGCCGTCGATAAACGACGGATAACCACCGCTCGGGGGCTTGGGAAACGGATTGCAGCTCCTGATACCCGCCTCGACCGCGCGGTCAAAACCGGCGATCCCGGAGGAACGTTGCAGCGTCACGGTGGTAACGCGGCCCTGTCCATCCAGATTGACCCGATATTGTACTGCGGGGTTGGAGCCAGAATACGGGGGTGTCGGATACACCACACCACGACGAATGCATGCCCGTACCTGAGCCGCATAACCAGAATCACGCCCGCCGCCGGCCTGGTTGCGATCAGCCGTGCCGCCGGGCATGCCGGCTGCACCCATGGCCGCTTCACGCATGGATTTCTGTATGGCCGCACGTTTATCCGCCGCCGCTTTTGCCTCTGCCGCTTTTTTGGCCGCTGCTTCTTTTGCTGCTTTTTCCTTAGCCGCTTTTTCTGCGGCTTCCTTGGCAGCCTTCTCTGCGGCTTCCTTAGCGGCTTTCTCCTTGGCGGCCTTCTCGGCAGCTTCCTTGGCGGCTTTTTCCTTAGCTGCCTTCTCAGCGGCCTCCTGAGCAGCCTTCTCTTTAGCAGCCAGTTCCTTGGCGGCTTTTTCTTTCGCCGCTTGCTCTGCCGCATCGCGAGCCGCCTTTTCTTCGGCGGCCTTGGCCTCAGCCGCTTTGCGAGCAGCCTCTTTACGCGCTTGCTCTTCCTTGCGCGCTTTTTCCAGGGCGATTTCGGGATCTGGCTGGGGTGCAGGCGGTGGCGTAGGCTCGGGCGGTGGCGGAGCCGGTTCAGGCGCGGGCTCGGGTTCCGGCTCTGGTTCCGGGGCGGGCACAGGCTCTGGCTGGGGAGGCACAGGCTCAGGCTCTTCTGGCGTCTCGGGCTCTACGGGATCAGGTTCTTGTGGTGTAGGAGGTGCCGCATCTGGGCTTACGCCGTCTGCCCATAGTTCTACCTGCACTGGCCCTTGGTTTTCGGGTGGGCGCAGCAAAGCGGCGGCAATGATCAGCAGCACCAGGGCCAAATGGCCGGCCAGTGCGTAGATCAGGCCTCTTTTTTCATCCCGTTGCCTATCGGCAGGGGCAGTGTGGGGGGAAGGCGTAACCGATTTCATGAGACTCAACGGCGGCGCGGCGCAGGGGTATTGTCGACAGCGCCGCTTTGGTCGACGAGCAAGCCCAGGCGGGTGACGCCGTTGCTACGCAGCTCGTCCATAACGCGCATGACGGTTTCGTAAGGAACGCGGCCGTCTGCAGCAATCAGCACAGGGGTTTGCTCGGTAAGGCGGGACTGAACCTCGGCGACCAAGTCTGTGGGCGCGATGTCGCGGAAAGTAGAGCCGGCTGCACGCGTACGGATGGCATAGACTCCATCTTTGTTGATCTGCACTTCGACGGGATCTGCCGGCACGTTGGACGACTGACCCACGGAGGGCAGTTCGACCAAGCCGGGCGTGATCATGGGGGCTGTAACCATGAAGATGACCAGCAGCACCAACATCACGTCGATGTAAGGAACGACGTTGATATCATTCTTGAGCCGACGTCCACGCCGGCCTCTTTGCCTGGCGCCGGCCATCAGCGCACCTGCCGCTGCAGAATGTTCAGGAACTCGTCCATGAAGCTATCGAAGCGCGAGGCGAGTCTGTCGATTTCGTTGGTGAAGCGGTTGTAAGCCACCACCGCTGGAATCGCCGCAAACAGGCCGATGGCAGTGGCAATGAGCGCTTCGGCAATGCCCGGTGCAACAGCTGCCAAAGTGGCTTGCTGCATGGAAGACAAACCTAGAAAAGCGTGCATGATGCCCCAAACCGTACCCAGCAGGCCGATGTACGGGCTGACTGAACCTGCCGAAGCCAGGAAGTTCAGTCGAGACTCCAGATCGTCCAGTTCACGCTGGTAGGTGGCCTGCATCGCGCGCCGCGGCCCGTCCAGCATGGCGTCAGCCGGTGTGTTGCTGCGTCGCGCCTTCAGAAATTCCGTCATGCCGGCATCGAAGATACGCGCCAAGGCGCCGTGTTCGCTGTGGCGACTAGCGACGGCTTGCTGCAGAACGGAGAGATCGCCGCCTGCCCAGAAATCGTCTTCAAAGCGCCTGGTCTGGGACTCGGCGCGTTTGATCGCAGTGCGCTTGGCGAAGATGTAAGTCCAGGAAAGCACGGAAATGCCGACGAGAATCAGCATCACGATCTGAACAGGGACACTGGCTTCGAGGATCAGGGAGATCACCGAGATGTCGTTGCTGGGTTGCATATCAGGCTTGCACCTTTTTCAACAAGGTTCTTAAAAAGGAAGGGAGTCCGGCGGGTTTGAGCGTGGCGGCATCCACGCAGCACACTTGCACATTGCTTTCGCAAAGCGCTTGATCGCCAAGCCGGGCAGTTTGGAAGAAATCCAATGACGCATGCCCTACGCGTGTAAGCGTGCTGTGCACGGTTACGAGATCATCCAAACGGGCAGGCCGCAGATATTGTATGTCGAGCTTCTTGACAACGAATATCCGGTTTTCGGTCGCCGCCAGTTCGGTCTGGTCGACGCCCAAGCGTCGTAACCATTCCGTGCGTCCCCGTTCGAGGAATTTCAGATAGTTGGCGTAAAACACGACACCGCCGGCGTCGGTGTCTTCGTAGTAAACCCGGATGTCCAGTGTACTGGCAGCCGGACTAACGGCAGAATCGTGCATGAAGGCTTGCGACTAGGTTAACGGAAAGCGTCCAGGGCCTGTATGGCCTGCGATGCGGCATCTTGAACAGGCACTTCCTGCGTCTGACCTGCGCGCCGCGTTACAAGTTCCACGACGCCGTTCTTCAACCCGCGATCGCCCACCGTAATTCGTACCGGTATACCGATGAGCTCCCAGTCGGCGAACATGACGCCGGGACGCACGTCACGGTCATCTAGCAACACTTCTATACCTTGTGCCAGCAATTGTTGGTAAAGCGCTTCGGCGGCCTCGCGTACGGCCTCGCTTTTGTTCCAGCCCATGGGGCAGATCACAACCGAGAAAGGCGCAATCGCACGAGGCCAGATAATGCCCTTTTCGTCGTTGTTTTGCTCAATGGCGGCGGCTGCGATCCGGCTGACGCCTATGCCGTAGCAGCCCATTTGCATGATGGCGGGCTTGCCGTCGGTGTCCAAAAACGTAGCGTTCATGGCGCGCGAGTATTTGTCGCCCAAGAAAAACACGTGGCCGACTTCTATGCCGCGTTGAATCGCAAGGGTTCCGCCTTCGGGTGCGGGGTCTCCTGCCACCACGTTACGCAGGTCGGCAAGCTCGGGTTCGGGCAGGTCTCGGCCCCAATTGACGTCGGCTAAATGGTAGCCGGTCTCGTTGGCGCCGCAGACGAAGTCGTGCATGTTGGCAACCGTCAGGTCGGCCACCACACGTATGTCTTTGACACCAACGGGGCCCAGATACCCCGGTGGGCAGCTGAATGCGTCTTGGATTTCGGACTCTGACGCCAAGCGCAGCTCGGAATTCAGGCCTGGCAACTTTCCAGCCTTGATTTCGTTGAGTTCGTGGTCGCCACGTACCAGCAACATGCACAGCGAGACAGGCTTGCCGGCTTCGGGTGAGGGTTGGGCCATGACGACGGCCTTGACGGTGCGATCCAGGGGGATGCCCATCAAGCCAGAGACGGCTTCGCATGTGGTGGTCTCTGGGGTGGACACCTTGCGCATGGCTTGCCCAGCGGCGGCGCGGGTGGGGATCAGGCAGGGCGCCTGCGCCAGTTCTATATTGGCCGCATAGTCGGAGTCAGGGTTGTAAACGATCAGGTCTTCGCCCGTTTCGGCGATGACTTGGAATTCGTGGCTGCGCGAGCCCCCTATCGAGCCCGTATCAGCGGCAACGGCGCGGAACTCCAGCCCCAGGCGCTGAAAAATGCGCATGTAGGCAGCGTACATGTTGTCGTAGCTGGCTTGGGCGCTGGCTTCATCGCGGTCAAAAGAATAGGCGTCCTTCATGATGAACTCACGCCCGCGCATCAAGCCAAAGCGGGGACGTCGCTCGTCGCGAAACTTCGTCTGGATGTGATAGAAATTGACGGGCAGCTGGCGCCAGCTATGAATCTCGTTGCGCGCAATATCCGTGACCACTTCTTCCGAGGTGGGTTGCAGGATGAAATCGCGCTGATGGCGGTCTTTGATGCGCAGCAGTTCGGGGCCGTATTGCTCCCAGCGCCCCGATTCCATCCAAAGTTCTGCCGGCTGTACCAGCGGCATCAGAAGCTCGACGGCGCCCGCAGCGTCCATTTCCTCGCGCACGATGCGCTCAATCTTCTTCAGTACACGCAAGCCCAGAGGCATATAGGTGTAGATGCCGCCGGCCGCCTTGCGGATCATGCCGGCTCGCATCATCAGCTTGTGGCTGGTCACCTCGGCTTCGGCCGGGGCTTCTTTTTGGGTATTCAGGTGGTAATGGCTAACGCGCATGGTAGGGTTTCCGGCAGATACGTATAATCAAGGTAATTGTATTCAATTTCGGGGTGGCCCCATGCTAGATCGAGAAGGCTACCGTCCCAATGTCGGCATTATTCTTGTCAACCAGAAAAACGAGGTGTTCTGGGGCAAGCGGGTTCGTGAACACGCTTGGCAGTTTCCGCAGGGTGGCATCAAATACGGTGAAAGTCCCGTTCAGGCCATGTACCGCGAGCTGCACGAAGAAACAGGCTTGATGCCCGAGCATGTACGCATTTTGGGGCGAACACGCAATTGGCTGCGCTACAACGTGCCTAATCACTTCATCCGGCGCGATTCCCGTGGCACCTACAAGGGTCAGAAGCAAATCTGGTTCTTGTTGCGACTGGTCGGTCGCGATACCGATGTCTCCTTGCGCGCAACGCATCATCCAGAGTTCGATGCCTGGCGCTGGAGTCACTATTGGGTGCCGCTTGAGTCGGTCATCGAGTTCAAACGTGAAGTTTACTCGCAGGCGCTTAACGAGCTGGCCGGCATTTTGTTCAGGTCTGCACGCGATCACACACCTAGGTATTTGCGTCAAAGGCAGCAAGCAGGGCAGCGCCGCAGCACTGCCACTACAGTCATGGTGCTGGAAGAGCAACTCTCCGAAACCACTACGGTAGGCGACTGAGCTCGATGTAAGCCCCTGCACGCCCGTTGTGGGTGCTCCAGGGGCTTATTCATGCCTCTCCAGGCGGGTGATCAGGCTGGAGGTATCCAGGCGATTACCGCCTTGGCGCTGCACGTCGGCATAAAACTGATCTATCAAGGCGGTGACCGGCAAACTGGCTTGCATGCGCTTGCCTTCCTCAAGTACCAGGCCCAAATCCTTACGCATCCAGTCTACGGCAAAGCCGAAGTCGAACCTGCCCTCTACCATGGTGCCGCCCCTATGCTCCATCTGCCAGCTTTGTGCGGCGCCTTTGCTGATAACTTCCAGCACTTGGTGCATATCTAACTGAGCGGCTTTGCCAAATGCAATGGCCTCGGACAGCCCTTGCAAGACCCCAGCGACGCAAATCTGATTGACCATCTTGCATAACTGGCCGGCGCCGGCTGCGCCCAAATGCGTGACTGCGCGGCCATAGGCAGCTAAAACCGGCTCGACTTGGCTGAAATGCTGATCGTCGCCGCCGCACATAATGGTGAGCAGTCCGCCCACGGCTCCAGCCTGTCCGCCCGAGACTGGCGCGTCTACGAATCCCAAACTCTGGGCTTTAGCCTGTGCGTATAGCTCTCGGGCGACGTTTGCAGAGGCGGTGGTGTGATCGACGTAGCAAGCGCCTGGTTTCATGCCTGCCAAAGCGCCTTCCTCGCCCAACACTACGCTGCGCAGGTCGTCATCGTTGCCTACGCACGACATTACGATGTCCGCGTCTTGGGCGGCCTCGCGAGGCGTGGCGGCATATTTGCCACCAAACTCTTCTGCCCAAGCCAATGCTTTGCTTGCCGTACGGTTGTACACGGTAACGTTGTGACCTGCCGCGCTTAAATGGCCTGCCATGGGGTAGCCCATGACGCCCAAACCCAGAAAAGAAAGTTTAAGAGGTGGGGTGGCCGAGTACTGGCGTGGTGCAATGCTGGGCATGAAGGGCTCCTATGTAGGAATAAAGTTCATACAAGTTTACTTTTCTCTAGCTGTCGGATGGTTTACGATAACGCCCATGTTGCAAGATCTCGACTCTTTATCGGCCCGTCTCGGGCAACTGGTGCAGTGGGTAGGGCAGCTCCAAGAAGAGCGAGCCTCACTGTTGTCGCGTGTGCGGGGCCTAGAGCAGGAACGCGATGCCGTCCGCGACCAGTTGGCTCGAGCCCAAGCCGAACACCAGACCATCTCCCAGCAGGCTCACGAGCACACCGCTGCCGTCGAGACTGTGCGGCAGCAGGCCGAAGCCGCTCAGGCAGAGCTGCGCTTCGAAGTCAGCCGCTACCAAGCCGATATCCAGGCTGCGCAGCAGGATTTGCTGGCCAGTCGCTCCGAGGCTGATAAACTACGCGCCGCTGCGCTGGCTGCTCAGCAGCGCATAGACGCCGTACTGGTACGCCTGCCTGGCGCCCCTCAGGAGTAACAAGTCATGGAACGCGTAGACGTCAATATTCTAGGTCGCGATTATTCCCTGGCCTGCGAACCCTCCGAAAAGCAAGCCCTCATTGATGCGGTCAAGTTTATAGACCAGCGCATGCTCAGTATCAAAGGGTCTGGTAAAATCTCAGGTAACGAGCGCATAGCGGTCATGGCTGCTATTCAAACAGCACTTGAACTGCTGGCGGTCAAGGCCCCAGACGGCCCGCTAGGCGGTATGGCGCTTGGCGACTTCAAACGCAAAATAGACGACATGAATGGTCTGTTAGACCAAGTCATGCCAAACAGATAAAACGCACGTGTTTACGTGCGCATGGTTGTCCCTGCGGTGTTCGAGATTCGACCATACATTCCTTGAACCAATGCTTATGGCATTTAGGTTGCCCGATTGTGGGTAGGTGTGAACGTCTTAACTGACGGACCCGAAACCTGCTGAAAGCGACCACCCTGAACCTCCGGTTCCGGGATGCCGGTCTAAACGGCACATGCGGGGCATTTTTTGTCTGCAAGCCCGTCCTTTCCGGACGGGCTTGCGCGTCTTAGCGAGCCCATATGACCCTGAAGAATCTCAAAGGTAAAGCGCTTCCCGGCCTGGTGCTGTCTGCTTCGGTGGCCATGCTGTCCATGGCTGCGTCGCCTGCATTTGCCCACGACGCCAGCCCAGAGGCTCAAGGCCAAGCGGGGCTGCCGCAAGCATCGTTCAATGCCCAGGTTTTTGAAACTGTCGCGCAAGATACCGTCACCATCGTGCTTGCGGCGCAAACGAGCGAGGCCAATCAAGAGGCCGCCCAACACAAGCTGACCGAAACGCTGGAAAGTGCCATGAAACAAGCCAAAGCGCAGAGCCAAGTCGAGGTGCGTAGCGGCAACTTTAGGGTCTGGCCGCATACCGACAAACAAGGAAAAATCACCAGTTGGAAGGGTACGGCCGAGCTCGTGCTAGAGTCCACCGACTTTTCGGCTGCTTCTAAACTGTCGTCTCAGCTCAGTGATCGTATGCCTATCGCCGGTATGCGTTTCTCGGTTTCCAAGGCGCTGCGCGCCAAACATGAACAAGCGCTGCTTAAAGAGGCGGCCCGTGCTTTTCAGGATAGGGCGCAGGCAGTGGCTGACTCGCTAGGTTTTAAAGCTTACGGTATCAAAAACGTCGACGTCGGTGGTTCGGGGTATATGCCGCAGCCCATGCCTCGCATGTCCGTGGCGTCTGCGGCTTTCTCCGAAAAAAGCACGGCAGAGGTACCGGTAGAGCCCGGTACTGAAACGATTACGCTTTCTATGCAGGGTACGGTTTACTTGCTCGGAAAGTAAACCGCCTTGGCTGTTCTTGCGCAGAAAGCGCCCCGGTTTGGGGCGCTTTCTATTTTCTACTTGGGGGCGGACGCGCGGAAGAAAATCACCAAGCCAAGCGCCACCATAGGAAGCGATAGCCACTGACCCATGGAAAGGCCTGCGGCCAGCAAACCCAAGAAGTCATCGGGCTCGCGGGTGAACTCTGCCAGGAAGCGGAAGCAACCGTAGCCTATCAGGAATAAGCCGCTGATTTGTCCCGTGGGACGACGCTTGCTGGAAAACCACCACAGCAGGGCAAACAGCAGTAAGCCTTCAAGTGCCATTTGATAAAGCTGTGAGGGATGACGTGCGATGAGGGTGCCGCTCTGAGGGAACACCATGCCCCATGGCAGGGTGGTGGCTCGGCCCCAAAGCTCGCCGTTGATGAAATTTCCCATGCGACCCGCAGCCAGCCCTAAAGGCACCAGGGGTGCGACGGTATCGCCAATTTCCAAGAAGGTTTTGCCGTGCTTGCGAGCGAATAGAAACAATACAATCAGCACGCCGATCAGCCCACCGTGAAAAGACATGCCGCCTTGCCAGACATAGAGCATTGAGATCGGGTCAGCCAGATACTGGTCAAATTTATAAAAGAGGGCGTATCCCAATCTGCCGCCCAACACGATGCCCAGGACGCAGTAAAAAATCAGGTCTTCCAATTGGCGCTGGGTCAGGTTCGATAAGCCTTGCTGAATGCGGCGGCGCCCCAACCACCAAGCTAGCGCAAAGCCCACAAGGTACATAAGCCCGTACCAGTGCACGGCTACTGGGCCGAGCTGGATGGCGATGGGGTCGAACTGGGGGTGCGTCAGCATGGCGGCTATCGTCCGGTAAATAAATATGGCCGATAATACCGCAGGCTGACGTATGGTCGGCTACGCTTAAGCGCGATCAATCCTTTTTCTCTAGCAAGGTGTCCATGGAGAATCTACGATTCTGGCGTCCCCTGTTGCTGGCTGGTCTGATGGCCGGCGCGGCGGTGTTCGCCCGCCCAGCGGCGGCGCAGGCCGTAGGATTGGGCCTGGCTCAGGCCAAGCACTGCGTTGCCTGTCATCGGGTAGAAAAGAAAGTCGTTGGCCCGCCTTTCAAAGCCATAGCAGAACGTTTCAAAGGTGAAAGCACTGCCATACCGCATCTGGCCCAACGTATACGCGAAGGCAGTCGAGGTCAGTGGGGGGCGATAGGCATGCCGCGACAGGTCGATGTCACTCAAGAAGAAGCCGAGCAGTTGGCGGCATGGATATTGTCGCTATATCGCCCGGAGTGATCCCTGATGCGCAAGCTTGTAAGCATCGCTCAAGCCTGTACAGTAATAGTGCCTGTTTCAAAACACGGAGAACGCCATGAATGAACCCCATTACGAAGTTGCTGTCTTTGGGGGCGGCTGCTTTTGGTGCACTGAAGCTGTCTTGGCCGGTCTGAAAGGGGTCAAGCAAGTAGAGCCTGGTTATACCGGTGGGCACGTACAGAACCCCACTTACGAACAAATATGCAATCAGGACACCGGCCATATAGAAGTCGTGCGTGTGCAGTTCGATCCCCAGGTCATTGGCTACGATGATCTGCTGGACGTATTTTTTGGCACTCACGACCCCACCACCTTGAATCGCCAGGGGGCGGATGTCGGGCCGCAATATGCTTCAGTCATTTTTTACCAGTCGCCCGAGCAGGAAATCGCCGCCCAGGCGGCCATAGGCTGCGTGCAGCAGGCGCTGGGTAAACCGGTGGTTACGCGCTTATTACCTGCCGAACACTTTTGGCCGGCTGAGACCTATCATTACCAGTATTACCAGCGTAACCCTGGCCAAGGGTACTGCCAGTTCGTGATTGCGCCCAAGATGGCTGCGCTACGAAAGAAATTTGCTTCACTGCTGGCCTAGCAGCCCGCGTATGACTATGCCCCTTATGTAGGGGCATAGTGCACTCCCCCTCTTTGTAAGTAAGATGAACTGGCATTTGTCCCTCTGTACATAGGTATAGGATGCGCTAGGCGGGCATCAAAAATAGCTTTATCTAGTGGCTTGCCAGGTAAACATAGGGGGTATGCAGGGCTGCTCTTAGTCCTTTTCAAAATATTTTTGTGTTTTGTTGAATATTTTGGGTTTTGATTTGCAAAGGCCAAAAAAGCTATGCTATAGTTGCGGTCTTGGTTGCTAACGCACTAGCGTTAACCCTAATAGGGAAAACGCCTAGCAGTTAACAGCGATGGGCCTGCAACGGCAGGTGCGGTAAGTGAAACGCGTTTCACGCAAGCGGCTTAGACCCGAAGGGCAGCTCAAGGCTTGGTGAAGTGAGTTCTTTTTTGATTGTCAAAGCGTGGTGCGGTTTTGAGCGGTAACGTTCAGGTAGCAACACCCCGGCAGTCGGTAGGTTGGGGCAGTTTTCTCAACCCTGCGACCAACGCAGAAAATACCGGCAGATTGTTAAGCCGATTTGACAAGCTTCAAAAAAGAGTTCATAATTTCGTTTCTCTGCTGATGACGAAGGCGACACGAAGTGTCAACGACGACCGGCAGCGAAACAAGCAGTAAGTGTGATGCGCAACGGCGCTAACGCGGCAGTACCCTGTTCTTTAACAACGAAACAACCGATAAATGTGGGCGCTTGGAATGCGTGTCGCCATTGGGCAGCAATGCTCAAGCGAAGTAACCAAGTGCTCACAGTGAAGAAGCCAAGTTTTTATGTCAAGTAAAAGCTCTGGATTTTTCTTTGAGCATGCGACGTAGTCGCTGTCTACTTCGGTAGGTAGCTACTATGTATTAGTACTTATACAGAGATTGAACTGAAGAGTTTGATCCTGGCTCAGATTGAACGCTAGCGGGATGCTTTACACATGCAAGTCGAACGGCAGCACGAGAGAGCTTGCTCTCTTGG
>NZ_JACDXW010000002.1 GCF_020539505.1 Mesopusillimonas faecipullorum | reverse complement strand
ACTGCACAGAAAGGAGAAGGCGCTGGCTGAAGCCGCTGCGCTGCTGACGCTGTCAAAAAAAGCTCAGGCCATCTGGGGCACGAACGAGGACGACTGATTCCTCTGGAGATGAAACAGATGGCCATGAGCTTGATCGACGAAGCCATCAGGGCCGGTGCACGCCAGTCGCGGGCCTGTGCCATGTTGGGGTTAAGCTGCCGCACCCTGCGCCGTTGGCGCAGCGCCCAGACGCTGGTAGACCAGCGCAAGGGTGCGGCCCGTAAACCCAGTGCGAACGCCTTGAACACAGAGGAAAAGGATGCGATTCTGGCTGTGTGCAACAGCGCCGAGTACCAAAGCCTGCCGCCGTCACAGATTGTGCCGTGCCTGGCGGATCAAGGCGTATATCTGGCCAGCGAATCGACCTTTTACCGTGTGCTACGTGAACATGGTCAAGCGCACCGCCGGGGCCGGGCTCAGCCACCCCGTGCCGTACCCCGACCCAGAGCATGGGTGGCCTACGCGCCACTGCAGACCTGGAGCTGGGACATCACATTCTTGCCGACAGCGGTTCGCGGACAGTTTTATCGACTTTATATAGTGATGGATATCTACAGCCGGATGATTGTGGGCTGGGAAATCCACCTTGATGAACGGGCTGAGCATGCGGCAGCGCTCATCAGCAAGGCGTGTCTGCGCCACGGTGTGCAACGCAATAAATTGGTGCTGCATGCGGATAATGGTTCGCCGATGAAAGGTGCCACGATGCTGGCCACCTTACAGCGGCTAGGCATTATGCCTTCGTTCAGCCGCCCAACCGTCAGCGACGACAACCCGTACTCCGAGGCCTTGTTCCGAACCCTGAAGTACACGCCAGCGTATCCGAAGAAGCCCTTTGCAAGTATCGAGCAAGCTCGGCAATGGGTGCAGCGCTTCGTGACTTGGTACAACACTGAGCACCGACACAGCGCCATCAAGTTCGTTACTCCGGCGCAGCGTCATTATGGACATGAAGCCGCGCTGATGGCTCGCCGTCGCATGGTCTATGAAGCAGCTAAACAGGCCAAGCCTCAGCGGTGGAAAGGGCGTGCCACGCGAGACTGGCAGCCTGTCGCGGAAGTCTGGCTCAACCCGGAGAAATCGTCGCTCGGTGAGATCCAGAATTTAGAGCACGCGGCGTGAAGAAAACGGACATCATTGTTGACAAACACCGATGCCGTGCTCTCGGCAAAGCTCCGGTACCGGTGTACCCGCTTCGGACTGCTTGAGGATGGCAATTATCTGACTGTCGGTAAAGCGTGAGGTCTTCATGCAAAATTTCCTGAATACTGCTGTTAGAAAATTCTACCTTTAAGACCGTTCCTTTTCTGGGGGGATTACCGCCCTATTTAGCGGTACGCCGACATTATGGTCTGCATAATAGCGGTCTATTAATCAGGCAGGAGCAATGTGAAGAGATTGAGCGGCGAAAAAATCTGAGAAAGTATGTTTCGCCCAACCCGCTATAAAGCAAACGGAGCACGATGCATCAGTAGCCAAGGGCGTCGCTGACATATCCTGCCCCGCAAATGCCATACGGATTACTTTCCAGCCCCAGTAGTGCCAGACACGTTGAAGCTCTCTAAGATGCCAGCGCGGTCAAAATGGAAATCAAGTGAGCGTCGAGTTTTGCGCTCTTGTGTGCTCGCTACCGCATCACCTGCCGTACCCATGCTAGGCAAGAAGCTCATGGCTTTGGAAACGTAGTCAGGATTGATCTGGTCTTCATGATAGGACCAGAAGTCTTCGCCACGCGATGATTCACTTTTGTACTCGGGCTCACCATACAGTGCTCGCACGTCCGCCTGCGAGGACTTCCCGACCGTCAAATGCTGCTGAACGTAACTGCGGCTCATTCTATCCTCACCACTGCCCCCTGCTACATTTGCACAACCGACCATCACCAACAAAAGGCTTACAGAGGCTATTTTTCTTAACGATTTCATTAGGCTTCAACTAAAGTAAAAAAACCGAAGATTACAGCAGCCTCTTTAGCGTGATCTTGGCACAAGGTAACAAATATATACCTAACAGATAACAGAAATTAACGGACTTAACTTCGAAGCCATACGCATCAAGCACACAGATGGAACAGGACATCTAGCTCTTCCGACAATCAGTAACACTCATCACCTTTTCTTATGAGCTACCTGCACCCAGGCAACCATTGCTGTCTCTGATTGGTTTAACGCCCGGATTACATCAGGAGACTCGGCGTAGCCACATTTAATCAGCGTAAGAGCAGACTCAATGGCAATACTCTCTGGGTAGCAATCAAGCTGCTTTACGAGTAAACGCACCGAGGCCGGCTCAAGTACACCCAGAGCAGCAAGCGCCCGAGCGGCAGTTTCATCGCCCTTCTCTAATTGTTCGCGAAGAAACGGCTCAAGTGGCCGCGCTTTCGGCCCAAGCCGAATAACCACTTCAAGCGCACAACGCAGAGGCAGCCCGAGATCACGATAGGGGATACCAAACTGATTCTTACTCTCGCCTGAAAATAACGACGCCAATTCCGGAACTGCATCAGCACCTTCCTCAAGAAGCTGTAGCTCTGCGTCCAGCATCGTCCCTGTATTCAAGAACAACTCAAAGGTGGGATTTGACATGGGGAGCATCAAGTCATGTTGTGGTCATGCTTGAACGCTATCACAATCGAGCACGAACTGGCTGAGTTTGACCATTATCGGGGCTCACCGTGCCAGCTCTGCCGCCAGTTCACGCACTCGGCTGTGGATGCCGGTGAACATAGCAAAGTTAACTCGGTTAGCGACCACGAAGATGCCTAGGTCACGGTTGGGTGACAGCACCACGTAGGTCATGAAACCGCCCACGCCCCCGCTCTTGCCCAAAAGCAAGGGCGTTCCGCTGCGCGGCAAACTCACCACCCATCCTAGGCCCATACCATCTGCGTCGGAAACCTCTGTGCCGACGACGGATGCCAACCCATCGTAAGGCAGCCACATCTGATGAGCGAGCAGCGCATCCGCACGTTGCTGACGTGCGCCTTCAAGATGCCACTGCAGCCAGCGCACCATATCAGCAGCCGTTGAATACAGCCCCGCACTGGCGTACATCACATCGGGTACCGTGGCGTTCGGATCGGGATGATCAAAAGGGTTTAGACCCGTCATCAAGCGCTTCTTTTGCTCGTCACTCAACACATTACTAGTGTCCTTCAGGCCTGCGGGGGCAGCTACCTCACTGATGAAAAGGGTGTTGTAGTCAGCCCCACCGGCCTTGGCTAATGCATCCCCTAAAAGGCCATAGCCCAGGTTGGAATACAGCATGCTCGTACCAGGAACATAAGGAGGCTTATTGCTATTCATCCATTTCCAATAATAGGCCCGGTCAAAAACGGCAAAGGGGTTATCGGAAGGACTAGCGTCCGGGTTTGGCAGTTCGCGCGGGAGCGCGGCCGAGTGCGTAGCCAGATCCAGCAAAGTGATGGGCCGGCCATTGCTCTGCAGACTGACGCTCTCAGGTGCACACTTGGACAAGGGATCGCTCAGACTCAACTTGCCCTTAGCTGCGAGCGAGGCAAGCACGTCTCCTGCAAAGACTTTAGAGACCGAAGCCAAGCGAAAAATAGATTGCTCATCGGGCTCGATACCACTGCCGGGCGCGGTCTCGCCATAGCCTTGAATGACGAAGTCATCGCCACGCACGACACCTATCACCATGCCGGGTGCGCCCGAATCAAGGAAGATCTGCATCCCAGCCATAGACACCGCTTCAGTGAGAGCTAGATCAGCCGCTCGAGCCGGGTTGAAGCTGATGACGCAGGCCAGCACCAAGGTGGCGGTCGACAATAATGAAGAAATGCGGGAAGCCAACATACGGAGTCTCTCTGCTTAGTTCAACGATAGGGTTCACTCAAAACCATACCTAAAACCAGAGCAACAACTAGCTTGACAGGATGAATCGACACGCCGGTCAACCTCTACGACATGCAAGGCGTTAATGACCAATGTGCGATGAATACGAAAGAAAGTTCTCTGGGGCAAGAGCGTTGACCACACCCCCAGAGATCGAGAGTCCAGCACCATGGAACCGTTCGCCAGCCAGACCTCACTGTAATTTCCTGCCGAGCGCACACCCAAGATAACGTCGGGTTGTACCCCCTGCACCACCCCTCTCATGCTCAGATACAAGGTGGGTGAATGACTGTTTACGAGATTTGCCGATGGGTTCCTGGGCGATTGCCATACTTGGCATGCCCAATCAGCCTGGCGCATTGAAGTAAGGCATCGATTTCCTCTTGTGGCCACTCACGATAGTTCTCAGTGGTGTCAAACCCGATAATGCCGCAAAGCTGGCCTTCGCAGAAAACCGGCACGCTCAAGACACTCTTGTCCTCTTGTCGAATGAACTCCACCTGAATCACACGCGCCGCGCGCGGTAACTCGTGAATGTTATGAATCGCAACGGCCTTACCTTTGACCATATACCTATGCAGCCAGGCAATTAAGGTCGTGGGCACTTCCTGCAGCTCTTTGACATAGGGCGTCGTCTTGCCCCGACACCATTCATGCGTATTGCGAAATCGCAATAGATCGGGCTGATACTCAATCATCCAGGCTCGATCAACATCGACTGTTTCACCCATGACAGCCAAGATCTGTGAGATAGCTTGGTCGACCGGGTAGCGCAGCAGGCTGTCGGCACAGTGGAAAAGCCAGTCGTGCGCCGAGTGTGCTTGGATAGACGCGGGGGTATGGAGAGTGACGTTGCTTCTTTGCTGCGCGGTGGCCTTGTGCGCGTCGTTCAATGACACCTCCTTTGCGATGGTTACCCTGTTGTGTACGGTACTATAGACCCGCCCCTACTCGGGGACTCCTGAAACACATAAAGGATTCGCTGGCATCGCGAATCATTTGGATGCCTTGACATGCACCAGAATAACGCCGTTGATGTCCAGTTAAACCCTAACGCCTGGCTCAGAGAGATGTCTCGCCTCAGCCCCGCGAAATGGGACATCAGTCGCTCTTCCCGTGCCGCATTGGCAATCGCGCTGCCCATGCTCATTGGCTATCTGACCGGCACTCTGCCCCACACCATGTGGATAGCCATGGGCACCATGTTCCCCTCGATGGGTGAACGTGATGCGCCTTACTCTTTTACGATCCGCAAAGTATTGATCTCGGCACCTATCGGGGCATGTGGTTTCTTGGTGGGCTATGCCGGACTATGGGGGCTGGATTGGGGGTGGATTGTTCTGCTGATGAGTGTGCTGGCTTTTTGTTTAGCCATCGCCAGCAGTTACAGCGCCACGCTCTCTATTGCCTGCCTGCAATTCATGGTGATGGCTGCCGTCTCGCTGGGCAATCCCGAGATCGGGCAATTCTGGATGTCTTCCGTGCTGATGCTGGTTGGGGCTACGCTTTATCTGCTGTTGCTCTTGATGGAAAAATGGCTAAAACCCCATCACCTTCGCAAAGACGCCATTGTTCAAGTACTGCAAGCCCTGATCGACATATGCCAAAACAAGCTGGATGGACAAGACCTCGAAGCAGCGCGCCTGCAATTCAACATCAAGTACGAGGCCCTGTACAACTTCATGCTCCAGACCAGATATCGGGCGCTAGGCCATAACAAGCTTCTGGACCAAACCGCTGATGTTGTTCAAAACCTGGATAATCTTTTCGCAGCGCTATTGGCCGAAGACAAGCTCGACCAAGTGCAGATTCTGCAAACGCACTTGCGCAAGCTCACCGATGCTTTCGAACACGATCAAGAGTTTCAAAACCTCGATAGTCACGGTGTGGCACTGTGGGATGCAGTCAATGACCTGACCTTTGCGCTGTGGGGCAGCGCAGCCTTACACGCCCAATTGAAACAAGCGCCAAAACCGAGGTTGAGCATCAGCCTGATGCTACAAAAGCTCAGCCCTGGTAAGACAACCCTGCGTTCTGCCACGGCACTCGCCTTGTGTACCGCTATCGGCTATGCCTTGCGTTGGGTAGACGATGTCTCCCATTGGTATTGGGTTCCCATGACGGTTGCGATCGTGATGAAACCCGAATTAGGTTCTATTTTCGTGCGGGCCGTCCAGCGTACGGTGGGGACGGCAATGGGTGTTCTGCTAGGCGGGTTTCTGCTCGCCTTCGTACCCGTCGGTCTACTGTTTATTTTGATCATCGCCACTATCTCTTTTTTCCTGCCCTGGCTATCACAACGCAACTATGCCTTGACTACACTGGCCGTCACGCCTCTTGTGCTGGTGTTGATCGATTTTCTGTCGCCCACTCATCATGGTTTGATGTACGCAGACTTGCGCCTGCTAGACACCCTGACAGGTTGCGCCATCGTGCTGATCTTCGGCTATATGCTATGGCCCCGCAGACACGCAAGCGAGCTCAATCAGGCCATGAGCACTGCACGCCTGGCGATTGCGAACTATCTTCAACTGGTGTTGGACAATCGTCAGCAACCCGAGGCGGTTCCCTTGAGTGATGCCCGCCGGGACGCTTATGGAAAGCTGGTAGACATGCGTTCGGCCCTGCAAAAATCTATGGCTGAGCCACCGCCGGCAGGCTATGAAGCGGCAGCCTGGTTTCCCTTGGTGGCGTGCGCGGCCCGCCTGTGCGATGCGATTACGGTGTACTCTGCCACTGCTAGTACGCAGCCGTCCCCGCAAGAGTGGGCCTGCCTACAAAAGATGCCAAAAGCCCTAGCAGAACTCAATGATCTACCTGCTCTGCCCGATGCGGTGCTTAGCGCAGACACGCCCGAATCCCGCTTGCTTACCACCCTGAATAAAGAAAACCACGTCCGTCTGCGTTTATACGAACGAGTCCAGGCTCAAGCCCATCACCTTGCGAAAAAGGGAGGCGATGGCAGCCCCACTTCCCCCCTTCGGGATCAATCGCTATGACTCCGGTATTTTGGACAACTGTACCGTTCGGGTCGGGAAGGCGAAATCAGCGCTATGTTGCTGCACGATATCAATAATCGACAGATAAACATCCTGCTGGACACTCAACCATTCCGCCCACTTTGTCGTTTTGGTAAAGCAATACACCATGATGTTCAATGACGAATCGGCGAAGGCATTGAAATACACCAACATCGTTTGTGTTTGATCGATGTCTGGATGCTGAGTCAACATCGTGCGTATCTCTTCAACGATTGTGCGGATCTTGCCTGCGTCCTCATAACGTAAGCCTAGCTCGGCAGTTATGCGGCGATTCGTCATGCGACCTGGATTTTCGACGCTGATTGACGAAAACAGTGAGTTGGGGACGTATAAGGGCCTATGGTCAAACGTCATGATCTTGGTCAAGCGCCAACCGATCTCGACTACCGTGCCCTCGATATTGCGATCCGGCGAACGAATCCAGTCACCAACATTGAACTGACGATCAAAATACAGCATTGTGCCCGACAGCACATTGCTCAGGATATCCCTGCTCGCCATCCCGATGGCGATGCCTCCGATCCCGCCAAAAGCCAGCAGGCCGGACATACTAAGCCCGAAATGTTCGCCAAAAAACAGCAACAAAATGATGAGCGCGCCAAATTTCATCACTCGGGAAATCATGCGAGCAGACGTTGGATCCCGCCCCTTATGAACTTGCGCTTTCTCTAGCCGGTTTAGCAGCATAGACAGCGAGAACATAAACACGCAGATGGCAATGGCGCTGGCGGCGAGGTCGACCATGCGAGACGTAAGCCAATGCAGTTGAAAATCAACTATCGCCATGTGCGCATAATGACGTGCAACAGCGATGGCGCAGAACAGCAGCACCACTTGTATTACATGCACCAAGATACTGCGAGACCAACTGCGTCTTCGATGTTCCAAAAATACAATGACGAATGACGCCACTAGATAGGCTGCAAAAATGCCTGTACCTATGAGGTATTTACCCAGTAAATCTTGATCGACCAAAGCATTTCCTTTTCAGGCAGTTCTCTAGTTTGAACCGAAAAGCTGCCCGATACATCTTACGAGCGGCAAGGCAAGCCCTCAGACTGAGGGGTGCCGCATCATTTTTAACGGCTGGAAGGATCAGATTTTCTTCACGAATTCCGACTTCAAGCTCATCGCCCCGAACCCATCTATCTTGCAATCAATGTCGTGATCCCCATCGACCAAACGGATATTCTTGACCTTGGTCCCCATTTTCACGACGCCGCCCGACCCCTTGAGTTTCAGGTCTTTGATAACGGTGACGCTATCTCCGTCTTGCAGCACGTTTCCGGCCGCATCACGGTAAACACGCTCGTCTGACTCAGCTGATGCCTCGGCTTGAACCGGCCATTCGTGACCGCATTCCGGACAAATGTAGAGTCCGCTACCGTCTTCATAGGTAAGACTGGATTGGCATTGGGAACAGGGGGGTAAAGTACTCATATCAAAAATCCTAAAAACAGGCTCCTTCTGGCCTGCGACGTTCAAAGATTGACTACGATAGTAGGGCACAAACAGGCCCAACACAAAAACACGCAGCATATAAGATACCAGCCCTCTTTCGTTCAAGGCATCCGGGGTGCGGGTTCGGTATTCAAGGTCGTGCAGCCGAGTCAGGTCGGACCAATGGACACGCGAATGCTCATGATGAGCTACGTGCAAGCCGATATTAAAGAGCAAAGGATTGACCATGCCTTCAAAGTTACGAGCATAGGCGAGTTGCTCGCCATGCCGGCCCCGATGGCTGCCATCGGCATGCGCATGCTGCGGGTAATTCGTGGTCAACAACCAGTGCGGTAATCCCCCCAGAAAAGGAACGGTCTTAAAGGTAGAATTTTCTAACAGCAGTATTCAGGAAATTTTGCATGAAGACCTCACGCTTTACCGACAGTCAGATAATTGCCATCCTCAAGCAGTCCGAAGCGGGTACACCGGTACCGGAGCTTTGCCGAGAGCACGGCATGAGCAGTGCCACGTTCTATAAATGGCGCGCCAAGTACGGAGGCATGGATGCTGGCCTGATGTCACGCATGAAGGAGCTGGAGGCGGAGAACGCCCGGCTTAAAAAGATGTATGCAGAGGAGCGGCTCAAGGCCGAAATCCTGAAGGAAGCCATTGAAAAAAGTGGTGAAGCCATCTCACCGGCGTGAGATGGCGCAACGAGCGGTGAAGCAGTTTGAGGCCAGTATTCGTCTAGCCTGCGACATGTTTAGCATTAGCGAGAAATGCTATCGGTATCAAGCCAAATTAAGCAGCGACAATCAGCAGATTGCTGACTGGCTGCTTCGCTTGACTCATAACCAACGGAATTGGGGGTTCGGCTTGTGCTACCTGTATCTACGCAACGTGAAAGGCTTCAAGTGGAACCACAAGCGCGTATACCGCATTTACCGCGAGCTGGAATTGAACATGCGTATCAAACCGCGCAAACGCTTGGTGCGCGAGCAACCAGAGCCCTTGGCAGTGCCGTACGCGCCCAATGAAATCTGGTCGATGGACTTTATGCACGACCAGTTGGCTGACGGGCGCAGCATCCGGCTGTTCAATGTAATCGACGATTACAACCGCGAAGGCCTGTGCATTGATGTGGACTTCTCGCTGCCTGCTTTACGAGTGATTCGTTCGCTTGAACAGGTCATGGAGTGGCGCGGCAAGCCAAAAATTATTCGCGGTGATATGGCCCGGAATACGCAAGTTCTGCACTGATGGGCTGGGCTGAAAAGCACCATATCAAATTGCAGTTTATCCAACTAGGTAAGCCGCAGCAAAACGCCTATATCGAACGGTATAACCGCACGGTACGCTACGACTGGCTAGCTCATCACCTGTTTGATTCTGTGTCTGATGTCCAGGACTTCGCCACACGCTGGCTCTGGACTTACAATCACGAACGGCCAAATATGGCCTTGGGCGGCATTACGCCAATTCAAAAAATGGCCTTGGCCGCTTAGCCTCTACGTTTAACGACCGTTAAAAATGGGGGGATTACCTAATGATGCTGGGGTATTTGTCTGGTCGCGCTCAGGAAAAACTCACGAAGTAATACAACATTGAATTTCTGCGAAAATGCGACTTTAGGTTGAGGTCTTTACCGTAAGGGCGAAGGCCAAGCAGAATGAACTCCGAAACCAAGAGCGTCTTACCGACTTATGCGGCCCTGATCATGATCTGGGCTTTGACACCGTTGGCCATAGTTTGGAGTGTGTCAGAGATCCCGCGCTTATGGTCGCTGGCACTGCGGTTCTTTATGGCCTTACCCTTGGTGTTGCTTATCGTGGCGGTGCTCAGGGTGAAAGTACCGCTTACCATTAACGCGCTGCATAGCTATCTGGCGGGTTCATTCAGCCTGATTGTGTCCCAAACCTTCACGTACTTGGCCACAAGCTATCTTTCCTCGGGCATGATTGCCTTGATGTTTGGTTTTGCCCCTATCATTGCCGGCCTGATTGCCTTTGGGCTATACCGGCAGCGTTTGTCAGGTAATCAGTGGCTGGGCATGGGGGTAGCTATTTGTGGGCTTTACACGATTTCGGTGGCGGGCGAAGAAACGCATATCAGCATTACAGGTTTGCTTTTGATGCTGGGGGCATTGCTGACGTACGCGACTTCTATCTTTTGGGTTAAACACATTAACGCAAGAGTGTCTCCGATTGCGCAGGCCGCAGGTTCCATCACGGTATCGACCTTGATGGCACTGTGCATGGTGCCTTTCATCTGGAGCGACGTCCCTCAGGCCCTGCCGGGACCTAGGTCTATG
Organism: Mesopusillimonas faecipullorum; assembly: GCF_020539505.1. GTDB lineage: Bacteria > Pseudomonadota > Gammaproteobacteria > Burkholderiales > Burkholderiaceae_B > Mesopusillimonas > Mesopusillimonas faecipullorum. The sequence continues at coordinate 649,981 of NZ_JACDXW010000002.1, read as the reverse complement.
CTGGCAATTGGCTACTTGGTCGTCGGCGCATCTATTGTGGCCATGTTCTGCTACTTTAAACTGGTGCAAAAAGTCTCTGCCACCACCTTATCTTTAGCCACCGTATTGACGCCCATGTTGGCTATTTGCTTTGGTATCGTACTTAACGACGAACCTTTCCGGATCAATATTTTGATCGGTAGTGCGTTGGTGATAGGGGGGCTGGGAATGTATTTCTATCGCGATTTAAGAAACTTAAGAGCAGGGCAACTCAGGGATTGAGCGCCTATTTGGTCGTGCCTTGGGGTTGGTATAAGTACTTCTACATGGTTGCTGCATAGCGTACAAGCACAACAGGCTACATCACGTTGCCTGTTGTGCTTTGAATCAAGCGATATCTTCACTTGTATTTAGTCAAGTAGTGAAGTCTGATTCACAGCATGGACTTACGCTGCTGTTCCGCGCGTGAGGCACCAATAGCTGTTTCCACCTGCTTCACCTCTTCGGGTGGCGGCAGTACAGCAGGCATACCCAGGCTTTGGATCCAGAGTTCACGGCACCAACCTTGGGTGTGATAAAGGTGATGGTCCTCATCTTTTTCTACCCGCTTATGCGCGTCCTTCAGGATTTTTCCGGTTTCGCCTGTGGCCGCCTCTGCTACCTTACCCAATAGTTCCCAGTTGGCATGGTCCTTGGTCTCGGCGTGGACCACACACTCACAAGCCACCAATTCTGCTAACACCGCGTTCCCGCTGCTTTTGGCGAGCTCCATTGCCTTAACCAAGGAATCGCCGATCAGTTTTACGACGGCGCGTGAGGGCGCTTTTTCGTCGGCATTAAGCCCCAGTTGATCGCAGGCGTGGCGCACGACATTCTGGTGACTCAAGGTTTCATCCAGATATTCTTCCCACTCTGCACGCAGGTCGTCATTCAAGGCGCAGGTCAGGGCTGTCCGATAGACCTGTTCACCGCCAAGTTCGGTTTCCATCATTTGCAGTAGCAAGTCTTTCAATTGTGCTTCGTCATAACGTGCCTTAGCCATTTTTATGCTCCGATTTAAGTTGATGAGCCTGGGTGTCCATAAGGCATAAGGGCAAAAAGCATGCCTGCCCTCGGGGGGCGGGTCTTCTTGATCCAAAATAGGTCTAAAGGCCGGGGGGGGTAAAAATTTCAGCCTTTCTGCATATTTAGTAATCATGCAAGAGGGGCGAAGCAAACCTAATTTGAGAGTAAAGGTCTGCTTACCCCGTCTTTCATTGCTAAGCATTTTCATCAGTCGCCGCGATCCTTTTTGGTATCGGCAGAGCGCTCTTCCTGGACAGCTTCTGAGGCCTTGCCAGCATCGTGGTTAAGAGTGGTGACGCCATGAGTTGAACTCACATGCGGTTGAGGGTTGGCCGCGCCCGCCCCTGATTGTGGTACTTGAGACGACTGCGGTTTAGAGTTTGAGGTAGTAGAGGTGTCTTCAGTGCGCCGCTCCGGGGCGCCCCCAGCCTCAATATCTGAGGAGTGAGGAGTCATGGGCGTGGGTTGAGGGGGGGAGGTCTGAGCGTGGGAGCATCCAGCCAACATGAGTAGGCCGACTGAAGCCACGGCGGCTTTAACGGCTTGATGACTCAAGAAAATGCTCCTGGGTTTGGTTGAGGGAAGGGCGTGAGACGCCGCTCCTTCATGCCATTGAGCAAACGGCGTTCCTTCCCCCGTAGGCACGAAACTTGCTGAGCTTGCGATAACTCAACCCCTAAAGGTGTCTTATGAAGCAAGCAAAAAAAACGGTTGCGCCACGTAAAAGTGCGAAAGCAGCGCCGGCTCGTAATTCGGACAGCGGCCCCAGCGCCGTGCAAGGTGTAGATGAACTGTCAAGCAAAGGAGTTGGCTGCAGCCATGCCCCACAACCCCACGAAAGAGAGCGAGCATGGCTTCGAGAATGGCCTTGCAACAGCTACGGGCGCTACTGCAAAGCCTGCTTCTCGCATGCCGACCTCTAGCACGTCTTCTGAACGTCATGCTTCCACCAAAGTAGGCACGCTGGCGACGGAGAGCGTAAACACCACTATCGACACCTTGGATCGTGTGCGGGTGGACTCTACAGGCCAAGTGCTGACCACCAATCAAGGGGTGAAGATTGCCGATAATCAGAATTCCTTGAAATACGGCGTGCGAGGCCCCGCCTTATTGGAAGACTTTATTCTCCGCGAAAAAATCACGCACTTTGATCACGAACGTATTCCAGAACGTATCGTGCATGCGCGTGGCTCGGGTGCACATGGTTTTTTTGAATGCTATGAGTCAATGGCCGAGCTGACCCGCGCCGCTCCTTTTCAAGAAGCGGGCAAGATCACTCCAGTATTTGTGCGCTTTTCCACAGTGCAGGGTGAGCGCGGATCGAAAGATACGGCACGTGATGTGCGCGGCTTTGCCGTAAAGTTTTACACAGACGAGGGAAACTGGGATTTGGTAGGTAACAATATGCCGGTGTTCTTCATACAAGACGCTATGAAGTTCCCTGATTTGGTACATGCGGTCAAGCCTGAACCGCACCATCAGATGCCGCAGGCTGCTAGTGCTCATGACACTTTTTGGGACTTTGTGTCGTTAATGCCGGAGTCCACTCACATGTTGATGTGGCAGATGTCAGACCGTGCCATTCCACGCAGCTTCGCCACCATGCAAGGCTTTGGGGTTCACACCTTCCGCTTCGTCAACGTGGCCGGTGATTCCGTCTTTGTGAAATTTCATTGGTCACCTGTGGCGGGTACGCACTCATTGGTGTGGGACGAGGCAGTAAAAATTTCCGGTGCTGATCCCGACTACAACCGCCGTGATCTTTGGGAGCGAATTGAAGCCGGCGTTTATCCCGAGTTTGAGTTGGGTGTGCAGGTTTTTACCGAAGAGCAGGCTGAAAAATTTAGCTTCGACATTTTAGATTCCACCAAGATTGTTCCTGAAGAGCTGGTACCCGTACGGCCAGTTGGCAAGATGGTGCTCAATCGCAATCCCGACAATTTCTTTGCCGAGACTGAGCAAGTCGCCTTCTGTGCGGCGCATGTGGTGCCTGGCATAGACTTTTCCAACGATCCGCTATTGGCCGGCCGCATACATTCCTACGTGGACACCCAGATTTCTCGTTTGGGTGGGCCCAATTTTCACGAAATTCCCATCAACGCTCCGATAGCACAAGTACACAACAACCAGCGCGACGGTATGCACAGACAAGCCATACACCGAGGCAAAGTGGCCTATGAGCCCAACTCTTTGGCGGGCGGCTGCCCTTTTCAAGCGGGCGCCGCTCAAGGCTTTGTTTCCGTGCCGGCTCGTATACAGGCTAAGGAAGAGCAGGGCAAGATAAGAGCTAAGCCCGAAAAATTTGCGGATCACTACACTCAAGCGAAGCTTTTTTCGATAGTCAGAGCCCTACCGAGCAAGCCCACATTGTTGCTGCCTTTCGCTTTGAGCTTAGTAAGGTCACAGTGCCGGCTATTCGCGAGCGCATGGTGGCCTCTCTGCGTAATGTGTCAGATGATTTGGCTTCAAGTATTGCCGCGGGGCTGGGCATGCAGGCCTTGCCTGAACCCATGCCCAAAGCCCTAAAAAAAGCGCCAACGCCCGAGGTGAAAATTTCTCCCGCCTTGTCATTATTGGCGCGCCCCGGTGATGGAAGCATCAAGGGGCGCAAGGTCGCCATCATCGTCGCTGACGGTATCAAAGGCGAAAGCGTACTGGCACTTCATCAGGCACTTTTTGCAGAAGAGGCCGTGCCTCGCTTTGTGGCCCCCCGCATTGGTCCGATACAAACGGCGGATGGTACAGATATTAACGCGGATGCCTCGCTGGAAAACGAACCCGGCTTTTTGTTTGATGCCTTGGCTTTGCCAGATGGAGAGGAGGGCGTGCGCCTACTGGCCTCGGAGGGACATGTTGCCGAATTCATTAAAGATCAGTACCGGCATTGCAAGCCTATTTTGGTGATGCCTGCTTCGTCTTTACTGATGAGTAACGCTCAAATCCCAACGCTATTGCCTTCGGGTGATCCGGATCCCGGCATTTTGATGGATGTTGGAACAGAGAGTTTTGATAATTTCATTACTGCGATTGCTCGGCATAGACACCCAGAGCGGGAAACGGACCCGCCACTGGTTTAAACGAGCTCAACAATCAGGAACACTGTCGCCATGGAAACCACTGATAACAACAAACGCACCCGGGCAGCAACGGATGCCTTGGGTTCGATGCCCGACACCTCAAGTGCCTCGTATGCTGATCGTTCGCGGGTTTTTACGGCGTTTGATCACTTTGCCAGCAAGGTTACGCGCTGGGCAGGGACGCCCGTGGCATTTTGCATTGCTCTGGCCTGCGTGCTGGTTTGGGCCTCGACAGGGCCCATGTTTGGCTACTCAGAAAATTGGCAGTTGGTGATCAATACAGGTACCACGATTGTCACTTTTTTAATGGTGTTTTTGATCCAACAAAGCCAGAACAAAGACAGTGTGGCGCTGCATTTAAAACTCAATGAGCTTTTGGCCGCCAGCCAAATTGCGAGTAACCGGATGATAGGCATAGAAGATTTGGACGAAGAGCAATTGCGTCAAGTGGCTGCTTTCTACGATAGTCTGGCCGAGCGCGCGCGTAAAGCGGGTGCGTCGCAGGAATGTCATTCGATAGATGACGATGTACGTTAATGAACGTGTAGTGAGGGGCATTTCCTATGAAATGGGAAGGGCTTCAAGACCATAAGCCCTCGCTGCGCATGAGGCTTTCCATGGCGGTTTCAAGAATAGCCCGGGCGCGACCTGCGGCTAGTTCCAAGTCTTTATGTAAGCGGACGTCTTGTTCATTGCGAGAGGCACACTGGGCACTATAGCGCTCGAAGCTCCCCACCATCATAAGCAGGTCGGCTAAATGGCGGGGGCACTCGCACAGCACGCCGTTGGGCTTGGAAGTAATCGACGACAGCCATTCTTCGTCAAAGCGAATCCCAGGTACATTGGCTGTTTCCATACCGGTGCTGGCGTCTTCCTGCGCGGGCAAACGCTCGCCGGTCAAGGCTGAGCGGCATAGCGCTACCAACTCGCCCGCTTCTGCAGGAACTCGGGCCGCCAAGCATCCTTGTAAGCGCAAAGTGCGAATGGTAGCTGTGGCACAGAAGCGGTATAGCACCACCACGGCCGAAGCGCTGTAAGCCTCTCGAGCAGCGAGTATCTTTGGGATGGCCGCGTCATCAAGCTCAGACGACTCTATGAGCAATACTTCTACCTGATAGGCGCTTTTAAGTGAGGCAGCTTCGTCTAAGCGAGGGCAATAAGCCAAAACCTTGAGTTTGCTGCCTTCTAAACCACTTGAGGCGATACGCCGAGCTAATGGGCTGCCGATGACGGCGACGCGTATGGGGCCGTGACCCAAAGGGGTAGTGTCGATGCCGGGCAAAAGGACATGCAGCTGCTCGACTGGTAAATGAGCAATCGCACCAATGGCGTGGCCTGAGTCTACCAATTGCTTAAGCACGCCCAAGCGTCTGACTTGTTCTGCGGTGTAAAACCGATGTCCGCGCTCTGTGCGTTCAGCGCCTGAGACTTGGTAGCGCCTTTCCCAAACGCGTAAGGTCTCAGGCGAGAGCCCGGTTAATCGCGCAGCGACTCCTGCTCGATACGTAAGCGGTTTATCAGTGTTGACTGTTGGAGAGCTTGGGTGGATATCACTTTCATTTTGACTTCTTGCACCCGCCGTTTCTCGTTGTTTGTGCTGATCTGAGCGCATAATTGACCCGTTTTTGACCCGGTTAATATTGAAAATATCGATTCATTATATAGGCATAAAGCCTGTGCGGAGCTTACCTTAGCAACACGCGAAGCAAATTTCGCGCCTCTGCTAATCAAACAGGAGCCTCACATGAAACGCTTTCTTATTGGTACATCCCTCGTCTTCGCATGCACCGCAGCTCAGGCTGCTGACATCGTTGAAACCGCGCAATCTGCCGGCTCGTTCAACACCTTGGTGACGGCCGTGCAAGCTGCAGATCTGGTAGAGACGCTTAAAGGGCCGGGGCCATTCACCGTCTTTGCTCCTACGGATGCTGCTTTTGCCAAAATACCTAAAGAGCAGTTGGATGCTTTGTTGAAAGATAAAGCGGCTTTGACCAAAGTCCTGACCTACCATGTTGTGCCAGCCAAAGTCATGGCTAAGGATGTGAAGACGGGTGCTGCCAAGACGGTGGAAGGCAGTGCGCTGGCTGTTATGGCCCAAGACGGGAAAGTCATGGTCGACAATGCCACGGTTGTTCAAGCCGACGTGCTTGCAGACAATGGTGTGATCCACGTGATTGATGCCGTTCTCTTGCCTAAATAAAGTCAGAAGTGGCCCGACTGTCTGCTGAGGTATTCCTTGGTAACTTTTTACGGGTCTGATCAAGGGCCGGACCGGAAGCAAGAATATCGTGAGCCCACAATCACCCTTGGCCGTGCGATCCTGATGTTTCAGTTTTCTGATGACTTGCCGGCCAAGGCAACGTGGATGAGACGGGGCCTGTGGTCTAGGTTTACGCCGGATGTGGAAGTCGTATTCAGGCGGCTTGACGATGCCGAGCTGTTGCGCTACGGGCGTTGGGCAGCCTTGGCTGCCATCCTGGTCATGCTTGTTTATGGCGTGCTCGATGTTTTTATGCTTGAGCTGGCACTTTTGCCCAGTTTCTTGTGGGTGCGATTCCTGTTTGTCGTCATACCCCTCACTTTTGTAAAGAAATCGTAGTCCGCACGCTTTTTCTTGCTACGACTAACGTGATCGGTGTGGTCAGCGCCATGCTGCGAGAGTATTCAGCGCGTCGCAATTTTGCTTTGGCTGTGCAGTTGAGCAATCAGGCTAGCAAAGACTTTCTGACGGGGCTGCACAACCGACGAGCGTTAAGAAAACGTTTGGAGTATGTTTGGCGCCATGCCATACGAGAGGAGCAGGTCGTTAGCGTGGCCATGATAGATGTGGATTGGTTCAAACGCTACAACGACCACTACGGGCACGCCGAGGGTGACGTCGTGCTACGTCGTATGTCACGTGTGCTGCAAGCGCATACCCAACGGCCGCTCGACATCGCGGCGCGTTATGGGGGTGAAGAATTCACTTGTGTCTGGGTGGGTAACGATGCTGCGGGTTTGCATACTTTGCTTGAACGGATTCAGGCCGATGTCCACGATATGTACATTGAGCACCAGCATTCGCCTTTGGGACAAGTCAGCGTCAGTGTAGGGGCCGTACAAATAGAGCCGCACCGTGGAATCGATGTAGACGCTACGCTACGCAGGGCAGACAAGCTGCTTTATACGGCTAAAAGACAGGGCCGCAGCCGTGTCGTGTTTGCACCCCTAGAGCGGGAGCCTTTAAGCATTATGTACCTGGGGCCGCAACCTGGCGTACCGCTGCAGCTGCCTAGTTAGTTCTTTGCTCGAGCCAATTTTGTTGATTCAGGCTGGGGTGGCCATCCACTCAAGAGTCTTTGGCGGCGGGATGCCCTCTATGACAGAAGACTCAAGCGTTTCTTCAATTTTCGCTTGTATATCTAAGTGTGTTTGGTCTGCTTGTTCAAGTTGAAACACCGAAGTAATGTCATGTAGGCGTAGTGCCTGGGCGGAAAGTTTGCCGGCCGCATCATCTGTTTGGCGAACCAAAGGTAGGTTGGACTGAGTATCAGATTTAACGGACTCCACCACTTGCCGCACGTTATCGATGCTCTCGGACTGTTGTGCAGCCGCTTGCGCGATCCAGTCTATGCGTTCGCTTACCGCGCGCACGGCCAAAAGAATGTCGTCCATGGCCAACCCTGCCTGCCTGACTTGCCCGGTGCCGGCCGCCACGCTGAGGTCCGATGCTTCTATCAAGGCTTTGATATCTTCTGCCGCTTGATTGCTGCGCTGAGCGAGTTCCCGCACTTCGTTGGCAACTACTGCAAAGCCTTTGCCATGAGCACCCGCGCGAGCCGCTTCGACAGCCGCGTTCAAAGCTAGTAGGTTGGTTTGGGTAGCGATGCCGGTGATCAGTTTGACGATGCTCTGAATCCGTTGTGCGCAAGAGGCGATGTCGTTCATATTGGTAATAACCTGAGCGACGGCTTCATGGCCTTTGCTTGCGGTATTGCGTGCCTGTTGCGCCATTTCGGTGGCGGTTTTTGCATGTGTGCTGCTTTGCCGCACGCTGTCGTGCAAAGTTTCTGTGGCCTGTGTGACTTGTTCCAGCGCGCTGGCTTGACGTATCGTTTGATGAAAAATCTGTTTGCTGCGATAGGCAATATCCTGTGTGTCTAGGCGCATCAAACAGGCGGCTTCGCGGATCCCTGCCACCGTATGCACCAAGTTGCCTTGCATATGGCTGGCGCCCTCCAGCAGCGCGCCGATTTCATTGCGTCCTCCGCTGGGTAGGCGCCCGCGCAAATCGCCCTGGGCCATCAGCTTGAAGTGCGCAAGCAGGGTGCTCAGCGGTTTCAAGACCGCACTTCGTATAACTCGATGCGCGCCCAAAGTCATGATGAGGCTTAATATCAGCAGCCCGCCCAGGGTTTTCATGGCGTTACGGGACATGCTGTCGGCTTGAACCAAACCTAGTTGCGCCAGTTCCCGAGTGCTGGCTTGATACGCATCCAAGGCCTGGGTAAAGCTTAAGGTGGCGGATTCCATCACCTGGTCGGAAATTCTATTGGCCTCAATCCCATTCCATTTTTGCAAGGCATCGGCCAGTGGTAATAGGCCTTGGGCCAACAGCGCTTGATAGCTTTCAGCGACGCGCTGGTAACTCGGGTCGTCTATATTCAAGGCGTTATCGCGGAATTGCCCAAACCGCTCCGTGCTGCGATCCAGCAGTGTTTTGGCTATAGCCAGCGCCTCGTCGCGCCGCTCTGTCTGACCGCCTTCCATATAGGTTTTGGCACTGATAAGGGCAACGCGGCTTTGGAGCATCAGCAGGGAGGCATCGCTAAGATGGTTGGCTTGTTCTATCCCTTGATGCCCTAAATCCGCGATCAAGCGCTGGTTTTCTTTTAGCATCCACAGGCCCGCAATACCGGATGAGGCGAATAAGCCTACAAAGCTGAGCAAAATCAGCAGCAGGGTCATTTGTATGCGTAGGTGTTTCAGCATGGCACAGCGGCGCGGGAGCCCCGGATAAATGTCGGAGCGCTATTGTCCCCAGGCAAGATTGCATGGGCATGACACATCCGCAATCATGCTGGTAAAAAAGCCTTTGGGTGGCCGCTTTAAGCGAGAAAGTCTGTCACGACTTGATTGAAACGTTGGGGGTGTGCAAGGTTCATCGCGTGGGCCGCACCGAGTATTTCTGTCACTGCGGCTCGTGGTAAATATTGGCCCAGTGTGTCGATGGTCAGTTTAAAACGCGGCAGGCTGCGCTGGCCTTTGACGAGAAGTACAGGCAGGTTCAACTCACTGACTTCGTGCTCTAGATAATTCGGCAAAGTGTCGTCTTGCAATTGGCTGAGCAAGGTTGAAGCGTTGTCCAGCGCCATCTGACGGAAGCTTTGCGGGCTGGCACGCCAACTGCCTGGCCGGCTGACTCCGTCGACAAACAGCGTCAGGGCGTATTCCACTTCTCCGCGCTGCAGCATCGATACGATGTCTTGTCGCCACGCTTGGCCGGAGTTCTTGTCAGCAGTGCCCGCAGAGGTCGATATGCCGAAACTTCCTCCGGGCTCGGCCAACACCAGGCGGCGTACGCGGTCGGGAGCAAGTCGCGCCAACTGGTAAGCCAGAAAGCCCCCACGAGAGTGTCCGACCACATCAATCGCTTGATCATGGCTAAGGTGCTCAAGCAGCAGGCTCAATGCTTCCAGGTCGTCTTGCCAGCGCATGCGTTTAAACACATGCAGAGGGTAATAGGCGGGCAAGCTGGGAGCGATGACTGAATAGCCCGCTGCGGCCAATGGCTGTAATTGTCCTTGCCAGAAGCGTGCATCGCACAATGAGCCATGAATCAACAAGAGTGGACGACCCGCGCCCGCACGCAAGCAGGCCCAGGGCGGGCCAGCCTGTATATGCAGTGTCTCGAACTCAGGATCGGACATGAGCGTGATTGCCTGATCCTCAGGCTGCCAGGGCCTCGATCTCTTGACGGGCCTGAGCCAAACCTTGCTCACGACTTTCTGCGCCCATATCCAGGCCTTCTGCGCGCACAACCTGCACATCGGTAACACCCATGAAGCCGAAGACGGCTTTCAGGTAGCTTTCTTGGTGTTCCATGGCGCGACCGGCTTCGCTGGTGGAGTAGATGCCGCCACGACTGAGCGCGAGAATGACCGTTTTATCGCCGAGCAGTCCCACAGGGCCGTTCTCGGTGTACTTGAAGGTCTTGCCACCTTGGGCAATGCGATCCAGCCAAGACTTCAGTTGGGCAGGAATAGTGAAGTTGTAAAGGGGGGAGCCGATCACGATGACGTCAGCTTGAAGCACTTGCTCAACCAGAGCTGCCGAGACTTCGTTCTCTGCGCGTTGCTCAGCAGTCAGGCTTTCGTCCGACACGGGAATGCGAAAACCCAGCGCGTCGCGTGTGAGCGGGTTGGGCGCCTCGATAGCCAGATCCAGATACTGGACTTGTAGATCGGCATGGGCTTTGCGCCATTTTTCGACGATCTCGCTGCTCAGCTGACGGGAAACGGAGTTGACGTTAGAAATACTGGAATCGATGTGTAGCAGTTGCATGGGGTCCTCATTTCGTGTGATTTATCGTTATTATCCATCAGCAATTATTGTTTGATAAGTTGTCCTTTATAAGACTTATTGTTCTATTTTTGGGCTCAATGATATGCAAGACTTAAATGACATGCGGTACTTCGCTGAAGTTGTCGAGCATGGCAGCTTTGCTGCTGCGGCCCGCTCCCTGGAATTACCCAAGTCGCGGCTTTCACGCCGCATTGCCGCGCTCGAGACGCAGTTGGGGGTGCGCTTGTTACAGCGAACCACGCGCAAGCTATCGCTGACGCCCGCTGGAGAGCAGTATTTTCGTCATTGCGTGGCCATACGAGACCAAGCCGAGCAGGCGCAGGCTGAGCTCGAAGCCGTGCGCTCAGAGCCACGCGGTATCTTGCGGATGGTGTGTCCGGTCACGCTGGCACAGTCTGTTGTCGGGCCTATATTGCCGGAGTTTCTCGCCCGCTACCCCCAAATGCGCATAGACATGCAGGTTAGTAACCGCAGTGTCAATTTGGTCGAAGAGGGGGTGGATCTTGCCTTGCGTGTTCGCGCCAGCCTGGAAGACAGTGGCAGCTTGATCATCAAGCGTTTGGGCCTCAGTCATGGTGTATTGGTGGCAAGCCCAGAGCTGCTGCGCCGTTTGGGGCGGCCCACCACCCCGAGCGAGATGGACGCTCTGCCCAGCGTAAGCATGTCGCTGACTGACGGCCGTATGCGACTGACCCTTACTGGACCGCAAAACAGCCATCACGCCGCCGTTTCAAGGCCGGTCTGCACGACCGATGATTTGATCACTTTGCGTTTCGTGATTTTAGGGGGCGTGGGTATAGGGGTGCTGCCCGACTACATGTGCCAAGACGATTTGGCGCGGGGGCGGCTGGAGCGCGTTTTGCCCGAATGGTCATTGCCCCCGGGTATCGTGCATGCCGTTTATCCGTCTCGACGCGGCATGGCGACCGGCGTAAGGGCCTTCCTGGATTTTCTTGACGAAAAGGTGGTGTGCCAGGAAGGAGAGGGCGTGGTGGGCTTGTCGGTCCCCTTTGCTGCCAGCTCGGTCAGTTTCTAAAAAGCTACCGGAAAAAACCTTCAGGATCAGCGCTTGCTTATTGATCGCTTGGCGCTTAAGGCAAGGTGGCGGGTATAGGCTGGCTCGCCCATGGCTCGTATCTGGTTTTCTATCATGGCCTCGAAGGGCCGCAGCAAAGGGGTGAAATCCGTTTCGGGCTCAAGCGCCGCCAGTGTGTGTGTAATGGCTTCTATGGTGCTGACGGCGTCATCGCGTTGCGCGTGGCGCACCCGATAACGTGAAACTGCACCGGGCTCCAGGACTAAGCGGGGTAGCTCTGCCAGGCAGGCGTTCTCGCGCACCAGTCGCCCTGCTTGTCGCCAGGTGCCGTCGGGCACAATCAATAGATCGGGCAGGCAAGCAGGGGCTTGATCGCGCCACTGCTGGGGCGTGCGTGCCGCCGGCCCTGGAAACAAGAGCGCCGGGCGGCTGGCACTTTGCAAGCGTGGCGCCAGGTCGGGGAAGTGTTCACCGACCCAGCACTGGGCATGTGCCAGCCCTAATATTGCCAGGCGCGCAGTGTTCAAGGGGTGTTTGAATTCGTCGGGGTGTTGCAGCACCAATATTTGGGTGCGATGCGCAACGATCTTGATATATGGGCAGACACAATGCGTTTCAGGCCGCATGCAGGCTGAACACTGGGGGCGGCGCGCCATAATAGGGCAGGGTGCTTAGGATTGTTGCTTGGCGCTGTAGGTTTGCAGTACAGCGTTGGCAACAGCAAGCATGGAACCCGGCAGGCCGACGGTCTGTGATCGGCGAAGCATGTCGCCCACCAAGTGCTCTCCTTCTATGGGCAAACCGGCACGCAGGTCGCGGTACATGGAGGAATTGAAATTGGAGTTGGGATTGGTCAGCGCGCGTTGAAAGCCGGCAATATCCTGAGGATGCATGGGGTGGCCCACCGCTTGAGCGGTATCCGTACATTCCTGAAAAAGTTGCAGGGCGATGGCGCCGCCAGCCTCGCTGCGCATGTATTCGCCTACCGTACCTTGCAGCAAGCAGTTGGCGGCGCCTAAGGCTGCCATACGACAAAACTTATCCCACATGTGGTCCATGATGTCGTCTGTCAGTTCGGCGGCGATGCCGGCTTGCGATAACGTCGTCCACACCGCTTGTGCCTTGGCGCGCTGACTGGTGCTGCGCGGGCCCAAGGTAAGGCTGCTGTACGCATTATCGACTCGGATATGGGTGGCAGATACTTGAGTCGCGATGGTCTTGGCTATACCACCCAAGACGCGTTCGGCTCCGAAGGCTTCATCCAGGCGATCCAGATGACGCAAGCCATTTAACAAAGGCAGGATATGCGTGTCTGGGCCGACAGCGCGTGAGATGTCGCTAATGACGCTTTCCAGCGCGGGGGCCTTGTTGGTCAGAACGATAAGATCGTAGTTGCCGTTCAGGCTGTCTGCGGTAACAGTGTGCGGCTGTAGATGAAGCTCATCGCTGGGTAACTGTAACTTAAGGCCTTGCGCATCGATCAGGGCTTTGCGTGCGGGGCGAACCAAAAAATGAACGTCTACGCCATGCTGGTGCAAGGCTGCGCCAAATAGAGTGCCGACAGCACCGGCGCCAACAAATAATATTTTCATGAGGACTCAAAGGGGAGGCGGCGCGAGGGCCGCAGTGCCAATGGGGAAGTGGGGGGCTGAGAAATGCCGCAACCCCATTGTTGCATAGGCTCTTGTGAATATGAAACGGCTAGGTCGCTGATGAGAAATCAGCTGAGTAAAAGTTCACCCGCACGGGCGAGCTTGGTGTAAGCCACCAGCTTTTCCTTGGTCTCAATTGGGCCGTTATGGTGACCTGGCGCGTCTATGAAAACGCCCCACCATAGTGTCCAGTGGGTGTTGCAGCCAGGTTTTTTCCAGGGCTGCATATGTTCTGCCTGTTGCCCTATGTATTCTGGTCTAAGCAGCCAGCGTGCCAGTACCGGCCCGCCGCTACGTATGGCCATGGAGGTCTTGATGGCGTGCACATCATGGACGTGGTTGGCCAAGGTAAAAAGATGAACGCGATAACCCAAGCGCTCGGCGCGACGTATCTTGGACATATTCCGCGAAGATAGGCTTCGCAGCAAATGCTCTAGGCCTTGCCTATCTGCGCATGCCCGCAGATCAAGCATCATGGGCGTGGCACCTCGCCCATGGTCGTGCATGTTGTAGCGTTGCGCCACATTCCGCATACGCTTAGCGCTTGTGCCGAACCCGGACCTTTAGCGTGTTCTGTGTCCAGGCTAAGGTTGATGGAGGCAGGAGGGCCGCCCCATTGACATAAACGAGTGGCCTGACGCCGCCAAACGATCAAAGGATCAAGGACGGAGTAATAAAGACGCATCAGCAGAGCGAGGGGTCTCATGCGGTTTCGCGGCAGGCGCAGTAACAGTGATGGGTTGACGGGCGTGCTTCATTAAAAGGAGCGAGCCGTCAGAGGGGTAAGGCCAGGGAGGCTGAAGACGATCGCATGAAACACTTGGTTTGACGCGATGGCAGCGGTACGTTTGACCGGATTTGATGAGCACCCATGCCGGTTTCGGGAAAAAGCCCTTAACAGTGGCTGGGTGTTTTGCATGTAAAGATGGTGCCGGCTAGAGGAGTCGAACCCCCGACCTTCGCATTACAAGTGCGCTGCTCTACCAACTGAGCTAAGCCGGCGAAGGTGAGCATTCTACCTGTTTTTTGAGAAAGGTGTGCGTAAGGGGTATTTTTAGTTAAGGGTTTTCCCTGTGGTCATTTTTTATCCGTTTTGTTCAAAGCGCTTACATGACAAGTACTTGCAAGAACTGGCCCCAGCTTGCCCCCAGCGTTGTTCACAGGGGGTGGGGACAACTTGGCTGTGTTTCTAGGGGCTGCTTTATGAGGCGATTGCGTTTATGATGGTCTGAGATAAGGGCAGCAACGATGGTTCATCCGCACTCCAGGAGACAAGCAATGAAAGTCGAGCATCCTATCCACACAGAAGATTACCGCGACCACAGTTATGCCGTTCACTGCGAACCCTCCAGTCTGCGGCCAGGCAAGTGGCTGGTTTGGGTCGATATTTTTGAAGGCGGGGCCGGCGGCCAAGGCACCTTGCTCATGACTGCCGAACACGAATACACCTTCACTTCCCAAGAAGAAGGAACCCAAGGCGGTAAAAAACTGGCCGAGCAATTGATAGACGCCGAGAGCTGAGGCCCTTCGGCAGCCGAGCAGCGGTGTCTAGGCGCCAGGTGGCGCATTATGCGCACTGTGTTTTTCCAAAGTCCTTGAGCATACAATCACTCAAACACATGAGGAGTTGTTATGCGCATCATTGGAATAGGGGCGGCTGCCCTCTTGTTGGCGGCTTGCACGGTGACGGGGCCAGATCCTGTGCTTACCCTCGGCTTACCCAACCCCGCCTCGGTTTATTGCATAGAACGAGGCGGTACGCTGGATATCAAAGAAAGCCCACAGGGTGACGTCACTACGTGCGTGCTCTCGGACGGCACCCGAGTGGATGAGTGGGAGTTTTATCGGCAAAACCACCCAAATGAGTAGGGGGAGATTGCCTGGTAGGTAAAAGTAGACCAGCCTATATACCCTAGGCTGGTCTTTTACTTGCAAGTAGTGGGAAAGCCCGCTTTGAAAGCCCACCAGCTCACGGCGGAAATCACAAACTACTGGATATGAGACGGTGTCTCATATCGCGGCACATATACAAAGAAAAAGCGCCTAGGTCATAAAACCTAAGCGCTTGATCTTACTGCATATACTTGGCTCCCCGAGCAGGGCTCGAACCTGCGACCTGCGGATTAACAGTCCGTCGCTCTACCGACTGAGCTATCGGGGAAAGAGAAAAAGATTATAGCACGCTTTTTTCAGATGTGCGAATCAATGTAAAGAAAGTACTTTACGCAGGTCCGCCGCGACTTCTTGGGGCGTCTGTTCGTGACGCAGGGCAAGCTGCAGCTTGCCTTCGGTATCGTGTACGTAAGAGAGTGCCGTGTGGTCTATCGTGTAGCTGGAACCCGTAGGTACCTTTTGGTAGAAGACCTTGTATTCCTTGGCTGTGCGGGCAATTTGCTCGGGTGTGCCGGTAAGCGCGATGAAGCCTGGGTCAAAGGCCGATGTATAGGCTTTAAGGATTTCTGGTGTGTCGCGCTCGGGGTCTACGGTGATAAAGGCCACTTGCACGCGCTCGGCGTCGTCACCTAACAACTCTTGAACCTTCGAGGCTCTAAGCAAAGAGGTAGGGCAGACATCGGGACACTGCACAAAACCAAAGAAAACCACCAGAGCCTTACCTTTGAAGTCTTCCAGCGACCTCGTTTTGCCCTCTGCGTCGGTCAGCGTGAACTCCCGCCCCATTTCTGCTTGCGCTAAAGAGATGCCGCCCACATCGCCTAAAGGGTCGGTGCGTGAGCAGGCGCTCAGTAAACCGGCGAAAACAAGGGTGGCCAAGGCCAAAGGGCGAAGCAGGGACACGGTGAACTCCTTATGTCTTAAAAGGTGGGGCACGCCTGGTGTGCAGCCCGCATTATGCCAGTGGTGCTGACGAGCGGGTTGTTAACGGCTACTGTCGTGTGCGGGCGCATCTGATAAGACAGGCAAGAATCGCTGGGGTTCCTCTTAAAGCCATTCTTATGCCTAAGTTGAATCCCGGTGATAAAGTGGCGCTTTCATGCCAGACGATTTTGAGGATGCTTTATGCCGTTCGTTACTATCACCGTCACTCAGCCGCTTAGCCCTGATCAGAAGCAGCAACTGCTGTTAGCAAGTAGTGATGCGGTTGTCGATGCCCTGAAGGCACCTTTGCCTTCGGTGCGCATAGTCTTGCATGAGTTGCCGGCAGGTCATTATTTGAATGGTGGCAAGTTCGACACCATGGCCGTCGAGTACGAAATGGACATGATAGAAGGGCGCTCAGAGCAGCTTAAGGCTGACGTCATGCGCGAGCTAAGCCGTGCCGCCAACCGTGTTCTGGGGGTGAGCGAAGAGGAAGTGCGTGTGCGGATGACGGACTTTCCCAAAACCGATATGGGCCTTGCCTTCGGAGTCTCAGTCAAGGCGGCTGGGCGCTAGGCTCACTGCGTTTAATTAGCGGCTTGTTGTTGAGTCGGGCTCGTATCCACATGGCCCGACATGGCCGCGCTCAAGCTATATAAGGGCTCAAACGATTCGGCTTGAGCCATAGGCCAGGTAACGCGAAACAGGGTTTGCCTATACTTGCCGTCTAGCAATTCGCCTTTGCCCAGATCAGGAAACAGGGCCGACAATACGCGAACCTCGGTGCTGGATATGCGTCGCGCAATGTGGTGGGGGCGCAGCTGGTCGGGATGATTCAAACCAGCAGCGGCTACTAGCTCGGCTAATGCCCGCAGCGTGTTGCTATGGTAGTTGGCGACGCGTTCCGACTTGTCTTCAACGACCAGCGCGCGCTGGCGGCGAGGGTCTTGCGTGGTGACGCCAGTGGGGCAGTTGCCGGTGTGGCAGGTTTGCGCCTGAATGCAGCCCACCGCAAACATGAAAGCGCGGGCGCTGTTACACCAGTCGGCACCCAGTGCCATGATGCGGGCCATGTCGAATGCGCTGATGATTTTGCCCGAAGCACCTAATTTGATCTGCTCACGCAGCCCTATACCTACCAGTGTGTTGTGTACCAGGCGCAGGCCTTCTCGTAAGGGCGTCCCCACGTGATTGACGAACTCTACAGGCGCGGCACCGGTGCCGCCTTCCGCACCGTCTACCACGATGAAATCGGGAGTGATGCCGGTTTTTATCATGGCCTTGGCAATGGCGAACCATTCCCAGGGGTGGCCTACGCATAACTTAAAGCCCACGGGCTTTCCGCCCGAAAGCTCGCGCAGGCGCCTAATGAAATGCATAAGCTCTATGGGCGTGCGAAAAGCGCTGTGTTGGGCCGGTGAGTTGCAGTCTTTCCAGACAGGAATGCCGCGAGCTTGGGCGATTTCAGGAGTGACCTTGGAGCCTGGCAACATGCCTCCATGACCGGGCTTGGCCCCTTGCGACAGCTTGATTTCTATCATGCGGATAGAGGGCAAGCGCGCGCGTTCGGCAAATTTTTCTTCGTTGAAGTGGCCGGCCTCGTCGCGGCAGCCAAAGTAGCCTGAACCAATGTTCCAGATGAGGTCGCCGCCGTGTTCAAGGTGATACAGGCTGACGCCGCCTTCGCCTGTGTCGTGAGCGAAACCACCTAACTGAGCCCCTTTGTTCAGGGCGCGTACCGCATTGGCCGAAAGCGCACCGAAGCTCATGGCCGAAATGTTGAGTACCGATAGGGAGTAGGGTTGGGTGCACTCGGGGCCGCCCACGGTGATGCGAAAGCTTGAGGCATCAATAACGGGGGCCGGCGCCATGGAGTGGTTGATCCATTCGTAGCGATCACCGTAGACGTCTTCTTGTGTACCGAATGGCCGTTTGTCGGTTTCACGCTTTGCGCGCTGATAGACCAAAGAGCGTTGAGTGCGGGAGAAGGGCAGTTCCTCGGCATCGCTTTCAACAAAATACTGGCGGATCTCGGGGCGGATGAACTCGAAAAAATAACGCAGGTTGCCGATGATAGGGTAGTTGCGGAGTACGGCGTGCCGAATCTGGTGCAGTTCGTACATGCCGCGCAGAGTCAGGGCCAAACATATCAAGGCCAACAGCCACCACCACCCACCTTGAGACAAAGCCAGGCCCAGAAAAACAAGGGTGCCCAAACAGGCCAGATAAAACGCAGTGTGGCGGGTGAGCAGATTATCCATGGGTTAAACCTGGTGGGAAAAAAGCAAAGGGCGAGTCAGACAGAACCATAACAGAACTTGATGTTCAGTTGACAACTGGCTGTATATGAACCGGTAGGTATAATTATGAGTGCACGAGTGGTGCCAGGGACGGCCCGGGCAACTTGCCATGTTTATTCCGGGGACGACCTCGGGTTTCCGGAGTCATCTCATGTCAACTACCACCGCTTGGGTTGTATTGTTTATTGCCGGTCTTTTCGAAACCGGCTGGGCCATAGGCTTGAAATACACCGAAGGGTTTACTCGCTTATGGCCGTCGCTTGCTACTGCCGCCTGCATGATCATTAGCATGGGCCTGCTGGGCTTGGCGCTTAAAGTGTTGCCTGTTGGTACCGGCTACGCCGTATGGGTGGGCATTGGGGCCGCGTTTACCGTGGCTCTGGGTATCGTGCTATTCAGTGAGCCCATGAATGCCGGGCGTTTGCTTAGTGCGGGCCTGATTGTTGCGGGTATCGTGGGGCTTAAACTAACTTCGGCTTAAGCACTTGCAAGGTAGGCGCGTATCCAGGTTCTGCCGTGTGATACGTTATTAGGTGTTACACTAACAGACTATAAAATATTTTTGCAAGCGGATGCGCGCCTTCAGTCTATTTGCCCCTACCGAGCGAACGTGCCTGCTGGTTTGACCGCAGTCGCGTTGCCCCTGGGCCTTGCTTTCATCAAGCTCGCATCAAAACAGTGTCAACGCGGCCCCGGCCGCGTTTTTGCATTTCAGGACAACACATGGTTCAGATCACCCTGCCCGATGGTTCCCAGCGTAGCTACCCAGCTCCGGTGTCAGTGCACGACATCGCGAGCTCCATTGCTACAAGTTTGGGCAAAGCTGCCTTGGCAGGGCGGGTAACAATTGCCGGCCAACAAGAGAGCCGTCTGGTGGATACCAGCTTCATCGTCGATCAAGACGCTCAGGTCGCCATCGTTACCGCAAAAGACCCAGACGGGCTCGACCTCATACGCCACTCTACCGCGCATTTGTTGGCTTACGCGGTCAAATCCTTGTTCCCCGAGGCCCAGGTCACGATAGGGCCGGTCATCGACAACGGCTTTTACTACGACTTTGCCTACAAGCGCCCGTTTACGCCTGAGGACCTGGAAGCCATAGAAAAGAAAATGGCCGAGCTCGCCCGTAAGGATGAGATTGTCGTGCGTGAAGAGTGGTTGCGGGATGATGCGGTTGCGTTCTTCAAGAGCATAGGCGAAACCTATAAGGCCGAGATCATCGCTTCAATTCCCAGCAACGAAGCTATCAGCCTCTACCGAGAGGGTGAGTTCATCGACTTGTGTCGTGGGCCCCACGTACCTTCTACTGGCAAGCTCAAGGTATTCAAGTTGATGAAGGTGGCCGGCGCATACTGGCGCGGCGACAGCAACAACGAGATGCTGCAGCGTATTTACGGCACGGCTTGGGCAACCAAAGAAGAGCAGGCCGCCTATCTGCACATGATAGAAGAGGCCGAGAAGCGTGATCACCGACGTTTGGGGCGCGAGCTGGATCTCTTCCATTTCCAAGAAGAAGCCCCAGGGCTGATTTTCTGGCATCCCAAAGGCTGGACGCTTTGGCAGCAGGTCGAGCAGTACATGCGCCGCGTCTACCAAGAGAATGGCTACCAAGAGATCAAGGCGCCACAGATTCTCGACTTGTCGCTTTGGAAAAAGACGGGGCACTGGGATAACTACGCGGAGAACATGTTCACGACCGAGTCCGAGAACCGCACTTACGGTCTTAAGCCCATGAACTGTCCGGGCCACGTGCAGATTTTCAATTCGAATCTGCATTCCTATCGCGAACTGCCCATACGCTATGGCGAGTTTGGCCAGTGCCATCGCAACGAGCCTTCGGGCGCTTTGCACGGCATGATGCGGGTGCGCGGCTTTACCCAAGACGACGGCCATATTTTCTGTACTGAAGAGCAACTGCAAGACGAATGCGCAGACTTCACTGCACTGTTGCAAAAAGTCTACGCCGATTTCGGCTTTACCGAGATTCTTTACAAAGTGGCGACTCGCCCTGAAAAGCGCATCGGGGCCGACGAAGTCTGGGACAAGGCCGAGCAAGCCTTGATGGACAGCCTCAAGCGCACAGGTTGTGAGTTTGAGATTTCCGAGGGTGACGGCGCCTTCTACGGACCTAAGATCGAATATACCCTTAAGGATGCCATTGGGCGCCATTGGCAGTGCGGCACGATACAAGTGGATTTCTCCATGCCCCAGCGTTTGGGCGCTGAATATGTAGATGCCCAAGACCAGCGCCGCACGCCGGTCATGCTGCACCGAGCCATATTGGGTTCGTTTGAGCGTTTCATCGGTATGCTGATCGAACATCATGCCGGCGCGATGCCTGCCTGGCTGGCCCCCGAGCATGTGGTTGTGTGCTGTATTTCAGAGCCTTCAGCCGATTATGCCGAGCAAATTGCGCGAAGCCTGAAAAAACAAGGGTTTAGGGCTAGCGCGGATTTGCGCGGTGAAAAAATCACCCGTAAAATCAGAGAGCACAGCATGCAGAAGGTGCCGTATATCCTCGTTGTCGGGGAAAAAGAGCGAGAAAGCTCAGCGGTGGCCGTGCGTGCCAGGGGAGGGCGCGACCTGGGGGTCATGTCCGAGCAAGCTTTCTCCCAATTATTGCAAGAAGAAATTAACGCCCGCCGCAGTTAGGCCTAGTGCTGTTCCCAAGCGGCGATTTATTTGTTTTCAGTAAGGAGTTCTGGATATCGCAACCGATAAAGCCCATCGCATCAACGGTGAAATTCGTGTCCCCGAGGTGCGTCTCATAGGTGTAGAGGGCGAGCAGCTTGGCATCGTCAAGCTTCCGCAAGCACTCGATTTGGCAGAAGAACACGATGTTGATCTGGTCGAAATCGCGCCGAATGCCGCGCCGCCTGTATGCAGGCTGATGGATTATGGCAAATTCAAATACCAGGAACAAAAACGTCAGGCCGAGGCGCGCTCCAAGCAAAAGGTCATTCAGGTCAAGGAAGTGAAATTCCGTCCTGGTACCGACGAGGGTGATTATCAAGTTAAGCTGCGTAACCTGCGACGCTTCATCGACGAAGGCGACAAAGCTAAAGTGACTTTGCGCTTCCGTGGTCGCGAAATGGCTCACCAAGAGCTGGGTATGCGAGTGCTCGAACGTGTCAAAGCCGACTTGGGCGAACTCGTTCAAGTAGAGGCTATGCCCAAGATGGAAGGCCGCCAGATGGTTATGGTATTGGCGCCCAAACGCAAGGCACCCACTGGTAAGCCAGGCGAAGCGGCTTCCTGATTTTCATTTTCCGTAAACGGGCCATCCTCAGGTGGGGTGGCCCGTTTGTCTACCGGCTGCTTGTATGCACGTACTTTTCATCGTGGACCCTCTGCCTTCTCTAAAGGCATATAAGGATTCTTCCGTCGCCATGATGCGGGCGTTGGTGGCTCGCGGGCATCGCATAAGTGTAGCGCTGCAGGCCGATCTCTTCATCGAGGCCGGTGCCGTTCGCGCACATGCTACGCCGATCTCCCTGGTAGAGAATGCCGATCTGCATGAACCTGGGTGGTGGGTTGAGTCGTCAGGCTTCGAGACCGACCTGCGGGATTTCGATGCGGTGATCATGCGCAAAGATCCTCCCTTCGACATGGAATACTTCTACTCCGCGCATTTGCTGGCTTATGCTCAGCAGCAGGGGGCCAGAGTCTTCAACGCGGGGCAGGCTATCTGTACGCATCCCGAGAAGCTGGCTATTACCGAGTTTGCGCAGTTCACCTCGCCTACGCTGGTATCTCGTGACATGGTGCGCCTGAGGACTTTTCATGCCCAGCATGGCGACGTCGTCGTCAAGCCGCTAGACGGCATGGGCGGCATGGGTATTTTTCGCTTGCAACCGACCGAGCCGAATCTGGGTGCGATTCTCGAAACCCTGACAGACAACGGTGCGCGTACCATTATGGCGCAGCGCTACATACCCGAGATCGTCAAGGGTGACAAACGCATTCTCATCATAGATGGGCAACCGGTCCCATATGCTTTGGCGCGTATCCCGCTTGCGGGTGAAACGCGGGGTAACCTGGCGGCGGGCGGTCGTGGTGTGGCGCAGCCTTTGTCGCCACGAGACCTGGAGATCGCCCAGGCTATAGGCCCTGTCTTGGCCGAGCGCGGGCTGCTGCTCGTAGGCTTGGATGTCATCGGCGACTATCTGACCGAGATCAACGTCACCAGCCCCACCTGCTTCGTCGAGATTACCGAGCAAACGGGCTTCGACGTAGCAGACACCTTTGTGCAGGCGCTGGAGCGCCGGGTGGCGCAGTAAGATGGGTACCCCCAGGGTGGTTCTGGTGGCGCACGAGCCGCTGGCTTCCGCCTGGCGGGATTGCGCCGAGCATGTGCTCGGCCACAAGCCCAATGTTGAATGCGTGGACGTGCCGGCTGACGTTGATACCGAAGCCATGTGCCAGCAACTGCTCGAGCGCTTTTCCAACATGAATGATCCCAATGCACACGAACATGGTTTTCTTTTGTTGTGTGATGTATTTGGGGCAACGCCGTTCAATATCGCCCGGCGCGTAGTGCGCCAGCTGAATCGCGAAGGTGAACGCGCCGCTTTGCTGACGGGTACCAATCTTTGTATGGTGCTCAAGTCGCTGACGACTACCGACATCGATCTGCGCTCTCTGGCCTCCCGAGTTGCGGAGGCAGGACGAAAAGGGGTGGTCGATGTATGCGAGGGTTTGGCAGTTATGGGCCCTTCTTCGTCTTGATTGCAGGAACAGTGTGTATGCAGAACACCATGGATATCGTCATCACCAACAAGCTGGGCTTGCATGCTCGCGCAGCAGCGAAGCTTACGCAGCTTGCCAGTCGCTACACCGATTGTGAAATCTTTATCACGCGGGGTACGCAACGCGTGAACGCCAAGAGCATTATGGGCGTCATGATGTTGGCGGCAGGTTTAGGTGTCACGGTAACAGTAGACACCAGCGGTCCGCAGGCTGAAGAGGTTTTGCAGGCCATACATCAATTGTTTGAAGATAAGTTCGGCGAACCCGAATAACGTAAAACCGTATTAGCTCAAGGTAGGCCCCAAGGGGAGCGGCACAATGAAGGCACAGGCAAACGAGAACCATGCCGGGACGCAGACGATGGTCTGTATGCGGGGCCAGGGTGTCGTCAAAGGCTATGCAATAGGTCGTGCGGTCGTCATGGGGGCCGCCGCGCTCGAAGTGGCGCATTATCGCATTCAGACGGATGATGTAGCCGGAGAGTGCCAGCGACTCCGTGAAGCCATGGCGTCAGCTCGCGACGAACTGCAGTGCATGGTGGCGTCTTTGCCCAGTGATGCGCCACGAGAAATGGCGGCCTTGCTGACGGTGCACAGCATGCTGCTGGATGACCCGATGCTCGCGCAGCAGACCGTCTCGCTGATCACCGAAAGGTTATACAACGCTGAATGGGCACTGACCACGCAAGGGCAGATCCTGGCCGAACAGTTCGACAGCATGGAAGACGACTACCTGCGAGAGCGGGGTGCGGATATCCGTCAGGTCATAGAGCGGATTTTGCGCGTGCTGGCAGGCGACGAGAGCGCTGCTTTACCCGATATGCCTGCGGTGCAAGATGAGGAAGGTCTGATCGTTGTCGCGCGCGACATTTCCCCGGCTGACATGTTAAGGCTGCGTGGTGCGCATTTTGGTGCCTTCTTGACGGATTTGGGTGGGCCAACTTCTCATACGGCCATCGTGGCGCGCAGCATGAACGTGCCGGCTGTAGTGGGTATGAACAACGTGCGTGGACTGGTGCGTGACGGTGACTTGCTGGTGGTCGACGGCATGACCGGAGCGGTCCTTATCAATCCGCCCGATTTCATCCTGCAAGAGTATCAACGCCGTCGTGCGGCTTACGAGGATGACCGGGCAGAATTGGGTCTGCTGCGTGATGCGGAGGCGGTCACCTTGGACGGCGTGGTGATCACCTTGGAAGCCAATATCGAGCTGCCCGAAGAGGCCGAGATAGCCGTGCGTGAAGGCGCTGACGGCATAGGGCTGTTTCGCAGCGAGTTTCTCTTCATGGGGCGCAGCCATTTACCCACCGAAGACGAGCAATATGCAGCTTATGCGCATGTCGTCAAAACCATGAATGGCCGGCCTGTCACCATACGCACCTTGGATATCGGTGCGGACAAGACCTTGGTTGGTGATGTCACGGTGGCGGCCAATCCCGCACTGGGTTTGCGTGCCATTCGGTACTGCTTGGCGCACCCCGAGATCTTTGGCGCTCAGTTGCGAGCCTTGCTTCGAGCGGCTCATCATGGGCGCGTGCGTGTGTTGATTCCCATGATTTCACATATGCACGAAGTGCATGCCGTGCGACAAGCATTGGCAGCAGCCGAGCGCGAACTGGATGTTCGCGGGTTGCCTTATGGACGGGTAGAGCTGGGCGCCATGGTCGAGATTCCCGCGATCGCCATCGCCATTGAGCCTTTTGCACGTGAGTTGGACTTCCTCTCCATTGGCACAAACGACCTCATTCAGTATACCTTGGCCATCGATCGCGGAGACAGTGAAGTCTCTGATTTATATGATCCCATGCATCCCGCTGTGCTCAGGTTGATATCGGGCACCATCAATGCGGGGGAGCGCTTTGGCAAGCCTGTTTCCATCTGTGGCGAAATGGGCGGAGACGCTCAGGTAACACGTATGCTGCTAGGCTTGGGCCTGAAGTGTTTTTCCATGCACCCGCAACAGTTGCTCGACGTCAAACGAGAAATTCGTCAGGCGCACTCTAATGCTTTGCGAGTCAAGGTGGCATCGGCGCTTAACCGAGCCGAGCGTATCGATCTGCAAACGCTGATCTGACTGGCTATCTCTTCAAACAATATGTAACCAAAGCGGTAGGCACAAAGGTAATTTGTGTCAGGGTGTTGTGTCGTCCGCTGCTGGAAGAAGGGTGTGGATGGGGCTTGCGAACCAACTCCGAATGCGGCGCGCCCAGACCCTGAATGGGCGGATGCAAGCTGAGAAAGCGTGATGTTACAGGGCTGAACGCAAGCTTTTGACAGCGAACAAGGTGGCCATGGGGTGAGCTTGCTCAAGCAGTTTCGGCGGCTAAATAGCAGCTAAGTCGCTCGCCTTCTCGGTAACTAGGGTTTACACTGATTGAATGGTGCCTGGTAGAGGCGCTGCTAGACTTTACTTGAGGTCGGCCCAGTGCCGGTTTATTTGAAACTGGTCGCCGCCGGAACCATACCCTCAAGAGGGTCCGCGGTGATTTTCCCTTAGAGAGGACGTCATGAATAAGAACCGTACTTATCTCGCCATTCTGGCTGTCGCTGCTTCCGCCACTGTCTTGGCCGCTTGCTCGAAAGAAAATGATGCCTCCGCGCCAGGCACTGAGCCTGCTCCCTCAGGCATGGTGGATCCCGCCCCTGCACCAGGCGCCATGGCGCCGGCTCCCACGCCGGCACCTGAGGCTACCCCTACGCCAGCACCTGAAGCAGCCCCGGCTCCCGACAGTGCCCCCACGCCCACGCCGGCCCCCGAGCAATCCTCTTCGAATGCCAACGGTGAGTCTCTAGGCGACATGGCGGCTAGCACCGCTGAGAAGGCTAGGGAAGCCGTTGCCGATGCCGCTGCCAGTGCCGACAAGGCCATTCAGGGCGCAATTGGCAATGGCACGCAAGCCGCCCAGGCGCCTACTGCCGAGCAGAAGTAAAATATGATGGCGGCTTCCGGTTCTTCGAGAGCCGGAAGCTGATTATCTCAGGAGGGCGATATGCTTAACAACAAGGCTTGGCTGGACGATGTTCAGCGCAATATCTCGGATCTTATTGCTAAAAGCCCTGCGGCTGATATAGAACGGAATGTTAAAGCTTTTATGGGGCAGGCCTTCTCGCGTATGGATCTAGTGACGCGCGAAGAGTTCGACATTCAGGCTGCGTTGTTGGAACGCGCTTTGGCCCGCATCAGTGACCTGGAAACGAAAGTGCAGTCCATGCAAATGGAATCGGCACGCCAGCGCCCAGAGAACTGAGCGCTAGCGATATGCTTTATAGCTTGTGAAAACCGCCCAGTGCGGTAACCATATTATCCAAGAGCTTAGACAGTTCGCCCGTCATTAAAGTGAAGTCAGCGTCAAACTGCTCTCGGGCATCGGGGGCGGCGGGTGGCGCGTTCTCTTGCAAGACATCTAAGGGGGCTACCCGCTTGATGTCTAAGGTATCTGTCATCACGAACGACACCTTGTCTGCCCAAGTGAGGGCCAAACGAGTGCATTGTTTGCCTGCTTGCACATGACGCTGAATTTCTTCAGGGTCTAGGCTTTGGCGTACATACCGCACAGCAGCACGGCTTTCGCCAGATGAGCGTAGTTCGGCCTCTTGGTCTACGGTAAATCCGGCGGGCGGGGCCTCTGATAGCACCCAGTCGGTCATGGCCGTAGACGGTGCCATCTGTGTTGCCAAGGGCAAAATGGGGAATGGGTCCATGGTTTTGGCCAATAGACCCAAGACTTCGTCGCTTTTTGCAGCCGAGGCGGCGTCAATGACCAGCCAGTGATTGCGCATGTCGAACCACACACGGGTGTCGCGACAAAGGCTGAAAGCACGCGGTAGCAACTCGTCGGCGACTTGCTCCTTGATTTCCTTCATCTGCTTGCGACCCGGCTTATAGCCTTGCTGCGCTTCGATTTCCTGAGCTTTTTCGCGAGCCACCTGATTAATGACGGTGGAAGGCAGCAGTTTTTTTTCGGTGCGCAGTGAAATTAGGCGTTGACCTTCTTGCACGTAAGCAAGCGTGCCGTCTTCGGTGGGCGAAACCCAGCCCAGGCTTTGCATGCTTTGCCGGCCAGCGGGTTGGAAGGGGTGTTTTTCCAGGGCGGATTCGAAAGCTTCGAGTGAGGGTTGCCATTCAGGCGCGAGACGAAACAGCTTGAGATTCTTGAACCACATGAGCGATGAGAGGACGTGTTGAGAAACGGTAAGGCTATCAGTGTAACGTGCCTGTGCGCTTAAACCATGTGACAAAAACCGCCGGCCACGCTGTGTTGGTGTTTGCCGGTTTGACGGCCCCCGAGGCGATGTCTTTTTAGCTAGAGGCGGCCAGGCAAAAAAAACCCGATGCCGGGGCATCGGGTCGTGAGCACACTGGCTTACGCATACTACAGTTCGCGGGGCGCGTTGCGCCAGTGTGATAGCCTTGCCTGCGCTCTCGCCAGATCAGGGAAGACGGCGTAAGAGCGCGGGTGCTATTAAGCGATTCTAAGCGCCACCTGCTGACAGATGCCTGAAAGCTTATTGAGGCATGTTTGGGTATAGCGTGATGCGAATGTCGCACTTCAGCTTATCTGTGTATTTATCCAGTATAATTTAGTGCATAATCGCCATCACAGAATTGGCTGGCCCTAGTAAAAAGCAACTTGGCCAGTTCCATACACTTTCTAAAAGGTATTGCTCATGGATGACAAGCAAAGCAAGGCTAACGCCGCCGAACGTGCTAAGGCATTGGCCGCAGCGTTGTCGCAAATCGACAAACAGTTCGGTAAAGGGTCCATCATGCGCTACGGCGACAACCAGGTAGAGCACGACATCAAAGTTGTCTCCACCGGGTCGCTGGGTTTGGACATCGCTTTGGGCGTCGGGGGCTTGCCGCGTGGTCGTGTCATCGAAATCTACGGCCCTGAATCTTCGGGCAAGACCACACTGACGCTGCAAGTGATTGCAGAAATGCAAAAGGTAGGGGGTACTTGTGCCTTTATCGATGCCGAACATGCGCTCGACGTCCAATATGCCTCCAGCCTGGGGGTCAAACTTACCGACCTGCTGATCTCTCAGCCTGACACCGGCGAGCAAGCCCTCGAAATCACCGATGCTCTGGTGCGCTCGGGCTCGGTAGATCTCATTGTCATCGACTCCGTGGCTGCGCTGGTGCCCAAGGCTGAAATCGAAGGCGACATGGGTGATTCCCTGCCTGGCCTTCAGGCTCGCCTCATGAGCCAGGCACTGCGTAAGCTTACGGCAAACATCAAGCGTGCCAATTGCATGGTCATCTTCATCAACCAGATCCGCATGAAGATCGGCGTTATGTTCGGCAATCCTGAAACCACCACAGGGGGCAATGCACTCAAGTTTTACTCTTCTGTGCGCCTCGATATCCGCCGTATCGGCAATATCAAAAAGGGCGATGAAATCGTTGGTAACGAAACCCGGGTTAAGGTTGTCAAGAACAAGGTGGCTCCGCCTTTCAAACAGGCCGAATTCGACATCCTCTACGGCGCAGGTATTTCGCGTGAAGGCGAAATCCTCGATCTTGGTGCTCAAGCTGGCATCGTAGATAAGTCAGGGGCTTGGTACAGCTATTCAGGGCAGCGTATAGGGCAAGGCAAAGACAATGCCCGCGAATACCTGAAAGAGCACCCAGAGATGGCACGCGAGATCGAGAACAAGGTGCGTGAGCACTTGGGCGTGGTAGGTATGCCCGATGCTGCCCGCGAGCCTGGCGACGATCTAGAGAACGCCGGTCCGGATGACGCGGAATAAGGCTTTCCCCCCCGACGACTTTGAAACCCTGGCGTCGCCCGATGATGCGGGCACGCCGGGCAAACAGCGGGCGCCCACGGGTATTTCACTCAAGGCCAGGGCTGTCAATTATCTTGCTAGGCGCGAACACTCCCGCCAAGAGCTTGCACGTAAATTGGCGCCCCATGTGCCGCCCGACGAACCCGAGGTGCTGCAAGCGCTGCTCGACGAGCTAGAGCGCGAAAACTGGCTCTCAAATCAGCGTTTTGCGCAGGGAATGGCACATCGACGTGGGGTGGGGCGGGGTACTGCGTTGGTAATGCAAGAGCTTCGCCAGCATGGTCTCGAAGCCGCCGACCTGGAAGTCATCCGCGACCAACTTCGTGATACCGAGTTTGAGCGTGCCCAAGAGGCTTGGCAGAAAAAATTCGCCCAGGCTCCCGAAGACGCCAAGTCGTACGCCAAACAGGCTCGTTTCATGGCTTCCCGGGGCTTTTCCAATGAAACCTTTCGGCGGGTACTCTCCGAGCATAGCCAAACTCAGGAATAGCGTGGCTTGGGTTTCAAGGCGCTGAATCTGCCACCTTGATGCCGCTTAAGGTCTTGAAGCACACTTTGCGGGCGGTTTGCATGAATGCCTGCAGGTAGTCGGCGTCAGCGTCTTCGCTACGCACAGCTGCGTACAAAGTGCGCCACACACCATTGATTCCCAAGCGGCATTTGTGCAACCAACCTTGGTGCATATATTCGGTCAGGGCCCAGTTTGGTAGGGCGGCTACCCCGCGTTGGCTGGCTACCAGCTGCGCAATAATCGGGGTCAGTTCGGCTTTTCGCACCGCGACCGGCTCCACGTCAGCCGGGTCCAGAAATGCCGTGAAGATATCCATGCGATGGCGATCCACAGGATAGGTAATCAACACTTGATCAGCCAAGTGTGCGGCTTCTACGTAACTTAAGTCTGCCAACGGGCTGGTTTTGGCTACCGCCAACACCAGTTCGTAACGAAACAACGGTAAGTAACTGATGGCCTCCAGGGGCTGTGGGTCCGAGGTAACGACCACGTCCAGGTCGCCGCGTACCAGTGCGGGTAGGGGAGCGAATGAAAAAGCTGCCGAAAGGTCTAGTGCCACCTCTGGCCAGTCGCGCCGGAAGGCGTCTAACGCAGGCATCAGCCACTGAAAGCAAGAGTGGCACTCGATGGCCAAGTGCAGGCGCCCGGTGCGACCGGCAGCCAGCTTTTGCAGTTCTCGTTCAGTGGCTCGTACTCGGGGAAGGACTTCTTCAGCCAGCGCCAAGACGCGCAGGCCTGCTGTTGTGAGTCGCGCCGGGCGGGTGCGCCGGTTCAGCAGCGGTGTTTTCAAGCGCACCTCTAAGTCGCGTATTTGATGCGATAGCGCGGACTGCGTCACATGCAGACGCTCTGCGGCTTCTTGCAGACTGCCGGCTTCTTGCAGAGCCGCAATCGTTTCCAGGTGTCGGATTTCCAGCATGGAGCTTGCCTCTATACAAATCTTTGACGAGCAGAAAACTAAATCCATCTATATTGTATGAGTAAGTCTCATATAAAGCTTGTTGTATTTGATTTTGATTCATTTAATGTTTGGCCCATACTCCATTTCATCAACAATTTTTGACTTGAGGATGATGGAAATGGTAACGACTCACAGCTTGGGCTTCCCCCGAATTGGCGCACAGCGCGAGCTGAAAAAGGCGCTGGAGGCATATTGGGCGGGAGATATTCAGGCGACCGAGCTGGAGCAGCTAGGACATGATTTGCGTCAGCGGCATTGGCAGATTCAACAACAAGCTGGAATAGACTTGATACCAGTAGGCGATTTTGCTTGGTATGATCAGATTTTGGAGTGGACGACTACGCTGGGCGTCGTGCCAGCGCGCTTTGGCCAATCTGCCAGCCTTCCTGTTTCCTTGGATACTTTGTTTCGTATGGCCCGTGGCAGAGCGCCAAGCGGCACCCCCGCAGCGGCTTGCGAGATGACCAAGTGGTTCGATACCAACTACCACTACATCGTTCCAGAAATCACGCCTGAGCAGCAGTTCCGGCTGGCGCGCGAAAGTCTATTCGAGCAAGTTAAAGAGGCGCAGGCCCAGGGTTTGAGCGTTAAGCCGGTCATTCCCGGACCATTGACTTGGTTGTGGCTGAGCAAGGGCGACGCTTACACCGAGGGTGCCGGCGATGTACGCAAGCTGGCGTTGCTAGAGCGTCTGCTGCCGGTCTATGCTCAGGTGCTAGAGCGCCTGAAGGCGCTGGGCGTGGAATGGGTGCAGATTGATGAGCCTGTGTTGGTGTTGGATATGCCCGACGCTTGGCTGAGCGCTTTGAAGCAATCCAGCCAAGTGCTGGCAGATTCGGGCCTGCACATTTTGTTGGCCACCTACTTCGGCAGTGTTCAGGAGCATGCCGTGCTGCTGGGCCAGTTGCCTATACATGGTGTGCACATAGATGGTGTACGTGCGCCGCAGCAGTTGGCGCCTGTGGCTGATGCCTTGCGTGCCGACCAGATACTGTCTGTAGGCTTAATCGATGGTCGTAACGTTTGGCGCACCGATCTGGATGCGGCTCACGAGCGCTTGCAGTCGCTGCATAAGCAGTTGGGCGAACGCCTGTGGCTGGCGCCATCGTGCTCGCTGCTGCATGTGCCAGTGGACTTGTCCTTTGAGACCGAGCTGGATGCCGAGTTACGCGGTTGGCTGTCTTTTGCCACGCAGAAACTAGATGAGTTGCGCTGGCTGGCCCTCTGGTTAGGTGGAAAGGATGACGAGCAAACGCGTCAGTTTCTGGCGCAGCAAAGGGCCGCTGTCCAAGGGCGTCGTGTTTCGGCACGCATCCATCGCGAAGAGGTGCGCCAGCGCCTGTTAGAAGCAGAGTCGATCTCGCTGGACCGCCCTCCCTTCACCCAACGCATTGCAAGCCAGCAGGCCAAGCTGAAACTGCCTGCTTATCCGACGACAACCATAGGCTCCTTCCCGCAAACAAGTGATATCCGCAAGGCGCGGCGCGACTGGCGCCAAGGTAGTCTGCCGGATGCCGCCTACGAGAAAGCCATGCGGGCGGAAATCGAGCAGGTGGTGCGTTTCCAGGAAGACATCGGTTTGGACGTGCTTGTGCATGGAGAAGCCGAGCGTAATGACATGGTGGAATACTTTGGAGAATTACTGGCAGGCTATGCCTTTACTCAGAACGGTTGGGTGCAAAGCTATGGGTCGCGCTGTGTCAAACCGCCTTTGATTTTTGGTGATGTGCTGCGTCCTGTGGCCATGACGGTAGGTTGGTCTGCTTATGCTCAGTCGTTGACTGCCAAGCCGGTCAAGGGCATGTTGACCGGCCCGGTGACCATGCTGCAATGGTCCTTTGTGCGTGACGATCAGCCGCGTGAAACCACTTGCCGACAGCTGGCGCTGGCCCTGCGCGACGAGGTCAACGATCTGGAAGCCGCCGGTATCAGTGTTATCCAGATTGACGAGCCCGCCATCCGTGAAGGCTTGCCTTTGCGCCGTGCCGACTGGAAGGCTTATCTGGATTGGGCGGTGGATTGCTTCCGCTTGAGCACTTCGGGCGTGCGCGATGACACGCAGATCCACACCCATATGTGTTATTCGGAATTCAACGACATCATGGAAGCCATTGCCGCCATGGATGCCGATGTGATCACCATCGAAACTTCGCGCTCCAATATGGAGTTGCTGAGCGCATTCGAGGATTTCCACTACCCTAACGACATCGGCCCGGGCGTCTACGATATCCATTCGCCCAATGTGCCCGACGTTGAATGGATGGTGGGGCTGATGCGCAAAGCCGCGCAGCGCCTGCCTGCCGAGCGCTTATGGGTAAACCCCGATTGCGGTTTGAAGACTCGGGCATGGCCGGAAACCCAAGCCGCATTGAAGGCTATGGTCGAAGCTGCGGCAAGCTTGCGGCAGGCGACTTAAGGGCTAATGACTGAATAAGGCTAAAAAGCTGTGCTGCGCTGCGCTATACTCTTAAGGTTTTGACTTGCAGCGCGGCTTGCTTGCGTAGCTTTTCCATGCCCTTGCCAGACTCCGACCTAGAGCGCGAACACCTGCACACGAGAACCTTTCGTGTGCATGCCTATGCTCGTCCAGACGGTTTGACAGATCTCGACGCCGAGATGATGGATGTCAAAGGCTATGATTTCCCCCGGTCCAGCGGAGAAATTCATAGGGCAGGGCGGCCGGTGCACCACATGCATCTGCGGGTCACCATAGACGATGCGTTCACCATTACCGCTGCTCAGGCGGCATACGATGCCGCGCCTTATGGGCAATGGTGCGCCTGTATTGCGCCCGATTATGCAGGGCTCGTGGGCATGAATCTGCTCAAGGGTTTCAGGCAGGCCGTCAAGGAAAAATTCGGTCGTACCCAAGGCTGTACGCATTTGTCCGAGTTGTCCTATGTGTTGCCGACGGTAGCGGTACAGTCCACTGCGGGCAAACGGCGCAAAGCCAAGCGATCTCCCGAATCTCCCGAGCGGCGGCCCTTCGAGCTTGAGGGCTGTCATGCGCTTAGCTTGGATGCGCCTGCCGTGGCCAAATTCTATCCTTTGTGGTATCGCCCGCAGGCTTCAAGCCCTGCGGGTGCCAAGCCGGCGAAAGACGGCTGACGAAGGCGGGCAACCAGAGTCGTTTCGTTTCTCTTCATCTCACGTTCAGACAGGTAACAAATGAAAATTCATGAATATCAAGGCAAGGAGCTGCTGAAGAAGTTTGGCGTAGCAGTGCCGCGCGGTATTCCCGCATTCTCGGTCGACGAAGCCGTGGCTGCAGCTGAAAAGCTAGGCGGCCCGGTCTGGGTCGTCAAGGCCCAGATTCACGCGGGCGGCCGTGGTAAAGGCGGCGGCGTCAAACTCGCTCGCTCGCTGGACGAAGTACGCAAGCTGTCCGGCGAGATCCTCGGCATGCAGCTTGTCACGCACCAAACCGGCCCCGAAGGCCAGAAAGTGCGTCGTCTGTATATCGAAGACGGAGCCGACATTCAGAAGGAATACTACGTGTCCGTGGTTACCGACCGCGCCACGCAGAAAATCGCCTTCATCGCTTCCAGCGAAGGCGGCATGGACATCGAAGAAGTTGCTGCTTCCACGCCTGAAAAGATCATCACCGAATACATTGATCCGCTGACCGGTTTCTCGAAAGAGCAAGCTACCAAGGTTGCCAATGCTATCGGCATGCCTGCTGACTCCACCGAGCAAGCCGTTGATATTTTCCAAAAGCTCTATCAGTGCTACATGGAAACCGACGCCTCGCTGGTCGAAATCAACCCGCTGAACCGTGATAGCAAGGGCAACGTGATTGCCCTGGACGCCAAGTTCAACTTCGACTCGAACGCGCTTTATCGTCACCCCGAGATCGTTGAGTTCCGCGATCTGGACGAAGAAGACCCTGCCGAAGTCGAAGCCAGCAAGTTCGATCTGGCTTACATTCAGCTGGACGGCAACATCGGCTGCTTGGTCAACGGTGCCGGTTTGGCAATGGCCACCATGGACACCATCAAGTTGTTCGGCGGCGAGCCAGCCAACTTCCTGGACGTTGGCGGTGGCGCCACTGCCGAGAAGGTTACTGAAGCCTTCAAGATCATGCTCAAGAACGACGGTGTGCAGGCCATTTTGGTCAACATCTTCGGTGGCATCATGCGCTGCGACATCATTGCCGAAGGCGTGATCGCTGCATGCAAGGCCGTGAACCTCAGCGTGCCTCTGGTGGTGCGTATGAAGGGCACCAACGAAGAACTGGGCAAGAAGATGCTGGCCGAGTCGGGCCTGCCTATCATCAGCGCCGACACCATGGCCGAAGCCGCGCAAAAAGTCGTGGCTGCCGCAAAATAAGCTCTACGAAGGACTACTCACAATGTCGATTCTGATCAACAAGGATACCAAGGTCATCACCCAAGGTATTACCGGTAAGACCGGCCAGTTCCACACGCATTACTGCCGCGAGTACGCCAACGGCAAAGAAGCTTTCGTTGCGGGAGTGAACCCCAAGAAGGCCGGTGAAAACTTCGAAGGCGTGCCCATTTACGCCACCGTCAAAGAAGCCAAGCAAGCCACTGGCGCCACCGTTTCGGTTATCTACGTGCCGCCCGCAGGTGCTGCTGCTGCCATCTGGGAAGCTGTTGAAGCCGACCTGGATCTGGCCATCTGCATTACTGAAGGCATTCCCGTTCGCGACATGCTGGAAGTGCGCAACAAGATGAAGGCAAAAGTGGCTGCCGGCGGCAAAGAAACCTTGCTGTTGGGCCCTAACTGCCCTGGTCTGATCACGCCCGACGAAATCAAGATCGGCATCATGCCTGGTCACATTTCGCGTAAAGGCCGCATCGGTGTCGTTAGCCGCTCCGGTACCCTCACTTACGAAGCGGTTGCTCAGCTTACCGAACTTGGCTTGGGTCAATCCTCGGCAGTCGGTATTGGTGGCGACCCCATCAATGGTTTGAAGCACATCGACGTGCTGCGCATGTTCAACGAAGATCCCGAGACCGACGCTGTTGTCATGATCGGCGAGATCGGTGGCCCCGACGAAGTCAATGCTGCTTTGTGGGCCAAAGACAACATGAGCAAGCCTATCGTTGGCTTCATCGCTGGCGTGACGGCCCCTCCCGGAAAACGCATGGGCCACGCCGGTGCGCTGATCTCCGGTGGTGCCGACACAGCTGATGCCAAGCTGGAAGTGATGGAAGCGTGCGGTATTCGTACCACGCGTGATCCTTCCGAAATGGGCCGTTTGCTGAAGTCCATTCTGTAAGCGTTAATACGCTTGCCGCCCGGGCGGGCCGGCACTGCCACATGGCAATGCCGGCCCGCTTGAGTTTTTTAGACCACGGTTTTGTGCGTTGTACGAAACTCCCGCGGCTTCGAAAGCCCCTTAGGAATCTTTACCATGCTCGATTTTTTTGCAACGTTGCACTGGGGCGCCTTGTTCCAGATCGTCATGATTGACATCCTGTTGGGGGGAGACAATGCTGTGGTCATAGCCTTGGCTTGCCGCAAGCTCACCCCACATCAGCGTGTTCGAGGTATCTTGTGGGGCACGGTCGGCGCCATTCTGATGCGCGTGGTTCTGATTTTCTTTGCCTTGCAATTGCTGGGCATACCCATGCTCAAGGTGGTGGGTGCCCTATTGCTGTTATGGATAGGCATCAAGCTGCTATTGCCAGACGAAGGACATCACGACGTCAGCGCTGGTAGCTCGGTTTGGGCAGCGGTCAAAACCATTCTGATTGCCGACTTTGTGATGAGTCTGGATAACGTCATTGCCATTGCCGGCGCTGCGCAAAACGCAGCCGAGCATCATCAGTTGGGCTATGTGATTTTTGGTTTGTTGCTAAGTGTGCCCATTATCATTTGGGGCAGCACACTGGTGCTTAAACTTATAGATCGTTTTCCGGTCGTTATTACGTTCGGCGCCGCCTTGCTGGGCTGGATAGCCGGCGGTATGCTGGTAACCGATGCGCTTGTCCTGGATCAATTCGGCGAGCCGACAAAAGTGGTCAAATATGCGGCAGAGGTCATCGGCGCTGT
Organism: Mesopusillimonas faecipullorum; assembly: GCF_020539505.1. Classification (GTDB taxonomy): domain Bacteria; phylum Pseudomonadota; class Gammaproteobacteria; order Burkholderiales; family Burkholderiaceae_B; genus Mesopusillimonas; species Mesopusillimonas faecipullorum. The sequence continues at coordinate 613,460 of NZ_JACDXW010000002.1, read as the reverse complement.
TGCCGTTGTGGCCGTGGGTAAATGGCTGGCCTCTCGCAGGCCGGCACAACAAGGACACTAATCAATATGGGCCTGTTCAAGCCTGCTTCCGACGCCAAAGACGCCGAAAAATCCAACATGACTCTGCTCAAAGGGCTGGCCATAGTAGGCCTCATAGGCATTTTGGCGTATGTCGTCTTGCAGCAGTTCATCAACTGACCACTAAAAGGTCAGCCGCTCACCGTTTCATCCCATTTTTTCATGTCTCAACCTTCCCGACTGGTCATCGCCACTCGCGCCAGCCGTTTGGCTTTGTGGCAAGCCCATCACGTCAAAGCGCAGTTGCTGGCGCTTTATCCCGACTGCCAAGTCGAACTGCTAGAGCTCACCACTAAGGGCGATCAAATACTGGATCGCACCTTGTCCAAAGTGGGCGGAAAAGGCTTGTTCGTTAAAGAGCTTGAAGCCGCACTTCTGGATGGCAGGGCCGACATGGCTGTGCATTCGCTCAAAGATGTGCCCGTCGAGTTGGGGCCGCCTTTCGCGCTACCCATCATCATGGAAAGGGCCGACCCGCGAGACGCCTTCGTTTCCAATCAATTTGGCAGCTTGGCCGAATTACCCGAAGGGGCCGTGGTCGGTACTTCCAGCTTGCGGCGTGAGTCTCAGATACGTGCTGCTTATCCTCAGCTTCACGTGCAGCCCTTGCGTGGCAACCTAGACACACGCTTGTCCAAACTCGATGCAGGCCAATATGCAGGTATTGTATTGGCCGCAGCCGGCCTGGAGCGTTTAGGCTTGGCCGACCGCATACGCAGCTATCTCTCTACCGACGAGAGTCTGCCGTCTGCGGGTCAAGGGGCTTTGGGCATAGAAATCATGGACGAGCGCGCCGATTTGCGAGCTTGGTTGGCGCCATTGGCTTGTGCGCGTACCACGGCTTGTGCGCTGGCCGAACGGGCCGTTTCCCGAGTGCTGGGCGGATCTTGCCAGGTGCCCTTGGCTGCTTATGCTCAGGCTGATGACAACCTCTTGCACGTCCAGGCCTTGGTAGGGCGTCCCGATGGCCGCCTGATCTTGCGTGCTCAGCAGTCTGGCCCCATCGATGCCGCAAAAAGCATAGGCACAGATGTCGCCCGCCAGTTGCAGGCGCAAGGCGCCCAAGCCATCGTCGACGCTTTGTCGGCGCCTGACCCAGATCAAGTTTAGGTGGCGCTATGCCGGTGCGATCAGCCCTGGCCGTCCTGACCCGTCCTGCTGGCCGCAATGAGGCGCTGGCATCTGCCCTGCAAGAGCAGAGCGTGGCGACGCTGAGCCTGCCTGCATTGACCGTGAGCTTAAGGCCGCAGGCCATGCAGCCCTGGGTCGCGCCTGACGCCTATGATCTGGTTATCTTTGTCAGTGGCTTTGCCGTCAAATGCTATTTGCAGGCTTGGCAGCAGGCGGAGGCAGAGCGTCAGTGGCCGCCGCAGACGCGTGCGGCGACCGTGGGGGCTGCCAGTGCTTTGCCGCTGTTCGAGGCCGGTTGGATTCCAAAGGCGCAGATTCTGCACCCCGAGCCTGATGTTCCGCAGGATTCGGAATCCTTGTGGCAGGTATTGCAGGAACATGCGGGCATTTCGCCGCGGGTGCTTATCGTGGGTGCACAGGAAGGGCGCAACTGGTTGCGCCAACGCCTGGAGGCTGAGGGGAGCCAGGTTGACCGTTACGCTGTCTATGAAAGGGTGAGCGCGCATTGGACTGCCCCTCAGTTGGCGCCGCTGGCTGAGGCGCTTGAGCGGGGGCATGCAATTTCCGCGCTTCTTACCAGCTCGCAGGGGGTGGATGCTTTTGCCTCTAACCTGCAAACGCATGGCTTGACTAAACTTTACGCCCGGGCCGGGTTTGTCGCCATCCACGAAAGAGTAGCAAGCCGTTTACAATGGCAGGCGCAGCGTGCCGGCTGCGGTGAACTCAACGTTGAACTCTGTATGCCCGACGACGCGGCTATTCTGGCCGCTGTGCTACAGTCGCTGAAGCACTGAATGGGCGCGAACGATTACAATTCCGTCATGACTGATTCCACACTCGAGACCTCTTCGTCCGCCGCATCCGGCGCCAAGGCCAATGGCCAGGCAGAAAAAAAAGCTGCAAGCTCCGGCAGGGGGCCTGGGCGTGGTTCCAGCTTGCTGGGTATTGCGTTTGTTTTGGTGCTGATTCTGGCGGTGGCTTTGGGGGCCGCTGCTTGGTACTTGTACCAGCATCAACAGGCTCAGCAAGAGCAGATGAATGCAGAACTTACATCCAGCGTCCTCGAAGTTCGCAAGGCCGCCAGCCAAGTGCAGGCGCTGCGAGCTCAGTCTGACATGGATCAGGCGCGCTTGCAGCATATGGAATCCCAGCTCGAAGCCTCACGCGAACAGCTTGACGGGCTTGAGCAAGCTTTGCAGATGTTGACTGCCAATGGCGGCGAATTGGCTTTGCTTAACGATATCGATCAATTACTTGAAATTGCTCAACAGCAACTGACTTTAGGGGGCAACGTCGCCAATGCCATTATTGGCCTCGAAACCGCCCAGGCCCGGCTGGCACGTGCCGCTTTGCCAGCGCTGGCGCCATTGCAGCAGGCAGTCAACGGTGACCTCGAACGTCTGCGTGCGGTGCCCACTACAGATACGACCAGGTTGCAAAGCCGTTTAAGCGAACTGAGTCAACTGGTGGCCTCTGCGCCTTTGCTGGTACGAGATCTGGGTGTTGTCCAGACACCAACTGAACAGGCTCAACGCCAAAATTTCGTACCGGCTCAGGCGGCGCCCGATGCCGGCTGGTGGGAGAAAACCTGGGTTTCTACTCAAAATGCGCTGGGGCAAGGCTGGCAGCTGGTCAGCCACGATTTGCGCCAGCTTGTCAGTGTGCGGCGCATCGATGACAGCAACGCTTTGTTGATTTCAGCCGAGCAAGCCGGCCAACTTCGCGACAACCTGCGTCTGCGCCTGATGACCGCTAGATTGGCCTTGATGATGCGGCAGAACGATATCTGGCATTCCGAACTTCAGGCAGTTCAAGGTCTGGTTGAGGCTCGCTTCGATTTGCAGACTGTAGACGGCAAACGCGCTTTGGCATTGGCCACGCAGTTGACCGATGCTGATGTTGCCGTTGCACTGCCCGAAAGCCTGAACAGCCGCCAAGCGGTGCAAGCCTTGCGGCTTGCCCGGGCCAGCGAAGCCCAGCCAGACTCCTCGAATGGCGGCTCTCCCGCACAGCCCCAAGCACCGGCATCGCCTGTACCCTCTGAAACCGAGCCAAGCACGGCACCGGTAGAGCCTTCGACAGCAGATCAGGCTCCAGCTGCATCCGAGTCGACGAACGCACAGCAGGTGGCTTCATGAGCTCCTGGATTCGTATCATCTTTTTACTGATTTTGGCGGTGCTGCTGGCGGTTGTGCTCAGAGAGCACAGCGGCAATGTCCTCATCATTGCTCAGCCATGGCGCATCGAGCTATCGCTGACCCTAGCGGTTTTATTGCTTATTGCGCTGTTCATTGTCTTGCATGTGCTGTTGCAATGGATAAGCTGGCTCTCCAGCAGCCCCACTCGCTTTCGCTCTTGGCGCGGCCAAAGGGCGCAGCGCAAAGATCGCAGCTCGCTAGAGCAAGGTTGGATAGGTGTTTTGGAGGGGCGCGATCAAGAAGCAGAACAGAAGCTTGCGCGTTTGCTGGCTCGTACCCGATCTTCCGACACCAAAGTGTTGGCGGCGTTGGCGTTGGCCAGGTCCCAGCACGATAATGGCCGCCATGCTCAACGCGACGAAACACTGGAGCAAGCACGGGTGGCTGCGGCTCCTCAGCCCAAACTGCAAGAGGCCGTTGCAGTGGTGCGTGCCGAGCTGTTGCTTGATCAGCAGCGTGCCGACGAAGCTTTGGCCTTGTTGCAGCCTGTTTACGACGCCAACCCCAAGGCATTCAATGCTTTGCGCTTGTTGTTGCAAGCGCATTGGCAACTGGGTAACCAAGCTCAGGTTTACGAGTGCGTGCGGCTATTGCAACGTAAGGGTGTGCTCTCTGCCCAAGAGGCTCGGCCCTATATCGAGCGTGCTGTGACAGAAAGGCTGGCCCAGGTGGACGAAGCCGGGTTTAAATCTACTTGGGGCGACCTCAAGAAAGAAGAGCGTCTGTGGCCTTCCATCGCGCTCGGCGCCGCTGCGTTTCACGAGCGTTTGGCTCAGCCCCGAGACGCTGCAAAAATACTAGAAGCCGCACTGAATCAAGAGCTGGACCCACAACTACTCAGTGCTTACAGCCAGTGCCCGCCTGACGACGTTGCTCGTCGTGTCGCCAAGGCCGAAACCTGGCTCAAGCAATCTCCCAATAATGCCGATTTGCTCACGGCCTTGGGTAATCTTTGCCTGAAAGGGCAGTTGTGGGGGGCCGGAGAACGCTATCTGCAACGCAGTATGGCCTTGCGCAATGATGTGCGCATTCACGCCTTGCTGGGAACCCTTTATGATCGTCTAGGACGCTCTCACGAGGCTATGTCGCACTGGCGTCTGGCAGCCCTGGCTGCCGGCACGCTGCCTGTCTTGCATTGGGATTCCGTTTTGCCCGCCGCCGATATGCGCTCTGACCCCGGGGCTCCCGATGCCTTACCAGACGATGCCCCACGCATGTCAGCCCCGGCTCAATCGTGGTCGGCGCCAGAAGCCGCCAGTGCGGTGGGATACCTGCCCGAGGAGTCTTCCTACGAGGAGGATGTACCTCGGAAGCCGACCAGCGGCTCACCTCTTGTCGATACGTCTGACGATGATCTATATTTCGACAGCGCGCCGATTCCCGGTATCGATTTGTCCCAGACGTCCGACCGTTCCGATTCAGCCACATCTGCTGCGGGAACCTCACAAGACGATATCTCGCGTACCGCCTGAGTTTTTCTTCCATCTTTCCAAGGTTAATCAAGCATGAGTTTAGATCGTGTGCCTGCCGGTGCAAATCTGCCCGAGGACTTCAACGTTATCGTCGAAATTCCCATGAATTCCGACCCGGTCAAGTACGAAGTTGATAAAGAAAGCGGCGCCGTATTCGTTGACCGTTTCATGCTGGCAGCCATGCACTATCCAGCCAACTACGGCTATATTCCCGAAACCATTGCCGACGACGGCGACCCCGTCGATGTGTTGGTCGTGGCGCCTTTTCCCATTCAGGTCGGTGCTGTGGTTCGTTGCCGCGCTGTTGGCGTGCTGCAAATGGACGATGAGGCAGGCGGTGATGCCAAGTTGTTGGCCGTGCCTGTTACCAAGCTCTACCCCCTGTATCGCGACATCAACAAACCCGAAGATTTCCCTGTCGAAGAGTTGAACCGCATCCAGCATTTCTTCGAGCACTATAAAGATCTCGAGAAAGGCAAGTGGGTCAAGGTTAAAGGTTGGGAAGGTGCTGAAGCCGCCAAGGCAGAAATCACTGCCAGCGCAGCGCGTTATGCAGCCCAATCCAAATAAGCTGAATATTTCAGCTGTTTCCGACGACTGGCGCGGAGTGGCGTTGTCCAACTTCGTGCTGTCGCCATTTACCTTTGATGGACGTTTGTTTGCGTCCATCGAAGGTTTTATTCAGGGTATCAAGTTCCCCGAATCCGACGCACGCCGAGAACGCGCATTCATATTAAGCGGTTGGGACGCCAAGAATTTGGGCGGTGAGGCCGATTTAAAGGGTGTGTATTGGAATGGGGATTGCCTAGCCTATGGTTCGGCTCAGCATCATCAGCTAATAGAGGCGGCCATCCGCACCCGTATTTTGCAGTCCGAGGGCTTACGTCAGGCTTTACTTTCTACCCAAGGCTTGCTGTTGGTCCACGAGACTGGATTCCCCGATTCTCCAAATACCTCGTTACCCACGCCGGTGTTCTGCCGAATCATGAACGAGATACGTCAGGAACTACAGCAGGGTGCGCTTTCTTAGCGACTTATCTCGTGTCGCATGAGGCTTTGCGCTGTCGAGCGACTTTTCGCCAGTCTTTGTAGAGGCGCGCTTGGCCTAGGCTAGGTATAAGCCGAGCCTGTCAATTTTGCGCTTCTACACTGCCTAAATGTGAGGCTATCGTCATACTGAGGCATTCCTTCAATGTCTCATGGTGGGTAATACCCTCCCGATTGCATCCATGTCGCTTGCCATTGTCAATAGCCAGGCCCTGCAAGGTGTCAGCGGCACGCCTGTGCGCGTCGAGGTTCATGTAGGGGCGGGCTTGCCCGCATTTCACATCGTTGGCCTGCCTGATGCGGGGGTGCGCGAAAGCCGGGAACGTGTGCGTGCCGCCATCGTGAGCAGTGGTTTCGAATTTCCCGCCGGGCGGGTGACGGTGAATCTTGCGCCAGCGGATTTGCCCAAAGAGTCGGGACGCTTTGATTTGGCGATAGCCTTGGGCGTGCTGCTTGCATCTGGTCAGGTTCAGGACGCGCAGGGTAAGCCGCCCAGGGTAGACCAACTTGTTTTTGTGGGTGAGCTATCCCTGACCGGGGCTATCGCGTCGGTGGCTGCTCCTTTGGCTATTGCACTGTCGGTGGCGCGAACCCAAGCAGGGGTCATGCTAGTCTTGCCTGAGCACGAAGCCGCGCAGGCCGCCTGGGTGCCAGGCCTGGACGTACGAGCTGTTGCGAGCTTGGCTCAGGCGGTCGCCCATCTGGCAGGTCAGCATTCATTATCACAAGCTGAACCCTTGCCCATGGCCGAGCGGGTCGTGCAAGTGCCTTGCTTATCTGAAGTACGAGGGCAGCAAATGGCGCGCCGTGTTCTGGAGATTGCTGCGGCAGGTGGACACAGCTTGCTCATGTGTGGGCCTCCAGGGGTGGGCAAAAGCATGTTGGCCCAACGTTTACCTGGTTTGTTGCCGCCCTTGAGTGCCGGCGAGGCGTTAGAGCATGCCGCCATCGCTGCCTTGAAAAGCGGTGAGGCAAGCGGTTTAAGCACGCAAGCGCCTTTTCGTGCCCCCCATCATTCAAGCTCTTTGCCAGCGCTGGTCGGAGGAGGGAGTTATCCGCGGCCAGGTGAGATCAGTTTGGCGCATCACGGTGTCTTATTCTTGGATGAATTGCCCCAGTTTCAGCCACGTGTGCTTGAAGCCTTGCGTGAGCCCTTGGAGACCCGCGAGGTCACGATTGCGAGAGCCCAACATACGCATCGCTTTCCTGCGGCGTTTCAACTGGTGGCGGCCATGAACCCTTGCCCCTGCGGTTGGCTAGGACATGGGCAGCAACCCTGCCGCTGTGCACCCGACCGTATTCAGGCTTATCGCGGCAGAATCTCGGGGCCCTTGTTAGACCGTATGGATTTGCATATTACCTTGCCTGCGCTGAAAGCGGAGTGGATGGAAGAGGCGCCCGGCGAAGGCTCGCAAATCGTGCGTCAGCGGGTACTGCTTTGTCGTGAGCGGCAATCTGCGCGCCAACAAACCATGAATGCACGTCTGGATGCCGGCACGATACGGCAGCACTGCCACTTGAATACGCAAGCACAAGAGTTGCTTCAGGCGGCAATGCAGCGCTGGCATTGGTCAGCCAGGGTAGTGCACAGGGTATTGCGTGTGGCGCGTACCGTGGCGGATTTGTCAGGCCGCGATGACATTATCCGTTCAGACGTGGCAGAGGCCATGCAATATCGGCAAGCATGGCCTGGCGATCATCATTAATCAAAATTAACCCACCTGAGCCGTCATTTTCCGCATAATAGCGATGTCTTTTCTATATGCGAATGAAAAATGACATCATTTACAAGGTTGACAGCTGAACAGCTAAGTGCGCAGGCAAATGCCGCGCAGCAAACAGGCCCGCAGCGCCGTACCCGAGAGTTGGCAATGCATCTGGGCGTTTCCGAGTGTGAGTTGGTTCACGCAGGCTACGAAGGGCTTTCTTCTCGTCCTTTAACAGGCTCCTTGCATGAGATGTTTGCGGCCTTGAGCGAACTGGGCCGCGTCATGGCATTGACGCGCAACGATTGGTGCGTACACGAGCGTCATGGGCATTATCAAGGTCATGTCCAGCAAGGCCCTGTGCACATGATGCTGGGCCCCGATATTGACCTGCGTGCCTTTGTTGGGCGCTGGCGCCATGCTTATGCGGTAGAACAAGGCGGGCGTCATAGCTTGCAATTTTTTGACGGCAACGGCTTGGCGGTGCACAAGGTGTACTGCACGCAGGAGTCGGATATGCCGGCTTATGAGGTTTATGTATCGCGTTTTGCGGCGCCTGCCGACGCAGCCATGCCTGTATTCGAGCAAGCATCACAAACTGCCACCTTGGCCGAGCCGCAATCTACCCCAGAGCAAATACGCGAAGCGTGGCTGAAACTGAAAGATACGCACGAGTTCCACCCCATGCTGGGTCGTCTGGGTGTCAGCCGCATGCAAGCGCTAGCCGGTGCGGGCACCGACCTGGCTCAGCAGGTGGGGCCGGAGGCCGTCGAACACGTACTGACACGGGCGGCGCAAAGCGGCTTGTCCATTATGTGCTTTGTGAGCAATCCCGGCATGGTGCAGATTCACACAGGGCCTATACAAAACCTGCGCAGAACCGGTGATTGGTACAACATCTTGGATGACAACTTCAACCTTCATTTGAATACCTCTGCCATCGCTTCCAGTTGGGTCGTTAATAAACCCACTACCGACGGTTGGGTACGTTCGCTTGAGCTCTACCATCAATCAGGGGATCAGATCGTCCAGTTCTTCGGAGAGCGCAAAGAGGGCAAGAAAGAGCTGGCAGCTTGGCGCGCCTTGCTTGATGAACTCTGCACCGAACCTTTGGCGGTCTAATCAGGAGTCGCAGAGTCATGCAGTGGCGTCGTAGAGGTTTGTTGATGGTGGCTTTGAGCCTGCCTTGGGGGTGGGCAAAAGCCAAGCAGGGGGACGCCAAAAATGTGGTGTCTGTAGGCGGCAGTGTCACCGAGATCGTATTTGCCTTGGGGCAAGGAGATCGCTTGATTGCGGTGGATCTCTCTAGCGTGTATCCACCCGAGGCGCGGGCTTTACCTAAGGTGGGCTACTACCGGGATTTGTCCGTCGAGGGCGTTGCCTCCCTGCATCCCGGTCTGGTGATTGCATCGGATCAATCCGGGCCGCCGCAGGCATTGCAGCGCCTTCGCGACTTGGGGGTGAACATCTTGGTAGTGCCCGATGCCCCAGAGGTGTCGGCGCTACGCGAGCGCATCCTGAAAATTGCACAGGCCTTGTCGGTGCCGCAGGCAGGTGAGCAGATGGTCGCCAATATGGATGAGGCCTTGGGCAAACTACCTGCTTTGCCCGATGGTGACCAGTGGCCCACGGCCTTGTCGGTCATGGCGCATGGCAACAGCGTGCTGGTTGCAGGCGCGGGTACAGCCGCAGACGCCATCATGCAGTTGTCTGGTGTGCGTAACGTGATACAGGGACAGAAAGGTTACAAGCCCATATCGGCAGAAGCTGCCGCGGCGTTGGCACCGGACTTCATCATTACCACGCCACTTAGTATTCAAGCTCAGGGGGGCGAAGAGCGCTTTCTTGCCTTGACCTCACTGGCTGGTACGCCAGCTGCCAAAGCCCGCCGTCTCGTTGTGATGGACGATTTGATGTATTTGTCCTTTGGTCCGCGTTTGGCCGAGGCTGTGACGAAATTGCGAGAACAATGTCATCGTTACGACCAAAGCTCGTGAGTTCCCCAGCCGTGGCAACTACAACGGTGTCCAAACGTAACACCCAGCCTCTCAAAGGCTTGCTGGTGTTATTGCTCCTGTTAGGTCTGGTGATGGCTCTGGCGTCTGCCAGTGGCGCATATCCCATCGCCCTGCAAGACTTGCCGCGAGTGCTGTGGTGGCCGACGGAGCAGGACACGCTTGCGCATCGGGTGTTGGTGGATGTGCGCTTGCCTCGTGTGGTGCTGAGCATGACGGTTGGTGCAGGTTTGGCCATTGCCGGCGCTTGCATGCAAGCTTTGTTTCGCAACCCCTTGGCCGACCCGGGTTTGATCGGGATCTCGTCGGGTGCCGCCGTAGGCGCTGTGGGGGCCATAGTGTTGGGTGTTGGCGGCTTCTTTTCTGCGGCAGGTGCCGCTTTCGCAGGTAGTTTGTTGGCGACCTGGTGTGCCTATGTGCTGGGTAGGCGTAGCGCGGGAATGGCCGGCTTGTTGCTGGCAGGTATTGCCATTAACGCAGCCTGCGGCAGTGCCATAGGCTTATTCAGCTATATGGCAGATGACTCGCAGCTGCGCAGTCTGACGTTCTGGAACCTGGGTAGCTTGGCGCATGGAAGCTGGTCTATTCTGGTTTGGCTGACGCCCTGGACCTTCCTGTTGTCCGTGCTGCTCTATCGGCATTGGCGTGCCTTGAACGCTTTGCTAATCGGCGAACGCGAAGCCTGGCATCTGGGTTTCTCGCTGACGCGAGTGCGGCGTGAATTGATCGGTTTGGTGGCGTTGCTGGTCGGGCCTTTGGTCGCCGCCACAGGCGTGATTGGTTTCGTCGGTCTGGTCATACCCCATGTGCTGCGCCTACTGATGGGGGCAGATCATCGTGCCTTGTTACCTGCCAGCGCCCTAGGGGGCGCCATCGCGCTCGTCGTGGCGGATTGGGGGGCTCGCATCATCATGGTGCCAGCCGAATTGCCGGTGGGTATCGTCACTAGCTTGATTGGTGCGCCCTTTTTCCTGTGGTTGATCAATCGTGTCGGACGCAGGAGGACGCCATGAGTTCGGGCTTGAGTGCCGAATCCATCAGTGTGGATCGCGCAGGGCGCAAGATTCTTTGTGGTGTTTCTTGCCGCGTGCAGCCTGGACGTGTAACGGCGGTATTGGGTGCCAACGGGGCTGGCAAGTCGACCTTGCTGGCTGCCATGTCGGGCGAGCTATCTTGTCAAAAGGGCGTGATTCATCTGGATGGGCTCAGCCTGGAGGCCAGAGGGGTGGCAGAGCAAGCGCGCCGGCGGGCGGTTTTGCCTCAACAAGTGGCCATGGGCTTTCCACTGGCGGTGAGCAAAGTGGTGGAAATGGGTTTGTATCCATTTCCTGAGCTGACGCCTGAGGAAGTGGCGCGGGATGTAGGCGAGGCATTGGGAATCGTCGGACTGAGAAATGCGGCGCAGCGACCTTATGACACCTTGTCAGGGGGGGAGCAACAACGGGTGCAGTTTGCTCGTGTGTGGGCGCAAGTGGCGGCAGCTGTGCGCTGCCAGGGCCAGGCTTATCTGCTGATGGATGAACCTGTTTCCAACCTTGATCCTCGGCACCAGCTGGCGCTGTTGCATTCGGCACGACGCGCAGCAGATACGAGTCAGGTGGGGGTGCTGGTCGTTCTGCACGACCTGAACTTGGCGGCCCAGTGGTGCGACGAGTTGCTGCTGCTTGCCGCGGGTCAAGTGTTGGTCGACGGTACGCCAGAGCAGGTGCTCACTCCCGAGGCGCTAGAGCAAGCCTATGGCTTACGACCCTCGGTCGTACCGCACCCGGTAAAGGAAAACGCCGTGCTGGTCTTGTTTCACTAGCATTCGGTACTCGATTTAGCATGATAATATAAAAATAAATGATAAACGTTATCATTTTAAGTATGGTCTCCGTGGATTACGGCAGCGATTGCTCAGTCAGTAAAGGCGGGTAGCGCCGTGGCCGGGGGGACTGCGAGATACTTGAGGAAAGGGCATGAGAATACTGATCGTCGAAGATGACAGCAGCGTAAGCTATTGGCTTACCAGCAAATTACAGGCTTGCGGACACCACTGCACCTTGGTGAATAACGGTCAGGATGCGCTTGACGCAGTCTCTCGCGAAGCATTCGACGTCATGGTGTTAGACCGCATGCTACCTATCGTGGATGGCATGCAGGTTCTGGAGCATCTTCAGCACCGACGACATCCCCCGATTCTTGTGTTGTCGGCTTTGGATCAGCCCGATGATAGGGTTGCCGGGCTTCGTGCCGGTGCTGACGACTACCTGGGTAAGCCATTTCATTTCAGTGAACTCTTGGCGCGCATTGATGTGCTGGGGCGGCGTGCCGGTCTGGCCGAGACGCACGCGCAAATGCTTAACCTTGAAGACCTGAGCATGGATGTCGTGAGTCGAGAGGTGCGTCGCAATGGGCAATTGCTGGATTTGACTGATAAAGAGTTCAAGCTGCTGCAAGTGCTGATGGAGCATAGTGGGCAGGTTGTAACACGCTCCATGTTGCTGCAAAGGGTGTGGGGCTACGAATTCGATCCTCAGACCAATCTGATCGATGTTCACATGTCCAAGCTGCGAGCCAAGCTGGACAAGCGCTTCGGGCTTCCGCTGCTGCGTACCATTCGATCGGTGGGATATGCCTTGGGCTAACGCTGCACGCGCGGCACCGGGAGCGCGGTGGCGGACCTTGCAGACACCGCTGATGGCGGGACACGTGCGTCAGGCTATCGCGACTGCCTATGTGTTTTTATTGGTGAGTTTGCTGACCATGGCCTGTGGGGCGGCTTTGATCGAAAGCGTAATGGTCAGCCATGTGCGGGAGCTCGTGCTGGGTGTTATGCAGTCGCAGGCGGCTGCCGGCGCGCAAAGCCTGGAAGAGGCAGAGGCTGCTTTGTGGCGCGATCGCCTTGCTCAGCGAACCGAGCGCGTGACGCTCTTGGTAGATGCGCAGGGCCAGGTGCATTACGGTCAGCCGGGTATATGGCAAGCGCTGGGCTGCGAGCCGGCAAGCTGCCATGGATGGCATCGAGTGCAATGGCGAGACGATCAGCTTGCTCATCACCGCATGGAGTTGCAAGGTTTGGCTGTGCCCTTGGCCGACGGCAGTGTGATTTTTGAAGCCTATGATGTATTGCCCATGCTGGAGCGGGTTCGAGTATTGCCCCTGATAGCGGGGGCGGGCTTGTTTGTGGTGGTGCTGCTTAGCATTGCGACCAGCATGCGATACGGTGCGCGCAGCTTGGCAAGAATAGAAGACATCCGCCAAGCTTTGCGTGCCTATGCCGCAGGGGACACTGCCAGTCGGGTGTTGATGCGCCACCGAGGCAGAGATGAACTGGAAAGCCTGGCGCTGAGCGTCAACCAAGCTTTGGAACGCATCAATGCGCTGATGGATGAGGTTAAAGATGTCAGTAGTTATATCGCTCACGAGCTTCGTACGCCGCTAACGCGCTTGCACCACCGTTTATGTGCAGTTCAGGATGCCAGCGGCGTATCGGAAGACGTGGGTGAGGAGGTGCGGCAGGCCATTGAAGAGGTCGAGCGCATACAGCGCATGTCTAGCGCAGTGCTTCGTATCGGCGCCATCGAATCCCGACGCTGTCCGCATCAATTCGAACCCGTTCAGGCACGGGCCTTGCTGGGGGATGTTGCGGATTATTTTCAGCCTTTGGCTGAGTTGAACAATGTGCTTCTATCGGTACGTGCGCCTGAGCCTTTAGCCGTTTACGCAGACAAAGCTTTGTTGATGCAAGCGTTATCGAATTTGGTCGATAACGCGCTCAAGTACGCCTGCGTAGGCGGGCAGGTTGAGTTGTTCGCAGAACCATCCGGTCAGGATTGGGTTTTGTTGGGGGTTGCTGACAGAGGGCCTGGAATCTCGCCTGCCTTGCACGATCACGTTCAGATGCGGTTTGTTCGTTTGGGCGCCCAATCAAATCGTGCATCTGGCTATGGCTTGGGGCTGTCGCTGGTGCAAGCCATAGCCAAATTGCACGGCTGCGAGCTCAAGCTAATGAGCAATCCCGGGCGCACCCAGAATGAGCAGAAAGACTTGCGTGGGCTTAAGGCGGTTTTGTCGTTAAAACGCGTCAACTGAAGGTTTCAATCCTCCTTCCTTAAGTATATTTAATGGAACAATTATTGAAATGATACAGAGAATCGTTCGTAATATAGCCTCTGAATAGGCAGCATCAATAATGCCAGTTGCGGTGGCTAAGAAGCTGCCGGTTTTGCTTGGCCCGGTAAGCGGGCGGGTAACGCACACGCGGGAAAACGATTCATGGAAGTATTTCAAATGGCCGGCCACAACCCACGCAAGTGGGTCAAGGTAATCCGTTGCGAAAGCGGAAAGTTAGCCGGGCTAGGAGCGCTCAGCGCCGCCGGCGCGCTGAGCCTGATTGCAGGGGTGGCCCAGGCCGCCGATGCACCCATTCAAAGCGGTCAATTGAGCACTGTCGTCGTGACCGCCACACGCACGGAAAAAGATCTGGCCGACGTACCAATACGTACAGAGGTGGTCACGCGTGAAGAGATAGAGCGCACGCATGCTCGAACGCTGACGCAAGCGCTGGAGAACGTGCCTGGCCTGCAAATACGGGAGATTCACGGAAAGTCGGGCTACGAGTTGTCTTTGCAGGGCCTGAGCAGCGATCAGGTGCTCGTGCTTATCGATGGCCTGCCTATTTCAGCAAGTACGGGCTCGACGGTCGATCTTAGCCAGTATTTGCTGGCCGACGTCGAGCGTATCGAAGTGGTCAAAGGCGCAGCGTCAGCGCAATACGGCAGTTCCGCGATGGGCGGTGTCGTTAATGTCATCACTCGCCCAATACGTAAAGGGTTTCATGCCGATCTGAGCGCTGATATTGGCAGCTACGGTAAACAGAATGATTCCGGGCGTGCCGCTGGAATAGGCAGTACGCATGGCAAGCTAGGTTTAGAAGGGGGCAGTGATACATGGAGGCTGAGGTTGTCAGCCGACGTGCTTGATGACAAAGGCTTTGGGATAGATCCCGATGCCTGGAGTCGTCAGGGGGACAAAATCAAACGCCAGCAATACGCTTTACGCAGCGATTGGATGCCCAGCGCCAGGCAGCGCTACTGGGCGGAGCTGAGCGCCTATCGCGAAGACGACACCCAACACTTTACCTATTATGTGCCGCCCAACTATGTGCCTAGGCTGAAAACCGAGAAAATCGAACGCGATAGAGTGGTGGGTGGCGGAGAGTGGACTTTTGCAAACCAGGCGCGTCTGCAGTTAAGCGGCGTTGCCGAACGGTACAACAGCGACTCGGATACTTTCTCCAATGATTGGTTGATGACTGCCCGTCAAGCAAAACAACGCATGGGGCATGTGACGACTCAGTTCGATTTGCCCACTTGGCGCAAGCAGAACTGGCAATTCGGGGCCGACTACCACTATGAAGATTTAAGTCAGTCCAATAACGGTGTTTCCGAGTTTGCTCAGGGGCGTGTAGATAGACGCACGGTCGAACTCTTTGCCCAGAACGACATCGTTTTCAATGACAACTGGGAATTGGTGCTGGGTTTGCGTTGGCAGGATGACTCCGATTTCGGCACGCATGTGGCGCCCAAGGCCAGCTTGAAGGCGCGCTTGCTGGATGGTCAAGACTGGCAGGGGGTCGTACGGGCTAGTCTGGGCAAAGGCTACCGCGTACCCAACCTGAAAGAGCGTTATTACGTCTTTGACCACAGCCACTTGGGTTACATGGTCAAAGGCAATCCTAATTTGACGCCAGAGTCTTCGGTAAGTGCGCAGTTGGGGTTCAGGCTGGACTGGCGCGAAGATCTGACGCTTGATGTCAACGGCTTCTACAACCGCATCAGCGACCTTATCCAGATAGACGAAGACAACGCCACGCCTGGCGGACCCGGCGTGGTGGTGTATTCGTATCGAAACATCGCGCGTGCGCGCACTCAAGGGGTAGAAACGGGATTGCGTTGGCAAGCGCTGCCGAGCGTGGCTTTCAACCTTGGCTACACCTATACCCAGACCCGCAACCTGGACACCGGCAGCGAGTTGACGCGCCGTCCTCAGCATATGGCGCGTGTGGGCGTGGATTGGTCATTCTTGCCAGACACCACGCTGACTGCTCGTTTGCGCTACCAGAGTCGCGAGTTGATCTCCAGCAGTGAGGCAAATGGCGCTGTTTCCGGGGCTCAAGCCGATGGGGTTTCGCCCGCGTGGACCACTCTGGATCTCGCGCTCAACCATAACTTCAACAAGAGCTGGACTGCGTTTGCGGGTGTGAACAACGTTTTCAACCGACAGCGTGATTTTGCCAATCAGTCTGATTTCGGACCGGTGCGAGGTCGGTTTGTTTACCTGGGTGTGCGTTATCGCTTCAGTGATGCCCCCTGATTTTTCTTGATATGTAGGCATCGTGATTTAAGGAGAACAAAAGATGGCGATGAAATTGAGCCCCTTCGTGGCGGCGTTGGGTGCGGCTTGCTTGCTGGCCGCTTGCGGTGGGGGTGGTGGCGGTGGAGATGACAGCAGCAGTGGCGGCGGTGACAATCCGCCGCCCGTGTCGGCGGATAAATTTACGTCCAAGGACAACAAGCTGGTGCTGCCGCTTGCCGGGGCTGAGGCTGCCGAGCATTGCTTTGACTTGAATAAACCAGGTAACGAGGCGGTGGCTTGCACGTCGGGTGCGTGGGATTTGAAGGTGTCCATGCCTGCAGCGGGCGGTCGCGGGCAGCCGCTGTTTTGGACCAATAGCGGCGACAGCGGCCCCGGCAAAGGCGGTGCCTTGGGCGGGCCATTCGACAGTTCCTGGGCCGACTTGAAGAAAATTGAAGATGCCACGATAGACCCCGAGAGCGGCCAAGCCGTGCCCGATCGTGCCTTCCTGACCGATGGTGTGAGCGGCGCCTTCACGGGAACCAATGCCATCGGTACGGCTGCTTTCGAGTACAACCTGACGGGTGACAATAAACTGCATCCGAATTTCCGCGTTTTCCAGATCACCTTGGATAAGGCTGCGCCGACGGCTGACAATACTTACGCCTTGCAGGTCTTGGGCTATTACGGCGGTCCTGGTGGTGCAACCTCGGGTTATGTCACCGTACGATTGGCCGGTATGGGCAATCTGACTCAATACCAGTCACAAGAAATCAATGCTTCTGCAGCGTGGCAGTATCTGGATTTGAGTACTGGCAACACAGTACCCGAGACGGGCAACTGGCATGTGGCTTTCAATCGCTACAACATCAAGTTGAATCCCGCCAACGCCGGCGTGGGTGCATTGGCGGGCGATGCGCCTGCGGGGCTGTACGACGCGAATGGTGATCCGGTCGTCAGCGCATTCACGGCAGCTAGACCGGATAGCACCAGCGTGCTTGCGCTGTTCACGGGTGCCACATTAAGCCCGGCCAATGCCTACAAAGCCGACTCCAAGGGATCGCCTCTGCAGCCAGCCAGCAAGAGCGAGGGCACTTATCCGAATCTGACGGTCGACTATGGGTGGTATGGCTACACTGCCACGACTCATTTGCTGGCGGCCAAAGATGATCGTGGTGTGTTGATTCGTTCGGGTGAAGGCGATAGCTATATGCGCTTCCGTCTGGAAAGCATAGTCTACGATCCCGTTGGTGATTACAACGGCAAGCAGACGTGGACGATAGAGTACGACCTTCAGCCTGCTTCCGGGTCGTAAGAGCGGTCTTTGTTCTTGAAGCCTTTGATAAGTTTGCTTCATGGTCTGCGCGAGGGGTGGCATAAACGCCGCCCCTCGCGCTTACGTATGCCCGGCGTGATGCGCCTGCGGCCAACGCTGGCGATGCTGGTGCCGGTGCTGTTGGTGGGGTGCATGATGTTGTTTGAGCTGGCTCACTTGGGTTTGACCATTTACTCGGCCGGTGCTGCGTTAGATAGGACCTTGGCTCGCTGGACGCTTGAGCCGCAGTTGATACCGGCACCCGAATCGTTGCCGCAGCAGTTAAGCGAGCAGGTTTCCCAGGCCTTGAGTGGGCGTTTGCCGGCTTCCTCCATTTTGGTTCAAGTGCGGGATTTCACCCCGCAGAAGGGGCAACGCGCAGCGAATAACCGAGCCCGCAGTCTGACGATGGATGTCTATCAGACTTACGTAACGCCTTTGAGCGGTTTGTTTGGCCTGGGAGATGCCTTTCGCTACCGTTATAAGCGCTTCATGGGTCACCCGGCTGCAAGCGCCGCCGCGAATGCCGATGCGTGGGTACCATGCTGTCTGTTGCCGAGCGGCCCGGAGCGTGAATTAAACTCACCTTACTTCTCGTCGGCGCTCTGGGGGGCTGGGGTGGCGCTGTTGGGTGTTTTGGCTTGGTACCTGGGCGTGGGTAGTGCGTCCGTGGCTTTTGTTTTTGTTTTACTGACGGTTTTAGCCGGCGCGCAGGCCGGTGCTTTTGTTGTTGTTACCACTGTTGCAGGCGGCTTTTTGGCTATTTTTCGACTGCCTTACGTCTGGGCTTTACTAATAAGTGTGCTTTGGTGGGTAGCACAGTGAACTGTCATGTTAAACTTTATCGTTTTGCGAACGTGGCGGAATTGGTAGACGCACCAGATTTAGGTTCTGGCGCCGCAAGGTGTGAGAGTTCGAGTCTCTCCGTTCGCACCAAATACTTGCTTGGCAAGCCCGTAAACGGCGGTTGCCAAGCTACATAAAATAGGCCGGTTTGTTCCGGCTTTCCGTTCATTACATTCATATCAGATAGGTTTCCAATGCAGCAGCCCGTGGTTGAAACGTTAACCGGCCTTGAGCGCCGCATCGACCTGGTCTTGTCGGTGGCAGACATCGAAAAAACCGTACAGGCAGAACTGAAGCGCGTGGCGCGCACGGCTAAAGTCCAGGGCTTTCGCCCAGGCAAGGCCCCGATGTCCATCATCGAACGCAGCCATGGCCCCAGCGTGCGCTACGAAGCCATCAACACCGAGTTGGGCAAGGCCTTTGAAAAAGCTGTGGCCGATGCCAAACTGCGTGTGGCAGGTATGCCTAGCATCGAACCCAAAGAAGAAGCTGCCGACAGCGAACTGTCGTTCAGCGCTACTTTCGAGGTTTACCCCGAAATCCAACTTCCCGACCTCGCTGCTCTGCAAGTCAAACGTGCAGAGGCGCAAGTGTCCGACGAAGATATCCAACGCACGCTCGAAATTCTGCGCAAGCAACGCGCCGTGTACGAAGCCAGCGAAGGCCGTGAAGCCCAAGACGGCGACCGTGTCACGCTGGATTTCGCCGGCACCATAGACGGCGTTGCTTTCGATGGCGGCAAAGCCGAAGACTTCCCCTTCCTGCTGGGCGAAGGCCGCATGTTGCCCGAGTTCGAAACAGCCGTGCGTGGCTTGAAAGCTGGCGACACTAACGTGTTCCCCCTGTCTTTCCCTGAAGATTACGCAGGCAAAGAAGTGGCCGGCAAAACAGCCGAGTTCACGATCACCATCAAAGAAGTGGCCGAAGCCCGCTTGCCTGAAGTCGACGCCGAATTTGCCAAGTCGCTCGGCCAAGCCGAAGGCGATGTCGAAAAACTGTTGGCCGACGTGCGCGCCAACATCGAACGTGAAGTTCGTGCACGTACGCGTGCCCGTACCAAAGGCAGCGTCATGGAAGCCCTGCTCGGCGTTGCTACCTTCGACGTGCCCAAGGCCTTGGTCGACAGCGAAGCAGAAGGCCGTGTGGCTGCCGCTCGCGAAGAGCTGAAACAGCGTGGCGTGCCTAATGCTGATACCATGCCCATCCCCGCTGAAGCCTTCACCGAAGAATCTCAACGCCGCGTGCGTCTGGGCTTGTTGGTCTCCGAGCTGATCAGCGACGCCAATCTGCAGGTCAAGCCCGAGCAGGTGCGCGAACGTATCGAAGAACTGGCCCAAAGCTACGAGCAGCCCGCTCAGGTGGTGGCGTATTATCTGTCCGATCGTCAGCGCCGTGCCGAAGTAGAAGCCGTCGTGCTCGAAGACAATGTCGTCGATCACGTGCTCTCTAAAGCACAGGTTGAAGACGAGAAAATCTCCTTCGAAGAAATCATGGGAACTGCCTAATGATGCATCGTTTTACCGACTACTACGCAGCAATGCATGGCGGCCAGTCCGTCACGCCCACCTCTTTGGGCTATGTGCCTATGGTGGTTGAGCAGTCCGGGCGCGGTGAACGCGCCTACGACATCTATTCGCGCCTACTGCGTGAACGCATCATTTTCTTCGTGGGGCCGGTAAACGATCAATCCGCCAATCTCGTGGTGGCGCAGTTGCTGTTCCTCGAATCCGAGAACCCTGACAAAGACATCTCGCTGTACATCAACTCGCCTGGCGGGTCGGTGTATGCCGGCATGGCCATCTACGACACCATGCAGTTCGTCAAACCCGATGTCTCCACTTTGTGCACGGGTTTGGCAGCCAGCATGGGGGCGTTCTTGCTGGCAGCCGGTACCAAGGGCAAACGCTATGCGCTGCCCAATTCGCGCATCATGATTCATCAACCCTCGGGTGGTGCCCAAGGGCAGGCTTCGGATATCCAAATTCAAGCCAAAGAAATTCTGAATCTGCGCGAACAACTCAATGCCATGCTTGCCGAGAACACCGGCCAGCCGGTCGAGCGTATCGCCCTGGACACCGAACGTGATAACTTCATGTCGGCGCGGGATGCGGTATCGTATGGCTTGATTGACAAAATGCTGGTGTCGCGCTCCGACGAGCCCTAAGGCGCTCCCCGGCGGGATACCAGCCTGACTGAACCCTGCCTCTGTGGCAGGTTCTGAAAAAAGAGTGATATGTCCGAAAATATTGGGTCGGCAGACGGCAAGGTACTGCGTTGCTCGTTCTGCAACAAAAACCAACAGGAAGTCCGCAAGCTCATTGCGGGCCCATCGGTATTCATTTGCGATGAGTGCATAGATCTATGTACCGACATCATCCACGAGGAAACCCAACAGGCTGCTCGTGATGCGGTACGCGACGAGCTTCCCACCCCGCACGAGATCAAAGAGTTTCTCGATGGCTATGTCATTGGCCAAGATTCTCCCAAGCGCAGTCTGGCGGTAGCGGTTTACAACCATTACAAGCGCATTCGCTACGGCGATATCAAGGGCGAAGAAGTCGAGCTTTCCAAGAGCAATATTTTGCTTATCGGCCCTACAGGGTCTGGTAAAACCTTGTTGGCTCAAACCTTGGCTCGCATGCTGGATGTGCCCTTCGTCATGGCAGACGCCACCACGCTAACCGAAGCGGGTTATGTGGGTGAGGACGTCGAAAACATCGTCCAGAAGTTGCTGCAAGGCTGCAACTACGATGTCGAAAAAGCCCAGCGAGCCATCATCTATATCGATGAAATCGACAAGATCTCGCGCAAATCCGACAATCCTTCAATTACCCGCGACGTCTCCGGTGAAGGCGTGCAGCAGGCGCTGCTCAAACTCATCGAAGGTACGGTAGCCTCTGTACCCCCGCAAGGTGGGCGCAAGCATCCCAATCAAGACTTTGTTCAGGTCGACACCACCAATATTTTGTTCATTGTTGGCGGCGCATTCGACGGCCTGGAAAAAGTCATTCGGGATCGTACCGAAAAGTCGGGCATAGGTTTCTCGGCCTCGGTCCGTGCAAAATCCGAACGCGGGGTCGGCGAACTCTTCGCAGAGGTCGAGCCCGAAGATCTCATCAAATTTGGGCTGATTCCCGAATTGGTGGGACGCCTACCCGTGGTCACCACCCTGGACGAACTCGACGAATCTGCGCTCGTGCGCATTCTTACCGAACCTAAAAACTCCCTCATCAAGCAGTTCCAGAAACTGTTTGAAATGGAAGGTGTCGAGCTGGAAATCACTGAAGGTGCTTTGCGCGCCATTGCTCAAAGAGCGCTTCAGCGTAGAACCGGGGCGCGTGGCTTGCGATCCATCGTCGAGCAATCCTTGCTGGGCACCATGTTTGATCTGCCCTCTACCACCAACGTCAAGAAGGTGGTGCTCGACGACGACGCAGTGCTTGGTCGTAGCGCGCCACGCCTGGAACGTGCCGAGACGCATGAAGAAGAGGGCGCCTCGGAAGACGAGGCAAGCGAAGCAAAGCCTTCTCGCATGCGAGGGGCGGCCTGAGATTCTCAGTCCCATTGACAGATCCGTTTTCTGGGCAGGTTGCGTATGACGCATCCTGCCCAGTTTCATTAAGCCGTAATTATCCCCACACCCAGAAGGGAAAACCGGCTTCAGCCGTCTGCTGAAAATGTGCGCCGGCTGGGGCATAATGGCTTGAAAAGCCCGTTTTCGCCTTCATATGCAGTCTCAGTACATTTGAACTGCCAAGGGTAATAGGAACGCGGGGTTCCGCTTTGCCCCAGCTGCACTCATCAAGGAAACGACTATGTCTGCGAGCCAGATTCTTTCTACAGCGCCCATGGATTTGCCGCTACTGCCTTTACGTGATGTGGTGGTATTTCCGCACATGGTCATTCCGCTCTTCGTGGGGCGTCCGCGTTCCATCAAGGCGCTTGAAATGGCCATGGAAGCGGGTAACCACGTTATGCTGGTCGCCCAAAAGTCCGCGGGCAAAGACGACCCCGCTGCCGAAGATCTTTACGAAATCGGCTGCGTGGCCAGCATATTGCAAATGCTTAAGCTGCCAGACGGCACGGTAAAGGTTCTAGTTGAAGGCGTGCAGCGTGCACGTATTCAGCAAATCTCCGAAGCTGATTCGCATTTTGTTGCCGTTGTCGAGCCTATCGAGCTCGACGCGGAAAGCAGTGCCGAAACCGAAGCGCTACGCCGCGCAGTGGTGGCGCAGTTCGAGCAATACGTCAAGCTCAACAAAAAAATTCCCCAAGAAATCCTTACCTCATTGGGCGGTATAGACGAAGCTGGTCGTCTGGCTGACACCATCGCGGCTCACCTGCCGCTCAAGCTCGAGAACAAGCAAAAAGTACTCGAGATGACGATCACCTTGCCGCGTCTTGAAAATCTGCTGTCCCAGCTCGAAGCCGAGATCGATATTCTTCAAGTCGAGAAGCGTATTCGTGGCCGAGTCAAAAAACAGATGGAGAAAAGCCAGCGCGACTACTACCTGAACGAACAGGTCAAGGCTATCCAGAAAGAACTGGGTGAGGGTGAAGAAGGCGCCGACATCGAAGAGCTCGAGAAAAAAATCGAAGCGGCTCAGATGCCGAAGGACGCGCGCAAGAAAGTAGATGCCGAGCTCAAGAAACTCAAGCTGATGTCGCCGATGTCGGCTGAAGCCACGGTGGTGCGCAACTATCTGGATACGCTTATTGCGCTGCCATGGCGCAAGAAAAGCCGTGTCAACAACGGTTTGGGCAATGCCGAAGCCGTGCTCGACGCCGACCACTATGGCCTTGAAAAGGTCAAAGAACGCATTGTTGAATATTTGGCGGTGCAGCAGCGCGTCGACAAGCTCAAAGCACCTATCCTGTGCCTTGTGGGCCCTCCCGGCGTGGGTAAAACCTCCTTGGGGCAGTCCATCGCCAAAGCCACGAATCGTAAGTTCGTGCGTATGGCGCTGGGCGGCGTCAGAGACGAAGCCGAGATCCGAGGCCATCGCCGTACCTACATCGGTTCCATGCCCGGCAAAATCCTGCAGAACATGTCCAAGGTGGGTGTGCGTAACCCCTTGTTCTTGCTCGATGAAATCGACAAAATGGGTGCGGATTTCCGCGGCGATCCCTCGTCGGCCTTGCTCGAGGTGCTGGATCCCGAACAAAACCACACTTTCCAAGACCACTACGTCGAGGTCGATTTCGACCTTTCCGACGTGATGTTCGTGGCCACCAGCAACACCCTGAACATCCCTCCGGCGCTTCTCGACCGTATGGAAGTCATCCGCTTGTCGGGTTATACCGAAGACGAAAAAGTTCATATCGCCTTCGACCACCTGATTCCCAAGCTGATGAAGAACAACGGCGTGCGCGAAGGCGAGATGGCCATCGAAGACTCCGCCGTGCGCGATATCGTGCGCTACTACACGCGCGAAGCCGGCGTGCGCTCGCTCGAACGCGAGATCAGCAAGATCTGCCGCAAGGTGATCAAACGCATACTCGAAGCCAATCCGGGGCAGGCGCGCAGGGGCAAGGCCGCCGCAAGCGCCGCGCCTATCGACACGGTGCGCGTCACCGCCGAGAACCTGCATGACTTCCTGGGCGTGCGCCGCTACAACTACGGCATCGCCGAGAAGGAAGACAAGGTCGGCCAGGTGACCGGCCTGGCCTGGACGGAGGTTGGCGGCGATCTGCTGACCATCGAAGTGGCCGACATGCCGGGCAAGGGGCTGGTGCAGCGCACCGGTTCGCTGGGCGACGTCATGAAAGAGTCCGTCGAGGCCGCCCGCACCGTGGTGCGCGCCCGCGCCCAGAAGTGGGGCATCGCCAACCAGGTCTTCGAAAAGCGCGACCTGCACGTGCACTTCCCCGAGGGCGCCACGCCCAAGGACGGCCCTTCGGCGGGTATCGCCATCACCACGGCCATGGTGTCCGCGCTGACCGGCATTCCGGTACGCGCCGACGTTGCCATGACGGGCGAGATCACGCTGCGTGGCGAAGTGCTGCCCATCGGCGGCCTGAAGGAAAAACTGCTGGCGGCGCAGCGCGGCGGCATCAAGACGGTGCTGATACCCGAGGAAAACGTCAAAGACCTGGCGGAGATCCCCGAGAACGTCAAGAACCATCTCGAGATCGTGCCGGTGCGCTGGATCGACCGGGTGCTGGAGATGGCCTTGCAGACCATGCCCGCGCCGCTGTCCGATGAAGAAGTCGCGCGCCTGGCCGCCGAAGCCGTAGCGGCAGCCAAGCCGGCCGAAGGCCAGGCAGGCGACGGCGTCCTCAAGCACTAAGCCAGCAGGCTGCAACTCTGGCAAGCCCCCGCCCTCAGGCGGGGGCTTTTTTTTGCCGCCGGGCCGCTCCCCAGGCAAAAAGCGCCCCCTCGGGGGCAGCAAGCCGCAGGCGCAGCGTGGGGGCCTTTGCGCCGCCGGGGAGTTCGCTACGGACAAGCCGGCAGGATGCGGACGCGCCGTGGGGTGGCTACGCTATCATATGATTTTGGCCAGCCCCAGGGTTCGCGGTATTCGTATGCATAGCGATCAGAATCTTTCCCAGACTGAAAAAGCCGTGCTCGGGCTCAGGGGCCTCATCGTCCAGGGGCAGCTCAAGCCGGGGCAGCGCGTGTTCGAGCAGACGCTGGTGGACTTGCTGGGCGTGTCGCGCACGCCTGCGCGCGCGGCGCTGCAGCGCATCTGCGAAGAAGGCTTCATTGCGCTGGTGCCCAAGCGGGGCTATGTGGTGTCCAGCTTCACCCGCCAGGATGTGTTCGATGCGATTGCCATACGAGGCACGCTGGAAGGCATGGCGGCCAGGCTGGCCGCCGAGAAAGGCCCGCCGCCGCACACCTTGGCGGCCATGCACGAATGCCTGCGCGCCCTGGACCTGGCGCTGGCGGAACCCGACATGGCGGTGCGGCAAAGCGAGTATGCGCGGCTGAACGACAGATTGCATGAGTTGCTGTGCGAGGCGGCGCAAAGCCCCATGATGGAGCGCGCCTTGCAGCGGCTGGCGGCCATCCCGTTTTCGCTCAACAATTCCTTCACCGATGTGCCGGCCTCGGCCGAGCAGCAGGTGGCGGCGATACTGCGCAGCGCGAACGAGCAGCACTACAACCTGGTGGAGGCCATCGAGCAGGGGGAGGGTGCGCGCGCCGAGGCCCTGGCCATCGAGCACTCGCGCTCGACCTGGAAATACCTGATGCTCATGCTGCAGGCCAGTGAGCCGGTGGAACTGCCCGGCGGCTTGCAGGCCGCCTTGCGCGGGCAGTGCGCCTAGGCCGGGAGCAGCGCATGTATGGCCGGGCGTGTTCCGGCCATATGCCATTCAGGGACGGCGGACGTCAGCGCATCGGGCAGGCGGCTGCATAGGCATCCTGGCTTTTCTCGAAAATGACGCCCTGGTTGGACAGCGCCGCTTCGCCCTGGGCATTCTTGATCACGTCGACGCGATAGAACGGCGAGATAGGGAACTGATTGGTGTTGAAGGCGAAGTAGCCTCTGACCGAATCGAAGTCGGCGGCCTTGAGCGCCTCGCGCAGCCTGTCCTTGTCCTGGACCTTGCCCTGGGTGCGCTTGAGCGCCGAAGCGATGAGCCGGGCTGCGTCGTAGGACTGCGCGGCATACAAAGAGGGTTCGCGGCCGTACTTGGCGCGAAAGGCCGGGGCGAAGGCCTGGTTGGCGGCATTGTCCAGGTCGGGCGCATAGGGCGAACTGGTGATGGCGCCCAGCGCGGCGTTCTTCAGCGCGGGCAGGGTGGAGCCATCGATGGACGAGGTAGACACCATGGGTATTTTCGTCATCATGCCGGCCTGCTGGTACTGCTTGGTGAAGTTGACGCCCATGCCGCCCGGATAGAAAGTGTAGATGGCCTCGGGCGCATGCGCCATGACGGTGGTGATCTCCGCGGAGTAATCGGTCTGGTTGATCTGGCTGAGTATCTCGCCCGCCACTTCGCCCTTGAAAGTGCGCTTGAAGCCTTCCAGCGCATCCTTGCCGGCCTGGTAGTTGGGCGCCAGCAGATAGACGCGCTTGATGCCCATGCGGTTCATCAGCTCGCCCGCGGCCTCATGCAACTGGTCGTTGTTCCAGGATGTGGAGAAAAAATAAGGCGAGCAGCCCGCCCCGGCGATGGGCGTGGGGCCGGCGTTGGCGCCGATCAGAAAGGTCTGTGCCGACGTGATGGGACGGTGGACGGCCATCATGACGTTGGAGAACACCACGCCGGTCACGATGTCGACCTGATCGCGCATCAGGAACTGCCGGGCGATCTGTATGCTTTTGTCCGGCTTCATTTCATCGTCCTCCTTGATGATGCTGACTTCGACGCCGCCCAGCCGGCCGTGCTCCTGGTCGACGGCCAGCATGAAGCCGTCGTACTGGTCTATGCCCAGCGCAGCGCCGGGGCCGGAGAAGGTGGAAAGAAACCCTATCTTCACGGGCGCGGCTTGCGCGGCGCCTGCGATCAGGGCGGCGAGAAACAGGTACTTGACGGGACGCATGGAAGGCTCCTGTGAGCGGTGAAAGAGGGGGGCGCGCCTACTGGCGGCTTTGCGTGTGCTCGGCTTCGGCCAGGCGCTTGACCGTGCGCCGCATATGGATGCGGGCGGCGTCGGAGACGATGTCCACCAGGCCCTGCTCGCCTTGCGTGCACAGGGAATGCTGCTGGGCCTCGACGATGGCCTTGTCTTCCTTGAAGGCGGTGTCGATTTCCTGGAACAGGTCGACGGTGGCCTGCGGGTCGTCTTGCCGGTAGCCGTTCGCGGCTGACCAGAAGTAAAAGCAGCTGGTATCGGTTTCGGGCGTCAGGCCATGGAAGATACGCAGCGAGAAGCCTGGCTGATCGCGGTTCTGCATGGCGTTGCGACCGCTTTCTATGCCGCCCGTCCATTGCAGGACAGTACCCGGCGCAATGTATTGGAACTCCATCCAGCGGTCTATGCGCTCGCCGATATCGACGGCCTTGCGATAAGTGGGCGGCGGCGTCGTGTCCATCAGCCAGCGGATGAAATGCAGGCCGTCTTCGCGCGGCGTGACCTTCATCTTGGCTTCGACGTGGGCTTTGGGGTTGCCGCCTATCGTGCTTCTGTGCACGAAAGCCAGGTGGGTGAGGTCCATGAGGTTGTCGACCAGCAGCATGTAGTTGGCCTGCACCCGGTAGACCTGATGCTTGTGCGGCCATCTGGCATGGTCGTTGTGATAGGGGTAGTCGACGATGAGGGCGGGGTCGGCCAGCTCGGGCTCGCCCATCCAGACCCAGACGATTTCGTCCTTGACCGCCACGGGGTAGGCGCGGACCTTGGCGCTGGCCGGGATGCGCTCCTGCCCCGGGATGCGTACACAGGCGCCCTGAGCGTCGAACACCATGCCGTGATAGCCGCATTCCAGGCCTTGCGGCACGACCTGCCCGAAGCGCAGGGGCGCGGCGCGGTGACAGCAGCGATCCAGCAGGGCCGAGACTTGGCCGCTGTCGGGGTGCGCGAAGAACACCAGCGGAGTGTTGCACAGGGTGCGTGCAAAGGGCTGCGCGCCGATTTCGTGGCGCCATGCGGCCATGTACCAGGCATTCTTGATGAACATGGGTTTTCCTGTTTCTAAGTGCGTTTTTGAATTTAATGTATACGTAAAAAGAATAAATTTAAAATTTATGCAGGAAAACTAGGGTTTTTCCCATTAAATGTATACATATTGAACTCTCATGTATACGTTTTTGATTGAAAAAGGGATGGGGATGGGGCGACGCAGGCGGGCCCCGCCGTCCGCTCGGCGAAGTGCGGGAACGGCCTCATGCAAATTTCCGACAGGCGGAATTCGAGGCGGCGTGGAAGCTTGCGCCGCGTAAGGCTTTCATCCATCCTAAGCCGCATGGCAGGCCATATCGAAAGAGGGCGCGGGTCTGTCGCCACAAACAGAGAATACGCTGGACCTAGCCCCGGGACGGCGATGGAGAGACAACGATGATCAAGTACCTGATGTCAGGCCTGCTGGCCGGTGTGTGTGCGCTCGCCGGTATGGCGCATGCCAAGGAGGTCCACGAACTGCGCTTGGCCCATTATTTGCCGCCCATGCACAATATGGCGGCCAATGTGCTGCCGGGTTGGGCTGACCGGCTGGAGAAAGCCTCGGACGGGCGACTCAAGGTCACCATCTATCCGGCCGGCCAACTGCTCGGCGTCACCGAGATCTTCGATGGCGTACGCGGCGGGGTGGCCGACATCGGCTGGAGCATGCCGGGCGCCACGCCAGGACGCTTTCCCGTGATGTCGCTGATGGAGCTGCCGTTCATCTTCACGCGCGCCGAAGATGCGTCGCGGGTGGTCATGGAGGCCTATGAGAAAGGCCACATGGACAAGGAGTTCCAGGGCGTCAAAGTGCTGTATCTGCACACGCACCATGCGGGCATCCTCAACACCAAAAGCGAGGTGCGCAACCTGGACGACCTGAAGGGCAAGCGTATACGTTTCCCCTCGCCACCCGTGCGTTCTCTGCTGCAGGCGCTGGGTGCCGATCCGGTTGGCGTGCCGGCGCCGCAGGCCTACGAGAGCCTGGATCGCGGCGTGCTGGACGGTGTGGCCTTTCCCTTCGACGCCATGCAGGGCCTACGACTGGGCGAGCTGGTCAAGTACCACCTCGATTTCCCCATGTACGTGCTGACCTTCTATCTGGTCATGAATCAGAACAAGTTCGATAGCCTGCCCGCCGACCTGCAGAAGATCATCATGGACCACTCCGGCATGAACGAAGCGCTGGCCGTGGGGCGCGCCTGGGACGAGTCCGAGGACAACAGCAAGGTGTTCGTGCAAAAGCACGGTAACGAGATCGTGGTCTTGTCGCCCGAACAGCAGCAGCTGTGGCGTGAGCGGGCGCAACCCGTCATCGCGACTGGCATTGCAGAAGCCGACAAGGCTGGCGTGCCTGGACGCGAGATCTACGAAACCGCCGTGAAGCGTGCAGCCGAGCTGCAGCGCAAATGATGCTCATGGGCGCAGCCGAGAAAGCCTGCGCCTGGGTCGGAGCAGCCGCACGGCTGCTCTGCCTGGCGGCAGGGCTGATACTGTTGCTGGCCATGGGGATGGCGACCTGCGTGGACATCGTATCGCGTTACTTTGCAGCCGGCATTCCCGGCATCTGGGAGGGCGTCACGTTGGCCATGCGCTGGATGATAGGCCTGGCACTGCCGTATGCCTTCTACAGCGGCAGCCACATTGCAGTGGAGCTGTTCACCGATGCCTGCCGCCCACGGGTGCGCCAGTTCTTCATTGTGCTGGCGATGACCGTCAGCCTGATGATCATGCTGCTGCTGGCCTGGAAGGTCACGGGCCGCTTGATGGACATCCGCAGCTATGGCGGCGTGACATCCGACCTCAGCCTGCCTACCTACTATGACTGGGTGCCGTTGGCGCTGGGGCCCGTTCTGTCCGTGCCCGTCCTGACGACCATGTTGTGGCGCGAGCTGGTGCGCTTGTTTCAGCATCAGGCGGGCTTGAGCCGGTCGGGAGAGTCGGCATGAACGCTAATCTGATCATCGGTGTGTGGTGCTCCCTGGGGCTGCTGGCGCTGATCGCCCTGAGAATTCCGGTAGCGATCTCCATGATCGCTGCGGCGGTCGCCGGCATCTATCTGGTGCAAGGGCCGTTTGCGGCCTGGTTCCAGCTGGCGGGGGCGTCGCTCAATGCAACGACATACGGCCTGTCGGTCATCCCGCTGTTCATCCTCATGGGCAATCTGGCGGCTCAGGCCGGCCTGAGCCGCGACCTGTTCCTGATGGCCAGCCGCTGGATGGCGCGCCTGCCGGGCGGGCTGGCCGTGGCGGCCATCTTTGCCAGCGCCGGGTTCTCGACCTTGTCGGGATCGTCGCTGGCGACTGCGGCGGCGGTAGGGCGCATCTCCATGGGCGAAATGCTCCAGCGCGGCTACAGCCCGGCGCTGGCTTCGGGCACGATTGCGGCGGGCGGTGCCATAGGCATTCTGATTCCGCCGTCGGTCATGCTGGTGGTCTATGGCCTGATGACCGAGCAGTCCATAGGGCGGCTGTTTGCCGCAGGCGTACTGCCCGGCATCCTGCTGACGCTGGTATTCATGGCGACGGTCATGATATGGGCCATGCTGCGCCCGCGCAGCGCGGGCAAGGCCGAACAGGCGGTGCAGTACGAGAAAGTCCCCATGGGCGGCATCGCCAGCTTGGCGGTGCTGGTCGTCATCGTGCTGGGCGGGCTGTACGGTGGCCTGTTCACCGCCACCGAGTCAGCGGCGGTCGGGGCCATCGGCACCCTGCTTATCGCCTGGTCGCGCGGTGGTCTGAGCTGGCAGGTATTATCCAAGGCGCTGATCGAAACCGCCAGCACTACGGCCATGATCTTCCTGATCATCATCGGCTCGGCCCTGTATGCCACCTTCCTGTCCGTTACAGGTATTTCCGGCTCGCTCAAGTCGTTCGTGCACAGCATGGGCGTGGCGCCCATCGTCGTACTGCTGCTCATCCTGCTCATCTATGTCGTGCTGGGCTGCTTCATGGACTCCATGGGCATGATGCTGCTGACGATACCGGTGTTCTATCCCGTCACCGTGCAGCTGGGCATAGACCCCATTCTGTTCGGCGTGCTGGTCGTCATGGTGGTTGAGGTCGGCCTGATTACGCCCCCCCTGGGCATGAATATCTTTGTCGTCCGCTCGGTGGCGCCGCAAGTGCCTCTACAGACGATCTTTGCCGGCGCCTTGCCTTTCGTACTGTCCTTCGCGGTGGCCATCGGCATCGTGATCGCCTGGCCAGCGCTGGCGCTATGGCTTCCCAGTTTGATGAAAGGCGGTTGAAAGGAAACACATGAAGCAGAATCAAACCTTCTCTTGTCTGGGCGTCGTCGGGGCCGGCGCCATGGGCGCGGGCATTGCGCAGGTGGCGACCGAAGCCGGGCTGGAGGTCAGGCTGTTCGATGCCCGGCCCGAGGCGGCGCAGCAGGCTTGCGCCGCCATACGCCAGCGCCAGCTCAAGCGTGTCGAGCAAGGCAAGATGGCGGTGGCCGACGCCCAGGCGGCAGGCCGCCTGCTACAGGCGGTGCCGGCGCTGGAAGCGCTGGCCGACTGCGATATCGTGATCGAGGCCATCGTCGAAGACATACAGATCAAGCAGACGCTGCTGCTGCAGCTGGAGGCCTGCCTGCGTCCCGACGCCGTCTTGGCCTCCAACACGTCCTCCATTCCCATAGGCGTGCTGGCCAGCGCCTGCGACAGGCGCGAGCGCGTAGCGGGGCTACATTTTTTCAACCCAGTGCCGGTCATGAAGCTGGTTGAGGTGATTCCCGGGCCGGACACCACGCCCGAGATTGTCCAAGGGCTGGTCGAGCTGGGGCGCCGCCTGGGCAAGACGCCGGTCGTGGCCCGCGACATGCCGGGCTTTCTCGTCAATTACGGCGGGCGCGCCTATCCCACCGAAGCCCTGGCCATCGTGCATGAGGGCGTGGCCACGCCCGCGCAGGTCGATGAAATCATGCGCGATGCCTACGGCTTTCGCATGGGACCGTTCGAACTGATGGACCTGACGGGTATGGACGTGAACTTCCCGGTCACGAACCTGATACACGAGCGCTTCTATGCCGAGCCCAGGTTGCGCTCCACGCCCTTGCACCGCTATATGTTGGAAACCGGCCAGCTGGGGCGCAAGACGGGCAGGGGTTTTTACTGTTACGAGCCGCCGCAGGCGCAGCAGCCCGCCGTGTTCGACGCCGAGCCGGTGCGCGTCGTGTGTCTGCATGGGGCAAGCTCATTGCAGGCACTGGTGGCGCAGGCCGGCGCCCAGGTGCTGGAGCGCGACGATGGCGTGGCGCCCATCCTGATCGAACCGATGGGGCTGGATTGTTCGACCTACGCCGCCACGCATGGCCTGGACCACCGCCGCCTAGTTGCCGTGGACACCTTGGGCGATGTCTCCCGCCGCATCACCCTGATGCGCGCACCAGCCGCCGACGAGCCGAACGTGCAGCGCGTGGCAGCCTTGTTTGCGCAGTCCCGGTCGGTCACGCTCATTCATGACTCGCCGGGCTTCGTCGGCCCGCGTATCGTGGCCATGGTGGCTAACCTGGGCTGCGAAATGGCCCAGACCGGGCTGGCCTCGGTCGAGGACATAGACCTGGCCATGCGACTGGGCCTGAACTATCCCCAAGGCCCGCTGGAAATGGCGGACAGCCTGGGCGTAGGCAGGCTGCATGGTCTGCTGGGCGAACTGCAGTCCATCACCGGCGACGACCGCTACCGCCCCAGCCTATGGCTGCGCAGACGTGCGCAACTGGGCCTGTCCGCAAGAGACCGCTAGGCTAGGCAGGCGGGGCGGCCTACGCAGCAGCTGTTTCCGCCGTACGAGGCTGTCATCTATTCGGGCGCGTTGATCGCCGCGCGCCCGATCGCATCCGCCGCCGCCAGCAAGGCTGGGGCCAGCTCATTGTGCATGCGCTGCGCGCTGACCTCGTTGGTCGCCACCGGCATGCTCAGCGTGGCCAGCGTGCCCTGCCAGAAGATGGGTACGGCGATGCCGCCTATTCCTTCCTGCCAGGCGTTCCTGACCATGGCATAGCCCAGCCGGTGGCAGGCCTCCAGCGCCTGCTCGAAGATCTGGGCGTTCTCTTCGCGTTGCAGAATGTCGCCGCGCAGGCGGTTCAAGGTCGACCAGCGCAGGCGCTCGCTCATGGCGGCCACCGTGGCGATGCCAGCGGCCGATACCGCCATGCGCAGCCGACCGCCGGTCGCCAGGCGGATGGCGCGCGGGGCGCTGCCCTGTGCCACGTCGACGAAGCACATGTGCAGGTCGTCGCGTATGGCAAGCGCCAGCGTCTGCCCGCTGCGTTCGCAGATGTCTTCCAGGTGGGGGCGCACGCGGTCGCGCAAGGCCATGCCGATCAGCAGCGGATAACCCAGCGTCAGATTCTTGGGCGTCAGCTCGTAGGTGCGTCCGTGTTCGGAGCGGCGCAGATAGCCCAGCTCGGTCAGGGTATGCGTCAGGCGGCTGACAGTGGAGGGGGCCAGCTCGACGTGGCGGGCGATGTCGCCGTTGCCCATGGCGCGTTCGGCGCGCGATAGGCATTCGAGTATGGCCAGCCCGCGCGCCAGCGCATCGACGAATTGGCGATCTTGTCGGTCTTGTGTCATGTCGTCCTTTTCGGCGGCCCGGCAGCGCCTCTGATTTTTGCCTGGCGGAATTGGTTTTTCCGCAATCATATTAAGATTGTTCGACGTATTCAAACATCGCGTGACGCAGCGACAAGACCCGCAGACGGGCATGAGGCGCGGCACGCGGATGTCACTGTCAGGAGAGGCCGGCGCAGTTTCCCGCATGTTAGAGGCATTCAAGGAGAGCAAGTGATGTTGGCAGGAGACATGTTGCGCCGCTCGGCGGCGCGTTTTCCCTCTAAACCCGCAGTGATCTGGCAAGACCAGTCGCTGACTTACCGCGAACTGGATGCCGCCGCCAACCGCTTGGCAAACGAGCTGCTGCGGGCGGGGGTCGCCAAGGGCGAAAAGGTCGGCATCGTATGCCGCAACCGCATCGAGTACGCCGTCGTGTTCTTTGGTGTGGCGCGCTCGGGTGCCGTGCTGGTTAATGTATCCACGCTGTATCAGCCTGACGAGCTGGCCTATGTGCTGGAGAAGGCCGATGTCGGTACTCTGTTCTACGAGGACGTATTCGCCGATAAGGTGGATGCGGTGCGCGGTCGACCGCCGTTGTTGCAGACTTTCATCCGCATTGGCGAAGGCGGAGAGGACGAGCGCTACGCCGACTTCGTGCAGCGTGGCGACGCCACGCCGCCCGAGGTAGCGCTCGCGCCGACCGACCCGTTCTGCATGACCTATACGGGCGGCACCACGGGACGACCCAAGGGGGTGTTGTGCAGCCATCTGAATCGCTACATCACGGCGCATACCGTGGCCATGGAAGAGGCCCTGGACGAGCGCGACGTGGTGGGTATCGTAACGCCACTGTTTCATGTGGCGGCGCTGAACATCATGTTCCAGCCGGCGATGCTGGTGGGGGCGACCACGGTCTTTCTCAACAAATGGAGCGTAGTGGATTTCGTCAAGTTGGCCAGCCGCACGCGCATGACGGCGGCCTTCATGGTGCCCACGCAAGTCGCCATGACGCTCAGTGACCCGGCTTTCGATCCGGCACCTTTTGCCAGCTGGCGTAAGCTGTCCTTTGCCGGCGCACCCATGCCCGACTGGGTGCAAAAGGAAATGCTGCGCCTGCTGCCCAACGTGGCGATGACGCAGATCTACGGCCAGTCCGAGATGGGCGTGCTGACCTCGCTGCGCTCATGGTATCTGCCGGACAAGCTGGGTTCGGTCGGACGTCAGGTTTACAACGTGGACGTGGCCCTGGTCGACCGCGAGGGGCGGCCGGTGCCCACGGGCGAGATCGGCGAGATCGCCTCGCGTGGCGATAATGTCATGCTCGAATACTATAAAGAGCCGGAGCAGACTGCGGCCATACGGCGCAATGGCTGGATGGTCACCGGAGACCTGGGCATCGCTGACGAGGATGGCTTCATCACGCTGGTGGATCGCGCCAAGGACATGATCATTTCCGGTGGCGAGAACGTCTATCCCAAAGAGATAGAAAACGCCTTGTACGAACTGGAGCAAGTGGCCGAATGCGCGGTGTTCGGCGTGCCCGACGACAAGTGGGGCGAAGTGCCTGCCGCCTATGTGCTGCTGCACCCTGGCGCCCAGTTGGATGAAGCGCGCATCGTCGCGCATTGCGAACAACGCCTGGCGCGTTTCAAGCGTCCGCGCCTGATTCGCTTCGTCCAGGATTTTCCTAAGACGCCCATAGGCAAGATACAGAAGAATCTGTTGCGCGAAGAGTATTGGGCAAACCGTGAGAAGAAGATATGAGCGACATCTACGATTCCTACGAGCGTCTGCGCTTCGACTGGCCTGCGGAAGGCGTCCTGCGGATCACCATGTCCAACCCGGGGCGACTCAACTCCGCCGATGCGCGCATGCATGGCGAGCTGGTGCGCGTATGGCGTGACATCGACGCCGATACGCGTGTCAGGGCTGCCATCGTGCGCGGCTCGGATGGTGCTTTCTCGTCAGGCGGCGACCTTGATCTGGTCCAGCAGATGACGGAAGACTTCGATGTGCTGACGCGCGTCTGGAAGGAAGCCCGCGATCTGGTCTACAACCTGGTCAATTGTTCCAAGCCGCTGGTGTCCGCCATGGAAGGGCCGGCGGTGGGCGCCGGCCTGGTGGCCGGCCTGCTGGCGGACATCTCCATCGCGGCCAAGGATGCGCGCATCATAGACGGCCACACGCGCCTGGGCGTGGCGGCGGGAGACCATGCCGCCATCGTCTGGCCGTTGCTGTGCGGCATGGCCAAGGCCAAGTATTACCTGATGCTGTGCGAGTCCGTCTCCGGCGAAGAGGCGGAACGCATCGGCCTGGTGTCGCTGTGCGTCGAGGCGGCGCAATTGCAGGACAAGGCCGTCGAGATCGCCACGCGCCTGGCGGCTGGCTCGCCCAGCGCCCTGCGTTGGACCAAGTACGCGCTGAACAACTGGCTGCGCATGGCCGGGCCGACTTTCGATACCTCGTTGGCCTTGGAGTTCATGGGCTTCAAGGGTCCCGACGTACAGGAGGGGCTGGCCTCGCTGCGCGAAAAACGCCGCCCCGCGTTCACCAAGGACTGCCCGCTGTAGGCGGGCTGCGTTTCGTGGATGACATTTCACACAGGAAGGCTGAGCCGATGACTGAATCGATAGAGACGCCCGCCTCGGACGAGGTGCTGCTGGAGCGCCTGTCGCCCGCCATCGCTGTGGTACGGCTGAACCGTCCGCAGGTGCGCAATGCGCTGGACCTGAGCATACGGCAAACCCTGGCCCGGGTATTTCGCAGCCTGTCCGAGGAGGCGGCGCTGCGCTGCGTAGTGCTTACCGGCGGCGACCAGTGCTTTGCATCGGGCGCCGATATTGCCGACATGGCGAGCATAGACGCCGTGCAGATGTACCATCGCCACACCGAGCGCCTCTGGGCGGCGGTGGCCGAGTGTCCGGTGCCCGTCATCTCGGCGGTCAGCGGCTATGCGCTGGGTGGCGGGCTGGAGCTGGCGATGAATACCGACATCATCGTTGCCGGCCGCAGTGCGCGTCTGGGGCAGCCGGAGGTTAAGGTGGGCATCATGCCCGGCGCGGGCGGCACGCAGCGCCTGATGCGGGCGGTGGGCAAGTTCCGCGCCATGTATCTGTGCATGACGGGCGAGTTGATAGGCGCGCAGGAGGCCATGGACATGGGCCTGGTCAGCCTGGTGGTAGAGGATGAGGAAGTGATGCCGCGCTGCCTGGCCCTGGCCGAGAAGCTGGCCGGCATGCCGCCCATGGCGCTGGCGCAGATCAAGGAGGTCGTATTGCATGGCGCGGACGCCTCTTTGGGGGCGGCCCTGGCGCTGGAGCGCAAGGCTGTGCAACTGTTGTTTGCGACGCATGACAAGCAGGAAGGCATGACCGCCTTTCTGGAAAAGCGGCGCCCGCAGTACAAAGGGATGTAAAGCCCAGACCGGCCCTAGGGCGGCCTGGCGCGCGGGGCAGAACGCCCCCCGCGCGCCGCAGACGCTTCAGTGCAAAGGCGTATTGCGTATAAGGCCGACGGCAATGCCTTCTAGTTCAAATGAATCGTTGCCAGTGACGCGTATGGGGGCGTACGAGGGATTTTCGGCTAGTAGCTCGAGTGTGCGGCCTTGGCGTGAAAATCGTTTGACGGTGACCTCGTCGCCAAGGCGAGCGACGACAATTTGGCCATTACGGGCTTCGGAGGCTTTCTTGACGGCAAGCAGGTCGCCATCGAAGATGCCGGCGTTGATCATGCTGTCGCCCCTGACGCGCAAAAGATAGTCGGGGGTTTGCTGAAACAGACTGGGTTCGACACTGATTTCGCGTTCGACGTGTTCGCTGGCTAGAATGGGGTGGCCTGCGGCGACGCGACCTACCAGCGGCAGCAGGAAGGCGCTGGCCTGTGTGGGCGTGACAAGACGGGCCGGGCTGGGTGTTGGGGCTGAGGCAGCGTCGGGTTGCGTGAGGCGTATGCCACGCGATGCGCCGGCGGTGAGTTCGATGACGCCTTTGCGTGCCAGTGCCTTGAGGTGGTCTTCTGCGGCATTGGGAGAGCGAAAGCCCAGTGTGCGTGCAATCTCTGCGCGCGTAGGGGGGAAGCCCACGCGAGCGATCTCGTGGCGGATAAGATCTAGAATCTGTTGTTGACGTTCTGTGAGCTTGAATGACATGGCGCACCGGACTGTATGTTCATACAGCATCATTGTGCGCGAACTACAACATAAATGCAATATGGCCATAAAAAGCTTATAATGGCAGGCTTTGTAACTCATCCTCTGGCGGCGCTTGAATACTGAATTAACCGCGCGCGTATGATGAACATTGGAGTCCTGTTATGGATTTGATCGCTAAACTTGAACAAGAAGAAATCACCCGCCTGACCGAAGGCAAAACTTTGCCTGAGTTTGGCCCTGGCGACACCGTTGTCGTCAATGTCAACGTCGTTGAAGGCACTCGTAAGCGTGTGCAGGCCTACGAAGGTGTGGTTATCGGTCGTCGCAGCCGTGGCCTGAATTCCTCCTTCATCGTTCGCAAAATCTCGTCTGGCGAGGCCGTCGAGCGTACGTTCCAACTGTATTCGCCCCAAATCGCTTCCATCGAAGTGAAGCGTCGTGGCGATGTGCGCCGTGCTAAACTGTATTACCTGCGTAGCCGTTCGGGCAAGTCTGCACGCATCAAGGAAAAACTGGTTCGCCGTACCGACAAGTAATTCGCTTCGCGCATTACGCCACGGTAGCAAACCAGGCATCACCAGCAAGGCACCCGAGGGGTGCCTTTGCTGTATTCAGGGTATATGCCGCAACAGATGGTTCCGCCAACACCAACAACACGCCAGGGCAATCCGGCGGGGTTTGACCCCGAGGTTCAGCCTGTCGTTGCGGTTTCTCAAGAGTTGTCGCCTTTGCGCAACGAATCTCTTCAGCTCGACTTCATCCGCGCGGCTTTTCGCCGGCCGGTTGCCTGGCAGGTCGAGCCCGTATTTACTGAGTCCTTTCAAGTCGATGCTCAGGCGCCGAGTGACGAAATCGTTCGTGCTGCGGTTTGTCTACCTTTGGTACAACGGCCCGAGGGACTGCACGTTATTCTCACGCGTCGCTCAATTCATCTTTCCGATCATGGGGGGCAAATTGCCTTTCCCGGAGGGCGTATTGAAACCTTCGATGGCACACCCGTAGAGGCGGCCTTGCGTGAAACCTGGGAAGAAATCGGCGTCTCGCGTGAGTTCATCCAGATCCTGGGTACTCAACCTGGCTTTTTGACTTCGACGCGCTTTTCCATGAAGCCCGTCATTGCTTATGTCATGCCTGGTTTTTCCGTGGCGCCGGATGCCTCAGAGGTGGCAGAGGTTTTCGAGGTGCCTTTGGCCTTCCTGATGAACCCTGCGAATCATGCTTTGCATAGCGCCAACTTACCTGGCGGTGGTCATCGCTTTTACTTCTCCATGCGCTGGCGCAACTATTTCATCTGGGGCGCAACGGCTGCGCTCTTGCGCAACTTCTATCACTATCTAGCCGCCGCCGAGCGCGTCTAGTCAATTGTCCTTCGGGGCATTCGGCTGTTTTTCCTCCTTGCATTGCTTGCAACCTTCCCTTTCAGTTTCTAGTGTTTACCCTATGTTTAGCAATGGGTGAGCTTGATATAGTTTGCATGTTGAACTTTTTAAACAGCGTTTAAGTTGCCGTTATAAAAGCAAGAAAATCAAGTTTTGTTCACAACAGAAGAGGTGGAGACATGCACAAGCATCAGGCACGTTATAGGCTGGCCAAATTGGTTGGGGCTGCGTTAAGCGCAGCTATTTTGGCAGCGTGCGGAGGAAGTAGCGGCGACGGAGATACCGACGGCGGGACGCCGAATCCGGATCCTGGCCCTGGTCCCGGGGAAGAAGTAGCGATTGCCCCGACTCTGGAGTGCACGATGGCGGGTGTTGGAGCGACAGCCTTGACTACGGATGACGATCCTTCGAAGGGGTTCAAAGCCAGTATTCTTGAAACCAGTCTTGAGACAGTAGCGCTTGATGGCGGTAGCAGCAAAGAGTTTTGCTTGGTTAAAGTACACGTAGACCCCGAAATCAATATCTGGGTTTCCATGCCTTCTGATGGCAGCTGGAATGGCCGGTTCCGCTCTGAAGGCGGAGGTGGCTACGCGGGTCAAGTGGGCGTGGCCTCGGACTCGGTTAAGCAAGGGTTCGTAGGTGTGCAGACCGATACCGGGCATGAGGCCAGCGTCGGAGGCGCGTTCGGCATGCTTGAGCCTGGTAAGCCCAATGTGCAGTTGCAAGAAGATTTTGCCTTCCGCAGCGAGCATCTCATGGCGGTGATAGGTAAGCAGTTAACCAAGGCCTACTACGATCAAGACCCATCGAAATCGTATTGGTATGGCTGCTCTACCGGTGGGCGGCAAGGGCTGATGATGGCCCAGCGCTATCCTGACGACTACGATGCGATTTTGGCCGGTGCCCCTGCCATTCACTGGGATCGCTTCCAGGCCTACCAGATTTGGCCTCAAGTGGTCATGCATCACGACGTGGGTGAACCTATAGCCAATGCCAAACTGCAGTTGGCCACGGCTCGCGCTATTGCGTCGTGCGATGCGCAAGATGGGGTCGAAGACGGTGTCATCGATGATCCGCGCAGTTGTGAGTTCCAGCCTTCCCGGATTCCTGACCTGACGTATGCGGGGTGCAGTGACGACACCTGCCTGACGCCTGCCGAAGCCGGTGCTATCGAGAAGATTTGGGATGGCGCACGCTCGGTCGACGGAACGTTGCTCTGGCCAGGCTTGGAGCGGGACGCTGTGTTGGGCGGCGGTTTTGCTTTGGCAGGTGCCACGCCTTTCAATATTGCTGTTGAGCAACCCAAATATTGGGTGTACTACGACCCGGACTGGGATTGGAAGACACTGACTTATGACAACTACGGGGCCTTCTTCGATGAAACCGTGGCTAAGGTCAACCCCGTCATCGGTACTGACAATCCTGACTTGAGCCGCTTCAAAGCACGTGGCGGCAAGCTGATCATGTACCACGGCTGGGCTGACCCGGTCATCATGCCGCGCGGCACCATACGCTATTACGATAACGTCGTTGAGCACATGGGCGGACGTTCCGAGGTAGACGACTTCGCCAAGCTGTATATGGTGCCTGGTTTGGCTCACTGCGGTGGTGGAGACGGACCTAACCACTTTGGCCAAGGCAGCAGTGGCGTTGTGCCGCAAGATGCCAAACAAGACATCTTCCGTGCATTGATGCAATGGGCGGAAGAAGGCGTCGAGCCGGCTGAAATCGTTGCCACCAAGTTTGTGGACAACAAACCCGCCGAAGGCGTAGAGCGTACCCGTCCTCTGTGCGTGTATCCCTTGGTGGCTCGCCACAACGGAAACGGAAGTACGGATGAAGCGGAAAACTTTAGCTGCGTAGCAGCGGAGTAAGGGTAAAACGATGGGCTGCTGATTTAGCAGCCCGTCGTGTGGCGGCGGTGCCGACTGGACAAACCAAATGCCACTCAATACCGCTGCGCCGCCTCGTTCTCTAGCAGGATGCGTTCGTAGAGCTTGTGCTGGGCTTCCGGCACAGTACCTTCAGCCAAGGCTGCCAAGACACCGCAGCCGGGTTCGTGTCGGTGCGTGCAGTTATAAAAGCGGCAATTGGCGATATGCGCCGTAAAGGCAGGGAAAC
The DNA here is from genome assembly GCF_020539505.1 of Mesopusillimonas faecipullorum. GTDB lineage: Bacteria > Pseudomonadota > Gammaproteobacteria > Burkholderiales > Burkholderiaceae_B > Mesopusillimonas > Mesopusillimonas faecipullorum. The sequence continues at coordinate 572,556 of NZ_JACDXW010000002.1, read as the reverse complement.
CCTGCACCACTTGTTCTGCCGATAGATGTGCCAAGCCGAAGTTCTGGAAGCCAGGGGAATCTATGAGTTCTCCCCCGTTATCAGGTAAGTGATAAAGCCGCGTATGAGTAGTGGTGTGGCGACCGGCGTCAAGGGCGACAGAATGAGTTTGAGTGGCGGCACCTGCATCGGGTACCAAGGCATTGAGCAGCGTAGATTTACCCATACCGCTTTGGCCCAGCAAAAGGCTGCGGCGCCCAGCCAAAAGGGGGCCAAGGCGAGTGCGCAAGTCATCTGCGTCTTGCGCGCTGACTTCTAGTGTAAGAGGCGGCTCGGCGCCCGTTAAGGCCTGCAACTGGTTTTTGGCGCGTGCGGTACTCTCGGGTAAGTCAGCCTTATTCAGCAGAATGATGGGCGTGATGTCGACGCTATGGGCAGCCACCAAGGCGCGGCCTAGTAGCTCGCTGGAAAAAGGGGGCTCGCCCGCAATGACCAGCAATAGCTGGTCGAGGTTGGCCGCAAATAGTTTGCTGCGTTGCTCGTCGGATCGGTACAGCAGGTTGCGTCGGGGCTGGATAGCCTGGATGACGCCCTCAGCCTCCCCCTGAAACTGAATCTCTACACCGTCGCCTACAGCCACATCGCTTTTTTTTCCACGAGTAAAGCATTGTCTGGACGTGCCATCTGCCAACTCGACAATGTAATGCCGCCCGTGAGCGGCGGTGACCACGCCAGTGTTAAGCGTTGGCTGGGCTTGTGCGGTAGCGGCAAGCCGCCGGGAAGCGGGCTTAGCTGCCATGGACAGGCAACTGTTGCTGCAGGCGCGCTATGCGTATCATCGCGGGGGGGTGGCTATCGTGGTAGGCGGAATAAAGAGGGTCGGGAGTCAGCGTAGCCGCATTGTCGTCGTATAGCTTGACCAAGGCGGACACCAAGGCGGTGGCTGGCGCTTGCGATGCGGCATATTGATCGGCTTGGAATTCGTCTTTACGGGAAAACCAAGCGGCCAATGGGGAAACCCAAAAGGTGAAGACGGGGACGACCAAGAAAAACAGCACCAGCGCCATGCCGCTGTTAGAGCGACCCAATTGAGGCATGACGCCCAGGCCGGTGTAGAACCACGTTTGTTGCGACAGCCATGCCAGCACCTGTAGAAACACCAGCGCGCCCAAAAAAGTAGCAACCATGCGCTTAAGAATATGGCGATGCTTGAAGTGCCCTAATTCGTGCGCCAAAACGGCTTCGATCTCGTCAGCGTTCAGGCGATTAAGCAGGGTATCGAAAAACACGATGCGGCGAGCTTTGCCGAAACCTGTGAAATAAGCATTGCCATGCGCCGAGCGCTTGGAGCCGTCCATGACAAAAATGCCATTTAGGGCGAAGCCACAGCGTTGTGCCAGCTTCTGTACGCGTTCAGCGACAACCGAGTCTTCAAGCGGCGTGAACTTGTTGAACAAAGGCGCAATAACGGTAGGAAACAGCCACAGAATGAGCAGATTGAAGGCTACCCAGATGCCCCAGGCCCACCAAGCCCAAGCGGGGCCGGCGTTATCCATGACCCAAAGAATGAGCGCCAGTAGCGGTGCGCCCAGCACTATGGAAATCAACAGGCTTTTGAGGGCGTCTGATATGAATAGGGCGGGTGTCATGCGGTTGAAGCCAAAGCGCTCATCCAGTTTGAAGCGACGCCAGAGTGCAAAAGGCAGGCTGACCAAACTACTGATCACGGCGACAGACGCAACCAGTGCCATCTGACGCAGTAGCTCGTTATCAAAGATTTGGGCCATGCGTATGTCTAGCCATTGCAGCAGACCCAAAAGTGTAAAGACGATAAGCAGGGCGGCGCTTACAAAGGATTCCGCCAAGCTCAATTGCATTTTGGCGTGCGTGTAGTCTGCGGCGCGCTGGTGGCTGGCCAGGCGTATACGCTCGGCGAACACCGCAGGTACTTGATTGCGGTGCAGCGCTACGTGGCGAATCTGGCGTAGCGACAGCCAAGCGTGGGTAAGCAGGCTGGCAGCCAAGAAGACGATGAACCAGATAGTGAACATAGAGGGGGAGGCCCGGCGGTATGCGACAATCGCTGTTTTCCGTATTTCTGCATTATAGGCGGCTTGATACATATGTCAGCGAACGCACAGCGCCTGGTTTGGCTAGACCTCGAAATGACCGGGCTGGACCCGGAGAAAGAGCGCATCATCGAGGCGGCCGTGGTGATTACTGAACCCGACCTCACCGTGGTGGCTGAAGGGCCGGTCATGGTCATACATCAAAGCGACGAGCTTCTCGATGCCATGGATGCCTGGAACAAAGGCACCCATGGTAAAAGCGGCCTCATCGAAAAGGTAAAAGCTTCTACCTTGACGGAAGAGCAGGCCGAGACGGAACTGCTGGCCTTTTTGGCTCAGCACGTGCCCTCCGGCAAATCGCCGCTATGTGGCAATACCGTAGGCCAGGACCGTCGCTTCCTGGTTAAATACATGCCGCGCTTGGAAGCTTTCTTTCATTACCGCAACCTTGACGTCAGCACGCTCAAAGAGTTGGCCTTGCGTTGGAAGCCTGAGGTTTATCGCTCTTTTGCCAAGCAAAGCCGGCATGAGGCCTTGGCGGATATCTACGAATCCATAGACGAACTTAAGCATTACCGCGAACACTTCATCAAGCTGTAAAGCTGCCCCAAAGAGGACGACATGAACTACGAGAACATATTGTTCACCCTTGATGCAGGCATGGCTCGCATCAGTTTGCATAGGCCCGATAAGCTCAACGCTTTTACGCCCACCATGCATGAGGAATTAGCGCACGCTTTAGGGCGCGTGGAAAGCGAAGGCGCCCGGGTGCTGGTTCTGACCGGAAGCGGTAGGGCGTTTTGTGCGGGCCAAGATCTCTCTTTGCGGGTGGTAAAAGAAGGTGCCCCCCCGCCCGACCTGGGCGCAAGCCTCGAGAATTACTATATTCCCTTGGTAACCCGCCTGAAGGCCTTGCCCATGCCGGTGGTGGTGGGTGTGAACGGTGTGGCAGCCGGTGCCGGCGCCAACCTGGCCTTGGCCGGGGACATCGTCATTGCCAAAGCCAGCGCCAGCTTCATCCAGCCGTTTTGCCGGCTTGGCCTCTTGCCTGATACCGGCGGCACGTATGCTCTGCCGCGCCTGGTGGGTTCGGCCCGCGCCATGGGCTTGTCTTTATTGGGTGACAAACTCAGTGCCCAGAAAGCCGAGCAGTGGGGGTTGATCTGGGAGTGTGTGGCTGATGAAGCATTCGATGCGCGCCTTGATGAGTTAGCCGCACATTTTGCGCAGGCTCCCACCAAAGGCCTCGCTGCCATCAAGCAAGCCTTGAACAGCAGCCTCGACAACACCTTGGCGCAGCAGCTTGATCTTGAAAAGAACCTGATGCGCGAATTGGGCCACAGCGCCGATTATGGCGAGGGCGTGCGCGCTTTCATGGAAAAGCGCAATCCTTCGTTCCGCGGCGAGTAAGGCGATGAATCTGCCTGGCGGCTTGCCCGCCGCCATCGCCGGCATAGGTACCGATGTTGTTCGTGTCGAACGTATCGCACGCGCTTACGAACGGCAGGGTGAACGCTTTGCCCGGCGTATTCTGGGCGAGCAAGAGCTTGAGGTTTTTCATGGCCGATTGCAGCGTGATGCTTCGCGTGGCATGCGTTATCTAGCCACACGCTTTGCGGCGAAGGAAGCATTTTCCAAGGCCATCGGTTTAGGCATGCACAGCCCCATGAGCTGGCCTTTGATGCAAACCCTGAATCAGGCCGGGGGGCGTCCGCTGGTAAAGTTGTCCGACCCTTTGGCGCAATGGTGCGCCGAACGGTTTGGCGCCGCTCACGTATCGCTCACCGACGAATTCGACTTGGCCATGGCTTTTGTCGTTATCGAGCATAAGCCCGCTGTACGCGAAACCCCTTGGGCGCAAGCCTAGGCCATCAGCCTTAACCCATCTCCCATATTCATAAGACTACCCAGAGTTTCCCCGCATGACGAACCATTCCGCCAACGCTGCGCCTCTTCTTCCGCCTGGTCCCGTCATGGTTGACGTGCAGGCCACCCGCCTGACCGAGCACGAAATACAGCGTCTGCAACATCCGCTGGTGGGGGGCGTGATTTTGTTCGCACGAAACTTTGAAAGCCGCGAACAGTTGACGGCATTGTGCGCTGAGATACACGCTTGCCGTGCCGAGCCCCTACTGATCGCAGTGGATCACGAAGGCGGTCGTGTTCAGCGCTTCCGTACCGATGGCTTCACCCCTTTACCCGCCATGCGCCAATTGGGTGAGATCTGGATGGACGACTCGCTGGCCGCCATGAGATTGGCTACCGAAACCGGCTATGTTTTGGCCGCAGAGTTGCGTGCGTGTGGGGTCGACCTTAGCTTTACGCCAGTGCTTGATCTGGATTACGGTGTCAGCAGTGTCATTGGCGATCGTGCCTTTCACCGCGACCCGCAAATTGTTTCCATGTTGGCTCGTGCCTTGACTCAAGGTTTGCTGCTGGCAGGGATGGCCGCTTGCGGCAAGCATTTTCCCGGCCATGGCTTTGTGCAGGCCGATTCGCACCACGAAATCCCCGTGGATACGCGTTCGCTGGAAGAAATCATGGGAGAAGACGCGGCGCCTTATGGCTGGCTGGGCGACATGGTGTTGCCCTCCGTGATGCCGGCGCACGTCATTTATCCCGAAGTGGATGAGGCACCGGCGGGTTTTTCCCCCTTCTGGATCCAGTCCATTTTGCGCGGGCAACTGCGTTACGATGGTGTGGTGTTCTCGGACGACCTCACCATGGAAGGCGCTTCGGTTGCCGGCGATATTCTGGCTCGTGCACAGGCGGCCTTGGGCGCGGGCTGCGATATGGTGCTGGTGTGCAATCGTCCTGATCTGGCGGACGAACTATTAAGCCGCCTAAGCTTCGACATGCCGGAGATTTCACAAGATCGCATCCGCAGATTGCATCCACGTTTTGATGCGCCGGATTGGCAGTCGCTGCAGCGTCAGGAGCGTTATCGGTATGCCCGAGACCTTCAATCTCAAATCATTTCTGGCTGATCTTCCTCATTTGCCGGGTGTCTATCGACACCTGGATGAAAATGGAGAGGTGTTGTATGTAGGTAAGGCGCGCGATTTGAAGAAGCGCGTTTCTTCCTATTTTCAGAAAAATCTTAGCAGCCCACGCATTGCCCTAATGGTGGCTAAAGTTGCGCGTATCGAGGTAACCGTTACGCCCTCTGAGGCCGAGGCGCTGCTGCTAGAGAACAATCTGATCAAACGGCTTAAGCCGCGTTACAACATTCTGTTTCGCGACGATAAGTCTTATCCCTATTTGCATATCACCGGTCACGAGGCGCCTCGTATCGTTTATTACCGTGGCAGCACGGCGGGGGCAGGGCGTTACTTCGGGCCTTATCCCAATGCCTGGGCGGTGCGGGAAACCATACAGATACTCCAAAAGGTGTTTCGCTTGCGGACATGCGAAGACAGTGTCTACGCGAACCGCACGCGCCCTTGTCTATTGCACCAAATAGGGCGCTGCTCGGCCCCCTGTACCGGTGTCATCAGCTTGTCTGCTTATCAATCCGATGTGGACCGAGCCGTGCGTTTCCTGGATGGCAAGGCAAGGCAAGTCTTGGATGACATTGAAGAACGCATGCACCAAGCTGCGGAACAGTTGGAGTTCGAGCACGCAGCCTTGTTGCGCGATCAGATGGCGGCTTTATCCACGGTGTTGCAGCAACAATCGATGGAGCAGATAGGCGAGGACGATGTCGACGTGATTGCGCTGGCAGCCTCGGGAGGCAAGGTTTGTGTGAACCTGGCCATGGTGCGATCCGGCAGGCACCTGGGCGACCGTGCCTTCTTTCCCTCGCATGCCGACTCTGGTGCCTTGGAGGACGTGCTTGCAGCGTTCGTGGCTCAGCACTATCTGGATAGCGCCATGCCGGCTGTCATCGTCTGTGCGCAGCGTCTACCCGATCCGGCCTTGCTGGATCTATTGGCGGAGAGTGTAGGCAGGCGAGTGCGGTGGCTGCATAAGCCGCAAGGTGTCAGGCGCCAATGGCTGGAGCAAGCGCAGAAGAATGCCGAGCTGGCATTGGCACGGGTGCTCTCCGAAACCGGAGCCCGTATGGCGCGCACCGCGGCGTTGGCGCAAGAATTAGGGTTGGAGGACGATGAGGCGGCGCTAGAAGCCTTGCACATCGAGTGTTTCGACATCAGTCATACCGCTGGCGAGGCCACGCAGGCCTCATGTGTGGTGTATAAGCATCATGCCATGCAGACTTCCTTATATCGGCGCTACAACATTGTGGGTATTACCGGCGGAGACGATTACGCCGCGATGCGTCAAGTGCTGCAACGTCGTTTCGCCCGAGCTGCCGACGACCCAGAGCAACTGCCCGATATTGTGTTGATTGACGGGGGCAAAGGCCAAGTTGAAACCGCCCGCCAAGTGTTCACCGAATATGGGTTGGACATCAGTCGCTTGGTGGGGGTGGCCAAGGGTGAAGGACGTAAGGTCGGGTTGGAGACCTTGGTGTTTGCTGATGGACGACATCCGGTAGCACTGGGGCAAGAGTCAGCGGCCTTGCTGCTGGTCGCGCAAATACGCGACGAAGCTCATCGCTTTGCCATTACCGGCATGCGTGCCAAGCGAGGCAAAGCGCGCACAGTGTCGCGGCTTGAAGAGATCGAAGGAGTAGGCGCGCGCCGGCGTCAAAAGCTATTGGCGCGTTTTGGCGGCTTCTCGGGTGTGGCCTCGGCCAGCGAGGAAGAACTGGCGTCGGTCGAGGGTATTTCGCGCGAACTGGCCGAACGCATATACAATGCGCTTCGGTGTTAGGATAGTCGCTATGCCTCTGAATGTTCCCATCGTCCTGACTTGGCTGCGCATCGCGGTCATACCCTTTTTCGTCGCGCTGTTTTATCTGCCGTACGAATGGCTGCCTACCACCACTCGGGACACCATCGCCGCGCTGGCCTTTATTCTGGCCGCGCTGACCGACTGGTTCGACGGCTGGCTGGCACGCCGATGGAACCAGACTTCCAGCTTCGGGGCTTTTCTCGATCCAGTGGCCGACAAACTCATGGTCTGCACCGCGCTGCTGGTGCTGCTCGACTTGAACCGCGTGGATGTCCTGATCGCGCTGGTCATCATCGGCCGCGAGATCACCATTTCGGCCTTGCGCGAATGGATGGCCAATATAGGTGCCGGGCGCAGCGTGGCAGTGCATTGGCTGGGCAAATTCAAGACTGCTGCCCAGATGATCGCTATTCCTTGTTTGTTGTACTGGCAAGACTTGTTCGGCATTTCTACCCAATGGGTGGGCTTGGTACTGATTATTGTGGCGGCCATCCTCACGATCTGGTCTATGGCGTATTACCTGAAACGCGCGTGGCCGGCCATACGAGAACGCGGCGGCATCAACTAGGCGCTGCTCGCATATTTGACCGCGCTGCGCTCCAAAAGGGGCGCAAGCTGTCTGTATTTACCTGCATTGATTTTTTAAGATGACGACGACCACCGCAGACGCTCTTCCCGATACCCCGGCCATCATGAAAAGGGACTGGAAAGTTATCAGTCTCGTGGGTGTCGCGCACTCTTGCTCTCATTTCTTCCAACTGGTCTTTCCCACCCTGTTTTTGTCGCTCTCAGCCGCTTTCGGCTACGACTACGTGCAGCTAGGGTTTCTGGTTTCCGTCTTCTTTATCGCCTCTGGTGTGGGGCAGGCAGCTTCGGGGTTTATCGTAGACAGAATGGGCGGCGCGCCTGTCCTGCTTTTTGGCTTGGCCAGTTTTGTCGTCATGGGGGCGCTGATAGGCTTGGCACAGGGCTATCCCATGCTGATGCTGGCCGCCGTCATCGGGGGGGTGGGCAACGCCGTATTTCACCCCGCCGACTTTGCCATTCTGAATCATCGCGTCAGCCCCAGACGCCTAGGGCATGCTTTCAGTACCCATGGTTTTACCGGCAACTTGGGCTGGGCCTTGACGCCTATTTTCATGACCACGATTATTCACTGGGCCGACTGGCGCATAGCGGCCTTTGCCGCCAGTGGCTTGGTGGCGGCGGTATTGATTGTGGTTTGGTTCGGTCGCCACCTGCTGGAGAACGAACTGCAAGATAGGCGCAAGGCAGCCGCAGAAGAGGCGATAGACCCCAGTAGTCTTGCGCACCAATCCATAGGCCAAACCCTGGCAACCTTGGCTGTCCAGCCCGCCTTGTGGGGGGCATTTTTCTTTTTTGCTTTTGCTTCCATCTCTTTGTCCGCAGTGCAAAACTACACCATTCCCATGCTTTCGGGGGTGTATGGCATAGAGAAAGTCCTCGCGGGTACGGCGCTTTCCGTGTACATGGCGGCTTCGGCGCTTGGCATGATTGCCGGTGGGTTTTTGGTAGGGACGACAGTAGCAAGTGAACGCGTGGTGGCCTTGTCTTTAGTGTTGGCGGGTTTGCTGCTGGCCTTTTTGGCTTCGGGCATTCTGGCGCCCTGGATGGCCATCGCCTTTGTGATGCTAGGCGGATTTTGTGCCGGTGTGTCTACGCCCTCACGCGATATGTTGATTCGCCGCGCCACCCCCAAAGGCGCTACGGGCACAGTATACGGGCTGGTGTATTCCGGCATGGACGTCGGCGCGGCTGTGGGGCCGGTAGTGTTCGGCCTGATGCTGGACGCCGGCATGCGTTCGGGGCCGTGGTACGGCGCGGCGATTACTTTCATCGTGGCGGCATGGCTGGCCTGGCTGGTGGCGCGGTTCGTGTTGGCGAGCGAAGCACGTAAAGCAACCGCCTAAAATTTTCGCATGATGAAATCATGATTGCGCAGTATGAAAAACATCGGGACTCGCGCATTTTTTGATTTTTCATAGCGAAAAATGTTATTTCGCATTGCAAAATGAAAACTGTAAGTTGTTGTTTATTAACACTAATATTTATAGTCTTATATAAGATATAAGTGTGTTTTGCGGTGCAGCATCCGCGTAGAATTTTCTCCATCAGGTGAGGCGTAAACAAGTCGTCAATGTTCACGTCCTCCCACAGGTTTCCCAATCACTCATTTGGTTATCCTCAGGAGAACATCATGTCCACACGCGAAAACGAAATCCGCGCAATCGAGAAACGCTGGGCCGAAGACCCCCGCTGGCAAGGCATCAAGCGCGGCTATGGGGCCGACGAGGTCGTGCGTTTGCGCGGCTCGCTGGTGGTCGAGCACACGCTGGCGCGCCGGGGTTCCGAGAAGCTCTGGAAGCTGCTGAACAGCGAAGACTTCGTCAATTCGCTGGGCGCCATGAGCGGCAATCAAGCCATGCAGCAGGTGAAGGCCGGGCTTAAGGCCATCTACCTCTCGGGTTGGCAAGTCGCCGGTGATGCAAACGGCGCGGGCGAGATGTACCCCGATCAATCCCTGTATCCCGCCAACTCTGTGCCGCAAGTTGTGCGCCGCATCAACAATGCACTGACTCGTTGCGACCAGATTCAGTGGATGGAAGGCCTTAACCCTGGTGATCCTGGCTATATCGATTATTTCGCGCCCATCGTGGCGGATGCCGAAGCCGGCTTCGGCGGTGTGCTTAACGCTTTCGAATTGATGAAAGGCATGATAGAGGCGGGTGCCTCCGGCGTGCACTTCGAGGATCAGTTGGCTTCAGTGAAAAAATGCGGTCACATGGGCGGCAAAGTCTTGGTGCCCACCCGTGAGGCCGTGAGCAAGTTGGTGGCGGCGCGTCTGGCAGCCGACGTGTTGGATGTGCCCACGCTGTTGCTGGCCCGTACCGACGCCGATGCGGCCGATCTTATCACCAGCGATATTGATGAAAACGACCGTCCCTTCATCACCGGTGAACGCACGGCTGAAGGCTTCTTCCGCACCCGCGCCGGCATCGAGCAAGGCATCTCCCGCGGCCTGGCTTATGCGCCATATGCCGACCTGTTGTGGTGCGAAACCTCGACGCCCGACCTCGCTTATGCGCGCCAGTTTGCCGAGGCCATCCACAAGCAGTTCCCCGGCAAGCTGCTGGCTTACAACTGCTCGCCCTCGTTCAACTGGAAGAAAAATCTGGATGACGCCACCATTGCCAAGTTCCAGCGTGAGCTGGGTGCCATGGGCTACAAGTTCCAGTTCATCACCTTGGCAGGCTTCCATGCGCTGAATTACGGGATGTTCGATCTGGCTTACGGCTATGCGCGCAACCAGATGTCGGCATTCGTCGAGTTGCAGCAACGGGAGTTCGCCGCCGCTGAACGGGGCTTCACCGCCGTCAAGCACCAGCGCGAAGTGGGCACAGGCTACTTCGACGCGGTGACCCAGACGATCGAAGGGGGGCAATCTTCTACAACGGCACTGACCGGCTCTACCGAAGAAGAGCAGTTCCACCACGCCTAAATTTAGGCTTGCTTGACGCAAAACACCGGCCTAACAGCCGGTGTTTTGCATGGAGTGGGGCGCTTGTTAGTTGCTTGGCACTTGACCGGGATCAAGGCCACCAAAAGGCAATGGGGCTATAGTTCTCAACATGCGCGCATTTTCCATTTTTGCTATTCCCGCCAGTTTGGGGGCTGAGCCCCGGGCTTTACGTCGCCGAATGCTGGCGCGTCTAGGTTTGGCTTGGCTCATCATGATGCAAGTCATGATGCTGGCTTTCCCCGCTTATTTGCAGGGTGCCCCCATGACAGGCGCCGATCGCGGGTTCCTGGACGAAGCCATCATTTTCATGAACTGGCTGAGTCTGGTGTTAACCATACCTGTGGTTTGGTATTGCGCTGCGCCGGTCTGGAAGAATGCGGTGGCGCGGCTGAGCCAAGCACGTATAGGCATGGATGTGCCTGTCGCGCTAGGTATTGCTGCCGCGTTTATTCCTAGTGTGTATGCCACTTGGGCCGAACAGGGCGAGGTTTATTTCGAGTCCGTTTCCATGTTCGTGGCTTTTCTGCTTACGGCTCGCTATCTTGAGTTGTGCGCCCGTCAGGCCAGCGGAACCCTGACAAACGATTTGTTAAGCCGCTTTCGCGACACCTTGTCGCAGCGTGCGGATCGCATCGCGCTTTGGTTCACGATGTCCCAGATAGCCTTGGCGCTTATCGTGGGCGCTTATTGGGCGCTTACCGAGCCTACGCGTGCCGTTTCCGTCATGGTCGCCATGCTGGTCATAAGCTGCCCTTGTGCGCTGGCCATGGCCGTCCCTACGTCGATTGCCGCCGCTCAAGCTTGCTTGGCGATAAAGCCTGACCTCTCCGAGGCCGAAGTGAGCAGTTTGGTGCAAGGCACCGCCAAGGTGGCGCGCCAGAATTTGTACGGTGCTGTTATATGGCACCTGCTGATGATGCCTTTGGCGGCGGTAGGTTGGGTTCAACCCTGGTTGGCGGCAGTCACCATGCTTATTTCTTCCCTGACCGTCGCGCTGAACGCTTGGTTGTTGTTCCGGCGTCATGCTGCGGTTTCGTGCGCAGGCTCTTCCCAGAGTCCTCATGCCGACCCGGCTATCTGAATCTTGGGCTTAGGCCTTTTCTCGCAGGCACTCAAATGGAAACACTCTACCTGCTGTTGCCGTTGTCGCTGCTCTTCGTGCTGGCCATTGGCGTGGCATTTTGGTGGGCGGTGTCTTCGGGACAGTTCGAGAACAGTGATGAGGCGGCGCGATCCATCTTGCTGGATGACGACTCTACGGTAGCGCCGCAAGAACCTGTTGACGCCTCAGGCGCCCCCGATTTGTTGCAGCGCAAACAAGAATCTGATTCTAAAAAGTGAACGAAAACATCTAAGGTGGCCCGAGAGCGGGTAGACAGAATGCCGTGCCGCAGCATTAAGGGTGCCCCGATCTTCCCAGGCTGCTTGCCCCCTGGCGTGCATTCATGCCGCCTGAACATGCAACTTGATGTAGATCAACGCGCTGCGGCGCGCAATATGCCATGATCTAAGGTGCCAATTGTTTTAATGTTAGGGGAGTTGCATGGCCGCTACGGGGAATCCGGCGCTTTCTGCCGAGTCGTTCAATTACGACGTCGTCAGAAAGTTTGCCATCATGACAGTCTTTTGGGGGGTTGTCGGCATGGTCGTGGGGGTGTTAATCGCTGCCCAACTGATCTGGCCCGACCTCAATTTCAACACGCCATGGCTTAGTTATGGCCGACTGCGCCCTATACATACCAATGGCGTTATCTTCGGCTTCGGCGGTACGGCCTTGTTCGCCACGTCGTATTACGTCGTGCAACGAACCTGTCAGGTGCGCTTGTTTTGTACAAAACTGGCCGAATTCACCTTCTGGGGCTGGCAGCTGGTGCTGGTGGCAGGGGTTATCACCCTGGCCATGGGTTATACCAGCTCCAAAGAATACGCCGAACTCGAATGGCCCATTGATATCCTCATCACCTTGGTGTGGGTGTCTTACGCCATCGTGTTTTTTGGCACCATCGCCATACGCCGCGTCAAACATATTTACGTGGCCAACTGGTTCTATGGCTCCTTCATCGTCACCATCGCCGTTCTGCATATATTCAATAACCTAGAACTGCCAGTGTCCGCATGGAAGTCTTACTCCATCTACGCCGGTGTCCAAGACGCCATGGTGCAGTGGTGGTACGGCCATAACGCAGTGGGTTTTTTCCTGACCACCAGCTTCTTGGCCATGATGTATTACTTCGTGCCCAAGCAGGCCGAGCGCCCCATTTACTCTTACCGTTTATCCATTGTTCACTTCTGGGCCTTGGCATTTACCTATATGTGGGCCGGTCCTCACCACCTGCATTACACGTCGCTCCCCGACTGGACCCAAGCACTGGGCATGGTGTTCTCTTTGATTCTGCTGGCACCCTCCTGGGGGGGCATGATCAACGGCATCATGACTTTGTCTGGTGCCTGGCATAAGCTGCGCACCGATGCCATCCTGAAGTTCCTGGTAACGGGTCTGTCGTTCTACGGTATGGCCACGTTTGAAGGCTCCATGATGTCCATCCGCACAGTCAATGCCTTGTCGCATTACACCGACTGGACTATCGGCCACGTCCACGTAGGGGCGCTGGGCTGGGTGGCCATGACCATTTTCGGGTCTTTCTACTATATGCTGCCGCGCCTTTATGGCCGCACCACCATGGCTAATCCGCGCCAGGTAGAGCTGCACTTCTGGCTGGCCACCGTAGGCGTGGTGTTGTATATCGCTTCCATGTGGATTGCCGGCGTCATGCAAGGCATGATGTGGCGCGCTACTGGCGAAGATGGCATGCTCACCTACAGCTTCGTCGAGGGCGTGAAGGCTACCTATCCGTTCTATGCCATACGTTTGGCAGGCGGTGCCTTGTTCCTTGCCGGCATGTGCGTGATGGCCTGGAACACTTTCCGTACGGCTCAGGGTCAACCTCGCCCGAATCCCATGGTTTATCCCTACAACCCCGATGCCACCGAATCGAAGTGGGTGGGCGACGCTGCTCCTGCAGCGCGTGAAGCAGCGGTTTAAGGGAGAAATCATCATGGCAAGCAAAAACAAAAAGCTTTTCAGCCACGAGACCTTGGAAACCAATGTCGGGCTGTTGATCATATTCAGTATTTTGGTGATCTCGGTAGCGGGTCTGGTTCAGATCGTGCCGCTGTTTTACCAGCATTCCACCACACAGCCCACCGAGGGCGTTACCCCCTACGAGTCTCTCGAACTCATAGGGCGTGACGTCTACATACGTGAAGGGTGTGTGGGCTGCCACTCTCAGCAGATCCGCATGCTGCAGTCCGAAGTGCAGCGCTATGGTCCGTATTCTTTAGCAGGCGAGTTCGTCTACGACCATCCTTTCCTGTGGGGCTCAAAGCGTACCGGCCCAGACTTGGCTCGGGTTGGCGGGCGTTATTCCGACGATTGGCACCGGGTGCACCTGCGAGATCCACGCGCGCTGGTCCCCGAGTCCAATATGCCGGCCTATCCCTGGTTGCAAAAAAACTCTGTCGAGAACGTCAACGTTCAGACCCGAATGAAGGTATTGCGCACGCTAGGGGTGCCTTATACCGACGAGCAAATAGCTGAAGCGCCGTCCAAGCTGAAGGGCAAAACCGAAGAAGACGCCATCGTTGCTTATCTGCAAAGCCTGGGTGTGGCGGGGCGTGCGGCAGCAGCCAAAGCCGTGGCAGGAGAACCGTAATGGGTGTATTGAACGGCATTATCACGCTCATAGCGCTGCTTACCTTCATCGGCATTGTGTGGTGGGCATTCTCCAAGTTCAGGGCCAAAGACAACGAAGAAGCCTCACTGCTACCTTTCGCGCAACCCGATGAGTCGGTTGCCGAAACCGAGCAGGAAGTCGAGGCGGAAGAAAAGAAGCAAGAAGGGGATCGCAATGAGTGATTTCGTCAGTAGTTCCTGGGGTTACTACATCGCGGCGGTATCCATAGCCGGTATCATCTACTGTATATGGCTGCTGTTTACCCAACGCGCCTGGCTGGGTAAAAACCTGCCTAAGGGCGAAGAGATGGGTCATGTTTGGGACGGCAACCTTACCGAACTGAACAATCCGGTGCCTAGGTGGTGGACAGTCTTCTATTTAGGCCTGTGCATCTTTGGTTTTGGCTATCTGATTCTGTATCCCGGCTTGGGCGAATTCAAAGGTTTGTTGAATTACTCCAGCGCCGAAGCCGTACGCGAGGCACAAGCCGAGCAAGCGGCTCGTGTCGCGCCTTTGTATGCCCGGTTTGCCAGCATGGATATTGCTCAGGTGGCGGCAGACCCGGAAGCCCGCCAAATTGGCCAGCGGCTCTTTCTGAACAACTGCGCCCAATGTCATGGCTCCGACGCGCGCGGTGCCCCAAGTTTTCCTAACTTGGCAGATGGGGATTGGTTGCACGGCGGTGAGCCCGAGCAGATCATGCAGACCATTACCAATGGGCGTGTGGGTATCATGCCGCCCTGGGGGGCGGTGATCAAGCCCGCCGAGGCATCTGATATTGCACAGTACGTGCGTTCGTTGTCGGGTTTGGCAGCCGACCCGCTGCGTTTAGTGCCTGGCAAGCGCGGCTATGACAGTTATTGTGTGGCTTGCCATGGCGCAGAAGCTAAAGGCAATACGGCCTTGGGTGCACCCAACCTTACCGACGGTACTTGGCTGTATGGCAGTTCCGAAGCCACCATCGTCGATATCATTCTCAATGGCCGGCATAACGAGATGCCTGCCCAGGGCCATTTGTTGTCGCCAGAGCAAATCCGTATCCTGACGGCCTGGGTCTGGGGGCTGTCCAATTCTTCTGGCGCAACGGTAAGCGCCAACAAGTAGTTTCCTGCTCATGAACGAAGAACACGTTGCGCGTAACAGCGATACATCCAGTACTCCCCCCAGCTGGCAGCCACAAGCTGTTTCCAGACCAAGGGAGGACGGGAACCAGGTTGAACAAGCCCTGGCTGACGTGCGTAGCAAGATTTACCCGCGTTCCGTCTCGGGCATTTATGCCCGGTGGCGGATCGCCATGGTATTTATCACCCAAATCGTGTTCTACGGCTTGCCTTGGTTGCAATGGAACGGCAGGCAAGCCGTACTGTTCGACCTAGGGGCGCGTAAATTCTATCTATTTGGTGCTGTTCTCTGGCCCCAAGACGTTATCTACTTGGCGGTGTTGCTGGTGCTGTCCGCGCTGGCACTGTTTTTGTTCACTGCGGTAGCCGGCAGGCTGTTTTGCGGATATGCCTGTCCGCAAACGGTTTACACCGAAATTTTCATGTGGGTAGAGCGTCACATTGAAGGCGATCGTGGCGCTCGCATTCGTCTAGACGAGCAGCCCTGGAATGCCCGCAAGATTCGTCTGAAAGCAGCCAAGCATTTTGTGTGGGTAGTGCTGGCCCTCTGGACAGGTTTTACGTTCATCGGCTACTTCGCACCTATACGGGCGCTGGGCGCAGATCTGATCAGCTTGTCTTTGGGGCCGTGGCAGTGGTTCTGGATGCTGTTTTACGCCTTCGCGACTTGGGGTAATGCCGGATTCATGCGTGAATCGGTCTGTAAGTACATGTGCCCCTATGCTCGTTTTCAAAGTGTCATGGTGGATAACGATACCTTTGTTGTCACCTACGACGATGTGCGCGGAGAACCCAGGGGCGGGCGTTCTCGCCGTATTGATCATAAAGAAGCGGGTATGGGCGACTGCGTAGACTGTACGCTTTGTGTGCAGGTGTGCCCCACAGGCATCGATATACGCGAGGGCTTGCAATACATGTGCATAGGTTGCGGCGCTTGTGTCGATGCCTGCGACCAGGTCATGGATAAAATGGGCTACGAGCCCGGCCTTATACGTTACACCTCTGGCCGCGCCATCAAAGAAAGACTCAGCCAGGCGCAGGTGCGTAAACGCCTGTTGCGCCCCCGCATCATTATTTATACCGTTCTGTTGGCTGGTATTGCCATAGCGCTGTTGGTGTCTATGTTGACACGCACCACTTTGCGAGTAGATGTCATGCGTGATCGAGGAGCACTTGGGCGTGAGGTGGCGGGTGGTTTCATCGAGAACGTTTATCGCCTTCAGGTCATCAACACAGACGAAGCGCCGTTACAACTACGCATAGGTGCGGAAGGTTTGCCTGGCATGCAAATCATAGTGGCGGATCAACAGGGTGAAACTGTCCAAGTAGAGGGGTCCGCGAACCTGCTTGTCCCTATCGTGGTGCGAACACCCATGGCCGGCTTGTCGCCGGGGCTCTACGATATGGATCTGACTTTCATTGCGGAGTCTGCTTCGGGACGCAACACCGCCGTGACCGAGCAATCCTCGTTTTACGTGCCTCAATAATGTAATGGCTACAACCACGGAAAAACCACACATGGAAAATGAGCCGCTTAGCAAGCCTTGGTGGAAAGAGCCCTGGCCGTGGTTCCTGATGGCTGGGCCTGCTTTAGCCATGGTGGGTTGCATCATTACCATCGTGCTGGCGGTTAATGGTTTTCGTAATGAAGCCATTACCGAAGGTGGGGTCAAACGAGGTTTAGTAGTTGAAAAACACGAAGAACCCCAGAAGCACTCAACGGGAGACAAGCAACCGTGAAGTATCAGAATCTGATGTGGATATTGTGGCCGTCATTTTTGCTGGCAGGGGCCACCAGTGCAGCAGTCTTTGCCTTGGTAGACCCCTTGGATATCGTGGTGCTGAACACCTTGCAGTTTGATCGCAATGTGGTTTATGCCGCGGGTTTTTTCTTGTTTTGGATAATGGCCGCATTATCTAGTGCGCTGACTTTATATATGGCCCCACGCACGCCCATACAGTCCCCCTCTGACTCTTTATCGTAAAGCGTGCTTGTGCGGTTGGGGCTTATAAGCCGGCACTCAACTCGTCAAGGCGGCTATTCGCAATCGCTGCCGGTAAGTTGGTGCAGCATCTCCATATCCAGCAGCTGAACTTCGCGTTGGCGGATGCGAATAAGGTTGTCACGCGCAAAACGAGAAAACAGCCGGCTGACGGTTTCCAGGGTAAGGCCTAGATGGTTGCCGATTTCTTCTCGGCTCATGCGTAGGATGAACTCGCGGGGCGAGTAACCCAGTGCGCCCAGGCGCTGAGAAAGGTTCAGTAAAAAAGCAGCCAGCCTTTGTTCGGATCGCATGACGCCCAAAGACATGATCAGTTGTTGCGAACGCAGGATCTCTTGGCTGGTCAGTCGGCGCAATTGTCTACTGAGCGCGGGCAGCATGGTAGTGATGCGCTCGACGTCTTGGATAGGCACCACACAGAGTTCGGTGTCTTCCATGGCGATGGCGTGGGTCATGTGGCGCGCGCCAAGGTAGCCGTCTATGCCAACGACTTCACCAGGCAACAGAAAGCCTGTGACCTGCACTTGGCCGCTGGCATCTTCGAGTTGGGTCTTGACCGACCCCGAGCGTATGCCGTACAGCGCTGTGCCTTCGTCATCTTGATGATAGACGAAGCTTCCTTTACTAACGCGTAGCCTTTCCTTGACGATCTGGTCCAGCGTTTCGATATCGCCCGCAGGCATACCTACGGGGATACAAAGGCTGTTCAGCATACAAGTAGAGCAACGCGTGGCATCTGGCGTGAGCTGAATAGTTTTATGCATACTGATCCTGTAGTGCCGTGGCCCTCTGGCAAGGGCGGGGCGGCCCCTTCATTGTACCCGCTTTGGCGGGTTTGGCCCCTGCTGGGTTTTGCTGACCCAAGCATTGATCGGGGCAAAGGCTTCGCGCAACATCTCCAGGAAAACCCTGACGCGTAGCGGGAGGTGCTTACGTTCGGCCAAGAGGGCAAAGATACCGTTGGCGGGCGCCGCGTAGCTGTCGAGCACGCTGATCAGGCGACCGGCAGCCAAGTCGTCCCGTACCTCCCAAAGGGATCGCCATGACAAGCCATATCCGCCTAGCGTCCATTCGTGCAGGGCCGAGCCGTCGCTGCACGACATATTGCCACTCACCCGTAGGGCTCGTACTTGCCCGTTTATCAGCAATTGCCAGCCTCGCGACTGATTACTTTGATGACCAAAAGACAGGCAGTTATGCTGGGCCAGGTCGTCTGGAGTGCGCGGCGTACCATGCCGATCAAGGTAGGCGGGGGCGGCTACGATGACACGCCGGTTATCGGCCAAACGTATACCGATAACGTCCGAGTCACTGAGGTCACCGATACGTATGGCGCAGTCGTATCGCTCTTCAATCAAGTCGACCAGTCTGTCACTTAAGTCCAACGACAGCGTAACGTCGGGATAGCGTTCGAGAAAAGCGGGTATCAGGGGGGCGACGTGTTTGCGCCCAAAACCGGCCGGGGCGCTGATACGTAGATGGCCGTTGGGGTGATGGCTGCCTTGGGCGACACGTGTTTCTGTGTCATTAAGATCTTGTAGTATGCGTTGAGTTTCCCCTAGCAGCAGGGTACCCTCTTCGGTAAGCGATAAGCGCCGGGTAGAGCGCACCAGCAACTTGATGCCCAGACGAGCTTCCAGAGCGTTGATGCGTCTGGCCACCATGGCGGGAGCGACACCTTCGGCACGCGCAGCAGCCGAGAGGCTGCCCAGCGTTGCTACGGCGACAAAGCTTTCCAGTTGTTTGAGTTTATCCATGTGGCGAGCGGTAGTACTTCTTGAAATCAGGCCCTCAGGCCCCAGATAGGGTCTATCTGAAATATTAGCTGGACGATCTATGCGATTCGACAAACTTACCACCAAATTCCAGCAGGCTTTTGCCGATGCGCAAAGTCTGGCTGCCAGAAACGACAATCCTTATATTGAACCCCTACACGTGTTGGCTGCTTTGCTGTCCGATAACGACAGTGGCGCCGCCAGCTTGCTGGCGCGTTCGGGCGTCGCGGTTAATCGCGTCGTCTCCGACGTCAATACGGCTATTGCTGCTTTGCCTCAGGTGCAGGGCGGGCAAAGCAATTTGCAGCCCAGCCGCGAGTTGCAGCAGGTGCTGGTGCAGACCGACAAAGAAGCCTCTAAACGGGGTGACACCTACATTGCCAGCGAGCTTTTCCTGTTGGCTTTGGCCGATGATAAGGGCCCCGAAGGGCGTATCTTGCGCGACGCAGGTCTGCAACGCAAGCCGCTCGAGGCTGCCATCGAGGCCATGCGTGGTGGCGACACCGTAAACGACTCAGAGAGCGAATCCAACCGGGAAGCCTTGGCCAAGTACACCACCGACCTGACTCAGCGTGCCCGCGAAGGCAAGCTTGACCCGGTTATCGGCCGTGATGACGAAATCCGCCGCAGCATTCAAATACTTCAACGTCGCACCAAAAACAACCCTGTGTTGATCGGTGAGCCAGGCGTGGGTAAAACCGCCATAGTCGAAGGCTTGGCACAGCGCATCGTTAACAATGAAGTGCCTGAAACCTTGAAGGGTAAGCGGGTGTTGTCGCTAGACTTGGCGGCCTTGTTGGCGGGCGCCAAGTTCCGTGGCGAATTCGAAGAGCGCCTGAAGGCTGTTCTGAAAGAGCTTTCCCAAGATGCGGGGCGCAGCATAGTCTTTATCGATGAAATCCACACCATGGTGGGTGCGGGCAAGGCCGAAGGTGCCATGGACGCGGGCAATATGCTTAAGCCGGCGCTTTCGCGCGGCGAGCTGCATTGCATAGGCGCCACCACTTTAGACGAATACCGCAAGTACATCGAAAAAGATGCCGCGCTTGAGCGCCGTTTCCAGAAGGTGCTGGTGGGCGAGCCCGATGTCGAATCCACCATTGCCATCTTGCGGGGTTTGCAAGAGCGCTACGAGCTTCACCACGGCGTTGCCATTACCGACCCCGCCATTGTGGCGGCGGCAGAGCTGTCCAATCGCTATATTACCGACCGCTTCCTGCCCGATAAGGCCATCGACCTTATCGACGAAGCAGCGGCCCGTATACGCATGGAAATCGACTCCAAGCCCGAGGTCATGGATAGGCTGGACAGGCGCATCATTCAGTTGAAGATCGAGCGCGAAGCCGTCAAAAAAGAAAGTGACGATGCTTCGCTGCGGCGCCTGAAGGCCATCGAGGACGAGCTCGAACGCTTGCAGCGCGAATACAACGACTACGAAGAAGTCTGGAAGGCCGAGAAGGCGGCTGTGCAGGGTTCGCAATCCATCAAAGAGGAAATCGAGCGCCTGAGAGCCGAAATGGCCGATCTGCAACGCAAGGGGCAGTTCGACAAGCTGGCTGAATTGCAGTACGGCAAACTGCCCGAGCTGGAGAGCCGTTTGAAGGCTGCCGAAGCGGGTAAGGCCGAGGCTCAGGATCAGCCGCGTCTGTTGCGTACCGAAGTGGGGGCCGAAGAAATTGCCGAGGTCGTCTCGCGTGCGACAGGCATACCGGTTTCCAAGATGATGCAGGGCGAACGTGAAAAGCTGCTGCACATGGAGGGCTTCCTGCATAAGCGCGTGGTGGGACAAGACGAAGCGGTGCGCTTGGTCGCCGATGCCATCCGCCGTTCGCGTGCGGGCTTATCCGATCCTTCCAAGCCTTATGGTTCCTTCTTGTTCCTGGGCCCTACGGGTGTGGGTAAAACCGAGTTGACCAAAGCCTTGGCAGAGTTCTTGTTCGACGCGGAAGACCATCTCATTCGTATCGACATGAGCGAGTTCATGGAAAAGCACTCGGTGGCTCGTCTAATTGGTGCGCCTCCCGGCTACGTGGGCTACGAAGAAGGCGGTTATCTTACCGAGGCCGTGCGTCGCAAGCCTTATAGTGTTGTGCTGCTGGACGAAGTCGAAAAGGCCCACCCGGATGTCTTTAACGTGCTGTTGCAGGTGCTGGATGACGGGCGCCTGACGGACGGACAAGGTCGGACGGTTGATTTCCGTAATACGGTCATCATCATGACTTCCAACCTGGGCTCGCACCTGATTCAAAGCATGGCCAGCGAACCTTACGAAGCCGTGAAGGAAGCCGTTTGGGGCGAGGTTAAACAGGCTTTCCGTCCTGAGTTCCTTAACCGTATCGACGAAGTCGTGGTGTTTCATGGTCTGGACGCCGAGCATATCGAGTCTATTGCACGCATTCAGTTGCAGCGTTTGGGCAAGCGTTTGGCCGAGCGCGAAATGCAGTTTGAGATATCGGATGCCGCCGTAGCCGAAGTGGCTCGTGCAGGGTTTGACCCAGTGTTTGGTGCGCGACCGCTTAAGCGTGCCATTCAGCAGAACATCGAAAATCCAGTGGCCAGGTTGGTACTGGAGGGCAAGTTTGGCCCCAACGATGTGGTGCCGGTTGACTGGGACGGTGAGCAGTTCGTATTTGACCGCACTCAACAATAACGCCAAGCGTTAAACAGCAAAAAAGCCCAGCGGCCTAAATTTGGCTGCTGGGCTTTTTCTTGTTTTAGTTGAAGCCGTAACGCTTTTGCAGGGCGGTAATGTTAAAGCCTTCTGTGGCGTTGAACAGATTGGCATAGCGCTGCCAAGGGTAGTAACTTTTGACATCGCGCACAGCCTTGAGGGCAGGGTAATAAAAATTCTTATCCTCGCCGTAGTTGCCAAGATAGTACACACCGCGCTCAGCTGGGTTCTCCTTGTATTCGTCAATGTATCGGGAGAAAGCGGCTGCTCCCATAATGCAGAAGGTTTTGCTGAGTTCTTGGTTCGTTATCCTAAACGTGATCATCTTCGGTTTGACCTCGCCCGTGTGTAATTTGGCGTAATAGCGTCGATATTCGCCCCCCAAAGGGGTTTCGCGAGGTTCTTTGCAAAAAAATTGCAAGTAGCTTGCATTGGAGTTGCCAGGGCTTGTTACGGGGCTTAGGTCGTCGAGCCAGATGCAGAACTTGGGTTTGCCTTTTTCATTGAAGCCATAGAATCCGTTACCAGGGGCGCCAGCGCTGAGCATGAGGTCCTGCATCAACCTGCCGGTTCTACGCATGGGTTCCAGGATGGCCTGTTCGACCATGAACACAGAGGGAGGGCCCCAGCTTCCATCTTTGTCCGCCATGCTGATAATCTCGGGCGGCAACTGCAAATGAGCTTGCCGCAGATTGCCATAGCTGTCTCGGCTCGTCCATTCTTTATAGCTGACACCTTTTTCCCAGACAGTATTCCAGGGGTGCCAACCGCCATAGAAACCGATTTTTTCCCCGGTCAGCTCATATTTTGTGGGGTCGGCAAACCAGGCCGAATCGTCGGGAGTGTGCAAGAACACGCAAGGGTGAGGCAGTTGTTTAAAGGCTTTCAAGTCTTCAAAAAAAGCATTGAAAAGCAGCATCTTCTTTGCGTAGGCTTTTAGATTGGAAACGCGGTCTTGGTAGCTCATCCCTTCATGGTCTCGCTCGCCCGGGCGGTCGGCCAAAGCAGAGGCCATGCCAGACTCGTAAGTCATGACCCAGGCCATAGACTTGATATACAACAGCTGCAAATTAATCAGTGCCGACAAATACACGCCTTCGCTGTCTTTCGAATAGAAGGTTCTGCGTGTCAATGCGCCTTCGGGGGCCTCAAGCTGAAAGCCAATGCCTTCTTCACCAAAAGTTTGTTGAAGCGAGTTGTAGCGCTTAAACATATAAAGGTAGGTGGGCACGGCATTGTGAGAGTCGCTGCCAAAGCCGCCGAAGAAACCCAACACCTGCTCGGTAACCGCCAGATCATTATGCAGATTGAACTCCCGGAGCATCTGCAATAGCCGGGTGCGAATGGCTTCGTGGTCGTCCCCATACATCTGAATATCCAGATTCAGCTGTGCCAGGTTGATATCCAGTTTGGCCAAGCCGGCACGCTTGGACTCTTCGATAAAACCCTGAAGCTCCTTCAGGATGGCATCAAGGCCTTTCTGAACGTCGTCGATTTTTTTTGAAATCTCGTTCAGCTTGCGCATGACAGGGTCGTCTTTGGGCAAGAAATGGCCAATGATATCCAGTGTCAGGGCACCGAAGAAGGTGACTATGGTTTTGTCTAGAAAGTTGGCGTCGTTGACCAGCTTGGCATAACGTAAAACCTCTTCTAAAAACTCGGTGGAAGAGATGCCCAGGGTATCGGGCTCGGGCAGCGTAGGGTCGCCGAAATCGACAATATGGGCGTCATAGTCGTCAGCAGCGGCCAGTTCGGCCAGGCTGTCGATAAAGGCATCTTGCGTTAGCCCCGACTGGCTGCGCGCCTGGGCAAATTGCGCGTGATCCAGTTCGTGATGGTCGATGAAGGTAATGGATAAATCCACATTGCTGCGTATCGACAAGAAACGCTGTACGCGGGTTTCGGCTTGCGAGGGGAGCCACTGCCTAATTTGGCGGACGCGGTCGGCCAGCGTAGTGGCGACATTCAGTACAAGTGGCGCCAGAGACTGAGCAGGGTCTTGGACGGCGTAATGGGACAAGCGCCCTAAAGGCCCATGAGCGCTGATATGCAAGCCCAAGGTGCGTTCGCCTTCCCATGAAAACGCGCCGTCGTTGTCGGTAAACCCGCTAAAGCACAGGGCCCCATCGGCGCCGGTACCTTCTATGGGTACGCCTGCAAGAGGTAGGCCGTCTTGGATGACACGCACTTGTGTGACGCCCAGAGCCCGCTGCAAGGGATTGACGTGTAAATCCCACTCGCTAACAGGGGGGGTAAGCGTATCAGGCACGTCGACGTATTCAACGGGGGTGCGCTCGTCTTCCGAGGAGTAGTTGGGGTCTTCGTCGCTGCCTGAGCCTCCGCAGGCGGACAAGGCCGCTCCGGCTGCACCCAGCAGTGAGGTTTTCAGGAACAGTCTTTTGCCATTGCTGATTTCGCTAAATGGCGCAAATTTTGGGTTGGCAGTCACGAGTAGCCTCTTTTAGACGACAGATGACTGCATATGGTGCGACAAACGCGCAGAAGTGGGAATCGCCCGATTTAGGTATTTTGCCGTTGCAGCTTAAGCATAATGCCTGGCAACCTAGGTGTACGGGTGCTAGTTGGCTTCGTCTTGGCCGTAGTACTTGACGCCAATAACCACAGCTTCACGCCCGGTTTCCCGGCGCCAGCGGTTGGTATCGCGCAGTGAATAAATGCATCCGCAGTACTCTTGCTGATAAAAGTTTTCACGCTTGCTGATTTCTATCATGCGCTGAGAGCCGCCGCCCTTGCGCCAGTTGTAAGTCCAGTAAACCAGATCGGGGTAGCGCGCTGCAGCGCGTTCACCGCAGCCGTTGATCTGGTTCATATCCTTCCAGCGCGAAATGCCCAACGAACTGGTGATCGTGTCAAAACCATGTTCGTGGGCGTATAAGGCCGTGCGCTCAAAGCGCATGTCAAAGCAGGCGGTACAGCGTTCGCCGCGTTCGGGAGCGTCTTCCAGGCCCTTGACCCGTTCAAACCAGTTGTCTTTGTCGTAATCGGCATCGATGAAAGGAATGTTGTGCAGTTCGGCAAAACGAATGTTTTCTTCTTTGCGGATTTCGTATTCGCGGTCGGGGTGGATGTTTGGGTTGTAAAAATAGATGGCGTAATCGATGCCCGATGCCGTCATGGCCTCCATGACTTCTCCTGAGCAGGGGGCACAGCAGGAGTGCATGAGCACTCGCTTGCGGTTGTCGGGCAGGGTAAGAATGGGGCGGTTGAAGGTGGGGCTGGACATAATGATAAAGAATTAGGTGCCTGATACCTGCATTTTAGCCGACTATCGCCCCACGGCCCCAGGGTTCAACCCAGCACGTGCTCCCATAGCTGCCTGACTGCCGCACGTTCTTGCTCGAACTGGCTGGGTTCGGCGCGAGCCATGCTTGCGCCCTGCAAACGTAAAGCATGTTGAGCCTTGCGGTAGACACGGTAGACATCGGAGACGCGCTTTGCGAGATCTGTGGGAATCAAACCGTCTCCAGCCGCCAGCCTTAACAAAGCGATGTTCCCCAGGTTGTCTAACAGCACGGGATGGGCGGCAGCATGAGCCAGCACTAAAAACTGGGTGATGAACTCGACATCCACCATGCCGCCCGGGTCATGCTTGATGTCGAAAAGCTTGCTGCGATTCGGGTGTCCTGCTGCGATCTTGGCCCGCATCTGGATGACTTCGGCCCGCAAGGCAGAAAGATCACGCGGCAACAATAGGATTTCGCGGCGTAAAGTTTCAAAGCGTTCGCCCAGTGCGGCGTCACCGGCAACAAAGCGAGCGCGGGTCAGGGCTTGGTGCTCCCAGGGCCAGGCTTGGGTGCGTTGATATTGTTCGAAACCTTCAAGTGACACTGCCAAAAGGCCGGCATCACCATCGGGCCGCAATCGTAGGTCTATCTCGTAGAGGCGACCGGAAGAGGTAAGCGTGGTGAGCCAGGAGGTCGCGCGTCGGGCCAGTTTGGTGTAGTAGTCGGGCGCTTCAGGATTGGGGTCGTCGTAAACAAAAACCAAATCAAGATCGGAGGCGTAACCTAATTCCTTGCCGCCCAGCTTGCCGTAGGCAATGACGGCAAACTTGGGTTTTTCGGGGGCTTCGGGATGACGGGCGCGTATGGGGGGCCAAACACGCTCCAGCGTGGTTTCCAGAAACAGGTCGGCAAGTGCCGACAGCTGATCTGCCAGCGCCTCGACACTCAGGCTGCCATCAAGGTCTTGGGCCAATAACTGGAAACTGACTTGATGCTGTACGTCACGCATCAGGTTCATTTGCTGCTCGACGTCGGGTGAGCCGTCAGGCAAGACGCAGGCCTCGAGATCGGCGCGTAGTTGCTCGGCTTGAGCCGCGAGGTCTAGAGGTGCCATCAACGAGCGCCATTCGATAAGGCTGTCTAGTAGTAGAGGGTATTGCGTCAGGTACTGCGATGCCCAGGGACTGGCATCCATTAAACGGGCCATGCGGGCCAAGGTGTTAGGGTACTCGGTCAGCAAGGCCAGGTAAGCGCTGCGCTGCGCGATGCGCTCGATAAGCTCAAGCAGACGGCTTAAGGTTTGTGCTGGGTTGCCGGTGGCGGCGGCAGCCTCGACTGCGGCGGGAAGTAGAGCATCCAGGCGAGCGCGGCTGTTATTGGAAAGCTTGCGCACACGTTGACCGTCTAACATGACCTTTATACGTTCTGACATGGCGGCGGCCTGATCGCCCAGATGCTGGCGCAGCAGCTCCTCTAGTGGCGTGTCTGAGCCAAGGTCTGCTTCGGTTGAGCGGGACTGGGAACCCGATTCTTCGTCTTCCCCCATGCCGGCCAAACGAAAAGCATTGCGAAAAACCTGGTGAACGAATTGACGATGGCGGGCTAAGCTGTCTTCGAAGGTTTGACGCGACAGCCCCATCGCGCGGGCCAGAGCCTCCCATTGCTCAGATTGCGTAGGCAGCAGGTGTGTTTGCTGGTCTTCGCGATATTGCAACATGTGCTCAGTGCGGCGTAAGAAAAGATAGGCTTGCTCTAAGCCGTCGGCTACCTCGGCTGGCAAGACGCCAGCCGCTTTTTGCTTATGCAATGCCTTGAGTAAACCGCGTTGTTGCAAAGAGGGTTGCCGCCCGCCTCGGATAAGCTGATTGAGCTGAACAATGAACTCGATTTCCCGGATACCGCCGTCGCCCAGCTTGACGTTGTGGGTGGCTTCTATGCCGGTGCGAGTCAACACCTTGCGCTGCCAGTCTTCGCGTATGCGCTCACGCAGGGCGCGCAGCGCCGCCAGGGCGTCGAAGTCGAAGTACTTACGGTAGACAAATGGCCGACGCAGATTCTCAACGTCTTCCCATTGTTGAACAGGCTGGCTGTCTTCAAATGCCCGGCCCGGCAAATGGCGAGCCTTAAGCCAGGCGTAACGTTCCCATTCGCGACCTTGAGAAATGAGATAGTGTTCGAGAGCCTCAAGGCTCCAGGCCAGGGGGCCGCCGTCGCCGTCTGGGCGCAGTCTAAGGTCGGTACGGAAAACCTGCCCGTCTGCGTCGGGTTCGGACAGCAAAGGCATCATGCGTTGGGTCAGGCGCCCATAGAACTCATGATGGCTGATGCGCCGTCTGCCGGTGGTCTCGCCTTCGTTGCCATAGAGCATGATCAGATCGATGTCTGAGGAAACGTTCAGTTCTTTACCGCCTAGCTTACCCATGCCTAGCACCAGCATTTCTTGGGGCAGGCCGGTGTCGGGATCTATGGGCTTGCCATAAGTCTGCGATAAGTCTTCCATGGTGTGCCGATAGGCCAGGCCTACCGCAAGATCTGCCAGGTAAGTCGTGGCTTGAACTACCTCTGTGAAAGGCGCCATGCCGCCGATGTCACGCACCATGAGGGTGTAAAACACGCGTTGGCGCAGGCGGCGCAGCGTACGACGAATGGCGGCGTCGGCAGACAGTGTGGCGCAGGACTGCTGAAGCTCTTCTTGCCAGAGTGCTATGCGCTCCGGGGTGACGGGGTGTTCGACTGCGGCGATCAGCCATTGTGCGAAGGCTGGGTCTGTATTGGTTTTTCTTTGGAGCACGCCAGACCATTCGCAGGCGGCACTGAAGGCGGGGCAGTCAAACATGGTCAGGAAGTGCAGACGGTTACATGGTTTTCAGGTATAAGTCTTCAAAGATACTGCAATCATCAACGCACCGCCAGCCCATCCGTGCCCACACTCCGTCGACTTTTGCGTTTCCTGCTGTGGACCGGCCTCGTGGTCTATTTTGCGGCTGCGTTGGCTTATCTGGGCTTGCGCTATTGGGCGGCGCCTAGAATAGACGTTTGGCGGCCCTATATCGTCGAGCAGTTCTCGCAGCGTTTCGGTGTGGCGCTGGATGTGAAGCATGTGCAACTGAGCTGGTCCGGCAGCGGCCCGTCGTTTGTCATGCAAGAGGTGCAGCTGCGCGATGGCGATGGCGGGGGTGTGCTGGCGCTGCCTAAAGTGAAGGGCAGCTTGTCTTGGCGCGGCTTGTGGCGAGGCGAGTTGAGTTTTCGCTACCTGGAGTTCGATGGCTTGGAAATCGCCGTCCACCGCGATCAGAACCACACGCTTACGTTTTTCAGCGACTCCGAAGACGACGCGGATCAAGAGGACGAGGGCGTTGATCTCCGGCATCCCCTGGTGCAATGGCTAAGCCATCAAAAATATGTGGTCTTCCGCGACGCCAGTCTGATCTGGTCTGACGACACCCGTGACGGAACGCCTCTACGTTTGGCAGACGTAACGCTTGAGTGGCTGCGTGATGGCGAGACCTATCGGTTGGGTGCGTCAGCTCAACCACCCACAGGCATTGGCGAGCACTTCTCTATGAGTGGGGCTTTCACTTTATCGGGCACGCAGGCTGATATCGAAGATCCCAAAGCGTGGGATGCCCGTCTTTACATCAGGCTCGATGACATGGTGCCGCAGGCTTGGCGCACCTGGGTAGACATTCCTCAGCAGATAGAGTCGGGGCTGCTTAGTGCTCAGTGGTGGCTGGATATCGAGCAAGGCGAGCCCAAAGACATGGCCGTGCAGGCGCACATAGAGCAAGGACATGTGGCTTTAGCCGAAGGCGTGCGTATAGGCTTGGATTCCGCTAGAGCGGTGGTGCGGGGGGACTGGCAAGCCTATATGCAACTCTATCGGGAAAAGGATGCGTTGACGACTGCCGTTGCTACACCGCCACTTTCCCTGTCGCTAGCTTTTCAGGGGCTGGATCTGACCCTGCCCGAGGTCTTTGAAAGCAAGCTAAGGTTTGGCGAGGTAGCGCTGGCTGCTGATTTGCTCCGAGATCCCGCTGATAGCCTGGCTCTGCGTATCAAGGCTGCGCATGTGGTCAACGACGATATGGACGTCAGTTTATGGGGGCGTTGGCAAGAAGGAGCCGCCGGAACTGCTGGTTGGGCAGAGCTTCAGGGACGGTTTGAGCGGGCCAGCATGGCAGCCATACAGCGATATTTGCCGCTTACCGTTGAAGCGGAAGCGCGGGAGTGGATGCGGACCGCCTTGTTGGCAGGGCAGGTGCATCAAGCTGATTTTTTGGTGCGTGGCGAACTGGACGAGTTTCCCTTTGGCGATGAGCAAGCCCCTCAGGCAGCGGGGGCTTGGCGCCTGGATGGCCGTTTCTCGGACGCCATCATTGATTACGTGCCGCCAGAGGGTAAAGAAAAAGGCTGGCCCAGGCTGGAAGATGTGTCGGGCGTCGTTGCCATGCGCGGCAATGATCTACGCATTACGGCGCAGCACGCCCAGGCTTTTCCCGAACCAGGCAAAGCCATAAAGCTGAGTAATGTGCAGGCTCATATTCCCGACCTGTCACATCAGACAACTTTGCATTTGCAGGGTGACACCGAAGCACCAGCGCCGGCCTATCTTGCCCTGATGCGCACCACCCCCTTGGGGTCTTGGTTGGATAATCTGTTTGACGCCACCCGCGCTGAAGGTCTTTGGCGTCTGCCTTTACAGCTGAGTATCCCACTGTTGGATGCTGACGCTACGCGTGTGCGTGGCCAGCTGACACTCAATGACACCAAGTTATGGTTGTTCGATGGCTTACCTGTGTTTGAGAAAGTCAAAGGCGAGCTGGAGTTCTCTGAGTGGGGGGGTACCACCAAGGGGCTGGAGGCACGTTTTCTAGGCGGGCCTGTGACTTTAAAAGGCGGCTTGGGTAAAGGGCAAAAAGGCCTGGGAGCAGTGGGGCGGCTGACGGCAGCGGCCACCAAGCGGGCTTTCGGTCTTGAAGACATGAAGCAAATCACCGGCGAATTGAACTATCAAATGCGCCTGGAACTTAAGCCCGGTGGACGCTATGGTATTACGGCCTCTAGTGATCTGGTCGGCTTAACGCTAGCCTTGCCACATCCGCTGAGTAAGTCTGCAGCAGCAAGCTGGCCTATGGGGGTCAGCTGGATGCCTCAGCAAGGTCAAGGTTCCGCCATGAGTCTGCTGGTCGATGGCGGCAGGCGTATTAAAGCCCGCTTTCTGCGTGATCCCCGTCATAGAGAGAGTTACTTTCGCGCGGCGGCAATAGGTGTGGGGCGTGATATCGATTTACCTCAACAAGGGATGGTGCTAGAGGCGGTAAGCGACACGCTTGATGTGGCGGCCTGGGAGCGTATGCTCACCGAGGCCGAAGATGAAGAGCCCACTGCGTCCGGGAAGGGGCGTCCGACACTATGGCCAGCGCTGAAAAGTGCCCGCATACAAGCGCAGCAGGTGGCTTTGTGGGGCTTGAGCATGAGCGATGCCACGCTTACGGCCCGTCAAGAAGACAAAGGCCAATGGCGTGTTGATGTTTCCTCTCATGAGACCGCCGGCACGCTGTACTGGAGTCAGGCTGGAGATGCCGATGCGGGCAAAGTCCGTGCGCATTTCACCCGCTTGTCCCTGGATGCGGCAGAGGACAAGACGGAAGATGCCCTGGAGCAAGATGAGGAGTGGGGTCTGAGCGGAGAGCTGGATCTGCCCGGCGTGCAGCTGTTGGTTGATGATTTGGTTGTTGTTGGGCGCCATTTAGGGCGGCTAACGCTTGATGGCATCAATGTTGCGCGTGGCCGCTTATGGCGTCTGGATTCTTTGACGCTTGAAAGTGCGTCGGCCAGTTTGAGTGGCCAGGGTGAGTGGCGTTTGGATGGACCCGATCGCGGGCTTACGCTAGCTGCCGCAGCGCAACTCAAGGACGCGGGCGCCTATCTAAACCATATAGGTATGAACGACGTGCTGCAAGGGGGGCAGGGCACGCTCGATATCCAACTGAAGTGGCGAAATCTTCCTTGGCGTTTCAAGGTCGACGACCTAAGCGGTACCGTGCAGTTGGATTTACACGATGGTCGTTTCAGTGCTGTTCAGTCTCGAAGTGTGAAGTTACTCGAACTCCTTTCCATGCAGTCCTTGCAACGCATGTTCAGCCTCGACTTGCGTCCGGGAGCGATGTTTAGCAAAGGCTTTCCCTTCGACCATTGGTCGGGCACGCTGCATATGGATGATGGCGTCATCCAAACCAATGACTATCGAGTCGAAGGGGCTGCCGGCACCATCAGTCTGGCCGGATCGACACGGTGGGATACTGAAGCGCTGGATTTACAGGCCATGGTGGTACCCAAGCTGGATGTCAGTGGAGCCACTTTGGCGGCAGGCTTGGTAGTCAACCCGGTAGTGGGGATAGGTGCTTTCTTGACGCAGTGGATGCTCAAGGAGCCATTGGCACGGGCCATGACGGTGCACTATGAAGTCAAAGGCACTTGGAAAGACCCGCAGATGAAAGAGGTGTCGGTTTCTGAAGCCGCCTCGGACGACAAGGCGGCTTCAGAATAGGCGCTACTGCTTAGTAGACGCCTTGATGCAGCATGGCATCGGCTACCTTGACGAAGCCTGCGATGTTGGCGCCGTCCAGATAGTTAACGCCTTCTGGGCGAGTGCCATAGCGCACGCAATTTTCATGGATATCACGCATGATGTGGCGCAGACGGGCATCGACTTCGTCGCGAGACCAGCTCAAGCGCAGCGCATTCTGGCTCATTTCCAGGCCTGAAACCGCCACGCCGCCGGCGTTGCTGGCCTTGCCCGGTGCATAAAGCACGCCGGCGTGTATGAAGGCTTCAGCCGCATCCATTTGCGTCGGCATGTTGGCGCCTTCGGCGACGCATCGTACGCCGTTGGCAATAAGCGTTTTAGCGTCGTCCAGATCAAGCTCGTTCTGCGTGGCGCAAGGCAGCGCGACATCAACAGGCACGTGCCAGGGGCGCTTGCCTGCATCAAAGCGCAGATTGAGTTCGCGGGCATAAGTCTCAACGCGTTCACGACGGTTGTTCTTGATATCCATCAGGATAGCGAGCTTCTCGGGCGTGAAACCTTCTGGGTCGATCACGCAGCCATGAGAGTCGGAAACCGTGACGACTTGAGCCCCCATCTGCATGCATTTTTCGATGGCGTACTGAGCGACGTTACCGGAGCCCGAAACCGAAACTTTCAAGCCATCGAGAGACAGTTTGGCGTGTTTGAGCATTTCTTCTGCAAAGTACACGGTGCCGTACCCTGTGGCTTCAGGGCGAATGAGGCTGCCGCCGAAGGAAATGCCTTTGCCAGTGAATACGCTGGCGGCGGAATTGGACAACTTTTTCATCATGCCGGCCATGAAACCCACTTCTCGTGCGCCAACGCCGATATCGCCTGCGGGAACGTCGGTATCCGGCCCGAGGTGGCGGAACAGCTCTATCATCAGAGCTTGGCAAAAGCGCATGACTTCGCCGTCCGACTTGCCTTTAGGGTCGAAGTCGGAGCCGCCTTTGCCGCCGCCCATAGGCAGCGTGGTCAGCGCATTTTTGAAGGTTTGCTCGAATGCCAGGAACTTCAAAATCGACAGGTTGACCGAGGGGTGAAACCGCATGCCGCCTTTGAAAGGGCCAATGGCAGAGCTGTGCTGAATACGGAAGGCGCGGTTCACTTGGACCTGACCTGCGTCGTCTACCCATGACACGCGAAACTGAACCAGGCGCTCGGGTTCTACCAGCCGCTGCAGCAGGCCCATTTGGGCGTAGCGTGGGTTTTCTTTCAGGAACGGCCACAAACTACTCATCACTTCCCCGACGGCTTGCATGAACTCCGGCTGGTGCGGGTCACGGGCCTGTACTTGCAGAAGAAACTGATCGAGTGTTTGGAGTTGTGTCATCGAAGTGGCTCTTTAGAGGTTTCGGATATGAAGTCCGAAGGTTGAGAGGGAATGGAAATGTGCCGGTAGCGCCGACGCTGGTGGCCAAACGCAGCAAGCCTCTCGCAATGGAGAGGCTTGGCAGGTATGGGCTTACTTTTTCATCATGTCGAAGAACTCGGCATTGGTCTTGGTAGCACGGATTTTGTCGAGAATGAATTCCATTGCCTCGATCTCGTCCATGTCGTGGATGAACTTGCGTAGCACCCAGACCTTGTGCAGCAAATCCGGCTTGATAAGGAGTTCTTCGCGCCGGGTGCCTGATTTGTTCAGGTTGATGGCCGGGTAGACGCGTTTCTCTGCCAAGCGGCGTTCGAGGTGAACCTCGGAGTTGCCGGTGCCCTTGAACTCTTCGTAGATGACTTCGTCCATGCGGCTGCCGGTCTCGATAAGTGCCGTGCCGATAATGGTAAGAGAACCGCCTTCTTCGAGGTTGCGTGCGGCACCGAAAAAGCGCTTGGGGCGTTGCAGAGCGTTGGCATCGACACCCCCGGTGAGCACCTTGCCCGAAGCGGGTACGACCGTGTTGTAGGCGCGTGCCAAACGGGTAATGGAGTCGAGCAGGATGACGACGTCGCGCTTGAGCTCAACCAGCCGTTTGGCCTTCTCGATGACCATTTCGGCAACTTGCACGTGTCGAGTGGCGGGCTCGTCAAAGGTTGAAGCGACCACTTCGCCACGTACCGTACGTTGCATCTCGGTAACTTCTTCGGGGCGCTCGTCTACGAGCAGCACAATAAGAAAGGCATCGGGATAGTTGGTGGTAATGGCATGCGCCATATGCTGCATCATTACCGTTTTACCAGACTTTGGGCTGGCCACGATAAGGGCACGCTGGCCGTGTCCGATAGGAGCGAAGATGTCCAGTATGCGACCGGTGATGTTCTCTTCGCTCTTGATCTCGCGTTCGAGACGCATGGGACGGTTGGGATGCAGTGGCGTCAAGTTCTCGAACATGATGCGATGCTTGATGGCCTCGGGCTGCAGCCCGTTGACTTTGTCTACTTTGACCAAGGCGAAATAACGTTCGCCGTCTTTAGGTACCCGGACTTCTCCTTCGATGGAGTCGCCAGTATGCAAATTGAAACGGCGTATCTGCGAGGGCGAAATATAGATATCGTCGGTGCTGGCCAGATAGGAAGTATCTGGGGAGCGCAGAAAACCGAAGCCGTCAGGCAGCACTTCGAGAACGCCGTCGCCGAAGATCTGCTCGCCTTGCTTGGCGCGCTTTTTCATAATGGCGAACATGAGTTCCTGCTTGCGCAGACGACTGGCGTTGTCGATGTCCAGGCTGGACGCCATTTCGAGCAACTGCGAAACGTGCAGTGCTTTAAGTTCGGTGAGGTGCATGTGGAGGCAAAAAGGAGGGAGAGTCCGGCTGGGGCGGGTGGTAGGCCCGGAGAGGGCCCACGCGTACGACGGAAAGCCTTAGGCGAAACGGATTTAGACGGATTCGTCCAAGAAGCTGCTAAGTTGGGATTTGGAAAGGGCGCCTACCTTGGTAGAAACTGCCTGCCCGTTCTTGAAGAGCATCAAGGTCGGGATGCCGCGCACACCGTATTTGGCGGCAGTGTCGGGGTTCTCATCGACGTTGAGCTTAGCGATTTTAACACGCCCCTCGTAGAGCTTGGAGGCTTCGTCGAGCAAGGGTGCAATCATTTTACAGGGGCCGCACCAAGCAGCCCAATAATCGACGAGCACGGGCTCGTTGGCATTTAAGACTTCTGCCTCGAACGTGGCATCGCTGACGTTTCGAATCAATTCGCTCATTGTAGTGACTGGTATCTATGAAAGACAGGGAAATACGGCGACGCAGCGGCGGGCTCCCCGTGACACCGTGTGGTTTAATCGTTTGTGGTGCCGAATCATTGCCGCGCGGCGTGGATTTTTTCTAAGCATACCACTGTAGAGGCGAGGCTGCATAGCCGCGTTGTTGCAGTGATTATGCCGGACAGTCGGCATGCTTAAGATAGGGTTGGCATATCGGGGCGATTTCGTCGGCGCATTCTTGTGGGCTGCGGTCGGTCGTATCGATAACGTAATTTGACAGGCTGTAGTAGGGTTCGCGCTCTGCCAGAATTTGGCGCAAGTCTTCATAGGCCTCCGACGTCAGCTGAATCGGGCGCAGGTCACCCTGTGCCTTGACACGGCGCATATGCTCGTCGGTAGAAGCTTTGACCCATACGGTAAAGAACGCCGAACGCAGCAAGTTGAAGGTTTCCGCTTCTGAAACCACACTGCCACCGACTTCAAGCAGCACGCCGGGCATGTTTTCGATGACATGCTGAATCGCCTGTCGCTCGAAGCGCCTGTAGGCTTTTTGGCCTCCTAATGAGAAAGCCTCAGTCAGCGACATGCCGGCTTGTTCTTCGATGACGTCACGCAGGCGCACGTAGCGCACGCGCAACTGAGCGGCCAATAGTTGGCAGAGGGTGCTTTTTCCGGCCCCGCGCAGGCCCAACAAGACAGCGCCTTGATAATTTCGGTCTTTGCGCTCGAAGTGTTGCCGAATCACGGCGTAGACTGCGGCTTGCTCGGCCGGCGCCAGTTGTCGCAGAAAACCATAAAGCCCTTCGTGACTGACTTCTACGACGGGCCGGTCGGCGACGATTTCATGTAAGGGCAAATCGAGCGCATGGGCGATTCGACCCAGAATATCCATGGAGGGATTGGCCTCGCCGCCTTCTAGGCGGGCGAGGTAGCGGTCGGAGATGCCGGTAAGCCGTGCCAGGGTGCGACGGGAAATCCCGCGCCTGGCGCGCAGCCCTTTTACTCTTTGGCTAAGCGCCGCGAGCATGGGCTGGGTGTCAGGCTGGGAGTGGGGAGCATGGGTTTCCGTGGGCATGGCGGGGCGGCGGGTAAGGCTCGGCTTTTAAGCGGTTTTACGGAACATCATTCCAGCACTCTGGGGGTGGGTTTGACCAGGGCTTCGCCCATGGCGACGGTTTCCCGATGCTGGTTGGTGTAAAGAAGTTCAAGTTTAATGAATTTGCGCTTTTCATCCTTCTCTGCCACCCGGGCGCTGGCGCGTATGGTGTCGCCTATTTTTACAGGTTTGTGGAAGGAGCCGCTGATGCCCAGTAACACGCAGCCTTTACCAGGCAGTTGCATGCCGATAACCGGTGCAATTAAGCCCAGGGTAATCGTGCCATGGGCGATGCGGCCGCCGAAGGGTGTTTGGCGTGCGTATTCTTCATCCATGTGCATGGGGTTGAAATCAGCGGTTAAGCCCGCGTACATCACGATATCGGTTTCTGTCACGGTGCGAGATGTGCTTGCGCTGTCACCGATTTCAATCATTTCAAACGTCTTGCTCATCATTCATCCATCAAGTGTTTTTCATAGAGTCGGACAGCTGGCTGCGTAGGACCCGTTTTTGGATTTTTCCGACAGGGTCGCGCGGCAGCGCGTCGAGAAACCACACCCTGCGCGGCAGCTTGTAGCGTGCCAGCTCTGCTGAGCAGAACGAGATGAGCTCATCTTCGGTCATGGGCTCATAAGTACTGAGCGCGACACCTACGGCCTCACCCCACTGAGCGTCAGGGATTCCAAAAACGCTGCACTCCCTGATTTTCGGGTGACGAAAAATCACTTCTTCGACTTCGCGCGGCGAAATGTTCTCGCCACCGCTGATAATCAAGTCTTTCTTGCGGTCTATGACATAAAGGTAGCGCTCTTCGTCGTAGCGACCGATATCGCCGGTATGCAGCCAGCCATCACGCAAGGTATTGGCAGTTTCGTCGGGGCGTTGCCAATAGCCTCGCATTACGTTCGGGCCCCGCGCGATGATCTCGCCAAGCTCGCCCTGAGGGACGGCTTTGCCTTCATCGTCAACAATGCGGGTTTCAGTCAGGAAGAAGTCTTTGCCTACCGATTGCAATTTATGGCGCTGGGTGTCTGCGACGCGTACATCTTCTCTGGGCAGATAGGTCAATAGCGGGGCCGCTTCGGTTAGGCCGTACACCTGTATCAGGCGATCTTCGCCCAGTTGCTCGACAGCTTTGGCTAGCACTTCGGCCGGCACGGCCTGACCGCCCAAAGAGATAGTGTGTAACGAGGTGCCGCTGGAGCCCGAGGCCGCGGGTGGGTTCTCCAGCATGCCTATCAGCATGGTGAACACTGCGGTAACGTGGGTAATTCGATGTCGGTCGACCATAGGCCAGAACCCCGCAGCATCGAAATTTTGCACAATGACGTTATTGCCGCCTACGAAGAATTGGCAGAAAGCCAGGGAGGCTTCCATGGTGTGATAAAGCGGCATGACGTGCAGGCATACGTCTGCAGGCCCCAAGCCGTATCCCATCGTGTGGTTCAGTACGCCGGCCATCATATTGCCGTGCGTCAGCATGACGCCTTTAGGGTTGCCGGTGGTGCCGCTGGTGTAAAAAATGCCGAATAAGTCGTCACTTTTTATCAGAGGGGTGTGATCCAAGCCGTCTTCGGCTTGGGCGTTTAATGCCAGCGGCGCATCCAGGCTTTCCAACTGGTGTGGTGCCAGTTCAGCCAAATGGGCGGCTTCTTGGGCAATGGGTACGAAGAATTCATCCACCCAAAGCAAAGCGCTGCCGCTGTCCTTTAGGACAAAAGCCATTTCGCGTGCGGCCAAGCGGAAGTTGATGGGCACGACGACAATGCCATCCAGCGCGCAAGCAAACATGGCTTTGAGTACGCCGGGATGGTTGCGTGAGAGCACCGCGACTCTGTCGCCCGGGCGTATGCCTTTGTCGCGCATGGCGCGCCGATAGCGACAAACGTCTTGGCCAAATGCCTCGAAGCTTTGAGTTTGTTCTTGGAAGCAAACGGCGGTCTTGCCCGGATACAGGCGGCAGGCGCGCTGCAACAAGGCGCCTATGGTTAGATCCAGCATGAAGTTCTCCTGTACGACAGATCTAGAG
The DNA here is from genome assembly GCF_020539505.1 of Mesopusillimonas faecipullorum. Classification (GTDB taxonomy): domain Bacteria; phylum Pseudomonadota; class Gammaproteobacteria; order Burkholderiales; family Burkholderiaceae_B; genus Mesopusillimonas; species Mesopusillimonas faecipullorum. Next base: position 534,783 of record NZ_JACDXW010000002.1, on the reverse strand, counting down.
TCCGAGGTAGTTGCGCCGCACGGTGTCGTCGGCCAGCAACTGGGCAGCGCTGGCATCAGCCACGACGCGCCCGTGTTCTATGACGTAACCGCGATCGGCTACCGCCAAGGCGGCAGTGGCGTTCTGCTCGACCAATAGAATAGGAACGCCCAATTGCTTGAGGCTGGCCACAACATCCAAGACCGTTTGAATCATCTTGGGGGCCAGTCCCAGAGAGGGCTCGTCCAGCAGCAGCATGGAGGGGCCGCTCATCAGGGCGCGCGCCATGGCGACCATTTGCTGTTCTCCGCCGCTAAGGGCGGATGCCTTGGACTGCAGTTTGCGTTCAACTACTGGAAAGTAGGCAAAGGCCTGTTCGCGGGCTTGTCGTATTTGACTTGAGTTAAGGCGACCACTGTAGGCGCCAAGCCGCAAGTTCTGGTCTACCGTTAGTCCACCGAAAATCTCGCGTCCTTCGGGAACATGGGCCAAGCCCATACGGACGATTTTCTCTGTGGAATGCTTCTCCAGGCTTTGCCCGTTGAAGTGGATCCGGCCGCTTTTCATGGGCAAGAGACCGGAAATGGTTCGTAATAGGGTGCTTTTCCCTGCCCCGTTGGCGCCTAGCAGGCAAACGACTTCGCCTGGGGCAACGTTCAAGCTCACGCCATGCAGAATTGTCATGGAGCCATAACCCGAATGTAGATTGCTGATTTCAAGCATGGGCGGGCTCCTGGGTTTCGGTGCCAAGATAAGCGTCTATGACGCGCGGATCAGCGCGCACCCATGAGCAAGGTGACCATTACTGCCGTCAGCCCCAAGGTGGCCATGGCAAGGTAATAGCCTTTCAGGTGCAGCACGGCACGACCGACGACCCAGGAAACCGCGGTGCTGGCTAACAGGCCAACCCCTAAAGCAAGGACAGGAGGCAGGCCATAACGGGTGGTGAGGATGGCGGAGCTATAGGCGCCGATAGCGAAGAAAGCGCCATGACCCAGTGTGATCAAACCCGCTAAGCCGACTACCAAGTCGGCGCTGACGGCGAGAATGACGAAAATAGCAATGCCAGTCATCACGTCGGCAACGAAATGCGATAGTTGGCCGAACGCCAGCGGCATAAGCGCCAGCAAGATGAAGACGAAGCTGTAGATAGCCAAACGACGCATAGTCATTACATGCCTCCTTTGTCGTCGGTGCCGAAAAGGCCGTTCGGGCGCCACAGCAAAAAGCCGATAAGGAACAAGAAGACGATGGCGTCGGCAAATTCCGAAGAGACGAAGCCCACGATATAGGCTTCCATCAGACCAATGGCAAAACCACCGACCAGCGCCCCCGCAGTGCTGCTCAGACCACCCACGGCCATGGCGATGAAGGCTTTGACCATGGGTAAGGTGCCAGCGCTATAGCTGACGAACAGCAGTGGCGCGATGACGGCCCCGGCCAAGGCGCCCAGCGCCACACCACTGGCCCACCCGAAGCGGGTGAGGCGGCTGACGCTGATGCCTACCAGGCGAGCGCCTATGGGCGCTTGTGCAGCGGCGCGCATGGCAATGCCCAGCAAGCTGTACTCAAAAAAGTACCAAAGCGCAGCAAATACCGCCAAAGCAATCAGTATTACGATGATGACTTGCGCAGAGAGGAAAGCCCCCAGGACTTCCAATGGCGGCAGCCCGGTGAAAGGGGGCACGACATGAGCCTCGCGCCCCCAGATGGGCAGCGCAATACCTTGCAAGCTGATAGAAAGTGCGATCGTCATGACGATGACGGTGCCCACCCCTTCGTGGCGTACCGGGCGGATGACGCCGCGTTCTATCACCATGCCTAACAGCGCTGCAATGGCGAGCGTAGCGGGTAATGCTTGCCATAGAGGCCAGCCGAGTTGATTGGTGAACGTGGCAAGCGTCAGGCCGCCTATGACGAAGAATTCGCCTTGCGCAAAGCAGACGATCTTCGAGACTTTGTAGACCATGACCAGGCTGACAGCGATCAGGGCATACACGGCGCCGAGGGTCAGACCGCTGAAGGCGGTCTGGAGCAATACAGTGATATCAGGCATGAGAAGGTTCTTGCAGAAACTGAGCCATCGGAAAGGCAGAGCAGACTTATTCGACGGTGATCCAGCCTTGAGCCGAAGGCTTGAGCAGAATCAGATCGTCGGCGGAGGTGCCGTGATGGTCTTGTGCGGACATGCGATACACGCCGCCGTAGCCAGGCATGTCTTGAATGGACTCTATCGCGTCGCGTAAAGCCTTGCCGTCTGTGGATTTCGACTTGCGCAAGCCTTCTGCTACCAGCAAGATGCTATCTGCCGCCATACCGGAAAAGTAATTGCCGGCTTCGTTGTATCGGGCTTGATGCGCTTTCTCGAACTCGGTGATAAGAGCATGGTTGGGGGCGGAGGCGGGGATGGCATCCGGGGCACCCAGCTGCCCTGAGGGCACAATGATGTCCGCATTCAAGGGGGCGACCATTTTCAGAAAGCCCGGGGTGGCGTTGCCATGGGAAACCAGCAAAGGCACGTCGAAACGGATTTGCTGCATATTGCGGGCCACCATGGCGGCAGACTCACCGGTAACGAACGAGAACACAGCGTCAGGCTTGCGGGTGCGCAGCGAGGCTAGCTGAGCGGTAAGGTCGGGCGACTGAGGGTTGAAACGTTCGCTGGCTACGATTTCCAGGCCATGTTTTGCGGCTGCGCTTTCGGCTGCCGTAATACCGATATCGCCCAGCGGGCCCACAGGCATCAGCAAGGCAATGTTTTTCTTGCCTGTGTTTGCAAAATATTTAAAGGGTCTTTCTACCGCATAGCCGGTTTGGTGCGCGGAGTTAAACACGAAAGGGTCTTTGGCAGGGTCAACGTGGTAGCCCGAACTGATAACGGCCGGTACCTGGTTTTCCCGGGCCACAGTGGCTACAGCGCCTGACATAGGAACGGATGCGGTGCCCACCAATGCGATGGCGCCATCACGGCTCAGGGCGCGTTGAGCGGCTCTGGCAGCCCCTTCTGGCGTGGACTGGTCGTCGTAGGCGACAAGGCGCAATTGGTGGCCATTGATGCCCCCTTGCTGATTAAGAAGGTCGACCTGAAGCTCCGCTGCTTTTTTATAGTATTCGCCCAGCCAGGAAAGGCCCCCAGTCAGCGGGTAAACGGCACCTATGGTGTAGGTATCGGCTGCGCTGGCCAGCAGCGGGGCCGCAGAAGCGACCAAGGTCTAAGTAAACGGGAAAAACGCTTGGGCGACATAGTTGTCTCCTGAAGATGCCATGGCGGGCATAAAAGGGCTGTGTAAGGCTATTTTGTGAACAATAGTTTTGTTTTTGTGGGATTCTATCGATAAAAATAGTTTTAAACAATACTTTAACCAAAAAAAGATGACATATAGTTCTTATCTTTTGAGGGACGTAAAATACTGGTTTTTCATCCACTGTCAGGAGCTGATTTGGCTACCGCTCGTTACGACGAATCCTCCGTCCAGGTACTTAAAGGTCTGGAACCCGTACGTCAGCGTCCGGGCATGTACACGCGCACCGAGAATCCGCTGCACATCGTCCAAGAGGTCATAGACAATGCTGCCGACGAAGCGCTGGCGGGGTATTGCTCGCATATAGAGGTCACCCTGCATAAAGATGGCAGCGTGTCGGTGCAGGATGATGGCCGGGGGATACCGGTGGGCTTGCATCCCGAAGAGCAGGTGCCGGTGGTTGAAATCGTGTTTTCCCGTTTGCACGCCGGCGGCAAGTTCGACAAGCAATCGGGCGGGGCTTACGCGTTCTCAGGGGGCTTGCACGGCGTAGGCGTGTCGGTGACCAATGCTTTGTCCAAGCGGCTGGAAATCACCGTCTGGCGTGACGGGCAAGCGCATGGCCTGGTCTTTGCCGATAGCCACGTGCTGGAACCCTTGACGGCGCAAGGGTCAGTGCCCAAGCGCAAAACAGGCACCCTGGTCAGAGTGTGGCCGGATCCCGTTTATTTTGATCATGCATCTATTCCCTTGAGCGAGCTTGTGCGGGTGCTGCGCAGCAAGGCGGTGCTGCTGGATGGCGTAAAAGTCACGCTACGAAACGAGAAAAACGGTGATGAGCAAGTCTGGCAATACGACAATGGCTTGCGTGGCTATCTAGAAGAAGCTTTGGGTGAAACCGATTTCATCGTGCCGGTTTTCGAGGGTAGTCAGTACGCAGGTAAGGACGACGAAAACTATGCTTTGGGGGAGGGGGCTCATTGGGTCGTGGCCTGGACGCCTGAAGGCGGTATCGTGCGCGAATCCTATGTCAACCTCATAGGAACACCGGCAGGTGGCACGCACGAAGCGGGTTTGCGCGATGGTTTGTTTCAGGCGGTAAAGTCCTTCAGCGAATTGCATAGTCTTTTGCCTAAGGGCGTTAAGTTATTGCCTGAAGACGTTTTTGCCCGTGCAAGCTTCATGCTGTCGGCCAAAGTGCTGGACCCTCAGTTTCAGGGGCAAACCAAAGAGCGCCTGAACAGCCGCGACGCAGTGCGCTTGGTGGGTACTTATGTGCGACACGCGCTTGAGCTCGCGTTGAACGCCGATGTCGAGACCGGTCGTAAACTGGCCGAGTACGCCATACGTCAGGCACAGGTGCGTGTGCGTTCGGCGCAAAAAGTAGAGAAACGCAAAAGCTCGGGGGTGGCGGTGTTGCCGGGCAAGCTCACGGATTGCGAGTCTTCCGACAACACCCGTACGGAAGTTTTCCTGGTCGAGGGGGACTCTGCCGGAGGCTCGGCCAAAATGGGGCGTGACAAGGCGTTTCAAGCGGTACTGCCGTTGCGTGGCAAGGTGCTTAACGCCTGGGAGGTCGAGCGTGATCGCTTGTTCGCCAACAACGAGATCCACGACATAGCCGTTGCCATCGGCGTTGATCCGCATGGGCTGACGGACGAGGTTGACCTTTCAGGTCTGCGCTACGGTCGGATATGCATATTGTCCGATGCCGACGTCGATGGTTCTCATATACAAGTCTTGCTGCTGACTCTTTTCTTCCGGCATTTTCCCAAGCTGGTCGAGGCGGGCCACGTGTATATTGCGCGCCCACCCTTGTTTCGTGTGGATGTCCCGGCTCAGGGTAAACGGCCTGCGCGCAAGTTGTACTGCCTGGATCAAGGTGAACTGGATGCTTCTTTAGACAAGTTGCGCACAGAAGGTGTGCGCGATAGCGCTTGGCGCATCAGCCGTTTCAAAGGCCTGGGTGAAATGAGCGCCGAGCAACTGTGGGAAACCACCATGAACCCCGATACGCGCCGATTGATGAGAGTGACCTGGGGTGAGCTCGGTCGCGACGCCACGGTGCGCATGTTCGACATGCTGATGGGCAAGGGCGAGTCGGGGCAGCGCCGCGTTTGGCTGGAAGAAAAAGGCAATCTGGCCGAAGTCGACGTCTGATCCGACGCCCTCGGACAAAATCATTTACGCGCTGCGCGACGGTGCAGCTGCTAGGGCAGCGACGAACACTTGAAGGAAGTGCAAAACATGGATGGAACGCAAACAGGTCTGTTCGAGGAAGGCGGCCAGGGCGATGATGAGGCCCTGAGCCTGGGCCTGTATGCCGAGCAGGCATACCTGGATTATGCGGTTTCGGTGGTGCGGGGCAGGGCATTGCCTGAAGTGGCGGATGGCCAGAAGCCTGTTCAGCGCCGTATCCTTTACGCCATGAATGCCATGGGCCTGGGGACGGGTGCCAAGCCGGTAAAGTCGGCCAGGGTGGTGGGTGATGTGCTGGGTAAGTATCACCCTCACGGCGATCAGGCGGCCTATGACGCCATGGTGCGTATGGCGCAGTCCTTTTCACTGCGCTATCCACTGATAGATGGGCAAGGTAACTTTGGCTCGCGTGACGGCGATAATGCCGCCGCCATGCGATACACCGAGGCCCGGCTGACGCCGTTTTCGCGCTTGCTGCTGGACGAACTCAACGAGGGTACGGTTGACTTCGTTCCCAACTATGACGGCAGCCAAGAAGAGCCCCAGCTTTTGCCTGCGCGTTTGCCTATGGTGCTGCTCAATGGTGCATCGGGCATTGCCGTGGGCATGGCCACCGAAATGCCGCCCCATAACTTGCGCGAAGTGGCCAAGGCCTGCGTAGCCTTGCTCAAACAACCCAATCTTACTGACCAGGCCATCGCAGACTTGGTGCCGGGGCCAGATTTCCCGGGCGGTGGGCAGATTATTTCCTCGCCCGAAGACATTGCCGCCATTTATGCTTCGGGGCGTGGCTCTATCAAGGTGCGTGCACGATGGCACTTCGAAGAAATGGCGCGTGGCCAGTGGCAGATGGTGGTAGACGAGTTGCCGCCCGGCACTTCCTCGCAACGTGTTCTTGAAGAAATCGAAGAGCGTACCAACCCCAAGGTCAAGGCCGGCAAGAAGGGGCTCTCTACCGAGCAGCAGAACACCAAGGCTTTGATGTTGGGTATGTTGGATGCCGTGCGCGACGAGTCTGGCAAAGATGATGCTGTGCGTCTGGTGTTTGAACCCAAGACCAGTCGGGTAGGAAGAGACGAATTCATCAATTTGCTGCTGACGCAAACCAGCCTGGAAAGCAACGCTTCGATCAACCTTGTGTGCCTGGGTACCGATGGCAGGCCAGGTCAGCGTTCATTGCGTAGCATTCTGAGCGAATGGCTGCAGTTCCGCACAGCCACTGTCACGCGACGCAGCCGCTTTCGTCTGGATAAAGTGCAAGACCGTATCCATGTGCTGGAAGGCCGCTTGGTCGTGCACCTGAATGTGGACGAGGTCATCGCCACCATTCGCGAGGCGGAGGAGCCCCGCGAGGCGCTGATGCAGCGCTTTAAGCTGACAGAGCGCCAGGCGGAAGACATTCTTGAAATGCGCCTGCGCCAATTGGCGCGTCTGGAAAGCATACGCATAGAGCAGGAACTAGCCGAACTGCGAGGCCAGCAGAGTACTTTGCAAGGTCTGCTGGATGACCCTGTTGCCTTGCGCAAGCTTATTGTCAAAGAGATCGAGGCCGATGCCAAACAGTTTGGGGACGATAGGCGCACATTGATCGAAACGGCCGAGCGCGCGGTGATGGAAACCAAGGTGGTGGATGAACCCGTTACCGTCGTCATGTCGAGCAATGGGTGGCTGCGTGCACGTCAAGGGCATGGGCACGATACCGCCCAGTTTTCTTTCAAGCCGGGTGACGGTCTTTATGACGCCCGGCCTTGCCGCAGCACCGATACCTTGCTGGCATTATCAGAAACAGGGCGTGCTTACTGCGTTCCTGTGGCCTCGCTGCCTTCGGCTCGGGGCGATGGTCAGCCTATAACGTCCATGATAGACCTTGAGGCAGGTACCCGGGTTGCACACGTGTTGGTGGGCGATGAAAGCCAACGCGTACTGCTTGGCACTGCACAGGGGCTGGGTTTTCTTACGCGTTTAAAAGACATGCACACTCGTCAGCGCGCCGGCAAGCAGTTCATCAATCTTGATGACAAGGCTGAACTGTTGCGTCCTCTGTATGTCCAAGAGGGTGACACGCATGTAGCGATGTTCACCAAGAGCGAACGCCTACTGGTGATCGCCCTTGACGAGGTTCGTGTGCTGGCCGCTGGTGGGCGCGGCACCACCCTCATGGGTTTGGACGACGGAGACCTGATTGATCAGTGGGTTACATTCGGCCCGGCGGGTTTAATGCTTGAAGGGGTCTACCGCAACCGTGAAACCCAGCGTGTCTTGACAGCAACCGAGCTACAGGCCTACCTTGGTAAACGTGCTCGCAAAGGCAAGGCGCTGGCGCTGAAATTCAAGCAGCTGGTCTTGCGTCGTGCCTGAAACGTAAAATGCAAAGCGGAATCACATTTTCTAAGGCGTCCCGATGAAAGTAGCGGTACTCGGCAGTGGCATCATTGGCACTTCCACAGCCTGGTGGCTGAGCCAAGCAGGTCACGAAGTTGTCGTGTTAGAGCGCCATGGCGGGCCCGCGCTGGAAACCAGCCGTGCCAACGGCGGCCAAATCTCAGTCTCTTACTCAGAGCCTTGGGCCAACCCCCATACTTTGCTCAAAGTGCTCAAGTGGCTGCTCAGAAATGACGCGCCCATGGCTTTTCGCCCCCGTTTGGATGTGCGCCAGTGGATGTGGTGCGCAGCTTTTTTGCGCGAATGCCTGCCCCAGCGTTTGCCGGCCAATATCCAGGCCATGGTGGCCATGTCCGAGTACAGTCTCGAAACCCTTAAGGCCATGCGTGCCGAACTGGACATAGAGTATGCGCATCAAGCGCGTGGCATACTTAATTTTTACCGTAGCGCAGGCGACTTCGAGGCCTCGCAAGAGGCCGCAGGCCTGATGCGTGATTACGGACTGGATCGCCGTATCGTCAACGTAGACGAAATGCTTGAAATCGAGCCCGCTTTGGCCCAGGCGCAGGATGCCTTGGTGGGGGGGGATTACACGCAAGGCGATGAGTCTGGTGACGTTTACTTGTTTACCACGGCCTTGGCTGCCAAGGCGCAGCAAGCCGGTGTGCAGTTTCGCTTTAACTGTGACATTACCCGTCTGGATTCCCAAGCTGGGCAGGTGCAGGCAGTAGAACTCATAGGCCCTGATGGGCGCTTCGAGCGTCTGACTGCGGATGCCTATGTGGTCGCCATGGGTAGCTGGACACCGCATTTGGTTCAACCCCTGGGGGTGGCTTGCCCGGTTTACCCTGCAAAAGGTTATTCAGCCACTTTCAAAGTGCTAGACACTGAAGGCGCGCCGTTTGTCAGCTTGACCGACAGCGCCAATAAAGTGGTGTACTCGCGGCTGGGGGAACGCCTGCGCATGGCTGGCATGGCAGAAATCGGTGGCTACTCACGTGGTCTGAATGCTGCACGCTGTAACCAGATGACGCGTTTGGCGCGCGAGCTGTTCCCAAATGTACTTGATTTTGATAATGTAGATTATTGGTCGGGTCTACGTCCCACCACGCCCTCCAACGTACCGCTTATTGGTCGTACGCGTGTTGGCAAGTTGTATCTAAACACAGGTCACGGCACATTGGGCTGGACTATGGGTGTTGGGTCTGGCAAGGCCCTGGCAGACATTATCTCCGGTAAAAGGCCGGAGCCTGACTTTCCCTTTCTAGGTTAGTTTTTCATGACGATATCCGGTTTCATGCTTCGTGCCCGCGATTTTCAGACTGCCGGCATGGTAGCCGCTTTGTGCGCGGCGTTTTCATTGGCGGATCCTGCATCGGCAGCTACCCGCATCGAAGTCTGGCATGCACTCAATACGCATAACGCCAAGGTTTTCGAAGACATCGTCAAACAGTACAACCGCAAGCAGGACGATGTCGAGGTTACCCTGCAACGATTTGCCTCCGCCAACGAAATCGAAGCCACTCTGGCTCAGCAAGCCAAGGGCAAAGCCAAAGATGTGCCCCATTTGGTGCAGCTTGATGACAATCGCTCGCCTGAAGAGTTGGCCGGACGACCCTATATTCAGCCCTTGTATACACTGCTTGCCAAGCATCCCCTGAAACAAGCGGATTGGTTCGTGGCCCCCGACAGCGGTTTGCTGCGCGATAGCAAAGGTCGCGTGCTGGCTTTCCCGTACATGCTGCGTGTGCCTGTCATGTACTACAACACCGATGCTTTCAAGAAGGCCGGCATCAGCCCGGCATCGCCCGATCGTTCCTGGTCCGGCTTGCAGGGGCAACTGGTCGACTTGGCCAACAAGGCGACTCGTTACTGTCCTGCGGCAAATGATCAGCCGGCCTCACTCAATCTGGAGAACCTGGCGGCTGTTAACAATCAGTTCTTCACCGGTAATAAAAGCTCCTCGCCGTCTTTCAGCTTCGACGTGGTTTACGTACGCCATTTGGCGCTCATGATCAGTTGGGTGCGCAGCGAACTGCTGATTAAGCCCGGCACCGAAGATCAGGCCGCTAATCGTTTTGCCAAGGGCGAATGCGCTGTTTTGCTGTCCGACTCCAGCAATCTGGGCTGGTTCAGCGATCAGCGCAACCTCTCGTTCGGGGTTTCCGGCCTACCTTATTATCCAGAGGTCACCCGCCAGCCTGGCAGTCCTTTTATCGATGGTTCCGCTTTGTGGGTAACGTCGAATCACGGTAAAACCGAAGAGGCTGCAACGGCTAGTTTCCTGGCGTGGCTGGCCGACCCTGCACAGGCTGCCAAGTGGTATCAAAATACCGGTTTTCTGCCGCTTACCAAGCAGGCCTTCAACGCTACCGATGCGGCTTACTACAAGAACCTTGGGCAATGGCGGCAGTTGGCCGGTATTTATAGCCAGCAGCATGCCGCTACGACCAAGGCTTTCAAAGTGCGCAACTATCCCAAGATTCGTGCCATGTTCCACGAAACCATGCGAACCGCTCTTGACGGCAATCTTCCCGCAATGACGGCCTTGTCCCAAGCCTCCAGCAATGCTAATCGTTTGATGAAAGAGAAATGAGCATGGATTTATCGCAGTTTCCCATCACCCAGAAATGGCCGGCGCAGCATCCCGATCGTATTCAGTTGTACTCGCTGCCCACCCCCAATGGCATCAAGGTTTCAATTGCACTTGAAGAGCTCGGCTTGCCCTACGAGGCGCATCGCGTGGGCTTCGAGAATAACGATCAGTTGACGCCAGAGTTTCTTTCGCTGAACCCTAATAACAAGATTCCCGCCATCATCGACCCTCAAGGGCCGGGGGGCAAACCTTTGCCCTTGTTCGAGTCGGGTGCCATCTTGTGGTATTTGGCGGAAAAAACAGGGCGCTTGATGGCTGCCGATGCAAATGGGGATGCCGCCGATGCGCAAGCAAAGAAATTTGAAACCCTGCAATGGCTGATGTTTCAGATGGGCGGGGTAGGGCCCATGTTCGGCCAACTGGGCTTCTTTCATAAGTTTGCTGGTAAAGAGATCGCCGATAAGCGGCCCCTTGAGCGCTATGTTGCCGAAAGTCGCCGTTTGTTAGGTGTGCTTGAAACCCGGCTGCAGGGTCGTCAGTGGATCATGGGCGATGATTACACGGTGGCTGACATTGCCATATTCCCGTGGGTGCGCACTATGGTGGGTTTCTACGAGGCCGCCGAACTGGTGGGCATGAAGAGCTTCCCCAATGCGCAGCGTGCGCTGGATGCCTTCCTTGCGCGGCCAGCCGTGCAGCGGGGGCTGGATATTCCGCCGCGGCAAGCACCGGGCAAGTAAAACGGCGCCTCATAAAGACATGGCGATTCCCGTCCCGTTCTCTGCATCGCCCAGCGCAGTCGCTGGCTCGTTGGGCCAGCAAGAGCGGGACGACTTGGCTCGGGCTGTGATGCTGCTCGAAAGCCCCTCGTTGACCATACAGTTGGCCAATCTGGTGGGCACGCCTATCGAGTGGGGCATGGCGCGTTTGCCCAAAGCGGCTCGCAATAAAGTTCAAGGCTTGGTTCAGATTGCCCTTACTAAAGCCGTATCAGCAGCCTTGCTGGGTTTCAAGGATGAGCCCTCTCGTCAGTCTTCGCCGCGCCTGCATGCATTGGCTACAGCGGCTTCGGGGGCGGTAGGCGGTTTTTTCGGTACTGCTTCTTTGGCCGTCGAGCTGCCGGTGACCACTACGCTGATGATGCGGGCCATCGCCGATATCGCACGTAGTGAGGGCTTTTCCCTTGCGGATCCGGCTGTGCAGGCCACTTGTGTCGAGGTTTTCGCTTTGGGCGGTAAAACCGCCGACGATGACGCCGCTGATTCGGGTTACTACGCTTCGCGTGGGGCTTTGTCCGAGGTGCTTAAGCATACCGCCCGTGAGTTGACTGGTTTGGCTGCCAAGCGAGCCGGGCAACAAGTGGCGCAGGCAGGCTCTTCGCTCCAGACCGGTATTTGGTTGGCGCGCATGATAGACGCCGTCGCAGCGCGATTCGGCGTGGTGGTTACCGAGAAGCTGGCGGCTCAAATTGTGCCAGTGGTCGGTGCAGCCTCGGGCGCGGCCATCAACACTTTGTTTACCCGTTATTACCAAAGCGTGGCAAAAGGCCATTTCATCGTCAGACGGCTTGAGCTTCAGTACGGCGAGGCTTTGGTTCAGCAAGAATACGAGGCGATATTGGTGCGCCGTCGCTTGGCTCGCTGACTTGTATCTGGGCTGGTTTTTACCCTCTGGGGTGATGCGCGGCATGCAGTGTTTTCAGGCGCTCGCGTGCAACGTGTGTGTAGATTTGCGTGGTGGAAATATCAGAATGACCCAACAGCATCTGCACCACGCGCAGGTCTGCCCCATGATTTAAAAGATGGGTGGCAAAGGCATGCCGTAATACATGCGGCGAAAGCGGTACGGTAATAGCGGCACGCAGGGCATACTTTTTTATCAGTAGCCAGAACGCCTGACGTGTCATGGCCTGAGCGCGTGCCGTGACGAATAAGGCATCGCTTCGACGCGCACCCACCAATTCGGGGCGCGCTTCGCGCAAATAAGTTTCTAGCCAGTGTGACGCCTCTTGGCCTATGGGCACTAATCGGTCTTTGCCGCCTTTACCCATATTCACTCGCAAAATGCCTTCATTCAAGCTCAAGTCGAGCAGATTCAGGCTCACGAGTTCGGAAACGCGCAAGCCTGTGGCGTATAAGGTTTCCAACATGGCTTTGTCGCGCTGGCCCAAGGCGGTGTTGGGGTCCGGGGCTTGCAACAGGGCATCCACTTGGGCTTCGGAGAGCGTCTTGGGGAATCGAGCGGATTGCTTTGCTGCTTTAAGCGCCAGGCAGGGATTTTCGGCAGTCAGGCCGTGTCGCAAGGCCCAAAGATAATAGCGCCGCAATGCGGCTAGTCGGCGGTTTGCCGTGCTGGCGCGTGTTTGGGCGTGATTGGCGGCAAACCACTCTTGAATATCGGCGGCTTGAGCCTTGGGCAAGCTAGTGCCTTGTTGTTGCTGCAACCATTCCGCAAAAGCTGTCAGATCACGCCGGTAAGCGGCGAGGGTGTTGGCGGCCAGACCGTCTTCGAGCCAAACGGCATCCAGAAAGTCAGCCAGAGTGTCAGGCAGGTTTTCGCTGGTTTTCATGATGGGTTGCAGAGATATGCCGGGCTTGCGCCGCCTAATAGCCTAAGGATTGTACCGGGCCTACGCAGCTTGGACGCCGCACAGTAAACTGCATGCCATGAAGGCCTCACTGATAGAAATTTCTCTTGATGATCTAGCCGACGCACGCCTGGGGCGCGTGTTGGTACTGACAGTCAATAATCGTCATGCGCGTCGATTGTTATCGCATTTGTCATCCACCTTGGGCGCCGAGCGTCCGGTGATGGCTGTGCCAGACATTTTGCCTTTCAAGGCCTGGGTCAGGCAGGCGACTGAGCAATTGGCTTTCGTAGACGGAGCCCTGCTCGCGGCACACCGTTTAGATGCGTTTGGTGCTCGATTGCTCTGGCAACAGGTGATACGCGAGTCCGAACCCGAGCACTACTTGCTTGACATCCCCCAGGCGGCCAAGCTGGCAAGTGAAGCCGATCAGTTGATGTCGTCATGGATGCTTTCTGTGCCCGACTCGGCATGTACGCCTGATTACGAAAGGTTTGCTGCATGGCGTGAAGCTTATCGACGTCGTTTGGACGAGGCCGATGCCGAGGACGATACGCTGGGGCTAGAACGGGTAAGCGAGGCAATGGCTCGCGGGCAACTGCAGCTGGATTTCGATACCGTGGTGCTGGCCGGATTCAATGAGCTCAGCCCCAGGTTGCACGATATGCTGGACACATGGGCGGCGTCCGGTACCCGACTCGGGCGCTTAACCGAGCACCTGGAACCGGCTTCGAGCATGGTGCGCGTGTGTGCACCTAGCCCAGAGAAAGAATGGCAATGGGCGGTGCAGTGGGCATATGATCAGTTACGGCAAGACGCTCAGGGGTGTTATGCGATTCTTGCGCCGCAGTTGGAAAGCCAGGTGCCTTTGGCACATAGGCTTTTGCACGGCAAACTGTCTGAGCACGGTTTTGCCTACAACATTGCCGTGGCCCGTCCGCTCGCTCAGTGGCCTATGGTAAGGGCAGCCGTCTTGTGGCTAGAGCTGATGGTGCAGAGTGCAGCGGGCTCATGTACGCCGGCGGCGGCTGGGCAGGCGCTGCTGGCAGGGCATTGCGCGGCGCACGAGGCCGAGGCTGGCGCACGTGGCATGTTGGATGCGCAATGGCGTCACGCGCGTGTCTTGACGCTTATGTCCCCAGACCTCTTGCACGCTTTGCATGAGGCAACGCCGCGTTTGGCTCAGGCATGGAGCTTGCTCCAAGAGCAGCTGCCCCACGAGCACGAAATCGCTAATATCAGTCAATGGGTAATACGCATCAAAGCGCTGTTGTCGACATTGGGCTTTCCGGGAGGGATGTCTTTGGACAGCGTGGCCCATCAGGTGCTGGAGGCTTTCGAGCAAGCATTGGATAACCTGGGGCGCCAACGCGTGGTGCTTCAAAACATAGGTTTTGCCCAAGCCGTACGCGCTTTGTCCACTTTGCTGCTACAAACCACATTTCAACCCCAAAGAGACTTAAGCGCCAGGCTGGACGTGTTGGGCTTGCTTGAAGCCGAGGGGGGCCGTTGGGATGGTGTTTGGGTACTGGGCTTGAACGACGAAGTCCTGCCAGCCGCTCCCAGTCCTAATCCTTTCATTCCTTTGGTGGTTCAGCGACATGCGGGCACGCCGCGCGCGACACCAGAGCGCGAGCTTGAGTGGGCGCGCGCCTCTTACGAGATGCTAAAGCGATCCGCGCCCATTTTGGTGGTCAGCAGTGCGGCATTCGAAGGCGAGCGAGAGCTTCGTCCTAGCCCATTCGTGGCGCGGCTGCCTTTGAGCGAGATAGAGATTCCCAACGACGAGCCAGCGGTAGCTGTCATGGAGCTGTTGATCGACGATCAGGGGCCGATACTCAGCCCTGGTTCAAGCACGCCGGGCGGAGTCGCGGTTTTGGAAACCCAGGCGCGTAATCCCCTGTGGGCATTTGTTCGCTTCCGTCTGGGTGCGCGGCAGCTTGCTGCGTATGCCGACCCTGCCCAGCAAGCGGTGCGCGGCATGTTTTTGCATAGCTGCGCCGAACTGTTTTGTACTGCGGTACGTAGCCATCAACAATTACTGGCTTTGCAGCAGGACGGCGGTCATGCCCTGAGCGAACTGCTGCAAGCGCAAATAGCGCGGGCTGCCCACGAGCACTTGGGCCATTATGCTCCGGTTGTGCGTGACTTGGAGTGCGCCCGTGCCTTGGGTGTGATGACAGCTTGGGCGCAGTTGGAAGCCAATCGCGAGCCCTACGAGATCGTGGCTTTGGAAGAGGCCAGTGTTTGGCAGCATGGCGCCCTTAATCTTAAGCTGCGGCTTGATCGAGTCGATAAGCTTGCTTCGGGCGAGCGCGTCGTGATCGACTATAAAACCGGAGGGGCGCGCTTGGACCCGCATGCTGACTGGGTCCGGCGTCCGCCACTGAGTCTGCAGCTGCCGTTCTATGCGGCAGTCTTGGGGGCCAGCCAGAATGATGTGTCGGCCTTGGTGCTGATGCGTTTACACGCGAAGCAAGTGGCCGTATCCGGCTTGACGGATAGGGAAATCGGCCTGGAGGGCTTGGCACAGTCTGACAGCTGGCAGGAGTTCGAAGGATTGGATTGGTCGGAAATCATGGCGCGCTGGCGGCAGGACATAGAGAGCTTGGCTCAGGCTTATGCCAATGGCTGGGCGGCAAACAACACGCGGCACGCCTCCGATTTAGAGTACTGCGATGTGTTGCCTATGCTGCGGCTTTATGAGGAGGCCGACGATGACATATAGGCCCCCCCGCGATGCTGCTGTTCGGCAACAGGCGCTCGACCCCACTCAGTCTTTTCTGGTCCAGGCCCCAGCCGGCTCCGGGAAAACAGAACTTCTTACCGACCGCATATTGGCTTTGCTTGCCATCGTCGACAAGCCCGAGCAAATTCTGGCCATCACTTTTACGCGCAAGGCTGCCTCCGAAATGCATGCTCGGGTGCTGTCGAAGCTGGAAGCCGGCTGTGGGCCTGAGCCCGAAGCGGAACATGCCCGTGCCAGTTGGCGCCTGGCGCGCTTGGTATTAGAGCGCGATCAAAAATTGGCATGGAACCTGCTGGATTATCCGGCGCGGCTCACCATACGCACCATAGATGCCTTTTGTGCCTGGCTGGTGCGTGGCATGCCGTGGTTAAGTGCCTTGGGCGGTCTGCCTGCCATGACGGATTCTGCCGAGGCGCATTACCAGGCCGCGGCAAAAGCCACCCTGGAAATGGCTGACGAAGTGCCTGCGGTCGCCAATCTGATCGCGCACCTGGACGTAGACATGCGTGCGACCTGCGATTTGATTGCACGCATGCTGGCTGGACGGGATCAATGGCTGCCATTGCTGGATGCCCACGATGCGCAGATGCTGATAGATAACCTGAACGGTGCGATTGCTCACGACTTAGAGGGTTTGGCGCAAGCTATGCCCATGGGCTGGGCGCAGCGCATAGGTAAGGCGCTGGCACATGCCGCGCAGGCTCTGCAAGGCAGCGGCGACGAGCGCTTATCCGCCTTGCTGGGTTGGGAGGGCAGCGCTTTAGGGACTGATGCGGCAAGCCTGCCCCAATGGCAGGCGCTTGCTCATGGCTTGCTGAATCAAAAAGGTGATTTGCGGGCGCGCCTTACCGTACGCGAAGGCTTCGATACCAAGTCGCCTTTCAAGCCTATCATGATGGAGTGGCTGCAAGAGCAAGGCAATGAGCTAAGGTGGGTCAAGGCTTTGGCTGCCATTCGCGAATTGCCCACGCATGGATACCAAGAAGACCAACTGGCGATGTTGGAAGACTTGGTGTTGGTATTGAGGCTGGCTGCGGCACAACTGATGCTGCGTTTTGCCGATGAAGGAGAGGTCGACTTCATCGAGGTGGCGCGCCGAGCACTGCAGGCTCTGGGTAGCGAAGAGTCCCCGACGGACTTGCTGTTGTCGCTGGATGCTTCCATACAACATGTGCTGGTGGATGAGTTTCAGGACACCAGCCAGTCCCAAATAGATTTATTGGTGCGCTTGACGGCTGGGTGGTCACAAGGAGATGGTCGCAGCTTGTTTTTGGTGGGTGACCCCATGCAATCCATTTACCGTTTCCGAAAGGCTGAAGTCGGTTGGTTTTTGCGCATAAAAGAAAACCGGGCTTTGGGGCGGGTTGCCTTGACCCCCTTGGTTTTGACGGATAATTTCCGTTCTCGGGCTGGGGTAGTGGAATGGGTGAACACCGTTTTCAAACCCTTGCTTCCACCGAAGAATGACCCCGACTTAGGCGCAATTTGCTACGCGCCTTCGGTTCCCTACCACGAGGCTTTGGGCGAACCCAGCATCCACATACGCCCCACATGGGCAGAGCCGGGAGAAGCGCCTGAAGCGGTACGAGCACGTACGGAAGCGTGCGTGGCCAGCTGTGTGCGAGAGGCTCTGCAGCGACACGAAGGGGCCGCCCATCCAGTAGCGATTCTGGTGCGTGCGCGCAGCCATTTAGGCGAGGTGGTTAGAGCATTGGCGCGCCACGGTATTGCCTGTCGTGCCGTAGAGCTCGTGCCGCTGGCTCAACGCCAAGCAGTGCAAGACGTGCTGCAGCTGGTAAGGGCTATGGTGCATGCCGGTGACCGCTTGGCATGGTTGGCGGTACTGCGCTCGCCTTTATGCGGGCTCAGTTTGGCCAGCCTGCATGCCTTGTTTGGTGAAGCCGCCATGCATGGGGCCGTGCCCGATATCATGCGTAAATGGCTCTCAAGCCCTGCAACGCAGCGCGTCTCCTTGCCCCCTGGCGAAGAGCGTCGCTTGTTGCATGCTGGCTCCGCGCTGCTGGATGATGCGAATGCGGCTGGTAGACTGCCGTTCGCGACTTGGCTGCAGCAGCTGTGGCGCAGGCTGGGGGGCGAAGCCGTTTATCCTGGCGAGGATGATCGCGCCGACGTTGAGCAGCTGTTTCGCTTGCTTGAAACCTTGGCTCCGTATGGTGGTGTAGACCTGGACGAACTGGAAACGCGCGTGGCGCGCTTGTTTGCCGCGTCCGAGAGCGCCGGTCCGGGGGTGGAGGTCATGACCATACACAAAGCCAAAGGCTTGCAGTTCGAAACCGTGATCTTGATGGGCTTGCATCGCAGGCCGGCCAACGATCATCCGCCCTTGCTGCGTTTCGAGCAAACCGGCAAGCGTTTGCTGATGGGGCCCATTGCACATCGCGCGTCGGACGAGCCTGATCCGGTGAGCCGATATCTCGGTAAACGCGAAAAGCAACGCGCAGCCTATGAAGCTGACCGCTTGTTGTATGTGGCCGTGACACGAGCCAGGCAGTTTCTGCACCTGATGGCAGAGGTGCCAATCACTGATACGGGCGCCATGAAAGCCCCGGCGCCCGGAAGCTTGCTGGGAAGTCTTTGGCCCTATGTACAAGAGCAGATGCCGCCGCCGGTTGCAATGGCGTCTCTTAGCGACACCTTGGCCGTGGCCGTCCCCGCGAATCGTCCACTGCGTCGTCAAGCGTTAGAGAGTCTGCCTCCTGTCGTCGAAGCTTTACGCATGCCGACTGAACTCAGCTGGCAATGGCAGGCGGATGCGCAGCAGGATGAAGCTGTCGTTGGTACGGTGGCGCATGCATGGCTAGAGCGCATAGGTCGAGACGGCCTGGAGGCATGGCCTCGTGAACGTTTGGCCGACAGCTTGGGCTTGATGGTGCGCCAGTTGAGTCGCGCGGGAGTGGCTGGCGAAAGAGCGCAGGCCGCGGCCCAGATTGTGTTGGATACCTTGTTCGCAACATTGGCAAGCGAGCGAGGGCGCTGGCTGCTGCGGGTGGCGCAAGCCTCTAGAGAATGGTCTTTGTTGGATGCCAGCGGTCGAGTGTCGGTTATTGACCTGGCCATATCGGATGAGCGGGGCTGGTTGGTAGTGGACTATAAAACTGGCGTACCCAGAGAAAACGAAGGCCCTGCGCAGTTCGAGCAACGCATGCGCCAGCGGCATGGTGAACAACTGTTACGGTACTGCGCTCAGGTTTCCGCACTGGATGGTCGATCAGCGCGTGGCGCCTTGTATTTCCCGCGCGCAGACATCTGGGTCACATGCTAGAAGTCAGACAAAGACGCCGCGCGCCGATGCTGTTAAACTGTGGGCTGGCGGGCCCCTTCGCATGGTTCGGCGGCGAACCTGGTCAGGTCGGGAACGAAGCAGCCATAGTCGTGCAGAACCAGTGCCGAAGTCAGGCTCGCCTTCCTATTCTTCATTCTTGCCCCCCGCATGTCTTATCTGGTATTGGCGCGTAAGTGGCGGCCTCGTTTGTTTGACACCCTGGTTGGCCAGGATCACGTGGTCCGGGCGCTGACGCACGCGCTGTCTACGCAACGACTGCATCATGCCTGGTTATTCACCGGCACGCGCGGGGTGGGAAAAACCACCTTATCTCGCATACTTGCCAAGTCTTTGAATTGTGAGACCGGCATCACGGCTACCCCCTGTGGAGTCTGCCGTGCTTGTACCGAGATCGACAGTGGGCGTTTTGTGGATTACGTCGAGCTCGATGCCGCTTCCAATCGCGGCGTCGACGAAATGACGCAACTGCTTGAGCAAGCGGTATACGCGCCCGGAGTCGGTCGCTTCAAGGTCTACATGATCGACGAAGTGCACATGCTAAGCGGCCATGCTTTCAACGCCATGCTCAAAACGCTGGAAGAGCCGCCACCCCACGTCAAGTTCATCCTCGCCACGACTGACCCGCAAAAAATTCCTGTCACGGTGTTGTCGCGCTGCTTGCAGTTCAACCTCAAGCAGATGACGCCCGACGCCATCGTCGAGCATCTGCAGTATGTTTTGGGCCAAGAGGGCATCCCCTTCGAAGTCCCCGCGCTGCAACTGCTTGCGCGAGCTGCGAGCGGCTCCATGCGTGATGCGCTTTCTCTGACGGATCAGGGTATTGCCTATAGTGCCGGTAATCTGACTCAGGCCGCTATTCAGGGCATGCTGGGCACCATAGATCAACGCTATCTGGTGCGTTTGCTGGAGGCGTTGCTGCAAGCTAGCGGGCCCGGTGTATTGGCCATTGCCGACGAACTGGCTGACCGGGGATTGTCCTATCAAAGCGCGCTAGATGACTTGGCGGGCTTGCTGTCGCGTATAGCTATTTTGCAACGCGTACCCGATGCGCCTACGGGTGACGTGCAACTTGCGGCTTCGCTGCAAGATATTGCCCAGCGCATGCATCCCGACTTGGTACAGCTTTTCTATTCGGTGGCTGTGCACAGCCGCAGCGAGCTTGCCTTGGCGCCCGACGAATACGCGGGTTTTGTCATGGCTTGCTTGCGTATGTTGGCTTTTGTTTCGCCCGATGTGGCTACCCCTTCAGGTAGTGGCAGCGGGGGAGGGCAGCCCGGTGCTGAGAATCCTGGCCCGGAGGTAAAAGAGGTCGCTGAGGCTACGGTGCCTGCCGTCTCTGCCCAAGCGGCAACACCTGTCTTGCCCGTAGCTGTCACGCCTAAGCAAAACCTGCCTACCGAGGCACCTGTCGCCAAAGCCGAGGCTGAGGCTAAGCCTGTTGCAGCGCCTGAAGATGTCCCTGCATGGGAAGAATTGCCTGCTACGGTGCAAGCGGCCAAGTCCGTGCCGGCAAGGCCAAAGGCATCCGCCGCATCCGAACCCACTCACCCAGAGCCTCCGCCCGAATCAGTACCCGAAGTCACTCCAGTTTCCTCGCAGCCGGAAACCGCCGTCTCGGTAGCGTCCGAAGATAGCAGCGAACCGCCGGCTTGGTTGGAGGACGTGCCAGACGACGACACGTATGGTCCGGTAAGCGATGACGACGCGTATGCAGCGGATCTGGCAGGCGCTGTTTCGGCTCAAATGGCGTCGCTTGACGATGTCGAGGACTCTTCCACGCCTCCGCGTCTTGACGCGATGACGTCGGCGGCTTGGCCGGCGTTGGCGGCAGCGCTGCCCGTAACCGGTTGGGCTTCCGAGCTGGCGCGCCAAAGCGAATGGCTAGGTGTACAGAAAAATGTGGTCAAGCTTCGCGTAGGCTTGCTGACGCCAGAGCAAAGCGCAGGCCGTGCACGCTTGGCCACCGTCTTGGCCGAGCATTTCAGCCAGCCGCTGCGCCTGGAGATCGAGTTTGGCCAAACCGGCGAAGATACGGCGCATGCCGTCGCGCAAGCCGAGCGTGCCGAACGCCAGCATCAAGCCGAATTGGCGGTGCAACGAGATACCGTTGTGCAAGCCTTCATTGAAACCTTTGACGCGCGTATTATTGCGGGTTCCATTCGTCCCGAGCAGCCGATCGCGGTCGGTCGCACGGGTGCTTGAATTCTTATTTCACACAGAAAGATAAAGGATCGCTCCTCATGATGAAAGGTCAGATCGCGGGCCTGATGCGCCAAGCGCAGCAGATGCAAGAAAACATGCGCAAGGCTCAAGAAGCGCTTGCAGATATAGTGGTTGAAGGTGCGTCGGGTGGTGGCCTGGTCAAAGTCAACATGACTTGTCGCCACGATGTACGCCGGGTTGAAATCGACCCCAGCTTGCTGGAAGACGACAAAGACATGCTCGAAGACCTGGTGGCTGCCGCCATTAACGACGCCCTGCGCAAGGTGGAGTCTACCTCCCAAGAGAAAATGGCGGGTGTGACCGCTGGAATGCCATTGCCCCCCGGCATGAAGCTGCCTTTCTGATTTCGTACTCATGGACGTACTGGGTGAGCCCGCGCCTCTTCAAACCCTGATAGAAGCGCTTAAGCGTTTGCCGGGAGTGGGGCCGCGCACCGCGCAGCGCATGGCTTATCACCTGCTTCAGCATGACAAGCCAGGTGCGGCTCAGCTCGCGCTGGCTTTATCGCATGCCGTAGAAGGCTTGCTTCATTGCGAGCGCTGCAACGGTTTTACTGAAACCCCCATCTGTGCCACCTGTTCGCATCCCAAACGCGACGAATCTTTATTGTGCGTAGTGGAAACGCCCGCAGATCAGAACATGATCGAAGCCAGCCATGGTTATAAAGGCTTGTATTTCGTTCTGATGGGGCGCTTGGCGCCTCTAGAGGGGGTCGGCCCAGCGCAACTTCAGTTTGATCGCCTGCTTGCGCGCGCCACAGATGGCCTGGTCAAAGAGGTTATCCTGGCCACGAATTTCACCGCCGAAGGCGAAACCACTGCGCATTATCTCGCCGAGCTACTGCGCGAGCGAGGCCTGAAGGTGACCCGTTTGGCTCGCGGCGTGCCCGCCGGTAGCGAGCTCGAATATGTCGACGCAGGCACCATTGCCTGGGCGCTCATGGAGCGTAAGGCCCATTAATGGTGCCGCGTGCGAGCGGGGCGCTATTTTTGGCGCGCCTGCTCTAGTAGGGCGTCTAGATGCAGGGCGTCTGCTACAAACGCGCGTATTCCTTCTGCCAGTTTTTCGGTGGCCATGGCGTTTTCGTTAAGCCCTGTGCGAAATCCCACTTCATCCAGTACTTGACGCGTCAGCGCCAGCGCTGAACTATCGCTGGTTTTGAGCTGTGCCGACAGGGGGGTGTTGTCGGCGTTGAGCTCCGCTAGCAGTTCGGGGCTGATGGTTAGCAGATCGCATCCGGCCAGCGCACGGATTTGGCCGATATTGCGAAAGCTGGCGCCCATGACTTCGGTGACGATGCCGTGCGCTTTGTAATAATGAAAAATAGTACGCACGGACTGCACGCCGGGGTCGTTGGCCTCGGTGTGAGCGGCCTCGTCCCAATTGGCGCCGGCCTGTTTCTTGTGCCAGTCGTAAATACGGCCCACGAAAGGGGAAATCAACTGTACACCCGCTTGGCCGCAGGCAATCGCTTGTTCTAGAGAAAACAGTAAAGTCAGATTGCAGGCTATGCCTTCTGCCTGCAGGGCGCGAGCTGCTTGTATGCCTTCCCAGGTAGAAGCAATTTTGATCAGTATGCGTTCCCGCTCTATGCCGGCTTGGGCATAGGTGTCTATGATGTGCTTTGCCCGCACCAAGGTGGCGGCCGTGTCGAAGGATAAGCGGGCATCGACCTCGGTAGACACGCGCCCAGGAATAATCGCGAGAATTTCTTTTCCGAATGCCACCAGCAGGCGGTCGGTAAGCGTCGCCAGGTCGGCGTGCGGGTTGTCAGCCACCACTTTTTCCAGCAAAGGGCGATAGCGCTCTTGCTTGACGGCCTTAAGGATAAGGGAGGGGTTGGTCGTAGCGTCGGTAGGGCGGTGTACACGGATGGCGTCGACGTCGCCTGTATCGGCGACTACCGTGGTGAATTGACGCAGCGATTCCAACTGGGTGGGCATGACGGTTTCCTGCTGTAAGAGGGGTGAGGGCGCATGAATATTGGCGCCTGGCTAGCGATAGTATACGTATCTTGAATGACAACGCTGTGGTGGGCGGCGTTGACCAGCGGGGGATGATGAATAAAACTCTACGAGATTGAAGCGGGCAGGTGGCCAAGCAAGGTATAATCGATAAGTTTGATCATCGATTTTGAACCATTCGGGGTTTACTGTGCTGCCATCCCTTTTTTCAGAGGCGTCCCATCGCGCGCCCATCGCTATCCTGGCCTTGGCAGACGGTACGGTATTCAGGGGACACTCCATCGGAGCCGAGGGTGTCGCTGTTGCAGAGGCCGTCTTCAATACATCCATGACCGGCTACCAAGAGATCCTCACGGATCCCAGCTATAGCGGTCAGTTTGTCGTCTTTACCTATCCGCATATCGGCAACACCGGCATGAATGCCGACGATGTCGAGTCCACACGTATCCACGCCGCTGGCCTGGTGGTGCGTGATTGCCCCCAGCGCATGTCCAATTTTCGTGCCACCCATACCTTGCCCGACTACTTGAAGGCAGAGGGTGTGGTGGCCATTGCCGGCGTAGATACGCGTAAACTCACGCGTATCCTGCGTGACGGCGGTGCCCAGGGCGCATGTATCCTCGTCGGCGACGACGCCGAACGTGCGGTTCAGCTGGCGCGCGAATTCCCCGGCATGGCCGGGCAAGATCTTGCCAGCAAGGTTTCCACTCGCGAAACCCTGCAATGGAAGCAAAGCACGTGGAAGCCGGGTGCCGGCTACCATCAAGTGGGCGACGGCAAGTACCACGTCGTCGCTTTCGATTTTGGCGTCAAGTCCAACATCCTGCGTCTGCTGGCCGACCGTGATTGCAAAATCACTGTTGTGCCTGCCCAGACACCGGTAGAGGAAGTTCTTGCACTGAATCCCGACGGTATCTTTTTGTCCAATGGCCCCGGAGACCCAGAGCCTTGCGACTACGCCATTGCCACCGCCAAGGCGGCAATTGAGCGCAAGATTCCGTTGTTTGGCATTTGCCTGGGTCAGCAGATCATGGGCTTGGCCGTAGGGGCTCGCACTGTCAAGATGAAAGCGGGCCACCATGGTGCGAACCATCCCGTACAAGAGGTCGGTACTGACCGCCTCTTCATCACTAGCCAGAATCATGGCTTCAGTGTCGATGCGCAGACTTTGCCAGCCAATGCGCGCGTCACCCACGTTTCGCTGTTTGACGGCACTTTGCAGGGCTTCGAGCTTACCGATGCCCCGGCATTCTGCTTCCAAGGCCATCCAGAGGCCAGTCCGGGCCCGCGCGACATCACCGTGCTCTTCGATAAATTCATCAGCCTCATGGCCGGCCAAGCGTAAAAATACCCACTATGCCAAAGCGTACAGACATAAAAAGCATTCTCATCATTGGCGCCGGCCCGATTGTTATCGGCCAGGCTTGCGAGTTCGATTATTCGGGCGCACAAGCTTGCAAGGCGCTTAAAGCCGAAGGCTATCGAACCATCCTGGTCAACAGCAATCCGGCCACGATCATGACAGACCCCGAGACGGCCGATGTGGTTTACATCGAGCCCATCACTTGGGAGGCCGTCGAAAAAATCATCGAGCGTGAGAAACCCGATGCTTTGCTGCCCACAATGGGTGGCCAAACCGCCTTGAACTGCGCGCTGGACCTGGCCAAGCACGGTGTGCTCGATAAGCATGGGGTCGAGCTGATAGGCGCTAATGCCGAGGCCATCGATAAAGCCGAAGACAGGCAGAAATTCAAGCTGGCCATGGATTCCATCGGTCTGGAGTCGGCTAAATCCGGCATCGCTCACAGCATGGAAGAGGCCTGGCAAGTTCAAAAATCCATCTCCCAGAGCGTTGGTGGTCTGGGCTTTCCCATGGTCATTCGCCCTAGCTTCACGCTGGGTGGAACGGGGGGCGGTATTGCCTACAACCCCGAAGAGTTCGAGACCATTTGCCGTCGTGGCCTGGAAGCATCGCCCACTAAAGAGCTGCTGATCGAAGAATCGCTGCTGGGCTGGAAAGAATTCGAGATGGAGGTTATTCGCGACTGCGCTGATAACTGCATCATCGTCTGCTCTATTGAAAACCTTGACCCTATGGGCGTGCATACGGGTGACTCCATCACGGTTGCTCCCGCCCAGACGCTGACTGACAAGGAATACCAGATTCTGCGCGATGCCTCTATCGCTGTGTTGCGTGAAATCGGTGTCGATACCGGCGGTTCCAACGTACAGTTTGCCGTCAATCCCGATAATGGCCGCGTTATCGTCATCGAGATGAACCCACGCGTCTCCCGTTCGAGCGCCTTGGCTTCCAAGGCTACCGGCTTCCCCATTGCCAAAGTGGCTGCACGCCTGGCTGTGGGTTATACGCTGGACGAGCTCAAGAACGAAATCACGGGTGGGGCTACGCCCGCTTCGTTCGAGCCGGCCATCGACTACGTTGTCACCAAGGTGCCGCGTTTCGCCTTCGAAAAATTCCCGCAAGCAGATTCGCGCCTTACCACGCAAATGAAATCCGTGGGCGAGGTGATGGCTATCGGTCGCACCTTCCAGGAGTCTTTCCAGAAGGCCTTGCGTGGGCTGGAAGTGGGTGTCGATGGCTTGAATCAAAAGACCACAGACCGCGAAAAACTGCAGGTTGAGTTGGCCGAACCCGGCCCCGAGCGTATTTGGTACGTGGGCGATGCCTTTGCCCAAGGGTTTAGCCTGGACGAAGTGCACCAGCTCACCAAGATTGATCCTTGGTTCCTGGCTCAAGTCAAAGAAATCGTCGATATCGAACTTGCCCTCGAACAGAAAACGCTTTCCGAAATCGACAGAGACACGCTGTTCGCGCTTAAGCGCCATGGTTTCTCCGATCGCCGTCTGGCTTTCCTGCTCGACTCTACTGAAGCCGAAGTGCGCAAGCTGCGGCACCAGTTGGGTGTGCGCCCTGTGTACAAGCGCGTCGATACCTGCGCAGGCGAATTCCCCACCAACACGGCTTACATGTATTCCACATACGAAGAGGAATGCGAAGCCGAGCCCACCGATCGTAAAAAGATCATCGTGCTGGGCGGTGGCCCCAACCGTATCGGCCAGGGCATCGAGTTCGACTATTGCTGCGTGCATGCCGCCTTGGCGCTGCGTGAAGACGGGTACGAGACCATTATGGTCAACTGCAATCCCGAAACCGTCTCTACCGACTACGATACCTCCGATCGCCTGTATTTCGAGCCCCTGACGCTGGAAGACGTGCTTGAGATCGTGGAGAAAGAAAAACCCGTAGGCATCATCGTGCAATACGGCGGTCAAACGCCCTTGAAACTGGCGCGTGCCCTCGAAGCCAACGGTGTACCCATCATAGGTACCAGCCCCGACTCCATCGACGTTGCCGAAGACCGCGAACGCTTCCAGAAGCTGCTGCACAAGTTGGGTCTGCGTCAGCCACCCAACCGCACGGCACGCAACGAAGGCGAAGCCTTGACCATGGCAGCCGAAATCGGCTATCCCTTGGTGGTGCGTCCCAGCTATGTGCTGGGTGGCCGCGCCATGGAGATCGTGCACGAGCAGCAAGACCTTGAGCGCTACATGCGTGAAGCCGTCAAGGTCAGCAACGACTCGCCGGTGTTGTTGGACCACTTCCTCAACAACGCCACTGAAGTCGACGTGGACTGCATTGCAGACGGCGAACAAGTGTTCATCGGCGGCGTCATGCAGCATATCGAGCAGGCCGGCGTGCACTCCGGCGATTCGGCTTGCAGTTTGCCCCCGTACTCACTGGAACCGGCCATCGTCGAAGAGATCAAGCGCCAGACCTCGGTCATGGCCAAGGCCTTGAACGTCAAGGGCCTGATGAACGTGCAGTTCGCCATTCAAGATGGCGACGTCTACGTGCTCGAAGTCAATCCCCGTGCTTCGCGCACCGTGCCTTTCGTGTCCAAGGTAACCGGCTTGCAGTTGGCCAAGGTCGCAGCGCGTGTCATGGCAGGTCAGTCTTTGGCTAGCCAAGGCGTTCAGCACGAAGTCGTGCCTCCTTACTATTGCGTTAAAGAAGCTGTCTTCCCGTTCGTCAAGTTCCCCGGCGTTGACACCATTCTCGGTCCCGAGATGAAGTCCACTGGTGAAGTCATGGGCGTTGGCCAGAGCTTCGGCGAAGCTTTCGTCAAATCCCAGTTGGCGGCCGGCGTACATATGCCTGCCTCCGGCGTGGCTTTCATCAGCGTGCGCGACCAAGATAAGGGGCGTGCCGTCGAAGTGGCGCGTGGCTTGATTGGGCTGGGCTTCAGCATTGTGGCAACGCGTGGTACTGCGGCTGCCATGAAAGAGGCCGGTTTGACGGTGACGGTAGTCAACAAAATTACCGAGGGCCGCCCGCATATCGTCGATATGATGAAGAGCGGCGAAATCGCATTGGTGATCAATACGGTAGAAGAACGCCGTAACGCCATTGCCGATTCACGTCTGATTCGCACGAATGCGCTGAGCGGCGGGGTGACTTTCTTTACCACGATTGCCGGCGCCAGCGCTGCGGTCGAGGGCTTGAAGTACTTACGCCAAGGCGAAGGCTTGAAAGTCTATCCCTTGCGCGAGCTGCATGCCTTATTGAAGTCGGCATAACCCAAAAAAATGATGCGGCCTAGGCCGCATCATTTTTTTCTGTATATCTCATCCACAATCAACAAATAAAAAGGGGTTTTCATCATGTCGAGTCGATATTTTCCGAATTGGCGCCGCGTCCAGGTACGAGAGCAGGGGGCGGTGGTTCAGCCGGATGAGTACTTGCCCATGCCTCAAAGTGTGGCTTTGGGGGCGCAGCACGTTGTGGCCATGTTCGGCTCTACCATTTTGGCACCACTTTTGATGGGTTTTGACCCCAATGTGGCGGTCTTGATGTCCGGCGTGGGCACCTTGATTTTCTTCCTGCTGGTAGGTGGGCGTGTACCGAGCTATTTAGGTTCCAGTTTTGCTTTCATCGGCGGCGTGGTGGCGGTAACCGGTTATACCGGCTCGGGGCCTAACCCTAATATCGAAGTTGCCCTCGTTGCCATCGTGGTGTGTGGTTTGATCTACACCTTGATTGGTTTGCTGGTGTGGTGGGTGGGTTCACGCGGGGGCGATGGCGCCACGTGGATAGATAAGCTGATGCCGCCTGTGGTAACGGGTGCGATCGTGGCCGTCATTGGCTTGAATTTGGCGCCCATTGCTGTCAAAGGTGCCATGGGGGGCGGCAGTTTTGACACGATCATGGCCTTGATGACCATATTGTGCGTGATGGGCATGGGTGTGTATGCCCGCGGTACGCCCCAGCGATTGCTGGTTCTGCTGGGCCTGATGCTGGCCTATGTACTGTACTGGCTGTTTGCCAATCTCATGGGCTTGGGTCAGGCTATTGATTTCTCCGGCGTGACTCAGGCTGCCTGGGTGGGCTTGCCTAACTTCACCATGCCCTTTTCGGGAGAGGGGGCTGGCCGCGCCATAAACTACGGCGCGATTGCCGTCATTGCCCCGGTAGTACTGGTACTGGTGGCCGAGAACCTTGGCCATATCAAGGCGGTCAGCGCGATGACGGGCCGCAATCTCGATCCCTATCTAGGCAGGGCCTTCGTGGGTGACGGTATTGCCACCATGGTTGCGGGTTCGGTGGGTGGCACAGGCGTCACGACTTACGCCGAGAACATCGGAGTTATGGCCGTCACGCGTATTTACTCTTCGCTGATCTTCTTGATTGCAGCAGCTTTTGCCATTTTGCTGGGCTTTTCACCCAAATTCGGCGCACTCATACAGACTATTCCTGGCCCAGTGCTAGGGGGAATGGCCGTAGTGGTGTTTGGCTTGATCACCATTGCCGGCGCCCGCATCTGGGTGGTTAACCAAGTGGATTTCTCTGATAACCGCAACTTGCTCGTAGCTGCTGTCACCATGGTGTTGGGTGCCGGTAATTTCTCGGTAGAGTTTGGCGTTTTCCGTCTGGATGGCATAGGAACGGCAACTTTCGGTGCCATCATCCTGTACGCCCTGATGCGAGGCATGCGCAAGGCGAGCTGATGTTTGGCTCGCCCTAGCCTTAAAAACCGTAGCTTAAACCGAAACCGCCTTGGGGCTGAAAGCGCCAGTCTTTTTCGGTTTGACCCCACACTTGGTTGGAATACTTTACTTGTACAAAAGCGTTGATGGAGAAGTTCTTGTTGACGTTGTAAGTCAGGCTAAGTTGTGGGGTAGCAAAAAGATCATAAGTGCGCTTATAGTTGCCTTCCATTACCGTTGGCGATAGCCATTGGTTCATATCGTTGCCGGCCAAGAAAGGGTCCCATGAGGCACGCCGGTTGGACATGATGTAGGGGTCAAACCCACCCGAGAAATTGAAGGCCAGGGACGTTTTTGCATTGAACTGGTGCAGTATTTTTGAATACTCCAGCCATGCTGACAACATGAAATAAGTGGCGTTCTTGTAGTTAGTGTTGTTGTTGCTGATAACAAAGGTGCCGTTATACCAGTCTTTGAAAACATAGGCGTTAACGGTAAGAGAAAAATTGGCCGGTAGTGTCCAGTTGGTCAGTAGGCCCAGCCCTGCGGTGTGAACCTTGCCCGATGGCCCGCTGATGTTTTTGCCGTAAACATACATAGGCGCCAAAGCGAACTGCGTAGACTTAAGGTAATCATTCGAGGGCAGATATCGGGAAAAGTCGAAAACCGTCTGAGCCATAACATAGGCTTGACTGTTGTTATTGAAATTGCTTTGGGTCTCGATCTTTAAAGAAGAGGACCAATCGACCTTGGAGTCTCCGAGTGTGCCGTAGCTATAGTTCAGCGTTGCATCGGGTTGGCTAAAGTCGTTATTTTGCTGCTTGCGGCCACCATTGTATGAGTGCAGGTTCCAGGTTCTATCCCATTCAATATCTATGCTCCATTTGGGTGCAAACTGGTAGTTGAATACCAGCGATGGATGGGCGGTGGCGGTTTTATAACTACCCGAATTGCCATAAAAAGTTTGTGTCAGGCCTAAATTGCCCGAGGGTTGGAATTCTGTGGCCTGTGCGGCGCCAGCCATCAGTAGGGCTAGTCCAAGAAGTTTTGAATGGTTTTTCATTTTATTTGGCTGAAATGGATGGCGAGTTCGCATCTATCACCGAAAAATCGTCTGGTGAGCAGCAAATTTAAAAGAACGTAAATATTAAGCTTTTTGCGCTTGGGCCCACTGCTCATAAAGGCTGGGAGCAGACTCGTCCTTTTGGGGAAGGTGAGTAATGGACATGGATTGCTCAGAAAAAGGGCGTCTCAGGTCAGCATAAATATCAGCCGTAGATAAATGGTAAGGGGCTCCGTCTTCGTTGGAATAGGCGTAGAAAATTTGCTGAACACCTGCCATGCGCATTGCCGCCATGCACATGGGGCAAGGATGGCCACTGGCGTAGACTGTGCTGTTTTTCAAAGAGCCTGGCCCATGCGATGCACAAGCGGTGCGAATGGCTAAGAGTTCGGCATGAGCAGTAAGGTCATGAGTCCGGTGGATCTCATTGACGCCAGTGGCAATGACTTTTCCTTCGTTGACAATGACGGCACCAAAAGGCCGACCGCCTGACAGGACATTCTCATGGGCCAGCTTGATTGCAGTCGCTAAAAAATGGTTGGCCTCGTCTTTGTTTGCAACGATCATAATGTCTCCTTTTTAACGGCCACCGGCGGCCTGCAACAGCGCTTCGATATCGCGATAGCCTGCGCGTTGGGCATGCTGCAGCGGTGTTACGCCCTTGCTATCCAGATTCACGTCTGCGCCTCCTTTGATCAGCAACTCTACAAGAATAATAAAACGACTGCACCAGCAAATGAAATGCGACTAGAGACTATACGAGAGAGCATAATTACCCTTTAGCAGAAGAAGGTCAAAGTTTGCTATTAAATTAGTAGGCCCAGGCAAAAGTTACTTTTAGATTGTTTATTTAAAAAATGTTTCTGTTGGGTATGTGCGGAATAGCTGCATGTTATGGTGTTTTTCTTCTTGTGATAACCGGTGTTTATCGAGTAACCAATATTAGAAAAAGTACGATGGTGAAGAAGCGGGGAATTTTGTAAAAATGGCACTTGCTAGGCCATGATCTTTACCAATTGATTACTGGTATTAATTCAAATTTTTTCTAGTGCGTTTCTTGGTTTTTGTCAATTAAATTAAATCGGCATATTCGACCCAAGAACATTGTTTTATTGGGTATTGTTTTATAACAAAGGAACCTGAGATGATTCGTAAAATATTTATTGCTTCCGCGCTCCTCGCTCCCTTGTCTGTTACGGCGCAAGAGCTCCCCACAACACCTTATTTGCCGCTAGAATTGGCTACCAAGGCCGCAGACGCAGCGTTGAAAGCCTGCGTTGCCGAAGGATACAACGTCAGTGTTGCGATTGTGGCGCGCGACGGAGCAACCAAAGTACTCCTGAAGGCCGACAACTCGGGGGCCCATACCGGAGCCAGCGCGACGGGTAAGGCTTATACTTCTGCAGCCATGGGTCGGGACACAGCCGGCCTTTCCGCTTTTATTGCTTCCAAGCCCGAGAATGACGGCCTGCGTTATATGGATAACCGCATGGTGATTCAAGGGGGCGGCCTGCCAATCAGGGTAGGTAAGGCGCTGGTTGGCGGCATTGGCGTTGGTGGGGCCCCCAGCGGCGATATCGACGCCAAATGCGCTGTAGCCGGCCTGAAGGCAATCGGCGCGGCTACCGAATAAAGGGGTTTCAAGTTTCTCCGGTAGGAGCCTGATTTCCTTCAGGCGCTTACCGCCGAAGTTCTGTTCTGTTGGTTTAATGAGCGTATTGTGTTTCATGTTGTGAGCAGCCTGCTGGCGCTCTACGTCGCGTGGCGAGTCGTCTTTTTGCAACGTTGGCGTAGCGGAACGAAATGGGGCGTGGCTGTTGTTCTGGTGTTGATTTCACAGCACCATTTGGTGACGCGCAATTTTTTTGGCTCGATGGCGTCGCCAGAAATTCCGGCAGTTGGGTTGATGCTGCTTGGCTGGGCCTATAGTGCTGTGCTGCTGACCGCAGCTTTTGTTTTCTTCCTCGATCTATGCGGCCTGCTGGCCGTGCTTTGCTCCAAGCGAGTAGGGCGGTGCGTGCTTGGGGCTCCCGGTCCTCGAGCCGGCATGGGTTTGTGTGCCATGCTCTTGGCAGCTCTTGGGGTATGGCAGGCGGTGAAGGTCCCCGAAGTGCGAGACATCGAGATTGAAGTGGCGCATCTACCCGCCGAGCTGGACGGGTTTCAGCTTATTCAGCTTACCGATTTACATGCAAGCCGCCTGTTGCCGCGCACATGGATGCAAGCCGTTGTCGAGCGGACGAATGCGCTCGACGCTGACATGATAGTGATTACTGGTGATTTGCTTGATGGAACTGTGGCAGCGCGTACGAATGATGTAGAACCGCTGAAGTCCCTGGCGGCGCGCCATCCTGTTTACGCGGTGGTAGGCAACCATGAGTACTACGCAGAACACCAGCAATGGCTGGATCACTTCAAGCGTTTGGGTATCCGCATACTCAGTAACGAGCACGTAACTATCCGGCACAACGATGCTGAGTTCACCTTGGCCGGGGTCACTGACCCAGCCGCTGCGCCTTTAAGTCAACCCATGCCTGACATCGTCGCGGCGCTGGCAGGTGTGCCTGCGGACTCCGCCGTTATCCTGCTCAGCCATCGTCCGGGCGGGGCTCTCAAGAATGCCGGTGCTGGAGCCGATCTGCAGTTGTCTGGACACACGCACGGCGGCCAGATACTGGTATTGCACTGGCTTACTCAGTGGGCGAATGAGGGTTTTGTGTCTGGGCGCTATGACGTAGAGGGAATGGCGCTGTATGTCAGTAATGGCAGCGGTTTATGGCCTGGATTTCCGATACGTTTGGGCAAACCTTCAGAGATATCTAGAATTACCTTGCGATCGGCTGCGAGGCAAAGATAGCGTTCAAATTAGGCAAGCCTTATCCGCTGGGGCTTGTTGTGCTAGAACTTAAAATTAACAGAATCCCCACAATGTGGGGTTTGCTGATCTGCTCAAGGTTTGTACCCACCTATTTGGACCACCACGAACCACAGGTGGTAGCCACACAGTTTTTAAAATGCCCTGGGCGGGCGATCCTCGAATTAATCTGCAAAAGTCGGGTAATAAGGCTAAAGCCTATCAAGTTAGGCAAGTTATTGCTGCGATTGACAAATTGAATGCGCTATGAGGTCAAAAATGGAACATGCACGAAACTATACCTACAGGGTAATCTGGTCAGATGACGATGGTGAGCATGTCGGCCTGTGCGCTGAATTTCCTTCGCTATCCTGGCTTGACGCTGACCCAACAAAAGCCCTGGAAGGGATTATGGATGTGGTGAAAAACGTAATCGCCGAACTGACTGCGTCTGGCGAACCAGTGCCGCAACCTATGTCTAGCAAGAAGTTCAGCGGCAAAATTGCTGCACGTGTGACGCCGCTAGTACATCAGAAATTGGCTATCGAAGCTGCGGAGAAAGGGATTAGCATGAACCGGCTCATTTCTGCAAAACTGGCAATGTAGAGCAGGTTTTCATGTTTTAGCTTTCGTAGGCATTCATTTTGCCTATTGTGGACATGGTGATCAAGACAGATCGGCTGCCGATACTCCGAAGGGCTGAGGCACCGAGCGTTTGCTTAGCCTTGCACTCGGACGTTCAAGCAGAGTCCGGCACGACAAAAAACCCAGCTAAACCATTAAGCTTAGCTGGGTTCTCTGTTTAGCGGTGGTGCCCAGGAGAGGACTCGAACCTCCACACCTTGCGGCACATGGACCTGAACCATGCGCGTCTACCAATTCCGCCACCTGGGCATTTACAGAAAGTGCGCTATTTTATAGTGCAAAAAATTTTTCTGCAAGTGCTGCTCAAATCTTTAACAGGGTTGTCGCAAAGTTTGCTGTAAGCTTGCGCTTTTGCATATTGCTTTAACTCTGTGCCGATAAACCGTTAAACTAAGCCCTGAAACTTTAAGGCCTAAAGCCTTATTGTTTAGCTTGATTTAGTTAAGCGGCTTAGCTTGACTATTTGTCTTGCTTCGTGCAGCGAGAAAAAGATTATAGCGCACTTTTTTCAACTTGGAAAATTCCTTGGCAAAGTCATCAAAAAGCAACACTCAGAACAATAAACCATCCGCCGGGTCCAG
The DNA here is from genome assembly GCF_020539505.1 of Mesopusillimonas faecipullorum. Lineage (GTDB taxonomy): Bacteria > Pseudomonadota > Gammaproteobacteria > Burkholderiales > Burkholderiaceae_B > Mesopusillimonas > Mesopusillimonas faecipullorum. The sequence goes on along the minus strand of NZ_JACDXW010000002.1, from coordinate 500,409 downwards.
CCCCTACGACGAGCCGGTCCTACCACCGGACTTCGATCCCGACGTCCCCTCTCGCGAGGCCATCATGCAAGTGCTGCGTGACGCAGCCGACGCCCTGACGCCGCGCGCGCTTGCGAAAGCGCTTGGGGCTAAATATCCATTTTCTGTTGGCCTGTCGCGCCGTTTAGGCGCCATGGAGCGAGACGGACAACTCACACAAGACGCACGAGGTAAGGTGCAAGCCGTTGCAAAAAGCAATTTCATAGCGGGCAGAGTGCAAGGGCATCGCGACGGGTTTGGTTTTCTTTTGCGCGACGATCGCGGGCCTGACCTTTTTCTGTCACCACGCGAAATGCTTAAAGTACTGCACGGCGATCGCGTGCTTGTGCGTCAAGACGGTGAATACCGTGGCAAACCTGAAGCCGCTATTGTCGAGGTCCTAGAGCGTCGCACTAACAAACTGGTGGGGCGTTTCTTGCGTGAAAGCGGCGCTTACATCGTTGTGCCAGAAGATCAACGTATCAAGCATGACATTCTTGTAACGCCCAGCGACGCTGGCGGGGCAGACTCAGGCCAAGTCGTAGTGGTTGAAATCTTGCAGCAGCCCACACGCCATACCCAGCCTTTGGGGCGGGTTGTCGAAGTGCTGGGGGCGATAGACGACCCTGGGATGGAGATAGAGATCGCCGTCCGTAAGTTCGACGTGCCTGTGGAGTTTTCTGATCAGACCAGGAAAGAGGCCGCCAAGCTGCCCGAAACTGTCCGTCGAGGCGATTTAAAGGGCAGGGTGGATCTGCGCGACGCTCCCTTTATCACCATAGATGGCGAAGACGCTCGGGATTTCGACGACGCGGTCTATTGTGAGCCGGTCGAGCTGGGCACCGGCCAGCGCAAGAGGCCGGGTTGGCGTTTGCTGGTGGCAATTGCTGATGTCAGCCATTACGTAACGCCGGGCAGCGGGCTTGATGCCGATGCTTTCGAGCGAGGCACCAGCGTTTATTTTCCGCGCCGCGTCATTCCCATGCTGCCGGAAAGCCTTTCAAATGGTTTGTGTTCCTTGAACCCCGATGTCGACCGCCTGGCATTGGTGTGCGACATGGTGATTCCACAGAAAGGCGCGAAGGCAGGCGTCGTGTCGGCCTACCAGTTCTATCCCGCCGTGATACGTTCGCATGCGCGCACCACTTACACCGATATATGGGCTGCGCTTCAACAGCCTACTGGGCCTGCGGCCCAGTCTTTGGGCGAACGCTTCGAGCACGTCAGTCATCTGTATACCTTGTATCAGCTGCTGCAAGACTCACGCGCCAAACGGGGGGCCATAGATTTTGACACTGTTGAAACGCGCATTGTGTGCAACCCCTTGGGGCGTATCGAGCGCATTGTGCCTTACGAGCGCAATGATGCGCATAAGCTGATCGAAGAGTGCATGCTGGCGGCCAATACCTGCGCAGCCGATTTCACGCGTCGCAATCGGCGCACCGGTTTGTACCGAGTGCATGAGGGCCCCACACCCGACAAATTGCGTAATCTGCGTGAATACCTGCGTACGCTGGGCCTGCACCTTGAAGGCGGGGACGAACCCAGTACCAAAGACTACATGCAGTTGCTAGAGCAGGCGCGGCATCGGCCAGATTATGCGGTATTGCAAACCATGTGTTTGCGGTCCATGCAACAGGCTATCTATAGCCCCGAAGAGTCCGGTCACTTTGGCTTGGCATACGAACAATATGCCCATTTCACTTCACCTATCCGTCGCTATCCCGATTTGCTGATGCACCGCGTTATCAAATCCATATTGGATAAGCGTCAATATGTTCCTCAAGTGCCCGATGCCGAGGCCCTCGAAGGCCTGCCTCCCAAAGAGCGGGACCGCAGCATCTGGGAGCAACTGGGTTTGGTGTTGTCTGCGCGTGAACGCCGTGCGGATGACGCCTCTCGTGATGTCGAGGCTTGGCTTAAGTGCTGGTTCGTCAAAGAGCACGTAGGCGAAGTTTTTAGCGGGCGCGTGACGGGTGTTGCCGCTTTTGGCTTGTTCATTACCTTGGACACCTTGTTCGTGGAAGGCATGGTCCATGTCTCCGAGCTGGGCTCGGATTATTTCCAGTACAACGATTCGCTGCACGAGCTGCGGGGCGAACGTACCGGTATGCGCTATCGCCTTACCGATGCCGTACAAGTGCAGGTGGCAAGGGTAGACCTCGAAGCCAGGCGTATTGATTTTCGTTTGGTCAAAGGCACAACGTTCAAGGCACTGCAAAAAGACATAAGCTCTGCTGAAGAAGAGTCGCCGCGTCGAGTAAAGAGGGCGGCTTCCACCAAGCCGGCAGCCTTGAAAGGGACAACCGCCCGACAACGCCGTGCCGATGAAAAGCGCAGCACACGCCAACCCACCGCCAGTACAAGCAGTAAGCCGGCGGTACGTAAGCGGCGCTGATTGCCTGTAGGAGTAGAATGCGAGCAGCGGGTGGAAGCGTATTTCCACCCAGATGAATACGTAAAAGGTAGCTCATGTCCTCGCAGCAAATATTGGCTGGGTTTCACGCTGTCACCGCGCGTCTGCGCCATGCACCCAGTACCATTCAGCAAATTTATATAGATGCCAGCCGCCAAGACAAGCGCATGGCGGGGCTCATGTCGCAGGCTGAAGCGGCAGGGCTGAAATGCTCTGCGGTGCCTGCCGAACGTCTCGACGGTTTGGCTCGCGGCACACGTCACCAAGGTGTGGTGGCATTGGCGCAAGCTAATGAATTGGCCAACGATCTTGACGAAATTCTCGATACGCTCGAAGCACAAGGCACAGCGCCATTTCTGCTGCTGTTAGATGGCGTCACTGACCCTCACAATCTGGGGGCTTGCCTGCGTACTGCGGATGCAGCAGGGGTGCATGCCGTGATTGCACCGCGCGATCGTGCCGTGGGCTTGAATGCCACGGTGCAGCGTGTGGCCTGCGGCGCTGCCGAAACTGTTCCTTATCTTATGGTCACCAATCTGGCACGTACCATGCGCCACTTGAAAACACGCGATGTGTGGGTGGTGGGTACCGATGATCAGGCTTCCGGAGACCTATACCAAGTGCAGGCGCGTCGCCCCATGGCCTGGGTAATGGGGGCCGAGGGCGAAGGTATGCGCCGCCTGACTCGGGAAACCTGTGATGAGCTTGTGCGCTTGCCCATGTTAGGGGCTGTGGAAAGCCTGAATGTCAGTGTGGCCAGTGCCATTTGCCTGTACGAAACCGTGCGTCAACGTCAATCAGCCTAAGACGCCTTTTGTTCCTTCACATTCCAGCCATCTCTCAGGGCTAATCATGTCAGACCAAGGTTTTACCACCGCTATTGTCCACTCTGATCGTCGTGCAGGCATAGAGCATGGGGCTATACATAAACCCCTGCATCCGTCTTCCGAATATGCGTTTAATGACGCGCGAGAGTTGGCGGCGGTTTTTCAAGGCAAGTCGGGCTTTACCTATGCGCGCCAAGGCACCCCTACGACGGCGGCGCTGGAAACCAAGGTGACTGCTATGGAAGGCGGCCTGGCTTCTGTCAGCTTCGCCACCGGTATGGCGGCGTTGACGGCTATTTTTTTCACGCTGTTGAAGCAGGGTGACCACCTGATTGCCAGTCAGTTTATTTTTGGTAATACCAATAGCTTGCTGATGACACTGGCAGGCTTAGGGGTAGAGGTAACTTTGGTCGATGCGACCGACGTAGAGCAGGTGAAGGCGGCCAAGCAAGCCAACACACGCATGGTTTTCGTGGAAACCATCGCCAATCCCGGTACGCAAATTGCCGACATGCAAAACATTGGCCGTTGGTGTAACGAAGAAAACTTAGTCTATGTCATCGACAATACGCTGACCACGCCTTGGCTTTGCCAAGGCAAAAAGATGGGCGCTTCTTTGGTGATGAACTCGCTGTCAAAGTATATAGGCGGACATGGCCATGCCTTAGGTGGGATGGTGACCGAGACCGGCTTATACGATTGGCAGCAGTACCCTAATATTGCCGATGTCTATCGCAACGGCAACCCGACCTCTTGGGGGCTCACGCAGATCAAAAAGAAAGGCTTGCGTGATATGGGGGGGACGCTCTCGTCCGATGCGGCGCACCGCATAGCGGTCGGTGCGGAAACATTGGCTTTGCGCATGGAGCGTTCTTGCACGAATGCGATGGCGCTGGCGCGCACACTCAGTTCGCATCCTAAAGTGGCACGTGTGCACTATCCAGGATTGCCCACTCATCCGCAGCATAAGCGTTCCCAGCAGTTTTTTGGCAATCATCATGGTGCGTTAGTGGCGATAGAGTTAGCGCCTTCCATCGATGTTTTCGACTTTTTGAACCATTTGAAAGTGTTTGTGCTCGCCACGCACTTGGGTGATACACGTACTTTGGTGTTACCCGTGGCGCACACCATCTATCACGAGATGGGGCCGGAGCGTCGGGCGTTAATGGGAATTGCAGATGGTTTACTGCGTGTTTCGGTGGGCATAGAAGACATAGCTGATCTTATCGGTGACTTTGCCCAGGCTTTGGAAAAGGCAGGCTGATTTACAATTCCTAAAACGTTTTTTTCCTGAAAGGCAGTGTTGGTGCGGGTTTTCAGCGTTTTTTGCTTGACACTGTATGTTTTCAAAGGCTTAATACGCCTTAACCGGATGGCATCTTTGGCGCCATCTTCAGGTTGCCAGCAGACGAAGCAATCCTTAGAGTTTTCTGTCTGGCAGCAGCACCAGCACCATCCGGGTGCTGTGTTTTTTTTGGTGCCAAGCGTTCTCCCACGCTTGGTAAAAAATTATCTTCAGGGGTGATTCTTAAATGAACAAAACAGAGCTCATCGAACACATCTCCACCAAGGCTGATCTGTCCAAGGCAGACGCCGGCCGGGCGCTTGATGCGTTCATTGGCGCGGTCAAGACTACGCTCAAAAAGAAAGGCACAGTTACGCTGGTTGGTTTCGGTACCTTCGCCGTGTCCGAGCGCGCTGCTCGCACGGGTCGTAACCCGCGCACGGGCGAAGCTATCAAGATCAAGAAGGCGCGCGTGCCCAAGTTCCGTCCCGGCAAAGCCCTGAAAGACGCCGTCAACTGATTCAGGCGTGCAAACGGGCAGCTTTTGCACTGCTCGTTTGCCCTGCAGGCAGCGGTACGCTATAATTCGCTTCGCTTTTGCAATGAGTCGGCCCCGCAGCAAAAATAGTTTGCTGCAAAAACAGGGGTGCTTAGCTCAGCTGGTAGAGCGGCGCCCTTACAAGGCGTAGGTCACAGGTTCGACCCCTGTAGCACCCACCATTCATTGCTAAAGAAATCAAGCACTTAAGGAAACTTAAGTGCTTTTTTTCTGCCCATTTGCCAACTCAAGCGGTAGCCTAAGAGAGTCTTAGCCAAGCAAAAAGAGCTTGCTACCTACCGCACTACACCTAGAGCAATCTAAGTGCCTTTTTCTTTTCCATCTCGCATTGACTGCAGTGATCTGGTTAAAGGCCTGCCAATTTGTAACTTCGATATTGGCGCTGCTTGGCTGAAATAGCCTAGTGAAAACCACGAGAATCAGCACAAAACATAATTTACAAAAACTTATATTCGGGTTTGACACTGCTTTCCTCAGTCTCTAGCATGAATTACAGGCTGATCAGCATTCTTAAGCAAAGCGAGTGCAGTTTCATAGGCCATGATTTCTGCCATTCGCGACACTTAATAAAGGGAAAACCATGAACAACGACATCGTGGCAGGTAAATGGAAGCAGCTGACAGGTAAGGCCAAGGCCGCCTGGGGTGACTTAACCGATGACGAATTGACCAAGACCGAAGGTAATGCCGAACGTCTGGCTGGCCTGATTCAAGAGCGTTATGGAAAAACCCGGGACCAGGCCGAAAAAGAGGTGCGTGATTTCTTCGATCACAATCGCTGACTCCTTTCAGGAGGCCGTGGATAACCCCAGCACCTAATCAGGAGAAGCACCATGCTTTATTACGCCGCCGTATTTTTTGTTATCGCGATCATCGCTGCCATCTTGGGTTTCGGGGGCATTGCCGCCGGGGCTGCGGGCATAGCCAAAGTGCTGTTCTTCGTGTTCTTGGTGTTGGCGCTGCTGTCCATTCTCAGTGGCGTGTTGCGTAAATAACGCCGCTCTGCACAGCACGATTTTCGTTTCGATTATGCAAAAGAGCGCTTAACGCGTCTTTTAAGGAGCATGCTATGAAAGCAAATACCATGAAGTTTCGCACCTTGTTATCTGCCACCATTCTTGGATGCGGGTTGGCGTTAGGCGGCGTTGCGCACGCTAACGACGATGGCAAGCCAGCTCAGTCCGTTGGCGAATATGCTTCTGATGCGGCAGTTACTACCAAAGTGAAGGCTGCATTCGTGGGACAGAAAGAGCTGAGTGCTCTGGAGATTTCAGTGGAAACCAACAACGGGGTAACTACCTTGAGTGGTACCGTTGGCACCCCTGCTGAGATTGAACTTGCCGAACGCGTTGCAGCCGATGTAGAGGGTGTAAAGCAAGTGGACAATCAATTGAAGGTGGATCCGGCAAAGGCCAACTGATCGTGACTTAAGCTTGGCTACCTCGCCTGCCCTTCCCCTGGGCAGGCGTTTTTTTAGCTGTTTTTTAACAGTATGCTGCTATCGACTTGATCCAGACTGGTTTTGCCGCAGAAAGCCAATGACAGGTCGAGCTCTTTGGCAATGATTTCCAGGCAACGGGTGACGCCGGCTTGGCCGGCAGCCCCTAGGCCGTACAGAAAGGGGCGGCCTATCATGGTGCCACGCGCACCCAAAGCGATGGCTCTTAATACATCTTGTCCGCTGCGTATCCCACCGTCGAGCCAGACTTCAGTGCCTTGCTTTACCGCTGCCACAACACTGGGCAAAGCCTGAATAGACGACGGCGCGCCGTCTAATTGGCGCCCGCCGTGGTTGGAAACCACAATGGCGTCAGCGCCATGGCGAACGGCCAATTCAGCATCCTCGGGGTCAAGGATACCTTTCAAAATGAGCTTGCCTCCCCACAAGTCTTTAATGCGCGCTACGTCATCCCAATTCAGGCTGGGGTCGAACTGCTCGGCTGTCCAGGAGGCCAGGGAAGACATATCTGTCACGCCCGTAACATGCCCGACGATATTGCCAAACTGGCGACGTGAAGTGCGCGCCATGTTCAGACACCAGCGTGGCCGTGTGGCTAAGTTCAATAAATTGCGCAGGGTAGGTTTGGGCGGCGTACTTAAGCCATTTTTAATGTCTAAGTGACGTTGGCCCATGACCTGAAGGTCGAGTGTCAACACGAGTGCGGAGCATTGAGCGGCTTTGGCTCGCTCGATGAGCCTGCGCATGAATTCCCGGTCACGCATGACGTACAGTTGAAACCAGAAGGGTTGCTGCACATGGGTAGCGATATCTTCGATCGAGCATATGCTCATCGTAGATAAGGTAAACGGCACACCGAACTGGTGCGCAGCTCGCGCCGCAAGGATTTCGCCATCCGCATGTTGCATGCCGGTAAGGCCCGTTGGTGCCAGCGCCACTGGCATGGCGACGGGGTTGCCCAGCAAGGTAGAGCGTATTGAGCGTTGGGCGATGTCTATAGCCACGCGCTGGCGAAAAAGCAGGCGCTGAAAATCCGCCTCGTTAGCACGCAAAGTTTGTTCAGTCCATGAGCCTGAAGCAGCGTAGTCGTAGAACATGGTGGGGACACGACGTTTAGCCAATGCTTCAAGGTCTTTGATGCAGGTGATGCGAGCGAGGTTAGTCATGAGAGGGGCATGCTAGCTTTAACTGCGGTAGTTTAGCGGTTTTAGCCAGCTTGCTAGAAGGCTAGGATTCAAATATCACGCTTTCTTTAGTAGTCCTCACAGCTAAGCTTAAGTTTGTAATATAATGTTTCTGTTGCTGTTTCTGCTGCGATGCAAGCTTTACGGCGGCTGTGCGGCTGTGCGGCTGTGCAGCTGTGCCTGTAGGGCTCAAGTCGCGGTTCTTTACAGAATTACTACATGTTAGAGTGGGCAAATCGATATGCCTGGGGTAGCATCGCGGTCTGTGTCTCATAGCCTAGGCAACTTACCGACTTACCTCTAAAAGCCGTACCGCTAGTGGGCCGCAGCGCCCAGCTTCACTGCCTTTCGGCAGGGGTGGCAAGTTATGATTGAGTTGTTACCGGTTTTTTGATTTTTATTTGCCCAAGGGGCCAGGATGAAGAATTTTGCGTTGATCGGTGTCGGTGGATACATAGCGCCACGGCACATGAAGGCCATCAAGGAAACGGGTAACGAGCTAGTGGCGGCGCTAGATCCCAACGACTCGGTCGGCATTATCGATAGCCATTTCCCAGAGGCCGAGTTCTTCACAGAGTTCGAGCGCTTCGACAGGCATGTAGACAAACTGAGCCGCGCCAATCATGCCAAAAAAATCGATTATGTAGCGATCTGCTCGCCTAATTATTTGCATGACTCGCACATGCGCTTTGCCTTGCGCGCGGGTGCCGATGCCATCTGTGAAAAACCTTTGGTTTTAAACCCCTGGAATATTGACGGCCTGCTTGAGATTGAAAAAGACACAGGGCGCAAAGTTAATACCATTTTGCAACTGCGCGTGCATCCCGCCATCATGGCGCTGCGCGACAAGATTCAAACACAAAGCAAGGGTAGTAAGCACGAGGTCGATCTCACCTACATAACCTCCCGAGGCCACTGGTATTTACAGTCCTGGAAGGGAAGTGTGGATAAATCCGGAGGCATCGCCACCAATATCGGTGTGCATTTTTTCGATATGCTGCACTTTATCTTCGGAGAGCTGCAAGACAACAAAGTGCATCTTTCAAGTGCTACCAAGGCCGCAGGTTATCTGGAATACGAGCGTGCACGTGTGCGGTGGTTTCTTTCTGTGGATGTCGAGGACGTGCCTGCGCAAGCGCGCGAGGCGGGGCAACGCACTTACCGCTCTATTACCGTTGACGGCGAGGAAATCGAGTTCTCTGGCGGTTTTACCGATTTGCATACGCGCAGCTACGAAGAAATTCTTGCCGGGCGTGGCTTTGGCCTAGAGGAAAATCGTATCGCCATCGAGACGGTTTCGCATATTCGGGGCGCCGCATTGTCGCCCCTGACGGGTGATTACCATCCTTTCCTGAAGCGTTAACAGTCGGCCCGTCTTTGAAACCTTCAGCAGGATCACCGCAAGCCGTTGGTCTGGATTTCCGTCAAGATATCCAGGGCTTGCGCGCTATCGCCGTGTTGGCGGTGATGGTGTTTCACGCGAATGCCCAGTGGTTGCCGGGCGGTTTTGTCGGCGTAGATATGTTCTTCGTCATCTCCGGCTATATCGTGTCCAGGTTGATTCTGAGTCCCGAGCGCAAGTTTCAATGGGCGGGCTTCTACCTGGGGCGCATCAAGCGCATCGTACCGGCCTACCTGGTCATGTTGCTGGTGGTGGGGCTAATTGCCGCCTTGTTACTGGTGCCGCAAGATTTTGCGTTTTTCAAAGATAGCCTGGGCAGTGCACTGATCTTCAATAGCAATCACTATTTTGCAGGGTTTGGTGATTACTTTGCACCCAGCTCCGACGAGCTCCCGCTGCTGCACACCTGGTCTTTGGCCATAGAAATGCAGTTCTATCTTGTTTTGCCTTTTCTGCTGGTGTTTCTGCCCAGACGCGCCTTGCGCTATGGCCTACCTGTGTTCGTCATTGCCGTTCTGGCTTGGTCTGATTATGCGATAGCGCAGCAACAGTCCCTGTATTTTTCCTTATTGGCTCGCTCGGCCGAGTTCGGATTCGGGGTGTGGTTGGCTCTGGTACAGCCTTCGCTGCGCCTGAGCACCCGGTTTACCGAGCTTGCCGGCATTTGCGGCGCAATACTGCTTGTGCTGGCTTTCTGGTTTACGCCCCAAACCACCTTTCCCGGGACATGGGTGTTGTTGCCGTGTGTGGGAACCTCATTGCTCTTGGCCGCCCGCGAGTCCCGCTTTAATAGGCTGATTTCCTGGCGTATTTTCGGCGCAATTGGCGCAATCTCTTATTCCCTTTACTTGTGGCATTGGCCGATTCTGGCGTTCATGCGTTATTACACGCAGCAATACGAGCTTGAAGCGTCGTGGCTGGTTTTCTATGGCATGGCTGCGTTTATTCTGGCTTTTCTTTCGTATCGATACATAGAAACGCCTTTCAGGAGTAGGCAGAACACCCGAAGGCTGATAGGCGCAATGCTGGGGCTTGTGGCATTGCTAGGCGGGCTGCAAGCAAAAGGTTCGGTGCTGAACGCCGGCGCAGTGGCGGCGCTGCCTGAAGAACGTACCCGCTACGCTCAGCCCCAAACCATATGCCATGGTCAGGTGGTGCAAGCGTGTATCCGAGGGGACCAAAGCAAGAGGCCTTCTGTGCTGGTCATCGGGGATTCGCACGCGGCGCAATTAAATTTGGCTTTTGACGAACTGGGCAATCGGCAAGGCCTGGCCTTCAAGGTGGTGACGGGGAGCAGTTGTGTCCCCATACCCGAGTTCGATATTGCGCGTTTACCGAGCTGGGCACAACAGGCTTGCGCCGAACAGATTGCCTATGTGCAAGGCCAAGAGCAAGACGTGGATGTCGTGGTGTTGGCCGCGATGTGGCAATATCAGAATGAAAGCCGTCTTTTCATGCAGGCATTGGAAGACTATTTGGCGTACTTGAAGGAGCGCGACGTGCGGGTTGTTGTATTGGGCCAGGTGCCCATGCTGAGCTCAAACGTGATCCGTATGCATCGTTTTGCCCAGCTTGGCTTGCCAAGGCAGCCGGTCAAGGTGCTTTCCACCGGGCAAAGCGATAAGCAGATCAGTGATTTGATCGCAGCCTACGAGAACGCTCGTTTCGTACAAGCTGCGGATTTTGGCCTGTTCAGCAGCCCGCCCATACATGCCGGCGAATACATCTATATGGACAGCCATCATCTGAACGAAAGTGGTGCACGCTTGTATGCGCAAGAGTTAGAAAAGATTTTCCCGACCTTGATCCAAAGTAAAGAAGGTAAATAGGCATTCATCATGAACTACTTCCAACATGACAGCGCTATCGTCGACGACGGTGCCCAGATCGGTGAGGGCTCGCGAGTTTGGCATTTTGTTCACGTGTGTGGTGGGGCTCGCATTGGCAAGGGCGTGTCTCTGGGGCAAAACGTTTTTGTTGGCAACCAAGTCGTCATAGGTGATCACTGCAAAATTCAGAACAACGTGTCGGTTTACGATAATGTCGTGCTCGAAGAGGGGGTATTTTGTGGGCCCAGCATGGTGTTCACGAATGTCTATAACCCCCGCTCACTCATTGAGCGAAAAAGCGAGTATCGGGACACGCTGGTCAAGAAAGGCGCCACCTTAGGTGCCAACTGCACCATCGTCTGTGGCGTCACGATAGGGGAGTACGCCTTTGTGGGCGCTGGCGCGGTCGTCAATAAGGATGTGCCTGCCTACGCTTTGATGCTTGGAGTGCCGGCGCGCCAGGCGGGCTGGATGAGCGAGTACGGTGAACGCCTGGAGCTGCCCCTTAGTGGCGAACAAGAGGCCATTTGCCCTCACACCGGCGATATTTACTCGCTAAAAGGTAAGACGCTTAGCAAAAAAGCTCGCGATTAAGCCCCTGATTTTTATCAAGGGCAGTGCTGAAACTTTGCTTGGATATTCGACATGATCCCATTTATAGATTTGGCTGCACAACAGCAGCGCATTCAATCTCAAATACAGGCCAACATCAGCAAGGTGCTGGCGCATGGGCAGTACATTCTTGGCCCTGAGGTTGCCGAGCTGGAAGAAAAACTAGCGGCTTATGTGGGGGCCAAGTACTGCATCAGTTGCGCGAATGGCACAGATGCCCTGCAGATTGCGCAGATGGCCTTGGGCATAGGCCCTGGTGACGAAGTCATCACTCCGGGGTTCACTTATATTGCGACGGCCGAAACGGTTGCGCTGTTGGGCGCCAAGCCTATCTACGTAGATGTGGATCCGCGTACTTACAACCTGGATCCCGCTTTGCTAGAGGCCGCGATTACCCCTCGCACCAAGGCCATTATCCCCGTCTCTTTGTATGGGCAATGTGCGGATTTCGACCTGATCAATGCGGTGGCACGCAAGCATGGTATTGCGGTGATCGAAGATGCCGCGCAAAGCATGGGGGCGACTTACAAAGGTCGTAAATCCTGTAACTTGAGTGATATTGCCTGCACTAGTTTCTTTCCCAGCAAGCCGCTGGGCGCTTATGGCGACGGCGGCGCCTTGTTTACGAACGATGAGGCCCTGGCTAAGGTCATTCGCCAAATTGCCCGCCATGGGCAGGATAGGCGCTATCACCATATCCGGGTGGGCATCAATAGCCGCCTTGACACCTTACAAGCAGCCATCTTGCTGCCAAAACTGCAAATACTCGATGACGAGATAACGCTGCGCCAAGCAGTGGCGCAGCGCTACGCGACAGGGCTGGATGCCATAGGGGTACGCACGGGGCCCCAGGTTTTGGAAGACAACATCAGTGTTTATGCCCAATACACAATCCAGGTGGCAGATCGTGCCGGCGTGCAGGAAAAATTGAACAAGGCAGGGGTGCCTACCGCCGTGCATTACCCCATTCCTCTCAATAAGCAGCCTGCCGTAAGGGATGATGCAGCCAGTCTGCCCGTTGGCGATGCCGTTGCCGAGCGCGTCATCAGTCTACCTATGGGGCCCTACCTTAGCCACGAGCACCAAGACCAGATATTGAATGCCTTGAACTCGGCCTTGAGTGGCTGAGGGTTGCTTGACACATGAGTAGTTTTTGGCGCAGCGTAAGCTCTGTTTTTATGGGCACTTTGTTGGCCCAGGTGATTCCCATCGCGGGGGCGCTGGTCATCGCGCGCCAATACTTGCCCGAGGCTTTCGGGGTGTATTCCGTATGGCTGGGCGTCGTCACTTTTCTCAGTGTGGTTTTAACAGCGCGCTACGAAGCCGCACTGGCGCTTGAGGAAGACGGCGCAGCGCGGCAGTATGCCGTGTTTGCAACGGTGATGATGACGCTGGTGCTGACCGCGCTGGCTGTTGTGGTCATCGGCGCCATGGCTTGGCTCACACCGTCCTGGCTGGATGAGCTCTCTGCAAGAGGGCTGTTATTGCTTACGCCTTCAGCCCTTGCTTTGGCCTTATCCCAAATTTGGCAGTCATGGGCGGCAGCCGAGGGTAGCTATAAATACTTGTCGGTCATGCGTATTGTTCAAGCAGCAGGAATCACCTTGCTGCAAATTCTGGCGGGCGTTTTTCTTGCCACAGCCGACGCCTTGGCGGCGGCCTATTTGGCAGGGGTATTGCTGGGTTGCTTGGTGTCGGTCATTGTGCTGCGTATAAACATTGTGTGGAAATGGCGTGCAATCTGGCCGGCCAGCAAAATCTTTTGGTATCGACAGAAAAACTTCCCCATTTTTGCGCTGCCGGCAGACTCCATCAGTGCCGCGTCCGCCCAGTTGCCTGTTCTGATTGTTGCGGCCAGGTTCGGCGCAGAAACCGCAGGTTGGCTGGCGATGGCCATGCGTATGTTGGGGGCGCCTATAGGCTTGCTCGGCAAGGCCGTGCTGGACGTGTTCAAAAGACGTGCTGCGCAAAGCTTTCGCGACAGAGGCGAATGCCGCGCAGACTACCTTCAAACGTTTCAGGTATTGGGGGCGGGTTCGCTGGCTTTCTGCCTTGTCATGTTTTTTTGGGGGCAAGAGGCTTTTGTTCTGCTGCTGGGGCCTGAGTGGGCGCAGGCCGGTGTTGTAGCGCTGTGGCTGACACCGCTTTTCATGATGAGGTTCATCGCCAGCCCCTTGAGCTACATGGTCTACATTGCGGGTAAACAGCATCTAGACCTGTTCTGGCAGGCAGCCTTGCTGGCCGTTACGTACTTTAGTCTTCATTTGCCCCAGCAGCATGATCTGGCCTTGCAACTTTATAGCGCCGGATACAGCTTGCTTTATGTGGTGTATCTCGTCATGTCGTATCGCTTTAGTCTTGGGAAAAACAGATGATTGCCATTATTGACTATGACGTAGGCAATATCTCGGCTGTGGCAAATATGCTCAGACGCGTGAATGCGCCGTGCACGATTACCGCCCAAGCAGATGTCCTTGAGCAGGCCGACCGCATTATTCTTCCTGGCAACGGCTCTTACGATGCATGCATGCGTAATCTGCGTGCCACGGGTTTGTTGCCTGTGCTAGAGCAGAAGGTACTGGGCGAGGGCGTACCCTTGCTGGGCATATGCGTAGGGGCGCAGATGTTGGGCCAAAGCAGCGAAGAGGGCAAAGAGCCCGGCCTCGGTTGGCTGGACATGAAGGTAAGGCGCTTTCCAGAGATGCCGGGTATGCGCATTCCGCATATGGGCTGGAATCAGGTGGTGACGGGCGCTACCCCGCACAGCCTGGTGCAAGACCTGCAAGCGGATGCGCGTTTTTATTTTGTGCACAGTTATTATCTGGATCCAGCTGCTCCCGCAGAGGTCATGTTGACGGCCCAGTATGGGATTCCGTTTGCCGCCGGCGTTGCCAAGCGCAATATTTATGGTGTGCAGTTTCACCCCGAGAAAAGCCATCGTTTTGGCAAACAGCTGTTATCCGCGTTCGCAAAAGGTGCCTGAATGTATCGTACGCGCGTTATTCCTTGTTTACTGCTGCGTGGCAATGGTTTGGTCAAGACCAAGAAATTCAAAGACGCCGTCTACGTAGGTGACCCGGTCAATGCCATGAGAATCTTCAGCGAGAAAGAAGCTGATGAAATTGTGGTGCTCGATATAGACGCCTCGCGTGAGGGCAGGGAGCCCAATTACGAATTGATTGCGGAAATGGCCGGCGAAGCGTTCATGCCCATGGCTTATGGCGGCGGCATACGTACGCTTGCGCAGGTGCGACAACTGATACGTTCCGGCATAGAAAAAGTTGTTATCAATACGGCAGCAACGGAATCCACTGCGCTGATACGCGAAGTTGCCGACATTTACGGTAATCAGGCAGTGGTCGGGGCGGTGGACGTCAAGAAAACCTTGTTTGGAGGCTTTCGTATCGTGGCCAAATCGGCTACGGTCGAGACCAAGCTGGACCTTCAGGCGCACGTACAAAGTCTGGCCCAAGCCGGGGCCGGCGAGATCCTGATCAACAGCGTGGACCGTGACGGCATGATGGCCGGCTATGATTTGCCGCTCATTCAGCGTGTGGCGCAAAGCGTCCACGTTCCCGTCGTGGCCTGTGGGGGGGCAGGGAGCATCGAGCACCTACAGCAGGCGGTCAAAGAAGGCGGGGCTTCTGCCGTGGCGGCAGGCAGCATGTTTGTCTTTCATGGCAAGCATCGTGCGGTGCTTATCAACTATCCCAAAGACATAGCGTTTCCATGACAGCGGCTGTGCTCATCTCGTGGCGGCATAGTGTCTCTCGCCTCTTGTGGGTGTTCGGGCTTGCCATGGGCATCCTGGCTGTGTATAGGCTGCAAATCGCTGAAACGAATGCCTATATGGGGTATGTGCTGTTTCCTCTGGATGCTGGTTACGCTTTTGCCATACTGCTGTCCTTGTTACTTGTCAGCGTTGTTATATCCATCAGGATTGACAAGCCTTCCGATTTTTTTCGCCTGCTATACAGCCTTTTCGTGCTGCTGCCCTATGTCGTGTTGCACGGCATCCGGGGGGAAATCGTCTTATCTCGATACTTTATGGATTTGGCGGTGCTGGTATTGCCGGTGCTTTTGTTGGCGATCAGCAGTCCGCTGGTGCCAGCCATACGCATGCCGGGAGTGCTGAAACAAGGGCAGGTGTTGTGGATATTGTTATGGCTATGCCTGCTAGGCCTGCTTTATGCCTTGTACAAGGCGCCGGCATCGGCTGGGTTCGGGCTCGCAGATGTTTATACCCGGCGCCTAGAGGGGCGTGACATCTTCCCTGACCGTTCTTTTTTCGCTTATCTCAATATGGCGATTGTTAACGGCTTTGCGCCTTTATTGGCTTTTATGGGTGGCTGGTTGGGTCGATGGCGTTATTTCATGTTCGCGTTGTTATGTGCCGTTGCGTATTACTACGTCATAGGTTTGAAGCTTCCAGTAGTATTCGTATTGCTTTCGTTCCTGCTGGGATACGCAGGCAGACGCGGTAGGCTTAGAGACATCGGGATGCTGATTTGCGGGCTGTTGCTGGCGCTGTTTCTCGTCTTCTTATTCGAATACCTAATCTTTGGGTTTTCGTACGTCGGTGATTACTTCTTTCGACGTGCCTATGGAGTTTCCGCCTTCATGATGGCGGTGTATTTTGACTTCGTCAGTGCTAGCGGAGCCTCTATGGGGTGGTCTATGCTGAATGGCATAGAGGCGAGCCAACCTGTCTCTTTTGTCATCGGAGAGCAGGTTCTGGGCGACCCTGGGCTAAATGCCAACACCAACAGCCTGCTACACGCGCTTGCCGATGGTGGCGTGCTGGCTTATGCCGCTACAGTGTTGTTGGTGATTGTGGTTTTTCTAATCTTGGATTCCGCGTATAAAAGCAAGGGCAATCCGGTGCTTTTATACCTAGGTTTTCTGTATGCGATCTTGCTAACCGAGCAGGCCGCCACCATTGCGCTGATTTCCTCAGGTGTGGGGGTGTTGATACTGCTTTTCCTTTTCGCCAGGGCAACAAGCTCGGCGATGGCGACGAGGCAGTTGTCGTACTGAAGCGCTTGGCTTTATAAGCAAACTCCAAAAAATTTTCTTATTGTCTGGTATGAATAAAAACTCTCCCGAGCAGGTTTGCAGCCGATGCGTCATGGATACATCGGACCCTGACATCACTTTCGATGAGCACGGTGTTTGCAACCATTGCATCAAGTTTGATGCGGTGACGCGCCCCAACTGGTTTCCCAATGCAGAGGGAGCCGAGCGTCTTGCAAAGATGGTGGAGCAGATCAAGGCGGCCGGGAAAGGGCAGGAATACGATTGCATTTTGGGTCTGAGCGGCGGGGTTGACAGCTCTTACCTGGCCTTGAAAGCCCGGGAGTGGGGGTTGAGGCCATTGGTTGTGCATGTGGATGCGGGCTGGAACAGCGAACTGGCCGTGGCCAATATCGAGGCCATCATCAAGTACTGCAACTACGATTTGCATACCCATGTCGTGGATTGGGAAGAAATGCGCGACTTGCACCTGGCCTATTTGCGGGCGGGTATTTCCAATCAGGATGTTCCCCAGGACCACATATTCTTTGCCAGCCTTTACCATTTTGCGACCAGCAATGGCATTCAGTATATTTTTTCGGGGGGCAATATTGCTACCGAAGGCATTTTTCCGGATGCCTGGCACGGGAGCGCCATGGATGCCATCAACCTGAAAGCGATTCATCGCAAATACGGTGAGCGGCCCCTCAAGCATTACAAAACCATCAGTTTCTTTGATTATTATTTTTGGTATCCCTTCGTCAAGAAGATGCGTACCGTTCGGCCTCTGAACTACATGCCCTACGACAAAGAGCAGGCTCTGCAAGAGTTACAGCAGACCATAGGCTACAAACCCTATGCACGTAAGCATGGCGAGTCTCTCTTTACCAAACTGTTCCAGAACTACTATTTGCCGACCAAGTTTGGCTACGACAAAAGAAAACCCCATTTATCCAGCCTGATAGCCTCCGGTCAAATGACGCGAGAACAGGCTCTGGAGAAATTGGCCGAGCCTTTGTATGACGCAGACGAGCTGGAAACGGATATTGCATATTTTTGCAAGAAGCTCAGGATTTCAAGACAGCAGTTTGATGAGCTGATGCAAGCACCCATTCACCATTACACCGATTTTCCCAATTGGGATGCCCGGCATCGTCTGCTTAAGAAGGCCCAGGCATTGGTGACTGAAGTCACCGGGCGTCGCATCAAGGTGTATTCATGATCAAAGTCTGTCATCTGACGTCAGCACACCCCCGTTTTGATACACGCATTTTTCTTAAAGAAAGCTGTTCATTGGCGCAAGCCGGTTATCAGGTCAGTCTGGTAGTGGCTGATGGGAAAGGCGATGAGAAGGTGCGGGAGGTTAGTATTTACGATGTGGGCGCTTCTAGCGGACGATGGGATCGCATCAGAAACGCGCCTGCGCGCGTATTAAAAAAAGCGCTTGAACTGGATGCTGACCTTTATCATTTTCATGATCCCGAACTCACCTCCGTGGGTTTGAAACTAAAGAAAAAAAACAAGATCGTTATCTTTGATGCGCATGAAGATGTACCCAGGCAGCTTTTGAGCAAACCCTATCTGAACCGGCCTGCGCGCTGGGCGCTTTCTCATGGTGTGGCCATTTACGAGAAATGGGCGTGTCGCAAGTTCGATGGCGTGATTGCGGCGACCCCTTTCATTCGCGATAAATTCCTGAATATGGGTATTCATTGCATAGACATCAATAACTATCCACTGTTGGGTGAACTCTCGCTGGAAAACATAGATTGGGCCCAAAAGAAGAACTGGATAAGCTATGTCGGCGGCATTGCTGAAATACGTGGAATTTTCCAGATTGTTCAAGCCATGGAGCTAATGCGTAGCGAAGGGCGTTTGGCCTTGGCAGGAGAGTTCGGAGAAGCTCATACGCAAGAAGCGGCGCAGGCAGCGCCCGGGTGGCGCCATGTAGATGCATTGGGGCAGTTGTCTCGAACAGAAGTACGGGATTTGTTGGCTGGCAGCGTGGCGGGTTTGGTGACCTTTCTCCCGCTTCCCAACCATATCGATGCACAGCCGAACAAAATGTTCGAATACATGAGCGCCGGGGTTCCTGTCATTGGGTCGCATTTTCCGCTTTGGAAGCAGATTATCGAGGGTAATGCCTGTGGGATATGTGTGGACCCCGAGCAGCCGCAGCAGATCGCCGATGCCATGGATTATTTGTTGAATAATCCCGAGGCGGCTTGCCAAATGGGCAAGAACGGCCAGCGAGCAGTGCAAGAAAAATATAACTGGACGATGGAAGAAAGCAAGCTGATTGATTTTTACCAAACTCTGGTCAAGCGGAGGGCTGCATGAAAAAGATCATCACGATTGTGGGTGCGCGCCCGCAGTTCATCAAGGCTAGCGTGGTCTCTAAAAGCATTAAAGAGTCGGGCGCAATGCAAGAGTTGGTGGTGCATACCGGGCAGCACTTCGACGCCAATATGTCAGACGTGTTTTTTGAGCAGTTGGGGATCAGCAAACCCGCGTTCGAGTTGGGTATCCATAGTGCCAAGCATGGGGAGATGACCGGCAGAATGCTCATTGAAATAGAAAAAATCTTGATTCAAGAGCAGGCGGATCGTGTCATGGTATACGGAGACACCAACTCGACCTTGGCAGGTGCCTTGGCGGCTTCCAAACTACATATTCCTGTGGCTCATGTTGAGGCGGGTTTGCGTAGTTTCAATATGCAGATGCCCGAAGAAATCAACAGGATACTGACGGATCAGCTCAGTGATATTTTGTTCTGCCCCACTGAAACAGCCGTAAGTAATCTAAGAGCCGAAGGCTTTGAAAGCAAGCCGGTTGCCATACACAATGTGGGCGACGTCATGCAGGACGCGGCCTTGCATTTTGCCGCCAAGGCAGTACCACCCTCGGGATTGCAGGGCCACACGGGCTTCATATTGGCGACGCTGCACCGAGCAGAAAACACCGACGACTTGGCGCGCCTGGCCGATATTGTTCAGGCTTTAAATGACGTACATAAAAATCTGGCCACAGTCGTTTTGCCCTTGCATCCTCGCACACGTAAAGCGATACAGCAGGCTGGCATACACCTAGAGGTCGAGGTCATCGACCCTGTTGGCTACCTAGAGATGATCTGGCTGCTCGAAAAAGCAGAGTTGGTCATGACTGATAGCGGTGGCGTGCAAAAAGAAGCTTTCTTCTTTGGCAAATCCTGCGTGACATTACGTGATCAAACTGAGTGGGTTGAACTTGTGGAAGTAGGGGCCAATACCTTGGTGGGCGCTGACCCAGAGCGGATACGGGCCGCCGCACAAAGCGCATTCGGCCGGCGAGTTCAAGACACTCAGCAACTGTATGGTGGTGGTCAAGCGGCCGCTCGCATCGTTGCATTAATGAATTAATAGGCAAGCAGACACGGATATGTGTGGAATATTTGGATTGGTTTCTGGAAGCGCGGTAAAAGCTTCCAACTTGAAAGTGCTTGCTGAACACGCCAGACAGCGTGGTAGGGATTCGAGCGGCTTGGTGTACGAGACGCCAGCTGGCTATGTGATTGAAAGAGCCGACAAAGACATAAATTGGCTGCTCAAGCGCACCAACCACAAAAAATCTCGGGTTGTTTTCGGCCATAGTCGTTTGATCACCAATGGCTTGTCCGACAACCAGCCTGTTGTGCGCGAGGATGTCTTCGTGATTCACAATGGCATCATCGTGAATCACGAAGAGTTGTGGAAACACATATCTTCTAAAAGGCTGCAGCAGATTGACACCGAGGTGATTGCGGCCTTGGCCGTTGAGCACGTCAAGCAAGGTCGAGATTTAAACGAGTTGGCAGAGAAGGTCTTGTCGCTGTGCAAGGGCGTAGTAGCGTGCGCAATTGGGTTTCCCAAGCTAGGCAAGCTGATGATCTTTTCAAATAACGGCAGCCTTTATCTCGGTGCGAGCCAAGACGAAAAAGCATTTTCTTCCGAGCGCTATCCTCTTGAGAAACTGGGCTTCTCAGATATCCAGCAAGTTAGGCGTGAGCCCGTTGTTATTGACATCCCGCTTAGCGCAGCCGACTTGAAGGTGTCTGATTTTTCTAAGCGGCGCAATAACATTGTTCCTGCCCTGCAGAGTAATCTTCAAGAGGCTGCTCTGCTTGAGTACCCCGAGCACCACCTTAGGCGCTGCACGAAGTGCATACTGCCCGAGACCATGCCTTTCATTGATTTTGATGAGCATGGGGTGTGCAACTATTGCCGAGCTTACAAGCCGCGCAATATTCCCAAGCCCAAAGAAGAGCTTTTCAAGCTGGTTGAACCCTATAGGCGTAGCACGGGCATTGATTGCATAGTGCCGTTTTCGGGCGGGCGCGACAGCTGCTATGGGCTGCATCTGATCGTTAAAGAGTTGAAGATGAACCCAGTTACCTATACCTACGACTGGGGTATGGTGACCGACCTGGGGCGCAGAAACATCAGCAGAATGTGTGCTGAACTAGGCGTGGAAAACATTATCATTGCGGATGACATAGAGAAAAAGCGCCGAAATATTCGGGTCAATCTGCAGGCATGGCTGAAGTCGCCTCATTTGGGCATGATCAGCATGCTTACTGCGGGCGACAAGCATTTTTTCCGCCACGTTGAAACGGTTAAGAAGCAAACCGGGGTAAGTCTGAACTTGTGGGGGGTGAATCCCCTGGAAGTGACCCATTTCAAAGCCGGGTTCTTGGGTATCCCCCCAGACTTCGACGAAAAACGGGTGTATATGCATGGTTGGCAAAAGCAGATTGAATATCAAAAACTGCGGTTCAAGGCTATGTTAGCCAGCCCGGGGTATTTCAATAGTTCGCTGTGGGACACTTTGTCGGGTGAATACTACCGAAGCTTCACCGAGAAAAAAGATTACTACCACATCTTTGATTATTGGCGCTGGGACGAAGCGCTGATAGATGGCACCCTGATCAATCAATATGATTGGGAAACCGCCATTGATACGAATACGACCTGGCGGATAGGTGACGGTACAGCTGCGTTCTACAACTACATTTATTACTTGGTGGCAGGGTTTACCGAGCACGATACTTTCCGTAGCAACCAAATCAGAGAAGGTGACATCAGTCGGGAACAGGCGCTTGAACTGGTAAAAGACGAGAATCGTCCCCGCTATGAAAACATCAAGTGGTATCTAGACGCCTTGGGCATGGACTTTGCTGAAGTCATCAAGGTGGTGAATAAGATTCCGCGACTGTATTAAGTGCCTGGGAACAGCCTTACATGAAAAAAACGATTTGGTATGTGTCGAAGTATTTTGAGTCGCCGACGGAAAACTCCCCCGGTGGTCGGCCCTTTCTGGTTTGGAAAGAGCTAGCCAAAGATGGTTTTGATGCGGTCGTCATCACCTCCGATTCCAACCACCTGATGTATGTGCCTAAGGTCGAGGGCAGCGTGCTAGAGCAGAACCTTGAGGGGGTAAAGGTTTACTGGCTCAACACACTCAAAATCACCACGGCCAAATCTTTTAGGCGAATTCTTAGCTGGTTGCACTTCGAGTTCAAGCTGTTCTTCATGAATAAGAAAAAGCTGCCCACCCCCGACCTTGTCGTTGTCTCTAGTCTCTCGCTTCTGACGATATTGAATGGCTTTCTCTTGCGTCGCAAATACGGGTGCAAGCTGGCTTTCGAGATTCGCGATATTTGGCCAATGACGTTGACCGAAGAGGGGGGTTACAGCAAAAGCAATGTTTTTGTGCGGGTGTTGGCCTATATAGAGAAGCTGGGCTATAAGCATGCCGACTACATCATAGGCACCATGCCTAATTTAGGCGAACATGTAAAAAACGTTCTGGGCTACGAAAAACCCGCATATTGCTTGCCCATGGGAGTGCCGAACGAAGTCATAGACATATCTACCGACCTGGTAGATGCAAGTTATTTCGACCAATACTTTCCAAAAGGGAAGTTTTTCGTGGTTTACGCCGGTACGGTGGGTATTACCAATGCCTTGGATATTTTCTTTGAATGTGCCCAGAAGATGGCTGGGCATGAAAACATCCATTTTGTGGTGCTGGGTGACGGTGGGCTCAGGGCGAGCTATCAAGAAAAATATGGTTCCTTGCCCAATCTGACATTTGCCGCAAGAGTAGAAAAATACCAAGTGCAGTCGGTGCTAAGCCGCGCGGACGTGCTGTATTTGTCCACCTTTCCATCCGAGATCTGGCGTTATGGCCAGTCCTTGAATAAGATGATCGACTATATGTTGGCGGGTAAACCTGTCATTGCTTCGTACAATGGCTACCCCTCTATGATCAACGAAGCTGAGTCTGGTTACTTCATTCCAGCCGGTGATCTGTCGGCCTTGGTAAGCAAAATCGAAGCGCTGTATGCCCTGCCTGAAACAGAAAGGGTAGAGATAGGGAAACGGGGGCGACGCTGGCTTCTGGAAAACCGAAGCTATCAAAAGATAAAAGACGATTTTGTGAAAGATTTCCTTTAAGCCGCGGTCAATATCGCTCACACGGGCCAGAGGATGCAAATGAACGTGCTTTTGACGGGTGCCAATGGTTTTCTCGGAAGATTCTTGCTGGGCTATCTGTCTGAGCAGGAAGATGTCTGGGTGTTTCCCGTCTATAGATCAAGCTCCCATATACCGCAAGGTTTGGGGGCCAAGGTGCAGCCCTGGCTGGTAGAGCAGCCTTTCGAGACACACGCTTGGGAGGCCGAGCTAGATGGGATGGATGTCGTTGTTCACGCTGCCGGAAAGGCGCATGTCCCAGCCGGCCAGAACGATAGACTCGAGTTTCAGCGTGCCAATGTCGAGGCCACGATGAATCTGGCAAGGCGGGCTGCGCTGGCGGGGGTTAAGCGCTTCGTTTTCATTAGTTCCATTGGGGTCAATGGCAATACTAGTGATGTGCCCTATACCGAGGAAAGTGTGCCCCAGCCCAGTGGCGCCTATGCAATCTCGAAATACGAGGCCGAGCTCGCACTATTGAAGTTGGCTGAGACTTCATCTATGGAGGTCGTGATCATCCGGCCCCCCCTTATTTATGGGGCAGGGGCTCCAGGAAGTTTTGCTCAGTTGCTGCGCGCTGTCAAAAAAGGGGTGCCTCTACCTTTCGGCATGGTCAACAATCGGCGAACACTGGTGGGGCTCGAAAATCTTGCCAGTTTGATACTCGTTTGTCTCCATCATCCGGGGGCTGCCAACCAGGTGTTTCTGGCGGGAGACGCCGAAACCGTATCTACTACCGAGCTATTGAGAACCATGGCGGAAGGCTTAGGTAAAAAAAGTAGGCTGCTTCCCATTCCTTTGTCCTTGCTTGAGGCTGTGGCTGGCGTATTTGGCAAAAAAGACCTCATGGATAAGGTCTGTGGCAACTTGCCGGTTGACATCGCCAAAGCCAAGCGGCTGCTGGGTTGGAGCCCACCGCTTAGCTTTCGGGAGGCCATGCTTGGGTCGTTACGGGAAGGGGTCAAGTAAGCAGGCCGGTTATCGCTGCGTCTTACTGCGTAGCGCAAGCAACAGAAAAGCAGATTCAAGTAATGGGGCGTGGTATCGCCATGACCCTGTCACAGGCTTTAATTTTTGAGGTTGTGTTCGTGACACGTATTTTCGACGTCATTTTCTCGGTGCTGGGCTTGGTGGTGGCTTCACCCGTGCTGCTGTTCATCTATGTTGCGGGTTTATTCGATACGGGTTCTCCGCTCTTCAAACAGGAAAGAGTGGGAAGGCATAAAAAGCCTTTTGTACTGGTCAAGTTTCGCACCATGACGGTGGGCACGGCGTCAGTGGCTACCCACCTTGCCGCCTCGGCCTCGGTGACCCGGATGGGCGCTTTTCTGCGCCGTACCAAGTTAGACGAGCTGCCGCAGCTGTGGAATGTGCTCAAGGGCGAAATGAGCCTGGTCGGCCCGAGGCCCAATCTATTCAACCAAAGCGAACTTATCGTCGAACGTGAGGCTTTAGGGGTGTATACGGTTAGGCCAGGCATTACCGGCTTGGCGCAGGTGGCGGGCATAGATATGTCGACGCCGGCTTTATTGGCGGAAACTGACGCCAAAATGATCCGGGAGCTATCGCTGCCCATGTACTTCAAGCTGATCTTTCAAACTATTGCCGGCAAGGGCAGTGGTGATAGGGTCGTGCATTGAAAGTGGTCGCACCCAAAGCTTCAGCAAGGAATATTCGCCAAAATGCATGTCAGTGTCTCGGTTCGTAGTTTATTAGTATGGCTGTTCGACTTGGTGTCGGTGGTTGCGGCGTGGCTACTGGCTTTTCTGCTGCGATTCAATTTTGAATGGCCAAGCGCTTTTGCGGAAACGATACTGCTGGTGCTGCCGGTCTTGATACTCGTGCAGCTCGTGGCTTGTCGGTGGGCGGGGCTATACCGGGGAATATGGCGCTTTGCCAGCTTGCCTGATCTCTATCGTGTGTTGAAAGCGGTCGTGGTGTCTGCTGTGGCGCTGTTGGTGATCGTGGTGTTGGGGCTGGGGCAGTTCGTGATTCCACGCTCTGTCGTGGCGCTTTACCCTTTCCTGCTTCTGTTCCTGATGGGGGGCGGCAGGTTTGCATGGCGCATGTGGCGTGAGCGCGATTACTACTTGCACCGTCAGCGCGGCAAGCCTGTGGTGGTGGTCGGTGCGGGTACGGCGGGTGCCATGCTGGTGCGGGAACTGGCGCGCAGCAACGATTGGCGAGTCGTGGCTCTGGTAGATGACGACCGTAGCAAATGGGGGCGCGAGCTGGCCGGGAAGCCGGTAGAGCAAGGCGGGGTGAGGGCTTTAGCCGAGGTGCTGACGCGCTGGGGGGCCCGTCACGTGATTCTGGCCATGCCCTCGGCCAGCGCCGAGGTTTTGCAGCGCGTGGCGCAGTTGGCGACAAAATCGGGCGCCAGCATGTTTACCGTACCCGGGCTGAATGAGCTGATGAGCGGGCGGGTGGCCATCAATGTGATGCGGCCCGTCAAAATAGAAGACCTG
This sequence comes from Mesopusillimonas faecipullorum, assembly GCF_020539505.1. Taxonomy (GTDB): domain Bacteria; phylum Pseudomonadota; class Gammaproteobacteria; order Burkholderiales; family Burkholderiaceae_B; genus Mesopusillimonas; species Mesopusillimonas faecipullorum. The sequence continues at coordinate 474,847 of NZ_JACDXW010000002.1, read as the reverse complement.
CTGGGCCGTGAAACTGTCAGTATCGATAGCGAGAATGTCAGTCGCATGCTTGAAGGCAAGCGTTTGCTGGTAACGGGGGCGGGCGGTTCAATCGGCAGCGAGCTTTGTCGTCAGCTGTCTAGGTTTGCGCCTGAGTGCATTGTGTTGGTGGAAACCAGTGAGTTTGCGCTTTACATGATTGATCAGTGGTTCAAAGAACACCAGCCTGGCGTCAGGGTCATTCCCTTGGTCGGCGATGTTAAATGCCGCCATCGCATGCAGGAAATATTCGAGGCATGGCAGCCGCAAGTTGTTTTTCACGCAGCGGCATACAAGCACGTGCCGCTCATGGAGATAGACAATGCCTGGCAGGCCCTGCGTAACAACGTAGTAGGTACTTACCTGGCTGCCAAGTTTGCGCAGCGCTTTAACGCCGAAAGATTTGTGCTGATCTCTACCGATAAAGCGGTGAATCCCACCAATGTCATGGGGGCCAGCAAACGTTTAGCCGAAATGGTGTGTGAGCGGCTTCAACATCAAGCCGGTGTGACACGGTTCGAGGTTGTGCGTTTTGGTAATGTGTTGGGCAGCACCGGCAGTGTGATCCCCAAGTTTCAGCAGCAGATTGCGCATGGTGGGCCGGTGACGGTCACGCATCCCGACATCACCCGCTACTTCATGTCCATTCCCGAGGCGGCACAGTTGGTGTTGCAAGCCGCTTCCATGGGGCAAGGCGGCGAGATCTTCGTGCTGGATATGGGTGAGCCAGTCAAAATTGTTGATTTGGCGCACAACATGATTCGGCTTGCCGGTTTTGCCGAAGATGAGATTCGCGTCGAGTTTACGGGTTTGCGGCCGGGCGAGAAACTGTATGAGGAGTTGCTTGCCGATTCCGAGGAAACTTTGGAAACACCGCACCCTAAGCTACGTATTGCGCAGTCCAGAGAAGTCGCAGAGGCTTTGGATCAGCAGGTAGAGCGTTGGTCGCAGCAGGAGCAGCCCCTGGGCGACGAAGAAGTGCGTAAACTGCTTAAGCACTGGGTGCCGGAATACCAACCTTATTCCTTTGAGTAAGCGCCTTCCGAGCTGTAAGCGTGCCGTCCACTTCCTGAGTCGGCAATCTGTCGTGTGTTTCGCAAGGCTGTTTGGTGAGCTAGGCGTAACCATGTGTGGCATACGGCTTTTTCACGATCTATCCGTTTTAAACTGTCGCAGTTAAAAAATTGGGTGGTAGGGGATGGGCATGGCAAAGCGCGCAATTCTGATAGCATTGGCCGCAATGTGGACGTTCGACGCCTCTGCGGCGCAGCTTGTCCAGGTAACGCCCAAAGGGCAAGTGCCAACGGTCGAACAAGTACGCTTGCGCTTTGACGCAGATATGGTCGACTTGGGTAATGACCAAGCGCCTGCACCGGCCACGGTGCAATGTACCGGCGAGCCCTCAGCTTCAGGCAGGTGGGTGGACACTCAACAATGGGTCTATACCTTCGATAAAGCTTTGGGCCCCGGCGTGCGTTGCACGGTCAAGCCGCGTTCAGGCATGCTAACGGTGGATGGGCAGTCGGTTAGCGCGCAAGCGCAGTACACCTTCAGCACCGGCGGCCCGCAAGTGATTGCCTATCGGCCCTATGGTTCGCAAATCGTTGAAGATCAGGTTTTTGTATTGCGCTTCAATGGCGCGGTGACGCCCGCCTCGTTAATCAAGAACACCCATTGCGTGGTTGAAGGCTTGGGCGAACAAGTGCCCGTCAAGTTGATCAACGACGCTCAAACGCGTCAGGCCGTGCTTGAGTCCTCGTATATGCTTGGGGCTCAAAGCGACGCAGCCGACCAACTGCTGCAATGCAGCCGCCGCCTGCCTGCTGATGCCGACGTGCGTCTGGTCGTGGGGGCGGGTGTTGCGACGCCTTCCGGTCTGACCATGGGTAAACCTTGGCACGCAGACTATCAAGTGCGGCCCGCGTTTCGCGTAGGGCTCAGTTGCCAACGAGACAACGCACGCGCTGACTGCAATCCCTTATTGCCGGTACGCGTGACGTTCAATGCCCCTGTCTTGCAAGAGGCCGCTGAGCAAATCCGATTACGTACAGCGAAGGGGGAAGAGCTTTCTCCGACTGAGCCGTCAGAGGGGTGGGAGGGTGTTGTGGAAGGGCTGGATTTTGCCGGCCCTTTCGATGCGCAAGCCGAGCTCACGCTGGTGTTGCCTGAGGGTTTGCGTGACGATGCGGGCCGCACGCCGGTGAACGCCGCAGATTTTCCTCTTGCGATTCGCACGGCGGAGTATCCGGCTTTACTGAAGTTCTCTTCCGGCTCTTTTGGGATTATCGAGCGTTTTGCCAATGCGTCTCCAGGGGGCGATGAGGCCGATGATCCCCCTGCGGTGCCTCTTACCGTGCGCAATGTAGAGGCTATCCTGGCCGGCCGTGATTTGCGTTTGTCGCCCGGGCGCGTCACCGATGTTCAGCCCAAAGAGGACGTCGACATCTTGCGCTGGTATGCGCGGGTACGCAATTTGAATACCGGCAGTTATACCCGTCGCCAATGGGCGCAGGCCATGGCGGGTAAAAGCATGGGTCCCGACGACGATCAGCCGCGTATCGATGCCCGTGCGCTTTCCATGTTGGACGGGCGCCCTGGTGCCAAGGTCATGGAGTTACCTGGTAGCGTAGGCTCAGTACGTGATGCCGACGTATTGGGTGTGCCTCTCACCGAGCCGGGCTTCCATGTGTTGGAAGCCGCTTCACCGCGTTTGGGGCGAGACTTGCTGGGCGAAGCAACCCCCATGTATGTGCGCACGGCTGTGCTGGTGACGAATCTGGCTGTGCATTTAAAGCGCGGGCGCGACGATGCACTGGTATGGGTGACAACTTTGGACGAGGGCAAAGTGGTGCCCGAGGCTCAAGTGGCGGTACGAGATTGCGCCGGTCGTTTGCTGGCCAGCGGACTGACCGATGAGCGAGGTATTTTGCACATACAACAGCCTTTGGGTAGCGATGGTTATTGCGACGAAACCGGTTTGTTCGGGTCTTTCGCATCAGCTCGTATTGCGGCGGATCATCCGCTGGCGCGTGGCAAAGAAGATTTCTCGTTTGTTCTTTCCAGCTGGGATGATGGCATAGAAAGCTGGCGGTTCAATTTGCCTACCGATCGTCAGCCTTTGCCCGACGTCATCACCCACACGGTGTTTGATCGCGGTTTGTATCGTGCGGGCGAAACCGTGCACATGAAGCATTTCGTACGCTGGCAAGTGCGCGACGGTCTGGAAACGCCGGTAGACGACGAGATGCTGCCGCGTAAGCTGGTCATTACTCATCTGGGCTCGGGCGAGCGGACCGAGCAGGCGATTGAGTGGGTGAAAACACCCTCGGGTGGCATGAGCGCGGTCAGCACGCTGGATACGACGCGGGGCGCCAAGCTGGGTTCTTATCAAGTCAGCTTGCAAAGCGACGGTGAAAAATACTATTACGACGCCCATCCCGGTGTTTTCCGCATAGAAGCTTTTAAATTGCCTGTGCTCACGGGTTCCTTATTAATCAGCGATGGGGGTGCAGGTAAAAATCTGGTGGCGCCTGGCTCAGTCAAAGCCGACATAGATTTACGCTATGTAGCCGGCGGAGCAGCCAGTGGGCAGTCGGTCAGCTTGTCTGCGCTGGCTCGTGATCGGACGCCTAACTTTCCTGATGCGGAAGGCTTTGATTTCTTTTTGCCCGAGGCTCAAGTCATCAGCGATGACACTGCCGATCCCCGCGATGGCGGGCAGCGGTTGTTTTTGGATAAGCAGCCACTGACGCTGGACGCCCAAGGGAGCGCTTCGATAGAGCTGGACAGTCTGCCCAAAGTGAACCGGCCTATGGACTGGCTTTTCGAAGCCAGCTTCAGCGACCCCAACGGCCAGGTGCAGACTTTGTCCCGAGTCGTGTCGGTCTGGCCGTCGGCTGTTGTGCCTGGTATTCGGTCTAACTCGTGGGCCGAGCAAGATAAAGAGACGGCCATTTCGGCGATCGCCTTGTCGCCTCAAGGCGATCCCATGGCCAAGGTACCGATGAAAGTGACGGCAAGGCGATTGGACATGCTGACGACGCGTAAGCGTTTGGTGGGCGGATTCTACAGTTACGACAGCCACCTGCAAGTGGAAGACCTTGGTGAGGTTTGCAGTGGAGTCTCTGACGAACAAGGCATTTTGCGTTGTGCATTCACACCCGATGTCAGTGGCCGTATTGAACTGCTTGTGACGGCGGACGACGATAAGGGACGTCAAGCTCAGGCGGCGACGACTGTTTGGGTCATGGGGGGCGACGATTTATGGTTTGGCGGTGGTAACGACGACCGCATGGATGTCGTGCCGGTCAAACGCAGCTACGCACCGGGTGAGCAGGCGGAGTTTCTCGTGAAAATGCCTTTCCGCACGGCTCTGGCTTTGGTGACGGTAGAGCGTGAGGGCGTGCTGGATTCGCGAGTGGTGCATTTAGAAGGAGACGAACCTTTGGTGCGCTTACCGGTATCGGCGCAATGGGGACCAAACGTTTATGTGTCCGTGCTGGCCTTGCGTCATCGTCTGCACGATGTGCCTTGGTATTCATTTTTTAACTGGGGCTGGAAGCGTCCGACCGCTTGGTGGCAGGCCTGGCGTCAAGCTGCGGGCTCCGACTATCAAGCGCCAACGGGTTACGTGGATTTATCCAAGCCTACCTTCCGTTTTGGCGTGGCTGAAATTCGTGTCAGTGATGAACAGGACCGCCTGCAAGTGCAGGTGCAAGCAGATCAGTCGCGCTACGGCATACGTGAGCAAGCGCAAGTGAAGATCAAGGTGAGTTTGCCTGACGGTAAACCTGCTGCCAAAGCGCAAGCCATGGTGGCCGTCGTGGATGAGGCCTTGCTAGAACTGTCGCCCAACGCATCTTGGGACTTGCTGCAGGCCATGCGCCAGCGGCGCCCCTATGGCGTGGAAACCGCCACGGCACAGTCGCAGGTGGTGGGCCGGCGCCATTACGGGCGTAAAGCCTTGCCACCGGGTGGCGGCGGGGGCGCGTCTCAGCCTACTCGTGAGTTGCTGGATACGCTGGTCTTCTGGCAGCCCGATGTGCAGTTGGACGAAAGCGGTCAAGCCACCGTGACGCTGACATTGAACGACAGCCTCTCGGCCTTCCGAGTGGTGGCTGTGGCTGATTATGGTGCCGATAACTTCGGCACGGGTGAAACGCGTTTCATTACTGCGCAAGATCTGCAGATTATTAGCGGCTTGCCGGCGGTAGTGCGCGAAGGGGATAGCTATCAAGGCGGGTTTACCTTGCGCAATGGAACCGAGTCCGAGATGAAAGTCCGGGTGCAGGCGCAGATCAGTGGCCCAGGCAGTGGCATGTCGCTGCCCGCTCAAGAGCTTACGGTTCCTGCCGGCGGAGCGACGCTGGCGGTATGGCCGGTGGAAGTTCCCGTGCGGCAACTGGACGCCGGCCCTGATGCGGAGTTGGTCTGGGAGGTTGAAGCGCAGGCGGGTAAAGATGGGGCTTCAGATCGAGTCCGTTTAACGCAGCAGTTGCTGCCTTCTGTGCCAGTGGCGGTCACGCACTCCACACTTCAGCCCTTGACGGCTGATCAGCCTATACAGTTGGCACTGCGTGCGCCGGAGGGGGCGCAGCGCGGTCTGAACGACGTTTTGCAGGGTGGGGTACAAGTGGCAGCCCTTTCCAATCTGGGAGACGGTCTGCCTGGTGTTCAAGCCTGGTTTCAGGACTACCCCTACACCTGCGTAGAGCAATTAAGCGCCAAAGCCATAGGCTTGCGCGACATGGCGCAATGGCAGACCTTGGCTGCACAAATGGCCGACTACCAGGATGCCGATGGGCTGCTGTCGTATTTTCCCGGCATGCGTAATGGCAGTGAGGTGCTGACGGCGCATATGCTGGTCCTGACGGATGAAGCACAGCGACTTGGCTTGGATTTTGCCTTGCCCACGCAAGTGCGCGACCGCATGGTGCAAGGGCTGGAGTCGTTTGTTCAAGGTCGTTTGCAGCGCCGTGCTTGGGCGCCGGTACGCGATCAAGAGGCGCGCAAGCTGATGGCGATGGAGGCTCTTTCACGGGCTGGCGCATTTCAGCCAGCCATGTTGGACACCATCAGTATCACCCCCGAACGCTGGTTTACCTCGGCTTTGATCGATTGGGCCAGTCTGCTGCATCGTGAGGCGGGTATTCCCGGTCGTCAGGGCTTGGCCGAGCAAGCATGGCAGTTATTGCAAGGGCGTTTGCTGTTGCAGGGCGATGGCCTGGTCTTTCCTGACGATAGACAGAACGACGCCTGGTGGCTGATGTCCAGTCCGCAGGTCAACGCGGCGCGTCTGCTGTTGCTGTGGGCCCAGATACCCAAAGGTAGGGAAGAACTTCCAGGCCTGGCTCTGGGCTTGTTGCATCGCCAGCAAGAAGGGGCGTGGGGAACCACGACCGAGAACGTCATGGGCTCATTGGCTTTCGAGCAGTTTGCCAAAGTGGCGCAAGACGGCGAAGTGAGCGGGGCCGTCACGGCCCAATGGTTGAACCTGACTGGCAATACCGCTTCCAAGGCCGAGACAGCCGCTCAAATTGAGCCTGATGCGGCGCCGGTGGTCTTGGCGTGGCCAGCTACTGGCAATGGCCAATTAAGCTTGACGCACGCGGGTACAGGGCAGCCCTGGGTGGCCGTGCGTACGCTGGCTGCCGTTCCTCAGGACAAAGCCATAACAGCTGGGCTGACACTGGAGCGTAAAGTGGTACCGGTGTCTCAAGCCAAGCCGGGTGTATGGTCCAGCGGTGATGTCTATCGTGTTGAGCTGAGTCTGACGGCAAGAGCACCGACAGTATGGGCGGTGGTTTCCGACCCTGTGCCTGCGGGAGCATCGGTGCTGGGTGGCGGCCTGGGCCGCGATAGCGCCATTCTGGCCCAGGCTGGTGGGGACGTCCGTCAGGAAGGCGACACTTGGGCTTGGCCTAGCTATGAGGAGCGCCGTTTCGACAGCTACCAAGCCTACTTTGAGTATTTGCCGCAGGGTGTCACGCGCCTTTCCTATACCGTGCGTCTGAATACGGTAGGCGTATTTCATCTACCTTCACCACGTGCAGAGGCTTTGTATCAAGCTGGTGTGTACGGCCTTCTACCGCAGTCGAGCATGCAGGTTCACGGCCAGCCATGAGCAGGCGCACATTTTCAGTTTTTTGCGCGGCAGGTGGTTGGAGAGGCAAAGTAGGCTTAGGCTTGATGGTGCTGGCGATGTCGGGTGGGCAGGCCGAGCCCGCCCCCTCGCCTGACGCCTTGCCTAGCTTCCAGGCTGCCCGGCAAGCTTACCGAGCTTCTGATTTGATCGTGCTGGACAGACAAGATCATGTTTTGCAGCGGGTGCGGCAGGATTTCCAGGGTAGGCGCGGCGATTGGTTGGCCTTGGAGGATATCTCTCCGGCGTTGCTGCAAGCTGTACTGGTATCCGAAGACCGGCGTTTTCATGAGCACCACGGTGTGGATGTGCCGGCCATTGCCGCAGCAGCCTGGCAATGGGTGGCGAACGGCCCACGTCGGGGGGCATCTACGGTAAGCATGCAGCTGGTAGGCATGCTGGATGAACACTTGCGTGCTTACGGCGCACGCACCCCGGCTCAGAAAGTCAGGCAGGTGGTTCAAGCCTGGGCGCTGGAACGCAGGTGGGACAAAGACGAAATACTTGAAGCCTATTTGAACCTGGCGCCGTTTCGCGGCGAATTGGTGGGGGTGGATAGTGCGGCGCGGGTGCTGTTCCAAAAACATGCTGCGGGCCTGAACGCGCGCGAATCAGCCTTGCTGGCGGCGATGCTGCGCTCGCCTAATGTAGCAGCGGGCCTTTTGGCGCGTCGAGCCTGTGGCGTGCTTGAGGCCATGGATAAGCCTGAGGCTTGCGATAACTTGACGCTGGCGGCGCAATCGGCCTTGAGGCGTAGCGCAGCCCCTTTTTATGATGGGGCCGATCTGGCTCCTCATGCCGCAAGGCGGGTGGCCGCCAGCGTGCACTTATCGCCTTCTGCCGGGGATGAGGGCGTACGGGTACGAAGCACCTTGGAGGGAGATCTGCAACGCGCGGTTTTATCCAGTGTGCAGCGTCGATTGGGTAGTCTGAATGCCGGAGTAGGGGTGGATGCCGCGGTAGTGGTGCTCAACAACGCCACCGGTGATGTGCTGGCCTATGTGGGGTCTGCTGGGGCCGCCTCTACCGCCCCTTGGGTGGATCATGCCCAAGCATTGCGGCAAGCAGGCTCTACGCTCAAACCTTTTCTATATGCGCAAGCTTTCGACGAATTGCGCTTGACGCCGGCATCGTTGCTGGATGATAGCCCTGTGGGTTTGGCCACGGCGTCGGGTTTGTATACACCACAAAATTACGATGAGCGGTTTTCAGGATGGGTGACGAGTCGCACTGCTTTGGCTGCTTCGCTGAACATTCCCGCTGTACGGGTGCTGACCATGGTGTCTCCCGAGGCCTTTCATGATCGCTTGCTGCGCCTGGGCTTGCCGTTAACAGAAGAGGGTGGTTTTTACGGATACAGCCTGGCTCTGGGGAGTGCCGACGTTAGCTTGTTGAGTCTGACAAATGCGTTCCGCGCTTTGGCCAATGGCGGTCGCACGAGCCCGGTGCGATGGTTGGCAGACAAAGCGCAAGACGCTGCCGTTGCGGGGCCTCCGGTGTTTTCGGAGTCTGCGGCATGGATGGTGGGGGATGTTTTGTCCGATCGCCAGGCCCGTGTGCGCACCTTCGGGATGGACAGCCCCCTGGAAACGACAATTTGGTCTGCGGTTAAGACCGGCACGAGTAAGGACATGCGTGACAACTGGTGCTTGGGCTGGTCCAGCCTGTATACGGTAGGGGTATGGGTAGGTAACAGCGCAGGTGATGCCATGCGCGAGGTGTCGGGGGTTTCCGGGGCCGGCCCTATCTGGCAGGACATCATGAATTGGTTAGGGCAGCGCGAGATGATGACGCAACCAGCCATGCCCGAGGGCGTTGTGCAGCAGCGTGTAAGTTTCGAGCCTTCGTTTGAGCCGCCGCGATTAGAGGTGTTCATGGCCGGGACGCAGCAGTCAGTCGTGCGGGCGGTAGCGCGGCAAGATAAGCCCTTACCTGAACGGGAAGATCAAGCGATTGCTGAGCAAAAGATGCAGGGGGGGAGTTTGGCAGTGGGCCGCCCACGCATTGCGGGGCCGGTTGACGGCACTCTGATTGCCTTGGATCCGGACATCCCTCCAGCCAACCAACGCTTGCAACTACGGGCGGCAAACGTGCCACAAGGGCAGGAGGTTTACTGGCTGGCAGGTACGCAAACCATAGGGCAGGGAAGCGTAAGCTACTGGTTGCCTATGCCGGGCAGGCAGGTGTTGACGCTGACTGACAAAGACGGAACCGTGCTGGATAGGGTAAGCATACAAGTGCGAGGGGCGACTTTAGCCGTGGCCCCTTAACACTGCTTGAGCGGTATCAATGCAGCCCTTCGGCGCCCTTGACAACGAAGTAAACAAAAAAGCCTATCCAAAACAAAGCAATGATGGCGGTGACAAGACCTGCCGAGAATCGGGGTTTGTTTCGGGATGCGACGGAAGTTTGCGACACGATAAGTCTCCGCGAATGGTGTGTTTTCTTCTGAACTTGCAGGGATGCGGGGCCAAGCGCTTATCCGCATCCATGAGTGCTTCGGTATTGAACCATAAATTCACAATTCTTGGCGTATGCGGCAGATACATTTGGGAGGCGGCTGCTAGAATGTAAGCCATATTTGCTTTTATAAACAGGGGAACATGATGAAATCAGCGCATGTATTTAGCCGGGTCTTATTGCCAGTGACTTTGGCGGGTTTGCTGGCGGCTTGCCAAACGGTTCCGCCTGGTTCCAGCGCCTCGGCTCCACAAACGCCCGATGCCACCACGCCTGCCGAACCTGGCCTAACACAGCCTGGCGTCGATACGCAGCAGCCCACGGCAAGCCAGCCGGCTCCGGTGGCCGTTCTACTGGCCGACACCGTAGAACAAGAAGGCTGGCGCCCTGTGCCGGTTCAGTCTGGCACTTTGTATGTCAATCCTGAACCCATCATCATCCGTGACGATCTCACCGGCGTGCAAGCCGGTCGTGGCCGCTCGGGCGAAGGCCTTTTGGCTTTGGGCTTAAGCCCCGATGCCCGTTTGCGCTTGCAGCAGGCTACCACTCAGTTCCCCAACAAAAGGCTGGCACTGATCGTCGGGCGCACCATGCTGGCGGCCCCTAGTTACACCACACCGGTTGATACCGATCAATTGGTTTTCCCGGTAGGCACCGAGCAAAATGCGGCGGCTGCTGCCCGTGCGATTGCTGGGCGAGATGAGCCTGACGAGATCGGCCCAGCTGCTACTGAACAGCCAAAACCGTAACGCTGTCTCACAGTTGACGCTAAACGAGTTGAACCGGCAGGGTGTTATTACTACCCTAGCCGGTTTTTTATTTCATGCGCGCAGGGGGGGCGTTCCTGGCCGCTGGCCATTTCGAGAGCGTGATTTTTATATGACTTTATACCTTTGCTGAAAACAAAGAGGGTGGTTGTCCGAATTGTTTGCTGAATGCGGTGGTGTAGGCGCTGTGGCTATCGTAGCCGCTTGCCAGCGCTACCTGTGTAATCGGTATCCCTTGCATCAATAGAGTCAACGATGACGTCAGTCGTAGTTGCTGACGCCATTTTCCGAAGGTCATGCCGGTCGATTGCATAAAGCGTCTGTGGAAAGTTTTATCGCCCATCGCCAGTCTGTTTGCCCACTCGACGGCCGTGCTCGTATCGCTTGGGTTGTCCAGTAAGGTTTGACACACATGCTGTATCGGGCTGCCAGCATTATCAGCTGGCCACGGCAAATGAAGTGGGAGAACCGGCTGGGCTTGCAATTCTTCGAGCACTAGCTCGCCAAGCAAACGTATACGTTTAGAAGACATGGCTTGACTGTCGGATTGGGTCAAGGCGATGATCAGCTCTCGCAGTAGACCGCCGACAGACACGACGCAATCGACCACTGGTAGGCGGGCGCAAACGTCCTTGCGCACGAACAGGCCGTGCGCTTGCAGGGCCACAGAAACCACTAAACGGTGTCGTACGTTCGGCCGTAGCCAGACGGCTGCCGTAGGTGGAACCAGCCATTGACCACTTTCGGCCTCAACACGTAACAGGCCGCGATCTGCATAGATCAGATGGCCATAAGCGTGCGTATGCAGAGGCACCACATGGCCTGCAGGGTAACGAACGGTGACTCCGAATACAGGCGAATCTCTGAACTCTGCCGCAGTAAGGTCGAGTGCATGACCTCCATCTTCTGGGGAGAAAAATCCCATATGAGTGTGATTTGTCCAAATAGATAAAGATTTTGTCTATTTTTATGTAGATGGACTTTTTGCGCAAGCCTATCATGGGTGCTGAAACAATTTTCCAGGGCTGTTTGCTCATGTTCGCACTCGTTTTTCTACAGGAGCTACTAAGCCTGACCTTCGGTCGGGGTCTGCGCGCGTCTAGTCGTGCCATGACCCATCCTGATTCCCCCTGACCCCGACCATAGTCAGCTTGTGCCGAGCAAGGGGAGTCGGGTGTCAACGATTTCCTTAGAGTATTTTCATGCTGACTGATCCCTCCTTTAAGTACCTTCCTGCTGCCTCAGTCGATCTTGCTGATCGTCAATGGCCGTCATGCACACTGAAGCAAGCCCCCATCTGGTTATCCACCGACCTGCGTGACGGCAATCAGGCATTGTTCGAGCCGATGAACCGCGAACGTAAATTGCGCTTGTTCCATGAGCTGGTGCGAATTGGCTTCAAAGAAATTGAGGTCGGGTTTCCGGCTGCCTCGCGCACGGATTTTGAGATTGTGCGTCACCTTATCGAAACGAAGCAGATTCCCGAAGACGTCACACCTATGATCATGACGCAATTGCGTGAGGATCTGATTAGCGAAACGGTGCGCAGCGCAGTCGGTGCTCGGCGGGTCATTGTGCATTTCTACAATGCCATTGCACCCGCGTGGCGCGAAATTGTGTTTGGCATGAGTGTGCCGCAGATTATCGCAATGGTGGAGGGGCACATTGCTCTGTTCAAACGGTTGATTGCGGCTCACCCGGAAACAGAATGGATCTTGCAGTATTCGCCTGAAACGTTCTGTATGGCGGAACTGGATGTCTCGCTCGCTGTGTGCAACGCTGCAATCCGCGCTTGAGATGCCGGGCCGAATCGAACGATGATCATCAACCTGCCAACGACGGTAGAGGTCTCTACTCCTAACGTTTTCGCTGATCAAATTGAGTGGATGAGCAGGCGCTTGGAGCGCCGCGAGCACATTGTCCTGTCGGTGCACCCCCACAATGATCGGGGCACGGGTGTGGCTTGTGCAGAACAAGCCATGCTGGCCGGCGCACAACGAGTCGAGGGCTGTCTGTTTGGTAATGGAGAGCGTAGCGGCAACGTTGATGTGGTGACACTGGCATTGAACCTGTATACGCAGGGCATCGCACCCAACCTGGATTTTTCCGATATAGCGGCTGTTGCCCGTGTGGCCGAGGAATGTACCGCGCTGCCCATTCATCCACGTCATCCCTATGCGGGCGATCTCGTATTCACGGCGTTTTCGGGTTCTCATCAAGATGCCATTGCCAAGGGGTTCGCCGCGCACCAGGCTGATGCGCCTTGGCGTGTGCCTTATTTGCCAATAGATCCAAGAGACTTAGCTCGCACTTATGACAGCATCGTGCGAGTGAATAGCCAGTCCGGAAAAGGCGGAATCGCATTTTTGCTGCAGCGTGATCATGGCATCACCATGCCACGCCGCATGCAAGTGGAGTTCAGCGCCATTGTTCAGGCTTTGGCGGACGCTAGTGAAACGGAGCTTAGCAGCGAGCAAATATGGGAAGTATTCGAGCGTACTTATCTTGCTCCGGTCAGGGAACAGTCTAACTTCATCTATCGCAGCCATCGCTTGTTCGAGCATAAGGAAGGGCAAGGCGTAAGTCTGGAACTAGCGGATGAGGCGGCTAAGGTTAAGACCGTCACGGGGGCGGGTAACGGCCCGATTGCAGCGACGATAGCGGCCATCGGTGTGCCCTTGCGCATCGATAGTTACGAAGAGCGCAGTTTGGGTGCGGGATCCGATGCCTTGGCCTTGGCCATTGTAGAAGCCTCCATGCTCGGTGTGCCGGGTACACGCTTCGGTGTAGGACTGCATGCAAACATTGTGACAGCCTCTGTATTAGCGGTGTTAAGTGCGGCGTCGAGGTTCCCGAGCTCAGCTAAGGCGGCTGACTAAGGAGGAAGGGCCGTTGCTGAACTTGTGATGCGTGACGGTGATTACGCATCAGGAATGATGAGAGTGGAGTAAGTTGGATTTTGGCAACGGGGCTTTATCTTGCTTGCTGATTTTTCCCGCGCATAGACAAGCCCTAATATAAAATATGCGCATTGCGTATATTTTTATTGGGGTGCCCTATGTCTGTCTCTCAGCAGGTTTTCTTGCGCGACGCGATGCGACGTCTGAATTTGACGCGTGATGTATTTGCTGCGCGTATAGGGGTTAAGCGTCGCGCTTTAGATACCTGGCTGCTGCCCGAAGACTCGCAAGAGGCGCGTAGCATGCCCGAAGTCGTCGAACGGTTTGTACGCGAAATCGTTGAAAACGAAGCCTTGCTGCAAAAATATGCGCAAAGCGCACAGTCTGGCCCTTTGCGCGACCGCATTGCGGTAGAAGGCAAACATCAGTTGCTGTCGGTAGATCAGTTTTCACGCGAATCTGTTGAAGAGTTGTTTCGTATAGCCGACCTTATGCAGCCTATTGCACGCCGGCAGAAAGTCTCGCGCGTGTTGGAAGGCGCTGTATTGGGCAACCTGTTTTTCGAAGCCAGCACGCGTACCCGGGTGAGTTTTGGCGCTGCCTTTTGCCGTTTGGGCGGTTCGGTGTGCGACACCACGGGCTTCACCTTCTCTTCTATGGCCAAGGGTGAATCCATTTACGATACCAGCCGGGTCATGAGCGGCTATGTCGATGCCATGGTCATACGTCATCCCGAAAAAGGCTCGGTAGCCGAGTTTGCCCGTGCAACGAATATCCCCGTGGTGAATGGCGGTGACGGGCCCGGCGAACATCCCAGCCAAGCGCTGCTTGATCTGTACACCATTCTGACCGAGTTTTCCCGATTGGGTAAGTTGCTGGACGGTGCACATGTTGCCCTGGTGGGCGACCTCAAATATGGCCGCACCGTGCATTCCTTGCTGAAGTTGCTGGCCTTGTACCGGGGCTTGAAGTTCACGCTGATAGCTCCTAAAGGGCTGGAAATGCCCGACTACATCTTGGATCAGGTCAGCAAGCACGGCCATGTCATAGAGCAAACCTCTTCTTTGGCCGAAGGCCTGCCTGGAGCAGATGTGGTGTACGCCACACGTGTGCAAAAAGAGCGCTTTGCCGATGAGCAGCTTGAGGGTTATAGCGCTGAATTCCAAGTCAATAAGGCTGTCATTGATCGCTACGCCAAGCCAGAAACCATCATCATGCATCCTCTGCCTCGCGATAGCCGCGAGGACGCACATGATTTAAGCATCGATCTGAATCTTGACCCGCGCCTGGCTATTTTCCGTCAGGCCGATAACGGCATCCCGGTGCGCATGGCCATTTTTGCCGTACTGATGGGGGTGGAAGGCTTGGTACAGCATTCGCTGAGGGACGCCACTTGGCAGTCGCCCAGTCATGTAGGGCCCGACGATAGCGCCTTTCACGGCCTGGATTAAACCTAGCTAGATCTGTCTTTTGCAGTAAGAAAAGCCGAGTGGGATGCTCTCATCCTCCTCGGCTTTTGCGAATTGTCGACGGCTTGCACTACTCGCACACTGACTCCTTCACATTCACATGTCGGAGGGCATTATGCAAGTCAGAGACAAGCGGTTTGGCCAACGCGGCCAGGGAATGACCGAGTACTTGATTATCGTCGCCTTGGTAGCGGTAGCCGCCATCGCGGTATATCAACTTTTCGGGCAAGTCATACGCTCACAAACTGCCGCCATGGCTCAAGAACTGGCAGGTGAGGATGGCTCGGCACAATCGCAGACAGCCCAGACTGCCGCCCAGGCCGCTGCGGGTCAGGCTGCCGCAAAAAGTCTGAAGTCATTTACCGGAAATGCCGGCGCCGGGCAATGAGCGTCATCATGCCATGCGCCGCTTGCCGTGATGACGCTCATTGTCGCGTCTGCGGCCCAAACGCTGCCCGTGCCGCAGCTTGCCCCATGCGCAAATTTCTCGCGGACTTCGGCTTTTGCGAATTGTCGACGGCTTGCACTACTCGCACACTGTGCCGTCACAGCAAGCAGGCGAGGGCAGGTATGAAAATCAAGCGGGTACATCGCCGACAACAAGGGCAGGCTCTGGTGTTGGGCTTGTTGCTGGCCGCCGTCGGAGCCTTGGCGCTGACTCGCTATTTTTCGGTGGGTCAGGCTGTGGCTGAAAAATCCCGGCTGACGCATACGGCGGATGCTGCGGCATACAGCGGGGCGTTGACGCAGGCGCGTGCTTTGAACATGTTGGCCTTGCTCAATCGCACCCAGACGGCTCATCAGGTCGCAATGGCGCATCTACTCACCTTGGGAAGCTGGGCCATGTTGGGGGGAAGCCAAAGTCTCAAAGCCGGTATGGGCAACCCGCCTGTGTATCTGATTGCCATGTTGTTTGGCCCAGCGTACGGTCAGGCTTATGCGGCCTCCTTGCCTGCGCTAGGTTTGGACATGCTTGCGCGAGAAGGGACAGGTCAGTTGGCGCAGGCCTTTTCACGACACGACTCTTTGGTTCATGACATGCTGGCCGGTGTACAACAAGACATCGTGGCCGGCTTGCCTGAGGCGCGTATGGCGGCCATTTCGGAAGTGGTGGCGCTGCAGTACGGCGACACCCAAACAAACGCGACCATCTTGAACGATGCTTGGCCAGGCTACTTAAAAGCATATGGCCCCAAGCATTGGATGCCCTCAGTTAAAGAGGTGGCGGGCCTGCACCCTTTTCTAGCGCCGCGTAACCATACCGAGCGCAATGCTTGGCTGGTACAGGCACGCTGCCCCACACGCCGTCACGAACTTAGGCGTAGGGGACAAACTGAGCTGAATGAGGCCGGCGTGTGGGAATCGATAGACACACAGTCTTATCACGCCTTGCGCTCCAATCGATGGATTGGCTGCTACTTTCGAGAGTATGAAATGGGTTGGGGCTGGATCCCCGCCGAGCGGGGTGGTGGTGCGGCAGTGAGCTATACCGAGCAGGCGCCTGATGATTTTTCCCAGCAAGACTTCTGGCGTTGGGTGCTTTCTAGCACCGACTGGAACCTACTCAGTGATGACGGCAACCCCTTGGCCAATTCACGTGCCTATGCAGATAGAGCACGTTGGCCCAGTCGCGGCTTGCCGACTTTGTGGGATGTTCCCGCTCTCGCGGAATCCAGTGTGGGTTTTGCTTTACGTCTGTCCAGGTCTGGTGCGCAAGGGCTCCAATATACAAGCCAAGCAGCGGCTGAGGCTTACTTTCGGCGGCCTTCCAAGCGTTCAGATGGCCGAGCCGAGCAAGCGAATCTGTTCAGGCCTTACTGGCAAGCGCGTCTGAGCGCCGAGCCCAAAGGCACAGCTTCGGGGGTGATTCCATGACCTTGAGGTTGAGGAATCATTGCGGACAATCTGCGGGTGGTGGGCTGGCTAGGCTGAGTGCTCTGGTTGCGGGGCAGGCTTTGGTAGAGCTGCTTGTGGCCATGCTGGCGCTGCTGCTTTTATGGGCAGCCACTGCGTGGCTTGGGCGTTTACAGGACATTGCTCTGCAGGCAGGTCATGCCGCCCGTCATCTGGCCTTTAGCGCCGTGCGACAGAAAGAGGGTGATTGGGGCGGACTGGTGCGTGCCGCCTATTTCGATGGCTTGCAACACCGCTGGATGGATAGGCGTGGGCAAAGCTTGTTAAAGCCCGATGAACAGGGGGTAGCTGCCCAAGTGAGTCGTCTTGATGTGCTCTTGGCCGCAGCTCAACCAGGGGGCGCAAGTTTACAGGCGGGGCAACTGCGCAACGATTGGAAAGTGAGCGACAACGGCGTAGTGCACGCAAGTGTGCGGATAGCCTTCCAAAATGCGCTCAAGCCGGTAGCGGGGCCCGCATGGGGAGACGGCTTGCGTGCTATGGACAGTATTTTGCCTTCCATACATAGACATGCCTACATACTCGAAGGGGCAGGGCATGCGGATGATGACATCAGTACACGTCAACGGCTTGAGCAGGCAAGTATGCCTTGGGCGCGTGCGGCTGCGACTTCTTACGGCTTATCGGGGCGTGTAAGCGGTTTCATGGAAGCAGTAGACCGGCCCTGGGGCAGAGCCAACCCGGGTTCTGATTGGTTGACTCGGTGGCAAGAATGGCTGCCTCAGAACCACATCGTCGATTACGAGGTGCAGCCATGAAAAGGCCAAGTTACTGGGTGCGTAAACCTTCAGTGTCTGTGTCGTTCAGCGATGGCACGGGTAGCACATGTTTGCTTGCGAGAAATAGGAGGATGGCGATATGGGCCTCGGCCCGATGGCGCTCATGCCGGCTGTGGCGTAGGCGTTCTTCGTGGAAGCTGCCGTGCGTGGCGCTCACAGCCTTGGGGTCGACGCCCATGCTTGCGCACGGCGAAATGCCTGGGTTTCCGTTCTGGTCGCAGCCGCAGGTGCAATGGTCTCAGCCTTTCACCGCGCAACTTTGGGAAAGCAAGCTGCATTACCTGCATTTCAAAGCGCCTTGGTCGCTGGAAAGAACCGCTGCAGAACTGGCGCATGACAAATTGAGGTTTCAGGTTTTCACGCGTTTGCCCGCAAGCCTATTGCTGTCCGGGTATTTCATGGGCCAACACTGGGTGGCGCAGCTTAGCGCAGACGGGAAGGGCAGCACAGGAGTGATATCTGTGCTGCTTCCCGAGCCCAAGGCCCTAAAACATCAATCCTCTCCGGGAGAGCTCAAGGCTCTGTTTCGGTTGCCGGGTCATTGGCAGGTTTTGCTGCACGTGCGGCAACAGCAAGAGGGGCGTCTGGTTGAACAGGCCATCTACCGCAGCGCTGCTGAATTGACAGCCTCATTGGTCGATATGCGCAGACGTCTGCAGTTGGCGGGGTGGAAGCCCGAGACTAGGGAGGGACTTCAAGCAGAGACCTGGCAAAGATCCGGCCGTAAGTTGCATTGGCAATACCGCCAGCAGCAGGGGCAAGTGATGGTGTTCATGCATTACAGCGAATAAAGGAGCTCTGCGATGCGTTTACCTGTTTCGAGACAGTCAGCCGTTTTGTTGGGGCTGGCGGTGTTCGCAGGCTTGGGAGCGGCCTGGTTTGCCCGCCAACATATTCAGCAGCAGGTCGCCCGCATTGAAGCACGTGCGCAGGTACCTATGGTTGCGCGTGTGGTGGCGGCTCACGATCTGCCGCCTGGGTCTCGCATAGAAGCCCATCACGTCGCGATACGTGAGTTTCCCGCACAGCTTGTCGCCAGCGACAGTGTTGCTCCGACGCAGTATGCGACCGAACTACAGGGGCGGGTGTTGACCGCGCCCTTGCGAGCCGGAGACCCCATTCTTGCTGTGCATGCCCAGACGCCTATAGAAGCGCCTTTTTCGTCTCGCCTGACCAAGGGCCGACGTGCCATTACCATGCCCATAGATGAGGTGAATTCGACATCAGGCTTGTTGGCACCGGGGGACTTGATTGATTTATATGTCTCCTTCGAGCATCAACGTAAACGGATAACTGCCCCCTTGTTGCAAGGCGTTCTTGTTTTGGCAACGGGGCAGGCTACCTCTTTACAAGGTGCTCAAGGGGGTTATGGAACCGTAACCTTGGATACCGCTCCTGAGGATGCCATCAAGCTGGTGGCCGCCAGACAAGGGGGCATCATCACGGCTTTGTTGCGTCAGCGTGGTGACGAGCAATCGACACTTCGTGCGGTACGCGGCGACCTTGCCGCTTTATTAGGCGTAGGTGCTGACAAAGATCAGAATGCCTCGGATCGCGTGGCGGTCATTTATGGCGATCGCCCCGTTCGCAGCGTGGCTGCCTTGCGTAGCGACCAAACGGGTCAGCCTGAGTCGGCCTTATTCGATTTGCCCGAAGGGCAACAGCTGGTGAGCGCTTGGTTGCAGGCTGCCACAGAAGAAATGGCGCGAGATCTCGGTCTGCGAACCGAGTCAGGAGCAGACCATGAAGCGCCTTAAGCCAGTTCCGCGCAGTTTATGGCGCTTGTTTGACGGGCGTATGTGGCTGGCGGTGTTGCTACTGATCTGTCCCTTACCGATTCAAGCCAATGAGACGGTCATCGACATGCAGGTAGGGGAGCTGCAGGTGTTGGACATCTCGGATGTCGCCCGAGTGGCGGTGGGCAATAGCCGCTACGTCAATGCCGTCACCACTGAAGAGAAGGAAGTCATTGTCTTTGCTCGGCAACCCGGTCGTACCAGTGTCCAAGTCTGGTCTGCCGATGGCAAGCGCCAACGATATGTCGTCAACGTCGCCGAACAGGGCGCCAAACAAACTCGGCAAGCGCTGCATGATTTGTTGGCGCGCATGCCCAATGTGCGACTCAGTACGGTGGGCGAGAAGCTGGTGATTGAAGGCGAAGATATTTCCGATGCTGATCGCGAGCGTTTGGCGATGTTAAGTAAGCAATATCCGCAGATGCTGGATTTCACGGGGCAGGTAGGGTGGGACCGCATGGTATTGCTGGACGTTCAGGTCGTAGAGGTGCCCAGGTCGCGTTTACGCGAGCTGGGGGTGCGCTGGGATACGCAAAGTCAAGGTGGGCTTACCGCCGGCTTGGCCTGGGATGGCGGCACGCGCCGATGGGAGCAGCGCCCCGGTACGGCAGACGGCACAGTCTCGGCTATGCCGATGGCGCAGATTGTGTCCACAGCGGCTGGCTACCTGGGGATTAACGCTGTTTTGTCTGCCCAGATTCAGGCGATGGCGCAAAGCGGCGAAGCTGTTGTGCTGGCTCAGCCCCAATTGGTTGCGCGCAGCGGCGCAACAGCCGAGTTCCTGGCTGGGGGAGAAGTGCCCTATGCAACCACAGACTCCCAAGGCAATACACAGACTGCTTTCAAGCCGTATGGGGTGTCCCTGCGTATCACTCCACAAGTGGAAAGCAACGGTGCAGTGCGTTCGCGCATTGAGGTAGAGGTCAGCTCTATTGATTCGGCAGTGTCGGTGCCGACCGGGCCGGCACTCAAGACGCGACGCGCATCTACAGAATTCAACGCGCATTCTGGGCAAACCCTGGTGCTGGCGGGTTTCGTTTCACGCGAGCACGCTCGCAATGTCGATCAGGTGCCAGGCTTGGGAGACATCCCTTTGCTGGGCCGCTTGTTTCGTTCGGAGCGTGAGCAGCGCGGTGATACGGAGTTGGCGATCTTCGTGACGCCCGTGGTGGTATCGGCTGAGCATCCTGATTTTCAACAACGAGTACAGCTCGGCAGCGAAATCGTGCAATCGGCCTTTCCTGAGCCCGCTTTGCTGAACGTGCCGGTGAAATCTGGCGGCAGCTTGCCGCAGCCGGTGCCAGACACTTTCTTGCAAGGTGTATTTGCTACCGACTTGCCTGATGATGGCTGGCCACCTCAAACCGCCCGTCTGGGTAGCAATACGTATCGCTTCAAGGAGTAAGCCATGTTGATCTTGTCGCTGGAATATGAGGATGGTCGCAAGGAACGCAGGCAACTGGCGCTACCTGCGCGTATCGGACGCAGCCGAGAGGCAGAGCTGCATATTGCGGCTTGGCGTGTGGCCAAAGAGCATGCGAATCTTAGCTGTGGCGCGGCTGGCGTGTTTCTAGAGGACAGCGGTTCTTTGCAGGGTACTTTCTTGAACGGGCGCCGCATTTCTCATCACGGCCCTCTGCGCATTGGTGATGAAATCGTAATCGGGCCTTGTCGTATGCAGGTCGACGCCTTGCCCGAGCCGACTTATTTACCGCTTGCCAAGCGCGAGGCAAGTGGAGTTGCCATGGCTATGAAGGAAGTGGAGCCCGATACCCTGGCTTTGGCTTATGAAGGCCACACACAGTCAAACGCGAGCCGGCCAAACACGTATGAAGGTGTGAGCACTCCCGAGGCTGCTGCGGCCAAACTGGCTTATCGGCAACGATTGCACAATGAACTACTACAGGCCCTGGATCTGCGTCGCCGAGACTTGGCGGCCATGAGTGATGAGGCGTTGCGGGTCGAAGCTGTGGGTGTTCTGCGCCGCATCATGCGCGAACACGACGACCTGCCGCCAGAATGGAGCGCGCAGGCCCTGGTGCAAGAGGTCGTGGATGAAGCGGTAGGCCTAGGGCCATTGGAAACCTTGCTTGCCGATAATGACATCACCGAGATCATGGTCAATCGCCATGACGAGATCTATGTTGAGGTCAACGGCAGCTTGAAACGGCATTCGGCCCAGTTCAGTAGCGAGCAGGCAGTGCTGGGTGTGGTGGATCGCATTGTGTCGCCTATAGGGCGACGCATCGATGATAGCTCCCCCATGGTGGATGCACGCTTGCAAGACGGCTCTCGCGTCAACGCCGTCATTCCCCCCATTGCATTGCGTGGCCCTTGCCTAACCATACGAAAATTCCCGCAGCGCAGATTGAATATGGACGACTTGCTGCGTGTCGGCGCATTGGATGCGTCCATGAGTGACTTTCTACATGCCTGTGTGATGCAGCGGCGCAATATCATCGTTTCAGGGGGGACAGGCTCAGGCAAGACCACGCTGTTGAATGTGCTTTCGCATTGCATCCCATTGCCGGAGCGCATTGTCACCATAGAAGATGCGGCCGAGCTGCGTTTGAATCATCCCCATCTGGTGTCTTTGGAAGCACGTCCTGCCAATATAGAGGGAAGGGGGGCGGTGACGATTCGCGATCTGGTGCGTAACGCCTTGCGCATGAGGCCCGATCGCATCGTTGTGGGCGAGTGTCGGGGGGCAGAAGCCTTCGACATGCTGACGGCCATGAATACGGGGCATGAAGGTTCACTGACCACTTTGCACGCTAACAGCCCGCGCGATGCACTGGCGCGTCTGGAGACCATGATCTTGATGGCCGGTATGGATTTGCCTTTGGCTGCCGTGCGGGAGCATATCGCCGCCAGCGTAGACCTTATCGTCCAGCAGGTGCGCGCTGTCGATGGGCGTAGACGCATCAACGCCATTGTCGAAGTCACCGGCATGGAAAGCGGTCGAATCCAGACCCAGGATCTATTTCGTCTGGAAGCTGGGCCTCCTCTGTCTTTCGTGGGTTGCCAAGTCATGCCTGAGTTTCTTTCGCGGGGTGGCGGGCTGTCTTCTGCTCATTCAGGTATCGACATGGCTATGCTAAGCCGACGCACCGTCGTGCCTGATGCGCTGCAAGGAGGCCGCCTTGCTTGATGGCTTGATGCTTATGGTGTTTATTGCGGCGGCATCCGCCGGGGTGTGGCTAGCCTTGCGCACCGCGAAGGCCTATACGGGATACCGCCGTCAGTTCACAAACACGGCGCAGCATGGCTTGAGGGAGTTTTTTCTTTTTGTAGACCCTGCCAAGTTATGGATTGCCCAGTTGTGGGTCTGCGCCGGTGTTGGCGCTATTGTGTGGCTCTTGTCTCGTGCGACCGGTGTAACCATAGCCGTTATGGTGTTGGTGCTGATCTTGCCACGTTTTGGTCTGGTGGCGTTAAGACGTTCCCGGTTAGCCCGGTTCGAGCGCCAATTACCTGATTTTCTGATGAGTTTGGCGGCGGCTTTACGAGCCGGGTCGGGTTTGCAGATAGCCGTTCGGCACATAGTCCAACAATCTCCGATACCTCTGGCTCAAGAGATGGGGCTGATGTTGCAGGAGCAGCGTATGGGGCTGTCGTTCGACGAGGCATTGCTGATGTTGGGCAGGCGTGTGCCCGGTGAAGGAACCGCGCTGATGGTGTCTGCGCTGCGGGTAGCGCTGCACAGCGGCGGCAATCTTTCCGAAACTTTAGAAAAAACCGCCGCAACCCTTAGGTCTAGGCTGTACATGCAAGGGCGTATCCAGGCTCTGACCTCGCAGGGGCGTATGCAAGCGTGGGTCATGGCGCTGCTTCCCTTGTTGTTGGCCGTAGTGCTTGATCAACTGGACCCGGAGGCGATGGCCTTACTGTGGCATACCCCCATGGGGTGGGCCACCTTGGCCGTTATTCTTTTGTTAGAGGTGTGCGGCATGCTGCTGATACGGCGTATTGTCGCCATTGATGTATAGGCGACGGCTATGGCTTTGTGGATCAGCGTTCTCATGGCGGCCTTGTGCTTAAGCGCCTGCACCTGGGTTTTCTTGCAGCCAGGGCGGCAGCCTGATCGCCCGGGGAAACCCTCCAGTCTGGGCAAAATGGCGTGGTTCTGGCCGTGGGTGGATGCCATGGCGCATGTTTGCCGCCCCTTTCTGTTTTGGCATTGGCGGGCTGCGTTAAAGCACCGTATAGAAAAGGCGGGGCTTATCCATGCCTGGTCACCCGAGCACTGGGTGGCCATGCAGCTGTGGCTGGCGATAGGGCTGGGGTTGCTGAGCCTGCTGTTACTGATGCAAACCGACTTGGCGACAGCGAAGGTCGTGTCCATAATCACCGTTGTGGCCGGTTTGGCCGGTATGTGGCCGTGGCTATGGTTGGGTGTACGTCAGCGTGCCAGGCAACGCGCATTAGCGCGCGAGCTGCCGTTTTTTCTGGATTTGCTGACTTTATGTGTTGAAGCCGGTATGAGCTTGCAGGGTGCATTGCAACAGGCAGTAGAGAACAGCCCCTCGGGGCCGCTGACACAAGAGTTAACGGAAGTGTTGGCGCAGTTGCGCACGGGCTTGATGCGGGCGGATGCTTTTGATGCATTGGCCAGTAGAACAGGCCTGCCTGCTTTGCGGCAACTTGCTCTGACACTACGCCAGGCAGATCAGTTCGGCATGAGTTTGGGGCCCATCTTGCGCGCTCAATCCACCCAGCAGCGTGACGAGCGCTTCCTGCGTGCGGAAAAGCTGGCCTTGCAGGCACCTGTCAAGATGTTGTTCCCCTTGGTAGTCTGCATCTTTCCGTGCACCTTTCTGATCATCGGTTTTCCGCTCGTAGCGAGTTTCTTGAGCTTGGCATGAGCGAACTCGACTTAAACGCGCCAGTGCGCATCTTTCGCGCCCATCGTTTTTCTGATCGGCTCTTTGGCGTGTGGCGGCGACCTCTTCAAGAGCACGAAGGCTTGTGGTTGCTGCCTTGTCGGGGTGTGCACACTTTTGGTTTGCCTGTGGCCCTGGATGTCTTGTTTCTGGATCGCCGAGGCAGGCTTTTGCGTCTGCTTCCCAGCCTGCCACCCAACCGGTGGGCTTGGCATAGTCAAGCTGATTCAGTCTTGGAGCTCCCGGGAGGATACTGCCGTCGCCACCCCGGTTTTCCGCATGCGCTGCCGCAGGCGCTTTGCAAGGCAGAAGAAGTCAGCTCAAACTAGAGTGCTTACGCCGGTAGAATGTCAGCTTCCCATCTCTGAAAACAATTGGTTGCGCTGTTTGGAATTCCTGTCATGAATAAAGCTTTTGTCAAAGAATCCGATGACGAAGACGACGACCTCGAACCGGAAGCCGTCGCTTTGCCGCAGGGCACGCGTAATTACATGACCCCGGAGGGGTATCAACGCTTGCGCAGCGAACTCGAGCATTTGATGAACGAGGAGCGCCCGTCTGTCGTACAGGTGGTTTCCTGGGCGGCGTCCAACGGCGATCGTTCCGAAAACGGCGACTATCTGTATGGCAAGAAGCGTTTGCGTGAAATAGACAGGCGCATCCGCTTTCTTACCAAGCGCCTGGAGCTCGCTGAAGTGGTCGAAGCATGGCGTCAGCCTAACCGGGACCAAGTGTTTTTTGGCGCAACAGTCGTCTATGAAGACAAAGTGGGCGAAGCGTTCACCGTCACTATTGTTGGCGTAGACGAGGCTGAACCCCTGCAAGGTCGCATCAGCTGGATTTCTCCGGTGGCGCGTGCCTTGACCAAGGCCAGAGAGGGCGAAGTTGTAACCTTGCGCACGCCCGCAGGCCTGGATGAGCTTGAAATCCTGGAAGTCCATTATCCGCAGGCGCCCGACCAAGCCTAGCGTTTAGTCAGATAACGCGGCGGTATACGGGTTTACAGCAGCTAGGGCTAAAATGAGAGGTTGGTCTTATTTATTCCCCATTTTCTGGTCTGCCCGCCGTGTCCGCCATCCTGAATTTTTCTGGTTCGTCCGCCTTGTCGCCGTTCCGTCGTGAACGCCTGCTGAAGCAGTTTACCGCCTTGTCTTTGCCCATTGCCGACATCCAGGCGACCTACGAATTTTATGTCTGGTCGAACGATGTGCTGGGCGCCGATCAAGCGCAACGAGTGGCCGAACTGCTCAGCGCTACCGCGCAAGAAGCCGATTCGGCTCAGCGCCAAGGTTTGGTGCTGCGCGTTATCCCTCGTCCGGGTACGGTTTCCCCCTGGGCCAGCAAGGCCACCGATATCGCCCGTAACTGTGGTTTCGACGGGGTAAAACGTATTGAGCGCGGTGTGCGCTACCTAATTCAGCCCACGCGTGGCTTGTTGCGCACACAGCAGCTGGACGAAGCCCAATTGGCCCAGTTGGCCGAACTGTTGCACGATCGCATGACCGAGTCCGTGGTGGATGCCGATTTCGACGGCCAAGCCATGTTTGTCTCGTTGCCCGGTAAGCCCGTGCAAACGGTGGCCGTCTTGGCGCAAGGGCGTCAGGCGCTTGAACAGGCCAACCAAGACCTTGGCCTGGCCTTGTCGGACGACGAGATCGAATACCTAGAGCAAGCTTTCAAGAATTTGCGTCGCGACCCCACCGATGTCGAATTGATGATGTTTGCGCAAGCCAATAGCGAACATTGCCGCCACAAGATTTTCAATGCGACGTGGGTTATCGACGGGGTAGCCCAGCCTAACACCTTGTTCGGCATGATACGGGCTACCCATGCAGCCCAGCCCGAAGGCACGATTGTTGCGTATTCCGACAATGCCGCCGTCATGCAAGGCGGCGTGCGTTCCGTGTTTCACGCGGGCAAGAACAAAACCGAGCAAGGGCAGCCTGTCTATGCGGCCCACGAACAGCTCATGCACACCTTGATGAAGGTAGAGACTCACAACCATCCTACCGCCATCGCACCTTTCCCGGGTGCCGCAACTGGGGCCGGCGGTGAAATCCGCGACGAGGGTGCGACGGGCCGTGGCTCCAAGCCCAAGGCCGGGCTGACAGGCTTTACGGTTTCCAATCTGAATTTCCCCGACGCCATCGAGCCCTGGGAGCAAGATGCCTACGGGCGTCCCGACCGCATCGCCAGCGCCCTGGACATCATGATTGAAGGGCCCATAGGCGGCGCTGCCTTCAACAACGAGTTTGGTCGCCCCAATCTGCTGGGTTATTTTCGCGCCTTCGAACAAACTGCGGGTGATACCCGCTGGGGCTATCACAAGCCCATCATGATCGCGGGCGGTTTGGGCAGCATAGACGACCGTCTGGTCAAGAAAGACCCCATCCCTCCCGGCGCCTTGCTGATTCAGCTGGGCGGGCCCGGCATGCGTATCGGTATGGGCGGCGGCGCAGCCTCCAGCATGGGGGTAGGCGCCAATCGCGCCGAACTGGATTTCGACTCGGTACAGCGCGGCAACCCCGAACTCGAGCGTCGTGCTCAAGAGGTCATCGATCGCTGCTGGCAGATGGGCGAGGACAACCCCATATTGGCCATTCACGATGTGGGGGCGGGCGGTTTATCCAATGCTTTCCCCGAACTCGTCAACGATGCAGGCCGTGGCGCTATTTTTGAGTTGCAGCAGGTGCATCTTGAAGAGTCTGGGCTATCGGCTGCCGAGATCTGGAGTAATGAGTCGCAAGAGCGTTATGTGCTGGCCTTGCTCGAACAAGACCTGCCGCGTTTTGCAGCCTTGGCCAAGCGCGAACGCTGCCCCTTTGCCATCGTCGGTGTCGCTACCGAAGAGCGCCAGCTGCGCGTCACCTGGGGTGAGGGCTTGGAGGGGGTCGCTGCACCTGAAGACGACGCCGAACCGCAACTGCCGCGCCCTGTAGACGTGCCTATCGATGTTATTTTGGGCAAGCCCCCGCGCATGCAGCGCGATGTGCAGCGCCTGCCCGGTGTCGCTCAAGCCTTGGACCTCACTGTCATCGACTTGGAAGATGCCGTCAAACGTGTGTTGCGTCATCCTACTGTTGCTAACAAAAGCTTTTTGATCACCATAGGGGACCGCACCGTTGGAGGCCTCAGCAGCCGCGATCAAATGGTCGGGCCCTGGCAAGTACCGGTCGCCGATTGCGCAGTCACACTGGGTGATTACGAAGGCTTGGCAGGCGAAGCCATGTCTATGGGCGAACGTAGCCCGCTGGCGGTTATCGACGCCGCGGCCTCGGGCCGCATGGCGGTCGCCGAAGCCCTGACGAATCTGGTCAGTGCTGATGTACGCAAATTGGAAGATATCAAACTGTCGGCCAACTGGATGGCCGCTTGCGGGACGCCTGGCCAAGACGCCGCCTTATACGACACCGTCAGTGCCATCAGCGAATGGTGTCAGGCCATGGGCTTGTCCATCCCGGTAGGCAAGGATTCGTTGTCTATGCGCACTACTTGGCAGGATGACAACGGCGTAGATAAAGCCGTTGTGTCGCCGGTTTCCTTGGTGGTCACCGCATTTGCAGCGGTGCAAGACGTTCGTCGCACGCTGACGCCACAACTGCGCACCGATGTCGGGGCGACTTCCCTGATTCTGATTGATTTGGGCCAAGGGCGCCAACGTCTGGGCGGTTCAGTGCTGGCACATGCTTATGGCCAAGTCGGTACCAGTGTGCCCGATGCGGCAGCAGCCGACACCATGAAGGCCTTCTTCAATATTGTGCGTCAGCTTGCCGACGATGGCTTGGTGCTTGCCTACCACGATCGTTCTGACGGTGGTCTGCTGGCGGCAGCCTGCGAAATGGCGTTTGCGGGTAATACGGGCGTCAGCTTGAACCTGGATATGCTGACCATAGACCCGCACACGGCAGACTGGGGGGATTACAAGATCCGTCCAGAGCAGGTGGCGGTTCAACGCAACGAGGCCGTCTTGGCAGCCTTGTTCAACGAAGAGCTTGGTGCCTTGCTGCAAGTGCCGCAAGCTGAACGTAATAATGTGCTCAAGCGCCTGCGTGAAGCGGGTCTGTCGGCTTGCTCGCATGTGGTGGGTAGCCTCAACGATAATCACCAGATCCAGGTTTTCAGCGACGGCAAATGCGTGTTTCAGGCGACCCGTGCTGAATTGGCCCTTGAATGGAGCGCAGTGACGCACCGTATCATGACCCTGCGCGACAACCCGGATTGCGCTCAGGCCGAGCATGATGTCTGGTTGTTGGCCGAGAACCCCGGCCTTAACGTGCGTGTGCCTTTCGACCCTCAGCAAGATGTCGCCGCGCCCTTCATCGCCACTGGCAAGCGTCCGCGCGTGGCCATTTTGCGCGAGCAGGGTTGCAACAGCCAGGTGGAAATGGCTTGGGCGTTTGACAAGGCAGGCTTTGAGTCCTGGGATGTGCACATGAGCGATCTCATCTCGGGTCGCACCCGCCTGGACGACGTGCAAGGCGTAGTCGCCGTGGGCGGCTTCAGCTATGGCGACGTCTTGGGCGCAGGCGAAGGCTGGGCAAGGTCCATACGCTTTAACAACAAGCTGGCCGATGAGTTTGCAGCCTTCTTTGGCCGTACCGATACCTTTGCGCTTGGTGTGTGCAATGGCTGCCAGATGATGGCGGCCTTGGCCGACCTGATTCCCGGAGCAGGCCATTGGCCACGCTTTGTGCGCAATACCTCGGAGAAATACGAAGCCCGCCTTACCTTGGTGGAGGTGCCTGAGTCTCCTTCATTGTTCTTGCAAGGTATGGCCGGCACGCAGGTGCCCATTGTGGTGGCCCACGGAGAAGGGCGTGCCGATTTTGCGCCGCAAGGCGATGCCTCGCAGGTGCTGGGTGCCTTGTATTACGTCGATAATCACGGCAAGCGCACCGAAACCTATCCCTTCAATCCCAATGGCAGCCCCGGCGGCTTGGCGGGTGTCACCACGCAAGACGGTCGCTTCACCATTATGATGCCGCACCCCGAGCGCGTGACGCGCCGCGCCATGTTCTCTTGGGCGCCCGAAAACTGGGGCCCTCAGGATAGCGGCGGCGATGCCAGCCCATGGTTGCGCATGTTCCGTAATGCACGAGTCTGGGTAGACTAAATCCGATGCGTCATTGTTCTATAAATAGAACAGTCTAGTGGTTTCGCAGCAGCTACCGCAGTGTGCTGCTGCGAATTATCATAGGTACATGCCTGTTTTACCCATATTGGGTGCTTAAACGGCGTTCAACCAGGAGAAATGACCATGAAGACCATCATTCGCGTCCACGATGCCCCACGCCCTCACTGGGTGGGCAACGGCTTCCCTGTGCGTTCGCTGTTCAATTACAACGATCATGCAGATATTGCCAGCCCCTTCTTGCTGCTGGACTACGCCGGGCCGCACGAGTTTGAGCCCGGCGGTGGCATCCGCGGAGTAGGCGAGCATCCTCATAAAGGCTTTGAAACCGTCACTATTGTGTACGAGGGCGAAGTCGCGCACCGAGATTCTACGGGGGCCGGCGGCGTAATCGGGCCGGGCGACGTGCAGTGGATGACGGCTGCCAACGGCATCGTGCATGAAGAGTTCCACTCTGAAGCCTTCGCTGCGCGAGGGGGAGCCTTGGAAATGGTGCAGCTATGGGTGAACCTGCCTGCTCAAGACAAGACCCGTGCCCCCGGCTACCAAAGCCTGCTGTCCGAAGATATTCCCGTGCTTGCCTTGCCTGACCAGGCTGGCAGCCTTAGGGCAATCGCCGGTGCTTACGAAGGCCGCTCGGGGCCGGCGTATACGCATACGCCCATGAATGTCTGGGACGTGCGTTTGTCGGCAGGAGGGCAGACCGTGTTTGATCTACCTGATGGCGACACCACGATTTTGGTCGTGTTGCGAGGCACTGTCCTGGTCAACGACAGTGAGGTTGCTCGTGAAGCGCAGTGGGTGCAGTTCGATCGCGAAGGCACAAGCGTGAAGCTTGAAGCCAATGGCGAGGCAGTCGTGTTGCTATTGTCGGGTAAGCCTATAGACGAGCCGGTAGTGGGGTATGGCCCTTTTGTCATGAACACCCAAGCCGAGATTATTCGGGCCGTTGCCGACTTGCGCAGCGGGCGCTTTGGGCAGTTACAGGCGGCGCAACAGACTGCGGAAATCGGGCGTCACGCTTAACCCTGCTGTTGTTTTTGCGGTGAGCGTCGGTGCTTGGTGTCAGCCAGCACCGACGCTTTTATTCTTGCTTGAGCCGCTGCCCTTGCCGCAAACCTGGTACTTTGGCGGGCTGGTTATCAGCCGGCAGCCAACGCCAGAACAAGGCTGCCGCTATCAGCCCCACGACCGAGATCAGCGAAATGCCCGTAGCGAGCGTGGCGGCTGCAGCCAAGGCGGAAACCAGGATGGGACCACCACTGGAGCCCACATCGTTCAGCAGCCTCCAGCCCCCCAAAAACTGGGTGCGGGCATTCGGAGGGGAAATGTCGGCGCCTATGGTCATGACGATGCCCGAACCCATGCCGTTGCCCAGACCTATCAGCATGCAAGCCAAGGTGAAGGAAAGCAGTGAGTCGCTGGCTATCATCCAGGCAAAACCGGCGGCCATCAACAACATGGAGGGCACGACCGCCCAGCGTCTGCCTCGAATATCCATGATACGGCCGGCAGGGTAGAACAAGAGGACGTCCATGGCCGCCATCAGGCCGTAAACCAAAGTGGTAGTGGCGGGGTCCAGGCCGATATGCAGCCCCCACAACGGGACTATGACTTGACGGCAGGCACGGATGCCGTTGACCAGCGCGCACACCGAGCCCAAGGTGACGTAGGCGCGCCAATGCTTGCGCAATGTGCGCAGCAGGCCGGGGGATATGGGGCTTGCTTGGGTTTTGGCCGGCGCGGTGACCAGATCGGGCAAGGAATAGGACAGCAAGCCCGCAGCGAGCAGCGCCGCAATGGCAACCCAATAAGCGCCTGCCAGATCCAGGCTATGCATCAAGGCTGCCGCACAGAATGGCCCTATGAACATTCCTATGCGCATGACACCGCCTAGCGTAGATAAGGCCCGGGCGCGCAAGGCCATAGGCACGGCTTCGGTCAGATAGGTAAGGCGTGCAAGCAAGAAGACGGAAGAGCCGGCGCCAAACAGCAGGACTCCCACGCCCAGCCACCAGACATTGTTTGCCAAGACGCATAACAACAGGGCCAGCGAACAGAAAACGGCAGCGGCCATCATGGCACGGCGCTCGCCGTGTCGCGCCGTAAAGAGCGCGGCGGGAAGGTTGGCCAATAGGGCACCTATGCCCAGCAAGGTGACTACTACCCCCGCTTGGGCGACGTTCGCACCCAGCGCCTTGGCACTAAGCGCCATCACCGGAAAAAGTGCGCCTTCGGCGATGCCAAACAAAAAAGAGGGGCCATAGGCGGAAATGGCAATGGCGCGCCAGCTAAAGGCAGAAGAATCGTTATTGGACACGAAGGCGAGAATGGCTGGAAACGCCCTGGTATCATGCTTGATGTGTCGGGCGTGCCTAAAAGATGGGCAGGGTTACACTACTATGAACGACGACGGATGCAGGCACGCACAACAGAGGAACACATGCCGGTACTCACCGCCATCACGGTGCTTATTTTAATGCAGTTGCTGGGCGAGACGCTTGTGGCGTGGCTGCATTTGCCTTTTCCCGGTGCGCTGGCCGGCCTGTTGTTGCTCTTGGCGTGGTTTGTCTGGCGCGGCCAGGTGCCCCGTGGCCTGCGTGATACCGCCGGCCATGCCTTGCCTCATCTGATGCTGCTTTTCATTGCGCCGGTAACGGCGCTGCTGCTGCACCTAGACCGCATTGCCGCCGAATGGCTGGCTTTTTTGGCGGCCTGTTTGGGCAGCGCGGCGCTGGCAACGCTGGTGACCGCTTTCACGTTTCGCTGGATGCTGGCGCGGCAGGCACGTAAAGGCAAGTCTATCTCATGAGTTCATGGGCCTTGACTAGCCTGCCTTTATTCTGGACGGGTGTGACGCTACTGGTTTACCTGTTCACGTTGACGGTGTACCGGCGCTGTGGAAGTCATCCATTATTGCTTCCCGTACTGACATCCGTGGCGATCATCATCGCGCTGCTATATGCAACCGATACGCCTTATCCCGTCTATGCCGAACACACCCGATTCCTGACCTTGCTGATAGGCCCGGCTACCGTGGCGCTGGCAGTACCGCTATATGGGCAGTGGGGGCGACTCAAACGTTTGTGGCAACCCCTGTTGGTGGCCTTGCTGGCCGGCTCGGTGACGGCAATTGTCTCGGCTGTGGGTATTGCTTGGTGGTTGGGGGCTTCCCTAGAGACCGTGCGATCGCTAGCGCCGCGCGCGGCCACCATGCCCATCGCCATGGACGTGGCCGCCATCACAGGCGGCCTGCCTTCATTTACCAATGTGGCAGTCGCCATGACCGGGGTCAGTGGCGCCATGTTCACTTTTGGCTTGTTGAGGCTGGTGGGGGTACGTGACCCTGCAGTACAGGGCTTTGCCATGGGTTTAAGTGCGCATGCTATTGGCACAGCAAGGGCTTTTCAGGAAAACGACACTGCTGGCGCTTTTTCCGCATTGGGCATGGGCTTGAACGGCATCGCCACTGCATTGCTGGTGCCGCTGATATTGATGTTGTGGGGGCTGTAAGCCGCGCCAATACTTGGTTTCAACCCTCACAACTCGTATCCTTGCCTGCAGGCGAGCGGCGTATCATGCCCATATGAATCAAGCGGGCTCAGTAAAAACGGTACGGCGCACCATGAATCACATGTATGAAACGGCCTTGTTGGCGCCTGCACGCATGGCAAAAGCCGATGCGGCAGCGATTAAAGCGGGGATATCCAGTCTGGAGCTAATGCGGGCGGCCGGTTTGGCTGTAGCGCAAGCGGTATCGCGTCATTGGCCGCGAGGCGCTGTGGTCGTGCTATGCGGGCCAGGCAATAATGGCGGCGATGGCTTTGTGGCTGCCGAGCAGTTGCGTCAGTGGGGGTGGCCGGTTCGCCTGGGCTTACTCGGTGAACGCTCTGCGCTCAAGGGGGATGCGGCTCACTATGCCAAGCGTTTCCAAGGGCGTATCGAGGCTTTCGGACCGCAGCTGCTCAAAGATGCCACGGTAGTGGTCGATGCGCTATTCGGCGCTGGGTTAAGTAAAGCGCTGGAGGGCCCGGCACGCGAGATGGTGCAGGCGGTGCGCGACAGTCGTCTGCCGGTGTGCGCAGTCGACGTTCCCACTGGCCTGGATGGGGCTACCGGACAAGCGCTGGGCGATACCTATATTCGTGCTGACCACACGGTCACGTTCTTTAGAAAAAAACCAGGGCATGTGCTGATGCCGGGGCGCGCATGGTGTGGCGCAGTCGAAGTGGCCGATATTGGTATTGCTGCTAGCGTACTTGGCGATGTGGGCTTGGACGCCTGTGAGAACGCCCCGGTTCTATGGAGCGATGTCTACCCGTGGCCTCAACTCGACGGTCACAAATATCACCGTGGGCATGTGCTGGTGGTGGGGGGTGAGAGCATGACGGGAGCTGCACGGCTGTCGGCCATGGCGGCTGCTCGGGTCGGGGCTGGCTTGGTTACCGTGGCGGCGCCTGAACCCGTCTGGCCCATCTATGCGGCGGCGCTCACCAGCGTCATGGTGCATAGCTTAAGCGACGCCGAGGGCCTGGATACCTTGTTGGCGGATACTCGTATGAACGCCATTGTGGTGGGGCCGGGGGCGGGGGCTTCCGAAGCCACCCGTCAGCATGTGCTGGCGGCGCTGGCGACGCGGCGCGCCACGGTATTGGATGCTGATGCCATCACGGCTTTTGCACCGGAGCCGGCCAGTCTGTTTCGTGCCATACGCGGGCCTTGTATATTGACACCGCACGAGGGGGAGTTTGCCCGCCTGTTCGGCCAGGTCCCGGGCGATAAACTTTGGCGGGCGCGCCAAGCTGCTTCCATCAGCGGGGCGGTGGTCGTGATCAAAGGGGCCGATACTGTGGTGGCGGCGCCCGATGGCCGGGCCGTCATTAATTCGAATGCACCTGCCTGGTTGGCAACAGGCGGAAGCGGGGACGTACTAAGCGGTTTGATCGCGGGTCTGCTGGCCCAAGGGATGGCGCCTTTCGATGCGACCTCGGCTGCTGTCTGGCTGCATGGCGAAGCGGCCCAAGCTTTTGGCCCTGGCCTGATTGCCGAGGATTTGCCGACACTGATACCCTCTGTGCTTCGTGCTCTGTATGAAAGCGTGTGTCAGATCAGGGCTTTATAGGCGCTTAGTTCCGATCTCGTTCAAATAGCAAGCGCGATAGGCTTGCGTTCGGGCGTAGGCTTTTCCGGGCGGGGCGCAAGCCCGACAGGTTATGATGTCTTGTCATGTTTTCAGGCCCTTTTCATGTCCGACGTCATTGCCCTGGTATTCGATTTCGACGATACGCTGGCCCCCGACAGCACGAGTGGTTTGCTTGCCGACATGGGCCTGGATGTGCCGCATTTCTGGCGCGATGAGGTGGGGCCTTTACTGTCAGAGCACGACTGGGACCCAGTGCCGGCGTATCTGTATCAGATGATCCGCTTGTCGCAGTCTGGCAAACATGGGCTCATTACCCAGCAACGCTTGCAAGAATGGGGCAGGCGCCTGCCTTTGCACGAAGGCGTACCCACCTTGTTTGAGCGGCTCAGGCGAGTGGTGCGGGCCAGCCACCCACAGGTGCAATTGGAGTTCTACCTGATTTCCAGCGGCATAGGCGATGTCATGCGCCACACGCCGATTGCCCACGAATTCACCGACATCTGGGCTTCCGAGTTTATCTATGACGAGCAAGGGGGCATCTGTTTTCCGCGTCGTATCGTCAGCTTTACCGATAAAACACGGTATTTGTTCCATATCCAAAAAGGTATCGTAGGCCAAGCCTCGCGCAACAAGCCTTTCGAGGTCAATCGCAAGGTCGAAGCGGACAAATTGCGCGTTCCCTTCCAGCATATGATTTTCGTGGGCGACGGCTATACCGACATACCCTGCTTTTCTTTGATTCGGCGCTCAGGTGGGGTCGCTTTCGGCGTGTGGGACCCTAAACATCGCGACAAGCGCAGCCGTGCTTGGGGCTTCATCCAAGAGGGTAGGGTTTCCAACCTGAATCATGCGCGATATAGCGATGAATCCGAGCTTTATCAGTTGCTGGAGCAGGCTGTAGAGAGTCTGGCCGGCAGCATTGCTCTGCGCCGCCACAGCTATGTGGGATGAAGGCTTGATCATGCTGGAACCTGGGCAGATTCTGCCCGAGGCCGAAACCGGCATGCGCGATGAATCGGGCATGTGGCAGGCTTTGCTGCAAGCCGAACGAGCCCGCGAACTAGACGAGGTGCCAGTAGGTGCCGTGGTGGTGGATGCGCAGGGGTTGATACTGGGTGTAGGCTACAACCGCACCATTACCGACCACGACCCCACGGCCCATGCAGAGGTCGTAGCGGTGCGCGAAGCGGCGCGACGGGTAGGCAACTATCGTCTGCCGGGCGCCACGTTATACGTGACGCTGGAGCCTTGCACCATGTGCGTGGGCGCCATTTTGCATGCGCGGCTGGCACGCATTGTTTACGGCGCAGCAGACCCCAAAACCGGGGCATGCGACAGCGTGCTGCACATACCCGCGTACGAAAACCTGAATCATCAAACCTGCGTCACGGGCGGGGTGCTTGCCGAAGTTTGCAGTGAACGCCTCAGGCTGTTTTTTCGGCAACGACGCGAGCAGGCGCGCGAGGCGGCGCTGAGGCGCCGGGCGTGCGTATCCATAGAACCGCAAGAGCCGCCAGCAGACAAGTAATGCCTGCGGCATAGATGGCGGGCGTGTAAGTCAGCATCATGGTTCTGGAAAGGCCCGCGGCGTAGGCCGCCAAACCCGCGCCCAACTGATGAATGGCGAAAATCCAGCCTATCAGTATGCCCGCATGTTCTTTACCGAAAGCATTGGTGGCCAACCTGACCGTTGGCGGCACGGTGGCAATCCAGTCCATGCCGTAAAACATGGCAAATAGACTCAGGCCATAAAAGGTAAATTCAGAGTGGGGCAGCCAGAATAGGGAAAGACCGCGCAGACCGTAATACCAGAATAAAAGCTTGCGATTGTCGTAGCGGTCGGCCAGCCAGCCTGATAATACCGTGCCCACGAGGTCGAACAGCCCCATCATGGAGAGCACGGAGGCGGCAGGAATGGGGCTAAGCCCGAAGTCGCCGCATAAAGAAATGAAGTGGGTTTGTATCAGCCCGCTGGTGCTAAGCCCGCAGACGAAGAAGGTGCCGGACAAAATCCAGAATGTGCGGTCGGCCCGTACTGCATACAGCACACGTAAGGGTGTCATAAAAGACATTTTGGCCAAGGAAGGAGGCGGCAATGGGGTGTCTGCCATGCTGCCATAGGGGCGTAAGCCTAGATCTTCGGGTTGATCGCGAACCAGGCTGTTCACCAGCAGACCCACAAACAAGGCCAAGCCAAACAAGGGGTAAAGAGCGGAGCGCCAGCCGTAGGCTTCAACCAGCCAGGCCCCAATAGGAAGAAAAAGCAGTTGGCCGGTTGCGATGCTGGAAGTGAGCACCCCTATGACCACGCCGCGATGACTTTCGAACCAGCGATTCGTGACGATGGTGCCCAACACCAGCGCCGCCAAGCTGGTGGCAATGCCCAGCAATATGCCCCACAGCAAAACCAATTGCCAGAATGAGCGCATGAAAACCGCCAGTATCATGCCCAAAGCCATCATCATCATGGCTGCGCGCATGGTGCGGCGCAGGCCATAGCGACTGATAAGAATGGCCACGAACGGGCCCATCAACCCGTACAAGACAAAACGCAAGGCCAGGGCGCCGGAGATCTGGTCTGTGCTCCAGCCGAATTCCTCGCTTAGTGGCTGCAGCAGTATGCCCGGCAGGCCGAGCATGGCTGATGACGTCAGGATGGTCAGGAAGGTCAGTGCGGCTATCACCCAGCCATAATGGATATGGCGGCGTTCAAGAGCTTGGGCGAGCTTGAGAGCGAGCATGACGAATTCCGTTTGCAAGAAGGGTTGGCGCGGGCAGCGCGGCCCACCTTGAGTCAAGCCGTAAACTATACTTGCGTCTGTCTATTTTTGCTTGGCTAAGCGCCCCTAATCATGACCGCTGCACACGATCACGACCACTCCCATGATCACGAGCATCACCACGACCACGATCATGCTCATTCGCATGCCACGCCCAGCGGCGTTTACCTCATCTCGCCATCAGGCGCGGTGGCGGATCCCGCAGCGCTAGACCTGGCCCGCCAACGCTTGAAAAAACTGGGTCTGCGAACCACTGTTGACCGCACAGCGTTAGCCGTGCACGAGCGCTTTGCCGGCACTGACGCGCAGCGGCTGGCAGGCATACAACGCGCCTTGAAGCAGAAGCACCCCATCGTCATGGCCACGCGTGGCGGCTACGGGCTCAGTCGTTTGCTGGCCGATATAGACTGGCAAGCCGTGGCCGACAGCGGCAAACTGTTCATAGGGCAAAGCGACTTCACCGTGTTTAATCTGGCGCTTTTGGCCAAAACCGGTGCCGTCAGCTTGGCCGGGCCGACCGCCATCTACGATTTTGGGGGTAATACAGTAGATGAGCTGACTTGCGATCTGCTGATGGAAACGCTGCGTAGTGAGCTGGAAGTACTGAGCTTCGAAACCCAGGACGCCGACCCCGTCGATGCGCGCGGCATATTGTGGGGGGGGAACCTCGCCATGGTGGCTTCTCTGGTAGGCACGCCCTATATGCCCAAAATCAAAGGCGGCATTCTATTTCTGGAAGATGTTTCCGAACACCCATTCCGTATCGAACGCATGCTGACCCAGTTATGGCATGCGGGTATCTTGCAGCGTCAGAAAGCCATTTTGTTGGGTAAGTTTACCCAGTACCGCCTGGCGTCCAGCGACAATGGCTACGACCTGCCCAGTGTGGTCGAGTGGCTGCGCCGCACTGTCAAGGTGCCGGTCATCACTGGCTTGCCCTATGGTCATGTGCGCGTCAAAGCCACCTTGCCTATAGGCGCCAAAGTGGGTATCGCTACCGAGGCGGGCATGGCCCACTTGCTGCTACGCGAGCATGCCTGAATACACGGGCGGCTGGCGCTAGGCTGGGCAGAAATGCTCCGGCCTTGTTAAACTAGGCTGCTTTCCCCCTTATTCATCTCGCCCGCCGCATTCGCGCGCGGGCGTGTTTTCTTTTTCCGGTCTTGCCATATCGTGATCTCCACTTTCAACCTCACCATGCAGTTTGGCGCCAAGCCATTGTTCGAGAATGTCAGCGCCAAATTTGGCGATGGCAACCGCTATGGCTTGATAGGTGCCAACGGCTCGGGCAAATCCACGTTGATGAAGATTATCGGCGGCGATCTGGAGCCCAGCTCGGGTAGCGTTGCGCTAGAGCCTGGTATGCGCCTGGGTAAATTGCGCCAAGACCAGTTTGCTTACGAAGATGTGCGCGTGCTTGACGTCGTGCTGATGGGCCACGATGAAATGTGGCAAGTGATGAGCGAGCGCGACGCGATCTATGCCAACCCCGAAGCCACCGAGGACGACTACATGCGTGCCGCCGAGCTTGAGGCCAAGTTCGCCGAGTACGATGGCTACACGGCCGAGGCGCGAGCAGGCGAGTTGCTGCTGGGTCTGGAAATCCCCACCGCTCAGCACCAGTTACCCATGCACGAGGTTGCGCCAGGCTGGAAGCTGCGTGTGTTGCTGGCCCAGGCCTTGTTTTCGAATCCCGATGTGCTGTTGCTGGACGAACCCACCAACAACCTGGACATCAACACCATTCGGTGGTTGGAAGATGTGCTCAATGGTTACCAGAGCACCATGATCATCATCAGTCACGATCGTCACTTTCTTAACCAGGTTTGTACGCACATGGCCGACCTGGACTTCCGCGAGTTGCGGGTGTATCCGGGCAACTACGACGACTACATGATTGCATCCACGCAGGCTCGCGAACGCCAGGTATCGGCTAACGCCAAGGCCAAAGAACGCGTAGCCGAACTGCAAGACTTCGTGCGTCGCTTCTCGGCCAACAAGTCCAAGGCCAGACAAGCCACTTCACGTCTTAAGCAGATAGACAAAATCAAGGCTGAAGCAGTCGAGGTCAAGCCTTCCTCGCGTCAGAATCCTTATATCCGATTCGAGCAGAAAAAGGTCATGCACCGCCTGGCAGTAGAGCTGCAGAACATTTCCAAGGCTTACGACCAGCCCGTGATTCGGCCGTTCTCGGCCATGGTTGAGGCCGGCGAAAAAATCGCCATTGTGGGCGCTAACGGTGTGGGTAAAACCACTTTGCTGCGTTTGCTTGCGGGCGATCTGGAACCGGACAGCGGCTTGGTAAAGTGGTCTGAAAACGCCGACCGTGGCTATATGGCGCAGGATGTCTCAGATCAGTTCAGCAACGGTGAAAATCTATTCGACTGGATGAGTGACTGGCGTCAGCCCGGCGATGACGATCAGTCGATTCGCTCGGTACTGGGTCGTTTGCTGTTTTCTGGCGACGATTTGCCCAAGCGTCCCGCCATCCTCTCGGGCGGCGAGAAAAACCGCATGATGTTCGGCAAGCTGATGTTGGGGCGCCATAACGTCTTGTTGCTGGACGAACCCACCAACCACCTGGATATGGAGTCCATAGAATCGCTGCAGTTTGCTCTGGAGAAATTCGCTGGTACCTTGGTGTTTGTCTCGCATGACCGCGAGTTCGTATCCGGCTTGGCCAGCCGTGTGATCGAGATTCTGCCCACGGGCGAAATCGTTGACTACCACGGTGGTTACGACGATTACCTGGCCTCGCGTGGTATTGAGGTTTAAGGCTGGGCCAAGACTGAGGCCTGGCTCTTGCAGCGGGGTAGCTGTTGGCGTGCCATCAAGGCATACCATAGCTTGCCCCCGGTACGGGGTTTGCCATTGGGTGTTTCATCGCTGCGCAGTAAGGCATTGACGTCGCGTAGCCACGTTTGCCGGGGCGATAGCTTGGTTTTTGCAGGTTCCGGCGTATGGTCGGCCGTAGCGTGGCCATAAGCCCCCAACTGCTTGGCGCTGTAGCGGTCGCTTACCGCGCTGTCGGGTGCCAAGTCCCGCATTTGTTTCACCGCGTCGAACACGGCTTGCGCATAAGCGGGCCTGCCGTTGACGGCGCCATCCAGTGTGGCCGGGGTGGGGCTGTTCAGATCGTAATGGCCCAGCGCCCAGGGTTCATGGTTTGCTTGCGCATGGGCACGTAGCCAAGCGGCCCAATGAAATTCCGCAAAATTGGGTAGGTTCTGGGGTTTGAAACCTATGCCGCGGGCGTAGTAAACCAAAGAGCGATAGGGGTCGTCAGCCATGAGGCCGGTTTGCCCTGGGCAGGCCAGGCCCAGATGTCGGGGCAGATGTTCGGGTAAGACCGCGTGGCCTTGCGCATCATGCAGCCAAGCATGGCCTTCTTGTGCCATGCGTTGCCAGAAGGCATCCACCGGCAAATGTGAGAAATCCGCTGCTACCCGTACCCGCACCGGCAGTTCGAGACCGCCGTCGGGCGCTTCGGCCAGTGCGGTAAAGCCGTGGTGACCATCAATCAGATAGAGCCGGCCACCTGGCCCCACGACGACGGGTTGTAGTGCCGCATGGCCAGGGTCGCCTGCTGTCTTGGGCGCTTGACCCGCGCAGCTGAAACTGCCCGGTTCGTCCAAGCTGGCGGCCAATGCCTGAGCGGGATCGCTGAAAGGCTGTGCCAAGCCTTGTTGGCCCATGTCTTTGCAGTAGCCGGCCAGTTTGTGCCCCACCGTACGATTCAAATATGACAACTGCAGGGCCGGGTCGTGGGACCAGCGCTTGGGGTTCACTTGCCATCGAGCCAGTTTGCCCAGCACCTCATCGTGGCCTACGCTGGGCTGCGTAGGGTGCAGCTTGCCTAAAGGCACTTCCAGCACAGTGCCAACGGCTTGCGTCCTAGCGTCGACTGCTCCCGGATGCGCGATCAGCCATACACATGCCAGCGCGCCAAACACTTGCTTGAGGATGGCAGACGGATAGCGTTCAGAAGCCGGTTTCAGGGGAGGGGTAAGCAAGGGCAGCATGATGGCAGGGGCACGATGTGCGGCAAGCGTCTTTTCAGCGATAAAGTTGCCATTCTAGAGGGTATGGAGGGTGTTGGGTGGGTGAGTACCCAAGCGTGAAGGGGGCACGGCCATGCTATCCTTCGTGCGCCATGGGCGCCGCGCTTGACGCGGGTGATGCGGCACGTGGATGCCGTGCTCAAAACGATTGACATGCATGATGTGGCAGCGTCGGGCGTGCCCGACTTTGCCAGTAGGAGGCGGATGGCATGGCCTATGTATTAAGCAAAACCAGCAGCTATCAAGAAGAAATCAAGAAAAGTCGATTCGAAGTCGTGGCAGGGCCGGTGAATAGCCCTGAGGAGGCATTGGCGTTCTTTGCCGCTCATGCTGTACCGACGGCGACGCATAACTGCTGGGCCTATCGCATTGGTCAGTTGTATCGCTTCAACGACGACGGAGAGCCCGGTGGAACCGCCGGGCGTCCTATCCTGCAAGCCATTGAGGGCCAAGACTGCGACAGTGTGGCGGTGTTGGTGGTGCGCTGGTTTGGGGGCATCAAGCTGGGGCCTGGCGGTCTAATCCGTGCCTACGGAGGTACCGCTGCTCAATGCCTGCGTTTGGCCGAAAAACAGATATGGGTGCCGCGTGTCTCGGTGCGGTGTTACTGCGGTTTTTCGGATATGGCGCTGGTCCAATCCAGACTGCCGGCTTTTCAGGCCGAAGTGGCTTCTGAGCAATTTGATGGGCAGGGCGTAATCTGGAGCCTGACGCTACCCGAAGCGCAAGCGCAGGCTTTCAGACTGGCCTTTGTGGATCTGACGCGCGGCCAAGGGCGATTTTTGGACGATGCGGAAGTGTCAGGTGGCTTGGCTGACTGAGCGGCCAAGCCACCTGACACTTATCTGAGCAGTAAGCCTTTAAGCCTCGGGCTGCCCGTCTTGGCCGGCAATTTGGGCGTGAATGCTGGCCATATCCAGATCGCGTACTTGATTGATCAGGTCGTCTAACTGCGATGCCGACAGTGCACCGGCTTCGTTAAAGAGCATGACGCGCTCACGGAAAATCATGAGCGTGGGAATCGAACGGATTTTCAGCGCAGTCGCGATTTCCTGCTGTTCTTCGGTATTGACTTTGGCAAAAACGAAATCGGTGTGTTTCTCGGAGGCGGCTTCAAAAGTGGGCGCGAAACTACGGCAGGGGCCGCACCACGATGCCCAGAAGTCCACGATCAGCGGCTTTTCGGAATCGATGGCTTCCTGGAAGGACGTTTGGTTCAGTTCGATGGTGCTCATGGGGTGCTCCTGGGGCGTTAAAAAGGCGGCTTATCGAGGCCGCCTGTATTGCATAGTCTATTGGTGACAGTGTAGCGCGTATGGGGCGCCGACCCAAAGCGCAAGCTTGGGCCGGCGTAGTGGCTAGAAGAAGGCGTACTTAATGACGAACAGGATGGCGACAATGAGCGTTGCCAGATGAATTTCACGGAAGCGCCCGGTGGCAGCCTTGAGCACGACATAGCTGATGAAGCCGAAAGCCAGACCGTTGGCAATGGAATACGTGAATGGCATGATCAGCGTAGTGAGCGCTGCGGGAGCGGCTTCAGTGACGTCGTTCCATTCGATATCCATGACTTCACGCAGCATGAGGCCGGCCACATAAAGCAGGGCGGGGGCCGTGGCATAGCCGGGTACCGAACCAGCCAGTGGCGAGAACATCAGCGCCAGCAGAAACAGGACACCTACCACCAAAGCGGTTAAACCCGTACGACCACCGGCCTGCACGCCCGAAGCGCTTTCTATGTAGGCGGTGGTGCTGCTGGTACCCAGCATGGAACCGGCCACAATGGCAGTACTGTCGGCGAACAAAGCGCGGCCCAGGCGGTTGGGTTTACCTTCGGGGATAAGGTTGGCGCGTTTGGCCACGCCTATCATGGTGCCGGTGGCATCGAAGACTTCAACCAGTACCAACACCAGAATCACGTGCACGAAGCCCGTATGCAGGGCACCGATGATGTCCAGTTGCAGAAAGGTAGGCGCCAGGCTGGGAGGCGCGGAAAACACACCCTTGAACTCGTTGTTGCCGGTTAGCATGGACAGCACAGTCACGACCAGGATGCCAATGAGGATGGCACCGCGCACCTTCAGGGCGTCAAGTGCGGCAATGATGAAAAAACCCAAAATGGCAAACAGCACAGGGGGCGAGGACAGATCGCCCAGGCCGACAATGGTGGCAGGGTTGGCGACAACGATGCCCGCGCCTGCTGGGCTGAGCGCGATGATACCCAGGAACAAGCCAATACCTGCGGCAATGGCCGAACGCAGCGACTTGGGAATACCTTGTATCAGCCAGGAGCGCGCCCCTGTTACGGTAAGCAGGATAAAAATAACGCCGGAAATGAAGACGGCACCCAGCGCTTGCTGCCAGCTGTAGCCCATGGCGCCGACGACGGTAAAGGCGAAGAAAGCGTTCAAGCCCATGCCGGGCGCCATGCCTATGGGCCAGTTGGCCACGAAAGCCATGATGAACGTACCGATGGCTGCAGCCAAACACGTTGCCACGAAAACGGCGCTGTGCTCCATGCCCGTGGTAGAGAGGATGGCCGGGTTGACGAAAATGATGTAAGACATCGTGAGGAAGGTGGTGATCCCCGCCACGACCTCGGTGCGCACGTTGGTGCCGTGCTCTTTCAGCTTGAACAGGCTTTCTAACATAATGGACCCCTAAGAATTGCTGATTGTTATATGGCTTCTACCGCTGCTGCATTCTAAGATGGTTTG
Source organism: Mesopusillimonas faecipullorum (assembly GCF_020539505.1). Taxonomy (GTDB): domain Bacteria; phylum Pseudomonadota; class Gammaproteobacteria; order Burkholderiales; family Burkholderiaceae_B; genus Mesopusillimonas; species Mesopusillimonas faecipullorum. Next base: position 430,888 of record NZ_JACDXW010000002.1, on the reverse strand, counting down.
CGCGCCGTTGTACACTGTCACAATCATGATTGTTCTTGGTTACGAAAGCTCTTGCGACGAGACGGGTGTCGCCCTGGTTTGCACCGAACGTGGCTTGTTGGCGCATGCGCTGCACAGCCAGGTTGCCATGCATGAAGCTTATGGGGGCGTCGTCCCGGAATTAGCTTCGCGCGATCATATCCAAAGAGTTCTGCCTCTTACCGACCAAACCCTCAACGAGGCGGGCCTGACGCTTGCGCAAGTTGATGTGGTGGCCTATACCGCCGGGCCTGGTTTGGCCGGCGCGCTCTTGGTCGGGGCCAGTGTGGCTCAGTCTGTGGCCTGGGCTTTGGGCAAACCCGCTATACCGGTGCATCACCTCGAAGGGCATTTGCTATCGCCCCTTCTGGCCGAGCCCGCCCCTGAGTTTCCCTTCGTGGCCTTGTTGGTATCCGGTGGGCACACGCAATTGATGCGCGTTGATGGCGTGGGTCGCTACGAGTTGCTGGGTGAAACACTGGACGACGCCGCAGGCGAGGCTTTTGACAAGACAGCCAAGCTGCTGGGGCTGGGTTACCCGGGCGGGCCAGCGCTCTCGCGTTTGGCCGAGCAAGGGGATGCGCAGGCTTACGCGCTGCCTAGGCCCATGCTGCATAGCGGCGACCTCGATTTCAGCTTCAGTGGCTTGAAAACCGCCGTGCTCACGCAGGTGCGCAAGCACGAAGCAGACGGCGGTGTCACAGAGGCCAGGCGCGCCGATCTGGCAGCAGCCACCGAGGCGGCCATCGTTGATGTGCTAGCAAGCAAAGCGTTGAAAGCCATGCGCCAAACCGGCCTGAAACAGTTGGTGGTGGCCGGAGGGGTAGGCGCGAACCGGCATCTGCGCCAGCGATTGCAAACTGAAATAAGCAAGCTCAAGGGGCGGGTGTTTTTCCCGCCTGTGGCTTTGTGTACCGATAACGGCGCCATGATTGCGTTTGCTGCGGCACAGCGCCTGAAGGCGGGCTTGGTGGATTTGGCCCAGTCAAACTCGCATGCTTTTACGATTCGACCGCGCTGGGCGCTGGAAGACCTGGCGGTTTAGCGCCAGGTGCCGAATACAGGCGGCCTGGCCGCCCTGACTTAGCCGGCTTTTACCTTTACCGCCATCGACACGGCGCGTGCTTTGGCGCGGGCCGTGTCGACATCCTCGGCCTTGGCCAGTGCCACACCCATACGACGCTTCACGAAAGACTCGGGTTTGCCGAAAAGACGCAGGTCTACCCCGGGTTCGGCCAAGGCTTGCGCCAGGTTTTCGAAGCTGACGGCTTGGGCATCGACGCCGCCGTAAATCACGCTGCTGGCACCGGGGCTGCGCAACTCGACCTGCACAGGCAAGCCCAGCAATGCACGAGCATGCAGGACGAACTCGCTTTGCTCTTGCGTAATCATGGTGACCATGCCGGTGTCGTGTGGGCGAGGACTGACTTCGGAGAACCAGACTTCGTCGCCGGCAATGAAGAGTTCGACGCCGAAGACACCCCAGCCCCCGAGTTCGTCGGTGACGGCACGGGCGATTTCTTGGGCGCGTGACAAGGCGATAGGGGACATGGCCTGAGGCTGCCAGCTTTCCACGTAGTCGCCGTCTACCTGCCTATGGCCTATGGGCGCGCAAAAATCAGTGTGGGTTTGCCCATCGGCACCGCGCCAGCGCACGGTTAAAAGCGTGATTTCGTATTCGAAGCGAATAAAGCCCTCGACGATGGCGCGCCCACCCCCGACACGACCGCCTTCTTGGGCCAGACGCCAAGCGGCTTCGATGTCTTGGGGGCCGTGTATGACAGACTGGCCTTTGCCCGAAGAGGACATGACGGGCTTGATGACACAGGGGTAGCCGATAGCCTCGTCTATGGCGTGCAAGAGTTCGGCTTCGCTGTTGATGAAACGATAAGGCGAGGTAGGCAGCCCCAGTTGTTCGGCAGCCAAACGGCGAATGCCCTCGCGGTTCATGGTAAGCGACGTGGCGCGCGCGGTGGGAGTGACGCGCGCAGTGCCGACAGCTTCGATCTCGACTAAGACATCGGTAGCGATAGCCTCGATTTCAGGCACGATGATGTGGGGTTGTTCCAACGCTATGACCTTGCGCAGCGCGTCGGCGTCTGTCATGGGCAAGGTATGGCTGCGGTGTGCGACTTGATGGCCGGGTGCATTGTCGTAACGATCGACGGCGATGACCTCTGCGCCCAGTTGTTGCAAAGCAATGATGACTTCTTTGCCCAGCTCGCCCGACCCGAGCATCATGACGCGTACGGCCAGTGGGGACAAAGGGGTGCCCAAGGAAGGAGAGGGAAGGGTTTGGCTCATGATTTTTTCCGTTTGCCGCCGATGCGGCTTTCTTTACCTTGGAGCAAACGCTCGATGTTGGCGCGGTGACGCACACACAGCAGCAATGCAATGACGACCAGCGCGAAGCAGATGGCACCGTCGAAACGCCATGCGGCGCCGCCGCCGAAAATATAGTAAAGGGGGGTGAATACGGCGGCGGCTATGGCCGCCAGCGACGAATAACCCGAAGCCCGTGCGACGATAAGCCACGTGGCGGCGCACGCCACGCCCAGCCAGGGTTGCAAGGCTAGCACCACCCCCAAAGCCGTGGCGACGCCTTTGCCTCCTTTGAATTTGAGGAAAACGGGAAACAAATGCCCCAGGAACACCGCGACGGCACAGGCCCCCAATAAAACCGACGGTAGTTGCCAGGTGTCGATCGCCCATCGCGCAAGGCAAACTGCCAGCACACCCTTGGCGGCGTCTCCCAAAAGCGTTAGGGCGGCCGCCAACTTATTGCCGGTGCGCAGCACATTGGTGGCGCCAGGGTTGCCCGAACCATAGCTACGAGGGTCGGCCAGGCCCATGGCTTGGCTGACGATAACGGCAAAAGGCAGTGAACCTATCAGATAGGCAAGCAACAGCAGGCCAGAGCCTGCCAATGCAGGGGGGAAGGCGGACATCAATTGCGCTCCGGATGGGAGGGTAAAAGGAATGGGGGGACGGGGAGTTGCCTGGATTCTACCGTGCCGTCGCCACTGGCGCGAGTGTCACGATCTCTTTGCACACTGCGAGTACAATGAGCAGTCGATTTTGTCGGATTTGGAAGGGTCATGCGCATATTGGTTACGAACGATGATGGGTACAACGCTTTAGGCATAGAGGCCTTGGTGGAAGCCATGAAAGGCCTGGGAGAACTCACCGTCGTAGCGCCGGAAACGAATCATAGCGGTGCGTCCAACTCGCTGACGCTTAATCGGCCTCTCTCAGTCAGGCAGGCTGCCAATGGTTTTTATTTCATCAACGGCACGCCTTCCGATTGTGTGCACATCGCTCTCACGGGTATGCTTGATTTTCGCCCCGATTTAGTGGTGTCAGGTATCAACAATGGCGCCAACCTGGGCGAAGATACCCTGTATTCGGGTACGGTGGCTGCGGCTTCCGAGGGCTATCTGTTCGGTATTCCCTCTATCGCCTTCTCGCTCGTGCGAAAAGGCTGGGAACACCTGGATGCGGCCACGCATATCGCCCGAGAGGTCGTGCAGCGGCATCTGGCCCAGCCCTTACAGGGCAACACCTTATTGAATGTCAATATTCCTTCGGTGCCGCTCATCGATATTCAGGGTTACGCAGTCACTCGTTTGGGCAAGCGGCATCCCTCAGAGCCGGTCGTCAAGTCAACCACCCCTTATGGCGAGCCTGTTTATTGGATAGGGCCGGTGGGGATGGTTTCCGACTCCGCCGGAGACACCGATTTCGGCGTCATAGAGCAAAACAAGGTGTCAATTACGCCGTTGCGGCTAGACTTGACCCACTTCGAGCAGCTTGCCGGTGTCAGCGCCTGGGCGGGGCCGCTATGCGAAAGCCGCTAGGCCGCTCTCCTTTCGAGTCGGGAACCACCAATCGCTTTGGGCGATCCCGCTTGGGTAGCGGGCTAACAACTACCAACAGCAACGCCCGCGTCAGTTTGCCTCCCGCGTTATCGCGGCAAGCCGCTGCGCCATCCGCTCCAGAAGCCGGCAACCTGGGGCTGAATTCCGAGCGCTTGCGTCAGGCCATGGTGCAGCGCTTGCGAGAGCAAGGAATACAAAACGAAACCGTGCTTGCCGCCATGGGCAAGGTGCCGCGCCATCTCTTCGTCGATGAAGGGCTGGCCAGCCGCGCCTACGAAGATGCGGCCTTGCCCATAGGTTATGGTCAAACCATTTCTCAGCCATGGGTCGTAGCACGCATGATCAGCGCAGTATGCGAAAATGGTGTACCCGCGAATGTGCTGGAGGTGGGTGCAGGATGTGGCTATCAAGCAGCAGTACTGGCGCATGTGGTTCGACAGGTGCATGCCATCGAAAGAGTGCGTGGCCTGTATGATATGGCACGCCAGCAACTGCGCGACAGCGGCTTGGGTACGCGAGTCCGGTTGGTCTATGGCGATGGCATGCTGGGTCTGCCCACGCAGGCTCCGTTCAGTGCCATTGTTGTGGCGGCGGCTGGTCTTGCCATACCCCAAGCTTTGCTAGAGCAGCTTGCACTAGGTGGCCGCCTGATTGCCCCCGAAGGCGGCAGCGCGCAGCGCTTGGTTTTGGTCGAGCGCACCGGCCCGTCCAGCTGGCACCGTAAAGAGCTCGAAGCGGTGCGTTTCGTTCCCCTTCGGGCGGGAACACAGTCTTGATGTTCGGAGAATTACATGCATGCCCAGGCGTTGCAACTTTTAGATAAAACCACTCACCCTATCAAGCAGGCCGTGGCCTGGCGTGCGCTGGGCGCCGTGTTGGTGGCGGTCGCTTTGGCGGGGTGTGCGTCCAAAAAAACCAGCGCGCCCATCACCGACCTGAACCAAGGGGGCCAGTCCGGCACTGCCGCCGCTATGGGCGGAACCTACGTCGTCAAGTCGGGTGACACCTTGTTCGGCATTGCGCGTGCGCACAATACCAGCGTGGCTCAATTGGTACGCATGAACGACCTCATCGACCCGAATCGACTGTGGGCCGGGCAAATTCTGCGTCTTAGCGATGATGCTTCTCCAGTTGCCTCCAGCTCGTCAGTGGCAGGCACCTCCACGCCTCGCGAACCCGTTGCCAAGCCCGTCCAAACGGTCGAAACCAAGGCGCCTGCGCGTGCTTCTGATGCCGGCGTGGTCTCGTGGGGCTGGCCTGCGCAGGGCAAGATCATCCAAGGTTTCAATACCAATACCAAGGGTGTAGACATCGAAGGCAAGCAGGGCGACCCTGTTGCCGCAGCCGCCGCCGGCAAGGTCATGTACGTAGGTAATGGCGTACGCGGCTTGGGTAATTTGGTTTTGCTCGATCACGGTAACGGTTTCATGACGGCTTATGCGCACAACCAGAAGTTACTGGTCACGGCGGGTCAACAGGTCAAGAAGGGGGATCGCATTGCCTTGCTGGGCATGACGGATACCACCTCTCCACGGCTGCACTTTGAGATCCGCCGCGGCGGTACGCCGGTCAATCCGCTGTCTTACCTGCCTGCACGATGATCCCAACCCTGGTATTCGATCTCGAAACCATTCCCGACGCCCAAGCGCTGAGGCAATTGGGCGACTACGACCCCCAATGGACAGACGTGCAAGTCATCGAAGCCGCCCAGCAAGCGCGGCTGGCGTCGCACGGCTCCGACTTCATGCCGCTGCATTTGCAGCGCATCGTCGTGGTGGGCTGCGTGTTTCGCGACGATAACGGGTTTCGCGTTAAAACACTGGGCAACCCCGAAGACGGCGAGGCTGTGCTCATCAATGGTTTTTTCAAGACCATAGAGCGCTACACGCCTCGTCTGGTCAGCTGGAACGGTTCGGGCTTTGATCTTCCCGTTCTGCACTATCGCAGCCTGATTCATGGCGTACAGGCGCCGCGATACTGGGATATGGGCGACGACGATAGAGACTTCAAGTTCAATAACTATCTGAATCGCTACCATACGCGCCATACCGATCTGATGGATCTGCTAGCCAAATATAACGGCAGAGCCAATGCGCCCATGGATGACCTCGCCAAATTGTGCGGTTTTCCGGGCAAACTGGGTATGGACGGCAGCCAAGTCTGGCGCGCCTGGTCAGACGGCCAGCAAGACGAAGTCCGTGCCTATTGCGAGACCGACGTGGTCAATACCTGGCTCATGTACTGCCGCTTCCGTTTTATACGCGGCGAAATAGACTCACAAGCTTACGAAGCCGAAATTGCCTTGGTGCGCGAGACGCTGCAAGGCATAGATGCCCCGCATTGGCGCGAATATCTGGCCGCCTGGGGTCACTAAAACCGTTTTACCTACATCATGACAGTCGTACTGGACATCGAATCCCTGGATTTGGAAGGGCGTGGCGTCGCCCACCGTGAAGGCAAAGTTATTTTCGTGACAGGGGCTTTGCCCGGCGAGCGCATCGAGGCTCAGCCCGGACGTAGTAAAAAAAACTATGAGTTGGCCAGTATGGTTCGCGTACTCACGCCATCGTCTCAGCGCGTTGAGCCTGCCTGTCCGCATTTTGGAACCTGTGGGGGCTGTGCCATACAGCACTTGTCGCCTGCGGCGCAAGTGGCTGTCAAGCAGCGTGTTTTGGAAGATGCGCTGGAGCACATAGGCAGGGTTACAGATTACACCGTGCTTCCGCCTTTGCATGGGCCTAATTGGCACTATCGCTATCGTGCCCGCCTATCTACCCGCTTCGTAAGAAAAAAAGGTGGCGTGCTGGTGGGCTTCCGTGAGAAGCGCGGTGCCTATGTGGCGGATATGCAAGAGTGCCGTGTGCTGCCGAAGCAAGTGTCCGATTTGCTGATGCCTTTACGCGAATTGCTGGGCGGTTTATCTACCCCGGATCGTCTTCCCCAGATCGAATTGGCCATGGGTGACGATTTGATTGTATTGAACCTGCGCCATATGGAAGCGCTTACCGATGAAGATAAGCGTAAATTGGCAGAGTTTGGCGCCGCCCGTGGCGTGAGCTGGTGGTTGCAGCCCAAAGGGCCGGATTCCGTGCATCCTTTGCAAGCCGAGGATGCCGAAAAACTAGCCTACAGCATGCCCGAGTTCGGGCTGCGCATGGCTTTCAAGCCCACCGACTTTACACAGGTTAATCATCAGCTGAATCGCACCATGGTTTCGCGTGCCTTGCGCTTATTGCAAGTGGAAAGCCACCATCGTGTAGCCGACATGTTCTGTGGTCTGGGTAATTTCAGTCTTCCTCTGGCCACTCAGGCCGCCTACGTGCTGGGAGTCGAGGGGAGCGAGACCTTGACGCGTCGGGCTCAAGAGGCCGCGCAAGCCAACGGCTTGGCCGAGAAAGCCGAGTTCATGCCCTGTAACCTGTTCGAGATTGATGCCGAATGGCTGCGTGCGCGAGGACATTTTGACCGCATGCTGATAGATCCGCCCCGAGAGGGCGCCGAAGCACTCGTGACGGCCTTGTCAGCGCTTGCCCCCGCCGAGCGCCCAAAACGCATCGTCTACGTTTCATGCAACCCTGCCACCTTGGCACGAGACACCGCGATCATGACTGAGCAAGGCGGCTACCGCCTGTTGGCTGCCGGCGTTATGAATATGTTTCCTCATACCGCTCACGTAGAGTCTATCGCGGTGTTCGAGTAAAGCGCAGCGCCAATCTTCTAGCTAAACCGGCGGCCATCTTAAGGATGGCCGTTTTTTTTGCCTTCAATAATGTGGCGGGATTTCGTCTTTGATGCTAGAGCCCGTGGAGGGGCGGTTTTCTTGGCTTTGGCGTTGCAGCTCTAGCAGCTCGCGCATCAAAAGCTCAATCTGCTGTTGCTGCTTGAAAATGGTGTGATTCAGCTGCTCTAGCATGTCGTCGGCCAAACCCACTTTGATCTCTAAGTCGATCAGACGGTTCTCGATTTCTGGAGGCAAAGGGGTCATGAGTGATCAGCTTTCGCTTAAGGCCTTCAGTACTTTTTGTGCCTCGATACGAACGCGTTCGGGGGCGGTGCCGCCTTCGTGATTGCGTGCCGAGACTGAGCCTTCCAGCGTCAAGACTTGATGCACGTCCGACTCGATGCTGGCATGCAATGCTTGCAGCTCGGGCAAAGTCAGGTCGGCCAGGTCGCAGCCGCGGTCTTCGCACATGCGTACGGCATGAGCCACGGTTTCGTGCGCATCGCGGAAGGGCAAGCCCTTCTTGACGAGATAATCGGCCAAGTCGGTTGCGGTAGAGAAGCCTTGCAAAGCGGCGGCGCGCATGGCGTCGGCCTTGACGCGTATGCCGCTGACCATGTCGGCAAAAATAACCAGGGTGTCGCGCAAAGTGTCAGCCGTGTCGAACAGACCTTCTTTGTCTTCTTGGTTATCTTTGTTGTAGGCCAGGGGTTGGCCTTTCATGAGCGTAAGCAGGCCCATCAAGTTGCCGTATACGCGACCGGTTTTCCCGCGTGCCAACTCAGGCACGTCGGGGTTCTTCTTTTGCGGCATGATAGAGCTGCCGGTGCAGAAGCGGTCGGCCAGGTCAATGAAGCCAACGCGTGGGCTCATCCACAGAATCAGTTCTTCGGACAGGCGCGAAACGTGCATCATCACCAGGGCGGCGGCGGCACAAAACTCTATGGCGAAGTCACGGTCGGAGACGGCATCGAGCGAGTTGTGGCAAATGTCGTCAAAACCCAGCGTGCGCGCGACGCGCAGGCGGTCTATGGGGTAGGTGGTGCCGGCCAAGGCGGCTGCGCCCAGGGGAAGGCGGTTGATGCGCTTGCGGGCGTCTTGCAGACGCTCGGCGTCTCGGCCGAACATCTCGGCATAAGCCAGCAGGTGATGGCCAAAAGTGACGGGTTGAGCCACTTGTAAATGGGTAAAGCCCGGCAAAATCGTTTCGGCGTGCTCTAGTGCCAGCCCCGCCAGGTTAAGGCGCAGCTGCTGCAACTGGTGTAGGCTAGCGTCGATTTCGTCGCGTAGCCAAAGACGGATGTCGGTGGCGACTTGGTCGTTCCGCGAGCGACCGGTATGCAAGCGTTTGCCGGCATCGCCTATTAATTCGACCAGCCGTTTTTCGATGTTCAGGTGCACGTCTTCGAGATCGAGCAACCATTCGAAGCTTCCGGCGTCTATTTCTTGGGTGATTTGCAGCATGCCGCGCTGGATGTCGGCTAGGTCTTGAGCGCTAATGACACCTACCGCAGCCAGCATGTCGGCATGCGCCAAAGAGCCGCGGATATCTGCGTGTGCCAAACGCTTGTCGAAGTCGACCGAAGCGGTATAACGCTTGACGAGGTCGGAGACGGGCTCGGAGAATCGGGCGGACCAGGCTTGGGCCTTGTTGGCAAACTGATTGTTGGCTGGGTTTGAGGCTTGCGCGGACATGATGTTTTAATGAATGGGAGTAATCCCTCTATTGTATTAGAAGCTGAACAGGAGAACTTTTACCCAATGCAGCCCCACCTGGAAACCAATAAATTCGTCGAATGGCTCAAGCACCAAGGCTTGTACTCCTATGTGCCTGATGCGCTCTGGGCGCAAGTTCTGACAGGCCTGGTCATCCTCTTCTTGCTGGTCCTGATCACAGGGTGGATCGTAGATAAAGTGCTGGTGGCACTGGCCCATCGCGCCTTGAGCGCCGTGGGGCGTGCTCATTGGTCGCATGCTTTGGACAGGCACAACGTGTTCCGCAGCGTGGGTTATGTGGCGTCGCTGACGGTGGTGCTGTTCAACCTGACGCTGCTGCCTTTGGATGATCAGTACCTTTTGCCTTTTGCCCGACTGCTTCAGGCTATCAGCGTCTTCTATCTTTTCAAGGCCCTGATAGGTTTGCTGAAGTCGTGGCAAGACACCTATGCCGCATCGACTCAGGCGCAGACCCGGTCAATCAAGAGTTATCTGGAACTGGCCAAGATCATCTTGTGGGGCGTATGCGCCATCTTGATTTTCTCTTTGCTGATCGATCAGTCTCCCTTGCTGATGTTGTCCGGTTTGGGTGCCATGTCAGCGGTACTGCTGTTGGTGTTCAAAGATACCTTGCTGTCCTTGGTGGCAAGCACCCAACTGACCTCGAATGATTTGTTGCGTATAGGCGATTGGATAGAAATGCCTCAGGCCAACGCCGACGGTTTCGTGGTGGATATCGCTTTGCATACGGTCAAAGTCGAGAACTGGGATAAGACCATCACCACCATCCCCACCTATAAGCTCTTTTCCGAGGCTTATAGAAACTGGCGCAATATGTTCGAAGTCGGAGCACGCCGTATCAAACGTACCCTGCGCATCAATGCGGCTTCTGTGCGTTTCCTGACACCCGAAGAAATCCAGGGTTTGTCACGATACCGCCTGTTGTCGGACTATCTGGCCGGCAAGCGCCAGGAGCTGGACGAGGCCAATAGCGCGCTGGGTGATGCGAGCAGCGTGCCGGCCAATCAACGCCGGTTGACGAATCTGGGGACTTTCAGAGCCTATGCCTTGGCCTATTTGGAGCAGAACCAAGAGCTGCACTCTGACATGACGATGATGGTGCGGATGATGGAGCCTACCTCTGAAGGCATACCGATAGAGCTTTATTGCTTTACGGCCAAAACTGCCTGGGTAGAGTACGAGCGCATACAGGGCGACATTTTTGACCATCTTCTGGCGATATTGCCCGAGTTGTCCTTGCAGCTTTATCAATCGCCCTCGGGGGCCGACTTTGCCTTGGCCTTGGGCCGGGACTCGTTTGGCGAAAAAGAACAGCGTTTGCCTCATTAAGGCGTGGTGGTCTGCGGTGCGTGTGCCGCAGGCCATGCGATAATTTTTCCTTTTGTTCAGAGTAGGCCCATGAGCAGCATCCGAATCGCCTTGGCACAGATCAACCCTACGGTTGGCGGCTTGCTTGCCAACGCCACGCTGATTCTAGAGCAGGCTAAGCTGGCGCATGCGCAAGGGGCTGATGTCCTTATTACGCCCGAGCTTGCCCTGACGGGCTATCCGCCCGAAGACCTTTTGCTGCGGCCGGCTTTCGTCTCCCAGCAGCAGCAGGTGCTGGATACGCTTCAAGAGCAATTGGCCGGGCTGGCCGGCTTGCATGTTGTGGTGGGCCACGTAGATAGCCAGGGTCAGCAGCTATTCAATGCGGCCACCATCTTGCATGAAGGGCGCCGGGTCGGCACTTATCACAAGCATCAACTGCCCAATTACGGCGTCTTCGACGAGCTTCGCTATTTCCAGCCGGGCGACCAAACGCTGGTTTTTGATTGCAAGGGTGTGCGTTTGGGCATACTGATTTGCGAAGATATGTGGCTGCCGGAAACTCCCGCAGCTTGCCTGCAGCGCGGGGCACAGGCTTTGCTTGTGCTCAACGCTTCGCCTTATTGTCTGGGCAAGCAAGGGCAGCGTGAGCAAATTGTGCGTGATTCGGCCCAGGGTTGCCCAGTGGTTTACCTGAACCTGGTAGGCGGCCAAGACGAGCTTATATTCGATGGCGCCAGCATGGTGATGGATGATGCTGGTCAAATTGTGGCGCGTTTACCCATGTTCCAAGAGGCCTTGGGTGTGCTCGACCTGATTTGCGATGCGCAAGGCAAAGTGACGGTACAAACCGGTGCTCAAGAGCAGGGGGGCTGGGTTGCTCATTGGCCAAGTGACGAAGCACAAGTCTATGCCGCCTTGGTCATGGCTTTGCGCGATTACGTGCGCAAAGCGGGCTTCTCTTCTGTGCTGCTGGGTTTGTCGGGGGGGCTGGATTCCGCTTTGGTGCTGGCCTTGGCGGTAGACGCCTTGGGCGCGCAAGCGGTACGTACCATCATGATGCCGTCCCCTTACACTGCGCAGATCTCATTGGATGATGCCTCGGCGATGGCGCAAGGCCTGGGTGTTGCATACGAAGAGATTGCCATAGCACCTTTGTCTACAGTCTTCGACGCCGCCTTGGCCCCATTGTTTCAAGGTCTGGAGCCCGACGCCACGGAAGAAAACATTCAGGCACGTGTGCGCGGCACCTTGCTGATGGCGATCTCCAATAAATTCGGTGGCTTGTTGCTGACCACTGGCAATAAGTCAGAGTTGGCTACGGGTTATTGCACGCTTTATGGGGATATGGCGGGCGGTTTTGCACCCATTAAAGATATCCCCAAGACTTTGGCCTATCGCTTGGCTCACTGGCGCAATCAGCAGTCGCAGGTGATTCCCGAACGTATCCTTACCCGTGCCCCATCTGCCGAGTTGCGACCTGACCAGACCGATCAAGACAGTTTGCCTTCCTATGAAGAACTGGACGATATCCTGGAGCGTCACGTCGAACAGAATCAGTCTGCCGCCGAGATCGTGGCTGCCGGCAGGGATGCCCAGACCGTAGAAGATGTGCTCAGGCGGGTTAGGTTCAACGAGTACAAACGGCGCCAAGGGGCCATAGGGCCCAAAGTTACGTCAAGGGCCTTCGGGCGCGATTGGCGCCATCCCATCATAAATGCCTATCGCGACGTGCGGTAAGGCTCAAGAATAAAGCAGGTACTAGCTATGAAACTGATTGTGGCGATCATCAAACCCTTCAAACTTGACGAAGTGCGCGAGGCTTTGGCCGAGGTTGGCGTCAGCGGCCTCACGGTTACCGAAGTCAAAGGCTTCGGTCGCCAGAAGGGGCACACTGAACTCTATCGCGGTGCAGAATACGTCGTCGATTTCCTTCCCAAGATACGTGTAGAGCTGGCTGTTTCAGCCGAACAGGCCGACCGCGCCATAGAGGCGATTGTGAAGGCCGCTCATACAGGCAAAATAGGCGACGGCAAAATTTTTGTATTGCCGATAGAACAAGCCATACGCATACGCACGAGTGAATCGGGCCGACAGGCGCTGTAGTCCATGAACCAAGGAGAATCCGCATGACACACTGGAAAAAATGGCTGCTCGGTGGCGCCATGCTTGGCATGGCGCTATGCGCGCAGGCTGGTCGGCTGGATCAAATACGCGACCGCGGCGAGGTGACGTTGGGCTATCGTGAAGCGTCCTTGCCTTTTTCTTACCTTGACGACAAGCAGCAGCCCATAGGCTATTCCATGGATATTTGCATGGGTGTGGTCGAGGTGCTCAAGCAGCAACTGGGCTTGCCCGATTTGCGCGTGAAGCGTGTGGCGGTGACGTCTTCTACGCGCATCCCGCTGGTGGCCAACGGCACCATAGACATGGCCTGCGGTTCTGCCACCAATAATGAGCAGCGCCAGCAACAGGTGGCGTTTGCGCCCACTATGTTCATCACGAGTACCCGCCTGGCATCTCTCAAAGACTCCGGCGTTACTGATTTGCAAAGTCTTAAGGGCAAAACCGTGGTGTCAACGGCGGGCACCAGCAGTTTGCTATGGCTGACCCAAGAGAATGCCGAACGCAAGTTGGGCATACGTATCATGCCGGCCAAAGATCACGCGGAAGCTTTTCTGGCCGTAGAACGCGGGCGGGCGGCGGCCTTTCTGATGGACGACGTGCTGTTGGCAGGCTTGATAGCCAATTCGCGCCAGCCCGACGACTGGCAGATAGGCGAGGAAACGTTCAGCACGGAACCTTATGCCGTCATCCTTCCCAGAAACGACCCTGAATTCAAGGCAGCAGTCGATGACGCCATCAAAGCCATGATGCAAGACGGCCGTATGGAAAAACTTTATGAAAAATGGTTTACGCAGCCGATTGCGCCGCGCGACATCAACCTGAACTGGCCGATTGGCGATGCGCTCAAACGCGTCTTCGCAGAGCCTACCGATTCCCCCGACCCAGCGGTGTATCAATGAACGAACCCGTCAGGGTATCCAAACTTCTCGCCGAACGCGGCATGTGCTCACGGCGTGAAGCAGACCACTATATTGAAAGAGGCTGGGTGCGTGTGGACGGCCAGGTGATAGGCTTGGGCGCCAAGGCCTTGCCGAATCAAACCATCACGCTGGAAAACGCCGCACGCAAGCGCCAAACCGAGCGCGTGACCATTTTGCTTAATAAGCCTGTGGGAGTGGTCTCCGGTCAGGCCGAGCAGGGCTACAAACCCGCTGTTACGCTGATTACCGCGCAGTCTCGACACGCGGGTGACCGTTCCGCGCGCGTGTTTCAGGCTTCGCATTTGCGTGGCCTTGCCCCAGCAGGCCGGCTGGATATTGATTCTCAGGGCTTGCTGGTTTTGACCCAGGATGGCCGCATTGCTCGGCAATTGATAGATGCCGATTCACAAATAGAGAAAGAGTATTTGGTGCGTGTGCAAGGCAAACTGTCGCCCAATGGCCTGGCCATGCTCAATCATGGGCTAAGCCTTGACGGCCAGGCGCTGAAACCTGCAAAGGTGAGTTGGCAAAACGACGACCAGCTGCGCTTTTTGCTGCGCGAAGGTAAAAAGCGCCAGATCCGGCGCATGTGCGAAATGGTAGGCCTGAAAGCAGTGGGCCTGAAGCGGGTGCGTATGGGCCGTATTGTGCTGGGCGATCTGCCGCCCGGTAAGTGGCGTTACCTGGGCGAACACGAAAGCTTTTTCTAGGTTTGCACCACCCTAGGGGCGCCGAGGTGGTCGCTTGACCGCTGGGCGCCGGGCTGCGGGATGCCGCTGTTGGGGCCGGGCCGGGGTGCGGTGGTTTGGCAACGAAGCCTCATCCTCATCGTCTGTCGTTTTCTTGCGGGTGTTATCGCCGCTTTCTAGGGTGTGGCGGTTATGCGAGTCTTGCGCCAAGGTTTTGTTTAGCCACGGTAGTGCTTGGTGCAGACTGGCTGCCAGCGTATAAGGCGGGTTGATGACGAACACCCCGCTGCCGTACAGCCCCAGCCCATCGGCAGAGGGTTTATTGACCTGCAAAGAAGCATGCAGCCACTCGTTGGGTGCGAGTTTGCGCATTCCTTTGACCATAGCCTCGACTTCGCGGCGTTGCACCAGCGGATACCAGACAAAATAAGTACCGCTGGCGAAACGCTTAAGGCCTTCTTCCAGCGTTTGCAGCACCCGCTTGTAATCTTGCTTGTCTTCGTAAGAAGGGTCGATAACGGCTAAACCGCGTCGGCTGGGGGGCGGGAAAAAGGCTTTCAAACCACCGAAGCCATCAGTGTCGCGCAGTTCCGTTTGGCGTTGCTGGCGGCTATCGAGGCAGTTGAGGTTGTGGGCCAGGATCTCGCCTTCGGAAGGGTGCATTTCAAAAAGGCGTAGGCGGTCTTGCGAACGCATGGCGTGCAAAGCCAGCCAAGGGGAGCCTGGATACCAGCGTAACGAGCCCTGCTCGTTGTAGGTTTGGATAGCTTGCAAGTAGCGCTGTACCAAGGCTGGCGCGGAGCTGCCTGCCGCAGCGTGCCAGACGCGCGCCACGCCTAAGTCGGACTCGGCCTTGGTGCGTGCCCAATCATCGCTGAGGTCGTAAATACCGGCCCCCGCATGGGTGTCTACAAGCGTGTAGGCGGTGTCTTTTTTGCCCAGGTGATCCAGGATGTGTAAAAGCATGGCGTGCTTGAGCACGTCGGCGTGGTTGCCTGCATGAAAGGCGTGGCGATAGCTGAACAATACGACCTCTGTCCGGTGTTAAACTGCCAGATTAATTTTTAGTGACGCCCCTTCTGGTTGTATGCGCTATTCAAGCGCAAACAGAGGCCAGACCAGGGAAGGCATAGACGCTTACGAGCCTGATGACATGTTCGATTTTATCCGCACGCACCAACGCTTGATGCAGCTTATTTTGTTGGTACTGATAGTGCCGTCGTTTGCGCTCTTCGGCGTAAGTAGTTATACCAGCTTCAATTCCGGCGACCAAGAACTGGTTGAAGTCGGCAACAGCGGCATTACCCTGCAAGAATTCGACCAGGCACGTCGCGAGCAGCTGCAACGCATTCAGGCCAATATGGGGGCGGCTTTTGATCCCGCCGTCGTCGATACCCCCGAAACACGCCTGGCCTTGCTCGACTCGCTGATCGAGCGCCGCGTGCTCATCGATCAGCTTCAACAGCATCACTTTACCGTCTCCGATGCCGCGCTACGCCGTGCCATTGCCGCGATTCCCGACTTCCAAGAAGACGGTCGATTCTCTGCCGAACGCTATCGTGCCGTATTGGCCAGCATGGGCCTGAACAGCAAGGATTTCGAAGAAGGGCAGCGCGGCGAGTTGGCCTTGCAGCGCGTGCTGGGGCCCGTGGCAGCGACAGCGCACGTGCCAGACGCCACAGTCACGACAGTGGGGCAAGCGCTCACCGAGCGTCGCGTTGTCCGTCAGCGCGAGTTTCCACTGAGCGCTTTCGAGGCTGATGTTCAGGTAGACGACGCACAGATAAAAGCCTGGTACGAGGCCAATCAGCAAGCGCTGAGCGTCCCCGAGTACGCCACTGTGGAATACCTTGTGTTGGATGAGGCTGCCGCCACGCAAAGTCTGCCGGCTATCAATGAATCCGACCTGCGTGCCTATTACGACCAAAACAAGTCGCGTTATGTCCAGGCCGCACGTAGCAATGTCAGCCATATTCAATTTGCGGTTCCAGCCGATGCCTCCGAAGCCCAGCGTGCCGAAGTTCGCCAGCAAGCACAGCAAGTAGCAGACCAGGCGGCAGCCGACACTACGCAATTTGCAGAACTTGCCAAAACCCATTCACAGGACGCGGGTACGTCGGCCAACGGCGGGCAGTTGGGTTGGATCACACGGGGCACTTGGCCTGCCGAGATCGAAAGCGCCGTGTTCGAGCTCAAGCAAGGGCAGGTGTCGGGCGTTGTAGAAGTCTCAGGCAATTACCATGTGTTCCTGGCTAACGAGGTTCAGCCCGAACAAGGCGAGAGCTTCGAGCAGGCGCGTGCCCAAGTTGAACAAGAGGTCAAGCGTCAGTTGGCCGCCGACCGCTATGCAGAGCTGGCCACCCGTTTAACCGAGCAAGCCTACGAAGACAATAGCAGCTTGGTTCCGGCAGCTCAGGCATTGGGCCTGGAGGTGCGCAAGGCCACCGGGGTAGCGGTAGACCGGTTGTTGTCCAAGGACGTGTTGCCCGAGACTGAAATCGCTGCGGCGATTGATAACGCAGATGCGCAATTGCTCGACGATCCCCGCGTGCGTCGCGCCTTGTTTTCCGAAGCCAGTCGCAAAGAACAACATAGTTCCGGTGTCATAGAAATCGCGCCGGGGGTGATGGTTGTCGTGCGTGCCGAAACCCTGCATCCAGCCCAAGTTCGTCCGCTCGAACAGGCGCGTGAATTCATTCGCGAGCAGCTGGTGGCAGAGAAGGCTCGCGAAGCGGCTACGCAAGCGGGTGAAAAAGTATTAGCCAGCCTGCGCGAAGCAGAGGGCAAGGCTTCCGAAGAGGGCTTTAGTGCCCCGATAACGGTCAGCCGTATGGATGCCCAAGGTTTGGGGAGCAACGAGCTCAAGGCTATTTTCGAGGCCCGTAGCATTGCTTTGCCGGCTTTCATCGGTGTAGAGAATGAGCAGGGTTACGCCATCGTGCGTCTCGAAGAAGTACAAGAGGGCGAACTTGAATCCTTCATGAGCATGTCCTTGCGCGCCCAGCTGGATCAGGCTCAGGCTGTGGCCGAGCAGCAGGCCGTATTGGCGGCCATGCGTGAGCAAGCCAAGGTCAAGATGCTTCCCGAGGCAAAACAGGCCTTGGAGCAAACCGACGAGCAGGACAGCTGAACAAGCTTGGCCAGCCTTGATCGATCAGGGATCGTTCAGGGCTGGCGCTTCAGCACCGTATTCAGTACCGTCCAGACATTGTCGGCAATGATGGGCTGGGCTTCTTCAGTGGGGTGCATCTGATCGGGCTGAAAAAGTTCGGGTCGGGTCGCTACGCCCTCTAGAAGAAACGGAATCAGCGGCGCCTGCTGGTTCTGGGCCAGCGTGTCGTACATGCTGGCGAATGCTTCGGCATAGCTGCGGCCATAGTTTGGGGGCATGCGCATGCCGACCAGCACGGGCACGGCGCCGGCTTCGCGGCTAAGCGCCATCATTTTTTCCAGATTGGCCTGGGTCATCTCCAGGGGCAGGCCGCGCAGGGCATCATTGCTGCCCAAGGCCAGAATGACAATGCTTGGCTGATGGCGTTGCAAGGCTGCGGGCAAGCGGCTAAGGCCTGCACTGGTGGTGTCGCCGCTGACGCTGGCGTTGCGCATGGTGTAAGGCAGATTGCTCTGGCTTAGTCTTTGCTGCACAAGGCCCACCCAGCCACTGTCTCGGCGAATACCGTATTCAGCGGATAAACTATCGCCCAAGACCAAAATGTTAGACGTGGAGCCGTTTGGAGATTGAGCCCAGATGCAAGGTGCAAGCGTCAGCAGGCCGGCAGCCAGTATGAAGTTTCTACGGGTAGGCAAGATGCAATCGTATTCCATTGAAGTAACCGGTTTAACGCAGCAGGTACAAGATGCCGGCGGCGTATTGAGCATACTGGATAATATTGGCTTTCGTGTCGAGCGCGGCGAATCTTTGGCCATCATGGGAAGCTCGGGTTCGGGCAAGTCGACTTTGCTTGGACTGCTGGCCGGCCTGGACGTTCCCACATCGGGCCAGGTGCGCTTATTGGGTCACGACCTTTTTACCTTGGGTGAAGAGGCGCGTGCCGCCATCAGAGCCAACCATGTGGGTTTCGTCTTTCAGACCTTTCAGCTCTTACCCAACCTCACGGCCCTGGAAAACGTGATGTTGCCGTTGGAACTGCGTGGCATTGCACAAGCCCGCACACTGGCCCATGCGGCTCTGGCACGCATGGGTTTGGAGTCCCGTCTGCAGCACTATCCCCGCACCTTGTCGGGCGGCGAGCAACAGCGGGTTTCCCTGGCGCGTGCCTTCGTGCAGCGCCCGGATGTGCTTTTTGCCGATGAGCCCACCGGCAGCCTGGATGCCGCCAATGGCGAGAAAGTGGCCGACTTGCTGTTCGGGCAAGTGGCCGAACAGGGTTCTACGCTTATCTTGGTGACGCATGATGCTGCCTTGGCGGCGCGCTGCGACCGTATCCTTACGCTGCAGGGCGGGCGCTTGATCAATTAAGCATGCGGTCAATAGAGGCCCGGGCTGTGCTAAGGTTGCGACTTTGCTGCAGCCAGCGGTCGGAGCCAGACCCTTTTCATGTTCATAGCCGTCGCGTTATTCGTCTTTATCTGGTCCACGGGTTTCACTGTGGGCAAGATCATCGTCCCGTACGCCGACCCCACACTTTTTTTATTCGTGAGGGTAAGTATTGCAGCGGTATTGTTCATCGGGGTGGCTTGGCTGACTCGAGCTCCCCGCTTGCCGTGGCGCGAGGTGCCCAAGCATATTCTGGCGGGCATCTTGTTGCAGGGGCTGTATCTCTCGGGCTGTTATTGGGCCATAGGCGGGGGCCTGCCGCCTTCCATCATGGCGCTGATAGGCTCTACGCAGCCTATTTTGACGGCTGTGCTGGCGATTCCTTTGCTGGGCGAACTGCCAACCCGCAGGGTGTGGGCAGGTTTGGCTTTGGGCTTGACGGGTGTGTTGCTGGTTATCGCACCGGGCTTAAGTGGCACGCTGGAGCAATCCTATACCTGGCTGGCACTGTTCTATGCAGTGCTGGCCATGGTCTCTTTAACCTTAGGCACATTGCTGCAAAAGACGTCCATTGCAAAAGCCGATATACGCTCTTCGGCGGTATGGCAAAACCTGGGGACTTGGCTCTTCACCGGCAGTTTCACGCTCATGTTGGGGGAGAGCAAATGGATCATGTCAACCGAGTTATGGGCATCCTTGCTATGGGCGGCCATCGTCATGACTGGGGTGGGCACTTCCTTGCTGGTATGGATTATTAGGCGGGGCGGCGCCACCAAAGCCTCTGCGCTCATGTTTCTGTCTCCACCCTTGGTGGCGATAGAGTCGTATCTGCTTTTTGGCGATGTTCTGCTGAACGTGCAGTTGCTGGGCTTTGTGATTGCGGTTGCAGGCGTGTTGATCTGCAATATGCGCACGTGGCCAGCTTGGTTGACGCGCAAAAGCTGAGAACGCGTAACACCGCCCGAGCGGGCGGCTAGGCAGCCTGCCTAGCTTAGCCTTTGACGCGCACTATCTTTTGTACTTGCGGCACCCGCCGTATGGTGCGTATGACTTGCGCCAGATGCTTGCGGCTGTCAACCTGCAGCGTCAGGTGCAACACGGCATTAGAGGCCGAATCATCTTGCATGGTCATGTGCACGATATTGGATTCAGCATCGCTGATCGCGGCTGCCAAGCGGCCCAATACGCCGCGCTCGTTGACTACGGTGACGTCCAGGCGCGTAGAGAGGTGGCGGGCGGTATTGTTGATGTCCCAGGCAACAGGGATCCAGCGCTCGGGCTCTTTGGCGCGCAAGCGCTGTGCCACGGCACATTCGCTCATGTGCACGACCAAACCGTGACCCAGCCGTATGCCACCGATGATGGCGTCGCCGGGCAGGGGGCCGCAGCAAGGTGCCAGCTGCACGGCTTGCCCTTCGTTGCCATGAATGAGCACGGCTGTGCCTGTGGCGGCGGTGAGTTCGTCCATGGCGGCAGCCGTGGTGGCCAACATGGAGTTTTCGGGTGCGAAGCGACGGGCTACGACGGCCGCCAGGCGTTTGCCCAAGCCGATATCGGCGAGTATTTCTTCACGCGAAATGGCGCCTGAACCCTTGGCCAGCTTGTCCCATTCGGGGTCGTCGTCCGGAGGGCGAGGTAATGCCAGCTGTTCGAAAGCCTGGTTAAGCAGGCGCTCGCCAAAGGCGACGGACTCTTCGTAACGTTGGGTACGCAGGTAATGACGGATTTCGGATCGTGCGCGGCCTGTGCGTACGTAATTAAGCCATTGGGCACTAGGCCTTGAGGTAGCGGAAGTGATGATCTCGATGGCGTCGCCGCTTTTCAGTTCGGTGCGCAACGGAGAATACTCGCCATTGATCTTGGCCGCGATGGCGTGATTACCGATGTCGGTGTGTATGGTGTAGGCAAAATCTACCGGCGTGGCGCCCCGTGGCAGCGAGAGGATTTTGCCCTGAGGCGTGAAGACGTAGACGGAATCGGGGAACAGGTCGACTTTGACATGTTCGAGGAACTCGCCCGAATCACCTGTTTGGCTTTGGATGTCCAGCAAGGACTGCAACCATTGATGGGTGCGTTTTTGCAGGGTGTTGAGCGTTGTGTCGTCGTCTTTGTACAGCCAATGCGAGGCCACGCCGTCTTCGGCCACCTGATCCATTTCACGGGTGCGGATCTGGAATTCAACCGGCGTGCCATAAGGGCCTACCAGCGTAGTATGCAGGGACTGATAGCCATTCAGTTTGGGGATGGCGATGTAGTCTTTGAACTTGCCTGGCACAGGGCGGTAGAGCTGGTGCAGGGTGCCCAGAGCCAGATAGCATTCAGGCAGGGTGTGCACGATGATGCGAAAGCCGTAGATATCGAGCACGTCGGAGAGCGACTTTTTTTGCTCGGCCATCTTGTTATAGATGCTGTACAACGATTTTTCGCGGCCTGAGACTTCGGCCTCGATACCCGCTGCCGGCAGAGCACCGCCAACATCTTCGCTGATTCGACCTAGAACCTCGCGGCGATTACCCCTGGCGGCCATGATGGCCTTATGCAGCACTTGGTATCGGTTGGGGTGAATGGCCTGAAAACACAGGTCTTGAAGCTCTCGGACGAGGGCGTTAAGACCTAGGCGATGTGCAATAGGTGCGTAGATTTCCAGCGTTTCACGCGCAACCCGGCGGCGTTTTTCGGGGCTGACCGCATCGAGCGTGCGCATATTGTGCAGGCGGTCGGCCAGCTTGATGAGTATGACTCGTACATCGCGCGCCATGGCCAACAGCATTTTGCGAAAGCTTTCAGCTTGCTGTTCGGCCTTGGTGGCGAATTCCAGGCGGTCTAGCTTAGAGAGACCGTCGACGATTTCGGCAACATCGGAGCTGAAGCGCTCGGCGAGTTCCTGCTTGGAAACGTCTTGATCTTCGATGACGTCATGTAACAACGCCGCCATAAGCGAATCGGCGTCGAGCTTCCAGCCGGCACAGATTTCGGTGACGGCGATGGGGTGCGAAATGTAGGGTTGGCCACTGGCGCGAAACTGCCCTAGATGAGCTTGGTCGGCGAAGCGATAGGCTTCGCGCACGCGTTCTATTTCTTTGGGGCTGAGGTACTGACTGATGATTTGCGTAAGCGGTGCCAGCGAAGCGATGGCAGGGCTTGACGCTTCGGGCGGTGTGGTCGTACCGACCTTGGGCGTTTCGGGGGCAAGCGAGGTGTTGCGGTTGCGGCGACGCAGCCGCGGCCCTTTTTTGAGCACGGCCAAGATACCTGAAGATGCACCTCTCAGGGAACTGAATGCCATGAGCGCCCTCGCTTACCGAATACTATGCTTAGGTGGGGACTTTGCGCAGCATTTCGGCGCCGGTCAGGCCCGCAGCCACTTCACGCAATGCCAGCACGGTAGGCTTGTCGTCGGCGACGATACGGGCTTCGTGGCCTTGGGCCAGTTCGCGTGCGCGGTATGTGGCGGCCAGGGTGAGGTCGAAGCGGTTGGGGATTTTATCGAGACAATCTTCGACAGTAATACGTGCCATGGTGTTTACCTACGATTGAAGGAAGAAATGGCATCAAACGTTGGAGACGCTGATGCCCAATTGTGAAAAGAGTTCGGCATGACGAGCAACCTGGCTTGCATAGCGCAAGCGAGAAGCTGTCACAATTTGTGCCAGTTGCGATAGAGCGATGCTAAATTCTTGATTAATAATAACATATTGGCACTCAACCACATGTGCCATTTCGCCTCCGGCAGCCAGAAGGCGCTTGGTGATCACCTGCGAGGAGTCCTGGCCACGATTGCGTAACCTGGCCTCGAGCGCTTCGAGCGAGGGCGGCAAGATGAAAATGCCTATGGCGTCGGGGAAATGACGTTTAATCTGGCGCGCACCCTGCCAATCTATCTCTAGCAGGACGTCTCGGCCATTCTGGATGCAGTCTTCGACGTGATCACGGGGAGTGCCGTAGAAATTACCGTGCACTTCGGCCCACTCGAGTAATTGGTTGGCATCTCGCAGAGCTAAAAAGGCCTCTTTATCGATAAAACGATAGTGCTGGTTATGAACTTCGCCGGGCCGTGGGTCGCGGGTGGTGCACGAAATGGACAGGGAAATGGCGGAATCCTGGGCCAAAAGCGCATTGACCAGGCTGGACTTGCCCGCGCCGCTGGGCGCGACGACCATGAAAATATTGCCGGGGCTGAGAGTAGAGGAGTTCATGTGCGAATAGGCGGCGAAAGCAGGGGGAGGTTCGGGCTGGGAGTCAGGCGGCGTCGGGGGTGTAGCCCAGTTCGCGCAGCGCTTGTTCTTGAGTTTGCACCGAGTCGCACAACAGCACCAGGGTATCGTCAGGATTCAAGTTGAAGAGCAGCTCGGCCAAGGCCTCGGCGACAGGTGACGAAGCATCCAGCGAGGCCACGTGAACTTCGCCCAATTCGAATTGTTCGGCATGCACCCACTCGGCGGCGCGTTCTATGTCGGGCGCGCTAACGCCTATATACGCAGTGAAGCGGGCGTCTTCGTGGCTGACGTCTAGGATGATGGGTTCGTTGCCGGGCGGGGTGGTGCCGTTGGGGATGGACATGATGGGGTGCTACAGCCTGAAAGACTGCAACGAAGTCTGCAAAGCATAATCATACCAAGAGCCATCGCGGTAAATGCGAGCACTTACTGGATAGACCACGAAGTTGACGGTTGTTGTGGGCGCGTGCGACACAAGCCCGACGCAGGGTCTGGCATACTGTGGCCTGCCTAGCTACTATGGATTCCTTCTGAGCATCATGAAATTCGCCACCTGGAACGTCAATTCCTTAAAAGTGCGCCTGCCGCAGGTACTGGACTGGCTCAAGGCCACCGAAGTCGACGTGCTTTGTTTGCAAGAACTCAAGTTGGCCGACGAGCATTTTCCGCTGCAGGCTTTTGTCGATTTGGGCTATGAAGCCAGTTGGGCGGGCCAGAAAACCTATAACGGCGTGGCCATTGTGTCGCGTCTTCCGGGTACCGACGTACAGCGTAATATTCCTGGGTTCGAAGACCCTCAGCGTCGCATTATTGCCGCAACCTTGCCGGCGCCGGATGGGCCGGTACGCGTGATTAGTGCCTATTGCCCCAACGGGCAGTCGCTGGACAGCGATAAATACCCTTATAAATTGAGCTGGTTTGCGGCTTTGCGTGACTGGCTTGAACAAGAATTACGCGCGCATCCCCGCCTGCTGGTGCTAGGGGATTACAACGTGGCGCCTCATGATGAAGACGTGCACGACCCCGAAAAATGGGCAGGCCAGGTGCTGGTGTCCGAACCCGAGCGTCGGGCCTTCAACGAGTTGCTGGGGCTGGGTCTGTCTGATGCATTCAGGCTGTTCGAGCAAGAACCCAAGCAGTTCAGCTGGTGGGATTACCGTCAACTGGGCTTTCGACGCAATGCGGGCATGCGCATAGATCATGTTCTGGTGTCGGATGCCCTCAAATCAGCGTGTGTCTCCTGTGTCATTGACAAAGAACCGCGTCGTTTGCCGCAGCCGTCTGATCACGCGCCAGTGGTGGCGCAGTTCGATTTTGGGGCTTGAAGCATGAGCCGCAGCGCAAGCCGCTACGAGCCCTGGGAGGACGATGAGCCCACTTTGTCGGAGTTGTCGGGGGTGCGTTATTTGCACTTTGGCACCGAGTGGGTTCAGGGCGCCATGCGCGTGCGCAAGCCCGACGAACTGGTGCTGGCTTACACCAAGCAGATGATGGCCTGGTTATTGTTTCAAGCGCCGGATGACACCCAGACGCTAGGCATGCTTGGCTTGGGCGCGGGGTCGTTACTGCGTTTTGCCCTGAAGCACACGCCTGCGCAGCTGGTGACGGTGGAATGGAACCCCAATGTCACTGCCATGTGCCATGCTTATTTCAAGCTGCCCAGCCACGCACGCTCGCGTATCGTGCACGAGGATGCCGGCGAGTGGGTGATGCACCCCGAGAACACGGGCCTGTGCAGCGCGCTGATGGTCGATTTATACGACGCCACGGCACAGGGGCCTGTGCGCGACTCTTTGGCGTTCTACCAAGGATGCAGGCAAACGCTGGCGCCAGGTGGCATCATGACGGTGAACCTGTTTGGTGAGCACGAGAGTTTTCCGCGTAACATGACAAACATAGGCGAGGCCTTTTCAGGAAGAGTGCTGGCGCTACCTGAGGTGGATGCGGGCAATCGTATTGTTCTGGCCTTTCGCGACGCCTGGCCCGACATAGAAGACAACGCCTTGCTTGATCGCGCCCAGGCGCTGGAAGCGGCAAGCAAGTTACCCGCCATGCGCTGGGCCAGGCATGTGCTGGCGCAATTGGGTTAGGCAAGAAATTCCCTTTCAAGGAGCTTCTCATGAGCAAAAACAACTGCCAATGGCGTAACTGGTTATTGGGCGCAAGTTTGGCCCTGGCTTCCGCCGCAACGTTTGCGCAATCTGTGGCGGTGGTGTCTTTTGTCGAGCATCCCGCGCTGGATGCCATGCGTGATGGTGTGGCAGAGGCACTGGCTGAAGCCGGCTACGACCAAAACAACAAAAACTTCAGCTGGCAGTTCCAAAGTGCGCAAGGCAATAACGCCGTGGCCGCTCAGATTGCTCGCAAGTTTGTCGGCGACAAGCCTGACGTGATTGTGGCGATTGCCACGCCCGCAGCGCAGGCGGTCGTGGCCGCCACGCGGCGTATTCCTGTCGTATATGGGGCAGTCACAGACCCTGTGGGCGCTCAACTCGTGCCCAGCTTGCAGGCTTCCGATACCAACGTGACCGGGGTGTCCGATGCTTTGCCCATAGATGACCAGATCGCCTTGATCCAACAGCTGCTGCCGCAAGCCAAACGTATAGGGGTGGTGTACAACCCTGGCGAAGCCAATTCGGTGGCGGTGCTAGAACAGTTGCGCGATAAGCTGCCTGAGGCAGGGATGAGCCTGGTTGAGGCCAGCGCGCCGCGTACGCTGGATGTGGGCGCTGCTGCGCGCAGCCTGATAGGCCGCGTCGATGCTATCTATACCAGTACAGACAACAATGTGGTTTCTGCTTATGAGGCCTTGGTAAAAGAGGGTAACGAGGCGGACATCCCCTTGATTGCCGCCGATGTGGATAGCGTCAAGCGGGGTGCCGTGGCGGCCTTGGGGCAAAAGTATCACGAGATGGGCAAACAGGCCGGACGCATGGCCGTGCGTATTCTGAAAGGCGAGAACCCCGGTGATATGCCTTCGGAAGGGGGCACGGAGCTGGAACTCTACCTGAACGAGAATGCCGCGCGTGAGCAGGGTGTAACCTTGCCTCAAGCGTTATTGGATCAGGCCGCCGTCGTACTTCGCTAAGCCTTTCCCTAGAGAGAACGGTATGAGCGCCTATGCATTCTGGGGGGCCATAGAGGTGGGGCTGGTGTTCAGCCTGGTGGCTCTGGCTGTGTATCTGTCGTTTCGGGTGCTGCGGTTTCCCGACCTGACCGTAGACGGCAGCTTTCCCCTGGGGGCTGCGGTCTGCGCCACCCTCATCAGCATGGGCTGGGATCCTTTCGCGGCAACCGCCATGGCGTTTCTGGCAGGCGCTTTGGCGGGTGCCCTGACGGGCTGGCTGAACGTCGGTTTGCGCATCATGGACCTGCTCGCCGGTATCCTGGTCATGATTGCCTTGTACTCGATCAACTTGCGCATCATGGGCAGGCCCAACGTGCCATTGATCATGGAGCCCACGGTGTTCAATGCCTTCCAGTCCGAAGGCTTGGACGATATGTTGCTGCGCCCGGCTATTTTGCTGGTGGTGGTGATTGCCGCCAAACTGTTGCTAGATGCGTTTCTGCGCTCCCAAATGGGTTTGGCCATGCGCGCCACCGGGGCTAACCCACGCATGGCGCGTGCTCAGGGCGTACCCACCGGGGGCGTGGTTGTGATCGGGCTGGCTTTATCCAACGCCTTGTGTGCCTTGGGCGGTGCTTTGTTCGCTCAATCGCAGGGAGGTGCGGATATTTCCATGGGTATCGGTACCATCGTCATAGGCTTGGCGGCGGTGATTGTGGGAGAAAGCCTGTTCCATAGCCGGCGCTTGGTTTGGATGACCTTGGCTGTCATCATCGGTGCGGTCTTGTACCGATTCTTTGTCGCCTTGGCGCTGAATGCCGACATGATAGGCCTGGAGGCGCAAGACCTGAATTTGATTACCGCCGTTTTAGTGACGATAGCGCTGGTGGTGCCCATGCTGCGCCGGCGCCGCCGATCCTGACTCCACGGAGAACCGCATGCTCACACTAAAAGACTTGCGCGTTGTTTTCAATGCCGGCACGCCCATACAGAATGTCGCTCTGGATGGGCTGGCTCTGCATGTGCCGGCAGGCCAGTTTGTCACGGTGATAGGCAGCAACGGCGCGGGTAAGTCCACCTTGTTGAACGTGATTTCCGGTGAGGTCACGCTAGATGAAGGCAGTATTCAAATAGATGGCATGGAGATGGCGGGGCTTAGCGCCTGGCGCAGGGCAGGCCACGTCGCGCGCGTATTTCAAGACCCGCTGGCCGGAACCTGCGAAGACCTCAGCATAGAAGAAAACCTGGCTTTGGCCGATGCCCGAGGTCAGCGGCGTGGGCTGGGGCGTGCGGTAAGACGGGAGAGACGAGAGGAATACCGCGAGCAGTTGCGCCTATTAGACCTGGGTTTGGAGGATCGCCTTGAGGACCCCATAGGTCTGTTGTCGGGTGGTCAGCGGCAGTCGGTGAGCCTGTTGATGGCGGCGCTACGCCCCTCCCGTATTTTGCTGCTGGATGAGCACACTGCTGCCCTAGACCCACGCACCGCCGACTATGTATTGGCGCTGACGCGTAAGCTGGTCAAGGACAAAGGCTTGACGACGCTGATGGTGACACACAGCATGAGGCAGGCCTTGGAGATAGGTGATAGGCTGGTGATGCTGCATCGTGGCAAGGTGGCGCTGGACGTTGCTGAGCCAGCCAGCAAAGGGCTGGGCGTGCCCGATTTGTTAGAGATGTTCCAACGCGTGCGGGCGGAGGCGATTTCCGACGACGCTCTGTTGTTGGGTTAAGCGTCAAAAAGGGTGATGTTGACACCCATCGAAATATTTAAAGGCCGTACGTAACGAAGTTGAAGCTAGCGATTTTTTGTTTTTTCCCTTAACATCCGGTTGGTCGTTAGCGTGATGCACATGCAGCAATCTTTTTGCTCGACTTGAGGCACTCGCAGACGAGATCAGTATTTGTTTCGATTTATACTCTAGTGACATTTTTTCGGGCGCCGCTCATTGCTGCGGCGCTCGTGTCGTTCCCATTCATTCCATTACGTCTTGTCATTCAGCGATACGCGGGCAAGGCGTCAGCAGGAGCCATTCAATGCGCAAAGCGTCACTGCCGCTACAGCAGAAATTCCGTGTGCTTGCCCTGACATCCGTCTTGTTGTTGGCGGCCTGCGGCGATAAGCCGAAGCAGGGGCCGGACATGGCAAACATGCAGGTCCCCGTCAGTGTAGTGACGGTGCAGCCTAGCCGTGCGGAAATCTCCGTCGAACTGCCCGGACGTGTGAGCGCCATCAAGGATGCTCAGATTCGCGCACGAGTCGATGGCATTGTCGAGTCCATCAATTTCAAGCAGGGTGGCGATGTCAAGGCGGGCGACTTGTTGTTCACCATAGACCCGGCGCCTTATCAGGCTGCGCGAGCCAGCGCTTACGCCGAACTTAAACGTGCCGAAGCCAATGCTATCAGTGCTCGTCAACTGGCTCAGCG
This sequence comes from Mesopusillimonas faecipullorum, assembly GCF_020539505.1. Taxonomy (GTDB): domain Bacteria; phylum Pseudomonadota; class Gammaproteobacteria; order Burkholderiales; family Burkholderiaceae_B; genus Mesopusillimonas; species Mesopusillimonas faecipullorum. The sequence goes on along the minus strand of NZ_JACDXW010000002.1, from coordinate 402,279 downwards.
TTACAGCAAGTTGATTCAGGCTAATGCTGTCAGCCGTCAAGATTACGATAACGCTGTGGCGCAAGCCGCACAGGCGGATGCGGCGATTGCGGCGGCCAAGGCAGCTTTGCAAGCGGCTGACATCAATCTGGGCTATACCAAAGTCACCTCACCCATAAACGGCCGCATTGGCCAGTCCATGGTTACCGAAGGGGCTCTGGTCAGCGCGGCGGCGGCGACGCAAATGGCTGTGGTGCAACAGATCGATGATGTTTACGTCGACGTCACCCGCTCTACCACTGAATTAGCGGCCATGCGTCGCGATTTGGCTAGTGGTCGTTATCAACGGACCGAAGACGGCGCGGCGCAAGCACGCGTAGTGCTGGAAGACGGCTCTTTGTACGACCAAGATGGTGAGATGCTGTTTTCGGGCATTAGCGTTGATCCTGGCACAGGGCAGGTGACGATTCGTTCCGAGTTCCCCAACCCCGAGCAGATTCTTTTGCCCGGCATGTATGTGCGTGTGCGTTTGCCTCAGGCCGTGGATGTAAACGCCATGCTGGTGCCTCAGCAAGCGTTGCAACGCGCTGCCGACGGAAGTAGTAGCCTGATGGTGGTGGTAGACGGTAAGGTACAGGTCAGACCTGTAGAGGCCGGCATTTCCATAGGCAGCAACTGGCTGATCAATAAGGGTTTGGCGGCCGGAGACGTAGTGATCGTGGCGGGCTTCCAGAAGCTTCGTCCTGGCGCTCCAGTGCAGGCTATGCCCTGGAAGCCCGAGGCCGCCAATGGTGCAGCCCAGGGGGCCGCGCCCGCGCAGCCTGATCAAGCCGGCGCCGCGCCATCCGGTGAATCGGCTCCAGGCCAAGCCGCCGATGGCGGCGCGCAAAGCAAGTAAGCCCCTCTCTCCTGACATGCCCCGGCAAACCCGGGGCGTGCGCAGTCCAAGCCTGCAAAGTGAGTGCACATGCCACAGTTTTTCATAGATAGACCGATTTTTGCCTGGGTGGTGGCGCTAGCCATTACTCTGGCCGGCCTGCTGGCAATTCCCAATATGCCGGTATCGCAATACCCCGACGTCGCTCCGCCGTCGGTCACCATTAACGCCACTTACCCTGGGGCGTCGGCTCAAGACGTTGCCGACTCGGTTGCCAGCGTCATTGAAAACGAGCTCAACGGTGCCAAGGGCCTGCTTTACTACGAGTCGGTCAGTGACTCGTATGGACAAGCCGAGATCACTGCGACCTTCCAGCCGGGTACAGATCCGGACATGGCTCAGGTGGACGTGCAGAACCGTATCTCTAACGTCACCTCCCGTTTGCCTGCCGCTGTCATGCAGCAGGGTTTGAAAGTCGAGCAAAGTAATCCGGGCTTTCTGTTGTTGGTCACGATGTCGTCCTCTGACGGCAGCATGGACCAAACCGCTATTGCCGATTACATCGCCCGTAACGTTCAGAACGAAATCGCGCGCGTGCCCGGCGTGGGTAAGTTTCAGCTGTTCGCTTCACCCCGAGCCATGCGCGTTTGGGTAGATCCCGATAAGTTGACGGGCTTCCAGATCAGTATGGCGGAAGTCATGTCTGCGATTGCCAACCAGAATACCCTGGTGTCAGCCGGTATTCTGGGATCGCCTCCCAACCCCAGTGACCAACAGGTCTCTGCGCCTATCGTGGTCAATGGCGAATTACGCACGGTCGAAGAATTCGAGAACATCGTGTTGCGTGCCAATACAGATGGGTCTTCGGTTCGCGTAGGCGACATTGCCAGAGTGGCGGTTGGTTCAGACAACTACCAGTTCGGTGCTCGCCTGAATGGCAAGCCCACGGCAGCTTTTGCTATCTCTCTTACTCCTGATGCCAACGCTTTGTCGACGGCCGAGGGTGTAAAGACCAAAATGGCCGAGCTGTCTCAGTATTTCCCGCCCGGCATTGAATACGCCGTTCCTTACGACACCACGCCTTACGTCAATACCTCCATCAAGCAGGTGATACACACGCTGGTCGAGGCCATGTTCCTGGTGTTCGTGGTCATGTTCATCTTCCTGCAAAATGTACGCTATACGCTGATTCCAGCGCTGGTGGTGCCTATCGCCATCTTGGGGGCGATGACGGTGATGCTGGCGCTGGGGTATTCCATCAACGTGCTTACCATGTTTGCCATGGTGCTGGCCATCGGGATTCTGGTGGATGACGCCATTGTGGTGGTGGAGAACGTCGAACGTATCATGGTAGAGGACGGGTCCTCACCCCGAGAGGCCACCAGCAAGGCCATGCCGCAGATCAGCGGTGCGGTTGTGGGTATGACGCTGGTGCTGGCGACGGTGTTTTTCCCGCTGGCTTTCATGAGCGGTTCGGTAGGTATTATTTATCGCCAGTTTGCCGTGGCCATGGCGGTTTCCATTCTGTTCTCCGGCTTTCTGGCTCTGACTTTCACCCCAGCGCTGTGCGCGACCATCCTCAAGCCTATTCCCAAAGGTCACCACGAGGTGAAACGGGGTTTCTTCGGCTGGTTCAACCGTAAGTTCGACGGGCTGACGCATAGCTACGAAGGTTGGGTGGGTAAGTCTCTCAAACGCACCGGGCGCTTGATGCTGGTGTATCTGGTGCTGGTTATTGCCATGGGTTTCCTGTATTTCAGGCTGCCTACCTCCTTCCTGCCTCAGGAAGACCAAGGCTACACCATCGTCAACATCGAGCTGCCCGCCGGCGCTACCGCCAACCGCACCATCGATGTGATCGAGCAGGTCGAGAATTACTTCTTCGATCAGCCTCAGGTGAAAGACGTCATTACGGTTCAGGGCTTTAGCTTTAACGGTAGCGGCTTGAACGCGGCTATTGCCTTTACGCCACTGAAGGATTTCTCCGAGCGTAAAGGGGTAGAAAACTCGGCCCAGGCGATTGCCGACCGTGCCAATGCGCACCTGTTGTTCGGTATTCCCGACGCTATGGCGTTCTCCATCGTGCCACCGGCCATCTCGTCTCTGGGCAACGCCGCCGGCTTCGACATGCGCTTGCAGGATCGTGGTGGGGTGGGGCAGGTTGCCTTGCAGCAAGCCACTCAGCAATTGCTGGGCATGGCCATGCAAAATCCCATGCTGTCTGGCGTTCGCGTCACAGGCTTGGGGCCTGGGCCTCAGCTCGATGTCACCATAGATCGTGAGAAAGCGGCTGCGCTAGGGGTGGACTTCAGCGACGTTGCTGCCGTGCTTTCCGCTGGCGTGGGTTCTAGTTATGTATCGAAATTCCCCAATATGGGGCGCATCGAGAACGTCTGGGTACAAGCCGAAGACTCGCAGCGCATGGGGCCCGAAGACATCATGAAGATGACGGCGCGCAACCAGGCCGGCGAGGCTGTGCCCCTGTCTTCGTTTGTGAAAGCCGACTGGAGCTTCGGCCCGGTGCAGGTGGTGCGCTACAACAGCTACCAGGCGATTCGTATCGGCGGTACGGCAGCCCCGGGGTACTCCACTGGCGAAGCCATGACCGAAATGGAAAACATGGTGGGGCAACTGCCCGCGGGTTTTGGTTACGAGTGGACGGGGCTTTCTTACCAAGAAAAGCAAGCCGGCGCGCAAACCCTAGTGCTCATGGGTTTGGCCATGTTGGTGGTATTCATGGTGCTGGCCGCCTTGTATGAAAGCTGGGCTATCCCCCTGTCGGTGATGCTGATGGTGCCGCTGGGCATGTTGGGTGCGGTGGGGCTGGTGACTGCCCTGGGCATGGAAAACAACGTGTATTTCCAGGTGGGTATGGTCACCGTTATCGGTTTGGCGGCAAAGAACGCGATTCTTATCGTTGAGTTTGCCAAAGACGTGTATGCCGAAACAGGTAATCTGGTGACGGCCACCATCGAGGCCGCACGCCTGCGTTTCCGCCCCATTCTGATGACGTCCTTTGCCTTCATTCTGGGTGTGGTGCCGCTTACCTTGGCCAGCGGCGCCGGCGCAGCAGGCCAGAACGCCGTGGGTTTTGGCGTATTGGGCGGTATGCTGGCAGCCACGCCTTTGGCTATGTTGTTCGTGCCTACGTTCTTCGTATTCGTCATGACGCTCTTCAAAGCCAAAGTTAAGGCTAATCCACACCACACGTCGTTGACATCAGTGCATCACGACGATGCCGCAGACGAAACCCCCCCGACGTCGGGCTCGGACAAACAAGGAGATCAGGCATGAAGCAGCAAGTTTTTCGACGTGCCTGGTTGCCTTTGGTGCTGGGCGTGGTGTTGTCGGGCTGCTCGTTGGCGCCCAAGTACGAGCGTCCCCAGGCACCGGTACCCGCCCAGTTGCCCCTGGCGGGGGCTGCAGCCGAATCCAGCGATATGGCTGCCGATCTGGGATGGCGCGAGTTTTTCCGGGACCCTCAACTGCAAGCGCTGATTGAGCTGGCCTTAGAGAACAACCGCGATTTACGCATGGCCGTTTATCGTGTTGACGAGGCTCGTGGTCTTTACGGCGTACAGTTCAGTGATCGTTTGCCCACCATAGGCATAGGTGGGCAAGGGCAGCTTACGCGCCTGCCCGAAGACATGCGCCAGCCAGGTGCCGACAGCGTTACGCGCACCTACCAAGCCGGGCTGGGCATTACTTCGTTCGAAATCGATTTGTTCGGGCGGGTACGCAATCTCAGCGAAGCGGCCTATCAGCAGTATCTGGCAACCGAAGCAGGGCGCCGCACCGCGCATATCGCTTTGGTCGCCCAGGTGGCTCAGGCCTATTTCAGTCTGCGAGCCGCCGAGCAACAGTACGCACTGGCGGGCAGCACACTTAAGGCGCGCCAACAGTCCTACGATTTGGTTAAGCTGCGTTATGACAATGGCGTAGCGGGCGCGCTGGATTTGAATCAAGCCAGCAGCCAGCTGGAAAGCGTGCGTGCCGATCTGGTGCAGTTTGAGCGCCTGAAGACGCAGGCAGCTAATGCCTTGCAACTCTTGCTTGGTCAAAGTGTGCCGGCCGATTTGCCAACAGCGGCGACTTTTGGCAAAGATCAGTTGCTGGCTCAGGTCCCGGTGGGTTTGTCCTCCGAAGTCTTGCTGCGTCGTCCTGATATTGACAGCGCAGAGCACCAGCTATTAGGCGCAAACGCCAATATTGGTGCTGCGCGCGCTGCCTTTTTCCCCAATATCAGCCTGACCGGAATTCTGGGTTTTGCCAGTCCGGCATTAGGTGGCTTGTTCGGCTCGGGTAATCGTTATTGGACCTTCCAGCCCAATATCACCATGCCCATTTTTGCCGGCGGTACGGTAGGCAATCTGCAGGTGGCCGAGGCACGCAAGAACATCGCCATTGCCCAATACGAGAAGTCCATCCAGACAGCCTTCCGTGAAGTGGCGGATGCCCTGGCGGGCGAGGCCACCTACGCCGCTCAGCTTGATGCGCTGCGCCGATTAGAACAGTCGGCTGCCGAGTCGCTTGAGCTTTCCCGTCTGCGTTACGACAACGGCATAGATAGCTTCTTGCAGGTTCAAACGGCAGAAATCACCTTGTTCACTACCCAGCAACAGTTTATACAGGTGGGGCTGGCTTCTTTGACGAACCGGGTTGAACTCTACAAGGCTCTGGGTGGCGGCTGGAATGCCGATACGGTGTCTGAAACGTCGCCTGATACAGAGCAAGCGGCCTCCACTACCCAAGGTGACGCCTCATGATAGAGTTGGGCGTCAATATCGACCACGTGGCTACCTTGCGGCAGCAGCGTGGTACCGATTACCCAGATCCCATCCGTGCCGCGCAGGTGGCTGAAGATGCGGGGGCCGATCTGATCACCCTGCATTTGCGTGAAGACAGACGCCATATCCAGGATGCCGACGTCTTTGCCATGCGCAAGGCCATACGCACGCGCATGAATCTGGAATGCGCGGTCACGCCGGAAATGCTGGAAATTGCTTGCCGCGCGGAACCCGATGATGTGTGTCTGGTGCCCGAGCGGCGCGAAGAGCTGACGACCGAAGGTGGTTTGGACGTCATCACTCACGAGCAGTCGGTGCGTGCGGCTATCGAGCGCTTACAGCAGGCGGGTATCAGAGTGTCGCTGTTCATCGACCCAGACGCCCAGCAGATTCGTCAGGCGCACGCGCTGGGCGCTACGGTGGTCGAGCTGCATACCGGTGCCTATGCCGAAGCGGCGATGGCTGATCAGCCCGCTCATCTTGAGCGGCTGCGCGAAGCCGTGGCCGTCGGTGTGGGTTTGGGCTTGCGTGTCAATGCGGGCCACGGCTTACACTATGACAACGTCGCGCCCGTCGCAAGCATGCCCGGCATAGCAGAACTTAATATCGGCCATGCCATAGTGGCACGCGCCGTATTCGATGGCTTTGAGACCGCTGTGCGCGATATGAAGGCCTGTATGATTCGTGCCGTATACGGCAAGTAGTGTTAAGGAGTTTGTGCATGACCGCCACCCCCATCGAAGCCCTGTTGTCGCGTCGCTCTGCCAAATTGGTGGGCGCTCCGGGCCCGGATGCCGAGCAACTGGATCTTATTTTGCGTGCAGGGATGACTGCGCCGGATCATGGCCGTGCTCAACCATGGCGCTTTACCTTGATCGAAGGGCCCGCCATTGTTGAGTTTGGCGAGTTTGTCGTGCGTGCTCAAGAAGCCGCCGGGCAACCCATGCCCGAGCAAAAGATCAACACCATGCGGTCTTGGCTGGCTCAGGCACCGTTGCTGCTGGCCTTGGCCTGCCACCTTAATCCAGAAGACAAGCGCTTTCCCGAACAGGAACGCATATTGGCTGCCGGTGCGGCTGTCACACAAATGTTGAATGCCGCCCATATCTTGGGTTTCGGCGCTTTCTGGAGCACGGGTTTGGGTACCTACCTGCCCGCCGTACAGCAAGAGCTTGGCTATACCGAACCCGAGCACAGGCTGCTGGGTTTCATGTCCATCGGTACACCGTTGCGGGCCATGCCCAGCCCTATGCGCCCCGACCCTGCGACATTCATTCGCCGCTGGCCGCAAGCCTGAGCCTTTTTGAACCCGGCGCAAAGGCCGGGCGGCACGCTTGCCGGCCATTGCGCAGACCTCCATCACAAGGAGTACTGACATGCGGACCCTACATACCGATGTCGCTGTAATAGGTGCGGGCACAGCCGGCATGACGGCGTATCGCGCCGTAAAAAAACAAGGTAAGCAGGCTCTGCTGATCGAAGGCGAATACTACGGCACGACTTGCGCCAGGGTAGGGTGCATGCCTTCCAAATTGCTGATTGCCGCAGCACATGCTGCCCATGTCATGCGTCAGGGCCCCACGTTTGGCGTGCATATTGACGACCGGATACGTGTGGATGGCCGGCAAGTCATGGAGCGTGTTCGCAACGAGCGAGACCGCTTCGTGGGTTTCGTTCTGAAAGACGTAGAGAATTTTCCTGCCGAAGATAAACTTTGGGGCCAGGCGAAGTTCCTGTCCGCCACGCGCATCCAGGTGGGTGACGATACCGTGGTTGAAGCGTCCAGCGTTGTCATCGCAACGGGTTCGGCACCGGTCATCCCCGAGATGTATAAAGGGCTGGGCGACAGGCTTGTAGTCAACGACGATGTGTTTTCATGGCAAGACTTGCCCAAGCGAGTGATGGTCGTTGGTACAGGTGTTATTGGCCTGGAGCTGAGCCAAGCCCTGGCGCGGCTAGGTGTAGAGCTTGTCGCGGTAGGGCGCAGCGCGAGCTTGGCAGGCATTGCCGATGAGCAGGTTAAATCCAGCGCACTTGAAGCGCTACGCGAAGAACTGGATATTCAGCTGAATGCGCAGGTATGCAGCGTCAAGCGCGAGGATGACGAGGTGGCGGTGGAATATAAGCTTTCTGACGGCACTTTACGCCAGGAGCGCTTTGACTACCTACTGATGGCGGCGGGGCGTAAACCCAGACTGGAGGGTCTGGGCCTGGAAGACATAGGCGTCAAGCTGAACGACAAAGGTATGCCCGAGTTCGACGTGCAAACCTTGCAGTTGCAAGGGCAGCCTATTTTTCTGGCGGGGGATGTCAATGGACTGCATCCCATTTTGCACGAAGCCACAGACGACGGTTACCTTGCCGGTAAGAACGCAGCGGCTTATCCCGATGTGCAGGCAGGCGAGCGACGGGCCGCCTTGGGCATCGTGTTCACCGAACCCCAGATCGCCAAAGCGGGCAAAGTGGGCAAGTCTTTACCCGACGATGTCGTGATAGGTGAAGTCAGCTTCCGCAATCAGGGGCGTTCACGGATCATGCTGGAAAACCGGGGCTTGCTGAGACTTTATGTGCAAAAAGGTAAAGGCTTGCTATTGGGTGCCGAGATGGCTGGGCCCAGAGTCGAGCATTTGGCACATCTGCTGGCTTGGTCGATTCAGCAAAAATTAACCGTTGCACAGATGCTTGAGATGCCGTTCTACCACCCTGTGATAGAAGAAGGTTTGCGCACCGCCTTGAGGGACGCGGCAGCGAAACTAGCCTGAGTGTTGGCGCCTTAAGCCTTAAGGGGCTTAAGGCCGCATCAATGCTTTGACGTTTTCGGCCAACTCGCCCACCGAGCTTGCATCCGAGGCCAGTAATCTGGCCTTGCCTTGTTGATCGAAAATATAGATGCCCCGCGCATGGGTGACTTCATAGCGCTCGGGGTCATCACCTTGGGGTTTCTCTATCTGATAGGCCACGCGATAACGCCGCGCCACATTGGCTATCTGCTTTTCCGTGCCGGAAAGCCCCATGGCATGGGCATCGAACATACTGACATAGGCCTGCAGTTGCTCGGGCGTGTCACGATGCGGGTCGACACTGACGAACAGAATGCGTGCATTCCGGGCATCATCCCCAAGCTTTTGCATGACCATGGAAAGTTGCCCCATGGTGGTGGGGCAAATGTCGGGACAATTGGCATAGCCAAAGAACATCATGACCACCTTGCCCGCCAATGCGTCTTCGGTGACCAGGGTGTCATCCGGCCCTTGAAGCGTGAATTTCAAGTCGGGTAAAAAGCCAGAGACCTTATGAATAAGAGGGCGGGCCGGCGCTTGCTCTGTGGGCGTAAGCGCCATAGCAGCGGGCATGCCCAAGGCGCTGATCAGTGCCGAGGTACAAAGCAGGCTACGAAGAAAAAGCGCGGCGGACATGCGTAGAGGCCTCAATAGGTTTTTTACTGAACAGTGCCTTAGGCACTGGCCGTATCAGTGGACAGAGCCGTGTCCATACCCCCATGGCGCAACAAAGCATCCAAAAGCGGGGCTCGGCCACGAAACGCCAGGAAGGAGTCGGCTGCGGGACGTGTGCCGCCCACTGCCAACACTTCGTCCAGAAAGCGCTTGCCCGTGTGCGGGTGCAAGGTGTCTTGCCGGCCTTCGGCCTGTGCGGCTTCTTCGAAAGCAGCGTAAGCGTCGGCGGAAAGTACTTCGGCCCACTTGTAGCTGTAATAGCCCGCCGCATATCCGCCCGCGAACAGATGCGAAAAATTGTGCGGAAAGCGGTGCCAGCTGGGCGGAATGACCACCGCCACTTCTTGACGTACCTCGTTCAGGGTTTGCAGCACCTGAGCGATATTCATACCTTCAGGGCGCGCATGGATGGCCATGTCAAAAAGGGCGAACTCGATTTGGCGTACGGTTTGCATGCCGCTTTGGAAGTTGCGGGCGGCCAACAGCTTGTCGTAGAGTTCGCGAGGCAGGGGTTCGCCTGTTTGCACATGGGCGGAAAGCGCCTGGACTACCGGCCATTCCCAGCAAAAATTTTCCATGAACTGGGAAGGCAGCTCGATGGCGTCCCATTCGACGCTGGCAAAGGCGCTGACGCCCGGTTCGTCTACCCGTGAGAGCAGCGCGTGCAGCGCATGCCCGCTTTCATGGAAGAGCGTGATGACGTCATCATGAGTCAGCACCGAAGGCTTGCCGTCGGCAGGTGGCGTGAAATTGCAGGTCAGGCCCACCACTGGCAGTTGCAGGTGTTGACCTATACGGCGGCGATTGCGTTCGCTATCTACCCAAGCCCCGCCTTGCTTACCCTGACGCGCATAAAGGTCGACAAGCAGATAGCCCAAAACCTGCCCTTGCGCATCGACAGCACGCAAGGCTTGGGCCTGAGGGTGCCAAAGCCGGATCTCGGGGCAGGCTTCCAGGGTGACCTGGAACAGGGTTTTGACGACCTGGAACAAACCTTGCATGACGCGGGGCTCGGTGAAGTACTGCTTTACCTCGTCTTCGGAGTAGGCATAGCGCTTTTCGCGCAGGCGTTCGGCGTAATAGGGAAGGTCCCAGGGCTCGAGCTCTGTGATTTGATATTGGGTCTTTGCGAAGGCGCGCAGTTCGTCAAGGTCGCGCTGCGCATAGGGTTTGGCTCTATGTGCCAGATCGCGCAGGAACTCCTGAACCTCGCCTGCCGTGCGGGCCATACGTGTTTGCAGGCGCAGCTCGGCAAAATCGGCGTAACCCAATAACTTGGCTTCTTGAGCCCGCAAAGCCAGCAGACGTTCAATAAGAGCGGAGTTATCTTGCTCGGGCTTGCCATGCTCGGATGCCAGGGTGCCGTAGGCGCGATACAGGGTGGCACGTAGCTCGCGGTCATGGGCATATTGCATGACGGGCAGGTAGCAGGGCATTTTCAGGGTCAGCAGCCAGCCGGCCTTTTCTTGCTCTTCAGCGCGCGCGCGCGCCGCCTGTACGACATCGACGGGAATACCGGCCAAACGGCTTTCATCCTCGATCAGCAAGGTCCACTGATCAACGGCGTCCAGCACATTCTCGGAAAATTTTTGCGACACCTGGGCCAGTTCCGCAGCCAACTGCATATAGGTTTCGCGATCTTCTCCTTCGAGACCTACGCCACTAAGCTGGAAGTCGCGCAGCGCGAGTTCGACCACACGCTGACGGGTAGAGGGCCAGTGCTGAAAGTCGGGGCTGGATTGCAGGCGCTGATATTGCTGATACAAACCCAGATGCAGGCCTGTCCAGGTAGAAAACTCGGAAACCTTGGGCAGGCAGTCGTTATAGGCCTGACGCAACTCGGGCGTATTGACTACGGCGTTCAAGTGGCCGACCACCGACCAGGCGCGCCAAAGCTTCTCGCCGGCGGTATCCAGGGGGTCGACGATGGCTTCCCAAGTGGCGGGTAGCGCAGGGTTGGCGGCGGCCTCGACCGCTGCTCTGGCCTGTTCGATAAGCTGATCGACAGCCGGCTCGATATGAGCGGGTTCTATGGCGACGTAATCTATCAGGGTGTCGAGCGGGGCAAGCAGAGGATTGGTCATGGGCAGGCAAAACTCGGAAATTGAACAGTCATATAAAGCAGACAGCCCGACCGCCCGTTGGTTCCTTGGGGGGGCCGGGATCGCTAAGCGAGGAACTGGCTTCAGTCCAACAGGGGCGTGTGAGACAAGGAGCGCTCGGCAGCTTCGATGGTGTTGACCAGCAGCATGGCGATGGTCATGGGGCCTACGCCGCCGGGCACGGGGGTGATGGCGCCGGCCACAGCGCAGGATTCGTCGAAAGCGACATCGCCGGTAAGGCGGCCATCAGGCAGGCGGTTGATGCCCACGTCGATGACGATGGCGCCAGGTTTGATCATGTCAGAACGGATCATATTGGGGCGACCCGTTGCCACCACCAAGACGTCGGCACGGCGTGTCTGGGCGGCCAGATCGCGCGTTTTGGAGTTGCACAGCGTGACCGTTGCGCCCTGAGCCAGCAGCAGCATGGCCATGGGCTTGCCTACGATGTTGCTGGCACCGACAACCACGGCTTCGGCACCACGCAGCACGACTTTTTCGGATTCCAGCATCTTCATAACGCCATAGGGCGTGCAGGGAATGAAGCGAGGCTGGCCCGTCATCAGCAAACCTACGTTGCTGATGTGAAAGCCGTCCACGTCTTTGTCGGCGGCTATGGCGGCTATGACCTGATTGGCGTCGAGAGGGGCAGGCAAGGGTAGCTGCACCAAAATGCCATGAATGGCGGGGTCGGCGTTCAGGCCTTCGATAACATCCAGCAAGGTGGCTTGTGGGGTGTCAGCCGCCAAGCGAATTTCACGCGAGTACAAACCGGCTTTCTCGCAGGCCTGGGCCTTATTGCGCACGTATACGTGAGAAGCCGGGTCGTCACCCACCAAAACTACGGCTAAACCGGCGGTGATGCCTTGTGCCCGCAGGGCCTTGGCACGTTGCGCAACGTCTTCGCGTATGCCGGCGGCCAGCGCTTTGCCGTCTATGATGCGTGCACTCATTTGCTTCCTTGCGGCTGGTTCAGGGCGATCTTCATAAGATCAGCCACCGTGGTGACTTCGAGTTTTTCCATGATGTTGGCGCGATGAGCTTCTACGGTCTTGATGCTGATGTTAAGGTCGCCGGCAATTTGCTTGTTAAGCCTGCCCGCCACAATGCGCTCAAGAACTTGTTGCTCGCGGGAGGTAAGACGGTTAAGCACGGCCTGCTGGCTACGTTGTGCCAGCATCTCGGAGGCTTTGTCTGAAGCCGTTTGCAGCATACGGGCCACGATGCCGCGCAAATCGGTTTCGTTAAAGGGTTTTTCGAGAAAGTCGACGGCGCCTTTCTTGATGGTGGAGACGGCCATTGGTACATCGCCATGCCCGGTGATAAACACGATGGGCAAAGGCGCTTCACGAGCTAAAAGCTCTTCTTGAAGCTCGAGGCCACTCATGCCGGGCATGCGGACATCGACGATCAGCACGGCAACTTCGTCTGGTTCGTAAGCGCCAAGAAAGTCTTCGGCACTGCTGAAACTCTTGACGCGGTAGCCGTTGGCTTCCAGCAGCCAACGTAGCGAGTCGCGCACGGCTTCGTCATCGTCCACGATGTAGACGGTGTGGGAAGTGGGAGGGTTGGTCATGCGTGTAGCTCCTGAGGGTTCTCGGAGAGGTCTGGCGCGGGAAGGGGCACGCGAGGAAGCGTGAAACGGAAAATGGTGCCGCCTTCCGGGTTGGCAGTCGCCCAGAGGCGACCGTGGTGAGATTCGATGATGGTGCGGCAAATGTTCAAGCCCATGCCCAGCCCCTCGGATTTGGTGCTGTAAAAGGGCTCGAAAAGTCGCTCGGGATTCTGCAGGCCATGGCCGCGGTCAATGACGGCAATCTGTATCTGGTTGTCCTGCTCGGTAGCCTCGACGTGCAGAGTGCGATATTCGCTGTTCTCCATGGCTTCTATGCCATTTTTAAGCAGATTCAGCAGAACTTGCTCGATAAGTATGGGGTCGGCCATCACCTGCGGCACGGGGGAGGGCATGGAGGCGTCTATGCCAATTTGGCGCTTGCGGGCGTCGATATCGGCAAAGGCGATGGCATTGTCCATGATCTGGGTGAGCGGAACTTGCTGGCGCCGGGGTTCGCTGCGTTTGACGAACTCGCGGATGCGGCTGATGATTTTGCCGGCGCGTTCGGCCTGGCGCGCGCCTTTTTCAAGCGCTTCCAGCAGCACTTCGGGCTGAGCATTGCCTGATTTGATCATGGCTGAGGCAGCCATGTTGTAGTTGGCAATGGCGGTAAGGGGCTGATTCAATTCGTGCGCCAGCGAGGACGCCATTTCACCCATGGTGGTCAGGCGGCTGGTGAGCTGGATTTTCTCTTGCTGCACGCGCGATTCTTCTTCGTGCTCGCGGCGTTCGGTAATGTCGCGAGCCACTTGCAGCCTGACGCGCCGACCGTCCGTCCAGGCCAACATGCGGTGATGTACTTCGAACCAGCGTTGAGCCGACCCGGAAAAAACCTCTACGGTTTCGTCGGTAAAACGGCCCAGACGCCCCCCCAAGAGTTCTTCGTGGCCATTGGATTGCGCACCGAAAAAGCGTCGGTAGGTGCGGTTGGCAAACAACAACTCCAGGCCTTCGGGCGTGTCGGCCACCACCGAGATGGCATCGTCCAGGCCTTCGAGCACTGTCATGAAGCGTTCGTGGGCGGCGGTGAGAGCCTCGCGTATGCGCTTGGGCTCGGTAATGTCGGTCATGGAGGTCATCCAGCCGATCTGGTCGCCGTTGGGGGCGCGCAAAGGCGAAACGTACATACGAGCGGTAAAGCGTGAACCGTCGCGGCGTTGGGCTTCGACTTCGAGGCCGCTGCTGGGTGTGCGACCTGAAAGCAGTAGGTCCAGGGTTTCTTCGTGCTGGGCATGGCGACCGGGCAGCCAATAGGGGAAGGGCTTGGTTCTTCCGATAAGGTCGGCTTCGTTCCAGCCTATCATGCGGCAAAAAGCCGGGTTGACATAGGCGATGCGCCCCTGCATGTCAAAGACCCGCATCCCGGTGGTAATGGAGTTTTCCATGGCCCGGCGAAACCCGGTTTCCGCGATAAGGGCGGCTTCGGCGCGCGTGCGATAGCGTGTGTAACGCCAGAGCACCAGCAGGGAAATAACGATAAGCGACGATAGCGCGATGACGAACAGGTTAAGCCGCTGCAAACGGGCTTCCTGGTCGATGGTAACGAACATCACGCTATCGTTCTGCAGGCGTTGCATCCAGATGAACACGCCCATGACACACAGATACAAGACGAGCACAACCACCGGCGTTACCCAGTAGCCGCTGCGGCGCGACATCTTGGCCTGCTCGTAGAAGGTGGTCGGGATGAGGGATTTCTTGGGTGTGCTAGCCATGGCGCGTGACAACAATGCGGCCCATAGTTTACTAGGCGTTAAGGGTGCTTAGTCTTGGCGGCTGGTGACTTCGACAAGATGGTAGCCAAACTGGGTTTTGACCGGGCCTTGTACTACGCCTACGGGGGCGCTGAAGACGACAGCGTCGAACTCGGGAACCATTTGACCGCGACCGAAGGAACCCAGGTTGCCGCCGTCTTGGCGGGAGGGGCACTGCGAGTGTTGGCGAGCAACGGCAGCAAAATCAGCGCCGCCTTCGATGTCGGCCTTGAGTTGCTTGCATTGGTCCTCGGTGGGTACCAGGATGTGGCGAGCGGTGGCTTGTGGCATAGTGGTTTCCTAAGAAGAGGTTTGCGCAGGCATAGAAGTATGCAGCGCCTCGTCATTCTAGCTTACAGCTAGGATAGATCTGAGGTCGTGCAGTGATCTCTGGTGTAGTCTTTGAGAAAAGTTGAAAGGCCGGAAACCCTTGTGCGGCGCAGCATTTGGCGGTTTTCATGGATTTATTTTCATATTATGAAATTAATCACCACAAAGTGAAATTTACCTTGCTCAATGGCATCCTCTTTCCTAGAATGGCTGCGTGCATTACGTGTAGAGCGCCGGATGACGCCTGTCCCGAACTCATGCATGAAACCCCAGATATAGGATCCGTAGCCGAGACCCGGCTGCGGATAGCTGACCCAACATAACCCTTCAGGAGACGCTTATGTCCTCTATGGATCAGGCCAACGCGCTGACGCGCATTACCGAATCGGATGTCGAAGCCCAAGAGTGGCTCGACGCCCTGGAAGCTGTGCTCGAGCGCGAAGGTCCCGACCGTGCGCATTTCTTGCTTGAGCGTCTCATCGATTTAGCACGCCGTTCGGGCACCAACGTGCCTTTCACGCCTTACACGGGTTACGTCAACACGATTCCGCCGGGCCTTGAAACGCCTAGCCCCGGCAATCAGGAGCTCGAAGCCCGCATTCGTTCGTACACCCGTTGGAACGCCATGGCCATGGTGGTCAAGGCCAATAGCCATAACCCGCCTGACGGTGGCGATTTGGGCGGTCATATTGCCTCGTTTGCCTCGTTGGCGACCATGATAGAAACCGGCCAGAACCATTTCTGGCACGCGGATGATGGCGAGCATGGCGGCGATCTGGTGTATTTCCAAGGCCATACTTCGCCTGGCATGTACAGCCGCGCCTACCTTGAGGGGCGCCTGACTGAAGAACACCTGGATAATTTCCGCCAAGAGGTTGGGGGCAAGGGGCTGTCTTCGTATCCGCACCCCAAGCTCATGCCCGAGTTCTGGCAGTTTCCCACCGTTTCCATGGGCCTGGGGCCCATCATGGCCATCTATCAGGCGCGCTTTCTCAAGTACTTGCATGCGCGTGGCATTGCCGACACCAGCAAGCGTAAAGTCTGGGTATTTTGCGGCGACGGCGAAATGGATGAACCCGAGTCCTTGGGTGCGCTCAGCATGGCGGCACGCGAAAATCTGGATAACCTCATTTTCGTCATCAACTGCAACCTGCAGCGCCTGGACGGCCCAGTGCGTGGTAACGGCAAAATCATTCAAGAACTCGAAGGCGAGTTCCGCGGCAGTGGCTGGAACGTTCTTAAGCTGATCTGGGGCGGCTACTGGGACCCCTTGTTGGCGCACGACAAAGAAGGCATCTTGCGCCGTATCATGGAAGAAACCGTGGACGGCGAATATCAGGCTTACAAGGCCAATGATGGGGCTTTCGTGCGTAAGAACTTCTTCGGCAAGCACCCCAAGCTGCTGGAAATGGTCAGCCGCCTGAGCGACGACGATGTCTGGCGCCTGAACCGTGGCGGTCACGACCCCCATAAGGTGTACGCCGCTTTCGACGCCGCCACCAAGCACAAGGGTCAGCCTACCGTGATTCTGGCCAAGACCATCAAGGGTTATGGCATGGGTCACGTGGGTCAGGCCAAGAACCCCACGCACCAGCAAAAGAAGCTGGATGTCGAAGCCATCCGCGAATTCCGCAATCGCTTCAATATTCCTATTCCCGACGAAAACCTGGAAAAACTGCCTTATTACAGGCCGGCTGAAGATGCGCCCGAGATGCAGTACATGCACGAGCGCCGCAAAGAACTGGGTGGTTATCTGCCCAAGCGCCGGGTTAGGGCTGATGAGCAGTTCAAGGCGCCTGAGCTTGAGGTCTTCAAGGCTGTGCTCGAACCCACCGCCGAAGGCCGTGAAATCTCCACCACCCAGGCTTTCGTGCGTATCTTGAACCAGGTATTGCGCGACAAGCAGTTGGGTCCGCGTGTCGTGCCGATTCTGGCCGACGAATCGCGTACCTTCGGTATGGAAGGCTTGTTCCGCCAGATCGGTATTTATGCGCCGGAAGGCCAGAAATACGTGCCAGTCGACAAAGACCAGGTCATGTATTACCGCGAGGCTTCCGACGGCCAGCTGTTGCAAGAAGGGATCAACGAAGCGGGTGCTTTCAGTTCGTGGATAGCGGCGGCGACGTCCTATTCCACCAACAACCGCATCATGTTGCCGTTCTTCATCTATTACTCGATGTTCGGCTTCCAGCGCGTGGGCGATCTGGCCTGGGCGGCTGGTGATATGCGTGCGCGCGGCTTCTTGCTGGGCGGTACCGCAGGCCGCACGACCTTGAACGGCGAAGGCTTGCAGCACGAAGACGGCCATAGCCACATTCTGTCGTCCATGATCCCCAACTGCGTGTCTTACGACCCCACGTATGCACACGAGCTGGCTGTCATTATTCAAGACGGCATGAAGCGCATGGTAGAAAACCAAGAAGACGTTTTCTACTACATCACCGTCATGAACGAAAACTATGCCCAACCCGGTCTGACTGCCGGCGACGAAGAGGGCATTATTCGCGGCATGTACAAGTTCCGCAGCAATGGCAAACCCAAAGACAAGCTGCGCGTGCAGTTGATGGGCGCCGGTACCATCTTGCGTGAAGTGCTTGCCGCACAAGAGCTGCTTGAGAAAGACTGGGGCGTCAGCTCCGATGTCTGGAGCGTGACCAGCTTTAGCGAACTGCGCCGCGATGGCATGGATTGCGAGCGTTACCGCCTGCTGAACCCCACCGACAAAGCAGCTCCCCAGCCTTACGTGACGCGTCAGTTGGTCGACACCACAGGCCCCATTGTCGTGTCTACCGACTACGTCAAGCTGCTGGGTGATCAGATCCGTCCGTTCGTACCTGAAGGCCGCCGTCTGGCGGTGCTGGGTACCGATGGCTTTGGTCGCTCCGACTTCCGCTACCGTCTGCGTGAACACTTCGAGGTTGATCGTCATTTCGTCGTGCTGGCTTCCTTGCGCGCCTTGGCCGACGATGGCTTGGTGCCCGTGGAAAAGATTGCCGAGGCCATTGCCAAGTACGGCATTGATGTCAACAAGTCCAACCCGCACCACGCTTAAGCAGGAGCCCCGACATGAGCAAAACCCTGGAAATCAAAGTGCCCGATATCGGCGACTTCGATACGGTGGAAGTCATAGAAGTGTTGGTGGCCGAGGGCGACGAGATCAAGGCCGAACAAAGCCTGATCACGGTCGAATCGGACAAAGCCTCGATGGAAATCCCTGCTTCGGACGCGGGCAAGGTCAAGTCCATCAAGGTCAAGGTGGGTGACAAAGTCAGCGAAGGTTCGGTCATCGTTGAAATCGAGTCGCAGTCCGAAGCCGCTGCCGAGGCGCCTGCCAAAGAGGAAGCTGCTAAAGCCGAGGCGCCCGCCAAGCAAGCTGAGCCCAAAGCTGAAGCCAAGGCTGAGGCCAAAGCTGCTCCGGCGGCCAATGCCCAGCCTGTCAGCGTCACCATTCCCGATATCGGTGATTTTGACTCCGTAGAAGTCATAGAAGTGCTGGTGGCCGAGGGCGATACCGTCAAGGCCGAGCAAAGCCTGATTACCGTTGAGTCGGACAAGGCCTCGATGGAAATCCCATCGTCGGCGGCTGGCGTGGTCAAGGCCTTGAAGGTGAAGGTGGGCGACAAGGTTGCCAAGGGCAGCGAGATCTTGCAATTGCTGTCTTCCGACGAAGGCGCCGCTCCTGAAAAGGCTGAAGCTCCCGAAGCGCCAGCGCCTAAAGCCGAAGCCAGCCAAGAGCAGGCGCCCAAGGCTGAGGCTGCGAAGGCGGAAGCTCCCGCGTCAACCAGCGTATCGCCTACCAGCGGGCTTTATCCCGACGATACGCCTTTGCGCCAGCTGCCTCATGCTTCTCCCTCGGTGCGCAAGTTTGCACGCGAGTTAGGGGTAGATTTGAACCGCGTGCAGGGCAGTGGCGATAAAGGCCGCATCACGTTTGACGACGTGCGCGGCTTTGTCAAACAAGCCTTGGCGGGTGGGGCGGCAGCGTCGTCCAAGCCGGCTGCAGCGGGTGGCGGCCTGACAGTGCTCGACTGGCCCAAGGTCGATTTTTCCAAATTTGGCGAAATCGAAAGCAAGCCTTTGTCGCGCATCAAGAAAATTTCCGGTGCGAACCTGCATCGTAACTGGGTGATGATTCCACATGTCACCAACAACGAACAGGCTGACATCACCGAGCTTGAAGAACTGCGTCAGACGCTCAACAAAGAGAATCAGAAAGCAGGCATCAAGGTGACGATGCTGGCCTTCCTGATCAAGGCTGTGGTGGCGGCGCTCAAGAAATTCCCCGAGTTCAATGCCTCGCTGGATGGCGACAATCTGGTGCTCAAGCAGTACTACCACATCGGCTTTGCCGCCGATACGCCCAATGGGCTGGTCGTGCCAGTGATCCGTGATGCGGATCGCAAGGGCATTATTGAACTGGCCAAAGAAACCTCCGAGTTGGCCGCTTTGGCGCGCGACGGCAAGCTGTCGCCCTCGCAGATGCAAGGCGGTTGCTTCTCTATTTCGTCTTTGGGCGGAATCGGCGGCACGTCCTTCACGCCCATCATCAATGCGCCTGAAGTCGCTATTCTTGGGGTGTCGCGTTCGGCACATATGCCAATCTGGGACGGCAAAGCCTTCCAGCCACGCCTGATGCTGCCCATGTCGCTCTCTTATGACCACCGCGTCATCGACGGTGCTTCAGCGGCGCGCTTTAATGCCTATCTGGCCGCATTGCTGGCCGATTTCCGCCGCATCGCACTGTAGGAGACACGGATATGACGACGGAACTGCATATTCCAGATATAGGCGACTTCGACACCGTCGACGTCATCGAGGTACTGGTATCCGAGGGCGACGAGATCAAGGCGGAACAGAGCTTGATCACGGTTGAGTCGGACAAGGCTTCCATGGAGATTCCCGCCAGCGAAGCCGGGGTGGTCAAGCAGGTATTGGTCAAGGTGGGCGATAAGGTCTCGAAGGGCACAGCGATTGTGCGCATCGAGGCTGCTGCCGCCACCGAGAAGCCGGCTACCGAGAAAAAGTCGGCTCCGGCTGAAGAAAAGCCTGCGCAAGCTACGCCCGCTGCTGCACCGCAGGCGGCCAGTTTCGATGGCAAGGCTGACGACGAATACGATGTGCTCGTGTTGGGCGCAGGGCCTGGCGGTTATTCGGCGGCTTTCCGCGCCGCCGATCTGGGCCTTAAGGTGGCGCTGGTCGAGCGCTACGCCACGCTAGGCGGTGTTTGCCTCAACGTGGGCTGCATTCCTTCCAAGGCTTTGCTGCATACCGCAGCTGTGCTCGAAGAAGCGCAGACCATGGGCGAGCACGGGATCAAGTTTGCCGCGCCCACCATAGACCTTGATGCTTTACGCAAGCACAAGGAAGAGGTCATTGGCAAACTCACCGGTGGTTTGGCGGGTATGGCCAAAGCACGCAAGGTTACCGTGGTTCAGGGGCTGGGGCGGTTTGCCGACCCGCATCATCTGGCGGTTGAAGCCGCCGATGGCAAAAAGCAAACCCTGAAATTCAAGTCTGCCATCATTGCGGCGGGCAGCCAGTCGGTCAAACTGCCTTTCCTGCCGGACGACCCCCGTGTGGTGGATTCAACCGGCGCGCTGGAGCTTAAATTCATTCCCAAGAAGATGCTTATCGTTGGCGGTGGCATCATAGGCCTGGAAATGGGTACGGTTTACTCGGCTTTGGGTGCGCGCCTGGATGTCGTGGAAATGCAAACCGGCTTGATGCAGGGCGCCGACCGTGACTTGGTCAAAGTCTGGGAAAAGCGCAACAAGCACAGATTCGACCACATCATGCTGGAAACCCGCACGGTGTCAGCCGAGGCCAAAGAGGACGGCATTTGGGTCAAGTTCGAAGGCAAGCATGCGCCTGCCGAACCGCAGCGCTACGACTTGGTGCTGCAGGCAGTGGGGCGCTCGCCCAACGGCAAGAAGATAGGCGCGGATGCCGCTGGGGTGCAGGTGGACGAACGCGGCTTCATCACCGTCGACCGCCAGCTGCGCACCAATGTGCCGCATATCCATGCCATCGGCGACATCGTGGGCCAGCCCATGTTGGCGCACAAGGCCGTGCACGAGGCGCATGTGGCGGCTGAGGTCATTGCGGGCCAGAAGTCTTTCTTCGACGCGCGTGTCATTCCTTCCGTGGCCTACACGGATCCTGAAGTGGCTTGGGTGGGTTTGACCGAGGAAGAGGCCAAGAAGCAGGGCGTTGCCGTGCAGAAAGGTGTGTTCCCTTGGGCTGCTTCGGGGCGCGCGATTGCCAATGGCCGCGACGAGGGCTTCACCAAGCTGCTCTTCGACGCTGAAACCCATCGTATTTTGGGCGGCAGCATCGTTGGCACGGGTGCCGGCGATTTGATCAGCGAAGTGGCGTTGGCCGTCGAGATGGGGGCCGATGTGGTGGATATCGCCAAGACCATTCATCCGCATCCTACCTTGGGTGAGTCGGTGGGGATGGCGGCTGAAGCTGCCGAAGGTACATGCACGGATTTACCGCCGGTGCGCAAGAAGTAATCTGTTTTTTTCTGTGCTGTTGTGGTTTGCACAGGCTGAAAGTGTTAGGCGCCGCGAAGGGTTTTTAGAACCTTTTGCGGCGTTTTTCTTTTGGCGTGATTTTTTTTGGTTTCTTAAGTCGTGCGGATGAGGTACCGGACGGGGGCCGCAGCTCGCGCGGTTCCAGCTGTGCTGGAACTTCCCGACCGACAGGCCTTGCCCGGGGCGGTCGCATAACTCGCAACGCAGGTCATCCCCCGGATGACCTGCAAACGTGTTGCTCAGACAGATGCGCCCTTGCAGCCCCGTTCAAAACCCGTCGGTCGGCGCACTCAAATGCGTTCCCCATCCGGCACACGTACGGCTTAAGAACACCACTTCCGTCAGTCACCCAAACCCGCCCACAATGCTACTATCTCATCTTCCCCCGCAACACCCCCATTCCCCCTAGATTCCGCCGCCATCATGACCGCCTCAAGACCGAGCCCGGAAGCCTCGCTGGACACCTGGCTCGCCTACCTGGAAACCCTGCATCCCACCACCATAGAACTTGGCCTGGACCGCATACGCCGCGTTGCCCAAACCCTGGAACTGCAACTGCCCTGCGTCAAAATCACCGTGGGCGGCACCAATGGTAAAGGCTCTAACTGCGCCATGCTCGAAGCCATCCTGCTTGCAGCGGGATATAAAGTGGGCCTGTATACCTCGCCGCACCTGGTGAATTTCAACGAGCGTATACGCATAAACGGCGACTCGCTTGACGATAGCGCCATCGTTCAGCAGTTTGCCCGCATCGACGCTGCACGCGGTGAGACCAGCCTAAGTTATTTCGAGTTTGCCACCCTGGCAGCCATGCTTGCCTTCCAGCAAGAAGGGGTAGAGGTCGCCATCCTGGAAGTCGGCCTTGGCGGTCGACTCGACGCCGTCAACATCATGTCGGCTGACTGCGCCATTGTCACCAGCGTCGACCTGGACCACGTTGAATGGCTGGGCGACACACGCGAAGCCATAGGCTACGAAAAAGCGCATATCTTTCGGCCAGGTAAGCCGGCCATTTGCGCCGACCCCATGCCACCCGACAGCCTGGTGCAGTATGCCGAACAGATAGGCGCCGACCTTTGGCGCTTCGGGCGCGACTTCAATTATTCCGGCGACAAGCAGCAATGGGCCTACGGGGGCCGTGATCAACGGCGCCGGGCGCTGGCTTATCCCGCCTTGCGTGGGGCTAATCAGTTGCTTAACGCCAGCGCTGCGCTGGCCGCTTTAGAGTCATTGCAAGACCTTCTGGTCGTGCCCCAACAGGCTGTCAGAGTCGGGCTATTGCAAGTGAATCTGCCGGGGCGCTTCCAGATTCTGCCAGGCCGGCCCACCATCGTATTGGATGTGGCTCATAACCCGCATGCCGTCGCCGCCTTGTCGCAAAATCTGGACAACATGGGCTTTCATGCCTATACCCACGCAGTGGTGGGCATGGTGCAAGACAAAGACATTGCAGCCACCCTAAAGTCACTGGTGGGCAAGGTCGACCACTGGCATTGCGCCAGCTTGCCGGGCCCACGTGGCGCCAGCGCCGCCAAACTGGCGGGCATCGTACGCGAATTGTTACCTCGCGAAACGGATGAGCCCGTCACCGTTACGGAATATGAAAACCCGGTTCTGGCCTTTCGTGCCGCGCAAGGACAGGTGGACGAGAATGATAGAATTCTGGTATTCGGTTCATTTTCGACAGTTGGCCCCGTACTGCAAGAACTGGGCCGCTAGTGTCCTGAATTTGGCATGCGGGCCAGTTGCGGCCATAAGGTGTATACATGGGTTGGTTTTCTCGTAAAGATTCCGAGTCTGAAACCGGGCGACGCTCCAGCGGTCGCGGGCAACGGGCGCTTGATGACGACACGCATGCTTTGCGTCAGCGTGCTCGGCATCGCCTGATCGGCGCATTGGCGCTGGTGCTGGCTGCCATCATCGTTGTGCCCATGCTTATCGGCACCGAGCCCAATGCTCCAGCGCCTGTGCCTCAGGTCGTGCAGGCCAATATTCCGCCTTTACCCGAACCCATCACCCCCGACACCGGCATGCAAGCCGCAGCCAGCGGCCAGGTTGACACCACACCTCCGGTAGATTCACCCCTGCCGGCACCGACGCCCGTGCCAGAACAGCCGCCCGCGCCCGTGCCTCCCGCTGCGTCTACAAGCACGCCACCGGTCTCGCCTCCGCCTGCGCCACCTAAGCCCGAACCAGAACCCAGCAAACCCGCCGCCCCCGAAAAGCCCGCTGCCGGTAATCGTACCGACGACGGCGCAGTGGCACTGGCTTTGTTGGAAGGCCGCTCTGCCGAGAAACCCGCTTCGCCCCCACCCGCGGCAGCCGCTCGTGGCAATTTCGTGTTGCAGATCGTGGCTCTAAGCAGCGATGCCGAGGCTCAGAATCGGCGTGCCCAATTGGTGGCGGCAGGTGTCACCAACGCCTATGTAGAGTCCGCCAGCTCTGGGGGCAAAGCCACCTATCGCCTGCGAGTCGGTCCATTCCCCACGCGCGAAGCGGCTCAGGCAGCTCAGACACGACTGCGTGCATTGGGTTACGACAACAGTTTCATCTCTTCTAAGTGACGAGTTTCGACTACCTCGTTTTGGCCATTTTGGGCGTCTCCGGCCTGCTCGGTCTGCTACGCGGCTTCATCAAAGAAGCCTTATCCCTCATCGCCTACGGGGTGGCTTTTATGGCCGCTATCTGGTGGGGGCCTCGTATCACCGGCTGGCTGATGCCCTATATCGAGAACGACCTGCTGCGCATGGCTGCCGCTTATGGGGCCGTGTTTATTGTGACGCTGCTGCTGGTGGGCCTGCTGAACGTTACATTGGCCACGCTGATCCAGAAAACTGGCTTAACGCCTGCCGACCACGGCTTGGGCGGCTTGTTTGGTTTGCTGCGCGGGGCGCTCATCGTGGTGGTCTTGGTCGCGCTGGCAGGCTACACAGAGCTACCCAAAGAGCCCTGGTGGACCCAAGCGCGTTTATCAGGCACTGCGGTGCAGGGCGTACAAAAAATCAAACAGTGGCTGCCGCCCTCGCTGGCGCAGTGGCTGCCGTATCCAGAGTCTTACCAAGACTCAGAGGAAGTGCCGGCCAGTTCTCGCGCCGTATGGCGCAAGCAACCTTTTGATGCTTCTCTATCTCTCTCTTGACTGATCGGAACCAACCATGTGTGGAATCGTAGGGGTGATGGGGCGTGCCCCCGTCAACCAGACCATCTATGACAGCTTGCTGCTGTTGCAACATCGCGGCCAAGATGCAGCGGGCATTGCCACCGCGCACGAACAATTTTTCAATATGTTCAAGGCCAAAGGCCTGGTGCGCGATGTCTTCCGCACCCGTAACATGCGCTCTTTGCCCGGTAATAGCGGGGTGGGGCAAGTGCGCTACCCCACAGCGGGTTCCAGCGACAACGAGGATGAGGCACAGCCTTTCTACGTGAATGCACCGTTTGGCATCACCTTTGTGCACAACGGCAATCTGACCAACTGGCGTAGCCTGCGCGAAGAACTCTTTCGCATCGACAGACGCCACATCAACACGAACTCCGATTCTGAAGTGCTGTTGAATGTCTTTGCACACGAGTTGCAGTCTGCTGCCAGCGGTGCCAACCTGGATGACGACGCGGTGTTTGCTGCTGTGTCGGTTGTGCACCGACGCGCCAAGGGTGCCTACGCCGTCATTGCCCAGATTGCCAGCTTTGGCATGGTGGCATTCCGTGACCCGCATGGCATACGGCCTTTGTGCTTGGGCCGGCAAGAAACCGAGAACGGAACCGAATGGATGCTGGCCTCGGAGTCCGTGGCATTGACCGGTTGTGGTTTCAGCTTCGTACGCGACGTTGATCCCGGTGAGGCCATCATTATCGACCTCGATGGCCAGGTGCGTAGCCGTCAGTGCGCTGATAACCCCAGCTTGACCTCCTGTCTGTTCGAGTATGTTTATTTTGCACGTCCTGACTCATTGATGGACGGCGTTTCCGTCTATCAGGCGCGTTTGCGCATGGGCGAGTACTTGGCTGATAACGTAGCCAGAGCCCTGCGACTGGGCGACATCGATGTGGTCATGCCGATTCCTGATTCTTCGCGCCCTTCGGCCATGCAGTTGGCGGCGCGGCTAGACTTGAATTACCGCGAGGGTTTCATCAAGAATCGCTACATCGGCCGTACTTTTATCATGCCCGGCCAGGCCGTGCGTAAAAAATCGGTGCGCCAGAAGCTAAGCGCCATAGACATGGAATTCCGTGGCAAAAATGTGCTGTTGATAGACGACTCCATCGTGCGTGGTACCACCAGCCGGCAGATCGTCGATATGGCTCGCGAGGCGGGTGCCAATAAGGTGTTCTTTGCTTCAGCGGCGCCCCCAGTGCGTTTCCCCAATGTGTACGGTATAGACATGCCTACCCAAGCCGAGCTTATCGCCACAGGCCGCAGCATAGATCAGATCGCCGACGAGATCGGTGCGGATGGCTTGGTCTTTCAGCACCTTGAAGACCTTGAGCGCTCGGTACGCGACTTGAACCCTGCTATGACGCAGTTCGAGGCATCTTGCTTTGATGGCAAGTATGTCACGGGCGATATCGACGCTCAGTATTTGGCCGAGCTCAGCCGTTCACGCGGTGCTTGAGCGCTGTAAATTCAGTAATTCAGGCAGCGGGAAAGCTCTAGGGCGGCTGCGCGTAAGCGCACCGTCAGTGTCTCCCGCTTCTCTTGGGGAATACTGGCGCCAGGCACGGTAATGCCTACCGCTGCGCGCACGACGCCTTGTGCGTCGAGCACGGGTGCGGCTAGCGTAGAAATATTGGGCTCAAAAAAGCCTTCTTCCACGATGTAACCTCGTGCGCGGTCGTCTTTCAGCAGCGCGTAAAGTTCGGCAAGTGTCTGAGGGGTGCGCGGCGTATAAGTGCGTAGTTTTTCTTCGGGGTAAAGCGTTTCCAGCTGCTCGTAGGAAAGATGGCAGAGCAGGGCGCGGCCTAATATGGTGGCATGAGCCGGCAGACGTGTACCAACGTGCACCGAGCTGGTAAACACCGAGGGCGAACTGGCTTTTTGCACATAAATGATGTCTCGCCCGTCGCGGATGACAAGATTGGCGCTATAGCCTGCATCGTCGCGCAAACGTTCAAGTATGGGGCGGCCCAATTCGGTGATCGATAGCGACGCCAAGTACTCAAAACCCAGCTTGAGCACGGCTGTACCCAGCTGAAACTCGTGGTTGCCGGGCACGCGTTCAAGATAGCCCAGGCTTTCCAGCGTGACTAAAAGACGAAAAATGGTAGTGCGGGGGACTTGCAGGCGCCGAGCAAGCTCGGGTGCCCCAAGGCTGGGGGTTTCACGCGAAAACTCGGACAGAATGCGCAAACCACGCTCTAGTCCAGGAACTGCATACTTATCGGAAGTCGTGGTGGCCATGCCTGTCTGGGGTTGCTAAGCAAAGTGCTGATTGTGGGGGGACTTGGCGCGTCTGTCAAAAACGCTGACCCGCCTTTCCCGCAGCAATCATGGTGTGCTGGGAGCCAGACGGAAATCCAAGCGGGCGAAGGCGTCGATTTCTATGGTAAGACCAGGAAAAACCAAAGCCTGTATGCCAACCAATGTAGAACACGGATACTGAAGCCCGGCAAAGAAATCGGCCCGGGCTTGGTTGACAGCGTCTTTATCGGCGATGTTGGTGAGATAGATCACAAGTTTATAGAGATGCGCGCGCTGCACGCCGGCGGCCACCAGATGCTGTTCTATCTTGGCAAAGATGCGCATCGCCTGTTCGTAGGTAGACAGATAAGAGCCGTCGGGCGTGGCGGCGGGGTGCGCCGTCATGCCCGACAGGACGATCTCTGGGCCCATGATGAGGCAATTGGACCAGGTTGCGCCGGGCGGCACGCTAGCGCCCGGGGCGGGTAAGTTGCGGATAAGCTGAGGTTCGGCCATCTGTGCTTAAGCCGTGGCGGCCTCTGGGGTTTGCACCGCTTCGGCCTGCAACTGCTGAATGGCCAGCTGACGCAATTGGCGACGGGTGCGCACGATGCCCACATCGTGCTGATACAGGATCTCGCGCTTGTTGGCGTCGGGGTCCATGACTTCCAGCACTTCGCGGTCTTGCTCCAGCACAGCCCAGTGGCGGGCCTCCAGGCGGTTCTTGTACAGAAAACGCCAGACATCGCGTTGCCAACCCGAGACCTTGCGCATGCGCCAATGGAAGACAGCGGCCACATTGGGAGCGATAGGGGTGTAGCAGCCGATAATCACGAAGCTACCGCCGGGGCCACCGGTGTTGGGGTAGGGAATATCCAGACGCAGCCAGTGCAGCCCCGTATCGGCAAATTCGCTCCAGTCGAAGTTGACGTCGCGCTGGTTTGCTTTCTCGAAGATGAAACCGTGCTCGGTATCGCGCAGCTGAAACTTGGAGGCTTGTGCGCCTACGGACATGCTATGCGACTGCTTGTGCAGGAAGGTACCGTGCATGGGATCCATGACGTTATCGATGACGTAACGGTAGTCGCCAGCCCATTCTGTATAGCACAGGAAGCCCGAATACTCGTCGGAAATCAGTTGCTCGGGCAGGTTCAAGGGGGGCGGGTTGTCTATGTTTTTGTCTGTGTTGTACAAAAAGATGACGCCGTTGCTTTCTTTAAGATGGAAAGCAAGCGTGGGGCGCGAGCCTTCGAGTTTGCAACCAGGGCTGCCAGGCACCGAAACCACCGTGCCGTCGTGGCGCACCTGTACGCCGTGATACCCACAGGCGATCTTGTTACCCAGCGGCACCCCGACGGAAAGCGGCGCGCCGCGGTGGGGGCAGTGGTCTTCCAGGGCATAGGGTGTGCCCTCGGCGTCGCGCCAGAGCACCAGGCGATAGCCCAGACGGCGCAGGCTGGTGGGTTTGGCAGTCACAAAACCGGAAGGGCAGATGGCATACCAGCGGTTTTTGATGCCGCGCGCCAAGACGGCATCGATTTCAGCTTCAGACGGGGTAGTAGTCATGTCGGATTCCTGAGTATGGGAGGCCGTAAACAGCCTAGGCTTCGAGGCTGAGCCTGTGCAGCTCGGCGGCGAGCAGTTCTTCGGTCCAGGTGGTGGCTTTGCTTTGCGGCAGCGGCCCCGAAGCATTGAGAGCGGCCACCAGGCCTGAAAGTTCAACCACGCCCGAGCCAAACGCACGCTCGATGGCGTCGCCCAGCAGATTCTCGTATGCCGAAGGCTCGCGCGTGCGGGCCTGGTGAGGTTCGAGGTAAAGCTTGTTCATTCATTGGCCTCCGTTTTTGACGCGTTCCTTGATGCGTTCGCGTACAGGGATGAAGTCGTAAGTGGGATAGCACTCGGTAGTAAAGACGCCCCAAGCGCAACGTTCGAGTTCGACGTTGACCATAGGGATGAGCGAGACAGGCAAGCGCAGCGTGACGATTTGCCCCAAGCCCATGGCCACAGTCCAGGAGACGACTTCTACGCCTTCAGGGGGGAAGCGGTCCCACCATTGGCTGGCCTTGAGCTTGCCTTGGATGGCATCGAGATTATTGGACTGGTCATGTTTGAGAATGACCGTAAGCATAGCTTTCTCTGTCGTCATATTGCTGGCTGTTTGTTTCATATAAAAAACAACGTTTTATTTTTATATAATGTAGTGCTTTATCGCTGACCCCACCATACGGGGAAACCCGGTGGTTGAATTCTCGCTTCATAGAGCAATACCAAGTTGAAAGCCCAAGAATTTCCCATTATTACGGGGTTTTCAGCGAATTCCAAATAAGGATTCAAGGGATATCCCCAATACAACTTCTCTTCCAAGATCTGTAAATTTTGTTTGTATAGTAAACGCTGTTTCATATATAAACCAAACGCAAAGGCTGCGGGGCTGCCTCAGGCTTATCTTGCAAGGAATACCTTCATCATGATGGAAATTGAATTCAGGAACGTCGGTAAGTCTTTTCCCGATAAACAAAGCGGTTCGGTACGCGAAGCCGTTGCCAACGTCTCTATTTCCATTGCCAAAGGCGAAGTGGTTTCCCTGATCGGCCCTTCGGGCTGTGGCAAAAGCACCTTGCTGAATATGGGTTCGGGCCTTTACAGCCCCACCGTGGGCGAGGTTTATGTAAATGGCAAGCAAGTCAAAGGGCCTGTGCGCGAAGTGGCCTTCATGCTGCAAAAAGATTTGCTGATGCAATGGCGCACCATAGAAGATAACGTGGCATTGGGGCTGGAGATCGCCGGCACTCCCAGGGCTCAACGCAAGCGTGTAGCGGGCGAGCTGCTTGAGCGCTGCCATTTGAAAGGTTACGAAAAACATTATCCGCATCAGTTGTCCGGCGGGATGCGTCAGCGCGCTGCGCTGGCTCGCACCCTGGCGGTAGACCCGCAGGTGATGTTGCTGGACGAACCGTTTTCTGCGCTGGATGCACAGACCAAGATGGTGCTGCAGCAAGACTTGGCCCAGATGCTGGCCGAACACAAAAAGACCGCGCTCTTCATCACTCACGATCTGGTCGAGGCCATCGCCTTGTCCGATCGGCTCTTTGTGATGAGCGAGCGTCCCGGCACCATCATTGAAGAAATCATTGTCGATCTTCCTTTGCGCGACAACCCGCTTGAGCGCCGCAAGCTTCCCCAGATTGGTCCCTTGCAAGGGCGATTGATGGATCTGTTGAAGATCGGTAAAGAAGATAAAGCGGCTTTGCACTGATCGCGTCGCCGCCCAAGATTTGCTTGTCTGCCGTACGTGTACTCACTCAACCTATGAAGATGGACCCCTGGAGATAAACCATGAAAATCAAGAAGCTGATAGCCGCCATCGCCGTAGGCGCATGCGCCGCCATCGTGCCGTTTACCAGCGGCGCTCAAGAGAAAAAACTAGAGCCGATTACCTATTTGTTGCCGGCGCCGCAGAATCTGCCGGCCTTCGCGCCTTGGATGATCGCCAAGCAGCAAGGTTACTTTGAGGCCGAAGGTCTGGACGTTAATTTCGTGACGGGCAAGGGCGGGGTAGACGTGGCCAAACAGGTGGGTGCCGGTAACGCACCCATTGGTGGCGCCATTGGCGATACGCCCATCATCGTTCGCGCCAACGGCGTACCGGTGAAGTCTGTGGCGCTGGTAGGTGGCGGTGGTCTGACCTTGATCGCCTCGCATGCCGACGACCCAGTCAATGAACCTGCCCAGCTGAAAGGCAAAACCATCACCGTCATGGCTTATACCGACACGACTTACTACTCCTTGTTGGGCACCATGAGAATGGCAGGCCTGACGCGTGAGGACGCCGAGATTCAGGCGGCCGGCCCTGCCGGGGTATGGCAGTTGTTTGCTTCGGGTAAATCTCAGGTGATGGCTGCGGTCGGTGACTGGGTCGTCATGGCTGAAGAAGCTGGGGCGAAGGTGCACTTGATGAATCCTGCCAAAGGTTTCAACAGCATGGCTCAAGCCATCATCGCTTCCGATGAAATGATAGAAAAGAACCCCGAGCTCATCCAGCGTGTGGTGCGTGCCACGCTTAAAGGCATGACGCTGATCCAGAACGACATCGATGGGGCGGTTGCGGCTTACGTGAAGGCTGTGCCTGCACACCAAGGCAAGGAAGATCAGGTCAAACGCATCTTTGAACTGTTCAACAAGTATCTGTATGCCGGTCAAACCGTACCCGGCATTATGGATCCTGCCCGTTTGGAATCCGTACAGAAGTTCTATGTTGAAGAAGGCATAGTCAGCAAGGCATCGCCGCTTGATTCTCTGTACACCAACCAATTTGTAGAGGCCAAGTAATGGCAGACGGGATCTCCTCCACCATATCACCCTCGGCTGTGGCGGGGGCGGGTCCCGCCGCCTCTGTCTCTTCAAAAAATGCTCCCGGAGGGTTAAAAGTGTATAAGCGCCACTTCGTTACAGTCGGCTGTAGCCTACTTGTGCTGGTTTTGTTTCTGGCCGCATGGGAGTGGCTGCCCGGCTGGCTGGGTATGCCCGAGTTCATCTTGCCTCGGTTCACCACCGTAGTGCAGGAAGGCATACGCATGTGGAACACCGGCAGCTTCATGGAGCACTTCAACATCACGGCTTTCGAGGTGGTGATAGGCTTCATTCTGGGGGCATTGCTGGGCCTTTTGGTGGGCGTGGTGCTGGGCTTGTCGCCCACCACTGAGTCTGTGCTTTCGCCTTATATTCTGGCCCTGCAAATCGCACCCAAGGTGGCTTTTGCTCCGCTGTTCGTCATGTGGCTGGGCTACACCATCTATCCCAAGATACTGGTGGCCTTGTTGATCGTGTTTTTCCCCATCATGGTCAACGTGCTCTCGGCCATACGCACGGTAGACCCCGATATGGTCAACCTGGTGCGTACCCTCAACGCCAGCCGCTGGCAGATTTTCCGCCTGGTTGAGTTTCCTTCCTCCTTGCCGGCGCTGTTCTCCGGGCTGCGCATAGGTGCAACCCTGGCTGTCATCGGCGTCACCGTGGGTGAGCTGGTGGGTGGCAATAAAGGTCTGGGCTTCTTGCTGGTAGACGCCGAAGGGCAGGGCAATACCGCCGGTGTGTTTGTTGCCATCTTTGGGCTAACCGTGATTGGTATTGCCGCTTATGCAGCGGTGGTGTGGATAGAGCGTCGCTGCTTGCACTACATCCCCAAAGCCAATGTCACGACGGTCTGAACCCCAGGGGCAAGCATGAACGCAAATACTCAAGCCTCTAATAGCGCGAATCTCTTGAAGGGGCGACGTGTGCTTGTAACCGGTGCCGCACGCGGGCTAGGTCTGGAGTTCGCCCGCAGCCTGCTGCAGGCGGGTGCGCAAGTGGCATTGGCCGATATTCTGGCGCGTGATCTGCACGCGGCTGTTGCCGATCTGCGTGCGCAAGGCCTGCCGGCATATGCCATAGAGTTCGATATGAATGACCCAGCCTCTATCGAGGCCTGCGCGCAGTCAGCCGTGCGTCAAATGGGGGGCTTGGATGGTTTGGTCAACAACGCGGCGATGACGCATTCCGGCGGCAAGACGCTGCATGAACTTGACGTGGCCGTGTGGGATCAAGTCATGAACATTAATGTGCGTGGCACTTGGCTGATGACGCGCGCCTGCCATGCCGCCTTGAGCGAAAGCGGTCGTGGCGCAGTCGTTAACTTGGCGTCGGATACCCCCTTATGGGGAGCGCCAAAATTGCTGGCTTATGTGGCCAGCAAGGGCGCCATCATCGCCATGAGTCGCACGCTGGCGCGCGAGATGGGGGCCGACAACATTACGGTTAACACCATCGCGCCGGGTTTGACCTTGGTAGAGGCCACTGAATATGTGCCGCGTGAACGTCACGAGCTTTATCAGAACCAGCGCGCTTTGCAGCGCGCACAGCTGCCGGACGACGTCAGCGGCGCCATTCTCTTTCTATTGTCCGACCTGTCTCGTTTCATGACGGGTCAGTTACTAGCCGTCAATGGCGGCTTTGTCATGCATTAATTGCAAAAGGTGAGTGTCATGAGCGAACACGTAGTTGAAGAGCGTAATACCCAACAAGCTTCTTGGGCCCGTCCCGAAGGCGCCTCGCTGGAAGACTGGATGACGAGTCGCATCGCCCGTTACGCAACGCGTAAGTACGATTGGGATGCACTCAAATTTCAGGCTGATTTCGATCCCGTCTATCGCCGTGCGCAGATGCGCTACGTGGGCACGGGCGGCACGGGTGTTGCCGCGGATATGAACACCGTGCCCGCCGAGAATTTCACGTTCTCAACCATGGTGATACCGGCAGGTAACGAAGGCCCCATGCACCTGCATACCGATGTCGAGGAAGTCTTCTTCGTCATTCGCGGCAAGGTCAAACTCATGCTTGAAAAAGACGGCGAAACCTACGAAACCATTCTGACCGATAGGGACCTGGTTTCCATCCCGCCAGGAGTGTATCGCGGTGAAGTCAATATCGGTGATGAAGACGCCTTGATGTGTGTGATGTTGGGCGCCAAAAAGCCCATTACACCCACTTATCCGCCCGAGCATCCACTTGCCAGCATCAAGCGCGGCTAATCAAGCCTGATTTGTCGGCACAGCGAGCAAAGTATCCATGAGTAAAGACGTGTTTGGCAGGCAAGAGCTGAATCTGGGCGACCTCCGCTTCAGTTACCGTGCTTGTGGTCACCAGGGGCCTCAGCTTGTGCTGCTGCATGGCATCAGTTCGGGGGCCGCAAGCTGGTCGGCCTGCGCGCAGGCCTTGGAAGGCAAAGCACGTGTGTTGGCCTGGGATGCTCCAGGCTATGGCAGCAGCTCGCCTTTGCCCGACAAGGCGCCCAATGCGACGGCTTACGCCCAACGCCTGGCGCTCTTGCTGGATGCGCTCGATATTGAGTCTTGCGTGCTGGTTGGACATTCCCTCGGCGTCTTGATGGCGGCGGCATTTGCGCAATTGCATGCCGCACGCCTGCGGGCGCTGATGTTGTTCAGCCCGGCCTTGGGCTATGGCGGTGGCGAGCGGGCCCAGGCGGTGCGCACTTCTCGTTTGGCGGGGTTAAGCCTGGGTATACCAGCCATGGCGAACAAACTGCCTACCCGCTTGCTCTCAGCCAATGCCACTGCCGAGCAGCAGCAACAGCTGCGGCAGGTTGCGCTGGGTTTGCATGCCGATGGTTATACGCAAGCGGTAGAAATGCTGTGCGCCGAAGATTTGTTTGCTTATAAAGATCTGCCGCCTCTGACACAGGTGCACTGCGGAGAACACGACATCGTCACTACGCCCGAGCAGTCGCGCGCCTATGCATTGCAACAAGGCCTGCCTTTTTCCTTGATAGCCGGCGCCGGCCATGTCTGCCAGGTCGAGCAGCCTGCAGCCGTCGCAAGCTTGATTGCTCAGGTATTGGCCCAGGTCGAATCTTCAAGCTCGGGAACCGCACCATGAGCCGCGCTGCACCTGATAACAGTCACTACATCGTTCCGGGGCTTGAGCGCGGCTTGCGCATCTTGAGTGCTTTTACCCGCCATGAGGCGGTGCTCTCGGCGCCGGAGCTTGCCCGTCGCCTGGAGATTCCGCGTTCCACAGTGTTCCGTTTGCTTGCGACCTTGGAACAAATGGGTTTGGTTGAGCGCGACGCGAGCGGCAAAGACTATCGTCTAGGCCTGGGCGTGTTGCGACTGGGCTTTGAGTGTTTGGCTTCCAAAGAAATGATTGAGCTGGGTAAGCCCATTCTGGAAGCCTTGCGTGACGAAGTGGGGTATTCGTGCAACCTGGTTGTCAGAGACGGGCGTTTTGTGGTTTACGTGGCAAGGGCAGTCGTGCAGGCGCCTTTTTCCAACAATGTGCACCTGGGGATGCGATTGCCCGCACACGCCACGCTGTTTGGTCGCATTTTGCTGCGAGACCTGAGCTTTGAGTCTTTGCAGGCCTTGTACCCCGAAGAGTATTTGCATCAGAGCACCGAGTTCACGCCGGCGACAGTCTTTGATCTGTTCAAACTGATGCAGGCTGACAAGTCCAGCGGCTACCTTTTCGATCCAGGCTATTTCGAGCCTTCCATCAGCACGCTTGCCGCGCCAATCAGAGGCGCAGGTGCGTCCATCGTCGCCGCCATAGGCGTAACGATACCGACTGCTCATGTAGAGCGGCTTGATATCACCGGTTTGGGCGAGGCCACGGCGCGTGCGGCGTCTCGTCTTTCCCAATTGCTGGATCACGTTCAACCCGTCAATGACATACCCGTCGTAAACAAAGAGGTCTTTGCATGATCAATCTGGAAGGAAAGAAAGCCGTAGTGACGGGGGGGACCTCGGGGATAGGCCTGGAAACGGCACGCTTGCTGCTGCAGTTGGGTGCCGATGTCGCCCTGTGCAGCCGCGATGCCGAGCGCGTAAAGGCCACCACGCAGCAATTACAAGAAGCTTATCCCGCACGCCGTGTGCTGGGTCAAGCCTGTGACGTGCTGGATGCCGAACAAGTGCGAAGCTTTGCCGAGCAGGTTCGCCAATCTTTCGGCGCCGTAGACGCACTGATCAACAATGCCGGCCAAGGGCGTGTTTCCACCTTTGCCAGCACCACCGATGAAGAGTGGGAAACCGAACTGCGGTTGAAATTCTTCTCCATCATTCATCCCACACGTGCTTTTTTGCCTTTGCTGGAGCAAAGCAGCGAGCCGGCCATCGTGTGCGTCAACTCTTTGCTGGCCGCCCAGCCCGAGCCCCATATGGTGGCAACCTCGGCGGCACGTGCGGGGATCAAAAACCTGGTGCGTTCCTTGGCAAGCGAATTCAGCGTCAAAGGCATACGCGTCAACGGCATTTTGTTGGGTTTGGTCGATTCCGGTCAGTGGCGTCGCCGCTACGAGGCGCGCGAAGACCGCAGCCAAAGCTGGGAACAGTGGGCTGGTGACCTGGCCAAGCGCAAGCATATTGAATTAGGCCGTCTAGGTCGCCCTGAAGAGGCGGCCCGAGCCATTGTTTTCCTGGCTTCGTCCGCATCGTCGTACACGACGGGCAGCCATATCGATGTTTCCGGAGGAGTATCCCGTTATGCATAAGCAACAAGAAAAACTGGTGACGGTAGGAGAAGTCGTCGCCGCCTTCCTGGAAGCCTGCCAGGTCAAAACCGCCTTTGGCGTGATCTCCATCCATAACATGCCTATTCTGGATGCCATGGGCGAGCGCGGCGTGATGCGCTTCGTACCCGCTAGAGGCGAAGCCGGCGCTACCAGCATGGCCGACGCCTATGCGCGCACCACGGGCGAATTGGGCGTTTGCCTGACCAGCACCGGAACCGCCGCGGGTAATGCCGCCGGTGGAATGGTTGAGGCCCTGACGGCGGGTACGCCCATGCTGCACATTACCGGCCAGATAGAAACGCCTTACCTGGACCTGGGCTATTCCTACATACACGAGGCGCCGGACCAACTCAGCATGCTCAAGTCCATTTCCAAGGCGGCTTATCGGGTACGCGATGCCCAAAGTGCCCTGGAAACACTCAAGCAAGCGGTACAAGCCGCCCTGACGGCGCCTACCGGCCCGGTCAGCATAGAGATTCCCATAGACATCCAGCAGGCCATGATCCCCATGCCTGAGGATCTGCAACCGCGCGAAGTGCCGGTCTGGCAACCGGAAGCGGCAGCGCTGGATAGGCTGGCCGACACCTTGGCTCGCGCTCGTCGTCCGATGTTGTGGCTGGGCGGCGGGGCTCGCCATGCAGGTGCCGCCGCGCGCCGCTTGCTGGATATGGGCTTTGGCCTGGTCACCAGTACGCAAGGGCGGGGCATAGTGCCCGAGACCGACCCTCGCACCTTGGGTGCTTTCAATCTACATAAGCCCGTAGAAAATTTCTACCAGACTTGCGACGCCATGCTGGTCGTGGGTTCGCGGCTGCGCGGCAATGAAACCCTTAAATATCAACTGAAGCTGCCGCGTCCTTTGTTGCGTGTCGATGCGGATGTTGAGGCAGAAGGCCGGTGCTACGCCAGCGATGACTTTGTCATGGGCGATGCGCGTCTCGTGCTGGAAGGGCTGGCCGATAGGCTGGAAGGTCGCATGAAAACCGACCCCGCATTCATCAAGGATTTGCAGGCTGCACGCCAGCAGGCGGTGAGCACACTGGTGGACGGCTTAGGCCCTTATGCGCAGTTGGTGCAAGGCTTGCAAGAGGCCGTAGGCGAACGCTTCAATTGGGTGCGTGATGTCACGGTATCCAATAGCACTTGGGGCAACCGCTATTTGTATTTAAATGACGCCCGGGCCGGTGTGCATGCGCTGGGCGGCGGTATCGGCCTGGGGCTGGCCATGGCCATAGGTGCAGCGGTGGGGGCGGCGCAAACCGCGCCAGGCAAAAAAACATACTGCCTGGCCGGCGACGGCGGTTTCATTCTGAATCTGGGTGAATTGGCGACGGCGGTGCAAGAGCAGGCCGATATGGTCATCATTCTGATGAACGATGAAGGCTATGGTGTCATCAAGAACATTCAGGATGCACAGTACGGTGGCCGCCGCCATTACGTGGATTTACATACGCCCGATTATGCTCAGTTGTGCGGTTCCTTGAAACTGGCTCACCAGCGCGTTTCGAATCTGGATGACGTGGGCGCAGCACTTGAGTCCGCCCGTGCGCAGCCCGGTCCTTTCATGCTCGAAATCGATATGTTGTCCATCGGGCGATTCAAAACCGCTTTTGCCGGTCCTCCTGTTGTCGAACAGCAGGCGGCCCCCGCAACAGCTTAAGCAAGAGGCCACTTATGCAACGCATTGCAATGATAGGCTTTGGCGCGATTGGGCGCGCGGTCATCGAAGCCATACGTGAAGAGCCCCGTCTCAAGCTGGTGCAATTGATTGCCACGCCAGGCAAAGTCAGCGAAGTGCAGGCTCAGCTAGCGACCCTGGGGCTTTCCGAACCGCCCCTGGTGTCCGAGTCACTGATCCTGGACGGCAGTTGCCCCGTGGATTGCGTGGTGGAGTGCGCTGGTCACGCAGCGATCCAAGAGCATGTTCTGCCTGCCTTGCAAGAGGGCCTGCCATGCGTGCTGGTGTCTATAGGCGCTTTGTCTGAGCCCGGCTTAGCAGAGGCGCTGGAAATGGCGGCGGGACAAGGCAATACGCAGTTGCACTTGCTGTCTGGCGCCATAGGCGGCATAGACGCCTTGGCTGCTGCACGCATCGCCGGCCTGGAAGAGGTGGTGTATACCGGTCGCAAGCCGCCCATGGGTTGGTTGGGGTCTCCCGCTGAAGAAACACTGGACCTTGCCGCTTTGACGCAAGCCGAAGTTTTCTTCGAAGGCACGGCCCGCGACGCGGCACAGCAGTTTCCCAAGAATGCCAACGTGGCGGCTACCTTGGCCTTGGCAGGCATAGGGCTAGACCGCACGCGGGTGCGCCTGATTGCCGATCCCGAGGTCACCGAGAACATCCATCACTATCAGGCGCGCGGTGCCTTTGGCCGTATGGAAGTCACCATGGTGGGCAAGCCCTTGGCCAGCAATCCCAAAACCTCCGCCCTGACCGTTTACAGCGTGGTCAGAGCACTTTGCAACCGAGTCAGATCGATCACGGTCTGAAGCCAAGGCCGGGCATCCGTCCGGCCTTCCCAGCAGGAATATTGCTATGAGCAGTGTTGAAGTCCTTCCCATCTGTATTGCGGGGCAATGGCGCCCAGGGCGTGGTACGCGCTACGACACTTTGTATCCGGCCACGGGCGAAGTCGTGGGCACTTTGAATGCCGCCGACCTGCAAGACGTGGAAGAAGCCATTCAGGGCGCGCAACTGGCTTTTGAAACCAGCGGCTGGGCACAACGCAAACCCCACGAGCGTGCGCAGGTTTTGTATCGCATCGCCCAACTGATACGCGAGCACGGCGAGCGGCTGGCACAGCGTCAGCGCCTGGATAACGGCAAGCCTATCAGCGAAACCCGCGCCTTGGTCGCCAGTGCAGCCGGCACCTTCCAGTTTTTTGCGGCTGCTTGTGAAACCCTGGAAGACAGCCTGACGCCGTCTCGCGGCGACTACCTGAGCCTGAGCGTGTATGAGCCCATGGGTGTGGTGGCCGCCATTACGCCATGGAACTCCCCGATTGCCAGCGAAGCCCAAAAAATTGCTCCCGCTTTGGCGGCGGGTAACGCAGTGGTGGTCAAGCCTGCCGAGATCACCCCTTTACTGGCGCTGGACTTGGCCCGCCTGTGCGAAGAGGCCGGTTTGCCCAAGGGCATGATCAGCGTGCTGCCTGGTAAAGGCTCGGTCATAGGCGATGCGATTACCCAGCACCCCTTGGTGCGTCGTGTGTCGTTTACCGGGGGGACCTCGGTAGGGCGACATATTGCCGCCATCGCCGCGCAAAAATTGATGCCGGTGTCGCTAGAGCTGGGGGGTAAATCGCCCACCATCGTGCTGGAAGACGCGGATCTGGATCACGCGGTAGCTGGGGTGTTGTATGGCATTTTCAGTTCATCCGGCGAGTCTTGCATTGCCGGCTCTCGACTGTTCGTGGCCCGGCCGCTCTACGAGCGCTTTATCGAGCGCTTGGTGCAAGGCGCCCAGCGCCTGCGCGTGGGGGACCCGGCGAATGAGCAAACCCAAATGGGTCCGCTGATCAGCGCCGCGCATCGCGCTTCGGTCGAACGTTATGTAGAGATCGGCTTGAGCGAAGGCGGTCGTCTGCTGACCGGCGGTAAACGCCCGGTAGGCGCGCTCTACGATAAAGGCTTTTACTACCTGCCCACCATTATCGACGGCCTGGAAAATCACGCGACTTTGTGCCAGGAAGAGGTTTTCGGCCCTGTGCTGGTGGCCCTGCC
The DNA here is from genome assembly GCF_020539505.1 of Mesopusillimonas faecipullorum. Lineage (GTDB taxonomy): Bacteria > Pseudomonadota > Gammaproteobacteria > Burkholderiales > Burkholderiaceae_B > Mesopusillimonas > Mesopusillimonas faecipullorum. The sequence goes on along the minus strand of NZ_JACDXW010000002.1, from coordinate 362,653 downwards.
TTTCGATAACGAAGCCGACCTGATCAAGCAGGCCAATGACAGCGTTTACGCTTTGGCCGGCGGTGTCTGGACGCGCGACTACAAACGCGCTTGGGCGCTTGGGCGTGCATTGAAAGCCGGAAACGTCTGGATCAATACCTACAAGCAGTTCTCCATCGCCACGCCTTTCGGCGGCTGGCGTGATAGCGGCTTGGGCCGCGAGAAAGGCCGCGAGGGCATACGGCAATACATGGAGCAGAAAAGCCTGTACTGGGGGATGAACGAAGCTCCCTTGCCCTGGGCCAACTAAGGAATCATCATGCGCATAGAAGGCATAGACGAAATCACCTACGGCGTCGAAGATTTCGACACCTGCAAACGTTTTTTCAGCGATTGGGGGCTGGAACTGGTTTCCGAGCAAGCCGGCGAAATCATTTATCGCACCTTGAATGACTGTCGGGTGCGTCTGATAGATGCGGCGGCGCCGGGTCGCGCACCGGCCATAGAAGCCGGCCCGACCATGCGCGAGGTGGTGTGGGGCGTAACCAGCCCACAGGTGCTGGACGAATTGGCGGAATCCCTGGCTAAGGAGCCGGGCTTCGAGCGCACCTCGGAGCGCGTCTGGTGTGTGGACCCGAGTGGCATGGTTGTTGCTTTCCAGCTTTCACGCAAACAGCCTGTAGAAGTCGTTTCGGGCCGATTCAATACTTGGACCGAACGCCAGCGCGTCAATGAGCGCGCTACCTTTTACGAGCGTGCGCATCCCATCGAAGTGGGGCATGTGGTGTTTTTCGTCAAAGACGTCAACGTCATGGAGGCTTTCTACACCGAAAAAGTGGGCTTCGTCCCTTCAGATCGCTACCCTGATCGGGGCGTGTTTCTGCGTTGCGATGCACAAGGTGGACACCACGATCTGTTCTTGCTGCAAACGCCCGATGGCAAGGTGGGTTTGAACCACGTGGCTTTCACCGTGCGTGATATTCACGAGGTATTCGGGGGCGGCCTGCACTTTGATCGATGCGGTTGGCAGACGCAGCTGGGGCCGGGCCGTCATCCCATTTCTTCAGCCTACTTCTGGTATTTTCAGAACCCCGCAGGCGGCTTGATCGAGTATTACTCGGATGATGATGAACTGAACGAGGATTGGGAACCTCGTGAGTTCGAGCCTTCGCCCACCCGGTTTGCAGAGTGGGGGGTGGAAGGCGGTATTGATGGCAACACTCGGCGTCAGAAGCAGGGCGCCAAAGCCGTGGACGCCAAATTTCTGACTGACCGGCGTTAAAAAGCTGTTTGGATTTGCATGTGGAGAAGGGCTGTTCGACGTGAGCGGCCCTTCTTTTTTTGCCGGGCAGCAGTTAAGCGCCGGGCCGTGCAAGGCTTGGAACCTGGGATGGGTGACTTAGCCAGGCGCGGCTTCGCAATGCCAATGCAAATGCCAGTATGGAGCCTATCAGCAGCCCTGCCAGTAAACCCAAGTGCCCCAGTTGGTCTAGCAAAATGCCGGCAAGCATGGGAACCACGGTTCGCGCCAAGATGAACAGGCTGGATTGCACGCCGTAGTCCAGGGCGGCCAGTCCTGGCCTGGCAAAAACCATCATCAAGCTAAAGAGCATGCCGGAAGTCAGACCCATGGCAGCCGCAATCATGAATGCAGCAGCAAATATAAGGGGTGCGGCACCCCATTGCAGCGCGATGGCCAATGCGGCGATGGCCAGCACGGCGGCCAAGGCAAAGGCCGGCATACTGAAGCCCACACCCATGCGACGAGTCAAATGACTACCCAGCAAGCTGGCAAGTGCTGCGACCGTACCGCCGCCCATTCCCACAACAAGTGCGATCTCTTGAGGGGCAAAGCGCAGGTCAATTAAAAGCGGCTTCAAGTATATCCAGGCAGCGCCTATGAACGGAAAATACAGAACCAGCAGAAGTGCCCAGCGGCCATGCGACGGCACCTTGAAATAGCTCAGCCATGCTTGCCAACCTGCGCTTTGCGTCGCGGGCGGCAAAGCGCTGAGCGAACTGCGCAGCTTTACAAGGCCCAATAGCGCGACTCCCAATAACAAGCCACCTGCCGAGAAATAAAAGGGCCATGCCCAGCCCCAATGTGTTTGTATCAACAGCATGACGCCACCACGCTAACGGTAAACCCTAGTAACGCGGCAGCGTAAAAGAGGCCAAGCATCATGGCCCAATTGCGATAACTGGCTCGACCGAGCTTGTAGCGATCAATGGGGGTGGCCATCACGAACTTCAAAATGGCGGGCAGGCCCGCCAGTTGCAAGAGGCCGATTTCGCTACCAGTCCAACCGTGCTCCCGCATCACCATAGGTAGACCGATGAATAAATACACCAGGGGAGCAGTGAGAGACAAGTTCAGCCAGGCAAAAAGCCCTTGCAAAAGCCACCATGTTTCGCAGCATGCGCGGCGAAAGGCGCTACCTGGCTCATGAAACCGTGTGCCAATGGCGGCTGATTGTGGATGAGAATGCCTCGCGCAGCTACGCGCTGGATGCCTTGATTGAAGGTGGAAAGGTTCACGCCGGAGCGCGGCAACTTTTGTTTGCACCCAGCAGCGCCAGCATTGCACATGGGGTCGATCATCTGGCGCATTTATATAACACCGCCGGCAGCCGCCTGGATCTACAAATTGCCGCGCTTTCTATGCTGGGCGAGCAAGTCCGTCTACTCACGCCGCCACAGCGGTCGCTAGCGTCTCAAGGTACTCAACACCAAGAGAAAATACTTCGGGCACACGAACTGATGCTGGCGCAGTACGGTCGCGCCCTGACCATTCCATATTTATGTGCGGCAGTCGGCACCAATGAATTCGCGCTCAAACAAGGGTTTCGCGAAGTATTTGGCGTCAGCCCACACAAAATGCTCGTGGATATCCGCATGCGTAAAGCTCAAGCGCTATTGGAGTCTGGTGAGCCAGTTTCCAGCGTGGCCTACAAGGTAGGATTCCAGCATCCATCCAGCTTCAGTGCGGCATTTCGCCGTTATTTTGGATGTGTGCCCAAAAGCTTGAAATGACAGTCCCCGCTTTAGCGCCGGGCACGCAGGCCCACCAAGGCGAGCAGCGCCAAGAAGACGAACAGGCCCAGGCTCCATAAGGCATACTCCACACCAAACAGCTCGACGCGGGCATCCATGCAGCTTGCATAAATACCAAATAACCAGGGCACGCCGGCATCCAGACCTGACGACACCATGAAGCGGTCGGCAAAGGTCTGAGAGCACGAAACCATATTGGCGGCTACGTCGTGTTGGTACCAGGCGGTGGCAACCCCGCCGAAGGCCACCAAGGCGGAAAGGGCGCAGGCGATACGCCCAAAGAGGGAGTGCAAACGACCGATCAGCAAACCCAGCCAGCAGATCAGGGTTAAACATAGGTAAAGCAGGCGCTGAAAAGTACACCAGGCGCAAGGCGGCATTTCGAACACATGCTGGGAAACAAGCGCCACACCTACGGAAGCCAGACTGAGCCAGGCAATCAAATGCAGGCACAAGCGGGTGGTGTGGGGAAGGGTGGTGCGGATGGGCTCGGTGCGCATAGATTCAATTAACTAAATTGCTGGAAAGACATTCGAGCACGGCGCGTTCGAATGCCTGCTGACGGCGCGGGTCTTGCAGCGCCTCGCTATGTAAGGTGAAACTGTCTTCGACACGATCACCTAGCGTCATGATTTTGGCCATGCGTAAGTCTACTTGGTACTGGGCGAAGGTTTGCGCGAGATTGTAGAGCAGACCGCGTCTATCGGCGGCGACCAGTGAAAGCCGCCAGTTGTCTTCGACGTGCGGGTTGGCGCTAAGTTCTATGCGCGGCACGATGGGAAAGCTGCGGGCGCGGCGCGAGGGGCGGGCTCGGAAGGGCGGGCGGGGCGGCTCGCCAGCTCGCATCAGTGCCGCAGGCAGGTCACGCTCTACCGAGGGGATACGGGAACGCAGGCCGGCGTCTCCGGTGACTGGCAGCACAATAAAACTATCCAGGGCCCAACCGTGACGGGTCGTGTGTATGCGGGCTTCTTGTACGCTGAGTTCGCATTCGGCAAAGTAATGGCAGATGTCCGCAAACAAATCGGCGCGGTCAGGGGCATAGACCATCACTTGCATGCCTTCGCCATGCTCCAGCATGCGGCAGCACGCCACAGGTATGGGCGTATCGGGGCATTTGTGGAGGTGGGAAGTATGCCAGGCAATATCCGATGCATCGTGCTGCATGAAGTAATCCGTACCCAGCTGGGCCCAGAAAACGTCGCGCTGCGCTTCTGTCAGGCGATCAGCACGCAGCAATGCCGTGGCGGCCTGTTGATGCCGCGCTACCAGGGTGTCCATATCCATGGGCGCGCCGCCCAGCAAAACAGAGGTCTGCTGATAAAGCGAGTCGATCAGACGTCCTTTCCATGCGTTCCAGACCTTGGGACTGGTGCCTCGGATATCGGCAACTGTCAGTAGATACAAAGCGGTCAGGCGCTCGGGAGTGCGCACGATATCGGCAAACTCGCGTATGACGATGGGGTCGGCCAAGTCGCGTTTTTGGGCGTAGCGGGACAAGCTTAAATGCTGCTCTACCAAGAAGACGATGAGCTCGGTGTCTTCGGCGCCAAGTTCGTGTTGACGGCAGAAACGCCGGGCGTCGCGTGCCCCCAGCTCGGAATGGTCACCACCTTGGCCTTTGGCGATGTCGTGATAAAGCGCGGCAATGTCCAGCAGCCATGGTCGAGGCCACTGACGCAGCAAGCGATGAGCCAGTGCCGCATCGTGCAGGGCGTCTTCTGTGGCAAAGCGATGCAAATGCCCGATTACCTTAAGAATGTGTTCGTCTACGGTATAGACGTGAAACAGATCGTGCTGCATTTGCCCTACGATACGGCGAAATTCGGGCAGATAATGTGCCAGCAAACCCAGCGTATGCATGCGACGCAGTGCCGTTAAGGCCCCTGTGGGGTGACGCAGAATGCGCATGAACAGATGCCGGTTCTGCGGCTGGCGCCGAAAGCTTGCATCAAGACGTTTGCGCGCCTGCCACATGGCGCGCATCATGGCGGCGGTCAAGCCTTCCAGGTCTGCGCGATCTTGCATCAAGGCAATCGCTTCCAGCAACAGGCTGGGCTGCTGGATAAACGCTTCGGGTTGGCGAATGTCGAGCCGGTTGCGCACCAGTTTGAAGTGACGGTCTATGACCCGCAGAGCCGTGGGCGGCGCAGGGAAAAGGTGTTCCTCCAGGGCTTGCATGAGTAGCCGGTTGAACAAACTGACCACCCGGGCCGCCCAGTAATAGCGCTGCATCAGCAGTTCGCTCGGGCGGCGTCCGCGTACGGACTCAAAGCCATATACCTGGGCAAGCCGGATTTGCATGTCGAACAGCACACGGTCTTCGCGGCGCCCAGCCAGCAAGTGCAACTCTATGCGCAGGCGTTTGAAAGCCAGTTCGGCACGGCGCAAGGCGCGATATTCGGTCAGATCCAGAAACCCTGCGGCGACGACTTCACGCCACTGGCGACCGATACCGGCGGCCTGCGTCATCCATTGGATGACGGTAAGGTCTCGTAAGCCGCCCGGAGACTCTTTGCAGTTGGGTTCCAGCGCATAGGGCGTGTTCTGGTAGCGGGCATGACGCTGTTGCTGTTCGGCGCGCTTGGCCAGAAAGAATGTGCGCGGATCACGCTGGCGTTGCATGATGGCCTGCAAACGACTGACTAAGTGGGCGTCCCCACCCACCCAGCGCAACTCCATCAAGGCGGTTTCGACGGTGACGTCGTTGGCGGCCTGGCGCTGACATTCCACCACGGTGCGCACGCTATGGGAAAGGTCCAGGCCCAAATCCCATAGGGCGGCAATCAGGTGTTCAAGCTTCTCTTGGTCGGCCAGGCTGGCTGGGCGACGCAGCAGAATCAGCACGTCAACATCGGAATAAGGAAAGAGCTCGCCCCGGCCATATCCGCCCACCGCGCCCAAGGCTGCGCCTGAAGGCAAAGGGTGCTTGATGAGCGTGGCACGTAAAGCCGTATCGGTCACGCGCGAGAGAGCCTTAAGCAAGGTTTCCGCGCGTTGATGGCGGCGCCACCGAGCAATGGCTTGTTCACGCTGGGCGTGCAGTTGCTCGCGGATGGCGCGCATAAGGCTGGGGGCGACTTAGCGACCGCCCTGCGCGAAGGCGGGCGGGGCCGGCATGCCTGGCGAGATCGTCAGGACTTCGTAGCCGTTTTCGGTGACCAGAATGCTGTGTTCCCATTGCGCCGACAAGCTGCGGTCACGCGTTACGACTGTCCAGCCGTCAGCCAGGGTGCGGATCTCTTTGCGCCCGGCATTAAGCATGGGCTCGATCGTAAAGATCATTCCCGGCTCAAGGCGTTGGCCCGTGCCGGGTTTGCCGTAGTGCAAGACTTGGGGATCTTGGTGAAACTTACGCCCAACGCCGTGGCCGCAGTATTCGCGCACGACAGAAAAACCTTGTTTTTCGGCGTGGCGCTGAATGGCAGAGCCGATATCGCCCAGCGTGGCGCCTGGCTTGACTTGCTCTATGCCCAACCACATGCAGTCATAGGTGGTGTCGACCAGGCGCTTGGCCAGAATGGAAGGCTCGCCTACGCAAAACATGCGACTGGTATCGCCAAACCAGCCATCTTTGATGACCGTGACGTCCATATTGAGGATGTCGCCATTTTTAAGCGCTTTTTCGCCGGGGATGCCGTGGCAGATGACATGGTTGACCGAGGTGCAAACCGCGCCGGGGTAAGGAGGATAACCAGGGGGCGCGTAGCCTACCGTTGCGGATTTAACGTGCAGCGTGTTGGCGATGAATTCTTTGCAAAGCTCGTCGAGTTCACCTGTAGTGATACCGGCGCGCACATGGGTGGCCAGATAATCCAGAGTTTGAGCGGCGGCCTGGCAGGCGGCGCGCATTTTGTCTAGGTCGGCAGGATCGGTGACAAGCGGGGTGGTCATAAGCGGTAGATGTAACTTGATAGATGGTCTTATAAGATAGTAGAATTATAGGCTTTGTTGAAAAAGGCAGCGGAAAAGCCGCAGCAGGTTGGCAGTAGGCTAGCCTACTTTTTCAGCAAAAAAGTAGTGCTATAAAAAGCAGAACTGTAAAAAGCAGTGCTGTAAATATAGTATGCAGTAAATAGCGTAGCAGGTCGGTACTCAATCGTGGCAAGGCGGGTTTTGCCTTGTGTGCGGTACCCAGGGTGCTTGGCGTGGCTGGCCGATGCTTGAATTTTAAGCTTTGGCTAGGCAGCGTGCCAGGCTGGCAGACCTGCTACAAGACACAACCCTTACGGAGTAAATTAACATGTCGCTGATGCGCGAAATGCTGGAAGCCGGTGTGCACTTTGGCCACCAAACCCGTTACTGGAACCCCAAGATGTCGCAATACATCTTCGGTCAGCGTAACAAGATTCATATCATCAACCTCGAACAAACGGTCGAGAAGTTCCAAGAAGCCGCCAAGTACCTGCGCCAAGTGGCATCCAAGGGCGGCACCGTGCTGTTCGTTGGCACCAAGCGCGCTGCTCGCGACATCGTCGCTGAAGAAGCTGCCCGTTGCGGCATGCCTTACGTCGACAGCCGTTGGCTGGGCGGCATGATGACCAACTTCAAGACGGTTAAGACTTCGATCAAACGCCTGAAGGAAATGGAAGTCCAGCAGGCAGAAGGCGCCACCGAGCGCATGAGCAAAAAAGAAGGCCTGATGTTCGCACGCGAACTCGACAAGCTCAACAAGAGCTTGGGCGGCATCAAAGACATGAACACCTTGCCCGACGTGCTGTTCATCATTGACGTGGGCTATCATAAGATTGCCATCAACGAAGCGCGCTCGCTGGGTATTCCCGTCGTGGCGGTTGTCGATACCAACCACTCGCCCGATGGCGTGGATTACGTCATTCCTGGCAACGACGACTCTGGTAAAGCTATCGCGCTGTACGCGAAGGGCATGGCTGACGCCGTTCTGGCTGGTCGCGAACAAGCGCTTAACGGCTTGGTCGAAGAGATCGCCGAAGCAGGTGAGGAATTCGTCGAAGTTCAGGACGAGCAGCAGGGCGAGTAAGCCGCCCGACGCGTTTGTGCCCTGCTAGACGGGGCGCCCGACTGACGGCCATGACGGGCAAAGCCGTGCCCGCTTGGCCGTTTCATCCGTCAGCCTTCGGCAAAACCGAAGACGAACACTAATCTGGAGAATTCAAGTGGCTCAAATCACCGCTGCTATGGTCAAAGAACTGCGCGAGAAAACCGATGCGCCCATGATGGAATGCAAAAAGGCCCTGACCGAGGCCGATGGCGACATGGCCAAGGCAGAAGAGCTGCTGCGCGTCAAGCTGGGTAACAAAGCCAGTAAAGCCGCCAGCCGCATCACCGCCGAAGGTCTGGTTGGCTTGCACATTTCCGACGATGCCAAGAAGGGCGCATTGGTTGAAATCAACTGCGAAACCGACTTCGTTGCCAAAAACGACGACTTCATCGCTTTCGTCAGCCAAATTAGCGAACTCGTCGCCGACAAGAACCCAGCCGATGTGGCTGCCTTGTCCGAACTGGCCATGGGCGAAGGTACGGTCGAAACCGTGCGTGCCGCCTTGGTAGGCAAAATCGGCGAAAACCTGTCCATCCGTCGCTTCCAGCGCTTCGAAACACCCAACAAGCTGGCCAGCTACGTGCATGGCGGTCGTATCGGTGTACTCGTCGAGTTCAGCGGCGCCGATGAAGTCGGTAAAGATCTGGCCATGCACATTGCAGCTACCAAGCCACAGGCGCTGGATGCTGACGGCGTGCCTGCCGAACTGATCGCCGCCGAGCGCTCGGTTGCCGAACAGAAAGCCTCCGAATCCGGCAAGCCCGCCGAAATCGTCGCCAAGATGGTTGAAGGCAGCGTGCAGAAATTCCTGAAAGAAGTCACGCTGCTCTCGCAGCCTTTCGTCAAGAACGACAAGCAAGCCGTTAGCCAAATGCTCAAAGAGCAAGGCGCCGACATTCAACGCTTCGCTTTGTTTGTGGTGGGCGAGGGCATAGAGAAGAAGTCCGAAGACTTCGCTGCCGAAGTGGCTGCTGCCGCCGGCAACGCCTGATAAGACTTACCTCCGCGTCAAGGCAGCCAGGCCTGGAACGGCCCCCGGCCTGGCACACGAGATCATCGGGCTGTTGTTTTTTTTGGATGGCCTCACATGTCGCCCCGTTCGTACAAGCGAATTCTCCTGAAACTTTCCGGTGAAGCCCTGATGGGCGACGATGCCTTCGGCATCAACCGGGCCACCATCATGCGGATGACGGATGAGATTGCCGAAGTCGCCTCTTTGGGCGTCGAATTGGCCATCGTCATCGGTGGCGGTAATATTTTCCGCGGCGTCGCTCCCGGTGCTCAAGGAATGGACCGCGCCACTGCCGATTACATGGGCATGATGGCAACCGTCATGAACGCACTTGCCTTGCAAGACGCTCTTAAAAACAAGGGTGTCGATGCTCGCGTTCAGTCCGCGCTTAATCTCGATCAAGTGGTCGAGCCCTATATTCGTCCCAAGGCACTGCGTTATCTCGAAGAAGGCAAGGTTGTCATCTTCGCGGCAGGCACGGGCAACCCTTTCTTTACCACCGACACCGCTGCGGCGCTGCGTGGCGCCGAAATCGGGGCCGAAATCGTCCTGAAAGCCACCAAGGTCGACGGTATCTACACGGCTGATCCCAACAAGGATCCCGATGCCACCCGCTATACCCGCATCAGCTTCGACGAAGTAATTTTGCGTCGCCTGGAAGTCATGGACGCCACCGCGTTCGCACTGTGCCGCGATCAGAAGCTGCCCATCAAGGTGTTTTCGATCAACAAGTCCGGTGCTTTGCGCCGCGCCGTCCAGGGCGAAGACGAAGGCACCCTGGTCCACGTTTGAAAAAGGATTTGTCATGAGCGTTTCCGAAGTCAAGAAGTCCGCCGAATCCCGCATGAACAAGAGCCTCGAATCGCTCAAGACCAACTTGGCCAAGATTCGTACAGGTCGGGCTCATGCCGGTATTCTCGACCACGTTCAGGTCGAGTACTACGGCTCTCCCGTGCCCGTAGGCCAAGTGGCCAACGTGAACGTGCTGGATGCGCGTACGCTTAACGTGCAGCCCTACGAAAAAAACATGGTGGGTCCCATTGAGCGCGCCATTCGCGACTCCGACTTGGGCCTGAACCCCATGTCCATGGGCGAAACCATCCGCGTACCTATGCCCCCCCTTACCGAAGAGCGCCGTCGCGACTTGACCAAAGTCGTGCGTTCCGAAGGTGAAGAGGCCAAGGTTGCGGTGCGTAACGTGCGTCGCGACTGTAACGATGCACTCAAGAAGCTGGTTAAGGACAAAGAAATCTCCGAGGACGACGAGCGTCGCACCCAGGACGATGTCCAGAAGCTGACCGACCGCCACGTAGCGGACGTCGATAAGCTGGTCAGCCAAAAAGAAGCCGAGATCATGACGGTCTAAGGATCTTCTTTTTCTACGATGATCTCCATGCATACCAGCTCCACGATGGCGGTACCGGAAAGCGGCCAGGTGCCAGAGCACTTGGCCATCATCATGGATGGCAATGGCCGTTGGGCAACGCAGCGCTTCTTGCCCCGCACCGCCGGTCACGTCAAGGGTGTGCAGGCGGTCAGACGAATCGTAGAAGCTTGCGGGCGACGCGGCGTGCGTTATCTGACGCTGTTTGCTTTCAGTTCCGAGAACTGGCGTCGTCCCCAAGAAGAAGTCAGCATGCTGATGCGCCTGTTCGTACAGACGCTGGAAAAAGAAGTCGATAAGCTGGCTGCGCAAGGGGTCAGGCTGCGTATTATTGGCGATCTTTCCGCCTTCGAGCCACGCCTGCGCGAGCTGATATGCGCGGCTGAACAGCGCACCGAACACAACGACAAACTGCATTTGACCATCGCAGCCAATTACGGCGGCCGTTGGGATATTCTGCAGGCCACGCGTCGTATGCTGTCAGCGCACCCAGAATTGGCAGCTAAGCCCCAGGCCATACAGGAAGCCCAGCTGGCTTCTTATTTGTCCATGGCTTATGCCCCCGAGCCCGATCTGTTCATACGCACGGGCGGCGAGCAACGAATTTCCAACTTCCTGGTCTGGCAGTTGGCCTACACCGAGCTTTACTTCACCGACGCCTATTGGCCCGATTTCGACAGTGAAGATGTCGATGCCGCCTTCGAATGGTATGCCAGGCGTGAACGCCGTTTCGGGCGTACCAGTGAACAACTGGCCGATAAGGCCTAGACACAGGTTCCTCATGCTCGGACCACGCATCATCACCGCCATCGTTCTGCTGTTCATTTTGGGCGCGGTGTTGGCGGCGCCTGGTCAATGGCCTTTGCCGGCTTTGCTTATTGTGGCTGCAGGCTGCGCGCTATGGGAATGGCTGCGTTTGGTTTGGCCGCTTAGTAGCGCAGGCAAAGCGGGCCCAATCCTGGTGGCGCTGATCGGCGCTTTGCTGATGGCAAGTCAGCTGCTGGGTTTGCTGGGTGTCCAGGAAGCGATTTCCTCACTGGCCGCCTCGCAGCTTGTCATGCCAAGTCTGGTGCTTGTGGCGGGCCTATTCTGGTTGTTGATTGCCACCACCATGGTCGTGCGCGGAAACACCTCGGCGGCGTCACGCAGTTTTCCCCTTGCTGTGATGGGTGTGGTGGCTGTGTGCACCACCTGGTGGGTGTTGACACGTTTTTACCTGATACATGGCGCCTGGTTCCTGGTTTCACTGATGGCTTTGGTCTGGGTAGCCGATATCGGTGCTTACGCAGCGGGTAAAACCATGGGTAGGCACAAGCTGGCGCCTAAGGTCAGCCCCGGTAAAAGCATAGAAGGTGCCTTGGGTGGCATCGTTGCAGCTTTGCTGTGGGTGTGGGCCAGCAGTTATTGGCAGGGCAGTTTCGGGCAAGTTCTGATCAGTGAATGGTCATGGCCCGCTTCGGTGCTAATAGTCATTGCCTTGGCGGCTATTTCCATAGTTGGCGACTTGTTTGAATCCTTGCTCAAGCGCCGCGCCGGTGTCAAGGATTCCAGCGCTTTGCTACCGGGGCACGGAGGCGTGTACGACCGTATAGACGCCTTGTTACCCGTCAGTGTGTTGGCCTGGCTTTTGCTTCAGGGGCTGGCATGACGCCGCGTTGTCTTTGCATACTGGGTGCTACCGGCTCTATCGGTGAAAGCACGCTTGATGTCGTGCGTCGTCACCCCGAACGTTTTCAGGTGTACGCCCTTAGTGCCCATAGCCGCATGGAGCGGCTGGCCGAGTTGGCGGCGCAAACGGGTGCCAAGCTCGTGGCCGTGCCTGACGATGCGGCCAGGCTTAGGTTTATTGCCGCGTGGCCCGCAAGCGGTATCCCTTTGCCCGAAATTTTGTTGGGCCCAGAAGCCCTGGAAGCCTGTGCCAGCGCCGATCAGGTGGATACTGTCATGGCGGCTATCGTGGGGGCTGCCGGTTTGCCGTCGGCCTTGGCCGCTGCGCGTGCCGGCAAACGCGTGCTGCTTGCCAACAAAGAGGCCTTAGTGGCTGCCGGTGGTCTGTTTATGCAGGCGGTGCGCGATACCGGTGCCGAACTCTTGCCCATAGACAGCGAGCACAATGCCATCTTTCAGTGCTTGCCGCAGACCGATAAGGCCTTCGCGCCACATATGCCGGCGCCCGGCGTGCGTCGCTTGCTGCTGACTGCCTCCGGAGGGCCTTTCCGTACCTTGCCCATTGAGCAACTGGCTCAGGTCACGCCCGACCAGGCCTGTGCGCACCCCAATTGGGAAATGGGTCGCAAGATATCCGTGGATTCGGCCACCATGCTGAACAAAGGCCTGGAAGTCATAGAGGCCCACTGGCTTTTCGCCATGCCGCCGGACCGTATCCAAGTCGTCATCCATCCGCAAAGCATGGTGCATTCCATGGTTGAGTACGATGACGGCTCGATATTGGCGCAATTGGGGCAGCCCGATATGCGTACGCCCATCGCCTATGGCTTGGGGTTTCCCGAGCGCATAGACAGTGGTGTGGGCCTTTTAGACCTCGCCACCCTGGGGCGTCTCGATTTTGAACCCCCGGATTTACAGCGCTTTCCGTGCCTGGCCTTGTCCTTTCAGGCCCTACGCTCGGGTCAGGATGCCTGCATAGTGCTGAATGCCGCAAACGAGGTGGCCGTCGCCGGATTTTTGGCGCAGCGCCTACCTTTTACCGGCATCACGCGGTGCATAGAAGAAAGCCTGTCGCACTTCCAGTCGCGCGCGCATCCGGTAGATGCATTGGATGCGATTCTGGACCTCGACGCCCAGGTGCGACGCTACGTCGCGGGGCGGGCCGGGCGGTAGGCTAAAATACTACCCAAAATTCGCTCAAGCGCCGCATTTCACCTCTGTTGCTGCAGTGCGGCACAGGTTTCCGACACTCACCCCATCGTTATCGGGTTTTCCATGCTCACCACTTTGCTTGCCTTTGCCGTTGCGCTGGGGCTGCTGATTACGTTTCACGAGTTGGGTCACTATTGGGTGGCCCGCTTGTGCTCGGTGCGCGTCTTAAGGTTCTCGCTGGGCTTTGGCCGCGTGCTGTGGCGTCGTACCGATAAGCACGGCACTGAATGGGCGTTGTCAGCCATCCCGCTGGGCGGTTATGTCAAGATGCTGGACGACCCTGCCGAAGTGCCGGGTAGTCTTCCTGAACAAGCTTTTCAAAGCAAAACCGTGTGGCAGCGCATTGCCATCGTAGCGGCGGGGCCGGCGGCCAATTTGTTGTTGGCGGCGCTGCTATACGCCGGCTTAAGCTGGGTAGGCACGCAAGAACCTGCGCCTGTTCTGGCCCAGCCGGCTGCCGGTACACAGGCTGCACAGGCCGGCGTGGTGGCGGGCGACCGCATCACGGCTGTAGACGGCCAAGCGGTGCAGTCATGGATGGATGCCCGCTGGCGTTTGATGCGTCATATGGGCGGCGGCGGAACCGCCCAGCTCGAACTTGACTCCCCGGGTCAGGGCAGGCGCGAAGTATCGGTGGCCATTGCCGGCGGCTTACCGGAAGACGAGCAAGAAGATTTTCTCGAAGAAGCAGGGTTGGCTTTACAGCTGCCCCGGGCCCGCGTGTCTGATGTGGTCTCAGGCAGTGCGGGTGCGCTAGCCGGCTTGCAGTCAGGCGACATCGTGGTCAGCGTGGCACAGCAGGCCGACCCCTCAATCCGTGACTTCGTGGATATCGTTAAAGAGCACCCGGGGCAGACCATAGCCCTGAAGGTGCTGCGAGACGGTGCGCATTTAACACTGCAAGCCACGCCTCAGGCGCAAACCGAAGAGGGCGCTACCGTAGGGCGCCTGGGTGTCATGCTGGCCGCCGATTTTCCCAGTGTCACGGTAAGCCGCGGCATCTTTGACGGCCTCTGGCATGGCGTTACGCGCACCTGGGAGACCGCTTGGTTCAGTCTCAAAATGATGGGTCGCATGCTGGTGGGCGACATATCGGTCAAGCATATCAGCGGCCCCGTGACCATAGCCGATTACGCCGGGCAAACGGCGCGTATCGGTCTGGCCGCCTATATCGGTTTTCTGGCGCTCATCAGCGTCAGCATAGGGGTATTGAATTTGTTACCTATCCCTATGCTTGACGGCGGGCATCTTCTTTATTATTTGATGGAAATCGTACGAGGCAAGCCTGTGCCCGAACACTGGATGCAGGCGGGCCAAAAAATTGGGCTTGGGCTGCTTGCCGCCTTGATGAGCCTGGCTTTTTTCAACGACTTCGTGCGTCTTTTCAGTTAATCCGGTTCTAGCATACAATCGTCCACCACTCGGTTACAGGATACTCAAGCATGTCGAATGCCAAACGTTTTCCATTTGCCCGCCGCTTGCTGCCATGGCTGGTTGCATCGGCAATGCTGCCAAGCCTGGCGCAGGCGTTTACCCCTTTCGTGGTAAAGGACATCCGCGTCAATGGCATTCAGCGCGTGGAACCCGGTGCGGTTTTCAGCTATTTACCCGTTCGGGTGGGTGAGCAGTTCACCGAAGAACAAGCCGGCGAGGCCATCCAGCGCCTTTATTCCACGGGCTTTTTTAGCGACGTCGCCGTAGACGTCGACGGTGACGTCATCGTCATTAGCGTCAAAGAACGTCCTACCATCGCTTCCGTGTCTTTCAATGGCATGCGCGAGTTCGACGACAAAGCACTTAACGAAGCGCTGCGAGGCGTAGGTTTTGGGCCGGGCCGTGTCTTTGACCAAGCCATGCTCGAGCAGGCGGAGTTCCAGCTTAAGCAGCAGTATCTGGCCAAAGGCAAGTATGGTGTCGAGGTTACCCCCATCATCACGCCATTGCCGCGTAACCGTGTGGGTGTCAGTTTCGATATCTTCGAAGGCGACGTTGCGACCATCAGCGAAATCAACTTCGTAGGTAACGAGGCTTTCTCCACCGGTCGTCTTACCGATGAACTCGAGCTCACGACCTCGGGTTTCATGACTTGGTACACAGGCACCAACAAGTATTCTCGCGAGAAACTCGAAGGCGACATGGAGCGCCTCCGCTCCTTTTATCTCGACCGCGGCTATCTTGAGTTCAACATGGAGGCCCCGCAGGTCACGATTTCCCCCGACCGCGAGAGCATCTTCCTGACCTATACCGTCTTCGAAGGCGAGCCCTACACGATTAACGAAGTTAAGCTGGCCGGCGACCTCTTGGGCCTGGACGAACAAATCCAGCAGCTGATTACCGTCAAGCCGGGTGAAACCTTCAATGCGTCCAAAACCAACGAAACCGTCAAGGCTATCACCGACTACCTGGGCACCTTGGGTTACGCATTCGCCAACGTCAACCCCAGCCCTGTGCTCGACCGCGAAAACCACCAGGCCGACCTGACTTTCTACGTCGATCCGGGCCGACGCGTTTATGTGCGCCGCATTCAGGTAGGGGGCAACACCCGCACCCGCGACGAGGTCGTGCGCCGCGAAATGCGCCAACAAGAAGCGGCTTGGTACGATGCCGCGCAAATCAAATCCTCGCGCGACCGTGTCGACCGCTTGGGCTACTTCAACGAGGTGGATGTCCAGACCGAGCCGGTCCCAGGCTCGCCCGACCAGGTTGACGTAGTGGTCAACGTCAAAGAAAAGCCCACGGGCATGATCAACCTGGGTGTGGGCTATGGCTCCACCGAAAAAGTCATTCTGTCGGCAGGTATCAGCCAAGACAATATTTTTGGTAGCGGCAACAGCTTGTCGCTGCAAGTCAATACCAGCCGTACCAACCGTGCCCTGGTCCTGGCTCACACCGACCCCTACTGGACCAAAGACGGCGTCAGCAAGACCACCTCGCTCTACTATCGCCGCACTACGCCATACGATTCAGGCAGTGGTGATTACGAAGGCTACGACGGTTACTATCGCAATACGGCTATTGGTGCCGGCATGAACTTCGGCGTACCTATTTCCGAGTGGGACCGCGTGTTCGCCGGCTTCAACTTCGAACGCAATACGCTGGATCTCTACGACGGTTCGCCCAAGGCTTACACCGATTACGTCGACGAATACGGTCGTACCACCAACGCCATGATTTTCAACCTGGGCTGGTCCAAAGACACGCGTGACAGCGCTTTGGCTCCGACCGAAGGTAGTTACACCCGCTTGGCAGGCGATTTCTCCACCCTGGATCTGCGTTATTACGTCCTGAGCGCTCAGCAGCAGTACTTCCTGCCTTTGGGCCGCAATTTCACGCTTGCCCTGAACGGCAGCATAGACTGGGGTAACGCTTACGGCGGCAAATCCTTCCCCGTCATCAAAAACATGTACGCCGGTGGTATCGGTTCCGTGCGCGGCTACGAAGGTGCCTCACTGGGCCCACGTGACGAGCGTTCGGGTACTTATTTGGGTGGTGCCCGCCGCATCGTGGGTAACGTGCAGTTGTACCTGCCGTTCCCTGGCGCAGCGCGTGATCGTACTTTGCGCTGGTTTGTGTTTGCCGATGCCGGCCAAGTACGGGCGGGTAGTGGCATGACCTGCGTGGCAGGTCGCGATGCCAGCGGCATGCCTGCTGTTGATGATCCTTGCGGCTGGCGTTATTCGGCCGGTATCGGCCTGTCTTGGCAGTCGCCCATGGGCCCGCTCGAACTCTCGTTTGGCCGTGCGCTTAACGCCAAGCGTGGCGACGACAAGCAGGCCTTCCAGTTCCAAATCGGTACCGGTTTCTGATTTTTATGCTTGAGGCAAGCCCCCAGCCTTTGTCCGGCACCGTGCTTGTCCCCGATACAGGGGCGGGCGCAGTGTCGGCTGTGCGATTTACTCAGGGCTTCCTTAGTGGCACAATGCTCCTTTCATCTGCACTTAACCGCAAGGTAGATTTTTCATGAAGTCTAGTTATGTACACAAGGTTTCCGCGTTGGGTCGTACGGTAAGCGCTACGCCTCGTGCCCTGGCTTTGGCACTGGCACTGACTGCCGGTTTTACCGCAGCAATTGCCCAGCCCAGCGTAGCCGTGGCTCAACAGAGCAGCAACCGCATCGGCTTCGTGAGCACCGATCGTATTCTGCGCGATTCCGGCCCAGCAAAATCGGCCGAAACGCGTCTGGAATCCGAATTCAAGCGTCGTGATCAAGAACTGCAGAACCTGGCTAACAATCTTCGCAGCCAAGTGCAAAAGTTCGAAAAAGACGCGCCAGTCCTGTCCGAGTCCGACCGTGTCAAGCGTCAGCGTGATCTGGCCGACCTCGACGCCGACCTGCAGCGCAAACGTCGCGACTTCCAAGAAGACTACAACCGTCGTCGCAACGAAGAATACTCCGCTATCTTCGAAAAAGCCGATGCGGCCATCAAGACGATCGCCGACCAGCAAGGCTTCGACCTGATCATCCAGGACGCCGTCTATGTCAGCCCGCGTGTGGACATCACCGACCAGGTGCTGCGCGCTTTGGGCGGTTGAGCCCTCATGCCGGTGCTGTTGGCGCCCCCAGAGGCGCCGCTCTTGCCTGAACTCTTGCGCGAGGCCAACGTTGTTGGCCTCGACTGCGAGATAGCTGCCTTTCATGAACCCATGCCACGCATACGCGGGCTGGGTTCTTTGCTTCATGCGGGCGAAACTGAAATCAGTTTCCTTGCCAATCCCAAGCTGGCCGATCAGCTTGCCCAATGTCGCGCCGCAGCCGTCATACTGACGCCCGAGGCCTGGCAAACCTTATCGGATACGCCGCCTACTTGGCATGTCGTGTTGTGCAGCCAGCCATACCTCATGTATGCCTTGCTGGCGCAATGGTTCGACCGCCACCGCATCGCCAATCTGCCAACCGGCATCCACCCCAGCGCCGTCATACATGAGTCAGCGCGCATCGAGGCCGGTGTCAGCATTGGCCCGCATTGTGTCATCGAGGCCGGTGCAGTGATAGCGGCGGGTACCCGCCTTGGGCCGGCATGTATCGTAGGGGCGGGTAGCGTCATTGGCGCCGATAGCCTGTTGCACGCCAGGGTAACGCTCTATCACGGTGTTCACATCGGGGCCCGCAGCATTTTGCATAGCGGGGTGGTATTGGGTGCTGATGGCTTCGGCTTTGCGCCCATGCCTGGCGAACAAGCCGGTGCTTGGGCCAAGATTGCCCAAATAGGGGGCTTGGTCATCGGTGATGACGTCGAAATTGGCGCCAACACCACCGTCGATCGCGGCGCCCTCGACGATACCCGCATAGGCAATGGCGTCAAGCTCGACAATCAGATCATGGTTGCGCACAACGTTGTCATAGGCGATCACACCGCCATGGCCGCCTGCGTCGGCGTGGCGGGTTCCACCCAAATCGGCAGTCGGTGTACGATAGGCGGCGCGTCCATGATCTCCGGCCATCTTGTGTTGGCAGACGACGTTCACGTCTCGGGCGGCACTGCCATCACCTCCAACGTGTCTAAACCTGGTCGCTATACCGGCGTATTCCCGTTTGGCGAGCACCGCGATTGGCAACGCAATGCCGCGGTGCTGCCGCAGTTGGCGCAGTTGCGCCGGCGTCTGCGCCGCCTCGAAGACGCCGGGCCCGCAGCAGGCCAGGCCAAAGATTCTTAACTTTTATTTGGGCGCCAACTTGGGCGCCAGCAGGAAAACCACGGTATGAAGCTCGACATCAAGGAGATCATGACACGACTGCCGCATCGCTATCCGATGCTGTTGGTCGACAAGGTGCTTGAAATGGAACCCGGCAAGAGCATCGTCGCCATCAAGAACGTGACGATAAACGAGCCTTTTTTTGAGGGCCATTTTCCGCACCATCCCGTCATGCCCGGCGTCCTCATCATCGAGGCCATGGCACAGGCGGCGGCATTGTTTTCGTTCGAAGGTAACGAACAAGTCAACGCTGCCGACCAAAAACTGGCTTATTACCTGGTGGGAGTGGACGAAGCGCGTTTCCGCCGTCCGGTGGTGCCGGGCGATCAACTGCGCCTGGAAGTCACCGCTGACCGTATCAGCAAAGCCATTTGCAAGTATTCCGCGCGCGCCCTGGTTGATGGCCAGGAAGTCGCATCGGCCAAGCTGATGTGCGCCATCCGTGTCCTGGAGGACTGATGGAGTCTCGCATACATCCCACGGCCATTATTGCGCCCGGCGCGCAGCTTGCGTCGGATGTTCAGGTAGGGCCTTATAGCCTCGTGGGGCCTAATGTTTCCATCGAGAGCGGTACGGTAGTCGGCCCTCATTGCGTCATCGATGGCCACACCCGCATAGGCAAAAACAACCAGTTTTACCGTTTTTGCTCTGTAGGCGGCATGCCCCAAGACAAAAAATACGGTGGCGAGCCTACCCGCCTCGAAATTGGCGACGGCAATATGGTGCGTGAGTACGTCACCATCAATACCGGTACGGTGCAAGACGTCGGTGTGACGCGTGTGGGCAACGACAACTGGATCATGGCTTATGTGCATATCGCCCATGATTGCCAGGTAGCCAACCACACCATCATTGCCAACAATGTGCAGCTGGCGGGCCATATACATATCGATGATTGGGCCATTATCGGCGGCTCCTCGGCTGTGCATCAGTTCGTACGCATAGGCGCTCATTCGATGATAGGCGGCACCAGTTCCATACGCCAGGATATTCCACCCTATGTCATAGGGGCGGGCGATCCTTTCCGCCCTGTAGGTATCAATTCCGAAGGCCTGGGGCGCCGTGGCTATACGCCCGAAGTTGTCTCGGCGCTTAAAGAAGCCTACAAAATGCTGTACCGGCGCAAGCTTTCCACGCAACAAGCAACCGAGCAAATGCGCAGCCTGCAGCAAACGACCCCAGCCGCCCACGACGCCATTCAGGTGTTGCTTGATTTTCTTGAAGCCTCGTCGCGAGGCATTGCGCGCGCATGACCCTAGGCCCAAATGCCGGTCGCATCGGTATGGTGGCGGGCGAGCCCTCTGGTGATTTGCTGGCTTCGCGTATTATGCGCGGCCTGCAGGACGGTATGCTCGATGTTCAATGCGAAGGCATAGGCGGGCCCGCCATGCAGCAGCAAGGCTTGCAATGCTGGCACCCCATGCATGCCTTGACCGTGTTTGGCTATGTCGATGCGCTCAAGCGTTTGCCTAGCTTGCTTCGTACCTATGGCGATGTAAAGTCGCGCTGGCTACGCCAGCCGCCTTCTGTGTTTGTAGGCATAGATGCTCCCGACTTCAACCTGCGCCTAGAGCAGCAGTTGAAGGCGGCAGGGGTTCCTACGGTGCATTTTGTCGGACCTTCGATTTGGGCCTGGCGCTACGAACGTATTCACACGATACGCAAAGCGGTTTCGCACATGCTGGTGCTGTTTCCCTTCGAGACAGCCATCTACGAAAAAGAAGGCATACCGGTAACTTATGTCGGCCATCCGTTGGCGCAAGACATTCCCATGCAGCCCGATCGCGAGGGGGCTCGCACACGCCTGGGCCTGCCGGCCGGTGCACGCGTGCTGGCCGTCTTGCCCGGCAGCCGACGCTCTGAGGTAGCCTTGTTGGCACCGCGTTTTCTAAGCGCCGTGCAGATACTGCAAGCTCAAGACCCTGATTTGCAGATTTTGGTGCCTATGGTCAATGCCCAGCGCCGCGAGCAGTTTGCTCAGCTGCTGGCGCAAACTCCCATACGAAACCTGCATATGCTGCAGCAGCAGGATAGCGAAGCAGGGCATCCCGCCGCCTGGCAGGCCATGGAGGCTGCTGACGCGGTTTTGGTGGCCAGTGGTACTGCCACCCTGGAAACCGCACTTTTCAAGCGACCCATGGTGATCTCGTACGTGCTGAGCCCCTTGATGCGTCGTCTGATGGCATGGAAATCAGGCCAAGAAAAGCCCTTGCTTCCTTGGGTGGGTTTACCCAACGTGCTGCTTAACGATTTTGCCGTTCCCGAGCTTTTGCAAGAAGACGCGACGCCCGAAAATCTGGCCGAGGCGACCTGGACAGCGCTGACCGACCCCGCTTTGGCCCAAGACCTGTACCAACGCTTTTCTGCATTGCACGCCTCCTTATTGCGTGATACCCCCGGTTTGGCAGCCGAGGTCATTCTTAAGCTGGCGCGTCATGCAGGCTGATCTGTTTGGTTTGGGTATTCAGGAAGACGCCTGCATAGCGGGCGTGGATGAAGCGGGCCGTGGGCCTTTGGCAGGGCCGGTTTATGCGGCTGCGGTCATCTTGCATCCCGATCGGCCTATTATCGGCCTGGCCGACTCGAAAACCTTGAAAGCCGAACGCCGTGAAGCTTTAGCGCATGTCATACGCGATCAGGCTTGGGCATGGTGTGTGGCCAGCGCCAGCGTAGAAGAAATCGACACCCTGAATATTTTGCAAGCCACCATGCTGGCGATGCGCCGCGCCTGCGAGGGTTTGTCGGTGCGGGCAAGCCAATACTTGGTAGACGGTAATCGGCTGCCCAAGGGCTTGCCGGGGCCAGGGCAAGCCATAGTCAAAGGCGACAGCCTGGTGCAGGCTATCTCGGCAGCTTCCATATTGGCCAAAACTGCCCGCGATGCCGACTGCATGAGCTTGCACGAGCAGTATCCGCAGTATGCCTTCGATGCGCATAAAGGCTATGGCACCGCCTTGCATTTACGTTTGCTGCGTGAGCATGGCCCATGCCCAGCGCATCGCCGCAGTTTTGCGCCGGTAAGGCAGTTGCTGGTCAGCGCCACCGACTGAATTGCTTGCGCCCACCCCGGCTTATACAGATTCGCTACCGCCATGAAGCTCATCCAGTCTTCTCATAATCCCACGTATCGCGAGCTGCTGCGCTTGTCGCAAGGCAAGGGCGATGACGGGCAGGTGCTGCTGGAAGGCATACATTTATGCCAGGAATGGCTGCGCCATCGAGGCCAGCCTGAGCTGGTCGTGTTTGATGCCGAACGCTTAGAGCAGCTGCCAGAACTGCAGGCCTTGTGTGATGGCTTGGCCGGCGTACCTATGCTGGCCTTTGCACCGCCCTTGGTCAAAAGCTTGGCGCAAGTGAAAGCACCGCAGGGCGTGTTCTTTCGGGTGAGTGTCCAGGCGCCTGTTGTGCCCGAGAGCCTGGTTTCAAACAGTCTGTGGCTGGACAGAATCCAAGACCCGGGCAATATGGGCACTTTGCTGCGCACGGCTGCGGCGGCTGGCGTGCAAGAGGTTTACGCCTCGCAAGGCTGCGCCGATGCTTGGTCGCCCAAAGTGCTGCGCGCGGCTCAAGGTGCCCATTTTGCTTTGCATGTTTTCGAAAAAACAGACCTGAAAGCCTTGTGCAGCCGCCTGCAAGTGCCTTTGCTGGCGACGAGCCTGGAACACGCCACCAGCCTTTACGATGCGGCTTTGCCCAGCGCTTGCGCCTGGGTGTTTGGCAATGAAGGGCAGGGTGTGCACGCCGATTTGCTCAGCCGTGCGGATAGGCGTGTATTTATTCCCCAAGCGGCAGGGGTTGAATCGTTGAATGTTACCGTTGCGGCGGGCATTTGCCTGTTCGAGCAGAAACGGCAAAACGGTTAAGTTTTGTAAAAGGCGCCCTGAAGGTTTTTACAGGGCGCCCCTGGCAAAAGCGTAACGTTAACGCCTTAGTAACTGCTGCGGTTCAGGCCGATTTCTTCCAGAACCTTAGTGGAAATCTCTTCAATAGAGCGTGCCGTGGTCGAAAGGCAGGGCACCCCCTCTATGCGCATCATGCGTTCGGCCTTGGCGACTTCGTAAACACATTGTTCTAAAGTGGCGTACTTGCTGTCGGGACGACGCTGAGTACGGACTTCGGACAGGCGTTTGGGGTCTATGGAGAGCCCGAACAGTTTCTTGCGATAAGGGGCCAGCGTGGCCGGCAGGGTGCCTCGTTCGAAGTCTTCGGGTATCAGGGGGAAGTTGGCGGCTTTGACGGCATACTGCATGGCCAGATACAGACTGGTAGGGGTTTTGCCGCAGCGCGAGACCCCTATGAGAATGACTTCGGCTTGTTCCAGGCCGCGCACGTACTGGCCATCGTCGTGGGCGAGCGTAAAGTTGATGGCTTCGATGCGTTTTTGATATTGGGCGCCCAGCCCCCCCATATGCGAACGCCCCACGGAATGGCTGGATTTCAAGCCCAGGGCTTCTTCCAGGGGCCGAATGAAAGTGCCGAATAGGTCGAGGAAAGAACAGTTGGCTTGCCGCACGACAAAAGCGACTTCGGGATTGACCAACGTGCTAAATACCAAGGGCGGCTGCTTTTCTTCGTCGGCGCAGCGATTGATGCGGCGCACCGCTTCGGCGGCTTTTTCGGCGCCATCTATGAAGGGGATGCGAACAGGGGTGAAGCTGACCTGTTCGAACTGCGACAGCACCGCATGGCTGAAGGTTTCTGCAGTGATGCCTGTGCCATCCGAAACGATGAATACGGTACGGGCACTGTGGGATTCAGTCATGAAAAATCCAGCAACGAAAAAGTGAAGGAAAAACGGTACAATCCAGATTTTGCCCAATAGGGCTGGCATGACAGTGTCGCAGGCAACACCTTAAAAGCGTCACAAAAAGCTGGTTCGTTCAGTGCATAGATTGTAGGGTAATTTTTACCTCTTCCCCCTAAGCGGGCTATGCCTTGAACAAACAAGCTTTTTTATTTGATTCAGGGTGACTTCATGTCTTACGTAATTTCTTTCGAGCAGCTCCGCATGACGGACGTTGACTCGGTAGGGGGCAAAAACGCCTCGCTGGGCGAAATGATCAGCCAGCTTTCCGATGCCGGTGTGCGCGTGCCTGGCGGTTTTGCCACCACGGCCGAGGCCTTCCGTATCTTCCTCAGTACCAGCGGTCTCGACAAACGCATTGCCGACCGTCTCTCTACCCTGGACCCTAGCGATGTGCGCGCATTGGCCGAGGCCGGTTCGCAGATCCGCCAGTGGATGCTGGAAACGCCTTTCCCCGCCGAACTCGAACAGCAAATCCGTGCGGCCTTCGCCAAGCTCGACGCCGACGGTAAAGGCTCTTTTGCCGTGCGTTCTTCAGCTACCGCCGAAGACTTGCCCGACGCTTCGTTTGCCGGCCAACAGGAAACCTTCCTGAACGTCGTGGGCATAGACGAAGTGCTCGAAAAAATGCACCAGGTGTTTGCCTCGCTGTATAACGATCGCGCCATCTCTTATCGCGTACATAAAGGCTTTGCCCACGCCGACGTGGCTCTGTCTGCCGGTGTGCAGCGCATGGTGCGTTCCGACAAAGGCAGCGCCGGTGTCATGTTCACCATCGATACCGAATCCGGCTTCGAAGACGTGGTGTTCATCACTTCGTCGTATGGCCTGGGCGAAACCGTGGTGCAAGGCGCCGTCAACCCTGACGAATTCTATGTTTTCAAGCCCGCGCTGGCCGCCGGCAACTATCCCATCATCAGCCGCCGCATTGGCTCCAAGCTGATCAAGATGGAGTTCGACGAATCCCGCAGCACCGGCCATGCCGTTCAAACCGTAGACGTTCCCGTCTCCGAGCGTAATCGCTACTCGCTCACCGACGAAGAAGTCATCGAGTTGGCACGCTATGCCGTCATCATCGAAAAGCACTACCAGCGTCCCATGGACATCGAGTGGGGCCGCGACGGCATAGACGGCAAGCTGTACATTCTGCAAGCTCGCCCCGAAACCGTTAAGTCGCAGCAGGTTAACCGCGACGTGCAAGAGCGCTATCGCCTGAAGGCCACCGGCGAAGTGGTGGTTACCGGTCGTGCTATCGGTCAGAAAATCGGTTCCGGTCAAGTGCGACTGGTGGGCGATATTTCTCAAATGGACCAGGTCAAGGCCGGCGATATTCTGGTCACCGACATGACCGACCCCAACTGGGAACCCGTCATGAAGCTGGCTTCGGCCATCGTCACCAACCGTGGCGGTCGTACTTGCCACGCCGCTATTATTGCGCGTGAATTGGGCATCCCCGCTGTGGTCGGCTGCGGCGACGCCACCGATCTGCTGAAAGACGGCCAAGAAGTCACCGTTTCGTGCGCCGAAGGCGACGAAGGCCGCATTTACGACGGCCTGATCGAAACCGAGGTCGAAGAAGTGCGCTGGGGCGAAATGCCCGAAATCGGCGTCAAGATCATGATGAACGTCGGCAATCCCCAGCTGGCCTTCGACTTCTCGCAGATTCCTAACGCTGGTGTGGGTCTTGCTCGTCTCGAGTTCATCATCAACAACAACATCAACGTTCACCCCAAGGCTGTGCTCGACTATCCCAACGTCGATGCCGAGCTCAAGAACGCTGTGGAATCGGCTGCACGCGGCTACGCCAGCCCACGTGCCTTCTTTGTCGAAAAACTGGCCGAAGGCGTGGCGACCATTGCCGCAGCCTTCTATCCCAAGCCCGTCATCGTTCGCATGTCCGACTTCAAGTCGAACGAGTACCGCAAACTGGTGGGTGGTTCGCGCTACGAGCCCGAGGAAGAAAACCCAATGCTGGGTTTCCGCGGCGCTTCGCGTTATATCGCCGACGAATACGAAGAGTGCTTCCGCATGGAATGCGAAGCCCTCAAGAAGGTGCGCGACACCATGGGCCTGACCAACGTCGAGATCATGGTGCCATTCGTGCGCACCACTTCTCAAGCCAGCCGCGTCGTGGACCTGTTGGCACGTCACGGCTTGGCGCGTGGCGATAACGGCCTGCGCTTGATCATGATGTGCGAAGTGCCTTCCAACGCCATTCTGGCCGATCAGTTCCTCGAATATTTCGATGGTTTCTCCATTGGTTCCAACGACATGACACAGCTGACGCTGGGTCTGGACCGTGACTCGGGTATGGAACTGCTGGCTGCCGACTTTGACGAACGCGACGAAGCCGTCAAGTTCATGCTTGAGCGCGCGATTCAGGCTTGCCTGAAAGCAGGCAAGTACGTCGGTATTTGCGGCCAAGGCCCCAGCGATCACCCCGACCTGGCCGAGTGGCTGGTCAGCAAAGGTATTTTGTCCATGTCGCTTAACCCTGACACGGTCGTTGATACCTGGCAGCGTGTTGCAGCACTGAAGAAATAAGCCTTATGCCAGTACCGGTTTGGTTTTTACCGAACCGGTACTTGAAAGCTTATACGCCGCGTCTTTGTACGCGGTTTTTTTGTGCCCACCGTTCCGAAATCTGCCCACTCATATGGGATTGGATTGATCTGGAGAAGCGCCGCGTGGTCTGGACGCGTGTGCTCAAGGGCGCTGGCGTGCTAATCAAGGTGGACAAGAAGTTCACAGGCCACAAGACCGTGGCGATGTTTATGCATTATGTTCATACCGAAGACAAGCCCGTGCGGGATGCGGCCGAACTTGTGGCGATCCTGCCGGTCCAGTTGTCGCAACGTTGTCGCGACAATTCAGGCGCTTGCCATCTATACCCGAACGGATATAATCATGACAGAGAAACGCAAGCTCCTGTACTGGGAAGGCTCATCGAAGAAGGACTTCAAGGAGTTTCCCGTCTCCGTGCAGAAGGACATGGGCGTGTCATTGTTCGTCGTCCAGTTGGGCGGCACGCCGGACTCGGCCAAGCCCTGGAAAGGACTTGGTTCTGGGGTGTACGAATTGGTGGAAGACCATCGGGGCGACACCTTCCGTGCGGTTTATACAGTGAAGATCGGGGACGTGGTGCATGTGCTGCATGTGTTCCAGAAGAAGTCCAAGTCCGGCATCGCTACGCCGCAGCCGGATGTGGAGTTGATCGAGAAGCGGTTGAAGGCAGTGCTCGCCCGCTACGCAGCGAACAGGAGAACATGATGAGTCGCAAAGATACCCCTCAAGGCACCGACAACGTGTTGCTGGATCTCGGCTTCGACGATGCGGAAGAATTGTCGGCGAAGGCCGCGCTCGCGCTCAAACTCAACGAGCTAATTGACCAGCGCGAGCTGAGCCAGACCGAAGCCGCCCACATCACCGGCATGACCCAGCCCAAGGTGTCCCAGGTTCGCCGCTACAAGCTCCAGAACATTTCGCTGGAGCGCTTGATGCAGGCGCTGGTGTCGCTGGATCAGCATGTGGAAATCGTGGTGCAGCCAGCCCGTCGCGAGCACGCGCCAGGCATTACGGTCGCTGCCTGACTTCCATGGAAAGCCCGTTTAAACCTTTCGAATTGTACTGGGCTGACATAGCCGAGGGTTGAATGTAAGCACGCAACGTCGCGTAAGTTCGCATCTGTTGTGGGCATGTGCACACAGTTCGCTGACTTAGGCGTAAGTAGCTTCTTTGATAACTTGGGACACCCACTGGTTCAAGCTTTCTCCGCTAGCAGCCGCTGCGATAGAGGCGGATTCATGTACATCTGGGGAAATACGCAGGACGAACTTGCCAGAGAATTTTTTGCGTGGCTCAATACCGCGCTTAGTGCACTCATCTAGAAAAACCGTGAGCGAGGCCAGCCCCTCGCGCTGCAAGCCGGCTACGTCGGAAGCATAGAAATCGGCGCTGCCATTTAGGCCAACGAACTCACCCCGGAACATTTCGATCTCGGGGTCGTAGTTGATGACAGCTTGGATTCCGTTAATGGTCATCACGTTCTTCATGGTTTCACTCCGTTTTCTTCCAGCCATTTTCTGAGAGAAGCCACCGTTCCTTTGTCCATGTCAGGCGATGGATGAGGGCGATTCATTTCCTGGTTATAGTATCAAAATATAGTATCTTTATGCGCGCTGGTATTCAGTTGAACTACCTATATGTGGATTCGTGACAACTGGGCTGGGAACGCATTTTCCGTCGCCATGGTTTATCATGAATAATGGTTTTCCCCAATCAGGACGGCACGATGCAAGCTCAGGATAAGCAGACATCAACGGTTCACCGCGTTGTTATTTTGGGCGGCGGTGCGGGGGGTTTAGAACTGGCAGCCAAGCTAGGCCGGCAGTTTGGCCCAGAACACGTGTTGCTGATAGACCGCAATGCCGAGCACATCTGGAAACCGTCCTTGCACGAGGTAGCCGCTGGCACCCTGGATATTCACCGCGAGGGGCTTTCTTACTTTTTGCTCGCTCGCGACAGGCGTTTCAGCTTTATGCTGGGCGAAGTCGTACATATAGACAGGAACGAGCGAACCATCCACCTCAATCCCATTCTTGATGCCTAGGGCCAGGAAATCGTTCCGTCTCGCACGGTGCCCTACGACACCTTGGTTGTTGAAGTAGGCAGCAAATCTAATTTCTTCAATACGCCAGGGGCAGCACAGCAAGCCATAGCGCTAGACTCAACGGCTCAGGCCGAGAACTTCCGTCTGCAGCTGATGCGCGAGCTGGTTCTGCTTAACGAGCTCAAGCCCCAACAGCCCAAAGCCAAGCTGAACATTGCCATCGTTGGCGGCGGTGCCACCGGTGTCGAGTTGGCGGCTGAACTGCTGGAAGCGCGTCTAGGCATGTCTTTCTACGGCTTAGAAAACATCAAGCCGTTGGAGGATGTTTTGGTGACGCTGCTGGAAGGCGGCCCTAGGCTGCTACCGGCTTTGCCTGAGAAGCTTTCCCAAACGGCGCGTGAGCTTTTGCAAGAGCGTGGGGTAAGGGTGGAAACCTCGGTGCGAGTCGCTCGCGTGACATCTGAAGGCTTGTATGACACCCAAGACCTTTTTTACCCCGCGCAGCTATGCGTTTGGGCAGCGGGTATCGAAGCACCCAAGTTTCTTGCGCAGTTAGGCCTGGCCGTGAATCGGCTGAATCAACTAGAAGTGGATGACAAGCTGCGCACCGAGGATGCCCATGTTTACGCCTTGGGCGATTGTGCCCATACGCCATGGGTGGAAGAGGGCAAAGAGGGCGCAGAACCCGCTTTCTTGCCTGCCCGAGCGCAAGTCGCGCATCAGCAAGCCACTTATCTCTTCAAAGTCATTGCTGCGCGTATAAAGGGCCAGTCTATTCAGTCCGTGCCCTTTCATCACGTCCGTGGCATGCTGAACAGCCTCTGCCCATGGGTTCGACGGCATGAGATCACCGAGTTCAGGGAACCAATCTCCAACGTACGAGAGAATTGGATCGATTGTGTGATGCTCTTTGGCTAGACATCCGTATTCATGTCTGAGCAACTTGTCGATAGAAATGAGAGCGTGGCGTCCGCATAGATCGGAGAGACAAGCAGCACGTTCTTCCGCCATCGTGGAGTGCTCCCATTCTAACGGTGCCATCTCACTAAGGTGCGCGCCTGAGTACCAAAACTCTACATGCCCGTCGTCTGAAAGGGTTTGTAGCGCCCTCCGCTTGTCATGTATATGTGGAGGGCTGCGTGGGTTGGATAGGTTCGAATAATCCGCACTATCGAGATAGACACGCAGCTTCCTTTTTTCGGTGATCAAAACGCTCCTCCTAACACTTTGCATCCGAACGTATTTGAGGTTCAAAGGGGAATACTTTGGCTACAGTGCAACATCGGTAATGAATTTGTGTGTCCGCTTTATTTGGGTGCGTTCATCACTGCACGGATAAACTAAATTCAGATCTCGCGAATGGAGACCGCTGCTGCATGCATCCAGCATGCTCCGAGCACTTCGCCTTGGTGGCTTTAGATCAGCCTATCCAATGGCCGCTTCTGGCCGTTCCCCGCCCAACAACTTTTGTCAGCTCAAGCCAGCCTCATACACATAAACACTCAACACCTACAGCACCTACTCAAGATCCCTCAATAGGCGCACCGGGCTGTCTGCACCATTCGCTCCACGACCCAGGATAGAGTGCGCTGCCGTACAAGCCGGCGACTTCCATGGCTAAGAGGTTATGGCAAGCGCTGACGCCCGAGCCACATTGGTGCACCAGCTGATGGGCTGGCCTATCGCCTAGCAGCGCTTGGAACTCGGCTCGCAATTGGGATGGGGTCTTGAAGCGACCGTCTGCGTCCAGGTTATCTTTATAGTGCCGATTAAGCGCGCCAGGGATATGCCCACCCACCGGGTCCATGGTCTCGTTCTCGCCTCGAAACCTATCGGGGCTGCGTGCGTCTAGCACTTGCAGTTTGCTGTCAGAAACGTTACCCAAAACTTGCTCAAAGCCCACTGTAGGTCGGCTGGGTTGGTGTACAGACAGAGCGCCAGGGGTAGGCTGGGGCGTTTGGCTTGAGAGTTCGCCACCTGCCTTCAACCAAGCCTGCAAACCGCCGTCGAGCACGCACACGGCTTCATGGCCTATCCAGCGCATCAACCACCACAGACGCGACGCGAAAACTGATTCGCCGGTGTCGTAAGCGACGACCAAAGTAGATTGGGATACTCCCAAAGCGGCCATGTCTTTGGCGAAGCGCTGAGGGTCAGGCAGAGGATGTCGCCCTCCCAAACCTGTCTGATTCGCCGGTCCGCTCAATATCTCGCCAAGGTCAGCATACACCGCACCAAGAATATGCCCTTGGGCGTAGGCCTGAGCGCCGGCAGCCGGATCGGTTAAGACATAGCGACAGTCGATGAGCAGCACATGTAGAGAAGGCTGGCGCAACAAGTCT
Source organism: Mesopusillimonas faecipullorum (assembly GCF_020539505.1). Taxonomy (GTDB): domain Bacteria; phylum Pseudomonadota; class Gammaproteobacteria; order Burkholderiales; family Burkholderiaceae_B; genus Mesopusillimonas; species Mesopusillimonas faecipullorum. The sequence goes on along the minus strand of NZ_JACDXW010000002.1, from coordinate 331,875 downwards.
TGTAATTGTTCAGCGGAGATAAGCGGTGAAACAGACATCGGAGGCTCCTTGCGCAAGGCATGCCCAGCCCGTGAACAAGCCAGGCGGAAAAGGGCGATGCAAACCGCGTGAGCTTAGTCTTTGCGGTTGCGGGTGTCGTGTTTGAGCAAGCGCTCTTTTTCGCGCTGCCAGTCTTTGTCGCGCGAAGTGTCGCGTTTGTCGTGCAGTTTTTTACCGCGTCCCAGGCCGAAATCCATTTTGATGCGGCCATTTTTGTAATGCAGATTCAACGGCACCAGGGTGTAGCCGCGTTGCTCGACCTTACCGATAAGCTTGTTGATTTCTTCTTTGTGCAGCAACAGCTTGCGGGTGCGCGTGGATTCGGGCGATATATGGGTAGAGGCCGTGGGCAGGGGGCTGATGTGCATACCCACTACCCAGATGGCGCCATCACGCACAATGATGTAACTTTCTTTAATCTGTACGTGCCCGGCGCGTATGGCCTTGACTTCCCAGCCTTCGAGCACAACTCCGGCCTCATAGCGGTCTTCTATGAAGTAGTCATGAGTGGCTCTGCGATTGTCTACGATGCTCATTTGTGCCAGGAAGGTAAAATCACATCATTCTATCCATTTATGGCAGTCGATGCATACCATTCAACGCTCCGTTCTCGTTCCGTACAGCAACGCGCAGATGTTCGACCTTGTGGCCGACGTGGGCAGCTATCCTGAATTCATGCCTTGGTGTGGTGGTGCGCAAGTGCACAGCCGCGACGAACACGGCATGCAGGCTTCCGTCACCATTGTGTTTGCGGGCGTACGTCAAACCTTCACCACGCGCAATGTGCACCAGTATCCCGATCGCATCTCCATCGAGCTGGTAGACGGCCCGTTCTCGCAACTGAGCGGTGTTTGGGAGTTCAAGGCGCTGGCGCCCGACGCCTGTAAAGTCATATACACTATGGAGTACGCCTTTTCGAACCGTGCTCTGGAAATGGTAGTGGGACCCGTCTTCAACCGCATCGCCAGCAGTTTCATTGACTCTTTCACCCAGCGCGCCCAAACGTGCTACGGTGGCTAGTATGTCGGTATCTGCTTGGGTGCAGGCTGGCCTGCACGTAGAAGTCATCAGGGCATGGCCAGACCGTATCTGGCGTCAAAACGTAAAGCTGAACCCGGGTGCCACCGTTCAACAGGCGCTGCAGGCCAGCGGGGTATTCCAGGTTTTTCCCGAGCTTGCCGGTCAAGCCTTGGCGCTAGGTATCTTCGGAAGGCCGGTTCAGGCCGACGAAACTTTATCCGATGGCGATCGCATCGAACTTTACCGTCCGCTGCGTTTCGACCCCAAAGAATCCCGCCGCCGTCGCGCGGCCCACAGGCTGGCTCAACGCCAGGCCGCCACCGTCCGCAATGTAAAGCGGGCAAGGCCCTGATTTCTCCTCATGAACGCCTCAGTTGTCTTTGAAGAACTCCCCACCCACGCGCGCAAGAAAATTGCTATTGCGACGCTGAACCGCCCCAAGTTGCTTAACGGCTTATCGCTGGAAATGTGCCATCTGCTGACCGAGCAGCTGCGCCGCTGGGAGCTTGATGATTCGATTGCATTAGTGGTGTTGCGCGGCGAGGGCGGTAAAGCGTTTTGCGCCGGCGGCGATCTGCACAGTCTCTATCGGTCGGTACAGCAAAATATCAGTGGGCGCCCTTGGGACAACGTTTATGCGCGCGAGTTCTTTGCCGTCGAGTACCGGCTGGACTACAGCATCCATACCTATGCCAAGCCTGTGCTTTGTTGGGCCAGCGGCATCGTCATGGGCGGTGGCGTAGGTTTGATGCTGGGCGCCAGTCATCGCATCGTGACCGAAACCACGCGTTTTGCCATGCCGGAAATCAAGATAGGCATGTTCCCCGATGTCGGGGGCAGCTGGATGCTTGAGCGTTTGCCTGCGGGCTTAGGTATGTTTCTGGCCCTGACCGGTGCCCAGTTGGGGGCACCGGACTGCCGTTACCTTGGGTTGGCGGATTACTATCTGCCCTCGCAGGCCTGGCCCGAACTGCTAAACGCTTTGCAAAGCAGCTCTTGGACAGACGCGCGCGAAGAAAACGACGTGCGCTTGCATCAAATTCTGCGGGGCAGTCGACGAGACGCCTTGGGCATTGGCCCTATGCAGCGTCATCATGCTTTTCTGGGCGAGCAATGTGATGGCCCCGATTTTGACGCCATCTGCGCTGCCATTGCTTCGTGGCAAAATCATCCCGATCCGTTCTTGGCCAAGGCGGCAGATACCTTCACGCGTGGTTCGCCGGGCTCGGCCAGGCTGGCGTTTACCTTGCAACGGGCCGCCAAAGGCCTATCGTTGGCCAGCGTTTTTCAGATGGAATACACCGTGGCTTTGCAATGCATAGGCATGGGTGATTTTATGGAAGGCGTGCGCGCCTTGCTGGTAGACAAAGACGGCAAGCCTCGCTGGCAACCCCAAAGCATTGCCCGTGCCAGTGCCGATTGGGCGCGCCATATGTTTGAACCGTCTTGGCCCGACACTGAAGCGCACCCACTGGCAGACCTGCGCGAGATCAGCAACTATAAAGCGGCGCTTTAAATGCAACAGGCCCCGCAAAGCTTGAACAGGGTTCAACTTTTTGGGGCCGTTAAAAAAGCGCAGACGGATGCGTTTGCTTTAATTGGCAGCGATGGAATAGGGCAGTTGGATCAGCTGAATGGCCGGCCCCTGAGCGCTACCCAGGTGCAGCTGAGCTTGTTCCAGATCGGCCAGTTGCGCTTCAAACAAGAGCCAGGCTTGATCGCCTACCTTTTGCAGATTGACGACGCGGCCCCACGGGGCATCGGGATGCTGGGCATCGAAAACATCGGTACCGGCTGCGTAATCTGAGCTGTTTTCCGCACTGGCTGCGGATGGCAGTGAGCAAATCCCCGCCGCCATACGACGCTTGATAGTGCCTCGATAGTGGCTGCGTGCTACAACCTCTTGGCCGGGGTAGCAGCCTTTGGTGAAGCTGACACCGTCTATCAATTCGAGATTCAGGGTTTGGGGGATGAACATCTCTTGGGTGGCTGCTTGTACCCAAGGCAGTCCGGCGCAGATGTCTTGAGCACGCCAGTAGGCGGCCCATTCTGTGTTGAGATCGCCGGCCTCAATTTTGGAGACATCACCGATAAACCAGCAACGCGCAATGGCGGTATCGCCGCCAGGAGCCTGGGGCGCACGTATCCAGTCGCCGGCTTCGGTTTCGTTGACGGCCCAAGCCTCGCTTGCCGCGGCTTCGTGAGCAGCGGGCAGGCCTAGGCCCCACACCGGGTTTGGCATACGTTGCACGCGGACTTTGGCGCGCAGTACAAACATGCTTAGGCGCTTCACCAGAGCATCGGCTAAGTCGGCGCGCACCAAAGCCCGGCAGGTGTCGGCTTGGCGTTCGCTGCGCCACACAACCATGGTGGCCAAGAGCCTGCCTTTAGCTGTGCAGTAGCCGGCCGGCTTGGCTTGCTTGAAGGGCAAACCGGCTATATCTTGGGTGAGTTGGCCCTGTAAAAAACTCAGGGCGTCGGCGCCGGTGAACTCGATAAGAGCAAGTTCTTCCAGGGGTGCGTGCAATGCTGGGGTAAACATGTTGATCCTAAGCCTGAAACATAAGGCGGCCTGCGTTTTAACGAAGGCCGCAAGACTACAATGAACACTCTCAATGATAACGGCAGCGACCGTGATAAGGGGGCTATTCCCGCCTTGCGCCAGGGAGATAGCCTAAGTGCGTTGACATCGGGCGGCACCGGTCACGCCGGGTTTAAAGCCCGGAACAGGCGCCTGGCCTGCGCTACACTGTTGGCCACCCAGCATATGCGGCTTACATGAAAAAATTCCTGTCTTTTCTTCTGTGGGGCTTGACCGCCCTGATCGTGCTTGTGGTAGCGGTTTCAGCGGGTGCCTGGTATTGGGTAACCGAGCAACCGGTGGCGCTTCAGGCCGAACGTATCGACTATCTGATCGAACCCGGTAGTTCGCCGCGACAAGTGGCGCGCACCATGCGCCAAGCCGGCATAGATCTTAACGAAGACGCCTTTGTTTATGTGGCCAGGCTCAGCAAGCTCGACACTCAGCTTAAGGCAGGGGGCTACGAGGTTGTACAAGGTGACTCTTTGTGGCGCATGCTGGAACGCATGGCCAGTGGCGACGTCACCCAGCGACGCCTGACCTTGGTCGAAGGCTGGACGTATCAACGCATACGCGAGGCGCTGCGAGCACATCCCGACGTGCGCCAAACCCTGGAAGACGTAGACGATGCAGCCTTGCGTCAGCGTTTGGGTATCGTCGAAGACAGCCTGGAAGGGTGGTTTTACCCCGACACCTACGTCTTTGCGCCGGGCACTACCGATTTCGATATTTTGCGCCGCGCTCACCATGCGCAGCAAACCTTGTTGAATTCCATGTGGGAACAGCGCCAGCCCGACTTGCCGCTCAAGAGCCCCTATGAAGCCATGATTCTGGCTTCCATCGTCGAGAAAGAAACCGGCCATGACGCCGACCGTGAGCGGGTGGCCGGCGTGTTCATCAACCGCCTGAAGCGAGGCATGCTCTTGCAAACCGACCCCACCGTCATTTACGGTATGGGGGAGGCCTACCAGGGGCGTATACGCAAACGCGACCTGACCACCGACACGCCGTGGAATACTTACACCCGTGCCGGGCTACCGCCAACGCCTATCGCCAATAGCGGCAAGGCCGCCTTGCAGGCGACGCTGCACCCCGAAGCGCATCGCTACTTGTATTTTGTTTCGCGAGGCGATGGCACCAGCGAGTTCTCCGAGAACCTGCAGGCTCACAACCGCGCCGTGTCGCGCTACATATTGAATAGAGGGCAATGATGCAACTTGATGCCGTCACGCGCGGATGTTTCATCACCATGGAAGGTTTGGACGGCGCGGGGAAAAGCACCCACGTACAGGCGCTGGTCGACCATCTTCACGCCCAAGGCTTGGACGTTGTCAGTACGCGTGAACCGGGCGGCACGCCCTTGGGCGAAAAACTGCGCGAATTATTGCTGACCGAGCCCATGCATCTGGAAACAGAGACCTTGCTGATGTTTGCCGCGCGCTGCGAGCATTTACAGCAATTGATACTTCCCGCTTTGCGGGCCGGCAGTTGGGTCGTGTGTGATCGCTTCACCGATGCCACCTACGCCTATCAAGGCGGCGGGCGCCAACTGGGCGGTGCTCGCGTGGCCGCGCTTGAGCACTGGGTACACCCCCAGCTGCAACCCGATCGCACCTGGATATTCGATGTGCCCCTGGAGGTGGCGCGCGAACGCCTGGCGCAAAGTCGGACGCTGGACCGCTTCGAGCGCGAACAAGCCGATTTCTTTCAAAGAACACGTCAGGCCTACCATGAGCGGGTCGCCGGCGACCCTCAGCGCCTAAGGGTGCTAGATGGCACCCAGTCGATTCAGGCCGTGCGCAGCGAATTGCTGGCGCAGGCCGATGAGCTACTGAGTCAATGGCGTCAGCGCCAGCAGGGGCATCGCCCATGAGCTTGGCCGGCATGCCCGAATTTCTGCCTTGGCAACGTGACCTGGCCCAAGCTTGGCTGGGCGACCGCAATCGCTTTTCACACGCTTGGTTGATTCACGGCATGTCAGGCATAGGCAAGCGCGAATTTGCCAAGGCCGCTGCCGCCGCTTTGCTGTGCGAAGCCCCTCAAGCGGGCTTGGCCTGCGGCGCCTGTGCCGCTTGCCATTGGGTCGCCAAAGGCAGTCATCCCGATCTGCGCTTGATAAGGCCAGACGCTGTGGCACAGCAAGAGGGCGAAACACCGGCTGAAGACAGCCAGGAGAGCACGCGCAGTAAATCGGCCTCGAAAGATATACGCGTAGAACAGCTGCGTGCTTTACACGACTGGTTCAACACGGCTACCCACCGGGGTGGCTGGCGAGTGGCGGTGCTGTATCCAGCAGAGGCCCTGAACATGATCTCGGCCAACGCTTTGCTGAAGGTCTTGGAAGAGCCCCCCGAGCACACCTTGTTTCTTGTCGTGGCCGATGCGCCAGATAAGCTGCTGCCTACTTTGGTGTCGCGCTGCCGCCGCCTGCCTTTGCCTGTGCCCGATCGCACATCAGCCTTGAAGTGGCTGCAAGACAGGCAGGTCGCCCAGCCGGAAGCTTGGCTGGACGCCCGCGGAGGTGCGCCCTTGCACGCCTTGGCTTTTTCGCAGGAATCGGATGATGTGTGTCCGGCCTGGCTACGACAATGGGCAAACGCAGTCAATGCCGAGGACGAACCCGACTATATGCAACTGGCCCAGTTGCTAGAGGCTCAAGCCACACAAATCTGGCTAGACACCTTGCAACGTTTTATCGTTGATTTGCAGTTTGCCACTTTGAATTTGCCCGTGCGGTATTTTCCCAGCCTGGGCGAAGTGACGACCGCGCTGGCAGGGCGCACCGATGCCCGTATCGCCGCTGATGCGGCCAAGTGGTTGAACAGCCAAAGCCGCTTGGCCGGCCACCCGCTTAATGCGCGCTTGTTTGCCTACAAAACCCTGCATAGGCTGGGCCAAGCCTGTCGCGGCACGGTTGCGGTTTAAGTATTGGCCTTGGGCTAAGGCCACAGACAGTATCGAATTCTGGAAACACCCATGTTTATAGACTCTCATTGCCATCTCGACTTTGCCGATTTGTCCAGCCAACTACCCGAGGTGCTGGCGCGCATGGAAAGCCAACGCGTCACCCATGCGCTGGTAGTCAGCGTCAATCTGCCTGCCTGGCCGGCTTTGCTGCAACTGGTCGAGACTCAGGAACATTTGTTTGCTTCCGTGGGGGTGCACCCCGATTACGAAGACGTACAAGAACCTACGGTAGAAGACTTGGTGTCGCGTGCGCAGCACCCCAAAGTGATTGCCATAGGTGAAACCGGCCTGGATTACTACCGTTTGACAGAACCCTTGGAGTGGCAGCGCGAACGTTTTCGCGTGCACATTCGTGCGGCTCGCCAAGCCGGGCTACCCTTGATTATTCATACCCGTGCGGCCAGCGAAGACACGCTGCGCATCATGCGCGAAGAGGGCGCTGACGAGTGTGGCGGGGTGATGCACTGTTTTACCGAGGATTGGGACGTCGCCCAAGCTGCCATGGACATGAATTTTTATATTTCATTGTCTGGCATCGTGACCTTCAAAAGCGCCAAGGTGGTGCACGACGTCGCGCAGCGCATGCCCTTGGAGCGCCTGCTGATAGAAACGGACGCCCCTTTTCTGGCGCCCGTACCTTTTCGCGGTAAATTGAACGACCCCTCGTTGGTGTCTTATACGGCTCAACATATTGCCGACTTGAAAGGGCTTAAGGTAGAGGAAATTGCGGCGGCCACTCGCGCGAATTTCTTTAAACTATTCGCCAAAGCCAAGCCTTAAGGCCAGTGAAACACTTCTTATAATTTACATTGATATTATTCATTAAGCTCATGATTTAAATTGAATAATTTTTTTTAAACTTAATGTAGATTATTTAGAGTGAATTATAGGTTTGGTATATAACCATTTGATTATATTGAAAATATGCAAAATTCTATAGGTTTTCGCCGCTTCGCGACCTGGCTTTTGCTGCTAGGCCTCAGTCTTAGTTTGATGGGTGCAGCCTCTGCCCCAAAAGATTGGTGGATTGCCTTGACGAATGACCACGCCTCTGACGTGCGGGAAGGCCTGCGGCGCGGCGTAGACCCTAATGCCGTCACGGCCGAAGGCATGCCGGCCATCATGCAAGCCGTACGGGAAGACTCCTGGAAAAGTTTTGATCTGTTGCTGGCCCATCGCAAAATCGATGTCAATGTGACCAATAAAATAGACGAAACCCCACTGATGTATGTGGCGGTGGTAGGCCAAACGCAGCGGGCTGCGCAGCTGATTGCCAAGGGTGCGCAAGTGAATCGTCTGGGTTGGACGCCTTTGCATTACGCGGCTTCTACCGGGCAAATTGACACGATGAGAATGTTGCTTAAACATCAGGCCATCGTCAATGCGCCCGGGCCCGACGGCACGACACCCCTCATGATGGCGGCTTACGGGGGCAGTGAAGAAGCCATCCGCGTACTGTTGGCGGCGGGTGCCGACATTACTGCGCGCAATCTGGAAAGCCGTTCGGCGGTGGATTGGGCCAAGGTGCGCAAGCACGATGCTTTGGCTGCCAAGCTGCAAGACCTTACCAAACGAGAATTAGACAAACGTGCGGCCTTGCGCAGGCAAGTCGAAGGCGAATCAGCGCTTCCTGCAACCACGCCTGCCCAGGCCGTGGCAGCCCCTGTGCCGGCGCAGCCCAACCCCGCCGAGTCCAAGCCAGCCCAAACCGAAGGCGAGCCGCCTCAAGGCAATTCCTCTTACTTTGACCTTCAACGCTTCGAACGCGAAGACGGCGACACCTGGTAGAGCGTCGCCGTCTTCAGCGCTTGCCGCGAAGCATGCCCCACAATACTACTGGGGCAGGTATTCGGGCTTAAGCACGCCTTGCAAGGCGCTGTAGGGAATCAGCAGCTCGGGCTGGCCCGAAGAATAGGGCGCAATGGCATAAGCATCGTATTTAACAACCAGGCCGGTGTCGGTGAGCGCAAAATTGTCGGTCAGCTGAAACGGCCACAGGCGTTTGAACTGTTGCATATCCAGTTGGGCGTCTGGCTGCTGGCTTTGCCACGCCGCGTGCGCCTGCCTTAGGGCTGCTTCATAAGCGCCGGCTTGACCCGGCAGCAAGATGTCTTTCAGGGTAATCAGTTGATCAGTGCGATTATCCCAATTGATGAAGCGTGTGGCCGGAATACCGTGGGCGGCTCCGGTAATGTATTGCCAGGTGTTCAGCTCGATAACCGTCAGGCCTTGGCTGCGATAGCGCGCCTTGGCAGCCAGCACGGCAGAATCTTTAGGCGCAGCCGTACGCCAGAAATAAGCCTCGAACCCCGCAAGGTTGGTGTAATCGGGCGGCGGGTCTTGCCAAAGCGTCGTCATCTGCGCCAGACCCTCGTCTACCCACTGGGTCAACTTGGGGTTGCCCGGAAACACCAAGGAATCCAGCGTGATGGTGGGGCATTGCCCTTCGCAGCCCGGCGCCTTGCGCTCCCATTTTCGGGGTTGTGTGAAAACACCGTCTTTACTGCTTTCTTGGGCAATTTGTCCGGCGGGGATCAGGGAAACATGATCTTTAGGCCCGCTGGCGCACGCAGCCAGCAGCGTAGCAAGCATAAGCCCGCCTAGCGGACGTAAAGCGTAATGAAATGAGAGTGTCATGGTGCTTTGGTGCTTTAGCGTACGGTCGCGGCATTTTGCCCGAACAGTATCTTGCGGGCTTCTTCGTCATGCACAGTGGGTTGCGTATTGATTTCTTGGGCGCGCGCATAGGCGCGTTGGGTGGCCGGGCGCTGGGCTATGGCTTGAAACCAGCGCTTCAAATGGGGGAAGTCGTCTAGATTCTGCTGCTGGCGCTCGTGCGGCACTATCCAAGGGTAGGAAGCCATGTCGGCAATGGAGTAGTGCTCGCCAGCCACGAACTCACGATCGGCTAGCTGCTTGTTCAGCACGCCGTATAAACGACCGGTTTCCCCCACATAGCGTTGGATGGCGTAGGGCAGTTTTTCGGTGGCATAGGTAGCAAAATGATGATTTTGGCCCGCCATGGGCCCAAGCCCACCCATTTGCCAGAACAGCCATTGCAGAGTTTCGTGGCGTTCACGAAGGCCCTGCGGTAAAAACTGGCCGGTTTTTTCGGCTAAATACAAAAGAATGGCGCCCGACTCAAACAGGGCCAACGGGCCTTCGCCTTCGGCGGCTTGGTGGTCGACCATGGCCGGAATCCGGTTATTAGGCGCAATCTTGAGAAAATCGGGTTCGAACTGCTGGCCTTTGGCGATATTGACGGGGATCAGCTTGTAGGGCAAGCCGGTTTCCTCAAGAAACATCGTAACCTTATGGCCGTTGGGTGTCGTCCAATAGTAAAGATCTATCATGGTGTCGGTTGGCAAAAGTAAGCGTCAGGCGCTCGCTTGCAAAGCGGCCAGAATGGGCTTGCGCAGGGCGTCGGGCGTAGTGGTAGGGGCAAAGCGGTCTATCACCTGGCCATCACGGCCTATCAGAAACTTGGTGAAATTCCACTTGATGGCTTCGGTGTCTAGAATGCCGGGCTTTTGTTCTTTGAGCCAGGCATAGACGGGATGGGTCTTGGGGCCGTTAACGTCGATTTTTTCGAACAAGGGGAAGCTCACCTTGTATGTGGTAGCGCAAAAGGCCAGGATCTCTACGGCATTGCCGGGTTCTTGGTGACCAAACTGGTTGCAAGGAAAACCCAATATGACAAAACCTTGGTCTTTGTACTCTTGGTAGAGCGCTTCCAGGCCTTCGTACTGGGAAGTGAAGCCGCATTTAGAGGCCACATTGACGACCAACGCGACCTGATTGCGGAAAGAAGAGAAATCTACAGATTCGCCGGTAATGGCGCGTGCCTGCAAAGAATGGAAGTCGGACATCTGGAACACAGCCCTTGTAAAGAGTTGGCCGAAAGGCAGGCTTACCAAGACTGTACTGTAGCAGCGCGGCTAGGGCAGGGCAAACCCCGCATCTTTACCGTAGAATGCGGAGCAGTTTGTTCAAACGGGCCTTGCCATGATCACGATTTATCACAACCCCCGCTGCAGCACTTCGCGTAACACCTTGCAGATGATTCGCGACAGCGGTGTCGAACCGAATATTGTCGAATATCTGAAAACACCGCTGAACGAGCAAGCGCTTGAAAGCCTGATAGGCTCGGCCGGCCTGACAGTACGTGAGGCCATGCGTGCAAAAGAGGCGATCTACACCGAGCTTAAGCTTGGCGACGAGACGCTAAGCGATGAGCAGTTGCTGCAAGCCATAGCGGCCCACCCCATTTTGCTGAATCGGCCTTTTGTCACCACACCTAAAGGCACGCGGCTGTGCCGTCCGATAGACGTGGTGAACGACATCCTTTAAAACGCAGGCACGGCGCGGCTCAGTCGGTATTCTTGCCGTTTTTGCCGTTCTTGCCTTTTTCCTTGTCCTTGGGCTTGTCTCCCAGCGCCTTGCGCCAAACCTGAGACTGCACTTCGAAATCCAGGGCCGGCTTGGGGTAGTTTAGGCTCATGCTGTCCAGGGTTTCCTGCAGAATCTGGGCGACGATAAGGCGCATGTTTTCTTTGTCATCAGCGGGAATCACGTACCACGGCGAGTTTTCGGTGTGCGTGGCGCCCAGACAATCTTGGTAGGCCTGCATGTAGTCGTCCCAGTGCCCGCGCTCGGCCACATCTGAAGGGTCGAATTTCCAGTGTTTGGTGGGGTCGTCCAGGCGGGCGATCAGGCGTTTGCGCTGCTCTTCGGGCGACACATTCAGGAAGAACTTCACCACGCGCGTGTTGTTGCGTGTTAAGTGGCCTTCGAAATCGACAATAGAAGCATAACGCTCGCGCCACAGCGCGCTCAGATCGTTCATGCGGTGCCCCATGCCCGCGCCTTCCAAGAACTCGGGGTGTACGCGCACCACCAGCACGTCTTCGTAGTAAGAGCGATTAAAGACGGCCATCATGCCGCGGCTGGGCAGGTGCCGCTGCGCTTTCCAGAGGAAATCGTGGCTCAGGTCGCGCTCACTGGGCGCTCGAAATGAGGTCACGTCGCAACCTTGCGGGTTGATGCCCGTTAACGTGGCTTTGATGGTGCTATCCTTGCCCGCGGCATCCATGGCCTGAAACACCAGTAGCAATGCCTGTTGGCTGCCGGCAAACAGCATTTCCTGGCGATTGCTTAGACGTTCGCCATAGGCGGCCAGCTGTTCTTCGTAATCACGCTTGTTCTTGTAGAAAAGCTCTGTCGAGCTTGGCCACTGGGCGATGTTGCCCCGGTCTACGTGGGGTAAAAGGTAGTTGCTACCGATGATGCCAGGGGTGGAGTTCGTCTTTGCCATGTCGGGAAGCTTTAAGATATCTTATTAGCGCTTGTTGGTTGCCGTGTATACGGCAGGAGATTTTCATGCATTCTACCCTTAGCCCCAATTCACAGAGCGAAGCATCGCACGTCAGCCTGCTGGTATCGGGCATGAGTTGTGCCTCGTGCGTGGGTAGAGTAGAGCGGGCCTTGGTCGGGTTGCCGGGGGTTGCCCAGGCCAACGTCAATCTTGCCACGGGCAAAGTCGATGTGCGTTTCGAAGGAACCGCAGACGCCGCTGCGGCCTTGGCAGCTGTCAAGAAGGTCGGTTACGAAGCCATACTGGACGAGCGCGAGGCGCAAGACCGCTTGGCCAAGCAGCAACAAGCCGAGCAGGCCCAGTTGCAACAGTCGCTGATCATTTCACTGATACTGGCCTTGCCGGTATTCATACTCGAAATGGGCAGCCATATGATTCCGGCCATGCACCATTGGGTGATGGCCAATATCGGCATGCAAACCAGCTGGCTGATTCAGTTTGTCTTGACCACGCTGGTACTGGTGGGCCCGGGGCGGCGCTTTTTTACTTTGGGTATTCCAGCCTTGTTGCGCGGGGCGCCGGATATGAATTCTTTGGTGGCAGTTGGCGCGGGCGCAGCCTATCTGTACTCGCTGGTAGCCACTTTTGCGCCGACATGGTTGCCGCCGGGCACGGTGCATGTGTATTACGAAGCGGCGGCTGTCATCTGCACGCTGATCCTGCTGGGGCGCTTTCTGGAGTCCCGGGCCAGAGGCCGTACCTCAGACGCCATCCGCCGTCTGATCACGCTGCAGCCCCGTACCGCCCATGTGCAGCGTGATGGGGCCATCAGCGATATTCCTATCGAAGAGGTCAAAACCGGCGACATCTTGCAGGTGCGTCCGGGCGAAAGCATACCCGTAGATGGCTTGGTGATCAGTGGCGACAGCTTCGTGGATGAATCCATGATCAGCGGCGAGCCTGTGCCCGTGCAAAAGCAAGAGGGTGCCGAACTGGTGGGCGGCACCTTGAATCAAACGGGTGCGCTGATGATGCAGGCCCAAAGCGTGGGTGAAGAAACCGTGTTGGCGCAGATCATTCAAATGGTCGAGCGCGCCCAGACCTCCAAGCTGCCCATACAAGCACTGGTGGATAAGATCACCTTATGGTTCGTGCCCGCCGTCATGCTGGCTGCTGTGATCACTTGCGGGGTCTGGTTGTTATGGGGCCCCGAGCCTGCACTGACATTCGCCTTGGTGAATGCCGTGGCGGTGTTGATTATTGCCTGCCCATGCGCCATGGGCTTGGCCACGCCCACCTCCATCATGGTGGGCACAGGCCGCGCGGCGCAGATGGGCATTTTTTTCCGTAAGGGTGAAAGCCTGCAGCGCTTGGCCGATGCCCGCGTCGTGGCGGTGGATAAAACCGGCACGCTCACCAAAGGCCGGCCTGAACTGACCGATCTGATCCTGGCGGCAGGGTTCGAGCGTTTCCAGGTATTGGCGGCTGTCGCCGGGGTCGAGGCGCATTCCGAGCATCCTATTGCCCAGGCTATCGTGCGGGCCTCACAAGAGGCGAACGGTCGCGAGGCGACGCCCGCCCAAGCCTTTCAGTCAGTCACGGGTTTTGGCGTAACCGGCCAGGTAGACGGCGTGGACGTCAAGGTTGGCGCCGACCGCTATATGCGTAAGCTGGGTTTGGATGTCTCGGTGTTCGAGGCGGAAGTGGCACGACTGGGCGACGAGGGCAAAACCCCTTTGTTTGCCGCCCTGGATGGCCGACTGGCAGCCATGATCGCGGTGGCCGACCCGCTTAAGCCGACTACGCGTCAAGCCATAGACAGCCTGCACCAACAGGGCTTCAAAGTGGTCATGATCACGGGGGACAACCGTCGTACCGGCGAAGCGATTGCGCGCAAACTGGGCATAGACGAAGTGGTGGCTGAAGTGCTGCCCGACGGCAAAGTCGAAGCGGTACGTAAATTGCGTGACACCCACGGGCTGATTGCCTATGTGGGTGACGGTATCAACGATGCACCGGCCTTGGCCGAAGCCGACGTGGGCATTGCCATCGGTACGGGTACCGATGTGGCCATGGAAGCTGCCGACGTCGTGTTGATGTCCGGCGATTTGCTGGGTGTGCCCGATGCCATAGGGGTGTCGCGTGCGACCTTGCGTAATATTCGCCAGAACCTGTTCTGGGCTTTTGCCTACAACACGGCCCTGATTCCCGTAGCGGCAGGGGTGTTGTACCCCTTTAACGGCGTGTTGCTTTCGCCCATTTTTGCGGCTGGCGCCATGGCCTTATCCAGCGTATTCGTACTGAGTAATGCCCTGCGTCTGCGCGCCTATCAGGCCACCCACCATCGCGTCAGCACATAGCCCACACCCAGCAACATCAAGGCGGTCATAGCGGCCAGCAACAAGGGGCGCCAACCGGCACGCAGCACGTCGCGTAGGCGCGTGCTAAGGCCCAGCGCTGTCATGGCCATGGCCAGCAAAAAAGCGTCAAGCTTGAGAATGCCGGCTACCGCCGGCTCGGGTAGCCAAGCCAGGGAGTTGACCCCGGCCATGGCTACGAAGCCCAGGGCAAACCAAGGGATGACCAAACGCTTGGCGTCTTGCGAAGCCGCCGCGCTGTCAGGACGACGCAGCAGATAGGCCGAAAGCAAAAGCAAGAAGGGGGCCAACAACAGCACTCGCAGCATTTTTTCGATGACTGCGGCATGCAAAGCGGCCTGGCCCACGGCAGCCCCTGCTACCACCACTTGCGCTACCTCGTGTATGGTGGCCCCGGCATAGCGGCCATAGGCCACTTCAGAGAGGCCCAGATAAGGGTAAAGGGCAGGGTAGACAAACATGGCCAGGGTGCCGAACAACACCACCGTAGCCACCGCGACCGCGACCTGATCGCTGCGCCCCTTTACCACCGGTTCTGTCGCCAACACAGCTGCTGCACCGCAAATGGCACTGCCTGCTCCGATCAGAATACAGGTGTCGCGTTCCATACCCAGATAACGCGTGCCCACATAGACGGTGACCAGAAAAGCCATAGACAGCATGGTGACTGCCAGCGCCAAGCCGCCGACACCCACCGCAAGCAGTTCGAACCACGTCAGGTGAAAGCCGAACAAAATAATGCCCAGACGCAGGCAGCGCCCTTTGGCAAACTGAATACCGGCGTCGACCAAGCGCAAGGGCGCAGGTGCCAGATTGCCGATGATCATGCCCAGCACAATGGCAAGCGGTAATACCGAGATACCCGCTTTTTGCATGGCGCTTTGCTGTGCCAGTATGCCTGCCAGCCAGGCCAGCAAAACGCATAATAAAACGCCGTAAACCCAGCCTACACTGTGGCGTAGGGGTTGGGCAGAGGTATCGGCAAGGGAAGGAGCGGACATGACAGCGGTGCATCTTTACAAATCAGACGCTCTTAGCATATTATTTTTCGTTATATAAGTAAAATATCTATTTTTCAACAATTAATGAATTAAGCTCATACCTTGGGTGTGCTGCCATGTCACTGAATCTTCATCTGGCCCGCATGTTTCACGCCGTTGCCAGTCAAGGCGGTTTCTCACGAGCGGCGGAATTGCTGTGCGTCAGCCAGTCTGCGGTTTCCAAAGGCGTTAAAGAACTAGAACTGCAATTGGGCCTGGCTTTGGTAGACAGAGCCGGACGTGGCACTTCGCGCGCCGGCATCCACCTCACCGAAGCCGGGCAAGCCATGTTCGAGCACCTGAAAGAAATCTTCGCACTCGAGCATGCGGCACTTGAAGACGTGCATGCCCGCACGGGGCTCAGGCAAGGCACGCTGGTCATAGGCGCCAGCACCACGGTAGCCGGCTACTGGCTGCCACCTTTGCTGGCGGTTTACCGCGATCAACATCCCGATATCGAGCTCAAAGTGGTGGTGGGTAACACCCAGTTCATCAGCGAAGGCCTGCTCGATTGCCACATGGATCTGGCTTTGGTTGAGGGTGTCGTCGACGAAGCCGGTATCGTGGCAACCGTTTGGCAAGAAGAGGCGCTGGCGGTGGTCAGCGCAGCGGGCTGGCCGGCATTGGCGCAGGCGGGGCGGCCTACGCTGCAACAATTGGGCGCAGAGCCCTGGTTGGTGCGCGAGGCGGGTTCGGGCACCGGCGAAGTGGCGCAGCGCCTGCTGCGTGCTTGCGGTGTTACGCCAAGCCGAACCTTGGAAATCGGTAGCAATGAAGGGATAGCCAGGGCGGTGGCCCAAGGGCTGGGCCTGGCCCTTTTGCCTGCCTGCATGGTGCAAGACCTTATCGCCTTGAAACGGCTTGCGCAGGTGCAAATGCCGCTACAGCTGAGCCGCCCGCTATATCGCTTACGCCGCGCCAAGCGGCCTTTATCGCCGGCAGCTCAAGCCTTCTCCAGCTTGCTGGATGCTTGAGCAGGGGGCAAACGGATAGAGCAGGGCGCTTAGTCCTGAAGGTCTTCGTCGCGCTGCGTCAGGTAAAGCAAGACCACGCCAATGGTAATAAAAAAGCGAAAAGCATCAGGCACGCCATTCCATTCCTTGGACATCCACATGCCGAACCATTCGCCACCGACGGACATGAAGCCCACCTGCCATACCAAAAAGCCTAGCGTCAGCCCGGCAATACCCATAGTTTTGGCACGGTTGAAATCACGACCACTGCTGGTTTTGACACGGCACAGCAGGCGCGCGGCGCCTATCCAGCATAAAATGGCGGTCAGGGCTTCCAGCGCAATAATAAATATGTAGCCCGCATGGTGAATAAAAGGAGACTCAATGGAGCGGTACTTAATGCTTGCATCCGGAAAGATCGTATCCATCAGAAATACGTGCTGCACGAATGCAAAGTTAGAGCCGTAATCGGTGATGTTGCCGAAAGCAACCAGGCTGGCAAACAAGGCGATGGCCGCCAGCAACAAAATCTTCGAGTAACGTACAGCAAGCATAATGGCCTCCGGGCGCTAAGGTAAACGCGCAGGCTTTAGCCTTTCATGCCGGCATCAGTCATGCGTCTGGATAGCAACTATAACTGGGCTGCACCAAGAAGTGCAGCCCTGAAATCGCTTCAAACTGACAAAAGGAAGCCCTTCATGCTGGATATCGTCATTGAAACGCGCTCCCACGATTTGGGTGGCGGCTTCGAGGTGGGCAGGGTGTTGCCGTTTCGTCAGCGCCGCATGGTAGGCCCATTCGTGTTTTTTGATCGCATGGGCCCACACGATCTACATGCTCCGGTGCCCGAACAATTCGATGTGCTCCCGCATCCGCACATAGGCTTGGCTACCGTCACTTATTTATTCCAGGGCGAAATGACCCACCGCGACAGCCTGGGGGTCGAGCAAATCATACGGCCAGGCGCTTTGAACTGGATGATGGCGGGTTCCGGCATCAGCCATTCCGAGCGATTTGACGGCATGCGCCCCAAAGGCGGTGTCATCGATGGCATTCAGGCCTGGGTGGCCTTACCTGAATCCCACGAAGAAGCCGCGCCTACGTTCAATCATTACCCACCCGACGCCTTGCCCATCATCGACGAAGCAGGGTGGCAAGGCAGGTTGATCGCGGGCAGCGCCTACGGCCAAAGCAGTCCGTCTCCGGTGTATTCGCCCTTGTTCTACTTGCATGTGCAGGCGGGAGCCGGCGCCCAGGTGCCGCTGCCCGATACACACCCTGAACGGGCCGCTTACGTGGCTTCGGGGCGGGTGGAATACCAGGGCCAAACCTATCAGCCAGGGCAAATGTTGGTGTTTGCCCCGCAAGCCACAGGCGCCATACGCGTTGTTGAAAACACCCAGATGATGTTGTTGGGTGGCGAACCCGTGGGGCCCAGGCATATCTGGTGGAATTTCGTGTCTTCCAGCAAAGAGCGCATAGAACAAGCCAAGGCCGACTGGCAGGCGGGCCGTTTTCAGTTGCCGCCACATGATAAAGACAAGGTGATTCCTTTGCCGTCGGTTTGAATCAAGCGGACTTGCCGGCAAATCAAGCGCTGCAGGCTCGGCATAAAACCTTGTTAGCCTGAGAAAGCTGCGGGCCTTGTAGACAGCGCAGGCTGCGAAACAGAAATGGACGTCTGAAGGCGTCCTTATTCTTTAGTCATAAAACACGCATAATGTATATTATGTCAACTAATACTTAGATAGGTGAACTAGGGTAAACATGACTGTGCGTAACAAACGTACATGCGTAATATGACATCCTGCTTCGCCTTTGTTGTGGCAAACAGTTGCCCAAGCAATCAGAAGCCCCTATTTTTTGACATTATTTGCCGTCAAGCCCATTCACGGCGCGGCCATAAAGCAATATCATTCGTCATCTAAAACATTCCTATAACCCGCCCTGGAGGCAACATGAACATCAAAACGAAATTGTTGGTATCGGTAATAGCAGGCGCAATGGGCGGCCTGTTCTCTGGCGCTGCTTTGGCAGACATCAACGTCGGCATCTCGCTCTCGGCCACCGGCCCCGCAGCCGCCCTGGGCATTCCCCAGCGCAATACCATTCCTTTGCTGCCCACAGAAATCGCCGGGCAAAAGGTCAACTACATCATCCTAGACGACGCTACCGATTCCACTGCCGCCGGCCGCAATGCTCGCAAAATGGTTGATGAAAGCAAGGTCGATATCCTGATCGGCTCGTCGGCCACGCCTACCGGCGCTGCCATTGCAGAAATCGCCAACGAGTCTCAAACCCCGCAAATTACGCTGGCGCCAGTCGAGTTGCAGGGCGAGAAAAACGTCTGGGTGTTCCGTTCTCCCCAGCACTACGACGTCATGGCAGAAGGCCTGATCAACCACATGAAGGCCAATAACGTTAAGTCTTTGGGCCTTATTGGTTACGCCGACGCCTATGGCGAAAGCTGGGTCAATGCCATGCGCAAAGCCGCCGAAAAAGCCGGTATCGAATTCAAGAACATCGAGCGCTTCAACCGCAACGACACCAGCGTTACCGCTCAGGCCATCAAGCTGGTCAGCGCCAACCCCGACGCCATCTTGGTTGCCGCTTCGGGCACACCCTCGGTGTTGCCTCAGGTTACCCTGCAAGACCGCGGTTACAAGGGGCGCATTTACCAAACCCACGGTACCGCCACTAAAGAATTCATCCGTGTAGGCGGTAAGGCAGTTGAAGGCACGGTCATGCCAGTAGGCCCTGTTATGGTGGCTAACCAGTTGCCTGAAACCCACCCTTCCAAGGCTCCTGCACTTGAGTACATCAAGTTGTACGAGGACAAATACGGCCCTGGTTCGCTCTCGCCCTTTGGTGCTCACCTGTACGACGCCGTCATTCTCGTAGAAAGTGCCGTGCCCGAGGCGCTTAAAGCCGGCCAGCCCGGCACGCCAGAGTTCCGTAAAGGCCTGCGTGACGCCCTCGAGGCCTCGCAAGGTGTGGCCGTTACGCACGGCGTCTTCAACATGACCCCCGAAAACCACTTCGGTCTTGACGACCACCGCTCGCGCGTCATGATCAGCATCGAAGACGGCGATTGGAAACTGATCGACGAAAACGCAGCCTACACGCCCAAGCGTTAGTTCGTGTCCGGCACAAGGCTGTGTCGTTAAGCACAGCCTTGTTTAAGCCTGCTCACGCCCCGCATAGTGAAGCCTGCTTCGCGATGTCGGGGCGTTTTTACATTGATTAATGCCATGACTTGGCCTACATGGCTGCGTCCAAAGGGGTAGAATGAATATATCGATTGCGGCCACGCGCCGCCGATGTCTTTTTATTCTCAGGAGATTCACATATGTTTGCCAAGTTTGCTGCAACCGCCCTGCTTTGCACCGCTGCCCTTCCTGTCATGGCCGCTGAATGTGACGTTACCATCGAAGGCAACGACGCCATGCAGTTCAACCTGAAAGAGATCGTTGTCGATAAAAGCTGCAAAGAATTCACCGTCAACCTCAAGCACACCGGCAAACTCAAGGTGGCGCAAATGGGCCATAACTGGGTGCTTACCAAAGCTTCCGACACTGACGCCGTAGCCAAAGAAGGCATGGCAGCCGGCCCCGCCAACGGTTACCTTAAAGCCAACGACGAACGCGTAGTGGCTCATACCGACATGATAGGTGGTGGTGAAACCTCTAGCGTCACGTTCGACGTCAGCAAACTGGCCGACGGCGAAGACTACGCCTACTTTTGCTCCTTCCCCGGCCACTGGGCCATCATGAAGGGCGTGCTCAAGGTCTCTAGCTAAAAGAACCACATGAACCGTATTCTCGTTCCCATAGACGGCTCTGCCTCGTCGGCCAACGCCCTGGCCACCAGTCTTGTTTGGGCCAAAGGCATGGCCGGTGTGCAGCTGCATGTGTTAACCGTGCAGCAGCCTATTGCCTCGGGCAACGTCAAGCGTTTCATTTCAGCCGACACACTGAATCAGTACTACGAAGAAGAAGCCTTGAAGGTGCTTGAGCCTGTGCGCGAGCAACTGGCAGGCAGCGGCATCGACGTACAGTTTCAGTGGCGGGTCGGCTCGATTGCCGACACCATTGTCGACTACGCAAAAGAAGCCGACTGCGAGCACATCGTCATGGGCACGCGCGGCATGGGCGGTTTTTCCAATCTTTTGCTGGGCTCTATTGCAACCAAGGTACTTAGCCTGACTCACGTTCCGGTAACGCTGGTCAAATAAGCCTTGGGTGGCATAGCTTGTGCCAGGCCCGCCTAGCAATTTTGCAGGCGGGCCTTTTCTTTATGGGCCTGGGCTGACTTTAATCAATTGGCCATTGCGGGCGTCGGTTAGCACATAGACATAGCCATCAGGCCCCACGCGCACGTCGCGTATGCGCGCATCAAGGTCTTGCAGCAGGCGCTCTTCCGCAACGATGTTTTGGCCGTCTTTATCCAGCTGCAGGCGCAGCAAGGCTTTTTCTTTAAGGGCGCCAATAAACAGCGAAGACTGCCACTGAGCAAAGCGCGGGTGATTATAGAAATCCATACCGCTGATGGCTGGGGATACCGGCCAATAATAAAGCGGAGCCTCGGTATCGGGCACCTGCTGGCCTTGGGCTTCAGGTATGGCCAAACCCGAATAATTCAGCCCGTAGGTAGCCAAAGGCCAACCATAGTTGGCGCCGGCTTGCAGGACGTTGATTTCGTCGCCGCCCCGTGGGCCGTGCTCGTGAGTCCAGACTTGTTGGGTCCAGGGGTTTATGGCCATACCTTGCGGGTTGCGATGCCCATACGACCAGATTTCGGCTCGTGCGCCGGCCTGATCCTGAAAGGGATTGCCGGGCGCGGGGCTGCCGTCGGGCTTCAAACGCACGACTTTGCCCTGTAAACCCTGTAAATCTTGAGCGGTGGGACGCTGGTTGTTTTCGCCTAGCGTCACGAACAGCAGGCCCTCATCGTCGAACACCAGGCGTGAACCAAAGTGGGCGCCGCTGGAAAGCTTGGGTATTTGCTGGAAGATGGTTTGCACGTCTTCCAGACGCTGATTGTCTTCAGACAAACGTGCCAAGGCAATTTCAGTACCCGCCGGTGCCTGAGTGGGATTGCGTGCTTCGCCTCGTGAATAACTGAAATAAACAAGGCGATTCTGCGCAAAATCAGGGTGCGCCACGATATCGAGCAAACCGCCCTGCCCTTGTGCAAACAGCTCGGGCAGGCCGCGTATGGGCTTGGATAGACCTGAGTCGGCAGACCAATGACGCAAACGCCCCGGGCGCTCGGTAATCAATACGCTGCCATCCGGTAAAAAGGCCATTGCCCACGGGTGTTCAAGATCTTGGGCCAACACTTGAGTGTTGGCCGCTGCCGTGGCGGCTTGGGCCGGCGCCGCTGTTTGAGCGTGGCCGACCAAGGGCGCCATCACTGCAAGAAACGTTGTCAATATCAGGCGGTTCAGTGTGTGCGTGCGCCCTGCCATACTTTCAGCCTCGTTCGTCGGTGGGCGCAGAAGGCTCATCCGACTTGCTGCCGTTGTCGCTTAAAGTGTGCCAAGCCTGCTGCAGTTGCTCGACCATTTGTTCGCCCTGGCGTTTTTCGACAAAGGCAGACAACAAATCGATAGGTACCGGGAAAACAATGGTAGAGGTTTTATCGCTGGACACTTGCGTTAGAGTTTGCAGGTAACGCAGTTGCATGGCCGAAGGCTGTGCCGAGAGCTTCTCGGCGGCTTCGGCCAATGCATGGGCGGCCTGGCGTTCACCATCGGCATGAATGACCTTGGCGCGCCGTTCGCGTTCGGCTTCGGCTTGCTGGGCAATGGCGCGAACCATGGTTTCGTTCAAGTCTATGTGCTTGATTTCAACGTTGGTGACCTTGATGCCCCAGGCTTCGGTTTGGGTATCCAGTATGGCTTGAATGTCGTGATTCAGCTTTTCTCGCTCGGAAAGCATGTCGTCCAGGTCGTGCTTGCCCAGTACGGCACGCAAGGTGGTCTGAGCCAATTGGCTGGTGGCGTCCAGGTAGCGCTCGACCTGAATAATGGCTTTTTCAGGCGAAACCACACGGAAATACAAGACCGCACTGACTTTGACCGAGACGTTATCGCGTGAAATGACGTCTTGGCTGGGAACGTCCATGGTGACCACACGCAGATCTACCCTGACGATCTGTTGCAGGCCGGGAATCACTATGACCAGGCCCGGCCCTTTGACGCTGGTAAAACGGCCCAAGGTAAAAATGACGGCGCGCTCGTACTCGCGTAAAACCTTGAAGATCTTGAAGATCAAGATGAGAATAACCGCTACCAGGATGATGAAGCCGAATTCGAAATCGAAGTAAAACATGCTGGGTCTGGCTCCTGAGAGGTGAAACTGGGAAGGAATGCCGTAACTGGCGCCGCTGTCAGGCGCCGATGGATGACGTCAGGCGTTCAACGTGCAAGGTAAGGCCTTCTATGCTGCTGACCCGTACTGAATCGCCGGGCTTAAGGGGGTGCTTGCTGGAGACCAGCCACATTTCACCCTGCACACGGGCGTAAATGGCGCCGGGTTCGACGGAGATGACTTCACCACGTTGACCCTTGAGGCCCTCTTTGCCGCTGACGACGCGCTTGCGTTGCGAACGTATCGCCAAAATGACCAGTGCGACAACGATGATGACGCCGGTCAGTGAAGCCAGCGCCAAATAGGAAGGATTGATGACCAAACCAGGGATGTCGGCCTTCATGAGCAGAATGCCGCCCACCGTAAAAGCAATGACGCCCGTAGCACCAATGGCGCCAAAGCTGGGTAGCGCCGCTTCGACAAACAGCAAGAACAAGCCCGCCATGACCAAGGCCATGGCGGCCCAGTGCATAGGCATCAAAGAGGCGCTGTCGAAAACGGCGGGGTCTATCATCTTAGTTGTGCGTCATGGCCTGAGGGTCTATCCAGGCGTCGTATTGCTCGTTGCTAAGGTAGCCCAAAGCCAACGCGGCTTCGCGCAAGGTGCTTTGCTCGGCCTGCGCCTTTTTGGCGATGGCCGCAGCTTTATCGTAACCGATATGGCGGTTCAGGGCGGTTACCAGCATCAGGTTGCGGTCTAGATTGCGCTGTATGACCGGCAGATTGGGCTCTATGCCCACGGCGCATTGGTCGTTGAAGGCCAGGCTGGCGTCTGCCAGCAAGGCTATGCTTTCCAGCACATTGTGCACCATAACCGGCTTGTAAACGTTAAGCTGGAAATTGCCCTGGGTGCCGGCAAAGGCCGTGGCGGCATCGTTGCCGAACACTTGTACGCACACCATGGTGAGGGCCTCGCACTGGGTGGGGTTAACCTTGCCCGGCATAATGGAAGAACCCGGCTCGTTGTCGGGGATAATGAGTTCGCCTATGCCGCAGCGTGGGCCGCTGGCCAACCAACGTACATCGTTGGCCATTTTCATGAGCCCGCCCGCTAATTGACGTAATGCGGCAGACAACTGCACCAAAGCGTCGTGCGCGGAAAGCGAGAAAAACTTGTTTTGGGCCGAGGCGAAAGGCAAGCCTGTGAGGTCGGCAATGCGTTGGGCGGCAGTTTGGCCGAACTGGGGATGGGCGTTCAGGCCGGTGCCCACAGCCGTACCGCCTATGGCCAGATCATAGATGCCCGGCAAGGCGGCACGCACCGCTTCCAGGGCAAAGTCTATCTGGGCCACCCATGCACCGATTTCTTGGCCCAGCGTAATAGGCGTGGCGTCTTGCAAGTGGGTACGACCGGTTTTTACGACATATTCGTAGGCTTGCGCCTTTTGTGCCAGGGTGTCGCGCAGCGTCGTCAAAGCCGGGAAAAACTTGCGGTGCAATTGCAGCGCCACCGCGATGTGCATGGCGGTAGGAAAGGTGTCGTTGGAAGATTGCCCCCGATTCACGTGGTCGTTGGGGTGCACCGGTTTTTTGCTGCCCAACTCACCGCCAGCCAAAGCGATGGCCCGGTTAGAAATGACCTCGTTAGCATTCATATTCGACTGCGTACCCGAACCGGTTTGAAACACCACCAAGGGGAACTCGTTGTTCCATTGCCCGGCGATGACTTCGTCAGCGGCTTGTACGATCAGATCGGCAACTTCAGCTGGCAATTCGCCCAACTGCCCGTTGGCCTGGGCCGCCGCTTTTTTCAGTATGCCCAAGGCTTCTATCATGGGCGGTTGCCATTTGAAGCGGTCGGTACCGATGGGAAAATTCTGTATGGAACGCTGCGTTTGCGCGCCCCAATAGTGTTCGGCGGGAACCTCGATGGCGCCCATGGAGTCAGTTTCGACACGAACTTCTGACATGACACGACCTCTTTGCTAGGAAACGATGGTAGGTAGACCCGCAGAGGCGGATCAATCGATAATGACTATCATTTCATAAACAGCAATGTGACGCAAACGGCCGCCCTGCTCTATTACCTTGCTTGAGCACGCCAATAGCGCGCCACATCGACCAAGCGGTTGGCAAACCCCCATTCGTTATCAAACCAAACCAGCACATTCAACAGATGCGGGCCGTTAATGCGCGTTTGG
Source organism: Mesopusillimonas faecipullorum (assembly GCF_020539505.1). Taxonomy (GTDB): domain Bacteria; phylum Pseudomonadota; class Gammaproteobacteria; order Burkholderiales; family Burkholderiaceae_B; genus Mesopusillimonas; species Mesopusillimonas faecipullorum. The sequence goes on along the minus strand of NZ_JACDXW010000002.1, from coordinate 307,068 downwards.
CTGGCGTCGAACACGGTAGAAAGCGAACAATGGTTGAAGTCTGCCGACGCCTGGGCGCAATCGGTATAACCGAATAGCTCGGGCGATTGCACACTGGCCTGCGCCATCATGGCATTGATACCTTCTTGGGTGACGGGCTGGCGAGTCTGTAGCATGACGTCTATGGAAGACACGTTAAGGGTAGGCACACGTATAGCCTTGGCCAACACCTTGCCCTGAAGCTCGGGCAGCAGACGCTCAACGCCGCGTGCCAAGCCGGTAGGCACAGGCACGAAGGACTGTATGGCCGAACGTGTATAGCGCAGATCGGCGCTATGGTAGCCGTCTAGCAAAGGTTGATCGTTCATGACCGAATGCAGCGTAGTCAAGAACACATGTTCGATGCCGGCGCTACGATGTATGCGTTCCAGCACGGGTACGACCGCATTGGTGGTACACGAGGCCGCCGAGACGATACGTGCGTCGGAGTGTAAATCTTGGTGATTGACGCCAAAGACCACAGTCGCGTCGACGTCAGCCGCGCTGCGCCCAGGGTTGGAGAGCAAGACCCGTCGGCAACCTGCGTGTAAAAAACGTTCAAGGTCGGCGCGGCCGGTGTATTGCCCCGAGCATTCCACCAAAATATCGATATCCAGTTCGCGCCAAGGCACGGCTTCGGGCTCGCGTTCGTGCCAAACGGCTATGGGTTTGCCGTCGACAATGAGATGGTGGTCGTCATGAGACACCGTACCCGGAAACGGCCCATGGGTAGAGTCGAAACGCGTCAGGTGGGCCAGCGCCGGCAAAGCTGCGGGTTCGTTGATGGCAACAATTTCAAACTCGGCCATACGGCCGGATTCGCGCAGGGCGCGCAAAAAGCACCGGCCTATACGACCATAGCCATTGATCGCCAAACGCAAGGGGGCAGACATAAACAACTTTACCTTCAGAATGTAATAGAGAAGCCGCCATCAACCACTAGTATGTGGCCGTTGACGTAACTGGCAGCCGGGCTGGCAAGATAAACCGCAGCACCGGCGATTTCTTGGGGCTCGCCCCAGCGCTGCATAGGGTTGCGCCCCAGAATCTGCGGGCCTTTTACCGGGTCGCGCGCCAAGGCTAAGTTGCTTTCAGTAGCAAAGGTGCCTGGGGCTATGCCGTTGCTGGTAATGCCGTAGGCACCGTATTCAACCGCCAATGCACGCACCAGACCGCTTAGGCCATGCTTGGCAACGGGATAAACCGCATCGCCAGGCCGCGCCACGCGGTCGGCAATAGAGGTAAGACTGACAATGCGCCCATAGCCCCCTTTTTGCACCATGCGTTGTGCGGCCAGCTTGGATAAATAAGTGGCCGATGCCAGGTTAACGTGCAGCATGGTGGTGATATCGCTAAGCGAGCTTTCCGCCAATGACTTGCGTATGCGTATGCCCACATTGTTGACCAGGATGTCGGGTGTGCCCACTTGCGTGCACAAGGCGTCGAAATCTTGTTGCAGGGTGTCTAGCTGCGAAACATCACGCACCCATGCGTGCGCCTTGAAGCCTTCTTGCTGCAACGCATGCACAGCCGCTTCGGTACGCGCAGTGTCGCGCCCGTTGATGATGACGGTGGCGCCCCCCGCACAGTAGGCACGGGCAATAGCCAAGCCTAAACCTTGCGAAGCGCCGGTCAGCAAAGCCAGGCGGCCTTGAAGCGAAAAATCAGGAAATGACATGACGGTTTTTATTTGTTGGGTAGGTGTGGGGCACGGACGATGAGGCCGTTTGTAAAACACCCCAAAAACCCTGGATGTAGTGTAATCTGGTTTGCGTTCTTAAATCCCCTTACACCTGTTTTCTAAATGGTGCGGTAAACATGAAGCTCTACAACTTGCCAGGCGCATGCCCCATGGTCACCCAGATCGTTCTTGAATGGATGGGTCTGGAATACGAACTCGAAAACGTAGCCCGCGAGGCGCTAAAGCAGCCTGCGTTTCTGGCCTTGAACCCAGCGGGCTCGGTGCCTGTGTTCACCGATGGCGATCTCGTGCTTACACAAAGCGTTGCCATCCTGGAATACCTGACCGACCTGCATCCCGAAGCCGGCTTGCACGGTAAAACCCCCGCCGAGCGTGCGCAAGTGCGCCGCTGGCTTTCGTTCTGCAATGCCGATCTGCACCGCACTTTCGCCATGCTTTTTGGCGTCGCCGCGTATAGCGAAGACCCAGCGATTCAGCAGGTATTAGTCAGCAAATCCGCTGAAAAACTCGTCTTCTTGTTTGGTTTGCTTGATCAGCAATTGCAAGGTCGCGACTATCTAAGCGGCACACGCTCTATCGCCGACCCTTATCTGTATGTATTGCTGCGCTGGGCTCAGGTCAAGCAAATCAATGTGTCTGAAATGGCCAATCTGCAGCGCTTTTTCAAGCAGATGGATAGCGATGAAGGCGTGCGTCGCGCTTTGACCAAGCAAGGTATGGCTTAAGCAATAAGGGGCGGCAAGCCCCGCTGCTTGAAAGGCCAAGCCGCACGAATTTAATCGCGCCCGTCGGGGGCTTTAGCTTGAGTTTGTGCAGGCTTGGCCAGATTCCACATCAGCGCCCTGAAGGGCGCCAACAAAAACAGATTCATCAGCAGTTTGATTCCCAGGTCGCCCAGCGCCAGGGTGAACCAAGGCATGTCGGTGCCGGCAAAAGCCACGCTAAAAAATAGAAACGTGTCCAAGATGGCGCCTGCCAAACCCGCAATCAGGGGTGCCCGCCACCATTGCTGGTTTCTTAAGCGGTCGAACACCTGAATATCAAGCAGCTGCGCGCATAAAAAGGCCAAACCCGAAGCCAAAGCGATGCGCGGTGTTGCCAGCCATACTGACACCACAACTGCCGCAACGAAACCAAAAGCGGCGACCCGGCGCGCAGCCCCTGGGCCGAAACGTCGATTGAGTAAGTCGGCCACCAAAAAGGCGACCGGATACGTGATGGCACCCCAGGTGAGCCAGTTATTGATGGGGTACTGCACCAAGATATTGGAGCCCACCACCACGGCGCACATGGCCATGACGCCTGCCGCAAACTGCACAGGCGTCATGGGAAGAAAATGCGCTTTATGCGCAGACATGCAAACGCGCCCTACTGCTGCGCGGAGTCTGCAGCCAGTTGGCCGGCACGCACGTAGGCAGCCTGCATGGCGGTACGCACGGTGTCGACCCAGCCTTGCTGTTCGAACACTTGTAGCGCCGCCGCAGTGGTGCCGCCTTTGGACGTTACCCGTTCACGTAAAGTGGCGGGGGTATCGGGCGACAAGGCAGCGAGTTCGGTGGCGCCGGACAAGGTTGCCAAAGCCAAGGTGCGCGCTTGTTGGGGAGACAGGCCCAACTGCGTACCGCCTTGAATCAGGGCTTCGATAAACAAAAACACATAGGCCGGGCCACTACCCGACAAGGCGGTAACGGCGTCTAGCTGGTCGTCGTTTTCGAACCAGACAAACTGGCCTACGGCCTTGAACAGCATTTCGGTAACAGCTTTGCCCTGTTCGTCGACAGCCGGCCCCGCCAGCAAGCCCGTGGCACCCGCGCCGATAAGGGCGGGCGTATTGGGCATGCAGCGCACCAGGCGCTGCCAGGGTTGTTCGGCAGTGCCCAGCCATTGACCCAGCGTGTGGCTGGTAATGCCTGCGGCGATGCTGATCACCAAGGTGTCGGGGCGCAGATAAGGCCGGCATTGCTGCGCGACCTCTTTCATGTGCTGGGGCTTGACCGCCAACACCCACACACGCTGGCTGGAAAGCTGCTCGTCGGGGTGGGTGTGGGTGGTGCAGCCTTGGTCTTGCCAAGACTGCAAAGTGGCCTTTTGGGTGTCTATCACGTGCACTTTGGAAGCTGCACAGCGTTTACCGATAAGGCCACTGGCCAAAGCATTGGCCATATTGCCGCCGCCTATGAAGGCCAGCGTAAGTTCCTGATTCATGTTGGGTATCAGGCCAGCAAGCTACGCAGCATCCAGGCGTTCTTTTCGTGGATGTCGAGGCGACGTGTGAGAAGGTCGACGGTAGGTGCGTCGTTGGCAGCTTCGCCACGCTTGAGCGCAGCACGAGCCGTTTTGGCGACGGCTTCGTTGCCCAGCACCAGCGTGTGGATCATTTCGGTGGCGTCGGGCACGTTCTCGGGCGTAGAGATGGAGGCCAGATCGGCGTACTGCTTGTAGCTACCAGGTGCGTAATGGCCCAAGGCACGGATACGTTCGGCGATTTCGTCGAGTGCGTTCCATTCTTCGGTGTACTGCGTCATGAACATTTGATGCAGTGTGTTGAACAAGGGGCCGGTCACGTTCCAGTGGAAGTTATGCGTGGTGAGGTACAAGGTATAGGAGTCGGCCAGCAATTTGGAGAGCTCGTGAGCAACGGCAGCACGGTCTTTTTCGGAAATGCCGATGTCGATACGGACTGCTTGATCCGATTTTTTAGGAAGGTTTTTGGACACTTTAGCCATGAAGATCTCCTGTTTTGAGATGAATGGATCACTGCTTAATACCTGAGGGTTAGCATACCACGGCGACCTAGGGAAACCGCGCAGTATTCAGCTTATTTCATAACTTGAATCAGGCGTTTTGCGTTTGCTCTTCAAGGTAAAGAACACCGGGCAAATCGGCCTTGTGTACCGCTTGCGTCAGCGCGTCGATGGCGCTGACGCGCGGAAAACTTTTGCGCCAAACCAGCACCACGCGCCGGTCGGGCACGGGTTTGCTGAAAGGCACGTAAACCAGCAAATCGTTCTTGGGGTCTTGCATGTGCAAGGCGCTGGCGGGCAGCACGGTTAAACCTATGCCGGCGGCCACCATATGGCGTATGGTTTCCAGCGACGAGCCTTCGAAGGTGCGCTGTATCCCTTCGCTGGAAGCCGAGAAACGCGATAGCTCGGGGCAGACCTCCAGCACCTGATCGCGGAAGCAGTGGCCCGCCCCTAGCAGCAGCATGGTTTCCTCTTTGAGCTCGGAGGCGCTGATGCTTTTACGGTTGGCCCAGGGGTGTGTTTTGGGCAAAGCCACAAAGAAAGGCTCGTCGTACAAGGGGCGCACCGCCAAACCGGTATCGGGCAAAGGCAGGGCCAGAATGGCGCAGTCAATTTCGCCTTGGCGCAGCAGCTCCAGCAAGCGTACAGTGAAGTTTTCTTGCAGCACCAAAGGCATTTGCGGAACCACCTCAATCTGTGCCGGCACCAAGCGCGGCAACAGATAAGGGCCTACCGTATGAATCACGCCCACGCGCAACGAACCCTCCAAGGGGTCGTGCCCCTGACGGGCGATTTCTTTCAGGTTGGTGGCTTCTTCCAGCACGCGCTGGGCCTGGGCCACGACTTTCAAGCCTATGGGTGTCACCCCTACTTCGGTACCGCCGCGCTCGAACAGCACGACACCCAGCTCGTCTTCCAGCTTGCGTATGGCAACCGACAAAGTGGGTTGGCTGACGAAACAGGCGTCGGCGGCACGGCCAAAATGCCGCTCACGCGCCACGGCTACGATGTACTTCAGCTCGGTCAGGGTCATGGTGTTTCCCTCGCGGGCCACTGAGGCCCTTTAAATTCAAACATCAGGAGCGCAGATAATCCTGGCGCCCCCGCATCCAACGGCGCAAATGACGTTGCGCCAGTTCAGGCTGTTGTTCCAGCCATTCCGCGGCCAGCGTGCGGGCTTGCTCGACCAAGCCGCCATCGGTTTCCAGATCGGCAAAGCGCAATAAAGCCTGACCCGACTGCCGCACCCCTAAAAACTCGCCAGGGCCGCGTTGTTCAAGGTCGCGCCTGGCGATTTCGAAACCATCGTTGGTTTCGTACATGGCGCGCAAACGCTGACGCGCCACCATGCTAAGCGGGGTTTGGTACATGAGTAAACAGACAGACTTGGCGCTGCCCCGCCCTACCCGACCACGCAACTGATGCAACTGCGCCAAGCCAAAACGTTCGGCATGTTCAATCAGCATCAGCGAAGCATTGGGCACGTCTACGCCCACCTCAATCACCGTCGTGGCTACCAGCAGGTGGATCTCGCCTTGTCTAAAGGCCTCCATCACAGCAGCTTTCTCGTCGGGTTTCAGACGTCCATGCACCAAACCTATGGAAAGATCGGGCATGGCTTGTGCCAGCAAGGCATGGGTGTCTACTGCGGTTTGCAACTGCAAGGCCTCACTTTCTTCGACCAAGGGGCACACCCAATAGGCTTGCCGCCCTTGGCGAATCTCGTCGCCCACATGGGCCAACACCTCGTCGCGCCTGTCCATGCTGATGAGTTTGGTCACTACGGGGCTGCGCCCAGGGGGCAGTTCGTCTAGCACCGAGACATCTAGGTCGGCAAAAAAAGTCATTGCCAGCGTGCGCGGAATGGGTGTGGCACTCATGCTGAGCTGGTGCGGCATGTAGCGCACAGCAGCCTCTGCTTCTTCACCCTTGCGGTTTAGCTCCAGCCTTTGGCCCACGCCAAAGCGGTGCTGCTCGTCTAGCACTACCAGCCCCAGCTTTTCAAATTGCACATGGGTTTGAATCAAGGCTTGCGTGCCCACCACCAGCCTGGCATTGCCGTTGGCGATGCTTTCCAGGGCTTCGCGGCGCTGGCGCGTACGCAAGCTACCCGTGAGCCAAGTGGTCTGTACCCCTAAAGGCCCCAGCCAATCGGCCAGCTTGCGAAAGTGCTGCTCGGCCAAAATCTCGGTGGGTGCCATCAGTGCCACTTGAAAGCCACTATCGATGGCTATGGCTGCGGCCATAGCAGCCACCACCGTTTTTCCGCTACCTACATCGCCTTGCAATAGTCTATGCATGGGATGAGCACGCAGCATGTCGGCGCGTATCTCGGCAACTGCACGCTGCTGCGCACCGGTTAGCGCAAAGGGAATGGCTTGTTCCAGTCGTTGAACCAAATCGCCGTCATGCCCATCCAGTGGCCAGGCTTTTTGGCTATGGCGCATGGCACGCGCCATGGCTAAAGACAGTTGCTGAGCCAGCAGCTCGTCGAACTTGATGCGGTGCCAAGCCGGGTGTGAATGGTCTTCAAAAGACGCCAGCGAAACATCGGGACTAGGATGATGCAAGCAGCGAATGGCCTGTTCAAAAGGGATCAGGTCAAAGCGCCTGCGCACCTCGTCGGGCAAGGTGTCGGAAAGATCCGCACGCGCCAACGCCTGGGTAATCAGGCGGCGTAAGCTGGGTTGCGCCAGCCCCGCCGTGGTCGGGTAAATAGGTGTCAGCGTGCTGGAAAGCATGCCGCTGGCCTGGTTCAGGCGCGGGTGCACCATTTCCAGGCCGTTGAAACCCAGGCGTGCTTCGCCCCAAATACGCAGTCGTCGTCCGACTTCCAGGGCTTTCTGCTGGCTGGGATAAAAATTCAGCCAGCGCAGCGCCAGTTCGCCGGAGTCGTCCGCCACCCTGGCTTGCAACTGCCTGCGGGGTCGAAACTGCACGTCGGCCTGCAAGACCTCGGCTTCGACCAAAGACGCCTGGCCCGGACGCAAACGCGCAATCGGCGTTACCTGCGTTTGGTCTTCGTAACGCAAAGGCAAGTGCACGATGAAATCTTGCTCGTGCTGTAGGCCGAGTCGCTGCAAGCGCTGTTGCAACGGCGTCAGTTTGTTGCGTGGGGCCGATTCAGCCTGAGAAGGCATGAGAAATATTGCCGCCGCGCCTTAAACCACGATGATGGCTTCGACTTCGAATTGCGCGCCTTTGGGAAGGCTGTCTACGCCCACGGTGGAGCGTGCAGGAAAAGGCTGCGGAATGATGTCGGCCATGATGGCATTGGCGCTGGCGAACTTGCTAAGGTCGGTCAGGTACAGCGTGAGCTTGACGATGTTCTCCAGCGTGCCGCCCGCGGCTTCGATGACAGCCTGCATATTGGCGAACGACTGGCGCACCTGCCCTTCAAAATTTTCAGAGACCAGGTCGCCCGTGCCGGGTTCCAGGCCGATTTGGCCGGAGAGATAGATAGTGCGCCCTTCTGGAGCGACGACGGCTTGTGAATAAGGACCGACGGCAGCCGGCGCTTGGTCTGTATGAATAATTTGCTTGAACATGGAAAGCTCGCTATGTGAGCGCAAGAAGGCTGCGCGGAATAAGCAATAACTATTGAAGTTTATACATCTATAGCGAAAAGGAACAGCCGTAGGTAAGCAACACGATTAAAAGCATAGATACGACAGGTTACTTTTGTAAGGAAAAAGAGGCCAGGCCAATTGTGTCTGAGCGGGCCAACCGTCTTGCTCAAAGAAATCCTTTTGTTCGTGAGGATTTTGCACGGAACTGACGCTACCCACTAAGAATCCTTACGATCTTGCGGATTACAGGGGAATCGCTCAACCGTGTAATATGCCCCTTGCCTTTAGCTACAAACACTCTGCACATGACTGATACTGCTGTCCCAACCGCTCCTATCGATCAATACGTCGAACACGCCCAAGGGCGTATTTTTACGCGCCGCTGGTCGCCTGGCCAGTCGCTTGACGCCGCGCCCATCATCTTGATGCACGATTCTCTGGGTTGCGTAGAGTTGTGGCGCGACTTCCCTGCCCTGCTTAGTCAAGCTACCGGGCGTGATGTAGTAGCTTACGACAGGCTGGGTTTTGGGCGTTCCGATGCCCGGCCCGAGCTACCCTCGCTAGACTTTGTAGCGGAAGAATCGCGTGAGTATTTTGCCGAAATCTGCAAGCAGCTGGGCATAGACGCGTTTGTGGCCATGGGCCATAGCGTGGGTGGTGGCATGGCCATAGAATGCGCCGCTGCCTTCAGCCAAGGCACGCCCCGTTGCGAGGCTTTGATTACCATTGCCGCCCAGGTTTACCCCGAAGACCTTACCTTGGCCAGCATACGCGAGGCGCGCGAACAGTTTCAAGACGAACAGCAACTGGCGCGTCTGGCCAAATACCATGGCGACAAATCAGCCTGGGTGCGCGACGCCTGGATAGAAAACTGGCTGCACCCCGAATTTGCCAAGTGGTCGGTAGAAGACGCCCTGACACGCGTGCAATGCCCGGTACTGGCCTTGCACGGCGAAAACGACGAATACGGCACGGCCTATCACCCGCAAACGATAGGCCGGCTTGCCGCCGGCCCTTCGCAGGTAGAGATACTGGCAGGTATAGGGCATGTGCCGCATCGCGAACAGCCCCAATTGGTGCTTGAGAAGGTGGCCAGTTTCCTGGCCAACCCAGCAAACGCCTAAGCTTATTTTTCGACGAAAGCGCGCTCGATGACGTAGTCGCCGGGCTCGCCAACGCCGGGCGACACGGTGAAGCCCAGGTCGTCAAGGATCTTGCACAAATCTTCGAGCAAAGCCGGGCTACCGCACATCATGGCGCGGTCGGTTTCGGGGTTGAGTTGCGGCAGGCCGATATCGGCACACAACTTGCCCGACAGGATCAGATCGGTTTGGCGGCCGGTATTGCGGAAGGGTTCGCGCGTGACGGTGGGATAGTAAATGAGCTTGTCGCGCACCATTTCACCGAAATACTCGTTGTTGAGCAGATCGTGTTCGATGAAATCTTTGTAGGCAAGTTCGCTGGTGTAACGCACGCCATGCACCAGAACGACTTTTTCGAAGCGTTCGTAGATATCGGGGTCTTTGATGATGCTCATGAAAGGAGCCAAGCCTGTGCCGGTACCGAACAGGAACAGGTTTTTGCCTGGCCTGAGGTCGTCGACCACCAAGGTGCCCACGGGCTTTTTGCTGACCAGAATGCTGTCGCCCACCTTAAGGTGCTGCAAGCGCGAGGTAAGCGGGCCATTTTGCACCTTGATGCTGAGGAACTCAAGGTTTTCTTCGTAGTTGGCGCTAACAATACTGTAAGCGCGCATAAGCGGCTTGCCGTCGACTTCCAGGCCAATCATGACGAAGTGGCCATTATGGAAGCGCAAGGCAGGATCGCGCGTGGTGGTGAAAGAGAACAGCGTGTCGTTCCAGTGGTGCACGCTAAGCACGGTTTCGGTATTGAAGGCTGCCATTGCGGTTCGATCTCGAGGTTGATGCGCTTGGCCAACTGACTGGCCACTACGCTGGAATGTTAAGAATAAGCACTTTGAGGCAATTCTACACCATTCTATTTATATTGAGTACTCACTACTTAAATATGTCTTTGTTATTTAGGGCTTAGCGCAATACCCAGTTTAAAAGCATCAAGGGAAAACCCTGCCGTCACCCGGCCTGGAAGTTCTAGCTGGATATGAGAACAATTTTTATTTTAAACTGCTCTTTTGCGGCTTACCCGCCGCTCAGGGCCGGCATCACATTTGCCGGCCTATTTTCGTCGCACAGGAGAACTCGATGCATCGCCGTATCCCCTCGTCACTGTTTAACAGCCTGGCCATCGCCGGCTTGCTGGCCAGCGCCACCCCTGCGTTGGCAGACGTTACCTTGTACACCACCCGCGAGCCCGGCCTGATCCAACCTATTCTGGACGCCTTCACCAAAGACACCGGCGTTCAAGCCAACACGGTGTTTGTCAAAGACGGCCTGCTGGAACGCGTGCGTGCCGAGGGCGAGAAATCCCCTGCTGACGTGCTCATGACAGTAGACATCGGCAACCTGATCGACTTGGTGCAAGGCGGCGTGACGCAGCCTGTTGAATCCCAAGTCTTGAATGAAGCCATCCCGGCCAACCTGCGCGACGCAGAAAACAATCACTGGTATGCGCTTTCCTTGCGCGACCGCGTGGCCTACGTGGCCAAAGAAATCGACGTAGACACGATTACCTACGAAGATTTTGCCGACCCCAAATGGAAAGGCAAGGTGTGCATACGCTCGGGCCAACACCCCTATAACACCGCCATGGTTGCCGCCATGATCGCCCACGACGGCGCCGAGGCCACCGAGCAATGGCTGCGCGGTGTCAAGGCCAACCTGGGCCGCAAAGCCACAGGCGGCGACCGCGACGTCGCACGCGACATTCTGGGCGGCATTTGCGATATTGGCATTGCCAACGCCTACTACGTGGGCCGCATGAAGAACGCCAAGCCCGGTACCGACAACTATAAGTGGGGCGAAGCCATCAAGGTCGTGCGCCCGACTTTCGCCAATGACAAAAGCAAAGGCACGCACGTCAACGTTTCGGGTGCTGCGGTAGCCAAGCATGCCCCCAACAAACAAGACGCGCTTAAGCTGCTGGAATATCTGGTTTCGGACAAAGCCCAAAGCCTGTATGCCAAAGCCAACTACGAATACCCGGTCAAGGCCGGCATCGAGCTAGACCCGGTAGTGGCCAGCTTTGGCGAACTCATCATCGACCCCCTGCCCTTGACTGAGATCGCCAAGCATCGCAAACACGCTAGCGAACTGGTGGATAAAGTTGGCTTCGACAACTGATTTGGTTTCATCCCGTCGTTTCCGTATCGTCAATGCGCTGTGGCCCGCCGGCACATGGCTGATCGCCCTGTGCGTAGCTGCACCGGTACTGGCCCTGATCTGGGTTGCCGCGGGCGGCAATCTGGATCATTGGCAGCACCTGGCCCAGCATGTCTTGCCCGTGGCAGCCGTCAATACCCTGTGGCTGCTGCTGGGCGTAGGCGTACTGGTAGTTTGCCTGGGCAGCGGCGCTGCCTGGTTGGTTACGGCCTACGATTTTCCTAGTCGCAAGGTGTTGAACTGGGCCCTGCTGCTGCCCTTGGCGGTGCCCACCTACATTGTTGCCTTCGCCTATCTAGACCTGCTGCACCCCCTGGGGCCGTTTCAGTCGCTGGTGCGCGAAATGCTGGGTTACACCAGCCCGCGCCAGTTCCGCCTGCCCGATTTACGCGGTTTGGGCGGTGCTATTTTTCTGTTGGGGTTCGTGCTGTATCCCTACGTTTACCTCAGCATGCGCGTCATGTTCTCTACCCAGGCTGCCAGCCTGCTAGAGGCCGGTCGTATTCTGGGCTTGAGCAGCCGTGGCGTCTTTTTTAAAGTGGCCTTGCCTATGGCGCGGCCTGCTCTGGCGGTAGGGGTTAGTTTGGCTCTGCTCGAAACCCTGAACGACATCGGGGCTTCAGAGTTTCTGGGCGTGCAAACACTGACCGTGTCGGTTTACACCACCTGGATAACGCGTTCTGATCTGGCCGGTGCCGCCCAAATCGCCCTAAGCATGCTGGCCTTGGTGGTGCTGCTGATTCTGTTGGAACGCCATGGGCGCAGACGCCAGCGTTATTCCAGCACCCAGCGCATGCGGCCCATACAGCCACAGCGCCTGAAAGGCGCCCCTGCCCTACTCGCTTTTGTGCTGGGCTGGTTGCCTGTTGCCATCGGTTTTGTAGCGCCATCAGCGTATTTGCTGGCTGAAACCATCAAGCGCTTGCACGAAGTCGGGGGGGTCTCAGATCAACTGCTTTCCAGCATCTACAACACGATTTATGTGTCTTTGGTGGCGACTGTGATTACCGTGTTGTGCGGCGTGGTCATTACCTGGGCCGTGCGCAGCGCTCGCTCGCGTCGCCCGCGCATGCTGCAGTTTCTGTCGCGTTTGTCCACCATAGGCTATGCCTTACCCGGCACGGTGCTGGCCATAGGCCTGTTGCTGCCGGTGCGCCTGCTAGACGACGCCATGAACTGGGTGCGCAGTCTGTTTTCCGACACCCCCGCCAGCTTGATCGTCATGGGCACCATGGCCGCCTTGCTGGGGGCCTACGTCATTCGCTATTTGGCCATTGCCGTAGGTAGCCTGGAATCAGGCTTGGCGCGCATACCGCCCTCATTAGAACAGGCTTCGCGTCTGCTGGGCGAAACGTCTTCGGGCACCCTGAGACGCGTGCATTTGCCCTTGCTTAGGCCCGCCATAGGCGCCGCCGCGCTGCTGATTTTCGTGGACACCATGAAAGAGCTGCCGGCTACGCTGCTGCTGCGCCCCGTCAACTTCGAAACCCTGGCAACTTGGCTATACGCCGAAGCCGCCCGAGGCACCTACGAAGAAGGCGCCGTGGCCGCATTGGCCATCGTCTTGGTGGGGCTGCTTCCTGTTATCTTGCTGGCGCGCCACCAACTTAAATCCGGTCACTGACCCCTTAGCCGTACCGCCTATGTCCGCCTTACTTGAACTCGACGCCATTTCCCTGGCCTATGACACGCCTCAAGGCCTGCTCACTATCGTCAACTCGCTGGATTTAACCCTAGAGCGCGGCCATATCGGCTGCCTCTTGGGTGCATCGGGTTGCGGTAAAACCTCGGTGCTGCGGGCAATTGCTGGGTTCGAGCCTTTGCGGGCCGGGCGTATTTTGCTGGATAAGCAAGTACTTTCCACCGAGCATAAACGGGTAGACCCCGAGCACCGCCAAGTGGGTATGATGTTCCAGGATTACGCACTTTTTCCTCATCTAAGCGTTGAGAAAAATGTGGCGTTTGGCTTGCGGCGCTGGGAAAAAGTCGCTCGCGCCGATCGCGTGGCCAGCTTGCTGGCGCTGGTGGGCCTAGAGGCGGTAGCGCATCGCTATCCGCATGAGTTGTCCGGTGGACAGCAGCAGCGTGTGGCCCTGGCGCGAGCCATGGCGCCCAACCCCGAGCTGTTATTGTTGGACGAGCCGTTTTCTAACTTGGACATCGATACGCGCGAGCGCTTGGCTTTTGAGGTACGGGATATTCTGAAAGCCTCGGGCCATACGGCTTTGCTGGTAACGCACAACCAAGCCGAGGCCTTTGCGATTGCAGACCGTATTGGCGTAATGCGCAGCGGTGCTATTGAGCAATGGGACACCCCGTTTCAGCTGCATAAGCATCCGGTGAATGATTTTGTGGCGGATTTCATCCGTCGTGAAGCGCTGATGACGCAACGGGCGCAGGCGTATTTGCGCGGTGGGGAAGCTGGGGAAATGGTAATTAGTTGAGTTGTGGTGGTCAGGGGGTTGGGTCGATTCGCGACTCAAGCGTATCAAACCCAATCTTCATAAACGAGATTTGCAACCCTGCAGAATTCGCGCGTGTTGTTCGTCACAAGTATGCAGCTTGCAGCAATGGCATGACCTGCAATAGCAGTATCGTTCGGGCCAATGGGTGTGCCCGCTTCGGAGAGTGCTTTCTTAACTTCCGTGGCCGCATCCACGGCATGTCTGTCCCACGGTAAAACGGCATCGAGCCGCAGCACAAACTCATCAACCAACGCCTTATGGTGGGCAGAGGCTTTTTTGCCGATTTGGCCGTAGCGCATTTCCGCATACGTGATCGCAGAGATAACGATGCGATGCTTCTGACCGCTGATAAGTGTCAGTCGATGCAAGACCGAGGCGGGCATCTCACGCATGATGAACGAACAAATGTTTGTATCGAGCATGTAGGTGCTCACAACACACACCTGCCTTCATCATCGACTACCGATTGACGCTCCTGCAAGAAGTCAGCATCGGCTTTCTTAGCAGAAGCCAAGGATTCCCAGCTTGGCCGGACTGGACGCAAAGTGATGACATCGCCCTCGCGGGATATTTCCAGTTCGCGCACATCCTCGTAAGCCATGTCCACCGGCAGGCGTATGGCCTGGTTCTTGCCATTCATGAAAAGGGATACGGTTCGCATAACGGCTCCTTTCATAGGTTAGACATATGCCTGTATTGTAGACGGGGCCAACAGCAAGTGCAATGTATCCGCAGAACACATGTTCTGGACTGCGAGCAGCGGGGTCGTGAATCAATGACTGCTTTGAGATGCTATGTCCACTGTCGCTTTTGGGGCGTTAGGCGAGTAAATTCAAGTTAGCACAGCTATCCCTGCCTTAAAGACACTCCCCAACAGCCAATCGCACAGGTTTCCCAACCCGGCTGAGCATTTCCACCAGTGAATCGATAGTAAATTTTGTCGTCTTTTTATTCACCACGTCAGAGACGCGCGGGCGCGACACCATCAGGATCTCCGCAGCTTCTGCCTGCTTCAAATGATGCTGTTCGATCCAGGCCACCAACTCATTCATGAGTTGCTCTTTGAGCTTCTTGATGTCATTGATTTGTTGCTGTGATGCCTGTTGCAAACGCAGGCCTTCCTCCCGCAGAAATCCGACCGAACGCCAAACCTCGCCGCAAAAAAAAACGGACATGAGAAATCCCATGTCCGCCTTCTTACCTAAACCGCGCCGAGAACCCTCAGCGCTTCAACCCGATTACAGGCTGTAGTACATATCAAACTCAACGGGGTGTGGAGCTTGGCGCAGGCGCGTGATGTCGGCCATTTTCAGGTCGATGTAGGCGCTGATCATGTCGTCGCTGAACACGCCACCGCGTGTCAGGAACTCGCGGTCGGCGTCCAAGGCTTCGAGTGCTTGCTCAAGCGACGAGCACACCGTTGGGATCAATGCGTCTTCTTCGGGCGGCAGGTCGTACAGGTTCTTATCGGCAGCATCACCTGGGTGAATGCGGTTCTGCACGCCGTCCAGGCCTGCCATCATCAAGGCGGCGAAAGCCAGGTAGGGGTTGGCAAGAGGATCGGGGAAACGAGCCTCGATGCGACGGCCCTTGGGGCTGCCCGAGTAAGGAATACGGATGGAAGCCGAGCGGTTGCGTGCCGAGTAAGCCAGTTTGACTGGGGCTTCGAAGTGCGGAACCAGGCGCTTGTACGAGTTGGTGCCGGGGTTGGTGATGGCGTTCAAGGCACGGGCGTGCTTGATGATGCCGCCAATGTAGAACAAGGCAAACTCAGACAGACCTGCGTAGCCATTGCCGGCAAACAAGTTCTGGCCGTCTTTCCAGATGGACTGGTGCACGTGCATGCCCGAACCGTTGTCACCCACCACGGGCTTAGGCATGAACGTGGCTG
Organism: Mesopusillimonas faecipullorum; assembly: GCF_020539505.1. Lineage (GTDB taxonomy): Bacteria > Pseudomonadota > Gammaproteobacteria > Burkholderiales > Burkholderiaceae_B > Mesopusillimonas > Mesopusillimonas faecipullorum. The sequence continues at coordinate 291,377 of NZ_JACDXW010000002.1, read as the reverse complement.
TTTTGCCATATGCATGCGCCGTGTTGTGGATGGTGTACTTCATGATCTGGTTCCAGTCGGCGCGCTCGACCAGCGTGCTGAAGCGGGTACCGATTTCAAGCTGGCCTGCGCTGGCCACTTCCGAGTGGTGGATTTCAACCGGAACGCCCTGCTGCTCTAGCAACAAAGACATTTCGGAACGCAGATCGCTGAAGGAATCCACTGGAGCCACGGGGGTGTAGCCGCCCTTGGTGGTGGGACGGTGGCCCAGGTTGCCGCCTTCGTGATCGGCACCGGTAGACCAAGCCGCCTGGTCGGAGCGGATTTTGTAGAAGGCGCCCGAAGAGTGGTTGTCCCAGGTGATGCCGTCGAACACGAAGAACTCGGGCTCGGGGCCGAAGTAAGCGGTGTCGCCCAGGCCGCTGGATTTCAGGTAGGCCTCGGCACGTTTGGCCAAGGAACGTGGATCGCGGTCGTAACCTTTGAGGTCGGACGGATCGAGCACGTCGCAAGTGAGCACCAGCGTAGCTTCTTCGCGGAAGGGATCCATGCGAGCCGTGCCGCAATCGGGCATCAGCAGCATGTCAGAGGCTTCGATGCCTTTCCAGCCGGCAATGGAAGAACCATCGAAAGGCTGACCGGACTCGAGTTTTTCCTCGTCCACCGCATGGCTGGGTAAAGTCATGTGGTGTTCCCGGCCCAGGGTATCGGTGAAGCGGAAGTCAACGAAGCTGACTTCGCGCTCGGCGATTAGAGCGACAATTTGTTCGGGGGTAGACGGCATACAGGCTCCCAGGGCGGATGGAATAGATTAAAAAATACTGAATACAAAATTCTTGTGCAACGCATTAATCATATAGCAATGTGACGTTTTTGGCGCGTCAAATACTAGGGTTTAGGGCAATTTTTCTTCAAGAAATTCCTCGAGTGTGTCATTCAGGAAACGCCACCCCAGCGTACTCGCCTTCAATTGTAAGGCGTCGTCCTCCAATAAGCCCTTTTGCAGACATCGCTCAACGGCAGGCGCCACGGCAAGCTGTGGCAGACCGGTGCGCTCGGTGAAATAGCGCCAAGGCACGCCCTCTTTCAGGCGCAAGGCGTTCATCATGAATTCAAAAGGCAAGTCTTCGTGAGCGATGTCTTGTTCACTTGCGATATGGCTGCCGTTTCTGAGGACGGCTTGTTCCATCCAGCTTTCGGGTTGCTTCAAACGGGCTTGCCGGTGAATCCTGTTGTAAAACGACAACTTGCTGTGGGCGCCAGGGCCTAAGCCCAGGTAATCACCGAATTCCCAGTAGTTGACGTTATGGCGGCTGCGCGCGCGGCTGGATTTTGCATAGGCCGAAACTTCGTAGCGTTCCCAGCCTTGGGCAGCAGTCAACTCCTCTACTTTGTCTTGCATCGCCGCGGCTAGGTCGTCGTCCGGTAGATTTGCGGGCGGGTATTTAGCAAAGACGGTGTTGGGCTCTAGCGTCAGGTTGTACAAAGACAAATGTTCCGTGCCGTAAAACATGGCGGCGCGCAGGTCGGCCTCACAGGCCTGTAACGACTGCCCTGGCAGCGCAAACATCAAATCCAGGTTGACGCGGGGCACGGCGCGCTGGGCGATGTCGATAGCGGCGTGCGCCTGCTTGGCATCGTGAATGCGGCCCAATACCTGCAAAGCGTGGTCATCAAAGCTTTGTATGCCCAGTGAAAGCCGATTCACGCCGCTGGCAGCATAAGCGGCAAACTTGCCCGCTTCTATGGTGCCGGGGTTGGCTTCCAGGGTGATTTCGGCGTCGGGCCAAATCGTCAAATGTGTGCGCAGCAGGCTTAGCAGACTGTCTAGCGCCTTGGCCGACAACAGACTGGGCGTGCCGCCGCCGATGAACACGCTGCTGACCTGCCGGCCCCATATATCGGGCAAGGCTTGTTCAAGGTCGGCCTGCAAAGCGGCCAGATACTGTTCTTCAGGCAGTTCGCCTTGCAAAGCGTGAGAGTTGAAGTCGCAATAAGGGCATTTACGCACGCACCAAGGCACGTGCACATACACCGCCAGCGGTGGCAGGCCCACCAGCTCTAGGCCGGTGTCGCCTGCCAAGGCTGCCGCGCCCTGCCCCATCAGCCCAGAGGCCGACTTGGGCTTGGAAAGCTGCTCGACGATGGGAATAACGGTGCGTTTCAAGAGTTTCCTTCGCCCCGCAAACGCGCCACCAAGGCCCGCAGGGCCTGGCCGCGATGGCTGATCCGGTTCTTGGCCTCGGGGGCCAAAGCAGCGGCGGTAAGCCCAAGATCGGGCAGGAAGAAATGTGGGTCGTAGCCAAAGCCATTGGCGCCCGAGGCCTGATCGACGATAGCGCCGCGCCAGTGCCCTTCGGCAATCACGGGACAGGGGTCGTCGGCGTGGCGCACGTAAACCAGCACCGCCACATAAGAGGCGGCGCGGTTCTCTTGACCAGCCAAAGCTTCAATCAAGCAACGATTGTTGTCGACGTCGCCTGAGCCTTTACCCAAACGCTTGGCGTAGCGCGCCGAATACACGCCGGGAGCACCGTCTAGGGCATCTACGGTGAGGCCGGAATCGTCGGCCAGGGCGGGCAAGTTGGTGAGCCGGCTGGCATGGCGCGCTTTGGCCAACGCATTTTCAACAAAGGTGACGTGAGGCTCTTCGGCAGGCGGCACGCCAAGTTCGCCTTGGGGCACCACATGCCAGCCTATCTCGGCCAAAATGGCAGAGAATTCGCGTAGTTTGCCTGGGTTGTCAGAAGCGAGAACGACTTTTTCTTGGCTCATGCCGACTCCAGTGCTTGTTGTTGAATACCATGCAATTGTGCAATGCCATCCGCCGCCAAATCCAGCAGCTCATCCAGCTGTTGGCGCGAAAACACCTGGCCCTCTGCGGTGCCCTGCACTTCCACAAACTGGCCGGCGTCCGTCATAACGATGTTCATATCGGCATCGCAAGCGGAATCTTCGGGGTAGTCCAGGTCGAGCAGACCCAGGCCTTGAACGCGGCCCACCGAAACCGCGGCCACTTGGCCTTTAAGGGGGTTGGCGGCCAACAGGCCTTGCGTTTGCAAGCGGCGCACCGCCAAGGCTGCCGCCACCCAGGCACCGGTAATGCTGGCGCAGCGTGTACCGCCGTCAGCCTGCAGCACGTCGCAATCCAGATGCAAGGTGCGTTCGCCCAGAGCGCTTAAGTCGAACACCGCACGCAGGCTACGGCCAATCAGGCGTTGAATTTCTTGGGTACGGCCAGACTGCTTGCCGCGCGCGGCTTCACGGTCGCTGCGCGTATGGGTAGAACGCGGCAACATGCCGTATTCGGCAGTCACCCAGCCCGAGCCCTGCCCTTTCAGGAACGGCGGCACGCGTTCAAGCACACTGGCGTTACACAGCACATGCGTGTCGCCCATGCGGATCAGGACGGAACCTTCGGCGTGACGGCTGAAATGAGCTTGAATTTGTACATCGCGCAACTGCTGCGCAGCCCTGCCCGAAGGCCGGGTGAAACTTGAATCTGACAAAATGGACTCCTGTGGGGCGCCAAGCCCAATGACACAATATGGCATGCTGTGCCCCCTGCCATACGCAGCGCAAAGGGCAATAGGCAATAATAACGGTTGTAAAGCTTACACGACGCAGGAAACCCACCATGATATGCAGCATGACGGCCTTTGGTGCCGCTCGCGCCAGTGCCGAGATCGGTCTGGTGTCTGTCGAGCTACGCTCGGTAAACAACCGCTACCTTGACGTAAGCTTGCGTCTGCCCGAAGAACTGCGACAGGCCGAAGGCCCGCTACGCGAACGGCTGGCCAAGGCGGTGAAACGCGGCAAGGTCGAAGTGCGCGTCAGTTATCAGCGTGCTGTACAGGCTTCCAGTTCAACACTGAATGCGGTCTATTTGCAAACCTTGGCAGAGCAGTTAGAAACCGCAAGGCAGGTTTTGCCCGATTTGCGTGCGCCCACTTTGCTGGAAGTGATGCGTGCCAGCGATAACAATGCCAGTGAAGACGACAGCGCAGCTTGGCAAACCGTGTGCTTACAAGCCATAGACGCCGCCCTGGAAGACTTTCAAACCCAGCGCATGCGCGAGGGTGAGCAGTTGGCCCAGGCCATGTTGGGCTATACCCGCGACATTCTCGCCATTGTCGAGCAAACCGAAACCGCCTTGCCGCAAATTCAGGCCGCCTACCGCGAGCGCCTGGCCAACAAATTGCGCGATGCCTTGGAAGCCGTCAGCCCCGGCGGCTTCGATCAAATCAGCGGCGCTGAACTTTCGGCTCGTATCAGCCAAGAAAGCATGTTGTTCTCGCTGCGCGTAGACGTGGCAGAAGAACTCACCCGCCTGCGCGCCCATTTATCAGAGCTGCAGCGTCTGCTCAGCCCGCAGGCCGCCAGCGATAAGCCCTCGGGCAAAGTCGGCAGCACCGGCAAACGGCTGGACTTCCTCTTTCAAGAAATGAACCGCGAAGCCAACACCTTGGGTTCAAAAGCGGCTTCCATAGAGTTCACCAACGCCGCCATAGACTTGAAACTACTCATAGAACAGTTGCGCGAACAGGCGCAGAATATTGAATAGCGCTTCAGGGCGGTTCATGCAATTTGGCTAACGCAGCGCTATATCAATCGGCATCAATGCCGGCGCGAAGCGCTGCCCTCACCACGGCTTCACGCAACGTCGGGTTCCTCTCCAGTGGGCCGCCCACGCACGTGCCGCCCAGCACGCCGGCAAGCCGGTCGCCGAAAAGCACCAGCGCCTGGTCACGATCACGCTGACGCGACATCCACAGCAAGCCATCGGCATCCTCGCATTGGCGATGCAGCGCCTCGGCCCAACGAGCAGTGAGCGGATAGTCCCGGGCGGTACTGGCAATCAGCTCCTCTTTTAGCACCTTAAGACGGTGCAGGCCTTCGCTGGTCAGATCGACCAGTTTCAGATCGCGGTTGGGTATGACCTGGCCATAGCCGTGCTGTGCGAAACTGTCCAAATCCACGAACTTGTCAGCCGCATCGATGGGCACTTCGTGAAATACTGTTTCGAAGATGGCGCAATCGAGGGCCGAGCCACCGTATAAATAAGGTACGACCTTGCCCTTGGCATCCCGAATCGGGGCGAAACGAGTCGGTTTGCGCAGCTTTCCTGCCTGATCGACGCCGGGATTGAAGCTCTCGGGTGGAAAGGCTGTGTCGTGGATAACGTGAATCACCTGCCCGGCCGGCCACGTATCAAAAAGCGGATCCAGCGGCGGCACTGGGGCACGGCAGCTCATGCCGCACTGCCCTCAGCCTCACGGTGCGCAGCCTCAATGACGGCCTGCGGATTCTGTGTCAACAGATCAACGGGACGCGCACTGCCCGGCAACCAGCCGTTATTCGAAGTAAACCACAGTGCCAGCTTCCACGGCGTCTTGCGCCCACCGAACGCTTCAAGCACGGCGTGGACAGCCTTGATCGGTTTACCGTCCTCGAACTGAAAAGCGGGAAACACATCCTGCTCGTGCAGCATCTTGTTCGGATGCGGCACGGCAAAGACCTGATTGCGTTTACGCCAGTTATCCGTGAGGGCCGAACGGTTGTGAGCCCGGGAATGGTTCATATCCGCAAGGCGCTCGGCTGTGAAATAGCCAAACTCATTGAGTACGCGTGCATGCCGGCTCGCCAGGCGCTGCGCCATCTCCGTTTCCGATTGGGTAGGTGCCACCATGTGCGCCGCCAAGAAGTCGACCATCTCCTCCATGCGCTGCTTTCGAACAGAAGTGATTTTTTCGGATAACAATCGATCCAGTATCGGCAGTGAGGCCAGCAAAGTGTTTGACGCCGCCTCGGACGCCACTTCGAGCACGAACGTTCGAACACCGGGAGGCCTGCACTCGCCGTCGTCACGACCGGGCTGCAGGGTGAGGACATCGCCCTGCAGCGTTGGGGTTGCTGTCTTGCCCATGATGCGAACTCCTTCCGCCTATATTGATTAGAATTTACATCAACAGGTCAAACAGATCAAATCCGCCAGAAAACCCCAACTAAAAAAAAAGGGCTCAGTTCAACTGAGCCCCTGTTTACTTCTACGCCTAGCGCAGCAAATGCAAGAAATGCAGGTGGCGTTCGTATTGGTCGAGAATATCGTTGATCACATCTTGGCGACGCCAGCCCATGATGTCGTAGTTTTGGCCACCTTCTTTCAGGTAGACCTCGGCACGAAAATACTTACGGGCTTCATTGTCTTCGCTATCTTCAGCCGTGTTGGTGGGCGAACCTATGAAGGAAGGCTGCAAGTAAGCGCGCGGGTGCACTTCGTAAATAAAGTCTACCTCTTTGTCGTGCATGACCTGAAAGCCCACCATGCCGTCTTTGCCTGAACGGAACTCGGCCTGCACACCCTGCTTGGCCAACTCTTCCACCACCTCTTGGCAAGCAGGTTGAACGACTTCTTCGATAAAACGCTGTACATGGGCGCGGCGCGGGAAGCTCATCATGCCGCGCAGGCGTGCATGCCAATCGCCGCCATCGCCCGACGAAGGCCGCGACAAAGGCACGACATCGTTGGTAGTGTACTTGGTTACGTCGGCCTGCAGGGCTTTAAGCAAGCCCCACACCGCCGCCACCAGCACCAAGCTAAAAGGTAAGGCACTGGCTAAGGTGGCAGTTTGCAAGGCTTGCAAGCCGTCGGCCAATAGCAGTGCAATGGCCATGGCCCCAATACCAATAGACCAGAACAGGCGCTGCCAAGCAAAGGTGTTTTCGCGGCCACCCGAGGCCAGCATGTCGACCACCAGTGCACCGGAGTCAGCCGAGGTAACAAAAAAGACCAGCACCATGGTAATGGCCAGCCCCGACATCACTTCTGAAAATGGAAACTGCTGCAAGAATACGAACAAGGCCAGCGAGCTGTCTTTCTGGGTAATCTCGGCCAGTTCGGTGACGCCCTCACCCAAGACCAGGTCGATGGCGCTATCGCCAAATACGGTCATCCACAAGAAGGTAAAGCCTACCGGCACGAACAGCATGCCCCCCAGGAACTCACGGATAGAGCGACCGCGCGAAATGCGCGCAATGAACATTCCGACAAATGGCGACCACGACAGCCACCAGCCCCAATAAAAGAGCGTCCAGCCGCCCAGCCAGTCGCTGTGGTTGTAGGCATAAAGGTTGAAGGTTTTTTGCACCAACTGCGACAAATAGGCGCCGGTATTTTGCACATAGGCCTGCAGCAAAAACACCGTGGGGCCCATGACCAGCACGAACAGCAAAAGCAGCACGGCCAGAATCATGTTGAATTCGGACAAGCGCCGTATGCCTTTATCCAAGCCCACCATCACTGACATGGTGGCCAATGCCGTAGCGATGATGATCAGAATGACCTGTACACCTATGGAGATTTCGATGCCGAACAAAAACTGAAGGCCGGCGTTCATCTGCAACACGCCGAAACCCAGCGAGGTAGCCACCCCTAGCACGGTGCTGACCACGGCAAACACATCTACCATGTGGCCAATGGGCCCATAGATGCGCTCGCCGATAAGCGGGTATAAGGCCGAGCGCAAGGTAAGCGGCAGGCCATGTCGATAGGCGAACAAAGCCAGTATCAACGCCACAATGGCGTAGATGGCCCAGGCGTGCAGGCCCCAATGGAAAAAGGTAATTTTGATGGCTTCGCGGGCCGCCGCCGCGGTGCCACCCTCGCCCACGGGCGGTGACAGCATGTGCATCAGCGGCTCGGCCACCCCGAAGAACATCAGGCCTATGCCCATGCCCGCACAAAACAGCATGGCAAACCAAGTACTGTTGGTGTAATCGGGCTTACTGTGGTCGGGCCCCAGCTTGATGTTACCTATGCGGCTGACCATACAGTAAATGGTGACCAGCAAAATAAGGGCCACCACCAAGATATAGACCCAGCCTACATTGGTAACGATCCAGCCCTGTACTGCGGCAAAGACAGTCTGCGCCTCGTCGCGAAACACAGAGGCTAAAAGGGCCAGGGCAAGCAGAATTCCGGTTGCCGGATAAAACACCGGCGGATGAACCCGGCTAAGAAAATGAGGACGTTTACTTGAGTCTTCAGTCATGCTGCCCAGGCTCCTTCTTTAAAATTATTTAGCTTCCTTGACGTTGATGACCAGTGCCATGGCTGTGTCACCCGCGGCGCAGCCAGTATACAGCCCGTTACCACCACCACGCATCACCAGGATCTCGATAAGTTCGATGACCGAGCGCAAGCCCGTAGGCCCTTGCGGATGCCCCCAGACCAGCGAGCAACCAAAGTTATTGAATTGCTGTGCGGTAAGGCCCATTTCGCGGCCCATGACGATATCGTTGACGATAAAGGGGTTGTGCGTTTTGATGGCGTCGATCTGGGCTATTTCCAGGCCGGCGGCCTTAAGCGCCTTTTGAGCGGCGGGCACCGGGGCCTTGGGCATGAAGCCGGGCTCTACACGCGATTGTGCAATGGCCGTTACCGTGATCAGCAGTTCGGGACGGCTGGTGAATTCGGCCAGGCGCTCGCGCGAAGTAAAGATCATGCCGGCATTGCCGTCGGCAGGATGGGTTTGGCCGCCAAACGTGACCGTGCCATCGGGTAATACGGGCTTTAAACGAGCCAAACCTTCTTGTGTAGTGGCGGTAATGCCTTCATCACCCGTCAGGGTGGTAACCGTTTTACGCAGGCGGGCATCGGGCACCTCGAAGGGCAAGCTCATGAAGCGCTTCAAGAATGCCGAATCGTTAGCCAGCGCGTCTTGATATTGCTCGTAGCGGCACAGCACCCAGTCGTGCTGTTCTTGCGTGGCTATGCCGTATTCCTTGGCGACGTTCTCGGCGGTTTGCACCATGGCCAAGCCGGTAAGCGGGTCGCAGTTGAAGCTGTCGAGTACCCAGTTTTCGCTGTCGCCGGTGCCGCCCGGTTGCGAGGGAGCGGGGTAAAACACATGAGGGCCGTTGGAAATGCGGTCGGCCATCAAGGCCAGCACCACATCGGACTGCCCGGTTTGCACTTCGGATTGGGCCACTTGCATGCCGCGCACGCTGGTGGCGCAGGCCTGGTTAACGATGGTGCCCGGAATATGCGTGGCGCCCATGCGCCCCGTTACCCATGGCACGCCGTAAAACGCGCCTTTTTGCGGCACAGTAGTGCCTAATATGCCGCTGTCTATGGCTTTGAGGTCTATACCGCGGCGCCCGAGCTCGGCCTGGGCCACATGCGCAGCCAGGTGCAAGCTATGCAAGTGTGACAGGCTGCCCTGCCAACGCACGAAGGGCGTAGACCAATAGGCGCCGTAGGGAATAACCACTTCTTTGTTCATGACTGCTCCTCTGTTTTCGTATCCGGTCTGGCCCAATAGGTTGCCAGGCAACCTATTACACCACATAGCGGCCCTAAGAGCCTTGATTTTGTGCGTAACTTCGGGTTTCCGCTTAAGTCAGTATTTCTACTTAAAAATACCTTACAACTCAATATCTTATGTTGTTTACTTGACGTGCTTTCGATATAATTGCGCAACTCTCGAACCCTCCTGCGCAAAAACCGGTCATGACGCCCTCTTCCTGCCCGTCTCAAAAGTCTCTTACCCCCCTGCGCCAGGCATTTGGCCTTCTTAAAGCCGCTTGGCGCAAAAGCGCAGCCGCGCTGGGTATGGCACTGCTTATCAGCGGCACGGCCCAAGCCGCGCCGGCATTGCGTTCCGAAGCCGTTTTGGTGCTCGACCTGCAAAGCGCCCAGGTGCTGTACGAAAAAGGCGGCAACCAGGCCCGCCCTATTGCCTCTATTACCAAACTCATGACAGCCCTGGTGGTGGTTGAATCCGGCCTACCTATGGACGGCCAGATCAAAATCGCCGATCACGACATAGACCGCCTGCGCCATTCGCGCTCGCGGCTTAGCGTAGGCACGCAGTTGTCGCGCAACGACATGCTGCACCTAGCTCTCATGTCTTCTGAAAACCGCGCCGCCCATGCTTTGGGCCGCTACCACCCGGGCGGCATGCAGGCTTTTGTACGCGCCATGAACGACAAAGCGCGGGCGTTAGGCATGCGCGACACCCATTTTGTCGACCCAACCGGTCTTTCCGAAGACAACGTTTCCACACCTAAAGATTTGGTCAAACTGCTGCGGGCCGTCTCTCAGCAGGCGCCGCTGCGCAGCCTCAGCGTCAGCGACACCTACAAGGTTTCTTTGCCCAATGGGCGGCAACTCAACTACAACAACACCAACCGCCTTATCAAAAGCGACAGCTGGCGCATCAAGGTTTCTAAAACCGGGTTCATCAACGAAGCCGGCCAATGTTTGGTCATGGTGGCCAATATCGATGGCCGTGATTTAGCCTTCGTACTGCTTAATGCCGACGGCTACGCATCACGCTTTGGCGACGCCTCTCGTCTGCGTCAATTCTTCGAAAAATCCGACCTCATCGCCAGCTTGTAAAATAAAGGTTTTGAGGAATCCAGCCATGAGCACTCAGCTCGCCGCCCAAATCAGCGACGCCGTTAAATCCGCCATGCGCGCCAAAGACAGCGCGCGCCTGGGTACTTTGCGTTTGGTGCAAGCCGCCATCAAGCAAAAAGAAATCGACGAACGCACCACGCTGGACGACGCCCAGATCCTTGCCATTGTTGAAAAGCAAGTCAAGCAACGCCGCGAATCCATTGCCGCGTTTCAGCAAGCCGGGCGTACCGAATCGGCCCAGCAAGAACAAGCCGAACTCGATATTTTGCAAGAGTTCCTGCCTGCGCAAGCCTCCGAAGCTGAAGTCGACGCCGCCGTTCAAGCCGCACTAGACGAAGTCAGTGCTCAAGGGGTTAGCGGCCCTGCGGCCATGGGCAAGGTCATGGGTCTGGTTAAGCAGGCTTTGGCCGGTAAGGCCGATATGTCTTTGGTGTCGGCACGCGTCAAAGCCAAACTTAGCGCATGAGCCCGCAGCAAAAACAGCAAACCCAGCAGGCGCAACAAGAACAGGCCATTGATTACTTTGGCCTGCATATTCCCTTTATGCAGTTTCTGGGTTTGGTGCCCGACACCTTTACCCCCGAAGTCGTGCGCACCCGCCTGACGGCCCGGCCAGAGCTGCTGAACAGCCGTGGCGCCGTGCATGGTGGCGCCTTGATGAGTGCGCTGGACTTTACCCTTAGCGCTGCGGCACGTGCCCATGCGCCCGATTGCGGCATGGCCACCATAGACATGAGCACGCATTTTTTGTCGCCAGCCATGGGCGACGTCATCATCGAAGCACGCTGTTTGCGTTTGGGTGGCTCTTTGTCGTTCTGCGATGGCCAGGCCCTGGACGAACAAGGCAATGTCTTGGCCACCGCTACGGCCACCTTCAAAATCGTGCGGCCGCGCCCAGGGCGGCCCTGCTAAAAGCAGCAGCCGTCAGGCCCAGCTTTATTCAGCAATCTTGTACACGGTGCAAACCGAGGCATCCATCAAGATGGATTGCTCCATGGCGTGCAAGGTTTTGCCGTCCCACGTGCCCCTACCCCACACCGCCTGAGTGACTGCGGTGCGGTCGGGGCCCAGGGCGCGCCATTGCGTGCGTGCCACCACTACGCCGGTCAGCGGGTCGCTAACCAAGACTTCGCCTTGCCTGGCGTCGGCACTGACGTTTTCGCTGATGCGAAACTCGCTGCGGCGCGGCTCGCGAATATTCGAAAGCCGGTCTTCGAAGTTGCGCACGCCCTGCATGCATTCTTCAGCCTGGTGAACTGCGCGATCGTGCACAACCTGATATGGCCGATCGACTTCGTAGTTAAGATGCGGTGAGCTATCGGTGATACCCATTGCACACCCCGCCAAGGCGGCAAGCGCCATTGCCGCTGCTATTTTTTTCATGCTGATCTCCTGTGGATCTGCGATTTTATGGCAAAGCCTTAAGCAAGCGGCAAACCCGCCTAGATATTGCTTTCGGGCAAGGCGGGGTAGTCGGTATAACCCTGAGGGCCATCGCCATAAAAGGTGCTGGAGTCACCTTTGTTCAACTCGGCCCCTGTGCGCAAGCGCTCAACCAGGTCGGGGTTGGAAATAAACGCACGACCAAACGAAATGGCGTCGGCCACGCCTTGCTGCAGCAATTGCTCGCCGGTGCCGGCGTCGATATCTTGGTTGGCGATGACGGGCCCGCCAAACAGACGCTTGATTTCAGGCAGCAGGCTTTCGGGGCCAAAAGCTTCGCGCACAAACAAGAAAGCCAGCTGACGGCGGCCAAGTTCGCTGGCCACATACGAGAACAGCTCGGCTGGGTTGCTGTCGGACATGCTATGTACCGTGCCACGAGGCGACAAATGCACCGCCACCCTATCCGCACCCCACACCGCCACGCAGCCGTCTACCACTTCCATCAGCAAGCGGGCGCGATTGGCAACAGAGCCGCCATAGGCATCGGTACGCTGATTCGAGCCATCGTGCAGGAACTGGTCGATAAGATAGCCATTGGCAGCGTGGATTTCCACACCATCAAAACCGGCTTCGCGGGCATTACGCGCAGCCTGCACATAGTCGTTGACGATGCCGGGCAGTTCTTCGGTGCGCAAGGCGCGTGGCACCACGTAGTTGCGCATGGGGCGCATTTGGCTGACGTGGCCTTCACAAGCAATCGCGCTGGGCGCCACGGGAATTTCACCGTTCAGGTGCTCGGGGTCGGAAACCCGGCCCACGTGCCAAAGCTGCAAAAAGATTTTGCCGCCACGCTCGTGTACGGCGTCGGTGATTTGGCGCCACCCCAGCACTTGGTTATGGCACCAAATGCCCGGAGTGTTGTAGTAACCCACACCTTGCGGCGTAATAGACGTGGCTTCGGTAAGAATCAGGCCTGCCGAGGCGCGCTGGCTGTAATACTGGCGCATCAGCTGATTCGGCACACGCCCAGGCGCCGCGCGCGTGCGTGTTAACGGAGCCATGACGATGCGATTTTGCAACTCTATGGCCCCAAGCTGGACCGGATCAAACAATGTAACCATGAAAAATGCGGTACCCCGAAAAGAGTAGGAAAAACCAAGGTAAACCCTAGGTTAACGAAATTAACATAAATTGCGCACGCTAGGTTCCCATTTACCAAGTCTGCCGCGCCTTCTATACTCGCGTGCTCTAGCATCGCTACTCTACGAGGGTCGACACATGGGGCAATTTGCGGTTTTGGGCCTGGGTCGTTTCGGTGCGGCTGCCGCCCACGAACTCATTCGGCTGGGGCATTCTGTTTTAGGGGTAGATTCCGACTCCAAACTGGTCAACCATTACGCCGACGACCTCACCCGTGCGGTGATTGCCGACGCCACCGACAAACAGGCGCTGGAAGAACTGGGCCTGCAAAACATGGACGCGGTGCTGGTGGCCATGGGAAGCGACCTGCAAGCCAATCTGCTGTCGGTTGTACACCTGAAAAGCCTGGGCATTGCCCCCTTGTGGGTGAAAGCCTCGTCGCATGCTCACCACCTGATTCTGCACAAGCTGGGGGTCGAACGCATTATCCACCCCGAAGAGGAAATGGGTCTGCGCGTGGCTCAGGCGCTTAGCTACCCCATGGTCGAAGACTATATCTCGCTGGGTAACGGTGACTTCATCGTCGAAGTTCATGTGGCAGAAAGGTTGGAAGGTGAGTCGCTGGAAAAACTCTTGCAGAGCAGCCCGACTCCGGTTCACGTGGTGGCGCTCAAGCGGCGTGCCGAGCTTATGGTGGCCCCTAGCCCAGACCTGGCCTTACAAAAAAAAGACGTGCTGGTGCTGCTTAGCCAGCTCAGTACGCTAAAAGCCATAGCGCCTAAATTGGTGTGAAGCCACCGTCATGAGACTGCGCCATGTTGCACGCCCCTACCACAGCTACCAACGGCTGCGCCGCACCGGCCGCTTCAGCGCCGGCCCGCCCACGGTCTTGGCAGGCGGTTTTGCCCTTCTGATTCTGGCCGGTACCCTGTCGCTATGGCTGCCCTGGTCCAATCAGCAGCCCATTACCCTGTTCCAGGCCCTGTTCACGGCCACCGCTGCCGTCACTGTTACGGGTATGAGCATCGTAGACATCAGCACGCAATTTACCCCCTTGGGTCAGGGCATCATTGCCCTGCTGGTGCAACTGGGGGGGCTGGGCTTTGTCACCTTTGCCCTGGTGGCGGTAGCCAAGCTAGGCAAGAAAATCAGCCTGCAGCATCAAACCGTGGCCATGGAGGCCTTCAATCAAACCAGCGTCACGCGCCTGAACGATACGGCGCTGTTCGTGTTCAAAATGGCCTTGGCCATAGAACTGCTGGCCTTTGCTGTGCTGACCGCCTACTGGGCGATAGACCTTGGCCCCCTGGAGGCCATGGGCCATGCGGCTTTTCATACCATCATGGCGTTCAACAACGCCGGGATGAGCCTGACAGGCACCCATCTTGATCATCACCTAGACGCAACCCTGGTCATCTTGCTGACCACCGGATTGATCATTTTGGGCGGGCTGGGGTTTTCCGTGCTGGACGACTGTTGGCGCAAGCGCAGTTGGCGTAAGTTAAGCGCCTATTCAAAGCTTATTATTTTTGCGACTGTGCTGCTTAATTTATTGGCCTTTGCCGCGCTGTGGCTGCTAGAGCACCGCAACCCGCTTACCCTGGCCAATTTATCGGTGCATGATCAAGCCATGGCAGCCTGGCTGCAAACCATTGCTGCCCGTACCGCGGGTTTTCAGGCCATAGAGCCGGCCCACCTTACCCATGGCAGCACCATGATACTGATGGGCCTGATGTTTATAGGCGGGGGCTCGCTTAGCACCGCCAGCGGCATCAAAATCGGCACCTTCATCATTTTGCTGGCCGCCGCCTACAGCTACTTGCGTGGGCGGTCCGACGTTGTGCTGCTCAAACGCACCGTACCCAGCGAACTGGTCTACAAAGCGCTGGCCCTGCTGCTGTTAACCACCGCGCTGGCCTTTGGGGCAACACTGCTCATGACGCTGCTTGAGCCCAAGGGCGATTTTCTGAATCTGGCCTTCGAAGTGGTGTCGGCGCTTAGCACCACGGGCCTAAGCCGCACCCACACCGGCGAGCTGAATGCTTTCAGTCAAACCCTGGTGATGGCCCTGATGTTCATAGGGCGTATTGGGCCGCTAACCTTGGTATATAGCTTAAGCATGCGTGCACGCAACCGCGTCAGCTACCCAGAGGCGCAATTCCAAGTGGGCTAAAACCCACAAAACCTGTATTTAATAAGGTCGTAATAAGATTTGATTATTGGCAACGTTAATTTTGTTTACCCGGCAATCAATTAGATGCAATCTCCCATTTAAGATAATTCAATTTGTATCTTTTGTGTTTTGATATTTCTAAAGTTTTATTCGCTCACCAATTTGTCAAGCATCTGTCCCCCTATTTCTGGGGAGTTGTAACCTTGTAATCTTGGATTCGATATAATCCATCAGCCCTGAGCCGGCGGTTCCGAATGTCAAGGAATGTCGGGTCCACCAAAAGGCGTATTTTTCTATACGGCAAAGCGCGTATTATGGTGATATCACAGGTTAATCCACCTAGTGGCCTCTGTTGCTGGTAAGCCCATTCGGTAAGCCAAGATATCAATTGTTCTATTTGATGGTTCTTATAAAAACTTATTCGCGTCCCGAGGGCGGGCGGGCATTAGCTGCTATTGCACCAATACAAAAACGTTGCAATCAAGTTCGCTCAATGGGCAGTAAAAAAAGGGGTTTGCATGGCTAAGCGAGTTGCCGTTATTGGGCTGGCTTTCCGGTTTCCCAGCACCACCACTGAACAATACTGGCCCGACCTTCTGGGCGGCCGTAACCTGATTACTCAGGTTGATCCAAACCGCTGGTCGGTGGATGCCTACGTGCACCCGGCCAAAGATCACCCCGGCACCACCTATACCAAAGCCGCTGGCACGCTGGGCGACATCTCCGGTTTTGATGCCGATTTTTTTGGCATTTCCCCCCGCGAAGCCGGCCTGATGGACCCTCAACAGCGCGTCCTGATGGAATTGTGCTGGGAAGCCATAGAAAACGCCGGTATCAAGCCTTCGTCGCTGCGTGGCAGTTCCTGTGGCGTATACGTGGGTTTTGCCAGTACCGACTATGCCTACCGCATTGCCGAAGACCTGGCTTCCGTGGATTCCTCCATGGCCACCGGCAATACGGCCAGCATTGCGGCTAACCGCCTCTCGTATTTCTACGACTTGCGCGGCCCCAGCATTGCGCTGGATACCGCTTGCTCGTCTTCCATGGTGGCTTTTCATCAGGCCTGCCGCGCCATAGAAACCGGGGAATGCGACCAAGCCATTGCCGGCGGCATCAGCTTGCACCTGCACCCCTATGGTTTCATTGGTTTTTCCAAAGCGACCATGCTGTCGCGGCGCGGCCAGTGCAGCGTTTTCGACGCCGATGCCGATGGCTATGTGCGCTCGGAAGGCGGCGGCCTGTTCATGCTTAAAGACTACGATCAGGCCGTTGCCGATGGCAACCCCATACTGGCCGTCGTAGCAGGCACCGTCGTCAATACCGATGGCCGTAAATCCGGCCTGACCGTACCCTCGATAGACGCCCAAGTGGCGCTTATGCGCCAGGCCTACGAGCGCGCTGGGCTGACACCTGCCGATATCGATTACCTGGAAGCACACGGCACCGGTACGCCCGTAGGCGACCCCATCGAAACCCACGCCATTGGTAGGGCCCTGGGCCAAGCACGCGGCAAGGGCGAGCCCTTGCCCATAGGCTCGGTCAAGACCAATATGGGTCACCTGGAAACCGCCTCCGGCGTGGCCGGCCTGGTCAAGGCCATTTACGCCCTGCGCTATCGCACGGTGCCGGCCACCATAGGCGTCAAACAGCTTAACCCCCGTATCAAGCTCGATGACTGGAACATCGAGATCGTTACCGAGAACCGTCCGCTGCGCCCCACCGGCAAGCTGATCATAGGCGTGAACTCTTTTGGTTTCGGTGGCGCCAACGCCCACGTCATACTGGAAAGCGCGCCCGAACAAAGCGCAGCACCCGTACCAGCCCCCACGCAAGCGCCCTTGCCTGTTTTTGTATCAGGCAAAACAGAAGCCGCCATGCGTGCCATGGCAGGCCGCCTTAGCGAAGCCTTGCGTGGTGAAACCGCCCAAGGCTTGTACGATGCCGCTTACCATTTGGCCATGCGCCGCGAATGGCATGCCCAACGGGCGGTATTGTTTGCCGACAGCGCCGAGCAAGCCAGCGAACAATTGCGGCAATTAGCCGACGGCGTGGAATCCAAGCTGCACGTAGCCACAGGCACCGCCGTAGCCGGCAGCGCCGGCCCGGTCTTTGTGTATTCAGGCAACGGTTCCCAATGGGCCGGCATGGGCAAGCGCCTGCTGGAAGACCCCGTGTTTGCTGAAGCGATAGCCGAAGTTGACGATATTTTCCATCAATATGCCAACTTCTCTTTGGCTGAAGAGTTTGCCAGCGCCGCCGACCGCTACGAATTTACCGAGATCGCCCAGCCCACTTTGTTTGCCATTCAGGTAGGTATTACGCGCATGCTGGCTCACCACGGTGTCAAACCAGCCGCCACCATGGGCCATAGCGTAGGCGAAGTAGCGGCTGCTTGGGCCTGCGGGGCACTGACGCTGCCCGATGCTGTAAAAGTGATTTTTCACCGTAGCCGCCTGCAAGGCTTAACCAAGGGTAGCGGCCGCATGAGCGCCGTGGGCCTAAGCGGTACGGAAACCCAAACGCTTATAGACGAACTGGGCCTTAGCGCACAGTTAACGGTTGCCGGTATGAACAGTGCCCGTGGCGCGACCGTGGCGGGTAGCGTCGAAGGCCTGGACGCGCTGGAAGCCGAGTTGGCTGCCCGCAGCGTTTTTCACCGCCGCCTAGACCTGGACTATGCCTTCCATAGTTCATCAATGGACCCGGTCGAAAAAGACATACAAACCGCACTGGCCGACATTGCACCGCGTACTGGCCTGATCCCCTTTTATTCCACCGTAACCGGCGCCATTTTGGCCGGTACAGAACTGAATGCCAATTACTGGTGGCGTAATGTTCGCGCCCCAGTGCAGTTCGAAGACGCCGGCCTGGCCAGCATCAAAGACGGTTATTTTGTCTTTGTGGAAGTCGGGCCTCATGCCGTGCTGCGCTCGTATTTGGCCGACATTCTTAAAACCGCCGATGAAGTTGGCCGCGTGATTGTCACCGCCAGCCGCAACGGCGACGAGCCCGAGCGCATAAGCGTAGCCGCCGGCCAAGTGATCCTGAGCGGCGCGCAGGTGCAATGGGATACTCTCTTCCCCCACGTCGGCGCCCACGTAGAGCTTCCCACCTATACTTGGCAGCGCGAACGCTACTGGCATCAGGTTTCTCCCGAAACCCAGGGCATGTTGATGCGCGAACTGACGCACCCGCTACTGGGTTATGCCCTGCGCCAACACGAAAACACCTGGGAAAGTCATCTAGACACACTGAGCCACCCGGTTTTGGCCGACCACGTGGTCGGTGAAGCCACAGTGTTTCCCGGCACGGGGTATGCCGAACTGGCCATCGCCGCCGCCCTGCGATGGCAGACCGGCAACTACGCCGAAGTCGAAGAGCTAGAGATTCGCGCACCCTTGCTGTTGGCGCCCACGCCGGCAAAAATCGTACGCTTGGTGCTAGATGCCAGCGACGGGCGTTTTCGTATCAATGCCAAAGAACAAGGCAGCGACACCCCCTGGAACCTGCAGGCGACCGGGCGCCTGGTGCAAGAAGCCGGCCCGGCCCTGCTGAATCAGCCCAAGCTGTCGCTTCCCGCCACGCAACCCGATTTCACCGAAGCCGACCACAACGCCCTGACGCGCATGGTGGGCCTAGACTACGGCCCGGCGTTTCGTGCCATTGAGCATGGCTGGCAAGAAACACCCGAAAGTGTATTGGCCGCCTTCCGGCCCGATGAATGCCTGACTGAAGAACTTGCCACCACGCATTTACACCCTGCGTTGCTGGATTGCGCCTTTCAGCTGATTATTCACCTGCTGAAAGACGACCCCGCCATGGGATTAGGCATGGCTTTTGTGCCCGCCAAAATGGGCCGCCTGGTGCTGCATGCCGGCCAAGGCCAGCCCCGCTATGCCCGAGCCCGTCTGCGCCGGCGCGCGCCGCATTCCTTAACCGCCGATTTCGAGCTGTATGACGAACATGGCGTGCAAATCGCCGCCGTACAAGAAGCGCGTTTCCGCAGCATACGGCTGCGCAAGATGGCCGACGATCACCTGAGTTTCCTGGATTTTGTCGCCCAGCCCCAACCTTTAGGCCACCTTGCTCAGCCTAGCGCGCTAGACGCGCCAGCCCTGCTAAAAGACCTGCAAGCGCTGGTGAAGGACGCTGCCAACTGCGCAGACCAAGCCCGCTTCAGCCACGAGGTTGACCCCTTGCTGGAAAGCCTGTGCGACCGCTTTGCCTTTGAAGCCCTGAGCGCAATGGCTGATGAAGACGGCCTGGTCAGCGCCCAAGCGCTGCACCCTGACGAAGCCGAATCCCAGGGTATCAGCGCCTTACAGCAGCAAATTGTGGCACGCGCTGTAGCGGCGGGTTATGCCGAATCCGTAGAGCAAGGCTGGAAGCTGAACCCCGCCGATGCCTCAGAGCCCTCGGCAACCGACATCTGGAACAGCCTGCTGCGCGAATACCCCGATTACTTCCCTGCGGTACACGCCGCCGGGCGCATAGGCATGCATTTGCCTGCCATACTGGCGGGCCAGCTATCGGGCGAAGAAATACGCCCGGCTGCCGTGACACCTGCCGTCATCAACCGCTTGATGCGCGGCGCGGCCATCAGCCAGCGCCTAAGCAAAACATTGGCAGACGTATTGGCTGCCAATCAAAACAGTCTGCCCCCAGGCCGACGCCTGGCCGTACTGGAAGTGGGCAACGAGTTACCGCTGTTTGGCGCTGACTGCCTAGACACGCTGGATTTCAATCTGGCCGACTATCGCTATGCCTCTTGCTCGACAGCCATTACCGAACAAGTGCAAAAGCAGTTTGCCGAAAATAAATCGCCCGCCGACGCCCAATTGATTGAGGGGGCGACGCCCACCGACGCGCAACGCTTTGACCTCGCCCTCTTCCATTGCGAGTTCGACACACTGCAAAACGCCCAGCAGGCTCTGGCTTATACCCTGGCCAGCCTGAAGCCCGGCGGCGTCTTACTGCTGTTCGGGGCTTACCCCTCGCAGTGGGCCGATTTTGTCTTTGGGGCGCAAACCTCTTGGTGGCAAGAGGCCGACGGCCAACTGCTTTCCAACCAGCAGTCTGCCGAATTCTGGCAAACGCAGCTGCAAACACTGGGCCTGCATTGCGATGCCCTGATCGACTTCAATGCGCAGGCCGGTGCCGGGGCCTATGCGCTGCTAGCCCATCAGTCGGCTCAGGCAGACGAAGCGTCAGCCCCCGCCCCACGCGCCATATTGCTGCTGGGTGATGCCGAAGGCGCTTCGGCGGAGTTTGCCGAAGTGCTGCAACGCCACCTGCTGGAAGCCGGCCACCGTTGCCGCCTTGCGCAGAATATCGAAACCACGGGCCTGGACACCCTGCTCAAGGCCACTCGCCAACAGTTGGGCGGCCTGGACGACGTGGTGCATCTGTCAGGCTGGGGCACGCCCGACGCGCAGCTTAGCGCCGAAGCCCTGATGCAAGCCCAGGTAAAACGCTGCGCCATGGCCGCCGCCTTGGTGCAATCGTGCGAACGCGTAGGCGCCGACGCCACGCTGTGGCTGCTGACAGCCGACGCCACGCAAGCCCTGCGCCATACTGCGCAAGCGGGCACGGCTTTGGCAGCCCTTAACGACGCCGCCCTGTGGGGCTATGGCCGCACCTTAGCCAACGAAGCCTCTAATTACCGCGTGCGCCTGGTCGACCTGCCCGCCCAACAGGCGGTGCAATTGGCTCCCGCCTTAACGCAAGAATTCAACCACCCCGACGCCGAAGACGAAGTCATCCTGGAAGCAGAAGGCGCCCGCTATGTGCCGCGCATGCTTCAAGTGCCGCGCCCCGCTACCCAAGACCATACCGAAACGCAAGAACACCAGGCCGTGCGTCTGGGCTTTGAGTTCCCCGGGCAGCTACGCAATTTGCGTTGGGAAAGCTATACCGCCGCGGCTCCTGGCGACGACGAAATCGAAGTCAGCATTCAGGCAACCGGCCTGAACTTCCGCGATGTGATGTATACGCTGGGCCTACTGTCGGACGAAGCCATAGAAAACGGTTTTGCCGGCCCCACCTTGGGCCTGGAGTTCTCGGGCGTGGTCACGCGCACGGGCAAGAACATCAGCGACTATCAGCCCGGCGACCCTGTCGTGGGTTTTGGCCCGGCCAGCTTTGGCGATCGCGCTATTACGCAGCCCAGCGCTATTTCGCATATTCCTCAAGGGTTTTCCTTCGAGGCGGCAGCCACCATACCCAGCACTTTCTTTACGGTTTACTACGCCCTGCATTACCTGGCCCGCCTGGAAGAAGGTGAAAAAATCCTGATTCACGGCGCCGCCGGCGGCGTGGGCATTGCCGCCATACAGTACGCGCAATCTTGCGGGGCCGAGATCTATGCCACTGCCGGTTCAGACGAAAAACGCGACTTCCTGCGTTTAATGGGTGTGCAGCATATCTACGATTCGCGCTCGCTTTCGTATGCCGACGAAATTCTGGCGGCGACCGATGGCAAAGGCATAGACGTAGTGTTGAATTCCTTAGCGGGCGAAGCCATTAACCGCAACCTGCGCGTGTTGAAGCCCTTTGGCCGCTTTCTTGAGCTAGGCAAACGCGACTTCTACGAAAACACCCGCATAGGCCTGCGCCCATTCCGTAACAACATCAGCTACTTCGGCATAGACGCCGACCAGCTGATGTGCGAACGCCCCGAACTGACGCAACGCCTGTTTGCCGAAATGATGGCATTGTTCAAGCAAGGCCTGCTACACCCCTTGCCCTATTCTGCCTTTGAAGCCAACGACGTGGTCGATGCCTTCCGCTACATGCAGCAAGCACGGCAGATTGGCAAGGTAGTGGTCACCTATCGTAGTGGTATAAAGCATACGCAGGCAGCGCCCAGCCGCCAAGCCCATACCTTGAGCCTGCCAGCGCAAGCCTCGTATTTGGTAACAGGCGGTCTAGGTGGTTTTGGCTTGCGTACCGCCCAATGGCTGGCCGAAAAAGGTGCCCGCAACCTTATTCTGATTAGCCGTAGTGGCCCCAATACAGACGCCGCAAAACAGGCCATTGCCGAGCTAGAAGCGCGCGGCGTGCGCGTGCATGCGGCGGCGTGCGACGTCACCGACCGCGCAGCGCTGGCCAAATTGCTGCAAGACACCACCGCCACCTTACCCCCGCTAAAAGGGATCGTGCATGCCGCCGTGGTCATCGCCGACGGCTTGGCCCGCAACGCCACCCCTGCCCTTATCGAGCAAGGTTTGGCTGCCAAAGTACTGGGCGCACACCATTTGCACGACCTGACACGCGAAGCCGAACTGGATTTTTGCATCTATTATTCGTCGGCTACCACGCTGTTCGGCAACCCTGGGCAAAGCAGTTATGTTGCAGCCAACACCTGGCTGGAAAGCCTGGCCGCACAACGCCGCGCCGAAGGCCTGCCCGCCACCTGCGTACGCTGGGGCGCCATCGACGACGTGGGCTTCCTGGCCCGCAACGAAAAAATCAAAGACGCCCTGCAAGGCCGTATGGGCGGTGGCGCTTTGCCTTCGGCCGTAGCCCTGCAAGCGCTGGAAGACATGCTGTTGGCAGATGCCAACGGCCTGGGCGTGCTGGAACTGGATTGGCGTGCCTTAAGCCGCTTTTTGCCCAGCGCCGATGCACCCAAGTTTTCAGAAGTGGCTCGCCATGCCGACGCGGGGGGCGACGACGATGCACAATCTAACGATGTGGCGCACCTGCTGGCCACGCTTAACGACGAAGAGCTGCAGCCGCGCTTTGCCGATATGCTGAAGGCTGAAATCAGCGAAATTCTGCGAGTGCCCACCGACAAGATCGACCCTACACGTTCTGTTTACGATATGGGCCTGGATTCGCTGATGGGTGTAGAACTGGTAGTGGCGCTGGAAAACCGCTTTGGCATACGGCTGCCCGTGATGGCGCTGAACGAAAGCCCCACGGTAGAAAAACTGGCGCAACGCTTGGTAGTGCTGCTGCGGGGTGATGACAGCCCGAAACCGGTGGCAGCCGTTACCGCAGCGGTAGAACAAGTGGTCGCCAGCCACGACGTGCAAGTGTCTGCGGCCAGCGTGTCGGCATTCGTCGAAGAAATCCAAAACGGCGAAGCGGGCCAACCGCAACGTATGATTCATTAAGCGTCTATTGTGCATAGAACCAAAGGTAAGTTACCCGGCCTGACCGCCGGTTTAAAAGACAAACTGATACAACGGGCCCTGGAGCGCAAGCTGCAGCAGCCCGCGCCTGCCCCGGTAGCGCGTAATGCTTCCAGCGAAACGCCAGAAGAGCACTACCGCTTTCATTTGCACCCCGGCTACCAGCAGCTGCGCATTATTAACGACGGCGCCGCCAAGCTAGGGGTAAGCAGTCCGTTCTTCAAGCTGCACGAAGGCACGGCCGGCAGCACCACGCAAATTGGCGGCAAGCCCTACATTAACTATGCCAGCTATAACTACCTGGATATGTCGGGCGACCCCCAGGTAAACCAGGCTGCCAAAGACGCCATAGACCGCTACGGCACATCGGTTTCGGCCAGCCGTTTAGTTTCGGGCGAGCGCCCCATACACCGAGAGTTAGAGCGTGCCCTGGCCGAACTTTACGAAGTAGACGACGCCATTGCCCTGGTAAGCGGGCACGCCACCAACGTAACCACCATAGGCCACCTGTTTGGCCCGCGCGATTTGGTGCTGCATGACGAGCTCATCCACAATAGCGTGCTGCAAGGCATACAGCTTTCCGGGGCGCGGCGCCTGCCCTTCCCCCATAACGACTGGCAAGCGCTAGACGGTATTCTGGAAGAGCAACGCCATCAGTTCGAACGCGTGCTGATCGTGCTGGAAGGCATTTACAGCATGGACGGCGACTACCCCGATTTGCCCCATTTTGTAGAGGTCAAACGCCGCCACCGCGCCTTTTTGATGGTAGACGAAGCCCATTCCTTTGGCGTAATGGGTGCCAAAGGCTACGGCATACGAGAGCATTTTGGCCTTGCCGGCGGCGATGTCGACATCTGGATGGGCACCTTAAGCAAAACCTTGGCTGGTTGCGGCGGCTATATTGCCGGCGAAACCGCCCTGATAGAACACCTGAAGTTTCTAGCTCCTGGTTTTTTATACAGTGTAGGCATGCCCCCCAGCGTGGCGGCGGCTTCGCTAGCGGCCTTGCAGCGCATGCAGCAAATGCCCCAACGCGTGGCCGACCTGCAAGCGCGTGGCCGCTACTTCCTGGAACAAGCCAAGGCTGCCAGACTAGACACCGGTAGCAGCACGGGTTTGGCCGTGGTGCCGGTAATAACGGGTAGTTCGCTTAAGGCCACCCGGCTGTCTAGCGCTTTGTTCGAACACGGCATTAATGTGCAGCCCATTTTGTACCCCGCCGTACCCGAAAAGTCGGCGCGTTTGCGGTTTTTTATTTCCTGTCGCCACACCGAGGAACAGATTCAGGAAACGATACGCACAGTATCGGCGCTGTTGTAAACGGTAAAGGTAGCACGATTTGATAGGCACATTTTCCGACAAGCTCTCTAGAATTCCAGGGCTCAGCGCTCTTCTAGGTGAGGAGGTTGTTCGCTTGCACTTACCCCAACAAGCTAAGCGCAAGAATGTGCGGGCAATTGTTGGATGGGGTCGACGCCGCCTATGGCTTATAGAGCCCAAAAAAGCTGCCGCCAAGTTACAGCTACCTTTTGTGGCGCTAGAGGACGGCTTCCTACGTTCTTATGGTACTGGTGCTACCCACCCCCCACTTTCATTAATTGTTGATACCGAAGGCATTTATTACGATGCCACGCAGCCCTCAGCTTTAGAAATTTTGCTGGCCTCAGAAGCCGACGTGTTTACCGGGCCGGGCGCCGACCACGCTCAAGCCTCTGCACTGATACTGCAAGAGCGCCTAAGCAAATACAATATGGCGCCCGATCTGGCCCAGCTGCCCGGCGCCGATGCCGAGCGGCGCCGCATACTGCTGGTAGACCAAACACGGGGCGACGCCGCCATACGCTACGGCCTGGCCGGCGAAGACACCTTTGCCGAAATGCTGCAGGCCGCCCGCATCGAAAACCCCAATGCCATCCTGTATATCAAAACCCACCCCGAGGTTAGCCGGGGCGATAAGCAAGGCTATTATTCAAACTTAAAGGGCGACGAAAACACCATTATTTTGCGTGATGCCGTTAACCCCTTAAGCTTGCTGCCCCATATGCACAGGGTGTACACAGTAACCTCGCAGCTGGGGTTTGAAGCCTTGCTGGCAGGCGTACCCGTAAGCTGCTTTGGCCTGCCTTGGTATGCCGGCTGGGGCGCCACAGACGACCGCATCACCAGCACTCGCCGTAACAGAAGGCGCAGCGTAGCCGAGTTATTTGCCGCCGCCTACCTGCACTACACGCGCTACTTAAACCCAGAAACCTTTGAACCCGGTACTATTTTCGACGTGATTCAATGGCTGGTACGCCAACGCAAAATGGCCGGCCTGATGGGTGGGCGTAGCATAGGTGTAGGATACCGGCGCTGGAAAGCTGAGATTACAGGTCCGTTTATGGCAATGAGCCAAAAACAGGTGCACTTCAGCAAAAATGCCCATAAAGCCGCCCAACTGCAGCCTTGCACCCAAGACCGATTGATCAGCTGGGGAGGCGATCCTAAGCCGGATCTGGTGGAATTAGCCGCACAAAGCGGCGCCACACTGCTACGCATGGAAGACGGTTTCATACGTTCAATAGGTCTAGGGTCAGACTTCGTACCCCCCCTTTCTTTGGTGTTGGATAGCAGCGGCATTTACTTCGACCCGCGCCAGCCTAGCGACTTGGAAAACCTGCTGAATACGCAGCCCTTTCAACCCCAAGACTACAAACGCGCCGCACGCGTTCGAGGGTTGATCGTAGAGCACGACATCACCAAATACAATACAGAGCCCAATGCACGGCCCGACTGGCTGCAAGCGGATCAACACGTGGTGCTGGTGCCTGGCCAGGTAGAAGACGATGCTTCTATACGCCATGGCTGCGAAGACATACGCAGCAACCTGGCCTTGCTGCGCGAAGCCCGGCAGGCCTGCCCCGACGCCTTTATTGTTTACAAGCCCCACCCCGACGTGATGGTGCGCAACCGCGCCGGCAAAGTACACCGCCAAGCCGCCCTGCAATACGCCAACGCCATAGAAACACAGCTTTCCATCGTAAGCTGTGTTAGCGCTTGCGACGAAGTACACACCATGACCTCGCTTTCGGGTTTTGACGCCTTGCTACGGGGAAAAACAGTGGTGGTGTACGGCCGGCCCTTTTACGCCGGCTGGGGGCTCACCCAAGACCGCCTAAGCTTTGCCCCTACACGCCGCGGGCGTACGCTGACACTAGACGAATTGGTGGCCGGCACCTTGCTGCACTACCCCTTGTATTGGGACTGGACCTTAAAAGGCTTTACCACCTGTGAAGCCGCCATCATGCAAATTGTGAAGCGGCGCCAAGCCCTATTGGCCCAAGGCGGCCTGAACGCCGTACGCATGAATTACGCCCAGCGCCAATGGCACACAATCAAGCTATGGGCGCGCGCCGGCTTCGTGGTGCGCGGATGAGCCAACAACGCTTTCTTTTTCTGCAGGGTGTGTGCTCACCCTTCTTTCGGCAGTTGGGCTTGGCCCTGCGCAATGTGGGCCAAGTGGTGCGCAAGGTTAACTTTAACGTGGGCGACAGCGTATATTGGCGCCTCGGCCAAGCAGCAACGTTTAGGGGCCCCATGGACACCCTGCCGGAGTTCTACGCCAAACAATATGAACAACATGGCATTAGCGACATTGTGCTATTTGGCGACTGCCGGCCGGTACACAGCCCTGGCATAGAACTCGCCAAACAGCTAGGCATACGCGTACATGTGTTTGAAGAGGGTTACTTCCGACCCTTTTGGATTACCCTAGAGAGGGACGGCGTTAACGGCAACTCCACCCTCCCCAAAGACCCAGATTGGTATCGGCAGCAAGCGCTACAGGTGACACACTTCGCCAGCGTTCAATCTTTTGAGTCCCCCTTCTGGAAACGGGCTGCTTACGACATAGGCTATAACTTTTGGTTCGGTGCAAATGCCCTTTTACATAGCCGGGTAAAAAGCCATGTGCCCTATCACCCTGTTAGAGAGTATATAAACTACGTGGGTAGGGGCGTTCGTACTTTATGGTACAGCACCGAGTCACAGCGCACTCAGGCACAAGTGATTGAAGAAGCGCGAAAACACCCTTTTTACTTATTGCCTTTGCAGCTAGCTAGCGATGCTCAAATTGTGCACCACTCTCCTTTTAGCAGCATGCTAGCAGCCATGCTGCATGTACTAGAATCTTTTGCACGCTCAGCTCCTAAACACAGTCGCTTAGTAGTTAAGATACATCCTTTAGACCCAGGCATGGTCAACTATCGCCGCCAACTGAGGATATCCGCACGACAATTAGACATAGAAGGCAGGGTTTTTTTTCTTGAAAGCGGCAATACTCCGGCCTTGCTAAATGTAACTAAAGGAGTCGTCACTGTTAACAGTACGGTCGGCGGCTCAGCCCTGGTACATAATTGCCCTACTATTACGTTAGGAGAGGCCATTTACTCTATCCCCGGCCTAACCTTCCAAGGGGAGCTTGAGCAATTCTGGCATACCGAGGCAAAACCCGATGTGAAACTATTCCGAAAGTTTCGCGACGTAGTAATATCACAGACACAGATCAACGGCGGTTTTTACACCGATGTCGCTATTCAGCATGCAATAATTAATTCGATAGATAAACTGCTAGAAAAGTAAAAACACCTGTACTAGGCAAGCAATTAAAAATTTCTAATCATAATGTTGCCTACAGACTTTCTAGGTTGTCATACATCGCCAGAAAATCCTCCTCAGCCAAATGGGTAGGGCTGATAAAAATTTGAATTTCACAGAATACCCCGATGAAACTTCGCTCATGTAATTTATGCGAGCATCACAGGATCAAAATATCGTCGGGGCATTACAGCCAAACCAATTCCGTATTCTCGACAAAAGAAATTTAGCGTATTGCGAACTTGGTTCTCGAAGAAAACCTTCAGCTTTTATCTAAGTCCAGTCAGTCACATTCAGAGAGGTGTTTTTACATACGCTTAGCCTCTGGAACGGCTGTTTCTATTTAAGTCATGCAGTTCTGGATTGGCCTCAAGTACTGCCACTATTTCTTTCCAGCCGGGTGCATGATCAAAATGCTTAGCTACAGCCTCAAAA
Source organism: Mesopusillimonas faecipullorum (assembly GCF_020539505.1). GTDB lineage: Bacteria > Pseudomonadota > Gammaproteobacteria > Burkholderiales > Burkholderiaceae_B > Mesopusillimonas > Mesopusillimonas faecipullorum. The sequence goes on along the minus strand of NZ_JACDXW010000002.1, from coordinate 263,068 downwards.
AATTCCAAATCATCTGGAGTGTCTACAGTCCACCGCCATGAAACCATCTCACCACCCGGACCATGCAAATGAACTTTCTTTAAATGTACATTTTTTTTCATCCATGGGGTGACGTGCTCACGCTCGTAAGGATCCTTGGCTTCATCCGCCGCACGCTCTAGAACACTACGAGTGAAAACTTCACAGTCCAAGCCGTGGGGAAACGAAAATGGGTCATTATTGCTACCGTAATCAGCTTGATCTTCTTTGAAAATCCTAAGTAAATCTGAAGCAATGGCAGGGTCCGCTAGAGGGCAGTCTGTAGTTATCCGCATGACGATATCAGCATTGGTCTGTCTCGCTGCTATTAAAAAGCGCGCCAGAACATCATATTCAGGCCCATACGCTACGCTTGCCCCCAAACGCCTCGCCTCAGCTGCAACCCCTTCATGAACAGCACCTTCAGGTACTGCCACGCACACTTCATCAACACCATCAATCAGCTTACATAACCTAATCATCCAACCAAGAATAGATTGATCACGAACCACTTTCAACACTTTACCTGGCAGTCGAGTGGACGAGAAACGAGCTTGAAGAATAACGACGGTTTTCATTATTTACCAGCACTAGTAGTGTTAAAAATAATATTAAAAAAAACCTTGAATATCTTTATATTCCCTCTTATCCTATTGCCGAATCGAGGTGAGTCAACTCTAGGTTTCCCCCAAACGTCAATCTGCTGAAATGCCTCTCCCTTACGTAATGCATGAACGGCGGCTGCAGTGCCTATGCCCGCACCGCCAGGCAATTCAGAGTTTCTTAGTGCGACTATACTGTATCCTTTCATACCGCAAAGTATATCTTTAGCACCAAAAATAAAATTAAAATAATAACCCATCACTACCTCAGCAAGTCTTTGCTTTCGAGGACGTATACCTAAAACCAAATGACAGTGAGTTGTTTCTAACACATGAAAAAAGTCATTAAGCAAAGATGGCTCATGTTCTCCATCCGCATCTATAGTTACAACATTTTGATAGCCTTTTTCTAGTGCGTAGGTGAAACCTCTATTTAACGTATTCTCGTACCCTCCATTACTAGAAGGCACGAGAACTTCAGCTCCAGAAGCACGAGCAATCTCTACAGTTTTATCTGAAGAAAAATCATCAACTACAAGTACAGTTCCATAAACCTTAGCCTTACAAACTATCTCGCCAATAGTTTTCTCTTCATTGTAAGCAGGAATAATAATTAGCCTAGATCGGTCCACGCCAACACCATTCCTTTCTTTTTATCTTGCAGAATTTTACGGCCAATCACCTTTAAATCATCCATAGGTGTTATCGCCCCTTCTGGGCAGGGACGCAATGCTTCAAGGTCATTAGAGCAAAGTACTTCACCAGCTTGAATATCTCTTGTAAGCCTCAAAGCCCTTCTTTGAATTACCACTGTCTCGAGCTCATTCGATTCAATGCGTTTGATACCATCACCAAGTGCAGCTTCTAACTCGCGGACGGAGTCAACCATATCTCGCCAAGTCTTAGGATTAAGGGCGAAGCTATGATCCGGTCCTTCACGATCATTGTCATCTGTGAAATGCTTCTCAACAACCCTAGCTCCCAATGTTACTGCTCCTAAAACCGCAGAATGTCCCGGTGTGTGATCAGAAAATCCCAGTATCATCCCTGGCCAGCGCTCAGCAAAAGTTGGTAAAACTTGCAAATTCACATATTTAAAGTTCTCTACGCTGCCAGTATAATTTGTATTGCATTGCATCAAGCATATATTTGGATTAGCATTAACTATCATCTCCACGGCAGCTATTACATCTTCCATATCAGAAGCACCAGTAGCAAGCAAAACTGGTTTTCCGGTCTCGGCCATGCGAACAACAGCTTCACGAAAGGTTATGTCTCCTGATCCAACTTTAAATGCAGGAACGATAGTAGAGAACATATCTATAGCTTCAATATCGTAGGGAGTTGTCATAAAATCAATGCCAACTTCACGTGCTGTCTCCACTAACACAGAAGTCCACTCTCTGCGGGTATGATATTGATCATATACTTCCGTGACGGATTTCTTCCATTTCGCTTGATGAGAGAGTTGGTTTCCCATCGCCTCAAACCCCTCTGCGCTCACAATACCAGATGCCTTAAAATGCTGAAATTTTGCGCAATCGGCCCCCGCCTCTTTAGCCAAATGAATCAGCATTTTGGCTCTTTCTAAATCACCATCATGGTTTGCAGCAATATCCGCAATAAAATAAGTTGGATCAGAAAATGAAATTTTACGACCATTTATAAAAAAAACCGAATTATAATTCATATTAAATTCTCCCTGAATATTGCTTTAAAACATTAGCCACCACTTCCTCAAGGGAGGGGGGTGTCTTTCCAGTAGACAACATTACTTTACTTGCATCCAGCCCTAAGGAATCTGCTCGCCGAGAACTCATCTCTCTAACACTCCCAACTTGAGCCTGGCTAAGATGCCTACCTAACTGTTTAGCCAACTCAAAAACAAACTCGGCCTTTGAGTAAACTTGTGAAGACGCCACATTAAACAATCCTACTTCATCTTTACACAATAGCACATGAACAAACTTTACGAAGGAATTAACGTCAATTGCAGAAGTGAATGCGTCCTCAAATAGCCTAACAGCTCTATCGTTCAAAACAGCATCCAGAGCCCATTCAGCGAACGTCAGTTTCTCCCATCCACGTATACCAATAATAGCAGTACGAAGAACTAGGGCATTACCACTTGATAAAGCTATTTGTTCGCTCACATACTTCGATTTTGCATAATTATTAAGCAAAGTAACTGGACACTCTTCAGAGTGGGCCAACCGCCCCTCTCCCGTGAAAAACTGATCGGTAGATATGTGTACAAAACGGCGTTTGGTAGACTGAGCCCAACGTGACAGCTCCAATACAGGAGATACATTTATGGCCCAAGCTTGTTCAAAATTTTTTTCACATTGCTCAATATCAATTAGCGCTGCACAATTAAATACAAGATCAGGACCCAGATCATTAAGCAAGTTCGCTAGAGCTGCTCGATTGGAAATATCTACAGGTACGGTAGGACTGTTTCTGGAGGCCCCGACCACATGGTAGCCACACGAAGCAAAATATTGTTCCACCGCCTGACCAAGTAAGCCGGTATTTCCCAGTATCAAAACCACCGCACCTTTTTCCATTATATTTGTCCTAACAAAGCCTTCGTATTAAAGTCCTTAACTTCTTCCACAGAGAAGAAGTGAGGATTGCTCCCAGAGTTATACTCAAACCCCTGCTCCACTGCCACACCTTTTTCGTTCAATAAATTGGTGTCATAACTTGATACCCGTTCCTGGAAACTAATGGTCGGCGTGATCACGTAATGATCATCAAACTCTAATGTCAGATGGGAGTCATCAGCGGGGCACATAATTTCATGCAACTTCTCTCCCGGTCGGATACCTATAATATCCATTTCCGCTTCTGGGGCCATAGCCGAAACAAGGTCAGTAATACGGACTGAAGGTATTTTCGGAATGAAAATTTCGCCACCCTGCATCCGTTGGAAATTTTTTAAAACAAAGTCAACACCTTGCTGTAAGGAAATCCAGAAGCGAGTCATCCTTACATCAGTTACTGGCAGTGTCCGCTTACCCTGAGCCAATAAACTCTCAAAAAATGGAACTACGGACCCGCGCGACCCTACAACGTTGCCATAACGTACAACAGCAAAACGTGTGCCATCCCGGCCTGCAATATTATTTGCAGCCACGAAAAGTTTATCAGAAGCTAACTTAGTAGCGCCATACAAGTTAATTGGGTTGGCTGCTTTATCTGTGGATAGAGCAATGACATGCTCCACTCCTGCTTCCAACGCACAATTAATTACATTTTGAGCACCGTGAATATTAGTCTTGATGCACTCCATCGGATTATATTCTGCAGCCGGCACTTGCTTTAGCGCGGCAGCGTGAATAACAAAATCAACCCCTTTCATGGCAGTCTTCAAGCGCTCGCCGTCTCGAACATCACCAATAAAGTAGCGCATACTTTCATGATTATAGTTTTTTTGCATGTCGTATTGTTTTAACTCGTCACGCGAGTAAACGATTAACCTAGCGGGCTTGTATCGTTTTAAAATCGTTTCCACATAGCGCATACCAAATGAACCAGTACCACCAGTAATTAAAATGCTTTTATTGTTAAACATAATATCTTCCTAGTTAAAATTATTACGCCACTCCATTAGGGCGATCTTCAGTTGTTTTACAAGAGAGTCTTTGTTACCTAGCACTTCTCCTTCAATATGGCGTATGGAACTGTGCCACACATCTAAACCATCAATTGGTCTCTTCCTCCAATGCAACTCAGACGAGTTGGATAATAACCACGTTGGTTTACCCAAACTTCCGGCGAGCTCTGTTACCGTAGTCACAGGAGAAATTATTAAATCCATGCTGCACATACATGCGGCAACCGATTCGAAATCATTGTATTGATCAACCCCTGTCAGATCAATAAGACGGCCTGGAAAGCGTGCTTCTATCTTAGCCAACTCTTCTTGACAGTTATCATATTGTAAATTAACAAACTGTATGCCTTCCAATTCAAAAATAGGCATGAGCTGCTCAATTTCTAAATAATGCTCGTTTCGACTATGTGTAGTCAAACTGCTCCGCCAACTAATGCCGACGATAGGCTTGCTAATTTTACTAAAACGTGGCCGATAGTAATTTACCTTATCAGGATCGGCTAATAAGTAAGCCTTACCATTAAACGATGAGTAATCAGAAATGACGTCACCTAGAAGATCGGTATCAAGAGCCACAGCAGCGGCATCCTTTATTGCATGCCAACCAACATTATCAGTAAATACATGCAAATCCGACCCAGGTAAATCCGTATAATTTGATAATGGGGTTTTTCTAGAGAGAGAGCGAGTTCGTGCAGTCGGTAAAAAATTCAGTTCAGGTAAGGCACGCTTCAATAGCGTTAACAACCTGGGATCACAAGTGAAACATACACTCCGGTTCTCCAATAGACTGACTATTGACCTATACATACTAGCAAAACGTATCTCGTCACCAGGACCAGAAGATGATATAACTATCACATTATCAGCCCCGCTTTCATTAATTGCTGTGGCGCACTGAAGATAGCTACTTGGCAAGTATTTTCGAAGCCTTATGCTGGCCTTACCACGTCGAAAACTCCTATAAGACTCGCCAATTTGTCCTAAGCCCAATAAAATTTTACGTTGGTTGACCTCAGCAACTTCCAAGTCCATAGACTCCGCACGCTGAAGCAAGTCTGAAGCCCAGATATAATCACCTTTCATAATTGAAACACGTAGTGCCTCAGAGAAAAGCTGAGGGGAAGGTGACTCATCCAGATGACGAGAAAGTAACTTTTTAGCCTCTTCCAGCTTACCTTGAAAGCTCAAAGACTGTGACAGTAAAAACGTAAACCTTCTTTGATCTACATTTCTATCATAGGATTTACGTAGCAGTTTTTCTGCTTCTACATGTTGCTCACTCAAAATAAGGCCTCGGGCCCGTCTTAGACTTTGAGCTCCTCTGCTTGCTGTTGTATCTTCAGCCGCTATAAAAGCGCCTGACAAAGGTAGAGGCCCGTAATCTTCGTAAAGATCACCTTCCACAGCCATAGCGGCTCCTAGCCTCTCGCTATTAATCCGAGATAATACAGCAATAGCGTGTAAAGTATCCACTCTATTGCCTGCTAAATTACTCGCTATTGCAAGCTGAGCAAATGCGGTCCCTTTCCTCCATTCGAAGTCCGAACGAGTGAGCAACTTCAAAAGATATGCTGCTGAAAGGAAGTCAAACCTCAGACGCATAACCTCAGCGTAATGCCATAATATCTCTTTCGTAAAGATTCCCATTAAAGCACAATCTTTGAGTATTCTCTCAGCCTCTGTGATTTTTCTATCTTCTATGTATTGAACAGCAAGCGAGAAATAAACCTCGGGTTCTTCCACTTCAGAGTGGCTTCTCTCAGGTATTTTCTTAAAAGAAACCTCTTCAAGCAGTTCGTGTAAATGATCTTTATCATCTACATTATTGACGTACCAAGTCCATTGCTCCATGAGTAAAGGATGTGGCCTGATTTTCCATAAATCAGCGATAAGGGCACCAAAGTCATCGGAATGCATCAAAGGTCTTATGTTCTTCAGGAAAACATCTAGTGTTGCATCCTCTTTAATTAGACCTGCAAAAATATACGCCATCATTGTCCGGGCTGCTCTTCCCGCACCAAGCACCAAATGGTACCCTCCTACAGACTGTATGATTTTCCGGAAACTTGGTTCATTAATTTTCGTGCGATGACGTTCACTTAAGAGAACAGGCCAATTTCGCGACCCGAACAATTTAGCAACCTCAGAGTCTTCTAAGTCATTGTTCATTCGTTTCGCGAGCGATGCTTCCGAAGCACCTGTTACGGAAAAAATGGCACTTAGAAGACCAACTAATTTATCTGGTGTTGTCGAATTACCTCTATAACGAGGGTACAGCAAATAGACGCAGCAAAAAAGCTCTTCTAAAGTTAATTTTTTTTGCCGCCTGGGATGTTGCTGACGATCATCTGTGAGACCCCAGCCCGCATAAAACGGCGCTCCTACCACTGTCACTTTGACGCCATGTAAAAGTGCTTCAAAACCGCTTAAGGAGGTTATGGTGTATACATGATCCACTAAGTCAAATATTTCTCTTAAAGACACTTCTGCCTTATCTAGAATATAAACATTTGAAGGAAGAGTGTTCGGACGTATACGTCTAATGAATCGCGCTAACCCTTTAGCAACGTCCGGATGGGGACGGTAGATTATTTCAGCCCCTGGGTTCTCCGCGATAGCCAGTTTCAAAAGTAGGGCGTTAGTCCAGCCCTCAGCTTTCCCGTAACCTATCGAAGCATCAACTTCCACTTGCCCCAGAACTAATATGCGCTTTTTCAGCGGCGGCCCCAATAAACGTGTCGCAGCCTCATAAGTTCGGAGATTATATTTAGTAACCCCCAAATCTTTTACAATTTTTATGAGCCCTTGCGCCTTATCTAATAGCTTCCTTCCATCTTCAGCATCAAAATCAAAGTCGTTAATTATCTGTTCGATGTCTGAGACATGATGCGCATCAAAATACATACCTTTCTTTTCCAGCACCAATGACTCTGGTAAGGCATGCTCAACGCCCAGGTCACCTGAGCGAATAAAACCATCCTCCATCCGAAGAAATTTCAAGCCCATTAGCCGAGCAATAATTTTAGCCTTCAGTGGTTCATTATAAGACCACACCACAAAAACAACACCTTCACCTCTAACTTTCCAACAAGAATAGAGGTTAAGAAAAAAGGGGTATTTCTGACGCGGTATTGCCACTCGGTACTCAGGCAAAAAATTCGAAATTATTTCCCGTTTCCAAGCAGAAAAACTCCACAGAATGGCAATAGGTTTTTTACTGTCATGATCCAACCAATTATCGCCTAGCAGAATAAAATGCCTACGCCTTATCCACTGCAAGCGCTCCGGGAGATCCTCGTCCGTTCTTTCATTTGCATATTGCGGTTTCGAATATATTCGATCAGCAAAAACACGCCAAGAGAAATGCTTTCTAAAAAAAGGATACTTAACCAAGTCCTCTTTATTGGGACGGAAAAAAACCCTTACTATCTCTGTTATTCTCATTTCAAATCTCTTAGCGCTTCTTTCCGACTGAAGTTAAATAAAAACGATGCCACAAAAATCATGGTGAAAATTTATTCGGCTTGATAAGCTAAAATTCCTTCTTCCACATCATCATACTGAATGACTTCCCCCTTCTTCACTAGCAATACAACATCACAAAATTCTCGCACTTGCCCCATCCCATGCGTCACAAGAATAATATTGGCTTCATCTACCTTTTCCCTCAACGCACTCTTGGCTTTACGTCTAAAGTTTGTATCGCCAACCGAAAGCGCCTCATCCACCAGATAGTAATCAAAGTCAAAAGCAAGACTCAATCCAAATGCAACACGAGCCCGCATCCCGGAAGAGTAGGTGCGCATCGGACGATCAAAATATTTGCCTATTTCAGCAAATTCCTCTACAAAAGCAACCTTCTTCTTAATGCCTTCATTTTCCGTACCGTATACTCGGCACACAAATTTAGCATTTTGCCGTCCGGACAAAGCCCCTTGAAAACCACCAGACAATCCCACAGGCCAAGATATACTTTTTGAAGTTAAAACTTTTCCACTATCTGGTATATCAACCCCACCCAACAATCTCATTAGAGTTGACTTTCCAGATCCATTTTTACCTATTAGAGCCACATTTTTGTTTTCAGGAATTTTAAAAGATAAGTTTTTAAAAACATAATCTCTACCCACTTCACTTCTGTATGACTTAGTAAGATTGTCAACTAAAATCATAGTGCAACCAGCCTTAAATGCCTTGCCCTATACAAACCCATAGCCAGGAATAAACAGCAAACAGTTAATTTAACAGGGTATTCCATTCCCATACTTGGTACATCTGGGTAATGTATAAATATCGATCTTCTGAGATTATCTATTATGTATAAAAACGGGTTCCACTCTATCCACTTGAGGAGATAGTTGGGTATCAACCAAATAGGAAATAACACGCCAGAAATGAAATAAAGTGGCAAAAACATCATTCTCAAGAAACCTTTTAGCTCTGGGACAATCTCAACTATCACACAGAGTATTACACCAACACTAAAAGAAAATATAATACCCACTAACAAAACCCATACCCACTCCAAAGGATGAGCTATACCAATGTCATAATTTAGGAATACGGCCATGCCGAATAGTATTAATGCATACACACAACCAGCCAACGCAACCTCAACTAACAGTCGCGCTAACATTGTGTCCAGTGGTTTTATTTGTCGATAGGCGAACAAAGCCTGATTAGCTGATACCGCTTCCATCATCCTCAAGCAAATGTTTCTCATCATCAAGAATGGCGCTATACCGACAAAGAAAAATATTGGCGCATCGAAGCCAGGCACTGTCCTGCCTCTAATAACTGTCACAAAGGCTAATATGCCGGCTATATGGACGATGGGTTCGAGAATGAGCCACAAGGCGCCAAATCGTCGGGCGTACAAACGTGCTCTCACCTCCCGAATTACAAGAGCAAGTAACACCGCTTGAGTTACTTTAAGTGAGCTTCTTTTTTTCATTATAAGAGTCACTCCATTCAGAAACCATCAACGACACGTCCCAAAACTAAAACTTGAACTATGGGTGATATTATTTTTTGCCACTCATACACAGCGGCATTGGTAACATAAATTGCGTCTTCAGGTTGAACTAAAAACTGCCTCGCTAAAAACATAGCTGCTGGATTTTTTAGATTCAATCTGAATACTTCAGCACTTCTTGGCGTTACTGGCCTATCGGAAGTTTCTACTGCCCCATCGTGAAGACGAAATATAAAAACCCCACTAGCATCTGACTTCGCTTCATTTAACCCCCCAACCACACCAAGCACTTCTAGTAAGCTAGGATTATTAGAGGGAAGATCGTGTAAACCTGACTGCACGACCGCCCCCATAGCCACGAATCGCTTACGTGCTCGTTCAAGCACAATTTCAGAGTTCGGCGGAACTAATTGGTTTTTGCCGGAGAGAAGTTCGTCGTAATTGAAGTGATAAGCCTTTTTACCTGTCCGCACTACTACGTTGATCAAATGAGGCTCTAAAACCGGACCGCCAGCTTGATTAATAGCATCCAACAAAGTCAATGGTCCTTGCAAAGCGGAGAAGCGACCTGGAGTCTTTACGGCACCTGCAACCAAAACCGAGCCTGATAAATCACCAGTGATGGATACATGCACCTGGGGATCACTTGCCAATCCTTTTAAAGCCTTACGCAGTTGCGTCTCAACTGCAGCTAAAGTCTTTCCGCGCACATTTTGACTGCCAATATAAGGTAAAGAAATATGGCCTTTACTATCTAAACGCACGCCCTCAAATACCGTGCCACCGGCAGCTAAGGGAGCGAATAGAGCTCCGTCCACTGAGCTATCAGTCACCATGATCTGCAGCACATCGCCTGGCATAAGCTTAATTTCCGGCATATCCGGCAGGGCTACATCGGGACCGTAAACTCGTTGAGGAGCTCGCATGTAAGGTCCGATTGTGTCCGCACTTAAGTCTATGACAGTGTATTGATTGCCTTCATTTTCATTTATGGCACTTATCGAAGGTCCTGCGCCAGACAAGAAACTACTTGCGCACCCCGCAAGAGTAAAAGGTAAAGCCAGCAAGGTAGCACGGAGGATAATAATAGAAAGTGAATTAGACATTGTTGATAGCCGGTTCAACGTTAGGATTCAATCGCGATGATCTTCCACCGTAGCAATAACAAAACGTGCTATGCCATAAAACAGAAGAAGGCCAACCAAGAGTGTGAATAGGTTATATATGCGCTGTGGATAAAGAGCCGTATCAGGAGTGTTCGGACTCACCACCGTCACTAAACTACGTAGTTTTTTACTTGCTTCAATACGTGCTGTTTCTACAGAACTTACCGCAAACTTATAAGCCTCTTCTGCAATCGTTGCATCTATGGTTAAGCTACGATAACGCGAAGCCACCACGTTTAGTTTTTCGCCACCCGTCTGCTGCGCCACCAAACGGCGGTTCTCAGACTCAAGTTGCTGCTCCAATGCCCGGATTTTGTTGCGCTGCTGGCGTACTTGCGGCGTATCTGCCGACAAAGTAGCCGTCAGGCCTTTCAGTGCTGCTCGTTCTTTAGTCAGCTGTGCTTCAAGGTCTGAAATGACCATAGCTCTGGCTTTGGCTGCAGCTTCGGCATCTAGTAGGTTACTAGCCCCCTGAAACTCCAGTAATGCGTCCCGCCGCAGTTCGTATTCTTCCCGGGCTTTTGCTAATTCTTGCTGCGCAAAAGTCATTTCTTCTCTGGCCATACGGTGCGAAAGCTCGTTCACGAAGCGTTCGCTCTCGGCCAAGATCACTTTCAACGTGGCTTCGGCAAACTCGGGGGTGAAGGCTTGAACCTCTACTGCCAACAACCCCGTCTGCTCATCGAAGTGCGGCTTGACCATACGCTGATAGTATTTAAGTATATCTTCTTGCGGGGCGTTTTTATTTAGCCAAAAAAGCGGGTCGCGCCAAAACTTTGCGTAGTGCTCTGGCCACTGCAGTTCTTTTTGCAGCACCTTAAGCATGTCGTTAGACAATATAAATTCACGCAAATACAGGGTTTCTTCACGCGAAGCAGGGTTCAAGCCGCCCATCATTACCGCTAGGCCGGGAATTTGCGGGGCGTCGTTGCTACCGGTTTGCCGCACAGCTACCTGTGCCACACTGACATATCTATCCAAAGCAAAAAAGCTGTAATAAATAACGGCCAGAAGCATTGGTATCCCAACCAGAAGGATAGCTAGCCGTCTGGTTTTGAGTTTTTCTAAATCCATCTTATATTGTCAGTTAATTTACTTTTTGAAAGAAAATTGCACGGCTGGAATAATTTCACAATTGCCGAACCGCAACCATGGCAGTATGCCCGCAGTATTTAATCATCAAACCATGTCCGCCGTGTGTCAGCCACTAGGTTAAACATGTATGCACATACAACACGGGTGCATAACCCCTTTTGCCTCTTGCCCTCGAATATTTATTGTTTTATACGGCAGCGCGGCAAATTGTAACCCCAACTAGCTGCGCAGGCCTATCCCCAATTCTAGGGAAACGCTTGCTAGTTTCGTGATACTTAATGTTACATTGTTGTGAACCGCCTGTTCGCGGGCATCGCTTTTCCACAATAAATAGTCGGTGTCACCCGGTGCCTTACCCAATTGCTTGTAAACCTTGGCCATTATGGGTACGTGGTCGCCAAATATGCAAAGCGTGCCGGGCCGTTTTTGGCTTAGCAAGCTGGCGCGCAGGCGGCCAAACATGGTGTCGGCGTTACATAAATGGCGGGTGTAGGCCACCAAGTCTTCGCACCCTTTTGGCAAAGGGGCCCTCATAAGCGCCTCTATATCTTGTGCGCTAACCTGCTCAAAATGCAAGGGGCCATGGTTTTCCATGGTGATAACGTGCACGTATAGAGGCTGTTCTCGCTCTTTTTCTAGAAACGTTTTGACATAATCTGCCAAGGCAATGTCGCCCACATAGGGGCCGTCTCGCTTGGCGTCGTGGAAGGCTGCTATGTCTATAAACTCATCGAACCCTAGTTTGGGCAGGATGACATCGCGGTCGTAAAACTGGCCGTGGTAGGGGTGCACGCAAATGGTGCGGTAGCCCAGGCTGCGCAGGTAGCTTGCCAAGGTGGCTACGCCCTGCCCTGCCAGTTTGCGGTAGGGGTGAAAGCGGTGCACGCCCAGTTGCTTGGCACTTAGCCCACTTAAGAAACCAAATTCCGTGCGTATGGTGTTGGCGCCCCAGGCTTCTACTTGTACCTGCCCATGTTGCAGGGATTCCGAACGTAGCAAATCAAAGTTGGCTAGCACTTCGGGGCGAATCTGGGGGTAAAGCCGGCGGGCATCGAAGAAGGATTCACTTTGCACTACCACTATGTCGGGTAGATCTTCAAGGTCTGGTCTGGCTTGAGTGCTGGCCTGCGCGAAGGGTGCGGCGTCTCGTATGCTTTGAGTATCGGCGCGCTCGGCGATGGCGTATTGCCATAAGGAAGCCGCCAAGCCTAACTGGCGAATATCTTGTACCGCATCGAACGCTGATGACGGGGGCAAACCCCGCGCACCGGCTTTGGCTAAGGCCCAGCCTAATAATGCCAGCACCGCCGCATGTGCCATTAGCGCCCATGTTGAAAGCTGGGCATCTACTGCGGGTTCGTACTTTAGGCCGGCCCATAAGGCTAAGCCGTAGCCCGCTGCCGCCGCCAAAGGCGCCATCCAACCTAAAAATGGCAGGTACAGGCGCGGGTGCTTGATGGCATCGCTAAAGAAGGTGAAGTCAGGGTATACAAAGGGTTCGTGCAGGGAATGGTATTTGGCATTGTTGACAATAATGAACACGCATTGCAGGGCCAGTACATTACCCGCCGCAAAGTAGGGCCGCCGAAACAAGGCGATTTCCAAGGCGAAGGCCAGTGTCCAGATGCCAGTATGCACGGCCACGGCAGATGCGGGGCGGCGCCAGGGGGCTTGCGGCCTGGGCGTTAGCAGCAGCTCTAAGGCCCACGAAAGCATCAGCCCAGCAAAAAAGGCGGGCACTAGCGGCCAGATCATCTCAGGCACCGTAACCCATCCACTTTAGTATGCGGCTGGAAACAGCCGGGTGTATCACCGCCAGCAGAAAGCAGCCTAAATTTAACGGGAAGGGAAAGCTGATGCGCGCACGGTTGGCGCTAAGCCCTTTGCGTATGACACGTGCCGCTTTGTCTGCCTTCCAGAGAAAGGGTTTGGGGCCGGGCATATCGAAGCACATTTGCGATTCCACATAACCTGGCATGACTACGTTGAAACGTATGCCTTCGTGGGCCAATGAGTCTCGCATGGCTTCGCCATACACTTTAACGGCTGCTTTGCTGGCGCTATAGCTGGGGGTTTCGGGCAAGCCACGCCAGGCTGCTAAGGAACTGATCAGGGCAACTTGCCCACTACCCCGCGCACGCATGGCAGGCAGCACGCCGTGCGCGGTGGCAAATACGGCTTTAATGTTGACGTCTAGCAGGCGGTGAACATCTGCCCAGTCTTCGCCCTGCCCTTGAGGGCCGGTATTGATATTGACGCCGGCATTGGCAATGACCAAGTCTGGTGACTCTGTTTGGCTGATTTGCTCTAGCCATGCCTTTAGGGTGTCGTGATCGCGTACGTCTTGGACATGGGTAATCACCTTAGCCCCGTGTGCACTGCACGCTTGGGCCAGTTCCTGCAGGCGGTTTTCCTGACGCCCTTGAAGAATCAGGGTGGAGGCGCCGGCCTGGGCGTACTCTAAAGCCAGCGCACTACCTATGCCACCTGTGGCACCGGTGATCAGTACACAGCGCACAGCACCGGACGATGTGGATCGATAAGAGCTCAAGGAGTTTTTGCCAATGAGGGTGGAAGCCAACATATTACAGTGATGGGGCTGCTCCTTGCTTAAGCAAGCATAGCTTCAGCAGCTTTTCCCACTGGGCAAGAAGAGGAAAAACCGTTTAATTCAGACCGAATAAGTCTCGCGTGTACACTTTTCCCTCTACGTCGTGTAGCTCAGTGCTATATCGGTTCGCCACAATAATATCGCTTACACGCTTGAACTTCGCTAGTTCGGCTATAACTGGGTAGCCTGAAAACTCAGCCAAATTTAAAGCTGGCTCGTAAATAACAATTTCAACGTTTTCAGCCTCTAGGCGCCTTATCACCCCCTGAATAGCCGAGTCTCTAAAATTATCCGAATCTGCCTTGGTTGTAAGACGATATATACCCACAACACTAGGCTGATGCTTCAGTATGGCTTGCGCTATAAAATCTTTACGTGTGCTGTTGGCTTCTACAACCGCGCGAATCAAGGTGCTAGGTATCTGGTCGTAATTGGCGAGTAGCTGCTTGGTATCCTTGGGCAAACAGTAGCCACCGTAACCGAAAGACGGGTTGTTGTAGTGCTGCCCTATACGAGGGTCTAAACCGACTCCCCGGATCAGCTGCCGAGCGTCTAAGGCATTAGACTCAGCAAAACTGTCTAACTCGTTAAAGAAGGCTACGCGCATAGCGAGGTAGGTGTTAGAAAACAGCTTTATCGCTTCTGCCTCTGCAGAGCCCGTCAAAAGCACTTCCACGTTCTCGCGTAGCGCGCACTCGGACAATAGTTGGGCAAACACCCGCCCCTTCGTCGACGTATCCCCCACAACAATTCTAGAGGGGTAAAGGTTGTCGTGCAGAGCCATTCCCTCTCGCAGGAACTCGGGCGAGAAAATGAGTCGGTCAGTACCCAGTTTTTCACTTAACCGACGCGTATAGCCAACCGGCACCGTTGATTTGATCACGATGGCCGCTGAAGGATTTATGCCCAAAACAGCTTGCACGACCTCTTCTATGCTTTGCGTATCGAAGCGCCCCGTCTCGGGGTTGTAATCTGTGGGCGTGGCAATAATGACGTACGCAGCGTCGCTATAGGCCTCGGCTGGACTTAAGGTAGCGTGAAAACACAGATCTGCCTGCTGCAGCGCTTCTTTTACGTCTTCGTCTTCTAATGGCGACTGCCTATCGTTCAGCAACCGAACCCGTTCCGCCACAATATCTAGCGCTATCACTTGATGTTTGCGTGCCAGCAGCAGTGCGTTGGACAAACCAACGTAGCCGGTTCCTACTACCGCAATTTTCATAAATTTTTGTACCGTATCCTGCTCTTATCCACGGAAATTTAACACGCCGCCTGCGTTGGCCCTTAGGGGTTTGTATAGAGCGTGTGGGATTATAGAGCTCGAGCAGGTGACCGCCTCTACCCGCTTTGACGCCAGCAAACGCAAAAATGGCCTTACAGTTTTAAGCTGTAAGGCCATTTTTGGAGGTATTTTGGTCGGGACGGAGTGATTCGAACACTCGACCCCTTGCACCCCATGCAAGTGCGCTACCAGGCTGCGCTACGCCCCGAGAAAGAACGTAATTCTAGCACGCTTTTTGCAAGGTGTGCAAATCGGGGTTGGCTGGGTGTTTGCTTGCGTTTCTAGGCGACAAAAATCTGGTCGTCCCGGCGCTTTGGGCTTGCGCCGCTGCGCTCAGCTCGGTGCAAGCTTTCAGGCTCTACAATGTTGGGCTGTTCAACGGAGCCAGCATGTCCCACGCCCACGCGTTCGATCATCACTCTTATATTTTGGCTTGCGCCCAAGGCCGGGCTCAAGCTTTGCATGCCCTGTTCAATCACGAAGCGCCGTCTATGCTGGCGCTGGCCCAGGTGTGGTTGGGCGACGAGGCGCGGGCGCGCCAGGTGCTTAGCGACACTTTTATTTTGGTATGGCGCCATGCCAGCCATTACCCGGCTCAGGCCGAGCAGGCTCGTGCCTGGCTTTACAGCATTTTGCGTCACCGCCTGAAATACGAAGCGCGTGAAGGCCAGGTGCCCGACCGCGCCCGTTGGCACAATCTGCCTCAGCTTAGCGCGCATGTGCTGGCCGCCCTTCCCGACGCCGATAAACGTCTGTTGCAGGCCGCCTATAGCCTGGGCTTGAATCGACAGTCGCTGACACTGCTGGCACCGCATGCGGATTTGAATGAGTTACGCCCCACGCTGGCTGCCTTGGTGCACGACCACGGCTTGGAATCCCCAACTTTGCCCGCGCTGGATCAAGAAGCTTTAGCGGCCTATGTACTAGGCGTGGCCGACGAAGTTACAGACCGCCGTGCAACGGATTTACTGCAGTCGCAAGCCGCTGCGGCCCAGCATGTGCTGCATTGGGAAGGCGTCTGCCTAGTTTTTGTGGATGCCCTGCCCCCAGCCACGGCATCGCAAGAGTTGTTGATTGCCATTTGCCGCCAGCTGAAGCTGCCTTTACCTGTGCCTATGCCGGTTCGGGCCTCTGTGGTGCAGACCAGGGCGCAGGCAAGCCAAGCTAAGGCGCCGGCGGCTCAAGCCGCTGCTCGCCCTGCGGCTTACCCCCAAAGCGAAACGCCCAAGCCTTTGCTGCGTGTACCTTCTGGCAACACCGCTGAAAGGGCCAAAGTAGAAGGTGCAGTCCCCGCTCAAGCCCAACCGCAAGCACCGCAGCCCGGCGCAACGACGCCGCCTGCGGCAGTGAAAACGCCAGAGATAAAACCCGCCCCAGCGCCCGCGCCAAAAAGTGTGGCGGCTGAGAAGCCAGCTGCAGTCACTCCTACTGCAGCTACCCCTGCCCCAGAAACCCAGCCAACTGACACGCCACCATCGGCAACCACACCAGCACCGATTCATGCCGAACGCCGCTCTGCACAGCCTAAACCTGAACGCAGCCGGCCCAGGCCTTCGTTTTTACCTTGGCTGGGTGGCTTGGCCATGATGTTGGCTCTGGGGGTAGCGGGCTATCAGTGGCTTAGCGGCTTAAGCCAGGCCGCAGTGCCGCCTCCCCCACCCACTTTGCAGCACTTGGCGGTGCTTCAGGCGCCGGGCTCTAGTTCTACGCCGGGTTGGTTGTTGACCCAAACTTCTGATTTGCAACTGAACCTAAGGCCGCTGGTGAACGTCGAACTGGCCCCTAACGAAGCGGTGTATTTATGGACGCAAGCCCAGGCTGACCCGTCTCCGCGTTTGTTGAGCCGGGTGGTGCCCAATATGCCGCTGAGGCTGGCACCCGAACTGATAGGCCCGGTGCAAGCCGGCCAAGTATTCGAGATGACCTTGGAACCCATGCGCCAAACCTTACCCGCCGAACCCGAAGGGCCGGTTTTGTTCATAGGCCGCACGGTGGGCCTGGAAAGCGCCGCCCCACCTGCCACGCCCGGCGGCGCCGCCCACCCACCGGCCTTGCGCAACCCCTAAGGCTGTCAGGCGGAGTATAGTTACCCTGAGTGGTTAACAGGAATATCCGCCATGACTTATCGCAAATCGCCCGGCCTGGTCTGGGCGCAGGCTGTGGGCATGCTGGAGCAAGCCGACCGCCTGCACCGCCAGTTCTTTCAGCTTGGTCAAAGCCCCGCGCGCGGCCCCACTTGGGAGCCCCCCGCCGACGTATTCGAGACGCCCACGCACCTCTCGGTGCTGGTGGCCCTGCCCGGTGTGGCTTCAGACCGGGTAGACATTCTTGTCGAAGGCAGCACCTTGCGCGTGGTGGGCGAACGCCCCATGCCCGCCCCTGCCTCGGCCCATATACGACGCCTGGAGATTCCCTACGGCCGCTTCGAGCGCCGCATCGAGCTGCCCGCCGGGCAATTTGAAATTCAGGAATCCTCTTTGGTAAACGGTTGCCTGGTGCTTACCCTGCGCAAACTTTAAGCCAGATCCCAACCGTTTGTGTGGTTACGACTCAAGAGGCAGCCATGGACACCAAGACTTCCGAACAGCTTCCCGTCGAAAGCGCTCAGGCCCCAGGAACCGGCGCCCCTGCTCAAACCGAATTGAGCCTGCCCGAAGATGCTGTCATCATTATTCCGGTACGCAATTTGGTGGTGTTTCCCCAAATGGTGGCACCGATTAGCATAGGCCGGGAAAGCTCCATCAAAGCCGCCCAAGACGCCGCTCGCGCCGGTCGCCAAGTGGGCATACTGCTGCAGCGCGACGCCCAGGCCGAAGAGCCCCAAGAAACCGACTTACATGGCGTGGGCACCCTGGCCAGCATATTGCGCTACGTGACCACGCCCGATGGCCACCACCACCTGATCTGCCAGGGCGAACAACGCTTTACCGTTAAAGAATTTTTGCCTGACTACCCGTATTTGGTGGCGCGCATAGAACGCATAGACGAGCCCGACACCCACAACACCGAGATCGACGCCCGCATGCTGCAGCTAAAGGCACGCACGGCCGAGATCCTTCGCCTGCTGCCCCAAGCCCCGGCAGAGCTGGCCAGTACGGCGGCAGCCATTAGCTCTCCGGCAGTATTGGCCGACTTTGTCGCCGGCCTGATGGACTTGAAACCCGAAGAAAAGCAAGAAATTCTGGAAACCTTCGACCTGCTGCCCCGCCTGGACAAAGTATTGGGCTTTTTGGTGCACTTTGCCGAAGTGCTGCGCATTAGCCACGACATCGACAAGCAAACCAAAGAACGTTTTGAAGACCGCCAGCGCGAAGTACTGCTGCGCGAGCAGTTAAAGACGATTCAGCAAGAACTGGGCGAGACCGAAGGCAATGCGGCGGAAGTGGCCGAGATAGAAGCGGCCATAGTAAAAGCCCAGATGCCCGAAGAGGTAGAGCAAGTGGCGCGCAAAGAGCTGCGCCGCCTGGCCAATATGCCCGACGCCTCGGCTGAATACTCTTCGCTGCGCACCTACCTGGACTGGTTAACCGAATTGCCCTGGAGCATTGCCACTGAAGAACGCATAGATATTGCCGAAGCCCGCGAAACGCTGGATGCCGACCATTACGGTCTGGAGAAAATCAAGCGCCGCATTCTTGAGTTTTTAGCCGTGCGCAAGCTGAACCCCGAAGGCCGCAGCCCTATTCTGTGCTTTGTGGGGCCGCCCGGCGTGGGCAAAACCTCGTTAGGGCAAAGCATTGCCAAAGCCACAGGCCGCAAATTTGCGCGCCTGGGCCTGGGCGGTGTGCATGACGAAGCCGAGATACGCGGCCACCGCCGCACCTATATAGGCGCCCTGCCCGGCAATATCATTCAAGCCGTGCACAAGGCCGGTGCGCGCAATTGCGTGCTCATGCTGGATGAAGTCGACAAATTAGGCGCAGGCGGCGTACACGGCGACCCCGCCGCCGCCCTGCTAGAAGTGCTAGACCCCGAGCAAAACGGCAGTTTTCGCGATAACTACCTGGCGGTCCCCTTCGACCTTTCCCGGGTCATGTTCATTACCACCGCCAACGTACTAGACGCCATACCCGGCCCCCTGCGCGACCGCATGGAGGTCATACACCTTCTGGGCTACACCGAAGCCGAAAAAATGCAAATCGCCCAGCGCTACCTGGTACAGCGACAGCTTAAAGCCAACGGCCTAAGCGAACAGCAATGCCAACTGAGCGACGACGCCTTGCGCGCCATTATTCACTTCTACACCCGTGAAGCCGGCGTACGCAACCTGGAACGCGAAATCGGCAGCGTGTTTCGCCACATTGCCATGCGCGTTGCCGAAGGCAGCGACCAGCACATACGCATAGACGAAGCCGACCTGCACCCCATACTTGGCCCGCACAAATACGAAAGCGAACTTGCCATGCGCACCAGCCTGGCCGGCGTCGCCACCGGCTTGGCCTGGACACCCGTAGGCGGCGACATCCTCTTCATAGAGGCCAGCCGCTCGCCTGGCAATGGCCGCTTGATACTGACCGGCCAATTGGGCGACGTGATGAAAGAAAGCGCCCAAGCCGCCCTGACCCTGCTAAAAAGCAAAGCCGCCGCCCTGGGCCTGGAACCCGAGCGTTTCGAAAAGCAAGACATCCACGTGCATGTGCCCGCAGGCGCCATCCCCAAAGACGGCCCCAGCGCCGGCGTTGCCATGTTTGTGGCCCTGGCCTCGCTGATGACCGACCGCGCCGTACGCTACGACCACGCCATGACAGGCGAAATCAGCCTGCGCGGCCTGGTCTTGCCGGTAGGCGGTATCAAGGAAAAAGTCTTGGCCGCCCTGCAAGCCGGCATACGCACCGTACTTTTACCCGCCCGCAACGAAAAAGACCTGGAAGACATCCCCCAAGAAGCCCGCGAGCAACTTAGGTTTGTGTTTTTGGAAAACGTAGAGCAGGCCTTGAATGTGGTGCTGGAAGCACCTGCGCTTAAAACGCCTGAGGATTAAAAGGCCTTAGCGCGCTGGCCCAATGCAGTCTCTGTACATGGGAATGGGGCTGGGGCGGGCATTGGCGGGCGAGCCAGGCGCCGCTGAAGGGAGCGCGAAGGCGCGGACGAAGCGGACCGGCGTGTCCGAAGGACCGACTGCCGCTGACCGCCCCAGCCCTGTTCCCACGCACAGAGACGTCAAAAGAACACCCAGCCCAAAAGCACACAAACAAAAAAGGGAGCCAAAAAACCTCAGCCCCCCAACAACCTCAACTCCGCCTCAGTAAACCCCGCCAACCGACGCGCCTCGACATTAAACGGCCCCCGCGGCAAAGGCGCCCTATACTCCCGCGCCAACTCTAAGTAAAGCGACTCGGCATCCTTCCCCTGCTGCGCGCACACAAACCGATACCAATGATTCCCAATTGCCACATGCCCAATCTCATCGGCCAGAATAATATCCAGAATCCCAGCCGCTGCCATATCCCCCGCCTGCGCCAACTTCGCCCGAATCGGCGGCGAAGCATCCAGCCCTCGAGCCTCTAGCGTACGCGGCACCAAAGCCAAACGCGCCAGCAAATCGCCACGCGTACGCAAAGCCATCTCCCACAAACCATCATGTGCGGGAAAATCGCCATAGGCATAGCCCAGCGTATGCAAATGATCGGCCAACAACTGAAAATGCTTGGCCTCTTCCTGTGCCACCTTCAACCAATCGGCATAGAACGCCTCAGGCAAATCGGCAAAGCGCCAAATAATATCCAAAGCCAGATTAATGGCATTGAACTCAATATGCGCCAAGGCATGCAACAGCGTCGCCCGCCCCTCCAGCGTATGCACCGGACGCGGCTTAAGCAATTTAGGGGAAACCAGCTCAGGACGTAGTGGCCGCCCAGGCAAACCCGAAGGCTCGCTTAAACGAGCGCCAGTCTCTAAACCCTGTAAAGACAGCGCCAGAACGGCAGCCGCCTTCTCTTGTGGATGGGTGCAGCACAGCGCCTGCAGCGCCAAAGCGCGCATCAGGCCGTATGCGTGCCCGACGGCAGACCCAAGGCACGGGCCAATTCGTCGCGGGCCACCTGCAACTCGGTGCGCAAAGTTTGCAACTCGGTACCGCTAAGACGCACACCGGCCTCTTCATCGAACGGCACCTGCGAATCGCCCAAACGATTACGCGCGCCGCTAATGGTAAAACCCTGCTCGTACAGCAACTCGCGAATACGACGAATCAACAGCACTTCGTGATGCTGGTAATAACGCCGATTACCGCGCCTTTTAACCGGCTTAAGCTGAGTGAATTCTTGTTCCCAATAACGCAACACATGCGGCTTGACGCAGCATAAATCGCTGACTTCGCCTATGGTGAAATAGCGCTTGGCGGGAATGGGCGGCAAGGTGACGGAGGTTTCGCTGGAACTCATGTACGGAATGCTTTTCAGTAAATGTTATTCGGCGTCTTCTGATTCGAATGTGTGCGCCTGTTCTACCACGCTTTTCAGCTTTTGACTGGCATGAAACGTAACAACACGGCGCGCTTCGATGGGAATGACCTCGCCCGTTTTGGGATTGCGCCCAGGGCGCGGCGGTTTGTCGCGCACCTGAAAGCTACCGAACCCCGATAGCTTGACCTCTTCGCCGCGAGCCAAAGACTCGCGGATTTCTTCGAAGAAAGTATCTACCAAGTCTTTGGCTTCACGCTTGTTGAGCCCAACGCGCTCGAACAGAAGTTCGGCCAGTTCGGCCTTGGTTAGCGTGCGGGGCTCAAGATTCATGACTCCGTTTCCTTATGCATTAAGCGCGCAGGCTGACCCCATGGGCCTGAACCAACGCATCCAGCAAGCGTTGCATGCACTGCTCGACCGTGGCGTCGTCAAGCGTGGCACTGGCGTTTTGCAGCCAGAAACGCAAACCCAAGCTCTTGCGGCCATCGGCACGTTCGGCGTCGCGCCAAACGTCGAACAACGCAATTTCTTGGACGATGGAAAGATTAGCATCTGCAGCAATCGTTTGCGTCAGTGTATCGCGCAAACTTTGGTAGGGTACCTGATCCGCCACCCATATGGCCAGGTCTCGCTGCACGATGGGCTGGCGCGACAAAGCTTCGGGCTTGGGCAAAGGCTGATTCAACACCGCAGCCACGTCCAGTTCGAACACTACCGGCGCGCTGCCCAGCTCGGCTTCTTGAACCAAGCGCGGGTGCAACTCACCCAGCCAACCTATGGCGGTTTCGCCCAACAACACCCTGGCGCTACGCCCCGGATGCAAAGCCGGATGCACGGCTACTTCGCAGCGCAACTGGCGCGCTTGCTTGCCCAACAGGCATTCCAAATCGTTCTTCAGGTCGAAGAAATCCACCAGGCGGCGCGGCACGGCCCATTGCTCGGACACCGACGGCCCCCAGGCTGCGGCAGCCAGATGCAAGGGCTGCGAAACACCCGCCACAGACAAATCACTATTGGCCACCGAGTCATCGCGCGCGAACACGCGGCCCAGTTCGAACACCCGCACACGAGCTTGCTGGCGCTGAGCGTTATGGCGAATATTGGCCACCAGGCCGGCGATCAGGCCGGAACGCATCACCGACAAATGGCTGGCAATGGGGTTAAGCAAACGTATGGGCTGCTCGTTACCGGCGTAGTCTTTTTCCCAATATTCGTCTACGAACGAAAAATTGATGACTTCCTGGTAGTCCAGCGCGGCCATGGCCGTACGCAAGCCGTGCACGCCCCGATCCGTCTCGGGTTTAACACGCATCAACGCAGGCGCTACTGGCGGCGCATCAGGAATGTTCTCAAACCCGTAAACGCGGGCGATTTCTTCGATGAGGTCTTCTTCGATATTGATGTCGAAGCGGAAGGAAGGCGACTGCACGGTGACCGTGTCGCCCTGCCATTCGTGTGCCAGCCCCAAACGGGTAAAGATGTCGTCGGCTTGTTCGCGGCTAATGGGCAGGCCCAGTACGCGCTGGCAACGCGCTAAACGCATCGCCACAGCCTTGCGTTCGGGCAGGCGGATGACTTGGTCGTCCATGGGGCCGGCTTGGCCACCGCAGACTTCCAGAATCAGCGCCGTCATACGCTCGAGGTCTTCTGTCAGCCCTTGGAAGTCGACACCGCGCTCGAAGCGATGGCTGGCTTCGGAACTAAATTTGAATTTGCGGGCACGGCCCATGATGGCCTCGGGCCACCAGAACGCGGCCTCGACGAAGACATCGGTGGTGTCCAGGGTAACGGCGCTATGCTCGCCACCCATAATGCCGGCCAGGCTGGTGGGCTGATCTTGCGTGGTGATCAAGCCTACATCGGGCGTCAGCGTAACGGTTTGGCCATTCAGTAGCTCAAGTTGTTCGCCTTCGTTCGCCCAGCGCACTTCCAGGCCGCCGGCAATCTTGGCCAGATCGTACACGTGTGTGGGACGACCGAGTTCCAACATGATGTAGTTGGAAATATCGACCAAGGCCGAGATAGAACGCTGCCCTGCTCTTTCCAGGCGCTCGACCATCCAGGCAGGCGTGGCCGCACGGGCGTTCACGCCCTTGATCACGCGACCGGCAAAACGACCGCACAGATCGGCTGCCTTGACTTCTACCGGCAAGCGATCGTGAATAGCGGGCACCACAGGCTGGCTTTGCGGGCGCTGCAAGGGTACACCGGTGAGTGCAGAAACCTCGCGCGCCACGCCCAGTAGCGACAAGCAATCGGCGCGGTTGGGGGTCAGTTTGAGTGTAAACAGCACGTCGTCAAGCTTGAGTGCCTGGCGTATGTCTTGGCCAACAGACAGATCTGCCGATAATTCCAGCAAACCGCCATGGTCTTCAGAAAGCCCCAACTCGCGTGCCGAGCACAGCATGCCGAAAGAGTCTACGCCGCGCATGCGGGCTTTTTTGATCTTGAAGTCGCCAGGCAGTTGCGCACCAATGCGCGCCAACGGCACCAGCAGACCCGGCGCAGCGTTGGGGGCACCGCAAACGATTTGTAGCAGCTCGCCCGAGCCGTCATCGACCTTGCACACGCGCAGACGGTCGGCATCGGGATGAGGTTCGGCTTCGACGATGCGCGCCACAACGATGCCGCTGAACGGCGGCGCCACGGGATTGGTTTCCTCGACTTCCAGCCCAGCCATGGTTAGGCAGTGGGCAAGCTGCTCGGTATCGAGCTCGGGATTGGCCAAGGTTCGTAGCCAGGATTCCGGAAATTGCATGATTCGCTCTACAGTGGGAGGTGCCAGGAGGAAAAGGCGCGGCTCACCGCGCCTGGGCGCGTCAGCGGTTGAACTGCTTCAGGAAGCGCAGATCGCCTTCGAAAAACAGACGAAGATCGTCGACGCCGTAACGCAGCATGGTAAGCCGCTCTAGGCCGGAGCCGAAGGCAAAACCGATATAGCGTTCTGGGTCTAGCCCGAAGTTACGCACCACCTGGGGGTGCACCTGCCCCGAACCGGAGATCTCCAGCCAGCGCCCGCGATTGGGGCCGGAGGTGAACATCATGTCGATCTCGGCGGATGGCTCGGTGAAGGGGAAGAAAGACGGCCGGAAACGGACGGTAAGGTCGTCGGTTTCGAAGAAGGCTTTCAGGAAATTGGTATAGACGCCTTTCAGGTCGGCGAAGGAAATGTCTTCGGCTATCCACAGGCCTTCGACCTGATGGAACATGGGCGAGTGCGTGGCGTCGCTGTCTACCCGGTAGGTGCGCCCAGGGGCAATGACCTTGATGGGTGGCTTGTTCATGCGCGCATAACGAACCTGCATAGGGCTGGTGTGCGTGCGCAGCAGCAGCGGCAGGCCGTGCTCGTCCTGCATGTCGACGTAGAAGGTGTCTTGCATGGAACGCGCCGGATGGTTCTCCGGGTTGTTCAAGGCAGTGAAGTTGGTCCAGTCGTTCTCGATCTCGGGGCCGTCGGCCACTTCGAAACCGATGGACGCAAAAATGGCTTCGACACGCTGCCAGGTTTGAATCACCGGGTGAATGCCGCCTACGCTGCGGCCACGGCCGGGCAAGGTGACATCTATGGTTTCTTGAGCCAGGCGGCGGTCGAGCTCGGCCTTGGCCAAGCCTTGGCGACGCGCGTTGAGCAAAGCTTCGATTTGCTGTTTGGCCTGATTGATGCGGCCACCCTGCTCGCGCTTTTCCTCGGGCGTCATTTGACCCAGGCCTTTAAGCAGGGCCGTCAGTGCACCCTGCTTGCCCAGGAACTTGGCCTTGGCGTCTTCCAGCGCAGCCGGGCCGTCGGCCTGGCTAAATGCGGCTTCGGCCTGGACGACCAGATCTTCAACCGTAGAGCTCATTTTTGCGTTTCCCAAAAAACAAACGGAGCCCTAGCGGAGCCCCGTTTGCAGCATTACCGAATGCGAACGACTAGTGCGACAGGATTAGGCTGCCAGGGCATTGCGCGCTTGCGCAACCACTGCTGCAAAACCAGCCTTGTCGTTGACGGCCATGTCGGCCAACACTTTGCGGTCGAGCTCGATGGCAGCTTTTTTGGTGCCGGCGATGAACGCGCTGTAAGTGATACCGAGTTCACGGCAACCCGCGTTGATACGGGTGATCCAGAGTGCGCGGAAAGTACGCTTTTTGTTGCGGCGGTCGCGGTATGCATATTGACCAGCCTTCATGACAGCCTGTTTGGCTATCCGGAATACGTTGCCGCGGCGACCGCGGTAGCCTTTGGCAGCGTTAATGACTTTTTTGTGACGGGCGCGGGCGGTTACGCCGCGTTTGACGCGTGGCATAGTGGTTCTCCGTTATCTATCAAGCGAAAGGCAACATGGCCTTGACCGAGGCGACGTCGGAAGCATGAACTTCGACGGAGCCGCGCAGTTGGCGCTTGTTCTTGGTGGTTTTCTTGGTCAGAATGTGGCGCTTGAACGCCTGACCACGCTTGATGGAACCGCTGCCGCGGACAACGAAGCGCTTTGCGGCGCCGCGTTTGGTTTTCATCTTGGGCATGACAAACTCTTTTTGAATTGACAATGGCAGGTGACCCCAACCTAAGGGCGCTTGCTAAACCTGGGCATTGCTTGTGGGTACTGCTTTGTATTACTGCTTTGTGCTTACTACTGCTTTTTTCGCCGCGCTTAAATACTGAAAACGCTGCAAAGCCTTGCATTATAGGGGGATTTTTCCGTTTTTGTCCAATTTACCCTGCGCCTGATACACGTTTTACAACAGGGTGGCGGCCTCTTCCCGCCCTAGCCCTTTGGCGCACGCTTGCTTAGCGCCTGCCATAGGTTTGGCCAGCAATACTCTTTCAGGCGTAATCGGTGCATCCATGGCTGGGCGCGGCACCACTTCCGAAGCCGCTTCCAACAAGGCCTGATACACCGACACGGCCAGCATAAGAGGCGGCTCGCCCACTGCCTTGGAGTGATAAGGGGTAGCCGAACGGAAAGCAGGATTTTCCATCAGCTTGACGTTCATCACGTCGGGCCGGTTGCCCACCGAAGGGATTTTATAGGTAGAAGGCGCATGCGTGCGTAGCCTGCCTTTGTCGTCCCAGTGCAGCTCTTCGCTGGTCAGCCAACCCATGCCCTGGATAAAGCCGCCTTCTATCTGGCCTATGTCTATGGCAGGGTTCAGCGAGCGCCCCACGTCGTGCAAAATATCCACACGCTCTACCCGGTACTCGCCGGTCAAAGTGTCGACCAGCACCTCGGAAACTGCCGCACCATAGGCAAAATACAAAAAGGGGTGGCCATGAAAAGTGTCGTTATCAAAGTGAATATCGGGCGTTTTGAAAAAGCCGGTGGCCGAAAGCGAGGTGCGCTCCAGATAGGCCAGCCCCACCAGTTTTTCAAAGCTGATGCGCTGCTCGCCCGCTTGCACATGGCCGTCTTGAAAGACGATGGCCTCAGCTTCGGCACCGAAATGTCGGCAGGCTACTTCGCTTAAGCGCCCTTTTAGCTTCAGCGCCGCGTCGCGGGCTGCCATGCCGTTCAGATCGGAACCCGCCGACGAGGCGGTGGCCGAGGTATTGGGGACTTTTTCGGTGGTGGTGGCGGTAATGCGCACTTTTTCTACGCCCACACCCAGTTCGTGCGCCACGATCTGCGCCACTTTAATAAATAAGCCTTGGCCCATTTCCGTGCCGCCGTGGTTCAGGGCGATACTGCCGTCTTTATAGATATTGATGAACGCCCCGCCCTGATTCAAGTGCAAGCGCGTGAAGCTGATGCCCATCATCACGGGCGTCAGTGCAATACCCTTTTTAAGATAGCGATGCGTTTGGTTAAAGGCTTGCACGGCCTGACGGCGCTCGTCATAGCGCGATTCCTCCACCAGCTGGTCTATGATTTCCGGCAAAATCATATTGCTTAAGGTTTGGCCGTAATGCGTTTGGTCACGGCCCGGGCCGTAAAGGTTGCGGCGCCTAACTTCCAGCGGGTCTAGGCCCAGATGCTGGGCAATATCCAGCATGGCGCGCTCTATACCCATCACTCCTTGCGGAATACCAAAGCCGCGAAAGGCGGTGTCGGAAACGGTGTTGGTGCGGCAGCGATAAGACTCTACCGCCACATTGGCCAGGTAATAGCTGTTGTCGCAATGCAAGACGCCTCGGTCCGCCACCGCGCCCGATAAATCAGCCGTGTAGCCACAGCGCACTTTCTGCACAAAGCGCACACCTTCTATAAGGCCTTGGTCGTCAAAGCCTATGTCGTAGTCAATAACGAAGGCGTGACGCTTGCCCGTCATGCGCATATCGTCGTCCCGATCTAAGCGCACTTTGGCCGGGCGCCCGGTTTTGCACGCCACCAACGCGGCAATAATCGCAAGCTGCGCGGGTTGGGTCTCTTTACCGCCAAAAGCGCCGCCCATACGCCGCACCTGCACCTTCACGGCAGCGTCGGGTAAATCTAATACGCGCGCGCACAGGCTTTGCACTTCGCTGGGGTTCTGGGTAGAGCAGTAAATCAACATGCCGCCATCGTCTTCGGGCACGGCCAACGAAATATGGCTTTCCAGGTAAAAGTGGTCTTGCCCGCCGGTACGCAAGCTGCCCTGCAATCTATGCTTGGCCCCTTGCAGCGCAGTATCTGGGTCGCCACGTTTGATTTTGCGTGGGGGCAGCACAAAGCTTTGCTGCGCCATGGCTTGTTCTACCGTCAAAACGGCCGGCAAGGGTTCGTATTCAATACGTGCGTGTTGGGTGGCAAGCCGTGCGGCGTCTAGGGTTTCGGCAGCCACCGCATAAATAGGCTGACCCAGAAACTGCACGGTGCCTTGGGCGAAAACGGGTTCGTCTCCGGCATGAATGCAACTGACATCCACCACACCGGGAATGTCTTCAAGGGTAACGACAGCCGCCACGCCGGGCTGATGCGCCACATCGTCAAGCTCACATTGCAGAATGCGCGCATGCGCATGAGGGCTTTGCGCCACGTATACCTGCAGCGTGCCACGCGGCTCGGGGATGTCGTCTATATACAAAGCCGCGCCGGCCACTTGCTGGCAAGCGCTGTCGTGCGCTTGCGAGACGCGAACTTGGGTGTAGGGGGTTTCGTTGCTCATAGTTTTTCCCTTGAATCAACAGGCAATGGCGCAGTCTTCCTGGCCCACCGTTTGCGCATACAGACGCCGCAACAAATTGGCTGCCACCAGGCTTCTGTACTCGGCACTGGCGCGAAAATCGCTTAGCGGGGTGTATTCGCGGCCCAATATGGCCGCCGCCTGTTCTATGGTTTCGGCATTCCAGGGCCTACCCACCAGCCAGCGTTCGCAGCCCGTGGCGCGCAAGGGGGTGCCGGCCATGCCGCCAAAGCAAATCCGCGCAGATTCCACCGTGGGTATGTCGCCGTGGTACAGCAGGCCGATATTGAAAGCGCCGCATACCGAAGAGATGTCTTGCTCGAAGCGCTTGGTAATCTTGTACACGCGATATACCGCATTGGCTGGCGGTTCGGGCACCCAGATAGACTCTATCCATTCGCCCACTTGCCTATTCTGTTTGCCGTAGGCAATGAAGTAGTCTTCCAGCGGCAAGCTGCGTACCTCTGAGCCGCAGCGCAGCGTTAACTGGGCGCCAGCGGCTATCAGGGCCGGGGGCATGTCGCCTATGGGCGAACCATTGCCGATATTGCCCCCTACCGTGCCCATGCTGCGCACTTGTACCGCCCCGACTCGCGACACCAGGGCGTCCAAGGCGGGATATAAGCGCGACAGAGCGCTACGGGCACGCTGGTAGCTGACCGCGGCGCCTATGCGCACACCCCCGCCCTCTTGCCGTATCTGTGAAAGCTCGGGGATTTTTTCCAAATGCACGACGGTAGCCAGGCTGCGGTGCTGCTTGGTAACGAACAAGCCCACATCGGTACCACCCGCTAACAAGGTTGCGTCGGGATGGCGCTGCAAGACTTGCGCCAGTTCTTCGCTGTTGGCGGGGGCAATGAAACGCCGCCCTTGGTATTCCAGCTCGAAGCCTTCATGTTTGGGCAAGGCTTCGAGCTGCTGTTGCAAGGCGGCGGGCGCACAGGCGGGTTGCGGTGCCTGGCTAAGCACACGGGTGGCGGCTTCGATAATGGGCGTATAGCCCGTGCACCGGCACAGATTACCCGCCAGCATTTCATTAATGGCCTGGCGCTGCGGCTTGACGCCATTCAGGCTGCCCGCATACATAGACATGACAAAGCCCGGCGTGCAAAACCCGCATTGGGAACCATGGCAATCCACCATCGCTTGTTGCACAGGGTGCAGGCCGGCCTGGCTTTGCAAGGCTTCTACGGTAAATAGCGCCTTGCCGTCTAGCTGGGCGACAAACTGTATGCAGCTATTGACCGCCCGATAGCGCAACTGCCCTTCGTGCAGGTCGGCCACCACCGCCGTGCACGCCCCACAGTCGCCCTCGGCACAGCCTTCTTTGGTGCCAAGCAAGGCTTCGGTTTCGCGCAGGTAACGCAGCACGGTAAGGGTGGGGTCGAATGCCTCCAGGCGGCGCAGCTGGCCATTCAAGAGAAAGTGAACTGCTTGTCTCATGTGTGCTCCTGAAAGGAATCTTAAGCTCGCAACTCGGTGCCGTTGGTTTCACCTATGAATAAGGCCGTGACCAGCAACAAACCATACGATATCAATGCGAACAGGCAGATGGCGCTGGAAAGCGGCATGGTGGCAGTAAAGGCACCCACCAAGAAGGGGAACAAACCGCCCACTGCGCGACCGGCGTTATAGGTAAAGCCCACCCCCGAACCCCGCACCGAGGTGGGAAAAAGCTCGTTCAGGCAAGGCAGCACCGCCGAATAATAAGAACTGGCCACAAAACCCAGTGGAAAGCCGATGAGCAACATAATGTTGTCGGACAACTGAGGAATATGGGTATAAACATAGGCCAGCGAGGCAGCCAAAATAGACGAGCCTATGAAGACAAAACGCCTGCCCATGCGGTCGGAAAGCCAACCCCCTGTGACATAACCGAGAAAGGCGCCGAAGATGACCACCAATAAATAAGGCGTAGAACCTATGACCGAGATATTGCGTTCGGCGCGCAGAAACTGCGGCATCCAGATCATGAGCGAGTAAAAACCACCCTGCGCCCCTATGGAAAGCAAGGAGCCTAGTATGGTGCTGCGCAGATTGCCGTTGGTAAAAATACCCATTAACGATGGCCGGCCCTGTTCGCGCTTGGCGCGCGCAGCAATGGCAGGCTCTTCGACGTGACGACGGATGTAGAAAATCAAGATGGCAGGCAGTGCACCGATGAAAAACATGACGCGCCAGGCGATTTCGGGCTCGAACAGATAAAAAGTGAGCAATTGCGCCAACACGGCAATGGCCCAACCGACTGCATAGCTGGAAGCATAAAAACCCATGACCCGGCCACGGTACTTGGCGCTGACCGCTTCGGACAAGGTGACGGCAGCTACTGCGGCTTCACCGCCAAAACCGATACCCAGCAAGGCTCGGTAAATAGCCAGTTGCTCGGGGCTTTGCGCGAAACCCGAAAGCAAGCTGCCCACCGAAAACAGCAACACCGTGATTTGCATGGTGCGTACGCGCCCCACGCGATCCGACAAGAAGCCTCCCAACCAACCGCCGACGGCGCTAGACCACAGAGAGATAGTGGCAATACCGCCCGCTGTGGCGCCATCCATGCCCCACAGCGCAATCAGCGTGCCTATGAGCAGCGGAAACATCATGAAGTCCATGGCGTCTAGCGCAAACCCCGCCGAACACGCCCAGAACGCCTTGCGTGTTTTGGGCGTCATGTCGCCATAGAAATCCAGTACCCCCACCCTTTCGTCCGAAGCTGTCGGCAGCTTGGTTTGATTCACCGTTCCCATTCACGATCTCCGAAGGTTCATATCCAGCCGCAAAATAACGGCAGAACGGGAAAAATAGTATCATCGTATCCAATATGATGGATCATGGATTAGGGTAATCGATAGGAAATTATTTGATAGCAGGCGCTTTCCTATTTTTATTTCACACCCTGAAAACTCTTTCCATCTCTATGTTTTATGTTGTTTATCAATGGTATTTGTGTTTTTACCTTGTCTTTTCATCTCATTTTAAGCGTTGATAAAGAACTCAGGCACTGGATTTTCACCTGGGTAACGGAAAATCACCTTTGACGCTAGAATAGGTTTTGCTGTATCTTTGTATCCAATTCAATAAACATCAGGAGACATCATGCCGAATATCAGCCCCACAGAAGCCGCCTCCCTGGTTCCGCTGCTGCAAACTTTTGTGCGCTTTCCCAGTCAGCAAACCGACCTGCAAGAAAGCGACCCTGAAGTCCAGGCTTTTATCCGGGAATGCGCAGCCCCCAAGCTGAAAGCTTTGGGCTTGGAAATCGAATTCGACGAGATGGGCAACGTGATCGCAGCCATCGGGCCTGCCGACACCGGGCGCTCTTTGATGTTTGTGGGCTATGCCATGACGCATCCGGCCGCCCGTATGCAAAATCCCTTTACCGCCGAACTTATCGACACGCCACGCGGCCAAGCGGTGCGTGGGCGTGGCGTGGCCGAACAGAAAACCGCCCTGACCGCGGCCATAGGCGCTATCGAACAAGCTTTGGCGCATGGTCAATTGCAAGGGCGCTTGATATTTACCTTGCTGACGGCAGGCGAAACCGGTCGCCACGACGCCCTTGCCAGCGTCATGAAACGCTTGCCTGCCCCACCCCAGTACGCCGTGGTATGCATAGGCACCGACAGCAAAGTGGCCATAGGCAACAAGGGCCGCATAGATTTTGACGTCATCGTGGCTGGTAAAACCTCGCATAGCTCGGTTCCCTGGGAGGGCATCAACGCCATTGCCGGGGCCTGCCGGGTGATCACACAGTTTGAGTCCCTGGATTTAGGCGTGCCCGAACACCCCGCTTTCGGCCCGGCTACGCTAACGCCCACTGCTGTTTCCAGCAGCCCACGCGCCACGCACACCGTGCCCGATACTGTGCGCGTCACCTACGATAGGCGCCTCTTGCCCGGCGAAGAGCCGCAAGAAGCCTTGTCTGCCATTCAAGAAGCGCTGCACATACCCGAACCCTGGAAGGCTGCTTTCGAATTAGGGCCGGTCATGTATCCCAACGAGTTGTCTACCGACAGCCCCTTCTTTAAGCACCTGGATCAAGCCTATCGCCAGGTGACCGGCCAAGAGGCCCCCAGTTTTTATTGCAATTTTGCGCTGGATGCCGGTTACTTCAGCCGCGACGGCATACCCGCAGTGATGCTGGGGCCGGGCGAAGTGCATCAGTTTCATTCCAGCGAAGAACACGTGCTGGTCGAAGATTTGGTAAAAATCTCTAAGGTATATTACGCTTTGATAGAAGAATGCCTATCGGGCCCCAGCGCATGAATTCAATAGCTACTCCATCTCAGCCTACCCTTCGCCCCACCGGGCGGCCTGCGCCGAGCACTGTTCCGACGCCTATTGATCGCACCCTTTCACCGGTCGAACAGGCGTATCAGTATATTTTGAACGGTATTTTGTCCGGCGAACTGACGCCGGGCATGCGCGTGCCTTCTGAAACCATTGCCGATGCATTGGGTATCAGCCGCATGCCGGTGCGCGACGCCCTGCGCAGTCTTGAAGGCGCAGGTGTCGTGACCATTTTTGCCAACCGCGGTGCAGCGGTGGCCAAGTACTCGCAATCCGAGGTCACCCAACTGATAGAGATGCGGGCCGTGCTGGAAGGCTTGGCCGCGCGCCTGGCCTTACCCAATATCGGCCCCAACGAACTCGAAGAGCTAGACCACCTGCGCCGCAAAATGCTTAAAGCGGTGGATTCCTTGGGCACCTGGATGGCCTTGCACGACGAATTCCACAACTATTTAACGTCTTTAAGCCAGCGTGCTTTGCTGCTGCAACAGACCGAGCGTATGCGCCTGATGCTGCTGCCGTATTACCGGCGCTATTACGC
Source organism: Mesopusillimonas faecipullorum (assembly GCF_020539505.1). Classification (GTDB taxonomy): domain Bacteria; phylum Pseudomonadota; class Gammaproteobacteria; order Burkholderiales; family Burkholderiaceae_B; genus Mesopusillimonas; species Mesopusillimonas faecipullorum. The sequence goes on along the minus strand of NZ_JACDXW010000002.1, from coordinate 229,385 downwards.
GCAAAGCCGCGAGATGGAAATCAACGGTTCAGAGCATCAAAAAATTCTTAGCGCCATCGAGCACAAAGACCCTACCCTGCTCGAACAAATCGTACGCGGCCACGCACTGATCAACGTAGCCAAAGTGGCAGAACTGGCATGAATACGCCGCGCCGCATCCTCGTGCTTTATGCAGGCGGCACCATAGGCATGGTGCCCAGCAGCCGGGGGTATGTGCCGGGCGCCGCCCTGCCCGATTACGTGGCCGAACAAACCGCCCAGTACGACGATCTGCGGCCGCACCGTTGGCATGTGGAAAGCATGGCGCCTTTGCTTGACAGCGCCAATGCGCAAGCCGGCGACTGGTACGCCCAGGCGCAAATTTTGTGGCGCTGGCAAGATCGCATCGATGGCGCCGTTATTTTGCATGGCACCGACACGCTGGCTTACGCCGCCAGCTTCTTGTCTTTTCTGATGCAGGGGTTTGGCCGCCCGGTGGTGATCACCGCTTCGCAACTGCCGCTTGGGGTGCAATATAGCGATGCCCCCGCCAATTTGCTGGCGGCCTTGCGCTGCGCGCTGTTAAGCGATTTGCACGAGGTGGCTCTTTGTTTTGGCGGCCAACTGCTGCGCGGCAATCGTGTGGTCAAACTGGGGCCGTCACCCGATGAAGGCTTTGCCTCACCGCATTGGCCGGTTTTAGGCGACACACGCCGCCACGCAACACTGCATGGGCAGTATTTGCTGCCCAAACAGGCGATTAGCGCCGCACCCAAATTAAACGGCATCAGTGCCAGCGTGGGCCTGCTGCGCCTTTACCCCGGTATTCCCGCTTCGGTCGTACAGGCCGTGGGCCAGGCCCACCCGCAAGGCCTGGTGCTTGAAATGTATGGCATAGGGGCAGGCCCCAGCATCAACCGCCAGCTCTGCACGGCTTTGGGTCAATTGCACCATGCCGGCACGCCGGTGGTGGCGGTATCGCAATGCCCCTACGCCGCCGTTAAAGATCTGGGTGTTTATGAGTCCGGCCAAGCCTTTGCACAACAAGGTGTTATTGCCGGCCTAGACCTCACACCCGCCGCAGCTTTTGCCAAGCTGCATTATCTAAGCACGCAAGGCTTGCTGGCTGAAAGCGCACAATGGCAAGCCAGCATACAGACCCCTTTAGTGGGAGAAGTGACGCCCTAAGCGCCTTGAGCCTCTTTTTTTAAGCTGTACTGGATACAAAAATCCAATTTATTCTTGGAGAGAGCATGGAACAACTTACCGCACCTATCGTCTTCAATAGACATCTCACCGGAGACTACTGGCTGCTAGAGGTGGAGTGCCCCAGCATGGCGAGCGCTCTCAAGCCGGGGCAGTTCGTCAATATCCGTATCGGCGACAACCTGACGCCTTATCTGCGCCGTCCCTTTAGCGTGTACCGCATCAGCGAAGACCGCCGTCGCCTGCAAGTGGCCTACAAAGTCATAGGTGAAGGCACCCGTTTGATGAAGGAAACCTTGCATGCCGGAGGCTTGTGCGACCTGATCGGGCCATTGGGCCAGGGCTTCAGCCTGCCCGAACATGCCAAACGTATTGCCGTGGTGGGCCGTGGCATCGGCATCGCCGCCCTGCCTACTTTGGTAGACGAAGCCGCTCGCCGTGGTGTTCAGGTGTACGCCTACCTTAGTGCCCGCACACGCGACAACCTGGTAGCTGAAGACATCTTCGCCGAATATGGTTTTGCGGTTCATACCCATACCGACGAAGAAAACAGCCAAGCCAAGGTCACCGACCCGCTGGTGGCGCTCAGCCAAGAACTGGACTTCGACGCTTTTTATGTATGCGGTTCGAACCGACTGGCCAAGGCCATAAACGAAGTGGCCAGCCGCCAGGGCGTACCTGCCGAAATTGCCATGGAACAACACATGGCCTGTGGTTTTGGTGATTGCCACGGCTGCGTGATTCCCGTCACTATCGAGCGCGGCAAACCCGAAACCGCGCTGCGCGAAGTGTGCCATTACGGCCCTGTCTTCAACACTTGGGAGGTTATTCATGCTTGACACCACTTTGACACCCGCCCCTGAAGCCCAAGAGCAAGTGGGCCATGACCAGCCTTCTTTGGCTGTGCAGATAGCCGGCATCACCATGAAGAACCCCCTTACCGTGGGTTCGGGCACCTACGGCCATCATGGTAACTTTAGCCAGTTTTTTCCGGTGGAAACCATGGGCGCCTTGGTGCCCAAGACCATACGCAACTATCGTTGGCCGGGAAACCCCGCGCCTAGGGTGTATGAAGTAACGGCAGGCCTGCATAGCTCGGTGGGCATTCCCAGCAATGACTGGGAAACCTTTGCCGCCAAAGACGCCCAGATATTGCGCGATTTGAAGCTGCCGGTGATTCAAAGCGTGATTGGCCGCACCGAAGACGAATACGTGGAAATCGTAGAAAAATGCGATGCCCTGGGTTTTCTAGCCGGGCTGGAGCTTAACCTTTCCTGCCCCAATCTGAAGCAAGGCGGCCTGGATTTTGGTTATGACCCGGCAGCCGCCAGCCGACTGGTGGCGCGCGTGCGCAAGGCGACTCGCTTACCTGTCATCGCCAAGCTGGCGCCAGATTATTCTTCTCTGGTGAATGTGGCCAAAGCGGTGGAAGCCGCCGGTGCCGACGCGATTGCCCTGGTGAACGCGCCCCGCGCCATGTGCATAGACTACCAAACCCGCAAGCCCATCATCGGCAACAAAATTGGCGCCTTGTCGGGCGCGGCAATTAAGCCCATGGCGGTTTATATGGTGTGGCAGCTTTATCGCAGCGTACAGATTCCCCTGTTTGGAATGGGCGGGGTCAGCGATTATCGCGATGTGGTGGAATTTATGGCCGCCGGTGCACGCGCTGTGGCTTTTGGCACCATCAACTACGTTGACCCCATGGCGCTGCCTCGCGCCATAGCGGATCTGCGTCAGTATTTGCTAGACCAGGGAATCAACGATGTGAACGAGTTGGTGGGCAGCGCCCACGATTAAAGCTTAGACGCAGATGGCGCGCTAGCCCATGCGCGCGCCGTCGGCCTCGCGCACGGCGCGTAAAAAGGCCGCGATTTTTTCTACCGATTTAATGCCTTTGCTCTCTTCCACGCCACTGGAAACATCAACGGCGTAAGGATGCAGATGGCGGATCACCCCGCCTACCGTAACAGTTTGCAGACCGCCGCTCATGATAAGGGGCGGTGTGTCTTTCAAGGCCAGCACCTCGTCTAGCAGGGCTGGGTCAAAACTGAGGCCGCTGCCGCCGTAACCGGTGCTATAGCTATCGAACAGCCAGGCGGCTGCCGAGGCAAAGCCTTGGCAGGCCTGTGCCAGCGCCTGCGCGGTTTCCATGCCAGGCCCGCCCGCACGAAATGCCTTGAAGTAAGGCAAGCCGAATTGCTCGCAAAACTCTACGGTTTCTTCACCGTGAAACTGCAACACGTTGGGGTGCAGCTGCTGGATGACTTCGCGCACTTCGGCTTCGCTGGGGTTGACGAACAAAGCCACCATAGAAACCAACACCGGCACTTCACGGCGCAAACGGGCGGCGCGTTCTATCGTCAGGTGACGCGGGCTGGGCGGGTAAAACACCATGCCTATGGCGTCTGCGCCCAAGGTGCAAGCGGCACGAATATCGTCCTCGCGGGTCAGGCCGCAGATTTTGACTCGGGTACGCATGTAAGACTCCTAAACCTATGGGGTGCCGCACTGGGCGGCTCAAGAAAACCAGGGCAGATGCTGAGCCCAGGTTGCCTCGATATTGCCGGTGGGCAGGCCATGTACCGGGTCGTAATCAACACCGGCCAGATACAGGCCCGAAGGTGAAAACGTAGGCGCGGCCAAACGACGGTCACGCTGCAATAGCAATTCTGCCATCCACTGGGCGGCTTGTCTGCCCATGCCTATGTACAGCAAGGCCCCCACCAAGTTGCGCACCATGTGGTGCAGAAAAGCATTGGCGGTGAAACGAAAAACGTAGAACACCCCCTGCTGCGTCACGCTGGCCGCCGTCATGGTACGCACCGGGCTGGCCGCCTGGCATTGCGACGAACGGAAACTGCTGAAATCGTGCTGGCCCGGCAAAGCCAGCACGGCTTGCTGCATGGCTTCCAGATTCAAAGGCTGAAACACCCACCCCGTCCGTTCACGCAACAAGGGTGAGCGCACGGCAGCCTGACGCACGACATACAGATAGGTGCGCGAGCGCGCACCATAACGGGCATGAAAATCCGCGGAAACCGGCTGCGCCCATTGCACGGCCACGCTGTCGGGAAGCAGGGCATTCAAGCCACGCACCCAAGATTGCAGCTCGCGATGTTTGGGGGTTTCCAGATGCACCACTTGCGACAAGGCATGCACACCGGTGTCGGTGCGACCCGCGCAAATCGTGGGGCACTCATGCCCCAGAAACTGCTGCAGCGCGGCTTCCAGGGCGTCTTGCACACCGGTGCCACCCGGCTGGGTCTGCCAGCCACGCCAGCCCGAGCCGTCGTAGGCCAGGCCCAGGGCAATGCGTTGCATAAGATTTAAACGGACTTATTGCCGCCGTTGCGGCGGGAAGCGTCAGCAGCGGGCGTATCGTCGTTAAGGTCCAGATCGATTTGCTCGAGCTTTTGCCTGACCATGTCTTCGGTGATGGGCGCGCCGCGATCGGCATCGCCACGATTAACGCCGGCACGGCGCAACCACCACACCAACAACAACACCAGCAAGGCCAACAGGCCCGTTACGATACCCAGCATATGCCTTTGCCACCACGATTCTGTTGCTTCGGCGTCTTGCGCCGTGGGTGAACCCGTTTGGGCCACCTTGGAATTATTGCTTGCAGCCCCTGCTGCATGAGCGTCGGCTGCTGCCTGCCCTATGGGCAAGCCAGGGGCGTCGTTAGCCCCGGTACCGGCGGTGCCGTCCTGCGCAGAGCCAGCGCTGGCAGCCGGAGTGCTGTTTTCACCGGCTTGCCCTGCTTGCTGGCCTGCGGCCTGATCGCCCTGGCCCGCAGCCCCTGGTGCGCCTGCTCCATTGCCTTGAGCCGCCGCCCCGCCCTGGCCTTGATTGACTGCCTGGCTTAATGCCTGAACGTTGCCTTCAAGCTCGGCGATGCGATCGCGGCTGTCAGCAATGTTTTTATCCGAGGCCAAACGGTTGTCGGCCCGGGCATCGGCAGCAGACTGATTGCCCGAAAGCACCAGTTGGTCGGTGGCAGCGGAAGCCACCGGCGCAGACGCCGCCGCGCCTTCTGCCGCTACCTGCCCTTGCGTGGCGTCACCGCTGGCAGCTTGGCCACGCATACCCGCGATGCGATCGCGATACGCGGCAAAGGCTTCGCCTTGCTCTTGGAACAAGCGGCGAGCCTGCGCGTCGGAAAGCACGGCCAGTTCGTCGGCGGTGGGCAAACGCAGGGTGGCGCCCGCTTTAAGCCGATTGACGTTGCCATCTATAAAGGCCTCGGGGTTGATTGCTTGCAGCGCCATCATCATTTGGTGCACAGACACGCCCGGCACCGCGTTGCTGCGAGCAATGCTGTACAAGGTATTGCCGCGTTTGACGCGTATGCTGTCTTGGCCCGATGCGCCAAGCCCCGCCTTTTGCGTGCCGGCTGCCATATTTGCAGCCCGGCTTGCGCTGCCACTACCCTGCCCGGCGCTGGTGGCAGCCAATGCCACCTTGGGCGAGCGGGCATCGGGCGCCATCACGCTGACCTGATGCAAAAATTGCCCGCCTGCGGTGCGGATGTCTAGCAGCAGATCGGCGATATCGCCGTGAAAAGTTTCGTTGGAACGCACCTGAACCACTTGCGTACCCGCCACCGAGCCGGGCAGCACCTGGAAGGACAAGCTTTCTAGGGCCACAGGAGGCGTCAGCCCCGCATCGCGCCAGGCTTGCGCGGGGGCGGCACGGGCTGACGTGGCGTCGGCCTGGCCAGCTTGGACTTCGCGCAAAGCAAGTTCGACCGCCAAGGGTTGCCCCGACGTGGAGACCATGCGCGCATGGCCTACACGAGCTGCGTTAGCCGTTGTACCAACTGCCAATGCGGCAAGCAGCGCACCCGCCAGCAAAGTATGACGAACAAGGCGCACACGAGGCGTCTGGCGGGTGACTTGCATGGGTGCTTCCTTTGCTTGTTACAGTTCGCCCAACGCGATGCGCAGCATACGGCGTAGCGGCTCAGCCGCACCCCACAACAGTTGATCGCCTACAGTGAAGGCGCTAAGGTAGTCGTCACCCATGGCCAACTTGCGCATACGGCCCACGGGGATATCCAGCGTACCCGTAACCGCTACCGGCGTAAGTTGCTGCATGGTGGCCTCGCGCTCGTTGGGAACGACCTTGGCCCACTGCGAACCTTCGCTGATGATGCTGTTGATTTCGTCCAGCGGCACGTCGCGCCTGAGCTTGATGGTTAAGGCCTGGCTGTGGCAGCGCATGGCGCCGATACGCACGCACAGACCGTCTACCGGTACGGGCGCGGTATTGAAACCTTCGCCACGGCCCAGGATCTTGTTGGTTTCAGCGCCGCCTTTCCATTCTTCGCGCGACATGCCATTACCCAAGTCGCTGTCTATCCAGGGGATGAGGCTACCGGCCAGCGGTACGCCGAAGTGATCACGCGGCAAGGCAGGGTCTTGCTGCTTGGCCAACACGCCACGGTCGATTTCAAGAATGGCCGAGGCCGGGTCTTCGAGCAAGCCCGCAACCGATTGGTTGAGCAGACCGAACTGGGTAAGGAGTTCGCGCATGTGTTGCGCACCGCCGCCCGACGCCGCTTGGTAGGTCATGCTGGTCATCCACTCGACCAGATCTTGCTTGAACAAGCCGGCCAAGCCGATCAGCATGCAGCTGACCGTGCAGTTACCACCGACGAAGTTCTTCACGCCCTTGGCCAGCGCAGCGTCGATGACGTTACGATTGACTGGATCGAGAACAATGACTGCGTCTTCTTTCATGCGCAGCGTGCTGGCCGCGTCTATCCAGAGACCATTCCAACCTTCTTGACGCAGGGTGTCGTACACACGCTTGGTGTAATCGCCACCCTGAGCCGTAACGATAATAGGCAGCTTTTTAAGGGCTTGAATATCGTAGGCGTCTTGCAAAGGGCCAGCGCCCGAAGCCCACGAGGGCGCAGCGCCACCGGCGTTGCTGGTGGAAAAGAAGACGGGTTCGAATAAGGAGAAATCGCCTTCGTCGCGCATGCGTTGCATGAGGACGGAACCCACCATGCCACGCCAGCCGACTAGGCCCACTGCTTGCGTCATAATTGAAAGTCTCTGTATAAGGTCGGATTAAGGAATCGCTTTATTTTAACGCCTTCAAGACAGCGTCGCCCATTTCCGAGGTAGATACCCGCAACATGCCCGGCTCGTAGATGTCAGCGGTGCGCAAGCCTTGCTCTAACACGCTTTGAACAGCGGCTTCGATGCGGTCGGCTTGAGCGGCTTCATCCAGCGAATAACGCAGCAGCATGGCGGCTGACAGTATCGTGGCCAAGGGGTTGGCGATGTTCTGACCGGCGATATCGGGGGCCGAACCATGGCTGGGCTCGTACAGACCTTGGCCCGCAGCGTTCAGCGAGGCCGAAGGCAGCATGCCTATGGAACCCGTCAGCATGGCGGCTTCGTCAGACAGAATGTCGCCAAACAGGTTGCCGGTCACCACCACGTCGAATTCTTTGGGTGCGCGCACCAATTGCATGGCGGCGTTGTCGACATACATGTGCGACAGTTCGACCTCGGGGTATTCAGCCGACACCGCAATCATCACGTCGCGCCAGAATTGCGAGGTTTCCAGCACATTGGCTTTGTCTACGCTGCACAGCTTTTTGTTGCGTTTGAGTGCTGCCTGGAAGGCAATGTGAGCAATACGGCGGATTTCGCTTTCGGCGTAGTGCATGGTGTCGAAACCCTGACGCTCGCCTTTGAAAGGGCCGTCTTCCAGAGTACGCACACCGCGCGGCTGACCGAAATAGATGTCGCCCGTCAGTTCGCGCACGATCAGGATATCCAGGCCGGCCACCACTTCGGGCTTAAGCGTGGAAGCATTGGCCAGTTGTGGGTACAGAATGGCCGGGCGAAGATTGGCGAACAAGCCCAGCGCTTTGCGCAGGCCCAGAATGGCTTGCTCGGGGCGCAGGTGGCGTTCCAGATTGTCGTATTTCCAGTCGCCTACGGCGCCAAACAAAATGGCACGCGCCGATTGCGCTAGTTTGAGGGTGGCTTCGGGCAGGGGGTGACCATGAGCGGCATAGGCCGCGCCGCCTACCGGCTGGGTTTGCAGCTCAAGCGGCAGGCCCAGGGCGGTCAATACGCGTACGGCTTGTTCGGTAATTTCGGGGCCGATGCCATCACCGGGTAAAACTGCGATTTGATGCATGTCTGTGCTCTGTTCTATTGCTTAATTCGGTTGATGAGAAGATTTTTTACTTTTTACTAACCCGCGCTGTGCCGTAGCAGCCGTTTCCGGCCCGGTCGTTCGGCTCGGGCGCGCCAGCAGGCGCCCTCGGCCCCTTCGGGGCTACCCTCGCTCCAACGTGCCGAAAACGGCTGCTACGGCACAGTGCTAGGCGGTGGTGTTTAGCGTAACTTAGTTTCGTCTTTGTTAGGCCCAACGTATTTCCAACAGATGCCTGAACACCGCCGTCCAGCACGCCGCTGGGGCAATGCATTCCAGGCACGTTGGAAGGCGGGAAGCCCGCGCAGCGGGCCGAGACCACATGCTGGTGTGGTCGAGCCAACTGACCGGGCCTGGAATGCATTGCCCCAGTGGCGGGCGAGTTAGCACCTAAGGGGTTAGCACGCAACCCGCAAAAACACACTAACACCCACCCACTAAGCTTTAAACCCGCTCCGCCGCCAGCCAAGGATGCCGCGCCAAACGCTGCTGCTCAAACGCACGGATCTTCTCGGCCTTCTGTAAGGTCGTTGCAATTTCGTCCAAACCATTCAGCAAACTATGCTTGCGAAACTCGTCGATCTCGAAACCATAGGTTTGCCCCGAAGGCGACACCACTTGCTGCGCCGCCAAGTCTATCGTCAGACTGTAACCCTCTTGTGCATACAGCTCTTCGAACAACTGAGCCACCGTTTGCTCGGGCAAAATAATGGGCAGCAAGCCGTTCTTGAAGCTATTGTTAAAGAAAATATCAGCGTACGACGGCGCAATAATGGCGCGAAAACCATATTGCATCAGCGCCCAAGGCGCGTGTTCGCGGCTGGAACCACAACCAAAGTTTTTGCGGGCCAGCAACACACTGGCGCCTTGATAACGCGGCTGATTCAGCGAAAAATCCGGGTTCAGCGGGCGCTTGCTGTTATCCATGCCAGGTTCGCCGTGGTCCAGATAACGCAACTCGTCGAACAGATTGGGGCCGAAACCCGTGCGTTTGATCGACTTAAGAAACTGCTTGGGAATGATCAAGTCGGTATCGACGTTTTCGCGGTCTAACGGTGCCACCAGGCCCGTGTGCTTGGTAAATGCCTGCATGATGGCTCCTTAGAATTGACGAATATCGACAAAATGACCGGCGATGGCGGCTGCGGCTGCCATCGCGGGGCTGACCAAGTGGGTGCGCCCGCCCTGCCCTTGGCGCCCTTCGAAGTTGCGGTTCGAGGTCGAGGCGCAACGCTCGCCGGGTTCCAGGCGGTCGGCGTTCATGGCCAAGCACATCGAACAGCCCGGCTCACGCCATTCGAAACCGGCTTCCAGCAAAATTTTGTCCAAACCTTCTTTTTCGGCTTGTTGCTTGACCAAGCCCGAACCTGGCACCACCATGGCCAGCTTGACGTTGGGCGCTACCTTGCGGCCCTTGGCCACTTCGGCAGCCGCGCGTATGTCTTCAATACGCGAGTTGGTACACGAACCTATGAACACTTTGTCGATCTGCACATCGGTAATCGGCATATTGGCTTGCAAGCCCATGTACTCAAGGGCGCGTTCCATGCCGCTGCGTTTGACTGGATCAGATTCGCCAGCGGGATCGGGCACTTTGTCGGTCACCGGCAACACCATTTCGGGCGATGTGCCCCAGCTTACCTGCGGCACAATGTCGGCGGCATCCAGTTCGACCACCAAGTCAAACTGCGCCCCTTCGTCGCTGTGCAAAGTCTTCCAGTATTCAACGGCCTCGTCCCAGGCGGCACCCGTAGGCGCATAGGGGCGACCACGGAAATACTCTATGGTTTTATCGTCGACGGCGACCATGCCCGAGCGCGCACCGGCTTCAATTGCCATATTGCACACGGTCATGCGGCCTTCCACCGACAATTCGCGCACGGCTGAACCGGCGAATTCTATGGCGTAGCCCGTACCGCCCGCCGTGCCGATTTTGCCGATCACATACAGCACCAAGTCTTTGGCGGTACAGCCTTCGGGCATCTTGCCTTCAACCTTGACCAGCATGTTCTTGCTCTTTTTCATGAGCAGGGTTTGCGTGGCCAAGGTGTGCTCGACTTCGGAGGTGCCGATACCAAAGGCCAAGGCGCCCACCGCACCGTGGGTGCTGGTGTGCGAGTCGCCACAGACGACGGTCATGCCGGGCAACGTGGCGCCTTGTTCAGGCCCGATCACGTGCACGATGCCTTGGCGCATGTCGTTCATGCGAAATTCGGTAATGCCGAAGTTTTCGCAGTTTTCGTCCAGGGTGTCTACCTGAAGACGCGAAATGGGGTCGTCTATGCCTTGGCTACGATCGGTGGTGGGCACGTTGTGATCAGCCACTGCCAAGTTGGCGGAAATGCGCCAGGGCTTGCGGCTGGCCAAGCTCAGGCCTTCAAAAGCCTGGGGACTGGTCACCTCGTGCAACAGGTGACGGTCGATATAGATCAAACAGGTGCCGTCGGGCTCTTGGTCGACGATATGGGCTTCCCACAGCTTGTCATAAAGGGTCTGGGCCATCTCGGTGCTCGCTTTTAAAAAGGAGGTATCAATCGGTACACGCCGGCTATGCGCCGGCCTTGCCATACCGATATTATCGATCCGCTTTTAAGCTAGTACAAGAAGACAATTTATACTGGTATAGCGACTACCTGTCTGGCCGAAACCCTAGTCAATGCCCAGCCCTTAACGCTTACCACCGGCCTGCTGATACAGCGGCATCATCTGCTCGGAAATCTTTTCGAGGTCGGCGATGCGGGTGGTAGGCGATGGGTGGGTGGAAAGGAACTCGGGCTGGCCGCCGCCCCCTGCCGAAGCCATTTTGCGCCACAGCGTGACCGCGGCGCGCGGGTCGTAACCGGCGCGTGCGGCAAGTTCTACGCCCATGCGATCGGCTTCGGTTTCGTGGGTACGGCTATTGGGCAAGGTAAACATCACTTGCGAAAGCTGGCCCCCTAAGTCAGCCGTGGCATTGCTGCCGGTAACAGCGGCCAATATGCTTAAGCCTATGCCGGTAGCCATTTGCTGCGACACCCGCTCACGTGCGTGTTCACGCAGCGCGTGGGCGATTTCGTGGCCTATCACCGCCGCGAGTTCGTCGTCGGTGGCTTTCAGCTGCTCTATCAAACCGGTGTACACCGCAATCTTGCCGCCAGGCATGCACCATGCGTTGACTTCATCTGAATCCAGCACATTGACTTCCCAGTTCCAGGCCGCCGCATCGGGCCTGAACACCCCCACCTGCTTGATCAGATTTTGGCTGATGCCGCGCACGCGTTTGGTTTGCGCCGCAGAGGGGTTCAGCGCTTTCTGGGCTTTGGCTTGTTGCACCAGTTGGTTGTACTGGCTGGCGGCTTCAGCTTGCAACTGCTGTTCGGGCACCATGCTGGACATGTATTGGGTACGGTTAATACCAACCGCCCCGCTTTGCGTGGTGTTCATGGGGGCGCAACCCGTAACGCCGATCAGCCCGGCGCAAACCGCCAGAGCCGCTGTTTTAGTGCGCCAGCCTTGTTTGGCTGCCGCCTTGTTCACTGTGCTGGTGGTGTGCATGTGTACTCCTCTTGTGGCCTTAACGTCCGGTCTGCCCCCTATGGCGCAAAGCGTGATCCATGAGAACGATAGCCAACAAGGCTTCGGCGATGGGGGTGGCGCGTATGCCTACGCAGGGATCATGGCGCCCCAAGGTTTGCACCAGTGTGGGATTGCCTTGACGATCTACCGAACGTTTTTCAACACGAATGCTGGAGGTGGGTTTGATGGCCAGCGACACCGTTACGGACTGCCCCGAGGAAATACCGCCCAGCACGCCGCCGGCGTGATTGCTTAAGAAGCCTTCGGGGGTGATTTCGTCGCCGTGTTCCGAACCTTTCTGGGCAATGCAATCGAAACCGGCACCGATAGAAACGCCTTTGACCGCGTTCAAACCCATCATGGCGTGGGCGATGTCGGCGTCGAGCCTGTCGTAAATGGGTTCGCCCCAACCGGCGGGCACGCCTTCAGCTACCACCTCGATACGCGCGCCGATGGAATCGCCATCACGGCGCAGTTGGTCCATATAGTCTTCCAACTGCTGAACCACGCCGGCATTGGGCGCGTAAAACGGGTTGTTGGGGACTTCTTCCCAGGATTCGAAGGGAATCTGTATGGGGCCCAGCTGGCTCATGTAGCCGCGAATGACGATGCCGTGTTCGTTAAGCAGCCATTTGCGTGCGATAGCGCCGGCGGCGACGGTGGGAGCCGTTAGGCGCGCCGAAGAGCGCCCCCCGCCACGTGGGTCGCGTACACCGTACTTCTTCCAATAGGCGTAATCGGCATGACCGGGCCGGAAGGTGTCGGCAATATTGGAATAGTCTTTGCTGCGCGCGTCGGTATTGCGGATAAGCAAAGCAATGGGCACACCCGTGGTCTGCCCTTCGTAGACACCAGACAAAATCTCTACCTGGTCAGCCTCTTGGCGCTGGGTGACGTGGCGCGAAGTGCCTGGGCGACGGCGGTCGAGTTCGGCCTGAATGTCGGCCTCGGACAAAGCCAGCCCGGGCGGGCAGCCGTCGACCACGGCGCCGATGGCCGGGCCATGCGATTCGCCGAAATTACTGACACAAAAAAGCTTACCCAAGGTATTGCCTGACATAGAAAATAATCAAAAATAGCTGCTAGATACGCAATTATGGCATTGGCCGGGCCGGCCCAACAAACGACCTTACGAAGAACAACTGACGGAAAGCTCTCTGGCCCAGTCTGGTGCCGCCTGCGCGTAAGCCTGCGCCCCGGTTTGCTCGGTACACGGTGTGCGCAACAAGCGCATCAGCACGTCTATCTCGGTGGGGTCGTCACGCTCGGCGCCGCGTATGGCTTGTTCGGCCAGGTAATTGCGCAATACGTACAAGGGGTTTGCTGCGTTCATGCCGGCCAAACGCTGCGGATCGGCCCAGGCCTGTTCGCCTACCCGTTCGCGATAGCGCAGCAGCCATTCGCGTGCGGGTGCGTCGTCGGCAAACAGCGCAAGAAATTCGGTGTCAGAGGCCGGCACTTGTGCCAGGCGTCGAAAGCACAGGGTAAAGTCGGCTTGTTGCGTGTGCAGCAGGCGCCACCAGTCGTCTACCAGCTGGCTGTCGCCTTCCCGCCATTGCCCCAAGCCCATTTTGGCTTGCAAGCGCCCCTGAAACTCCTGCAAAAAGGCCGCTTCAAAATGGCTGAGCACCGTCTTGGCCTGTTCGACGTCCACACCCAAGGGCAAGAGGCTTTCGGCCAAACGGCACAGATTCCAGTGCATGACCGAGGGCTGGGCATGCCAGGCATAACGGCCTTGTCTATCGGTATGGTTGCAAATGTGGTCGATGCGGAAGGCGTCCATGAAGCCATAAGGGCCGTAATCCAGCGTCAGGCCCAGAATCGACATATTGTCGGTGTTCATGACGCCATGACAAAAGCCCACGGTTTGCCAGCCCGCCACCAGCCTGGCGCTGCGCTCTACCACTTCGTGTAAAAAGCGCTGGGTCAGTGCTTGCGGGCCGCTATAGGGCCCGTTTTGTTCTTGCCGCAGGGCAGGAAAATAATTGTCGACGGTGAAATCGAACAAGCGGCGCAAAGCTTCGGGCTGGCGCGCCCAATGTTCGAAGGTGCCGAACCGGATGAAGCTGGGCGCCAATCGGGCGACCACAGCGGCCCTTTCCACGGTTTCGCGGTAGACGGGGTCGTCCGCCACCACCAGCGACAAAGCCCGCGTGGTGGGGATGCCCAGGCCATGCATGGCTTCGCTGGCCAGGTATTCACGCACAGAAGAACGAATCACGGCCTTGCCGTCGCCCATGCGCGAATAAGGGGTCAGCCCCGAGCCTTTTAACTGCACTTCCCAATTGCCATGTGGGCCTACGATTTCGCCCAGCAAATGCGCCCTGCCGTCGCCCAACTGCCCGGCCCACACGCCAAACTGATGGCCGCTGTAAACGGCAGCCAAACTGCTGCCGCCGGGTAAGGGGGCACTGCCGGCCAGCACTTGCACCCATTCCGGCTGGGCTAAGGTCTGTGCGGTAAGGCCTAGCAACTGCGCGGCCTCGTCGTTGGCATGCAATAAGCGCGGTTGCTTCAGCGGAGTGGGCGGCAGCTTGGTGTAAAACGTTTCTGGCAGGCTGGCGTAGCGATTGGCAATTTTCAGGTCTTCGGGTTTGATCAGGCTCATGCACTGCTCCCGGCCTTGATGCGTTGACGGGCTGCACGCTTGGCAGGCCGCACATAAAAGATAGCGCACAAGTAAAACACCAACGCCAGCACGACTTCTACCCCACCCAGCGCTGCAGACAGCGCAGAGGGGTCGGAATACGCACGCACCACGCCTTCCATCAAATAAAGCAGAATCAGCATGGAGGCCCATTGCATGGTGTAAAGGCTGCCCTTCAACACGCCGCGCAAAGGCAACAGCAAGGGCAGTACTTTTAGCACCAACCACGAACCGCCGGGGCGCAAGGGCGCCAGCCAAAGCTCCCACACCAAACACAACACAATCAGTAGTATCAGCGAGGCGGCGGCGCCCCAGCGCAAAGAAGAAGAAAGTCGCAATGAGTTCATACCGCTATCTTACCCGCCCGCCACGAGCGGAATTTGCATTTCTTGCATCGCCTTTCCATCTTTTTATGATATATTGTATTCAATATATTTAATCTTGAGTAAGAGCTTGAGAAACGGCTTGGTCTACCCCGCCCTTTCCCAGCAAAGGAATTTCCTCGTGGCAAGCGTTAACTTCACCAAAATGCAAGGAACCGGCAACGATTACGTTTACGTGAATGGTTTCGAAAACACTATTGCCGACCCAGCCGCCCTGGCGCGCCGCATCAGCGACCGTCACTTTGGCGTGGGTTCAGACGGCTTGGTGCTGATTCTGCCTTCGCAAGTCGCCGACGTACGCATGCGCATGTTCAATGCCGATGGCTCGGAATCTGAAATGTGCGGCAACGCCGTGCGTTGCGTAGGCAAGTACGCCCGCGATTACGGTTTGGTCGATAGCGACCTCATCCGCGTGGAAACCGGCGCGGGCATCAAGCTGGTGCGCTTGTTGTTTGACGGTGCCGGCACGGTAAGCGGCGCCACCGTCGATATGGGCGAGCCCGAGCTCACTCCCGAACGTATCCCTGCCAACCCGCCTGGTGACGAGACACGTTTGGTTTCCCACCCCATAGACGTCAGGGGCCAGGTCTACCGTATTACCGCCGTCTCTATGGGTAACCCCCATGCCGTCGTGTTTACGCATGATATCGATGCACTAGACCTTACCCGCTTAGGCCCTGGGTTCGAGCGTCATCCGCTTTTCCCCAACCGCGTCAACACCGAATTCGCCGAGGTGATTTCGCCCCGTCAGTTGCGCATGCGCGTATGGGAACGCGGGGCCGGCGAAACCTTGGCCTGCGGCACCGGCGCCTGCGCCACGGCAGTCGCTGCCGTGCTAAACGGCCATACCTGCCGCGAGGTTGACGTCGAGCTAAAAGGTGGCACTTTGCACATTCACTGGGACGAAAGCAGTAACCACGTCCACATGAGCGGCGCCGCCACTACCGTCTTTGACGGCTGCTATACCTACTAAACCCGTCCCTTACCTTTATTGAAACCCGCCATGACCACCGCCAATCCGAATTTCCTCAAGCTGCAAAATAACTACCTGTTCGCCGACATTGCGCGTAAGGTTGCAGCCTTCAAACAGGCGCATCCGGACAGGCGCGTCATCAGCCTAGGCATAGGCGACGTCACCCGCCCACTGACCCCTGCCGTGGTGCAGGCACTGCGCCTGGCAGTAGACGATATGTCGGTGGCCGACCGCTTCCATGGCTATGGGCCTGAACAAGGCTATGCTTTTTTGCGCGAAGCCATCGTGCAGAACGACTACGTGGCACGCGGTGTCAGTTTGTCCGCCGATGAGGTTTTCGTCAGCGACGGCGCCAAGCCTGATGTGGGTAATTTTCAGGAATTGTTTTCCCAAGACAGCATCGTGGCCGTTACCGACCCGGTCTACCCCGTCTATGTCGACTCCAACGTCATGGCCGGTCGCGCCGGCGAGCAACAAGGCCAGCGCTGGGATCGCATCGTGTACTTGCCTTGCGTCAAAGAAAACGATTTCGTGCCCGACTTCCCCTCGGTGCGGCCCGACATCATTTATCTTTGCTACCCCAACAACCCCACCGGCACCGTGCTCTCGCGTGCCGCCCTGCAAGGCTGGGTAGATTACGCCCGCCGCGAAGGCTGCGTCATTTTGTACGATTCGGCCTACGAGGCCTTCATTACCGACCCCGATGTGCCGCATAGCATCTACGAGCTTGAAGGCGCCCAAGAGGTAGCGGTGGAGTTTCGTAGTTTTTCCAAGACGGCGGGTTTTACCGGCCTGCGCTGCGCTTATACCGTCGTGCCCAAAGCTTTGAAGATCAGCGATGGCAAAGGCGGCCAGGTCAGTTTGCACGCCATGTGGAACCGTCGCCAAAGCACCAAGTACAACGGCTGCCCCTACATTGTGCAACGTGCCGCCGAAGCGGTATACAGCCCACAAGGTCGACGTGAATTGCAAGACGTCATTGCCAGCTATCAGCGCAATGCGGCACTGCTGCGCGGGGCGGCGGGCGGCATGGGCCTGGATGTACATGGCGGCGTCAACGCGCCTTATATTTGGGTGGGCGTACCCCGTGGGCTGGATTCTTGGGGCTTTTTCGACCGCCTGTTGCAACAAGCGGGGCTGGTTTGCACACCGGGCGCAGGCTTTGGGGCTGCAGGCGAAGGTTATGTGCGTCTAACGGCTTTCGGCACGCCCGCTGACACCGAAGAAGCCCTCAGGCGTTTGCGCAATCTGTACTAAACGCCCCAGGCGTCGTTCAAAGTCATAGATCCGGAAAGCTTTTGAAGCTTTCCGGATTTTTCTTTGCGGTATAGTTAGCCGGACTGGCAGCCACAGCGGGCCCGCCGTCCGCCGGACTGTCTTGAAGCAAAGCGCTATATGACGACACAACACGCCCCGAAAGCTAATAAACATACCCTCGCGCATGTGCTGGAGGTTCTACGCTACGGCTTTACTCTTGCCGGCGAAAAAAAACTGACTCAGGCGGCTTCCAGCCTTACCTACACCACCGTGCTTGCACTGGTGCCCTTGCTGGCGGTGATCCTTTCGTTGTTCACCGCTTTTCCGCTGTTTGCCGACTTCAAACAGGCTCTGGAAGAGTTCCTTAGCACCAGTCTCATGCCTCCCGCCGTTTCCGAAACGGTCATGGGCTATCTGAACCAGTTTGCGGCGCAGGCATCAGGGCTTACCGCCATCGGCACGCTTTTCCTTATCGTCGTGTCCGTCATGCTGATCATGACCATAGACGACGTGCTCAACGATATCTGGAGCGTCAGACGCCAGCGCCCACTGCGCCAGCGCTTGCTGGTGTATTGGGCGATTTTGTCGCTAGGGCCGGTACTGGCCGGTGCCAGCCTCTGGAGCACTGCCTACCTGGCGCGTGAATCATTGGGCCTCATCAATATGATGCCCACCTGGCTGAATCTGGTGCTCTCGCTGGTGCCCGCAGTCATTGCAGCGCTGGGCTTTGGCGCGCTTTTCATGTTCGTGCCCAACTGCCAGATACGCTGGCGCGATGCGCTGATTGGCGGCATCTGGACCGCGCTGGTGCTAACGGTGATGAAATCAGGTTTTGCGTTCTACATTACGCGCTTCCCCTCGTACACCGTCATCTACGGCACCTTTGCCACCCTGCCCATCTTCCTGTTGTGGATCTACCTCTCTTGGTTGGGTATTTTGTCAGGCGCGCTCATCGCCGCCTTGTTGCCCGCCTTGCGTTTGCGCCATTGGGAGCACCTGCGCGAGCCAGGCTCGGGCTTTTTGGCGGCTCTTAAATTACTGCGCCTGCTGCGTGATGCGCAAGGCACGCCCGAACAAGGCTATGGCCTGCGCGAGCTTTCCACTCAGTTGCAAACCGAGCCCGATGCCCTGCGCCAAGTGCTGGAATCGCTACGCGATATAGGCTGGGTGGCCCTGGCACAAGGTACGGGCTCCAGCGGCGAGATCTGGGTGCTTTCCAGTAATCTTGCCCAAGAAAAACTCAGCCGCTTGGTAGACGCCATGCTGGTTTCGGGCTTGTATCAGCCCGAAGCCCAATCGCTGCGCCATGCTTTGGCGGCGTCGTTGCGCATGCGCTACGACCCCACGGTCAGCCATGTTCTGGACGGCTACGACGAAGACGCCGAACCCTTTACCGCTGATGCCCAGCCTGCCGCCCCTCTACCTGAGGACGACGGCTTAAGGCACAATGGATAAAAATACCCAGTTGTTTCACAAGAGGAGATACGCCATGTTGAAAGTCAGCGAAATTCTACGGGTCAAGGGCAATGCCCTGTTCACCGCTACGCCCGACACGCCAGTACGCGAGGCGCTGGCCACCATGAGCGAGCAGGACATCGGTTCATTGGTCATCATGAACCACGGTGAACTGGCGGGCATGATCACCTTCCGCGAACTGCTGCGCCATATGCATGCGCACGGCGGTAACGTGGGTGATTACACCGTACGCAGCATCATGGACGACGCCCCAGTCAGCGTTACCCCCAACACCAGCGCCGACGAAGTCCAGCGTCTTATGCTGGATAAACACGCTCGCTATATCCCCGTCATGGACGGCCCCGTATTGCTGGGCGTGATTTCTTTCTACGATATGGCGCAAGCTGTCGTAGCGGCCCAGCAGTTCGAAAACGATATGCTCAAGGCGTATATTCGGGATTGGCCTGCGGGTGAACCGGCGCCTGAGGCTGAGACAGCTTCCAGGCCTGTTCAATAATAGCGGGGTCATTGGTCGCCAGCAGGCGCGCATCCGACAGCATACGCCGCCAGCGGCGCGCGCCCGGCCTTCCCCCCATCCAACCCAGCATGGGCCGGGTCAGCATTCTTAGCGGCGTGCCTTGCGCGATGTGTTCGCGCGCGTAATCCATCATCTTTTGTATGACTTGCTCCGGCGTCAGCACCGGCGCTTGGGGTTGCAGCCTATGTGCCAGTTGGCTTAACACCTCGGGGTGATGCCAGGCGGCCCGCCCCAACATCACACCGTCAAACTCGCCCAGCCACTCTTGGGCTTGCTCAGCCGTCGCAATGCCGCCGTTCAAGACAAACTGCGCATCGGGAAAATCTCGCTTCAGCTGCAGGGCCAAGTCGTAACGCAAGGGGGGAATCTCGCGGTTATCTTTGGGCGACAAACCTTCCAGTACCGCGTTACGCGCATGCACGATAAACACCTTGCAGCCGGCCTGGTAAAGTTCGCCCACGAAATCGCGCGCAAAGCCATAAGAGATGTCGTAACCCAAGCCCAGGCGGTGCTTGATGGTCACGGGGATATCCACCGCTTCTTGCATGGCGCGCCATGCCTGTGCCACCAGCTGAGGATCAGCCATTAAACAGGCGCCGAAGGCACCTTTCTGTACGCGATCAGAGGGGCAGCCGCAGTTAAGGTTGACTTCGTCGTAGCCCCATTGCTGTGCCAGTTTGGCGCTGGCAGCCAAGGCCGCAGGGTCGCTGCCGCCCAACTGCAGAGCCACCGGGTGCTGGGAATCGTCGTAATCCAGATGCCGAGCCACGTTGCCATGCAGCAGCGCACCGGTAGTGACCATTTCGGTATAGAGCCGGGCTTCGGGCGCCAGCAAGCGGTGAAAGTAGCGGCAGTGGCGGTCGGTGACGTCTATCATGGGCGCCACGCAAACGCGCCAGCCCGCGGACGGAAAATCCATGAGAACAAACACTTTTATGGGGAAACCCCTACATTTTACTGATTCCGGACTATGACTGGTCTACAATCGATGGCCCGTTTCCCATAGACCCTTTTTTCTTCTGTTCTCATGGCCGTTTTTACTCCTGTTAGCGACAAGGACGCGCAAGCGCTGCTTACACAGTACAACCTGGGTAGCCTTGTCAGCCTGCAAGGCATCAGTGCCGGCATCGAGAACACCAACTACTTTCTTGACACCACTCAGGGTCGGTACGTACTGACTATTTTCGAAGTCCTGACGCACCAGCAACTGCCTTTTTATATCGAGCTCATGCATCACCTGGCACAGCATAGTGTGCCGGTGCCTGAGCCGCAAACCCAGCGCAACGGCGAACGCCTGACCACGCTGCATGGCAAGCCCTGCGCCATCGTCAGCCGCCTGCGCGGTCGTCACGAATCCGATCCCGGCGTTACGCATTGCCGCCTGGCCGGTGCCACGCTGGCGCAAGCCCACCTGGCGGGCCGCGACTTCATGCTGCAGCAGCCCAATCTGCGCAGCTTGCCGTGGTGGCAAGAGGTCATTCCCAAGGTATTGCCGTTTTTATCGGCCCAGCAAGCCGCGCTGATTCAAGCCGAGCTGGCCACGCAAACCCGGTTTTTTGCCAGTGCTGAACACGCTGCCCTGCCCAGCGGCCCCGCGCATTGCGATCTGTTCCGCGACAACGTCTTGTTCGACGGTGATCACGAGCACCCCAGTATGGGCGGCTTTATCGATTTCTACTTTGCCGGTTGCGACGCTTGGTTGTTCGACGTGGCAGTGGCGGTTAACGACTGGTGCATACACCGCGCCGACGGCAGTTGGCAGCCCGAGTTACTGCAAGCGTGGCTGCATGCCTATGCCCAGGTTCGCCCCTTTACCCCCGAAGAAAAACAAGCCTGGCCGCTAATGTTACGCGCGGCGGCCATGCGTTTCTGGGTGTCGCGTTTGTATGATTTTTATCGCCCACGCGAAGCCGAAACCTTGCAGCCCCACGACCCCAGCCATTTCGAGCGCGTGTTGCAAGCACGCATACAAGCCGGCGCACCACAACTACCTTAAGCTTGTGACGCTTGTCGCCGGCAACGGGCCGGCATCAAACCATATCGTGCCAAACGGGCAATAGGCCGGATGGCAGTGGCGGCAGACTACCCAAATCGACCTGGCTTTCAGAGGGTGCGTGGAAATCCGCGCCACGCGAAGCCTCGAAACCGTATTGGCGCGCAATACCGGCGTAAGTCTTGTATTGATCGGGGCTATGGCTACCGGTTACCACTTCCAGGCCCACACCGCCCAGCTGTTTAAACACATCAAACAGCGCGTGCAGGGTGGTGTCGTCGTAGCCGTAACGCCCTGGGTGGGCCAACACGGCCTTACCGCCCGAGCGCAGTATCCAGCCTACGGCATCCTCCAGCCTGGCCCATTGTGTACGCACATCGGCAGGCTTGCCGTCACCCAAATAGCGCGAAAAAACCTCACGCATATTGGTGCAAAGTTTCTGGGCCACCAAGTAGCGGCCAAAATGCGTGCGGTTAAGCAAGCCTGGGTTGGTGGTTAAGGCAAGCGCGCCTTCGTAGGTGTCGGGCAAGCCCAATTGCATCAGCTTGTCGGCAATCAAGCGCCCCCTGGCAATGCGGCCATCGCGCAATAAGGCCAAGCCGGCTTGCAGGTCGGGATACTGCGGGTCGATGTTCAGACCCACCACATGTACGGTACGCCCCGCCCAGGTAACGGAAATCTCCACACCGGGCACGAAGGCCAAGCCCACCTCAGCTGCGGCATTGCCCGCTTCGCCCAGCCCTGCCACCGCATCGTGATCGGTCAGCGACCATAGCGCGACCCCTTGCGCATGAGCACGCATGGCCAGCTCTGCCGGGCTGAGCACGCCGTCTGACACCGTAGAGTGGCAATGCAGATCGGCATTCAAGGCCAGGACCGCAGCGGTCGTGCTCATGACTGTGCACCCATGCAAGCAGCGACAAAGGCTTCGGCGACGACAAGCTGATCGGCCTGCATGAGGGTAGGCGCATGCCCCACCCCGGCAAACTCGGCCAGCTGGGCGCGTGGCTGCGCAAGGCGCATGCGTTCTGCCAATTCGGCAGGGAGAATATCTGAATGCTCACCGCGCACGATCAGCACGGGCAACTGGAAATCTTGATAGGCCTGCCATAAGCCGGCTTTCATCATCTCGGCCACGGCAGGCTGCACGCTTACCCCCAAGCCTTCAGCGATGCGTAAATCGTAATGCTTAATGTAGTGATCGCCCTGTTTCACGAATACATGGCGTGTCAGCGCCTGCCATTGGGCTTCGTCATGGGGACCGAAGCCTGCCGCTACCGTACGCACATATTGCACAGCCTGCTCAAAGTCGGCAAAGCTTGTCGGTTCGGCCACATAGGTGGCAATGCGCGCCAAACCTGCGGCATCCACTTCAGGCCCCACATCGTTTAGCAGCAAGCCGTGCAGCTGTGGGCACCGATTTTCCGGCAGGCCCAGGCCCGCGTCATTATGGGCTGCGGGCAAGCGCTTCAAGCCCATCAGCAAGCTCAGGGCAATCAAGCCCCCCATAGAAGTCCCCACCCACACCAGCCTTCTTGGGTTCAGGCGAGCCAGCAGTGTCAAAATATCGCTGACATACTGCACAAAGCCATAGGGGGCACCGGCGGGCAGCCAATCGGAATGACCGCGCCCGACGATGTCGGGGCACACGACGCGGTAGCGGCCCGCCAAGTGCTGGGCCAGTACGTCGAAATCGCGGCCACTGCGCGTCAGGCCATGCACACACAGCACGACTTGGTCGTTATCGGGGGTTCCCCATTCCCAATAGGCCATGCGGTGCATGCCCATAGGGTTGGCGCAAGTTACGGATTCCAATCGAGGCTGCATGGCGCTGCTTGGCATAAAGAGAGTGTAGGCAAAAGACTAGGTATACCGCATTGTCGCCCTTGGGCTCAACTGGTGCTTGCTGCGTGTTCAGCGTGCAAGCTTAACCACCCTGCTTCAGGCACCGTGCCAGTAACGCCTGCGCAAGCTTTTCTGACCTGCCCAGCG
Source organism: Mesopusillimonas faecipullorum (assembly GCF_020539505.1). Taxonomy (GTDB): domain Bacteria; phylum Pseudomonadota; class Gammaproteobacteria; order Burkholderiales; family Burkholderiaceae_B; genus Mesopusillimonas; species Mesopusillimonas faecipullorum. Next base: position 206,219 of record NZ_JACDXW010000002.1, on the reverse strand, counting down.
CAGGCCCTGCGCCGTCGAATGCATGATGATGGCGCCCTGTTCACTCGTCGACACAAACTCACTGCCTTGGCGGCGCCAGCGCCCTATCGCGTCTGGGTGTGGATGCCCGTAACGATTCCAACGGCCCGCTTGTGCCACGACCAAGGCCGGGCTGCTGGCGGCCACCCAAGCCGCAGCAGAGGAATGCCGCGAGCCATGATGGCCGGCCATCATGACATCTACGGGTGGCACCAAACCCAGGGCCACCATACGCGTTTCTTGCGGCGCACCCACGTCGCCCGGCAACAAGGCCGAATGGTAAGCTCCCCGCACCCGCAACACGCAGCTGTTGGCATTGCGTGCCTTGGTATCACGCGCATCGGGCCAACCCGCAGCGCCCGCCAAAGGCCAGATAAAATCGAAATGCACACCATCTACCTGCCAACTACGGCCCTGCTCGCAGCGCTCCATGGCATGCGGAAACGTTGGCAGCGCTTGCTCACCCAACTGCCGCGCCTCTTTGCGTAAAAAAGCAGCTAAGTCAAAAGAAGTAAAAGAACGCTGTACTGGCACACTGTCTAGCAAGCTGCGCACGCCCCCCACATGATCCAGGTCGGCGTGCGACACAATCAGCTCACTCACGGCGCTTATGCCTTCGGCTCGCAAATGCGGCACCACTACGCGTGAACCCGCATCCGACGTAGCGCTATGGCGCGCACCCACATCAAACAACAAGGTGTGACGGGCCGTTTGCACCACCCAGGCGCCGCCCTGCCCTATGTCCAACGCCGTCATACGCCATTCGCCCTCGGGTAAAGGTGTTGGGCGCCAACACAGGGCTGGCAGCATGGCCAGCCAAGCCAGGGGCCGCAAAGGCCAACCACGCGGCATCAAGGCCAGAGCCAAGCCCGCAAGCGCCAATGCCATCCAGCCCCAAGGGGCCGAGGCCGCATCCACCACCGCCCAGGGCAAAGCAGCTAAAGCGTTTGTTAAAGGCATGCATAGTTCCAGCAAACCGTGCGCGGCCCATGCCAAAACCATGCACAAGCTATCTAAGCCCGGCACCAAAGCAGCAAAACCCAGCAATAAGGCCAGCGGCGTTACCCCCACCCCTATGAGGGGAATGGCGTAGGCATTGGCCAAGGGTGAAGCCAGCGACAACTGGTTGAACCACAAAGCCAGTAACGGCAATAAAGCCAGGCTGATTGCCAGCTGTAAATAAGCCGCTTGGCGCAAATAGTTCCACAGGCTTTGTCTTTTGCTTCTTTTAGGCGTGGCTGCCAAAGCCTGACCTGCGCCGCTGCCCAAGCTGAACAGCACCGCCACGGCCCCAAAAGACAACCAGAAACCACTTGCCATGAGCGCCCAAGGGTCTAATACCAGCACCAGCATGGCCGCCAGACTCAGCAGGCGCGAGGCGCTTATGGGTAGACGTACGGCGTAAGCCACCGCCAACACCGACAACATCAAGAAAGTGCGCCGCGCCGGCACCCCCCAACCAGCCAACAGGCAATACACCCATGCCACTGCCAAGGCCGCCAGGCACGCGACTATCTGTGCAGGCAAGCGCTCGGCCATGGGCCTGCCGCGCCACGATAGGCGTCGCCAGATAGCGTTCATCAGCCAGCCACCCAAGGCCGCTATCATGGTAATGTGCGATCCGCTGATGGAAACCAGGTGGGTCAAGCCGCTACGGTTAAAGACTTCCCATTGTTCGCTTGGAATACTGGCTTGATCACCTATGGTCAAGGCCAGCAGCACACCGGCATAGGCTTGATCCAGCAAATAAGGCCGCATGGCTTCGCGCACGCGATGGCGCAAGCGCTCGGCCAAAGTGCTCAAACTATTGATGTCGGCGTCTTCCAGCAGCTCGGGCGTCCCCCTGACGCTGCCTTGTGCGCGTATGCCCCGCGCAAACTGATGGCCTTCGTAATCAAAGCCATGCGGGTTGTGCGCCCCGCTTACACGGCGCAGGTTCAGCGCCATGCGCCACACCTGCCCCGGCACGATTTCAGGAAAGCTTACCGGCGCACCCCTATGCCCATAAGGGCCGGCAAACTGCGGCCCATGCCAGGCAACTTCAACTCGACCAGGCACCCCCTCTACCCGAGAAGACAAAACATCTGCCACAAAACGGCGGCTATCCGGGGATTCTTGCACCAGCTGTGCCACCCTAAGCACCACGCGTGACACCTTGTCATCGTTCTGCATCCCCAGAGCATCATCCAGACGCGCCTGCGCCCGTTCTACAGCCCACACACTCATTAGCAAGAAACAGGCGAGTACGCAAAGCGTGCGCCACGCTAAACCCATTGCCGAATACGCAGACCAGACGCCAGCGCGCCAAAAGCCGGCAGCCAATATCAGCAGCGCGACTACCCCCACCCACACACCGCCGTTTTGCGGTAGTTCAGGCAAGCGCTGCACGCAAGCCGCGGCAAGCACGGTTGCCAACATGCAGGTTCGGCCTAGCATCCCCCCTCCTTATTCGTGACTGAATACTAGGGGTGATGGGCTAACGGTAGGCTATGAATGGGGCAAAGGAGGCACTTCGGAATGTGCCCAGCATCACGTTGGCACATCAGGCATGGTCAGCAAGACCAAGGTCTCTGAGCAAGCCTCAAAGGATGGCCTGCAAGCCTTTATCCGCGATGATGTTCAGCAGTTTGAGTGCTGGGCCAGAAGGTTGAGTTTCGCCTTGTTCCCACTTGCGCACGGTCGATGCGGACGTATGCAGATGAAGCGCAAATACCGGCTGGCTGAAGTTCAAACTTTCGCGCAAGCGCTTGATGTCAGCAGCGCCAAATGCTCGCACGGATGGCGGACAAATCTCGTCAAACTCGCGCATCGTTACTTTGCTTATCGCGCCAGCCTCATGAAGCGCTGCCAAGTCACCACGCAGCGATTCAATTATCTTGCTCACAATACACTTCAACTAAAAATATGTCTCATCCCAACCCTAAAATCATACCCTTAACGGGTATATTTTCAAACACCTGATCACGCCCTCGCTTGCGTAGGGCGCAAGGCAGCTGCGCTCACCAAAGCTCGAATAGTCGAGCAAGTTCGCTGCTGGCGGTCGATGAAAGAGACAAAGAAGGCACTTCGGCAAATACTGAGGCGCTGCGAGCAATTCAACATAAGCGTTACCAGCACGCTGTCACCACGGCTTACTAGGGGCACGGGTACTTAACCCTTATGACCAAATTTGCCGCCGCCCGCCTCACCCAGCCTGCGCGGCCTCCAAGCGGGGTAACACCCGTTTCGCGTTTTGCCAGCTTTGCTGTACGACCTCTTGCTCGCTTAGTTCGCGTAATTGCGCCATTACCTTGGCAATATCCGGCAATTCGGCTGGCTCGTTGCGAGCCTGTCTTGGCAGCCATGCAGGGGCGATATCGGGAGCGTCAGTTTCCAGCACCCATGCCGTTGGTGGCAAGTTTGCGGCCAAACGCCTGATTTGCAAGGCGCGTTCGAAGGTCATGGCGCCGCCGAAACCCAGGGCGAATCCCAAGCTTAAAAACTGCTCGGCCTGTTGCACGCTGCCGTTAAAGGCGTGCGCAATGCCTTGAACCGGGCGATAGCGGCGTAACTGCTTGAGAATCTCGTCTTGCGAGCGGCGTACGTGCAGTATCACCGGCAGGCCATGCCGTTGAGCGATAGCCAGTTGTGCCGTATAAAAATGCGTCTGGCGCGCACGCATGGCTTCAGACTTTAACTCGGGCACGAAAAAATCCAGACCTATCTCGCCTATGCCGACAAAGCGCGGGTCGCTCAAGGCCTGCTCTACGCTTTGCTCCAAGGTTTGCAGATCGGCATCTTGCGCCTGCGGCACATACAAAGGGTGTATGCCCAATGCATAAGCACCACCGGAGAAGGAAGCCGCCAACTGCGCCACTTGGCCGAAATTCGCACGCATGACGGCCGGAATGACTATGCCTTTTACGCCTGCCCGCTGCGCACGCGCCACCACCTCAGTACGATCTGCGTCGAATTCAGCAGCATCCAGGTGGCAGTGCGTGTCGATCAGCATGAAGCGCCTTAAGCAGTCTGGACGGGCTGGTCAAGCAACTGGCCGCCCGTCATGTACAGCTGTCGCTCGGCACGCTGGGCCAAAGCCACGTCGTGGGTCACGATCAAAAATGCCGTGCCCGATTCCTGGTTCAGTTTGGTCAACAACTCAAACACGCTATGCGCGGTTTCGCGATCCAGATTGCCGGTGGGTTCGTCAGCCAGTACGCAAGCCGGGCGCGCCACCAAAGCGCGGGCCAGCGCCACACGCTGGCGCTCTCCGCCCGACAGCTGGCCTGGAAAATGCCGCATACGCGCCGACAGCCCCACTTGCTCAAGCAATAGCGCCGCTTGCTCGCGCGCTTGCGGGCGCGGCATGCGCCTGACAATAAGCGGCATGGCGACGTTGTCCAGTGCCGAAAATTCGGCCAGCAAATGGTGAAACTGGTAGACAAAGCCCAGGTGCTGGTTGCGCAATTGGCTGCGCTTGGCTTCCGACAGGTTGCCGGCTTCTTCGCCATTCAGCCAGATACGACCGGTGTCGGCTTCGTCCAGTAAGCCCAGCACATGCAGCAGTGTGCTTTTGCCCGAACCCGAAGCCCCCACCAAAGCCACCATTTCGCCTTCGCGCACGGCAATGTTCACATCGCGTAGCACGTGTATGGTGCCGGCGCCTTCATCGTAGGATTTGTTCAGGCCTTGCGCCTGAAGAACATGGCGAGCATCAGTGTTCATTGCGCAATACCTGTGCGGGTTGCAGGCGCGATGCGCGCCAGCTGGGATACAAGGTGGCCAACCAGGACAACACCAAGGAGGTAACCGCCACCACCAAGATATCGCCGGCCTGCGGGTTGGAAGGCAGACTGCTGATGAAATAGATTTGCTGAGGCAGGAACTGTATGCCCAGCGCCCGCTCGATGGCCGGCACGATGATGTCTATGTTGTAGGCTACCAGCACCCCTAGCCCCGTGCCCAAGGCGGTGCCCACGATGCCGATCAAAGCGCCTTGCACTAAAAAGATACGGCCAATTTCTCGGGGCGTCGCGCCTATGGTGCGCAAAATAGCGATATCGGATTGTTTATCCTTAACCGCCATCACCAGCGAAGACAGCAGATTGAAGGCCGCCACGGCTACGATCAGGGCCAGTATCAAGAACATCATGCGCTTCTCTGTTTGCACAGCGGCAAACCAGGTGCGGTTATTCTGCGTCCAATCAGAAGCGTTCACATAGCCCGGCAATGCCCGGCGCAGTTCTTGCGCTATCTTGGGTGCCTGTTGCATGTCGGCAATACGCAGCCTAACGCCTGCCGTGCCGCTGTCGCGAAACACCCTGGCCGCGTCGTCGGCGTGAATAAAGGCCAGCGATGCGTCGTATTCGTAGTGGCCCGAGTTGAATAGGCCCACCACCTTGAATTGACGCATGCGTGGGGTGAAGCCCGCCGGCGAGATCGACCCTTGCGGTGCCAGCAGCATGATGGAATCACCTGTGTTTACCCCCAGGCTCATGGCCAACTGGGCGCCTAGAATCATGCCAAACTGCCCTGGCTCAAGCGCGTCCAGCGCTATGCCTTCAAGCTGGTCGGCCAAATCTGACACCTGCGATTCATGTGCCGGGTCTATGCCACGTACCTGTACCCCGCTCATGGCATCGCCGCGTGCCAGCATGGCTTGCGCCGCCACGAAAGGCGCCGCGCCGCGCACGGCGGCGTTCCCCCTGGCTTGCTCGGCCAGGTTTTCCCAACGCTCTATGACCTCGCCAGGCTGCACACCAGGCACGTAAAGCTCGATATGAGGCAGCACCGAGAGCATGCGGTCGCGAACCTGCGTTTGAAAACCGTTCATGACAGACAAGACAATAATAAGTGCCGCCACCCCTAGGGCAATGCCCACCATGGAGCTGCCGGCGATGAATGACACAAAGCGGTCGCGCCGCCCGTTACGTCGTCGTGCTCCCGTCAGGCCCGCATAGCGCACCCCCATCCAGAACTCATATGCCATGCTGCACGCTCTGCTTGAACCTGTACCTCATGCCTTCGCGACTCCTTGATCGTTGCGAATCTTGAAACGTCTATCTGCGCATTTGCCACTACAATTCGTGGCATGCACATCGTACTACCCGGCGCCCTGCCCGATGCAGGCGCGGCACGCGCCCTGTTGCCTCATCTTGCCAAGACCGCCCCTACGCTATCACGCTGGCTGTCTCTAGGCCAGGCGCATATTCATGACACCCCTGGCACTCAGACTGGCTGCACGCCTGAAGAATACTGGCAGCTGCAGCTGCGGGGCTTTCACCCCAAGGCCGGCCAAAACCAGGCCGCTGGGCTGGGGCCCTTGCTGGCTGAACCCAACTCGGCCCAGAACCCCCAGCCGGTATGGCTGGCCGAACTGGTGCACGTATCGCCCACCCAACACGGCGCCTCAATGCTAAGCGCCGACGAACTGGCCATAGACGCTAGCCAAAGCGCTGCACTACTCGACAGCCTATCGGTACTGTGCGCTGCAGGCGCTGCGGCGCCAACTCCCAGTCAAACACCCCAGACGCTGGACTGCGGCGATTTTACCTTGCGTCAGCTGCGCCCCGGCCTGCTTCAGGTTCAAGCCCCCGCCGACTTCGCCTTGCTTACCGCCAGCCCCGCCCAAGTGGCTCGCAGCGCCGTCAACGACTGGTGGCCGCATCAAGCATCGGCAGGCCCTTGGCGGCGCCTGTTCAATGAGATCCAAATGCTGTGGTTCGACCACCCGGTCAACCATCAAAGGCAACAACTGGGTTTGCCGCCCATCAACGGTCTTTGGCTGTTCGGCGGCGCCACGCCTGCACAGTTGGACGCGGGCTCACCCGAACAAGTTCATTGGCACGCCGATTTACTTCCCTACGCACTGCAGCAAGACTGGGGGGGCTGGCTGCAAGCCTTGGGCGACTTGGACAACAAGGTGCTGCGTGCCGCCGAGCAGCAAGGCCTGCACCCTAGCCTGGCTTTAACAGGACGCGAGCGCGTCGTGGAGATCAAGCCGACCCGACAACCCGCCTGGCTGCGCAAGCTGTCCGGACGTAATAACGCATGGAGAAACTGGTGGTCGCCCCAAAACTGATGACACGGCACGTAGACCACGACGCCGTAACACGCCTGACGCAGGGCGGCACACACCCGCTGCTGGCACGCCTATGGGCCGCGCGTGGTGTCGCCCAGGTAGACGACGTTAAACGACAGTGGTCGGCGCTGATCCCTCCCTCCAACTTGACCCAAGCCGACCATGCCGCCGCCGTATTGGCAGACGCCATGGCGCAGAACCAGCGCTTCTTGATTATTGCCGACTATGATTGCGATGGCGCCACCGCTTGTGCCGTGGGTTTGCGTGCCTTGCGCGCCATGGGTGCCAATGTCGATTTTCTGGTGCCCAATCGTTTCGAAACGGGTTACGGACTTTCGCCTGAAGTCGTGCAACTGGCCCTGGCGCACCCTGCCGGCAAGCCCGATATTCTGATTACCGTTGATAACGGTATTGCCAGCGTAGACGGCGTGGCGGCAGCGCGACAAGCAGGTATGGAAGTCGTGGTGACCGATCACCACTTGCCAGGCGATACCCTGCCCGATGCTTTGGCCATTGTTAACCCCAATCACCCGCAGTGCGGCTTTCCGTCCAAGAACCTGGCGGGCGTGGGCGTTATCTTTTATCTGATGTTGGCTTTGCGTGCTGAATTGCGCCGTCGCGGGCATTTTGCCGCCGATGGCGGGCCGCGCCTGGACAGGCTCGCCGACTTGGTGGCACTGGGCACCGTCGCCGACGTCGTCAAACTGGACAGCAATAATCGCCTTTTGGTCACCCAAGGACTCAAGGCCATGCGCGCCGGCCTGATGCAACCCGGCCTGCGCGCCCTGTTTGCCGTGGCGGGCCGTGATCCGATTCAGGCCGGCGCTTTCGATCTGGGCTTTGCCCTGGGCCCACGCATCAATGCCGCTGGCCGCTTGGCCGACATGAGCCTAGGCATACGCTGCTTGATAACCGACGACGAATCGCAGGCCCTGGAATTGGCGCGCGAGTTGGACACCATGAACCAGCAACGTCGCGTTATCGAAGGCGGTATGCGCGAAGAAGCCCTGGCCAGCGTCGCCTTGGATCAGCCTGTTATCGGCGCCTCGGTTTGTGTGTATCAGCCCGACTGGCATCAAGGTGTGGTGGGCTTAGTGGCCTCACGGCTGAAAGAAACCTATTGGCGCCCCTCTCTGGCCTTCTCACGCTCCGAGCCGGGTCAACTGCGCGGTTCGGGCCGTTCCATACCCGACGTGCACCTGCGCGACGTGCTGGACCTGGTTTCCAAACGCTATCCCGGCATGATCCTGAAGTTCGGCGGCCACGCCATGGCTGCCGGCCTAACCCTGGACGAATCGCGTTACGAAGAATTCGTTCAAGGCTTTGACGAGGCGGTACGCACCCTAACGGGGCGCGACAGTTTCGAGCCACTTATCGAAACGGATGGTTCGCTGGAAAGCGGCTATGCCAATGTAGAAGTGGCACAGATGCTGGCTTCGGAAGTCTGGGGGGCGGGCTTTCCTGCTCCGGTGTTTCGCGACGTGTTCAGGGTCGCCCACCAGCGCCTGCTGAAAGACAAACATCTGAAGTTAAGCTTACAACGCGGTGAGCAGCGTTTCGATGCCATCTGGTTCAACCACGCCGACAGCCTGCCGGAGTTTGCCGAAGTCGCCTACCGACTGGACGTCAATGCCTGGAATGGCATGCTAAAGGCGCAACTGATCGTCGAACACGCGCAGCCGGCCTAAAAAGATAACGCTTCAGAGCTGGGCTGTGTCTGGGCCATTGCCTGAGTCAGGCCTTGTAAAGCCTCGGCGACCTCTTGAACCAGGTGTTCTACCGATTTGTTGGTGGTGTCGACATGCGTATGCGCCAAAGCGTAAGCCTGGCGCCGGGCATGCATGGCGCCTTCTATATTGCGCATGGCCTCGTCGCGTAATTGCGGCGTGGCAATGCGCGCATCGTGCTGCGCCATCACCCGGCGAAAATGCTCTTGCGGCGCGGCATGCAGCCAGACCGTCTGAAAGGAATGCAGCAATACCTCGTAGGTACTGGTTTCAACCACGATGCCACCGCCCGTGGCCAACACCACGGGTGCGTTGGAGGCCACAATACGGTCCAGGCAACGCCGCTCTAGGCGCCTGAAGCCAGCCTGGCCGTATAAAGAGAACACCAAGTCCAAAGACAAGCCGGCTTCACGCTCAACCTCTCGGTTCAGCTCGGTAAAAGGGATGCCCAGATGCTGAGCCAACAAGGGGCCCAAAGTAGACTTGCCGGCCCCGCGCAAACCAACCAGAGCAATGCGCCGTGGCGCGCCCGCCTGAGGGGTTTGCGCGTGTTGCAGCAGCATGCCGCGTATCTCTTTAAGCTGCTGCGGCGACTGGCGCTTGAGCAACTCGACAATCAGGGCGTAATCCGCCCCAAAACGCTCATGCTCGCTGATCAAGCTGTCTATTTCAACGCCTAAGGCCATCGCCAGTTTGCTTAGCACAGCCACCGACACATTACCGTCACCTTTCTCTACCCGCGACAGGTAAGGCAGGGAAATACCAGACTCACCCGCCAATTGCTTCATCGTCATCGCGCGCGCCGCCCGGCAGGCGCGCACACGTTGACCAATGCGCAGCGATAAGTCGGGGGCGCAGGCTTCTTGCATCGTTTCAGCCATGCCAGACCCTATTGCCATACCTTAAATGCGAATAACGCGTGCGTCGGGCGTTTCGGCATAGAGCGCCTGCACACAATCATCGCGCAAACGCAAAACCGCCGACTGATTGATATAGCCCTTGTCGGTGATTTCACCGCCGTCCACAGAGGGTGGCGTGGTCAGCAAAATAGCGCGATCGGCGTAGGTGGAGCTGCCCGTGCTTTGCGCATGCAAGGCTTTCAGACCTTGCGCGGTTTTTTCCAGCACAGCGGGATGCGCCAAGACTTGCTCTACCGAGGCTTCATCGCCCAAACCGGCAAGTCGGCGGCAGGCCGCCATATCGGGGAACACCAGGAAGCCGACGGAGTCGCGATCGTGACCGGTGACCACAATATCTTGTGCCACAGGCGCCAAGGCTTCTATTCCCTTGACCCGCAAGGTGCCTACGCTGACCCAGGTAGCCGTGGTCAGTTTGAAGTCTTCGGAAACACGGCCGTCGAACACTAAGCCAGCGGCGGGGTTCTCGGGGTCGGCAAACTTCACGGCGTCGCCGATGAGGTAGTAACCTTCCTCATCGAAGGATTTGGCCGTGACATCCGGCTGCTTGAAATAACCGGGGGTAACCACCGGGCCCTTCAAACGGATTTCCAGCTTGCCGCTGTTCGGCAACAGCTTGAGCGTCACGCCTGGCACAGGCAAACCTATGACCCCTGAACGATCAGCCTGGAAGTAGCAATCGGTCGCCAGAGGCGATGTTTCGGTAGAGCCCCAAGAAGTCACCATAGGCACGGGCTCGCCCAGCTCCTCACGGGAAAGCTCGATCAAGGCATCCCACAAATGCTGAGGCAAGGCTGCCGCCGCATAGAAAATAACCTTAAGACGCGAGAAGAACTGCTTGCGCAGCTGTGCGTCTTCACGCAGTGCCGGCACCAGCATATCGAAGCCACGCGGTACGTTCATGTACAAGGTGGGCGCAATATCGCGCAGATTCTTGATAGACGTGTCGAACAGGCCGGGAACCGGCTTGCCACCGTCTATATACAAGGTGCCGCCATTACGCAGCATCATGTTCAGGTTATGGTTGCCGCCAAAAGTATGGTTCCAGGGCAGCCAGTCGAGCAGCACGGGGGGTTCGTCTTGCAGGAAGGGCCAGAGCTGGCGCTTGGCCTGCTGGCTGGAACACATCATGCGCTGCGTATTGATCACGCCCTTGGGGTAACCAGTAGAGCCCGAGGTAAATAGAATCTTGGCCAACGTGTCGGGCGTCACAGCTTCGAAAGCGGCCTGTACGGCGGCTTCGTCATGCTCGCCCACCAAATCGGAAAAACGCAGGGCACCCGCCGGCTGTTCGTCGGCATCGCCCACTACCCACTGTGCCTGATGCAAGCCCTGCAAAGACTGCATGGCCGGTGCAAAGCGCGCAGCCACCTCGGTATAGATGATGGCGGGATCCAAGCGTTCAATCAGGTTCTTCAGCTTGGCATGGTCTTTAGAGACCAGCGAGTAAGCGGGTGAAATCGCTGCGTAGGGAATCCCCACGTGCAAACAAGCCAGCATCAACAGGCCATGAGCCACACTGTTGTCTGACAACACACACACCGGTTTCTCAACCCCCGCACCGCTGCGCAGCAACCAGGCTCCGATGCGGCGCACCTTATCCAAGGTCTGACCGTAGGTGACACCCACCCAATTGCCTTGGGCGTCACGCTCTTGCAGAAAAGCGCGTTCGGGTGCGTGGCGCCCCCAGTACTCCAAGGATTCACCTACGCAACGCTCGTAGGGTTCGAGGGGCAAGGGGTTGGTCAGGATCAGGGCGCCGTCTTCGCGACGCTGAACGTCCATGGCGGGCGCTGCAAACAGGCGCCCCTGTTCGATAATGGGAAGGCTCAAACTTGTCTCCGCTGTGTCTTATGAGTCTTGCAGGAAGCCTTGGACCACATCGGGTTGGCTTCAGGTGATAGGCAGGATAATGCCTACCGATAGCAATACTATACGCAAGCGGACTAGCCCAAACAACTTATAGTTTATAGGGATAACCCTTGGTAAAGGGTTATCCCTAGTGCTCAACGCAGCATCCAGCCGGCGGCTCGTGACAAAGGCCCTTCGACAAACTGATTGACCATATTGGGCAGCGCCAACGGCCGCAAAACCATTTTGGCCGCCATATTGACGGGGTAATAGCCTTTGATCTCTTTGCCTAATGACTTGCACAGGATTTTGAACTGCGCTTTGTCAGGGTTGGGCGACCTATGGGTGTACACATGCCATAAAGCAATGTCGGCATCGGAATTACGCGCTTCCAGTACCCGCCTTTTAATGGCCTTCCAGACGCGCCAGCGCCCCAAGCGCTCACGGTCGTTATACTCGCGAAAAAACTTGTAGAAATACTTGTAGTGGCCGACTTCGTCTGTGCGTATGCAAGCGGCTATGCCCGACAGCACGGGCTCCGGAGAAAGTTCGGCCAAGGCGGTATAAAAAGTGGCGGTGCCGGTCTCTACTACGCAACGCGCCGCCATCTCCAGGCCGCGCGTGGGCTCGAACTCGTCCACGGTACACAGCTTGGAGTATTCAGCAAAAAAATCGTTGTAGGCAGATTGCCAATCAAACTCGGGCCATACCGCCAGCACGTAATCGCGCAAAGAGTAACCATGACGCAGCTCTTCGTGCTGCCATTGACTACCTAACCATAGCACTGCTGCTTCATCACCTTCAAAGTAATCCACCAAATTGGTGGTGTAAAGATCGGAGGCGATTTCGACGAACGATGCGCCCGCCACCAAATAAAGCAAGTCTTCTCTATCTCGTACTTTCTCGTGCTCTATCTGATCAAAGGGGATGTTGTCCAGACCCCACTTAGGTAGGGTCGACTTCGATTGCTGCATGGTCACTTACCTTATCTGAAGAGCGGAATACTGGCTTTCGATATGTTTCATACCCATGAAGTTTACGCCATTCGCACTATGCAAGAAGCATCTTCCTGATACAGTCTATGCTTTAGATTTACAAGACATTGGCACCGCACTTTAGCCCTGCCATTGCACCTTATTCTTCTGTCAAACTTCTCTCACAGGATCTTGCCCAATGACCACGCCCTGTATGGACTCACCCAAGCGTTTCGGCACCGTCACGCGTGTGTTGCACTGGCTTATGGCTGTACTGTTCGTATGGCAGTTTGCTTCCGTACTGACCCATTTTTTCGCCGAAGACAGTGCGCTCGATAGCTTTCTTTGGCCTACTCATAAATCTGTGGGCACATTGCTGATGCTGTTGATTCTGGTGCGTATTCTTTGGGCCTTGGCCAACACCGGGCGGCGCCCCAAACCCGTCAGCTGGCTGGCGGGGCTAGGCCACAGTGTGCTTTACGTGCTTATGCTGGCAATACCCCTGGTCGCACTGTTGCGTCAGTTCGGCGGCGGGCGTGCTTTCTCGCCCTTTGGCATTCCGTTCATGCCGGGCTTTGAAGGCCCCAAAATCACCTGGATGGTAGACCTGGGCAGCAATTTCCATGGCTTGCTGGGCTGGGTGTTGCTTGCTGCCATTGTCGGTCACGTCGCTGCCGCCTTATGGCACTATTTCTCGGGCGAACCCGAAATTCTGGGGCGCATCATCGGCAAATAAGCCGCGCCCTGTTAGGGGGTGACAAAACGCTGCAGCACCCCGCTATGCCTGTCCAGCTGCTCCCAGGCAGGCAAAGCGGGAAAATCAATAATCACTAGCGAACCGGGGGTGAACTCTTGGTTCAAGCGCGCCAAGCTATTACTGTCGCCCTGCTCGATCAAATCCAAGGCTAACTGATGCAAGCCTGGGTTATGCCCTACCACCAACACGCAATGATGCGCTTCGGCGGTGTACTGGATGCTTTCCAGAATGTTTTCGGGTGTGGACTCATAAATACGCTTTTCAAAGACTGCGGGCACAAAAGCCGACAACCGTTTTTGCACGCCGTCCCAGGTCGCACGAGTGCGCCGTGCAGTAGAAACAATAGCTATGTCGGGCAACAACTGAGCTTCGGCCAACCAATCCCCCACTCTTAGAGCAGCCGTCTCACCTGACTCAGTGAGGGGGCGATCGTGGTCAGGCAGACCAGGAACCAGAGCGGCCTGCGCGTGGCGCAGCAAACACAGCCGATGCGATACAGACGACATAAGGCGTACTTCCTAAAACTAAGTGCTCGCCTTAGACGAGCGGTTAAACACCAGATAAGCCACGGCGCCTATGACGACGCCCCAGAATGCTGAGCCCAGCCCCAGAAAAGTCATGCCCGAGGCGGTGGCGATAAAGGTCAGAACCGAGGCTTCACGATGCGCATCGTCTTGGACGGCAATGGCAATATTGCTAAGAATGGCACCGACCAGGGCCAAGCCCGCCAGCACGGCAATGAACACCTGCGGCAAGGCGGTAAACAGCAACACGATAGAAGCCGCAAACAAGGCGCCCACTATATAGAACAAACCGTTAGCAATGCCGCCCACATAGCGCCGTTTAGGGTCTTCGTGGCATTCCGAGCCGGTACAGACCGCAGCGTTGATGGCCGCCAGCACCGAGGTAATACCACCAAAACAGGCCGTTAGCACCGAGGCTGCACTGGTTGCAATCAAAATGGGCCGTGCGGGGACATCAAAGCCCGAGGTTTTCAAGATAGCCATGCCCGGCAAAAACTGCCCTGTCAGGCTCACCAACACCAGGGGCAAGGCCAAACTCAGGGTACTGCTCCATGTCCAGTGAGGCGTGATGAATTCGGGTGTCGCCAGCTTCCACTCTAGTTCGGACAACTGCATTTGCCCGGTGACCACAGCCAGGGCAATACCAAAAAGCAGCACCAGCACCATGGTATAGCGCGGCACCCATCTTTTGAACAGTAGATAGGCGGCAATCATGCCAAAGCCCAGCAAGGGTGCTGACGCCACAGACTTAAAGGCCGCCATGCCGAACTGAAATAAAATGCCGGCCAGCATACCCGCCGCCACGCCACGCGGTATCAATCGTATCAACCGATCGAAGTAACCGCTTATACCTATGACAAACAAGATAAGCGCCGTTGTCAGATAAGCCGCTACTGCTTCGTTAAGACTCAAATCGGGAAACAAAGTCACCAGCAAAGCGGTGCCGGGTGCCGACCATGCCGTTACCACAGGCATCTTGAAATAACTGCTCAAGAATATGCTGGTAAGCGCCGCCCCAATGGAAATGGCCCAGATCCAAGAAGACAACATGCCTTCGGAAACCTGGGCCACATGAGCCGCTTGCACAAAGATGACCAGGGGCCCCGTATAAGCAATGAGCACCGCAAGAAAGCCGGCTGCTACCGCCGACAACGACCAATCTTTCATCGACACTTTGTCTTGCCTCATGATGCTCATTATTATGAGCGTCAAGTGTAATCAAAAATTCAGACTGCGCCGCGTGAAAAGACTGAGGCAGCATTTAGCTGACTGAAGCGGCCTCCTCACGAATACCCAGGTAACTGGCCTGCACTTCTGGTGAGTCCAGCAATTGAGCGCTGGGGCCACTCAGCGCGATTTGCCCGTCCTCTAGAACATAGGCGTAATCGGAAAGACTCAGTGCGGTCTGGATGTTTTGCTCGACCAGACCCAGCGTGACGCCGGTTTCGCGTATGCGGCCCAGAATGGCGAACAGTTCGTCCACCATGGCGGGCGCCAAGCCCAGCGTGGGCTCATCTAGCAAGAGCAGCTTGGGGCAAGACATCAGGCTGCGAGCCAGGGCCAGCATTTGCTGTTCGCCCCCCGACAAAAACCCAGCCTGGTTATTGCGCCGCTCTTTCAAGCGCGGAAAAAGCTCGTACATTTGCTCAGCGCGTGCGCGCCAGCCCGCCCGTGCATGCGGCGCATAGGCCCCGATGCGCAAGGTATCGGCCACAGTAAAGTCAGGGAACACCAAGCGCCCTTCCGGCACCAGAGACAGCCCCAAAGCCAGCCGCTGCGGCGGATCAAGCGCATCTACGGTGTGGCCGGCCAGCATAATGCCGCCACGCCGTGTAGGCAGCAAGCCGGCCAGCGTGCGCATCAGCGTGGTCTTGCCTGCACCGTTACTGCCCACAAAGGCGGTAACCTGGCCTTGCTCCAGCGCGATGCTGACCTGCTTCAACACCTGTACGTCGCCATAGCCGCTGCATAAGTCACGCGTTTCAAGCAGCACGGACATTTTTTTCTCCTAGGTAGGCCTTGATGACTCGCGGGTCGCTGCCCACTTGCGAGGGCGTCCCCTCCATCAGCTTCTTGCCCTCATGCAAGACAACAATACGATGACTCATGCGCATCAGCACCTTCATGACGTGTTCGATGATGATGATGCTTAAGCTGTGACGTTGCCGGATCTCTTCAATAAGCGCCAGCGCTTCATCGACCTCGCTGGCATTGAGCCCCGCCAACACTTCGTCCAGCAGCAGCAATCTGGGGTGGGTAGAAAGCGCTCTGGCGATTTCCAGACGCTTGCGCCCGGCCAAGGTAAGGGTAGCCGCCGCTTTAAACATCTGCGCGCTCAAACCGACTTCTTCCAGAATGCCTTCGCATATACGGCGCGCTTGGTTCAAATCGCGCTCACGCCCACTGCCATACAAGGCCCCCACCATACAGTTTTCCAATACGGTCATGCCCGGAAACGGCCTGACAATCTGGAAAGTGCGAGCAATGCCTAGACGACTGGCCTGGTCCGGCCTGGCTGGCACGGCTTTGCCCTCGAACAGAATTTGCCCGGAGCTAGGCGCCACATTGCCCGCAATCATGGAGAACAGTGTCGTTTTACCCGCACCGTTTGCCCCCATCAGGCCCAGTACTTCGCCTTGAAACATATCGAAGCTGACATCAGACACAGCCGTAATGCCGCCGAACCGACGCGTGACCTGGCGCACTTGTAATAAGGTCGTCATCAGAAGCCACCCCCCAGGCGATTACGCCGCGCCATCCATTTGCCCACGATGCCGTCGGGTGCAAACAAGACGAAACCCAACAAAAGCACACCCAGCAACACCATGTAGAACTCGGGCATGCGCGACCACAGCACCTCGGACAGCAGCATGATGAAAGCCGCCCCCAGCACCGGGCCGGCAGGCCTGTCGCTGCCACCGATGATGGCCATGGTGACGATTGTGAAAGACGTCATGGGACTGAACATCTGCATGGGTTCGAAGTAGGTAGAGCGCAATACGGTAAGCGCCCCCACCATGGCCGGCAAGATGGCCGACAGCACAAAGGCCAGCAACTTGACGCACGTGGTGGGTACCCCCAGCGTCGCCGCAGCCGTTTCGTCTTCACGCACAGCCCACAGCCCCACCCCCAAACGCGAATGCCGCAGGACCATGACCAGCAGCACCGCCAGTGCTGCCAGCACCAGCATGCCGTAGCTTAGCCACAGCACGTCGGGCGCCCCCAATAGCAGACGACCACTGATACCCAGGCTGGACTCTATCGCCACCACCACATACTTGAAGAACTCTGCCAGACCAAAGGTAAGGATGACAAAGTAAGGCCCCCGCACACGCAGGGAAGGCAGCCCGACAAGCGCCGCAAAAGCCGCTGCGGCCAGACCCGCCAGCAGTAGCACGGCCAATATGGGCAACTGCATCCAGGACACGGCCATCAAATAGCCGCCCATGCCGTAAAACACTGCATGACCTAAAGAAATGTAGCCTGTCATAGCCGAGAAGGCGACCCAACTTGCCGTCAGAGCGATCCAGCCATACAGCTGCATCAATACACTTTGGCCATAGCCGCCCACCAAAGCAGGCGCAATCGCAGCCGCTGCCAGCAAGCCCAGCCAGGCGGCCAGCCTTGAATGTCGTACACCGTTCATGCCACCCTCCTGCCGAACAAACCTTGGGGTCGTACGAACAGCACGAAGATGAACACGCCGTACAACAAAATAGACCGATAGGCCGGTGATGTGAGCGCACCGCCATAGACTTCCACACAGGCCAGCAACAAGGCCCCCACGACGCTGCCGCCTATGGACCCCAGGCCACCCAGGATAATGACGAAGAAAGCCGCAATGGTGAAAGGAAAGCCCGAGAAAGGCGTGATGCTCTCTACCATGCTGACCAGCGCGCCGGCCAGCGCCGCCAAGGCAAAGCCCAGACAGAAGATAATGCGATTGACCTTATCGGCACGTATGCCGACCAAGGACGCCGCATCGCGCTGCTGAATCAATGCCCGTATGGCCAAACCCGCGATGCCGAAGCGGAAGAACAACATGACAGCAGCCGTGGCCACCACGCTAACCGCAATGATGACCAGACGATTCAGCGCCACGCTGACCGACCCGATCTGCACCAGCGAATCCATATAGCTGTAGCTGCGTGCATTGGCGGTAAAGGCCCAGGCCCCCAGGTTCTGCAAAATCACCGACAGCGCAAAGAACACCAACAAAGAGTTCGCCTCTATGCGCTGCACCAACGCCGGGGTGCTAGACAGCCTTTTGATCAGTAGCTCATAGCACAACCACCCTAATATCGCGGCAGCCACCATGGCGCCAAACATGGAGATCAAAGGCGATACTTGCCAAGCCGTAAACACGCCGAAGGCAATGTAAGCGCCCAACATCATGATTTCTCCATGGGCCACGTTAAGTAGCCGCATGGACCCATAGATCAGATTCAGCCCCAGCGCGACCAAGGCATAGATGGAAGTCAGTGCCAGGGTCGCGATGAGCAGCTCAGGAGAGAACAGCGCATTCATCTTGATTTACTGTTCCCACTTTTGCTTGGGCTGGAACTTCGCCGTTGCCATTTCAGGCGGATGAACAATCTGCGCCACACCGTCCTGGAACTGCAGGAACATCGTCGGTGTCGTCACGTTCTGTACACCTTCAAAGCGCACCGGGCCATTGATGGTAGAGAAAGTTTCGCTGGAAATCGCTTTGCGCAAAGCGTCTTTGTCCAGGCCGGCTTTGGCGACAGCTTGCTCGAGAATCTCGGCGGACATATAGGCCAGAACGGCGTCCAGATAATCGGGGGCTTCACCGGTTTTACTTTGATAAGCCTCGAAGAATGCTTTGGCGTTGGGCCAGTCTGCTTTATCTGGTGACCAATGACCCATGGTCACGATGTTGTCCAGATTGGCACCGAACATTTTGCTGAAGAAGGCAGCCGTCGGCCCGACCAGCAAGAACTGGAACGGTGCCTTGATATCTTGCTCGCGTGCCCCACGCATATACAGGATGGCATCCGGCGGATAGGAGAGATTGATCACCGCATCGGGTTGCAGGCGTTTGATTTCCGTCAGCGTGCTGGTCATGTCTTTGACGCCGGGAGCGTACTGGCGGTCTAGCACCACCTCAATACCTGCCTCTTTCAGCGCGGGTAAAAGCTCTTGGCGGTTTTCCATGGGAAACCCCACCTGCACGGTATTCACCGCCACTGTCTTGACGCCTAGGTCTTTAAGCATCTTGGCCATTTCCTTGCCGTGGGCATCGGGCATGGACGAAGTGGGAAACCAGATGTTCTTGGCCTTAAGCGAACGAATCTGCAAAGAAGACGCCGTGCTGCCCACCATAGGGAAACCGTGCTTTTCAAGCACCCCCACGATGGCGAAGTGATTATGCGAACCCCATGGCGAGAGCAAGAGATCCACTTTGTCGTTGGAAATCAGTTTCTCGTAGATGGCGGCCTCTTTACCCACATCCGACTGGTCGTCATAAATAACGAACTCAACGGGGCGCTTGGTACCCGCCACATCCAGGCCGCCTTTTGCATTGACCTGATCTCGCCACAGTTCGTAAGCCGCCAGCGGCCCTGCCGAGGTCGGCGCAAATTCACCGGTGCGTGAAATGCCGAAACCTATGCGCACGGGCTCGGCTGCAAGCCCGACGCTGGATGCACACAATGCCAGGGCCGCAACGGCCAGGCGCAGAATTCCGCGTTTTTGCTTCATTTTTGTCTCCATTATGGTCATAAGGGGCCAGGGCGGCCCCCCAGGCACAACACTTACTTCGTTCCGGTAGGCGCGTGGTTGGCCGCCCGGAAAATCTGCGCGGCAATCCATGGGTCGCTCATGGCGCCGCGCACTACCCTGTTGCGTACTTCGTCTGGCAAATAGGTCACTTCGCCATACAAAATCGACCAGCGCTGGCAATGCTCGATCAGTTCGCGTTCAGTGCTTTCCCAGCGCTCCAGGGCGGCGGGAATATCGCGCTTGTCCGTCACGCCCTCCAGGTTCACAGCCAGTGCCAGGCCGTTTTGCATGGCCATGCCCCCGCCCTGCCCCAAATTAGGCGGCTGTGCGTGCGCGGCATCGCCCAAAATGGCGGTACGGCCCGACGACCAGGCGCGGCAACGTGTGATGCTGTAGGCCCCCCAGTGCACGGTCGCCTCGCCTATGCGGTCGATAAGGTGTTTCCATTGCGGAAAGGATTCCGCCCATAAGGCTTTATCTACCGGCACCGCCCTAGCGGCCTGATCTTCGTAGGGGCATGTCAGGGCCAGATAGGTTTCTTTCTCGCTGACCGGCGTGATCAGAAAGCGACGCTCGCCATTCCAGCACTCTATGTATTTGCCCTGGTCTTGCGGGCCGAAATCGTCGGGGTGCGCAGGAATCATGGTGCGTATCGCCCCTTCGCGCGTTTGCTCGTGCAACAGTTCCAGCCCCAGCGCGCTGCGCACCTTGGACCAAATGCCATCCACCCCTATGGCCAAGTCGGCCTGTACGGTTTCATTATTGGGGAACAGCAGCTCGCCACGCGAGGTCGCCCCTATGGCTTCGGCACGCGTCACCACCTTCACCCCCGCACGCAGGCAGGCGTTCTTTAGCGCTTCGAGCAAGGTGCTGCGCGGCACGGTCAGCAAGCGTTTGCTGGTATCTATAGGCGCCGATTCAATAATCTGGCCTTGGGCATCGCGCTGCTCGAAATGGGTACCGCGAAAAGCACCCGCCGTGGCCTCATCGTAAGCGCCCAAGGCTTCCAGCACGCGCAAGCCGTTTTCCCAGATATAGATGCCTGCGCCTACAGCGCGCAAGGCGTCCTGGCGTTCGTAAACGGTGACGTCCCAACCGCGCTGAGCCAACGCAGCCGCTGTGGCCAAACCACCTATCCCGCCTCCAGCAATGGCAGCCGTCAGTTTGTTTGTCATGACCATGCTCCTTATACCGCCATAGCCAAAGGCAAACCACCACGCGCGGCAAGGTCGCGCGGGGCTGTGCCCGGCACATACCATTCGCTCAGCAAACCGTCGGGATCACGCAGGAAAATACTGTGTTTCCAAGGCAAACGCGTTTCTTGTTCTATGGTGACGCCGCTGCTCGGCAACACACGCTTGGCCCGTTCAAGAGCTGCTTCGTCTTTCAGCTGAAAAGACGCATGGTGATACGCTGCGTCGTCGGCAGACACCAAGACCAGGTTGTAGTCGTAGTCATCCATGCCTGCAACCAAATACACGACACCCGCCTCACGCGCCACCACACGCAGGCCGGCGATGGTGGTGTAGAACTCGACCATTTCCTCCAGGCGCGGCGTTTGCAGCGTGGCGTGCGTCAAACGCCAAGGATGCACGGGCGCAGACTCGACGATTTCCAGCACGGGCGTTTCTTCATAACGTCCTTCTGTGAAGCCCTCGGCTTGCAGAGGGTCCCAATGGCTGGTCAGTAGCTCCATAGGGCCCGTTAGCACCTTGCGCCAGTCTTTGACGGTGTCGCAATAGAACTCGTTGTAGTTGCCGTCCGGATCAAACATGTACACGCTATGCGCCACTTGGTGGTCTACCGTGATATCGGTCTCGATATCGTCTTGTTTCAGGTGACGGTAGCCCTGCACCAGCTCGGCTTCGTTCTTCAGCTCCCATGCCAGATGGTTGAGGCCCGCCGTCAAACCTATGGTGCCCGGCAATTGCAGCAGGCCATTGCGGCCATAACGCGGCACCCCATTGGTTTTCTGCATCATGCCCAGATCGTGAGGCGTATGACCGGTACCCAGAAAAGTGGCGATAAGATCGGGTTCGGTGAATTCCACCTTCAGGCCACAGACTTCGCTGTAGAAATTTTCGGACTTCTGAATATCGTCTACCCAAAGGTTGACGTGCCCTAAACGGCGCGGACGAAAGTAGCGCGCGTTTTGCGCAGCCGGCTCGGTGATTTGCATAGTCTCCTCCAACTTGATGTGTGGGCTGGTGTTGCCTTGAGTAGAAGACTATAGAAAGCCAGCTACTCATGTCAATACATATGTAGTTTCATATAATTAGTGAAAACACCGATGCCTTAAAGCCCCACCAAGTGCTTGAATCCTGGGAAACTAGGGTATTCACCGACCCCTACGACACATCAAAATTGTTATGAATCAGCCCCCAGACACCACGGCTAAGCGCGCGCTGCGCAGTGCCCTACCCGCCCTCAGCGAAGCCGACTGGAGCTTGCAGCAAAACGTTGCATTCCGCATGGACAGCATCACTTCGCGCCTGAACCAAGAGCTGCGCGATTCGGTATTACGCGACCTCGACCTCACCTACGCGCACTTCCGGGTGTTGCAAGTCTTGTTCGAGGTAGACGGCCAGCAAATAGGCGACATCGCCCGCAGCATCGCCATGCGCCAGCCCGCGCTCAGTCGCGTCATCGATCAGATGGAAACGCGCAAACTGGTACGCCGCAAACAAGACAAGGACGACAGCCGCTACATGCGCGTTTTTCTTACGCCCGCCGGCAAACGCAGCTATGAACAGGCCTGGCCCGAGGGGCATCAAATCATCGTACGGGCGCTGGAAGCCATATCACCCGACGAGCGTGAACAGTTGCTCGAATTACTCAAGCGTATCGACCTGCACACGCAGAAGAAATAAAAAAAACGGTATGCGTTTGTTTGCATACCGTTCAAGAGAGGTACTCATTTCAAGTGGCGGGCACCAGGCCCGCTGCTTGCTTTTATTTGTCGAAGCGCTGTTCTATTTCGAATACCGACGTGGTGCCGCTGACTTCGAAACCGACAATCAGCAAAGGTTTGCCACCAGGCGCATCGGCGGCGGGTACAAACTTCAGGCCTTCCGGACCCAGGTCACCCGCTGAGGCCAGCGCGGTTTCAGGATTGTCTACCCAGTTCTCACGCGTATTCAGATAATCCTGGAACACCGGCGCGTTGGGATCGGTAATGTCGTACGCCAGTACGCCACCCATGCGCTCCAGGCCAATAAAGGCAAAGGTCTTCTCGCCTATCACGCCGATTTCCACGCCTTCCGGTTCGGGGCCCTTATCATCGCTACGGTCCTTCTTCGCATCGCCTTCATCATGTTGGCTGTTGAAAAAATCCGCGCAAGGCAGGTCGCGAGCAGCACGCAAGCGGCACTCATTGGAAGCCAGGAAGCGCTCAAACTGATCACCGGCGTCCCACACCAAAGCGCCATCTTCATCGAATATCGAGAACGAGCGCGCACCGTAGGCGTAAAGCTTGTCGTACATCAACCAACGGCCTGCGGGGTTCTCGTTACCATTCTTGTCGAAGAACTTGGGCGAACCATCATCATTGAGTTTGTAGCCTTGCGTCCAGCTGATCTTCAGACGGCCTAGTTCCTCATCGTCGCGGCAGTCACCAGGCTTGTTGCCAGGCTCAGCACCGCAATATGCGAATACGCTGGGATCAAGCAAAGCGCCTTCCGCCATAGCGATCAAGTGCGCAGGCATGTCGTCGCCCAAACGACGGGCAAAGCCATCTTTGTGCACCAGATGCTTAACGCGCAGTTCTTCTACAAAGCCTTGTGCGGGGTCGCCGATAAGCGCCGGTACGCCTTTTTTGGCATCTTCAGCTTGGCCGAAGTAGGCGGCATTGTCTTCACCCCAGGCGCGGGCGTCACCCTCGTTTGCTGTGACCAAATAGGTTTTGCCCTGCGCACTGTAAGCCGCAACAGCGTCAGGCAAATACATGCCAAATACGCCGGGACGTGGACGGATATCGATGGTCAGGGTCTTGTCTTCGTCATAGACGTCCATGCCGTTCCCTGCCAAACCATGGTCTTTGTAACCCAATGGCAAAATGTCCAGCACCTTGGCGTTCTCGATGTCTATTTTGGCCAAGGCATTGTTTTCTTGTAGCGTCGCCCAAGCCCATTTGCCATCAGCCGACACCGCTATGTATTCGGGCTCCATATCTTGCGCCACGGTGGTCGTGCGGTAAACGCCTGTCGCACCGGCAGCCAGCGCTTGAGTCTGGTCGGGGCCGAACACCCGCACGCCTTTCTGCAGCAATGCCTGTTTTTGGTCATTGAAAGCACGAAAATCCGCTGTTCTGACAACGGGTTGCTCTATCGCGGAAATGTCGAT
Organism: Mesopusillimonas faecipullorum; assembly: GCF_020539505.1. Classification (GTDB taxonomy): domain Bacteria; phylum Pseudomonadota; class Gammaproteobacteria; order Burkholderiales; family Burkholderiaceae_B; genus Mesopusillimonas; species Mesopusillimonas faecipullorum. Next base: position 182,308 of record NZ_JACDXW010000002.1, on the reverse strand, counting down.
AACGCTGATGGACCCCTCGGGGTCTATTTGGTAGTCATCGCTGGGCTCGCCCTCGTTCGCCACCAACACCGTTTTGCCATCTGGCGTGAAGGTCAGCATATCTGGCAAAGCCCCTACCGATACGTGGCTGACATAGCTGGAATCAGCGGCTTGGTAGAAGGCAACGTAACCCGTATCGGTCTTGACGGCAGCCTCAATTGCCAAGGCCACAATGCCATCTTTCACCGCCACGCTGTTAACCGTAGCGCCGGCTGCGATGGGGGTGGCGTCGATAATGCCGACGTGGCGGGGATGCGCGGGGTCTTTCATGTCCAGCACATCCAGCTTACCGGACTGCGCATTGACGACGAAGGCGCGTTGGCTTTGCGCGTCGTAGGCAGTGATTTCCGCGGCACTGACGGCAAACTGCCCGGTTTCGTGACGGCCCAGATGCTTCAGGCTGATGGCGCTAGGCGTTGCCTCGACTGGCGTTTCAGGTGCCGGCGTCTCGGGGGCCTGGGGAGCCGGATCGCCGCCGTCAGAACCGCCACAGGCGGCCAGGGCCAGCGTCAGCGCCGTTACGGCAAACAGGTTCAGAGGCGACTTTGCCGCATGTGCGTCTTTTTTGTAGAACTGCATGATCAGATGACTTCCCACGATAAAGTTTTCGTGGGCGCATCATGCCCTGACAGTATGACAATTTGATGGCATAGCGCTTTGCCCCAGGCACAGCGCCCCAAGCTTTTGGCTAGAAAAAATGGCCTACGTTGAACAAGGTGAGCACACCCAGCACAAGGAAAATCAGCGCTGCCAGGCCGTGCACCCATTTCATGGACACCTTGGCGGCGATCTTGTCACCCAGAAACACCGCAGGCACATTGGCCAGCATCATGCCCAGCGTGGTGCCCAGCACGACCTGTATGACGTCTGGGTAACGCGCCGCCAATGCCACCGTGGCAATCTGTGTTTTATCGCCCATTTCGGCCAAAAAGAAGGCAATGACGGTGGTGCCAAATACCCCCCAGCGACGCATGCCCGACGCATCGTCGTCATCCAGTTTGTCTGGAATCATCACCCATACGGCCATGGCCAGGAAGGACAGGCCTATCACCCAACGCAAGACATCGGGCCCCAGCATATAGGCCACCCACCCGCCTACGGCCCCTGCCAATGCATGATTGGCCAGCGTAGCCACAAAAATACCGGCTACGATGGGCCAGGGGCGACGAAAGGTAGCGGCCAGCACGACAGCCAGCAACTGCGTTTTATCGCCCATTTCGCCTAGCGCGACAATACCGGTGGATACAAAGAAAGCTTCAAGCATAAGTGCCCAGGACAGTTCCGGTGCGGCAACTTGCCTGATGCAAGTCAGCTGCGTTTCACGGATAAAGACGCAAAAGTTTAGCGCAAGCCGCATTGCTGCGTTGGGCTCACCCCCACCAGGGCATTTAGGCTATGCTTGCGCGGTAAAGCAGCAGTGTCGCGCACGCGGTCGCAAGCTGACACGCCGGTGCGTACTAACGTTGGCCATTTTTTGCCTAGCAACATAAACCCCATCATGACGCCACCCTCCGCCGCTTCGGCTTTGCGGCCCGTCCTGCAAGTCGGGCGCAATTGTTGGCAAATCACTCAATGCGACTGTGCCACGCCCGTCGTAGACGCAGCCGACTACTTCCACTATGCCCGCCTGGCCATGAAGGCCGCCAAACAACGCATTCTGGTCATAGGCTGGGATTTCGACACTCGTATTCAACTCGAACCCAGCGCCGGCAAAGCCGGGCAGTCTCTGGGCGAGTTCTTTCTGAGGTTGGCCAAAGACGACCCGCATCGCCGCATAGATATCCTTAAATGGAGCTTTGGCATGTGGACCAGGCTCCTCAACCCCACCGTGCTTTGGATGCTGTGGCGCTGGCAAATCACCCGAGCCATAGAGTTCTGCTTTGACAGCGCGCATCCTCCTGGCTGTAGCCACCATCAAAAAATTCTGGTGCTTGATGATCGTCTGGCTTTTTGCGGTGGCATAGACATGTCTTCCGCCCGCTGGGATACCAGCGAACACCTGGACAACGAGCCCAGACGCGTCATGCCTGATGGCAAGCCCTATCAGCCGTGGCATGACGTCACTATGATGTTAAGCGGTCCGGTAGCGGCTGCCTTGGGCGATTTAGGCGAAGACCGTTGGTATCGCGCGACTTCGCGTCACTTGTCCCCCCTGGCTCCTGCAACCCACGAACTTTGGCCTGAAGAACTAGAGGTTCATTTCAAGGATGTGGAGGTCGGTATTGCACGCACACAAGCCGCCTATGGCGAGCACGAAGAAGTGCGCGAGATTGAAGCCTTATACCTGGACATGATTGCCGCCGCGCAGCGCTTCATCTACATAGAGAACCAGTACTTCACTTCGCCCAAGGTGGCCGCAGCAATAGCCAATCGCCTTCAAGCGCCCTCTCCGCCCGAGATCATTCTCGTCATGCCGCGCAGCGCCGAGGGCTGGCTGGAACAAAAAGCCATGGATGCTGCCCGCGTGCAACTGGCACGCAAAATAGGCAAACATGATCCCGACAAACGCTTTCGTATCTATGTGCCCGTCACCGAGCAAGGCCGTGACATCTACGTTCACGCCAAGGTCATGATCGTCGATGACCGCCTACTGCGCATAGGCTCATCCAACCTAAACAATCGCTCTCTAGGCCTGGACAGCGAGTGCGACGTCATCATCGATGCGGCCTTGCCTAAGAACCACCACACTCCAGCCATCATCGGCAGGCTGCGCACCCGACTGCTGGCTGAACACATGAACGTCAGCCCCGAAACCTTTGCCCAGGCATTCGAGCATGAGGGTTCATTACGAGCGGCCATCGACGCTGTGCGCCGCCCCGGCAAGACACTCGAGCTTCTAGATTTGTTGGAACCTTCAGCGCTGGAAACTTTCATCGCCGGCAACGAACTGCTGGATCCAGAAAACGCAGACGGTTTCTTTGAACCCCTGAGCGAACGCGGCTTAAGCAAACGCTGGCGTCAGATACGTAACTGGCACCCCTGGCGCCGGCGCCCTACACGCAACAAACCAGGCGCCACACCCTGAACACCTGGCTTGTTGAATAGCTAGCCCTTATTCGTCGGCGTCAAGCTCGTCGTCGTAAGGTTCCTCGGAACGCACCGTTTTCGCGTGAGACAGATTCAGGCTCATTTGGCGAGCCAGCATACGCGCACTGAGATAGTCGTCTTCAGTGGGCGACAGATAGAAATACGTCATCCGACGCTGATTCGTTTGACGAGCCTGCTGCAGCAATCGATTCAAGGCTTCCTCCTGGAGGAGTCGGACATGGTTTCGCTTTCCACGATCATGTCGAGTACATATACATACTGCGAGGCATCTGCCGGCACCTGCTGACGCGTGTAACGCTTCAAGCGCAGCACATTGCGTACGCCCGGCTGATGCTGATAGTTTTCGATCTCGCCGTAGAACAGCTGCCATTGCCCGGCCTGCTGCTTGATGCCGGAGGCATCATAAACAATTTCACGCACACGCAAGCACTGGTGCCCCGGCATGAGCGGATGACTGCAAGCCTGACGCTGCGCGTCTACCTCCAGGAACACGGTTTCGCCTGGGCCGCCGTACATGGCCTCATGCGTGGGCTCTCCTTGCAAGACCCAACGAGCGCCATCTTGGAAAACCAGCGTCAGAATAGTTTGGCTGCCGGACGTAATAGACCAGCTTCGAGCCTGAGGCAAACGCAGGCCAAACTGCTGCTCATAACGCATAAGGGTTTGGTTGGCACACATTTTCATGGTGCCGACAAGATGCGAGATCTGGATGTTTTGGCCTTGCAAGACATAACGCCCACTCATGCTGTTGCATAAACCGCTGACCAGTACGCTGCCGTCCTGAAACCGCAGACTGGCCGGCCCGCCACCGCTTTCCAGCCAACCGGGCTGCGACTGGCCTTGCGCATTTTGGGCATCCATCAATGCCCAGTGATAAGCCGTAAGCGCTTGAGCGGAGCTTTGCATGCTGGAACCTGACGCCGAATTCGAAGTTGAACTGGAAGACCCATCCGGCGCTTGGCCGGTGCCGGCACACGCCGTCAGGCCCGCAAACGCGACCAGAGCCAGCGAAAGTTGGCGTACGATTCTCTTCATTATGCATTCCCTCTCAAGGCGACTCACTGCCGCCGACTCATAGCTTTTAACCGAAGCCAGCCTTGCAAGCAAGGGAATCTAGCATTCACTGTTTTTTGTGTAATAATATAGGGCTTGGTTGTACCAGTGCCCCTCTAGCTCATGCTTGGTTAGAGCAGCGGACTCATAATCCGTTGGTGCGCAGTTCGACTCTGCGGGGGGGCACCAAGAATTTCCATTAGAATCATATAGATACGCCAGCCACACAGGGCTGGCGTTTTGCGTTGCGGGGCCGAGTATTAGACACTGTCTAATATCCAGGGCTCTACCCCGTAATCGGGGGATCTAGTCATTCACTAAACTCGGTTAATCACACCATTCCAAATGGCTTCGTTCCGCAAATCGGCGATTGACTATAGTATGCTGATCAGGCCGGCGCTATGAAGTCCACGCGCCATCTCGTGCATCTCGTCCAGAATTCGGCTGTTACGTTTTGTCGTCGCCATCACATATCTCCACAATCGCCTACAAATTAGGCATCGTCTACGTCAAATTCATTGGCACTCACGCTGAGTACGACAAGTTCGACGCCGAAACCGTAGAAATGGAGTGAGTCATGGAGATCTGCCCAATCCGCACCGAAGCAGATTACAAAGCTGCCGACCATACAAACAAACATTCGTTTTAGGGTAAACTCTCATCCCTCAGACGCGGGGTGGAGCAGTCTGGCAGCTCGTCGGGCTCATAACCCGAAGGTCGTAGGTTCAAATCCTGCCCCCGCAACCAGATTTATATACTGATTAGCGCAATAAAGTAGGATTTTTTAAATACTCCCTACTTTGTTGCGCTTTTTTATTGACCAAAGTTGAGCAATAAAATATGATTTATAAAATAAATCCTACTTTACTGCTCATGCGTACACTCTCAGAAATCGCGACCTTCCTTCGCGAGCGCCTCAAGACAACATCCATCACCCAGCGTGAACTCGGTGCGCACGCCGGCATCGCGCGGCGCACACTTACCAGCGTACTCAGTGGCCAAGCCGATTACAAGGTGACGACGCTTATGGCCGTGCTCGACCGGCTTGGGTATGAATTGACCATCGTGCCCAAAGGCGCGGCTTCCGGCTTGGTGGCATCCACCACCCCTGAGCCCACGACGCCTGCGGTCAAAACCGTAGTGCAGTTGGCGCGCGAGAAGCTCGAAAAGGATACCGAATGAACATCAAGGCCCTGGGCATTTTCATCGGCCAGGCGCAACGCGTCGGCGTGCTGTTCCAGTACAGGCTAGGCGACGTCCATGTCATCAACCGCTTCGTCGCCGATGATGCGTTTGCGAACCTCGCCCATGCACCGGTGCTGTCACTCTCCATGTTAGCGGGCGACCCAGCGGCACAGAAAGCGCTCTGGGCCGATGTGGGGTCGACGCTTTTCAACGGTTCCTACAGTCCGGCCAATGGCTGGTTGCTCCCGGCATTCTTCCAGAATCTCCTGCCAGAGGGAGTCTTCCGGGACCACGTTGCTGCTCAACGGGGCTGCGACCCCAACGATCACTTCGAGATGCTGGCGGCATGCGGGCGTGATCTGCCCGGCAACGTATATGCACTGCCGCTGGAACTCACGCGCAATGAACTGGCACACTATGTGACACAGGATGCCGATGCACTCGAAATGTCAGTCACCGCCGAACCTCTGGAAGATGGAGTTTCGCTGTCCGGTGTGCAGCCGAAAGTCGGTGTTATCAAGGAAGGCAGCCGCTATGTAGGACGCACCAAAATGCGGGACACGCACATCATTGCGAAGCTACCCGTGGTCGGTCAGCCCCTGTTGCCCGAGCTGGAGCTTCTGTCCCTGCGCCTGGCTGCCGCCGCCGGCGTGACGGTGACCGAAGCCTACCTCGAACCGCTGGAGAAGCTCGAGCTTGAGCACGGCTATGATCTAGGCAATGTAGACAACAAGACGAATTTTCTCGCCGTCACACGCTACGACCGCACACCTCAATCACAAGGTCGCGTGCATTGCGAAGACTTCGCGCAGGTGCTAGGCGTGCAGCCCGAGCAGAAGTACCTCGGCGCAAGCTACCTCGACATCGCCGGTGTCATGCTGGCCTTCCCTTCGCTCGGTGAGCCCGCTGTGCATGAGTTGCTGCGACGCGTTGTGGTCAACGAGATGCTGGGCAATCCAGACATGCATCTGAAGAACATTGGGGTCTGGTATCCGGATGGGCGCACTCCCAGGTTCCCACCGGCCTATGACATCGTGGCGTACGCCGCCTACCATAGCCGCATCGGGCACGCATTACATATTCTGCCCGCAGGTACAGCAAAGCCGAAGATGTCCGCCAAGGATGTCCTGCAGGGCAAGGCTGCAAAGCCTGGCATCGGTCCACAAGTCATCCGGCAGTTCTGCGCGCAGCTTGGCATCCCCGAGAAGCCCGCGGCGGCTGTCGTACGCAAGACCGTGGCAGACGCCGTTCAGACTTGGCCAAAGATGATCCAGGCATCCCCGCTAACAGTAGCCCAGAAAGAGCGACTGCTCGCGCACTTCAGGGCGCATCCGCTGGTCGAATCGCTGCTCCGTCGCCAGAACAGGGCTGCCTGAGAAGCTTTAAGGCCAGGGCTCAGCCGTCGCCAACGCAGGTGCACCCCCGTTTTCACTCATACGGTGGGGCACAAAACTCCCTACGGCCCACAGCAAGGTGGACCGCTTGATTTGTGCAGACGCTTAGGTGAGATACAGAATCCAGAGCACGGCCAGTAACAAGCACAACAGCGAGACAGGTAAACCTGCTCGCGTGAACTCGGCAAAGCTGATCTTGACGCCATGAGCCTGACCTTGCTCGGCCACGATGATGCCGGCAATACTGCCGAAGATGACTATGTTTGAAGAAAAACCAGAGCCAAGCGCTATCGCCGCGCCCAAAGCTTCTGCATGAGCTGCGCCATGCAGAAAAGGGGCTACCAACATTACGGCGGGATTATTACCCACCAGATCGCTCAGCACCGCCATGATGGCCAACATAGAGAGCGGATCCTGAAGATGCAAGCCGATACTGCTTAACTCGGCCAACAAGTGTTGAGGCAAGTTGGTCGCCGCCATGGCTTGATTCACGATAAATAAGCCAATCAACAACAGCAAGAGCTCGCCGTCTACGTGCTCAAGCATGTTTTTGGACGATATCCCACGATTGACCAGCAGTATCGCAGCCCCAGCCAAGGCAATCAGCATATGCGGCCAGTCGCTGAATACGAAAGCGCCCACCATAACCAGCGTGACGACTGCCGCCTTGAGTGTCTCGACACGATCAAAGGGAATGCCAGGCGTGGCTGCTTGTGCGGCACTGCCCGCCTGAGCCCCACCACCCTGAGATGGCACTTGCTGCCACTTGCCCCGGTACATGAATGCCAACACCAACCAAATCAGGGGCAGCCCAAGCAGTGCGGGAAGAGCCGACACCTTCATGAAACCCATAAAAGACAGCTCTAATGCCTCAGCGGCGATCATGTTCTGCGGGCTACCAATAATGGTCGCTGCCGCACCGACGTTGGCGGCAAAGCAGAACCCCAACAAAAAAGGGATGGGGTTCAAGCCCCGAGTCAGGGTAATGGATACCAGGACTGGTGTCATGGCCACGACGACCACGTCATTGGTCAGAATTGCGGACAGCCCTCCCCCCACAACGATCAAGATACCAAGTAATAACGGCGGCGAAACCCGCAGCCCACCAACCCATCGCGCCGCCTTGTCATAAAAGCCGGCCACCACGAAAGCCGAAGAAACCACCATAAGACCGAAAAGCAGCCCGAGAGTCTTGTAGTCGATGGCATTCCAGGCGTCTTGCGGAGAAATATAGCCCAGTGCCATTAACGCCATGGCACCTACCGCCGCTGCCCCCGTTCGATCTAGTTTGAAACCAGGTAGATGCCCCACCCCCATGGCCACATAAACCAGCAGAAAAATCACAATTGTCGTAACCATTACCAAACCCTAATTTTGTTTGCACTTGTTTTTGACCGTCGTTATGGCCTCGTGCAGCCCCAAGCAGTCACTGCGCTGGGGTTACATACGTTGAAACGAATGATATCCCCCTTCAGGACGAGTCTGATTAGCTATTCTGAGAAGCTTGATGCCTGCTCGCTAATTGGCTGAACCGCGTACTCAATTTGTATGGGCATGCGACCAAGACGTTTGTAGAACCGATCAGAGCCAACGCCAGAACAGATAAGCCAAGTGCACTTTGACTACTTTGTAGTCAGCTGGAATTTGATCACCACTAAAACTGCACTGGCTCATCCCTTGCCACCTTACTTTTAATAAAAATTAAATTTTGTGATTAATTGAAACCAATGACATACAATGCGCCAAGTCGGCTGCACGAGCGCCGTTCGCAACCAGGAATTTATACGGTCATGTTGAAACTCAAGAAAAGCAGATCTCTAGTGGGTTCAGTTTTTTGCGCTGCAATCCTATTAGCAGGGTGCAACGGCAGCTCCAATACAGATGCAACGCTCGAGGTATCCCTAAGTACCTCCCCTACTCCGGCCAATGATCTGCATCAAGCGGTACAACTCGAGTTGCAGGGCATACGCCAGTTCGAGGTAGAACTCCTAGACAGGCAAGGCGTCCCCCTAGCCTTCCAAAGAGTCAGCGTTCCATCGGGCAGCCAAATGGTTAAGACTGCCTTTACTATCGACAAAGAGGGTTCCTATCAAGTTCGAAGCTCGGCTTTCACAGCAGATGAGGCCATTCTGGGAACAACGCTCAGTGACGTCCAGATTCAAGCAGGCACAAACCAGCTTAGCGTAAAAAATTTAGGTTTAAGCAACCTTTACTACGCAAACAATGCCAACCTACCGCAAACCAAAAGCCCTAGTGCCTTAGAAAAATACCTCTCCTTTGATCAGCCCGGCATTACTCTACAAGCTTATTGCTTTTTTGGTTATCTAGAAGATGCCAATAAGCAGCAAATGGCCTACTTCAGTCTGATTCAACGCCTAGATCAGCAAATAGACCCTTCTGGCGAAACAGACCTTAGGCTGCCTCTCATCATGTCAGGCACGGGGATCAGCACGCCTACGCTAGGTGGTTTTCGTACCGGAGGCACCCTGGGGGCTGCACTTATCGGCAACTCTATTTCTCTGACCCAACCTTGGGACCTAAGCATCACATCCGAGAATCCTCCAGGATCGGTGGCCGCAAAGAATGAAACGCGAGCTCAACTTGTTGCCGGTACTTTCGGGCAAAAGGGTGCCCAATATCGCATCCTTTCCCATGGCCAAGACAACCTTGGAAAACTCATGACGACGGAAGTGCTGGTAGAAGACACCATGGGCTTTGTCAGTGAAGGTTTTGGGGTCAACTCGTTCTTGCCCAACTGGCTGCTGCCCGAGCAGCAAGCCGCTATAAGAAAAGACTATGGCGGCTCAGTCGAGAAATACCTGGCGGCCACTCAAGACCCCATGACCGGCCAAGGTTCTTACTACTACTCTGCGCCATTCCTTACTGTGCTCAACTTCACGGTAAGTTATGACCACGACGGCACGGTGATCTCCCAAGGTTCAGGGGGGCTGCTCTGGATGGACGTCGTCTACCAGACGTTTGACAATGCCGCGACTGACATCGTAAAGGACTCTAGCTGGGCATTCTTCATTATGCAGTTTCCAGAGCAGCAAAAAGCCATCATGACAACCATGGTTGGCACCGAGGTCAGCGAATACCACGTCAGTTCTTTGTTCAGCACAAAAGCGCCTAAGAACCTTAATGGCGTTCTCGAGCCAGAGTATCGCTGGAACCTGCAAGACATAAAGATGCAGCCTGTCACTGACAGCAAATGGACAAGCCCTGTGTCGGGTGAAACTTACTACACAAAATATAAAATCAATTTGTCGGGCGATCACACCGCCGATTTAACCGTCACCATGGCCTGGGACGACCAGGAGGTCAATGCAGGTACACGCTTTGTATACGAAGGTTTAGGGCACGTGACCGGTACACTAGATGGCGAAACTGTGAATGGGACGGCTTGGCTGGAAATGCAGCCCATAGGAAAACTTAATTAAGTCAGCTGCAAAACAGTAAAAAAGCATGTAGGTAGGCGAAAGCCCGCCACATGCTTTTTTGTTCAAACCATAAAAGCTGTTTCCATCGCACTAGAGACAATACCTAGCTACACACACCCAAAAACATATTTTGTTACTTTTATCACGTACTGGGCAACTTCATTCACAAAGTAATACTGGATACTTATACATCTTGCTGGCATCCTTTATAGGCAGATGTAAGCTCCCCCTTAAGCAAATCACAGCTAAAACCATTAGGACACCACTGAAAAAACTCTACGCTGAAATATCGTTCGCCCAGCTGTATACCAATTATCAAGTTAATGGATCATGAGGAGATAGTCTTGGGACAACTACTGAGAAACCTGAGTGACGTCGAATATCACTTACTCACTCGCGGCACCCCAGAGCAACGACGAGCCATCCAGCAAAAAGTCTTAGGACAAGAGGGCCAGCCAGAAAGAAATGACTTGGTCACGACCCCAAGCTTTCTTAGCTCGGGAAATTATCGAGCCCCCCACCGTAGCGTGGCGCAAGAGCTGGAAGAGTACATGCGGCAAGCCTACAGACGGTAAAACCTACCCTCCCAGGCCCTTCCTCACGAAGGGCTTTTTTGCACCTAAAGAAATAGCCGTAATGCGAGGCTGCATGCTGTTGTTCCCTCGCTGATTTTTACGTTCCGCCTTAGCCGCAGTCTACTCTCTCAATTTGCCCACTATTCCCTACATAAATATTAAGGCGCATAGGGCGGTAATCTCGGGTAACCATAGTGCCGGGGGCAATCACTCTGGAAAACTCGGGTAAAGCCGATGGGTCTAGATTGGAGGCCTGTGTGCCCACCAGATGTTGTCTGCTGCCGGCGCCACATTGATCTTGAGCGGTATCCTCCAAAGATACCGGTGCCTGGCATGCCGTTAAAAGCGCCAACGGAAAAATAGCAATGATTTTTTTCATGATACTTCCTTCATTTTTACAGCTTGGTTTATAACAAACATACCACCCCATTCAACTGCTTTCCTTATAGCCGCGAACCTATCGACCTGCCGTTCTTACATGCCCCTATGATGACTGATGAGCAACACACACTGTTAACCGAAATTCTGAAATTATCCGGCGACAAAGACGCTACCTCAGAGTCGTTACTGCAGGACTGGCATTTACGGATCAAACAAGCTTACGTCAAACACCGCCCTACTGAATTTCGCATCACAGTCGGCCACCGCGACATAGATAGGTTTGAAAGACTTCCCCTCAAAGTCGGAGACGAAATCCGCTTGGTTTCGTTCACGACTGAGCGCTACATACCCGTCAAAATCACAGAACTGCCCTCTACTCGCTTTGGCTACTATCGTGGTGTCATCACCAACCAACTAGTAAAGGACAGCCGTTTCGAGTCCGGAGACAGCGTCTACTTCTCGGAAGATCAAGTGGTCGCCCCGACCAAACCGACTCGGCGTCGGCGTCCCCCGTCAGTTTGATCATTATCCACAACACATCTGCCTAAGCTTCAACCCCTGCTCCGGACAAGATTAGGTTGATTTTCGTCACCCGGGATATTGTCCGACTCGTCGGGCAAAGGAGCTTCGCCCACCCTTCTCTGCGGGTGCACATCAGACTCGAGCTCGGGTTTGCGCTCGGGGGGTGGTACTTGCTCGGAAGTCCGCGACGCCTTGGCGCCGCCATCTTCCTGAGGCTTGTGCTCACTCATATCTGTCTCTGCAAGAGTTTTCGATTGACATCCAACGTCTATAAAAACTAGCAGATATTCAGCAGACTTCGGTCTCTAAAGTGTTCATGCCGTAAGCAGATACTGCCCTCTTGCCGTATTTATCCCCACCTTCTGTGCATAACCCTGGGGGAAACCCTAGGGCATGTCGTAAAAGCTTAATAAAACTAAGCACTTGCGGTTCATTGATCAGCAATTGCTCGAAAGGCCGGAGGCACCGTTTCAGTACCTCGGATACACGCTGTACAGGGCTGAAACAACAACGGCAGCCCTTAGGCTGCCGTTGAATGTCTACGCCGGCGTGGTGCGCGGCGGTAGCGCTGAGCGATTACTGGTTTTCCAGGAAGCTCTTGAGCTTGTCTGCGCGACTGGGGTGACGCAGCTTGCGCAAGGCCTTGGCTTCTATCTGGCGAATACGCTCACGCGTTACGTCAAATTGTTTGCCGACTTCTTCCAGCGTTTGGTCGGTACTCATCTCGATACCGAAGCGCATGCGCAATACCTTGGCCTCACGCGGCGTCAGAGAATCGAGAACCTCTTTGACCACATCGCGCATGGAACCATGCAGCGCCGACTCGGAAGGCGACAAGGTAGCCAAGTCTTCGATGAAGTCGCCCAAGTGGGAGTCATCATCATCGCCAATGGGCGTTTCCATGGAGATAGGCTCTTTGGCGATCTTGAGGATCTTACGCACCTTCTCTTCGGGCATGTCCATCTTTTGCGCCAGCGTGGCAGGATCAGGCTCGACACCGGTTTCTTGAAGGATCTGCCGGTTGATGCGATTCATCTTGTTGATGGTTTCTATCATGTGCACCGGAATACGGATGGTGCGCGCCTGGTCAGCGATAGAGCGCGTAATGGCCTGACGTATCCACCATGTGGCGTAGGTAGAGAACTTGTAACCACGACGGTATTCGAACTTATCCACGGCTTTCATCAGACCGATGTTGCCTTCCTGGATAAGGTCGAGGAACTGCAGGCCGCGGTTGGTGTATTTCTTGGCAATCGAAATAACCAGACGCAAGTTGGCCTCGGTCATCTCGCGTTTGGCCTTGCGAGCCTTGGCTTCGCCGGTGGCCATACGTTTGTTGACGCCTTTCAGGTCTTTCAGCGACAACACCACCTTGGATTGCAGCTCGATCAACTTGCCTTGCAACTCGTGCACGGCGGGAACGTGGCGCTCCAGCGTTTCGGAATAAGGATGGCCGCCGTCAACTTCTTTTTGTATCCACTCGAGATTGGTTTCATTCTCGGGGAAAGCACGGATGAAATAAGAGCGTGGCATGCCGGCGCGGTCTACACAGATGCGCAAGATTTCACGTTCAATTTGGCGTGCGTAAGCCACCTGCTCGCGCAAGGTATCGGCCAGCCTTTCGACCATCTTCGCCGTAAAGCGTATACCCATGAACTCTTCAAGAATGGCTTCCTGAGCTTGTTTGTACTCGGGTGCGCCATAGCCTTTAGTTTCGTAGGCCGCACGCATCTTGTCGAACCACTGCGATACGCTGTCGAACTTCTTGAGGGCTTTGGTGCGCAAGTATTCGATTTGCTTGGTGCTCATGCCGCCAGCTGGACGATCATCGCCCTCGCTGACATCCGCAGGCACGCCTGAACCCGCATACTCTTCGCCATCTTCGTCGATCAGACCATCAACGACTTCGTCGATCTGCATCTGGTTATCGCGAACTTTGGCGACATTATCAAGAATTTCGTTGATGGTGGTCGGGCAAGCCGCAATCGCCATCAGCATGTGCTTGAGGCCGTCTTCGATACGCTTGGCGATCTCGATTTCGCCTTCACGGGTAAGCAATTCGACCGAGCCCATTTCGCGCATGTACATACGTACTGGGTCGGTGGTGCGCCCGAAGTCGGAATCAACGGTGGTCAATGCCGCTTCGGCTTCGTCTTCGACGTCATCGTCGCTGGCAGCCACAGGCGTGGCGTCGCTAAGCAACAAGGCTTCAGCATCGGGGGCCTGGTCATAGACCGAAATGCCCATGTCGCTGAAGGTGCTGATAATGCCGTCGATAGCTTCGGCATCTACCAGATCGTCGGGCAGATGGTCGTTGATCTCGCCGTAAGTGAGATAGCCGCGGTCTTTACCCAGCTTGATCAAAATCTTAAGGCGATTGCGCCGCGCTTCTTGTTCTTCGAGCGTCAGTTGGTTGCGGCCGCCGGACTCTTTGTCGGCCTTGCCGCGCTTACCGCCACGCTTGCCCATAGGTTTGAAGTCGGGGATGACTTCGGGTTCGATGTCCATATCGTCATCGAAGCCACCGGAGTCATTGTTAGACGACTTGGCCGGGCGCCCAGGACGACGCCCCGTGCCGCCGGCTGTTTTCGCCGCACGCGGCTTTTTGACCGCCTGTGTTTCGCCAGAACCCGCCGCTTTGGCAGCCGCTGTCTTGCGTGCCGCCGTCTTACGCGCTGCCGTCTTGCGAGGGGCAGTTGCGGTGCCCGCTTCTACTTCGGCAACCGAAACATTTTCAGTATCGATGGCCTTGGCTTTTTTTGCAGCTACCTTCTTGGTTGCCACCGTGGTTTTACCAGTAGTTTGGGTCATATTCACTTCCGTAGTCGCAAGGCCCCGAACCGCACACGGGAAACCTTGCAAGCCAAAAAGAGGCACGCCGCAACCGGCATGCTCCGCTAAACTCTTAATTTTACAGCACTTAACGCGCTATTACACGCGTAAGCTGCAGCAGTCGTCGCCCCAGCGCCTGATAGCGCAAACGGTCAGCCTCTGCAGGCATACCCGACGCAATCAGTGCCGACTGCTCGGCCTTAATACCTTCAATTTCTACTTTTTGTACTGCGTCATTCCATTCGGCCAAGGGATCCGGCAAGGTATCCTCGGCCAATAGCTCTTCTCGCAGGCCCTGTAAAGCGGCTTCAAGCTCGGATTCAGGCTCTACAGCCTGCAGTAAGCCGCCCAAATGGCGCGCCTCGGTCATGCCGATCAATGCAATCATCCGCCTTACCAGGTCTAAATGAGGGCCATGCTCCAATATTTCAAGCTGTTGCTCCCCTAATTCGTCGACTAACTCGGGGTGCATGCACAACAAACGCAGCAAACGCTTGGCCATAGGCGTCACACGCCGTGATCGAACCATATCCGGACGCCCCATCTGACGACCGGAGCCCGAGGCCTCCTGCTTACTCCACTTACCACGCCCTTTACCCTGGGGCTGCGGACGCGGCTGTGGCGTCGACATTTCCTCATAGGCCCAGGGCGGGATGAGCTCTTCGTGCCCGCCGTATTCTTCGACCTGCCCTAGGTGTGGCGCTTGGTGTGCCGCCACCGCATGAGGCGCTTGCGCCAAAGCGGGACGCGCTGAAGTCATCAGCATCTGCGCCAGCTCTTCCGGCGTCAAACGCATCTGACGCGCAAACTCGCGCTCTATCTGTACGCGCAAGACCCCTTCGGGAATCTGGGAAAGCAAGGGACGCGCCTCGTGCACGCAAGCGGCCCGTCCCTCTGCCTCTTCTAGTTTGTGATGAGAAGCCAACTCTTCAAGCAGAAAGCGCGACAAAGGAATCGCAGTCTCAACTGCCTCACGAAAGGCTTCAGACCCCAACTCTCGAACAAACGAATCAGGATCGTGGCCCTCTGCCAGAAACAAGAACCTTAAACTGATATCGTCGCGCAACAAGGGCAAACAAGCTTGCAAAGCTCGCCAAGCGGCTTGGCGCCCCGCCCTGTCCCCGTCAAAACTGAACACCACCTTATCGCTGGCACGTATCAGTTTTTGCACATGTTGAGGGGTGGTCGCAGTGCCCAGCGTTGCCACAGCATTGCCCAGGCCCTGCTGCGCCAAGCTCACCACATCCATATAGCCTTCGACCACCAATACGTAGCCTTCGGCGCGAATCGCCGAGCGCGCTTCCCACAAGCCGTACAGTTCGTTGCCCTTGGAGAACAACAAGGTCTCGGGCGAGTTCAGGTATTTGGGTTCGCCTTTAGCTATCAGACGCCCGCCAAAACCTATGATCTGCCCGCGCGCATTCCGTATCGGGAACATAATGCGTTCCCGAAATCGGTCGTAGCGCCGTCCATCTTCAGACTCTATGACCAAGCCCACTTCGACGAGCAAAGCATCGTCGTAAAGGGGAAACACTTGCGCAAGCCCCCGCCTGTCATGACCCGACCAACCCAAACCATATCGGCGTGCCGTTTCACCCGTTAGCCCGCGTTGACGCAAGTAAGCGACGGCAGCAGCATCCTCCTTCAGGCTTTGCACGTAGTGCGCCTGCGCACTTTCGAGCGCCTGTTGATGGCGTGAAACCTCGGTTTTACGCCATTGATCCGCACGTTGTTGAGCCGGATTACGAGGAGCCTCGGGCACAGACATTCCCGCGGAAGCCGCAAGACTACGCACCGCTTCGGGAAAACTCGCCCCGGTGTGCTCGATCAGGAAGGAAATGGCGGTACCGTGCGCGCCGCAACCAAAGCAATGGTAAAACTGCTTGCTGGGACTGACGGTAAAAGACGGGGATTTTTCGTTGTGAAAAGGGCAAAGGCCAAGCAAGTTGGCCCCACCCTTGCGCAACTGTACGTAACGCCCGACGACATCAACAATATCGACTCGGGCGAGGAGTTCCTGTAAGAAGGACTCTGGGATCAAGGATCAATAGAGGCGCGGGGGCAGTTGCTGGCTGCGAATACGCTTGTAATGACGCTTGACGGCGGCTGCGAGCTTGCGCTTGCGCTCAGCCGTAGGCTTTTCGTAGAACTCGCGCGAACGCAGCTCGGTCAGCAGACCGGTTTTTTCTATGGTGCGCTTGAAGCGACGCAGAGCAACTTCGAAAGGCTCGTTTTCTTTCAGACGGACAGTAGGCATGTAAGCGTTAGCCTCGTTAGAGTTTCAAAAAAAGTGCAAAAAACATGGGGTTCAAGCCACATGGTTTGTTTAAGCCAAACCAGGCGTTAGCTTTAAGCGGCCATTCGCTTTTACAAGCTAGGCGCAAGCAAACCCCACGCCAAGTTAAACATAACAGAAGATTCTAGCACGAAATCAGCGACTCTGCCCTTTTCGCATCCAGGCTTCCAACTGATGGGGCCGTAAGCTGTCGTAATCTTCGAAGGGTTGATGTATCCAGGGATTGGTAGGCAGATGCTGGACATAGTAGTCTGGCGTTACCTTGGAATGCCCTTTGCACCACAACACCGCTGTGCGCAGTTCGGTAATGGCGGGAAACTGCGTCTGTAAATGCTCGTTCACACGACTGAAGGTAAGGCCCGTGTCGACCATGTCGTCTACAAGCAACACTTTGCCGTCCAGCGTGCCGCGCGTAATGGTGATGAACTGGGCAATATCCAACGCCCCCTGCTGCGTACCGGCAGCTTCGCGATAGCTGCTGGTGGCAAGAATCCCCAGAGGCACATCGAAGATACGCGACAACACGTCTCCGACGCGCATGCCACCACGCGCCAGACACACGATTTTATCGAACTGCCACCCCGACTCATGAATATCAAGCGCCAAGCGTTCGATGATGGCGTTGTAGTCGTCCCAACTGACCCAGAGGTCACGATCGGTGCTAGGTGGCAGGCTCATATGGCGCTCCGGTTCATCGTTAAGTAGATGGATAAAATAATAAACCAGCCTGGGGATTAAAGACCAAATGGATGACGCAACATGATGGTTTCGGTGCGCTCAGGGCCGGTAGAAACCATGTCTATAGGGGCGTCGCAAACTTGCGCAATGCGCTCTAAGTACTGGCGCGCGTTAAGCGGCAGTTTGTCGTACGAAGTGACGCCGGCAGTGGTATCTTGCCAACCTGGCAGCTCTTCGTAAACGGGCTCTACGCGGGCCACATCTTGAGCGCCGTAAGGCAGCAAATCAACAAACTCGCCATCAAGGCGATAGCCCACGCACAGCTTGACGGTCTCAAGCCCGTCGAGCACGTCAAGTTTGGTCATGCACAAGCCCGACACGCCATTCAA
This sequence comes from Mesopusillimonas faecipullorum, assembly GCF_020539505.1. Lineage (GTDB taxonomy): Bacteria > Pseudomonadota > Gammaproteobacteria > Burkholderiales > Burkholderiaceae_B > Mesopusillimonas > Mesopusillimonas faecipullorum. Next base: position 164,476 of record NZ_JACDXW010000002.1, on the reverse strand, counting down.
AATGATGGAGCGTTTCATGGCTGCCGCATCGAACCAACCGCAACGGCGAGCGCGGCCTGTCACCGAACCAAATTCTTTACCGACACTGGCCAAGCGCGCACCGACCTCGTCGTGAAGCTCGGTAGGGAATGGACCGGAGCCCACTCGCGTGGTGTAGGCTTTGGCGATACCCAGTACGTAATTCAGACTATCAGGGCCCACACCCGCCCCGGCGGACGCGGCACCAGCCAAACAATTGCTGCTGGTCACGAAGGGGTATGTGCCGTGGTCGATGTCCAGCAATGCGCCCTGCGCACCCTCGAACAACAGGCGCTGGCCGCCCTTTTGTGCCGCATGCAAAGCCTGGCTGACATCACCCACCATGGGTGCCAAAGCCTCGGCCCAAGCAGCTGCAGACTGCATGACGGCTTCGCGAGACACAGGTTCCGCGCCAAAATATTGGGTGAGCACAAAGTTGTGATAGTCGAGCACTTCGTCCAGCTTTTGCTCGAACTGATCAAGGCGCAGCAGATCTTGCACACGCAAGGCCCGACGAGCCACTTTGTCTTCGTAGGCAGGCCCGATGCCACGACCCGTCGTGCCGATTTTGCCCTCGCCCTTGCGACTTTCGCGGGCTTGGTCGATAGCGACGTGATACGGCAAAATCAGCGGACATGCGAAAGAAATACGCAGGCGGCTACGCACATCAAGACCCGCTTGCTCAAGCTCGGCAATTTCGTTTAGCAAGGCCTCAGGAGACAACACCACGCCGTTGCCAATGTAGCAAGTAACGTGGGGGTGCATGATGCCCGACGGTATCAGACGCAGAATCGTCTTTTGACCGTTGATCCACAAGGTGTGGCCGGCATTGTGGCCGCCTTGAAAGCGAACAACGCCCTGAGCCGATTCGGCCAGCCAATCGACGATCTTGCCCTTGCCCTCGTCACCCCATTGGGTGCCAATCACTACGATGTTCTTGCTCATTTCTGACTTGGTGAATGTCGTGCCCGACGGCACTCCGGAAGTGAAAATACCCGCTTTGATATCGTGAAAGCGACCTGTGATGCCTAATGTAATCTGATCAGTGCGCCAGTTCGCGCACCTGCCAGCCTTGCTCACCCAGAACGAGTTCACGATCAATGTGGAACTCGTCGGTGCGGACGCTTTCGTCTGCACCAAACTGAATGACAACGTGACCTTCCTGACGCAGGGCTTGCAAGGCATGCCCGAGCGCGGGATCGTCTGCCCAAGGGGCTTTGATAGCGCGCGTAAGCGGCGGCGGAGGCAAGCCCGTAGACAGCTTGCGAAGATCCAGGCTGAAACCCGTAGCGGCGCGTTCGCGCCCAAAAACCTTACCTATGCCGTCGTAGCGACCGCCGCGTACCAAGGCGTCGTGCCAACCTTCGGCATAAATGGAAAACACAACACCTGAGTGGTAACCGTAGCCGCTTCCCTTGTCGGCCAAGTCTATGCTGATGTCATAGCCAGGCAACACCCTGATAAGGGTTTGCAAATCGGCCAGCGCCGCCTGGATACGCGGCAAGGACGGAAGCACTTGCTGCGCACGGGCCAAGACGTCTGGGCCACCGTACAGAAAAGGCAAGGCTCGCAAAGCAGCCAAGGTATCGTCCCGCAAATCGGGCAGACTCGCACACAGGGATTCGATGCCCGGCGCGTCTTTGGTGCCCAACAGCAACGCAAGCTCTTCTTCTTGTCCTTGCAAGGCTGGATCGGCCTCAAACAGGGCTTGCAACACGCCCGGATGATTCAGGTCGAGGCGAGCCTGGGTCACACCCGCTTGCTTCACGCTTTCAAAGGCCATGCGTATGATTTCGATATCGGCCTCTACGCCGGGGTGCCCGTAGACTTCGGCACCTATCTGCAGCAGCTCGCGGTCGGACAACACATCGGCGGGGCGCGCATGCAACACCGCACCACAATAGCAAAGTCGCGTCACGCCTTCGCGATTAAGCAAATGGGCGTCGATACGTGAAATCTGCGGAGTGATGTCGGCACGGACACCCAAGGTGCGACCCGACAATTGATCAATCAATTTGCACGTACGAAGGCCCAGATCGCTGCCGGTTCCAGACAACAAAGAATCGAGGTACTCGACCAACGGGGGTGCCACGAGTTCGTAGCCATAGCTACGATATAAATCCAACAGCTTGCGCCGTAGCTCTTCTATGCGACGAGCCTCGGCAGGCAGGATATCGGCCAGATTTTCCGGCAATAACCAGATAGACATCAAACAGCCCCGAACAGGTCTTCAGTTACCCAAAAAGAAAGCGACTGGGGGGCGTAAGCCCGCCAATCGCTTGCGGTGTGTTTTCAACTTACGGCGTATTGTAGCGCGTTGCGCGCGCAAAACCAACCGCCGTACGCAGCCCCTTTAGGGCTTAACGGGTTCTGCCCCTTTCCAATAGCGGAAGAAATCGGACTCTGGGCTGATAACAAGCACATCGTCTTCGCCGCCGAAAGCACCATCGTAACCTTCCAGACTACGGTAAAAACGATAGAACTCGGGGTTCTTGCCGTATGCGTCAGAATAGATGGACGCCGCTTTGGCATCGCCCTCGCCTCGGATACCTTGCGACTCGGCATAAGCCTTGGCCAGCAGCTCTTGGCGCTGACGATCGGCCTGAGCACGAATTCGTTCGCTATCAGCCGAGCCCGAAGCGCGCAGCCGGTTGGCTTCTTCCTTGCGTTCGGCTTCCATGCGTCTATACACCGACTCGGAAATCTCGGGTACAAACTCGATGCGGCGCAACCGTACGTCGACGACTTCAACGCCCAAAGGCTTGGCGCGCTTGTCTACGTTTTCCAGCACTTCGGACATAATGGCCGCACGTTCGCTGGACACGACTTCTTTGACAGTACGCACGTTGACCGATGCGTTAAGGGCATCGCGAATCTGTGCGCCCAAGCGTTCTTCAGCCGCACGAGTATTGTTGCCGAAGGTGACGTAGAACTGGCGGGGATCAACAATGCGCCACTTGACGAAAGAGTCGATCAGCAAGTTCTTTTTCTCGGCCGTCTGGATACGCTCGGGATCTTTGGTTTCTATGGTTTGCAGACGCTTGTCGAGGAAGACCACGTTCTGCAAAGGAGGAGGAAGCTTGAAATACAAGCCTGGCTCGGTAATGGTTTCTTTGACCTCGCCCAGTGCAAACACCAGGGCCGCGTCTTTTTCTTTGACGACGAATACGCAAGAAGACGCCACGACCAGCAGGACGACCAGGCCGATCAAGTAAGGCAACAATCGATTCATGACAGGCTCCGGTATTAGCGTGAATAGGGATTGGTGAGATCGCCGTTGGACGATGCACCAGAACCATACAGACCACTTCCGGAAGAACGCGGCGCCGGCGTACCAGTACCGCCCTGCTGAACCTGCTTGGCACCGCCGGTGGCGGCGCGCTCGGCCTGCGCTTCTGGGCTGCTGTTTGCAGCTTCAGCCGCCACACGCCCGGCGATTTTATCGAGCGGCAAGTACAGCATATTGTTGCCCTCGGCGGTATCCAGCAATACCTTGCCCGAACGCTGCAAGACGGAGTGCATGGTGTCGAGGTACATGCGGTCACCGGTGACTTCAGGCGCCTTCACGTACTCACCTTCCACACTCAGGAAGCGCGCGGTATCACCCTGAGCGTCCCCCACCACCTTGGCGCGATAACCCTCGGCCTCTTGAAGCATACGGGCTACCTGACCTTGGGTTTCAGGCAGAACACGGCTGGCGTAAGCATTACCTTCGTTGATCAGACGCTCGCGATCTTGACCTGCCTTGACGGCATCGTCGAACGCTGCTTGAACTTGCTCGGGCGGCTGCACGTTCTGGATAGCCACGGTACTGATCTGGATGCCGGTTTTATAGCGATCGAGAATCTGTTGCGCTGAACGCAACACGCGTGCGGCAATCTCGGTACGACCGGAATACAACACGGAATCCATGGGCTGCTGGCCAACGACTTCGCGCATGGCGGTGTCTACGGCCTGGCGCACGGATTCGTCGGGATGCACCGTTTTGAAGAGATAGTCGGGCGCGCCTTCAGGATTCAGGCGATATTGCACGACGAACTGAACGTCAACGATGTTTTCGTCGGTCGTCAGCATCAGTGACTCGGGCAATACCTTATTGCGCACGCTACCCCGATAACCCACCTCGAAGGTGCGAAGCTGAGCAATATTGACGACTTGATCGGCTTCTATGGGATACGGCATACGCCATTGCAGGCCTGGCGTCAGGGTTTTGACGTACTTGCCAAAGCGCGTCACAACAGCTACCTGGCCTTCCTGCACGATGAGAAAGCCGCTAGCCAGCCACAACAGCACCAATACCAGCAGGCCTACGACGAACATTTTGGGCGAGCCTTTAGGAAGCGAGGCACCACCACCCCCACCACCTTGGCCGTTGCCGCCACGCCCACCTCGCCCGAAGACATTCCCCAGGCGATTGTTGAAATCTCTCCAGACTTCGTCTAGATCGGGCGAGCCCGGGCGGTTGCCAGCTGGGCGACGCGGCGGTTCGGAATCATTCTTCCCGCCGTTTTTACCCCAGCCCGGATCATTCAGGTTGTATATCTTCGACATCAAGCGCATCATCTCTCGCTAATTGACCGACTTCGACGATCGCCCCACGCAAACCATCCAGCCCGGCCCGCCCCAGGGCGCTAACAAATACTCGCGCAATGGTACCATGTTCATCGCGCTCGACTCGGGGCTCAAGCCCCACCATATCTATTTTGTTATAAACCGGAATCACCGGAATTTTATCGGCACCGATATCAGTCAACACTTTATTGACTTCTTGAATGTGCTCATCGCGCTGAGGACTGGAAGCGTCGATCACGTGCAAGAGCAAATCGGCATGCACCGTTTCTTCAAGGGTGGCCCTGAACGCGGCAATCAGCGTGGGCGGCAAATCGCGAATAAAACCCACGGTATCCGACACCACGACTTGGCCCGCTCCCTCTATCCATAAACGACGCGTGGTGGTGTCCAGCGTAGCAAACAACTGATCTGCCGCATAGGCGCCCGCACGCGTCAAAGCGTTGAACAAAGTAGATTTGCCCGCATTGGTGTAGCCCACCAAAGACACAGACAAAGCGCCTCCGCGTGCACGCGCACGACGCTGTGTTACACGTTGGCGTTGAGCCTTGTCCAACCTTTCTTTCAGTGCGCGCACGCGATCCCCGATCATGCGCTTGTCCATCTCAAGCTGGGATTCACCCGGCCCTCGCATGCCTATCCCGCCGCGCTGGCGCTCCAGGTGAGTCCACATACGCGTCAGACGCGTGACCAGGTGCTGCAGCTGGGCTAGCTCAACCTGCAACTTACCTTCGTGACTTTTGGCGCGCAGCGCAAAAATATCCAGAATCAGTGCGACGCGATCCACTACCCGCAGACTGAACTCACGCTCTAGGTTGCGCTGTTGTGCGGGCGACAGAGGCTGATCGAACAACACCAGATCAACGTCGTGTTCGGCAGCCAGCGCTACCGCCTCTTCAAGCTTGCCTTTACCTATGAAATACTTGGCATCCGGACGATCACGCTTGACGCGAATGCTGGCCATGACTTGAGCACCAGCCCCCTCGGCAAGCATGACAAACTCTTCTGCATGAGCGGCGTAGTCGGCGTCGCCCATGTCCACGCTGATGATCAGCACCTTCATGACTTGTTTCCGGTCATAGAACGATCGTATGTCTGCCGCATAAAGCAAAGCACCCGCCCAGCCATGAAGGCCGGCGGGTAGCTGTCATAAAACTTGAGCCCGCAGTTGCGCGCAAACGGCTTATTCGTCAACTTCTTGCTGGAAGTTGACAGGACGCGACGGCACCACGGTAGAAATGGCGTGCTTGTACACCATTTGAGTAACAGTGTTTCGCAACAGAACCACGTATTGGTCGAAGGATTCGATTTGACCTTGTAGCTTGATACCATTGACCAAGTAGATGGATACGGGCACGTGTTCCTTGCGCAAGGCGTTCAGGAACGGATCTTGTAGTATTTGCCCTTTATTGCTCATTGGTTAGACTCCAATTGCGTTGTTATTGAAAACTGCTAAGAGGGATACTTTACAGGGTTTTCCCCCACTCCGCCATGCAAGCTTGGCGGTCAGTGCCATTATTTTGTCACCGAGCCCTTCTTGAGACTGCACAAACCACAGCAGGTTCCATGTTTTGGGAAAAGAAATTCCGCAGACCAGGCAAAATGGGCTGAAATACAGGCCTGAGAAACAGCAATCAGGGCTTCAGAAGCTCGCGCAAGGCATCACCAAGACGCCGGCACTCTGCAGGCGTACCCACTGTTATGCGTAGAAAATTTTCTATGCGCGGCGCAGAGAAGCGACGCACCAAGATGTGCTTTTGGCGCAGTGCTGCGGCAAGGTCGGCGCCTGCATGCTGAGGATGACGGGCAAAAACAAAATTGGCCAAGCTGGGCAGCACCTGGAAACCCAGCTCGTTAAGGTCTTCGACCAGTGTTTCACGCGCTTGCATAATGGCTTGCCGCGTATGCTCGAAATACTCGCGATCATTAAAAGCCGCTGTCGCCCCAACCTGCGCAACTCTATCCAGCGGGTAGGAATTAAAGCTGTCTTTAACACGTACCAGGCCTTCTATAAGCTGCGGGCTGCCCAAGGCATAGCCCACGCGCAAGCCTGCCAGTGAGCGTGACTTGGAGAAGGTGTGAATCACCAGGATATTGTCGTGCTCGGCCAACAACGCCACCGCCGATTCGGCGCCGAATTCGACATAGGCTTCGTCGACGACGATAAGGGTATCGGGCCGGCCTTGTGCCAGGCGCCGAATGTCGTCCAAAGGCAAAGTGATGCCGGTGGGCGCATTCGGATTGGCGAAAATAATGGCTGCAGGCTCTACGCCGAAATCAGCCAGATAGTCGTCAACTTCAATACGAAAATCGTCTGCCAGGGGGACCAACTTCTGGGGCACATCGTACAGCTGACTGTAGGTGCGATAAAAGCTGTAGGTGATGTCCGGCATCAACACCGGGCGCCCTGCCCTCAGGAAAAACCCATGAAACACGTGCGCCAAGACCTCGTCGGAACCATTACCGATGAACACTTGCTCGGGTTTCAAGCCCCAGCCGTGTGCCAGCGAGGCCCGCAGTTCCGACGATTCGGGATCGGGATACAAGCGCAGACCATCGTTGATGCACGCTTGCATGGCTGCCACCGCCTTAGGCGATGGACCGTAGGGGTTCTCGTTGGTGTTCAGCTTGAGCAGATCAGCCACCTTAGGCTGCTCGCCCGGCACGTAGGGCAAAAGTTGCGCTACGTGATCGCTCCAGAAACGGCTCACTCAATCACCTTGGACATAAGGATTATGTGAAGACTTGAATTCGATGCGCAAGGGCGTGCCATCCAACTTGAACACCTCGCGGAATCGAGCTTCGAGATAGCGCTTGTAAGAATCCGACACCCCTTCGAGCGCATTGCCGTGCACCACGATGAGCGGCGGATTCTGCCCACCTTGGTGAGCGTAGCGCATCTTGGGCCGAAAAATGCCTTTACGCGGTGGCGGTTGCTGCGCCACAGCGTCGTGCAGCACGCGAGTTAGCCTGGGGGTGGAAAGCTTGGAAAACGCCGCCTTATGTGCGGCATTGACCGCGCGAAGCACGGCAGGGATGCCCTGCCCTTTCAGGGCGGAGATAGTGAGTATCTGGGCAAAGCTCAAGAAGCGCAGCTTGTGCTCGAGTTCCTTGCGTACGCGCTCTCGGCGCTCTGCGGAAAGACCATCCCACTTATTGATCACCACCACCACGGCACGACCGGATTCGACAACGAAGCCCGCGATATGAGCGTCCTGATCGGAAATATCAGCCTGAGCGTCAAGCAACAAAACCACTACGTTGCAAGCTTCGATGGCTTGCAAGGTTTTGATGACCGAGAATTTTTCTATGGCTTCGAATACTTTACCCCGCCGACGCAAACCTGCCGTGTCGATCAAGGTATAAGACTTGTCGCCTTTCTCGAAGGGTATCTCGATCGCATCACGCGTGGTGCCCGGCATATCGAAGGCAATGACGCGCTCTTCACCAAGCAAAGCGTTAACAAGGGTAGACTTGCCCACATTAGGGCGACCGACAATAGCCAGTTTGATACGATGGTCGGCGACCTCTTCGGTCGCTTCTTCAGACTCAGCAGGCGCTTCTTGTTCGTTGCCTTCTTGCTCGACCTCATCGTCGGCAAGCACACTTGCTTGATCGGCGTAAGCGGCGCTGACATCGGGCAGGTGCGATAAGGCGTCTGCCATGAGTTCGCCCACGCCATCGCCGTGCGAAGCTGAAATCGCGAAAGGCTCGCCCAAGCCCAGTTCGTGGAACTCCATGACTGAAGCAGCATGGCGCATGCCCTCGGCCTTATTGACGGCCAGCAGCACTGGCCGACCGATACGGCGCAACAAGGCGGCAATGTCATGGTCCTGCGCACTGATACCGGCACGCGCATCGACCAGAAAAATAATGACGTCAGCTTCGGCGATAGCCTGCTGAGTTTGGCGCGCCATCTCGACGACGACGCCCTCTTTAGCCACGGGTTCGAAGCCGCCGGTATCTACTACCAGATACGGACGGTCGCCCAAGCGCCCTTCGCCGTAGTGACGATCGCGGGTCAGGCCGGGAAAGTTGGCGACCAACGCCGCCCGCGAACGGGTGAGACGGTTGAAGAGCGTGGATTTGCCAACGTTGGCGCGCCCAACCAGCGCGACAACGGGTTTAAACGTGGTCTGTTTCAATTCACACCAATGAGTGCCAAGTTACCACTGCCGGTTTGCACCAGCACGCCACGATCAGTGGCCAAAGGTGGAGAGACGATGGCGCCACCGCCTAGCTGGGTACGGCCCAGCAGCGCGCCATCAGTACGTGCCAGCACGTGAACATAGCCTTGATAATCGCCTACCAGAATGCCGGGCGCCACGACCGCAGGAGAGGTCAGGCGTCGATTACGCAGGTCGGCCTGGCTCCAGGTGGGCTCGCCTGTTTCAATTTGGAAAGCATGAACCACGCTGGTTTGATTGGCGGCGTAAACATTGACGCGATCACTGCCCAAACCGGTCGTGCTGGAAAAAGGTTGCTCCCAAAGGGGGTAACCGCCCTGCGCAACGTTAAAGCAAGTGATGTTGCCTTGATACGCCACGCCGCAAAGTATGGGGCCTTGCGCCTGGGGTTCGCCGACGATGTCGCTGATGCGCTCAAGGTCGGTGGCGCCGCGAGAGATCGAGACGATACCCTCCCATTGTACAGAGCCATCTTGGGCGCCAATCGCAATCAGTCGGCCATTGGGCAAGCCCGATATGACCAGACCTTCGATGATGATCATGCGCATATTGGTCTTGAGCGCCAAGGCGGGCCCGGGCCGCTGGACGTTCCAGATAGCTTCGCCGGTTTCCGCGTCGAAGGCCTGGATACGATAATCGCTGCTGCGCACGACAACTACGCCCGCGCCAACCGCAGGAGGGATATCTACCCGACCGGTTGCGCGCGTACGCCATTTTTCGTTGCCATTATCGTCAAAGGCAATGATGGAACCATCGACTGCCGCCACAGCGGTTGTCTGGCCATCGCTACCCACACCCGCAGAGAGGTCGGGCGATATGTTGGCCTGCCACTGAATCGCACCGCTGCTTAAGTCTAGCTTTGTCACCGTGCCATTAGGCGTGGCAGCATAAGCCCAGCCGCCAGCCACAGCTGGCGCAAAGCTACTACCACTGCCCCGGCCTACGGAAGCCGTCCAGATGACATTTACCGATGCGCCTGGCGCATATTCGGTAAGCGGACTGGGCTCGTAGCGTGCATCTTTGGACGAAAACATGCTGCAACCCGCCAGCGCCGCCACCGTGGCGCTCAGTGCCAGGTTCCGTATGACACGCAAGGGTCGATGAATACGCTTGGACATCAGATCAGGCTCCACGGCTGGCATCGAGTTTAAGTTCGATAACGGATTGCAAGGGATCGTTTTTCAGACCAGCCATGGCAGCTTCCCAGGCCGTGCGGGCTTCTTCCATCTTACCCTGTGCGGCAAGCACGTCGCCACGACGATCATCAAAGAGCGCCACGAAGGCTGCGGGGGGGTTCTGCAGCTGGGCTAAAGCCTCATCGTACTGCGATTGCGCCATGAGCAGACCAGCCAAGCGCAGTTGCGCCACGGGCACCAAAGCGGAATCTTTGCCGTTCTTGACCAGCCATTCAAGCTGCTCGCGCGCCGCATCGGGTTCGCCCCGAGCTTGCAGAACTTGAGCCGCCACCAGCACCCCTCGGGAGGTATAACCCGAAGAAGGAAAGTCGGCACGTAAAGTAGCGCTGGCAGCCTTGAGCCTGCCTACCGCATCTTCGTCCTGCTCGGCTACGGCGGTTTCAAGCGCTTCAAAGTAGCTCATGGCTTGGGCTGCCTGGTGGTTTTGATACCACTGCCAGCCTCTCCAGCTCGCCAAAACGGCAACTGTCACACACACAATAACGACGCACAGAGTACCGTAGCGGTCCCACCATGCCTTGAGTGCGTCGAGCTTCTCCTGTTCTTCTAGATCGTATGCCATGCTTTTATTTAAACCTTTTGCTTACATCTGGATTGCAAAAATTCTACCAGTTGACCGAACGGCATCTCTTGCTGCTGCTCTTGATTGTCGGCTTGTTCTTGACGCAGCCATTTCACACTGGCGCGCCCGCTTTGCAGCTCTGCGTCCCCCAAGATAACCGCAGCTGCAGCGCCGCTGAGATCGGCACGTTTGAACTGAGCCTTGAAACCAGAGGGACCGGCATGCACCATGACCTTGAGCCCGGCGTCGCGCAGAAGCTCAGCCAAACGCATAGCCTGCCGCTGGGCCGCTTCGGACTGATGGACGAAGTAGACATCGCATTCAGCCGGCGTATCGTAGCTAGCGTCTTGCTCCCAGAGGTCAAGCAAACGCTCCATGCCGATGGCAAAGCCTACGGCAGGGGCCGGCTTGCCGCCCAACAACTCTAGCAAGCCGTCATAACGACCGCCGCCACATACCGTGCCTTGGGCGCCCAGTCTGTCGGTTGTCCACTCGAAAACGGTCAGGTTGTAGTAATCGAGCCCGCGCACCAGACGTGGGTTGAGCGTGTAGCTGATGCCGGCGTCGTGCAAGCGTTCGCAAACCCCATCGAAATGCGCGCGCGATTGTTCGCCCAGAAAGTCAAACAGACGTGGCGCGCTGTTGGCCATTTCTTGCATGGCGGGGTTCTTGGTGTCTAGCACACGCAAGGGATTGGTGTGCATGCGTCGACGCGCCTCTTCGTCAAGTACGTCGATGTGGGTTTCGAGGTGCGCCACCAGGGCTTGGCGATGGGCTGCACGCTCTTCGGGCAAGCCCAGCGAATTCAGCTCGAGGCGTACGTCTTTCAGACCCAAAAGTTTCCACAGACGCGCCAACATCAGAATCAACTCGGCATCGACGTCCGGCCCGGCAAACCCCAAGGCTTCGACGTCGATCTGGTGAAACTGCCGATAGCGCCCACGCTGGGGCCGCTCATGACGGAAAACCGGGCCCATGGCATAGACACGCTGTGGGCGCTCGTACAACAGGTTGTGCTCTATCGTGGCACGCACCATACCGGCTGTAAACTCGGGCCGCATCGTCAGCATGTCGCCGTTAAGCGCATCGGTAAACGAATACATTTCTTTTTCGACGATGTCGGTGACTTCGCCTATGCCGCGTGCAAACAGGCGCGTGTGCTCGAGTACAGGCGCACGCAAATTGCGGTAACCGTAGGCTGCCAGCCAATCGCGCACGATGGCCTCTAGGTGCTCCCAGCGCGCGCTTTCGCCCGGCAGGATATCTTTCATGCCGGTAATGGCACTGACTTTTTTGAACGACTGCTGTTGACTCATGGGGAGGGAGATAAATCCGTGGGCGCCGCCTGGCCTGAACCATAACGACGTTCGATGTAATTTTCCACGATGGTCTGGAACTCTTGTGCTATGCCGTCGCCTTTCAGCGTCAGCACACGTTTGCCATCAATGAAAACAGGTGCAGAGGGGATTTCACCGGTACCTGGCAGACTAATCCCGATATCAGCATGACGGCTTTCTCCTGGTCCGTTGACGACGCAGCCCATGACGGCCACGTTCATACTCTCGACCCCGGGATAACGCGTGCGCCAGATAGGCATTTGATCGCGCAGATAGGACTGAATACTGTCGGCCAGCTCTTGGAATACCGTGCTGCTGGTACGACCACAACCAGGACAAGCCACCACCATGGGCGTAAAGGCACGCATACCCATGGTCTGTAGAATTTCCTGGGCCACCACCACTTCTCGCGTGCGGTCGCCACCCGGCTCGGGCGTGAGGGAAATGCGTATGGTGTCGCCTATGCCCTCTTGCAGCAGAACGGCCAGCGCGGCGGTAGAGGCCACGATGCCTTTGCTACCCATGCCGGCTTCGGTAAGCCCCAAATGCACGGGGTAGTCGCAACGCCTGGAGAGTTCGCGATAGACGGTAATAAGATCTTGAACGTGGCTGACTTTGCAAGAGAGCACAATAGCATCCCCAGCCAAGCCTAGGCTTTCAGCACGCTGCGCGTTGCTGATGGCCGATACAACCAGCGCTTCGCGCATGACGGCCTGCGCCGGCCAGGGTTGGGCGCGCCGCCCGTTCTCGTCCATCATGCGGGCCATCAGCTCTTGATCCAGGCTGCCCCAGTTGACCCCTATGCGCACAGGCTTTTCGTAACGACAAGCCACTTCTATCATTTGCGCGAAATTGTCTTCGCGTTTTTTGCCGCCGCCCATATTGCCAGGGTTGATGCGGTACTTGGACAAGGCCTGGGCGCACTCTGGAAACTGCGTCAGCAGTTTATGGCCGTTGTAGTGGAAATCGCCCACCAAAGGCACATGAACACCCATACGATCCAGCTGCTCGCGTATGGCTGGCACTTCGTGCGCGGCTTCCGGCGTATTCACGGTAATCCGCACCAGCTCGGAACCCGCCAAAGCCAACTGCTTGACCTGTATGGCCGTCGCCACCGCATCGGCGGTGTCGGTGTTGGTCATGGATTGCACCGCGACAGGCGCGTCGCCGCCGATGGCAACCACCTTATCGCGCCAAACTATCTTGGCTTGACGAGTGAGTCGGCGCGGCGTAGGCCCATGGCTAACGCCGGGCAGGCAAGCACCTGCGGAAGACAATATGTCATTCATGGCTGCGAAACGTCATTGAACCATTGAGAGACCAGCCAGGACTCTGGCAGCCAACCACGGTCAAGCGCATAGAAAAGGACCACCAACACCAGCACCAAAACGATGAACATCCAGCCCCAACTGCCGCGGCTGGAGCGCGGCTTTTCCATGGAACCCATGGAGCGCGCAGCGGGACTGGAAGCCAGTGTCTGATGCGAAAGATGGCCTTGCTGGGTACTCGCATCCAGCAAGACCGCCAGAGCTTCAGCGTCGGTTTCTAGAAGGCGAGCGTAATTTTTGACCAAACCACGCAAGGGCAAGCCCTTGGGCAAGGCCTGCCAGTTCTCGGCCTCCAGGGCTTCGATCTGACGAGGCGAAAATTTCAAACGGGCTGAAACAGCCGCAACACTAAGAGATTTGCTTTCGCGCAGGCTACGCAGCGTAGGCCCCAGCCCTTGAGGTGCCGCCGGGGCTGATGATGACGCAAGGGTGTCGTCCTGCTTCATGCGTGTTCCTGACGAAGTGTGATAACCCCCAACCCCCGACGCTGCTCAACGCGGGTGCGGTCCTGGACATCGCCAGCCAACTGCCCACATGCAGCGGCGATATCATCGCCGCGCGTCTTGCGCACCGTGGTGATCACGCCACCTTCCATCAGGCGATTGGCGAACTGGCGCACTCTTTCAGAGGATGAGCGTTTGAGCCCGGACTGCGGAAAGGGATTAAATGGAATCAGATTGAACTTGCAACGCACCTGACGCGCAATCGCCAGGAGTTCGTTGATGTGCTGGTCGTGATCGTTGACACCCTCAAGCATGATGTACTCGAAAGTGACGAAATCGCGAGGCGCATGCTCTAGGTAGCGATTGCAGGCAGCGATAAGCTCGGCCAGCGGGTGCTTGCGGTTCAATGGCACCAACTTGTCGCGCAAAGCATCGTTAGGCGCATGCAGCGAAACCGCAAGCGCGACAGGACAGTCGCGCGCAAGGCGGTCCATCATGGGCACAACACCAGAAGTGGAGACCGTGACGCGCCGGCGCGACAAGCCATAGGCATCGTCGTCAAGCATGAACTTCAAGGCAATAACAAGGTTGTCGTAGTTGAGCAGGGGTTCGCCCATGCCCATCATGACCACATTGCTGATGACTCTTTCGGGGGCTTGAATAGCCCCTGTTTGATCACCAAGCCGCGCTTGCGCAGGCTCGGCTTGCAGCATGCGGCGCGCATGCCACAGTTGGGCAATGATTTCACCCGCATTGAGGTTGCGGCTGAAACCCTGATAACCCGTGGAGCAGAACGGACAGCCCACCGTACAACCCGCTTGACTGGACACGCAAAGCGTACCGCGATCGTCTTCGGGAATAAAAACGGTTTCAACGGCGTTGCCGCCGCCCACATCGAAAAGCCACTTGTGGGTGCCGTCTGTCGAACGCTGCTCAGCACTGACCGCAGGTGCCTGAATAATGCAACTTTGCGCCAGCTTCTGACGAAAATCCTTGGCCAGGTCGGTCATTTCGTCGAAGTTGTCGACCCCGCGCTGGTGCATCCAGCGCTTGAGTTGACGCGCCCGAAAAGGCTTGCCGCCCCACTGAGCCACCAGCGCCGCCAATTCGGCGTCGCTGAGGCCCAGCAGATTGATAGGGGTAGCGGTTTGCATAACGGGCTCTTCTAGAACTTCAAGACCTGGCACTACCGGCATTAGCGGCCGTAAACCTGGCTGGCGGGAAAGAAGTAAGCGATCTCAACGGCAGCCGTTTCAGCGGCGTCGGAGCCGTGCACAGCGTTAGCGTCGATGCTATCGGCAAAGTCGGCGCGAATGGTGCCGGGCTCTGCTTTCTTGGGGTCGGTTGCGCCCATCAAGTCGCGGTTCTTTTGGATGGCGCCTTCGCCTTCGAGCACTTGCACGAAAACGGGACCGGAAATCATGAACTCGACCAGATCCTTGAAGAAAGGACGCTCTTTATGCACGGCGTAGAAGCCTTCGGCTTCGGCGCGGGACAATTGCTGCAGGCGAGCAGCGATGACTTTCAGACCAGCCTGCTCGAAGCGGGCGACGATCTGACCGATAGCGTTCTTGGCGACGGCGTCGGGTTTGATGATGGAAAGCGTGCGTTCAATTGCCATGAGAAGTCCAAAAGTAAAAAAACAGCCCTTGTTTCTTGGTTTTGGCCATGACCTGGACTTTTGGTTCCGCCCTGAGGGGCCGGCACCGCCCGCCAAGCAGGCCAACTAGCTAAACCTTAAAGGATCAACCAGCCTTTACCAATAAATTTTTCAATAAAAACAAAGACTTCAACAAAGTTTTCGGTAACCCGGCATTTTAGCACGCCCATGCGACTGCGCTCCATCATAAAATGGTGGGCTTGTCTGAAAGTTTTCCGGCCTTTTTGGCTGCCCCCTACTCTTTTGCCATGACCACTGAATCCGACGCAACCGCCTCCGCCCAACTGTCCAAGAGCTTCGACCCCCAAGAAATCGAAAAACGCTGGTATGCGTATTGGGAGTCCAAAGGCTGCTTCAAAAGCGGCCAACATGTCGAACCCACCGACGGCACCGGTGGTGCGCCCTTCGCCATTCAGTTCCCCCCTCCCAATGTCACCGGCACCTTGCACATGGGCCATGCGTTCAACCAAACCGTCATGGACGGCCTGGTGCGCTACCACCGCATGCGCGGCTACGACACCGCATTCATTCCGGGCACCGATCACGCCGGCATCGCCACACAGATTGTGGTCGAGCGGCAGCTCGATGCCCAAAATATTTCGCGCCACGATTTAGGACGTGAGAAATTCCTCGAAAAGGTGTGGGCCTGGAAAGAACAATCCGGCAGCGCCATTACTCAACAATTCCGCAGGCTGGGCTCTTCCGCCGACTGGGATCGCGAGTACTTCACCATGGACGCGCAAATGTCGCGCGGCGTGGTCGAAACCTTTGTTCGTCTCTACGAGCAGGGTCTCATTTATCGCGGCAAACGCCTGGTCAACTGGGATCCCGTTCTAGGCACCGCTGTTTCCGACCTCGAAGTCGTCAGCGAGGAAGAAGACGGCCATATGTGGGAGATTCGCTACCCTTTGGCCCAGCCTCAAGGCGAACTCACTCACCTGGTCGTCGCCACCACACGCCCGGAAACCATGCTGGGCGACGTGGCCGTTATGGTCCACCCCGAAGACGAACGCTATGCCGACCTGATTGGCCAGTTCGTGGTTTTGCCTCTGTGCAACCGCCAGATCCCCATCATCGCCGACGCTTACGTTGATCCAGCCTTCGGTACCGGCGTGGTCAAGGTCACGCCCGCACACGACTTCAACGACTACGCTGTTGGCCAACGCCATCAGCTGCCCCAGATCAGCATTCTGACGCTGGATGCGCATATCAATGATGAAGCCCCCGAGGCTTATCGCGGCCTGGAACGTTTCGCCGCACGCAAGCAGATCGTGGCCGACCTCGAAGCGCAAGACCTGCTGGCGGCCATCAAACCCCACAAACTGATGGTGCCACGCGGCGACCGCACCAACACCGTCATCGAGCCCATGCTGACCGACCAGTGGTTCGTTGCCATGAGCAAACCAGCTCCCGAAGGCACTCTCAACCCCGGTAAAAGCATCACGCAGGTAGCCCTGGATGCCGTGGCCGATGGTCGCATCACCTTCCACCCCGAGAACTGGAAAACCACCTACGATCAGTGGCTCAACAACATTCAAGATTGGTGTATTTCGCGTCAGCTCTGGTGGGGCCATCAGATTCCGGCCTGGTATGCCCAAGACGGTAGAATTTTCGTCGCTCACTCGGAAGAAGAAGCTTTGCGCCAAGCTCGTGAAGCCAGTGTTGAAGGCCCTCTTACACGCGATGAAGATGTTCTTGATACCTGGTTCTCGTCCGCGCTCGTGCCCTTTACCGACCTGGGTTGGCCGCAAGTCACGCCCGACCTTAACCGCTACCTGCCTTCCAGCGTGCTGGTTACCGGCTTTGACATCATTTTCTTCTGGGTTGCGCGCATGGCGATGATGAGCCTGCACATGACAGGCCAGGTGCCCTTCCGCGACGTTTACGTGCACGGCTTGATATGCGATCAAGACGGCAAGAAGATGAGCAAGTCCAAGGGCAACACCATAGACCCCGTCGATCTGATCGACGGCATAGGCCTGGACGCCCTGCTCGAAAAGCGCACCTCGGGCTTGATGAACCCCAAGCAAGCACAAAGCATACGCAAGAAAACCTCCAAAGACTTCCCCGATGGTTTCCCTGCCTACGGCACCGATGCCTTGCGATTCACCATGGCCGCCTATGCCACGCTGGGCCGCAATATCAATTTCGACCTCAAGCGCTGCGAAGGCTACCGAAATTTCTGCAACAAGCTCTGGAATGCCACCCGCTTCGTGCTGATGAATGTCGAGGGTCACAGCATTGCCCCTGAACTGAACGAGCACACAAGCTTCGCGGATCGCTGGATTCTTAGCTTGCAGCAACAGCTGGCCGCTGATGTCGCACGAGGTTTCGCAGAATACCGCCTCGATAACGTGGCCAACGCGATTTATCGTTTTGTGTGGGACGAATACTGCGACTGGTATCTGGAGCTGGCCAAGGTACAACTGCAAACCGACACCCCCGAGCAGCAAGCCGCCACACGCCGCACACTCATTCAAGTGCTGGAAGCGGTCCTGCGCTTGGCCCACCCCATCATTCCCTTCATCACCGAAGAGCTCTGGCAGGCGGTTTCACTCGCAGCCGGTCGTCGCGAACACACGCAAGACCTTAGCATCAGCGTGCAGCCTTACCCTGTAGCCGACAGCACCCTCCTGTGCACTCAATCAGAGCAGCAAATCGCCCAGCTCAAGGCCCAGGTTGATGCCGTACGCGCCCTGCGCGGCGAAATGAACATTTCCCCCGCCCAACGCGTGCCGCTGATTGCCCGTGGCGATGCCCAGGTGCTCGGGCGCAATCAAGCTTATTTGATGGCCCTGGCCAAGCTATCCGAAGTCAAGGTGGTCGACCAACTACCCGACGAAGGCGCGCCAGTACAGGTGGTAGACACCACCGAGTTGATGCTGCATGTCGAAATCGACGTCGCGGCTGAAACTGCACGCCTTGAAAAAGAAGTCGCTCGCCTGGAGGGCGAAATCACCAAAGCGCAAGCCAAGCTGTCAAACGCCAGTTTTGTCGAGCGCGCCCCGGCTACAGTCGTCGCGCAGGAAAAAGAGCGTGTGGCACAGTTCGGCCAAACGCTGGAGAAAGTCAGAGAGCAATTGGCTCGTTTATCAAAACGAAGCTGATACGCTGAGTGCGAGGCTGGCTCATTCATGAGCCAGCCGCCCCTATACAGGCCTATCGTTCAGTTTGGCTCAAACCCGCCAAAAAAGCCTCATCGTGCTTGCTAAGCAAGCCCTGCTCGCGCGCGCGCTCCAGCAGATCAGGACGACGCCCCAGCGTCAGAGCCAAAGACTGATCACGACGCCAACGGGCAATGCGAGCATGATGCCCACTTAGCAATTCAGCCGGAACCGCTTCATTTTCATAGATTTCCGGGCGCGTGTAATGCGGGCTATCCAGCAAGCCGGTCAGCGCAGCATTAAAGGAGTCTTGGCGGGCAGATTCAGCATCATTCAAGGCACCCGGAAGCAGGCGCACGACACTATCCATCATCACCATGGCGGGCAGTTCGCCGCCAGACAAAACAAAGTCGCCCAGCGAAACCTCATGCGTCACGCAGCGTTTAATAAAACGCTGATCCACGCCTTCGTAACGACCGCAAACCAGAATGGCGCCCGACCCAGCGGCCCACTCTTGCGCCAGGCCTTGGTTGAACCCTTGCCCCGTTGGACTCAAAAGCACCACGGGCGCATCGTCACCCCTATCCTGCTGGGCAGCCCGCACTGCTTTCTCAAGCGGGCCGGCCATCATCACCATACCCGGGCCACCGCCATAAGGGCGATCGTCCACAGTTCTGTGCACGTCATGCGTGAAATCACGTGGATTCCAGCATTTCAGACGCCACAAGCCCATCTGATGCGCACGACCCGTTACGCCATGCGCACTGAGGGCGTCGAACATATCAGGAAACAAGGTAATGGCGTCATAACGCATAATCAGGTTCCCGAGGAACTGGTAAGGACGGGCGGAGATGCCCCAAAAACCTGGGTGCGAAAGCGCAGATTAGAAATCCGCAGGCCAATCGGTATCGATGCGTCGAGCGGCAAGGTCAACGCTGCGCACGTGCGCTTGCACGAACGGAACCAGCGTCAACTTAGGTTTGCTTGGCTTAACCCCCTCGCCCAAAGCCTCGCTGGAGACAACTTGCTCGACATGCAATACTGCATGCGCGCCGTTATCCGAGACTTCGCGCACCACACCCATGAGCTCGGGCTGGCCGTCTTGTTGACCGTACAGCTCGCAGCCGATAAGGTCTACCCAGTAATACTCTTCTTGATCAGCAGCGGGAAACTGCGCCCGACTGACCCACACCGAATAACCCTTGAGGGCTTCAGAGGCATCGCGCTCATCTATCCCACGAAATTGAGCAATCACGTGATCTGAATGGATGCGACTGGAGAGTACTTCTAGGGCTTGCCAAGAAGCGGGACGAGCTGAAGCTGCCGGCGCGACAGGCGGCGCCAGCCACCAACGCCGAGTTCGCAAAAGCACGTCGGGCTGAGTCGAATGCGGCTTGAGCTTAACCCAGCCGCGCACGCCAAAAGCAGAAACGATGCGGCCAAGCTCGACCAAGTCATCCGGGGTGGAATCAGGCGCGCTCATGCCGCAATCATCATATTGGAAGGTTTAAGCGGCAACTTTAGCCGAGTATTCCTTGACCAGGCGAGCAACGGAAGGCGACAGCTGGGCGCCGTTGTCTGTCCAGTACTTGATGCGATCCAGTGCGATGCGCATATTTTCTTGGCCTTCAGGCGCAACAGGATTGTAAAAACCCACGCGCTCAATGAAGCGGCCATCGCGGCGATTGCGCGAATCGGCAGCAACAAGACTATAAAACGGGCGCTTTTTCGAGCCGCCGCGGGCAAAACGAATCACCACCATAGGTAATCCCTTGAAAATGTTAGTAAAAATAAAGCATTAGATTCTAGCATTTTATGGCCCCTTTCGCAAACCAAGGCCATACCCTGCTATTGGCCCTTAAGGCCCCAGTCTTCGATGAGCAAGCGCCAACCGCTTATCGGCGCGACAAAAGATGCACGACTTGCTCACCAAGCTCGTGTTGCGCCAACAAAGCATTGCCCGTCTGGCGAGAGAAGGCTTGGAAGTCTCGAACGGCATGCGTATCTGTGGTGATCACTTTAAGCACTTGCCCGCTTTGCAGCTGAGCCAATGCTTTCTTGGCACGCAAGATAGGCAGAGGGCACTTCAGCCCGCTGGCATCCACTTCCAGATCTACATGTATCTGATCAGCCTGAGTGTTTTCCGACGTCATCCGCCCTCAACCTCCGAGTTTCTGCTCAACCCAGCCGCGTACTTGTTCGAGCGCCTGCGGTAAGGCAGCAACATCACTGCCGCCACCCATGGCCATATCAGGCCGGCCACCGCCCTTGCCACCCACTTGGCTAGCCACTTGGCCCACCAGATCACCAGCCTTGACGCGCCCCACGAGATCGGAGCTTACGCCCGCCACCAAACTGATCTTGCCTTCATCGGCAGCAGCCAAAAGTACAATAGCAGACTGCAACTTGTTCTTGAGCTGATCAACCATACCGCGCAAGGCTTTAGGATCAACACCAGACAGCTGACTGACCAGTAATTTGACGTCGCCTTGCAAAGTTTGCGCCTGGCCCGCAAGATCATTGCCGGCAGAAGCCGACAGCTTGCTCTTGGCCTGTTCAAGCTCACGCTCGAGTTGGCGTGCTTGCACTTGTAATTGCGTAAGGCGCTCAATCAGGTTGGCAGGCTGTGCTTTAAGCAAGCCGGCAGCCTGCTGTAGGGTGTCGACGTTCTGTTGCACCCATGCCAGCGCATTGTCGCCGGTAAGCGCCTCGACACGACGAACTCCGGCGGCTACCCCGCCTTCGGAAACTATCTTGAACAAACCAATATCACCCGTACGGCTAACGTGGGTTCCGCCACAGAGCTCGCGCGAAAAGCCGATGTCGAGTACGCGAACCTCGTCGCCGTATTTTTCTCCGAACAAGGCTACCGCCCCGCCTTGCACCGCCTCGTCGTAGGACATCAAACTGGAATGCACGTCTTGGTTGAGCAGCACCTGCTCATTGACGATGGCTTCAACCTGGCGGATTTGTTCAGGCGTCATGGCCGAATCATGAGCGAAGTCGAAACGCGTTTTATCGGGGTCGACCAGCGAGCCACGTTGCTGCACATGAGAGCCCAGCACCTCACGCAAAGCCTTATGCATCAGGTGGGTGGCCGAGTGATTGCGCAAAGTACGCGAACGGCGCTGCACGTCAACCTGAGCCTGCACTTTGTCGCCGACGGCCAGCGTGCCTTGCTCCAGCTTGCCGTGATGCCCAAAAACCTGCGCCTGAATTTTTTGCGTGTCAGCAACAAGAAAGCGCGCTTGAGCGTTCGCCAGCAAGCCCATGTCTCCGACTTGGCCGCCGGACTCCGCATAGAAAGGTGTGGCGTCAAGTACAACGATGGCATCCTGACCGGACTGCACGCTCTGCACCGGTGAGCCGTCGACGTACAAGGCGGTAATCGTGCCTTGACCCTCTAGGTGCTCGTAGCCGTCGAAACGGGTATCCACCCCTTGGTAAGACAAATCCTGGGCAGCCTTGAACTTGCCGGCAGCACGCGCTTGCTCGCGCTGGCGCGTCATGGCTTGTTCGAAACCTTCCATATCGACACCCACCTCGCGCTCACGACAGATGTCTGCCGTGAGATCGACAGGAAAGCCATAGGTGTCGTAAAGCGTGAAAGCCGTTTGGCCATCTAGTTGACCTTGGGCGGGCAACTCGGCCAGCGCGGCCTCGAGGATGCGAAGCCCGTTTTCCAGGGTTTCACCGAAACGCTCTTCTTCTTGACGCAATACCTGTTCGATACGCGACTGATTCGCGGCCAACTCTGGGTAGGCCTGGCCCATCTGCGCTATCAGATCGGCCACCATACGATGGAAAAACGGCTTTTTCTGACCCAGCTTATGGCCGTGGCGCAAGGCACGACGAATGATACGGCGCAACACATAGCCTCGGCCTTCGTTGCCGGGAATCACACCATCCACAATCAGGAAACTGCAAGCACGGATGTGGTCGGCAATAACCTTGAGCGAATTGTGGGAGAGATCGCTGGTACCGGTTTCACGCGCAGCCGCCGCAATGAGGGCCTGGAAAAGATCGATTTCGTAGTTGGAGTGCACATGCTGCAGAACCGCCGCAATGCGCTCAAGGCCCATGCCGGTATCGACACAGGGCTTAGGCAGTGGATGCATGACGCCTTGGGCATCGCGATCGAACTGCATGAACACCAGATTCCAGATCTCGATGTAGCGATCGCCATCTTCTTCGGGGGAGCCTGGAGGCCCGCCCCAAACATCTGGACCATGGTCGTAGAAAATTTCGGAACACGGGCCGCACGGACCTGTGTCTGCCATTTGCCAGAAGTTATCGGAGGCGTAACGCGCGCCCTTATTGTCACCGATGCGGATGATGCGCTCGACTGGCACGCCGACTTCGTCACGCCATATGCCATAGGCCTCGTCATCTTCCTGATAGACAGTGACCCAGAGTTTGTCGGCAGGCAGCTGGTAAACGCCGGTCAGCAATTCCCAGGAAAACAGGATCGCATCGCGCTTGAAATAGTCGCCAAAACTGAAGTTGCCGAGCATTTCAAAGAACGTATGGTGACGCGCCGTATAGCCCACGTTTTCAAGGTCGTTGTGCTTGCCGCCGGCACGAACGCAGCGCTGGGAGCTGGTGGCCCGGTGATAAGGCCGGTTCTCTTTGCCAGTAAAGACATCCTTGAACTGCACCATGCCGGCATTGGTGAACAGCAACGTGGGGTCGTTGCCGGGAATCAACGACGACGACGGCACGACGGTGTGCCCCTTACCCTCGAAGAAGGAAAGGAATTTCTGGCGAATCTCGGAAGTCTTCATTGCGAAAATCTACGCACGTTTGAATGGGTAACCGTTGATTATAGAGTGTAGACGACACCTAGAACATTCCCCGCCCGCATTGCGGCTTCTCACAATGCGGTTAGCCACACTACCGGGCTCGCCCGCGCTCACTCATAATCGCCTCAAACTCAATCCCCAAAAGGAACCCCAGATGAGCGATAGCCCGTACCGGTTCGCTTGCGTTGTGCTGTCCAGCCTTCTTGCTGCCTGCGGTGGCTCAGGCGAAAACAGTCGCAGCGCAGCCGATGAATTCCCCCCTCCCAATGCCAATCTTCCCGTGGATCAGCCAACGGAAATGCCGGCTTACACGGAAGAACAAGCTACGGTTCTCCAAGCCATCAACCACGCGCGTACTCGCACCGGCCTGACACCGCTTCAAAGGAATCCACAACTTGATTTGGCGGCGCAAGGTCATGCTCACTACGTTCACTTGAACGGGGACGCTGAACGGCATGAGCAGACGCCCGGCAAGCCGGGTTTTACCGGCGCACGGCTCTTGGATCGCCTCATCCATCACCCAGGGCCTGTTTTGGGCGAAGTCATGGGTTTTCACCGCGAGCCTGTTCAGGGCCTGCTCAGCACGATTTATCACAGGATAGGCTTGCTCAGCCCAGGCACGACAGAGGTAGGCATAGGCATCGCCACTTATTTCTCAGACGTGATTTCGGCACAAAGGCCGGTAACCGTCATCAATTATGCTCAGCCTGCAAACCCAAAAACCCACGAGGCCGGCTTTTGGGTGTGGCCCTACGACGGTGCCAGCAACTTGCCGGTCAGTTACGTAGAAGCGCCTAACCCAGCTCCAGACTTGCAAACTCTGGGGTATGCCATCAGCGTCGCCGTCAACCCTGGGCAAACCATCAGCACCCAGACCTTTACGCTGAATTGCGCCGGCGTCGATGTACCCTCACGGCTGATCACATCGCAGTCCGACGCACACGGAATCATTCCTGCCAACTGGGTTTTCCTGCAACCCATCGCCGCCCTACCTTACAACGCCACCTGCTCGGCCAGTTTCCAAGGCGAGAGTCCCCTAATGGGGCGTTTTCACAAAACCTGGGGTTTTGCGACCACCCAAGCATCAAACAACCATATCCAACCAGTCCTGCCTTAAACCGCAGTGACGGGGACCATCCTTTGCCAGGAGACCCTATGTTCGCTCTGTTTTTCCTGCTACCTGCAGCTCTGGGAGCCCAAGCTCTGGCTTCCAGCACCGCCCACATACAACTTAGCAGCAATCTACAGATGAACTTATCGGCCGACCAAGTCGGCGCGGCTTGTTGGCCGGGTTACGTATGGAACACTCAATATGGGGGTTGTCGTCGAACCCAAATCGAACAGGGTAAGGAAAGTCAGGCGTGTCCCGCGGGCAGCCTGGGCCAGCAAACTCGCTCAAATTTTCGGTATCAGTACGTCGCTCAAGCCAACGGCCAGATCTCCAACGGCCCCTGGAACTACGGGCCTTGGGACACCAGCGCTTGCCAGCCGCCTTGGGCACCCACCGCAGACGTCCATAGTGACATCGCGCAAAGCCTGCCGGTCACCTACGGCCATGGCACTGCGTTTGGCGGCGGCAGTACTTATTACGTCTATCTGATGTTGCACAAGGCTTCAGGAACCCTCTGGTGCTATGCCGCTTTGAGCGCCTACGAAGCCGGGCCTCACCCTATGGTCAGCGCTTACCCCGCAGAAGGCCGCGTATATAGCGATACGTATAAGCAGAGCCAGATGAATCAATGCCAGGTCTCTGGCAATACCGTGAGCTTTGGTGGCAGCGACACAGGTTACGGAACGATCACACGCACCACTATCAATAGCTGTACTCACCGCTTCTCTCGGTCAACTGGGTACGTTCCCTACCCAGCACCGCTCAACGACACTCTCTACACCTGTTAAACGGTACAGACCGCATGAAATACCTGATAGAGATGCAGCCTGGCGGTAATCGGGCATTGGCGTTCGGACTGACCTGGCATTCCACCTTGGGCAATGATCCAGAAGCCGTTGCTGCAAAAATTGCCTCCCGCGCAAAAGCTGCCGCCTATACGCGCGGCGGGGCACGAAGCACCGTGGTGGGTTTGCTGCATGTAAAAAAACGTTCGGAGCTACCCAGGCGCCGCATACAACTGTATTCCGCAGCCGCCATGTTTGCTCGTTCCTGCGCACGCGGCCCTGTGGCCCTGCGCATGAAAATGCCCAGTGGCGTCTGGGTAGCGGCCGCCTACGACGGCGTCGTCATGGTGGGTTCCGACGTCATCCACGATTCCGATCAGCAAGCGCAGGCCTACTTGGCCCACTTACAGGAAAAACATAAAGGTCTGATCGTTTATGGCGACCAGGACGGCGACCAGCAGCTTCCTCCCACAGCTTTGGCCGGCCAGCTCGACGCTTCCACCCAACTCAAGCGCACTACCCGCACCTATGCACAAATTCCTCTACCGATCTGGGGCATCTTGGCCGCAATTTTGGCATGGGCTGCCACGGACTACAGCCGCAGTTGGTATCAATCGTCTCAAAAACTCAAAAAAAGTGCCCTGGCGCAAACCACGCTCTCCGTTGACCCCAGCAACAGTTGGCAGGCTGCCATTCATACATGGGCCAGCCAAATGCCCAACCACGGGGGGCAAGTTCTACAAACGCTGCTGCACGAGGTAGAAAAGATTCCCCTGACGGCGGGCAGATGGGAGCTGGTGGAAGTCGATTGTCACCCCACACAATGGCGCTGCTCAGCGCGATACCGTCGAGGGCATTTGGGCACCAACCTTGAGTTACGCGAAGCGCTGCCTGAACCTTGGTCCTTGCATTGGCCAGACTTGCAAAATGCCGTCGCTCAACTGCCACTGAGCCAGCCCTCCCCTGCTACTGCGCTGAACTGGGAACACCTTCCCGCCAACGCGGACGTCGCCCTGTCGTGGCTATCAGGTTTGCAAAGACTTGCACCGGCGTTGACAGATCTTGCCGTGGGCCATCCCCAAGAGGTCGCGCTCGCGCCTCCCACCCAAATCAGGCCAGACGGGACTGCGGTTGCCATTCCATTTCCAGTCGACTCCGAGCTTCGGATACCGACTGCCAGAACACTGGTTTTAAACGGGCCTATGCGCTCACTCTACCTTTTGTCCCTTCCCGATGGAACGCTCCTGGACAGGCTGCAGATACGGCGCCTGCCTATTGCTGCGGCGGGCCTGGACAACAGCGCATTAACCGTAACGCTTACAGGAAAAATCCATGCGAAATAAGCTGCCATGGCTCTGGGCTGGAGCCCTGCTCAGCCTGCTCCACAGCGTGGGCTGGGCCTCCTTGCCTGCACTGCCTCCCCCACCACCCGCTCAGGCAGTGTCAGAACTCTTGATGTTGGATGCTCGCCGTGCACTGGCGGCTGAGCGTCAGAGATATCTTGAACAACAGGCCGGCGCAGGCCCGCAAGAGGCCGGTCTAGGCGCCATACCGCTCACGTCCGTTCATGACGCAGATCCACCGGCCAAGCTGCCTGTTCTTACCTCTATATATGGAGTGGGAAACCGCCTTCATGCTGAAGTGCTCATCGACGGCCACGAGACACTGTATGTCAACGGTCGCGCTCAAGCCCTTAACGACATGAGCACACCCTGGCGCCTGAAGCGGCTGGCGCCCCCTTGCATAGACCTGGAGAGCGACAGCAGCGCCATGCGGTTGTGCGCCGCCCAGGCAGGGAGTGCGCCTTGAATCATCGCACGGCCTTTTCCGAACTATTAAACGCCACTGCGCAAGCAGATGCCAACACCGTCATCGCCACCCTGGCCGAACTAAGCCTTATGCAACCCGCTTTTTTGCGTTTGCGTATCGAATGGGTGGGCCGCAGCATCGCTGCACAGGCTTGCCCGGCTGAATTGGCAGACGGCAGCATCGCCGTGTTCTGCTCTTGCGACAGAGAGGGCACCGACGTACATGCCAGCGTATGCGAGGCCGCCAAGGCGCATAACCAAGGCCGTGCAGTACCGACGCGATTGCTCTCTGGCATCTTGCTGCTCACGCTGGTGCGAGAACGCGTAGATGGCAGTCACTTGAAACTCAGCGGACGCGAACAAGGTTACGACCGTTCGGACACCAGCCGCGCCTTTCGCGACATCATCGCCTGGGCTGTGCGCAAGGGCTGCAGCGACGTGCACCTGAACATAGACTTCGATGCCGCCGAGTCCCAGGTCATGGCCCACGTAGATGGCCATTACGTCGCTCCCGCGCATCTGCGCATGCCCACCGAACGCTTGCTGGAAATCGTTCGTGTGGCTTGGCAAGACGGATACGGCGGACGAGAGTCGGTTTTCGACGCCAGAAGCGAGTCTCAATGCAGGCTGTACGACGTTGTGGATGCAAAACCTTACATGCTGCGCTGGGGCCAGTTTGTTGCAGATAAAGGGCCTTCGGTCACTTTGCGGCTGCTTAGCCTGGCTCAAGACGAGCCCAACGCAAACCTGGAGGCCCTGGGATACCTCCCAAGTCAGGTGGCCATGTTGGAACGCGCCATGCTTTCCGAAGGCGGCGCCATCGTTTTTGGCGGTGTTGTCGGTTCAGGTAAATCCACTTCGCTTGCTCGGCTACTCGGCAGCCTGCCCAACACACGCAAAATCATGACAATTGAAGATCCGGTCGAGCGTGTTATTACAAACGCACTGCAAGCCAGCATTGTGCGCAGCTTCGATGGCAGCGAAGAGGCCAGCAGCTTTCGCGCCAAGCTGATGATGCTCAAGCGCGCAGCCGTCTCCGACGTGCTGCTCGGAGAAATACGAGACACCGAGACCGGTCGCGCTTTCCTGGATATCGTGGAATCCGGCACCAATCTGTACACCACCGTGCACGTCAGCAGCGTCTGCGCCATCCCATCGCGCCTGGCTTCGCCCCAAGTGCAGGTTCCAGTCGAGGTGCTGGCTTCTCCGGGAATGCTCAAACTGCTTGCCTATCAAGCCTTGCTCCCCAAGCTTTGCACCGCCTGCTCCTTGCCGCTCAGCGTATTAATGTATGGCGCCCCAGATGCATTGGGCCGCACCCGTGATGCCACCCACTGGGCAAACTATATAGAACGACTGCGGCGCTTGTACTCAGACCTGAATAAGGTTCGTGTACGTAACTCACAGGGTTGCGCGCAATGTCGCCTCAAGGAACTCCCGGAGATCTACGGCTACGCCGGCAGAACCGCTGTCGCCGAGCTTTATGAGTTGGGGCACGATGCCGAGGCGCTGGCCCTGGTATGCAGACACGACGTTCAAGGCTTGGCGAAGCGGTATCGCAGCCGTTCGGACGGAGATCCCTTCAGCGCTGACATGGCTGGCAAAACCGCCATGCAGTGTGCCGTTCACAAGATGCTGCATGGCGAACTGGACCCACGGGACATCGAACCTCGCTTCATGGCATTTGAAACCGTTGAATCGCTGACAGCGAGGCCGATATGATGGCGCCCCCAAAACTTGGCTTGCCCCTTAGGTGGGCGGCGCTCCGCTTCCGAGGCTCCCAACGAGAGGCTTACTACGACTACCTGGCAGACATACTGGAAGCCACCCAGGGACGCAACACCATCAAGCAAATACTGGCCAATGACGCGCATCGCTATGGCGCGGGCACCGTTCGAGGGCAGTTAAGCCTGCACTGGGCTCACCAAGTAGAAGAATATGGTGAGCTGGGGATGGCATTCACGGGGACACTGCCTGAACGCGAGCTAGCGTTGATACGCATGATGCAGCGTCTGGGCGGTTCTGCTGTGATCGGAGGCTTTCGTGAGCTTGCCGCCCTGCTAAGGCTGGACTTGAAGATCAAGGGGATTTTGCTCAGCACCCTGTCCATGGCTTACTTCGCTGTTTGCGTATGCCTGGCGATGATGTTTGCCATCAGCGCATTTACCGTGCCAACGCTATTGTCGTCGTTTGCTCAAGTCGACCCTATGTATCAAGGTGCAGCCACCCGACGCTTGGTAGGCTTTGCCGATTGGCTAAGCGTATGGCTGTGGCCCCTGATTGGACTGATGGCAGGCGCCATGGCAGCGCTACGCTGGGCAATGCCTCGGTGGCACGGCAAGGCGCGGGGCTTTTTTGATCAATACGTACCCGGTTTTCAGCTCTACCGCGATACGCAGGCCATCCGCTTTCTGGTCACATTGGCAGCCATTTTAAAGCCCAGAACGGGTCTCAATCACTCCTTGGCCGAAGCTCTGAGCATGATGTGTGAGCACGCACCCCCGTGGCTAAAAGACCATGTATTGCGTATGGCGCTGCGCTTGTCTGATGCCAGGGCGGGCGCAAGCATTTTCAATACAGGTCTACTCGACAAGCAGACTTACTGGTATCTGGAAGATCTCGTGGATGCCGTCGGCATGGACGCCGCCCTGCAGAAAACAAGGCTGCGCCTGGAGCACAACGCGACCGCTGCCGTGGCGCAGCGAGCTGCAGTAACGCGTTGGGCCCTGATCGGCTGCGCGCTGATTTTCTTGCTTGGCACCATGCTGTGGCACTACGCCGCCATTCACGAAATGCGAGCTGCGCTGCTGCTCGCCTACTGAAGCCCTTTTCTCAACGGAGCTCACATGTCCCAAACCTTAAAACCCCTCGTCACCCAAGCCCGTCGCCAAGACCCACGCCGTGCGGCCCGCCCCTCTTCGAGGGGCCGCCATCGTCAGCACGGCGATGCGCTGGTCAACCTCATGCTCGCCGTCATGATCATGATTCTGCTGGCTGTCATCGGCATTCCCGCCATCAACGGCATAGTCATAGAAGGGCGCACCCCCGATGTGGCAGCCGAGTTGCAGCGTTTCATGGCACGGATGCGCGCCATGGGTACAACAGGCACTAATCTACCCTACTCCAACGTCAGCAACGCCAGCAACCTTGCTCCTGCCACACGGGAAGCCACGACTTTGCGCACCACAGGCAATATCGTGGCACATCGGCTAGGGGGCACAGGCACCGGCAATAGCGGAACCGTATCTCTGGCTGCAGCCAACCTGGCGGGCGCAGGCCTAGGCAGCGCTTATTCGTTGACGGTAACCGACGTGCACGACAAAGCCTGCCCTACCTTGGCTTCCATCATGTCTACGTCCTCCGAAGAAATGACGCTTAATGGGAATGCCATCAAAAACACCACCACTCCCTACAACGCTGCCGATGCCCAGCAACATTGCGTCGATGGCGAAAACAATGACTTTGTTTTCACGGCTCGTTGACATCAGGAGGCAAGATGGCCACCCGCATCGTGGGCAATCGCTCGCTTCAGCATGGTTTTGGACTCGCCAGCGTAATGGTGGCCATCGCTCTTTCCACCTTACTGGCAATACTGGCTTCCATAGAGCTGACGCGTCGCCTTCACGATTCGGCGGCAGAGGCCACAGCTCATTACCTACTGACTGCCCGAGACGCCTTGGTAGCCTTCCAACTACGTCACGAAGCATGGCTGCAGGGTGTGGATATACAGGCAGCCCCGCCCGGCACCTATGCCCCGCCCCCAACACTCAACTGGGTGTCAGGGGCGGGAGGCGTTCAGCTGATGCATGGCACCATGGCCGTGCTTAAGCAACAGGGCCTTCTGACTGCCGGCCAACCCGACTTCACGCCGCTGGGAGAGCGGGCTCAATGGCTGCTGGTCCGGCAAGGTGATTGCCCTGGCTCGGATTGCAATTTGCAGTCCTACGTCTATACCTGCCACCCTGTCTCCGCGCAGCCCAGCAGCCGCTCAGCAGCCTCTTGCCTCACGCCCGAGGGTTCTCGCGCCGAATACAACCCTGCTTTGCTGGGGCAAGTCATGCTGTCCACTCAAGGTTATGCGGGGCACGATGCTTTGCTGGAGGGCCAGTTCACCGGCCCTCTGTTCAATGCAAACAAGGCTTGGTTTCCGCTTTCTAACATGCCTGGCCACGCCGTTGTCGCCGCCACCCTGGGGGTCACGCCCTTCGGTCAGTTTGTGCGCATGGGCGACACCCGACATGTTCATCTACAAGACAAGCTAAGCGTTGCAGGAGTCGTACAGACCGATGCCGGTCTGCTCTTGAACACGACGGTCTCCCCCGGTGCCCCGTGCTTGACACCGCGTGTGTTCGCAGCAAGCGCTGCAAACCAGTTGGCCGTGTGCAGCGGCGGCGTATGGTCTGTCAGCAGCGGTGCGTCCGTACAAGGCGTTTTCACCAATCTGGTTGACGGCGCCCATGTTGCGCCGCCTGTCTGCCAACCACCTGCAACGCCGTTTCGATACGTATCTTTATCTGCCCATGACGTCACAGTAACGGGTGGCAATCTGGATGTACATGGAGACGTGGGGGGTAGCGTGGGCGGTAGCGGAAGTGTGAACGCTACCGGAAACGTCTCGCTGAGCGGTACATTCAGCGGCTCTTTCCAGTCTGCCGCATCCAGTACTTTGCGAGTCACGCAGAGCGTCAGCATCAACACCAATCACCGCATCGAGATCACATCTGCCGGCCCCAATGCACGGGCCTCCGTCATTCAGGGCTGTCTTAGCTAACGCGGTAGTGCCGTGCTGTAGGCTGACCGCTCTTAATCAGGCAAGTCCCCATCCAGCATAGGCAACAACTGCGCGACGACGGAGACCGCAATGACAGCAGGGAGCTTGCTACTGGTGTTAACGATGCCTATGGGGCATGTCAGGCGATCGGCCTGCTCGGCAGACAAGCGGCGGCTAAGATGAGAGCGAAATCGGGCTGCTTTGGTTTTGGAACCTATCATGCCCAAGAATACAAAAGCCTGATGCCGAAGTACTGCTTCGGCAATGGCCAGATCTAGCGCATGATCGTGGGTCATGATCAGCCACGCTGCCTCTTCGGGCATGTCGGGAACATCCTGGTCGTCGCCCTGCACGCACACCACATTGGCTGGTAAATCTACAGGCCACTCGGTATCGCGCACGTCCAGCCAATGCACGGCAACCGGCAACCTGCCCAGCAGCTTGACGATCTCCTTGCCTATATGTCCCGCACCGCAAACCACCACAGGCAAGGCTTTGGCAGAAAAGGTTTCTTGCCAATGCTGGGATTGAGCATCCCAGTGAGTGCGGGACTGCACGGAGTCTGGCTGAGTGAGTGCCTGTATCTGTGTGAGCGCCCTACCGCTTTCATCCAATCTCGTGTCGCGCCTTACCGCTACACCGCTGCGCACCAAGCTGATGGCCTCATCCAACCATGCCAAGTCTTTTCTATCCAAAGGTTCAAAGAGCAGGGTCACCGCGCCGCCACAACATTGCCCCAGGCTGGACCCAAGCGGATAGCGACGCCATTGCGCGCGCGGCAAGGACTGCGCCAAAAGCACCCTGGCCTGCTCTATGGCCACCCACTCCAGATGACCTCCGCCTATGGAGCCCCAGGTGTACTCAGCATGCACACAGAGCCTGGCCCCCGCTTCGCGGGGGGTGGAGCCTTGGGCCAAGACAACCGTCACCATGACGGGATTCTGCCCTGCCAAAATAGCGGCACGCGCGTGACGCAACCACTCAGGCATGAGGCCGTGCACCACTGACTCTGAAGCAAATACCTGACTCATACCCACCTACTCCGACATGGCACTGCTAAGGGGAGAAGTACTGGAGCGCCAGCTCCAACCCTGACCCAAACGGCGCGGAGCCACCATATCCAGCGTGTTCAGAATCCGCTCTGCTGTGGCCGGCGCATCCAATGGCACGACTTCATGTTCAGGTGCCACCGCAGCGATTGCATCACGCAAGGCTAGAAAGACGGATATGGCCAAAGGCAAGGGCGGCTCACCCATGGCTTTGGATTGATAGATGTTGTTTTCGCGGTTGCCATTGTCAAAGAAAGCCACACGCAAGTCCGCAGGGCAATCCGACACCGAAGGAATCTTGTAAGTGGAGGGCGCGTGAGTCATCAAGCGGCCTTGATCATTCCACCAAAGCTCTTCAGTGGTCAGCCACCCCACACCCTGAATGAACCCGCCCTCTATCTGCCCCAAGTCGACAGCCGGATTGATGGGTCTACCGGCGTCATACAGAATATCGGCACGTAGCAGTCTGTTTTCACCCGTCAAGGTGTCGATGACGACTTCGGCACAAGCCGCAGCATAGACGAAGTAGTAAAACGGCCTTCCGGTCAGGGTCGCCATATCGTAGTGAATTTTGGGTGTGCGGTAGAAGCCCGATGACCACAAAGGAATTCGAGCCATATAGGCTTGGCGCACGAAATCCACAAAACTCATCGGGGCAAGAGTGCCTAAACATACTTGGCCATCGTGAAACGATATCTCTTGCGCATCGCAGCCATAGTGGTCAGACGCATAGGCAATCAGCGCCTGCTTAACCTTGCGTGCCGCGTCTTGAGCCGCTTTGCCATTCAAATCGGTACCCGTCGAGGCTGCCGTCGCCGAGGTGTTTGCCACCTTGGCCGTATCGGTGGCTGAAACCCGTATGCTTGCCAAAGGCAGACCGAACTCTTCGGCAACCACCTGTGCAACCTTGGTATTCAGGCCCTGCCCCATTTCGGTACCGCCGTGATTCACCAGCACCGAGCCATCGGTATACACATGCACTAGCGCGCCGGCCTGGTTCAAATGAGTCGCGGTAAACGAAATCCCAAACTTTACAGGCACCAAGGCCAAGCCTTTTTTTAGCACCGGATTGACGTCGTTGAAGGCTTGAATCTCGCGACGGCGCTGCCGATACTGTGAAGACGCCTCCAACTGCTCGACCAGTTCGTGCACAACGTTATCCTCCAGACGCATCTGATAGGGCGTGACATTGCGCTCTTCTTTGCCATAGAAATTGCGGCGACGCACATCCAAGGGGTCTAGCCCCAGTCGGCGGGCGATGTCATCGATGACATACTCTATGCATAAAATGCCCTGTGGGCCACCGAAGCCTCGAAACGCCGTATTGGACTGAGTATGGGTTTTGATGCGCAAAGAGCGTATGTCTACAGCTTCCAGGTAGTAGGCATTGTCGCTATGAAATACCTGCCGGTCGGCGACAGCGCCGGAAAGATCAGCTGAGTAGCCACACCGCACCCACTGATCAAAAGCAACACCACGAATCAGGCCATCAGGCTCATATGCCACGTCATAGCGCATAAAAAAATCATGGCGCTTGCCGGTAATCATGAAATCATCGTCGCGGTCTGCGCGCATTTTTACCGCTTGCCCAGTCATAGACGCCAAGAGCGCGGCGGCAGTCGCAAAAGGCCATGATTGGCTTTCCTTACCCCCGAAACCGCCCCCCATGCGGCGACACTGTACCCGTACACAAGTGGCCGGTAACGCCAGCATGTGCGACACCATGGCCTGCATTTCGCTTGGGTGCTGGGTAGAGCAAAAAACTTGCATTTCCTGATTTTCGCCAGGGATGGCATAGGCAACCTGCCCCTCCAGGTAAAACTGCTCTTGGCCACCGCAAAAAAACTCGCCTTGATGACGCAGGGGTGCACTGAGCAGCGCCGCTGGCAAATCGCCACGCGACATTCGAACCGGAGGCAGGACATAGGCTTGCTGAGCCGCCCCCTGCGTGACGTCCAGAATGGGCTCAAGGTCTTCATAGATTACCTTTGCCAATCTGGCGGCATAACGTGCCTGGTCGTGAGTATGGGCGGCGACCGCAAACAAGGGTTGGCCCAGATATTGAGTGACGCCATCGGCAAAGATGGGTTCGTCGTGCAAAAAGGGGCCTAAGTATTTTTCGCCCGGCACGTCATCCAGCGTAGCGACAGCCATGACACCGGGCGCTGTGCGCACAGCCGAAAGATCTAGTGCGGCAATACGCGCATGAGCGCGCTCGGACAAACCAAATGCCGCATGAAGCGTATTACGCTGCTCGGGAATATCGTCGGTATAGGGCGCGGTACCCGTGACATGCAGATGCGCGCTTTCGTGAGGCAAGCTGCTGCCTACGGTGCTGTGAGGGCTTTTGGACATGGCGATCTCCTCAGACGCGGGTGGACGTGACGCCCGTACTTTGCAGGTAAAAGCGGTACAGCAGATTCTGGGCGGCTTTCAGGCGATAGCCGCTGCTGGCACGCATGTCGCTCATGGGCTCGTAATCTTGCGCCAAGGCCAACATGGCCTGATGAACATGAGCTTCACTCCAGTCCTTGCCCAGCAAGGCTTGCTCGGCATGGAGCGCCCGCCGCGAAGTCGCCGCCATGCCACCGTGAGCAATGCGAATCTTCACCACCTTGCCTGCTTCCAAAGTCAGGGCATATGCACTGCATACGGCTGAAATATCTTGGTCGTGACGTTTGGAGACCTTGTAAGTCGCCAGTTGCAGACCGGGCTTGCGCAAAGGCACCCGCAAGGTTTCTATCCACTCGCCCGCTTCTCTAGCTTGTTTGCGGTAGTCCAGATAAAGCGAGTCCAGTGGCAATTCGCGCCGACTGTCGCCCCGGCGCAGTATGACCGAAGCCCCTAAAGCGATAAGAAACGGTGCGCTGTCGCCGATGGGCGAGCCATTGGCCACATTACCCACCAAAGTGCCCGAGTTACGTATGGGCATTGACGCAAACCGCTTCCACAGCTCGGTAAGTTCCGGATACTCATTCACCAGGGCTTGATAGCCGTCGTTCAAGGACACACCGGCACCTATATGCAAGTGGCCTTCACGTTTTTCCACAGTTTGCAGCTCTTGAACATCTCCAAGATAAATAACGGTGCCTAGCTGTTTCAGTTGCTTGGTGACCCACAAACCAACGTCTGTCCCGCCGGCCAGCAAAATAGCGTCGGGCTGCTCTAGGTAACAAGCGGCCAGTTCAGCCGCGCTGCGCGGTGCGAAGTAGCGTTGAGCCGCCCCCTGCCACTGAACCGCGGCATCGCCCGCTTCGTCACGCAGATGCATCAGCTGCTTGCGTAGCTGTTCGATATCCAGCTGCTGCTCGGGATAATCAGCCAGGTGTTGAGCCGCATCCAGAATAGGCCGGTAACCGGTACACCGGCACAAATTTCCTGAAAGCTGATCGAGCACCTCTTCGCGCGCGGGGCGTCGATGACCGTTTTGATACATGGCATAAAGCGACATGACGAATCCCGGCGTACAGAACCCGCATTGTGATCCATGGTGGTCTATCATGGCTTGCTGCACGGGGTGCAAGCCGGTCTCTCCGGCTATGCCTTCCACCGTCCAGATTGCCTTACCGTCAAAGGTGGGCAAAAACCGTATACAAGCATTTACCGACCGCAAACTGACATTGCCTTCAGGACCCAGAGACGCCTCTAATACGGTACACGCGCCACAGTCCCCTTCAGCACACCCCTCTTTGGTGCCCGTCAGGTGCAGTTGCTCGCGCAGGTACTGCAGTAAAGTCCGCGTTGCGCCCTCAAGCTCCACTTTCTGAAGATGACCGTTCAAATAGAAGCTGATGACTTGTCTGGTGCTCATCGCTCGCCCTCCTGGAGCTCTTTTTCCAGAGTATCGAAGTTGAGATCGAGGTTTAGCCATCGCGTAATGCTCAGCGGCACCTCATCGCAATTGGGCCCAGGGCCGTCCCGGTCAACGATAAGGAACTGCCCACCCTCAACCAAGCAGAGCAAAGGGTGATGCCAGACACCCGCATAATAATTAACGCCTTGATCTGCACGAGCATAAAAAGCCCTAAGGCCCGACTCGTCGGGATACCCCTCTGAATTACCAGGCGCAACCACTACGATAAAGGGAGACAGCCCACGCGGTATCCAAGCCTGACTGCCCAGCGGATGACGCTCTAGCATACGCACTGCAATAGGTTGGGCGGCACGCTGGGCCACTGCTAAGCTGATTACGCCTTGCCCACCCTGCCCCAGCAACTGCACGCCACCCAAACGATGATAGCGGCGCGTCGTCCCTTGGTTGATGGCAAACCAGTCCGCGTTCAAATCGATCACCTCGCCAAAGGGCGCGAACTCGCTCCTTTGCAAGGGTTCCAGCGAAATACTGTGAATCGCCATGTCTTGTCTCCTTGCGGCCCTGACGCCGCTTTGCGAGCAACGCCGAGCTTCTTATACTTGTCGGTGGCCGGCGCTACTCTTTTTACCTACTATACGCCCGCAAGCCGCCCCCAGATGCGTACACGGCTGATACCACCATCGGGATACATGTTGACACGCACATGCGTGACAGGCCCCAGGGTCTGCAACTGCTCAGCCTCGAAAAAGTGTTGTTTGTGCATTTGAGTGGCTTGCGGGCGCATCAATTCTGGCCAAAACATCGCCTGGGTAATGACGGAAGCATCCGTGCTGGGGGAAACCTGGGCTGCCTGTAGCGACACTTGCGCCGGATAGTTGCCCTTGAAGTGTGCCGTATCGATTTCTATTTTTTCTACCGTCACTGCGTGACCAAGCTCGATCACGCACCAGTCGAATCCCGGTTCACGGCGTCGACGGGTCTCCCAGCCATCGCCCATATTGACACCTCTTCCTGACATCAGCAGACGAGACGGCACGCCAAAGTGGGCATCGCTATAACCCACGATACGACCACCCAAGCGCAGGGAGGACACCTCGTGCAAGGTTTGCGTGCTCATGCTTTGCCAATCGCATGCAGGTTGACCATAGACACGAAACCGCGCCACGCCGCCATCCGGGTAGATATTCAAGCGCACATGCGACCAGACCCTTGCATCGTCTAAGGGAATGAAATGATGCGCACTGGCCGACAGGGCTTGGGCCGGCAGTAAAGAGACCCATTGCGTATGCTCGTCGGGCTCACCTTCGCAAAAGCAGGCCTCCAGAGACGCCGCTTGCGGATAGTTGCCGGTGAAGTGGCTGGTGTCTATGTCTATGCCTTTAATGACGCCCGGCCAGGCTAACTGAACGACGGCATAGTCATGGCCTCCGTGACGGCGGCGCTGGGTTTCCCACCCATCCACCCATTTGCCATGATCGTCGAACTTGCCAACGATAAAAACGGAACCACCCGTAGCCAGCATACGCCGCGCTTCGCCAAAAAATTCGTCGGAGCACTTGAGCACCTTGGCCCCCAGATCGCCGGCAGCAAGATTGATATAACGGGCGGCGAACGCCGGCAGTTCAACAACAGGCGACTGCAAAACAGTGCCGTCTGGCAAATGGGGTGCAACCATGACGCTTCACTCCGTATCAAAGTGGGTTTAAGGTCAATCCGCCGCACAGCCGTCTCTGGGCTGCGCCCAGCGGTAAAGCTATGTAGTCAGTATGGCCTGCAGGCGTAGTTCACCTATGGTGTATATCTGCGTCAGGCATTCGGCGAATTCCTCGTCATAGTCTCGGCTAAGGCGACGCTCGAACGCTTGAATAATGCGGCTGCGGTCAAGACCACGCACCGCAATAATGAAAGGGAAGCCAAATTTTTCTCTGTAAGCCTGATTCAGCGCCGTAAGGTGGGCGAACTCTTGTGGCGTGCACTGATCCAAGCCCGCGCCAGTCTGTTCTGAGGCGGAGTCAGCCGTCAATTCGCCCTTGACCGCAGCCTTGCCGGCCAACTCTGGGTGCGCGCGCATCAGACTCAACTGAGCTTTATGGCCTGCGTCTGCAATGCAAGCAACCATAGCCTGATGCAAAGCTTGCACACTTTGAAAGGGCCGCAGTTCGACCACCCCCTGTGCAACCCAGGGAGAATGCTCAAAGACCCCGCCCAGTACCTCCACGAAGTCTTGTGGCGGTATTT
This sequence comes from Mesopusillimonas faecipullorum, assembly GCF_020539505.1. Taxonomy (GTDB): domain Bacteria; phylum Pseudomonadota; class Gammaproteobacteria; order Burkholderiales; family Burkholderiaceae_B; genus Mesopusillimonas; species Mesopusillimonas faecipullorum. The sequence continues at coordinate 125,694 of NZ_JACDXW010000002.1, read as the reverse complement.
TGTTCAAGGCATCTAAGCTAATGGGTGCCATCATGTTTGTCTCCAGCCTTATCGCTAAGCCATGCTGCCCGCAAGGTAGGGATGGGTATCGCGCCAATGACGCGCGATATCGACGCGCCGGCAAACCCACACCTTTTCATAACCTTGAACATAATCAAGAAAGCGTTGCAAAGAGGCAAAGCGCGCCGGCCGCCCTATCAAGCGCGCGTGCAAGCCCACGGACAGCATGCGCGGTATCGTTTCGCCTTCTGCGTAGAGAACATCGAAAGCATCTTTAAGATAATTAAAGAAATGCTCGCCGGTATTGAAGCCTTGAGGCGTAGCAAACCGCATATCGTTGGTATCCAAGGTATACGGCACTATCAGATGCGAGTGTTTGCCCCCATCGGAGGTTTCCACAAGTGTCCAGAAAGGAAGATCATCACCGTAGTAATCGGAGTCGTAAAGAAAGCCACCCTCCTCTACCAACAATCTGCGCGTGCGCGGGCTGTCACGACCGGTGTACCACCCCAGCGGGCGACTGCCGGTAAGGGCCTGGAAGGCTTGAATGCATTGGCGCATGTGGGCACGTTCGACCTCTTCTGAAACCGCCTGATAATGAATCCAGCGATAACCATGCGCTGCAATTTCATGCCCTTGCTCCATGCATGCATGGGCGACTTCGGCGTTACGTTCGAGTGCCATACCCACGCCGAAAAGCGTGAGCGGCAGCCTCCGGCGCTCGAACTCGCGCAAGATACGCCATACCCCTACGCGCGAGCCATACTCGTAAATAGATTCCATGGAAAGGTGTCTATCGGCATAGGCCGCCGCCCCCACGATTTCGGAGAGAAATTGTTCGGAAGTCGGGTCCCCATGCAGAACGCAGTTCTCCGCGCCTTCCTCGTAGTTGAGGACGAACTGGACAGCCAAACGCGCCTTGCCCGGCCAGTTGGCGTAAGGCGGTGTGCGGCCATAGCCTATGAGATCGCGAGGATAAGAAGGGCGAGCCTCATTGTTCGAGGGATCAACTTGCATGAGCCACCTGTTGACCGGGTTTGACACTGAAGGCAGCCCAGGGATCAAGAACAGGTTGTTCGATCTGACTTAAGCGATGCTCGCAGGACTGCAAATGATGATGCATGGCTGTACGAACCGCGTCGCTATCATGTTGGGCCAGCAGATCAAGAATATTGAGGTGTTCGCCATAGGTGCAGCTATGTGAGCCTGGCGTGTCGTAGCAAGCGATGATCAGCGTGCTGCGTGCACAAAGAAGATGCATCATTTCTGCCAATACCTCGTTGCCCGTGAGCTGAGCCAAGCGCACATGAAAAGCGTGTGACAGACGCAACCAGCTAAGCCGGTCGCCCGACTCGAAAGCCTGCTGCTCTTGCTGAACCAATTTACGCAATGGCTGTAGCAGGTCGGCAAGATTTTCGAGGCTCAGCAAACGGTCTATCAAAACGCTTTCAAGATCGCGTCGCGCCTCGAATACATCTTGCGTTTCTTTACGCGTTGGCAGCCAGACAAAAGCGCCACGGTTGGCTTGCAGCACTACCAGCCGGTCGTGAGCCAACTGGGCCAATGCCCCTCTTACGGTGGCCCTGGAGCATAGAAAAATCGAGCAGAGCGCAGATTCCGTCAGCTTGGCACCCGGCTTTAGACGACCGTCCATCATGGCATCAAAGATTTCGGCATGAACCCGATCTACCTCGGAAGCTCCGGCCCTACCCTCGAGGAAGGACGAGGGCCTGGGCGCTTCGGGGTGAGAAATAGCGGAGCCCGCAAGAGACTGGGTGGTCATGGCAAACATTCGTCATTAAGGAAATCTTCTATTGACAATTATTGGTGGCCGCAACAGAATCGTCAACATAAATTGTCAACAATTGGGGAAAGCGCTATGCCGCGCGACTTTCCCGAGTCAGGCAAAAAAAAGCGGCCGCACAGCGAGACAAACCATGGGAAAAATCTCCACCCATGTCCTGGACACCCTGAACGGCAAGCCTGCCCAGGGTGTCCATCTAAGCCTGTATCGTATTGAGGGTGACCGCATCCTACTCCTGGCGCAAACCAGTACGAATGCCGACGGTCGTTGCGATGCGCCGCTGCTTGAGGGTGACGACATGGTGGCCGGCCTGTACGAGCTGCGCTTTGCCCTGGGAGACTACTACGCTGCCTTGGGCGTACCCTTGCCTGAGCCTCGCTTTCTGAACGAAGTTGTATTGCGTTTCGGCGTCGCCCACCCAGACCAGAACTACCATGTTCCGCTGGTTGCCACGCCATGGGCCTATTCCACTTATCGGGGCAGTTGATGCATGCTTTTCTTATCGAGTACGGCAATTTGCTGCTGCGCTGGCTTCATGTCATTGCCGCCATCGCCTGGATAGGAGAGTCCATCTATTTCGTCATGCTGGACAACAGCTTGCGCCCCCCTCCGGCGGCAGCTAAGCAGCGCGGCGTCGCTGGCGAAATGTGGGCGGTACACGGCGGCGGTTTCTACCATAATCAAAAATACCTCACCAGCCCGGCCGAACTGCCCAATGACCTGCACTGGTCGTTCTGGAAAGCCTACACCACCTGGCTCTCGGGCTTTGCCCTGTTCTCGTTCATGTATTTGGCGCGCCCCGACTTTTACCTGGTCAATCGCAGCAGCGAATGGGCCTGGGCAGCCGCCTTACAGGGTTGGCAAGCTGCGGTTTTGGCGGTGCTGTTCCTGGTTGCGGGATGGGTCATTTATGACCAGCTCTGTCGCCGGCTAAGCCCTAATATGGAACGCGACGGCTTGCTCAGCCTGGCGGTTGCCTTGATGATGGTGATCACAGCCTATCTGAGTTGCCAGCTATTTCCGGGGCGTGCCGCATTCCTGCTAACCGGCGCCGTCATGGCCACGTGCATGTCAGCAAACGTTTTTTTCTGGATCATCCCCGGCCAGCGTCGTATGGTCTCGGCTTTAAAAAATGGTCAGGCTTCCAACCCGCTGGATGGCAAACGCGGTAAGCAACGCTCGGTGCACAACACCTACTTCACACTGCCGGTAGTGCTGCTGATGCTGAGCAACCACTATTCCTTTACCTATACCCATCCGCAAGCCTGGCTCATCATGAGCCTCTTTATCTTTGCTGGCGCTCTGATCCGGCAATACTTCGTGCTGTTGCACAGCGGTCGTAATGCCCTGGCTTATCCCGTAGCCGGTGTAGCGCTGCTTATTGCAGTTGGCTGGATCGCCGCTCCCGCAACTCAGCCCCACGAGGCGAGCTCTTCCCCAAGCCTATCCGCCATCGAAGCCAACGCAGCCAGCCAACAAACAACGACCGCGAACGTCATGGCCATCATGCAGGCACGTTGCGTGGAATGCCACGCAGCCAAACCCAGCTTTGCGGGCATGGCTGCCGCGCCAGCAGGCATCACCCTGGAAACCGAAGCACAGCTGCTGCTTAACCCCGCTCTTATCAAACAAGTGGTGGCTAACGGCTATATGCCCTTGGGCAATATCACCAACATGACCGATGACGAACGTGCGCTGATCGCCAATTGGTCTGCCACTACGACACCCCCCTGAGCCCACAGCCGCTCAACCCTCTTCCACCTGTGCCGTGATCACCATCAGTGTGGTCAGACGCTGCTGAGCCACCGTGTCCCCCCCGCCTAACAGCAGCGGCGCCCCAGGGTTCAAGCGCCTTTCTTCGGTGCTGGATTGAACCTTGTCGAACCCTGCAATCACCAGCGGCTGCCCAGGCTGCAAAGCCAGTTGTTGTACCGTACCGTTGCCCTCTACCGTGAGCTGTTGCAGCTGAAGCGGGTGCTCTTGATCACCAAAACGTATGGTTTTCAGAGGTTGGGCCGTTGTACTGTCGTACGCCACCGACATAAGGATACGACCATCTTCCCGCACATCGGGAACCAGGGTAATTAAAGTCCCCACTGTTTGCCGTTTCTGGCTGACGGACACAGCAGGCAAAGCCAAGGCGGCATCGTCTCGGACAGCGGTCGTCTGCACCTCGTCTATATAAGAAAAGGTGGTACGTACCGCATGGGTGACCGGCCTGCGGTTCAAGGTCAGCACAGGCACAACGTGTCGACGCACCACCTTACCTGAGCTTCCAAGCGCCTGAAGTAAAAGCTCTGAGCCTTGGAACGGCCCTTGAGCAATCAACGCAGAGACACTGCCAACGGCATTTTCGACCGGCGCACCAGAGCCCATGGCTGCCATGGCTCGCGCATGGGTGAAAACACCTTGCCAATCTATGCCTAGTTCACCCCGCTCATCCAACGCAAGCGTCAGCTCTTCAAAAAGAATACGCACCCGTCGAGTCAACACGCGATTCTCGCGTTCAAGATACTGCGCAACGCGACGCAGGACTTCTGGCGTGTCGGTGACCACCAGGCTGGCACTGGCGCCTTGTACGGCTACAACCTGCCCCGCCTGCGTCAGGAATGCTTCAACTCGCTGACGCAGACTTTCGACCAAGGGCGCCTGCCCCGAGCTAAGCGTGGTACGCGAAACGCTGCTGAAACCTCCCTCAGTCTGCCCGTCGCTGCTTCCCATGGCGGCCTCGGCCTGAGCATCAAGCAACATGGAAGGCAACTCGAAGACCCGTGTCTCTAATCTATAAAACTCTATGCGCTCATTTTCATAGCGCCACGACACGCCAAGGCGCGCCGCAAGTCTATCCAGCAGTTGTGCCAAAGGCGCCGGCCCACCTTCAAGCATCCACCCAGACAAGCTACCGCCGGCTTGATTGCTGCTGCCTTGCGCGCCTTGGGCCGCCATGCGGGGACCAAACCAAGTCAGCGGCCAGGTGGCATCAGGCTTGACCTGCACGGGGATGCCTGTGGCCTGGGTAATACGCTGTGCGATGTGCTCAAGATCGGCTGCTGGTTCAGAGAAAATCATGGTCGTTTGCACATTTGCCCGCAAGGCGGGCGGAAGAACAAGCTCGCGAGCAAGGGGCTGCGCCTTGCCCGCCAACCAAGGACGATCCACATGGCGGCTGGCGCGCCTTGCGTGCTCGTCGTTCAAAGCCGCACGAAACCCTTGCTGCCTTTGTTGGAGTTCTTGTTTTGCTTGAGCTGCCTGAGTGTCTACCTGCTGTTTCATATCCAGCAAGGCGCACCCTCCTAGCCATAACAAAGGTATCAAGGCTATCAGTCGACCGCTCATACATGCTCCCCGGGGCTGGCCGTGCGGTCGCAAGCCTGCGCAAAGGCAACGACACGAACGACTTTGTTGGAATAGAAACAAGGCTGCAAAGGCCTATCCGACAACTCCGTTGCTGCGAGCAATGCCTGTACGGCCTGCTCGAAAGGAAGTTCGAAGACCGCATCGCCTGAAACGGGAATGTCCACATCCACGCTCCAATGTTCGCCCTGAAACACCCAGCCGGCCTGCTCAGCCCAGCGCGTCAGGGTGCGACGCATATGGCCGTCCCCACGCTCTACGGAAAAAGCAATGAGTGGGGAAACATCCTGCTCTACCGGTGAGAGTGTCACTGCCGGATGCTGATCTGGCGCCAGTGCAGCCGGGGAAGCTTGTGATGCTGTCGTCTGGGGCGCCTCGGACGGTGGTTCTGCCGCCATCTGACGTTGAACCTTAGCTTGCCGACCCTGAGCTTGCACTAGCACTGTATTTTGGACAGGCTCTATTACCAGGTAGGGGCCTTGCCGCTGATAAGCAAGCGCCAACATCTTGCCTTCAGGTGCCGGCTGCCACAGAGCAGGCTCACCCTGATACGGTGAGAACTGCATCCACATACGGTGGCCATCATCGAAAACCTGCAGCGGTGCTGCTTGGCGGTCTCCCGAGAGCTCCCATGAGAAATCGAAATACGCTGTCCCAGCTGGGGTCGGACGCTGCGCCGGACCGAGACCGATGGCTGTGGGGTACCATGAACCGCAACCGGCCAAAAGCATCAATGCCATTATTCCCAAGGTGCTAGCTACTTTTTTCATCATCCCGTGAGTCTCCTGCCAAACTCGCCCATTGCCCGGCATGCAAGCCGGGAATACGCATCTTGACAGGCTGGCTAGCGACTCACCAGATCGGACAATACCAACGGATAAAAGCGCGGCGCAACGCCCTTGTGGCCTAAGCCGGCATAGTGCTTTAAGCCTTAGAGATACAAGATGGTTCGCTTAGAGCGCGGGAACAGCCAAATACAATTTTTACCCTTGAAAACATGATAATCTTGAGGAGTCAGATTTATCCGGCTCAAACAAAAAACTTGCTCATCAGCAAGCACTTGCTTTATCACGCCACTGTGCTTTCCGCCGCTACTCGCGCTCCTGCGCAGCGCTCGCCGCATCAACGCCTCGCGTCCTTGTTTCGGGCCATTTCGTATACGTTTTTACTTGGCTTGGCCGTTCTTGAACCGCGGGCCCACGCCGAGTGGCGCGATCCGCCTTCTTCGCTGTCTTTCGAAACCCCACACGGTACTTTATCCGTACAGACCAGCGAATACTTTTACGACTCCAGGCTTTACCTGGACGGCACTCCACTACAGCCCGCCGTTCAAGGGCGGCTCGATATTACCTATGCCTACCAGATAGACGATGCCCACGCCGCATTAATCGCCATCAGCGACGGCGAAACTCAATGCGCTGTTCATTACATGTGGGTGGTTCTCGATCGCACCGGTTACCGCATTTCGCCACGCATAGGGTCTTGCTCAAAGCAGATCAAGGTTGCCGCCAAGGGTTCTCAGCTAGTCTTGACTACGCCTAGTGCACAACACGCCGACAAGGTCGATGTCTACACTTACGACGGCACTGCCATTACAAAACGCACCCGCGCCGCTACCAAGGCGGAAGTCGCCGCGCTACTTAAACCCTGACCCAAACGTCAGTCAAAAACGTCGTACAGGACGTCAGCGACCACCACGCTGGTAGCTGAAATCAGCAACAAGTCTGTGCCGCTAACCCGCCACTCATAACCTGGATAGCGCGGCAGGCGACCCAACAAACGCGGGGGCAGTTTTCTTTTTGCCAGGCCAGGGGGCAAAGGCCTGCCCCGTGCCAAGTTCTTACGTATGCCAGGTGGCAATGAGGCATAACCCCGCAACCCCGCATCGCGCGCGTACCGCCGTGCCAAAGCGGCCGTAATCCCCGCATAGACAAGGTCAGCGTAGGCGTCGCGACGCCTATCGCCTCGCTCCCAGCGGCGATCACTCATAGACCGATGACGATCACGGGCTGGATCAGCATGATCATGTTTGCCTGGCCTTCCTTTTCTTTCGTGTCGTCGAGGAGGCCCCGCAAACGCGCTCAATGGCGCAGCCATACCGCCCAGCAAGAGCGCCAGCACAACAGCTCGTCTTTTCATTGTCCAATCCTTATGCCATTGGGACAAGTACAGCATATAGCGGAATCAACACCTTGCCTCACCTGTTTGCATCAGCATGAAACAGGGTGCAATCGTTATGCAATGCGGTTGTGCCCTTTCATTATGCGCGCTAGCCCCTTATGATTTAAGTCAAGCAACATCCCCGGGAAGAAACCATGTTCAAAACCATTGCCGCCCCGCTCCTGGCGCTACCCTTCACCCTCTTTGCACCCAGCACCCATGCTCAGCAAACCGGTTTGTATTTATATGAAGCCGCTCAAGCTGATCCGGCCTTGGCAGCCGAGTTCAAGCGGGTCATGGAGCCATTTCTCTCAAATGCGTCGTGGCTTGAGTCCTTCGGTACTACGGCACCACCCACTAGCGAAACGGTAGATGGCAAAACCTATACCGTTTATTGGGGTTGCAAACCCCACGATTGCATTACTGCGAGCTACGTGGTGATGTACAGCCCACAAGCCAAGCAAATTACAGGGGGCGCATTTCTGCAAAACAACTTTGATGGTCCGAATCTGATCAAGAGCGACATCACCTGGCTTGGGAAAACCGACTTCGACGCGGCAAAGGTCATTGGCAAATACTTTTTCTAATTCAGAACATTCCTAACAGTGCCGTGCCCTTTATCGGCATTAAGTAGCTCATACTCGCGCCTGCCAACGCAGGCGCTGGCAATCCACCTTCAGCACATTAGGAAAAACAAATGAAAAATAGCAAAACAGCAGAGGATTTTCTGCTTGCAATGACCCTGGCCCACGACATGGTGCTGCGAGCCCTAATGAAACGAGCCATAGCAAAAGACCCAAGCATTCGCGACGACTTGATCCAGGATATGGATTTGCGAGCTAATAATTTGGACGACAAAGAGCTGGTCAATATGGTGAGAAAGCGACTCGAACAACTGATCGCGTAGCTGCTCGGTGGCCTAACAGAAGCAGTAAAGGCCGCAGTTGAATGGGGTGAGCGTGACTCGCCCTATTTCTTGGGTGTATTAGTTCAGGGTTTAACTTTTGGGGTGCAGTTCAAACAGCGGCTTTTTTCCTGCCCCAACCCGCTCCGGCTGGCTACCGCATGCCTGGCGTGTGGGGTGCCGGCCCAGGCGCAGAACACTCCCTGCTGCGGCAAGAGAAGCGGGATATAACATTGACCAAACTGCTTGCTATCTAAGGACAATGATTATGTACGAGTCGCTAGGTTCACCTAGTCTCTCTAATCTGGAGATATTGGCAAAATCGCAAGGGTACCTGGTAAAGGAAGGCTGGTGCTAAGCTGAAATACAAAGGCCCCGAGGTATGCCCTCCAGGGCCTAGCACTACTTAATCGAACAAACGGCCCTGTCCGGGCATAGAGCGACAATGTGCGCAGACATGCTCCCATCGCTCAAAGCGATAACGAACATACGGACGCACATGGACGCCACGGGGATACATGCAGTGCATGGTAGTCTCCACAACGGCGTTAAAAACACCGGCGGCACGCGGGTTTGTCAACCCTTGCCCGTAGAGCGTAAATGCTCTATTAGATCAGGGTCAATAGCATGTTCAGCGTGGGATGCTTGACTGCAACGCGTGGGCGCCCAGGGCTGGTTACTTTTGCCTGAGCCCAGAATTGCTCAACAGCCTTTTCGGCGTTTGGGTCATACAGATCCGTTTCAGGTTCATAAGGGACAGGCTTATCAGCTTTCGCATCGGCCTTCACCCTTTCCCAATCCGTCTTATTTCGCTTGTTCATAAAGCCTCCATTCTGCCTTCGAGGCGCGACGCAGAGAAATAGCTCGCACCGAATTACCTCGAATCATATGGACAAGAACCAGAACGACATCAGCGACTTCGACCATGGCAACATCCATCAAGCGATTTTCATTGCCGCGCTCGGTACTCAATGTGATCTTGGTAAGTACTCACCTAAATCACAGACCCAGCGTGCCAGCACGGCTGTTTGCGCGAAGTCCGGCTAAGACGTTGGCCGCTACTTGTTCCATACCAACGTCGACAGCCGCCACGAAGGGTGGTTTCCCTTGTCATTAAATATAGCTAAAGCTATAATTAACCTATAAAAAGGGAGAAACCCATGTATGCGGTTAACTGGTCAAACAAGGCGAAAAAGCAACTCCGCAAGATCGACCGCAAAGAGCAGATCACGATCGTTAACGCCGTGGATGGTCTGGAGAGTTTCCCGGACACCAAGAACGTCATCGCCCTCACCAATCACGAGTACGGATACCGTATGCGTGTAGGAAATTACCGAGTCCTGTTCGACGCTGACACCGAAGTCAGGATCATCGAGATTCAGCAGGTCAAGAAGCGCGACGACCAAACCTACTGAGCAGGAGCCAGTCATGGATATCAACCACACAATTCTCGAAACCAACGGCAAGCCAGCATTCGTCGTGCTGCCCTACGATGAATACCTACGACTCACCGAAGGGGAAAAGCCTTCCGGTCGCATCCCGGCTGATGGCACCACTCCCCACGAGGTCATGCGCCTGTGCGTCAAGAACGACTGGAGCATGATTCGAGCTTGGCGCGAACACTTGGGGCTGACCCAAACCGAAATGGCCCGGCGCCTAGATATCCGGCAGCCCAGCTACGCCGCAATGGAGGCGCCTGACGCCAAGCCCAAAAAGGCGACCCGAGAACGTATTGCAGCGGCCATGGGGATATCCTTGGAGCAACTGGGCTTCTGATCCCATGAGCACCATCAAAACCGCCCCTTCGATAAATACATTGCAAGCCGCACTCAAGATGGCGACCTTATCCCCCACGCCGTCATCAGCAGCACTGTGGGTGGCGCCACGCCAGTTCGCCCCACGCCGCTCCCACATCCTTCTGCGGCTTAGGATTCTCATCCTTAGGGCGCATAAATTCTGCGTCTCACTCAAAGATGCACGTATCCAGATCTTCCCTGGGGAGCGGCGATGGGTGGACGTACAACACAGCTGAAATATTCTCTACCGATAGCGGCAAAGGAGCAGCGCCAGCCATGCCGATAGCGTATTGCCGGGAGCAGCCACTACAAAGCAAGGCTCTACCTCATAAAAGGGGGACGCTCGACATTCATTAGACTTGTTTTTGCGAAGAACACGTTTAATGGAAGCAATGCCGATGTCCCCAATCGATTTTATCTTGGGAATCCCTGGACTGGTAGTCCAGGAAGTCAAACGTGCACAAGATATTCATATCTAGGCGGGGCCGCTCAGAAACGAGTTTACGCAGCTACCTGAAGCGTCTGCCGGGCAGGGAGAATGTGCGGGTCATTGTGATGGACCTGTAATGGTGCAAAAGTACGCGCACCTGGCTCAATCTCATCTTGCTCACCACGCCGAGAACGTCACATTTACGTCACAAGGCGCAGCACAAAAGAAAAAAGCCGCGTAAGAGACGGCTTAAATCTTTGATTTACAACAGTTTTTTGGTGGGGCCTGAGGGACTCGAACCCTCGACCAAAAGATTAAGAGTCTTCTGCTCTACCAACTGAGCTAAAGCCCCGCCGGAATTCTAACACTATTTTTTGGCCGATTTTAGGGGCCAGGCATATTTTTTTACCTGTGCCCCCCGTTCTTAGGCTTTTCTAGCAAGCTCGGCCGCCAGACCGATATAAGTGCGTGGCGTCATGGCTTGCAGGCGAAGTTTGACGTCTTCGGGCAGATCCAACTGGGCAATGAACTCCCGCAGAGCTTCTTGCGTAATGCCTTTTCCGCGTGTCAGGGCCTTGAGCTGCTCGTAAGGCTGGGGTAGACCGTAGCGGCGCATAACGGTTTGCACAGGCTCGGCCAACACTTCCCAGCATGCATCGATGTCGGCATCGATGGCTGCAGCGTTAAGCTCGAGCTTGCCCAAGCCCTTCAAGCAAGCGTCCCAGGCTACCAAGCAGTAGCCGAATGCCACGCCCAAATTGCGCAATACGGTAGAGTCGGTCAGGTCGCGCTGCCAACGCGACACGGGCAGTTTTTCGGCCAGGTGGCGCAACATGGCATTGGCCAAGCCGATATTCCCTTCGGAGTTTTCAAAATCGATGGGGTTGACCTTATGTGGCATGGTGGAAGAGCCTACCTCGCCTTCTTTGAGCCTTTGCTTGAAGTAGCCCAAAGCAATATAGCCCCAGACGTCACGGTTGAAGTCCAGCAAAATGGTGTTGGCCCGTGCCACGGCGTCGAACAAGGCCGCCATCCAGTCGTGGGGTTCGATCTGTATGGTGTGAGTATTTTGAGTCAAGCCCAAACGTCCCAGCACGCCCGCACTGAAGGCGGGCCAGTCGATTTCGGGATAAGCGGACAAATGCGCGTTGTAGTTGCCGGTAGCGCCGTTCAGTTTGGCCAGCGGCTGCACTTTGCGAATGTCTTCTATGGCCAGTGCCAAACGCGCCGCAACGTTGGCGAATTCTTTGCCCATAGTGGTGGGGCTGGCTGGCTGACCGTGCGTGCGCGCTAATAGCGGCTGATCGGCATACTGCTGGGCAAGCGCCAGGATAGTCTCGTGAACTCGCGTCAGCGTGGGCAGCAGTACTTGCTCGCGCGTGCGTGTCAGCATCAAGGCGTGAGAAGTGTTGTTGATGTCTTCAGAGGTGCAAGCAAAGTGGATGAACTCGGCAGCCTGCGCCAGTTCGGCGTCATCCGCCACACGCTCTTTCATCCAGTATTCAACCGCCTTCACATCATGATTCGTCGTGCGCTCAATTTCTTTGATGCGGGCAGCATCAGCTTCCGAGAAATTGCTGACCAAGGCGTTCAGGCGCTCCAGCGCCTGGGCCGAGAAAGCTTGCAATTCGGGGAGCTTGGCATCAGCCAAGCCCGTCAGCCACGCCACCTCGACTTCGACGCGGTGCGCCATGAAGCCGGCCTCGGACAACAGGCCACGCAGGGAATGAGTGCGCGAAGCATAGCGCCCATCCAGCGGCGACAAGGCATTCAAGGAACTAAGTTCAGATGCAATCTTCATGGCAAAATCAATAGAAGTAAGGGCAAACCGTCCATTTTAACAGTGCAGGAAACGACGGCTTTGTTGGGACCTTCCCTGCTATACTTTGGCCACCTGTAACTTGCCTAGTCAGACATGAAACTTTTCGGTTCCCTGACCAGCCCTTTCGTTCGTAAAGTGCGTGTGGTCATGGCGGAAAAAAAACTGGAATACGAACTGATTCTTGACGATGTCTGGTCAGACGGCACCCAGGTACCGCAATACAACCCCTTGGGCAAAGTACCCTGTCTGGTCACGGATGACGGCGGCAGCCTGTTCGACTCGCGTGTCATCGTGGAATACCTGGACACGCTTTCACCTGTCAGTCGTCTACTGCCTCAAACCAGTCGCGACCGCACCGCTACCAAGTGCTGGGAAGCCATCGCCGACGGCTTGGCCGATGCCACCGTAGCCATCCATATTGAAAGGGCTATCCGCAAGCCCGAGCACCGTAGCGATGACTGGATTGCTCGCCAGCACGGCAAGGTTTTGGGAGCTCTCACTTTCATGAACGACGGCCTCAACAGTCACGCTTTCTGCATGGGCGTCAATTTTTCGCTGGCCGATATCGCCGTGGGGTGTGCACTGGGTTATCTCGACCTACGCTACCCTCAGCTCGACTGGCGATCCCAGTATTCCAACCTGGCCAAACTGCACGAAAAGCTGCAGGAAAGACCTTCGTTCGCCAATACGGCTCCGCCATAAAACCAAGCCTTCTTTTATCCGCCTCAGCTCTCCCGAGCTCGTTTCGGGGGACCCTCCCCCTCTTCCGCACTTTGTGCCCTCATGACCCCCATCACCCTTCGTCGCCGGGCTGCCAACGAGAGCCTGCTCGATAGCCCGTGCTTAAGTTGCGGCGCCTGCTGCGCCCATTTCAGAGTTTCTTTTTATTGCGGTGAAGTTGCAGACCTAGGTGGGACGGTACCCCCCGAACTGGTCAGCCAAGCGGGGCCTCTGCGGGCCTGTATGAAAGGCACGGAATATGGCGGACAACGCTGCGTAGCCTTACGCGGTGAATTGGGTCAGCCGGGTATACATTGCGCCATCTACGAGTTGAGACCCTCGCCCTGCCGGGATTTCCCATCTTGGGAAAGTGATGGTTCTCCGAATGCAGACTGCCAGCGCCTACGTTTGGCCTTAGGGCTTGCGCCTTTGCCGCCCTTGATCGTCGACAACGACGACGACCAAGATCCAAGCAATACGCCGCCGGGTAAGCACGATATCGCCGCCTAAGCTGGGTCAGCTTAAACGATGATACCGCCCCCCAGGCAAACTTCGCCGTCATACAGTACAGCCGATTGCCCAGGGGTGACCGCCCACTGCGCCTCTTCGAACAACAGCTCGAAGCGCTCGTTATCTTGCGACTCACACACGCAGCTTGCGTCAGCCTGGCGATAGCGCGTCTTGGCGCCGTAGCGTCCGGCGCGAGGAGGCTTTCCGGCCACCCAACTGGCATCCTGTGCCTGCAAGCGCGGTTGCAACAGCCACGGATGATCGTGACCTTGCACCGCGTAAAGCGTGTTGTCGGCCAAACTTTTGCGTGCCACGTACCAAGCGTCTGCTGTGCCGTCGTCGCGCTGACTTCCCTTTACGCCGCCGATTCCCAAGCCCTTGCGCTGGCCCAAGGTATAAAAAGCCAGGCCGTGATGCTTGCCCAACACCTTACCTTCGGGTGTTTTAATGAGGCCAGGCTGCGAAGGCAGGTAGCGGTTCAAAAACTCGCGAAATGGGCGTTCGCCGATAAAACAAATACCGGTGGAATCTTTTTTAGCGGCATTAGGCAGGCCAAGTTCATGGGCGATGCGGCGAACTTCCGTTTTTGGCAGTTCTCCCAGAGGGAACAAAGTGCGAGACAGCTGAGCTTGATTCAAGCGGTGCAGGAAGTAGCTTTGGTCTTTGCTCACATCCAGCCCCTTCAAAAGCTGGTAGCGCTGCTGCCCATCTTGGGTCACCTCACGCACACGCGCATAATGACCGGTAGCGATGCGTTCCGCCCCCAAAGACATGGCATGATCCAGAAACGCCTTGAACTTGATCTCGGCATTACATAGCACGTCGGGGTTGGGCGTACGTCCAGCCTGGTATTCCCGCAAAAACTCGGCAAACACCCGCTCTTTATACTCAGCGGCGAAATTCACTGCCTCGATTTCAACGCCCACCAAATCAGCCACACTGACTGCATCCAGCCAATCTTGACGACTAGAGCAATACTCGGAGTCGTCATCGTCTTCCCAGTTTTTCATGAACAAGCCTATGACTTCATAGCCTTGTTGCTTGAGCAACCACGCCGATACCGAGGAATCCACGCCACCTGACATGCCCACCACGACGCGACCTTTGGAATTTGCCTGCATGAACCTTCTTACCTTTTCTTAACTACTCAAGATGCCAAGGGCGGCAGCATCTTGCCAGGATTCAATATGCCACGCGGGTCCAGGGTGTGTTTGAGCGCATGCATCAGCGCCAGGCTCTCGGGGCCGTGCTCGGCCAACATGAACCGCATTTTGTGCAACCCTATGCCGTGCTCACCTGTACAGGTACCGCGCATGGACAACGCACGCTCAACCAGACGTTGGTTAAGGCGCTCGGACTCTTCCCACTCTTCGCTGCTGTCTGGATCGAGCAACATCATGACGTGAAAATTGCCGTCTCCCACGTGCCCCAGAATGGTGTAGGGAAAGCTAGCCGCATCCAGATCGTCTGCAGTCTCGGTAACACACTTTGCCAACTGGGAAACCGGCACACATACATCGGTAGTGCTCGCCCGACAGCCGGGGCGCAACTGGATACCGGCGAAGTAGGCATTATGACGCGCAGCCCATAGGCGCGAGCGCTCTTCTGGGAGGCGTGCCCACTGAAAATCCATCCCACCATTAGAGGCTGTTACCTCACGCACCGCTTCGGCCTGCTCATCAACACCACCAGCACTACCGTGGAATTCAAACAGCAGCAAAGGTGATTCGACCAAATCCATCTTGCTATAGGCGTTAGTCGCACGCACCGCCCAGGTGTCCATGAACTCTACGCGCCCCACAGGCAAACCCAACTGCATGATTTCGATGACGCTTTGAACTGCCGATTCCAGATCAGGAAAATTGCAGATAGCCGCACTGATGCTCTCGGGCTGGGGGTAGAGCTTGACCGTAGCCTCGACGATAATGCCCAGCGTACCTTCACTGCCTGTGAACAGGCTGGTCAGGTCGTAACCCGCCGACGACTTGCGAGCATGCGTGCCCGTCTTGACCACGCTGCCATCAGCCGTTACCACCTTCAGGGCACGCACGTTCTCGCGCATGGTGCCGTAGCGCACGGCATTGGTGCCAGAGGCTCGTGTGGCACACATGCCTCCCAACGACGCATCAGCCCCAGGATCTATGGGAAAGAACAAACCCGTGTCGCGTATATGCTCGTTAAGCTGTTTACGCGTCACGCCCGGCTCTACCGTCACCGTCATATCGGCAGCATTGACCTCAAGCACCCGATTCATATTGCTGAGGTCAAGACTGACACCCCCTCGCACCGCCAAAATATGGCCTTCAAGGGAAGACCCTGCGCCGTAGGGAATGAGCGGCACGGCATGGGTATGGCACAAGCGCGCAACAAGCTGCACGTCTTCGATACTGGTGGCCTGAACCACCGCATCGGGCAGCATGGGTGGGTACGGCGACTCGTCAGTGCCATGATGCTCACGCACGGCGGACGCTACGGAAAAGCGCTCGCCGAAGCGTGCCTGCATCTGCGCAAGAAACGCATCGGGTAAAGGCCGGTTTGCATGCTGGCTCGTCATGTCCATGTATGTCTCCTGAAGAGGCCCAGCCTATACCTTAGGCAGCCTGCCCCGCCAGCACTTTACGACGAGCCCGAACCGCCTGCGCCAGATTCTCGAGCACGGCCACGGAGGTTTCCCAATCTATACAGCCATCAGTAATACTTTGACCGTAAGTCAGGGGCTGGCCTTCGACGAGATCTTGACGACCGCCGACCAAATGGCTTTCAACCATGACACCGAAGATACGCTTGTCACCCTGTGCAATTTGCCCGGCGACGTCAGCCAAGACCTCGGGTTGACGCGTGTAATCCTTGTTGCTGTTGGCATGGCTGGCGTCGACCATGATGCGCGGTCGCAAGCCGGCTTTCTCAAGCGTCTGGCTAGCAGCTTCGACACTGGCCGCATCGTAGTTGGGCGCTTTGCTGCCGCCACGCAAGATGATGTGGCAGTCCTCGTTACCCACCGTGGAAACAATGGCCGAATGCCCACCCTTGGTGACCGACAAGAAATGGTGAGGCTGTGACGCCGCTTTGATGGCATCTACTGCAATGCGCACATTACCGTCAGTACCGTTTTTGAAGCCCACCGGACACGACAAACCGGAGGAAAGCTCTCTGTGTACTTGGCTTTCAGTGGTGCGAGCACCGATGGCACCCCAAGAGACCAGGTCGGCGATGTACTGGGGTGTAATCATGTCGAGGAATTCACACCCTGCCGGCAGACCCATATCGTTGATGTCCAACAGCAACTGGCGAGCGATGCGCAAACCTTGATTGATGTTGAAGCTGCCATCCAGACCTGGGTCATTGATCAGCCCCTTCCAACCCACGGTCGTGCGAGGCTTTTCGAAATAGACGCGCATGACGATTTCAAGATCGTCGGCGAAACGTTCACGTTCGCTCTTCAGACGACGGGCATACTCAAGCCCTGCTTCTACATTATGGATTGAGCAAGGGCCAATCACTACAACCAGTCTATCGTCTTGGTCGTGTAGCACGTCGTGGATGGCACGGCGAGCGCGATACACTGTTTCGGATGACTGCACAGTGCTGGAAAGCTCGCGCATCACATGTGAAGGTGGGCTGAGTTCCTTGATTTCTCGAATACGTAAGTCGTCGGTATTGTGTGTCACGATAGGCTCCGATGTTCATCTGCCATGCCAAGGCAAGGATACGACCCCGCACACGTCTTCGGCTGGCTACTGCCGTAAACGCTGCCGCTGCTTTTTCGGGGGAAATTACACCACCCATGGAAAAACGATTTGTCGGCTTTTATGGCCCGGCGACAAAAAAAGCCGCCTGGCATTTGCCGGCGGCTTTAGGGGAGTTCTATTCAGACTAGATACAACGCTTCCCTTCCTCCACCAGCGGTGTTGGAAACCCAAAAAAATAGAAGAAGTAAGCATTAAGGTTGTACATAGCGAATTCATGATAACACAAACCCGCTTACACAAGGTAAAGCCTTAGCGTTTGACCCCACTGACAGGGGGCGCCCCTGCGCAATCCTTGCCTTGCCATTGCATGTCCATAATCAGTTCGCTTTTTAAAGCACGCGATGTGGCCTGCGCTGCACCTTGAAGGATATCAGCCCACCCACCCGCACCGGGCAGCCCATTACCCTGCACTTTGGCACCAATGCTACGGCTAGAGTGATACACGAACTCGCCTTGCACATCGCCTTGGAATACCTTGCCACCGGGCGGGCATTGCGCTTCGAAAGTGACGGTATTACCTGAAACCGCGTGACCACCCATTTTGCAGCCTTTATCCGCCAGCTCTTTACCCCAGAGTGCCAAGGCCCGCTCGGGATCGGCCAACAACTTGGCATCTTTGGCCGAGACACAGACTTGCTTGGTCTCTTGTATAGCTTGTTTGGCTATAGGGGGTAAACGCTCGCGTTGTTCTGCGGGCAATTGCGCCATCAACTGCGCTTGCAAGGCCCCCATCATTTGGGTAACGTCACGCCCGTTCATACGCATTTCAGGTTTGATATGCCAGAGCCCTGGCTCGGGTTCGGGCACTTCAGCCCTCAAGTTTGTTGCAAGCATGCCTAATAAACACGCTACCCCTACTCTGCTCCAGATTTTGCTCATATCACTCCCATCAATGACCTTGCTCGTCGCTTAGAAGTGGGCTAGGCTCGAGCGGCTCCGTACCTTACGAACCACATCATAGGCATTTTAAAGAGTGCATGCGCCTGCCCTTCCTCCAAATTGCAACTCTTCTTTTAAAATTACTTATGAGCTTGCATTGCAGCATTCGCTAAAGTCCTCAAGCACATCCCTCTTCAGACTTTTTAGCCGACATTAAAGGACTCCTTCATGCCACAGCCTTTCATTATGCGCCGGACATGCCTTGCCCTCTCGTTCATGGGCCTGCTTAGCATAGCCGCGTGCAATAGCAGTTCAGGCACGGATAACGAAGAGCCCACTCCCACGCCGCCTCCTGCGCCATCCATCCCCGATCCCTTGGTAGGCTACCAGTGGTATCTCAAGAATACCGGCCAAGACGTGCTCGCCGGCGTTCGCCCAGTAGCCGGTGTAGACCTTAATGTAGAAAGTGTCTTCGAGAGCGGTATACGCGGCAAAGGCGTGGTGGTCGCAGTCCTTGATGACGGCGTAGATGGAGAGCACGAAGACATTGCCGACAATGTCGACAAGGCAGGTTCCATCAACTTGGGGGACTGCAGCAACCCAGCAGACCTTAACAGCTGCGCCAGCACCCCACTACTAAACCCCAGCGCACCAGATGACGCCCATGGCACCAGCATTGCGGGCCTGATCGGTATGCTTGCCCTGAACGGAAAAGGCGGGCGTGGTATCGCACCGGAAGCTCGCATCAAGAGTTTCAATCTGCTGGCCGATCACGGTGACGGTGATGATGATGAAGACGAATCCGACAGCAAGGCGGATGGTTTTCGCTACCACCTCTTTGTACTGGGTGATACCAATCAACGCGCTGTCGATGTAGATGTGTTCAGCATGAGTTATGGCGGGGAGGACGTCGTCATGCCCGCCAGTGATGATGTCAGCAATATGCAGGTCTACGAGCGCGTGCTGGCCTCTACACGTGGCGGTAAGGGGGGGGTGTACCTTAAGGCAGCCGGTAACGAGTTCCTTCAAAGCTACAGCCACAGCAATGTCAGTTGCCTTTTATCGCACAGCTACCAGGTAGGCTGCTTCGATGCAGCAACCGATGCCGAAGCAAGCCTCTCGGGTATCGTGCTGGTGGCCGCCGCTAATGCTGCAGGCAAACACTCTACTTACTCAAGTGAAGGCGCACCGGTCTGGATTTCGGGCTTCGGCGGTGAAGAAAACATACACCCGGCCTACGACACCGCCGCCAGCGAGGCAGATTATGAGCCCGCTTTATTTACAATCGATGTTAGCGGTTGCAGGGCTGGCTACCACCATGTGAACCAACGCCCCATTAACGCCATCGATAACGCGGGCAACTCCACCATAGATCCGGACTGCAATTACACGGCCTCCTTTAATGGCACCTCGGGAGCCACCCCCATAGTCAGCGCTGTCTCGGCACTGATACTGCAGGCACGCCCCGAACTCAAAGCCAGGGACGTTCATTACATTCTGGCAAAAAGCGCCCGCCACCCCGGCAACTGGAGCCTAAGCGGAGCGCTTGAGCAACCCACACGCCAAACGACTCAAGGCCGCATCTTCGATCAGGGCTGGCACAGCAATGCTAAAGGCATACGGTTTTCGCGCTGGTTTGGTTATGGTTTGGTGGATGCACAAGCTGCCGTGGAGATGGCCAAATCCTTTGAGCTGCTTCCCCCCAGCCGCATTGCCGATGCCCAAAGCGCCGCAGGTACAAGCGTGGCGATTCGCCAAGCCAATGACCAACAGGTGGCGAGTCATGAGTCCAGCCTGGCTCTGAACATTAACGAAGACATCGCAGTCGAACGCGTACAGATCTCCTTCACGACTACGCACACCCGGCCTTCCCGTTTGCTGGTCACCTTGCAATCCCCTAGCGGCACCCGCATCCCCGCCCTGATCCCCTATACCTCGCTGGCCAATACCGCTAACGGCTTTGAGGTGAACCTACTGAGCGTCAACGGCTTTCTTGACGAGGCAGCCCGCGGCGAGTGGCGCCTTTTCGTCGAAGACATGAGCCAGTCTTACGGCGCCGATAACGACACGCCCTCGGCCGAACTGCCACAGCTGGACGCTTTTTCCATTCGCATCATCGGCCACGAGTCGGTCGCACGCTAAGCCTAAGGACTACCAATATGAAACAGCTCACCCCCATCGCTGCGATGGTCCTCACCGTACTGACAGCCCTAACACCAGGTTTAGCAAACTCGGCCGACAACGTTCTTTACGAGCATGCCCAACAACTTCAATCCGAGCAGCAAGCACCACAGTTCAGCATAGGCAATACGGTTTACCAGTTTGTGCCCCAAGCCAGTGTCGTCGCCAGCCCACCGGCTTCCGCAAACCAACCCGCCGTACAAGCACGCAGCGCAAGCCCAAGCACGGGTGCGGTGTCACAAATAGGGCCCTACGCAATTGTGCTCAACTCTCAGGCAAACCGACTCAGCGCCCGCACCGCAACGAGTAAGCGGCAGCAATACGCTGTGGTCGTCAATATGACCAGCGGCCTGCCGTCGCTAATGCTGCCACAACTACAACTGGTGGTGCGCGAAGCCGGCCACGGTGCTGATTTGGCTCGTGCCTTAGGGGGTACTTTGCTATTTGATGGCGATGTCAGCCGGGTTGTCGTCATTGGCTTCGATAGCCATGACGCCGCGCTACAGGCCTTACCAGAAGCCCGCGCCCTTGAAAATGTCGTCAGCGCTCAGCCCCCGTTGCAACGACGCTTTCGCACGGGTAAATAAGCCGCGACTAAGGTCAGGGTAAGCAGCTAGGTCACAAAAAAACGCGACCGACTTTTGAAGAAGAGTCGGTCGCGTTTTTCTAGCTTGCGTCAGGGCTGTTGGGTCAGTCGACTAGCTCAGCCTCATCTGCAGGCGTGGCGTCGCTGGGAGCGCCAGGCGTTTTGGATTCTATGTGAAGTTGAACTTCATCATTGGAATCGACGTCAATTTCGACGTGCCCACCGTCTACCAAACGCCCAAACAAGAGCTCGTCTGCCAAAGCACGCCGTATGGTGTCTTGGATAAGACGCTGCATGGGACGCGCGCCCATCAAGGGGTCGAAACCGTTCTTGGCTAGATAATCGCGCAAGGCCTGCGTAAAGGAAACTTCGACACGCTTCTCGTGCAACTGGTCTTCGAGCTGCATGAGGAACTTGTCGACCACACGCAAGATGATTTCGTGGGTAAGCGAAGCAAAGCCTATGATGGCGTCCAGGCGGTTGCGGAACTCTGGCGTGAACATGCGCTTGATGTCTGCCATCTCGTCGCCAGACTTGGACGGCGCCGCAAAACCTATGGAGCTACGATTCAAGGCTTCTGCCCCGGCGTTGGTCGTCATGATAATGATGACGTTGCGGAAATCAGCCTTGCGCCCGTTATTATCGGTAAGCGTACCGTGATCCATGACCTGGAGCAGGATATTGTAAATATCCGGGTGCGCTTTTTCGATCTCGTCGAGCAACAACACGCAGTGCGGTTGTTTGGCGATGGCCTCGGTAAGCAAGCCGCCCTGCTCAAAACCCACATAGCCCGGAGGTGCGCCGATCAGGCGCGAGACCGCGTGGCGTTCCATGTATTCGGACATATCGAAGCGCAGCAGTTCGACGCCCAAAGTGAACGCCAACTGGCGTGCGACTTCAGTTTTACCGACACCTGTGGGGCCGGAGAACAGGAAAGAGCCTATGGGCTTATCGGGACGCCCCAAGCCCGAGCGCGACATTTTGATAGCCGCCGCCAAGGCTTCGATAGCCTTGTCTTGGCCAAACACCACGGACTTGAGGTCGCGATCGAGCGTAGCGAGCTTGCTGCGGTCGTCTTGCGAGATATGCTGAGGCGGAATCCGTGCGATCTTGGCCACGGTAGCTTCGATATCGGCCTTGCCAATCAGCTTTTTCTGGCGCGACTTAGGCAATAAACGCTGTGCCGCCCCTGCTTCGTCGATGACATCGATAGCCTTATCGGGCAAGAACCTGTCGTTGATATGACGCGCTGCCAATTCGGCGGCTGCCGTGATGGCCGCTGCCGAATAACGCACCGCGTGGTGAGATTCGAAATGAGACTTCAAGCCACGCAGTATCTGTATGGTTTGGGCAACGGTAGGCTCGGCCACGTCTATCTTCTGAAAGCGCCGCGATAATGCGTGGTCTTTTTCGAAGATGCCGCGATATTCTGTGTAAGTTGTGGCGCCCATGCATTTGAGCTGGCCAGAGGACAAGGCTGGCTTAAGCAGGTTGGACGCATCCAAGGTACCGCCCGAAGCCGAACCCGCACCGATGAGAGTGTGGATTTCATCGATGAACAAGATGGCGTTCTTGTTGTCTTTGAGTGTTTTGAGCACACCCTTTAAGCGCTGTTCGAAATCGCCGCGGTACTTGGTGCCCGCCAGCAGTGCGCCCATATCCAGCGCATAGACCTGCGCGTCGGCCAGCACATCGGGCACTTCGCCACGCGTAATGCGCCAGGCCAGCCCTTCGGCAATGGCGGTTTTACCCACCCCCGCCTCACCCACTAGCAGCGGGTTGTTTTTGCGGCGACGGCAGAGCACCTGAATGACGCGCTCGACTTCGTGCTCGCGCCCGATGAGCGGGTCGATACGACCTTGGCGGGCCTCGGCGTTCAGGTCGAGCGCGTATTGTTCCAGGGGTGACTTCTGCTGATCAGACTTGGCATCGGATTGGGACGAAGCCTGCTTGACCGGCTCGGACGGCGGCGGCTCGGCTGCCGTCTGCTTGGTAATGCCATGCGACAGATAATTGACGACATCTAATCGGGTGACCCCTTGCTGCAGCAGGTAGTACACCGCGTGAGAATCCTTTTCACCATACATGGCCACCAGCACATTGGCGCCGGTAACCGTGTTGCGCGAGGAATTTCCCGACGACACATGCATGATGGCGCGCTGAATAACGCGCTGAAAGCCCAAAGTAGGTTGGGTGTCGACCTCGTCCTCGCCAGGGAAGACGGGCGTATTGTCGTTAATGAACTTGCGCAGGTCGCGGCGCAAGGTTTCAATATCGGCGGTGCAGGCGCGTAGCACCTCGACCGCAGCAGCGTTGTCCAGCAAGGACAACAACAGGTGTTCGACAGTGATGAATTCATGCCGAGCCGCGCGGGCGTCGACAAAGGCCATATGCAGGCTAACTTCCAGTTCTTCAGAGATCACGCTTCCTCCATTACATTACGAAGCGGATGAAACACACGCCAGCTTACGTCTATTCTATGACTAAACCGCCCTGCTGCACCAGTCGCTTCACTGGCCACTGCGCAGGCGGCACCGGCTCTTGACAGTTGGCGTCTATTACTAGAATTTCAAGCCCTGCGCTTACCAGCATTGTGATCCGCATCATCCTTACTCGCCTGGCGCCGGTTCCATGACGCATTGCAAAGGATGCTGATTTGCCCGGGCCAAGCGCATCACTTTATCGACTTTCGTCGCCGCGATGTCTCGCGTATAGATGCCACAGACGCCCCTGCCTTCATGATGCACCTTGAGCATGATGTGCTCGGCCTGCTCGACGGACTTGCTAAACACCCTGCGCAACACCTCGACCACGAACTCCATGGGCGTGTAGTCATCATTGAGCATCACCACCTGGTACATGGGTGGAGGTGCCAGTTTGCTTTCGTCGCGTTGCGCCTTAACGTCGCGACCGATATCCGTTTCAATTGCCATAAATGATTGCCAATCTAAGTAATTACCATAGTTGACGATATCCCGCCTTCGTCCGCATCATCGTAATGTTCTGAAATGTTATGGGAAATTGCCCATCCATGCAGAACTCGGTGGCTAAAAGGTTGCATTCTTCAAGCCGCGCTACACACTTCGACACCCATGTTCACATAGTCAAGAGGCAGTACGTATGTCCGAGTCCAGCACGACCTCCGTCTCAACGGGGCAACAGAAGCTCAACGGAACCGTCAAATGGTTCAATGATGCCAAGGGTTTTGGGTTCATCACCCCCGATGACGGCGGAGAAGACCTTTTCGCTCACTTTTCGTCCATTCAGATGAATGGCTTCAAAACGCTCAAGGAAGGCCAAAAAGTCAGCTTCGAAATTGCCCAAGGGCCAAAAGGTAAGCAGGCACTCAACATCACCAACGCTTGATTTTTACGCGGTTTTTTCTACACCGCGCCACGATACAATAATAAAGACAAGACAACTCTTTCTCGGGTGGGGCACTCTTGCCTCACCCGTTCTTACCTACATGCTTTTGCAACGCCGCAATATACTGCGCAGTCTGGCTGCTGTGCTAGCCCTGCTTCCAGCCATCAGCTGGGCACAAACCAGATCTTTCATGCTTTTACCTACCACCACCCTTACCCTGGTTGGGCAAGCAGGAGTTAACGTAAAAGCCGAAGTCGAACTGGCCACCACCCCTCAAAGCCGGGCTCAAGGCCTGATGTACCGCGAACGTATGCCGCCCGACCATGGCATGTTGTTTGTATTCGAATCCGATGCCGGTTGCTTCTGGATGCGCAATACCTTGCTGCCCTTGTCGATCGCCTTCATTGACGCCCAAGGCGTCATCACACGGATCGCGCACATGCAGCCGCTGTCAGACGCCGAGCACTGTCCTACTCAGCCCTCGCCCTATGCCTTGGAAATGCATCAAGGATGGTTCGAGCGACAAGGTATCAGCCCAGGCGACCGCGTAACCGGCCTACCCGAACGACCGTAAAAGGCCGTTCGGTGCGGGAAAACCAAGCTTAGACGCGCTCGAGAATGACAGCTATGCCCTGGCCAACGCCTATGCACATGGTGCACAAGGCGTAACGGCCGCCGGTACGCTGCAGTTGATACGTTGCCGTGGTGGCCAAACGAGCGCCACTTGCACCCAAGGGGTGGCCCAAGGCGATAGCCCCGCCCATGGGGTTGACGCGTGGGTCATTGTCGGCAACGCCTAGTTGGCGGAGTACTGCCAGCCCTTGCGAAGCAAAAGCCTCGTTGAGCTCGATAATGTCGATCTGATCGATGGTGAGCCCAGCCAGCGCAAGCGCTTTCTGGGTGGCAGGCACAGGCCCTATACCCATAACGCGTGGCGCAACCCCGGCCGTTGCCATTGCCACGACACGAGCGCGCGGCACCAAGCCATGCTGAGCGGCAGCGGCTTCAGAGGCAACGAGCAATGCGCAAGAGCCGTCGTTTACACCCGAAGCATTGCCAGCTGTAATCGTGCCGTCAGGGCGAACGATGGGCTTGAGTTTAGCCAAGGCCTCGAGGCTGGTTTCGCGGGGGTGTTCATCTTTATCGACAATGATAGGGTCGCCCTTGCGCTGGGGAATATGCACAGGCGTGATTTCATCGGCAAAGAGGCCGGCCTTTTGCGCCGCAGCCGTCTTGGTTTGGCTGGCCAAGGCGAAAATATCCTGGTCTTCGCGGGAAACTTTGTAATCGTCTGCCACGTTTTCAGCCGTCTCGGGCATGGAATCCACACCGTACTGGGCTTTCATCAGCTTATTGACGAAACGCCAGCCTATGGTGGTGTCTTCAATGCTGGCTTGGCGCGAAAACGCTGTTTCGGCCTTGCCCAGCACAAAGGGTGCGCGGCTCATGCTTTCTACGCCGCCAGCCACCATCAACTGCGCGTCACCTGAGCGTATAGCCCGGGCTGCGGACCCCAAGGCATCCAGCCCTGAACCACACAAGCGGTTCAAGGTGCCGCCAGGCACATCTACCGGCAGCCCCGCCAGCAATACTGCCATACGGGCAACGTTACGGTTATCTTCGCCGGCCTGGTTTGCGCAGCCATACAGCACATCGTCAACGCGCGACCAATCTACACCCGTGTTGCGCTGTATGAGCGCCTTGAGCGGAATGGCGGCCAGATCATCGGCTCGCACGGAGGACAAGGAGCCGCCATAGCGGCCAAAGGGAGTGCGCACGGCATCGCAAATGAAAGCTTGATTGGTTGTCATGTTCGGAACCTGTGAAATCCGGCTGGGCCGGGAGTACTACGTGTGTTTCGAGCCAAATATTGACTACGCCCGAATGCACCCTGGATACAGCTGCGGGGTGCATTCGGGCGGCCACTACGGTTAACGAATCCAGCCCGATAACGGCAGTGGCGAGAAGAGCCTGAGGATTAACCCAGATTCTTAGCTGCGAAGTCCCAGTTCACGATGCCCCAGAAGCTTTCCAGGTATTTGGGACGAGCATTGCGGTAGTCGATGTAGTAGGCGTGTTCCCACACGTCACAGGTCAGGAGTGCAACATCGCTGGTGGTAAGAGGCGTAGCCGCATTACTGGTGTTGACGATGTCCAGGGAGCCATCGGCCTTCTTGACCAACCACGTCCAGCCCGAACCGAAGTTACCAGCAGCCGACTTGTTGAAGGCTTCTTTGAAAGCCTCAACACTGCCCCATTTGGCATTGATGGCTTCAAGCAACTTGCCAGTGGGTTCGCCGCCGCCGTTGGGCGAGAGGCTGTTCCAGTAGAAGGTGTGGTTCCAGACCTGAGCCGCGTTGTTGAATACGCCGCCCGATGACTTCTTGACCACGTCTTCGAGCGATGCCGATTCGAATTCGGTGCCGGCAACCAGATTGTTCAGGTTGGTGACGTAGGCCTGGTGATGCTTACCATAGTGGAACTCCAGTGTTTCTTTGGAGATGGTGGGCGCCAGCGCGTCAAGAGCGTAGGGAAGAGCAGGAAGCGTAAAAGCCATGATGGATTCCTTCTAGTACCGGTTAAACGAAGCCGGCGCTAAAAGCGCGCCAGCGAACTCTTCATTGTAACGACGTCTGGGCCATCCCGTATGCAATAGCCCTGCTTGCGCGGGGTTATTCTTGCGAGGGCACCTCGGGAGCGTCAGCCGTCACTTGCAAGACTTCGACCTGTGCGCTGCCGCGACTCAGCCGCAGCGACAGCGGGTCACCTGATTGCAAGTCTAGCGCATTTCTGACCAGCCCCCCTTGCGCATCCATCACTATTGCGTAGCCCCTATCTAGCACGTGCTGAGGGCTCAGCGCGCGCAAAGTCTGCTCAGCAGATATCAACCTGGCGTGGCGCTGGTCGACCTGACGCGCCCATGCCTGCTCCAGACGGCGCTGCAAGGCTTCCAAGGCCCGCTGACGCGGACCTATCTCGGGTAGCGCACGCGTCAGTTGCTGAGACAAGCGCATCAACAATTGGGCCCGCTGGCGGGTTAGCTGAGTCAGGCTACGGCGCATGCCTTGAACAACTTGGCGTAGATGGGTGCGTTGCGCCGCAAGACGTTGCGCCGGGCTGATCAATCTGCCCACCGCCCTATCCAAGCGCAGCGCCGATAAGGTCAATTGACGCTGCTGCTGGGCTCGCATGGCCTGCACCAGACTTCGCACCTGAGCCAAGCAGCTGGTACGCGCCTCGCATGCCAGCTCGGCTGCAGCCGTAGGCGTAGGCGCACGCAGATCGGCAACAAAATCCACCAAGGTGAAGTCTGTCTCATGGCCTACCCCACTGATGATGGGGATGGGGCTTGCAGCCACCATACGA
Organism: Mesopusillimonas faecipullorum; assembly: GCF_020539505.1. GTDB lineage: Bacteria > Pseudomonadota > Gammaproteobacteria > Burkholderiales > Burkholderiaceae_B > Mesopusillimonas > Mesopusillimonas faecipullorum. The sequence goes on along the minus strand of NZ_JACDXW010000002.1, from coordinate 98,067 downwards.
GCTAAAGCCTCATCGTTGAAGCTCCATAAGTCTTCCAAACTGCCGCCCCCTCGAACCAGTAGCAGCGTCTGCACTTCATTGCGTTCGATGGCGTTGGCCAACGCGGCTCGCAATTGCCCGGCTGCCTCCGCACCCTGTACAGCGGCGGGATAAATGACCACCCGCACGTGCGGCGCGCGCCGCGACATCGCCGTGAGCACATCCCTCAGCGCTGCCGCAGCCAGCGAGGTGATGACACCCACGGTAACCGGCACTGGTGCGATGCTGCGCTTACGCGCCGCGTCGCACAAGCCGTCGGCAACCAGTTTGTCTTTCAGGGCAAGAAAAGCGGCATGCAAGTCGCCCCGACCCGCGCGGCGCATGAGCTCAACCTGCAGCTGATACTCGCCTCGCGCTTCGTAAAGCGTGACACCGGCTCGAATTTCCAGTTTTTCACCCACACGCGGGGTAAAACCCACAGCCTGGGCTCGACCACGAAACATGACAGCACGCACTGAAGCGCGGTCGTCCTTAAGCGTGAAATACCAGTGCCCTGAAGCAGCCGAAGTAAAGTTGGAGATCTCGCCGCTGACCCATAGTTGGGGGAAGCTGCTGCTCAAGTACTCGCCAACCTGGCGGTTCAACTGGCTAACGCTTAAGACTTCATTGGGAGATTTCATCACGGTCTGTCCACACCCAGAAAGAAACAGTCAAAGTACTGAAATACCAACCAAATTGCGCTTACTGTTGACACAAAACCTAATGAAATCATCACAATATATTGATAATAAAGGATTTTATGAAAAACAAAGACCTGTAGCAAAATTGACCAATGAACCGCGAAGGCAGCGTACTCATGACATCCGCCAAGCTTATACACAGAATTATCCACAGTTTTTGTGGATACTTGGCTGAGAGCATTTATGCATGCGCATCTTGCTAGCTCAAGTCAATAATGACAGGCACTACAAGCCAAGCCCATAGGCTCAGCCCACTACATCCTGGCGTTTAGGCCTTGGCGCCTGACCACGAGCAAACAGCAAAGCAATAGTGATGAACCGGCCACCGGGTATGCCTTTACCCCGCAGGGTAAAGACGCCTAAAATCCCGCCATTCAGGCCGACGTTCGCAAAGGAGTCACCCATCGTGCTGCAGATCATACATGAGGCAGGCTGGCCCATCTGGCTGCTGCTCATCACCTCCGTCTTCGGCTTGGCCATCATCATCGAAAGAACACTTTCCCTGCGTAAACGCAGAGTCCTGCCCCCAGGGCTCCTGGACGAAGTCATTGCCTTGGTGCGACGCCAGCATGATTTACCAGCCAACCTTGAACGTCTCGCAGGCAGTTCACCGCTGGGCCGGGTGTTGGCCGAAGTGGTGGCAGTCCGTGGGCAAAGTGATGCTTATCGACACACCGCCATAGAGGAAGTGGGTAAAGACGCCGCTTGGCAACTCGAACGCTACCTGCCCGGTTTAGCCACCATTGCTGTGATTGCGCCCCTGATGGGCCTTTTTGGCACAGTAGTGGGCATGATAGAGATTTTCGCTTCTTACACACCCGACGGCGGCGACCCATCGCAGTTGGCGCGAGGGATTGCCATTGCGCTGTACAACACGGGTTTCGGTATTTTGTTGGCCATCCCTGCGCTCATCATGCATCGTTTTTATCGCACTCGGGTGGACTATTTCACACATCAGCTCGAACGCCAGGCCACCACCCTGGATCGCATCCTCAGCGGCCATGCGGCGCGAGCAGGTGAGTCGTATATGGCCGAAGACGCATGAAATTCCGACGACAGCGTGATGCCGACACCCTCGATATCAATCTCATTCCCCTGATTGATGTTCTGCTCGTCATCCTGATCTTTTTGGCCGCCACGACCTCATTTACGCGCTTGCAAGCGCTGCAAGTCGAACTACCTCGTGCGGGATCTCAAACCAGCGTACCCGATGCCCTGCGGTTGGCCGTGAGCCGAGACGGTCTCTATGCACTGGGTGAACAACTGGTAGAGGCCCCTGATGCCGCCACACTGGCTCAAGCTCTTCGCCAGTCGCGAGCGCACCCCGAGCAGCCGCTGATCATCCTGGCAGATGCCGACAGCACGCATCAGTCTGTCATGCTGGCTTTGGAAGCCGCTCGCGACTCCGGCTTTGTTCAGGTCAGCTTCGCCGCCACCGGCACGCCATGAGCAAGCGCGAAGCCGCTTGGCAACATCGCGCATTGGCCATTTGGCAAGATAAAGGTTGGGTCAGCAATCTACTTTTACCTTTGTCGTGGTTGTATGGCGCAGTCATTAGCCTGCGCCGCCGCTATTACAGCCGCCTTTTGCCCGAGCCCCTAGAAAAACGTCCGCCCATCGTTGTCATCGGCAATCTGGTGGTGGGCGGCACCGGCAAGACACCAACCGTTATTGCTTTGGCGCAAGCACTGACACAAATGGGTTGGCGCCCTGGCATAGTGAGCCGCGGCTACGGCGTACGTATAGGCCCGGAGCCACGCGTTGGCCAAGGGCAGTTGTCAGCCGCCCAATTCGGTGATGAGCCGGCCTTAATCGCACAAGCTACTCAATGCCCGATTGCGGTGCATCCTCAGCGCACATTGGCTTTACAGGCCCTGCTCCAGGCCCACCCACAACTCGATGTCGTCATTGCCGACGACGGTTTGCAACACCTGCGTCTCCCGCGCGACCTCATCGTCATCGTGCAAGATGCTCGCGGTGTGGGCAACGGGCGCCTGCTACCGGCAGGCCCTTTGCGCGAACCCGCCAGCCGGCTAAAAGAAGCTCATACCATCGTGACCAACTTGACCGCGTCCCATTCGGTTTCGGCGCACGCTTCGCCTATTCAAACCATGCTGCCACACCAGACCGTCATGCGGCTGGCTCCCGTCAGCCTGACACAATTATCCAGCGGCGCGCAGTTAAGTTGGGCGCAATGGACGCGCTCCCATGCTCAAGGATCCATTACCGCCCTTGCTGCTATCGGGCAGCCCCAACGGTTTTTCAATATGCTGACCCAGTACGGGCTAACATTAAGCAGCACGCGGGCCCTGCCCGATCACGAGGCGCTAGACGAAAACAGCCTGCGCCGTCTTACGGCGGACTTTATTGTCATTACTGAAAAAGACGCCATCAAATGTCCTAACTGCCGCGACGACAGGGTGTGGTCGGTGCAGGTACGGCCAGAGTTTTCCAATTCCGGGTGGGCACAGGAAATTTCCCTGTCACTGCATCGTTTGGTCGGGCAAAAACCTTCATCTGGCATTACACTTAAAGATTGAAGAACCAAAGCCGGAGCCCAGGTGGATACGCAACTCCTAGACATCCTAGTCTGCCCTTTATGCAAGGGTCAGCTTAAGCACGACACTGCACAACACGAATTGATCTGTCAGGCTGATCAACTGGCGTTTCCCGTACGCGATGGCGTACCCGTCATGCTGATTGACGAAGCCCGTCAGCTTCAACCCGCTGCGTCTCAATCGTGAGCTTTCATGTTGTGATTCCGGCGCGGGCAGCTTCCACCCGTTTGCCCGACAAGCCCTTATTAGATATAGGTGGTGTGCCCATGGTGGTACGCACGGCTAATCAGGCTCGCTTATCGAACGCCGAGAAAATCGTTATTGCCACGGACGACGTTCGTATTGTTCAGGCTGCCCAAGCGCATGGCCACGAAGCCGTGCTCACGCGCACTGACCACGCCACAGGCACCGATCGCTTGGCTGAAGTCGTCCAACTGCTCGGCCTTCCTGATGATGCCCTCTTGGTCAATGTTCAAGGCGACGAGCCTTTGATCGAACCCGAACTCATCAATACCGTTGCCCACCTACTGCAGGGTGCGCCCGACGCTGCGATGGCCACTTGCGCCGCCCCGATTCACGACGCCGATACACTTTTCAACCCCAACGCAGTCAAGGTGGTGTGCGATTTGCAGGGCCGTGCCTTGTATTTTTCGCGCGCACCTCTGCCCTGGGCCCGAGATGCATTGGCGGGCGGCAAGCAAGTGCTGGCTTCCGGCCTGCCCGCGCTGCACCATATCGGTTTGTACGCCTACCGAGCGCATTTCCTGCGTCGGTTTACCCAATTGCAAATGGGCGTGCTCGAACACTACGAATCACTTGAGCAGCTGCGCGCCCTAGAAAACGGTCACACCATAGTGGTGGCCAAGGTGGCGGCACTACCTCATGGCGGCGTCGATACGCAAGCCGATCTGGCCAGAGTCAGGGAACTGGTGTCTCAAAAAATGATGTAAAACGCATATGCATAATTTGTTGCATTGCGGCATAATTCAACAATCTCGTAATAATCCCCAGGAGGAACTCCATGCGACTGATTCTGCTCGGTCCGCCCGGTGCTGGCAAAGGCACGCAAGCTGCATTCATTACCGAAGCCTATGGCATACCCCAGATTTCCACTGGCGACATGCTCAGAGCTGCGGTCAAAGCGCAAACGCCGCTGGGCATCGAAGCGAAAAAAGTCATGGATGCGGGCGGCTTGGTCTCCGATGACATCATCATCGGTCTGGTACGCGATCGCCTGCAACAACCCGATTGCAGCAAAGGCTATCTCTTTGACGGCTTCCCTCGCACGATTCCCCAGGCCGATGCGCTTAAACAAGCCGACGTGACCCTGGATTTCGTCGTAGAAATCGTGGTGCCTGACGAAAACATCATAGAGCGCATGAGCGGTCGGCGCGTTCACCCGGCCAGCGGTCGTAGCTACCATATCCGCTTCAATCCTCCCAAAACTCCCGATGTCGACGACGTCACGGGCGAAGCTTTGGTGCAGCGCGACGACGACCGAGAAGAAACGGTGCGCCACCGTTTGTCGGTTTACCAAGACCAGACCCGCCCTTTGGTTGACTACTACTCCAGCTGGTCCAATAGCGGCGACGCTAAAGCCCCTGCCTTCCGCCAGATTTCCGGCGTAGGCTCGCTAGACGAGATCCGTCAGCGTATCGGCCAAGCACTGGCCTAAGACTCTTCTCGTACACCGGGCCTAAGGGTCCGGTGCGGCATCCGTTTCTTACATCCGATAAAAAGTGGGCTTAGCGCCCACACCTTCAACGAGGCAAATCATGGACATCAAGAACAAGGTCTTTATCGTCACAGGCGGTGCGTCCGGTCTGGGCGCAGGTACGGCACGCATGTTGGTACGCGAAGGCGCACGCGTCGTGCTGGCTGACGTACAAGACGAAGCGGGTCAAAAGCTGGCTCAAGAACTCGGCCAGACTTATGTGCATTGTGACGTCACCCAAGAGGCCGACGCACAAAACGCCGTGGATACCGCTACCGGCCTGGGCAAACTGTTCGGTTTGATCAACTGCGCCGGCATTGCTCCCGCCGCTCGCATCGTTGGTCGCAATGGCCCCCATGCGCTCGACCTTTTTCAAAAAGTCGTCATGGTCAACCTAGTGGGCACGTTCAATATGTCGCGCCTGGCTTCTCAAGCCATGAGCCTGAACGACCCCGAGCCCACCATGGAGCGCGGCGTCCTCATTAATACTGCCTCGGTAGCAGCCTACGATGGCCAAATCGGTCAAGCGGCTTACGCTGCCTCGAAAAGCGGTGTGGTTGGCATGACCTTGCCGGTTGCACGCGACCTAGCCAAGCTTGGCATTCGCTGCGTCACCATCGCTCCGGGCATCTTCTCGACGCCCATGATGCAAAACATGCCCCAAGACGTGCAAGACTCCTTGGCGGCCAGCATCCCCTTCCCTTCGCGCCTGGGGCTGCCTGAAGACTACGCCAAACTGGTGCAAAGCATCATCACCAACGAGATGATCAACGGTGAAACCATCCGCTTGGATGGCGCCATCCGTATGGCTCCGAAGTAAGCACGTTTTTTTCTTGCCGTCGATATGGGCTTGCTGCGCTCGGCCGCGACAGTTAGTGGTTTTACGCTACTGTCGCGCATCACCGGCTTGGTGCGCGACGTGCTGGTGGCGGGCGCTTTCGGCGCCGGCCCTCTCACCGATGCCTTTTGGGTAGCCTTTCGCATACCCAATCTTCTGCGACGCCTCTTTGCAGAAGGTGCTTTTTCCCAAGCCTTCGTACCGATTCTGGGTCAGGTGCGCGCCGAAGGCGACGACGAATCTGTACGTACCCTGCTTGATCATGTCGCGCAATTTCTCACGTTTGTGCTGATGATCGTGACCGCTTTGGGTGTGATAGCCGCGCCCTGGGTGGTTGGCCTGATGGCCAGCGGCTGGCTGGTAGAAGACCATCAAAGCGCCTTTGATGCTGCCGTCTGGATGACCCGGGCGATGTTCCCCTATATTCTGTGCATGTCGCTGGTGGCCTTCGCCTCTGGCGTGTTGAATACCTGGCGCCGCTTTGCTGTACCGGCTTTTACGCCCGTCTTGCTTAATCTGGCCATGATAGGGGCCTGCCTGTTTTTGACCCCTTACTTTGAAGTGCCCATACACGCGCTGGCTGTGGGAGTGATGCTGGGTGGCGTGGCTCAATTAGCGGTACAGTGGATGGCTTTGGCCCGATTAGGCTTGGCGCCTCGGCTGCGACCAAAAGTTAAGCGAGCCTGGCAAGACCCCACGGTCAAACGCATTTTGCGGCAAATGCTCCCCGCCATTCTCGGTGTCTCAGTGGCCCAGATATCCCTGCTGATCAACACCAATATTGCTACTTGGTTAGCCAGTGGGAGCGTCTCGTGGCTAACCTTTGCTGACCGCCTCATGGAGTTCCCCACGGCCTTGCTCGGGATAGCCCTGGGCACCGTGCTGCTCCCCAGTCTCTCAGCTGCCCACGCCACAAAAGACACCTCGCGCTATAACCAATTGCTGGACGGCGGCTTACGAGTCGTCTTGCTGCTGGGGCTTCCGGCTGCCCTGGGCATGGCCTTATTGGCCGAAGGCCTAGTGGCCACTTTGTTTAACTACGGCGCCTTCACCCCCGCCGACGTACAACAGACTCAAGTAGCAGTAACTGCGTACGCGGCAGGCTTGCTCGGGCTACTGGCGGTCAAGATTCTGGCGCCGGGGTTCTACGCCCGCCAAGATATCCGCACTCCTGTTCGAATCGCCATTTTCGTTCTGGTTGCCACCCAGTTGATGAATCTTGTTTTCGTTCCCTGGCTGGCGCATGCTGGTTTGGCGCTTTCCATAGGCTTGGGCGCCACCCTGAATGCGCTTGTGTTACTGTTTCTGCTGCATCGGCGTGGCTTGTATCAGCCAGGCAAAGGCTGGGGGCGATTTCTCTTGTCTATTTTGCCCGCGCTAGCCGGCTTGGGTGCTTTGCTGTTTATGGCCGATCGCCACCTCGCCTGGACCGCCGCCCAAGCCGCTTATGCCGGTGACATGGCACGTGTCGGCCAACTAGCACTCGTGTTAGGCGCCGCTGCGGTAGTTTATTTTGGCTTGCTATGGCTATGTGGAGTACGACCGCGCCATTTCCGAGCAGCTTAATCTTTTTGGAGCCTACCCATGCCGCGTTTGCTGCTGTCGAGCATCACTCTTGCTGCTGCTCTTAGTTTTACCCTTCCCCTTGCTGCACAAGCTGCTTATGTCGGCCCCTCGGTAATGAAAGAAAAAAGCAGCGTGCGAGACGTTCTAGACAAGCCCGTAGACGGGCAACCGGTCAAGCTGCAGGGCAAGCTTTTGCGTCAAACCGCCAAAAGCCTTTACTTATTCTCAGACGGTAGTGCTGAAATAACCGTAGAAATCGATGCCGAAGACTTCCCACGTGAACCGGTGGACGAAAACACTGAAGTCTTGATTTCCGGCGAAGTCGACACCGGGCTCAAGCGCCCACCCAAGATCGAAGTCGAGCAGATCAGCATCGTCCAGTAAATAAGACATCGCTTGACAGGCCAGCCTATGCCAAGACTGCCACGCGATTTCTACAACCGCGATACCGTTACAGTTGCCCACGAACTACTGGGCAAAATTCTGGTGCATCAGATAGACGGCCTTGCGCGCATGGCACGTATCGTCGAGGTAGAAGCCTACCTGGGCCCGGGCGATCTGGCCGCCCACTCCGCACGCGGCCTCACCCCACGCACACGCGCCATGTTCGGCCCACCAGGCCACGCCTATGTATATTTAATATATGGCATGCACCACTGCTTGAACGTGGTAACCGAGCCCGAAGGCAGTGGCACGGGTGTGTTGCTACGCGCGGTAGAACCTATCGCCAATATTGAAGGGAATACCCGCGGGCCCGGCCTGCTGACTCGCGCCATGGGCATAGACAAACGCCATTACGGTCATGATCTATGCAGCGACGAGCTACATCTGCTGGCGCCATTGCACGAAACACAAGAGATAGAAATAGTCGCCAGCCCCCGCATCGGCGTGCCTTACGCCCAAGAATGGGCTGATAAGCCGCTGCGTTTCCACATCCTTGGCAATCGCTACGTCTCACGAAAATAGGGCGCGGCCCCTGAGGACCGCGCCCTAAATTGCGTGCTACTTACTTTTAGGTGCTAAGGCAATTTACTGCAGCACCACCGAACGCGAAGCGCTCAGCGAACCGAAGTTCAGGTCCACTTTCAATGTCGTATTGGCAGGCAGCGTGCTCTGTTGCAGTTCGGCAATGTACTGGAACACAATGCCTGTCTGCATCGCTGCGAACTCGGCTTGCAACTGCGACTGATCGACTGACGAAATATAGTGGCCACCCGTTTCATCCGCGATGCGCTTCAAAATATCTTCCGAAACGCCGGTACCGAAAGCCACCGTCCAAAGCGGAATATTGTCTTGCTTGAAGTTAGCGATCAGCTCGTCTGCACTCAATCGGCTGGAGTTGTCATCCCCATCGGACATCAACACAACGATCTTGCGGGCGTTGTTACGCGCCAAAACCTTTTCCCTACCCATATCGGCAGCGCCGTAGGCTGCAGTAGCGCCATACCAGGGGTAGTAAGTCCAAGACTTGAAGCGCAAGGTAGCCGGTAAGGTCGGATGCAGTTCATCCAGGATGCTGCCGCCCTTGTTCCAGAACGCCGAGTAACGATTATATTGATCGACAGTCAGGCGCAGATTATCTGCACTCGTGTTGAAACCCGAGTCATCATAAGAGATCGTGTAGTCAACAGGCACATCGTCTGAGCCGCTCACCAGGGGGCGCTCTTCCAAGAACGTACGGTCTATCCAACTGACTTTATGATCAAAAATAACGAAGCCAACCTCGTCCGTGGCGCGCTTACCATCCAGGAAGGTATGAGCGGCACGTGCCGTCATGCGTAAAGCATTCAAAGAACGCCCATTCTCATCCATAACGACATTCCCGTCACTATCGCGAACCCAACTGTCCATCGAGCTACTCCCATCCAGCGCCAGCGCAATACTGGCATTGCCGTCAACCTGCGAAGCTGCATAGGCCAGCGACTTAAGGTCATTAGGGTTAGCGCCGTTCACGGAGTAACTAACTGCCGTTTGCGGAACACCGAGCACAGCCTTGTTCGTGATGGTATCCACAATCGTGAAATACAGCTTGCTGTCGCTCCACTGAAGCGAAGCAATCTCGTAGCCCGCATCAGCCACGTCCGGCAGGATGGACAAAGCAGGAGGCGTGTTGTCAGCACTTGGATCGAAAGTGCTGGCAGGAACCGTCATGACTTTGTAGCCGGTAGCCGTTGCCGTCACATAGGCGATGTTGGCAGGCACGGTTGCCGAGAACACCCCACACTCGTCGGTTTGAGCCGTCACGCCCGAAACTTGCTCGTCTGCGGTGGTGAAAGAGATGGCGGCGTTGGCAACAGGCGCATAGCCCGTAGGCACATCAGGGCAAGTGCTATTTGCTGCAGCGACCGCTTTGGGGCGTGCCAAAGCAAGCTTGGCACGAGTGCGTGCGGCGGTATCAACCTGCGCACCATCAGGAACCACAATGGCACCACCGATGGTCACTTCTACAGGATCGGGATCGGGATCAGGAGTTGGATCGGGATTAGGGTTAGGTGTGGGATCAGGTTCAGTAGGCGTGGGCGGATTATTATCATTCCCACCGTCACCACCACTGCTGCCGCCGCAAGCAGCCAAAGACAGGGCGAGCAAAATAGCTGTAATACTGCGGGTAGTTAGTGCAGTAGACATAGCTTCTCCAATTATCGTTTTAGCAAATGTGTCATTCGATGACACCGCAATCATAACGATTCAATTGGATATATCCAGTTAAATAACAAAGACTTTCTTTTAGGATATAAATATTTTCACATAAACTCAAAAAGTAAATAATGTAACTATTAATTAACAATATAAATCCATGATTTTATTGGGAAATACAAATAAACCAGATTTATTACTGAATGAAATAATATGTTTTTATTTATAAAACGCGCAAAAAAGAGCAGTCCACCTTAAGGAGTTAGAGCGGGCATAGCTGAGCCAGCGGCGGCGCACCATGTTGCTGAACAGAAACCCATTCCGTTCAATCGTTTTCCTCTCCATCCCATATTTTCACACATTTGTTTAAATACTTTAATTGGGATGCATAGAGCATACCGCCAAATCGGGTGAGCCTATTGGGGAGTGAGAACCCCAGAGTGACAGCCCCAAATTACTTATTAATATTTTTATTAGCGACTGCCAAGCACTCAAATGACGCAGACAAAGAAAAACCGCCTAGCGCTTGTAACGCTAGGCGGTTTTTGTACCCAGAAATTAACCTGGGTAAATTAGGTGGCGCGGCTGGCAGGATTCGAACCCACGACCCCTTGGTTCGTAGCCAAGTACTCTATCCAACTGAGCTACAGCCGCGCTGAGAAAGTAAATATAACATAAAAATTTTGTTGTGCGCAAGTCAGACAAGAAAATTGTGTTGGCGCAACGTGAGAATGTCCGGTCTGTGCAAAGTAGAAGTGTCCGGTTCAATGGTGTGAATCACATCATTGAGGCGGGCCGGGATGATCACGATGACGCAGAAGGAAGTGGGTCGGCTGCGAGTGCTCGAGCAGGTGCGCTGCGGTGCGCTCACGCAGGCAGCAGCGGCGGTCGTGCTGCAGGTGTCGGTCGAGAGCGTGCCCCGCGCTGCACGCTGCTGGTGTTCATCGACGATGCGACCAGTGAGCTGATGGCGCTACGCTTCGTGCGGGCCGAGACCACCACGGGTTACCTGCTGACGCTACGCGAGCACATCCTCGAGCACGGCCTGCCCATGTGCCTGTATAGCGACCGCCACACGATCTTCCGCTCGCCCAGCGCCGAGAACCCTAAACCCACCTTTTTTGCCCAGGCGCTCGAGCGCCTGGGCATCGAGGGTATCCAGGCGAGCTCCCCGCAGGCCAAGGGGCGCGTCGAACGAGCCAACCAGACGCTACAGGATCGGCTGATCAAGGCCATGCGCCTGGCAGGCATCAACGACATGGAGGCGGCCAACGCCTGGCTGCCCACCTACCGCGAAGCTCACAACCGGCGCTTTGCCATTGCCCCGGCTGAGCCCGAGGATGCCCACGTCATCTACCAGGACCGTCTCCCGAGCCTGGAGCGCGCGTTGGCCTACCACCACACCCGGCGCCTCTCGCAGACACTATCCTGCCAGTTCCGTCAGCAGCTCTTGCAAGTTCTGGCACCAGACCAACAGCGGCGCTTGGCCGGACAGCCAGTGAGCAGCCTCAAACACCTCGACGGACAGCTACAGCTCCTGCACGCAAACGCTACGCTCGCCTTCGAGCTCAGGCAGAAAAAGGACGGGCGCAAACCCACCGAGGACGCTAAATCCCTGAACGCCCGAGTGCAGGCCAGGCTAAGCAAACGCTCCGTGCCTTCGCCTGCCAACCACCCATGGCGGCGCTGGGAGGGTCCCCGGCCAAACCCTCGTGAGCAGCCTCAAACACCCGCATGAACCGGACATTTCTACTTGGGAGAAAACCGGACATTTCTATTTAGCGTTGACATTGAGCAAAAAATTTGTGTTTTTCTTGCGTGACAGGGCGGGCGACCCCTCATGCCCCGCGCCCTGCTCACAAAGTCTAAAGCCCTGCTACACCAGCAAAATAATTATTGTTGAAATGATTATATAAGATATGATTAGAACAAGAATCTTATAGGCCGTATGATGAAATCCATCCTTAATCTCTCTTCCCTGTCGAGGCGGCTCGCAGCCACGACCCTGCTTCTCACCTTGCCATGGGGCGCTCAAGCTCAAGGCTCAACACCAGAGTCCCCTTATGCCGGGCAAACCATAGGCATTGCAGTCGCCAATGAAATTCCCTACGGCTACACCAATCTAAAAGGCGAGGCCCAGGGGGTGGGGCCCGACGTGGCGCAAGCAGTGCTAGCCACGATGGGCATCAAGGACATCAAGTGGACCAGCACCGCCTTCAGCTCACTGATACCAGGCCTGCAAGCCCGTCATTTTGATATGGTTGCAGCCGAGATGGCCATATTGCCCGCCCGCTGTGACCAAGTACTGTTCTCTGAACCCAATAGCTCTTATGGAGAAGGCTTGCTGGTTGCACAGGGTAATCCCCAGAAAATCCACTCCTATCAGCACTTTGTTGATCACGATAGCAAGGTTGCCATTATGGCGGGGGCCGACCAGCTAGACATACTGAACGCCCTGGGCGTGCCTCAAGAACGTATTGTCACGCTGGCCAACAACGCTGATGCCATTTCCACCGTAAGCACAGGCCGCGCCGATGCCTATGCGGCCACGAGCGCAACGGTGGCGCAGCTGGCAGAGCTGGGCAAGCGAACACAAGCCGCTCAGCCTTTTGAAGACCCTATGGTCAACGACCAGGCCGTCCGTAGCTGGGGCGCTTTTGCCTTCCACCCCGAAGCCCAAACCTTGGCGCAAGATTTCAATAAAGCCCTGCTGGCTTTCAAGCAAACCCAAGCCTGGCGAGACATTCTGGCGACTTATGGATTCACCGAGCAGGACATGCAGCAAGCCAGCCAAAGAACCCAGGCTCAACTGTGCGGTAAGTAAGCACGACCATGAATTGGGTCAGCTACCTCCCCCCATTGCTTGAAGGTGCAGCGGTCACTGCCCAGTTGGCGATTTACTCCACTGTGCTGGGAGCCATGCTGGCTTTTGCACTAGGCCTGGGCCGCTTTCATGGCATGCCTTACGTACGGGGCCTATGTCTATGTATCGTGGAGTTCTTTCGCGGCACCTCTTTGCTGGTACAGCTGTTCTGGTTGTTTTTTGCGCTCCCTATTGTGGGGGAAAGCCTGGGCTGGGACTGGCGCCTCAGCCCCATGGTGGCAGGTACGCTGGCCTTGAGCCTGAACATAGGGGCTTACGGCGCCGAGGTCGTTCGGGGGGCGCTACAGGCCGTGCCCGTCGGGCAACTTGAGGCCGGGCTGAGCCTGGGCCTATCACCTCGACGCGTATTGTGGAAAGTCAGGCTACCCCAGGCATTGCCAGAGATGATGCCCAGCTTAGGCAATCTTGCCGTACAAAACCTGAAAGACACCGCCTTGGTCTCTTTAATCAGCTTGGGCGACATGGCTTTCCGCGCCGAACAAATCCGCAATCTGACCCAGGACAGCACTAGCGTTTATACCCTTTTATTGCTCCTGTACTTTGGCATGGCTTTGGTGGTGGCCGGCAGTATGAAAACGCTGGAGTGGCGGCTCAGCCGCTGGCGCACTCAACAAGGCCGGTAGATGCCAATCGGGCGCTCAATTTTTTCGTCGCTGGAGGTTGACCCATGCTTTTTGGTCTAAGCTGGGACGCTGATCATGGCCATTGGCTTTTTGCATGGTCGATACTACCGATACTGCTACGCGGTTTGTTGGTGACCCTGCAAGCCACTATCGCAGGGTTCGCGATTGCCGCTGTGCTAGGTTTGCTTTTTGCCATGCTAAAGGCTGCGCCATGGCGCTTGGTGGCTTGGCCAGCGCGCCTGATAAGTGAGTTTCTACGCGATACGCCCCTGCTGGTACAGCTGTTTTTCTTGTATTACGTGCTGCCCGATTTCGGCATAGTGCTGCCCGCTTTTCTGACTGGCGCTTTAGCGTTGGGTCTACAGTACAGCGCTTATCTCTCAGAAGTGTACCGGGCAGGCCTGCAGGCGGTATCGCTAGGGCAGACACAAGCCGCCTTGGCACTGGGGCTCAAGCCTATCGCTGGATTTCGCTACGTGATTTTGCCTCAAGCGCTGAAAAGGATATTACCGGCCCTTGGCAACTACTTGATTTCGATTTCCAAAGACGTGCCCTTGCTGGGTGTCGTAGCCATATTGGAACTACTGAATGTGGCCCGCATTATTGGTGATCGTACCTATGATTACTTCACGCCTCTTACCATGGCCGGCCTGATCTATCTGATACTTAGCCTGGCGTGCGCGGCGCTGGTTCGTTGCCTGGAGCAACGCCCACAGCCGCCGCGCGCTTAAGGGGCAAGATCAGACCGATTTCGCCTTGGCTTCCTGCTCGGGCAGCAGCATTTCAAAGCCGTCACGCGTCGCAATGTACTCGGGCCTAGGCGCCAAACCGTAACGAGGCGTCTTCAGGGTGTTGTGCACACTGTTGTAAACCATAAAGACATTCGCACGCGGCCAAGGCGTGATATTACTGCTTGAGCCATGCATGACGTTGCAGTCGAAGAACACCACCGACCCGGCCGGGGCCACTGCTTGGTAAATCCCCCCCTGCTCTGCCAACAACTCCAGGCTCAAGGGGTCGGGCACCCCGTATTCTTGCTTGCGCAATGACTCTTTGTAATGCGAGTCGGGCGTTACACCTTGGCAGGCAATGAATTGCCGATGAGAGCCGGGTATCAACATCAAAGGCCCGTTGCTGGACACATTGTCAGTCAATAAAATAGAGCAGCTCAGGGCTCGCATGGCGGGCATGCCGTCTTCCACGTGCCACGTTTCAAAATCCGAGTGCCAGTAGAACTCTTTGCCATGAAAGCCAGGCTTGAAGTTAACCCGGGATTGATGCAGATAGGTTTCCGACCCAAGTATCTGGCGCGCCACATTCAGTAGCCGCGGATCACGGGCCAGCGCGCCAATTTTTTCGCTCAAGCTGTGGACTCGAAAAACGGAACGCACCTTGTTGCTGCCTGGCTCACGGATAGCCTCGTTCCAATTGCGCTTCTCGCCTTCCTGCGAGAGGTCGTGTACCTCGCCCAAGAGCGCGGCAACCTCTTCCGCAGAAAACAGATTTTCCAGCATGATAAAACCATCACGCTCGTAGTCCGCCAACTGTTCGGCCTTCAAGGCCCGGGCATATTGCCCATCTTCATAAACAATGGGTTCCCGTCGCGCCAGTATTGCCGAGCCATGCTCGGTGCGCGACTCGTACGTTTCAGTCATCGCAAGCTCCTAAGCTTCTTCGGTTACCAAGGGATAAACACCGGAGGCGTCATGCACTTCCTGTCCGGTCAGAGGCGGATTGAATACGCAGATCACACGCAAAGGCTCTTTCCCGCCCCGCAGATAATGTTCGTCATTCTGGTCAAGTGCATAGACGACCCCTGGGCCCAAGCTGTATTTTTTACCGTCGGCTATGGTTTCAATTTCACCATCGCCTTCTATGCACCAAACCGCTTCCAGATGGTTCTGGTAATGAATATGGGTTTCCGTCCCCGGAAAAATCACGGTCTCGTGAAAAGAGAAGCCCATTCCGTCTTTCTTTAGCAGAACGCGCCGGCTGACCCAGGTGTCCGTCTTGACCTCGTCCGAGGTGCCAATTACGTCCGCCACATTCCTGACTATCATCGTCCTTTACCTCCAAATTTCAGCACTTTTGCTTGTTCACGTTGCTCTTGCTCCGCCAAAGCGGCGGCCAGGCTGCGCTCGATAATTTCCAGTCCCTGACGCAATTGCGCATCGGGGATGGTTAAAGCGGGCAACAGCTTGAGCACCTCATCGTTTGCGCCCGAGGTCTCGACAACCAGACCCTGCTCAAACGCCTTGCGGGCGATACTGCCCGCCAAACCACCTCGGGCCGGCGTAACCAAGCCCTGTATCAGGCCCCGGCCACGCACACTCAGGCCAGCCATGGGATAGCTATGCACAAGGTTTTCCAGCCAGTCGCGCACCATTGCTTCCTTGCGACGGATGTCCTGCTCAAAACGCTTGTCTGACCAATAGCTATCCAATGCCTGGGCTGCGGTCACAAAGGCCAGGTTGTTTCCGCGAAACGTGCCGCTGTGCGCGCCCGGCTTCCAGATATCGAGTTCGGGTTTGAACAGCACCAAAGACATGGGCAAGCCAAAACCTGAAAGCGACTTGGACAAAGTAATGATGTCCGGGCGAATGCCGGCTTGCTCGAAGCTGAAGAACGACCCCGTACGCCCGCAGCCGACTTGAATGTCGTCAACGATGAGCAGCATGTCGTGTTGGCGGCACAGGGTTTCCAAGTCCTTCAGCCACTGCCTGTTCGCCACGTTAACGCCGCCTTCACCCTGAACTGTCTCAACAATGACCGCAGCGGGATGGTCCATGCCGCTGCTTGGGTCCTCCAACAAGCGTTCCAAGTAGGTGATGGTATTGAAGTCGGGACCCATGTATCCGTCATAAGGCATGAAAGTGGTGTTGCCCAAGGTCATACCCGCAGCTTGGCGGAACTTGCTATTGGCGGTTGCGGCTAACGAACCAGCGCTGACGCCATGGAATCCATGTGTAAACGAAATAATGTTGGAGCGCCCTTTAACCAGACGCGCCAGTTTCAATGCGGCCTCAACGGCATTGGTTCCGGTGGGGCCGGTGAACTGCAGCTTGTATTGCCAATTGCGCGGCGCCAGTAATACGCGCTCAAAGGTTTCCATGAAGTATTTCTTGGCTGTGCTGGCCATATCCAAGCCATGCACCAAGCCATCTTCTTCAAGATATTCCAGCAATTTGCCTTTAAGCTCTGCATTGTTGTGGCCGTAATTCAAGGTGCCTGCACCACTGAAGAAATCTATGTATTCACGTCCCGTTTCATCAATTAATGTCGAGCCACGTGCTTGCTGAAAAATAACGGGGAACGATCGGACATAGCCGCGTACTTCCGACTCCATGCGATCAAAAATTTTTAAGTCCATGCTTTTCTCCTTTCTTAGGGTTAGGTCAGTGTGTTCCGACCTGGGACGCACTGCGTCATCCCATCCATTTGCACGATCTACAGACGAGCCCCTCCCTCGACCGCAAGGCGTAAATAGCCTTGCCCCGATCCATGAGCATCTGTGAAATCGCATTGACTCACCGCCTCAGCGGGCGAGTGTTCTGCTGCGAGGCCGGCCTAAGGTTCTAGGTCGCAGAACGGTCGTACCCGCTTAGGTACAAAGGGGCGAGGCCCCAATCGCAGCAAACATTCTTCTTCATGGCCCTCGCCAAACAGCGAGGCCGCGAATAATGGAGATTCGTTAAGGGCTACGTCCAGGCGTTTAGCCAATGCCGAAAACATGGCACGCGATGCTTTATTGCCCGGCCCGACCGTCGCTTCCACAAACTTCAACTTTTTAAGTGGGTCGCGTTCGAATAGGGAGAGCAACATGCGTAAACCCAGCCCTTGGCCACGCCGGCGGGCGTCTACCGCTACCTGCCAGATAAACAAGGTGTCGTCTTTTTCGGGCGGAACATAAGCCGAGACAAACCCTTCTACGCCGTGGCTGCCGACAGCCACAACACTAGTGCCCTGAAAGTGCTGGCACCACAAAAGATAGGCATAGGCGGAGTTCAGATCGAGCGGGGGGCAGCGGCTAATCAACTGATGTATGGCTGGCCCATCCTCAATGGCCGGGGGCCGTAGCTCGAGGGGGAGAGTGGCGACTTCGGAGACTGTAGGGGCCGAAGTCGCCCAAGACTGTGAGATGCTAGAAATTTCTGAGGGTATCTGTTTCACACCACTAAACCCGATTCGGGAGGCACCTGGCCGTCGGGCACATCAAGCAGCGTAGACGCCTGCTCGTTGGAAACTTCGACCGGGGTGACCCCTTCGGACTCCATTAAATCGACGATGCGCTCCAAAGACAGGGTAATCGTCGCCTGCTCCAGCTCTGGCAAAGCGTTAAGTGCATCAGCCAGCTTTTTCTGCAAAGGCGACGGCGTCGCCCGAGCCAGATCCACCCCTGACTCGGTGGCGGTTAGAAACACAATGCGACGATCTTCAACGCCGCGCTCACGCTTGATAAGGCCCTTGTCTTCCAGGCGGTCGAGTATGCCCACTACGGTACTGGCACTGACATGAACCTCGCGGCTAAGCGCTGTTGCCGTCAATGGACCGTTCTGGACTATGGCTCGCAAACATACCAACTGCGGCGCGGTGATGTTACTGCACGCGGCCAACTGCCTGGAATGCAGCGCGATCGAACGCGTAATGCGGCGCAAGGCGCGCAAAACACGCAAGTCATAAGCCTGGAGGTCACGATCAGTAGTCATGCTCAACTCGAACGCATCTCGTAAAATTGATTAGAGTTGAAATTATATTGGGTAGAACGATATGACGCAAGGGTGAACGTGAGCAAGCGTATCAACCGGCCATACAAAAACTTGCCCCGCTCAGGCGGGGCAAGTTTTGCTAATCAGAGGAAGATGCGCAGGCCCCATCAGGGGGCTGTCAGCGGCTTAGGCCGTACCGCCAACGGTCAGGCCATCGATGCGGATGGTGGGCATGCCCACACCCACAGGCACACTTTGACCTTCTTTGCCACAAGTGCCTACCCCGGAATCCAGTTTCATATCGTTGCCAATCAGTTTTACGCGCTTCATGGCTTCGGGGCCGTTGCCTATAAGGGTGGCACCTTTGACAGGATAGGTAATTTTGCCGTTTTCTATCATGTAGGCTTCAGAAGCCGAAAACACGAATTTACCGCTGGTGATGTCGACTTGGCCGCCACCGAAGTTGGCAGCGTAAAGCCCTTTCTTGACCGACGAGATGATTTCCTGCGGGTCTTCTTTACCTGCAAGCATATAAGTGTTGGTCATGCGTGGCATGGGCAGATGCGCATAAGACTCACGACGACCATTGCCTGTCACTGCTGCGCCCATCAGACGGGCGTTCAGGGTGTCTTGCAGATACCCTTTAAGAATGCCGTCTTCTATCAGCACGTTGTGCTGAGTCGCATTCCCCTCGTCGTCTACATTGAGCGAACCGCGTCTATCAGGCAAAGTACCATCGTCGACTACGGTGACGCCCTTGGCTGCTACCCGCTCGCCGATGCGCCCCGAAAACACACTGGAACCCTTGCGGTTGAAATCGCCCTCTAGACCATGACCCACGGCCTCGTGCAGCAAGATACCCGGCCACCCAGAGCCCAGCACCACCGCCATTTGCCCAGCGGGCGCGGGGCGGGCTTGCAAATTGGTTTTGGCTTCATGCACAGCCTGACGCACATAACCGCGCAGCACTTCGTCGGTAAAGTAATCAAGCCCGGCACGCCCTCCCCCACCGGCATGGCCCATTTCACGCCTACCTTCGTGCTCTGCAATCACGGTAAGAGAAAGTCTGACCAAGGGGCGCACATCGGCAACCATACGCCCATCGCTGCCCGCCACTAGAATTACATCGTACTCGGCGCCCAAGCCCGCCATGACCTGAATGATGCTGGGGTCGGCAGCGCGAGCCATGGCTTCAACTTTGCCCAACAGCGCCACTTTATCGGGCGCACTAAGCGTACCCAAAGGGTCGACTGAGGGATACAGCACGCGCGCCTGTGACTCCGGCGCTGCGACTTGACGGCTACCCTCGCCCTGACGGGCAATGGTGCGTACGGCTTTGGCAGAAGACAACAAGGCATCGCTGGAGAGCGAATCAGAATAAGCGAAGGCGGTCTTTTCGCCGCTGACAGCGCGCGCGCCCACCCCCTGACTGATAGAGAAGCTTCCCGTCTTGACGATGCCCTCTTCCAGGCTCCAGCCTTCGCTGCGTGAATACTGGAAATACAGATCGGCGTAATCCACCTTGTGGGTCAGGATTTCACCCAGGGCACGCGAAATATCGGTTTCTGTCAGTCCCCAGGGATCGAGCAAAAGAGATTTGGCAGTAGATAAGGAGGAGACGGCAGGATCGCTAATTTTCATGAATAAGAACTCAAAAGCTGAAGGCTCGCCTTCCTATAGGCAGGAAGGCGGCAATGTCTAGATATTAGCGCGTTTCAAAGCACTCTATGCTGCAGCGCCGGCAACGCAGCCCGCACCTCGGCAAGACGTTCGCGCTCTATGTCGCCGACCACGATGCCCGGGCCTTCAGGCAGACAGTCGACAATGACACCCCAAGGATCTATCAACATGGAATGCCCCCAGGTGCGCCTACCGTTTTCGTGGCGCCCGCCTTGAGCCGCAGCCAAGATATAGCATTGGTTCTCGATAGCGCGAGCACGCAGCAGGACTTCCCAGTGTGCCGCCCCGGTGGTGTAGGTAAAAGCAGAAGGCACCACCATTAAGGTAGCGGGCACAAATGCCCGGTAAAGCTCGGGAAACCGCAGGTCGTAGCAAATGGAAAGGCCTACGCGTCCACAGGGAGCATCGAAGCTTTGCGGCGCAGACCCCGCCCGTATCGTGCGCGATTCATCGTAAGCCTCGGTGGCGCCGCTGAAACCAAACAAATGGATCTTGTCGTAACGCGCCAACTGGCTGCCATCGGGCCCATAAACCAGGCTTGTGTTGTAGATGCGGTCGGCTTGGCCGGAATCAAGAGGTAACGTACCGCCCACCAGCCATATACCGTGCTGGCGCGCCTGCGCACGCAAAAAATCTTGTATGGGCCCTTGGCCAACCGCTTCACGTAAAGCCAGCTTATCGGTATCCGCATGCCCCATCAGGCAGAAGTACTCGGGCAACACCACCAAATGGGCGTCCTCCTGAACGGCTTGCGCGATGCCTTGCGCTGCCTGCTCCAGGTTGTCTTCCAGGCGAGGGGTAGACACCATTTGTACGGCTGCCACCCGCAAACGCTCTGCAATCTGTAAAGCCCCCTGCATGTCGAGGTTCTCCTTGGGGTTTATTTCCACTCGAATTCCACATCCTTCACTTGGCCGTTATTACCCGGAAAACCGTCGAAAACCGCGCGCACCAAATAAGGCATCACCGCAGGCAAGCGGTCGCTACGAGTTGACGAACGCGCAGTGGTGCGAAACACCTGTTTGTCGGACGGCAAATCTTTTATGGTGACGGTTAAGGTGTTTTCGTGAACTTCGACCGGCACATTCACTACGGCAGGCGCGGAATAAAAGCCGCCACCCCAGCCCCAACCACCGCGAAAGACGCCCAAACCACCCCAAGGCCGCAGCGGCCCGTCAAAGTAAGGGTCGTACAACTGCTCTGTCCAACCCTGACGGACCGGGTTTTCGTAAACAAAAGAAACCAAGAACCGGGGTTTCGTGTCACCTTGCGCCTCGGCCAGCCCCACACGACCAATGGCGGCACGAATCATATCAGCATAAGTTTGATATTCCAGGCTGTCCTGCCCGGTCTCCGGAGGGGCAATGCGGTAGGTCTGACCCTCGACGTTCACAGGCCACTGCTGAAACGTCGTGACATTGGCCGAAAGCATGGTGGTGCAACCTGCCAGCCCCCATGCGCATGCCAACACTGCGGACTTCTTGAGGATGCCCGCCCATTTTTTGACGATATCCTGTTTCATACCTAGAGACTCCTGGAGGATTGCTGCCATCTACCGACATACTGAATACAGCTTACTATTTTGAGACCGCTGCGCGCCAAATAAATTTCATCAATGTAACCACTACAATAGCCAGGTGGCCGCAAGGCCAAGCCCTTATTGCCGGAACATATTTCCATGCGCACAGACCTCGCCCCCACTATTCACCGTCGCGATTATCAAGCCTTTCCTTACTTGTTGCCGCGCACCCAGCTGTTCTTCGACCTAGATGCCGAGCGCACTCGCGTGCACGCCATTCTGGAGTTCGAACGCGTAGGCGATGCCGCCTTGCCTTTGGTACTGAATGGTGAACAGCTTACGCTGGAATCCCTGCTGCTGAATGGCCAGGCGCTCACCACAAATGATTACCAGTTAACGACCGAAACACTTACGCTAAACCCTGACAGCGCACGTTTTACGCTAGAAATCACCGCTTTTTGCGGCCCCCAGGCCAATACTGCCTTAATGGGCCTGTATGTTTCGGGTAACAGCCTATTCACGCAGTGCGAAGCCGAAGGCTTTCGTCGCATTACCTGGTTTCCCGACCGCCCCGATGTCATGTCGCGCTATACGGTCACGCTGCGCGCCGATAAGTCTCGCTACCCCGTCTTGCTTTCCAACGGCAATCTGGCTGGCACCCGTGACTTACCCGATGGCCGCCATGAGGCCGTCTGGGAAGACCCCTTCCCCAAACCCAGTTACCTATTTGCCTTGGTAGCGGGCACCTTCGACTGCCGCGAAACCACGGTGCAAACCCGAAGCGGTCGCAGCGCCCTACTGCAAATCTACAGCGACCCCGGCACACGCCCCAAAACAGCCTGGGCCCTGGAATGCTTGAAACGCTCGGTCGCTTGGGACGAAACCCGGTTTGGGCTAGAGCTGGACCTGGATCGCTTCATGATCGTTGCGGCACGCGACTTCAATATGGGCGCCATGGAAAACAAAGGGCTGAATGTCTTTAACTCTTCCTACATATTGGCAGATCCTGACAGCGCCACCGATGCCAGCTACGAAGCCATAGAAAGCGTTATCGGCCATGAGTATTTTCATAACTGGACCGGCAATCGCGTCACCTGCCGCGATTGGTTCCAACTGTCGCTCAAAGAAGGTCTGACGGTATTCCGCGACCAGGAATTCTCTGCTGACATGATGGCACACGGCCTTGGCCCACACGAAGCCGCCAGTGCCCGCGCCGTTAAGCGCATTGACGACGTAGCCATGTTGCGGGTGGCCCAGTTCCCCGAGGACGCCGGCCCCATGGCGCATCCCATACGACCAGAAAGCTACCAAGAGATCGGCAACTTTTATACCGCCACCATTTATGAAAAAGGCGCCGAAGTCATACGCATGATGCATACGCTGCTGGGTGAGGAAACCTTCCAAGCGGGCATTCAGGAGTACTTTCGTCGTCACGACGGCCAAGCCGTTACCTGCGATGACTTTGTCAACGCCATGGAAAGCGCTTGGCAAGCACGTCAGCCCGAACGCAATCTCAAGGTGTTCAGGCATTGGTACGAACAGGCCGGCACGCCCTTAGTTCAGGTTCACCTGAATTACGATGCAGCTCAGCAGCGCTGCACGATTACGCTATCGCAATCCAACCCGCCAGTCGGTATCGAAAGGCAACAGCAAGGCTTGCACAAACCCGCCCTGCACATTCCCGTCGCCATCGGCATGCTAGATAAGCAGGGCCAAACCCTGGCCGTGCCTGGTGCCGACTCGACAACCGGCACTGTCATGCTGGAACTGACCCAGACTGAGCAAAGCTGGGTTTTCGAGCACGTGCCCACGGCGCCGGTACTTTCTTTACTGCGTGGTTTTTCCGCTCCTGTACGCATAGCCTACGAACAGGCCGACGCCGAATTGGCCTTGCTGGCCAGTCACGACACCGATCCCTTTGCCCGCTGGGAGGCCGGCCAAGCTTTGGCGGCACGACAACTGCTATTACTGGCGGCCCAGCACGACGCTGCGCAACCGGCGGCAGACATCACCTTGCTTAAGCACACTTGGCAAACCTTGATTGCAGACGCCAGCCTGACGCCAGCCTACCTGGCTCGTGTACTCAGCCTGCCCCCCGAAAAAATCGTCATGGCCGATATGTTGCCCATGAATCCTGCCGCCGTCGCGCAAGCGCGCCTGCAACTACGCCAGCAACTGGGGGAACAATTGGCGCAAGAGTGGCTGCATATCTATCACGCTCACCAACACGCGGATGCCGGCGCCTACAGCCCGGACGCGGTTTCGGCGGGCCGCCGAGCATTGAAAAACTTGGCCTTGTCTTATTTAGCTGCCGCTCAACATCCCCAAGCGCTGACGCTGGCTCAAACGCAATACGAGCAATCCGACAACCTGACCGACCGCATGGCTGGCTTGGCGGCTTTGATGCAATGGAAGGATCCGTCTCCCGGGCAAGCGGCACTGACAGGTTTCTACGATAGCTGGCAGGGCGATCCGCTTATCGTCGATCGCTGGTTTGCGCTACAAGCCAGCTCGCCCGCCACTCAGGTGCAGGATGTTCGCCGCCTGATGCAGCATCCCGCCTTTACCCTACGCACCCCCAATCGGGCACGGGCGGTCGTCTTCCAGTTCTGCCAGAACAATCTTTTAAATGTACATAACCCGCAAGGCTATGCTTTCTGGGCTGAACAAGTCGTCACCCTAGATGCCATCAACCCCGAGATCGCCGCCCGTTTGGCGCGCGCCTTCGACAACTGGGCGCAGTATGCCCCCGACTTGCGCGACGCTGTGCGCCAAGCGCTGGAAAGCATACGCGACCATGCCCCTCTTTCAAAAAATGTGGCCGAAATCGTCAACAAGGCCTTGCAGCTTTAAGGAACTCTAAACCGTGAACCGTCTGAACCTGGAAAACCACCTTGCCTCATTGGCAGACCTTGACGGCACCCTGCGCACACTGCTGCTGTCCGTAGCCCAAAGCTGCACGCGTATCAGCGCAGCCGTGGCACGCGGTGCGCTGGGCGGCGTGCTGGGCAGCCTCGAAAGCGAGAACGTGCAGGGTGAAGTACAAAAGAAGCTCGACGTGCTTTCCAACAATCTGCTGATCGAAAGCAATGAGCGCAACGGCTGCCTGGCTGCCATGGCGTCCGAAGAAATGGATACCTTGTATCCCATTCCGGATGATTGCGAACGTGGCCCCTACCTGTTGCTGTTCGACCCACTCGATGGGTCATCCAATATAGACGTCAACGTTTCTATCGGCACTATTTTTTCAATATTGCGCGCCCCCGGCAGCCAACCCGCACAAGAAAGCGATTTCCTTCAAGCCGGCACCCAGCAGGTAGCGGCCGGCTATGCCGTGTATGGGCCGCAAACCATGCTGGTACTGACCTTAGGCCAGGGCGTGGTGGGTTTCACCTTAGACCCCGACTCGCAAGAATGGGTGATGACGCATCCCCACATCACCATCCCTGCCGACACGGCTGAGTTCGCCATTAACATGTCGAATATGCGCCATTGGGAAGCCCCGGTGCGCCGCTATATCGAAGATTGCCTCACCGGGGATACCGGCCCGCTGGGCAAAAACTACAATATGCGATGGATTGCCTCGATGGTGGCGGATGTACACCGTATTTTGATGCGTGGCGGCTTGTTCATGTACCCCCGCGACGCACGCGCTTCGGGCAAAAAAGGCAAGCTGCGGCTGATGTACGAAGCCAACCCCATGAGCATGCTGGTCGAGCAAGCCGGCGGCGCAGCCATTGATGGCCATATCCGCATCCTGGAAGCCCAGCCCGACGAATTGCACCAGCGTATAGGCGTTATTCTGGGTTCACGCAACGAGGTCGAGCGCGTCAAGCGCTATCACCAAGAAGACTAAAGGGCGTGGTGGGGCCTTGCCCCACCCTTTATTAACGTTTACCACCCGTCAGCGACCCCAAGACGCCACGCATGATCTGGGTGGCCGCGCGGCGCATCATGCTTTTTGCCACCGATTGCACCGCCCCTTCGCGGCGCCCGCCACGCGGGCCCGTTGAACCAAACAGAAAGTCGCTCACCGAATCGGCAACGCCTTTAGAAGCAGGCGCGGACGCCCCACCTTCCGTAGACGGAGCAGGACGGCTGCCTGGCGCCTCGGTAGCGGCGCCGCCCGCTGCGGCATTGGCGGACTGTTCCGCCCTCTTTTGCAAGATCTCGTAGGCTGACTCGCGGTCAATAAGGCGTTCGTACTTACCTGCCACCAGCGATGAAGCCCTTAAGGCCTGTCGCTCCTCAGCTGTGGCTGGGCCGATACGACTACCGGGGGCAGCCATCCAGGCGCGCTCGGTGACACCGGGGCTGCCTTTTTCATCCAACAGAGACACCAGGGCCTCGCCCACACCGAGCTCGGTAATCGCTGCGGCAATATCCAAACCGGGATTGGGGCGCATGGTGTCAGCCGCCGTTTTGACCGCACGCTGGTCGCGCGGCGTGAACGCGCGCAAAGCATGCTGAATGCGATTCCCCAACTGCCCCAAAACGGAATCAGGAATATCGAGAGGGTTCTGGGTGACGAAATACACCCCCACCCCTTTGGATCGCACCAAGCGTACTACCTGCTCTATTTTCTCTAGCAAAGCCTTGGGCGCTTCGTTAAACAACAAATGCGCCTCATCGAAGAAGAACACGAATTTCGGGTGGTCCAGGTCTCCGACTTCGGGTAGGTTTTCGTAGAGTTCGGCCAGCAGCCACAATAAGAACACGGAGTACAGCCGCGGAAACTGCATCAGCTTGTCTGCAGCCAGAATGTTCACAACGCCTTGGCCCTTGCCGTCTACCCGCATCAAGTCGTACAGATCAAGCATGGGCTCGCCGAAAAACTTGTCAGCGCCTTGAGACTCCAGGCGCAACAAGCTGCGTTGAATGGCGCCCACCGACGAAGCCGACACGTTTCCGTAGGCGGCACGCAAATCTTTGGAGCGCTCACTGACGTACTGCAGCATGGCGCGCAGATCCTTAAGATCAAGCAGCAACATGCCTTCGTCATCTGCCAGGCGAAACACCAAATTCAGAACACCCTCTTGGGTATCGTTCAGCTCTAGCATGCGCGATAGCAGCAAAGGCCCCATGTCGGAGATCGTGGCCCGCACAGGATGCCCTTGTTCGCCAAAGACATCCCAGAACGTCACCGGACATGCGCCCGGCACAGGGGCCGGCAAACCCAGCTTATCCAACCGCTCTTGCAGTTTGGGGGACATCTTCACCGGCTGCGAGATACCGCTGAGGTCGCCCTTTACGTCTGCCAGAAAAACAGGCGTGCCCATGCGCGAAAACATTTCTGCCAACACTTGCAGAGAGACCGTTTTACCCGTGCCCGTGGCGCCGGTAATGCAGCCGTGACGATTGGCCATTCTGGGTAGCAGGCTCACCTGCACCTGATCGTTTTTAGCCACGAGTACTGGGTCTGTCATAGTGTCTCCTGGGGTATGGCCTGCTGGCAGGCCAACAGCGCGCATCAAAATTAGAAGGCTTGAACAAGTGCCGATTTTATCCGTCTTCCTCTCGAATGGGCGGTCAATAAACACCATGCGCCACCTTGACAGCGCGGTGAATCCGTCAAGCAGCTAAAATCCCTATTCAATACACGTTCATTCATTCATTTTTCACGCATCTGCACAGCAAAATATGGCCGGACACAGTAAATGGGCGAACATCCAGCACCGCAAGGGTCGTCAAGACGCAAAGCGGGGTAAGCTCTGGACCAAAATCATTCGTGAAATCACCGTTGCCGCGCGCGCCGGCGGCGCCGACCCAGACGCCAACCCGCGTCTGCGCATGGCCTGGGACAAAGCCACCGCTGCCAATATGCCCAAGGACAACATCCAGCGTGCCATTCAGCGCGGTACTGGCGGTGCCGACGGCGCCAACTACGAAGAAATCCGTTACGAAGGCTACGGCCCGGGCGGCGCGGCGGTGCTGGTCGATTGCATGACCGATAACCGCATGCGCACCGCCCCTGAGGTGCGCCACGCCTTTTCCAAAAATGGCGGCAACCTTGGGCAAGACGGATCGGTAGCCTTCATGTTCAAACATTGCGGCCAGTTTTTATTTGCACCGGGCACCTCCGAAGAGGCCGTCATGGAAGCCGCGCTTGAAGCCGGTGCCGAAGACGTCACCACCGATGAAGACGGCCTGATCGAAGTCGTTTGCGCGCCATCCGAATACAGTGCCGTCAAGGCCGCCTTCGAGAACGCCGGCCTGGTGCCTGAGGTTCAAGAGGTCGTCATGAAAGCCTTGAACGAAACCGAACTGAGCGGCAGCGATGCCGAGAAAATGCAAAAACTGCTGGATATGCTGGAAAGCCTGGACGACGTGCAGGAGGTCTATACCACCGCCGTCATGGACGAAGCGGAATAACACCTACCCCAGTAACACTGGCGTCGGCTATGTGTCACCCAGAGGCTTGATTTGTATCAAGCCTCTGAGTTGCCATACCCATTAACATTAACTTCTATTTTCCAGACTGCATCATGAAACTTCTCGTCATAGGCGGTGGCGGCCGCGAACATGCCCTGGCTTGGCGCCTGGCTCAATCTTCCCGCGTAGAGCAGGTTTACGTCGCGCCCGGTAACGGCGGTACCGCTATCGAGCCCAAGCTCGAGAACCTACCCCTGACTCAAGCCGATGAGCTGGCTGCGTTCGTGCTCAACGAAGGTATCGCCTTCACCGTCGTTGGCCCCGAGGCGCCCTTGGCTGCAGGCGTGGTTGATGTGTTCCGTGCCGCGGGCCTGAAAATATTCGGCCCCACCAAAGCCGCCGCGCAGCTAGAAAGCTCCAAGGATTACGCCAAGGCCTTCATGGTTCGCCACGGTATTTCCACCGCCCACTACCAAACCTTTACCGACGCCCAAGCTGCGCGTGCTTACGTCAGCCAGCAAGGAGCGCCTATTGTCGTCAAAGCAGACGGCTTGGCTGCAGGCAAGGGTGTGGTGGTAGCCACCTCCGTCCAAGAGGCCCATGATGCTATCGATGCCATGATAGGCGACAACGGCCCCGCGGGCGGCGGGCGCGTAGTTATCGAAGAATGCCTGCAAGGCGAAGAAGCCAGTTTCATCGTCATGTGTGACGATCAGCAAGCGCTACCTCTGGCATCCAGCCAAGACCATAAGCGTCTGCTTGATGGCGATCAAGGCCCCAACACCGGTGGCATGGGCGCCTACTCGCCGGCCCCCATCGTTACTCCAGTGCTGCACGAGCGCATCATGCGCGAAGTGATCCAACCTACGCTTAAAGGCATGGCCCAAGAGGGTCACCCTTATACCGGCTTTCTGTATGCCGGCGTCATGATAGGCCCGGGCCCTGACGAAAGCCGCGTCATCAAGGTGCTTGAATTCAACTGCCGCATGGGTGATCCAGAAACCCAGCCCATACTGCTACGCGTAGATAGTGACTTCTCTACGGTACTGGAACACGCGGTCAACGGCACATTGTCGCAAGCCCAGATCGATTGGAACCCGCGCACGGCATTAGGGGTAGTGATGGCTGCAGCCAACTATCCAGGTACCCCTCGTACCGGCGATGCCATCACCAACTTGCCCGCCCCACGTCCCGACTGCGTCGTCTTCCATGCCGGCACAACGTTGGACGGCGGTACGGTACGTACCTCCGGTGGCCGCGTGCTGTGCGTGACAGCGCTCGCCGACACTGTCGAGCAAGCTCGGGCTACTGCCTACCAGGCGATACAAACCATTCATTTCGACGGCGCACAATACCGCAAAGATATTGCTTGGCGTGCGCTTGCCCCCAACGCTACCGATTGACTCTCTATCGCTGCATCCGGAGACCACCATGAGCCAACTTCCCATCCCATCCGCCTACGAGTACTTCACCCAACTGCAGGCACGCATCGTGCAAGCCCTGGAACAGGCTGATGGCACTCCTTTCCAGTCCGATGCCTGGACGCGTGCCGAAGGGGGTGGAGGGGTGTCCAAGTTGCTCGAAGGCGGTCGACTATTTGAACGTGCAGGCGTGTTGTTTAGCCACGTGCAAGGCAAAACCTTGCCCCCTTCGGCCACCGCGCAGCGCCCCGAAATCGCAGGGCGCGCCTGGGAGGCCATGGGCGTTTCCATGGTGCTGCATCCTCGCAACCCCTATGTGCCTACCACGCACATGAACGTGCGCTTGTTCACGGCCGCCGCCACCGAGGATGGCGCCAAAGACATTTTCTGGTTTGGCGGCGGGCTCGACTTAACGCCCTACTATGTCTTTGAAGAAGACGCTCGTCACTTTCATCAAGTCTGCCGCGACGCCGTTCAGCCCTTCGGCGAAGACAAGTACCCCGCTTACAAAACTTGGTGCGATCAATATTTTTATCTGAAGCATCGCCAAGAGACTCGCGGCGTAGGCGGTTTGTTCTTCGACGACCTGAACCAGCCCGACTTCGACACCAGCTTCGCCCTGACGCAGTCGGTGGGCAACAGTTTCCTGGATGCTTACATGCCCATCGTCGAGAAGCGCCGCGATATACCTTTCGGCCAACGCGAACGCGACTTCCAGGCTTACCGGCGTGGGCGTTACGTGGAATTCAATCTTGTGTTTGACCGCGGCACTTTGTTTGGCCTGCAGTCGGGCGGGCGCACCGAATCCATTCTGCTTTCCATGCCGCCCGTGGCCAACTGGCGTTATAACTGGACACCCGAAGCCGGCAGCCCCGAAGCTGAACTGTACGATTACCTGAAACCGCGCGAATGGCTGTAAATGAAGGCAAGCCCAGCAAAATAGGTTTGCTGGGCGGCAGTTTCGACCCCGTTCACCTGGCTCACATCGCCTTGGCCGAAACGGCTTTGCACACGCTCTCGCTAGACGAAGTGCAGTTGATTCCCGCTGCGGCACCTTGGCAAAAAACCGGGCTTGCCGCCTCGGCAAGCCAGCGTTTGCACATGCTGCAACTGGCGGTACGCGATCGCCCCGGTCTATCCGTCAACCCCATAGAAATCAACAGAGGCGGTGCCAGTTACACCATAGACACCCTGTTGGCCTTGCCTGGAAATACCGAGTATTACTGGATACTGGGCTCTGATCAATTGAATAATTTTTGCACTTGGCACCGCTGGCAAGAGGTCGCATCGATGGTGCGGCTGGTCGTCGCTCAACGCCCAGGTGCCGACCCACAGACGCCTCAGGCCTTGTTAACACACCTTGAAACGCAAGGCCGTACCCTAATTTTTTTACCTTTCGCCCCGCTTAGCATTTCCGCCACAGCCATTCGCCAAAGGCTTGCCCAAGGGCAAACGGTTGATCATCTACTAGACGAATCGGTGTTGCAATACATCCACACCCAGAGGCTGTACCAAGCTGCCTAGGCCCCTTCTCCTGCGTTATAGTTGCGCCATGGAACTTACAAAACTTCAACGCTTGGTCATTGACGCTCTTGAAGACGTCAAAGCTCAAGACATAAAAATCTTCAACACCACGCATCTCACCGGCTTGTTTGACCGCGTCGTCATCGCCAGCGGTAGCTCCAATCGGCAAACCCGCGCTTTGGCCGAGAGCGTGGCGCAAAAAGTACGTGAGCACAAATTGCCCATTTTGGCCTACGAAGGCCAAGATAGCGGCGAATGGGTGTTGCTCGATTTAGGCGATATCGTCGTGCACTGCATGCAGCCCGCTATTCGCCAGTATTACAACCTGGAAGAAGTCTGGGGTGGCAAACCTGTGCGCGTCAAGCTGCTGCCGCAATCCAGCCAGCCTGTGGCAGGTTTTGCCAACATCGGCCATACAGAAACGGACGCGGCTGATTACTGATGCGTTTGTTAGTTTTTGCCGTCGGCACCCGCATGCCCAAATGGGTGGAAACCGGTTGGCATGAGTACGCACAACGCCTGCCCGCAGACTGCAGCCTAGAACTCAAAGAAATCAAGCCCGAACCGCGTACCAGCGGCAAGTCCACCCCTCAGTTGATGCAAGCCGAGGCCACTCGCCTTGAGGCTGCTTTGCCCCCACGAGCCTTGCGTATTGCACTGGACGAACATGGCAAGGACCTCACCACCATGCAGTTGTCTGCACAGCTGACGGGCTGGCGCGAACAAGGTCGTGATGTTGCCCTGATCATAGGGGGCCCCGACGGGCTGGATGCCGACTTTAAGCGTCGCTGCGACGGGCTGATGCGATTGTCTTCACTGACCCTGCCACACCCAATGGTTCGTGTCATCCTGGCCGAGCAACTCTATCGCGCCTGGGCCATTATGGTTAACCACCCTTATCATCGCAGCTGATGGGCACTTCGATTTCTCACCCCAATAAACTCTGGCTGGCGTCAGCCAGTCCGCGCCGACGCGAGCTTCTTGATCAGATGCAGGTACGTCACGAAGTGCTGCGAGTACCCTCTCCACCCGGCGAAGATGAGCCCAGGCTAGCAGGCGAATCTCCCATTGATTATGTATGCCGCACTGCTTACGATAAAGCTCAGCGTGCGCGCCAATGGTTGGAAACTCATGAGGCCCAATCAAGTGGACAGCCCATTTTGGCGGCTGACACCACCGTTGCGCTGGGTGACGAGATTTTTGGCAAGCCCAACGATGCAGAGCAAGCCGCGCTCTTCCTTCGCAGGCTTTCCGGCACCACTCATCAAGTTCTAAGCGCAGTGGTAATAGACGTAGGCGCTAAACGCTTGCATGCTTTAAGCATAAGTGAAGTCTCTTTCGCCCATCTGAAAGATGAGGAAATCGTCGATTATTGCCGCACCGGCGAGCCTATGGGCAAAGCTGGAGCCTACGCCATCCAAGGCCGTGCCGCGCTGTTTGTCAGTCATATTGCCGGGAGCCACAGTGGCATTATGGGTTTGCCCATACGTGAAACCTACGCCCTCATCGAGCAAGCCGGCCTTAGCACTTTGATGCCGTGGCGCGCATCCTAAGTGGCCTAGTGCGCACGCTCCAGCTGCAGTGAACCCACCCCTTCGCGCCTGAGCCACTCACGCTCATCGCCATCCGAGACCCGCATCGTTACCACTTCGATGCCGCCGGTGCGGGCCGTGCGCACCAGGGCTCGCAGTAGTTCGCGAGCACCTGTAGAGCCCTGAAGCAAATCGATGAAGTCTTCACCCAGTTTGACGTAAGCACATGCCAGCTCGCCTAGGCGATACATGACTTCTATTTGCTGGGTCAGGGCACGCAAGCCCACACGCATACCGAACTCACTGTGCAAGCGTCTGCACAGACTCACGATATCGTTGCCATAATCTCGTTGAGCCTGTGCAGAAAGCGCAAAGGCATCCAACTCGATGATCAGCCTGGGCGTCACGCTACGATGTCTGGCCAGCATGGTGCACGCTGCTCGGCGGTCTGATCCGAGACCTGTTCAAGCATCAGCGCCAAGGCGGCAGCGGCTTGCCGGGCGTGGCTTTCTTGTTGTTCGCTCAGATGCTGGCGCTTGGTGTCGGCTACCAATACCAAAGTACCTGCCAATACGGCAAACATGGCTATCAATACACTCGTCAACAAGCACCGCAAGACAGACATTGAGAGCCCCCTATATTTTCAGCCCCTAAGCCAGCGGGTGACATGGTCAGGATAAGGCAAAAGGGTCGCAATCGGCCAAGCGGCCAGTTTGCCATCCTTGTGCAAACCATTGCATGCGTTGCTGCGAACTCCCATGCGTGAAAGAGTCGGGTACCACCCGGCCACCCGCGCGTCGCTGCAGAGTGTCGTCGCCTACAGCACTGGCTGCCGCCAGCCCCCGCTCGATGTCTCCGTCTTCCAGGATGCCCCGCTGCGCTTGTGCGTGATGAGCCCACACCCCCGCGTAGCAGTCTGCCTGAAGTTCGGTTAGAACGGACAAGCGGTTGGCAGCCACCTCGGGTAAACGACTACGTTCGCGATTCACGCGATCCAGGGTGCCAAGCAGATTCTGAACGTGGTGACCAACCTCGTGCGCCAAGACATAGGCGCGGGCAAACTCACCCGGCGCATTCAACTGATGCTCAAGTTCGTCGAAAAAAGCAAGATCCACATAGATCTTTGCATCTGCCGGACAATAAAACGGCCCCATGGCCGATTGACCGGTGCCACACGCGGTAGGCGTGGCCCCCCTATACAACACCACGGTGGCGTCTTGATAGCTGCCATTGGTTTGAGACTGCATGACTGAGCGCCAGACATCCTCGGTATCGCCCAACACCCGAGCAACGAACTCGCCCTGAGGATCAGAGGGGGCTCCTGTCTGGACGGTCTGGTGCGCCCCTTGCTGCTGCGGCGCCTCGGCCAATTGCAACACCACTGAAGGATCAATGCCAAAGTACAGCGCTGCCAGCACCAGAACCAGCGTGCCTATACCTAGCTTACCCTTGCCCACCCGCGGGCCCGCAGCCCTACGATCTTCAATATTCTCACTTTTACGTGACCGACCAATACGCATAACCATCCCCTCGGAGACGAAAAACGCA
Organism: Mesopusillimonas faecipullorum; assembly: GCF_020539505.1. Lineage (GTDB taxonomy): Bacteria > Pseudomonadota > Gammaproteobacteria > Burkholderiales > Burkholderiaceae_B > Mesopusillimonas > Mesopusillimonas faecipullorum. The sequence goes on along the minus strand of NZ_JACDXW010000002.1, from coordinate 64,226 downwards.
TATCATCTCTCACTTTCGTCCCCCGTTTCCAGGGAAACGGCTTAGATTAGTTTCTCGAGAATATCTTCGTCGGCGCTCTGCGTCCAGTCGTTTTCACCCAGTTCGGCCCGAATACGGGCAATGGCTTGAGAGCGTAACTGTGACACCCGCCCCTCGCTTACACCCATGGTAAGGCTGATTTCTTTCTGAGTCATATCATGTTCGAACTGCAAAGAGAGCAATAAGCGCTCGCGTTCTGGCAGTGCCCCTATCGCTTGAACCAAGGCTTCACGCAGACGTTTTATATACAACTGGTTTTGCGGCGTAGTGCTTCCCGCTTTATCCAGTTCGACCGCACTGCCGGCATCCTGGCCGCCGTGCAAGTCTTCATAATGCAGAACTTGCACGCCGTGGGCATCGTCCAACAACTCGTGATATTGGCCCACTTCCATATCCAGGGATTCGGCAATCTCGCTGTCAGTGGGTGGGCGCAGCAGTTGATGGTTCAATTTCTGGATGGCAAGCTCTATCTGCCTGGCTTTACCCCTGACAGCCCGCGGTAGCCAATCCTGGCTGCGCAGTTCATCCAACATGGCGCCCCTGACTCTGGTCTGGGCGTAGGTTTCAAACTGTGCTTGCTCCATCTGCTGATAACGGCGCGCGGCATCCAGCAAACCTATCATGCCCGCTTGCATGAGATCGTCAAGCTGCACATTGGCCGGTAAGCGCGCAATCAGTTGTAGCGCGGCACGCCGAACCAAGGGCAGATGCTGTTTGATGAGTTGTTCTTCGGAAATAGCCATGCGGTCGGAGACGGAAAGCTTGCACTATCATTTTCGCCGCTTTCTCGGCAAAAGGCGCGCTGATCTACCCGGCTTTTCCCTTACTGTTCCAGTGATTAGTGCTAGGGCCATGACTGCTAAAGTTTCTCTTATTCTGGCCGTAAGCGTGGCATAACCGCAATACGCCCGCCGCGCCGGCTTAGGCAAGGGCTCTTTGCGCCAAGCTTGCACGCACCAGCCCTCCCCGCTCAGGAGACCTCTTCATGGTACATCCTCTCGATCCTCTCTCCTCGACTGCCGCTTCGTTGCCTCTGGTCCGAGAAACCGAGCGCCCCATTCTGCCGGAAGCCATTCCACAAATCACAGCAATGGGCGACAGCCAAAACAAGGGAAACGCAACCGGCGGTCAATCCTCTCAAACCGATCAGCATGGTTTCAGCGGCTCGTTGGATGAGATCAACGACGGTTTGCAGGCCTGGGCAACTGGCATGCGCTTCGACATAGACCCAGAAGCCCAACGCTTGGTGGTTTCCATCATCGACTCCCAAAGCGGGGAAGTCTTGCGTACGGTTCCCAGCGATGCCGTTATCCGCATTGCCAAAATGATCGTTCAACTGCAAGGCCAACACGTTAATACCAAAGCCTGAACACCGTCACCGGAATCCCTATCATGGCCACTTCCATCTCTAATATCGGCGTGGGTTCGGGCTTACCGCTCGAGCAATTGCTTACCGATCTGCGCACCAGCGAGAATCAAGCGCTCTCCCTCATCAAGACACGCTACGACGCTACTCAAAATCGCATTTCCGCGTATGGCACGCTCAAGAACGCTGTCGAAAACGTCAAAACAGCTGCGGAAGCACTCAATAAAAGCAATACCTTGGGCGCCCTCAAGGCCACCACCACAGGGGATACTTTTACCGCCAGCGCCGGTGGCAAGGCCATCGCTGGCGACTATCGCATCGAAGTACAACAACTGGCGGGGTCTCAAACCCTGGTGTCTGCCGGGCAGGCCGACCGCAAAGCTTCTTTGGGCAATGGTGGTCTCATCACCTTTACCTTCGGTGATGGCAAGCAATCCACCCTCGACCTTCAAAGTCAAGCCACCTCGCTGGAAGACCTTGTTGCCGCAATCAATGCGGATACCGATCTTGGCGTGCGCGCCACGCTGGTCAACGATGGTTCGGACACGCCCCATCGCCTTCTACTCACTTCGGCCGAAACCGGTACCGACGCAGCCCTAAGCAATATCAGCGTCAGCAGCACAGACCTCGGCAACAGCCTGCAAGCGCTGTTGGGCTTCGACGCCACACAGCCGTCAGCCATGGAAGAGCGCGTCGCAGCCACCAACGCCCTGATAGACGTCAATGGCATCAGCATCACCAGCCAAAGCAACAAAATAGAGCAAGCCATAGAAGGCGTCACCCTGGAGCTTGCCAAAGCCGGTACCGCACAGTCCCTGAAGATTGCCAGAGACGACAGCGCGGGTACGGCAGCCGTGAAAGGCTTCGTCAGCGCTTACAACGCGCTGCAAAGCACACTCACTGCGCTCACCGGTTTCAACGTAGACGAAGGCACGAGCAGCCCGCTCACGGGTGACTCCATAGCCCGTCGTGTACAAAGCCTCATGCGCGACGCCTTGGGCGTCACCGCAACCGAGGGTCAAGTACGCTCTTTATCCCAAATGGGTATCAGCACAGACCCCAGCACCGGCGCTCTTAAAGTTGACGATGCCAAGCTGTCCAAAGCCCTGGCTGAAAATTTACCCGATGTACAACGCTTGCTCTCCGGAGAAGGCGGTTTAGTGCAACGTGTCACGTCTACGGTGCAGTCCATCACGGGCAGCAACGGCATGATAAAAAGTGCCACCGACGGCGCAGAACGTAGCGCCAAATTGCTCGACAACGATTACATCGCCACCTCTGAACGCATAGATCAGCGCATGGAAACCTATCGCGCGCAGTTCGTGGCACTAGACCAAACCGTCGCGCAAATGAGCTCCATCAGCAACTACCTCACGCAACAATTGGCCATGCTCAGCAACCTCAACTCTCAATCCAGCAAATCCTGACGCCATGTACGGTTCCACACTCCGCCGCCCCGGTCGCTCTGCAAAAGCCTACGCCGATATCGCCCTGGAAACCCGCGTCATGAGCGCCTCGCCAGCACAGCTGATTACCCTGCTGTTCGAAGGTGCCGACGCCGCCCTGGTAAAAGCCAAAGCCCATCTTATTCAGGGCCAGACAGCCCAACGAGGCCAGGCATTTTCCAAGGCCATAGACATCATAGATTCTGGCTTGAAAAGCAGTCTGGACATGGAAGCCGGCGGCGAGCTGTCGAAAAATCTGGCCCAGACCTACGACCTCATCATCCAGCACTTGATGATGGCCAACCTTGAGGCCGATCTCGACCGCCTGGAAATTGCCCAGAAGATGCTCGCCAACATCAGTGCAGGCTGGCAGCAGAATCTGGCCAACCTTGCTTCTACACAGCCCTCCTGAACCGCGCCTAAGGCTTTAGCACGCATTATGCCTACCATCACCCCGCGCAACGCCGATCCCGGCCTTCGCTGCTACGAACACCTTGCCGAACTATCGGGAAAAATGCTCGAGCTGGCCCAGAACCACGACTGGTCGGGGGTCATTACACTGAGCCAGCAGTATCGCGATGCTGTCGAGGCTCTGCGCGAGGTTTCTGGGCCTGACGTTGCCAACCCTCAGGCGCGTCAGATCCTGTTAACCAAAATTCTTCACGACGATGCGCTATTGCGCGAACTGGCTATGCCCGAGCTTGCTCGACTAGGGCACATGATGGGTAGCTTGAAACGCCAGCAATCACTGCATCAAGCTTACGGCCCCCATCAGGCTTCATGAGCATTTCGCGTCTCACGAGCAGCCATCTACTTGCTCAACGCCTAGATACGCTGCTGGGTACCAAACTGGCGCAACAACTGGTTTCCTCCACACGCCCCACCACACAAGATTTCATACCACAAACGCCCAAGGCTCAGGCCGTAGAAAGTCCGGCCCATTCTCCGGAACGACCACCCGGCCCCTTGCCTGAGGCACCTAGGCAACAACAGCAACAGCAACAGCCCAAGCTTTTAGGCAACAGACCGGCGTCAGCCCCTGCTCCCGGCAGCACCGAACGCTCCCTGCCCTCACTGCCCAACGCCGACCTTCCCGGCACAGCCTCGGCGCCTATTTCTTTGGGCAATGTCGCTCAAACGCTCGTGCAGTTACTCAGGCAATACCCTTCACCTTTGCCCGCCCTAACTCAGCCTCAGGCTTTGTTGCCCGAGCCCGCCGCTCCCCGCGTGATCAACAACCCACCCGCTGCAACCAGCCTGACACCGACAGCGCTTGCTTTCAGCTCACCCATGGCAGGCAACCTGTTTCAAGCACTTGAACAGGCCATAAACCGCAGCGGCCTGTTTTACGAATCCCATCTTGCGGAGTTCTCGCTAGGCCGATATTCACGTGCTCAGATTCTCTCCGAGCCGCAAGCCCGCCTGGCTGACACTCTCCCCGCTCAAGAAGGTGCAGATCCCGCCCCCCGAGTCGCGGGCATACCGCAAGAGGCTGCACTCACTGTTCGGCAACAACTGGAAACCCTGGCTTTACACACCTTGCAATGGCGTGGCGAAGTCTGGCCCCAAGCCACTATGGAATGGCGCATCGCCAGAGATGGCCGTCAAGAAGACGGCTCTTTCGATGAGCAGTCGCACCATTGGTCCAGTACGCTGACCCTCCGATTGCCCAAGCTTGGGGAAATTCACGCCCGCTTGCTTGTCGTCGACGGCATGCTCAATATCCACCTTGCCGCCCCAAAGGCACAAGAGCAGCTAAAGGCCCATGCCGACACTTTGCGCCAACAGATGCACGCCTGCGGTCTGCATTTGAATCAACTGGACATCCACGCTGAGTTCGATGACGAGCACCTGCAGCCTGCCGGCTCTGAGCAAGCCACGGCACCGTTAAAGCCGCATCATGAGTGAATCCAACCCTCCGCGCCAACGCGCCATTGCTCTACGCTATGAACCCGAGGATGGCGCGCCCCGAGTCGTGGCCAAAGGCTATGGCACCGTTGCTGAGAATATTATTCGCTGTGCCCAAGACAGCGGTTTATACGTGCACGAATCACCAGAGCTTGTGGGTTTGCTGATGCAGGTAGACCTGGACAAACACATTCCACCCGAGCTTTACCAGGCTATCGCCGAGTTGCTGACCTGGGTTTATACGCTAGAGAACCAAGCCTCAGTTGACCCATCCGGCTCGACCCCGGCGGCATCATAGGCCACACCTTGACCCTGCCGCTTATACGGGCATGCTTGCGATTTCCTGATACGCGGCCACCAAGCGATTGCGCACCTGAACCGTCGTCTGAAAAGCGATACCGGCTTTTTGCATATCTATCATGACGTCATTCAAAGCCACGCCCGGCTCTCCCATGGTAAACGCTTGGGCCTGACTTGTGGCTGCATTCTGCATGGAAGATACTTTATCCAGGGCACGCTTAAGTTCTGTGGCGAACCCTCCCGGCGGCAGGGAAGCTTCGGTCTGCGTAGGATTCGTTTGGCCGGCAGCTTGTGCCACCTGGCGCATCTGCCCCACAAGAGCAGCCATATTAGAGACGGGTGAAGTCATGCCGCAGATCTCGGTATAGGAAAGGACAGACGGACTTTACCGTACGCCGCACTGCATCAAGACAGCTATTAGCCGCCAAAAGACCCGGTTTTTCCACCCTTCCAAAAATCAGCCACTCTTTATGATTCCATCAGCGCGGCGAGATGGTCGCGCACGCCCCTGGGCGTTACGGTTCGGTTTTTGTTGTTTTTTCTAAATGCTGACTCTTTCTCCAGCCTGCCGCTGGCACCTGCCTGCGCGAGCCGCCTCGCTCCGAGCTGCCGCATGACACAAAAAGAAGCGCTGACAGCGCGCTTCCCCGCTCTTGGCCGTTTATTGGCTCTACCTCTCCCTCTGCTTCTGGGTGTGGGAGCCGCGCTCGTGGCTGCCTTGATCGTCGTGACGATGTGGGCCAGCCAGCCCAGATATCAGGTGCTATTTGCGGGCATTGAAGACCGCGACGGCGGCGCTATCGTCAACGCCCTGTCTCAAATGAACGTGCCCTATCGCTTTTCGGACAACGGCTCAGCGATTCTTGTCCCCGCCGATCGCGTCCACGAGGCACGTCTGAGCTTGGCGGGTCAAGGCCTACCCCGCAGCGGCAATATAGGCTTCGAGCTCCTGGACAACACGCGTTTTGGCGCCAGCGAGTTCTCCGAGCAACTCTCTTATCAGCGAGCGCTTGAGGGCGAACTGGGCAACTCCATACAGTCCATTCACGCGGTTCAGCGCGCGCGCGTTCATCTAGCCTTGCCTCGCGAATCCCTCTTTTTGCGCGATCGCCATCCTCCAAGCGCTTCGGTGCTGGTAACGCTCTATCCGGGGCGTACCTTGAGCGACGCCCAAGTTGCCGCTATCACCTGGCTCATTTCTTCCAGCGTGCCCAAGCTGCAAGCCGAACACGTGTCGGTGGTGGATCAGCTTGGCCGCATGCTGTCCAGTCAAAATGGTCAAGCCGAACCTCACCGCGACCAACAGGCATTGGCCCGAGATGTCGAACAGCGCACGCAAGAGCGTATTCTGACGCTGCTGGCACCATTGGTGGGCAAGACCAACGTTCGCGCCCAAGCCAGTGCCGAACTCGACTTTGCGCAGCGCGAGCAAACCGCTGAAATCTACCGCCCCAATCAAAATCCGGGGCAAGAGGCTGTGCGCAGCAAGCAATTGCGCACGGTGGAACAAGGCCAAGATAATCTTGCCAGCGGCGTTCCCGGAGCACTCTCCAACCAACCCCCGGGGCCGGTTGAAGCCCCTATTACCGTTCAGCCGCCTCCTGCTGACGCCCCGGCGGCAGACGCCCTTGCCACGCCGGGCGCTGCCTCCGACCGTGCGCAGTCTCTGCAAAATGACGCCACGTACAACTACGAGGTCGACCGCACGATCAGTCACACGAAAGATACGCCAGGCACAATCAAACGCCTGTCGGTCGCCGTAGTCGTCAACTACATCCTTGACGCCGAAGGCAATCCCCAAGCGCTGCCACCTGCCGAACTCGACAAGCTCACACGCCTGGTCAAAGACGCCATGGGTTATTCCGAAGCTCGGGGCGACTCGGTCAGTGTCATCAACAGCCCTTTCGCCACAGATGACGTTAGCGTCGCCCCGCCTTTCTGGCAAGACGAGGCCAACCAAGCGCTTGCTTTGGAACTCGGGCGCTACTTGCTTTACCTGCTGATCGCCTTGTTCCTCTGGTTCAAGTTGATCAAGCCGGTTTTACGCCAGTTGAACCAGGCTGCCCCGCAGCCGGCAGCGTTGCCGGATACAGCGGCTGAAATGGCTGCTGAAGCTCAGCGCCGGGCATCTGAGATGACTCGTTACGAAGAAAACCTGAATGTGGCGCGCACGTTGGCAGAGAAAGATCCGCGTGCAGTCGCCATGGTGATGCGCTCTTGGATGGAAAAAAATGGCAAGGACTAGCAGCGACGACGACCACCTGGAACGCTGCGCCATTTTGATGATGTCGTTGGGCGAGGATGCCGCCGCCGAGGTCTTCAAGTTTCTGTCAGCCCGCGAGGTGCAGCGAGTAGGTATAGCCATGGCTAATCTCAAGCAGATTACCCGTAGCGATGTCGACGAAGTCCTCGAGAGTTTTCGCGAAGAAGCGGATCAGTTCATGGCTGTCTCGCTGGGCTCGGACGAATATATCCGTAGTGTCTTGACCAAGGCTTTAGGTACCGACCGTGCTGCCGGCCTGATAGAAGACATTCTTGAGGCCAGCGACGGAGCCAACGGCATAGATTCGCTGAACTGGCTAGAGGGCAACAGCGTAGCTGAACTGATTTGTGGAGAGCATCCGCAAATTATTGCAACCATCCTGGTTCACCTGGAACGCGATCGCGCCTCAGCCGTACTTTCGCACCTGAATGAAAGACTGCGTAACGACGTCATCCTGCGCATCGCCACATTTGGCGGTGTGCAACCCGCTGCTCTACACGAACTTACCGACGTACTCAGCGATGTATTGTCGGGCCAGGGCGCCAAACGCAGCAAGATGGGCGGCGTACGCACGGCTGCGGAAATCATCAATTTCATGAGCTCTACCGACGAAGATGCGCTCATTGCCGACTTGCGCGAACTGGATGCCGACCTGACGCAACGCATCATGGAGGAAATGTTCGTCTTCGATAACTTGGCCGATCTGGAAGACGAAGCCATACAGATCATCCTCAAGGAAGCCGACCCCACCCTGCTGCCGCTTGCCCTCAAGAGCGCCCCCGAAGATCTACGTGACAGGTTCTTCAAGAACATGTCCAATCGCGCCGCCGATATGCTGCGCGAAGATCTGGAGGCCCAAGGCCCGGTCCGCATGTCCCGCGTTGAAGAGGCGCAGAAGGCCATCTTGCTGACGGCCCGGAAACTCGCCGAGACCGGCCAGATCAATCTGGGTCGAATGGGAGACGACGAATATGTCTAACGACGGTTCGTCACTTTCTGGCCGCAGCGGCGCCACTCGCGCCGCTTGGCGGCGCTGGGAAATGCACGAAGTGGGAGACTCAAGCCCACGCCCGTCGTCTCTGGATACGTCACCCCCACCGCCGCCAGTCACTCCCGAGCCGGTAGAGCCAGACGGCGGCGACCTGGACTTATTACTCGAACAGCTGCAGGATCAAGCTCGCGAGCAAGGTCACACCCAAGGCTATGAAGCCGGCTTTGCCCAGGGGCAAGAAGCGGGACATGAACAAGGCCATGCCGCAGGTTTCCAAGCAGGCATGGAACAAGCCCTGGAAGAGCAAAACCGTCGAGCAGCACAGCTTGATGGCTTGTTGCAAAGCGCCGAATCAGCGCTAGAGCAACTCAATACGCAAGTTGCGCAAGGCCTGGTCGATCTTGCTCTGCACATAGCTCGGCATGTCGTTCAGATAACGCTCAACGCTCAACCCGAGTCGCTCGTACATACCGTGCGCGAACTGCTGCAACCGCAGGAAGGTCAACTCAGCTGGATTCGTATACGCATCCATCCATCCGACCACGAGCTGCTTGAACAGTATTTCCGTTCGCTACCCGCACCTCCCCCCTGGCAGTTACTTCACGACGATACCCTTACGCCCGGTGGTTGCGTGTTGGAAACCTCTTTGGGCGAAATAGATGCCACCTTGCAAACGCGCTGGGCACGTGTTGCCGGTAGCCTCGCAACACACGCCCCTGCTTGGCAGGAGAGCAAATGAACTCCCAGAGGGATCCACGCCTGCCTGATGTTCAACGCTGGAACACCATACTGGAAGCCGCCGCTCGCCAGGTCAGACGCATTGAGCCCTGCCAAACTTCGGGCAAGTTGGTGCGCGCCACGGGTCTGGTCCTCGAAGCCACCGGTCTCCGGCTTCCCGTCGGTGCGGCTTGCCGCATCGAGTGCAACGCGGCGGCAGGCCTCTGGGTAGACGCCGAAGTCGTGGGTTTTCACGGCAGCCAATTGTTTCTGATGCCGCAGGGCGACATCTCGGGTTTGCCTCCGGGTGCGCGCGTGATTCCTCAAGAAGCTCCTGGCATCTTGCCGGTACTCGCCGAACCCGACAGTTTGGAAACCTTGGCCCCCGCCGTCTCTTTGGCACGCCATTTGCCCGTGGGCGACGCCCTGCTGGGCCGGGTTCTTGACGGCGCAGGCCGCCCACTGGATGAGCTAGGCAATCTGCGTAACGTGCCACAAGCCTCGCTAAGCGCGCGCCACTTTAACCCACTGCAACGCTCACCCATAGACACTGCCCTGGATGTCGGGGTGCGTGCCATCAACGGCTTGCTTACCGTGGGTCGCGGACAACGCATGGGCTTGTTCGCAGGGTCTGGCGTGGGCAAAAGTGTGTTGCTAGGCATGATGGCACGCTATACCGCTGCCGACGTCGTCGTCGTGGGCCTTATCGGCGAGCGAGGCCGGGAAGTTAAAGAGTTCATAGAGCATAACTTGGGCCCTGAGGGCATAGCCCGCTCGGTCGTGGTAGCGGCACCTGCCGATGTCTCGCCTTTGCTGCGCTTACAAGGCGCTGTTTATGCCACCCGATTGGCCGAACACTTTCGCGACCAGGGCAGGCATGTACTTTTGATCATGGATTCGCTGACGCGTTTTGCCATGGCCCAACGCGAAATTGCCCTTGCAATCGGCGAGCCGCCGGCCACCAAAGGCTATCCGCCATCGGTATTCGCGCGCTTACCCGCACTTGTCGAGCGCGCCGGCACCGGCACCGATAAGCCTGGCCTACCAGCCGGGTCTATCACGGCTTTCTACACGGTGCTCACAGAAGGTGACGACCAGCAAGACCCTATCGCAGACTCTGCTCGCGCCATTCTGGACGGCCACATCGTGCTGTCGCGCAGTCTGGCGGAAACGGGCCACTACCCCGCCATCGATATTGAGGCGTCTATCTCACGCGTCATGCCCAGCCTGATAGATCAAAGTCATTTGGCGATGACGCATCGTTTTAAGCAATTGCTGTCTGCTTATCAACGCAACCGCGATTTGATTGCCGTAGGTGCATATAGCCGAGGCAATGACCCGGAGGTCGACCAAGCCATAGACGCCTACCCACGTTTACGCAGTTTTCTAAGGCAAGGCATGCGCGAGCGCGTGGGCTACGAACAAACGGCCCTGGAGCTTGGCTCTTTGATGCAACCCTACTTCCACCGAGAGGCTTTCCATGGCTGACACCGCAAATCTGGACATCCTGCTTGATCTGGCTCGCCAGCAATTGGACGATGCCGCGCTGGGTTTGCGCAATGCAGCCGACAAACTGAGACTGGCCCAAGAGCAAAGACAGCAACTGGACTCCTATCGCCACGATTATCAGCAACGCGCGCAGCAATCGCTGGGCGCAGGCGTGTCAGCGTCGAACTATCGCAATTTTGTGCAGTTCCTCGAGACATTGGATAACGCCATTTCACTGCAAAATAAGACAGTCAACCAACTAGAGGACGCCATGGCCCATGCGCGTTCCACCTGGCAACAGAAAAAACGCCAACTTGATGCCTATGACGCGCTGAAAACTCGGCGTGCCCATGCCCGACTGCAAGAAGAAAAACGCAAGGAACAACGCCAGACCGACGAGCGCGCATCGCGTCGCACTGTCCTGCAAACATCATCTACTGCTTTCTCATGACCATGATGCCAGTCTCGACCTCGCAGTTATCCGCACAGCCAGCCGGCACCGAGCAGGGCGGGCTGGCCGAGCGCCGCCATCCAGAAGGCGAGCAAACTTTTCCGCAACTGCTGGCCTCTCAACGGCCAACCGAGCAGCCCCGGGCAGCAGGTGCTCGAACCCCAAAGCCCCAAGAAGACCCCCTGTCTTCTTCAGAGTCTTCACAGGCCGAAGAGGCCGCGCGCCAATTGCTCGCAGACTTCTTCCCCAACTCTGCCCCGCAGGTCGTCGCTCAACAGGCATCGCCCCTTCACCCTGAGGAATCGGTTGAAGGCGCCAGTCCCGCCTTACACCCTCCGGCGGCATCACGCGTGTTACTTTCTGCCTACTCAGCTGATGCTCTTAATTCGTCCAGTGCGGTCTTACCAGAAGATGCTCTGGTGCAAAACGGCATCTTGACGCCCACAAAGTCAGAAAACACCTGGAGCCAGCAATCCCCAGCCGGCGCGAGCCCATCGCTTCGCAAGCAGCCCGCCGCCGGTTCGACGATAGTGCCCACACGCGGCATGAACGGCGCAGAAGCCGTCCAGCGCTTCACGTTAACCGATGCGCAGCAAACCGAACCCGCACAGATCAGCCCACTCGCAGCATCGCCTCGATCTGCCAGCGAGCCCGGTTCTTCTCAGCTTGCTGCCCCTGTCGTTTCCGAAGCTTCAGTAGGCTTATCAACGGTCAGCTCCGTTTCACAAACCACTGGGCTGCCAGCTACGACAATAAGCCCTGGCGCCTCAACGCTGATGCTCTCCATCGCCCCCTCACTTGAGCACCCCGCTTGGGGTAGGGCCATGGCTCAACAAGTCGGTCATGCTTTGCAATCCGGTGCCAACGGCACTCAACAGGCCGAATTACGTTTAGACCCACCCGACCTAGGCCCGCTGCGCGTGACTTTGCAGATTCAAGACAATGTTGCCCATGCCTGGTTTGTCTCGTCCCATGCATCCGTTCGCCAAGCGGTAGAGTCCGCCCTGCCCCATCTGGCCCAGCAATTGGCCGATGCAGGGCTGTCACTGGGCAATACACATGTGGGTAGCGATCAGGCCGGTCAGCAGCCGCCTCCCGCGCAAGCCAGCCGTTCCACGCCGGCTATCTTGGTAAACACCGCCGATACGCAGTCTTCTGCACCAGCTGTAGTGGCCAAGGCTGCTGAAAGCCATCTGATTATCAACACCTATGCCTGACCGGGCCAGACCTCTCATCGCTGATACCTACGTGCCATGCGCTTCCTGAATACCATTCTGCTCATCCTTATCCTGGTCGCCGTTTGCGCCGGCGGTGCTCTGCTCTATTTTGGCAAGCTGGGTATGCAATCCGGCCCCCAAGTCGGCACCGGCATTGAAAAGGAAGCCGAGGCCGCGCCCCCCGCCACCCCTATTTTTCTGGCCTTGGACCCATTCACCGTTACGCTGCAAGACAACCACATGCCGCAGATTCTCTATCTAGAGATCACCCTGCGCGTTGCGGATCAGACTGCACGCAATTACCTCATCGAATACATGCCCGAGGTGCGCAACCGCATTCTCACCGAGCTAAGCCGGCACTCCTCCTCGCGCGTACAGCAGACCGATGGCCGCATTGCCTTGGCGGAAAGCCTGCGCAAGGCCATCAACGCCCCCTATCCCCCCCGCCAGAACGGCCCCGATGTCATGGGTGTGCTGTTCACTGCATTCGTGGTTCAGTAAATAGATAATGGCGTACTCCAGCTTCCTTTCCCAGGATGAAGTCGATGCCTTGTTGGCGGGCGTCACGGGTGAAAGCCAGTCGGCAACGCCCGTCGCAGCCCCGACAGGCGTTCGCCCTTACGACCTAAGCTCGCCCGACCGTGTCGTGCGGCATCGCATGCAAACGCTCGAGCTTATCAACGAGCGTTTTGCCCGGCAGATGCGCAGCACCTTATTGAGTTTCATGCGTCGCAACGCCGACATCACGGTCGCGACCATCAAGGTGCAAAAATACTCCGAGTTCGAACGCAACCTGCCCGTCCCCAGCAACCTGAATATGGTGGCCATGAAGCCATTGCGGGGCGTGTCGCTGTTCACCTTTGACCCAAACCTGGTTTTTCTGATCATAGACAACCTATTCGGGGGGCACGGTCGTTACGCCACCCGTATCGAGGGTCGAGACTTCACCACGACCGAGCAGCGCATTATTCAGCGCCTGCTTAACTTGACACTGGAAGCCTACGGTTCGGCTTGGCAGAATATCTATCCGATCGAGTTCGAATATATTCGCTCGGAAATGCACACCAAGTTCGCCAACATTACCAGCGGCAACGAGATTGTCGTGGTGACCTCCTTCAATATCGAACTGGGCGCATCGGGCGGCAATCTCAGTATTTGCCTGCCTTACTCGATGATAGAACCCATACGCGATCTACTGACGCGGCCTTTACAAGATACTGGCTTGAACGAAGTAGATTTGCGCTGGACCCACCAGCTTTCGCGCGAGGTCCGTAGCGCCGACGTCGAGCTTCAAGCCGAGTTTGCGCGTATCCCCAGTACCGTGAAGCAACTTATGAAACTGCGCAAAGGCGATGTTTTGCCATTGGACATCCCCAGTTCCATACAAACCTTCGTCGGCAGTATTCCCATCATGACCTGCTCCTACGGCACTTTCAACGGTCGTTATGCCCTGAAAGTGCAGCACATGGTGCAAAACAGCGAACCGATCTCCCCCGAGGCAAACAAGCATGAGTGACATCACCGACCCCGACAAGAAGACGGACGCCGACCCCGCCGACGACTGGGCTGCGGCCCTGTCAGAACAAAATGCCAACCCGCCCCCTTCCCAGGCAGATGGCCTGAAAGGTGTGGATGACGACTGGGCTCGCGCCATGGCCGAACAAGCGGCTTCCAACGCAGCTCCCAGCCCCAGCCCCGCGCCGGCACCAGGTGTTTTCCAGCCTTTGGTTGACATCGGCCAGAGTGCCACCAGTGACATCGACCTGATTCTTGATATTCCCGTGCAGCTCTCGGTTGAGCTTGGCCGGACGCGTATGACGATCAAGAACATCCTGCAATTGGGACAAGGCTCGGTCATCGAACTAGATGGTTTGGCAGGCGAACCCATGGATATTTACGTCAATGGCTATCTGATTGCCCAAGGCGAAGTCGTGGTTGTGGACGACCGCTACGGAATACGCCTGACCGATATCATCACGCCGGCAGACCGACTTAACCGACTTAATAGCCGCCGCTAAGCTATGGAAGCTGCCGAACTGCTACGCGTTGCCCTGAGCCTGCTTGTCATCATAGGCCTGTTGTTGGCCTCGGCTTGGATACTCCGTCGCACGCAGGGTAGGCGACGTCCCCAAGGCCAACGCATCACCCTATTGGATGCACAGCCCCTGGGTCCGCCCCGCACCCACATCGCCGTCGTGCGCGTAGACCAAACCACCCTGGTGCTGGGCATCACCCCTCAGCAAGTGAATCTGCTGCATAGCAGCCCCGCAGCGCCTACCGACATTCAAAATGCGCCCCAAACCCAGGGTTTTTCTGCCGCACTGGCCCAAACCCTGGCTCGCGTTCGTTCCTAACCCCATCATGTCTTTTTCTTGCGGATCCAAAATGCTAAGGCAAGGCATGCGCCGCTCTTGGCCCGTGTTAGCCAAGAGCGGCGGCGTCGCCTTGCTATTGGCGCCGGCGGCCATCATGGCGCAGTCCTTGCTTCCCGGCATCACCGCCACCCCAGGGGCAGACGGCTCACAAACCTATTCGCTCAGCCTGCAAACCCTGCTACTGCTGACGCTGCTGTCATTCCTGCCTGCCATGCTGCTGATGATGACGGGATTTACCCGCATCATCATTGTGTTGGGCTTGCTACGCAATGCCATGGGCACCGGCGCCTCGCCGCCCAACTCTGTGCTGATAGGGTTAGCGTTGTTTCTGACCTTCTTCGCCATGTCGCCCGTTTTCGACCAAATACACGCGCAAGCTTATGTACCCCTTAGCGAAGGCCAGATCAGTTTTGAGCAAGCGCTGCAAAAAGCCTCTGAACCGCTGCATGCTTTCATGCTGCATCACACCCGAGAAACCGACTTGGCCATGTTCGCCGAGCTATCGCAATCGGGCACCTGGAGTCAGCCCGAGGACGTTCCTTTACGCGTGTTGATTCCCGCTTTTGTGACCAGTGAGCTCAAAACTGCCTTCCAGATCGGCTTCACCCTGTTCATTCCGTTTCTCATCATAGACTTGGTCGTAGCCAGTGTATTGATGGCTTTGGGGATGATGATGGTGCCGCCAGTGACTATTTCGCTGCCTTTTAAGCTGATGCTGTTCGTACTGGCTGATGGCTGGCACTTGTTGATAGGTTCGCTGGCGCGCAGCTTTTACGTTTAGGAACGCCATCATGACGCCCGACACCGTAATGTCGCTTACCTACCATGCGCTGAAGATTGCCCTCTACATCGCCGGCCCACTGCTGCTGGCTACCTTGGTAGTGGGCTTGCTGATCAGCATCTTCCAAGCCGCCACACAAATTAATGAAATGACGCTGTCTTTCATTCCCAAGTTATTGGCCGTAGCCCTTACTGTCGTGCTGATAGGCCCATGGTTGCTGACCACACTGATCGATTACTTTCGTCAGGTACTCACCGGCCTGCCTGGCTTGGCGCATTGAGACAAGCTAGCGTTCAACCGTGATCAGCTTCAGCCTCGACGCCCTTTATATCTGGATCAACTCTGCCTTCTGGCCGTTTGTCCGCCTGCTTGCCTTGATCACAACGGCCCCGGTCCTGGGAGAATCCACTATCCCCACCCGTGCGAAAGTGGGCCTGGCCGCCCTCACAGCCCTGGCTATCGCACCGGTGCTCCCCCCAGCCCCCGCTATTTCACCGGCTTCTTATTTAGGCTTATGGACAACGGCTCAACAGGTGCTGATAGGGCTGGGCTTAGGCTTATGCATGCGTATCGCCTTTGCCGCCGTGCAAACAGCAGGCGAGCTGATAGGTTTACAAATGGGTCTGTCCTTTGCCTCGTTTTTTGACCCCGCCACAGGTGCCAACACCACTGTCCTCTCGCGCCTGATGAACATGATGGCCATATTGGTATTTCTGACTTTGGACGGCCACTTGATGCTGCTGCAAGCGCTGTTTCATACCTTTACCGTTTTACCTGCTGCGCCCGGCAGTCTGGATGCCGGCGCCTGGCAAGTGCTATTTCACTGGAGCGCTCAGGTGCTGACCGGGGGCTTGCTGCTGGCTTTGCCCCTGGTCATGACCCTGCTATGCATCAGTTTGGCCTTAGGCATTCTTAACCGTACGGCTCAGCAGCTTTCGGTGTTTGCCGTCGGATTCCCGATAAGCCTGTTATCGGGTTTGATTCTATTGGCAGTGATTTTGCCGCAAACCGCGCCGTTTCTGAGCAGGCTTTTTAATACGGCCCTGCTAGTCATGCGGCAGTTGGCGAATGCACTGGCCCCGATGTAGCGCAGGGGCCATGGCGTCTAGAACTCTTCCCAGTCATCTTCCGATGAGGTCGAACGCCCGTTAGTGTCGGGCCGTTTAACCTGTTGCGAAGCGGCAGGCAAGGCGGCGGGCCTGCCTGCCCCTCGTGCTGCGCCCGCCTCAAGGCGGCTACCCTCACCCTGACGAGGTAATGCCGATGTTGCAGCGCCTTGGCCACCCAACGACACTTGCTGCTGAGGTTCAGCAAGCACATTGGGCTTGATGATTTTAGCGGGCACATCAATCACTGCACTGGGCGGCAACACATAGCGGTTCATGTGGCTCTTGATTTGCTCGACATCGCTGCGCAACATGTCGCCTATCCCGGCGGCCTGCTCAACCAACTGAGCATTCTGTCGCGTGACATTGTCTATCTGCGAGACGACGATATTGATTTGATCTATACCGCTGGATTGCTCGACCGTGGCAGCCGAGATCTCGCCCATGATATCGGTGACACGGGCGACGGACGAAACGATTTCGTCCATCGTTGCCCCTGCCCGTTCGACTTGCTCGGAACCTTCTGACACCTTGCGCACGGAATCTTCGATGAGGTCTTTGATTTCACGCGCTGCCTGGGCACTGCGCTGGGCCAAAGCGCGTACCTCGGAAGCCACGACGGCGAAGCCTTTCCCTTGCTCTCCTGCTCGCGCGGCCTCTACAGCGGCATTCAGAGCCAGGATGTTGGTTTGGAAGGCAATGCTGTCGATGACGCCGACAATGTCCGCAATTTTTCTGGAACTGGCGGAAATACCCTGCATGGTGGAAACCACTTCGCCAACCGCCTGCCCGCCACGTTGAGCGACTTCGGAAGCGGTGACAGCCAATTGGTTGGCCTGACGCGCGTTATCGGCATTTTGCTTGACCGTGCTGGCCAGTTCTTCCATGCTGGCTGCCGCCTGCTGCAATGAAGCAGCCTGTTGGTCGGTACGACCGCTAAGGTCGCTGTTGCCTAGAACGATTTGCTGGGCATTCGAACCTATGCCGCTTAGGCTGCGACGCACAATATGTATGCTGCGCGCCATACCGTCTTGATGCTTTTTCAAGGAATTAAGCAAAGACCCGACTTCGTTACGCGAGCTTACGATTTCGGCAGGAAAGCTGAGGTCGCACTTACTGATAAGGTCGAGACGACCCCGTGCCAGAACCACCGGTTGCAGAACACCGGTGTACACAACCCTTAAACCGCACAACAGAAGCAAGACCGAGAGGACAGCCATGGCCATCAGCGCATAGCGCGCCCACTCGGCCTGCGACCAACCGCCGAACCCTAACACGGCCGCCGCCAACGCACTGACGCTTAGCAGCAACAAAATGCCGGGCAAACTGACCCGCAATGACCATCGACTCATAATGACGCTTCTCCTGGTAATTATTGGCTACTCATGATGAACAGACTGCTGCTCTGGATTTGCTTGAAAGCCATGGCGGCAGCTTCCAGAGCCGCACTACGCAACTGCAGTTGGGAAACAACCGTGTAGTAGTCCACGTCTTCGAGTTGACTGAGACGATTGCTGAACCCCAGATCGCGCTGCTTGCCCGCCCCATCCAGAGCATCGATTTCGTTCAGACGCGTGCCCACCGAAGCACGCACAGACAGCACCTGGTCATAATTGAGGTTGATCTTTTGCATGGCACTGGACAAGGCATTGTCCAGATTTGCCTGCGCCGAGGCATTGCCACTGACAGGCGTACCCAGCGCCGCGATCAGATGGTCTAGCGTCTGGAACATATTCATGTCGGTGTCGCTAGCCGGCGTAACCGTAAACGCATCACCGGCTGCCGGTTGGCCCGAGAAGCTCACTTGCACGGCTACGCCATCGCCATTCCCCAGGCTGATCTTGCCCGCCGCTGCATCGTAGGGAACCGCCGGCAATGGCGACTCGCCGGCACGCTGCACGACGTACTCGATTTCCCCCGAGCTGTTCTCTTGAAAGCTGATCGTAAAGCCACGAGCTTCGCGAACCCAGGCGTGCTGAGTGTCTTGAACCACCGGAGCAGCAATGTGGCCAGAACCGGTATTGCCTGCAGCAGCAGCCGAAACATAGGCTTGACTGCCATCTGGTGCCTTGGCAAACACGACAGAACCAATATCGTTGCCAGCAATCTGGCGGGTGGCATCGGCCTGCACTTTTCTTAGCCCGTTATCACCCAAGTAGGCGCCAGTATTTTCATCGAAAGCGGGGCGACTGCTCGAATGACCGGAAAACAGATACTGCCCATTGCCATCGGTGCGATTGGCAATGCCCATCATGGTGTCACGCGTGCTGGCCAGCACTTCGGCCAACGAAGCGCGGTCTGCATCGGACATCGTACCGTTACCGGCTTCGACCAAACGCGTTTTCAAGTCTTGCAACAATAAGGTAGCCGAGCCCAGGGCCCCGTCTTCGGCAGACAGATTGCTGCTCAGCACAGCCCTGTTGTCGGCATGGCTTTGATTGATGGCCTGAGCCTGAGTGATATTGATGGCTTGCGCCGCCGCCAAAGGATCGTCGGCCGGCGTGACCATGCGCCGACCGCTGCCTAGCTGCTGGTACAGATGCATCAAATCACCCTGTTGGGTATTGATGGTTTGCAGTCCGTTCTGGAAAAACAAAGAGGTACTGATACGCATGAGTTACTCCGGGTGGACACGGCTAGCATGTAGCAAGCCGCTGAGTCCGCATCAGGCCTTAAGGCCGAGCAAAGTGTCGAACAGGGTGGAACTGACGTCTATCAGCCGCGAAGCCGCACGAAAATGCTCTTGATACTGCATGAGATTGACGTACTCTTCGTTAAGGTTCACGCCCGACACTGCCTGCTGAGCAGAAAGGTTTTGTTGGATCAGTGACAGCTGGGCCTTGGCAGCCGTGCCATTGCTTTGCGCATGCACCGCCACCGAGTTCACGATACGTGAGTACGCTTCGTTGAAATCCAGGGTGCCCTCACCCAAGGTCTTGGCGCTGCGCAGCTTAGCCAATAACAAGGCGTTGTCGCCGTCGGCGTCGCCCCCTTTGGCCCCCGCCGCAATGTTGGCGGCATCTGTCAGTTGTACGCTTAATGAAGCGGCAGCATTGCGTGTGGGTTGTATCATCCAGCTATCCCCCTCTTGCACGCCACTCAGGGCCGAGAAGTCCAGGCCGTCCAACACGCCGGGAGGCGTTCCGGATTCGTGCACTGTTTTACCGGTCGTTAAATCGGTTACCACGTAATTGGTGCCGTCAAAACGCAACTGGTAATCGTGCCCGGTTAAGGCATCCGTATCGTTGAAGGTGACAGCCAAGTTGCCTTGGGTACCCTGCCCGCGTATGACTTTGGGTTGCGCAACGTCGAAGAAGCTTTTGCCGCTGGCCCCATTTTGATCGAACCCCCCTTCGTGCACCTGGTTGAATTCAAGTGCCAGCCCTACCGCCAAGCGCCCAAGCTCGTTCTGGGTCGCATCCAGAACCTCGTAGCGGTATTGCATCAGCCCACCCAGCGTGCCGCCCTTTATAGACGTTTCGGGCATTTCTACGGCCAGCGTACCGCCACCGGTTTTTTGCACGGAGTAGGCCACTGTCATGCGCGCCGGGTCATTGGCCGACGGCACGACCTGCAAGGGAAAGAGCTGGCTGCCACCCAGTAGCATTTGCCCGTTGCCTATGGTGAGGTTGAATGTGCCGTCTTGTTCGAGCACACGCACGTCTATCAGCTGATTTAAGTCTTTGACGGCAAGATCTCTTTGGTCAAGCAAATCGTTGGGCGCGTGATTCGGGTTGCCGGCACGCGCCTCGAGTATGCTTTGGTTGAGTTCTTGGATGCGTTGGGCCTGCGAGTTAATCTGCTTAACCAGCGTGCCCAGTTGCGTGTTGACGTCGCCGCGCTGGGCATCAATGAAAGCTTGGGCATCGTTGATCTGGGCCGCCAGAGCGTTGGCGCGCCCCAACATCTCGTTGCGTGCAGCCGGGTCGGAAGGCGAAGAGGCTACCGCATCGACGCTATCAAAAAATTTGGCCAAAGTGGGGCTGATGCCCACGGTGCGATCAGCAAATAGATTATTGAGCTGGGTAATTTCGGTGCCGTAGGCTGTCAGGGCTGCGCCTGTACTTTCGGCACGCACGAGCTGGCGATAAAGAAAACCATCGTAGGAACGATTAACCGTGTCGACCGCTACGCCACGCCCTATGAACCCCGATCCTATGCTTTGCGAGCCTGCCGTCGAAATCGACACCGATTGGCGGTTATAACCTTCCGTGGCGGCATTGCTGATGTTGTGACCTGTCGTCTGCAGGTTATGCGAGGCGGCATTTATGCCCGACAGGCCGATTTTTGCAAGGTTCATGCGTGCTCCACGAGAAAGACTCGGACTGCTTAACGGCCAAAAATGGCAATGGTTTAGGCCTGGGAATCAGGATGCGTCGATGCGGTGCCGGCATTCGCACGCAGACTTTCAGCACTGCTACGCACCTCGAAGTAGCGCATGATGGTTAAAAGCTTCTCGGCGTATTGCGGGTCTGTGGCGTAGCCGGCCTCTTGCACGCGAAAGGCCGCTTGTTCGGCGGTAGCCGCTTCGCGTACGGCCTGATAGCGATCACTGCTTCCCAGCAAGCGGGCATAGTCCCTGAAGGAGTCATGGTAAGAGTCATAAGCACGGAAAGACGCCACCTGCTTCTGCGCTTGTCCTGCCACGTACTCTGTCGTCATGACATCAGCGACTTTGCCTTTCCATGAAGCCGTCGCCTTGATCCCAAAAAGGTTGTGGCTGGTGCTGCCATCATCGTGCAGGATTTCGCGCTTACCCCAGCCAGATTCCAGAGCCGCCTGACTCAAGATCAGTGCGGCGGGCAAGCCCGTTTCGTCGGCCACCTTCTGTGCTGCCGGCGCCATTTTGGTAACGAACCGCTCGATATGGCCTGGGGCACCGCTGACTGCCGAGAGCAAGGCGGCGCCGGCCCGGCTAACCGAAGACAGCAACTTGCCTACGCGGCGCTCGAATGAACCAGCCACTGCTTCACCCGTCTCGGATTGGCCCACGTGAGAACGCAACTCAGAGCGTCGGGAGGTACGTAGTGGCAACTCTGTCGAGGCCATTTGTTGTACCCCCTGCCCTTCCCGAATCTGTGCCAGCAAGGCTTGTGCCAAACCCAGGCCAGGCTGCGATAGCTGCAAGGCCATTTGCTCGTCACCCAGGCTTTGAGCAAAACGCGTCTGCTCGCTGTCGAAAAGCGCATCGCCCCCAGACGCCTGACGGGCCTGCTTAAGCCACTGCTGCAACATCAGCGCTTCGAACTGCCGGGCCACGTCCTCTTCGCGCGCAGCGCTACTAAGGGGACGCCGCCTATCGGCTCTCCCCATGTCGAAGATGGAATCGCCCTGAGTGGGTAAGGAAAGATAATGAACCGGCGTGGCCATAGCAGTCGTGATTACTGAGGTTGAGAGTTGCCCTTAAACGATCTCAAGATCGGCACGCAAGGCGCCTGCGCTTTTCAGGGTTTGCAGAATAGAAAGCAGATCTTGCGGGGTAGCGCCCAAGGTATTAAGCGCTTTGACCACATCAACCAGATTGGCACTGGTGCGAATACGTTTAAGCGCGCCCTGATCCGTACGCATCTCGATCTGGGTGTTGTCGGTAACCACGGTTTGACCACCGGCAAAAGGCGTGTCCGGCTGACTGACCTGTTGTTGGCGACTGATAACAACCGACAGGTTGCCATACGCTACGGCGGCTTCCTCTATGGTGACAGTGCGGTTCATGACGACCGTACCGGTGCGCGCATTGATAATTACCTTGGCACGCGCTGGCGGAAGCTTGACTTGCACCTGTTCGATGTTGGAAAGGAAGGCAGTCAGTTGATTAGGATCCAAGGGGCCGCGCAATTCGACCACCCTGCCATCCAAGGCCGTTGCGACACCCGGCCCTATGCTCTGATTGATCGCCAAGGCGGCTTGCTGAGCGACACCAAAATCCGTGGTGTGCATTTCAAGATAAATACGCCCATCACGAGCAAAGGTGGTGGGCACCGAACGCTCTACGATGGCGCCATTGCTGATAATGCCGCCATTTAGCTGGTTGACCTGTACACTGGCCCCGCCGGCTTGGGCGCCTGCGCCCCCCACCAGCAAATTACCCTGGGCAAGCGCATAAACCTGCCCATCTGCCCCTTTGAGCGGCGTCATCAGCAAAGTACCGCCACGCAAACTCTTGGCATTGCCCATAGACGACACCACCACGTCCATGCTCTGGCCGGGTCTGGAGAATGCCGGCAACTGAGCGGTGACCATCACGGCCGCTACGTTACGCAATTGCATATTGGTGCCTTGCGGCACCGTCACCCCTAGCTGCGCCAACATATTCGTTAGGCTTTGCTGGGTAAAGGGTGCCTGACGCACTTGATCCCCACTGCCGTCCAGCCCAACGACCAAACCATAACCAACCAGCTGATTAGAGCGCACGCCCTGTATCGAGGCCAAGTCTTTGATACGCTCAGCCTGCGCAGACAGAGATAGCCCCCCAAACCAAACCGCCAGCAGAACTGCGCGATAAAGACGCCATACCTTGGCCGCCTTGCTGCGGGTATTCATGGAGTTGTGAGCTTTCATTGACGGAACTAGAACGGAGAGATGTTCAGGAAAAAGCGCTGCAGCCAGCCCATGGTCTGGACTTCGTCCATACGGCCTTGACTGCGGAACTCGATCCGGGCATCTGCTACCTGAGTGGACAACACTGTGTTGGCGCCAGTGATAGAACGAGGGTCTACCACGCCGGAGAAACGCACATGTTCGCTGCCGCGATTGATAGCCATCTGCTTATCGCCCGCAACCAGTAGATTGCCGTTAGGCAGCACCTGAACCACGGTGGTGGTGATCGTGCCGGTGAAAAGATTGTCCGCCCGACTGGAGCCCACACCTTGGGCATCGTTGGTGCCTTCCATGTCAAAGCCCTGCTGAGGCCCGAAACCTGGAGGGAAGAAGTCGGGAACCGTATTCAAGCCCAGACCGGCACTACCCGAGCGGGACGACGAAGTAGAAACGTTCTTGGCGGCGTTGGTACGCTCTTGAATAAGGATGGTGACAATATCCCCGACGTTACGCGGGCGCCTATCCTCAAACAGTGGATAGTTTCCGTAAACGGTGGGTTGATAGATAGACCCGTTGGCCTCGCGCTGCACGGCCTCCACTGGAGGCGGCGTAGCTGTTAAAGGCCCGGTCACCACGGGGTCAGGCGGAATGAGCGCACAGCCGCCCAGCAACAAAGCCATGCCGAAAGCCGTGATTCGCGACAGCATGCTCTGCATGGTTACAGTTGCGCCAGCCGCGCCAGCATCTGATCAGAGGTCTGGATGGCCTTGCTGTTCATTTCGTAGGCACGCTGAGCGGTAATCATATTGACCAGCTCTTCGGCCACATTGACATTAGATGTTTCGACGAATTTTTGACGCACCAAACCAGCACCATCCAGGCCAGGCTGGGCAAAGTTGGCAACGCCCGAGGCATCTGTTTCAACAAAAAGATTCTCGCCTATGGCTTGCAAACCTGTGGGATTGATAAAGGTGCTGAGCTGTAGCTGCCCCACTTGCACGCTGGTGCCGACCGCCCCCGGCTGAGTAATAGATACCGTGCCGTCTCGGGCGATGGTGATTTCCAGCGCATTATCGGGAATATTGATGGGCGGCTGAATCGGGTAACCACCGGCTGTTACCAGTTGGCCATTCTGGTCAACCTGCAGACTTCCATCGCGGGTATAAGCGAAAGAGCCATCCGGCATCTCGACCTGCAGAAAGCCTTTCCCATCGATCGCGATATCCATGGAGTCACCGGTTTCGCGCAGGTTGCCCTGAGTATGCAGGCGCTCGGTAGCCACTGTGCGCACCCCGGTGCCCACTTGCAACCCCGAGGGCAGTTGATTGGCAGCCCCAACCTGCGCACCAGGCTGACGCATCGTTTGATAAAGCAAGTCTTCAAAAACGGCTCGGCTACGTTTGAAGCCCGCCGTGTTGACGTTGGCCAAGTTATTGGAAATGACATCAAGGCTGGTCTGCTGGGTTTCAAGCCCCGTTTTGGCTATCCATAAGGACCTAATCATCTTGCTTCCTTTTCAAACTATTGGGCTGACGCAGCCCCAGTGATCTTTAATTGCCTGCCGACAAAATGCCATTGGCGCGCTCAGCATTTGCCGATGCATCGCGTATAACCTTCATCTGCATCTCGAACTGCCGAGCGTTTTCTATCAGGGCGACCATGGCCTGCGCGGCATTGACATTGCTTTTCTCAAGAAAGCCCGACACGATGCGCACACCCGGATCCGCCTGAACTGCGGCTTGCCCTTGGCTGCGGAAAAACCCATCTTCGCCACGTTGTAATGAGTCCGCCTGGGGATTGACCAACTTGATCTGGCCCACCACTTGTATGGTGTTCGGCGGGTCTCCCGCGCCCAGTGCGGTCAACTGGCCATCCGAAGAGAACGTCACCGTGCCCCGGTCGGGGATTTCCATGGGCTCTCCGTCGACAGATAACACGGGATAGCCTTGCGCCCGCGTCACCAATTGATTTTCGGCATTGACGGCGAACTCGCCCGCGCGCGTGTAAGCCTCGCCTTCAGGCGTACGTACCGCAAACCAACCCGGCCCTTGCAAGGCCACATGCAAAGGGTTGCCGGTCTCTGCCAAAGGCCCGCTGGAGAGGTCGCTGCCTTGGGTAGCCGCTACCGTGGCTACCCGAGTAGGCAAACCCTGATCGGCCACGAAGGGCACCGCCCGTTGCATGGACAACTGTTGCCGAAAGCCAGTGGTATTGACGTTGGCCAGGTTATTGCTAACCACCGCCTGCTGCTCAAGCATGCGTGCGGCGGCGCCACTTGCCGTGTATAGAATGCGGTCCATAAGAACTCGTTCAGCCTAACAACTCAACGCAGGGAAATCAGAGTCTGCAGGATTTGATCCTGGGTCTTGATAGATTGAGCGTTCGCCTGATAGGTACGTTGCGCAACGATCATATTGACCAGCTCTTGGCTCATGTCTACGTTAGACGCCTCGACGGCCTGCCCCTTAAGCAGTGCCAGCCCATTGGTGCCGGGCTGACCCACCACAGGCTGACCAGAAGCTGTGGTTTCGACCCAGGCGTTGCCACCCACCGCCTTCAAGCCTTGCAGGTTGGCAAAGTTGGCCAAGGCAATGAACCCCGCAATTTGGCTTTTCCCATTGGTGTAATTCGCCATGATGGCGCCGTCGTTAGCAATGGAAATACTGGCGAACTCGCCAGTGGCATAGCCGTTCTGCGTAAAAGTATGGGCAAAGTCACTACCAAAAGAGGTAGACCCCGTATAAGACACATCTATGCTCATGTCTGCTGCAGGCGTGGCCGTACCGCCGGGGTTCTGGATCGCAAGCGTGACAAACTGCCCGCTAGACAATACGCCGTTGTCGCTAAAGCGCATCTCGTGGGGGCCAACCTGACCGTTTACCATGACGGCATTCGTGCCATCAGCCAAACGGTAGTGCACTTCCCACACGCTCTCGTTGCCTACACCGGGTTTTTTGACGAAATACTGCGAAAGCTCGTGCCGATTGCCCAAAGAGTCATGCGTCGTTATGGGCAACATGTGCGTGTAGGTACCCGGCAACGCAGGATCAAAGGCATCAGTGATCACCGGGGCATTCGCATCCAAGTTGGCTTGCGTCGTAATCAGCGAGGTTGCGATCGGCTGCATATTGCCTACTGGCAACTTGACTGGCGCCAGGTTGGTGTTAGGCGTTTTGCCGTCGGCGGCAAGACCGAAACCCGTTAGCCTGGCGCCCTGAGCATTGACGATGTCGTAATTCTCGTTGACACCGAACTGCCCGTTACGCGTGTAGTTCACCAGTCCGCCGGTATCCAACACGCGGAAGAAACCCTTCTCGCCATCAATGGCGATATCGTACTGGCCACCGGTAATGTTGATATTGCCTACAGAGAAACGCTGTTTGACGTCGGCCACCTGAACCCCCAAGCCGGCAGCCTGAGATTGCGCATAGACGTCGGCAAAGACCGCCGAGGCAGCCTTGAAACCGACCGTGGATGAGTTGGCGATATTGTTGCCAATGATGTCCAGATCCTGCGACGCGGCGTTCAAGCCGCTCAAGCCCTGACCAAAACCCATGATGTGCCTCTTTCTGAAGAATCTTTACTAGACAAGCCCGCAGCTGTTTGAACCCGAGCCTAAGAAAATACTTACATGACCTTGCGAACGTCGAACAGCGAATACGTGCCGGCCAGGCCAAGATCCAACCTAAGGCCGGCAGACGAATACGCCACACTGCCTACCTTGCCGTAGGTCAGCGCTTCGGAGGCCAATGCATTACCGTCCGCATCCGAAGCACGTACCGACACCTGATACGCGCCGTCTGAAACGGCTTGGCCCTTATCGTTCAGGCCATCCCACTCCAGGCTGTAGATGCCGGCGGTGTGGGCTTCCAGTTCCAACAGGCGCATCACTTGGCCACTGCCATCCAGAATCGAAACCTGAACGCTCTTGGCATCTGAATACAGTTCGAAACCGAAAGGGGTAGCAACCTTGCCCTGCCCATCTGCCGAGCTGCCCAAACGAATCTTGTCCCCAGGCACCAGCACTTCTTTGCCAATGAAGGAAGCCGCCTGCATGGACTGAGACAAATCCATCTGCCCCGAGAGCGCCAGCAAAGTGTTGTTGAGCTGCTCGATACCCGAGACTGTAGAAAGCTGCGCGATCTGTGACGTGACCGCCGCGTTGTCCATGGGGTTCAAGGGATCTTGATTGCGTAATTGCGTAACCAACAGCGTCAGGAACCTATCCTGGGTATCGCCCATCAGGCTGCTGCTTTGTGACGCTTGGGCCAGGGCCGCTGCCGCGGTATTGCTTGAGGTAGCGTTGATTGTGCTCATGATGTGCAGCCTTATTGACCAAGACTGAGCGTGCGCGTCATCAGGCTCTTGGCTGTGTTGATGACTTCCACATTGGCTTGATACGAGCGTGATGCAGAGATCATGTTGACAGTCTCGGCAACGGTATCCACATTGGGCAAAGTGACATAGCCCTGCTCGTTTGCCAAAGGATTGCCGGGTTCATACTGCATGCGTGCCGGCGCTGAACTTTCTATCACCGCCGAAACCCGCACGCCACCCACGGCGGATTGCCCCTGCAGCGGGTCTAGCTGAAATACGACCTGGCGGGCACGATACGGTTGACCGTCAGGCCCGACAGCACTATTGGCATTGGCCATATTGCTGGCCGATACGTTCATGCGCTGCGACTGAGCCGTCAGTGCCGAACCTGCGATCTGGAAGATGTTGAAGGTAGACATACTTTCCTGTTTTATTGCGCCAAAGCCGCGTTGATGGACTTCAAGCGCTGCGAAATCAGTGTGAGATCGGCTTGATAGCGGGATGTGTTGTCGGCAAACTGCACCCGTTCAACATCCATATCCACTGTGTTGCCATCAAGGCTGGGTTGGACGGCTTGCCGGTATTGCAATGGCACCGCTGCGCCGGCACCTGCTACGCCGGGCAAATGACGATCCGAGGTACGCGCCAATGGCAAAGACGAGGACGACGAACCGCCCCCGGCCTTAAGCAGAGCCTGGCTGAAATCAAAATCTCTGGCCTTATAGTTAGGCGTATCAGCATTGGCGATGTTGGTCGCCAATACTTCTTGCCGCTGCTGGCGCAGTGAAATCGCATTCTGGAAGAAATCGAGGTCGCGGCTGATGGGATCGGTCATGGGCTGGACTTGAGGGCTAGGTTTATCGCTAAGATAGATATCCGCAATCCACCAAACCCTTTTCAGGGAATTGGCCATCATGGTAGCGGCTTGGGTCTCATGACAAACCGCGAAACAGCCCAGTATTTCTTTGCCTATTCCCATCGATAAGAATTCGACCCCCTCAGTAGAATGGCGCCATGCCTGCTATTTCGCGTCCGTTCTCGCTTGCCAAGCTCTTGCTTGCTGTTTTGCTTGGCTGCTTGCCACTAGGCGCTGCGGCGTTAGCTGATACACCTCCCCCTCAGCAAAATACCCCGCATGCCTTGATACATGCCTACCTTGAACAACAAATTCGCCAGCAGGGCTTTGAGGGTGAGGCAGAAATAAAGTTAGATACGACGAAGCTGTCGCAACAAGCCACATGCGCCCAGCTTGAGGCTTTTATTGCCGGCCAAGGCGAGCTTCGCTCACGGTTCAGTGTCGGCTTGCGCTGTCTGGATCCCAAGCCTTGGGTCGCCTACGTGCCCGTACAGCTGAAACTCATGGGTCAATATCCAGTCGCCGCCCGCGCCCTGCCCCCCAATACAGTTCTTGGCGAACACGATGTAGCCTTGCGCGACGGCGATCTGATGCGTCTGCCCGCCGGGGCCGC
Source organism: Mesopusillimonas faecipullorum (assembly GCF_020539505.1). Lineage (GTDB taxonomy): Bacteria > Pseudomonadota > Gammaproteobacteria > Burkholderiales > Burkholderiaceae_B > Mesopusillimonas > Mesopusillimonas faecipullorum. Next base: position 35,456 of record NZ_JACDXW010000002.1, on the reverse strand, counting down.
GCTCTCGCACGAAGAAGTACTGGGCCACACAACAGTGCAACGCATTGCTGCCAGGCAAGTCTTCAAACGCAACACCCTACAGGCACCGCACTCGGTTTCCAGGGGCCAAACCGTCACACTTGAGGTACGGGGTGAGGGCTTCACCGCCTCCGGCGAAGGGACGGCCATGCAGTCCGGAGGACCCGGCGCCATCATTCAGGCCCGCACGGCTTCAGGCCAAATTGTTCAAGGGCGAGTTCTAAACGCTTACACTGTATTGCTAACTATGTAGGCCGCTACCATGCCTACCCTAAAGAACCATCGGATATTTCCGTAAGCCACTATACTTAACCCCAGATCGTCGCCAGGCCCCAAAACAACCGTGAAAATCTCCTCCTCTTCGCCTCATGCCAAGCTAGCCGCCCTCAGTACGGCGCGCGAGTCCCGCGCCCAGGCGTCGTCCAGCCAACCTGCAGCAGGCCAAGCCGTCGACCTTAGCGACACGGCTCGTCAGCTTTCTGCGCTCAGCAGCGGCGCTCACGACGTAGACATGCAAAAAGTTCAGGCTATCCGTGACGCCATTGCATCAGGGCAGCTCAAAATAGACACCAGCCGCATAGCCGACTCCCTGTTGGCTAGCGCTCGCGAACTGCTCAAGTAGAAATACGCCCCATGTCTTCAGTACTGCAAACCCTGGAAACCTGTCTTGACCGTCAACTGACGCTCGCACGTGAGTTCTTGACGGCGGTGCAACACGAATCCCAATTGCTTCAAGACCCCAGCCAAGCAGAACTGTTGGCCACCAGCACAGCGACAAAGCTAAGCTGCATTCAACGGTTCGAGGCGCTGGAAAACGTCCGCAACCAAGCCCTTTTGCAATTGGATCTCGACGCCAGCCCTGAAGGGCTGCAACAAGCGTTGCGGCTACATCCCTCCCTGGCCCCTCTGTTCACCGAGCTTCAAGATATAGCCGATCAAGCCCGCCAGCTGAACGAGCAAAACGGCACTGTCATACAGACTTACCTGCGCCATACCCAGCACACCTTGGCCGATCTGCGCCAACTCACGGGGCAGGCAACTGAACCTTTGTACAATGCCAGTGGCCGAGCATCGGGCGCACTCCCCGCTGGCCGCACCCATATCACAGCCGGCTAAATCCGCGCCTTAGTCGCGCGCCAAGCCCGGTAGTTCAAACACCAGACAACACGCGCTTAAGCTCAAAGAGCTTGCAGCCGGCTCTAGACAAGTTCTCCAGATTGGGCGACCCGCCTTCAGCCAAGGCCAGCAAGACCTTAGCCAGCACGGGGTCATCCAGCATCTGCGCGGTCGACAAGGCCAACTGTACGGCCACCCCTGCCTGCTGCACTCCCGGCAAGCGCTTGTGCGTCAAGGCTTGCCAATACAAACCGGCCAGCTTGAATATCGTTGCTCGTGAGGCGTGCAAAAGCAGCCACCGCCCCCACTGCTCGGGGGCCGGAGCCTTGTGAGACAGCTTGGCGACTGCCAGCCATTGCTTGAGCACAAGCCCATCACTGCGTCGTTGCGCTCTCAAGCTGAAAAACGCTAGCTCTTGCTCCTCTGCCCCCCGCATTGCTCTGGACACCACGGTTTGCGCCGCCCACCATTGAACCTCCTGTGCCTGCCAACCCAAGCCCATACAAAGAAGCTGGCTCATTTGCAACGCTACAGGCTGGTGCAAAAGCTGGCGCGCGATAGCGGTGGCAACGCTGGCCTCGCCTTCATGCCGCAAACTACTGCGAAGGGTACAAGGTGCCAGCCAATCGCTTTGCTGCGAAGCTACCGTGGGTTTGCCCTCGTATACACGTAGCTGAGCCAGCTGACCCTCAGCCAAAAACTGCTCCATGAGCTGATCCAGATGAGCTGCCGCCGGAATCTGGACGCCTTGCCGCCCATCACTGGCCACCCAGCCATCCGTTCGTAACCATACCTGCCAGGGGCTGGCTATCCATAATCCGTCAGGGGAAGCCAGCAACGCGGCACGGATGGTCTGCCCACCGAAGCTTCCGTTAAGACGGACTTGTCCCGACAAAGTGATAGCCTGTTCGGCGCCAAGCACACTCAAAGCCCGCTCCATTCTGGCCAGCTGCTGTGGCGACTCCGCGGCGGCCTGAGTTTCCCCCGATTGATGAAACCTCTCGTAAGCCAGTGCTGTCACCAGGTGCTCATCCACACGCCGGCATGCAGCCTCGAGTTCGTCGACACGCAGATCGCAACCCCGGCCTGAAAGCAGAGACAAGAGGTTTTCCATGTTGACGGGTCTACTGGAAGATACCGGCTGAGCGGGCCCCGTAGCGCCATGAGCCGCCATCAACATGGCCAGATCCGCCTGGCTAGGAGCAAACAAGGCAGAGCCCTCTGCGGCACTCAAGGCACGATCCACCAGACAAGACGCGTCCGCAACCATCATGTCTTCAGGCACTTTCTGTCCAGTGCTCACAAAATGTATGGGTAGTCGATGGCGAATGCAAGTGTCCAATACGGGTGCCAGCCGTCCGGCCTCGTCCACTTTGGTCACCAGACATCCCACTACGGGTGGGCCGCCATCATTAAGATAACGTCGCGCGACCTCGTCCAGCGTGTCGCCATGGCTAGCGGCGTTCAAAGCCAGCAGACGCACAACACGCGCAGACGCGGCGGCAAGCAGGCTCGCCTGCGCGCCCACATACTGATCGCGTTGACTCACTCCTATATTATCGATGAGCACCAGCTTTTGCGGGCCGGCTTCTCTCACCAGGGCTTCCAACTGCGCCGCACCTTCTGCGACATGCACCGGCACGCCCAGCAGGCGGCCATAGATGCGCAGCTGCTCGTGAGCACCGATTCGGTAGGTATCGGTCGTGAGCAACACCACATTGCCCGCCCCCAGCCTACGCACACAGCGCGCGGCAAGCTTGGCAATGGTGGTGGTTTTGCCCACCCCCGTGGGCCCTACCAGCGCCACCACGGCTCCTGCCCTCAAGGTTCGCTCTTCCTGAACCGACACAGGCAAGTGCTTGATGAGCTCATTGCGACACCAGTCTAGCGCAGCACGCTCGGAAAGCTGGTTGGGCAATTGCTTGAGCATGGCTCGCAGCAAACGGGTACTGAAGCCCATGCTCAGCAAGCGCTGAAAAACCGAAAGCACCACCGGTGCACGCTGCAATTGCTGTCCCCACAGCATTTCATCCATCCGTGCTTCCAGCATGCCGCGCAGATCACCCACGACTTGTTGTAAGTCTAAGGTTTCCTTGTCCGGAATCTCTGCCTTCTGCGCTGAGGGTTCGACGGCCAAAACAGCCGCCTTTTCGCTTTCAGTGTGTGGCTGCGCAAGCACTTCCGTTTGGTCAGTTGCCAGAATTTCCACCCCGCCATTAACGCGGCGGTTGGAAACAATCAAGGCCTCCGGGCCCAGCGCCATGCGTACCTGTCTCAACGCTTCCCTAGTGGTCACCCCGAAAAATCGGCTCACACTCATGCCATTTCTCCTATCCAGGAGGTGAATCTGAGCATGCGCTCATCGGGAATCTCTGCGCTGGAAAGCACTGCCAGATGGGGCAAATGATGCCGCAGGAACCGTGACAAAGAGGCACGCAACGCTGGAGGCGTGACCAGCACCGCTGTTTCGCCCTGGGCCTCTTGGGTCTGGACGGCTTGCTGGGCCTGAACCAACAGACTCTCTGCCAACCCGGGTTCAAGCGCCCCACTGGAAGTCAGCGCTTGCATCAGCACGCGCTCAAGACGAGGCTCTAAACCAATAGCGCGAACTTCACCACTTCCGGGAAACCAGTATTGGGTGATCGCGCGCCCCAAGGCCACACGCGTTAAGGCCAGCATCTGCGCCTCATCCGGATTGACGGCATCCGCGAGTAAACGAGGGGCATACTCAAAAATAGTTTCTATGATCGTGCGCATATCGCGCACGGGGACCTCTTCTGCCAGCAGCCCGCGCAACAACTTCTGCAGCTGCGAGAAGCTGATGGTTTTGGGCACCAACTCGTCGGTCAAGCCGGGCGACACTTTATTGGCGTGCTCTAGCAACTGCTGCACCTCGGAGCGCCCTATCAGACTGGCCCCCTCACGATGCATCAGATGGTTCAAATGGGTAGCGATGACGGTACTGGCGTCGACGACGGTATAGCCGGCGATCTGCGCTGACTCTCGCGTGGCGCCATCTATCCATACCGCCGGCAGACCGAAAGCGGGATCCGTCGTCATCTGACCCTGTAGCTTATGGGTGACTTCGCCAGGATCAATCGCCAGCCATTGATCGGGCATGGCGATACCCCGCCCCGCTTCTACCCCCGAGAAAAGGATACGGTACTCGGTAGGCTTGAGCTCCAGGTTGTCCCGAATGTGCACGACCGGCGGTAAAAAGCCCACATCTTGGGCATACTTTTTGCGCAAGCTGCGTATGCGATGCAACAGCTCTCCATCCTGAGCATGATCCACCAAGGAAATCAGACGGTAACCGACCTCCAGGCCCATAGGGTCCACAAGCGACACATCGTCCCAACTGGCCTCCGCCGCGGCGGCTTGGCTGACTTGCTGGCTGTGCACTTCACTTGCCGTGTCCTGGCCGGCCTGGGCTTGGCGCCGACGATGAATCATCCAGCCTACCCAAGCCAGCACGGCGGCCAGCGTCAAGAAAGCAAAATGCGGCATGCCCGGAATCATGCCCATGGTGAACAGGATGACCGCCGTAATAAACAGGACGGTGGGGTTCGAAAACAACTGGCCCATCATCTGCTGGCCAATGTCCTGATCGGTGGCCACTCGCGACACCACAACGCCGGCTGCCGTAGAGATGATAAGGGCGGGAATCTGAGCAACCAGGCCATCGCCTATAGTCAGCAAGGTATAAACGTGCCCCGCTTCAGCAAAGCTTAGGCCATGCTGACCCACCCCCACAATCAGCCCGCCAATAATATTGATGACCATGATGAGAAGCCCGGCCACCGCGTCGCCGCGCACGAATTTGCTGGCGCCGTCCATAGAACCGTAAAACTCAGCCTCTTGAGCAACTTCCTGACGACGTCGACGTGCCTCATCTTCGCCGATCAGCCCGGCATTGAGATCCGCGTCTATCGCCATCTGCTTGCCGGGCATGGCGTCCAGGGTAAAGCGTGCGCCCACTTCGGCGATGCGACCGGCCCCCTTGGTGATGACGATGAAGTTGATGATGACCAGAATGATGAACACAATCAGGCCGACCGCAAAATTGCCACCCACCAGAAAATGACCAAAAGCCTCGATGACCTGCCCTGCGGCATCCGGACCTTTATGGCCATTCATCAACACGACCCGTGTCGAGGCGACGTTCAGCGCCAGACGCAGCAATGTCGCAAACAGCAAGACTGAGGGGAAAGCGGCAAAATCCAGGGGTTTCTTGGTGAACATTGCCACCAACAGGATCATCACCGCCAAAGAAATATTGAACGTAAAAAACAGATCCAGAACGATGGGCGCCAAAGGCAGCACCATCATCATCAGCACCAGCAGAATCAGTATGGGCCCGGCCAGCAGGCGGGCTTGCTGCGCACCGCCTCCTTTTAAATATGCTAGTAATTGACTCATTGACGATTCGATTCCTCAGGATCCCATTGAGGGGGTACCTGGATGTCCTCTGGGTGCACAGCGGATGTTGAAGCAGACGGCGCTCCGGCGCGCAGCTGATAGGCCCAAACCAGAACCTGTGCCACAGCTTCGTACAAGGCGGCAGGCACCTCTTGTTCCAGTTCTACGTGATGATGCAAAGCGCGCGCCAAGGGCGGCACACGCACCAGGGGCACACGATTTTCCGTTGCCAGCTCGCGTATACGCGCAGCCACCAACCCGCTCCCTTTGGCAACTACCCGCGGTGCCTGCCATTTCTGCGACTGATAAGACAAGGCCACGGCATAATGCTGAGGGTTGGTGACGACGACATCTGCGCTGGGAACCGCCGCCATCATTCGACGCTTGGCGACCGCTCGCTGCATCTGACGGATCTTGCCTTTGAGCAGCGGATCACCTTCGCTTTCCTTGTGTTCCTGCTTAACGTCTTGCCGTGACATGCGCAGCTTTTTGTAATGGCTCCATAACTGCCAAGGCACGTCGATCAACACGACCAACAGCAATGCCGCCACAATGCTTACACAGGTAAGCGCCACACGATGTATGCCCCCCACAAGCGCCTCGTGCAAAGGGGCCCGGGTTAAAGACAACCACTCATCCATAGAGGCCAAGATAGCCCAAGCGCCTATGGTCCCTATCACGGCGGCCTTAGCCAGCGTTTTGAACAGCTCGACCAAGGTGTGCGCCGAAAACATGCGCTTGATGCCCTTGAGCGGGTTCAAACGCTCGAACTTTGGGGCCAAGGCCTTACCGCTTAACACCATACCGCCCAACGCAACGGAAGACAGCACAGCCACCACGGCAAGCAGACCAAACAGCCCAGCCATGCCCCACAAGACTTGGTAGGCTGCCTTGCCTGCCTGCAACAGCATATGGTCGGTTGATAGCAATAAGCTGGGGTCGAACCACATGTTTTGTTGAATGATCTGAATGATCATGTAGGCTAATTCACCGCCCATCAACCACAAACCGCCAGCACCCACCGCGAGAATCGCGAAGGTATTCAGCTCGCGCGAACGCGCCACTTGCCCCTCTTCTCGCGCTTTTTCAAGGCGCTGGGGCGTGGCGGCTTCGGTTTTTTCTAGGTCGCTTTCCTCGGCCATGGCAGGATACGGGGTGGATGACAGGACGTGCGTACGCCCCCCAGCGTGGGGCAATCCAGGATTCTAACGAGTCCCGGCTGACGCCATAGGACAAAGTAAACCCTTGAAATGCTGCCTGTTCCCGCGATTCGCAACCTTGCTGGGCTTAAAAGCCCAGGCTGCTCAACAAATCGTCTACCTGGTCCTGATTCGTGACAATATCCGGCCGCCCCTCGGTTCGCGTTTGCGGGCCATTGATCAGCGATTCCGTGTCTTCGCGCTTTTCTGCGGGAACGTTCTCGATCAGCACTTGTACCAGCTCTTTTTCAATGGCGTCTACCACGCCTAACATGCGCATGATGACTTGGCCGGTCAAGTCCTGGAAATCCTGGGCCATGATGATGTCCAGCAGGTTTTCTTGCGTACGCTGAGTCTTGGTATCGACGTCCGCCAAGAAAACACGGGTGTCGGCGGCCAAATCGGCATCACCCGATGGCATGCTCTGCCAGCGCGAGGCCAAGCTGCGCGCGTCACGCTGGATGTCGGTCTGCAAGGGCTGGATGTCTTCGGCGGCGTTGAGCACCCGGTTGGCTGCCTGCTCAGTCATGCGTGCCACGTACCCCAACCGATCACGCGCATCGGGAATCGCCTCGGCAGCTTCTTTGATGGCTTGATCCAAGCCTAGCTCTCGCATGCTTTCACGTAACATGCGCGTCAGTTGCCCAATTCGATTGAGCAGGTGTTCGGTAGGTTCAGCCGCAACAGGCCGAGTATTTTCTGATTCGAGCGCCGCACTATGCTCCATCTTCAACCTCCGTCAGGCACCGATCTTCTCAAAGATCTTGTTGAGTTTTTCTTCTAGGGTAGCCGCCGTAAACGGCTTGACGACATAGCCGCTGGCGCCTGCTTGGGCAGCGGCTATGATGTTTTCTTTCTTGGCCTCGGCGGTCACCATAAGCACCGGAAGATTGGCCAGATTGGCATCACCGCGGATTTCCTTGAGCATGGTCAGGCCATCCATATTGGGCATATTCCAATCCGACAAGACAAACTCGAAATTGCCATTACGCAGCTTCTCGAGGGCCATGACGCCATCCTCAGCCTCGTCCACGTTCTCGAAGCCGAGATCCTTAAGCAGGTTTTTGACAATACGCCGCATGGTGGGGAAGTCATCGACCACCAGTATCTTTATGGCTTTGTTTACCAATTTAATTCTCCGTTTCACTCAAGATTGACGACGCATCCAACAATTACGCCGCCTACTTCCATTCGTACAAGCTGGGCTAGCCGTTACACACGGTGCCCATAGGCCCCGGCGCTCTTCAGTAAGTAAGCGCCGATTTCGGACAAAGGCAACACCACATCGGCTGCGCCTATCAATGCCGCCTCACGCGGCATTCCATACACCACACTGCTGGCTTCGTCCTGCGCGCAGGTAAGCGCTCCAGCCTGCTTCATCGCCAGCAAACCTTGTGCACCGTCCTTGCCCATACCTGTCAATATGGCTCCCACCGCATTTCTTCCCGCCACCCTGGCCACTGAGTGGAACAAAGCATCCACCGATGGCCTATGCCTGTTTACCGGCTCGCTAGGGTCCAGCCTGACCACGTAGTTGGCGCCTGAGCGCTCAAGCAGCATGTGAGCAAGGCCGCCGGGTGCCAGATACACATGCCCGGGTAAAACGCGCTGACCATCTTCGGCCTCGTGAACCTGCACTGCGCACAGGTTGTCCAGTCGACGCACGAAGGAGCGCGTGAAACCCGCAGGCATATGCTGGGTAATGAGAATAGCCGGACTATTTGCCGGCAGGGGCTCTAACACTTGCCGTATGGCTTCGGTGCCCCCTGTCGAGGCGCCAATGGCGATTATTTTTTCGGTGCCTACCAGTACCGAACTTAAGCGTTTGACCGGTGCAACATCATTGCTCCGGGCGAACCGAGGGCGAGGTTGCGACTGCGCCGCCGCTCGGACTTTTTCAGCAATCAACTCGCTATAGCCCAACATACCTTCACGCAGGCCCAACTTAGGCTTGGTGACGAAGTCCACAGCACCCAGTTCCAGGGCACGCAAAGTGACTTCGGAGTTGCGCTCAGTCAGTGACGACACCATCACAACCGGCATGGGCCGCAAACGCATCAAACGTTCGAGGAAATCCAGACCGTCCATACGCGGCATCTCGACATCCAGCGTTAACACATCCGGGTTGTGAACTTTAATCAGGTCGCGCGCGACCAAGGGGTCAGGCGCCACAGCCACTACCGTCATATCGGGGTGACTATTGATGATTTCCGTCATGAGCCTACGCACCAGAGCGGAATCATCAACACACAGAACCCGGATTTTTTTCATGAGACAACACGATAAACAGTCTGGCCTTGCAAGCGAAAGACCTGGGTCAAATAGGTGAAATTCTCGGAATGGCCTGCAAACAATAGGCCATCCTTCTTAAGCAAGGGGACAAAACGCTCAAGAATACGCACCTGCGTTTTTTTATCGAAATAGATCATGGTGTTTCGACAGAAAATCGCATCGAACTTCTGATCTATGGGCCAGGCTGGCTCCACAAGATTCAAGGTTTGGAATCGTATGCACTCACCCAGTACGGGCTTTACCCTGACCAGCCCCTCGTTACTGCCTCGTCCCCGTTGAAAATACTGGCGCAGCAGGTTTTCGGGAATAGCCTTGACGCGTTCAGCGGTATAGACTCCGCGCTGGGCCTTTTGGATAGCCTTGCTATCAATGTCGGTAGCCAGGACCGAGACTCGGGACGGCGCCCGCCCACAGACCTCCAGCAAAGTCATGGCAATGGTGTAGGCTTCTTCACCGGTAGACGCCGCGCAACACCAGACGCTGATGGGTGCCGGCCTTTGTTTAGCAAAGTCAGCCAGAATCTCGAAATGGTGGCGTTCGCGGAAGAAAGCCGTGTGGTTGACAGTAAAGGCGTTAATGAAAGACTGCCATATCTCGGCCTGGGGATGCTGTCGCAAATAGGCCAAATAGGCGGCCACGCTGCCCTGACCGCTCTTGCGCGCCTGCGCATCCAGCACGCGTGCGGTCATCTCTTCTTTATGATCACCCAACACAATACCCGTGCGGTCGCTAAGCAAGCGTGCTGCTTGAGCGAAATCTTCGCTGGACATAGGCAATTGGGTTGCCGGCGCTGAAAACAGCCGGCTACCGGATGCGGTCATAGGGCGCCTTGAGGTGCTTGCAAACGAGCGTAATCGTCAGGTGGCGATTTCTCTTGGGAAGACTCGGCGTGCAGTCGCTCCGACGCGCTTTGCATCTCGAATACTTCGGACGCATTGAGCTTGAATACGGACACCGCCACTGCAAGTCTGTCCGCCTGCTCTTGCAAAGAACCCGCAGCTGCGGTGGCCTCGCTAACCAACGCGGCATTTTGCTGCACCACGCCATCCATTTGGGCCACCGCCACGTTTACCTGGGTAATGCCATCCGACTGCTCTCGAGAAGCAGAAGAAATCTCGCGCATCAAAGTTGTGACACCCTCTACAGAACTCACCAGTTCTTGCATGACCGTGCCCGCCTGACCGGCCTCGCTTGCTCCTTGCCGTATGGTGTTTAAAGAGCCCTCTATGAGATCTTTGATTTCTCGGGCTGCCTGTGCGCTGCGCTGTGCCAACGAACGCACCTCAGCCGCCACGACAGCAAACCCTTTGCCCTGCTCACCCGCCCGTGCGGCTTCCACAGCGGCGTTCAGCGCCAGAATATTGGTTTGAAACGCGATGCCATCAATAACGCTAACGATATCGGCGATTTTTCCGGAGCTTGCCGAGATTTCTTCCATGATGCCCACGACCTGACCCACCGCGCGCCCCCCTTTCTGGGCCACCTGCGAGGCCTGCACCGCCAACTTGTCCGCCTGTTCCGCATTGTCGGTGTTCTGACGTACGGTACTGGACAACTGCTCCATGCTGGCTGCCGTTTGCTGCAAGGCAGCGGCCTGTTGCTCGGTACGCGCGCTTAGCTCGATATTGCCGGAGTGGATTTCGTGCGCCCCACGCTGGAGCTCCTGGACCCCTTGGCGCACCTCGGTGACGATGCGAGTCAGGGCTTCCTGCATGCGACGCAAAGCATTGTTCAGAGCACCAATCTCGTTACGAGAGGCGCCAGCCACTCTCTGGGTAAGGTCACCATTCGCGATACGGTCAAAATAAGTACCGGCTTGACGCAAGGGACGCAGCACCGCGCGATCCAGAAACACATACACCAAGATGGCCAGTATCAAGGCGCCGGCCAAGCCCAGCAGCACCAGCAGCACGACGCGCTGATAATGCACGGCTTCTTGTTCGGAGATCTGCGCCAGATTTTGCTGCTGATACTTGTTGAACTGGTTGACGGCCTCGTACAGATCTTGTTGCAGATACTCGCCCGTGCTGTCTTTGTAGGCGTTATAGCCCTCTATGTCACCTTGCTCCAGAAAATCAAACAAGGGTTCAACCCCGCCATTCATCAGCGATGTGTAAGCATTGTTGACCCCAAGGAAGACGCGATGCTTATCGTGCAGCGTCAACTGACGGAACTCTTCGTATTTTTTTTGGGATTCGGCAAAGGCTTGCTTGCCCTGTTTGATGAACTCCTCAACAGACCCACCCCGGCTGAAAATATGATTGCCTTCCGGTTGCTCGTAAGCCCGCGTCATCTGGTCCAGCTTGCCTTGCAACACTGTCTCGACCCCCAGGCCGAGATACACCTGAACCGACTTGAAGGCGTCTATGGCGTCATACAACGCGGCCCGGGTGTTCTGCATATTGGTCACATGGTTCAGCGTTTGGTTGTTTCCACGGATGGAGTACAACCCGACCCCCGCCCCTACCAACAGCATCAGAACGAATATCACGAGCACGCCAGTCAAGCTGGTGCGCACCTTAAGATTATTGAGAGATACTGCGCGACCCATATAGGTAAGCTCCTTTTAGTTGTCTTTTAATGCGGTGCCGGCTTACAAGGCTCAATCAGCTGAAGCGCGCTCTATAAGTTCCATCTCGTCGCTGGTCATTAAGCGTTCGATATCGACCAGAATCAACATCCGCTCCCCCACGGTTCCTATGCCGGTCAGGTATTCGGTAGAAAACGCCGAGCCAAACTGCGGTGCGGTGCTGACCTGCCCTGCTTGCAGCATCAGCACATCGGAGACGCCATCGACGACTATGCCCACCACACGCGAGGAAAGATTGAGAATAATGACAACGGTTTGCTCGTCGTAAGCCACGACGTCCAGCTTAAGCTTGACCCTCATGTCGACGATAGGAACGATGATGCCCCGCAGATTGGTAACGCCTTTGATGAACTCAGGCACATTGGCGATACGCGTCACCGACTGGCTGTCATAACTACGGATTTCCTGGACCTTCAGGATGTCGATACCGTACTCCTGAGAGGCCAGCGTAAATACCAGGTATTCCCTGCCGGATTCTTCTACGTGCCCGCCGGATGCGGTTTCATGCTGATTGATCATGGTTTGCTCTCTGGATACGGTTCAAGATGCGATTGCCTGGTGACGCTCGCGCGTCATACGCAGCAGGGCGAAGATGTCGGCGATCAGCGCCACGCTGCCGTCGCCTAGTATGGTGGCTGCCGAAATGCCTGGCACACGTCGGTAGTTGGCCTCAAGATTCTTGACCACCACCTGCTGCTGGCCAACCAACTGGTCTACCAACAATGCAAAACGTGACTCCTCTGCTTGCAAAATGACGGCAATGCAGCGCAACACCTCGGTTTGGGCGCCATGCACATCGAATAGCTTGTGCATGGCCACGATGGGAAGATATTCCCCCCGAACATGCAGCACGCATTCTCCGTTGGACATGCGATGCAGGTGCTTTTCGTCGATCTGCATGGACTCGGTAACGTGGCTGAGCGGTAAGATGAAGATCTCTTCGCCCACCTGAACCGACATGCCATCCAGGATAGCCAGGGTCAGGGGCAACACAATACGGGTAGTCGTGCCTTTTCCGGCTCGGGAAGACAACAATACGTGCCCGCCCAAGCTTTGAATATTGCGTCTGACCACATCCATACCCACACCCCGCCCGGAGATCTCCGTGACCTTATCGGCGGTTGAGAACCCCGGCGCGAAGATAAGTTGCCAAAGCTCGTCGTCAGGCGTGGACTCATTGACAGGGAAGCCCTGACGCATGGCTTTGTCCAGAATGCGTTGACGGTTCAAACCGGCCCCGTCATCACTGACTTCGATGATGATCTGCCCGCCCATGTGCTGAGCGGATAGCGTCAGTTGACCTTCCTCTGGTTTACCGGCGGCGAGGCGCGCTTCTGGTGCTTCTATGCCATGGTCTATGCTGTTGCGCACCAGATGGGTCAGGGGATCAATGATGCGTTCAATCAGGCTTTTGTCCAGCTCTGTGGCCGAACCTTGCGTCACCAGGTGAATTTGCTTACCCATACGCGTGGCGCTTTCGCGTACCACCCTGGGAAAGCGACTGAAAACGTAATCCATAGGCATCATTCGTATGGACATGACAGCCTCTTGGAGGTCTCGAGCGTTGCGTTCGAGGTGTTCTATGCCATTGAGCAAACGATCATGTAAGACAGGATCCAGCGTGGAAGCGCTCTGCTGCAACATGGCTTGGGTGATGACAAGCTCACCCACCAAGTTAATGATCTGATCGACTTTTTCTACGCCCACCCTCAGGGTATTGGCTTCCTTCTGGGGTTTGGCGTGTTTGGTCTTCGCTGCCTCGGGCGCACGCCCCTGGGTTGGATCTGGGGACGACGCTGCGGGCTCAGGCGCCGGGCCACCGACCGGGGAAGGCTGAGACGGCAAGGCCGGCTCGTCGGCCCTCGCAGCGGAAGCCGCAGACTTGACGATGACTTGATCGGCATTGACGACAAAGCAACACACCGCCTGGATATCATCACTGCTGGCGGTGGTGTGCAGCCAGATATCGAGCGTTCCGTCGCCATGCTGATGGCGCTCAACGTCTCCCATGAGCGCCATCTCGGCCAGCAAGGCCTCACTATCGCGCGGATTAATGCGGCTTAAAGCGATATGAAGAAACTGTGCGCCCGGTTTGGACTCTGCCGGCGATGGCTGTGCGGGTGCCAGGTCGGCCTGTGGCATTGCGACCGCCTGGGCATCCGATGCTTGAGCCAAAGCCCGTAAACGCGAGCAGATGTCGTGGGCAGCTGCTTCATCTGGGGACTCCCCCACACGATAGGCGCTGACTTGATCCGACAAGACATCTTTGGCTTGCAGAAAGACGTCTATCATTTCTCGACGCAATACCAGTTCGTGATTGCGTATGGCGTCAAGAAGATTCTCGAGCAGATGCGTCGTGTCTGCCAACAGGCCAAAGCATCCGAAGGTGCCGGCTCCGCCTTTGATGGAGTGCGCCGCCCGGAAGATCGCGTTCAATTCATCGCCGTCGGGCGCTTCGATATCCAGTCCCAGCAACAACCCTTCCATTTCGGCCAACAATTCGCTGGCCTCATCGAAGAATGTCTCGTAGAACTGGCTAAGATCAACACCACTACTCATGATTGCCCTTTTTCCGATTGACGCATACCCACCCACACACATCGCTGGCATCACGGGCAAGGGGCACTGAAAGTACCCCGACAATTCACCCGCCTATGGCATTTGCCCACGCTCGGCTTCGGACATGTCGAGCTCTTCAGTGTCTTCCTCGGCATCCTGATCTGGCTCGGACACCATGGTAGGCACCAGCGCCCGTGGATCGATTTCGCCCTGGAACTGCCCCAACGCGTGCTGCTCGTCTATGCGCCGCTCTGTCTGTTGATTAAGCACCAGAAGACTAATGCGTCGGTTTACGGCTGCACTGGGATCATCTTTAATTAAGCTGACGGTCGCGGACAAACCCAACACTTGTTTGATCTTGGATTCATCCATACCCCCCGCAACCAGTTCGCGCCGAGCGGCATTCGCCCGGTCAGCCGAGAGTTCCCAATTGCTGTAAAGACGCTCCCCCGCCGCATACTGCATGGCATCCGTATGGCCGGTGATAGTCAGACGGTTGGGAAGGTCATTGAATATCGGCCCCAGCTCTCGCAAGATAACCCTCATGTGCGGCAACACATAGGCACTGCCGGTGGCAAACATAGGGCGGTTCTGTTGATCGACAATTTGTACGCGCAGCCCCTCAGGGGTCATATCCAGCAGCAGCTGCGGACGAAACTCACTCAGCACCGGATCCGTGCGGATCAAAGACTCCAACTCGGTTTTCAGGTCTTCCAAGCGCTGCATATCCCGGCGCTCGCCCCCGCCGCGAACAGCAGAACGTCTTTGAGTAATAGGATTGGTATTCGGTATTGGGCTGGGTGACCCGCCAGGCACCACCTTGCTGCTGGTGTCAACTTTTTCACCACCCATTACTGCTGTCATGAGCGGCATGCGAAAGTATTCGGCAACACCTACCAAATCGTCGCGAGGGATCAAGGACAACAACCACATGACCAGAAAGAAGGCCATCATCGCCGTCACGTAGTCGGCATAGGCAATCTTCCAGGCCCCTACGTGACGCCCCCTGCCCTGATTAGACTTACGCCGGCGCCGTATGACGACGCGATCGGAACCCGACTTCATTGGGCATCAGCTCGCTTTAGGGGCGCTAGCCTTGGCTTGGCGCACGTGATCTTCGAGCTCGGTAAATGAAGGCCGCTCGGACGAATACAGTACTTTACGTCCGAACTCTACCGCCAGCTGCGGCGGATAACCGTTCATGCTGGCCAACAGCGTGACCTTGATGCACTCCAGCACCTTGACCGACAAAGCCGTGCGGTTTTCGAGCACATGGGCCAGCGGGGAAACAAAGCCATAGGCTAGCAAGATACCCAGAAAGGTACCCACCATAGCTTTTGAAATGAGGTCAGCCAAGACTGCAGGGGGTTGATCGACCGATGCCAAAGCCTTGATCACCCCTAACACAGCCGCCACGATACCAAAGGCAGGCAGACCGTCGGCGACGCTGGCCAGCGCTCCGGCAGGGTGATTTTGTTCACGCTCGTGCGTTTCAATCTCCTGATCCATCAGCGTTTCGATCTCGAAGGGGCTCATGTTGCCACTGATCATCAAACGGAGGTAATCCGTGATGAACTCTATCAGCTGAGGGTCTTTTTGAACGCGAGGATACTCGGAAAAAATGGGGCTGGCCTGCGGGTCTTCAATATCGTACTCAATGGACATCAACCCATCACGCCGTGCTTTATTAAGCAGCACGTACAACAGCGCCATCAACTCCATGTACAGGGATTTCTGATAGGGAGAAGCTTTGAGCACCCCTGGCAGCACCTTGAACATATGCTTGACTGATTTGCCGTTGTTGGCAGCCAGGTAGGCACCCAATGCCGCACCGCCGATCAGCACGAGCTCGAAAGGCTGATAAAGCGCGCCCAAATGACCGCCCAGGCCAATATAGCTGCCGAAAACCGACACCAGCACGACGGCAAAACCGATGAGCACTAACACGCAAAACCCCTGTGTGAACATTGCCCCATATCATCGCAAGAGACGAGCTTGATGAAAGCGTCTGTCAACGGGGCCTTTTGAAGCTAAATCGGCGTTCTAGCATTAGCCAGATGACGCTTTAAACGGTAGCGGCCTTGGCTTTACGGGTTTTGCCGGCCCGAGGTGGCGGCTTGCAAATGGCGCACACGTAATCTTGACGGGGGTCGTGCGCATACGCGACAAAACCACCGTGACAATGCACACAATGCGACAGCTGCACCATGCTGCTGTCGAAAAATCGCAGCAGCATCCAGGCACGCGTGAAGCTTAATACGGCGTCATCGGCCGATACCGGCCCCTGCCCTAGAGCAGCTTGCTCTAAGTACAAGCGGTACGCCTCGATAAGCGCTTTGGTTTTTTTGACCGGCGTGTGGGTGTCAAGGTATTGGTAAATGCTGTAAAACAGGCTGGAATGTATATTGGGCAGCCAAGTCATATACCAATCGACGGAAAACGGCAGCATGCCCTTGGGGGGAGAGCTGCCGCGGATCTCGCGATACAAACGCGCGAGGCGGTCGTAGCTGAGTTCGGTTTCGGCCTGCAGCACCTGCAACCTGGCACCCAATTCGACCATTTCGCTGGCAAGGAATATATCTTCCGCCTCACGGGAAACGCTGCGGGCTTCCCGCGTCCTGCTTTTTACTAACGACATGGCGAAACTTACGAAGACGTGGAGTAATCGATGATTTTCTTGGGGGCTTGCTGGGAAAGCAAGATGGTGGAGTGCGCCTGTTGCAGCACGCCGCCCAAGACGTCTTGGGTCAATGCCGACAATAGCTTATAGTCGTCGAGACGAAAACCGCAGATAAGGGTATTGACGCTGGCCAGCTTGACCAACTGAGCGGGAGACAAGCCAAGCAGTATGTTTGCAACCTCTTCGCTACACCCCAAGCGAAACATTCCCACTGGAAAATTATCGCGCAGCAGGCGTTGAGCCAGCAGCAGGTAAGATAGATTGACTTCTTGGATGTCACTCAATCCCGTACTATCTTCGACTCTGGACACACCCGGAACTCCCTATCGTTCACATCGTGCTTTGCCTAAGGTGTAGCAAAAGCAACAAAATATTTGTTTATTGGAACAAACCTGTTGAAACTCGATCAAATTGTAACACAAGCTGTCATGAGGCCCAACTAAAAGTGATGAAAATGTCCCTCTGTTCTTGCCAGAGACACTATGACGCGAAACCCAGGAACCATGAAATTCCGTAATTTCGGCCAACATGATGACAAATATCAGAATGTATCATTTTGATTTAAATCAATCTATATAGAACCCAGCTTAAACAGCTAGCCGGAGGTTGCAATGCTGCAACGAATTGTCCTAGTGATCGCGGTTTTCCTGATCTTGTTGGTCGCCCTTAGTCTGGGCGAGAGCGTCGGCATGCGTACGCTGGAATGGGTATCCGGACTCACACAGTGGGTAGTGGGCGACTTGCGCGAATGGTATGAACGAATTGTCGCTTACATACAAGTCAACCATGTGAAAGTGCTCATTGCGGTGCTGCTGACCTTGCCCATAAGCTATTGGCTGATCAGGCGGCCCGGCAATGCGCCAGCGGGGCTAAGCACCCGCAAGATGGCCATTGTCCTGGCGCTGTTTTTAGGGTGGCTGGGCGCCCATCGTTTTTACTTGGGGCAAATCGGCTGGGGCCTGCTCTACCTTGTGATTGCCTATCTGTTCATCCCGCTAGCAGTCATATTGGGCTTGATAGACGCCTTACGTTTCGCCTTGATGAGCGAAGCCGCTTTTCAAAGCCGCAAGCCTGCCCGTCCTCAACCCCCAGTCGCCTAAAACTTGAGCCACATGTGCATTTCATTATAATTTGAAGCACATTTGCTTTTGCCTCAGAGACTATGGAAAAAAAGACTGCCCGGCTAACCGTTTTGATAGATCCACATAAGAAACAGGCGTTCGAGCAATTGTGTGCCAGTCAAGACCTCACGCCTTCACAAGTCGTGCGTCAGTTGATCAGAGATTATCTTGCTCACCATGACGTTTCGTATGGGCCGCACACGGCTACCCATAATCCGCAGGCCCACTTGGGCTCTTGAAAGAGCCGCTAGCCGATATTGCCAAAGCCAGGCTTACTCTCTTGCGCGATCCAGGGCCTGGTTGATAGTTTCGGCGATGTTCTGGGGCCCGATCCTGGCCTCTAGACGCATTTTTTCGAAGCGCCCCCTAATGGAACGATTCATTTCGCAGAATATCACCCTTACTTTTTGCCGTTGCAACGATGCGATAGCGTCTTCCAGCGCACGAAACCCTGTGGCGTCTATAAATGGCACATGGCTAAACCGCACAATAAGCACCCTGGGTAAAGGCTGCAACTCTGACAACACGCGCTCGACATTTTCGGCTGCCCCATAAAACAGCGGGCCTTCAATGCCATAAACGACGACTTGCGGGGGCAAACCCGAAAAGCCGACATAGGCAAGTTCGCGCGCTATTCTTGCCTCATCGTGTTGCACGACTTTTACACTGCCCGCCATGCGGCGCAGGAACAGCAACATAGCCACTATGACACCAATGTTGACGGCCACCACCAAGTCGGCAAAAACCGTCAGCAAGAAGGTCAGAAACAACACAAACACATCGGCACGCGGCGCCTGACGCGCCATCCGCAAAAAGTGCCGCGCCTCGCTCATATTCCACGCGACAACGAACAAGATGGCGGCCAGCGCAGCCAGAGGCACATTAGCCGCATAGGGTGCCAGCGCAACAACAATAAGTATGAGGGTCAAGGCATGCACGATGCCGGCCAATGGGCTAGTGCCTCCGTTGCGCACATTGGTTGCTGTGCGAGCAATAGCCCCGGTAGCGGCAATGCCACCAAAAAGCGGCGTCAGCATGTTGGCGACGCCTTGCCCGATCAACTCTTGATTGGAATGATGCCGTGTACCCGACATGCCATCCGCCACAACAGCCGACAGCAAGGACTCAATGGCGCCCAACATAGCAATAGCAAAGGCTGGCCCCACCAAACTGATGACTCGCTCAAAGGTCAGGGGTGGCCACTGCAGGCTGGGTAACCCTCTGGGGATCTCTCCAAACGTGCTTCCTATGGTTGCCACCGATTCAAACTGAAAAACCGACTGCACCAAGGTGGCAATGACCAAGGCCGCCAAAGGCCCGGGCATGCGCCGCATGCGTGGTAAGCGAGAGACATACAGTACGATCAGCAGCGAGCCTAGCGCCATCAGGGTGGTGACCACGCTTAGCTGCGGAAAAACCTGGATCATGGCCCAGATCTTTTCGTGGAAATGCGTCGCTTGAACAGGCGGAAGTCCGAAAAAATCTTTCCACTGCCCCACCCAAATAATTACACCTATTCCCGAAGTGAAACCTATGATGACTGGCGCAGGGATGTATTTGATGATGATCCCCAGGCGCGCAACGCCAAATATCACCAGAATGACCCCGGCCATCAGGGTGGCGATTTGCAGGCCTTGTACGCCGTGCTGGGCGACTATGCCCGACAGGATGACGATAAAGGCTCCGGTAGGACCGGCGATCTGTACGCGACTACCGCCCAGTACAGAGACAGCCAGGCCGGCAACAATGGCGGTGTACAACCCCTGCTCGGGCTTGACGCCGGAGGCAATGGCAAAGGCCATAGCCAGCGGCAAAGCGACGACTCCAACAATTACACCGGCAACAATATTGGGATACCAATAGCGTTTATTCAGCAGTCCCGCTCGGTAAGCTTCAACAAGAGCAATCATGTTGGCAAATAAACCAGGTAAATTTAATGTGCGTTCTATTATCATACAACTCACATATTTCTTTAAGCCCTATGGTTTTTCCATGGCTTGACCGCAGCTTCACAGCATGGGGCTGTTAAAAAATCACTACAATACGGGTTTGCATCCTTTTCCCAGGACTAAAGTGAGAAAAGTTGTTCGAGGCAAACTGCACGGTCTCTACGTCACCGGCGCAGATCTCAACTATCATGGCTCCATCACACTGGACCCCGACCACTGTGAGGCCGCCGGCATTCTGCCGATGGAATTTGTAGACATCTGGAATAAACATTCAGGTGCCCGCATCAGTACCTATGTCATCTATGGCGAACGCGGATCGCGTTGCTGCATTCTCAACGGTGCAGCCGCCCGCACTTGCCAGCGCGGTGACGAGGTCATCATCTGTAATTCCGCATACGTACAAGAGCAGGAAATAGAGCACATCAAACCTGTAGTGCTGACCTTCCACGCCGACAACTCCATCAACGAGCGTCTGCAATACAACGTAGGCCGCGACAGCCAAGAACGGCTCACCTTCGATATTCTGAAGCTCGACTAGCCAGGTGGCCGGCCTAGCTCCCTGTCCTCAGATACTGTAAATAGGCTACAATCGGCGCGGCTGCTTAGGCAGCCGTTTCGCTAGGGGTGCCGTCTGTAAAGACGGCTGAGAGAGTCCCTTTGAACCTGTGAGATCATCCTCGCGCAGGAAAGCGACAGACAGCTATTTTCGGAAAACATCATTCCGCCTGCATGTCGCTCCCTGCCAGCCACCGGAGCCGACATGAGCCAAGCTACTCCCCCCATCAACCACGCGCTTAGTCCCGTACCGGAAAGCAGCCGTGTTTTTGGCCTGCGTGAGCACGCCTCGTTATGGTTCAGCTTGGGCGTTGGCCTACTGGTCATGCAAGTCGGTGCCTATCTGGTACCGGCCACGGGCATACGCGAAGCCGTGTGGGCCACCTTTCTCGGTTCGCTTTTAGGTGCCGCCCTACTTGCCTGGGTAGGCAAAATTGGTTGCGACACGGGTTTGTCCAGTGCAGGGCTCATGCACCGTACATACGGAACTCTGTTCGCCCGACTGCCAGTTCTACTGAATATCGTGCAGTTGCTAGGCTGGACCATTTTCGAAATGGTGGTCATGCGCGAAGGGAGTGTGGCCATCGTTGGTCAAGCTCTCGGACTGGAACTCAGTGGCGCAACCGCCACCTTGGTCGCCACGCTTTTTTGGGGGCTGGTGCTGGCAGCGCTATTGGCGGGCTCCATGTTGACCTTGGTACGCAAATTCGTCAGCCACTACGGCCTTCCACTGGTGGTGCTGTCGCTATTATGGCTGAGTTGGCAGTTCGGCGACTTCCTTGCCGAGAACGGTTGGGCACAGTTCTGGAACCGACCGGGTGACGGCTCCATGACCATGTTTGGCGCACTCGACCTGGTTATCGCCATGCCCGTCTCATGGCTGCCTTTGGTAGCCGACTATGCACGTCATGGGCGCAGCGGCCGTACTGCCTTCGCAGGCATCTGGTTTGGCTATGCCATTGCCAATATGTGGTGCTATGCCCTGGGCGTCATGGTGATCAGTTCGGTAGGGCCAGATACCAATATGGTCAACGCCCTATTGCTCGCGCAAGGAGGACTCATCGCCCTGGGCCTGATCCTGATAGATGAGCTGGACAACGCCTATGGTGATTTGTATTCAGGTTCGGTGTCGGCCCACAGCTTGCTGCCGAAGTGGAGCATACGCCGCTGGGGTATGGGCTTGGCGCTGGTCAGTACCGCACTGGCCCTGGTATTGCCCATGCATACCCTGGAGCCTTTTCTGCTCACCCTAAGCTCAGTTTTCGTGCCCTTGTACGGTGTCATCCTTGGGCGTAACGTGCTGGGCGGTGCCCGCCGTACCCCCGAAGCAAAGACATTACACCTGTGGCCGGCCTTGTTATGGCTGCTAGGCATCGCGTTCTATCACAGTATTGGTCAGTGGGCACCCGGGTTCGGCTCGGCGTTGCCCACATTACTCTTGACCTTCCTGGTCGCCCTGCTGACGCGCCCCAGGGCAAGCCCCAGTGGCGCGCAGGTCGAAGCTTGCTGAATGAAAGTCACTTCGTCATCGATTGCAACGCTGTTGCACCAGTACGTCTACCACCGACGGGTCGGCAAGCGTGCTGGTGTCTCCGAGCTGATCGGGGGCGTTCTCGGCAATCTTGCGCAAAATACGTCGCATGATTTTGCCCGAACGTGTTTTCGGTAAGGCCGGCGCCCATTGCAGTTGGTCAGGCGTCGCGATGGGGCCAATGACCTCACGCACATGTCGCACCAACTCGCTCTTCAAGGCGTCGGTGCCCTCTATGCCGGCCACCAGCGTCACGTAAAAGTAAATACCCTGGCCTTTTACGTCGTGCGGATAGCCAACCACTGCGGCTTCAGCCACCTTGGCATGCGCCACCAAGGCGCTTTCCAATTCCGCAGTGCCCAAGCGGTGGCCGCTGACGTTGATGACATCGTCAACACGTCCGGTAATCCAGTAGTCTCCATCAGCGTCGCGGCGGGCGCCATCCCCCGTGAGGTAATAGCCAGGGTAAGGCTTGAAGTAGGTATCAATAAAGCGTTGATGATCACCATAAATCGTTCTGGCTTGCCCCGGCCACGAGTCTGCGATAACCAACTGCCCTTCACCTTCGCCTAGCAC
This sequence comes from Mesopusillimonas faecipullorum, assembly GCF_020539505.1. Lineage (GTDB taxonomy): Bacteria > Pseudomonadota > Gammaproteobacteria > Burkholderiales > Burkholderiaceae_B > Mesopusillimonas > Mesopusillimonas faecipullorum. The sequence goes on along the minus strand of NZ_JACDXW010000002.1, from coordinate 12,851 downwards.
TTCGTGGCCGTTGTTGTCGATCAGGGCGGGTTTGACGCCGAACAAAGGACGCGTAGCCGCCCCCGGTTTGAGCGTAGTCGCCCCCGGTAAGGGGGCAATCAAGATGCCACCATTTTCGGTCTGCCACCAGGTATCAACGATGGGGCACCGCCCTTCTCCCACGACTTCGTGATACCAGCGCCAAGCCTGGGGGTTGATGGGTTCACCAACAGTCCCTAAAACACGCAAAGACTGTCTGGAGCAAGCCTTGACGGGTTCCTCCCCCTCGCGCATCAAAGCGCGTATTGCCGTGGGCGCCGTGTAGAAGATACTGACTTGATGGCGATCGACCACGCGCCAGAAACGGGAGGCATCAGGGTAACTAGGCACTCCTTCGAACATCAAAGTGGTCGCCCCATTCAGTAGTGGCCCATACACAATATAGCTGTGTCCGGTAATCCAGCCGATATCGGCCGTGCACCAGTAAACGTCGTCTTCACGAAGATCGAAAACCACTTGATGAGTCAAACTGGCATACACCGCGTAGCCGCCCGTAGTGTGCAGCAAGCCCTTAGGTTTACCCGTACTACCCGAGGTATACAAAATGAATAACGGGTCTTCAGCTTCCATAGACTCGGGTTCACATATGGCGTTTTGGCTTTGCACACATTCGTGCCACCAATGGTCTCGCCCCGCTCGCATGTCCACTTTTCCGCCCGTGTGCCTAAGCACCAAGACCGCCTCTATCTGCTCAGTACCCGGTTGTGCCAAGGCCGCATCCACATTGGACTTCAGGGCAATCCTTCGCCCGCCACGCCAACCTTCATCAGCAGTCAGAACAAGCTTGGCACCACAATCCCGAATGCGATCTGCCAAAGACGAGGGCGAGAAGCCCCCAAACACCACATTGTGAACGGCTCCGATGCGTGAGCAAGCTAGCAGCGCCACCGCCGCCTCGATCACCATGGGAAGGTAAACCGTCACCCTATCGCCCTTTCGTACACCCAGCGAGCGCAACACATTGGCCAGCCTACATACACGTTCATGCAATTCGCGGTAGCTGACAGTCTGGGCGGGCACATTGGGGTCATCGGGCTCCCAGAGGATGGCGGGCTTGTCGCCAAGACGCTCTAGATGGCGGTCTAGGCAGTTATAACTGACATTCAAACGACCATCTTCAAACCACCTAACATGAAAGTCGTCGGGGTCGAAACTGACATCGCGGATACGCTGCGGCGGTTGAAACCAATGCAAGCGCTGTGCTGCTCGTGCCCAAAACTGATCGGGCTCCTGCACCGACTCCGCATACAGACGCTGGTAGTCTGCCTGCGTCAAGGTATCGGGCCCTATAAAAGCCGCCTGGGGAGGGTACACCTCTTGAATCTCGCTCATGCTCATGCCTCTTGCAATACATAAAGCGCTGCAGAACCTGGCTCGCAGGCTTAGCGCACCAACGATATGCCTACCTTCAACAGTAGGCGCTTTAACCCGAATTGAGCGGCAAAATCTTATGCACATCCACTATCGTTCTAGCAATCTGCTCGACCGTCACACGCCTGACCATGGCTTGTTCACGCATCAACTTATAGGCCTCTTCTTCTGAAATCCGCTTCGCATCCATCAGAATCATTTTGGCTTCCAGCACTTGCCTCATCCCCGATAGCTTGTTTTCCAACTTTTGGTTCTGTTTAAGCAGCAAAGTGCGCTGGTGCTTGATTTGACGAGCGACAACTATGGTCGCCAACAACCCAAAAGCCTTAACTGGCGAAGTAATGACGCTCTCGACTCCCAGCGTCAGTACGGCCTCGATGATAGTGGGGTTTTCATACATCACTACCGCTATGATCACGGGTCCGCCTGGCTCACGCTGCTTAGCCCAGTCGGGTAACTCTACATTCGGATGCACGGCCAGAAAAACCAAATCCACCGAATCGGGCAACGTCATACTGGGTGGCCAAAACGCCTGAACTTGGCAACCGATGCGCCTTAGCTGCAACAGCAGCTCTTCACTATCGCGATCCTGGGGATGAAAGACGGCCACGCGCAGCCTGCGCAGATCATGCAATAAGCGTGGCGCACTGCAGCCCGCGGCAAGCTCATCGAACGCCATCATGTATCGCTCTCCGCGCCTAGCCTGAGCGTCCAGTCTCCCAGCGAATGGGTCACCAGATAAGGGTCAGGGTGCACCGCTCGTTTTGCCTGACGCACAATCGTGAACTGCCCCTCATCATTGACCACGCCAATACGTGGATATAGGCATGCATGGTTATTGGCAGGGTCTATGCAGACCCGCCCCTGTGGCGCATCGAACTCCATGCCCAGCAAGTTGGGCATCAGGGCGTCGATGGAGTCGCTGCCCGACAAAGCCATCGCTTTGGCAAAAATATGCACTTGAAAATAGGCAGCTTCCCAACCCGCATTGGGCACCACTTGGTTACCGAATCGGCCACGAAAATTCGCCAGGCAACGCTGATTGGTAGCCGAGTCGACAGATTGAAAATAAGGCGCGGACGATACGTGACCTGCCGCGACATCCACACCCATCTGCAGGACCTCCGCTTCGAGTGTGGTCAAGCTGGCAATGGGCATATTGCGCGGGCTCAGGCCTGCTTCGGCATAAGCACGATAGAAGTGTTGCGTGGAATTACCCACCACGGTCGAGAACACAAAATCGGGTTGCTTGTTCTTGATATCCTCTATGATGTCGGCGAAATCCTCACGCGTGGCATTCAGTGGCACATAGCGCTCTCCCAGTTTTTCACCGCTGGGATGCTGCTGAATCAAGTCCATCATGATGCGATTGGATTCGTAGGGATAGATATAGTCCGAACCCACCAAATACACCCGCGCACCATAATTTGACGTCATGTATTCGGCCAGTTGTATGCTGTTTTGATTAGGCGCCGCCCCCGTGTAAATGACATTGCTCGAGCACTCGAACCCTTCGTAGAGCGTTGGATAAAACAGTACGCGGTTCCATTTTTCAATGATGGGCAACACCGCTTTGCGCGTACTGGACAGATAGCAACCAAAAATAACGTTCACCTTGTCGCGCAGTACCAACTGCTCGGCCAACACGCGATAGCGCCCCGGCGACGAAAGTGGGTCGTAATAGACGACCTCTATTTCCCGACCGTTAATGCCCCCGGACTCGTTGATTTCCTCGATGGCGAATAAGGTTCCCATCAACTGAGAGGTCTCTATGGTGCAGATTTCACCAGTCTTTGAAAATAAAACGCCTACGCGAATGGGATCTCGTTGCGACAATGGTCTTTCTCCAGAAGTGCTCTAAGCTAAAACCCAATCCTGGGCTAATGCCCTACCTGCCACGGCCGCGAGGCGGTGGGCATGGCAAGCGTGCTGCTACGCGTACCCGCGTGCGAGCCATGACCACACCCCGGGCCGTGCACATGTTGGTGCCCGCCCTGCCCCCCATGTTTATGGGAATGCCCCCCCACACGCGGTTCATGCGCACCTTTCTCATTGAACTGATGCGCTTTTCTGGTGGTATGGGACATGGTGTTAAGCTGAGCAGCCGTCAGGACTTTAGAAGCGGTAACGCCACATACGGGGCAATTAGCAGGCGCTTGGTATTCGGACATAGGGCGGACCATGTCGAACGTTCCGCACTGCGTACATACATACTCATAAACAGGCATGACTGTCTCCTACTTTTTTATGAATAGCGGGGCTGTCAGCAGCCCCGCCTGATGGCCTATACCCTTCAGGTTTCGTAGGCCAAGTCACTCTTCTTGACATGCTTAGTCGGCCCGGAAGCATTGGGGCGGATGTCGAAATCAAATATTGCCGTCGGCACCTGAACCGCCACGCAAGCGTTGGGGATATCGACCACGCTGCTAACATGGCCCTCTACTGGAGCGCAGCTGAGTATGGTATAGACCTGCTCTCCTGTATATCCGAATTTTGTCAGGTAGTTAACGGCATTCATGCATGCCTGCTGATAAGCCAGCGTCACGTCTAGATAACGTTGCTTGCCGCTATCTTCAACCGAGATGCCTTCGAACACCAGGTATTGCGAATAATTCGGGTCTACCGGCCCAGGCTCGAACATGGCTTGCTTGATACCGTATTTATTGCAGCCATCTTTGATCAGCTCTACGTGCATGTCTATCCAGCCCGCCATCTCGATGGCGCCGCAGAATGTGATTTCGCCGTCACCCTGCGAGAAGTGCAAGTCGCCAACGACCAAGCCGCCGTCTTTGACATATACCGGCAAGTAAATCTTGCTACCTCGGCACAGATTCTTGATGTCGCAGTTACCGCCATGCTCACGCGGGGGTACCGTGCGTGCTCCCTCTTTGGCGGCGGCCTCAAGTGCCGCACCCTTCAAACCGCCCAAAATGACATCCTGCGGATTAGGCGGCAACGCCAGCGGAGGAACTCGATCAGGATCGGAGGCGATCAGCTCTGCCTCACGCCGGTTCCATTCGTTCAGCAAATCACGCGATGGCAGGCAACCGATAATGCCGGGGTGGGTCAAGCCCGCAAAACGCAGGTTGGGAATATGACGGGAGGTGGCAAAAATGCCGTTGAAATCCCAGATGGCCTTAGCCGTATTGGGAAAGTAATCCGTAAGGAAACCACCAAACTTCTGCTTGCTGAAAATGCCTGTGTAGCCCCAGCGCTCATCCTCAAAGGGGCCGATGTCCAGAATATCAACCACGAGCAAGTCGCCCGGCTCGGCACCGCGCACACCCACAGGCCCGGAAAGATGGTGGCAAGGCGCCAAGTTAACGTCGCGAATGTCATTGGCCGAATCATCGTTGGCAATTTGCCCACCCGTCCAATCGAAGCACTCCACCCTGAAGGACTCCCCTGGGTTGACGTAAGCCGCCATGGGAATGTCGCAATGCCAGCGGTTCATGATGACGGGATTGTCCTGCTCTGTCGGCAGCTTGTTCCTATCGATACTGATTACAGTTTTCATGGTTGGTTTCTCCTTTGAGGAAAACGCCCGTCATGATTGACGGAAAACAATGCAACGGCTCACAGAAAAAGCAGTTGCCGATTCACACGGTCAAGAAAGCCCGCATTTCATCCAGATCCACTTCTTCTCGGTTCTTCTCGTGCACGATCCGCCCTCTATCCAACACGAGAAAACGATCTGCGACGTCCAGTGCAAAACTCAACACTTGCTCAGAAACCAAAATGGAAAAACGCCTTTCACGACGCAGCTCCGTCAGGGTACGAGCCAACTCCTTGATAATCGAAGGCTGAATGCCCTCTGTCGGCTCATCAAGAATCAGCACTTTTGGGTCGGAAACCAGGGCGCGAGCAATAGCCAGCATTTGTTGCTGACCTCCCGACAAATTGCCGCCTTTGCGTTGCGACATTTCCTGAAGCACAGGAAAGAAACGGTAGATGTACTCGGGCACTTCGCCGCCACGCGGCATCCCCGCAAGGATGTTTTCCTTCACCGTCAGCGTGGGGAAAATCATTCTTCCTTGAGGGACGAAAGCCAGGCCTTGCCGCACGCGGTCATAACTGGGCATGCGCTGGATGGGCTGACCGTTAAGCAAAATCTCTTTGCTGCGGGACGGCAACATGCCAATCAGCGCCTTGAGCAGCGTAGTCTTGCCTACCCCGTTGCGCCCCATGACCGCCACAGCCTCTTGCGATCTCAACTCGAAAGTCACATCATGAACAGTGTGGCTCTCACCGTAATAGACGTTCAGATCAGACACCTTCAGCATGATCAGGCTCCCAGATAGACTTCAATGACGCGCTGATTGCGTTGCACTTCATCTATGCTGCCTTCGCACAGCACACTGCCCTGGTGCATCACCGTTACCGTGTGCGCAATCGAACGCACGAACTCCATATCGTGTTCGATCACCACTATCGATTTCCCGCGGGCAATGCGTTTGAGCAATTCAGCCGTTTGCTCGCGCTCTTTGTGGCTCATGCCCGCCACAGGCTCATCCAGCAACAATAAAGCCGGGTCTTGGATCAGCATCATGCCTATCTCCAGCCACTGCTTCTGCCCATGGCTGAGATGCTTGGCCTTGGTCCGTAGGACACTATCCAGAAACACCCAACTGGCGACCTCTGCAATGCGCTTGGCCACCGTCGCATCACGCCGAAACAGCAAAGAGCCCCACACGCTGCGCCCTTCCGGCAAAGACACCTCGAAGTTTTCCCTTACGCTTAGGTCTTCATATACAGACGGCGTCTGAAATTTTCTCGCTACGCCCAATCTGACGATCTGATGCTCTTCAAGACGCGTCAGGTCAGTGCCCTTGAACATCACCCGCCCCTGGCGAGGCTTGGTTTTGCCGCATATGATGTCCAGCAATGTAGTCTTGCCCGCACCGTTCGGGCCTATCACGACTCTTAACTCGTTATGCCGCACATTCAGACTTAAGCCATTAACAGCCTTGAAGCCGTCGAATACAACGGTGATGTCCTCAATCGAAACAATGTTGTCGGTCATGATTTGCGTACGCCGAAGTTGAGTATCCGATGATTGGGAGATAGCCTGCGCAGCTGCGATGGTCGCCGTCATAACGATGACTCCTTCGATGTGGTCCGTGCCATGATCTGTTCCGCCAGGCCCGCCAAGCCCTTGGGCATAGCCACCACCACCAGAATGAACACAGCCCCCAGAAAAAACAGCCAGCTTTCAGGGAAATTCTCGGAAAGGTAAGAGCGGGCATAACCAATCAACAAGGCGCCAACCACCGCACCCGGCACAGATAAACGCCCCCCGACCGCTGCGTAGATAACCATCTCCACAGAAGCCATCACGCCCACCACAGAGGGTGCGATCAACCCCACCTGCAAGGTGTACATGGCCCCGCCCACCGAAGACAGCACGGCAGCAACCGTAAAGACAAAAGCCTTGATAAGCGCGGTGTTGTAGCCCGAGAATCGCACCCGGTCTTCGTGGTCCCGTATGGCGATCAGTATTTTTCCAAGTCGCGTACGGATGATGAAACTAGCTATCAGCATGACCAACAGCAGCAAGCCCAACTGCACGAAATACAGGATTTCCTTGGCTTCATCCTCCAGGATGTCCATGCCCAACAGCGTGGTGAAGTCCGTAATGCCATTGGATCCCCCCGTTTGCCCCTGACTGCCGATAATCCAGACCGATAGCGCCAGAGCCAACGCCAATGTAATGATGGCCAGATACACCCCACTGATTCGCTTGCGAAAAATGGCATACGAGAAAACAAAAGCCAACACAGCGGGAATCAAGAACACCCCAATCACCGTTAGGGTGAAGCTTTTGAACGGCACCCACCAAACCGGTAAAGCCTGCATGCTGCTCCACACCATAAACTCGGGTATCTCCGGCGCAGAGGCTTCCATTTTCAAAAACATGGCTATCAGATAACCGCCTATACCGAAGAAGACCCCCTGCCCTAAACTCAGGATGCCGCCATAACCCCACATCAGTACGATGCCAATCGCCACGAAGGCCATGGATATGTACTTGCTGAACAGGCTAAGCTGATAGGGATCCAGCATGGCTGGCAGGATAAAAACCAAGAACACGCCCAGCAACAGATAAGCCAAGCCCTCATTGATGTCGCGATATCTACCCATGGCTTATCTCCTGACTTTGGACGCAAACAAGCCTTGCGGCCGGAAGTACAGCACGCATATCACCAGCAACAGAATGGCTACCTTGGCCATAGAGCCACTGGTGACGTATTCAAGCGTGGTCTGAGACTGTGCAATGGTGAAGGCCGACAACACAGTGCCAACCAGGCTTTGCACGCCACCGAACACAACCACAATGAAGGTGTCGACGATATACAGCTGACCTGTACCCGGATTGGTAGAGCCAATCATCGTGAACACACTGCCCGCAATACCTGCCAAACCCGAACCCAGCGCAAAAGTCAGCGCATCGACCTTATTGGTATTGATGCCTACCGCCCCGCTCATGGCGCGGTTCTGGGTCACCGCTCGCACTTTTAGGCCCCATCGCGTGCGATACAACAGCATGTAAATACCTACGGTGACTAAAACCGTCAGGCCTATGATGAAGATACGATTCAAAGAGAACTGCATGCCCGCTACGGGCTGCCATGCCCCGTCCAGCCAGCCAGGCAGTGGCACGCTGACCTCCTGAGCCCCGAAAATAGTGCGATACAACTGCTGCAAAATCAGGCTTAGCCCCCAAGTCGCAAGCAGGGTATCCAGCGGCCGGTCGTAAAAGAAGCGAATAAAGCTGCGCTCCAGGAAATAGCCGAATGCAAACGTCACCAGAAACGCACAGATGATGGCGGGGATAATGTAGGTGTCCAGTAAAGACGGCACGTAATGCTGGAAGAACAATGCCACCAGATAAGTGATGTAAGCCCCCATGGCCATCAATTCGCCGTGCGCCATATTGATGACGCCCATCAAGCCAAATACGATGGCCAAGCCAATCGCCATCAATAACAAAATGGTGAACAAACTCAGGCCACCAAACATTTGCATGATGATTATGTTCATGCTGTCTCCTGCTTGTTGTTTCCGCTTTTTCGCATCATCTGGCCCACCCATCGAAGTTTTTGGGCGCAACAGCCCCACAGACAAGCCCAAGGCCTGTCTGTTTTCGTGGCTGTTGCGACTACCCGGTGCTTAGATCAAATCTCGGGAAATGGATTGGGCGGCACGAGATCTGGCGTCTGATAGACGATATCGAACTGGCCGTCCGCTTTGGCCCGGCCTACGCGCACACGCATCCAGATGTGGTGGTTTTTGTCATCGAAGCGCACGAAGCCGCTAGGCGCCTCAAAGCCGAGACCAGAACTAGCGGCAATCACATCGTCGGGCACAAAGGAGTTGCCTTTCTCTACAGCCTCTTTCCATAGATACACCGAGTTGTAGGCGCACTCCATGGGATAGCCGACGACCCGATTCTGCCCGTATTTGTCTTTAAAGGCCTTAACAAAGCGGTGGTTGGCCGGTGTATCTAAAGACTGGAAATAGCCCATGCACGAGTAAGTTCCTTCGGCATTTTCTTTGCCTATGCCGTCGATCTCGTTTTCGGTTACCAAAGTAGAGAGCAAGGTGATCTGGTCGCCACCAAGACCGGCAGCCCTGAGTTGCTTATAGAACGCGACGTTACTGCCCCCCACCACTGTGCTGTAGATGCAATCTGGTTTGGCCGCCTTGATCTTATTGATAATGGAAGAAAACTCGGTATGACCAAGTGGCGCGTACTCTTCACCAACGACCTCGCCACCAAACTTTGCAATCGCCTGCTTGGCAATCTTGTTGCAGGTAACCGGATAGATGTAATCGGAACCCACCAAGAAAATTTTCTTGCCCTTCTCGCGTATCATCCAATCCATCGCAGCCACTACCGATTGCGTAGCATCTTGCGCGGTATACATGCAACGTGGGTCTTGCTCTAGGCCCTCGTAATAGGTGGGGTAATACAGCAAGCCTTTGGCCTGACGAAAAGCAGGCAACACAGCTTTGCGCAAAGCCGATGAGTAACACCCCACTACTGCGGCCACATTGTGACGCCGCAATAGCACTCGGGCTTTCTCGGCAAAAGTTGGGGCGTCACTAGCTCCGTCTTCGACATAGGGGATGATCTTGCGACCTAGAACCCCACCTGCCGCATTGATTTGCTCGATAGCCAATTGCTCGGCGTCTACCTGTGCTGCTTCTGAGATGGCAAAGGTACCAGTCAGCGAATGCAGCAATCCCAGCCGCACTGAATCACTGGTTACGCCCTTCATGTCTTGGGCCATGCCCAAGCCCGGCATCATACCGGCAGCTACCAATGAGCCACTCGCCTGGATGAATCTACGTCGGGTAAATTGAGTCATTGTCATACACCTGTGTGTTGGAAGTTCAAGAATTACTTCTACGACAACTTTGCTTCACGGCCGATGCACATACGACTTGGCAGAATCAGTCAGACGTTTCTTATTGACGGCTCCTACCGACCAGACGAGCTCAGACTCAAATCAGCGAGACGAAAAAAACGCCTCGCCCAGATCGTGAGATCTGAGAGAGGCGTTTTTGCCTAGCATTCAGTTGGCAACATTGGCAACCGATGCGAAATGTCTGGTGGATACATAACAGGTATCTGAGACAAACTATAAGTATGCAGCGAAGCAGCGTCAACCTGGGGTTAACCCAAATAAATGGGTCATTCTATGCAAGTTGGCTAGTTCACATAAAAAAGCGCCTGGCTTTGTCATTAAGCCAGGCGCTCGAGGCTGCACTGAATCAAGTCTTAGTTAGAGGCAGGCTCAGGGGCGGGTTCAGCCGGTTTGGTGACAAACCCCATGCGTTTCATGCCACCAGCACGGGCGCTGCCCATGACTTCAGCAAGCGTCTCATAGCGCGTGTTCACGTCTGCACGAATACGCAGTTGTGGCTGAGGATCTTTTACAGACTCCAGCTTGAAACGCTCGGTCAGTGCTTCCAGGCTAAGAGGCTGATCATTCCAGAAAATCTGCCCTATGTCGTCTACGGCCAAATCTATGATGACGGGTTCTTGTTCGACAGGCTCCGCACTGACCTGGGGAACATTGATTTTGATCGAGTGACTCAGCATAGGCGCCGTGATGATGAAAATCACCAATAGCACCAGCATCACGTCGATGAGCGGCACCATATTGATTTCGGACATCGCATGCCCGCTGCCCTTAGAGTCGAAGCTTCCGAACGCCATGATTATTCACCCTTGCCGGCGCTGGCCAAAGTATGCACCTTGCCACGTCGCGAACCATTTTCGTGCACCTGTTGCCCCGTAGAGAGGAAGGTGAACAGATCATGGGCAAAAGCATCGAGCTTGGCTAGGTAAACACGGTTGCTGCGCACAAATGCGTTATAACCCAACACGGCTGGAATCGCCACGGCCAAACCCAGCCCCGTCATGATCAGCGCTTCGCCCACAGGGCCGGCAATACGATTGACAGTGACGCCTTGCGACATACCGATGTTGATCAGCGCGTGGTAAACGCCCCAAACCGTACCGAACAAACCGACGAAAGGTGCCGTAGAGCCTATGGAGGCCAGCAACGTCAAACCGTTTTCGAGTTTGGCGGTTTCTTCATCTATGACTTTACGGATGATACGCGTAACGAAGGCACTGGTAGAGCCTTTCTCTTCGAGTTTCAGCGCACCATACTTTACGTGGTGATTGCGTGCATGAATAGCATGGCTAGCCAAGTGCGAGAACGGCTCGCGCGCGCCATGCGTGCTGATCTCGTTCTCGACTTGCTCTAAAGAGCCGGCGGCCCAAAAATGATTAAGAAACTGCGCAGAACGCCTGCGAATACGCCAGTTCATAAAAGTCTTGGCGAAAATCAGGTACCAGCTAATCAAAGACATGACCACCAGTATGACAAACAAACCCTTGCCCAAGGCATCGCTTTGAGCAATGAAATGCAGCATGCCTGTGTCAGTCATCGCCTGCGCGGTAGAGTCCAGAGCGCCCGGTGCGGCCAAGGCGGCTGTTGCCGCGGCATCCAATGCCTGAGTCGCAGCAGGCGCGGCGGCTTGCGCAGCAGCATCAAGTGCTTGGGTAGCCGTCTGCGCAGCCTGTAAGGTCGTTTCAGCGGTCGCTTCAGCTTGGGGCACTGCTTCGCCAGTCAAGCCCGCAGCATTGGCGAGGGGAGCAGCGCTGCCCTCAGCCCCGCTCGCCTGGCTAACCTGCGCCAGCATCGTTCTGGCCCGTTCAAGTACATCAAACATAATCGCTCTTCCTAGTTAAGGACGAAATCAAAAGGAATATCTGCCAGCGCGGGATAAGCCACGCCGTTTTCTGTATAGGGCCGGAACCGTGCAGAACGTGCCGCACGCAGGGCGGACTGATCCAGCAATGAGTGTCCGGAAGTCGTGCGAACACTGGCTTCCTCTACCTCGCCACGAGGTGAAATCAAGACGCGGATGACCACGCGACCCGTTTCCCCTCTTCGTTGCGATGCGCGCGGATACTGCGCATTGGGCTTACGACCCAGGTAATCCACCGTGCCTATCATGCGCGGACGGTTATCTGGTGCCGCCTTAGGCGCCTGAGGAGGCGCAGCTACGTTGGATGTACCCGAGGGTGCTGCCGGCGGTTTAGTTGTTTCTGAGACAGGCTTGTCTTGCTTAGGAACTGGCTTGGGCTTAGGTTTGGGTTTAGGCTTGGGTGGCGGAGGTGGAGGCTCTTGGATGGCCTCTGGTTCGGGCTCGGGCTCCGGCTCGGGGATAGGCTCTGGCTCTGGCTCTGGCTCTGGTTCCGGCTCGGGAGGAACCTCTTCCACAACCTCAGGTTCTGGGCTTGCAATGGTATCCACGAACTCTGGGCCTATTTCGACGAACTGAATCTCCAGAGCGTCGGCCATATCGATATGGGGTTCGCTTGGGGCGGCAAAAATGGCGCCTAAAACCGCCAAATGCACCGCAGCCACGCACGCCACGGCGCTAACCTTAATCAGAACTGTGCGGTCCTGTGGTTCGACAGTGTGTTGCTGCATGAATCAAATGCCAAAAGTAACTACGAGGACCGGTTCGTCTTTTTTTAACGCCACTTAGCAAAGTGGTAGCGACAAAAAAAGCCCGCCCGCGGACTTAATTCATAACGATATCATAAATGCGAACCATTAACAACTGCAATGTTGTTTCGGATACATTGATTTGTGTGCTGTTTAATTTGCCAAACCTAGGCGTCGCACGAAATCGCAGCGCGAGTAGCCAGACAGATCATACTACCGGAGGTGGTTTCTGCGCCTTTATCCTGGTATTGATCTTTTTATCTTTCATGTAGGCATAAAAAAACCCCCACCAGCGTTTGAGCTGATGGGGGTTTTCGGTATAAGAGCCTGACGATGACCTACTTTCACACACGGACGTGCACTATCATCGGCGCAAAGGCGTTTCACTGTCCTGTTCGGGATGGG
>NZ_JACDXW010000001.1 GCF_020539505.1 Mesopusillimonas faecipullorum | reverse complement strand
AGACCAGAACGTTGATAGGCTGGGTGTGGAAGTGCAGTAATGCACGTAGCTAACCAGTACTAATTGCCCGTGCGGCTTGATCCTATAACCTTGCAGGTTAGCGTGATCAAGTGTCGTTCAAAACTCATTAAGCTTTACGTTAACATCTGACCCGTAGTGTGCGATGAACCTTCCCTAGGCTTGGCCCAGCGAAGCGTTCCCTACTACCCATGTGCTTTTATTCCGATTCGCCCGCTTGAGGCCCAAAGCCGCAAGCAGGCAAACAGTTACGCTTGACGACCATAGCAAGGTGGACCCACTCCTTCCCATCCCGAACAGGACAGTGAAACGCCTTTGCGCCGATGATAGTGCACGTCCGTGTGTGAAAGTAGGTCATCGTCAGGCTCTTATACCGAAAACCCCCATCAGCTCAAACGCTGGTGGGGGTTTTTCTATGCCCGAATGAAAGATAAAAGAAAGATAAAAAGATAAAGACCGGGATAAAGGCGCAGATCCCACTCCCGGTAATATGATCCGTAGTTACAAACTGATGGTTAGCTCTCCCAGCTTTTTCACTAACTTCATGTTTTGGCTGTAATCCACAGGGCAAGCAATGATGGACACTCCCGGTTCAGCCAATGCCGTTTGCAAAGAGGGGAGCAGATCTTTCGCCTGGCTTATCTGATAGCCTTTAGCCCCAAGGCTTTCGGCGTACTTAACAAAATCAGGATTGCCAAAGTCCACGGAGTCGTGGGCACCTTCTTCTATATCCATTTTCCACTTGATCAGACCATAGCTGCCATCCACCCAAACAAAAACCTTCAGATCGATTTTTTCTCGTACAGCCGTCTCGATTTCTTGTGAGTTCATCAGGAAGCTGCCATCGCCCATGACAGCCAGCACCTTGCGCTCAGGCTTTGCCAGAGCCGCTCCCAGTGCTCCGGGGAGTGCAAAGGACATGGTGGACAGACCGTTTGAAATCAGGCAGGTTAAAGGCTCATAGGTGGGATAAAGGCGTGCCATCCACATTTTGATGGCACCGGTGTCCGCCAGCACTATGTCTTTTTCTCCCATTGCGTCGCGGATGGCAGTGACCAAGCGTTGTGGAGTCGGTGGGAAAGAGCCGTCCTGCCTACCTTTGTCCAATTCCTCTTCAAGCAATGCTCGGATTTTGATGCTGTCACGCAAGCCCGATAGCGTTTGCTCGCCGAGCTCGGCGCTTAAGTCCTGCAATGCATAGCCAATATCTGAAACCACATTCAAGCTGACGTTGTAATGTGCGTCTACATCGGTATCGAATGTGTTGACATGAATGATTTTCTTGTCACCCTCGGGATTAACGCGGGAGGGAGCAAACTCTTGTAACTCGTAGCCTACTGACAATATCAAGTCTGCTTCATCGAAGGCGAAGTTTTCATAGTCATGGCGCATAAAACCAATGACGCCCATAGAGAGCGGACTCTTATCACTGATTGCACCTTTGGCCATGAAGCTGGTTGCGACAGGAATCTGGTGACGTTCGGCAAATTGACGCAGCACAGCCGAATGTTCGCCTCGAACCACACCGTGGCCTACCAACAGCACAGGGCACTTTGCGGCACGCAACAATTTGGCGGCCTCTTGAATACTGCTTTTTTCGGGGCGGCTTTTTGCCTGTTTAGGAATAGCCAAGGGCTTCAGGCCGGCAGGCATGATGCTGCCCTCAATGTCTTGCGGAATTGCCAAGTAGCTTGCACCAGGCCTTTCGGTTTGGGCAAAATGAAAAGCTTTGCGCACCATTTCAGGGATGGCTTGAGTGGTTGAAATGGTATCGGCCCATTTGGTTACAGGCTTGAACATGGCCACTAAATCGACAATCTGATGCGATTCTTTGTAAATTCTATCCATGCCTACCTGTGCGCTTATCGCAACCAAAGGGCTGGAGTCTGTTTGGGCATCTGCGGTGCCTAGCAAAAGGTTGATCGCCCCTGGCCCTAAGGTTGCTGTGCAGACTCCGGCTTTGCCAGTTAGGCGACCGTATATGTCCGCCATGAAGGAAGCCCCTTGTTCATGGCGCGCCAGGATAAAACGAATTTTCTTGGAGGCATGGACGGCACGGATCAGCTTGATGTTCTCCTCGCCAGGAATGCCAAACACATATTCAACATCCTCGGCTTCAAGGCATGACACAATAAATTCAGCAGCCGTCATCGGTGCAGTCCTCATGGTTAACTCCTTTCCCTGAAAAGCGGATAGCCGCGACATGCGTTAGTGTAGGTAATCTAAGGGGGGGTAATCCCCCCATTTTTAACGGTCGTTAAACGTAGAGGCTAAGCGGCCAAGGCCATTTTTTGAATTGGCGTAATGCCGCCCAAGGCCATATTTGGCCGTTCGTGATTGTAAGATTGGACGGTGTCAGGGGTAGTGAGGAACAGGCTAAAGCACAGCAGCAGGAGCTGCAGCAGGCGCGTGAGACACTCACTTTAGCCGAGTCCAGATACCGCGCAGGCGCTGAGAATCAGTTGGTGCTGCTGGATGCACAACGGGCGCTTTATGCCGCCCAGGATGCTGCCGTCCAGCGACAGGCCGGGCGATTGATTGCAGCGATAGACTTATATCGCGCACTGGGCGGAGGATGGAGCATTGCAATGCTCGAGTGACCGCAAAACCTATTTTTGCAGAAGCGCGCGAGGTGAAGGGCCGCGCGCTTAAGGACATTGCCGGGTATTAATGCGCCAACAGCACCGGCACCGTCATGGTGGAAAGCAAGGTTCTGGAGGCACCGCCCATTACCCATTCACGCATGCGGCTGTGGCCGTATGCGCCCATGACGATAAGATCGCTGCCGGTGTCGGTGGCGGCGTTCAGAATGACATTGCCCACACCGTGTTCCGCGCTGGTTTTTTCCAGGCGCTTAGGGGTGGGGTAGCCCAGGCTGGTGCAGTAGCGGCTGATGTCATCCGGGTGGATGTCGCTTTCGCCCAGGCGTTTGTGGTCGCGGTCTATTTCGAGAATGACAAGCTCTTCGCAGGCCCTTAGGAACGGGGCGGCGTCGGCAAAGGCGCGGGCGGCCTCGCGGCGTTGATCCCAACAAAACAGGATACGTCGGCCTATGGGACTGATCGTGCCGTAATTGGGCAGCATCAGTACGGGGCGACCTGCTGCCATGACGACGGCTTCGGGCAAATTGGCAATCAGCGAAGACGCGCTCACGCTGCGCTCGGCTTTGCTCATGATGAGGACGTCGCAATAGCGGGCGTGCAGGGCCAGAACGTCTTCGGGGTTGCCTTGCGGTACACGCCACTCGGCCTTGACGCCTATGACTTTGGCTGCTTCGCGCAGTTGGTTGTGAACGTCTTGACGTATGACCCCGTGTTCGTGTTGCAGGCCGCCGGAGCCATATACCGGGTAAATGCCCACGACTTCGGCCTCGTGTTTCTTTGCCAGTTGCAGGCCAATTTCAATGCGACGCTTGCCAGCGTCGTCATTGCTCAGGTGAATCCCGATTCTTTTTAACATGCTTCCCCCTTGTGGTTGATCGAACCGTACTTGATACGGCGATATTCTCGCTCACACCTTATCACGCGCGCGAGGCGGAAACCTTGATTTTTGGCAAGGAGTCGGCAAGCCTGAAAGGCTACTGAGCAGAGGGCTCTGGGGCATCGGCCAGTGCATCTCCACCCAGAGCCTGGTAAAGGGTGACTTGGTTCAGATAGCGGTTGTAGCGATTCTGGCTGACACTGATTTCGGCTTGGCGGCGTCGTTCTTGGGCATCCAGCCAAGTACGCAGGGCCACAGCCCCGGCGCGATAGCGTGCCTCGTAGATTTGCTCGGCGCGTTGGGCCGAAACCAGCGAGGCCTGCAGTTCGGTACCCTGAACGGCTAGCGAGCCACGCGCGGCCAGAGCGTTTTCGACTTCAGCCATAGCCTGATAAAGCGCCTGCCGGAAGTTGACCACGGCTTCTTCGTATTGGTTGCGAGAGATGGCGGAATCCAGACGCATCTGATTCCATTGCAAGAAAGGCAGGATCAGCCCAGCCCCCAGCGTGCCTACGGGGTTTTGCAGTACGTTGGCCAATGCCGAACTGGCACTGCCCAAAGAGCCGGTAAGCGATAAGCGTGGGTAGTAGTTGGCGCGTGTGGCGTCGCCGCTGGCAAGCGTGCTGCGCAAGCGTAATTCGGCGGCTCGTAGGTCGGGGCGACGACCTAGCAGTTCGGCGGGGACACCGGCTTGTACGCTGGGCGGTGCGGCGTCGGGCAGGCTTTCGGGAATGCTGACGTCTTGGCTGGGTGGCGTATCGGTCAGAATGGACAGCGCGGTCAAGGTTTCACTGCGTTGCCTTTGTAGGTCTGCCAGGCTGGCGCGTTGGCTGGCCAGGGTGGATTCGGCTTCGGCGACCTCCAGGCCCGAGACTGCGCCGCTGCGGTACTGGCCTTGCACGAGTTCCAGCGTGCGTTCGGCGACTTCCAGGCTGAAACGGGCAGTGGCAATGCGTTCGTTAAGCAAAGCCGCTTGCCAATACAGCTGCAAAGTGGTGCCGATAAGCGTTAGGCGCGTGGCTTGCCTGTCTTGCTCGGTCGCCAAAGCTGTCCATTCGGCGGCGTCGCTCAGGCTTTCCAGCCTGCCCCAAAGGTCGACTTCCCAACTGATGCTGGTCGAGACACTGTAAGACTCGGAGCGCGTGCCATCGCCTCGCAGATTGCGTTGGGTATTGCTACTGCCGCTGGCGCTAACGGTGGGATACAGATTGGTGTCTGCCATGCCCGCTTGGAGTTGCGCGCGCCTGACCCGCAAAGTGGCTGCAGCCAGATCGTTATTGGTTTGCAGTACGCGCTCCATCAAGCTGTTTAACGAGGTGTCGTTGAAGTTACGCCACCATTCGCCGCCGTCGTCTTGAGTTGCGGCAGGCTCGGTCGAGGCGTTTTGCCAATGCGCGGGTGTTTGAGTGTCGGGCCGTGTATAGGGCGTTTGTACAAGCGCGCCACAACCGGCCAAGAGCAGCGAGGTGCTCAGCGTGGTGAGCAGGGGCAGGGAGCGAAAGGAAGGAAAACACGTCATGACTATCAATCTCGGGCCAAGGCATCGACGGGGTCGAGCCGAGCGGCGTTGCGTGCGGGCAAGAAACCAAACACGATGCCGATTAAGGTAGAGCAAACAAAGGCCAGCACCATGGAGCTTGTGGAATACACCATCTGAAAGCCGTCAGCCCCCCCGAAGCGGGTGATCAGTTCACCTAGCGCCAGGGCCACCAAGATGCCCAGCACGCCGCCTATCAGGCAGACCAATACGGCTTCAATAAGAAACTGCGTCATGATGTCGCTTTGACGAGCTCCCACAGCCATGCGCACGCCTATCTCTCGTGTGCGTTCGGTGACCGAAACCAGCATGATGTTCATGACGCCGATGCCGCCCACCACCAGTGAAATCAAAGCAATGGCCGAGACCAGCAAGGTCATGGTGGCGGTCGTGCTTTCTACCGTCTGGCGTATGGTGTCGGTATTGATGACGAAGAAGTCTTGAATGCCGTGACGGCGAGTCAAGAGTTCAGTGACATGGGCCTCGGCCTCGGTAGTGGGCACGTCGTCGGCTACGCGAACCGTAATGCTGCGCAGAAATGATTGGCCGACAATGCGGTACATCACGGTGCTGTAGGGCAACCATACATTCAAGGAATCACTGTTGCCGAAAGCGCTTTGTACCGGTTCGGTGACACCGATAACACGGGCCGGAAAAGTGCCCAGAAAAATAACCTTGCCTATGGGATCTTCATCCTGCCCGAAAAGGGTGTCGCGCGTATTGGGATCTATGACCACATCTTGGGCCTGGCGGTCTACGGCCTCTTGGTTGAAAGCCTGGCCTTGAGCAATCTTGTAGCCGCGCACCCGGAAAAACTGGGCACCCACACCGTTGATGTTGCCGTTGGCCGATACATTGCGATAACGCAGGCTGGCACTGGTGTTGACGGTGGGGGTGACGCTGTCGACGTAGGATTGTTGCGCCAAGGCTTCGGCATCCTGGGGAATCAAGGTTTGCACGCGGCCCGAGCGCTCGTCGCCAAAGCCCCGACCCGACATAATGTCTAGCGTGTTGGTGCCCATGGAACTGATGCGTTGCAAGATTTGCTGCTGCGAACCGGTACCCAGCGCCACTACCGAGACCACTGAGGCAATGCCGATGATGATGCCCAGCATGGTCAGAAAGGTGCGCAGTCGGTGGGCGGCCATAGCCAGCAAGGCCATACGAAAGGCCTCGCTGGCCCGCCCGGCCACGGCTGCCAGCTTATTACCTTTAGGTGCGTGTAGCACCGATGCTTTTTGAGCGGGCTCTGGAGCCGACTCCTCGCGGGAGTCTTTAATGATGACGCCATCGCTGATTTCTATGATGCGATGCGCATTCTGGGCCACCGACATATCGTGCGTGACGATGATGATGGTGTGGCCTTCGGCATGCAGCTCTTTCAGAATGCTCATGACTTCCTGGCCGCTTTGCGTATCCAGGGCGCCAGTAGGCTCGTCAGCCAAAATCACGTCGCCGCCGTTCATCAGGGCGCGGGCGATACTGACGCGCTGCTGTTGGCCGCCAGACAATTGGCCCGGTCTGTAGGCCACGCGTTCTGACAGCCCCAAGCGCGTCAGCAACTGCTGGGCGCGCTCGCGCCTTGCGGCGGCGGGCGTACCGGCATATACGGCGGGTACTTCGACGTTGCCGGTGGCGTTAAGGTCGGACAGCAGGTGGTAGCGCTGAAAGATGAAGCCGAAGTGCTCGCGGCGCAGCTGGGCCAGTTCGTCGGGCTCCAAGCGGCCGGTTTCACGGCCTGCGACGCGGTAAACGCCTTTGCTTGGGCGGTCGAGGCAGCCCAGGATATTCATCAACGTGGATTTCCCCGAGCCCGATGCGCCGACTATAGCCACCATCTCGCCGGCGTTGATGGTGAGGTTGACGTCCTTCAGGACGGCGACGGTTTGCTCGCCTGCCGGGAACTCCCGATAGACACCGCGTAATTCCAACAAGGGTTCGCTCATGACGGCTTACCTCATGCGCATCATGCTGGGGCCGCTGGGCGTGCGCGGGCGGTTGGCCTGCCCTGGCGCGCCGGACGGCCCTGCGCCGGAACCGGTAACGACGCGCTCACCGGCCTCCAGGCCGGACACAATCTGGGCCATGATGTTGTTGTCTATGCCGACTTGCACGCGACGAGGCTCTATTTGTCCGTCGGCTTTCATGACGCGAACGGTGCCGTTTTTGCCGCCAGGCGCAAGACGAACAGCGGTGGAGGGCACCAGTACGGCCTCTTTGGCACTGTCGAGCACGATGTGCACTTGGGCAGTCATGGAAATACGCAGGGTGCCGTCGGGGTTGTCGACGTCAAAGCGCCCGTTGTAATAGACCGCCGAGCTGCTGCTGGTGCCGGAAGCACTGTTGGCAGAACTTTCGCTTTGGATGGATTCGGGGGCGGGTTCGACCGAGCGCAGGGTGGCGTAGTAGCGCTTGTCGGGTTCACCCAAAATGGTGAAGTACACCTGCTGGCCCGGCTTGACGCGAACAACGTCGCCTTCAGAAATCTGCGCTTTGACCGTGAGCTTGTCGAGTTGCGCCAGTTTTAGAATGGTGGGCGCCGTTTGGTTGGCGTTCAGGGTTTGGCCTTCTTGGGCGATCAAGGCTACGACAGTGCCGTCCATGGGGGCTTGAATCTGTGTGTAACCCAGGTTGACGCGTGCGGTGTCCACAGCGATCTTGGATTGTGCAATACCCGCGTCTGAGGCCTCCATCTGAGCGCGGATGGTGGCCAGCGAGGCCTCGGCTGCCTCGAAATCCTGGCGCGAGGTGGCGTCTATGGCGAGCAATTCTTTTTGGCGCTGGTAGGTCAGTTGAGCTTGTTTCAGGGCGGCGGCCTGAGCTTGGCGCTGCGCTTGGGCGGTCAGCAACTGGGCTTCCGCGTTGCGTATGGTGTTTTGCTGGGTGGTTGAATCGATTTCGGCCAACAGATCGTCTTGTTTGACGACGTCACCAAGATCTACTTTCAAGGTTTTGAGCTGGCCTGAAACCTGAGCCCCCACACTGACCAAGCGATAGGCTTCCAGCGTACCTGTGGCCAGTACCGTGCTTTCTATGTCGCCCCGCATGGCTTCGGTGGTGACCGGTGCCGGAGCCGCTTCGCTAGCGAAGAACAGCGTTTTGACGGCGAAAGCAGCACCGATGATGACTATGGCTGTCAGCAGATAGCGTAGGACACGTTTTCTTGTGGGTTTCATGCTCGGACTAGGGGCAAGGGGTAGGATGAAGCGAAAAGGAGATGCCGCCTTGCGCGAGGAAGCGCGCGGCAGGCGGCATTTTGGCAGATTCACGCCCGGCTTTGGGCCGGCGTTTCAAGGCCATAAGGCTTTAGGAGCCTTTTTTGGCGGGCTGGGCATCGGCGGGGGCTGGCTTGGGTGCGCGACGCTCTTGCAGTTTTTGACGTTGTTCAGGGGTCAAGACGGCGTGAATCTGGTTTTCTGTTTTGGCGCGCAGCAGCGTAGCTTTGGCGATGGCAGCGCCTTCGCGCTCAGCGGCAGCCTTGGCCTTGCCTTCGTCGAATTTTTCGGCGCGGCTCAGTTCACGCAGCGCTTGGCGGGCCTCGAAAACGTCTTTCATGGCTTGGCGCTGCTCAGGGGCGGCTGCGTGCCGGATTTCAAAGATTTTGTCGCGTTGAGCCGAGCTGAGGTCGAGGCCGCGCATACGCTCTATGCCGGCACCTTGCCCACGATGGCCCATGCGCTGGCCATCGTGCTTGTGTTGGCCATGAGCGCCGGGGCGACCTTGTTGAGGACCTTCGGGTTGAGCGAAGGCGGGGGCGCTGATGGCGCCGGTCGCGGCGATGATCATTGCAAGGCGGGCCAGGTGTTGGTGTGATTTTTTCATGATCGGACTCCAGTAGATTTGAGGATCACGGCCTTTATTGTTTGGGCCGATACATGCAGATTACGCTTGGAAATTGCAGTGAATGCGGCGCAATTGCGTAGAAATTATGAAGATGGCGTTATGGCTTATAGGTCCAGGCGATAACCCACACCGTAGATGGAGCGTATGGTTTCGCCTTCGCGCACCGCCTCAAGCTTGCGACGCAGATTCTTGATGTGACTATCTACCGTACGGTCGGTGACTACACGGTGGTCATCGTAAAGATGGTCCAGCAGCTGGTCGCGCGAGAAAATACGTCCGGGTGCGGCAGCCAGTGTGCGCAACAGGCGAAACTCCACCGGCGTAAGGTCAAGCTCATGGTCATCCAGCCAGGCGCGATGGGCCTCTGGGTCTATCTTCAGCGTATCTTCTTCAGTGGCGTCGGCCTGTTCGGGTTGTACTCGACGCAGAACGGCCTTGACGCGGGCAATGACCTCTCTTGGACTGAAGGGCTTGCAAATATAGTCATCGGCACCCAGCTCCAAGCCTAGTAGGCGGTCTATTTCTTCGATGCGTGCGGTAAGCATGATGATGGGGAGCCGGCTTTTCTGACGCAGCTCGCGACAGATTTCGAGGCCATCTTTGCCGGGCAACATGATGTCGAGCAAGACCAGGTCGGGCTGATAGTCGTGAATGGCGGAAACCGCGGCGGCGCCGTCATGGATGACCAGGCTTTCATAGCCGGAAGCGTGCAGATAATCGTTAAGCAAGGCAGCGATTTTGGGCTCGTCCTCGACGATGCAGATTTTGGACATGGGGGCTCCGGGAAAAGCAAAGGCGGGTTTCAGGCGGCCAGAAGAGGAAAGTGCATGAGTATGCGCACGCCACCCAAGGGCGAAGCCAGGGCCTGGATGTTTCCGCCATGAGCTTCGACTATGCGTGCGGCCAAAGCCAGGCCCAAGCCCGAGCCGCCGCTTTCACGACTGCGAGAAGGGTCGACGCGGAACATGCGCTCGAACAGTCGCGGCAACAACTCGTTCGGTACGCCGGGGGCAGAGTCTTCCACCACGATTTCGAGCTCGTTACCTTGTACGTGCAGGCGCACCCAGGTTTGTCCTTGCGGGTCGGTATAGCGCAGCGAGTTTTCCAGCAAGTTGTTGAATAGCTGGGTAAGGCGCTGCGGATCGCCGTGTATAGGCGGCGTGTGCGGACTGATCTGGGTGTGCAGAGTCAGGCCGCCAGCCGCCATGCGTTCGCGGTAGCTGGCGCACACGGCTTCAAGCAGCGTGCCGGCATCGACGCTGGTCATGCGATAGTGCATGGCGCCTACATCGGCCAGCGATAGCTCGTAAAGGTCGTCTATGAGCTTCTTTAAGGTGGCCACTTCGGTTTGCAAAGAAGAGAGTGACGCGGGGGTCAAGGCGCGTACGCCGTCTTGCATGGCTTCAAGTTCGCCCTGAAGTATGGCCAGGGGCGTGCGCAACTCGTGGGAGATGTCGGCCACCATATCGCGTCGCATGCGCTCGTTGCTTTCAAGCGTGAGCGCCAAGTGATTGAAGTCGCGTGCCAGTTGGCCCAGCTCGTCGCGTGAATTAGCGGCGACTCGGGTGGCGTAGTCGCCGCCAGCCAATCGGTGTGTGGCGCGCCCCAGACGGCGCAGCGGCGCGATAAGGCTACGGGCCAGCAGTACGCTGACGATGGCGGCAATCACAACGGAGAGGGCGCTGATCAGCCAGGTGGCCTTGAGTTGCTGAGCAGCAAAGCGCTCGTCTATGACTGAAATAGCCGATGGCCGGGGGGGGACGGCCAGCCATCCGACGACGCTACCGTCTACTTCTATGGCGTGGCGTTGGCTGCCGCGCGGAACTGAGCCCGGGCCGGGCCCCGCGTTGACAATCGTGTTGCCACGGGCGTCCAGCAAGGCATAAGAAGGCGGCACGACAGGCATGGGGTTGGGCGGGCGCTCGCCCTGGTGAGCGCCGGTGTCAGGGATGGAGCGCAGCAAGCGCCACCAACGTCTGGTCTGGTGACGTAGCTCATCCCAGTCTCCGGCCTCGCGATAGTAGTCGGCCAAAATAGCGGTGATGGCTTCGGCTCGGCGAGTTTCGCGTTCGTCCGTATAGTGCCGAAAGCCTCGTTCAAAGCTGAAACGTACCGCCATGCCCATCGCGATGGTCACGATGATGCAGGTAGCCAGAATGGCAAGAAATAGCTTGGAGGTAACGCCGAAGCGGGGTGATTCCATGAAAATGCTGGCCCGAAAATGGGGGAACGGCAAAGCGAGGCCGCAATAGCTGAAGGCTGGCGGGCAAGCCCAAGTATTTCATGTCGTCCCGATCCACGGCAATCTAATGCGCCCAAACTTCACAAAGTCTCCAAAATTGGTGTGGGACTGAACAGCAAGCGCAGCAGTGGGTTAAGGGTGTTGCATCTGGGCTGCGGCATACCAGTGCGTTAGTTGCTATTGCACGCTAAGCGCGAAGTTTTTGCTTAAAGTCAAAAAACCATTTGCAAAGTAGGGGCATCCTGAATACGTAGTGAGCAACAAGGTTTCATTCAGGAGTCATTCATGCGTATCTGTGCCGTCAAACCCCTTGCCGCCGCCGTACTGGGCGTCGGTCTTTTCGCCGCGCCATTGGCGCAAGCCCACGAGGCTGGCGATGTGCTGCTCAAAGTGGGCGTCACGCATGTAAAGCCAAAATCCAACAATGGCACGGTGGCTAACGGTACCGTCAACCTGGATGTCGGCAGCAGCACGCGCCCCAGCTTTTCCCTGACCTATATGGCCACCAAGAACGTAGGCATAGAGCTGTTGGGGGCCTTCCCGTTTCAACACAATATCGACAGCAACCTGGGACGCATCGGTAAAACCAAGCAACTGCCGCCTACCCTTAGCGTGCAATGGCATTTTCTGCCCGATGCCAAAGTTCAGCCTTACGTGGGTGTGGGTGTGAATTACACGCGCTTCTTCAGCACCAAGACGCAAGGGGCGCTGGCCGGGCAAGACTTGAAGCTGAGTGATTCCTGGGGATTGGCGGCGCAGGTGGGTGTTGATGTGCCGTTGAATAAAAACTGGCTCGTGAGCGCTGACGTGCGCTATATCAACATCGAATCCGATGTGAAGTTGAACGGTTCAAAAATCGGCAAAACCAAGATTAATCCTTGGGTGGCAACCGTGGCGGTAGGCTACCGCTTCTGATCCTGGCCGCTGGTGTTCTGGCAGGCACCAGCGACGGCTCTGGCTTCCTGTGCATGTGCTCTTCGGGGCCTTGCACAGGTTTTTTTTGTCGCCGGGCCGCTCCCAAGTCAAAAAGCGTCCCCTTGGGGGACAGCAAGCCGAAGGCGCAGCGAGGGGTTTTCTTGTGCTAGGGCTCGAAGAACCCTAGCTTGGGCGCTTACTTAACCAGTGCCCACTCACCGTCTTTAACTGTGATCAGCTCACGACCGCGCTCGTCGAAACCGCTGTGATCTTCGGGCGTCATGTTGTACACGCCTTGAGTTGCGACGAGTTCCTTGGTTTGCTCGAGCGCGTCGCGCAGGGCGGCGCGGAACTCGGGCGTACCAGGCTTGTGGCCCGATTTGGCAGCCAGGGGGATGGCTTGTTCAAGCAGCAGGCCGGCGTCGTAGACGTTGGCGCCGAAGGTGGCGGGCTTCTCGCCGTGCATTTTCTCGTAGCGCTGGATGTAGTCGGCGGCAACCTTCTTGGAAGGATGGCTGTCGTCTACTTGGTCTAGCACCAGCATCAAGCTGGCGGCGGTAATGGTGTTTTCGACTTCTTTACCACCCAGTTTCAGGAAGGCGGGCAGCGCGGCGCCGTGTGTTTGGTAAACCCTGCCCTTGTAGCCTTGCTTGACCAGCGTGGATTGCGGCAGCACGGCGGCGGCGCCCGTACCGGCAACCAGAACGGCGTCGGGTTTGGCGGCGAACACCTTGAGTGCCTGGCCGGTAACGGAGTTGTCGTTGCGCGCATAACGCTCGACGATGACGAGGTCGATACCCTTGGCTTTGGCCAGATCGCCGAAGACCTTGAGCCAGTCTTCGCCGAAAGCGTCGTTCATGCCGATGAAACCGGCGGTTTTAACGCCATTGGCCACCATGTCGTCGACCAGAGCGCTGGCGATAATGTCGGTGTTTTGCGTGGTTTTGAACACCCATTTTTTGTTGTCATCCATGGGCAAGACCACGGAAGCCGTACCCACCGGCGCCAACATGGGCGTACCGGATTCGGCCGCAAATTGAATGACGCCCATGGCGTTGGGCGAACCCGACGGGCCGATCAGCGCGTCGACTTTTTCTTCGGTAATCAGTTTCTTGAAGGTGGTGACAGACTGGCTGAGGTCGCTGGCGTCGTCGAGCGCAATGTATTGGATGTCGAGGTCGCCGGCTTTGGCGGGCAACAGCGGCACAGTGTTACGCTGGGAAATGCCGATAAGGGCGGTAGGGCCAGTGGAGGACGTCACTACCCCTACTTTGACCTGTGCAAAGGAGGGGGCGGAACCCATAGCGGCCAGCAAGGCCACAGCAAGCGAAAGTTTTTTCAAGGACATTTTTTGCTCCGATGGGTGGGAGAATAAGGGTTGCGTCAGCAATACCTTATAAGCTTAAAGCTTATGTTTCCAGCTGTATACAAGGGTAAGCCAGCATGCCTAGATGGTGATAGAACCCACGCTGGCGCCACCGCACACGAACAGATTCTGGCCGGTAACGAAGCCATTGTCGGGGTCGGCAAAAAACATGACGGCACGGGCCACGTCGTCGGCACGACCCAGGCGCTGTACAGGAATGCCCTTGGCGATATTGCGCTCGCGTTCGCTGCCGGCTTCGACCACGTCGTAGAACATATCGGTTTGAATAGGGCCAGGCGAAACGACGTTGGAGGTAATGCCTTGGGCCGCCAATTCCAGCGCCCAGGTTCGGGCCATGCCCAGCATGCCGGCCTTGGTGGCGGCATAAGCGGTGCGGGTAGGCAAGCCCAGTGCGCCTCGCGAAGACATCAACACAATACGGCCGAATTGCTTGGCTTGCATGGTGGGCAAGGCCGCTTGCACCAGGGTAATGGCTGCGCCCAAATGCAGTTGCGTCAGGCCTTGAAGGTCGGCCTGGGTGACTTCGGGCAATAGCTTGGGCCAGATCACGCCGGCGTTATGAATGACGTGGGTAATCTCGAAGCGTTTGGCGGCTTCGGCAGCGGCTTGCTCGGTGGCTTTGGCGTCCAGTAAGTCCACCTGAATATTGTGCAGGCGCTCGTGCTTCAGTTCGGGGGCGCGACGTGCCATGTTGATGACCTGATAACCAGCGTCCAGCAGGTGCTCAGCGATGGACAGGCCGATGCCGGCGCTGCCGCCGGTAACGATGGCGGTGCAAGAGGCGGGGGTAATCTGAGACATCTTCGACGGCTCCGGTCAGGGTTGGGAAGGGGTCAGCGCCAGCACACGCAGGGGGCTGCCCGAGCCACTGCGTATTTTCAATGGCGCGGAAAAAATCAGTGCGCCCTGGGCAGGCAACTGGTCAAGATTGGTCAGGCATTGCAAGCCATAGCGGTTATTGCCGTGCATGTAGTAATGGCAGGGGTAGGGTGGGTCTAGATGCTGGGCTTGGCCGGCGTCTGTACCTACCGATTCGGTCCCGAAACCATGCACATCTCGCTCTTTGATCAGCCAGGGCACCACTTCGGAATCAGGGCCGGGCGAATGAGCGCCGTCGTCTTCCATATTGAGGTAGTCAGTGGGTTTTTCACGCTTGGACCAATCGGTGCGCATCAATACCCACGAGCGTGGCGGAATGCGGCCATGCTTGGCTTCCCAAGCTTGCACAAAAGGAATAGTCAGCAAGAAATCGGGGTTGTCACGCGACTCGGCTGAGCAGTCGATAACGCAGGCCTGTGCAATGAAGGCCTCGACAGGAATGGTATCTACCGTATTGTTAGGCTGGTCTTTGCCGCTGACCCAATGTATGGGGGCGTCAAAGTGCGTGCCGGTGTGCTCGGAACACGAAAAATTGTTCCAGTACCAAGCCGGGCCGCGTTCGTCGTAGCGCGAGATTTCCTCTATACGAAAAGGCCAGGCTTGCCCAAACTCGGGGGGCAAAACAATGGTGGGAAACTCGGGAGTCAGGGTTTCGGTCAGGTCGACGATGCGAATGCGGCCTGTCAGCAGCTCGCCCATGAACTGCCCGAGGATTTGCGTGGATGTGCTCATGTGTTCTCCGGCCTAGCCTTATTGGCCCAGGGTACGTTCAAGACCTTTGGGGTTGTCGCGCAAACGTTCCATGAACTCTTTGGCAACGTCGCCCACGTAAACATCTTCGGTGCCGGCTTGCAAGGCGGCTACGACGGCCCCCGCCAGGTTTGAGGGTGTTACACGGGGTGGGGGCGTGAGCTGTTCCCACTCTTGTTCGATGGGGCCGCTGAATACATGAACCACGCGTATGCCCGAAGCCAAAAACTCGCTGCGCAGGCATTGGCTGGTAGACAGCGTGGCGGCTTGAGCAGCCGACCAGAGGCCTTGCTGCGGAAAGTTCATATGCGCGTAAATAGACAGCAGGTTGACCCAGGCCACCGCGCTGTTGACGCCGTCGGCAGTGCGGCCCGCCATGCCCGGCCCAAAATGCTGGGCCAGGCGCATCAGGCCCAGACAATGCGTTTGCAAGGCGTCCATGGCTTTGATGAGGTCGCGGTTGTACAACACGCCGCCTTCACGTTGTAAGTCGGTGGTATTGATCAGTATGTCGACTTTGCCGCCTATGGAGCGGGACAAGCGTTGCACCGAGTCGGTATCCGTGACGTCCAGCGGATGCGCCGACACGCGCTCGTCTTCGCACAGTTTGTCGAAATCCGCCTGCTTGCGCCACACGTCGGGGTCGCCCACGAAAACCATGCTGGCGCCCGCCTTGAGCAGCGCGCGTGTCATGGCCATGCCCACGGCGGTTTTGCCGTTGGTGACCAGCACGCGTCGAAACTTGGGATCGCAAGAGGTGGATCTGAGTGTCTGGTCGTCTTGCATATTCGGCGTCGGTTGGGAGGGAAGAGCGATCAGCACGGCCTGACCACTGCGATCCAGTTTCAGGGTGAGCTTGACCCGGTCTCCTTCAGCACAGTCTTCGTGCAGATGAGCCACCACGCTGGGGCCGGCGTCCATGTGCACCGTGCCGACGCGCCAAGGCAGGCGCTCGCGGAAATACAGGTCGTTGCTATGGCGCAAGGTAGTGGTGGCCAACAACTTGCCCTGCGGGTTAACGCGCTGCCACAGCAGCTTCTCGGATAGGCAGTTGCGGCAGACCTCGCGGGGGGGGTACTGAACGGCCTGGCACGACTGACAAGTCTGCAGGCGGAACTCGCCTTCGGCTGCAGCAGCCGTCAGGCCTAAAGCCTTATGGCTGCGTGCGCCGGGCGGTAAGGTGGGCCGGGTAGTGCGCGCAACAGGATTCTTGCGCTTGGGGCGGGCGAGAGGTTCGGTCATGCGTCGCTCCGGGCCAATAGGGTAGCTGCCGTGCACAAGCCACGGTCGTAGTTGATTATGCCGAAGCCACTGACCAGACCGATATTGGCATCGGCCACCTGGGTGCGTTCGGCGGTGTCGGTGAGTTGGCGCAAGGCTTCTACCAAACCTTGATGGCCGCCCGCTGCACCAGCCTGGCCGACCGACAATTGGCCGCCATTGGTATTGAAAGGTAGGGTGCCGTCTACGGTGAAGGTGTTCTCCCGCACGAAAGAAGGGCCTTCGCCCTTGGCGCACAGGCCCAAGTCTTCAAGCTGCAGCATATTGATGACGGGGTAGTCATCGTAAGCCTGCATGAAATCGACGTCTTTGGGCTCGACTCCGGCTTGGCCATAGAAGCCGTCCAGATCCATGGTCCAACCCCCTCGTACTTGTATGGGGTCTTCGCTCCAGGCGTTGTGACGTTCGATGGTGGAAAGCACGCGCGCCCAGGGCAAGCCCAGTTCGCGGGCGCGAGCTTCGCTCATGACGAGGAAGGCGTCTGCGCCTGCGCAAGGCATGACGCAGTCGAATAGATGGATGGGGTCGGTGATGACGCGCGCATCCATGTACTGTTGCAAGGAAAGCGGTTTTTTCATCAGCGCATTGGGGTTGCGCAGCGCATTGTCGCGTTGGGCGACGCACAATTTGCCAAAGTCTTCACGCGTTGCACCGGTTTGGTTCATGTAGTGGCGCGTCAACAAGGCAAAGCTGGCATTTGGGCCGCCGGCCCCGTAAGGGTAGGTGCCGTCTTGGGCGAAGCGCGAAAACTGGCTGACGGTATGGCGGAACGAGTCAACATGGTTGGTATCGCCGCCTATGCAGGCCACGATACTGGCGTCGCCCGCTTGTACCGCACGGGCGGCGCGGCGCATGGCGATGACGGCGCTGGCGCCACCCATGGGGATATGGTCCAGCCAGCGTGGGTGCACGTCCAGATGTTGTGTCAGGCCGACCGCCGTATCGGGCGCCAGCGTGAAGCTGGAAATGCACAAGCCGTCGACGTCATGTTTGTCTATGCCGGCTTGTTGGATAAGCATGGCCAGGGCACGGCCCAACCACCAATGCGCGCTGTGTATGGAGTAGCGAACATACGGCACGGTGACCGGAACGGCCACCGCTACACCCGAATAGTCGGCTCTCATACAGGGATATCCTGGCGTTTTTTCATGGAGCGGGTGTCGAAGCAGTGCTCGCTTGCCAGCAGCTGGGGCACCAGTTTCTTGAGCTCGCCGCGCTGTATTTTGTTGGTGGCAGTCAGGGGCAGGGAATCGACGAACACCACATAGCCGGGCACCTTGTAATAGGCCAGGCGTTGCAGGCCGTGCTGCACGATGTCTTGTGCCAGCGCTTGCATGTCTTGTGGCGAGGGTGGCTGTGCGCACACGATGACAGCCAAGACTTCGTCTCCGCGCACATCGTCTGGCGCCGCAGCGGCAGCCGCCGCCTTGATGGCAGGGTGTTGCAACAATACGGCTTCGACTTCGACGGCGGCGATGTTCTCGCCACTGCGACGAATGACGTTCTTCTTGCGATCAATGAATTGCAGATAGCCTTGTTCGTTGCGGCGTACGACGTCACCGGTGTGGAACCAGCCGCCTGCCCAGGCTTCATCGGTTGCAACTGGGTCTTTAAGATAGCCGGCAAAAAAGCCAAACCGAGGTTCATCGCCTTTGCGTCGTACCAGCAGTTCACCTTCTTGGCCGGGCGCGACCTCGTTATCGGCATCATCAACAATACGCACTTCGACTTCGGGCGGTTCTTTGCCAAAGCAGGCTGTGCCCACGAAACGAGGCTCTTCGTAAGCCTGAATGACCCCGCCGGAGCCGGTTTCCGTCATGGCCCAACCTTCGAGCAGCGGGAAACCAAAACGTGCTTCGAAGGTCTCGTGCAAGGTGCGGTCTATGCCGGCGCCAAAGCCGAAACGCACCTGATGGCGGGTGTCGTCGGGGCTGGCATCGGCCTTCATCAGAATAGCGGGCATGACGCCCAGGTAATGCACCACGGTAGCACGTGAGTCACGCACCGAGTCCCACCAGCTGCGGGGGTGGAAGCGGTCGAGCACTATCAGGCAGCCGCCAGTTTGGACCATGCCCATGGTGGAGCAGGCCATGGCGTTCATGTGTACCAACGGTAGGGGCGTAAGCATGCGCTCTACGCCTTCTTGCAGCTTGATGTAGCCGCCACGCGTAGCGTACCAAATGCCGCAGTACAGGAAGTATTCGTTGGGCAAGATGCAGCCCTTGGGGCGGCCCGTGGTGCCCGAGGTATACAACAAAGCGCATTCGGTATGGGTGTCGGGTTGCCGGTCAGCCAGGGGAGCCGGGCGTGCGGGCGCGGGCGGCGTGTCGCCATCGGCCATGACGGCCAAGGGGCTGTCTACCACCTTGGCAGCTTCCAGCAACATGGTGTGACGCTCGGGCAGCGCAATGGCAAGCAACATCTCGGAGTGGCCGATCAGGTATTCCAGTTCAGCGGCACGCAAATCGGCGTTGATAGGGACGACCGAGACGCCCAGTGCGTTCAATGCAAACCAATGCAAGAAGAATGCAGGACGGTTTTCCAGCAACAAACCGACGCGATGGCCGTGGCCATAGCCCGCCTGACGGTATTGCTCTACCAGCCTCTGGATGCGCTGTAAGGCATCGCCGTAAACCAGTTCACCCGCCTTGATGCCGTAAAGCTCGGCAGTTTCGGGCAAGACGCACATAAAAGGGTTATTCGGCCACTTGGTGGCCGTTTGGGAAAAGCGCTGGTAGACCGTTTGCGGTGTCATACGGGTTCCTTACATGAACAACTGGATATTGCGATGGGCAGCATCGCAGTTAAGAAGATCGACGCGTTTTTGTTTGATGCGTAGCGTACCGTCGAGCGCTTGCAACTGCAAGGTTGCCCAGCCCGCGTACAGATTCTGCTCGTCTTCGCGCGCTTCGGCGTAATGAAAGGCGGCGCGTACGACATACTGCCCATTTTGCGGCTGATGCCAAGGGTGGTCGACCTCGATCTGAGGTTGAGCCAGCAAATGATGGCTGCGGCTGCGGGGCTGCTGCGAAAAAGTGCGCTGACCCGCCAAGCGCTCTACGCGCACGCGAAGCAGAAGCTTGTCTTCGTACATGAGCGAGCCTTGCAAAATGGGGTCGGTTTGGTCGTGGGACAAAGGCATCCAATAATAGCCATCATCGCAAAACAATTCCAGCCATTGTTCAAAGCGTTGCTCGTCAAGCAGGCGTGCCTCGGCATAGACGAAATCCACCAGTTGCTGATCGGTGAAGTGGCTCATGCGAACTCCTTGTCCTGCTTTTGGGGGGTGGTCATGCTGGCAGTCAGATAGCGGCTCC
The DNA here is from genome assembly GCF_020539505.1 of Mesopusillimonas faecipullorum. Classification (GTDB taxonomy): domain Bacteria; phylum Pseudomonadota; class Gammaproteobacteria; order Burkholderiales; family Burkholderiaceae_B; genus Mesopusillimonas; species Mesopusillimonas faecipullorum. The sequence continues at coordinate 694,070 of NZ_JACDXW010000001.1, read as the reverse complement.
AGGCGCGGTACTGGTTGCGCATCTGCCACTCGTTGGTGCCATTGGTGATTTCGTTCTTGCGCTCTTCCTCGCCAGGTTCGTACAGGCGCGCCACGTTGACCCACTCGCGACCACGCGACATCAGGCCTTGTTGGGCACGTTCATACATTTCGCAGTCGTCATGGCCGACGACGGAAGTCGGGGCGTTGATAAGGCGGTTGTACATAAGGGTGCGTTCAAGCAAGCGGTCTGGGGCGCCCACCAGGCGGAAAGTCCAGGATTCAACCAGCGTCTTGTTGGCGGCCAGCGGTTTGAAGATACGCAGCGTTTGTATGGGGCCTTTGACCATAATGTGGGGGAAGTACGTGGTGTTGTGACGCACGTCGCCCAGAATCTCTTTGGCACGCTCTTCGCCGTAAGCCTGCACCATTTGTTCCCAGTAGCCGGGTACGTCGGAATACGCCGCGTGAATGGAGTTGCTGACGCCTGTGTGACCGTGGCCGTTTTCCCACACGCGTATGCCCATGCCTTCGAAGAATTCGTAGGCCGATATAAAGGGCGCGAATTGTTCGACGGCCATGGGTTTTGGGGTGCCGGGGGGGGCTTCTTCCCAAACCTTGACTGCTGTGCCGGCCGAGGATTCGTGCGCGATCATGGGGTGGCAGGTATCGGACTGGTTGTCGACCAGCATTTTCCAGTTGCAGTTGTGCATGTAGCGCAACACGCCGCCTGTGACTTCAAGCTTGCCTTCGGGCGAGCGGTCCACCATGTTGTCCAGGGTAGAAAGCGACTCGCCGAAAAACTCTTCGAAGCTGACCCCTTGTGGATTCAGGCGAACGAAAACGAAGTCACGATAGTTCTTGACGTTTTCGACCGGCGCCATGCCGTGGCTGGCTTCGTCTGCAGCGAAGCGTTCGGGGTCGTAGCCGCGTTTAAGTGGCAAGGCCAGCAAAGAACCGTCTAGTTTGAAGTTCCAGGCGTGGTAAGGGCAGCGCAAAAAGCGTCCGGCATTGCCGCTGGCGCCGTGCACCACCATGACCCCTTTATGCGGGCAACGGTTATGAAGTACTTTGACCTCGCCGTCGGCCTGACGAATCATGAGCACCGGTTGATCGCCCACCGTGGTGGTGAAGAAGTCTCCGGTGTTGGGTACTTGGCTCGCATGGCCCACATAAACCCAGGTGTTGGCGAAAAGATGCTCCATCTCCAGTTGGAACACTTCTTCGTTGATGAAGAGGTCGCGATGGACTTCTGTAGCGCGCACCAGGTCTGCGATGGCTTGGGGGTTGTCTCGGTAGCTCATTGGCTTCCTCCGTGGTCTGGATAGTGGCGGTTCTGCGCCTGTCTAGGCCGCCGTGCGAGCACGGCGACCTAGAGACTTCAGGCCAGAGCCAGCCTGTCTTGTTGCAGCATGGCGTCTAACTGCTTGCCCTCGGCGTCGGCCAGGGCGGCGTCGCGTAATTGCCTGAGCTTTTGTGCGGCTTCGGGTTTGCCGGAAAGGTGTTGCGCCGCATCCAGGAGTTTCAGGTATTTGCTGGAACCCCTGACGTGCGTGTCGCTGTAGCCCTTGACGAGTCGGCGGCACTCAACGATTTCCACCGCCAGGTCGTGGTCTATGGGCAGGGTCTTGCGGACGAGATCCAGCCAGGCGTCCAGGCTTTTGCGTTCTATCTGATGGCGCAGCGTGCTGCGACGAAAGCGACGCATGCCCGACAAGCTGTACAGCAGCAAAAAGCCCGACAGCGTGCCGGTTTGCATGAAGCGGCCTTTGCGGCAGAACGGTTCGATCACGCGGCGCATGCCGGCCGAGTTCAATATCCATTTGCCCAGGGGTGCGGGCATGGTGCCACAGACCTCGTCGAGCTGGGGATGCATGTATTCGGTGGTGTAGATCAACTGGCCTTCTTTGACGCCGATTTCTTTTTGCACGCGGGCAAAACGTTCGCCGCGGGTTTTGAGGTCGGCCACGCGGATGACGTCGTCATAAGCCATGGCCACCGCGACATAACGGGCTGCCGCTACAGTGAGCGACCACTGTTTGTCGGCGCCGCCGTGCTGGGCTTCAAGTTGGTTCAACTCTTTCAGGGTTGCCAGGTATTGGCGTCCATAGGCGACGTCCTGAAAATCTATGGTGCGACGCAAGCCGGCAACCAGCATGGGCTGAGCAACTTCGGGGAAGTCCTGGCGTATGCTGTCCAGCAGTTTGTTGATGCTGGCATGCTTGGCCGATGTCGGGACTTCAGGCATGGGGCGGGTCAGGTCGAGCAACTCAGCCTGTTCGGGAGCGTTGTGAGCCGCTTCAAAGCCGTTGGCGAAAGCTTTCAGGCTGTTTTCTACACCCAGACCGCCACGGCGTATGGTTTCTTCGAAGTCTTCGCGCGTGAAAGGCAGCGCGCCGCTACCGGCGATGGCGCCGAACAAACTGGCGCTGATCACGCTGCCGGCTTTGTCGGCCAAAGCTTGCAGGTCGAAGCACATAAAGCGCTTGGCGCATTCGCGACCGGCTTCAATGACTTTGTTGGGGTCGCTGATGCCGTTGCCGGGAGCCGATTTTTCGCCCACGGCGTAGCTGCGGTGCGACGAGGTAATGAACACGGTGCGCTCAGGCGAAACCAGTTCGCGCTGCATGGCGCGGCCGGCTTCCATCAGCTCGGCAGAGACCACCAAGTCTACGTCGCCGGGGGTAGGCATCAAAGCCAGTGCGGGCTGGCGACCTGCGGCGGCTACGTCGGATTCGGGAAGAAGTTCGACGTAATAAATAGTGGCGCCGGTGCGCTGCGCCACGCCCGGTACGGATGTGGTTTGGGCCCACCAGTGGGCGTGCTCGGCCATATCGACCAGCCAGTCGGCCAGAACGCCGCCGCCTTGGCCGCCCATGGCGAGAATGGCGATCTTGATGGGGGTGCCAGGATGTAATTGGGTACGTTCGCTCATTGTGACGTCTCTTAGAATGCGTATTGCTTCAGGCGGCGGGTGCGGCGGGCTTGAAGGAAGTCGATAACGCGCTTGCGCACGCGTGCCTTGAACTGATCCCACTGGGTGGGGTTATGAATGACGTCGGCACGATAGAACGAAGGGCACAGCACAGCTGCGTGCGAAACTTCGCCGCAGTTACCGCAGCCCACGCAGGTGTTGTCGATGTAGGCCACGGGGTCTACCTTGAGCGGATCGCCGCTGTCGCGCACGGACAAAGAGGGGCAACCAGAGAGACGGATACAGGCGTGATCACCGGTGCAGACGTCAGCGTCAACACCAAAACGTTCTTTCACGACGCGCTTGCCGGCTTTTACGGCTTTGTTGAACTGCGGCTTGATACGACGCTGCTTGTTCAGCATGCACTCTGACTGAGCGATGATGATCTTGGGGCCTTTTTCCTTGGTGGTCAGGGCCTCTTCCAGCGTGGCCTTCATTTTGGCGACGTCGTAGGTGCGGTCCAGGGTGCGTACCCATTTTGCCCCCACACCGCGTACGGCCTTCTCGATAGGGTGTTTAGTAGAACGGAACAGGTTCTCGGCACGCGAAGACAGTACGTCTTGGCCACCGGTAGCAGCGGCGTAGTAGTTGTCGATGATGAGGATGACGCCGTCGTACTTATTGAAGACTGCGTTACCGACGCCCGAGGTCAGGCCGTTATGCCAGAAACCACCGTCGCCCATCATGGCGATAGGACGCTTGCCGGCTTCGACGTTGAAGGCGGCAGCACTGGCGCCGCCCAGGCCATAGCCCATGGTGGTGGCACCCAGGTTGAACGGCGGCAGAATCGAGAACAGGTGGCAGCCGATGTCGCACGAAATATGGTGGTCGCCCATGTCTTGCTGAACCAGCGACAGCGCGGCAAAGATGGGGCGCTCGGGACAGCCGGTACAGAAACCGGCGGGCCTGGGCGGCACGACTTTGGCCATATCGGCGGCATGGCGCTGAATCATGATGGGCTTTTCGACGACAGCCGGTGCAGGTTTCGGGCGGGAAACCTGTTCGACGTGCATGGCGGCAGTGGCGTCTACAGGAGTGGCATCAGCGATGTGTGGCAGCGCTTCGGGGCTGTGCTTTTCGAGGAAAGCCTGCAGGCCGTCGCGCGCCACGACGGTAGAGTATTCGCCGGCCAAGGGCAGCATACCTTTGCCTTCAAGAACGGTGGTGACACCGGCTTGACGCAAAATGGTATGGATGTTTTGTTCGATGTAGTTGGGCTGGCCTTCTTCCAGCATCAACACGGCTTTCTTGCCTTCGCAGAAACCTACCACCTCGGTGTCGATCACTGGATAGGTCACGTTCATGACGTACAGCGGGATGCGGCTGTTGCCGAAGTTATCGGCCAGACCCAGCAGCTGCAAGGCACGGATGACGTTGTTGTAGATGCCGCCTTGCAAAATGATGCCCAATTCTTGCAGGTCGCCCTCGAAGAACTCGTTGAGTTTCTTTTCGGTGATGAACTTGACTGCGGCGGGCCAGCGTTGCTTGACCTTCTCGTGCTCGTGCACGTAGGCGGCGGGCGGCAGAACGATACGGCTGAGGTCGCGTTTGGGGTTCTCTAGGGCCTGGGCCAGCGTGAACTCGGGGCGTTTGTTGTCTTTGGCGATGAAACGCCCGTGTACGTGACAGCCACGGATGCGCATTTGCAGAAATACAGGCGTGTTGCTGGCTTCAGAAAGCTGGAAACCGTTTTCGACGGCCTGGGTCATGCTTTCCAGGTTGGGGCGAGGGTCCAGCATCCACATTTGCGATTTCATGGCAAAGGCATGGGTACGCTCTTGCATGATGGACGAACCTTCGCCGTAGTCTTCGCCCACAATGACCAAGGCACCCCCGGTGACGCCGCCCGAGGCAAGGTTGGAAAGGGCGTCGGACGCCACGTTGGTGCCCACCGTGGATTTCCAGGTGACGGCACCGCGAATGGGGTACATGACCGATGCCGATAAGGTGGCGGCAGCAGTGGCTTCAGAGGCGCTGGCTTCGAAATGTACGCCCAGCTCTTCGAGGATTTCTTGGGCGTCGGCCAAGACGTCCATAAGGTGGGAAATAGGCGAGCCCTGATAGCCGCCGACGTAACCGACGCCGGACTGCAGGAGGGCCTTGGTGACTGCCAGGATACCTTCGCCGCGGAATTCTTCTCCTGCGCCGATGCGTAACTGCTGGACTTCTTTCTTAAAGGAACGTTCTGCCATGGTGGATCCTGAAGGGCTGTGGGCGATATAGCCAGTGTACGCCCCGGAGGGGAAAAAGAAGCGCTGCCGAACCCGAATGAGAAGGCTGCCGGTAAAATATGAAAATTCATATATTATCGAAATTCTATTGCCAGGGCCAGAGCTTGGATATCCGTGCAAACCATTACCCGGTCTGTTTATGGGTATTTGCCCCAGGTGCCCCAAGCGCATCTGCCCTTTGGCTTATCATCTAGATGCGCCGCGTATTTGGACGGCGCGATGCCCGTTTTTTGCCTGGGATTTTTCATGCAGATCGAAGAAGCGCAGCCCCGATTCGTACACCGTTACCTCGCCTCATTGCTGGCGATGGCCAGCCATCGTGTGTCCGACGAATTCCACAAAGAAGTGCGCAAGGCGGGGCTTACCGTTACCGAGTGGCGCGTTTTGGGTAGTTTGATCGAGGGGGAAGGCGAAATCGTGGGCGAGGTGGCGCGCTTGGCCGTTACCAAACAGCCTACCCTAAGCAAAGTGCTGCCCCGGCTAGAGCAAGAGGGCTTGGTCACCTTGACCACCGCCCGTACCGATAGGCGTCAGACTGTCGTGCAGATTACGCCCAAAGGCACTCGTTTAATCAGCAGCCTGTGCGATCGCGCCTTGGTGCATCAACAGCGTTTGCTGGAAAAACTCGACCCCGAGCATTCCACTCGGTTGATCGAAACGCTAAGGGCCATTATTCGCGCCTAAGGGGCAGGCGTGGGTGTTAATACACGTCGCGTCGGTAGCCGCCGCGCTTGAGCAAATCTTCGTAGCCATGTGCGCCCAGAATGTCTCTGAGCGCTTGGTCAACATCTTGGGCCATGCCTTCGCGGCTGCCGCATACGTAAAGCACTGCGCCGCGGGCGACCCAGTCTTTTAGCTGCGCAGTGGCTTCGCGCAAGGCGTGATGCACGTAGCGCTTTTCGGCTTGATCGCGAGAGAAAGCCAAATCCAGCTTTTCCAGTGTTCCTTGCGCCAGCCATTGCGTCAGGATGTCTTGCCAGAAGAAGTCGCAGGCGCGCTGGCGTTCACCGAACAATAGCCAATTCGCTTTTTGACCACGCTCATGACGGGTCTGAATCAAGGCGCGCAGCCCGGCCAAGCCGGTTCCGTTGCCAATGAAAATGGCTGGCCTGTCGTCGGTGCTGAGATGAAATTGGGCGTTACGGCGTAGATGCAACTGGAGCTCGCCGCCTAGGGCCAAGCTTTGCGTCAGCCAGTAGCTGCCCAGCCCTGGCGAGCCGTCTGCTTGCTGCTGCTGGCGTACCAGCAAGCGTAAGCGGCCTTCCGATGGGGTAGAGGCAATCGAGTAATCGCGCTGTTGCCCGCTATCGCCTATGGCAATCTGGGCAATATCTCCGGCTTCCCAAGAGGCAGACTCAGGCGCTTGGCATTCCAGCAGAAGCTCGTAGCATGGCGCGCCTTGACTGCCTGGATTAAGTTGCGAACGCTGCACCAAGCGCCATGGTGTCGCCGGAATGTCTTGCCAAGACTGGGCCTGGAAGTGCTGATTAAGATGGGTTTGCCACTGTTGTAGTGCGGCTTCGTCCAGCCGGTCGACCTGTACGGTTTCGAACAGGGGCTGGGCACCCTGGCTGCTAAGCCATTCTTGCATCTGGCGACCAAAGCCGCAGAATTGCTGATAGCTGCTGTCCCCTAAAGCCAGCATGCCGAAACGCAATGAGGTCAAGCCAGCGGTGGTTTGCCATTGCAGCGCCTGGCGATAAAAACCTTGCGCCATATCGGGAGGGTCGCCCTCACCATAAGTGCTGACCACAAATAATGCCGTGCCGAAGCGGGCCAGCGAAGCCGGCTCTAGCTCGTTGAGGGGAATGACAAGGGCTCTGGCTCCCAGCGAGGCGGCAGTACGTTCGGCCAACTCAGTGGCGGTGCCGCCCTGGCTGGCATAAATCACGGCGATGCGCTCTGGTGTTAAAGCTGCTTCACGCTCACGGCGTTGCTCGTGCCGCAGACGGGCGGGGCGCCAAACGGTAAACCAAACCAAAACAAGCCAGGCGGCGATCAGTAGCCCAGTGGTCAGCAGCGGTGTGTTCATGGAGCAAATACAAAAAAAGTAGGCGGAGCGGAATCAAGCGGGATGGGCAAGTCGCTGGAAGGAGGGTGTCCATTCCACAGCGATGTCCTCTCCGTGGCGAACCATGAATAAGGCTGCCAGGTGCTGCTTGCTTGCGTAGGCCATGCCGTTCTCCAGCCCCATGCAGAGCAGGGCAGTCGACAAGGCGTCGGCCATCATGCACTGCGAGTGCACGACGCTGACGCAAGCTAAGTTATTTTGCAAGGCCCTGCCGGTACGCGGGTCTAGCGTATGAGCATAACGCTGACCTTCTACTATGAAGAACCTGCGGTAATCGCCAGAGGTGGCAATGGAAAGGCCATCCAAGGCAATTGGCAGGCCTGCTTGTTCATGATGGGCGCCGGGGGCCTCGACCTGCAGGCGCCAGGGTTGCCCACTGGGGTTACGACCCTTTGCGCGCAACTCACCGCCAAGCTCCACCATATAGTTAGTAAGGCCGTAATCTTCCAGGGCCAGTGCCATGGCATCTACCCCATAGCCTTTGGCAATGGAAGAAAAATCCAGGCTCATGCCGCCGGGCTGCCAGACGCCACGATGCTCGGCGTTCAGGTGCAGCTGCTGCCAACCTGATCGCTGGCGGGCGTCTTCAAGTTGGCTGTCGCAAGGTAGCTGACCTGGCTGGCCATGAGGGCCAAACCCCCAAAGCGCCACCAGCTCACCTACGGTTGGGTCATAAGCGCCCTGGGTCGCTTGCGCGACCTGCTGAGCACAGGAAACAACGGTGAAGAACTCTTCGGGCACCTGATACCAGCCAGTAGGTGCTTTGTTAATGCGGCTGATCAGGCTATCGGCTTCCCAGTGGCTCATCTGGTCGATGATGTCGTCCAGCTTGGCTTGCAGTGCTTGCGTCAGCTCGGTGCTTGCCTGTCCTGGCAAGGGCTGGCCGGCCTGGGCGAGGCGGGCGTCTTGCCATGGGCCAGCCACCTGGACGGACCAGGTGGTACCCATGCTGTGCCCGGAAAGCGATAGGCCGGTCAAGTCTCTGCCTTATGAAGCTTACTGAGGCAGAACTTCGAAGGTGCCGATGTACGAAATATTGCGGCGCTTGGCTGCGGGCACCGTGGTTTTCTCGTCGCTGGTGTCGGTATGCACCCAGAACAGGCCGGCGCGCGGCCACTTGATAGAGAACTGGCCTTTTTCGTCGGTCTTGGTCGTGAATTCTTCGGCAGCGTCGCGGTAACGGATGCCGTCGGCAGCGACTTCGATTTCCAGACCAGCGGCGGGTTTGCCGTCCATTAGCAAGGTGAAGTTGGTGGTTTCACCGGCGTACAAGTCGTTGGGGTGCGGGTCGGCGAACAGTTCCAGGCCTTTACCGGTGGCTTCGACCTTGGTGGGCTTGCCCTTGGTGACGAAGGTTTCGATACGGCTGACGCTTTCGCTGACGTTCAAATCATCGGCTTTTGCGGGCACGTTTTTGGTCAAATCGGCGGCAGAGCCCATCCAGCGTTTGTTTTCGCCGTTTTCTTTCCAGCGGGCGAATACGCCGTCACGCACTAGGGCCACGCGGTAGGTGCCGTCAGCCTTCAGACGCAGGTCGAAGCTGCTGCGCAGGTCGCCACTATGCTGGTTAAGCGCTTCCACAGGCTTGCCGTCAGGGCCGGTGATGACCAGGGCGTTCAAGGGGAGTGGGCGGTGGTTGTACTGAAACTTGTCGTTGCCGGCGGCGGCATCAAAGGTGACACGGGCTTCTTCGCCGGACAGCACGGTGGCCGAAGGCTCGATCCACTGATCATGGGCTTGGGCGGCACCCGCGAAGAGGCCGGCGGCCAGCAGGGTAGGGACGAGATAGCGCTTCATCTTTGGAGCTCCTGTCTATGAAAGAGGGGTTCTGAATGATAAAAAGGGGCAATCAGGGAGCAACGATCAGTTCGATCTCGCCCAGTTCGGTCTTGCCAGTGTCTTTTGCGGTGGCTGCCTTGGCAGGCGGCCATTCCAGGGGCAGGCGTATCAGTTCACGCCCGCCTTTTTCTCGGGAGGCTTCAACAGCCAGTTCGTACTTGCCGGCAGGCAAATTGGCCAGGCGCGCATCGTCGGCGGCAATCGTCAGGGTGTGACTACCCGGCGCGCGCGTGGCGCCGGTGACGCCTTCTGCCAATTCTTCTTGGTTGCGACCGCTGACCCGCCACCATTGGCGCATGTCTTTCAGCCATTTTTTGCCTTCTGCCTTGGGCATGGCGTGGTCGTACCAGACGGCCAAGTCGCGAACCACGCTGCGATCAGCGTTTTCCAGCCAGATGGCGACATAGGGGCGGTGGTATTCGGCCACTTCCAGTCGGGGGACGCCGACTTTTACCGAAACCGATTCCGCCTGAGCGAGGGGGGCGCAGAACAGGCCGGCGAGGGTGCAGCTGAGCGAAGTGCGTAGCAAGGTCTTCTTCATGGTCAGTGTATGAACAGAATCATCAGAATAAGAGGGGCGATAAGGCCCAGACTGGCAAGCGGCCAGGTGTTCTGCCTTTGGCGCGCATGAAAAGCCAATAAAGTCAGGCCTGTCAGCGCAAAGATCAGACAGGCGATGGCAAAAACGTCTATGAACCAGCTCCAGGCCGTACCCGTGTGGCGACCTTTGTGCAGGTCGTTGAAATAAGCCACCCAGCCACGGTCGCTGCGCTCATATTCGATATCGCCGCTGGCAAGATCGATGGAGAGCCAGGCGTCGGCACCGGGCTGGGGTAGCGGCAAGTAAATTTCGTCACTGGAAAACTCGGCGTCGCGCCCACCTATGCTGATGTCCAATTCGTTTTCCAGCCATTGCCTTACTTCAAGGGGTAATTGTGCCTGTGCACTTCGGCCAGAAGGCGCTTGGGACAAAGACTCAAGCAGCGGCTCGGGCAGGTGGGCCTGACGATTCTCGATGGCCGGCGAGGCTTCTACCCAAGACGCGTTGTTAAGCGTCAGGCCCGTAATGGCGAACAGCACCATGCCCGCCAAACTTAGGGCGGCGCTGATCCAGTGCCACTGATGCAGGGTTTTGAGCCAGAGCGAGCGCCGGGCTGCGGACGACGAATTCATGCGTAAGAAACAAGGTTTGGGAAAGCTGAAACATTCTAACCTAAATGAAAATGATTGCTATGTACCGTTTAGTGGGAACGCGGCTTGCTCTGTAATAGGTGTTTCGATGGATTTCCTGCTGCCATACTGTCGAGGTAGGTATTTAGCATTGGGCCGAGATGGCACTTGAACCTTCCTCTTTTCCTTCGCAAGGAGCCCCTATGAGCGTTTCGCGAGATTTTTTGGATCGCTTGGATTTGCGCCACCCTATCGTGCAGGCGCCCATGGCGGGCACAGCCACACCGCAGTTGGCTGCTGCAGTGAGCAATGCGGGAGGGCTAGGCTCGCTGGGTTTGGGAGCCAGCACGGCGGCTCAAGCGCGTCAATTAATAGAGCAGACTCGCGCACTTACCACGGGCGCCTTTAACGTCAATGTCTTTTGCCATGCGCCAGCGCAGCGCGACCCTAGGCTCGAGGCGGCGTGGTTGGGGTACTTAGCACCCCTGTTTGCCGAAGTTGACGCCCTCCCGCCTACGGCTCTTACCGAAATCTACCCCTCTTTTCTGCAAAATGAAGAAATGTTCGAGTTGCTGCTAGAACTGCGGCCGCCGGTGGTGAGCTTTCATTTTGGCTTACCGCCCAAGACCCATATTCAGGCTTTGCGTCAAGCGGGTATTTACACCTTTGCTACGGCGACCAATGTGCAAGAGGCCTTTCGTATTGAGCAGGCCGGCGTAGATGCCATCGTGGCTCAAGGCATAGAAGCGGGTGGGCATCGCGGCGTTTTTGATCCCAAAGCGGAAGATCAACGTTTGAGTACGGCGTTGTTGTTGCGTATGTTGGCGCCCCGTAGTGGATTGCCGCTCATTGCAGCGGGCGGAATTATGGATGGCCAAACGATCCGCGCCATGCAGCATTTGGGCGCAAGCGCCGCGCAGTTGGGCACGGCCTTCGTGTTGTGCCCCGAGTCGGCGGCCGATGCCGGGTATCGAACTCATCTTAAGGGCGCAGGCGCGAGCCAAACTTGTCTTACATCGGTGTTGTCGGGCCGCCCGGCCCGTGGTCTGTTTAATCGCTATATCACTTTCTGCGAGGCGCCGGGTAGCCCCATGCCTGCCGCCTATCCCATCGCTTTCGACGCTACCAAGCAGTTGAATGCGGCCGCTGCTGCATTGGGGCGCTACGAGTTTTCCGCCCATTGGGCGGGGCAGGGCGCGCCACTGGCACGAGAAATGCCCGCGGAACAATTAATGGCTGTGCTGGTCGAAGAAATGGAAAAATAAGGACGCGTTTGCGGCAAAGGCACAGGTCTTTTCCGAGTTAAAAAATCCGCTTCTCAGGTGAACTTTTCACATTGTGGGATGTCTTACCTGGAGTGTATTAGCACTCCATCCCAGAGAGTGCTAAGATCAGGAGATCGAATATCACATTAACGACCATCACTCACAGGGCTACTGAGATGACTCCTTCTACGCAGTCGTTGGCTCTGTCCAGCCAATCGCTGGTCGCAGCCATTTCCAACCCCGGTTCGCTGGGTACTATCGAATCTTATATAGGCACGGTCAATCGTCTGCCTATGCTGACGCAGCAGCAAGAAACCGAACTCGGTGAGCGCCTGCGCGACAATGACGACCTTGAAGCCGCCCGCCAACTGGTGCTGTCGCACCTGCGTTTGGTCGTATCCGTTTCGCGTCAGTACTTGGGCTATGGCCTACCTCATGCCGACCTTATTCAAGAAGGCAACATCGGCCTCATGAAGGCGGTTAAGCGCTTTGACCCGGCGCGCGGCGTGCGTTTGGTGTCTTTCGCAGTGCACTGGATCAAGGCCGAAATTCACGAGTACGTGGTGCGCAACTGGCGCATGGTCAAGGTCGCCACTACCAAAGCGCAGCGCAAGCTGTTCTTCAACCTGCGCCGTATGCGTCCCGACGGCCAAACGCTAGACCCCGAGCAAATCGCGCATATTGCCCGCGAGCTCAACGTCAAGCCCGAAGAAGTCAGCGAAATGGAAGTCCGGCTTTCCGGACAAGAGATGGCCTTGGATCAACCCCACGATGATGCTGACACCTATGCGCCCATTCAGTATCTGGCCGACGACGGCAGCGAGCCCACCCAGGTACTAGAGCGCCGCGCTCACGATGCGCTGCAAGGCGAAGGTTTGGCCGAGGCCATAGAACAACTCGACCCACGTTCGCGGCGCATCGTTGAAGCGCGCTGGCTGCAAGACGAGGGCGGTGCCACCTTGCACGAACTGGCTGCCGAATTCGGCGTGTCAGCCGAACGCGTGCGCCAAATCGAGGCAGCCGCTTTCAAGAAAATGCGGGCTGTGCTGGCGTAAAGTTTCCAAGCAGGTGGTTGTTGCAATTATTTACACATTGGTGGCCTGGTCGTAGAACTTTCCGGCGCTGGCGCTGACTAACCTAATGAGCAACGTTGATGATATCTCTGGATGTTCATCAGTTCCATCCGCTTCTGCTTCTCCTCAATCCCCTCCCTATCGAAGCGGATGTTTTAAATGGCACCTTCAAAGGTGCCTTTTTTTTGGCTGTACTTCCCACCGCCCTTCTTGCCGCCAGGCTGCTTTCCTATCCGTATTCTCTGTTCGTGAGCAAAGTTTGATCAAAGTCAAACACTGAGCGCGGACAAATGTGGTGTGCGTCTTTTATTGCACTATTATGCATTTGTAGGTTTTTCAAATGTATTTTAATGCATGATCCAGGCGAGTGACGCCTGAGCACCCCAGTAAAGGAGAGGTCATCATGAGCGAAAACGAAGCAATCCGTGGCAACGCATTCGTCGAGGTGAACTACGACGACAAAATCCCCAATAACGTAGATCTGAACAGCGACAAGCAATTGCAGCGCGCGCTGGAAGGCTGGCAGCCGCAGTATCTTGAATGGTGGCAAGAGGCCGGCCCCGACTGTTTCCAGGATGCCGACGTGTATTTGCGTACGGCGGTAGGTGTAGACCCCAAAGGTTGGGCTGTGTTTGATCACGTCAAAATGCCCGATTACCGTTGGGGCATCTTGCTGGCGCCTAAAGAAGAAGGCCGCACCATTCCTTTTGGTCGGCATAAGGGTGAGCCCGCTTGGCAAGAAGTACCGGGCGAATACCGCTCGACCTTGCGACGCCTTCTTGTGGTGCAAGGGGATACTGAGCCCGCATCGGTCGAGCAGCAGCGCTACCTGGGTAAGACTGCGCCGTCGCTTTACGACTTGCGTAACCTTTTCCAAGTTAACGTAGAAGAGGGCCGCCATTTGTGGGCCATGGTGTATCTGCTGGTCAAATACTTTGGTCGCGATGGCCGTGACGAAGCGCAGGCTTTGCTCGAGCGTCGTTCCGCCGACCAAGACAACCCGCGTATTTTGGGGGCCTTCAACGAGCGCACGCCCGATTGGCTGTCCTTCTTCATGTTCACCTACTTCACTGATCGCGACGGCAAAATGCAACTGGCCGCCTTGGCGCAATCCGGTTTCGATCCACTTTCACGCACCTGCCGCTTCATGCTGACCGAAGAGGCGCACCATATGTTTGTGGGTGAAACCGGTGTGGGTCGTACCATTGAAGCGACGGTCAAAGCTATGAATGCTGCCGGCATCAAAGACCCCTACGATGTGCAAGCCATACGCAAGCTGGGCGTGATCGACCTGCCCACGCTGCAACGCAAGGCCAACTTCCACATGTCGGTCACGCGTGACCTGTTTGGTGCCGAGATATCCAGCAATGGTGCCGAGTTGTTCAGTGCTGGTCTGAAAGGTCGTTTCGAAGAAACGCGTATCGACGACGATCACGTACTGACGGACGACAGCTATCCCGTGACAAGTGTCAAGAATGGCGAGCTCGTAACAGAGGACGTGCCGGCCTTGTCAGCCATCAACAGCCGCTTGCTTGATGACTACATCAAGGACTGCCAGGGCGGCATCGACCGTTGGAATCGCATCATTGCTAATGCCGGTATCGATTTTGAAATCAAGCAGCCGCATAAAGGCTTCAACCGCAAGATAGGCGAGTTCGCCGGCCATCACATTACGCCCGAAGGCGAGTTGATCAGTGCTGAAGAGTTTGCCGCTCGCAAGGACGAATGGCTGTGTACCGAAGCTGACCACGACTTCATCAACTCGTTGATGAAGGCTTGCTACGAACCGGGGCAGTATGCCAGCTGGATTGCGCCGCCTCGGGTAGGTGTCAACAACAAGCCGGGCGACTTCGAATACGTGAAGATCTACGAAAGCGACGTGTCGGTCGCGTAAGAGCTGCTGGGTGTGCAAACAGGTGCTCTGATTGACCTGCCGTTGGGTTGGGAAGCCCGACGGTAGGCCAGTCCTTGGCAGGGAGGGGAGATCCTCCCTGCTTTTTTCACGATGCACTTGAGCGTGCACCTAGGGGGCTTTACATGGCCATCATCAGGCCAAGCAAGGCTTCTGTAGGAAGCGGCTGGCCGTTAACAATGATGCTGCTGCCATCGTATTGAACTTGGCTGCTAACCGTATCGCCTTCTGCTTTCAGCAAGCCAAACATCCCCATGCCTGCCAGGATCTCATCCACCTGCTGCTCAGCCAAGGCTTGTGCTTCCGGGGCCTCCATGTCTTCTGAGCCTTGCAGGTACTTGGCCAGCAAGTCTACAGCCATGGGTTTGTTAAGGTTGAGGTCGATATTGATCTGCTTCACGGCTTGGCTTGCCAGCACGGCGACAGGCATTTGCAGACTTGCAGGGGCCTGCCATTCGGAATGAACGGCGAGCGTGCTGCGGCCTTGGGGGGTCGTCCAGCTGAAATCGTCCAGTGCCAGCGTGGGGTTGGCAGCCAGCAAGTTCATGCCGGCCTGCATCAACGCATCGCTTCCAGCAAAAGCGTCATCCTCTTCGCTTTGGGCCATCAGTTGGCTGTACAGGTCGGAAAACTGCTTCATCGCCTTGCCGTCGATTTTGTCCATCTTAATGGTCAACGCTTGGCTGCCGAAATCCTGGCCGTTCAGGCTTACGCTACCGGTATTCAAATAGGCTTTGCCTTGCATGAACTGAGCATCTTCGGTGCTGCTCCCACCGTAAGCCAGTTTGTCAACGACCAGATCGAAACCCTCTTCCTCAGACACGCTAAGCTGGGCAATGCGCAACTCGGCGTCGCCGGTTTGAATGCCGAAAGCGTTTTTGGGGGAGTCAAAATCAAGCTGGCTATCTTTCAGTGAAAACTTGACCAGGCCTGAAGAGTTCGTGCGCGTAATCATGTTCAGCTCAGGCGCCCGGAAAACACCTTGGGCATGTTCTTTGTCAGCCTTGAAGGTGCCGTTCAGGTCTGCGCCTGCAAACATGAAAGACAGTTCTTCCGACGCCATTTCCAGCGGGGCAAAGCGCACATCAAACTTGGCGTTGCCACCGTAAGACAGCAGAACTTCACTGAGTAAAGGCGCTTTACCTTTGGCGAGCTCAAACCATGCTTGGCCGTCGGCGGTGTTGGCCAACTCGCTACGCACAAAAGCCAGCTGCGGTAAGAGCTGACCTTGTTTCAAGGCGGAGGCGGGGAAGGGGCCATGTTCGTAGACGTTATCGAACTCCAGACGAAGATCGGGTTCAGCCCCTTTGTCGGCAACTGTCAGGGCATATCTTGCATGGCTGCTGAAGAATCCACGCTCAAAAGAAACCTGGCTTAGGACCAGATCGCTTTCAGGGTCTAATTGAGCGAGTTGTGCGTTGGCCAGCGCAATGCGCTCAGCCGATTCAGATTCCAGTTTTGTTCCGGTGTACCAAGTGGTACCCAGCCAAACACCGGCGACAAGGACGATAGCAACCGTACCAACCACGCTTTTTTTCATAAAATTTTCCTAGGCGTAGATCAAATGAGGCGACTCGGCTGACACCAGAGTCTTCCCACACGAAAGGCGCAAAGTATAGCGTGCTTGTGTCAAAAACCAGGGGTTTTCCCTGACCATGGAGCGAATTGGTGACGCATGGTAGCCGCTGCTTACCGCAGGTCGTTCAGATCAGACTGATCCAATGGTCAATCAGCAAAGCTGCAAAAAGCAAGCCTAGGTACACGATGGAGAAGAAAAACAGCTTGCGCGCCAGAGCGTCGCTGTACTCGCGGTAGAGTTGCCAGGCCAACCATAAAAAGCGACCGCTAAGCAGGCAGGCGGCAATCAGGTAAGGAATGCCGTTCATGCGAATGACGAACGGCAGCAGGCTGGAGGCGAACAGCGCAAAGCTGTAAAGCAAAATATGCAGTCGGGTAAAAGGGCCGCCATGGGTAATGGGCAGCATGGGCAAGCCCGACTTTGCGTAATCGGTATTACGGTACAAGGCCAGTGCCCAGAAATGCGGAGGCGTCCAGATGAAGATGATCAGCACCAATAGCCAGGCTTCCGCTGGTACGGCATCGGCCACCGCCGCCCAGCCCAGCGCCGGTGGCATGGCCCCTGACAGCCCACCTATGACAATATTCTGTGGGGTGCGTGGCTTGAGCAGCACCGTGTAAATGACGGCGTAGCCCACAAAGGTGGCAAAAGTCAGCCACATGGTCAGGGGGTTGACCCAGTGGTACAGAATCAGCATGCCCAAGCCACCCAGCAGGCCCGAACCCGCCAACACCTGGGTATTGGAAATCGTGCCTTGTGCGGTGGCGCGGCGGGCGGTGCGCGCCATCTTGGCGTCGACTTCTTGTTCTATCAGGCAGTTAATGGCGAAGGCAGCCGCAGCCATCAACCAGATGCCCACCGTGGCGGCAACAACCAAGCCTAGGTCTGGCAAGCCGGGGCTGGCCAGAAACATGCCGATGACGGCACAGAACACGGCCAGCTGCGTGACGCGCGGCTTGGTCAGCACCATGTATTGGCGCCAAAGCGAAACGGAGGGGGTGGCGGAAAGACTGCTCATAGACCTATTTTAGCTTGGCCGCTACGATGCAGGCGCACCAGCAGCGTGACGCAAAATAGCGTCAGACCCGCAGCACCGCCATTATGCAAAACGGCGATCAGCAGCGGCCATTGGAAAAAGATGGTGGTGAGGCCGGTCAGAAGTTGAGCCAGCAACAGGAGCAACAACAGCGTAGCGGGGGTGCGCACGCCTTCATAGGCTCGCAGTTTCCAGCCCAACACCCCCAGATAGGCAAATATCAGGAAGGCAAAGTTGCGGTGTACCCAATGGATGGCAACCAGCGCATGCTGCGAGATAGCCTCGCCTGAGGGTAATTCCCCCAGCCCGCGGATCAGCGAAAAACCGCCGTGCATGTCCATGGTGGGCACCCACTGCCCTTGGCAGGTGGGGAAATCCATACAGGCCAAGGCGGCGTAGTTGGTGCTGACCCAACCGCCCAATGCGATTTGGACGAACAGCAAGGCCAAACCCACAGCGACCCAAGGTTGCCAACGCTTTGCCTCAGCCGGGATAGGCGCGTGCGATTTCTCGCGTGCGGCCAGCCAGGTCATCAGTGCCAGCAAGCCCATGCCGCCCAAGAGGTGTGAGGTCACGATAATAGGCATCAGCTGCATGGTGACTGTCCAGGCGCCAAAAGCACCTTGCAGGCATACGGCAAACAGCGTAAAGATGGCCAGCTTGGGGCTATGGCTCAACACCTTGCGGTGGCGCCAGGCCATGATGACGATAAAGATGATCAGCAGACCCAGCAAAGAGCCCACATAACGGTGAATCATCTCTATCCAGGCCTTGGGGAAACTGACCGGCCCAAAAGGCATGGTCTCGTAGGCCTCGCGAATATGGTGCGCCGCCCCGATGGGCGACAGCTTGCCGTAGCAACCGGGCCAATCCGGGCAGCCCAAGCCCGAGTCCGTCAGGCGCACGAAAGCGCCAAACATGATCAGGTCCAGCGTCAGGAACCAGGTAAAGAAAACCAGCTTGCGATAGCGCGCGCGTATGCGTTCCAACATAAATGGCCTAACCGATACGAGAATTGAACAGGAGCTTGCTGATGTCTTTACGCACGCGCATAGGGTCGGAGTCGGTGGAATAAGACATCATCAGATTGCCCAGGGGATCGATAATCCACATGGGCTCGCGCAAAGCTTGCTGTAAATCGGCAGGCGAGGCGTCGGGGGCGACGAAAGCCGCCAGTTTGCTCGGGTCAACTCTTACCATGACGGCGCCCTGATAGGCCTCCAAGACCTTCTCGGGGACGGGCCCATCGTCGAGCACGAACCAGACGCGACGCAGGCGGTCTACGTTTTTGCCCTGCGTGGCGTGAGAGTTACGCAAGATGAAAAGTTTGGTGGCACAGGATTCGGGGCATTCGGCTACGTCCGCAGTGGCCAACACCCATTTGCCTGCCAGGCTCTTCAAATCGAAGGGCTCGCCGTCCAGGGTTGCCAGACCCAAGGCCTCGGCAGCGGGCACGGGCCGCTGGGGTTCGATAAGTGTGCCGTAGTTGCTCGAACCTTCCGGCCTGAAAAAAGTGTCTGGCAGAAAATAAGCCAGAAACGCCAGTAGCAAAGGGGCCAAACACACGACCAGCACGCCCACCACAGGTAGAAGAGAGCGTTTGCGTGCGGGTGCTGCGGAATGAGAGGGACTTGCCACGGTGGGTCCTTGAAACGAGGTCTCTATGCAAGAGGTAAGTATGCGGGGCTTGCGGTGGATGCCGTTGGGGCATGCCGCCTGTCGTCAACTTGGCTTGGCGGCGCGGCGTGGCCTGAACCATCGCCATAACAACAGTAGGGCAGCGACGCCTGCAATAACGGCGAAACCAAACCACTGAAGGGCATAGCCGCGATTCTTGTCCGCATCCAGTGAAGGAGTCGGCCATTCGCGCTTAAGCGTATCGCCGGGCGGTGCACCGCCTGTCTGCTCTAACACGATCGGGAGCAATTTTAAGCCAGTTGCGCGTTCTAAGCGCGCGAGATCCAGATTCTGTACCAAGGGGGGCTGGGCTGCTCCCCATTCCAGTGGCAAGGCGCTGCTGTCTTGCCCGCTGCGCTGCCAGATTTCGTACAGCTGCGGTACGTGCGCACGTAGCTGCCCCGACACTTCTTGTCGTGCCGTTGAGGCCTCAGGCAAACCCGGTGTTTCCTGGCCCATGGGGCGAACCAGCCAGCCGCGCAATACCAGCACGGCTTGATCCGAACCGTCGTCCAGGCGCAGCGGCGTAGCCAACCACATGCCGGGTCGCCCGTCTTGGTTGCGATTGTCCAGCAAGACGGAATACTCATTCAGCCAATGTCCCTCGGCTATGGCGGGCCGCCATTCGCGCAGTTCATCAGTCGAGACTGCGGCTGACAGTCGCACAGGCGGCCCATGGCGCTCTGCCGCTATGGCACGCGCAATACCCTCGCGCTCTGCGGCGCGGTCCAGTTGCCAGCGCCCTAATGAAACGCACAGCACGATAAGGGCAAGCAGCAGTAGCAGCGCCAGCAGGTTACGCAGATTCAGCGACGGTGAAGCCATGTCTGCGATAATGGAAAGCGTTGTTGTCGCGAGCCCAACGGTAAGCTCTCGGCTAGGCAAAAGTGAATTTTTTTAGGGGTGTTCATGGGCTACGTGGTAATGCTGGCAATGCTGGGTATCCTGGGCAGTCTGGCTTGCGCCCTGGTGTTCCTGATGCGCGATAAGGGCAAGACCAATCGTACCGCGAATGCCTTGACCTGGCGCGTAGGGCTGTCTATAGCGCTGTTTCTATTGGTGTTGCTGGCGCACAGCCTGGGTTGGATAGAAGCCTCGGGCATACGCCCGCGCTGATATTGGCTGCATCGTTAACAAAAAGGCCGGCTGCATGAGCAGTCGGCCTTTGTTTGTGGTGCTGAGTGCGGTTTAGAACCAGTACACGAACAGGTACAAGCCCAGCCACACCACGTCTACAAAGTGCCAATACCAGGCGGCACCCTCAAAACCGAAATGATGATCGGCTGTGAAGTGGCCGCGAATCATGCGGAACATGATCACCGTGAGCATGGAGGCACCAAGAATCACGTGGAAACCGTGGAAGCCCGTGAGCATGTAGAACAGCGAGCCGAAGGCGCCGGAGTCAAAGCGCAGGTTCAGGTCGGTGTAGGCATGGTAGTACTCGTAGGCCTGACAGAACACGAACACAAAACCCAGAATAACCGTGGCCAGCAACCAGAAGATGGCCTTGTTGCGATGCGCTGCGCGCAGCGCATGGTGGGCAATGGTCAGCGTCAGGCCCGAGGTAAGCAGCAGGGCCGTGTTGATCGTGGGCAACCAGAAGGGGCCCATGGCCTCGAAGGGTTCGACTATGTTGGCAGGGCCAAAGTTGGGCCAGCTACCGGTGAACGAAGGCCACAACAGCGCCTGGTGCTCCATATTGGAAAGCAGCGGGGTAGAGATGGTGCGGATGTACCACAATGCGCCGAAGAAGGCCGCAAAGAACATGACCTCGGAGAAAATGAACCAAGCCATGCTCCAGCGATAGGCGTTGTCCACGCGTTTGCTGTTCAGGCCGCTTTCCGATTCTCGAATGGCATCGCCGAACCACCTGTACAACACGACAAACAAAGCCGCGATGCCTACCAGGAAGGCCCAGAAGCCCGCTTGATAGCCATTGAGCCAGAATGCGGCGCCCAGCAATACGGCCAGCAGAGAGACGCTGGCGCGAACAGGGTGCGCGGAATCGTGGGGCACGTAATAGTACGGTGCTTCGTTGCCGTGAGCCGAATGACTTGCGCTCATGGTGCTCTCCTACAGATGTCTTTGTTATAGATGCCGGCCGGGCCGGGCGTATTAGAAACAGCGGGACTACGAAAACCTGAATCAGCTTACCGCTTGCCCTACGAACCATTGGGCAATCAGAACCAGGCCGACAACAAACAGTACAGTGGCAAGAATAGCGGCAATGATCAGGTGCACTGGATTCAGTTGGCTGATGTCTTGCTGGTAGCCTTTGCCCTTGCGCACGCCGAAGAACCCCCACAAGACGGCTTTGAGCGTCTGGAAGAAATTCAGCTTGCGTTGAGCGAGTTCGCGGATATCGTCGGACATGGCGTAATTCTTTAGTTCAGCAATTCGCTGCCGCGCACGAATATCCAGACATAGATGGCCACTACTACGATGGCCAAAATAATGCCCATAAGACGGTTGCGGCGGCGTTGCTGAGGGGTGGTCATGGATTGGCGTTCCCGTTTATTTAACGACTGGTGGCTCTTCGAAGGTGTGGAACGGAGCGGGCGATGGCACCGTCCATTCCAGGCCTTCAGCGCCTTCCCAGGGCTTGGCGGGGGCGGGTTCGCCACGGCCCGAGTAAGCCTTGAGCACGACATACAGGAAGATCAGTTGCGACAGACCGAACCAGAATGCGCCAATCGTGGCGATTTGGTGGAAGTCGGTGAACTGCAGGGCGTAATCGGCATAACGACGCGGCATGCCGGCCAAGCCCAGGAAGTGCATGGGGAAGAACGTGATGTTGAACGAGATCAGGCTGGACCAGAAGTGGAGTTTGCCCAGGCGTTCGTCGTACATCCGGCCTGTCCATTTGGGTAGCCAGTAGTAGGCCCCGCCAAACAGCGCGAACAGCGAGCCGGCCACCAGCACGTAATGGAAGTGGGCCACTACGTAGTAGGTGTCGTGAACGGCGATGTCGATGGGGGCAACAGCCAGGATCAGGCCGGTGAAGCCGCCCACGGTGAACACGAAGATAAAGCCGATCGCGAACAGCATGGGGGTTTCAAAACTAAGCGAACCACGCCACATGGTGGCCACCCAGTTGAATATTTTCACACCGGTGGGTATGGAAATAAGCATGGTGGCGTACATGAAGTACAGCTGGCCGGTGACCGGCATGCCGGTGGCGAACATGTGGTGCGCCCACACCAGGAAGGAAAGAATGGCGATGGCGGCTGTGGCGTACACCATGGATGCGTAGCCAAACAGCGGCTTGCGCGAGAACGCAGGCACGATGGCGGACACGATGCCGAAGGCCGGCAGAATCATGATGTAGACCTCGGGGTGACCGAAGAACCAGAACACGTGCTGGTACAGGACCGGGTCGCCGCCTGCGGCTGCGTTGAAGAACGCGGTACCGAAGTGACGGTCGGTGAGCAGCATGGTAACGGCGGCGGCCAGCACGGGCATGACGGCAATCAGCAGGTAGGCGGTAATCAGCCACGTCCAGCAGAACAGCGGCATCTTCATCAGCGTCATGCCGGGGGCGCGCATGCCCAGGACGGTGACAACGATGTTGATGGCCCCCATGATGGACGACGCGCCCAGGATGTGGATGGCCAGGATGGCAAAATCCATGCCGGGACCCATTTGCTGCGACAGCGGTGCGTACAGTGTCCAGCCCGCTGCGGTGGCGCCGCCTGGCATGAAGAACGACGTTGTCAGCAGGATGGCGCCCACAGGCAGCAGCCAGAAGCTGAAGTTGTTCATGCGCGCGAACGCCATGTCGGATGCGCCGATTTGCAGCGGAATCATCCAGTTGGCGAAGCCCACGAAGGCCGGCATGATCGCACCGAACACCATGATGATGCCGTGCATGGTGGTGAACTGGTTAAACAGGTCGGGCTGGAAAAACTGCAGACCGGGCTCGAACAGCTCGGTACGCAGCAGCAGCGCCAGAGTGCCGCCTTCCAGCAGCATCATGAACGAGAAGATGAGATACATCGTCCCGATGTCTTTGTGGTTGGTGGCGAACAGCCAACGGCGCCAGCCTTTTTGTGGGCCGTGGGCGTGATCGTCGTGGCCGTGCTGGGCGGGGACGTGATCGGCAGCAATACTGCTCATGTCGGACTCCTTCCTACTGTATCGCGCCGCCGCTTCGGGCGGCTGCGATGAAAACGGTGGTATGCGTGATGGTCATGCGGTCGTTCAACGCTTGGCGCTGACGTCGGAGGGCTGTACGACGGGGTCGCTACCCTTGCCGGCGTTACTCCAGGCATTACGCGTGTAGGTGATGACAGCTGCGATCTCGGTATCGCTCATGCGATCGCGGAAAGGAGCCATGGCCGTACCCGCCACACCGTCGAGCACGATGTCGATTTGGGGATCTTTGGGGCCAAGCACGATTTTTTCGTCACCATCAAGCGCAGGGAATGTGGGCGGCATGCCCTTGCCCGAAGCCTGGTGGCAGGCCACGCAGTTGGCCGCGTAGACTTTTTCGCCACGGGCGATGAGCTCTTCGGCTGTCCATTCCTTGTTGGGGTCGTCGGCGGCGGCAGCCATGGCTTGGCGCTGCTCGGCGGCCCAGGCGTCGTAGTCTTCCTGGCTGAGAACCTCGACGACAATAGGCATGAAGGCGTGGTCTTTGCCGCAAAGCTCGGCGCACTGACCACGGTAGGTGCCGACCTTTTGAGCGCGGAACCAGATGTCGCGCAGGAAGCCGGGGATGGCGTCTTGTTTGACGCCCAGGTCGGGCACCATCCAGGAGTGGATGACGTCGGCGGAAGTGACGACGACACGGACTTTTTTGTCGACGGGGACAACCAGGGGGTTGTCGACTTCCATCAGGTAAAGGTCGGTGCGCGGTTCAGTGCCCATGATCTGGCTGTGGGGCGTAGACAGCGTAGACAAGAACTTGACGTCTTTGGCGGCACCATCAAGATATTCGTAGCCCCATTTCCATTGGTAACCCACAGCCTTGACGGTAAGGTCGGAATTGGACGTGTCTTTCATGGCCACCACCGTGCGCGTGGCGGGTAAGGCCATACCGATGACGATAAGGAAAGGAATCACTGTCCAGGCGACTTCGACGCCTAGGTGCTCATGGAACTGCGAAGCCTTGTAACCACGGGACTTGCGGTGCCGAATGATGGAATAGAACATGACGCCGAAGACGCCAACGAAAATGATGGTACAGATGATGAGCATCATCCAATGCAACCAAGCGATGTCTTGTGCGATGACAGACACCCCTTCCGGCAGGTTGAGCTGATTGACGCGTGGGCCGCCGGGCATGTTACCCACCTGTGCGGCGGCTGCGCCAGTCAGCAGCAGCGTGCTTGCTCCTAGTACCCCTCTCACCTTCTTCATGCTGACCTCGAAATACGATGCAAACCTGACTACGCTTGCAGGCTAGGTCGAGCCAAGCCGGAAAAGCGTGTGTACGACTTGCTGTGATTGGACGGCAGGCTTGGGTTGGCGGTGCGAGGACACCTCAGCCGTTGCCTGCTCATGGTTGTTTCTTCCAAATTAACTCGCGAATTATAGCCAACCTGATCTAGGCATGGTTCCTGAGCCAGGTTGATGCCTAGTGTGCCTATATGCGGCTCGTTTTACAATGCGCACATGAAACTGGAATTGGCTCATTCGCTCCGAGCGGATCTCGAAATCCGCAAAGCTCGTCTTATTCCCCGCATTCAGCAATTGCCGCCTGCGCGTGCGCGCCCGCTGGTCATTCAAGGGCGGGTCGCGGGCTGGGTGATGCCGCGTGCCGCGCAAGCCATGGCGGGTTTGGCGGGCGTTTCCATCCATTACGAATCGGTCACCTTGGCGCCGCAGGCTAAAGGCGGCGGGGTCGACGCCATGCTGGCTCAAGTTGCGCAAACGCTCCAAGACGCAGGTTGTCTGCGCAGTTGGCGCGACGAACTACTCGATGTGGTGGGCGAAGGTAGCCATCTTGGTTGCATGGAACGCGGGGCCTTCAGGCCGCTGGGTCTATTGACCCGTGCGGTACACCTGAATGCCTGGACGCCCAAGGGCGAGTTGTGGATAGCACTGCGCGCCTCGACCAAGTCCACTGACCCAGGCATGTGGGACACCCTGGCTGGGGGGCTTGCCGCCGCCGGTGAAACGCTGGAAGACTCCTTGCTGCGCGAAAGCCACGAAGAAGCAGGGCTGGAAGCCGATTTGCTGCTGCCGCGTACGCCGCTGCGCCTGGTTTCACGTTTGCATAAACGTTTACCCGAGGGTTATCAGGTAGAAGATGCTTTGGTCAGCGATTGCGTGCTGCCCGAAGGGGTAACGCCTCGTAACCTCGATGGCGAGGTAGACGCTTTCCAAACCGCCGATATGGACACTCTGTGGGAGCTCCTGAAAACCGACGCTTTCACGGTAGAGGCCGAATGGGTGATTCTAGACAGTTTGTTGCGCTAAATATAAAGGGGCGGGTCTAGTCGACACCGCAGGCGAGTATAGTATTGTTCGAAGTCTCTTCCGGCTAATTCGCTACTGATACAAGGAGCCTCCATGAATACACAGCACGGCAATCCATTTGTACTGCCCGGCTTTGGTCACGGGGTCACCGACCAGAACCCTTTGCTGGCCAGCATGGAAATGATGCGGCAAGCTTGGCAAAACGTCAGCGCGGGTGGTGGCTTATTTCAGCAGCCGATGGCAGCCAGCCCCATGACGACCGAAGAGCTCGACCGCCGCATTGCCGATATGCGGGCTGTCGAAAGCTGGCTCAGGTTGAACCTGTCCATGCTCTCCAGTTCCATTCAAGCCCTAGAAGTGCAGCGCGCTACGCTTAGCACGCTCAAGTCTTATATGGGTTTTTCCCCCGAAAGCGCCAGTGCGCCTTCGCCGCTAGACGTCGCGCTGGGCATCAAGCCCTCGGGGCAGGCCAAGATCAAGCCGGCTCGGGGTAACGACACAGCAGGCAGCGCCCCCGAAGACACCTCAAAAGACGCTGCCGCCCAAGCAGCCGAGCCTTTAACCGAGGCTGCCCAAGCTTGGTGGAACATGTTGCAGCAGCAGTTCGAGAGCCTGGCTACGGCCACAGCGGCCAGCATGCCGCCCCAGGCCAGCCCCGGTCACGACGATAAGCCAAAGGCTAAACCCGCGGCTAAGTCGACCGCCAAAAAAGCGCCGCGCAAACGCGCCGCGCCCACTAAAACGCGCTCGTCTTAGCATCGCTAACTATATGTAAGGTGGGCGGGTGCCCCGCAGGCATGGCCCTTTTCTAATTACTTTTCCGTTTTCTCTATGCTTAATATTGTTGTGTTGGCGGCCGGACAAGGCAAACGCATGCAGTCCGACCTGCCCAAGGTCTTACATCCCCTGGCGGGTAAATCCATGTTGGCTCATGTACTAGACAACGCTCGGCGTCTCTCGCCCAGCCGTATTGTTGTGGTCGTGGGCCATGGTGGCGATCAAGTGCGTCAGGCTTTTGCCGCCGAGACCGATCTTGTTTTTGTTGAGCAGGCTCAGCAGTTGGGCACCGGCCATGCCGTCGCTCAGGCTGTACCCCAGTTGCAGTCTGGCGCCGATGGCGCGGGTACTACGCTGGTGTTGTATGGCGACGTTCCCCTGGTTCAAACCGCTTCGCTGCAAAATCTGCTTCAGGCGCGTGAAAACGGTGTCAGCCTGCTAACGGAAAACCTTGCCGACCCCACAGGTTATGGTCGCATTGTGCGCGATGAGCAAGGGCGAGTGCTGCGCATCGTCGAACACAAAGATGCCTCCGAGCAAGAGCGAGCCATCCAAGAGGTCAACACCGGTATTTTGGCAGCACCCACCGCTAAGCTTATCGATTGGCTGTCCCGTCTTAGCAACGACAACGCGCAAGGCGAGTACTACCTCACCGACATCATCGGCATGGCCGTGGCCGATCAAGTCCCGGTTCAGGCTGCCCATGCTCAGGCTGCTTGGGAAACCCTGGGCGTCAACAGCCGTTTGCAGCAGGCCCAGCTTGAGCGCATCTGGCAGGGCGAGCAAGCCCGCCGCTTGCTCGAGCAAGGGGTTACCTTGGCTGACCCGGCTCGTTTTGATTTGCGCGGCACCTTGCAATGCGGGCGCGACGTTTTCATCGACGTCGGCTGCGTATTCGAGGGCGATGTCGTGCTGGCTGACGGCGTCAGCATAGGCGCGCATTGTGTCGTGCGCCAGGCCAGCATAGGCGCGGGTACGCGTATCGAGGCTTTCAGTCATGTGCAGCAGGCTGTTGTGGGGGCCGAAGCCCGCATCGGGCCGTATGCACGTCTGCGTCCAGGGGCCGATATCGGTGATAGCGCACACGTGGGTAATTTTGTCGAAATCAAACAAAGCCGCCTGGGGACAGGCAGCAAGGCCAATCACTTGGCGTATATCGGCGATGCCCAGATCGGCCAACGGGTCAATATTGGCGCGGGCACCATTACGTGCAATTACGATGGCGTCAATAAACATCGCACCGTCATCGAGGACGACGCCTTCATTGGTTCCGACACCCAATTGGTGGCTCCGGTTACCGTGGGAGAAGGTGCCACTATCGGCGCCGGCACCACGCTCACCAAAGACGCCCCCGCCGGGCAGCTTTCTTTGTCACGCGCTAAGCAAGACGTAGTCCCTGGCTGGAAGCGTCCCGTCAAAAAAGGCTAGGCATGACCCAACCGGCAGACGGCCTGCCGCTGCCGCGCCGCCATTGGGCAATGGCAGTCATGTATTTAGGCATGATTGTCGCCGTGCTCGATGGCAGCATGACCAGCGTGGCCCTGCCCACTATCGCTCACGATCTGGGAATCAGCTCAGGCAGAGTGGTGTGGGTAACAGTGGCGTATAGCCTAACCATCGTCATGACCTTGCTGCCGCTCACGGCAGCCTTAGAGCGTGTGGGTTACCAGAACATGTTTCGTGGCGGCATGGTCATCTGCATTGCTGCGGGCGTGGCATGCGCTTTGTCGTCTACGTTCCCGACGCTTATCGCCTCGCGTGTCGCACTGGGCATAGGGACTTCCATGCTCATGTGCCTGGTGGGCGGCTTACTGCGTAATATTTTCCCTACGCGCATGTTGGGCATGGGCATCAGCTTGAACGCGGTTGTGGTGGGTAGTGTTGCGGTGCTGGGACCCGTTATAGGGGCTTTCATCCTGCAAGCCGTCTCCTGGCGATGGCTGTTTATTTTGCAGGTGCCGCTCAGTGCGGTTTGCTTGTTGGGGGCTCATTATTTACCCGATGGTACGCGTGTGCGCAGGCCCTTCGATTGGTGGGCCTGCCTGCTCAGCATGGCCATGTTCGGCCTAGTCGTGTTGGGTATGGATATCGTCGCCTCTATGTTCTGGGTGGGCTTGGCATGTTTGGCGGTCGGTGCCTTGGCCGCTGTGGTATTGCTGCGCTGGTCGCGTGGGCAGGCCGCGCCACTGGTGCCGGTAGATCTACTGGCGGTCCCTTCCGTAGCGTTTGCTGTCGCAGCCTCGGCGCTTTCTTTTGCCACCCTTACCGGCGCCTTTGTCGCCATGCCTTTTTATTTTCTTGAGGTGCGTCAGTACACCTATGGGCAAGTGGGCGTGTTGATGGGCTTGTGGGCGCTGGGTACGATGTCCATGGCGCCGTTGGCGGGGTATTTGTCAGACCGGCATGGCGTAGAACTGCTTTGCGCCGTGGGCGGCGGCACCATGACCTTGGGCCTGATACTGGCCATCGTTGTGGGTGACAATGGCGGGCTTTGGCCTTACGCCTTCATCATGCTGCTGGGGGGCGCGGGTTTTGGTTTCTTTCAAACCCCCAATAATCGGGCGCTGCTGATAGGGGCGCCGCGCCAGCGCAGCGGGGCGGCAGGGGGCTTGCAAGCCGTTACCCGGGTTTTCGGGCAAAGCTTCGGCATGGCCTTGGTGGGCATCGCACTGAGTTTAAGCGATTCCAACGGCCCGGAGTGGGGCATGGCGGCTGCCATTTGTTGTGGCGCGGGTGCTTTAACCGTTAACCTCGTGCGCCTGCGCCGTTAACGGCTGCCGCGCTCGGCCTCGTTTGCGACATGCTGCTCGAAGGCTGCCAAGTGCTCAGCCCCTTGGCGCTCAAGAGAGACTTCTATGATGAGCGATGGCGAGAACCCAGTATGGTTGATGACGTTGGTTCTTCATGCAGCAAATAATGAAAAATTGTAATGATGCCAATTGATGAATCAGACTGTAAGGCGCTGAGCCGTATCAAGCTGAACGTATAGCCTTCGTCATTTGGATTTACATTTTTTTGCGTTGAGCAAATGTTTTAGGTGTTAAGGTTCTGGTGGAAAAGGCGGCGCCCCAGGCGTCGTTGCATGTAGAAACCTCCAGCACGTGATCGGCCTCATGCGGCATCAAGGCCCTTCACTACCTATATTGAACCCAAGCAACCTGAGCTTTCGGGAGCGTTCTCCTGCGCGTGCGGGTAATTGGGATACAAGGCCGATGATTGCCAAGAAGAATTTATTGCGGCGCCTTGAGCCGCTTCATCAACTGATCTGGAACCGAACCGCTGTATTGCCTGCCGCGCTTTGTCTTGCCGGCAGCCTGCTTGTTCTACCCAATGCCTGGGCCGGCGAGCCCGCACGCGACTTGGCTTCCCTGGCGTCCAGCCAGCTTGCCGTGCTCGAACCCAGCCCTCACTTGCTGGGCCTGGTGCGTCCGGCGTCGATACGGCTGACGCCCGAGCGCAAAGAGCCAGCGGTGGAAATCGACCTGGAGCACATACAAGACCTGGACTCCATTATCGATGACGCCCGCAAGCAGGCGCAGGTGGAATACCTTGCCGAGAAACTGCGCAAGTCTCCCCAGGCCGTAAAGCAGTACGTGCACTTGGCCTGGGCCGAGGCCAGCCGGCGCGACGGGTTCAGTCCGGAGCTTCTGATCGCCATCATGTACCGGGAAAGCACCTTCCAGCCCAAGGTGCAAAGCCGCTACGGCGCGCAAGGGTTGATGCAGGTGGTTCGGCGCTGGCATCGCGAAAAATTGCGAGCGTCTGAGTCGTTGTTCGATCCGGTCGTCAATGTTCGCGTGGGCGCCGACATTCTGGAAGAATATCTGGAAGCGGCGAAGGGCGACTTGACCAAGGCTTTGGCCAAATACTCGGGCAGCTCTCGCGGCTACGCAAAGAGGGTGCTCAGCGAATCGCGCCGCCTGGCTCAAATCGCCGACACGGCAGCCGCTGACGTGGTGTTGACGTCATGGCCGCTCGATGAGCCCTCGGTGGGGTTTCCCGGATAAGGTTTGCGGCAATGGCGCCCTAACCGTTAATCTCGTGCGCATGCGCCGTTAACGACTGCCGCGCTCGGGTTCGGGCAGCGGCAGCCGTGTCTCGAACTTGCTGCGGTAAACCGTAAAAAAGCTGCGTACATTGCGTACATTGCGTTGTGCGGTAAGCGCTCTATGCGCCAGTGCATGGTAGGCGGGCATGTCGGTGACCGAAGCAATCAGCACAAAATCGGGGCCACTTGAAACCCGGTAGCACTGGGTAATTTCGGTTTCTTGCGCAACATGCTGTTCGAAAGCCGCCAAGTGTTCAGCCCCTTGGCGCTCAAGAGTGACTTCTATGATGGCAGTCAGGCAGCTTCCCAGCTTTTGAGGGTCTAGGATGGCCACTTCTTTTTGAATAAAGCCTTGCTCGCGCAGCCGCTGTACGCGCCTAAGGCAGGTGGGGGCAGAGGCATGCACCCGTTCGGCCAACTGCAGATTGCTGAGACTGCTATCGGCCTGCAACTGGGCAAGTATGCGTACGTCCAACTCATCTAGGGCGGGGTGAGACATGTTGCGTGTTTTAAAAACAAAAGATAATTAAATATGAATTTAAATTTCATGTCAATGTAACAATGAAATTTAAATTCAATTGATGCGGAAAAATAAAATTTAATTTTTCTTGGTTTTGCGCACAATGAGCACATCTGGTCATTAGCTGGCCTTGTTAGATGGAGTTCATCGTATGTGTGGAATTGTCGGCGCCGTCGCGCAACGTAACATCACCCCTATTTTGCTCGAAGGCCTCAAGCGCCTGGAATACCGTGGTTATGATTCCTGCGGCGTAGCCGTGCATGCCGATGGGCGTGTGCAGCGCTCGCGCAGCACACAGCGTGTTGCCGAACTCGAACGTGAAATCCAGCAATCTGGCCTTCAAGGCTTCACGGGTATTGCTCACACGCGTTGGGCCACTCATGGGGCCCCAGCCACCCATAATGCACATCCGCATTTCTCCGGTAAAAACCCCCAAGACCCGCGTATTGCTTTGGTGCATAACGGCATTATCGAAAACCACGACGAACTGCGCGCCGAGCTGCAGCAGGCCGGTTATGTCTTCGAAAGCCAAACCGATACCGAAGTCATCGCTCACTTGGTAGATCACCTTTACGAAGACGACCTCTTCGACGCCGTGCGTCGTGCGGTGCGCCGCCTGGAAGGCGCCTACGCCATTGCCGTGTTCTGCCGCGACGAACCCCACCGTGTGGTGGGCGCACGTCACGGTTCGCCGCTGGTGGTGGGCTTGGGCGACAACGAAAACTTCCTGGCCTCCGATGCCCTGGCCTTGGCAGGCACCACCGACCAAATCATCTACCTTGAAGATGGTGACGTTGCCGATCTTCAATTGTCTCGTGTGTGGTTGGTAGACGCCCAAGGCGCACCGGTAGAGCGTGAAGTGCATACCGTGCACCTGCATAGCGCCGCCGCCGATCTGGGCCCCTACCGCCATTACATGCAAAAGGAAATCTTCGAGCAGCCTCGCGCAGTGGGCGATACCCTGCAAGACATCGAAAGCATTTCCCCCGAGCTGTTTGGCGACCAAGCCTACAAAATCTTCAACGAAATCGACCGCGTGCTGATCCTGGCTTGCGGCACCAGCTACTATGCCGGCCTTACCGCCCGCTATTGGATAGAAGCCGTCGCTCGTGTGCCCGTTAATGTAGAAATCGCCAGCGAGTACCGCTACCGCGAAAGCGTCTCCGACCCGCGCACCCTGATCGTTACGATTTCGCAGTCTGGCGAAACCGCCGATACCCTGGCCGCGCTTAAGCATGCGCGTGGCCTGGGCATGCCTCACACCCTAACCATCTGCAACGTCGCCACCAGCGCCATGGTGCGCGAATGCAAGCTGGCCTACATTACGCGTGCGGGTGTTGAAATCGGCGTGGCTTCGACCAAGGCCTTCACCACGCAATTGACGGCATTGTTCTTGCTTACCTTGGCTTTGGCCCAGGTTAAAGGCCACCTTAGCGAAGAAAAAGAAGCCGAATACCTGAAAGCCCTGCGCCACCTGCCGGTAGCCATAGGCGCAGTCTTGGCGTTGGAACCGCAAATCATGGCCTGGGCTGACCGCTTTGCCTCGAAAGAGAACGCCCTGTTCCTGGGCCGTGGCATGCATTACCCCATTGCCCTCGAAGGCGCCCTCAAGCTTAAAGAAATCAGCTATATCCACGCCGAAGCCTACCCGGCCGGCGAACTCAAGCATGGCCCGCTGGCACTGGTGACCGAACACATGCCCGTGGTGACCATCGCGCCGCGTGACGAACTGCTGGAAAAGCTGAAGTCTAATATGCAGGAAGTGCGCGCACGTGGCGGCGAGCTGTATGTGTTTGCCGACGCCGACACCCGCATCAACGGCAGCGAAGGCATGCACGTGATCCGCATGCCCGAGTACTACGGCATTCTGTCACCTATTCTGCATACGATTCCGCTGCAGTTACTGGCCTACCACACTGCTTGCGCCAGGGGTACGGATGTTGATAAGCCGCGTAACTTGGCTAAGAGTGTGACGGTAGAGTAGGGGTGTGGGGGGCCACTTTGTTTTGACGTCACTCCTCAATATTGTCATCGCCAAAGAAGAGCGTTTGCACCTCGTTTTCAATGGCGTCTAATACGGAAGAAGGAACGCGGTAAAGATACTGCTTGCGCCTGTTTAGTGAGAGTTTTCCGTCGTGGCTATGTGCCATACGGATCAGCGCGCTGAGATCTTTTCCCTGAACGTCATACCGCGCATTAATTCGGTCATATACGGCATCAAAGCGCTTTAAATAATCGGCCTCTTTAATCAAGGACGTGTCCAACGCGTAGTGTGTCATGCGCACGCCAAACTCTATTGCCTCGGTAGCGTCCCAATAACAATACGGATTGGCGCTGCCGATGAATGTGGCATCGATATGATCATCATCGAGTACAGTCACATCCCAAAGCTCCCTGATCGCCTTGGAGACGCTTTGAAGTGCAGTCAAATAGTCTGACTCATGATGTGACATGGCCACGGAGATCGGCAGAATCAAGCCCTGCTCAAGTTTGCCGGATCGACACAGGCTATGGTGAACCAGAAACCGAGATATGCGGCCATTACCGTCCATGAACGGATGGATATAAACAAAAGCGAAAGAAACCAGAAACGCTTTCACCAACGGGGCAATGGAGTCGCCTGCATTGGCAAAATCCATCAAGGCTTCCATCATCACCCGGGCTTGATCAGGCGGTGGCGGCAAATACGTTACAGAGGACGCTCGCAACCGACCGCCTTGCTGTAACCAATTCTGCTCATGACGAAAAGTGAATGCCTCTAAATAGGGATTCGTTATGGTACTTCGCTGCAACTCGGCCAGATATTCTTCAGTCAACGCGCGACCCTCATGTGCAGCATGCAATATCTGCACAAAGCGCCTGGCCTTATCTTCCGAAGGTGCCTCGTGCTCGATAGCAAACGAGCCACGCGTTTCGTCGAGATATGCCCAGCCAAGCGCGCGGTCCAAGTGTTGGATACCCCCAATGGATTGGACAAATGCATCCAGATCGGCAAACACATCTCGGGAAAGCAGTTTCTCTAGTGTGGGAGTACGACGTATAACAGGGGAAAGAACAGCGTTTCCAATGTCATTCATATTGACCCGGAACTTACTTTGTCGATTTACTGCGCCACAAATATAAGCGTCGGGATCAAAGAGATTGACGTAAGGCGCGGTAAGCGCTTTAGCACGCAGTTCCTTCCCAGTGAAACGCTCGTACAGTGTTGCGAGGACGCGTATGTATCTTCCGTTGGGTGAGGCGTCTAGACGCGCTTGAACGAGTTCTGGCGTCAATTGTCCGCATGCTGCGCCTATCACCTCAAGTTCGACCCCCTGATATTTCAGGGCGAATTCCAGATGAGTGACCGGATCCTCACTTGAAGGGGCGACCCCGGTGGGAACATGCAATACATTGCCGTGCGCACTACGTAGCCATAGCCGATTTCTTTGTTGGCCATAATAGGGGCACCCCGC
Organism: Mesopusillimonas faecipullorum; assembly: GCF_020539505.1. Taxonomy (GTDB): domain Bacteria; phylum Pseudomonadota; class Gammaproteobacteria; order Burkholderiales; family Burkholderiaceae_B; genus Mesopusillimonas; species Mesopusillimonas faecipullorum. The sequence continues at coordinate 660,042 of NZ_JACDXW010000001.1, read as the reverse complement.
ATAGAAAAAATTAACGGTTACAAGATTTTATTAATTATTCGGCAAAATTCCAAGATTTTGTTAACGAGTGGGGGCTCTATCGCTGGTTTAACCCACGGTGCTGGGTGGAGTAGACGAAGCGTTAGCCCGCCCCGTGGATGTTCGCGCCACCAAATACGTAGGCAACATGAGCGGTGTGGGCATCGGACCTTTGGTATTAAGCGTGTCCAGCATCGTTTGTGCATCGCGGGTGCGGATGTCTAACGAGGGGAAATAAAATGGGTGGGGCAATTCGGGTTCAAACCTAGCACAAGCACCCGCATTAACTTGGGCTTTGGCCGCTTGAATCCGTCACCGCCCTAAATGGGGGGGTTACCCTCTGACGGAACCATAAACAAAGGCCCTATCCAGGCGGCGACCAGATCAGGCGCTAGCTCGTGTAAGCCAAAATCAGAGTGGATTGCTCTTCGAGGCTAATACCCAAGCCGCGAGAAAAATAGTTCGAGATGCTCTCGTAAGTGCGCATTAGCGAAGCGAGGCCGGCTTCTAGATATTCTGGGTGTGCCCGTATCAGACTTTCCACAACTGCCCGATCGCCGCCTGCCGCAACAAACGCTTCTATGGTTGAGGAATAACCTTGAAGCAGTTGCTCGTTGCTCGCCAGGTAATCTGCCAAAACGTCCTCATGGCTAACCCCAAGCAATAGCAGCAGCATCGCCGCTGCCCAACCGGTTCGGTCTTTGCCGGCAGTGCAGTGGAAGACACGCGGTGTGCCAGAGTCTTGCAGCAAAGAGGAGAAGAATGCGCCGTAAGCCTTACATGCGCCAGGAAGGCTTACCAAATTCTCGTAAACGGTCCCGTATAGCGCTTCCACCTTTTCTGGCGTCAGATCTTGGCTTAACTTGCGAGGCTCTTGTAGCAACTGCTGCATCATCGCTGCCAGCGAACCTGGGTCATTACTTAGCACATCAAGCCATACATTCTGCACGCCTGGCATAGGGACGTCGGGGTATTGCTCCCGCTCTGCTGCCGTACGAAAGTCGTAAATGAACCGTATGCCTAGCTCCTCAAGCCCTCGGACCATGCCCTCTGGCATCCCTGACAGCTGGCTCGACCGAAAGATACGACCTGGGGTTACTGCGGTTCCGTTGGCAGTGGGATGTCCGCCAAGATCTCTAAAGTTCGGTGGAAGCTTGTGTGTGATCATGTGTCCTACCAAGGGTGAGAGCGGTTCTACCACAGCCGCTAGATGCTTCAGGAAGGGCTCATTCTGCCGGAGAGGAAATTGGTTGCTGCGCCGAATAGGGTACGGAGGTACAGTACAGCCATGTCTGTGACGAACTGCGGGTTGGTGGGGGATTACCGATAGACTTACCGCCTTGACTTCTAAGATGTACCAGTGGTTCGGCATTGCTTGGCTCATCAGATACTACCAGCCCACGGAAGCAGCACCGAAGCTTAAGTTTGAACCGGCCGAACTTATCTACACGACGACACCTGATGGAATGGTGTTGACGCGCTGGCGTGACATCTGATCTTGACGCGAATAACGCGGGTAATGCGTGTCAGACCGAGTTTGGTTACTCAGCAATACATCGCATCCCGACAGACTTCAGTTCGAATTTTCTAATTTTTTCTTCCGTGAAAAAAACGACAGACTTTATTTCTTCATTTCAAAGTGAAGAGGAGAAATAAAGTCTGTCGCCTTGACGTGGTAGCGGCGCAAGCTCGTTTTAGTTGTTACCGCTCAATGTATGCCGTAACTGGTCATAGAGCGCACCTTCGGGAAGAAGCGTGAAAACAGTCTCCCCGTCATGACCTTCTATAGTCGAATCAGCCCCTTCAGTCCACAGTGTATAAATCGCGTCCGGTCCGGTCTCAGGATATGGTGCGTGTGCCATCATCGGTGTGTGGCCTTGATGATCTAGGGCGTTGATATCAGCGCCGACCGACACCAGCTTGCGGATCGCGTCAGGGTCACCAGTCAAGTGTAGAAGTGTTTCTCCCCTGGCATTGCGTACATTCGGGTTTGCACCATGCTCGATCATCAGGTCGATGATCTCGGCTTTCGGGTAAACAGACTGGAGAAGAAACACGGGCCAGTCATCCGGCAGGACAGCAACTGCTAGTCTGGGATCGCGCAGAAGCAAAGCACGCGCAGCAGAGACATCTGCATTCTCCAAAGCCGAGCAAAACTGATCAAGATCAGTCTCGTGAGTCATGGTGAGGTCATCTTTTTGGGGCGTGAGCGTTGTGTACCTATGGTACGCGCATCGAAGAAAACCCTAATTTTTCTTCTGTTTCATAACGCTGTTCCAGAGGAAATACATCAGGATTATGAAAATTAAGACTGCAAAGCCATTGGAAAGATAGACAAACACTATGGCATCACCAATCCGCTCACTAGCTATTAGCCAGCTGGCGACGGATAGTCCGCAAGAGAGGCCAAAAACCCAAATGAGGAAGCTTTTAAATACTTTCATGCCGAGAAAACCATTAACTAGTTGAGTGAATCGCCCACGAAATCGAGGAGGCGGCTTGGTTAAGGTAAAGCATTCATCGAGGTAGCATCAGAATGATTGCGCTGATAAATTTCGTCAGCCCGTTCTGGCGCAAACTTACTACATTACGCCATGTTGCACGATTTCCAGGACACCGTTGATGACGAGTTGCACGCCCATACACACTAGTAGAAAACCCATGATGCGCGAAATTGCGTCAATGCCATCGTGGCCCAGAAAGCGAACAAGCCGGCCGGCTGATCGTAGGCAGACATAGAACAAAGCGCCAAACAGCGCGGCAATGATGATGGGCGCTACGATCAACACCCAGTCGGCCGGATGTGGGTTCAGGCTGGATACTTTGGGCGAGGCGCTAATGATCATGGCGATCGTGCCGGGGCCAGCGGTGCCGGGTAGTGCTAGTGGAACGAACGCAATACTTGGCACCCTCTGGGACGAAGACGGTGGGGGCGCGTCGCTGGTAGTAGGCGGGTTGTTGGCGGCCGTGCTGCTGGGAAACAGCATGTTGAAGCCGATAAAGGCAACGATCATTCCGCCTGCGATACCGATGCCGGGCAGTGAAATGCCCAGTGCGTGAATAAGCCATGTGCCCAAAAAATACGTGACAAGCATGATGAGTGCGACGTAGAACGCACCTTGCCGAACTTGGCGATGCAGCTCGGGCCGAGGTATGTTTTCGCCCAGCGATAGCAGCATGGTCATGGATGTCAGTGGGTTGGCTAATGGCAGCAGCATGGCCACACCTAGGCTGATGATGTGCACTAATTGGGTGATTTGTTCGGTCATTGTTTGCTTTTCTCTATAGTAAATCCATCATTGCACAATGCTATTTCATTGCTGAGGCAAGTGGGGGCTGATCAAGGACTAGAGTTCTGGGTCGGTAGACTTTACGAACTCATAGTCTCGAGCAGCTTCAAGTATGCCCGCCTCTCATCATGCATCGGCATATCCAGAAAAGCGTTGAAAGCAGTTTGCCGTAGCCAAGTGTGGCCGGGCTCGCAACAAAATTCTCCGGCGATCACCTGAAGCGAGGTACGGAAGTGCTGGAGCGCTGCAACGACAAGTAAGCAAAGGAGCGGCTACTTATATCCTGACAAAGGTAGTTCACTAGGTAAGAACTCAAAGAATAAATTGACAGGCTGTATTTCCATACATCAAAGCCCCCTTTATTTACCCTCAAGATCCTGCACATCCCCCGCATCCTTAGGCACCACAGCCTGCTCGTCTTTAGGCACCACAGCCGGCGTCAGCACTGACGCCGTGGCGGTTTCAGAAGAATGCGTCAAGAAAGCCAGGTGGGTTTCGTAGCGTTCCAGCACGTCATCAATCACTTGTTGGCGGGTCAGGCCCATCAGGTCGTAGCCGCCCGAGCCGGTTTGGGTAAACACTTCAAGCCGGTAGTACACGTCGATTTCGCGTGACATACGGCCACTGAACATAGGCACCGGTGCTTCAACAATAGCCACTTGGTAATGAAAGGCCCGGAAACTTTCCATGGTCACACGCAGCACGGGTTCTTCAACTCCGTAATCGTCGACCATGGTGGTTTGCTCGACGTCGTAGCCTTGTTTGCGAAACTCGGCGGCCAGGTCGTTCAGCGCGGGGCGCACGGTGCGATCCAGAAACTGTGTTACCTGCCGCAGAGTGGGGAATGAGCGCAGTTGCTCAAGCCGTTGTTTCCAAGAGCGTTCTGGCACGTGACCGCCTATGGGGGCAACCGTGGGCCGACGTAAGACGCGGCCTTCTCGCTCGGCGCGTTCCATACGCAGCACCTTATAAAAAGACGCCATGATCAGATAGGCGATGATGGTGACCGGCAGGGCAAAGATAAGCGTTGCGTATTCCATAGTGGTAACGCCGCCGGCTAGCAGCATGGCTACCGTCAGTACCGCAGTTAACACCGCCCAGAATATGCGCAGCCATTTAGGCCCGTCTTGTGACGGGTCGGGTATGGAAGCCGAGAAATTGGACATCACCATGGCGCCCGAGTTGGCACTGGTCAGGTAGAACAGCAAGCCCGACAAGGTGGCCAAACCTATCAAGAACATGGCTCCCGGGAACATTTCCAGCAAGGCGTACCAGCCCCTTTCGGGGCTTTGAATAGCCAGTTCGGCAAACGTTAAATTGCCTTGCAGTACGTGAAAAAGCGCAGAGTTTCCGAACAAAGAAACGATGAAAAAATCGCACAGCACGGGGGCGGTGATGGCGGCAATGACGAACTCGCGCAGTGTGCGACCCCGCGAAATACGGGCCAGGAATACCCCTACGAATGGGCCCCAGGCCAGCCAGAACGCCCAGAAGAACAGCGTCCATCCGGCCATCCACTCGGAACCATCCGGCTCATAAGCAAAGGTCTGCAAGGTGCGGGCGGGGAAGGTGACAATGAAGCGCCCAATGTTCTCTACCAGCGCGTTCAGCAGAAAAGCGGTCTCCCCGAAAAACAGGATATAGACCATCATCGCGACCGCGCTCCACAGGTTCAGCTCAGAGATCCAGCGTATGCCGCGGTCCACGCCAGAGGTCGTGGCGCCTATGGTTAGCACTACCGCACCGATCACCAACGCTATCTGCAAAGCCAGGCCGTCTTCCAGGCCAAAGATCAACGAGAAGCCCACGCTAAGCAGCACCACCCCGCAACGCCATAGTGGAACATGGTCCAGACCACGGCATCTTGCCTGGCGTCGTAAGAGCCGCCTACCCCTGAAGGGGGATACAAATACTGCACGACAGGCCCGGTCACCGAATAGAACAGCATGTCTATGCCCACACCGGCGGCGAACAACATAGCCACCCAGGTCACCAACTTGTATTGCGGCCGAGAGTGGTCGGGGCCCAGTCGTACATCGCCTTCTTTGGAAAGCGCTACCCACACCACGAACCCTATCACCAGGGTCATGGTGACGACGTAATACCAGCCCAGATTAGAAGCGATCCAATCCACCGTGGATTTCATCGAGACACGTGCGTCCTCCGGTAAAAAAATTGCCCAGACGGAAAATAGGAGGATCACGATTGAAGAGACAATCAACACGCTCCAGCTGATGTGGGCGGTACGGTATTCAAGTAGTTCTTGCGGCCCCTTACTCAGGTCGCTGCGCGAGACCGGCGTGTTGTCTTCTTCTGGGTATTCGTGCCGCAGTGCAGTGCCGCTAAAGCGACTGCGTTCTAACGGTGAGTTCAGTCTGGCTGCTTCCGCCCCGCTATGGCTACGTTTATCAGCGTCTGGTGGTTCGTTTGTTGGGGGCTGGATAGGCACGGCAGGACTCCTTGATCAGAGCGCAGCACGCCCCGTTTTTGAAGAGGGTGTATGCGATTCTACGCTGCTGTTACAAGCGGGGATAGGCAAACTCTTACAATGTGGGCCTATCCCCAAGCCGCTTCGCGCCTAGTGTTTCAGGTGTTGTCGCCCTATGCGGGGTTAGTCGGAATTCTCTTAAGGTGCTTTTACACGTGGGTAGTTTTTTTGCAGCTAGCTCAGCTCTTGCTGTTCAGCAGATAGGCTTGAATGCGGCGGTGGGTGGGATTTATTTAATTGTTTATCTCATAACCGGTCTGGCCATACTTTTAGGCGTTTGGCTTGCGTTATGGGGAGGATGGCGATGCTTTAAAGCTAAGCAAGGCAAGCCACGTCCGCCCTTACGCCCTATAACAAGCGTGCTCGTTTTTATCGTTTTTGCCTACGTGTCTTTTGTGGCCTTAATCTACCTGCAAATCTATTACGTAGATTACAAAACCGATAAGCTGCGCCACGAAGAAACGGTACGCCGCTACACCACGCTTGCTCACAGCGCACGCTTCGGAGAGCTGGAAATCCCCGCCGGCAGCTTGATCAACCGAGGCGATCCCGAAAATTATGTGGACTTGCCACATAACGATCCCCTAATGGGTTTGACCGCCGTTCGCTTTTCGCAAGTGACCGAGGTAGCGGGCGTGCCGGCCTATGCCATGTCCGTAGAGGGAACCGGCCTGAGCCTGGAGCTGGTGCAGCCCTATCAACTGGAAAGCGATGAAGGCAGCATGTTGTGCCCCGCGGGCTATGTGCTGTTTATGCAGTATCCCGATAAGTGGATCGCTGATGAATATCGCCTAGAGCCCCCTTATGCATGGTTCAAGCCCAGCGAGTGGCAGCCGGCGTCGTGTTTTGAATCAACAACGGGCGTCATGGTGTTGCATGTGAACAAAGAGGGGATTTATTTTCCCGAAAATGGAAAGGTTTTTGAGGCCAAGAAGTAAGTGAATTTTTCTTCAAATCACCACTTCTAGCGATTCTCCTGCGCACCGGCTTAATTTCTAATGATGATTCGTGGTGGCCGCGCAAAAGCTCAGGCTGAACTCGGGCTTATCCGCGCCACATACTCTGGTAGAGAATCATCATGCGTCAACTCAAAGCACAAGCAATAGATCAAGATCTAGCCCCCTCTTTAACGAAGCGTCGGCTTCTGAAAATGGGTTTGCTGACACCCGCTCTCATGGCCTTGTCGGCCTGCGGAGGGGATGGCGACAGTGATAGCAATAGCGCTAGAGGCTCAGAGCCGCAGGCAGGTCCGTGGACGCTGGAAGGCGAGGAGTCATTGGCCGCTGACGTGAGCGATACCCCGTTTGGAGACGCCTACGACTTGAGCCTGGATCCCTTGGCGCTGGTCAATGCTCAGATTCTGGGGCTGGTTGAGTACGAAGGGTCTTATCCTATTGCGGTTGCAGCCTATACCCACGATGGCGTGCTGATAGGTCAGACGATGACGGATGCGCGGGGTTATTACACGATTTCAGGTCAGGCGCGCTCGGGTATGCGCATCGTCGCAAAAACCAGCAATGGCGATTTGTCGGCCTACGAAATCGGGCGCGAGTTCGTGGATGACGAACCGATTTATGTCAATGCCCTTACTACCTTGGTAGATCGTTTGCGCTTGGCCACCGGTTGGCGCTACTCGCAGGCCGAGGACAGATTGCAAGACTTTCTGGGGCTGGAGCGAAATACGCCCATACAAATGCCTTTAGCTGGGCACAGCGATTTCGCGCTGGATGTTTTCCATGCAAGCAGGCAACAGGCAGGCATGAGCCTGGATGCTTATATTGACGATCTGGTTGCTCAGGCATACGCCGAGCCCATGTTGTCACAAGCGGTGTCTTTTGCCTCTCCCTTGCAGTCAGGCGGCTTGGCTCTGGATCCCATGGGGGTCGTCAGTTTTTTCGGGAAAAAACTGCTCGACTTTATTAACGGCTCACTGAGTGATGAAGAGAAAGAGGAGTTCTTTGGTGGCTGGTTGGTGAAGTTTGGTGTTTTTACCACCACAGACCCTATGGAAAAGGCGATTGCTGAGCTTTCTGCACAAGTGGCCATTGTGGTTAGCGATGTGAATGCACTGCTCAAAAAACTGGATGACAAAGACTTGAATGACACGGTCGGCCCGGTTAACGACCTGATTCGCGAGTGCTATAACATCAGCAACGATATGCGGGCTTTGCAAAAGTACGAAAACTTAAAAGACTACCAATTGCGTGCAGCTCAAATTCGCGAAGCTATCGATAAAAACCTGGGTAAAACGCCCTACAACATCGCTCAACTGTTTATTGGGTTTCCGGGGCAGTTGGGTAAAGGCAATACCGTAATAGATGCCTTGAACCGGTCCATACAACGCAGTAACGCTGTGCATTTTTACGGCAAAGCATCAGAGAACTTGTTCAAGCGTTATGTCGCGTCATTACGCATGTTCCAGATGTACATCATCACTTTGAAAGTGATGCGCCTCTTGTCTTTGAAATATCTTGAAGGGCAAGCCATAGATGAAACCTATCTTCAAGAACTGTGCCAGGCCGCTATTCAGTACGACAAAGTGTTTGCTCAGATAGACGTTAAGCCCTTGCCGGATGAAATGGTGTATATAGACTTGCGCACCGACTATGCATGGTGGGCACACCCGTCGCTTGCTGATTATTATGGTACATGGCGCGGTGACGACATGCTCATGAATTCGCCTGACAAGTTTCCCGCTGCTATCAAAGCTATGGGTGATCAAGCCTGGGAAGTGCCTTTACGCGTTGATGTGGAAGAACCCTTCTTTAAAGAGTCCAAGGCGCGGGGCTTGTCATTCAAAAGCTATATCACCAGCTTCGGTGGGCCAGCCCAAGGTTTTTACGATGTGTCGGGACTGAAGAACGCACCTAAGTTCAACTTCTGGCTTGCAAATACTGTGCAAACCTACGAACCCTACATCGACACACGCCCTCCCATAATTTTTTATTACTCGCAGCGCAATTATGCGCGTCCCGCTTCTAAAGAGCGTGATTTCCGTATATCGAAGTCCAGCTACTGTGATGACAATACGAGGGAGCGACGATGCACCACTGAAGATTTTGGCAATTACGGGGGTTACAAAAATTACTTCTACCCAGTGAACAAGCATGTGATCAAGCCCGAGCAATATTATCCGTGGGTGGTTTTTGCAGAGATTAGGGAGAAGTACAAAAACTTCGATCATGACACCATCATGAAGCAGAAATAAGGCGGTGGTGCCGGGCTAGCGTTAGGGATTGGTGTCTAATCGGGACTACTATAGCTGTCTCATGGCACAGAATTGATAGGCGGGCTCTTTCTACAAAGGAGCCTGCCATTGTCTGGCCGCCATTCCATTCCCTCAACCAGCCCCAAGCCTAAATTGACCACCACATTGTTTTCCTCATTGGCCCTCTCGCCCGCTTTGCTAAGCAACCTGCAAAGTCTAGGCTTTGAGCACATGACACCCATTCAAGCGCAAAGCCTGCCGCTTATTTTGGAAGGTCGCGACTTGATTGCCCAAGCCCAAACGGGCAGCGGCAAGACAGCAGCTTTTGGCTTGGGTGTATTGCAAAAGCTGGATGTTCAGCGCGTGGCGCCGCAAGCGTTGGTCATTTGCCCCACACGAGAGCTGGCCGACCAAGTTGCGCAAGAGCTGCGTCGCCTGGCTCGCCAGATTCCCAATGTAAAAGTGCTGACCTTGTGTGGCGGGGTGGCTATTCGGCCGCAGGCAGAGTCCCTGGCCTATGGCGCCCATGTGGTTGTGGGCACGCCGGGTCGCATTCAAGACCACTTGGGCCGCGGTAGTCTGAACCTGTCGCGTCTTAACATGCTGGTGCTGGACGAGGCCGATCGCATGATAGATATGGGCTTTAACGACGACATCGTTGCTATTGCCTCGCGCTGCCCCAGTAAGCGCCAGACGCTACTGTTCTCGGCCACTTATCCTGAAAACATTCGTAAGCTCAGCGCGCGCTTTCTGCGTAGTCCTGTCGAGGTCAAGGTAGAGGCGGGTGCAGACAGCAGCCGCATCGAACAGATTTTCTACGAGATCAAGGAAGCCGAAAGGTTGGAAGCCGTTGCAAGCCTGCTTGCACATTTTCGCCCGACTTCCACGCTGGCTTTTTGCAATACCAAAAGCCGCAGTCACGATTTGGTCGAGCACTTACGAGCGCTGGGCATTAGTGCCCATGCGTTGAATGGTGACCTTGAGCAACGCGAGCGCGACGAAATACTGATTCAGTTTGCCAACCGAAGCTGCGCGGTCTTGGTTGCCACCGATGTGGCCGCCCGAGGCTTGGATATTCAAAGTCTGGATGTCGTGATCAATGTGGACGTGACCAAAGACACCGAGGTACACGTGCACCGCATAGGCCGTAGCGGGCGTGGCGAGCAAAAAGGTTTGGCTCTGAATTTGTGTTCGCCTGAAGAAATGCGTTGGGCCACCCTGGTGGAGCAATACATGGGGGCGCCCTTGAAATGGGCCGATCTTAAGGCTTTGCGCCCCAAAACCGACCGCCCCTTGCGTGCACCCATGATTACCTTGTGTATTCAGGGTGGCAAAAAAGAAAAACTGCGCCCCGGCGATATTCTGGGTGCGCTTACGGGCGATGGCGGCCTGACCTTCGAGCAAGTCGGCAAAATCAACATCACCGAGTTCAACTCTTACGTAGCGATAGACCGCCAGATCGCCAAGCAAGTTTTCTCGCGAATCTCTAATAGCAATATCAAAGGTCGCAAGTTTCGCATGCGGTATATGGAGGAGTTTTAAGCGGTAAAGTTTTGAAGCGTTTTAAGACCCCAACGCTTGCAAGGTTGCACGTCTAGACACCAGTAACCCGGTACTAGAATGGAAGTCTTTTCAATGTCCTCATACGGAGAAGAAACCATGGCTATCAAAGTAGGCGATACCTTGCCGGAAGGCACCTTGACCGAGTTTCTGGAAGTCGAACAGCAAGGCTGCAGCTTGGGCCCTAATGCGTTCAAAGTTTCCGATCTGGTCAAAGGTAAAAAGATTGCGATTTTTGCGGTGCCAGGGGCGTTTACGCCTACCTGCTCCGAACAGCATCTACCGGGTTACTTGGCGCAGCACGACGCCCTGAAAGCCAAAGGCATAGACGAAATCTGGTGCGTGGCTGTCAACGACGCCTTTGTGATGGGGGCTTGGGGGCGCGAGCTGAAAGTCAATGGTCGTGTTCGCATGATGGCGGATGGCAGTGCATTGTGGACGCGCGCCTTGGGCTTGGAATTGGACTTGGTCGAGCGCGGCTTGGGTGTGCGCTCGCAGCGTTATTCCATGGTGGTCGATAACGGCGTAGTGACGCAGCTGTATCTGGAAAACGGCGGCGGTTATTCTGTTAGTGATGCAGACACCATGCTGAAGCAGCTGTAAAGCGTTGGGGGCTGGAAGCTTAGGCCCCCACTTTCTTCAAGCCATCCACCTTGCTCTCATCGAGAGCTTGAGCGATGGCTTTAAAGGTGTCTTGCGTTATAGCTTTGCCTTTCATCACTATTGCGGCTGTGCGAACACCTGTTCCAGCGTGGCGGCATTCAGTAGGTTCAGCGACCAGACTTCCAGTTGCTGCGTCGAGGCCTGTGCCAGACGCTGCTGCACGGCGGGTGTCAGTGTGCCGAATTTGTGCTGCAGTTGGCGGGAGAGCAATGTCGCCTGGCCTTGTTGTTCACCTTTCTGGCGTTCTTGATAGAACCAAGAGCGCGGGTCTTCCTGAACTATCATCTTCACCTCCGTCAGAGTTTTTACGCGTCGTAGCTTCTTGCCCGGCATCGAGCGCGGTAGCAGCACGCGCCGCACCCAGGTCAGAATGGCGCGTTGCACGTCTAGATACTCATCGCCTTGCAGTATGCTCGCCAGGCGTTGTGTGAGTTGGGCCACGTCGTCCGGCCCCTGATTGTGTTCCAACCTGAATAGTAGCCGTGCCAGACTGTCCTGCGCCAATGCCTCATTATGCGCTTGGCGCCGCACGTCGATCAACAGATAACGCTGGCGAGCTTGGTACGGTTGTAAGGCTTGTGGTACAGGCTCGATCAGGTCGGCTATGTCCAGCGCCGCCGTCCAGGGCGGCAGGCCGGTGTACACGACGATAGGCACAACTGCCGGGAAGCGCTCGCCGCCGGCCAGTTCCCCGCTCATGCGTAGTCCTTCGTACAGCAAGCAGCGGTAGGTCAGCAGACGCAGGCCCATGTCCCAGTCTGCCTGGCTTTGGAACTCGAGAATCAACTGTAAGTATTGCGTAGACCCGTCATGACGACGTACGCGCCAGATGGAGTCGCTGCTGCGCAGTTGCAATTTAGGGGTGACGAATTCGGTTTTGACTGGGGCTAGGGTAGAGAGGTCCAGGCCGTCCACCCAGTGTCCGTTCAGAGCGCGCACCACGTCGCGTAGCAGACTACGAACAATATCGGGATTGCTGAACAGCAGCTTGTAGCCGCGGTCTGTGTTGGGCATGTAGGCATCCCATGCAACAAATGGAGGAGATGCCTACCTTATGCCTCATCGATAAAAATTACATCAGTGAGTGAATGTTTTCGTCCACCTATGGTTTTTTGCCTGCCATTACTTTTAACTATACGAGGCAATACCTTCATTTAGAATGGCTGCGTGAGGACACAACTACAGGTGCCGTGTGAGCATAGAGACCAGAGATCGTTTGATTCAGGCGGCCACCGAATTGTTTTGCCGCAAGGGCTATGCCAACACCTCTATTCGAGAAATTGCCCAGGCTGCGCAGGCCAATTCCGCACTGATCAAGTATTACTTCAGGGATAAGGAAGGCTTGTTCAAGCACGTCTTCAAAGAGGTCACCGCCCCATTGAATCAGGCGCGTCAAGAGCGTTTTGCCTTATTAAAAGAAGAGGGTGGCTTTAGCGCCGAAAGCGTGGTGCGCGCGTGGATAGAGCCCATGTTCGGAAGCGATGCGTTGGCCCCATGTACAGCAGCGTCCTCTTTGTCTTTGGGGCTGACTGCTCAGTACGGCCAATTGTCAGACCAGCTGATTACGCAAGTCTACGACGAGATTAACGAGCAGTTTCTTGGCCTGTTGCAACAGTGTTTGCCAACGGTTAGCCGAGAGGCGCTGGTATGGCGATTGTATTTTCTGGTGGGGGCGGTGCTGACCGCAACGCGCTCGCGCTCAAGCAGCATGCTGCGTCTTTCGGGCGGCAGACTGGATGGCACGGATTATCAGCAGTTGGTGGAAGAGCTGGTGGCCTTTGCCTCGGCGGGGTTTGCGGCCGAGGCTCGCTGAAAGTTGGCTGTATTTATGGCTGCACGCGACCCTTATGGTCTTTGATGGCCACATACAAGGTGGCAAACATCACGAGGGTGACCACGATAAAACCCACGACGACGGCCAGTGTCCACGAATGCGTGGCGCTGAGGGCGGTAAACATGGCTGCGGTAATAACGGCAATGCCTATCGAGCTTCCTATGCGTTGGCCGGTCTGCATGATGGCCCCCGAACTGCCGGCATAGGCCAGCGGCACGTCCATCAAAGTCAGGGTCTGGTTGGGGCTGATGACCAGGCCTTGCGCCACGCCTATGAAAGACAGGGTCAGCAACAGCCACCAAACGCTGGCGAGCCCTTGCTCGTAAAGCAGGGCAACCGCAATGCTCAAGCCCAGCCCGAGTATGGCCAGCAGCAAACCCCCAATGACGATGCGGCGACCATACTGCAGGACGCGTCGACCGGCCCAGTTGGCCGCATAGGCGGAAAGCAAAGCGGCAGGAATACCAAATAGCCCTGCTTGAAAAGCACTGCGGCCAGTGCCCATTTGTACGTATAAGGCTATCAATACCCAGACGCTGGTCATGCCAAGAAAGTACATGGTCATGATGAGCGTTCCGTTGGTAAAGCTGCGAATAGAGAAAATGCTTAAGTCCACCATGGGGCTGCCGCCTAGGCGGGCATGGCGGCGTTCCCATTTGACCCACACGTAAGCCAGTGCCAGGCCAGTCGGCAACAGTACCCAGGTAAGGGGTGTGGTGCGGGACTCCATAAAGGGAAAGAGTACAGCCAGCACGGCCAGGCCCAGTAGCAAGGCACCTACCGGGTCTAGGGAAGCCAGCAGGCCCTGATGCTTGGATGCGCCGGCTGGGTTGCGCTTTTTAGGCCAGGTGATAAGCGGTCGTGGAAACCAGAGCCAGCCTAGAACAATGGTGGCCAAGCCTACCGGTACGTTGATCAGGAAAGTAAGGCGCCAGCCCATATCGGGCCCGCCCAGTTGGATGAGCAGACCACCCAAGGCCGGCCCCACAGCAACTGAAAAGCCCACGGCTGTGCCCAAATAACCAAAAGCCCGACCGCGTTCGGCGCCTCGGAAATACTGCTGAATCATTCCTATGCCTTGCGGGCTGAGCAGGCCAGAACCTAGGCCTTGTAAAAAGCGCGCGACATTCAGCCAAGGGGCGCTGGGTGCTAGACCTGCGCCTATGGAGGCGGCGGTAAAAACGACGACGCCGGCCAGGAACAAGCCGCCGCGTCCCATGATGTCGCCTGCGCGCCCCGCACTGACGAGAATGACACCGAACGTCAAGGCATAGCCTGACAGCACCCATTGAATATTCGACTGGCTGGCGTTCAGGCCCTGCTGGATAGCGGGGAGCGCGACGTTGACAATGCTGACGCTAACCAAAGACATGAACAGTGCGGTGAGCAGTACCGTCAAGATGCGCCAGCGCGTTGGATCCGGCCAGTCGTCGGGAGCGGTTTTTTGGTTAGTGGGCAATGGCTCTACATCTGGGTTCATCGACTAGGTTCCAGCTTATGGTTTGAGCAGGCGATTTATATGGGTTGATAGCCCGATAGACCAAGCAACTGGCTCGAACGGTGGACATCTATTGTGACAGATCAGCCTGGCATACCCCCTTTCTGACCTGATGTGCGCCATAGACACCATGGTAACTTTGTCTAGGCATGTTCTAAGGGCGGCAACTAGTTTGGGTAACTCGTATTCAAGAGGCTAGACGCAAGTGGATAACGCAGTGGCAACGGTGGTGGGTGCCCACCTGAAGCAAACAGCTCGCTTGATTGTCAAGCATGGCCCGGTTCTGCTTACCGTGCTGCTTGGGGCTAAGTTGCTGGAAGACTTGCTGATGAATCTGGCCGTTGAGCTGGGCATGATTCAGCGTTTTGCGGGGCTGGTGGCCGTGATCATGCTTATCTTATTGCAACTGATCGTGTTCGTCGGCATGTTCGTTATCTTGCGTGGTCAACCCCTGCAATTTAGGCGTAAGCCTTCAGTTCCAAGTGCAGCCTCGCCGCCCGAAGGTGACACGCCTTTATTTGCCGGGGCCGTGTTGGCCGTGCTTATCCCTTTCTATGGCTACTACGCGGGCTGGGGGTTTCTTGGCAATACCTTGCGTGATTACTCTCGGGCTTTCTTGTCCGAGCAGTGGAACCGCATTGATTTTCTGAACCCGCAAGACATGGGGCCCACTGCGTTGGAAGTCGACGGCACGCTTTGGCTGTTGTTGCCCGTTGCCATCATTTGGTGGGTGCGTCGTATGGCCAAAGCTAGGTATGCTCAAACCGGCCATCAGGCTTGGCCGCTGGTGGTGGTGGCTTGCGAGGCGACGTGGGTCATCATTGCGCTGTATGTACTAAGCGGCTGGAAGCAGCAATTCGTTGCCTGGCTCGCCAGTTTGCCGTCTCCCACTAGTCTGCTCGACTGGTTCTTGCCGTCGGCTGAAGCTGCGCTTGTACAGGCCGACGTACGGCCCGTTGACTGGCCGCAGTGGCAGCTTTCGTCGTGGTTGAGCGAGCTCTTTCGCTATGCCTTGTTACCCCTGATTTGGTTCAATCTTGGCGCCATCGTATATGGGCACAACCTGAATGTGATGGCCCCACCGACAGAGCGTGTGGCGGGTCGCGTGACCCAGCGCTGGGCGGCTTTACCCAAACCCCTCACGGATTTCTTTGGGCACTTCTGGGCAGGCGTAATCAAGCGCTGGCACGCGGTGGCCAATGGCGTTCTGCTCGCTGCTTCTGCCGGGGTGTGGCTGACCGTGTCGATACTGGTTTTGTGGCGACTGGCGGATTGGGCGGGGCGGTGGCTGTGGTTAGGTATGGCTCACCTGATAGGCCCGCAAGATTTGCAGGTCTGGAACTTAGTTGTGGTCCCGCTCAACCTTTTATTCGGAATGCCGGGACAGCCACAGACGGGCGTGCTGGTGGTGATGGTTCAGTTTTGTGTGTTGGCCGCAGGCCTTAACCTCGCACTGGCCTCTCAGCGTGCCGCTAAGGTAAGCGCCTGATAGATGGCGTCAGTGGGATGGAAATCGCCTCGGGACGTGTGCCTAGGCCAGACACATGCACATGCAGCGTGTCCAGTGCTTCCACCGGTACCAAAAATAACTGATCGGCGCCTCGTGTTTCGGCTTCCTTTTGCTCAGTATGGCTATGCATATTGCATAGCCCCAAATTTTTGCCGTCGCGGGCAAGCATCTTCACAACGCCGTATACATCGCCCGTGGTCACCGGCCTCCAGATTTGGCCGTCCTCACCATGCAAAGATACGCGACAATCTTGCCAGGCTTGACTGGCGTTGGGGGCCAAGTTCAGCTGCAAACGCACGAATAGCGCAGCATAGTTAGGGCGCTGCGTGGTAATAGCGGCAGTCTGCTGCTGCACGGAAACCTGCACACCCTTCAATGCTGTGCCGTCTGGGCCGGCCGGTATGGCCTGCCATTCGCGGTTGCTAGCCAGCTCAGTGAAGCTGAACCAACCCTTAAGGGCCACGGCAGCGGCAAATAGTACGCCGGCGCAGGCCAGCCAGTAGCGTCGTTTCATGGGTTCAAGCTTTGCTCCAATGCATGTTGTTTGGGGTGGCCGTTAGGGGGCAGCAGCGCCAATTCGGTGTCCAGTACATTCAAGCCTTTGCGCGACACGAGTAAGGTGCCCCCTGCAATTTCGTCTGGCGGTAGTTCGAAAATGGCGCGCCCCTTCGTTTCTATCCCTGGATGAAACTGGCGGCTCTTGAGAGCAGAGGGCGCATCTTCCAATCTTGCTGTTTGCGCGTATCGCCTTCCACTTGGGCCTTGCCAGGCTGCGCTCAGAGACACCGACTCACGAACGTCAGAGACCTGGAAGTCGGCGAGCAGAAAAACACCCTGGGTATCCTTGGTGGTGGGCTTGCCGTAAAGCTGGTAGGCAAGCCGCTCAGCTGTCATCCAGTCTACAAAACGCACGCTAAACAGCCGGCCGTGCGCGCTTTCTCCATGCTGCACAGTCTGACGAAGCGGTTTGAACGCATCATCATAGCCCGGCGTAGAGGCCATCAAGGCAGCCAACACCACGACGCCTAAGCACAGAGGAATTAAAAGACGAATGAACCTCATGGGGCGGGTTCCGGTGTGGTCGTGAGATGTGCTAAAGCCGAATAGCCCAGCCAGTTCGAACGTCCATAAAGGTTGTCCTTGAGCTTGAACTGTTGGTGAAAGAAGGTCAGTTGCAGCGGCTCCGGGCTCGCACGAGCAGGTAGCTGCCAAATGATTTCCACCTCTTCGGGCATCCTGGGTTGCAATTGCAGCAACGGTTCATGGTCACGCAGCAGTTGTACCTGCGGTGCCTCCAGGGTGACGCCGGCATGGTTCGCCGTCACCAAGCGCGGAGGGTAGCCGAATGGAGCGGACTGGGTTTCACCCGTCATATTCAACACCTGAGCGGATAACACCAACTGAAGCCCCGTCGTGTTTTGGGAGTCGAGCGCAGGGCGCAGTTGCAGGCGGGTGGGGGTTAGTTCTACACGACCCAGGGCTAATGGGGTTCCCATACTCGTTGCCGGCAAAGTACCGGGCTCACGAGCCGCTTCAATAATTTGCCACCAGCTATACAGCACGGCAATAGTGACCCCCGACGCGGCCAAGGCGCGTCGAGCGGCTCTTCTCAATAAAGAGCGAGTCTGCTTAGCCATGCCTGAATGTCACTGCAGTTTTCATACAGGGCTTTTTAACCCCAGTCGGAAAAAAGATAATGTCCAGATGTTGCCTAGGATTTCCAAAGCGCAGACAGGTTGAAGGCAAGTGGCGTAGCATGACGCTCTTCGATGTGCCGCCCTCACGAGGCTTACCTATGACTCAACATTCCTCCAAGACTGAAGCTCAGTCCTTTGACCCTGCTACGCATTTAATCGAAACACCCATCAAATCCGAGGTGGTGTACCAAGGGAATTTTTTATCTCTTAACCGAGACGTAGCTCGGCAAGCGGATGGTCGTGAAGTCAGCTACGAGTATGTGCGACATCCTGGTGCGGTAGTGGTCATTCCGATGCTGGACGACGGCAGGGTGATAGTCGAGCGTCAGTTCCGTTATGCGGTGGGCCGAGTGATGACCGAGTTTCCCGCAGGGAAAATGAATCCCGAAGAAGAGCCTTTAGTCTGCGGTCGCCGCGAACTGTGGGAAGAAACCGGTTACACCGCCACCGAATGGGCCAAGGCGGGTGCTCTGCATCTGGCCATAGGCTATTCCAACGAAATCATTCATATCTATTTCGCCCGTGGCTTGCAAGCCGGAGAGCGCGCTTTGGACGCCGGCGAACAGTTGGACGTTCACGCGGTGGCGGTAGACGACCTTTTGCGTGCGAGCCAGGAAGGTGAACTAACCGACGCCAAAACACTGACTTGCCTGTTGTGGTTGCAGAATGTACGGCAGGGTGTGTGGAAGCTGGATTGGCAGCGGTGCTGATGCCGCATAGCATACTCAGGTCAGTCCGACGTCTTTAAAAAGGGCTAAGCCTAGTGTGGGTTTATGGCCCGCTTGCACGCGTTCGTACACCACGCGACACTTGCCACGCCAGCACCATGGTTCCCACCGCGCAAACCCAGAACATTGCACCCAGCGTGAAGCGGCCGATATTCATCGCCACCAGTGAGACACCGAGCGACTGTCCCAAGAACAGTATGCAGGCAAACAGGGTAACAGCGGTGCCGCGCCAGGCGGGAGCCATCTGGGTAGCTTGGGTCTGCAAAGTGTTGTGGAGCATGTAAAAGCCCAGGCCCCCCATCAAGCAGGCGGTGGCACCCACCCAGGGGGTGCTTGTCCAGCCCAGTAGCAAAAGGGCCAGGGTAATCAAGCTGCCGCCGGTAAGCGCCAGCCCGCGCTCGCCCAGCAAGGCTAACCAGCGCCGCGCAAAGGGACTGTATATCAAGCCGCCTACGCCATACAGCACCATGGTGGCGCCGGCGGCCGACACCGACATACCGAATTTGTCTACCAGCAGACTGGGTGTGAACGAAAACGCACCGTATACCAAGGCTCCCTCGGCCAGGGTAACGGCCAGCACCCAGCGAACTCGGGGAATACGCAGTAGTTCGGCCAGGGTCTTGACGTACTGGGTGAAGCCCGCTGCCTTAGTAGCGGGCGGTGGCGTCATGAAGGAACGGGCATTTAAGCAAAGAAAGAGCGAGCCCAATAAAAATGCGGCGCACAGGACATAGAATGCCATGCGCCAGCTCAATATTTCGGCGGCGAACCCGCCAAACCATTGGCCCAGCATCATGCCAAAGACAGAGGTGCTCAAGAGTTTGGCGAGCGCCTCTTGGCGGTGCTCGTAGGGAACATGGTCGCCTATCCAGGCCATGGACAAGGGGATGATGCCGGCTGCCGCTGCCCCCATGAGGGTGCGGGCCAGGACGAGTGTCCAGTAGGTGGGGGCTAAGGCTGTCAGTAGGGAGAGTGAGGCACACACTACTCCTGCGCCGGCCACCACGCGCAATTTGCCGGCGCGGTCGCCCAAGGGGCCGTAAAGTAGCTGGAAAACCCCGTAGGCAACGGCATACCAAGAGACCACCCTTGCGGCTTGTGCGAGGTCCACGCCGAAGGCCTGCGCCAAATTGACCAGCATGGGGTCGCAGATGCGTGTGGCAGCCATGCTGGCAAATGCCAACATGCCAATCACGGGGATCAAGCGCTTGATTTGGGTGTCCATGCTTATGAGTCAGGGGCTAAGTCGAGTCTGTTGCGGGGGCGTCGCATAAGTCCATGACTTTTTGGCGCGCAAGAAATATAACCCGAGGGCTATAGTCTGACCCTGGCAAGGCCTGCATGCAGGCCTTATGATTCCGCATGATACGTCTTTTCAAGCCAGTGCCATGACCAAGCTGTTCCTTCATAAAATCGATCTGCGACGCCTGATCTTGGTGCTGACCATCGTCAGTGCCTTAGTGTCGTTGGCCAATACTATGCAAGCCAGCTACCTGGTGCAAAGCCGTCAGCTTATCGACAGCGCTTTGGAAAGCAATGCGGCTTATGCCGCTAAATTGGCTAATAGCACCAATGATTTTATCGAGCAGGCTCAGCAACAACTGGCCTACAGTGCCGCACTATTAGGCAAGAATTTCGGTGATGAGGCAGCCTATGCCGCCGAGGTAGATCGCTTACGCCTACAGACCGACAGCTTTAATTCCGTGATGTTACTGGACAGCCGTGGAGAGGTGCTGGCCACTTCTCCCGAAAATCAAAGCATCATGGGCATGACTTTGCAAACCCCCGGCGTGCGGGCGGCAATGGAAGAAAAAAAGCCGGCAATCAGCACCCCTTACATCTCGGCTGCGGGAAATTTCATTGTTTTTATTTCCAGCCCGGTTTGGAGTCCAACGGGTAAGTATCTGGGTTTGATCGGCGGCAGTATTTACCTGCGCCAGCCCAGCATTCTGAACCGCCTATTGGCTAGCCACTATCACAAGGATGGCTCCTATGTGTACGTGGTAAGTCACGACCATCAACTTATTTATCACCCGCAGTCGGATCGCGTTGGCGATTACGTACAGGGCAATACGGTGATAGACAAGATCGCCAAGGGTCTAAACGGTAGTGAGGAAACCGTTAACAGCCGTCAAGTGCCCGTGCTGGCCGGGTATGCGGTGGTGCAAAGCACAGGTTGGGGGGTGGTGGCCCAGCGGCCTAAAGCGCAAACGCTGGCGCCGATAGAGTCTTTGATGCAGCGAGTCATTTTCAAGACCCTGCCGATCACCCTGATTTCGCTGCTGGTGATATGGTGGTGCGCCAGGCAGATCTCACGCCCCTTGCGGCTTTTGGCCAACAGCGCGCAAAGTATGGATGACACGACAACGGAAGATCGCATCCAGACCGTGAACTCCTGGTATTTTGAGGCCCAGGAACTCAAACGCATTATGTTGTTGGGGATAGGCCTGCTTAAGAATAATATTCGCAGGCTGCACGCAGACGTGCATACCGACCCGCTTACCGGCTTGGGTAATCGCCGCAGCCTAGATGCGGCGCTGACGGAATTCCAGACGGCAAATCTGCCTTTCGCTGCGGTCTCGGTAGACATTGATTTCTTCAAGAAAATCAACGATACCTACGGCCACGATGTAGGCGATCAGGTGCTGCAATCCCTCGCCAACTGCTTGAAAGAGGTCTGCCGCGCCGGCGATGTGCCGTGTCGAGTGGGTGGGGAAGAGTTCTTGATTCTGTTACCCGGCACGGATAAACACGCTGCTGCCCAGATGGCCGAACGCCTGCGCCGCCAGGTTGAAGCGGCCGATATGCCCATGGTGGGCAACATTACCGTGTCGCTGGGCGTGGCCCATTGGCCGGATGATGCCAAATCCATTGCTGCGGTTCTAAAGCTTGCCGATGACATGCTCTACCAAGCCAAACGAGGTGGCCGGAACCGCGTAGCCGTCTTTGAGTAAGCCTGCGCGTCAGTGGCTGGTGCCCGATTCCGCCTCGTGCTCAGGGTGTTTGGCCCAGCGCTGCGCTAGTACAGAGCTAACGATCAACTGCATTTGGTGAAAAATCATCAAGGGTACAACCATGGCGCCCACGGTGGATGCAGAGAACAGAATATGGGCGATAGGTACGCCGCTGGCCAGGCTTTTTTGCGAGCCACAGAAGGTCAGCGTGACGCGGTCGGCTATGCTGAAGCCCATGATGCGGCCCAGCGCAAAGATGATTCCCAGCATGATTGCCAACAATAGGGCGCAGATCAGCACCAAGCCAGCCAGATCTTTACCTGAAATGTGTTGCCATAGGCCAGCCAGTGAGGCAGCACTGAAGGCGGTATAAACCACCAGCAAGATAGAGCCTCTGTCGACAAACATGACGAGCTTGCGGTGTTTGAGGGTTGGGCCTAAACGTGTGCGCAATACATGACCAAGGATGAAGGGCAGCATCAGCTGCAACATGATGCGCCCCACGGCTTCAAGCGATGCACCGGCACCACCTGTGGGCACCACAAACCAGTTAACGAGAAATGGCGTCAGTACCACGCCCAGCAAGGTAGATGCCGATGCGCTGCATAAGGCTGCCGGCACATTGCCTTTGGCGATGGAGGTCAGGGCGATGGAAGACTGCACGGTGGCCGGCAACATGCACAGAAACAGTATGCCTACGTACAGATAGTCGGACACCAGGGGCGTCAGGGCTGGGCGGGCCACCAAACCCAGAATGGGGAAAATGACGAAGGTGCAGCTGAAAATACACAGGTGTAGGCGCCAATGCGTCAAGCCGGCAATAATGGCTTCGCGCGGCAAGCGCGCACCGTGCAGGAAAAACAGCAAAGTGATGGCAGCGGTGGTTAACCAGCCCAGGCCGGTGGCAATGACGCCGGAAGCTGGCAGTATGCTGCCAAGCACCAAGGCGCCCAGTAGGGCGAGGGTGTAATTGTCGGGGAGGTAATAAGACCGTTTCATAAGGCAGGTATTGAACGCGAGTTCGCTTCAAAATAGAAATGGATTTATTGCATAGATATATAATTTTTCCGCATTAATCAGAGCGCAGGAATTTTCATGGAATCAATTAGTCAGCAGCTTTCTTCGGGTTTGACGCTGGATGGTCGGCAAATGGTTGCCGTCATGGCCGATGGCGTCAAGATCCCCGTCCGTGTTTTCGGCCCCGAAGATGCAAAGATACGTGTGGTATGCAGCCATGGCAACGGCATGGCGGTGGATGGTTATGCTGACTTCTGGTCGCGCCTGACTGATGTCTTTCAGGTAGCGGTATTCGATTTGCGCGGCCATGGTCGCAGCGACGCAGGCCCGTACGAGCATCACAACTGGGAGTGGTTTCGACGTGACATGGGTGACGTACTGCGCGCTATTAACCGCGTGCTGGGGCGACGCACCACTGTGGGCGCTTTTCACTCTTTGTCCTCTATCGTGTCGGTCGCCTATTTGCGCGAGCGCGGTGCCGACCTAGATGCGCTGGTGCTGTACGACCCGCCTTTCATGCCGCCCGAGGGTAACCCCTATAGGCACGCACACATGGCCGAGATGTACGGTTTGGCGGCGCGTGTTGTCACTCGCCGCAGCCGCTTCAACGACCCTTCGGAGCTGGCTGCCCAGTTTGCCAAACAGTCGCATTTGTCTCGCTGGTTGCCTCAGGCCTACCAAGACATGGCACAGGCGGTTATGCGTCCTGATACCGATGGGCAGGGGTGGCGGCTTTCTTGCGCGCCTGATCGCGAGGGGCATGTCTTTGCCGCCAACGACGACTCGGCGCTGTTCGAACATGTGGGCCGAATCAGCATACCGCTGCAGCTTGTGGCGTGTGATCCTGCTGTCGAGGGCGTGCAGGTCTCGGGTGAGGCGTGTCGCTGGATGGCCGAGAACTACGGCTTACGCTATGTGTCCGTGCCAGACACCACGCATTTTCTGCAAGTCGAGAAACCTGACGTTTGCGCGCAGGTGCTGCGCGACTTCGTGAGCGACTGCGTGTGAATGTCAGCTTCCGTCAGATACGTGTGTTTCTGGCGGTAGCCCAGGAGCGCAACTTCAGTCGGGCTGGCTCCCGCATTGGCTTGTCGCAGCCGGCGGTCAGCCGGGCCGTGCACGAACTCGAAGACGAGCTGGGCATACGCCTGTTTGACCGTACCACCCGCGAGGTCGTGCTGACCGAAGCTGGGGCCATGCTGGCGCAGCGGCTGCCCCAATGGGTGGACGAGCTCGACAATATGCTGATGGAGTTGCGCAATTGGGCCGGTACGCGACGTGGCAAGGTACGGGTTGCCAGCAGTCCCACTTTGTCAGCCATGCTGATGCCGCTGTGCTTGGCCGAGTGTGCAGAACGTGAGCCCGGCATGGAGATACTGCTGCTGGACCGGGTGCAGTCCGATGTGTTGGCCAGTGTGTTGTCGGGCGAAGTGGATTTTGGCGTGGTGGTCGAACCCTGTGCTGACCGTCTTCGCGATTTGGACGGGGAAACCATACTGACGGACCCTTTCGTGGTCGTGGCCCCGCCGGCCAGCGAGGTCTTGCGTGAAGAGCGCGAGTTGCCCTGGGAGGCGCTTTCGGGGCAGGCGCTGGTCTTGCTGGATCAGGCCTCGGGTAGCCGACGCCTGATAGACGAAGCCTTGCGCCGACACGGAATAGCGCATCGGGTAGTGCAGCAGGTGGGGCATGCAACGGCAGCCTTTGAGATGATAAGAGCAGGTCTGGGTACGAGCATCATGCCAGGCTTGTCGATTCCCGAAACCGGTTTGCCGGGTCTGGAAGTTCGGCGTCTCTCACCCCCGCTGACGCGGCGCATTATGTTGGTGCACCGCAAAAATCGTGCCCCTGCGCCCCTCGCTCACTATCTGTGGGAAATCATCAAACGCTGTGCAGTCGGTATGATGGCTCGGCGTGATACCTTCTGGCGCTAAGCGGGGCGAGAAGGGGGAGGCTGGCGCAGCGCCGCCTCAGAGGCTTGTTTTTTACTAGGAGTTGTAATGTCGGTGCAGGGTGGGCAGGAAGGAACGACGGCGTCTTGGTCTGAGTTGCTATGGGGGCGCAATGGCCTACGTACTCTGGCGCTGGCAGGCGGGGTAGCTCTGCATGCAGTCAATATGTTCATTGTCGCGACCATTTTGCCTTCGGTCGTGCAAGACATAGGCGGGCTTGCTTACTACTCGTGGAATATGACCTTGTTCGTCATGGCTTCCATTTTAAGCTCGGCCCTCTCGCCCCATCTGCAGACTGCGGCTGGCCCACGCAAGGCATTTTTGCTGGCTATCGTTGTCTTTACGGTAGGCACCGTCTTGTGTGCCATGGCACCCGATATTGCCTGGATGTTGGTGGGGCGTACTTTGCAAGGGTTGGGGGGCGGCGCCTTGCTGGGCCTTAGCTATTCAAGTGTGCGCATTGTGTTTCCAGAGCGCTTATGGCCAAAAACTATGGCCTTGCTGTCTAGCATGTGGGGGGTGGCTACCCTGTTGGGGCCTGCCATTGGCGGCATATTCGCCGAGGCAGGGCTGTGGCGCTGGGCCTTCTGGTCGGTGATCCTGGTGGCGGCTGGGTTGGCTGTCGTGGTGCAAACTCAGTTAAAGCGGCAAAGCGCCTTGTCGCGACAAGCGCAGGGTGTGCCTTTTGTGCAGCTCGGCTTAATGGTGCTGGCCGTATTGGCGGTGTCCGTTGCCAGCCTTAGCCCTGTAGCGTGGAAGAATCTGTTGGGCGTTGTGGCTGGCTGCATCTTGACACTGCTTATCGCTTTTGCAGACCTGCGTGGTCGAACCCGCTTGATGCCGGAAGGGGCCTATGATCTCGCCAAAATGGGGGCGGTGTATGCCTGCATCGCACTGCTGAGCATCGTCATTACCAGCGAAGTTTTCGTTCCGTATTTTCTGCAGGTGCTGCATGGTCATGGGCCGCTGGCAGCCGGCTATCTGGCTTCGCTGATCTCGATAGGCTGGACGATAGGCACCGTCAGTAGCGCCGGCCAGACCGGGGCTGTCATTCCTATCGTGCTGCGTTTAGGCCCTGCCGTGACGGCAGTATCCATTGCTGCATTGGGGCTGTTGCTGACTGTGGATTTTCCCGGGCCTGGGGTATCGGCGACGGTGTTGGCCTTGCCTTTGTTGGGGATAGGCTTGGGCATAGGCATGTGTTGGCCTCACATGCTGACGCACATCTACAAAGTGGCGCCGGCAGGTCAAGAAAACATGGCTTCTTCGGCCATCATTACCGTGCAGCTTTACGCAGTGGCGTTTGGGTCGGCATTGGGTGGCATGATTGCCAACGCGGCGGGCTTTAGCGACCCCGGCGGTGTAGAGGGTGCAGGCCGTGCGGCGTGGGTGTTGTTGGTCTCTTTCGGTTTGCCGCCTGCGCTGGCCGCGTATTACGTCTTGTGGGTGGTCAAGGCCCGTGCCGCTACGGCGCGAGCCTGACCGAAGCCGGCAGAGGGCGGCTTAGCTGGTTTTGGGCAAGCGGAAACGCTCGGGGTCGGGGCCCCGGCGGGCCTCGCCGTCGTGCAGCGTGGCAATGTTGGCCATGTCGTCGTTATCGAGCATGAAGTCGAAGACGGCGAAGTTCTCGCGTATGCGGTGTGGGTTGACCGATTTACTGATCACCATATTGTTCAGCTGCAAGTGCCAGCGCAGAATAATCTGAGCAATGGTGCGCTGATGCTTGACCGCAATGGCTTGCAAAATGGGGTTTTCCCAAAGCTGGTCGTGGTCGGCCTGGCCATGGCCCAGGGGGCTCCACGATTCCGTGATTATCCCTTTTTCGGCGTGATATTCGCGTAATTCGGGTTGCTGGAAGCGCGGGTTCAGCTCTATCTGGTTAAGCACAGGCAGCACGCCGGTTTCGTCCAGCAAGCGCTGAATATGAGAAGTATTGAAGTTGGAGACGCCTATGGATCTGATACGGCCTTCGTCTCTAAGCTGTATCATGGCCTTCCAGGTTTCATGGTACAGCCCGATTTTTGGGGCAGGCCAATGAATCAGGTACAGATCTATGTATTCCAGCTGCAACTTGGCCATGCTGTCTTCAAACGCCTTCATGGTGGCGTCGTAGCCATGGCTGTCGTTCCACACTTTGGTGGTAACAAACAGGTCTTTGCGGTCGATGCCGCTGTCGCGCAGGCCTTGGCCTACTCCCTCTTCGTTGCCGTATATGGCAGCCGTATCGATCAGGCGATAGCCTGTTTCGATGGCGGTGCGCACAACATCGGCGACAATATCATTTTCGATCTGCCACACACCGAATCCCAGACGGGGGACGGAATGGCCATCGTGCAGTTTGAAGGTATTCATAATGTTGGACATGTTGCTCTCCGGTAAGTGTGGGCACTGTGCCATACAAAGGTGCCGGGCACCTAGGATTTTGCAAGGAGCAGACCGTGAGTATACATACTGAAGTTAAGCGTTTGACTATCCCTCAGCTGATGGCCTACAAAGGCCAGAAAAAGATCGCTTCGCTCACTTCGTATAGTGCGCCTTTTGCGCGGCTGCTTGATACCCACCTCGATATGATACTGATAGGGGATTCGACGGCAATGGTGGGCTACGCCCTACCAGATACCCTGTCTTTTACGACTGATCAGATTGCCGCCCACGTGGCAGCAGTGGTTCGCTCTACGCGGCGTGCCTGCATTCTGGCAGACATGCCTTTCGGCAGCTATCAAGGCTCGCTCGAACAGGCGTTTACCAATGCAGCCAAAATGTTGTCGGCGGGTGCGGCGGGCGTCAAGCTCGAAGGCGGGGCCGCGCTGGCACCGGTTACACAGTATCTGGTTGAACGGGGTGTTCCCGTCATGGCGCACGTCGGTTTGATGCCTCAGTACGTGAATGTGATGGGCGGCTTCAAGGCCCAAGGCATGAGCGAAGAAGCAGCCGAGCGTGTGTTTCAGGATGCCTTGGCACACGAGCGTGCGGGCGCTTTTGGTTTATTGCTGGAAGGCACGGCTGAAGGCCTCGCCCGGCGTATTACCGAAGCCGTTTCCATCCCCACCATTGGTATCGGGGCTTCTCCGCATTGTGACGGCCAAGTGCTGGTTACCGAAGACATCCTGGGCTTGTCGGGTGGCGGCATTCCGCGTTTTGCCAAGCAGTTTGGCGATGTGGCGGCGGTCATTGATCAGGCTGTGGCTGACTACGCCCGTAGTGTGCGCGACGGTAGCTTCCCCACTTTGGACCATTGCTTTGGTGTTAAGAAGTAACGGTTCCACATGACAGAAGTCGCGGTAAACGCCTTGCCAAGCTGGTTGATCGCCCTGCTGCTTGTAGCAGCGGGGCTGCTGGTGGGCTATTTGGGCAAGGCTTGGTTGGCGCGGGGGCGTTTGCAGTCCGAACGCGAGCAGCGTGACGAATCAGAACGCGAGCTGGCTCGCAGCCAGTTCGAATCGCAAGGTCTGCGCGAGCGCCTGGAAGAGGCTCGCGATGCGCTGCAGTCCCGAGAGCTTGCCTTGCAGTCGCTTAGCCAGCGTTTCAGCGCACTCGAAAAAGACCATGCTGCGCTGACGGCAACTCATACCGAAAAAATGGCGGGGCAGGCCGCCTTGCAACAGGCTTTGGAGCAAACCGGTGTACGCCTGCGTGCCGAGTTCCAGAATCTGGCCAATCAAATTCTGGAAGAAAAAGGCCGTAGCCTGGCGCAGAGCAGCCACGTGGCGCTTGACGCCATGCTGCAGCCTTTCCGCGAGCAGATTCAAGGCTTTCAGCAACGCGTTAACGAAGTGCATGCCGAATCCCTCAAGGGGCATGCCACCTTGGGGGCCGAAATCCGGCAAGTGCTAGAGATCGGTCTGAAAATGAGTGCTGAAGCCAACACACTGGCCGGCGCGCTAAAGGGTGAAAAGAAAACCCTGGGCAACTGGGGTGAGATTCAACTCGAACAAACCTTGCAGGCTGCGGGCTTGATGCCTGGCGACCATTACCAAACCCAGGTGCGGCTACGCGACGAAGCGGGGGCGGTGTTCTTGCCCGATTTCATCGTCAAGTTGCCGGACGGCAAGCATCTGGTGTTGGATAGCAAGGTGTCTTTGGTGGATTACGAGCGTGCTGTGGCTGCTTCCACCCCAGAGGCGCGGCAGGCGGCGCTGGATGCCCACGTCAAGGCCATACGCAACCATATGGTTGATCTGAGCCGTAAAGATTACACCCAGCTTATCGGGCTGAAGTCGCCGGATTTCGTGCTGATGTTTTTGCCCATAGAAGCGGCCTATATGGCGGCCTTGCAGCATCAGCCCGATCTGTTCAACCATGGTTACCAGCGTCATGTGGTCTTGGTGTCGCATACGACGCTGATGCCCATACTGAAAACCGTCGCTAATTTGTGGCGCATGGCACGTAGCAACGAACAAGCCCACAAGCTTGGCGAGCTGGCGGGCGATGTCTACAACCAGGTGGTTGTGGTGGCCGAGCATCTAAAGAAACTGGGCGACACCCTGGGAGCGGCGAGTAACCATTACAACCGTACCGTGACGGCTTTGGCGGGCAGGCAAGGCTTATATGGCAAGGCGCAGCGTTTTACGGAACTGTCTGTCAAAGCCAGCAAGAACATGCCTGAAATGACGCCGCTGGAAGTGGATTTGCACCAAGAGCGCCTTGAAGTCATACGTGACGATGCGCTCGGGCTGGATGCGCAAGCAGAGCATGAGCAAACCGCTTTCAACCCTAGCCAGCGGCCCTAAGCCATGAGTCGTCGTAGGCCGCCTTGCCCCTTACCCATGCGCGGTGGCGTGTCGGCCAGCCGGGTCTTCATGCCTCCCGGCCCTTGGCGCACGCTGTTCGAGTTTCTACGTGAACGCTTTCCACACGTGCCTGAGCATATTCTGGAAGCGCGCCTGGCACGCGGCGACATCGTGGACGGCGCAGGGATGGCGCAACGGGCGGACAAACCCTACCAAGCGCAGGGCTGGCTGTGGTATTACCGTGAAGTGCCTGACGAGGCCGCGGTTCCCTTTGAGCTCAAGGTGCTATACCGCGATGACGCCTTGATTGCGGTCGATAAGCCGCATTTTCTGGCCAGTACGCCGGGTGGGCAATACTTGCGCGAAACAGCGTTGACCCGCTTGCGAGAGCAGCTGTCTATGCCGGAAATCTCGCCCATGCATAGGCTGGATCGCGAGACCGCCGGTGTGCTGCTTTTTTGCGCAGACCCCGATAAGCGCGGCGCTTATCAAAGCTTATTTCAGTCACGCCAAGTGCAAAAAGAGTACGAGGCTTGGGCGCCGTGGCGCGCAGATCTGGCCTTACCTTTGTGTCGTCGCAGCCATCTGCTGGCGGTGCCGGGGCGATTCGTGATGCAAGAAGCGCCGGGTGAGCCCAACAGCGAAACCCACATCGAAGTGCAGGCTCGTCAGGGCGAGTGGGCGCATTACCGGCTTCGCCCCACGACGGGGCGTAAACACCAGTTGCGAGTGCATATGAATGCCTTGGGCATCACGATTTGCAATGACCGTTACTATCCTATTGATCAAGCCATGGATCTTGACGACGACTTAAGCCGTCCTTTGCAATTGTTGGCCCGCGCCATTGCGTTTCCCGATCCCTTCAGCGGCCAGATTCGACGCTTCGAAAGCGAGCTGGAGTTGCAGGGGCCGACCACCGTGTCAGCGTCTCGTTAAACGCCTTATCTCACCCAGGAGAAATCGTTGACTACTTTGTCTGAGCGTTTGGAAAGCATTAGGGCACGCATGGCCCAGGCCTGCGCCCGTGCCGGGCGCCCGGCCAGCGAAGTGAATCTGCTGCCAGTCAGTAAAACCTTTCCGGAACCCGTGTTGCGCGAAGCGGCTGCCTTGGGCTTGCATCGCTTTGCCGAGAATCGTCCGCAAGAGCTGCGCGATAAGTCGGCCTTGATGGCTGATCTGCCGTTGCAATGGGTGCTCATAGGTCAGCTGCAGACCAATAAGGTCAAAGACGTCGTGCGTCATGCTTGTGAAGTGCAGTCGCTTGACCGTCTGGCGCTGGCGCAGGCGCTGGATGCGCGCCTGCAAAAAGAAGGCTTATCCATGAGCGTGCTGATACAGGTGAAAACCTCGGACGAGCCTAGCAAAGCCGGCTTGCTGCCTGAAGACCTGCCGGACTTTATGCGGGCCTTGCAAGGCATGAGCAGCCTGCAGGTAAAGGGCTTGATGACGCTGGCAGTTCTTTCCGATGATGAGCAGGCGGTACGGGCTTGCTTTCGCAAGCTGCGCGAATGCCGGGATCGTTTGCAGCAGTCGGGTTTTGAGACGGTTTCGCGCCTATCTATGGGGATGTCCGGCGATTTCGAGATTGCCATCGAAGAGGGCGCCACCGAGGTGCGGGTGGGGTCAGCCTTGTTTGGTGGTCGGTAAGCAGGGGTAGGGAAACACATGGCTTTGAAATTTCAGTGTAGGCAAAAGCTACGGTCGCTGTTGGGCGCGTGCCTAGCCCTGGGAGCTTGGTGCGCCGGCACACCTGCGGCGACAGCCTCTACCTTGGATATCGTGCGTGAACGAGGTTATGTGCAATGCGGCGTGACCACCGGCTTTGCGGGGTTTTCCGCGCCCGATGCCCAAGGGCGATGGCAGGGTTTGGATATAGATTTTTGCCGTGCGGTGGCAGCGGCTGTGCTGGGGGATGCCGAACGCATACGGCCGGTGCCGCTTAGCTCGCAGCAGCGCTTTACCGCTTTACAGTCCGGCGAAATCGATGTGTTGGCGCGCAACACCACTGTTACGTTGAC
The DNA here is from genome assembly GCF_020539505.1 of Mesopusillimonas faecipullorum. Taxonomy (GTDB): domain Bacteria; phylum Pseudomonadota; class Gammaproteobacteria; order Burkholderiales; family Burkholderiaceae_B; genus Mesopusillimonas; species Mesopusillimonas faecipullorum. The sequence continues at coordinate 628,880 of NZ_JACDXW010000001.1, read as the reverse complement.
ACGCGAAACCGCAACAGGGGCGCTGTACATAGGCATCATTTTTTACGACGGCCAAGGTTTCCTGACGCATAAAGAGGACGGCGTGCGCAAGGCCGAAGACCTGGATGGGGCGACCATCTGCATGCAGACCGGTACTTCAAATGAAAATACCTTGGCCGACTGGGCCCGGGCAAAAGGCATACGCTACAGGCCTGTCGTGATCGAACAGTTTGGCGAAGTGGTCAAAGCGTTTGCCGCTGGTCGTTGCGATGTGTTTTCTACCGATGCCTCGGGGTTGGCCTCCATACGCGCCTCACGCATGCAAGACCCCGACGCCTACGTGCTGTTGCCCGAGCAGATATCGCGCGAGCCTTTAGGGCCGTTCGTCAGGCAGGGGGATGATGCCTGGTTCAACGTGGTCAAATGGACGTTCCAGGCCATGCTGAACGCTGAGGATTTAGGGCTGGGGCAAGCCAATGTGCAGGCCCACCTAGACAATCCCGACCCCAATGTGCAGCGTTTTCTAGGCAAGATACCGGGTCTGGGCCGTAGCTTAGGGCTGAGCGACGACTGGGCCTATCAAATTGTGCGCCAAGTGGGTAATTACGGCGAAAGCTTCGAGCGCAATCTGGGTAAAGGCAGCCCTTTGGGCATAGAACGAGGTCTTAACGCACTCTGGCGTGATGGCGGCTTGATGTATCCCTTGCCTATGCGCTAAAGCCTTAGCTAGACAAAACACTGCGTTGCCACCTGCCGTCGGCAAGGCGTTCTATGCACCCGTCTAACTCCAATAGCGTCAGAGCGGCGTTCAGTTCGTCTGCTTCCAGCTTGCAACGGCCCAGCAAAGTGTCGATATCGACAGGGTCATACCCTAGCGCTTGCAGAATAGGGTCTTCTTCATGTTTGGGTTTTGCTTGAGTCGTTGGGATGGGTGCCTTGACGATTTTGGGTGCACCCATTTCCTCGTCGATATCTTGACCTGACTCGACCAGTTTGGCCCCTTGGCGGATTAAGGCGTGGCAGCCGCGGGACAAGGGCGAATGTATGGAGCCGGGAATGGCGAATACCTCGCGACCGATTTCGCTTGCCAATCGAGCGGTAATCAGCGAGCCGCTTTGACGCGCCGCCTCGACCACCAATACGCCCTGCGTGAGGCCGGCCACAATTCGGTTGCGCTGAGGAAACTGATAGGGCAAAGAGGGCGTGCCCAGCGGGTATTCGGTAATCAGCGCACCGTTTTCAACGATGCGGTGTGCCAGTTTCAGGTTGGCACCGGGATAAACGATGTCTATGCCGGTGGCCATGACGGCGATGGTGCCCCCGCCCGACGCCCCGGCTTGCAGGGCCCCTTCGTGAGCCGCCGCATCTATGCCGTGCGCCAAACCACTGACGACGCACCAGCCGCGTTCGGCTAAGTGGCGCGAGAAAGCACGTGCATTTTGTAGGCCGCCCGGGGTGGCATTGCGAGCGCCGACAACGGCCAAGGCCGGTTGCCGCAGACAACTTAGCTTGCCGTTCACGTACAGCAGCAGGGGTGGGTCGTGCAAAGCCAGTAAAGCCGCCGGGTAGTGCGGGTCAGCCAGCGTTAAAACATGATGGTCGGGCTTCTCCAGCCATGTCAGTGTGGCTTTGATGCGTTCCGAAACTTCGGGCGTTACGGGCTGATGCAAGGAGATGGCCGTTGTCATGGGCAGATACTTGGCCAGTGTGGCCAGCGACGATTCATAGATCAGCTGCGGCAAACCCAGGGCCGCAAGCAGCATACGCGCCTGTGCCGGGCCCAGGTCGGGCTCGAGCGTGAGCCTTAGCCAGGCGATCAGTTCGTCTTCGGAAGCGCGCAGATTATTCTCCATGGCGGCAAGTGTCGCATAGCCGGCTGCCCTTGTGTGTGGCAAGCGCGCCAGGCCTGTCACACCGGCGGTGGGGGCTTGCATTTTTCACCATTTGGCTATAATTCCTCTATGGCACTTCTTCCTATTCTTCGCTATCCCGATCCTCGCTTGTTCAAAACGGCCAAGCCCGTTCAGGTCGTGGATGACCGCATTCGTCAGTTGGTTCGTGACATGGCCGAAACCATGTACGACGCACCTGGAGTAGGGTTGGCTGCCACCCAGGTCGATGTTCACGAGCGCGTGGTGGTGATGGATATTTCTGAAGACTCCAATGAGCTTCGGGTGCTCATCAATCCAGAAATCATCTGGCGCAGCGACGAACAACAGGTTTATCAAGAAGGCTGCCTATCGGTGCCTGGCATCTACGAAGAGGTCAAGCGCGCTGATCAAGTCCGTGTGCGTGCTCTCAACGAAAACGGCGAAGCCTACGAATTCGAGGCCGATGGCCTGCTGGCCGTTTGCGTTCAGCACGAACTCGACCATCTCAACGGCAAGGTATTTGTCGAGTATCTCTCGCCGCTCAAGCAGGGCCGCATCAAGACCAAGCTGCGCAAACAAGAGCGCGAAGAGCTCAAGGTCTAAAAGCAGAACGCCTGCTTATTCGGCGGCATCAAAGGGTATCCATGAAAATCGTTTTTGCCGGCACGCCCGAGTTTGCGCGCTTGGCCATGTCGGCTATTCTCGAGGCGGGGCACGAGGTGCCTCTCGTCATGACGCAACCCGACCGCCCCTCGGGTCGAGGCTTGAAACTGACGTCCAGTGCCGTCAAGCAGGGTGCGCTTGAGGCCGGTATTCCGGTTATACAGCCCCGAGGCCTGCGCCTAGATGGCAAGTACGCCGAGGAAGCGGCTCAAGTTCGCGATGCGCTACTGGCGGTTCAGCCCGACCTGATGGTGGTTGCCGCCTATGGCTTGATTCTGCCTAAGTGGGTGTTAGAACTGCCACGTCATGGCTGCTTCAATATCCATGCCAGTTTGCTACCCCGTTGGCGGGGGGCCGCGCCTATTCAGCGCGCCATCGAAGCGGGTGATCTACAGACCGGCATATGCATCATGCAAATGGACGAAGGCCTGGATACTGGCGATGTCTTATTGCGCAGGGCCTTGCCTATTACCCCAGCGCATACGGCCGCCGGCTTGCACGATGAACTGGCGGTTTTGGGGGGGCGAGCGATCGTGCAGGCCATTGCCGAACTAGAGGCGGGCGCGCTGAAGCCTGAGCCTCAACCGGCAGAGGGTGTGACTTACGCGGCCAAGCTTGAGAAAGCCGAAGGTTTGCTGGATGTTTCCCAGCCTGCGGCGGTGTTGGCACGGCGCATACGGGCTTTTAATCCGGTGCCAGGTGCTGCTGTAACGCTGCCAGGCCTGGATCAGCCCGTTAAGGTGTGGCAAGCCGAGCAACTGCCCCGAGATGCAAGAACCGGTGCACCGGGCCAGGTGTTGTCAGTCTCGCCAGAGGGTGTGGATATTGCCACGGGAGAGGGGGTGCTGCGCCTGCTGAACCTGCAAAAAGCGGGTGGCAAGCGCTTACCCGTGGCCGACTTCGTACGCGGTTGGGATTACAAAAACAGCTTGTAAGCTGGGTTTGTCGTTTCGTTCCAGTAGGGATAGCCCAAGCCTTCAAGGAATTCCTTGAAGGCTTTTTTGTCGGTGCCGGTCGGCAACTGTATGCCCACCAGAATACGACCGTAGTCGTCGCCCTGATTGCGATAGTGAAACAGGCTGATGTTCCAGTCGGGGTTCATGGCACGTAAAAAGCGTGTCAGCGCCCCTGGACGCTCGGGAAACTCAAAGCGCAGCAGAATTTCGTCTTTAGCCAACGCAGAACGGCCCCCCACCATATAGCGCAGGTGGGTCTTGGCCATTTCGTTATCGGTCAGATCCAGGGTGTCGAACCCTTTTTTACGGAACTGGTTGGCCAGTTTCTCGGGCTCTTCGGGCGAGTTGATCTGTAGGCCCACGAACACATGGGCTTGGGCAGAATCTGAAATGCGGTAGTTAAACTCCGTGACGGCACGTTTACCGAGCGCATCGCACAGCTTAAGAAAACTGCCGCGTTGTTCGGGGATGGTCAGGGCAAACAAGGCTTCACGTGCCTCACCCACGTCGGCGCGCTCGGCTACGAATCGTAGCCTGTCGAAGTTCATATTCGCGCCGCTGGTGATGGCCACCAGGTTTTTATTCTTCCAGCTCTGCAGGGCGGCATAGCGTTTTGCGCCAGCCACTGCCAACGCGCCAGCGGGTTCTAGTACGCTGCGGGTGTCTTGGAAGACGTCTTTGATGGCGGCGCAGATGGCGTCGGTATTCACGGTGACGAAATCGTCTACGTACTGACGCACCAGTTTGAAGGTTTCAGAACCCACCAGCTTGACCGCCGTGCCGTCGGAGAACAGGCCTACATCGCTGAGTTCAAGGCGGCGCCCGGCCTTGACGCTACGCATCATGGCGTTGGAGTCTTCGGTTTGTACTCCGATGATGCGCACATCAGGCCGCAACTGCTTGACGTAGGCGGCCACGCCGGCGATCAGCCCGCCGCCGCCGATGGGCACGAAGATGGCATCGATGGTGGCGGTGTGCTGACGCAGAATCTCCATACCCACAGTGCCCTGACCGGCAATAACGTCGGGGTCATCAAAAGGGTGCACGAACGTAAGCTTTTCTTTCTTTTCGAGCATCATGGCGTGCTCGTAGGCGTCTGAATAGCTATCGCCCATGAGCACAGCTTCGCCGCCCAAGGCCTTGACCGCCTCTACCTTGACCGCAGGCGTGGTGGTGGGCATGACAATGACTGCGCGACAGCCCAGTCGTTTTGCCGCTAGCGCGACGCCCTGTGCATGGTTGCCGGCCGAGGCAGCAATGACGCCGCGTTTAAGCTCGGTAGGCGTCAGGTTGGCCATCTTGTTGTAAGCGCCCCGCAGCTTGAAGCTGAAAACTTGTTGGTAGTCTTCACGCTTGAGCAGCACAGTATTGTGAATTCGGGCTGAGAGCCGGGGAGCGGCTTCGATAGGGGTTTCGATGGCGACGTCGTAGACGCGGGAGGTGAGGATGCGTTTGAGGTAATCGGTAGCCATGGTGCGCTGAAACTGCCGGCCGGCAGGCGCGGTAGTGCGTAAAGAAAGAAACAAAGAATATCATACGGCCCGGCGTGCATATCGAGCATATGTCCGTTGTATGGAGGTGAAAAGTAATACACTTGCCGCCTATGGAAGCCTGGTTGATGTCGTCTATTAATTGGTTGCTGGTGACCTTGGCTTTGCCCAAGGTGGGCCTGAGCGCGATCTTTGTGGTCAGTCTGGTCTCCGCTACCATCTTGCCTTTGGGTTCCGAGCCGGCGGTTTTTGGCTACCTTACCCTTGCGCCGCATATGTTCTGGCCCGCAGTGCTGGTGGCAACCCTGGGCAACACCTTGGGCGGGGTCATCAGTTATTTCACGGGCATGGCCGCCGAAAAAGGCTACGAGCGCTGGCTCGAAAACCATGAGCACACCTCTATTGAAGATCGCCGTCGAAAATCGGCGGGGCGCTGGCATGGGCAAATCAGCGCGTGGTTGCGTCGCTTGGGCGCGCCGGCCTTGCTTCTTTCTTGGCTACCGGTTGTCGGCGACCCGCTGTGCGTAGTCGCGGGCTGGCTGCGTTTACCCTTCTGGCCCTCGGTTTTCTTCATGGCTGTAGGCAAGTTCCTGCGCTATGCGCTCATGACCGCTGCCTTGCTTTGGCTTTTCCCCGATGTGGCTATTAGCGGCGCCGGCGGTGCAATGCAGTAAACTTGGGGTTGTGCTTTCGGCATCCTTATCCCTGCAAAATTCATGAACGCCCCTTTATCACACCAGTTGCTGGCTGCTAAAGCAGCCGATGCGGCGGCGACGCCCCGTTTGCGCGAGATCCCATACAACTACACCTCCTTGTCCGACCGCGAGATCATCGTGCGTCTGTTGGGCGAGCAAGCGTGGCAATGGGTCTCCGAGCTGCGCGGCGAGCGCCGCACCGGGCGTTCCGCGCGCATGCTGTTCGAGGTAATGGGCGATATTTGGGTGGTGCGTCGCAATCCCTATTTGCAAGACGACCTCTTGGCCAACCCCAAGCGCTTGCAGGCCTTGGTGCAAGCCATGAGCCAGCGCTTGCGCGACATCGATCAGCGTCGCGATAGCGGCGTTGCCGAACGCGATGCCAAAGTGGCTCAGCTTTTGCAGGCAGCTCGTGGGGCGGTGGTCGATTTTGAAGCATCCTTTGCCCAAATGGGGGCGCTGCGCAAACAGGTTCAGCGCCGCCTCAATAAGGTAACTGCCGCCGACAACATCAAGTTCGATGGTCTGTCGCGCGTCTCCCATGTCACCGATGCCACTGACTGGCGGGTGGAGTACCCCTTTGTTGTGCTGACGCCCGACAACGAAGCCGAAATGGCACCGCTGGTGCGCGCCTGTATCGAGCTGGGTCTGACCATCATCCCGCGTGGGGGTGGTACGGGGTATACCGGCGGCGCTATTCCGCTGACGGCCAAGTCCGTGGTCATCAACACCGAAAAACTCGATGCCCTGGGTGTGGTTGAGCAAACTCAGTTGCCTGGCGTAGAACAGCCTGTCAGTACCGTGCTCTCCGGGGCCGGGGTCGTCACCAAGCGCGTCGCCGAGGCTGCCGAGGCTGCCGGTCGAGTGTTCGCTGTAGACCCTACCTCTGCCGAGGCTTCCTGTGTGGGGGGCAACGTCGCCATGAATGCCGGCGGCAAGAAGGCTGTTTTGTGGGGCACCGCGCTAGACAATCTGGCGTGGTGGCGCATGGTCGACCCGCAAGGAAACTGGCTGGAAGTCACCCGTATCGGCCATAACCTGGGCAAAATCCACGACGTCGAGCAGGCCGAGTTCCGCCTGGATTGGTACGACGGCGAGCAAGCTCCGGGCACAAAGCTGCTGCGCAGCGAAACGCTCACCATTGCGGGGCGGGTATTTCGCAAAGAAGGGCTGGGCAAAGACGTTACCGATAAATTCCTGGCCGGTTTGCCCGGTGTGCAAAAAGAAGGCTGCGACGGCTTGATTACCTCGGCGCGTTGGGTGCTGCATCGCATGCCGGCCCACACTCGCACCGTCTGTCTTGAATTCTTCGGCCAAGCGCGCAACGCCATTCCCTCTATTGTCGAAATCAAGCAATACCTGGATGGCCCAGGCCAAGTCCTGGGGGCTATTTTGGCGGGCCTTGAACACTTGGATGAACGCTATTTGCGCGCCGTAGGCTATAGCACCAAGAGCAAGCGCGGCGGCCTGCCCAAGATGGTGCTCATAGGCGACATCGTGGGCGATGACGATGATGCGGTGGCAAAGGCCGCCAGCGAAGTCGTGCGTCTGGCCAATACCCGTCATGGCGAAGGTTTTGTCGCCGTCAGCGCCGAGGCGCGCAAGCGTTTCTGGCTAGACCGTTCGCGCACCGCCGCCATTGCCCGCCACACCAACGCCTTCAAAATCAACGAAGACGTGGTGATTCCCTTGCCTCGCATGGGCGAATACACCGATGCTATCGAACGCATCAATATAGAACTCTCTACGCGCAACAAGCTGCGTTTGTTAGACGAGTTGGAAGCCTTCTTGAACGGCCCCACTTTGCCTTTGGGTAAAGCGGAGGACCCCGACGAAGACGGGCAACAAGCAAGCGAACAAGCTTTGCGGGCCCGCACCCTTGATGCCCTGGAAGTCCTGCTAGGTGCACGTGAGCGTTGGCAGTGGTTGCTTGGCAACCTTGATTTGCCTTTGGCCGATGCCATGACGCACTGGTCTAGCTTGGGCATGCCGGCTCTTGTTCCTGCACTGCAAGAACGCTTGGCCTCCCAGCCTCAGGCACGCGTCTTCGACGTGGTGCAAGACCACACGATTCGCGTTTCCTGGAAGGTCGAAGTCAAGGCCGAGATGGAACGCTGCTTCGGCGGTGCGGAAGGTGCGGCCATTCTTGCCGAAATCCAGGCCATACACGACAAAATCCTGCGTAGCCGGGTTTTTGTCGCGCTACACATGCACGCCGGTGACGGCAACGTGCATACCAATATTCCGGTCAACTCCGACGACTACGAGATGCTGCGCGAGGCCAACGAGGCAGTCGCCCGCATCATGCAAATTGCTCGCAACCTTGATGGCGTCATTTCGGGCGAGCACGGCATTGGTCTGACGAAATACGAGTTTCTGACCCAAGATGAGCTGCAACCCTTCCAGGATTACAAGCGGCGCGTTGACCCAGAAGGGCGCTTCAATGCCGGTAAGTTGATGCCCGGGGCCGACTTGCGCAACGCCTGGACGCCAAGCTTCAATTTGCTGGGCCATGAGTCGCTGATCATGCAGCAAAGCGAGATAGGCGCCATTTCGTCGGCCATCAAAGACTGCTTGCGCTGCGGTAAATGCAAGCCTGTCTGTGCCACGCACGTGCCGCGTGCCAACCTGCTGTATTCGCCGCGCAACAAGATACTGGCCACCTCTTTGCTGGTAGAGGCTTTTCTCTACGAAGAGCAAACACGTCGTGGCATCAGCCTGCATCATTGGTCTGAATTCGAGGACGTAGCCGACCACTGCACGGTCTGTCACAAGTGCTACAACCCCTGTCCGGTAGATATCGATTTTGGCGATGTCTCTATGGAAATGCGCGCCTTGCTGCGGCGCATGGGCAAGAAGTCATTCAACGCCGGCACGACTGCGGCCATGTTCTTCCTGAACGCCAAGGATCCGCGTGTCATTCAAGCCACGCGCAAAGCCATTGTGGACGTGGGTTACAAGGCACAGCGCCTGGCTCACGACTTGTTGGCAGCACCCGCACGCAAACAGACGGCACAACCCCCCGCTTCGGTGGGCAAGCCTGCGCTTCGCGAGCAGGTCGTGCATTTCGTAAACAAGAAAATGCCCGGCGGCCTACCCAAGCAAACCGCGCGTAAGCTGCTGGACATCGAAGACAATCAATACGTACCCATTATTCGTAACCCACGGGCCACCAGCACCGATACCGAGGCTGTGTTCTATTTCCCTGGCTGTGGTTCCGAACGTTTGTTCTCACAGGTGGGCTTGGCCACCCAGGCCATGCTGTGGCATGCCGGCGTGCAAACGGTACTGCCGCCCGGCTACCTGTGCTGCGGCTACCCCCAGCGCGGCAACGGCATGAATGACAAGGCCGAGCAGATCATCACGGATAACCGCGTGTTGTTCCATCGCATGGCCACCACGCTGAACTACCTCGATATCAAAACTGTCGTGGTCAGCTGCGGTACTTGTTACGACCAATTGGCCGGTTACGAGTTCGACAAGATCTTCCCGGGTTGCCGCTTGATCGACATCCACGAGTATTTGCTGGAAAAAGACATCACGCTGGGCGAGGTGCAAGGTACGCGCTACATGTACCACGACCCCTGTCATACGCCGATGAAGCTGCAGGACCCGATGAAAACCGTGAAGGCCCTGGTCGGCGACGGCGCCATCAAGACGGATCGCTGCTGTGGCGAATCCGGCACGCTGGCAGCATCGCGCCCGGATATTTCCACGCAGATCCGTTTCCGCAAGCAAGAGGAATTGCTGAAAAACCGCAGCCAGCTTCAGGGGGGTGGCGAGAACGGCGAGACCAAGATCCTCACCTCCTGTCCGTCCTGTCTGCAAGGGCTGTCGCGCTACGAGGGCGACACGGGCTTACAGGCCGACTACATCGTCGTCGAAATGGCCCGCCATGTGCTGGGCGAAAGCTGGATGCAGGATTACGTGAAGCAGGCCAACGATGGCGGGATAGAACGAGTGCTGGTCTAAAGGGCGCTGACTGCCGCTTTGGGCGGATCCGCTCAGACCACTTAAGGTGGGCGCTTGTGTAAGCAGCGCCCACCTTTTACCTTAAGGCTGCCGCTGCATCTTTAGGCAGGCGCCTGAACGAGAAGTACGCTAAAGCCGACATCAGGCCGGCTACCAGAAAGGCTATTTGCACATCGATACCGGCCAGTTGAGTGCCGCCGCGCCATTGCATGCTGAGCTTAAGCGTTAATGCCGCCAGGCCTACCCCAAGGCTGATGGCAAGTTGTTGGGCCATGGCTGAAAAACTGCTGGCTTGGCTCATCTGGCGATTGTCCATGTCGGCATAGGCCAAAGTGTTGATGGCGGTGAACTGCAACGAGCGCGAGATGCCGCCTATAGTCAGAGTGCCTATCATCACCCAGATAGGCGTGTGTATTTGAAAGAAGCCGCACACGGCTACCAGCGCGGCTGACAACACGGCATTCCATGCCAGTACTTGGCGGAAACCGAATCGCTTGATGATGGGCGAGGCGACGAATTTCATCAGTAAGGCCCCCACGGCGCTAGAGAACGTGATCAGGCCGGCCATGAATGGCGACATGCCGAACCCTACTTGCAGCAAGAGGGCTAGCAAGAAGGGGGATGCACCAACGGTGAAGCGACATAGGTTGCCGCCCAATACCGCTACGGCAAAGGTGGGGATGCGCAAGAGAGACAGGTCGATGATGGGGTAGGGGGTACGGCGCGCATGCCATACGTAGAGAAAGCCGCACAGCAGGCCGGTGCCCATCAGGCCCAGCACTGCGTACAGGGACATTTCGCTTTCACCCAGCGATTCGAAGCCATAAACCAGCGTTGCCAAACACACCGAGCTAAGCAAAAAACCCAGCCAATCCAGTGGATTCGAGGCTTGCGGCACGTCGACTTCCACATAACGCAGGATTGCCGCGATACCCACCACACCTACCGGCACGTTGATGAGGAAGATCCAGTGCCACGAGGCATAGGTGACGAGAAAGCCGCCCAAGGGCGGCCCAACGATAGGGCCTATGAGTGCCGGCATGGAAAGAAACGTCATGGCGCGCAACAGCTGAGGCTTAGGCGTAATACGCAGCAAAATGACGCGACCCACGGGCACCATCATGGCACCGGCCACGCCTTGCAATGTTCGAGCCGTCACCAACTGCATCAGGGTTTGAGCCAGTGCGCACAACACCGAGCTGAATGAAAACAGGGCGATAGCGGTCAGGAAAACACGTCGCGCACCGAAACGATCCGAGGCCCATCCGCTGATGGGCACGAACACCGCCAGCGCCAGCAAATAACTGGTAATGGTGATGTTCATCTGGATGGGCGTGGTTTCCAATGAGCGGGCCATTTGCGGCAACGCGGTGGCCACCACTGTGGCATCCAGCATCTGCATGAAAAGCGCGCATCCAACGATGAAGGGAATTGCTCTTATCGCCGTTTGTTGGCGCTCGGAAAGCGTGGGCGAAGCTGGGGGTGCCGTCATATCTGAATTCTAAGTTTTCTGCGGTGCTGTAAACTTGCGTCTGACTGTACACTTTTCGCCGCCTCGCCGCAGCGCGACCTGCCTGCCAAGAGCTCAGGCGATATTTTTTATGGCGTACCACCATGGCCAAGCATTACGAATCAGACGTCACCCAGTTTATCAAGCAGTTCAAACAGCAGCATCCTGATGTCGAGCAACGCCAGCGCGAAGGTCGTGCCAAGCTGTGGGACAAGCATATTGATCCCGAACTGCAAGAGCAGTTCCGCGGCGCGCGTCTTAGCCAGCGGCCTTACGTATATCAGAACGATTAAGTTGCACGCATGGCAGGGCAAGCCGTGCCGCCCGACGCCCTTCAGGCGTTAGTGCAGCCCTCGGTAGATAGTACGCCGGACGTCATTGATTCCGTGGCGCTTGCGCGTCTATACGGCGAGCCGCTGTTTGCACTGCCACAAGATCTCTACATTCCTCCCGATGCGCTTGAAGTCTTCCTGGAGACTTTCGAGGGTCCGCTGGATCTTCTGCTTTACTTGATCCGTAAGCAGAACTTCAATGTGCTCGACATCCCCATGGCCGAGGTTACGCAGCAATACCTCACCTACGTCGACCAAATACGTAATCAGAATTTAGAGTTGGCGGGCGAGTATCTGCTGATGGCCGCCATGCTGATCGAGATCAAATCGCGCATGTTGCTGCCGGTCAAAAAGACCGACACAGGTGAAGAACCTGATGATCCGCGAGCCGAGCTTGTGCGTCGTCTGCTGGAATACGAGCAAATGAAGCTGGCTGCGCAGAAGCTTAATAAGCTGCCCCAGTTGGGTCGTGATTTTCAGCGCAGTCATGCCTTTGCCGACCTTACGGTTGAGCGTATGCTGCCCGAGGTGAGCGCCGATGATCTGCGCCAAGCCTGGGCGGACATCCTCAAGCGCGCTCGCCTGAATGCCCATCATCGCATCACTCGCGAGCAGCTCTCGGTGCGTGATCACATGAGCCAAATCTTGCGCCGCTTGTCCGACGTGCGTTTCATGGAGTTCACCGAGCTATTCATGGAGCGCGTCAGCGAAGGAGAGGCCGTAGCGGTTGTGGTGGTGCATTTTCTGGCCATGCTGGAACTGGCGCGCGAATCCTTGCTTGAAATTACCCAGGCCGAACCTTACGCGCCTATCTATGTGCGCCTGTCTTATACTGCGGCAGCCTAAAATTATCCGGCAAACCCCAGGCCTTAATTCCGTACGGAGACATACGTGAAAGTCGTACACACCATCGAAGAACTGCGTGATCAACTGCGAGGCCAATTGCACGTCTCCTTTGTGCCAACCATGGGCAACTTGCATGAAGGTCACCTGTCTTTGATGAAGATGGCGCGCCAGCACGGCAGCCCCGTCGTAGCCAGTATTTTCGTTAACCGCCTTCAGTTTGGCCCCAACGAAGATTTCGACCAGTATCCGCGTACTTTGGAAGCCGACATCGAAAAGCTGGAAAAAGAGCGTGATGTCTACGTGCTGTTTGCACCTAACGAGCGCGAAATGTATCCCGAGCCGCAAAGCTTCCAGATTCAGCCGCCTGCTGATCTGGGCAGCATTCTTGAGGGGGAGTTCCGTCCCGGTTTCTTCAAGGGCGTGGCCACGGTGGTGCTCAAGCTGTTTTCCTGTGTGCAACCCCGAGTGGCCGTGTTCGGCAAAAAAGATTATCAGCAGTTGATGGTGGTGCGCAGCATGTGCCGGCAATTCCAGTTGCCTGTCAATATTCTGGCCCATGAAACGGTGCGTGACGAAGACGGCCTGGCCCTTTCTTCACGCAATCGCTATTTGTCTGCCCAAGAGCGCATAGAGGCGGCGCGGCTGCATCAGCAATTGCAAGGCCTGCGTGAGGCGGTGTTGGCGGGAGACAAGCAGATTGGGCGGCTGGAGCAACAAGCCGTGGCCGAATTGCAAAAAAACCATTGGCAGGTGGATTACCTGACTGTACGTCGCCAACGCGACTTGCTTGCGCCCGAACCCTATGAACTAGAGGCCGGAGAGCCCTTGGTGGTGTTGGCCGCCGCGCGACTGGGCAGCACCCGTCTGATAGACAATCTGGAAATCTGAGCGTTTCCGTGGACCTAGGGTTTATACCCACGGAAAAGTCATACTAGCAGCGAAGTTACTCTTTATGACAAAATAGTTCATCTCATTACAGAGGAACCGCTCATGGTTGTCGATACGTCCACTCCAGCTCAATCGTTTTCAAAACTGACGCCTCGCGAGCGCGATGTCATGCATTACGTCGCTTTGGGTAAGCCCAATAAACTGATTGCTGCCGAACTCGGGGTTTCCCAACGTACGGTCGAAGCGCATCGAGCCAGGGTGTTTCAAAAACTAAGCGTACGTAATGCGGTTGAGCTGGTGAGAACCGTCATGCAAAGCGGCGAAGCCCCGCCGCTATCGCAGCAGTATCAAGATACCGAACAGTCAGGTGCGCGTTGATCGTCCAGCTCGGCAATGGCATCGATGTCGGGCTGACGCGTAAGCTGATAGTTCAGTGTGGGGGTACGGTCTTTGAAGGTCAGCAGGCGCAAAACATTGTCATTCACGAAAACCATGCTGGCCAATGAACCTTCTTGCCCTGGCGTGCGCAAAACAATACGCCAAGGTTGGCTACCTGCTGGGTACCAGCAACCGTTATTGGCGGTCACGCCCGAGCTGCCTTGTGCATCTAAGGGCTGATAGCGGGCGCGCCAGTGCCCGTTGGGCGCCAGGGTCAACGTTACGCGCACGGCCGAACAACCAGGGCCTTCCAGGCAAGGTACGGTGCCCAGAAAAGTCTTGGGCTCACGCAAGGGGCGTATGGTTTCCGAAACCGGTGCTTCTTGCTCTGGCTTGGCGTTCATGGGGCCGAGCGGGCGGTTTTGCCCAAAACCCAGTTGTACTTGCGACGAAGCATGGCGTTGCCCTTGAGGGCCTTGCGCTTTGCCCACGGCATCGCCTAGCGTGCTTTCGCGAGGGACGCCCGATTGCGCAATGTCGCTGGGCGAAGCGCAGCCGGTGGCGATGATCGCGCCTGCAAGCAGGGCAGCAAGGCGAGTGAAAGTTCGGATGGCTGAGGTCTGCATGAGGGCGCTCCGAAAGCAGTAATTTGAAAGTGACTGGAATGTTAACAGGGCGCCGTGGGTTTGCGCGGCCAAGCTGTCTATACTGTGGCGATGAAAATGCTGGGTTGTCATGACCTGGGTGTTGCGCACATCAATTCTTACCATTACTACCATGTTGAAAATCGGACTCACCGGGGGCATAGGCTCAGGTAAAACCAAGGTCGCGGATATGCTGGCCGATTGGGGTGTTCCCATCATCGATACCGATGTCATCGCGCATCAGCTGACGGCGCCAGCCGGGGCGGCGATGCCGGCCATTCAACAGGCGTTCGGGGCTGGAGTGGTGACTGCCGACGGTGCCCTGGATCGAGCAGCCATGCGGTCTTTGGCGTTTCAAGACCCTCAGGCGCGTACTCGCCTCGAAGGTATTTTGCATCCCTTGATTGGCCAGGAAGCTATTCAGCAGGCGGCACAAACCACTGCGCCCTATGTCGTGTTTGTGGTGCCCTTGTTGGTCGAGTCCGGGCCGCGTTGGCTCGATCGAGTCGACCGAGTCTGCGTCGTGGATTGCAGCCCCGACACCCAAGTGGCCCGGGTTCAGGCCAGAAGCGGGCTGACGCTAGAGGTGATTGAGCGTATCATGTCAGTACAGGCATCCAGGCAGGCTCGGCTTGCGGCAGCAGACGATATCGTAGATAACGATGGGCATGTCGCGCTGGATACCCTGCGTGCCCAGACCCTCGCCCTTCACGAAAAGTGGCTGCGTCTGGCAGATGCCAAAACGCCCTAAGTGTCTGTTTGAATCCAGGAAAGGTTACTGGCCGCGTGATTCTCTATGAATATCCATGCAATGAGCGCGTAAGAGCCCTATTGCGGGTCGAACATCTGTTCAGCCGCATCTTCTTCTTCGTCGAAGGCGGGCAGGTTCAGCATCACCAGATTGCCGTGTCTACGCTCTTCGAGTTATTCGAAATCTGTGAACGCAGCGACCTCCGTGGCGCGGTCTTGCAAGATCTTGAACGTCAGCGCACTGCCCTGAGTGCGTTGCGGCGTATCGAAGGTGTAGACGCTTCGGCGCTAGAGGCCACCCTGGACGACATTCAACGTACCTCTAGCGCGCTTAGCGGCCAAGGTCGTATCGGCCAAGTGCTCCGCGACAGCGAATGGCTCTCAAGTTTGCGAGGGCGTTTGGCTGTTCCTGGTGGATCTTCGCCCGCCGACATGCCCTCGTATTACGCTTGGCAGATCAAGCCCAGCGAAGCTCGCTGCGACGACATCAAAACCTGGCTGGGTTCTTTCTTGCCTTTGTACGACGGCTTGGCACTCATTTTGCGTTTGTTGCGCGAATCTGCGCATGTCACCGATGTTCAAGCCGTTCAGGGCGCTTATCAAGAAATGCTGGCAGGTAAAACCTTTCAGCTGCTTCGGGTATGGGTGGCGCGTGATGCAGGGGTCTTCCCCGAAATTAGCGCAAACAAGTACGTCATTTGGGTGCGTTTCTCTCAACAAGACAACGAACTACGCCCTTTGCCGGTTGCCCGCGATATTCCCTTTCGCCTGGCGCGCTGCAATCTCTAGTTCACCTTCCTGTCATTTGCTTGAGTCGCTTGAGGCCTAAGCTGTGGCTGCCCCACTGCTTAGTGGAAAGCCGCCGGAAAATTGTTGTTGCTTCGCATTTCAGCCCCTGCTTTTGTTTGGCTCTGACGCCGGCAATCGGTGAAAATAACGGCTCTTTCGTCAGGAGCCGTCTCCATGTCCGATTTTCCTTCCTCGACTCAGCCCAGGCGTGCACCTCGGTGGCTAGGGTGGGGGCTGGTCTTGCTGGTGGTGCTTGTTGCCGCCTTTTATTTTTGGCCTTCCAGTAAGGCGCCGTCAGGCCCGTTTGGCGCTCCGGGCTTTGGCGGACCCATGGCGGTACCGGTGCGCGTGGCGCCTGTTGAAGCCGGCACGGTAGACGTGGTGTTCAAGGCCGTCGGTACGGTCGCGGCATATAACACGGTGGTGGTTCGCCCTCGGGTAGACGGGCAACTGATCGCCGTGCGCTTTCAAGATGGCCAAAAAGTCGAGCAAGACGATGTGCTGGCGGTCATAGACCCGCGCCCTTTTCAGGCGCAGTTGGACGAAGCGCTAGGTCAACAGCTTCAGAATCGTGCGCAGCTGGAAAATGCCCGCAGCGACTTGAAGCGCTACGAATTGCTTTTCAAACAAAACTCTCTGGCCAAGCAGCAGTTGGATGCACAGGTGGCTTTGCTGCGGCAATACGAGGGTAGGCAAAAAAGCGACCAGGCAGCGGTAGACCAAGCCAAATTGCAGCTGCAGTACACCGAAGTACGTGCGCCGCTAAGTGGCCGCGTGGGCTTGCGTCGGGTAGACCAAGGTAATCTGGTTAATTCTTCGAATGAGGAAGGTCTAGTCGTCATTACCCAAAATCAGCCCATCTCTGCCACCTTTTCCCTGCCTCAAAGTCAAGTATCGGTTGTGTTGTCCGAGATGCGAAACGGGCGGGAGCTCGCCGTGCATTTATATGGTGCCGACGATAGGCAGCCTCTGGCGGAAGGGGTGTTGGAGTCTGCGGATAATCAGATTGATGTCGCCACCGGTACCTTGCGCTTCAAGGCGCGTTTCAAGAACGAAGACGAAAGCCTGTTGCCCAATCAGTTTGTCAATGTTCGCTTGCTGGCCAGGCAGGGCATCGAGGCCTTGACCATTCCTGCCATCGCCATGCAGCAGGGTTCGCGTGGCAGCTTCGTGTATTTGGTCGAAGAAGGCAAGGTCAAGGTTCAGGTGGTGACACCAGGTATTAGCGACGGTGATCGCATCGCCATCGAGCAAGGTTTGCAGCCCGGGCAAAGCGTAGTGGTAGAAGGCGTGGATCGCTTGCGTGAAGGGGCCAGTGTGCAAGTGGTGTCTGAGGGCCAAGAAGCGGCTGCGCCACAAGGCCCCGCACGCCGATGAACATTTCCCGCCTGTTCATTCTGCGGCCGGTGGCCACTACGTTGGCCATGTTGGCCCTGCTGGTTTCGGGGTTCCTGGCTTACCGGATGTTGCCGGTTTCCTCCCTGCCCGAAGTGGACTTCCCGGTTATTCAGGTTACGACTCAGTATCCGGGTGCCAGCCCCGATGTCATGGCGGCATTGGTAACCTCGCCGCTGGAGCGGCAGTTTGGCCAGATGCCCGGGCTGGTGCAAATGACCTCGTCGAGTTCGGGCGGCGCGTCGCAAATTACCCTGCAGTTTGATTTGGAATTGGCCATGGACGTGGCCGAGCAAGAAGTGCAGGCGGCTATCAATGCGGCTTCGTCGCTCTTGCCCAACGATTTGCCGAGTCCGCCCCTGTACAACAAAGTCAATCCCGCCGATACGCCGGTGATCAGCTTGGCTGTCACCTCGCCGACTTTGCCTTTGCATCAGGTGCGCGATCTTATCGATGTGCGGGTGGCGCAACGGCTGTCCCAAGTAACGGGCGTGGGCTTGGTGAGTATTGCCGGTGGTCAACGCCCGGCTGTTCGCATTCAGGCCAACCCGCTGGCGCTGGCTGCTCATGGCCTGAGCATGGCCGATGTGCGCACAGCCATCAATAATGCCAACGTCAATCAGCCCAAAGGCACGCTGGACGGCACAGAAAGATCCATCACTATCGATGCGAATGACCAGCTGCAGTCGGTGCAAGATTATGAAAACATCATCCTGGCTCAGGAAAACGGGGCCATCCTGAGGCTGGGGGATGTTGCCAGTGTAGCGAGGGACGCCGAGAACGCTCGCCAGGCGGCGTGGTTAGGCCCGGAACCCGCCATTTTGCTGAATATTCAGCGCCAGCCGGGTGCCAACGTTATTGCCGTGGTAGACCGTATCAAGGCTCAGCTGCCTGCTTTGCGCCAAGCCTTACCTATAGGCGTAGACGTGGTGGTTGCAAGCGACCGTACGCAAACCATACGAGAATCGGTACGGCATGTGCAAACCGAGATGTTGCTGGCCATCTTTCTGGTCGTCTGCGTCACCTTCGTGTTTTTGCGTAGTTGGACTGCCACCTTCATCCCCAGCATAGTGGTGCCTTTGTCCCTGGTCGGCAGCTTCGGCATCATGTATTTGGCGGGTTTCAGCGTCAATAATTTGACGCTGATGGCGCTGACTATCGCCACCGGCTTCGTGGTGGACGACGCCATCGTCATGATAGAGAACATTGCGCGCCACATCGAGGAAGGCAAAACGCCTATGCGCGCTGCCTTGGATGGGGCCAAGCAGATAGGCTTTACCTTGGTGTCTTTGACCGTGTCGCTGGTTGCCGTGCTGATCCCGCTGCTGTTCATGCAGGACGTTATCGGCAGGCTCTTTAGCGAGTTCGCCATCACGTTGGCGGTGGCCATACTGTTGTCGCTGGTCATTTCCTTAACTCTCACGCCCATGATGTGCGCACGCATGTTGCGCCCCGAGGCAGAACAGAAACAGGGGCGCATGCAGCAGCGCCTGGAGAACGCAACCGAGGCGGTTCTACGTGTTTACGATCGAGGCCTGGGTTTTGTGTTGGGGCATCAGCGCCTGACGCTATGGGTGGCCGTGGCCACACTGGCACTCACCGGCCTCTTGTACCTGGCGGTGCCTAAAGGATTTTTTCCAGCGCAAGATACCGGCCTCATCCAGGCCATTAGCCAAGCGACACCCACTGTGTCGTTTCAGGCCATGGCACAGCGGCAGCAGCAAGCGGTCGAGCGTATTTTGCAAGATCCAGATGTGGATTCGGTAAGCTCCTTCATAGGGATAGATGGCACTAACGCCACCATGAACACCGGGCGTATGCAGATAGCCTTGAAGGGGCTCGGTGATCGCAGCGACAACGTGCAAACCATTATCGAACGCCTGGGGGAGGCGCTGTCTGATCTGCCTGATATACAGGTGTATATGCAGCCCGTGCAGGAACTCAGCATCGATGATCGCATCAGCCGTGCCCAGTACCAGATGACGCTGTCCGATCCCGACAGGGATGTGCTGTTGGAGTGGGTGCCGCGCTTGGTTGACGTGCTGGGCAACTTGCCGCAGCTCAGCGATGTTTCCAGCGATCAGCAGGATGGGGGCTTGCAGGCAGTCTTGGATGTAGACCGGGAGACAGCCGCCCGCCTGGGTGTCACGATGTCGGCCATAGATGACGCTCTGTATGATGCGTTTGGCCAGCGTCTGATCTCCACCATCTTCACGCAGTCCACCCAATACCGTGTGGTGCTCGAAGTGGCTCCGGATTTTCGCCGTGATCCGCAGGCATTGACTCAGGTGTATGTCAGAACGGCAGAAGGCGCGCCTGTTCCGTTGAGCAACCTGGCCACTGTTCAGGTGGGTAATACCTTGTTGTCCATAGAGCGGTTGGGGCAGTTTCCGTCTACGACGATGTCATTCAATCTGGCGCCAGGCGTAGCGCTTTCTGATGCAACGGACGCCATACGCGCCGCTTACGCAGAAATGGGGGTGCCTGGGTCGGTGGACATACGCTTTCAGGGGGCGGCGCGGGCCTTCGAGGCCTCGCTAGAGAGCACGTTGCTACTGCTGCTGGCAGCTATCGTTACCATGTACATCGTATTAGGTGTGCTGTACGAAAGCTATATTCATCCCATCACGATTCTTTCCACCTTGCCTTCGGCTGCCATAGGTGCTTTGTTGGCGTTACTGCTAACTGGCACCGCGTTAGACATGATAGGCATCATCGGCATCATCTTGCTGATAGGCATAGTCAAGAAAAACGCCATCATGATGATCGACTTTGCCCTGGAAGCCGAAAGACACCGTGGCTTGCCGCCTTTGCAGGCCATACGCGAAGCGGCTTTGCTGCGCTTTAGGCCCATCGTCATGACGACTTTCGCAGCCCTGTTCGGCGCCATTCCGCTGATGCTATCCACCGGTGCCGGCTCCGAGCTGCGCCAGCCACTGGGGTTGGTGATGGTGGGCGGTCTGCTGTTCAGTCAACTGCTCACCTTGTTCACCACGCCTGTCATCTATCTGATGTTCGACCGCCTGGCGCGCCGCTTCGCGCCATTGAAGCGGACTGATAAGGGCGCGTCATGAGGTGGTTGGGCTTGTTCATCATGCGGCCGGTAGCGACCACGCTACTGTGCCTGGCATTCGTGCTTGCCGGCTTATTGGCTTATCGCCAGTTGCCGGTGTCACCCTTGCCGCAGGTGGACTTCCCCATGATTTCCGTATCGGCCAGCATGCCGGGCGCTAGCCCGGAAACCATGGCCAGCAGCGTGGCCATGCCTTTGGAGCAGTCGCTGGGGGGAATCGCCGGCCTGGAAGAAATGTCGTCGCGTAGCACCGAAGGCAGCACGCGTGTGCAGCTGGTGTTCGAAATGGGGCGCGATATTAATGGTGCGGCACGCGATGTGCAGGCGGCCATCAACGCGGCGCGGCCTATGCTGCCTTCCAGCTTGCGAGGTACGCCCACCTACCAGAAAGTGAACCCGTCGTCTGCGCCCATCATGACTTTGGCGTTGACCTCCGAGGTTGCAACCCAGAGCATGCTGTACGACTTGGCCGACACGGTGTTGGCGCAAAAATTGGCGCAAGTGCCCGGCGTTGGCGAAGTACAGGTGGGAGGGAGTTCGCTACCTGCTGTGCGCGTCAATTTGAACCCGCATGCGCTGACCAGTGCCGGTGTGGCGCTGGATGATGTGCGCCAAGCACTGGCCAGTGCCAATACGCTCAAACCCAATGGCCTGGTAGAAAATGCCAACTATCAGTGGCAGCTGAGTGCGGGTAGCCAGTTGATGCGCGCCGAGCAGTATCGGCCCTTGATCGTCGCCTGGCGCGACGGAGCGCCCATACGCTTGCAAGACGTCGCTACGGTGGAAGACTCGGTGGAAGAGCGCTACACCATGGGTTTCTATAATCGTAAAGCTGCGGTGCTGCTAACGGTGCGCAGACAGCCTGATGCCAACATCATTGCCACTGTCGATGCCATTCGTACTCAGCTGGAATCATTCCGGGCCTTGTTGCCCGAGCATGTGGACCTATCCGTGGCGCAAGACCGTACGCCCAGCATACGTGCCACCTTGCTTGAGGCCGAGAGCACCTTGGTGATTGCAGTGCTTCTGGTCGTGGGTGTGGTGCTCTGCTTTCTGCGAAATTGGCGAGCTGCGGTGGTGGCTTGCGCTGTGGTGCCGGCTTCGCTGATCACCACTTTTGGCGTGATGTGGTGGCTGGGGTACAGCTTGAATACCCTGTCGCTGATGGCCTTGATTATTGCTACAGGCTTCGTGGTTGATGACGCCATCGTCGTGCTGGAAAACATCATGCGTCATATGGAGCGCGGTATGCCGGCGCGCCGGGCGGCATGGCGCGGGGTGCGCGAAGTGGGCTTTACGGTACTGGCCATGAGCTTATCCCTGGTAGCCGTGTTCATACCGATTATGTTCCTGGGCGACATGATAGGGCGCCTGTTCCGCGAGTTCGCCATGACCCTTTCCGCGGCCATACTGGTTTCGCTGATGTGGTCGTTGACGCTTACCCCCATGATGTGTGCGTACGTGCTTAAGCCTAGAGGCCAGGCTCGGCCACCTTCCGCATTGGAAAAACGCTTGCTGAGCTGGGGTGGCGCCATACAGCGTGGCTATGCAGTCAGTCTGGATTGGGCGCTGCGACATGGCCGGCTGATGATGCTAGCCCTTTTGCTGACGATAGGCTGCAATGTCTATCTGTATTCCGTCGTGCCCAAAGGCCTGGTCCCGCAGCAGGATACCGGCCAGTTGATCGGTTTTTTTCGTGTCGATGAGGGGGCTTCCTTCCAGAACATGTTGCCCAAGCTGGAATACTTTCGCGAGATTCTGCTGCGCGACCCGGCCGTGAGCAGTGTGGCGGGTTTCATAGGGGGGCGAAGCGGCAGCAGTTCGACGTTCATGATGATCCAGCTTAAGCCTTTCGATCAGCGAGACGTGACGGCGCAAGAGGTTGTCAATCGCTTGCGTGGGCGTTTGCAGGCCGAACCGGGCGCACGCTTAACCTTGATTCCCAGCCAAGACTTGATGACAGGGCCCATGCGTGGCTCATCTGCCTACGATTACACACTGATGAGCAGCGATATTCTTCTGCTTAAACAGTGGTTGCCACGCGTACGGCAGGCCTTGGCGGCCTTGCCCGAGTTGACGGATGTCGAGTCTGACGAAGAGTTCGGTGCACAGCAGGTGATGATGAGCGTAGACCGTGACGAGGCTGCGCGCTTGGGCGTGGACATGGCCTTGATTGCTTCGACGCTGAATAGCGCCTTTGGTCAGCGCGAGGTCTCCATCATGTATGGGCCTCTGAACCAATACCGGGTCATCATGGCGGTAGAGCCTCGTTTTGCGCGAGATGTGGCGGCATTAAAGCAAATGTATGTGGTGACGGCACAGGGCGCGCGCGTGCCATTATCTGCGTTTACCCGCTTTGAGCCTTCCGAGGCGCCGGCCAGTGTGCGGCACGAGGGCTTATTCGCCGCTGAAAACACCTCGTTCAGCCTGGCGCCTGGTGTGACCTTGGATCAGGCCATGCAAGCCATCGATGAGGCCGTTGCACGTATCAGCCTGCCCACCGACCGTATTCAGGCCGGCTTTTTGGGGGATGCGCGAAGCATGCAAAAGGCGTTGGCGCAGCAGCCTTGGTTGATACTGGGGGCGCTGGTGGCCATGTACATCGTGTTGGGCATGCTCTACGAGAGTTTCGTGCATCCCATCACCATCTTATCTACGCTGCCCTCCGCGGGTATCGGTGCAGTGTTGGCGTTGATGATGTTCAAGTACGAATTTACCTTCATTGCGCTTATCGGAGTGTTTCTGCTTATAGGTATCGTCAAGAAAAACGCCATCATGATGGTGGATTTTGCCTTGCAAGCCGAGCGGGAACGCGGGCTGAGTTCGGCCCAAGCCATTCGGCAGGCTTGCCTGGTGCGGTTGCGGCCCATTCTGATGACCACGCTGTCAGCCATATTTGGGGCCTTGCCTTTGGTGCTGGCAACGGGTGCCGGAGTCGAGCTCAGACGACCGCTGGGTATCGCCATCGTTGGCGGCCTGTTGCTCAGTCAAGTACTGACGCTGTACACCACACCGGTGCTGTACTTGTATTTGGATAGATGGCGCAAGCGCTGGTTGGCTAGACACGCGCAGCAAGACGGGCCCGTTAAGCCAGCCGAGGGTGAAGCATGAGTAAGCGAGGAATGCGCAATATGACACAAGTAAGGCTGCTTGGCCTTTTGGCTTGTCTGGTCTTGGCGGGGTGCGCGGTTGGCCCTGATTATCAACGCCCAGAGGTGGAGGTCGGCGCATCCTACCGACAGGTAGAAGGCTGGGTGCCTGCAAACAGCGTACCCACGCAGGTGCCGCAAGACTGGTGGCAATTGTTCGATGATCAGACGCTTACCGAATTGATGGGGCGGCTTGATCTAGCCAATCAAGACATTCAACGTGCTCAGGCCCAATATCGTCAGGCCTTAGCCTTGGTTTCCGGTGCTCAGGCCGAGTTCTTCCCCACCGTAGATGCCAACGCCGGTACCACCCGTTCGGGGGCGGGCGGGGCGTCTAGCAACAGTGGTGCGGCAAGCCAACACACCCTGGGTGCAAGCGTCAGTTGGGAAGTCGATGTCTGGGGGCGGGTCAGGCGTTCAGTGGAGTCGAGCGATGCGGATGCGCAAGCCAGTGCTGCGGATCTGGCTGCGGTACGGCTGAGCTTGCAGTCCACATTGGCCCAGTCTTATTTCCTCTTGCGCGCCGCAGACGCTGAGCGGCGCCTCTTGGCGCAAACGGTTGAAGCCTACGAGCGCACCTTGCAAATCACGCGTTATCGCATGGATGCGGGCTTGGTGTCATCTGCCGAGGTGGCATCAGCGCTGGCCCAGCTTGAAAATGCGCGCGTGCAATGGTTGGCGGTGGCACGCCAGCGCGCCCAGTACGAGCATGCAATCGCCGCTTTGCTGGGCCAGCCGCCGTCAGCCTTTCAGTTGCCCGAGGCTTCTACCTCCATTGCTGTGCCGAATGTGCCTGTGGCGCTGCCCTCTACACTGCTGCTGCGCCGCCCTGATGTCGTGGCGGCAGAGCGCCGTGCCGCCGCTGCCAATGCGCAAATCGGCGTGGCTCAGGCTGCTTGGTTCCCTAGCCTGACACTGAGTGCGCAAGGCGGCTATCGCAGCGGAGACTGGGCGAACTGGCTTAGCGCGCCTTTCAGCTATTGGTCGTTAGGGCCTATGTTGGCACAAGCTATCTTTGATGGCGGTGCTCGCCAAGCCAGAGTAGAGCAATCTCGTGCGGCGTTCGATGCGCAGGCAGCGGCTTATCGCCAGGCTGTGCTGAATGCCTTGCGCGAGGTCGAAGACTACTTGGTGCAAGCGCGCGGGCTAAGCGATGAGAAAGAAGTGCAGGCGCGTGCTGTGCAGGCTGCGCGAGAATCGCTGCAGCTTTTTACCAATCAGTACGAGGCCGGCATGATTGATTACCTGAGCCTGGCGCAGGTCGAGACCAATACCTTGGCAGCCGAACGTTCGGCTTTGACGTTGGCGCGGGAGCGCTTGGTCGCCAGCGTACAGCTGATCGCCGCTTTAGGTGGGGGCTGGGAAGGGCTGCCTGAGGCAGACAGCCCTGAACCTTAAAGCTGACGTATGCCGGCTATGCCATGCGCGCCATGGCTTTGCGCTGTCGCAAATGTTGCGTCGCTCTGTCCGCCTATGGCGTAAACGGGGCAGCCGGCTGTTTCAGCCAGCTGACTGAAGGCCTCCCACCCTAAAGGAGGCTTACCGGGGTGCGAAGGCGTTTCCAGTACGTGGCCTAGTACCATGAAGTCGGGCTCCAGCGATTGCGCGGCACGAAGTTGCCCGCTGTTGTGCACTGAAACCCCTAATAAACCTGGCGACTGTGCCCAGGTATGCGCCGCAGGCACGTCTGTGGAGCGTAAATGCAAGCCATCGGCCTGCTGCGCCCATTCTATGGGGTGGCGGCTGTTGACCAGGCAGCAAGCCTGATAACGACGGCACAAAGCCAGTACTTGGCAAAAGGCTTCGTACAGGCTGTCGGCAGATGGGCCCTCGGGCCAGTCGCGCTCACGGAACTGAACCATGCGCACGCCGGACGCCAAGCGCTGCTCGAGCTGAGCCAGCCCAGAGGCCAATTGTTCGGGAGAGCGCAGTTGAGTAAGCAGATAGTGGTCGGGAAGGCGCAGCCAGCGCAGCGGCGGCTCGGTTGCGGGTAACACGGGCCCCACTGTCAGGTCTTGAGTAGGGTCTACCCAGGCCAGTGCTTGGTTCTCTCGACCATGGGGTTCGCCTTCCCAAGCCGTGACTCGGCAGAAGTTAAGCTCGACGATGGTTTTTGGGTATTCGTGGATATAGGTGACCCAGCGCGTGGAGTGAGTGACTGCTATACCCAGTTCTTCGTGCAATTCGCGCGCTAAGGCTTGTAAGACGGTTTCATCCGCCTCTATCTTGCCCCCGGGAAGCTCCCACCAGCCTTCCCAAGGTTTGCCCACAGGCCTTTGGCCCAGCAAAAGCTGGCCGTCGGCCTTTAAGATAAGGCCGGCAGCGACACGTATGTACGGCTTGGCGTGCGTTGAGCCTTCAGACATGACGGGCGGCCCAGTCGCGAGCAAACTGGCGAGCTACGCGCCCGGAACGGGAGCCGCGTTCCAGCGCCCATTGCAAGGATTCGCGCCGTGACTCGGCTATGCTTTCCGGCGAGCAACCGTGCACGGTGAGCCAGTAGCGAACGATGTCCAGGTAGTCGTCTTGCTTGAACGGGTGGAAGGACAGCCAAAGACCAAAGCGCTCGGAGAGCGATATTTTTTCCTCTACCGTCTCTCCGGGGTGAATTTCGCCGTCGGGCTGATGCTTGGCAGCCAGGTTCTCGCTCATGTACTCGGGCATCAGGTGGCGGCGGTTGGATGTCGCATAAATCAGCACGTTGTCACCGCTGGTGCTGACGGACCCGTCCAGTACCGATTTGAGGGCTTTGTAGCCGGCCTCGCCTTCTTCGAAGGAAAGATCGTCGCAGAAGATGATGAAGCGTTCGCTACGGCCTTCAAGCTGCTCCACGATGTCGGCCAAGTCGGCCAGATCATCTTTGTCGACCTCTATCAGGCGTAGGCCTTGGTCGGCGTAGGCACTGAGCATGGCTTTCACAAGCGAGCTCTTACCGGTACCGCGGGCGCCGGTCATCAGGACATTATTGGCCGGCTTGCCTTCGACGAAGTGGCGTGTATTGCGGTCGAGCAAGCCTTTTTGGCGCTCGACGTGCTGCAAGTCGTCTGTCTGGATAAGCGTCGGGCGCTGAATGGCTTGCAGCCAGCCGCGCGAGGTACCCCTTTTGCGCCAACGAAATGCTTGGGCCTGCCAATCGGTAGGGGGCGGGGCGGGGGGCAGCCAGGCTTCCAGCTGCGCCAGTACGCGTTCGGCACGGACAACCAGTGTCGACAGGTCGGGATTGCTCAACATCTTCTCCGATACGTCTAAGGAAAACCACCATTATCGCTAATTTCACGCCCGATACCGGGCAGCCGGGCATGGCGATATAGGTATAATCAAGCGATTTTGCCCCGCTTGTGGAAACCAGGGGCGTAAAAAACGGATGTTCCCTTGACTCTCTCTCACCTGCTTGCCCCGATTGCGGATGACATGCGCGCCGTGGATGCCGTCATCCGAGACCGCTTGGATTCCGATGTCGTCCTTATTCGCACGATAGGCGAGCATATCGTCCAGTCAGGCGGTAAACGTATGCGTCCCGCCTTGCTGCTGCTGGTGGCGCGTGCATTGGGATACCAAGGCAACTTGC
Source organism: Mesopusillimonas faecipullorum (assembly GCF_020539505.1). Taxonomy (GTDB): domain Bacteria; phylum Pseudomonadota; class Gammaproteobacteria; order Burkholderiales; family Burkholderiaceae_B; genus Mesopusillimonas; species Mesopusillimonas faecipullorum. The sequence goes on along the minus strand of NZ_JACDXW010000001.1, from coordinate 601,932 downwards.
ACCACTTGCTGGCTGCGGTAGTCGAATTTATCCATACCTCTACTTTGCTGCACGACGATGTAGTTGACGAGTCTGACATGCGACGTGGGCGCAGCACGGCTAACGCCTTGTTTGGCAATGCGGCCAGTGTGCTGGTGGGCGATTATCTGTATTCGCGCTCCTTCGAGATGATGGTCGAAGCCGACTCCATGCGCGTCATGCAGGTGTTGTCGCAGGCCACTACCGTTATCGCCGAGGGCGAAGTTCTGCAATTGCTTAACGTACATGACCCAGACGTTTCGCTTGAGCGCTATTTGCAGGTCGTGCGCTACAAAACCGCCAAATTGTTCGAGGCCGCCGCTCAGGTAGGTGCCATCGTGGCCGGCGCCAGCGCTGTCCACGAAGAAGCCGCCGCAGCCTACGGTCGTCACATAGGCACTGCCTTCCAGCTTATCGACGATGTGCTGGACTACAGTGGCGACGCCCAGGCCTTAGGCAAAAACGTAGGCGACGACTTGCGCGAAGGCAAGCCCACCTTGCCGCTTATTCGCGTCATGGAAGTCGGCACGCCCGAGCAGCGCGACTTGATACGCCGTGCCATAGAAACCGGCGAAGCCGATTTTGCCGCCGTGGCCCAAGCTATACAAGAAACGCAGGCTTTGGCCTACACCCGAGACGTCGCCACAAGCGAAGCCGAGCTCGCCCGCGAGGCTGCGCGCCAGCTTCCGGCCTCCGAAACCGCCGAAATTTTGCTACAATTTTGCTCTTTCGCCGTAGAGCGCGACCGCTAAAACGACGAAAAAATCAGGGCAACACGGGGTGTAGCTCAGCCTGGTAGAGTACTACGTTCGGGACGTAGGAGTCGGAGGTTCGAATCCTCTCACCCCGACCAGGATTAAAAGGGGTACATACTTGAGACATACAGTATGTACCGGTCACATGGTTAACACCTTGGGACCAAACGGATTGGGCCGGTTTCTACCCGGCAACGCTCCAAATCAAAATACCCCCAGGTCATAGTTCATAACGCCAGCACGAACTAAAAACCTTGCAAATTGAGGGCGTCCATGTATGTGGCAGGGGGGCGGTTCACAAGAACTGCCCCCTACCGATTTGGAAACTGTAATGGGCAGATTGGCCCATTGAGTTTGCGCCCGGGTCGCCCGGCTGCAAGAGGCGGTGATCTGTTCTGGCCCTGCCATGCCATGCCGATTTTTCCCAGTTTCCAGTGTAATAAGCGCCTTCCCACGTGTTTGTGGCAGCGAGCTAACGTCCTGTTTTTCTCCTATTTGGCTTGGTATGCTGAGCGCTCACCGCTATAAGCAATGAATGGGTCAGTCTCAATGAGGCACCAGATTAGAAGGCGGGCCGCTCAAGTCCGCCCGTTTCCTGTCGTATACCCGCTCACGCGCTGAGGCGTGCTCTGCGCGGGCCTCAATTGATGTCGATGGTTTTTGCAACGGTGGTGGGTATTTTCTATGCGTTTTCGCTTGTGGTGTACGGTAGGTTTAGGTCTGGCGATATTCTTGGCGGGTTGCGGCGGTAAAGGCGTGGATAAAAAGCTGGTAACCGACAGCGAGGCCGATGCGTATATCGCCCGGCACACCAGCCGAATCGCTTCTACCACGGCCGAACTGGCCCAGAATGCAGAGCGCCTGGCCAATGATGAACTTCAAATAAAAATTGCCACCGAAGAACTCGCCAAGATTACTTTCGAGCCCATTGGTTTAAAAAGAGACGACTTCTTCAGGCGCTCCGAACTTGAGTACACCGTACACAACGGCAGCAAGTATGATATTTCGTCGTTAGGCTTTGACGCCTGGCTTTTTGTCGACGACGAAGAGCGTTCTGGGCGCAAATGCCGATTTTCGGGCTATTACCAGTATCACAACGGGCTGCCTCAAGGAAAAACCCTCAAGAATATGTCTACGTCGTCGGGCTTTGATTGCCGAACCTGGGACACCCTTGAAGTAAAAAACGCCAAGAAGTTGTTCTTCAGGATCGATCTTGACCCTCAAAGCGTCAAGGATTTCGCTGAAAAAACCATCATGCCTACGCTTTCAATCCCCACGCGCAGCTCTTACGAGCAGTCTATAAAAAGATCGGAAGAGGCGATTGCGAAGGCGATGGCGGCGAAGGCGTCGCTTGTGATGGAGTGAATCGGCTTCGCTGGTGGGCGACGGCATCAATGTGCTGCACCAGATTCTCGGGCAGGCTGATATTCAGGCGTACTGCGTGGGAACGGACTTTGGATGGATCAAAAGAAGGCCAAATCTATGCGTCAATGCGTTGGTCTGGCTTTTTTGATTTTGCCTGCTGTCCTGGAAGAAACAGTTGAACGCGCCAACGTTATACTGCCTCGTCGCTAAGACCATTTGGCTTCTGAGTTAGGGTTGGCGACGAGCGTGTTCATCAAGCGAGGTAGGCTTTCTGAGCTGCCTATACGGCAGTGAAGTAATCAACAAAGCTTAATGATGGCTGCTGCTTGGCGCATGGCTTTTGAGTGATGCCACCATACGAGTTTGCCATCCTGGGCCGGTGCTCTTCCAGCGGTCCAGCACGTCGGGAGGGATACGCAGACTCACGGAAACGCTAGGCGCTGCTGACTTAGGGGCCCGCGTCGAACCAGTTTTTCGCCATGATATAGATCGGCTTCCGCAATCCAGTCTTCAGTGATTTCTGGGGCGTCGTCAGGGTCGTTCCAAGTAGGGCGAGAGCGCTTTGATTTCGCGTCCATTTGCTTTCCTCATTGAGATTAGGCACTAAGGCCCTGGCTAGATATCAAGCTGAGCCGTAGATATCCCGAGCGCCGTTGCGATTCGTTCAGCGCCTGATTTCCTTGAGCAATTCGGGGTGAGCATCCAGCAGCTTGAATAGATTGACCACGGCGGGCATCGGCCTTGCTTCGCCGCGTTCGTAGCGTCCAAACGCGTTATGCCCGCCACCAGTCAACATTGCTGCCTGGTGCTGGGTTAGTTTGAGTTTTTTACGTATCCGGGTCAGTTCCTTTTGTTCGGCCTCGCGCTGCGCAAGAACGAGCGCGTTGCTGGCTTCGGTATACCTGTCTTGGCTATCCACATCGAGGTACATTTCCCCGCATTTGTCGCAGCGCATGCCGGACAGATTGGATACAGGAGTCTCATTGTCGATGAACAGGGTTTCACCGGAAAAGGCGCTGAAGTGGTTGCTACCGCACACGCCGCAAATATGTTTCTTGGTCATGATTCACTTTTCCTTGAACTGAATGACGATACGCTCGGCAACTTCGGTAAGTTTGATATAGGCGATACGACCATTGGGGCATGTGGCGTGATACACGTCTTGCCACACCCTATGATCGTTATGCGTGGTCATGGATTTGTAGAAATCCTTCCTACCCAGACTAGCTATGACGGCCAGCATATCGCTGTCGGTTAGCCCCATTGCCCGACCGCCATTGATGGCGGTCAGCGTAAAGGCGTGGCGTCCGACTGCTGCAATTGCTGTCTGCATGACCGCGAGCGAGTAGTGGGGTTTGTTCTTTTCTATAGAGGCAATTTTAACCCTTAAAGGGTTATTTAACAACCTGCTGTATTCGGCTGTATGGCAGAAAAGCATCAGAAGGGATACGGCTTCTGTCGGGTGAGTTTGATCTTCGCGGCGGCTGTCGGCGCAGGTAAAGAAAAGGGAAAAGGGCGTGCGAACAGATGATGAGCTTGACGGCATCGACGGCGGCCCGCACAACTTTCTGAGCTGCCTATACGGCAGTGAAGACTTCAAGGCCGCATCGCGGAAAGTGCTTCCATTTCTGAGCTGCCTATACGGCAGTGAAGTTCCCACGATGTAGGTGGGCGCCAATCTTCCGTTTCTGAGCTGCCTATACGGCAGTGAAGTGAAGAGAAGCGTAATGAGCGCGCCGCATGGCTTTCTGAGCTGCCTATACGGCAGTGAAGCATCTTGCTTGCGTCGCGCATCCTCACCTTCATTTCTGAGCTGCCTATACGGCAGTGAAGAGGGTGATTACGTCATGACCTCGTTTTTCCAGTTTCTGAGCTGCCTATACGGCAGTGAAGTTTGACATGGTGCCAAACAGGTTAACCAAGTCTTTCTGAGCTGCCTATACGGCAGTGAAGGCGAGGCTCGCCGTTCTTTGTGTCGTCAAGCATTTCTGAGCTGCCTATACGGCAGTGAAGACGACCAAGGCCAAGTTATTAGCGGAGCCGCTTTTCTGAGCTGCCTATACGGCAGTGAAGGATAACCCCAATACTGCACCAACCCTTGATCCTTTCTGAGCTGCCTATACGGCAGTGAAGCTTATGAGTATTACGACCAAGAATTGCCAGCGGTTTCTGAGCTGCCTATACGGCAGTGAAGCGCCCCCGTCCTCGTCCGGTTGGCTTAGGGTTTTTCTGAGCTGCCTATACGGCAGTGAAGAATGCGTTCTGGCTTTTGCACACTGAGCGGCATTTCTGAGCTGCCTATACGGCAGTGAAGCAGGTGGCGCGGCTATTGAAACAACCGCAGCATTTCTGAGCTGCCTATACGGCAGTGAAGCCTGGGCCTGCGCGGTTACTCGTGGGATACCGTTTCTGAGCTGCCTATACGGCAGTGAAGTTTGACATCACCTAACTCCCTAGCGATTTCGTTTTCTGAGCTGCCTATACGGCAGTGAAGCAGGATCGTGCCAGCAGGCCAGCTTGGGTTGCTTTCTGAGCTGCCTATACGGCAGTGAAGGCCATTACTTGCGGGGCCGTTGCAGCGACGGCTTTCTGAGCTGCCTATACGGCAGTGAAGGATTCGCTCCCACACGGCGTCTTTTTCTTCGTTTTCTGAGCTGCCTATACGGCAGTGAAGTGACCTGGCCAGACATGTCAATCGCTCTTTTTTTTCTGAGCTGCCTATACGGCAGTGAAGTGTCAAAACCCCATGCCCGCCAGAAAGACGAATTTCTGAGCTGCCTATACGGCAGTGAAGGCTGGTCAGGGGCGATGACAAGCCCCCGCCAATTTCTGAGCTGCCTATACGGCAGTGAAGCTTAAATGTTCCTTCTGTCGCGAATACCACCGTTTCTGAGCTGCCTATACGGCAGTGAAGCGGCTGCCCGTTTACGCGTATCTCTAGCGACCTTTCTGAGCTGCCTATACGGCAGTGAAGGAAACAAACGAACTGATAATGTAATTTGCAGATTTCTGAGCTGCCTATACGGCAGTGAAGCGGCATCGACTCCGTGCCTAAAACAGGCACCTTTTCTGAGCTGCCTATACGGCAGTGAAGTGCGCTGGACGTTATTGATAACGGTACATGGGTTTCTGAGCTGCCTATACGGCAGTGAAGACGGAAGCCGAGTAGTCGGTTCCGGCGATATTTTTCTGAGCTGCCTATACGGCAGTGAAGTAGAAGCGGTAGGCGCTGGTGGGGTCACGCAATTTCTGAGCTGCCTATACGGCAGTGAAGCACTTCGTTTGATCTGGATTGGTGGGCGGATATTTCTGAGCTGCCTATACGGCAGTGAAGTCCTGCCACCTTTAGTTGATGCAGACGGACATTTTCTGAGCTGCCTATACGGCAGTGAAGTTTCGAGGTGGCGCTCGATATGGTCGGGCTTCTTTCTGAGCTGCCTATACGGCAGTGAAGGCGCGCAATCGATGGCGAAGCGGTGGGCGACTTTTCTGAGCTGCCTATACGGCAGTGAAGGTAGTCATCGACCAGCGTCTTGAACTCCCACATTTCTGAGCTGCCTATACGGCAGTGAAGAGGTTAGAAATCGCCTAGAGTCACGAGCTCTATTTCTGAGCTGCCTATACGGCAGTGAAGGGAGCAAACCCATTTCCAGAGGCCAGCCAAGGTTTCTGAGCTGCCTATACGGCAGTGAAGCATGATGGCCGCCGGTGGTTACCGTTCGGAGTTTTCTGAGCTGCCTATACGGCAGTGAAGTTAGGGTGATCACCGCAACAATCGCAAGAGCGTTTCTGAGCTGCCTATACGGCAGTGAAGAAATCGCGGCGCGTCTCCAGCCCGATGCCGGCTTTCTGAGCTGCCTATACGGCAGTGAAGGCGACCCAACACCAGAGTATGCGGACTTGTCTTTTCTGAGCTGCCTATACGGCAGTGAAGGCGCTGCCCCAATGGTTAAATTTTGCCGGAAGTTTCTGAGCTGCCTATACGGCAGTGAAGGCCGGGATCCCCGGATAACTCGACCTTTTCGATTTCTGAGCTGCCTATACGGCAGTGAAGGCGCATTCGATGCAGCGGCGAATTGGGCAACGTTTCTGAGCTGCCTATACGGCAGTGAAGGGTGGACGGCGTGACGGTCTTCAGTCGGGCCTTTTCTGAGCTGCCTATACGGCAGTGAAGCTCAGCCAGCCGCCAGCCTGCTTCATGAATGGTTTCTGAGCTGCCTATACGGCAGTGAAGCTACCGCTACGCCACGCCCTCGTATCACAAGTTTTCTGAGCTGCCTATACGGCAGTGAAGCGCCAACCTGGGCGTTGGTCAATCCTGATGCTTTTCTGAGCTGCCTATACGGCAGTGAAGCGAGTGCGTGCGCTAAACGCCGACTTGGCCAATTTCTGAGCTGCCTATACGGCAGTGAAGGCGATGCTCATCCAGATCCAACCAGCGAATACTTTCTGAGCTGCCTATACGGCAGTGAAGGTGCCGGCCTTGCCCACGCCAGCAAAGTTTCTTTTCTGAGCTGCCTATACGGCAGTGAAGGCTTAGTGGTATGCTCATTGCACTGCCGCATATTTCTGAGCTGCCTATACGGCAGTGAAGCAGACGACCCTTTCGGTGACGACTTCGGCGACTTTCTGAGCTGCCTATACGGCAGTGAAGTTCTCAACGAAAGCCGAGGCGGTGCGCTGGGCTTTCTGAGCTGCCTATACGGCAGTGAAGACGATGATTGGCGCTCATCACTAACTTGCGAGTTTCTGAGCTGCCTATACGGCAGTGAAGGCGGGGATCTAGCCGCCAATACGCACACCCCTTTTCTGAGCTGCCTATACGGCAGTGAAGCGAGCGCATCGCTTGCCATCCGTTGCTCAGCATTTCTGAGCTGCCTATACGGCAGTGAAGCAGGGCACTGCTCATTTTATTGATGTTCGTCTTTTCTGAGCTGCCTATACGGCAGTGAAGATCTCGCATGACCTATCCAGAGGTAATGCGCTGTTTCTGAGCTGCCTATACGGCAGTGAAGCGGCTTTTTGCGAAGGGCTCATACCCCCTAAATTTCTGAGCTGCCTATACGGCAGTGAAGCTTTCCTCCCATCCAGTGACCTAGTTGCTGGTTTTCTGAGCTGCCTATACGGCAGTGAAGTACCTGGCGCCCAGCTCTATGATCGCCTGTTCTTTCTGAGCTGCCTATACGGCAGTGAAGGATAAGAAAAAGAAACAGACGCTTGATGAGGGTTTCTGAGCTGCCTATACGGCAGTGAAGTCACCCAGATCGGGCGCAAGAAAGTTGCCTGATTTCTGAGCTGCCTATACGGCAGTGAAGTGCAAAAATACGCCGGAAAACGCTTTTAATACAAAGCGCTCCGGCAAAAGATGCAAAAAAACCGTTTTTTATGCTTCCATTTTAATCTATTGATTTTTAATGATTTTTTAAAAGCCCATAAAAAAGGGTCAAAACCAGGGTACGGTGGCTGTAGTGCTTAGTCCATAAGCGTTGAATCGTCCTGCTATGGCTTCTGGTTGACACGGTAAGTGTTCGACGAAGAGGCGGAAGTTTTGTCCAGTGCTAAGGCTGCGTAAAGTCAACCAAGGAAGTTTCAGGCGTTGTTCTACTGTGTCAGGGATCCGTGCGCGCGCCTCGTCTTCCGTCCAGTTATGGCGCTTGATCTGACGCCTCCTGATTCGATCGGCACTGCTTTGTGCTTGCACACGCCTTACGGTTCGATGCAGAGTGCCGTGAGGCACGATTAGTATGTCCGTTGCTTCGACATGGTCAGCCATGCCTGTTAGCCAGTTCGCCGCCATTAACTGATGCAGACGGGTGTGGCTGCCGTGTAGTCTCAGTGTATGGCCTAACCCAATTCCCTGAGGTTTGTGATGGGGAAAGCTGATGCCTACGTCACTTGCTCCCAAAGTAACCAGGGCACGGTGTAGTTTTGCGGCCAACGCATTCATTAAGACCGGTGTAGAGAACTCAGGATCAGGTCGGATACGTAAATCGATATGGTGATCCATGTCAATTTGCCTCGCCGAAGACTCCGCCACGGATCAGAACGGCCATGACGAAGTGTTTATCGTCTGGGTTAGTCGGGGCTTTGCCCTTCAGGACCCAATTATCGAGCAAAGTATAAAAATCGACTTTATCTTTGGGTTGCCGCCATGCTTTACCCTGAGTCGTTACCGAACCGTAGGGTTCCACTGCAATGGGACCTTGAGTTTCTCCCTCGGGAAACCAAGTATCAATCGTGCGCAAGGCATTACCCACTTTCTGGGAGTGCATGCCTGCTACGGTATTGACAGCGTAAAGCGTCTTGCTCTTGTCGCCCCGGCTGCGGTCAAGTATTAGTTCTTGGGAGGGGAATACTTCCTGACCTGCACCTATGCGAGCAAAGGCCGTCACCTCTAGCAAGACGTGGTCATTACCAGCTAAGCCGCTAGCGATAACTGCCCCTAACTCTTCAAGAGCAGAGTTTGGTTTTTGGAAACCGCGTAGCGATAATTGCAGTGCATCAAAGGTCCATTGTTGAACTGCTTCTCCTTCTTGCAAGCGGCTGATGTGAACCTCTATTTGTTCGGCGCCAATGCGGTTACGCCATAGAAAGCGGCCGTTGGCAAGGTTGGTGGCATAGCGTAGTGCCAACTCACCGAAGCCATATTCTTGTACGTAGCCATTTACCGTATTTTGAAGGGCTTCTTGATAGTCCGCATCATTGCATGCTGATGGCTTTCCTGTGCCTGCTAGCACGCGCAGTGTAAAGCGGACGCGCAAAGTATCGGCGTTGGAGGGCAGCGCTGCGACATCTACTGTTTGTAGGTTGGGGTTCTGAATGGCGGCATCCAGTTTGGCCGGGTCCTGATCCTTGGTTTTAAGGCGGTTGGAAATAGTGCCGCGTACGGATTTTGGGGTGATGCCAATGGCCTGCCATCCCGCGCTGTCGTTACGCTCATTCCAAGAACCACCATGGAAAAGTGCGTCTGATGGATCGAGTTTGCGTTCGAAGGCTAGTACGGAGGCAGTCTTAAGTTTGATGTTAGCTGTCATGATCAAATTCCTTTAGAAATCGTCGTTCAGTCGAAGTCGTACTGCAAATCCAATAAATCAGATAAGGGGTGGTAGTCGTTTCTGCAGCGATATAAACCTGTATCGGGATTGGAGTCGGCATACCACAGCATTTCTCGAGGGTCGTCTAGGCGATGTGGGCTAAGCCATTGACCAATCGAATACAAGCTTTCTACGAAACGAAAGGGGGTCTCCATATCGCGAGCATTATTAACGCTGCCAGCAGCGTAGAGTTCTCCGAGTGCGCCATAACCCACGGGTATCGGTACTATCCAGCCTTGGCCAGCACGGTTGTGTATCCATTCACCTTTTTCTGCTTTTGCGCTGTCGATGCCGTCAGTCTCTGAGCTAGACTTAACCTCGTAACGCCAATTAATTCGTGCGAAAGAAAGCCAGGCGTCCAGCATGGTTGTCGAGGCATCGCTTGCTTGCAGTTCTGCGAAGCGTGACTTGAGAAGGTCGTCGCGGGCGACCAATGCATAGCCTGGCAGAAGACCCATGCGCGCATGCAGGAACTGATGTTTGCGTTCGTCATCGTTGCCAGACTGATCAACGACATAAGCCGCATGGCGTCTTTTTTGGGCCTCTGTCGAAGCTAAGATGGAACCGCCCGCTATTCTCATGTTGCTTAAGATCTGTGCAATCCGAGGGACATCTTTTGCTTTTGCATCGGGCTCTGACTCCCAGTGGGGGCAATCCACGGCAAGAATTAAGCTGAGATCCATGTGAATCCGCCCCTCTTCAACAATGGCGGCGGTGCTGCCATCTTTATCGACGGGGTTACGTGTTAAGCAAAAGCTACCGACGAATCCAGAATGGGTGCTTTGCTCTTGATGGTCGTGGCACACCACGCCAACGGCTTTGAAAGATAAGTTCAAGCCTTGGGTACGGCAGCTCCGCTCCAAGGCCCACATCAGGCCCAAAAAAGCGGTAACGGACGGAAAACCATGTGTCAAAGGGCTTGAGACCGCATTAGCATTTTGAATGCGCAGATGGGGCAGAACAACCAAGAAATTGTGAGATGGGCAGCGGCTCATTCGATTTCTCCTAATCTGCGTTGTATGGGGACAGGCCAGGCTGCCTCGACGATGGCCTGCCGTGCCCAGTGTTTTGCCTCACTTTCTCCGACGGTAGTCAAACCAGATGCATATAGCTGGGCATTAAGCCAGTTGGCAAAACGCGCTGCAATTTGATCAGGCCAGACACCCCTTGCGTATTCTGCATTGAAGGCCACATCCGATTGGTTTCCTTCGGGCTCTGTGCGAGGCTTCAGTTGCGTGCGTCCAGGATCCAGCCAAAGCTGCTCATTTAAATCTAATTCGCACCCTTCTCGCGTCCATCCCGACCCCATTTGCATTTGGACAGATTCAGCGAAGACGGGCAGCTGCGCTCCTAGAGCTTGTTCCATGCCTTCGCGCTTTAACCTTGTTTCCATGGTGGGAGGGGGATCTGAAAGTAGAAAATTCGCGAGCTGCCGGATAATTGCGCGAACCTGCTTAATGCCCTTAAGTGCATCCAAAGCAGACTCGCGGTTATGCAAGTTGATCGATTGGCGGCTCTGCCAGCGAGGAGGCGGGAGGGAAGCGAGTAGATAGTTCATGCCGCCGCGCTCGCTATTGAGCTGAGAAATGTTTTGCGGCTTAGTGCCTCCAAGCTTGCGAACAATCAAATTTCGATAGTCACGATAAGCCGTGTCGTGAGCGTCGCCGTTTCGTCTGGCTTGGCGTGCCAGCTTGTTTTGCTCGCCGAAGCGCGCGTCTTGAATCTCGTCGTGAACCGCATGCGCCAAGCTGCTTGAAAATAAAGGCTGTAGTAGGTGATAGTGGTCGTTGTCTTCGGGCTTATCGCCTACCAACCAATAAATTTGTTTGGCTCTTGAGTGCGAAGCAAGCTTGGTTTCGACCCGGACTAGTCCGCAAAAGGCGGTAAGCCATTCATGAGCGATGTCAGGATCCGGGTTGAGCGCGGTCAGCAGGTCTGGGTCAGCTTGTTGCATCCAGTGCAGCAGCATGCGTCCTTCTACTTCCAGTTTTAAAAATTTGAATACATCCAGGGCAGCTGCGTTGCCGACGACATCCTCAGAGAATTTCTCGCCCAGAGAATGGCTGCCAACTTCAGCATGCAGTGGAAGCATGGTAGGAGGCACATGCAGACTGCTGCCGCGAGCATCAGGGTGCGTGGCCTTTAGCACATGAGTGACGGCCTGTATTTGGCTGACTCGGCGTGCAGCATCGGACAGCCATGCCGTGTAGTCATATTTACCCGTAATGCTGGTGTCGTCCTCCTTGCCTTTCAGCTTGGCATCGCGTCGTGCTTCTATAAAGGCTGTGATGCTGGCGCGGAAGTGCTCGGAACGTGGTGTCTCTTTATGGGGTTTACTCATGCGTTCCCTCCTTGAACTTAGGCTCATGCTTTGATGATTCGATGGACGAAAGAATTAAGGACGCTAACCAAGCGAATGGGAAGTGAATTGGCAGCGCCACAACGACATATATTTGTCCATAGTGTTGGTTGTTTTTCGATTTTTCATGTGATTTGATTGCTGCTGTAAAGCCGCTCAGTAAACGGGATTGATGGCCTAGGTCGGATAGCTGTCATTTACTGCCACGTAGCAGAATCCTTTGCATTTCCGATTTAACGTATATACAATATTTATGCGTATCACCTATGACTCAGCCAAGCGTGTCAAGACTCTTGAGGAGCGAGGGCTTGATATGCGATTGGCTGGGCAGGTATTTGTCGGTAAGCACTTTACAGCCCAGGACACCAGGTTGAACTACGGCGAACCACGCTACATTTCTATTGGTGAAGTGAGTGAGAGAGTGGTCGTGTTGGTCTGGACTCCCAGAGGTAGGGCGCGCCGCATCATCAGTATGAGGAAAGCAAATGTCCGAGAGCAAACGAAGTATGCAGAGTACCTGGACGGACTCAGATGATGCCCCCGAATTGGGGGACGAGTTTTTCCAGAGAGCAGATTTTCTGGATGGCGATAAGGTAGTACGTCGTGGCCGCCCTAAGTCGGCGGCCCCCAATGTGCTTGTGAGCCTACGCATTCCTCCCGATGTGCTCGCACGTTGGAAGGAAACCGGCCCGGGATGGCAAACTCGTATGGTGGCTTCACTCAAGAACCATGCGCCGTCGTAGTGGTGCGGGGGAGTTTGCTTGTCTTCGTTCACATTCGCCTCTGCGGTTACTTACGTTAAATACACTAAGCCTGCTACCGTTTGCTAGCTAACCCCATCCAAGGGTGATAGCGCCACCCTTGGATACTTTGGGGCACCTCTACGGTTGCGAATCGTTTGGCGCAGTCTTCTAAAGACAGCCCCAAGTGTTCCGCCTGCTCTTCTAATAAGTCCATTAAGTCAAACTTGCCCCAGGGGCTTATGGCTGGGCCGCACAGCAGTGGTAATGTATGCAGACGGTGATGGTCGCTGATGTAAATATCTTTTCCGCGCCTGCTTTTATCCGGCTCTATTCGATGCACTCGTAATTCGCCGCTGTCTTCGTCAGGCAAGAAGACTAAGGACTCTGTTTTCATTGAGTTTGCGCGAAACGGTTGCTGCTGTGGTAGTACTCCGCTTAGCGCTGCTTGTGGGTACAACCAAGCGCTCGCGGCATTCAAGTTTCGGCCTGCTTTGACCAGCTCTCGGGGCAACATGGCATCCTGCATGCGGGCATGTTCCAGGTCTGAGAGGTAACGTTGAGACTGCAGTGTGTTTTCCGCAGTCTGGATACGGGGCAGGGAGCTTATGTTGTCGTGTTCAGTGGGCCGCATCAGCTTTCCGAGACGATGCGTTAGCAAGCGGAACGGACAAGTCAACGGTGCGCCTTCTTTCTCGAACCCTGGTCGAACGAAACATGCCGGAGTTTTATCCGGGCTTCCCTTAAATGGGCGGAAGTGTTTAAGGTTGGTATCAAAGATTAAGACGTTGGGATTTTCGCTTTGTTTGGAGCGATGGCGTTGAACACGACCGGCCAATTGGATGAGGGCACGCATAGATGAGGGCTCGGCAACTGCCCAGTCGGCATCCCAGTCACGACCTACTTCGCAAACAGGGCTGGCCAACACAATGAAAATGTGGTTTTTTTCTGCATGGGAGTCTATGTGAGCGCGGATGTCAGGTAGATAAAAAACTGCCTGTGGATCTCGTCGATTTAGGGCTGTGTCGAGTTGGTGTTCGATGGCTGATCGGTACAGCATGGGAAAACGTGCGTGATACACGCATAGATGTATGCGTGTCTGCTCACTTACATCGCTTGGTATCCCTTTCTGAAACAAGCTAAGGGCTACGTCGAAGAGGGGGTCGACGTTTGCCATACGAACCAAGCCGAAACTAATGCGCTTGCCACTGATGGGGTCAGGTTCTGAGTGGTGCTCGTGTAGCCGCAAGCAGGCTTCGCGGACATGATCTGAAAAGCACGCATGTAAAATGGCTGGGTCCAGGTTTTTGCCCAGGGGCAGTGTAAGCAACTCGCCTTTACGTAGCGGTGCGGCTTTCAGCAAGTGTTTGGCCCGCTTTTCGACAAATGCTAGATGTTTACCCCGGAATGCGTTCTCATCGTTGCAGTCACTTGTATGCACCCCGTATTCATCAGCCCAGAGGCAAGGGATGGCGAGAGAGGACTGCGCCTCAGTGCATACGCGGCCACGATTTAATTGATACTGACGACGACCGGCTTGATAGGCTAAAAACATGCCTTCTACTAGAGCTGGGGGCAGGGTGGCTGACGAAAGTATCACCCGAGTACCTAACATGCCAGCCCAGTGCACCAATCGGGTTAGGGCAGGAAGGTCTTCTAACGAGTAATCATCCAGTTCGTCAAGAACCAAGTCGCTACTCATGAGCCTTAGCATGGGGGCAATCTGGCGTCCTGCTCGGAGGGACTCAGTTGCAGGCGTCAGGTGATCTACAGTGCAGACCAATATGGGCGCTGAAATGAGGCGCCGAATGTCTGGGTCATGCAGGGCGCGTGCCAGTAAAGGGTGATCGGCAGTACTGCCTTCATAGAGCACATGGCTATCTTCCTCTATCAGAGCCTGTATCGAAGCCGACCCTTGGCGCTCTGCCTGTTGCTCATAAAACTCGAATAGTGCTCGGTTGGCAGAGCCACCTACCAAGATGGCGAGCTCGTCATTGCTTAGGTGTAAGTCGTTGCGATAGCTGCGCCCTGTTTGCAGTGTTAGGGTGCGCAGCCCTAAGGCATAACTTGCCCGAAGGCCCTGCTGAGGATCGGCCAAGGCATACAGGATGCGAGCATTAGCCAGCGTTTTCCCGCACCCTGTTGAAGCCATGTTGATAATGAATGCGCCACGCTCTTGGGCTGCATGACGTAACGCTACAGCGGCATCAGCCGCTTTATCTTGCCATGAAAACCGGGGGTGACCGCTGCGCTTTCGTAAGCCACGATGGCGAGCCAAGCGCGGAAGATAGCGCTCGAAGCCTGGTAAGGCATGAGCGATGAGACTGGCGTCCCGCGCGACACCTAGTAGGTGTTCGTCTAAGCCCTGTTTAAGTTTACCGTCACGGTCTGTATTGGCAAAAAGCTGGGGCGAGGCTTCTCCTTTTACGCGCTCCGCAGCTTTGCTGGGTAAGCTGGAGTAATAATGGTCGGCCAGCATCAAGCATAGGCGTGAAAGATGCATGGCATATGGATTGCTAAGCCATGCTCTAGGATGTTCGCTTGTGCGCTCCAGCAAACGTTTGGCTAGTCGTGCTGCTTGCGCTCGCCACTTTGGTGTCGAGACAGGCAAAGCGCCCGCAGGATCCCAGTATGCTGCGATTTGTTGGGGCTCCGCTTCCTGGCGGATTTCGTTTGAGTCGTGCATCATCTGCAGCAGTGGCGCCTCAAGCCATGCTGTAACCGAGCTGCCGTAATGCTTGCCCAGCCATTCTTGGAGCCCATCTTCATTAAAGACGGGGATAACGGGTAGGCGGTGGTGACTGACGACCAACCACGCAATAGCAGATGCCACAGGCGGCAAGCCGCGAAATGGCCTGTTGTTCGACGCGTCTATACCATCTCGCTGGTAACGACCTTTTCCCAACCACAGAGCCTCATCATATGCATCAGGGTTAGACAGTCGCTTCAACCATCCCAGATCGTCATCCTGACCTACAAAAGCTAGGAATAAACGTAAGGAGACCCACTCGTGTCGATAAAGGTTACGCTCAGTGAGCTTGCCTTTTAATCGTTCCTGAAAGGCGATGCTGGCCTTACCTAGGTCGTGCATCAGCGCGGCAATAGAGGCAAGTAGTCGAATATCTTCGCCACTATGCCAGTCGTTCTCATCTTGAGAGCGCAGGATGTCGCGTGATGTGGTGTTGGTTGGTACGGCCCCCAGAGCGTTGAATTGACTGGCGTTACCGACGACCCAAAGCAGCTCACTATGGTCCAGCCCTCTTATCCAATGGCATGCCACGGCCGTATTTTTTCGAGCCGTCTTGCGCAAAAGAGTTCGAACAGTGTCGAGTCCGGCCTGGGTGATAGGGGTTTGCCAAGTGCGATCACCGCGACGTTCAGCAAACTGATCCAAAATGCGGCGCGTTTCGCTCAACGCCCTTTTGCTGCATTGGGAAACAAACATGACGTTCATGGTGCCTCCCGCCCCAGCCTATCGGCAATCATTTTGAGCGAGTCGATCATGAAGTCTAAAGACTCGCTGCGTGCTAGGTTTTCTATGCAAGCTTGGCGGAACTGCTGTTCATCGTCGCCGCGTACTGCGCTAATGAATGCTTGAGGAAGTATGGTGGCGTCTTTGACTAAGTCTGCAGCATCGAATACCAAGCCACCGCGTCTGGTTTTGCCATGCAAGACGGCAAGGCCATGAGGTAGTCCCAAAACCCAGGTAGCGGTGGCTCCTAAGCCATAGGCCAGATAGTTACCGTGATCCAGAAACCGGTTGGCTGGATCCCCGGCCTCGTTTCGCTGGCTGCGTACAAAGTCGCCATAGCCGGTGGCGCGAGCAGCAAACTTGAAAAGTTGTTTGGTAAGCCGTGCCTCCTCAGTCAGCAGATAAGTGACATCAGGAGCGTTTTCCACTCCGCGTTGGCAGGTTTCAAGTGCTTTAGTTAATAAGGAGGGATCAAAGTCAAAGCCGGATTCACGCAAAAGACGATTGTCTATCCACCTGTCTTTTATGCGGTTAAGACGGAGGCGTTGGATTTGTTTCGCGGCTTCAAGGCGTCGCGTGTCGTCGAACCAAAGTTTGACCCAGCGCTGTAGATATTCGGTTGGGCGGTACTCACTTTGGGGAGAGAACCAGGCTGCGCTGACTTCTGCTTCGTTGGCAGAGAATAAAGGGGTGCCGCCGCCCCCACAAAAGCCTACCAATACACCTGCTTTTGCGAGTTCGCGCATGGCGGCTTGAGTAATGGAGGTGCCTGTGCCCAGCAACACAGACGTAGTGTTAGCAATGGGAATATTCCAATACAGAGAGCGTTTCCCTTCATCGGTGACATATTCGACGCGACCTCCGTTGACCAACACTCGGCAATGCTCCAAGTAATACAAGTTGGCCCGTTTGGAGTGAAGGATGGTTTTTAAAGAGGAGGGACTGATGTCATCCATAGCGCACCGCTGTCCATATCAATAATGACGAAGAGTAACTTAATGTGTTTATTTTGCAATAGGAGCTTTGCCTTAAGTCAGCACATTCTTTGGCGGTGTGGAGCGCCAGGGTGGCATGGCCCACGTTTCTCTGAGGTGGCAGCAGACCCCTTTAGATAAACCACGAAGAAATAGAAGTTATGCTTGCAGGCTCGTAAGTAAGCGAAGCCATGTACAAGCTGCTTGCACACATCCACTGTCACCCATCATGACTCTCCCCAACGATTCACTCCGGCCTCTGCCCCCCACCGGCCGCTTTCGCGCCTTGGATGCCGACAAACTGCGAGGTGGCTACTACACGCCTGAAGTTTTGGCAGAATGGCTCTGTGCCTGGGCTATCCGATCTCCAAGTGAGCGGGTGTTGGAACCGAGTTGCGGTGATGGCGCTTTTTTGGCGGCTGCAGCACGGCGTCTGACCGCGTTAGGTGCACGACCAGGTGCCAAAACCCAATTGCAGGGGGTGGAGATCGTGCCGGATCAGGCTGCTTTGGCAAGCGAGCGTTTGGCGCGGGAAGGGGCAGGTTTGGGGCGCGTTCACGTGGGCGATTTCTTCGCTTGGTGGACACAAACACAGTCAGAGCAGGTCGACACGGTAGTCGGTAATCCTCCTTTTATCCGTCATCAAAGCTTTCCTGAGCCCGCGCGTGAATTCGCCATGGCGGCCATGGCCACGCTGGGTTTGAAACCCAGCCGCATGGCGAATATTTGGGTGCCTTTTGTGGCGGCATGTGTGGCCAGGTTGGCACCGGGTGGCAGGTTGGCCATGGTCTTGCCTGCCGAGCTGTTGCAGGTGGCTTATGCTGCACAACTACGCGGTTTTCTGGCCCAGAGTTTCCACCGTATCGACTTGGTGGCTTGCACCGAATTATTTTTCGAGAATGTTCAGCAAGAGGTCGTGCTGTTGCTGGCAGAGGGCAAGTCCTTGTCACCCGTGCAGGAATGCCAGGTGCGTATGCACGAAGTGCAGACCGCTGCCGAGTTGGTCGGGAAGAGGCCCGAAGCGTTAATGTTGGCTCAAGCCCCCAAACTCGTGCAGCACGATAGCGAAAAATGGCTGAAGTACTTCCTGAGCAACGCAGAAATGGGCCTGATGCGAGCGCTGCGCGAGGCCGGGGGCGTGGCTCCCTTGTCTGCCCATGCCTCGGTAGACGTTGGTGTTGTCACGGGGTTTAACGATTTCTTTGTGTTGGATAACACGGCGGTACAGGCTCATGATTTATCTGCCTGGGCCGAGCCGGTGGTATCGCGCGCGGCTCAGTTGAAGGGCGCTGTTTTTACCTCGCAAGACTGGCAAGAACTCTCTAACAAGCCGGCTCAGCGCGTGCATTTATTGCGTCTTCAGCCCGACACGCTGGTGCCTTCAGGTTCGGGTTTGCAGGCCTATTTGCAGGGGGGCGAAGTGGCAGGCATACACCGTGGGCACAAATGTTCTATCCGCAAACCTTGGTATGCCGTTCCCTATGTGTGGGCGCCCGACGTTTTTCTTTTTAGGCAGATTTACGCTTTTCCAGCTGCGGTGCTTAACGCGGCGAATGCAGCGGTGACGGATACTTTGCACAGGCTGCGTGTGCATACTGCTAAGCCCGAACAGTTGCTGCCCAGTTTCTATACCTATTTAACTGCTGCCTCGGCTGAAATAGAGGGCCGAAGTTATGGCGGCGGCGTGCTGGAGCTGGGGCCCACCGAGGCTGAACGGTTATTGATGCCGGCCAGCTTGCAAAGCGGGTTGCCTTTGAGCGAGATCGACGCCATGATCCGCAAGGGCAAACTGGACGAGATTTTGGCGGAAAACAGCCAACTTATTCTACAGGCGGGCCTGGGCTTAAGCACTGCGGAATGCCGCATGTTGCGCGGTATATGGGAGCGCATGCGCGACCGACGTATGGCGCGCCGCAAGCAGCGGCGCTCGTCTTTGTCGGGCGCTACCGCATAAGCTTGTAAGCGCCCGGAGTTAGGTCGCACAGCTTCTAATAAAGCCTGAGCTCATCCAGGTCTAAGCGGCGAACCATATCTTGCGCCAAACCGTCTGAGATTTTTCGTTGGCGCGCTAAATCGAAAAGGGCGTCGCGTGCGGCTTGCGCGGCGAGTTGCCTCAAGTGGCGTTCTTGTGCGTGTCGGCGCATGGCATCTGCTTCGGATTCCGTGTCGCTGGGGGCTTCACCCAGCGCCTCGTCCAGGCTGGTTAGAATGCGCTCGCTGAGGGCGGCATAAATCTCGCTATCCAATGCGGCACTGCCTTCGGAGAGGGTTTTTGTTTCTTTGTCCAAGATGGTTCTGGCCGCGTCGCGGGCGCTGCGCCACGCCAAATCGTGTTGTAAATGGTGCTGGGTGTTGGACGCTTTAGGTGCCCCTCGTAACAGCAGTGGCAGGCTGATGGTAGCGACTAGCAGCGACACAATAATGGTCGTTGCCGCTAGCAAGATAGCCAGCTCACGACCGGGAAAGGGCTCACCCGATGAGAGAGTGAGTGGCAGAGTCATGACGCCTGCCAGCGTGATGGCGCCGCGAACACCACCAGCCGAGAGGATAAGCAACGACCGCATGTAGGTGTTCTGGTTGGATGCGGGTTTCCGGCGGAACAACTGAGTGACCCACATGGCGGCATAGGCCCAGACAAAGCGAAACAAAGCCAGTGTCAGACAAATGACCAAAGCATAAATCGGTATCCACCAGGGGCTGTGGTGCCCAGTCTGTTCGATAATGCTGACGGCGTCCCGGAAGATATCGGGCAACTGCTCACCCAGCAGCACAAAAATAATGCCGTTAAGCGTGAATTGCAGCATTTCCCAAACGGTATGGCGGCGTACACGGGTTGTGGCGTCCTGGCGGGTAGAGAGGTCGGTGTAACCCATCACCAAGCCGGCAACCACCGCCGCCAAGATGCCTGAAGCATCCAACCATTCTGCAATGAAATAGGCGGCAAAAGGCGTGAGCAAGCTAAGCAACACTTCGGAGCCAGGCTCGTCCCCGAACCGGCGCGTAAAGGCATCGCGCAGCATAACGATGGCCAGCGCTGTGACTGCTCCTGAAGCCAAGCCGACGCTGGCCACCCAGAAAAACGACGAGACGGCTTTCGAGACGGCGAAACTGCCCGTCACGGTGGCCAAGACGGCGGCTTGAAACGCCACCAGGCCACTGGCATCGTTAAACAGCGCCTCACCTTCCAGGACGGACGCCACGCGCTCAGGGATGGGTAGTCTGCGTGCAATGCCCGAGAGCGCCACGGAGTCGGTAGGTGACACGATGGCGGCTAAAGCGAATGCAACGGGCAAGGGCATGACAGGAATCATCCAATGGATGACGTAGCCCAAGCCCAGCACAGTAATGAAAACCAAGCCGAATGCCAGTAGCACAATGGGAAGCCAGTCGCGCCGCAATGCGTCTTTGGGGAGACGCCAGCCATCCAGAAACAGCAGTGGGGGTAAAAAAAGCAGAAAAAATACTTCTGGATCCAGAGTGACGCCTTCCTGGAAAACACCGGCAATCAGGATGCCCAGGAAAATCTGCACCAAGGGCAAGGGCAGGGGTAATGGAATAAGCCGGATGAAAAAACTGCTGGCCAGAACTGCGGCCAGCATGGCTAGTGCGATGGCGACGCTTTGCACTGGTGTTCCCTTGAGTGTTGGTCGCGCCTCAAGCTGAAAAAAGCGCGAAAGTCATAAGAAATTAGCACGTATTATGTATGATGAGCTGCCTCGACGCTGCCTGCTAGGGAGTGTCCCGATCCGGTTTTTCCCTCACGAGAGGATCTGTCCCTATGCCGGCTGCCTTGTCTCATATCGAACTGGGTTCGCTGCTTGATTCATTTATCAGCCTGACAGCGGCTTTTTTATTAGGCGGCCTCATAGGGCTTGAGCGCCAGTTTCGTCTGCGTACGGCGGGTTTACGTACCAATGTGCTGGTAGCGGTGGGAGCGGCATTGTTTGTAGACACCGCCACGCGATTTCATCTGTTGCATGGCGGCTCACCCAACGCGCTTCAGGTATTGGCTTACGTTGTCTCTGGGGTGGGTTTTCTGGGCGCCGGGGTCATCATGCGCGAAGAAGGCAACGTGCGTGGCATCAACACCGCCGCCACACTGTGGGGTTCGGCTGCGGTGGGCGGAGCCGCCGGGCTGGACCTTCTGGCCGAGGCCATCATGGGCACATTGTTTGTGCTGTCGGCCAATATTTTGCTCCGGCCTGTGGTCGATCACATCAATAGACGGCCCATGAACCCGGAAGAGGTCGAAGCCACCTATACCGTACACGTGATTGCAGATGAGCAAGACAGCGCTCACGTGTTGACGCAGTTCGAAGAGGCGCTCAAAGCCTGCAAACTACCTACACGCGACAAAGAGTTGCGCGCCTTCGGTGAGGAAAAAGTAGAAATCGAGGTGCGTTTGCTGCCGGTTTCTTTGTTAAACAGCGAACTTGATGCCTTGATAGGCCGGCTACGCAGGGTGGCGGGCGTGCAGCAGGTGTTCTGGCGGGCCAGCACGTCTATTTAAGGTGTTGTTGCAAGGGTGTTCTGGCTTCAGGGAGCCTAGGCGTGGAGTATGATTGAAGATTACTTCCCCTCATAGTCTCGAAGAGGTCGCAAATGCCGCATTATCGTTCACGCACGTCCACCCATGGTCGTAACATGGCTGGGGCCCGCGCGCTTTGGCGCGCCACGGGCATGAAAGACGGGGACTTCGGCAAACCGATCATTGCGGTAGTCAACTCTTTCACCCAATTCGTACCTGGGCACGTCCATCTTAAAGATTTAGGCCAGCTGGTTGCGCGCGAAATCGAAGCCGCCGGCGGTGTCGCCAAAGAGTTCAACACCATTGCCGTGGATGATGGCATTGCCATGGGCCACGGGGGCATGCTGTATTCCTTGCCCTCGCGTGAACTCATCGCCGACTCGGTAGAGTACATGGTCAATGCGCACTGTGCCGACGCCATGGTGTGTATCTCCAACTGCGACAAAATCACCCCGGGCATGCTCATGGCTGCCATGCGGCTCAATATTCCCGCCGTTTTTGTATCGGGCGGCCCTATGGAGGCCGGCAAGGTTCTCGAGCCGGGCACGCAAAAAGTCATCAAACTGGATTTGGTCGATGCCATGATCAAGGCGGGCGACCCTACCGTTTCCGACGCCGAATCCGACGAAGTCGAGCGTAGTGCCTGTCCTACCTGTGGTTCGTGCTCAGGGATGTTCACCGCCAATTCCATGAACTGCCTTACCGAGGCGCTGGGCTTGGCCTTGCCGGGTAACGGTTCTTTGGTGGCCACGCATGCCAAACGTAAAGGCCTGTTCCAGCGCGCCGGGCGTTTGGTGGTTGATATCTGCCGTCGTTACTACGAGCAAGAAGACGCTTCGGTGCTGCCCCGTAATATCGCGACGTTCGAAGCTTTCGAAAATGCCATGACGCTCGACGTGGCTATGGGCGGCTCCACCAATACGGTTCTGCACTTGCTGGCAGCTGCGCAAGAAGCCGGTGTTGACTTCACCATGTCCGATATCGACCGCATCTCGCGCGGTGTGCCTTGCGTGTGCAAGGTAGCGCCTGCTACGCAGGACTACCATATGGAAGACGTCCACCGCGCCGGCGGCATCATGGGCATTTTGGGCGAGCTGGGTCGCGCAGGCCTGCTTAACCTGGATGTCAACAACGTACATAGCGGTACTTTAGGTAAGGCTATCGAGGCTTGGGACATCAATAGCGGCAATGCCAGCGAAGAGGTTCAAGAGTTTTATCGCGCTTCTCCAGGCGGTATTCCTACCCAAACAGCCTTCAGCCAAGATCGCCAGTACCCCTCGCTTGATATCGATCGTAAGAATGGCTGCGTGCGCTCCCGCGAACATGCTTATTCTCAAGACGGTGGTTTGGCTGTGCTGTACGGCAATCTGGCACCCAAGGGTTGCATCGTTAAAACGGCGGGTGTCGACGACAGCATTCTTACCTTTACGGGCAAGGCCAAGGTCTACGAAAGCCAGGAAGACGCCGTTGCCGGTATTTTGGGCGACGAAGTCAAAGCCGGCGACGTGGTCATCATTCGCTACGAAGGCCCCAAAGGCGGCCCGGGCATGCAAGAAATGCTGTATCCCACCTCTTATCTCAAGTCCAAAGGCTTGGGGGCTCACGCTGCCTTGCTCACCGATGGACGTTTTTCGGGTGGGTCGTCGGGTCTGGTGATTGGCCATGCTTCCCCCGAAGCCGCCGAGGGCGGCAATATTGCCTTGGTCGAAGAGGGCGACACCATCGAGATCGATATCCCCAATCGTCGTATCAACTTGGCGATCACCGACGAGCAGCTGCAAGCGCGTCGTGAGGCCATGCAGGCCAAGGGCGACAAAGCCTGGAAACCTGTAGACCGCGAGCGTGTCGTGTCGCAAGCCCTGCAGGCCTATGCCGCTATGGCTACTTCGGCCGACCGTGGCGCTGTGCGTGATATCAGCCAATTGACATCGCGCTGATCACCTATGCTTGTAGCTAAGGCAAAGCAGGGCTGGGGCGGCTTCGCCCTGCTCGTGCTCACGGTGGCATTCTGCTTTGCCGTTAGCTCGGTGCCTACGCCGTTGTATCCGCTGTATATACAGGCTTGGCAAGCACCGCCCAGCGCCATAGGCGATGTTTTTGCCATTTACATGGTGGCGGTGCTGCTGACGCTATTGTGTCTGGGGCGGGTTTCCGACACCTATGGCCGCTTGCGCGTGGTGTTGGTGGCTTTATGCTGCGTGCTTACCGGCATCGCTTTGTCGGCTTTCTCCATTAACGTCACCATGTTGCTGGTGGCGCGGGCTATTACCGGGCTGGGTAATGGCTTGCTGACGACGGCTGCCACGATTGCCCTGATTGATGCCCACCCCACAGGGGATAAACGCATCGCCTCAATCGCCATGGCCTCTGGTATTGCGGTGGGCTTTGGCTTGGGCCCCTTGCTGGGCGGGCTGGTGGCTCAAGCGGGTTTCTATCCCCTGATTACCGCTTACGTACCGGTGTTTTTGGTGATTGCCGCCTGCGCTTTTGGCGTGTGGCGTTACAGTAAAACCGTCAGGCCGGACTCAGGGTTCGTGCGGCGTCCTCTGTCCATGAGGCCCGAGCTTTCCCTGGCTGGGGGCGCGAACCGCAAGCCTTTCGTGCTGGCCTGCTTGGGTGGTTTCGCCAACTATGCAACGGGCTGTTGCTATTTTTCTTTATTGCCAGCCCTGATGTTCGGTGCATTGCCGTGGAAAGGGCCTTTGGTAATGGGGCTGGCTTTTCTACCCATGGCTTTCCTGACGCTAGCGATCCAGATATCGCAGCGCAACGTCGAGCCTTTCAAAGGCCTGGGTATAGGCTTGCTCTCGCATGTCATGGCGGCACTTTGCATGCTGATAGGCGTCTTGCCCTTTGGCACGCCACTGGCGCTTTTTGTCGGTATCGTGTTCCTTAGCATGGGGCAAAGCTATAGCTTTATGTGTAGTGCCACGATAGCCAACCTGGCATCCGACCCGGCTCGTCGCGCGGCCAATATGTCTACCTACTTCCTGAGTGCTTATTTAGGTGCCAGCGTGCCGCCTATGGTGGTTGGGCGTATGGCTGATGGCCTTGGCCTGGTTCGTGCCCTGACTTTGTATGGCAGCCTTCTTGCCATAACGGTGGCCATACTGACGTATCTGTCGTTCAGTTGGTCCAAGCGCAGGTGGCTCACCTGATCGCTGGTTCCCAGGCAAGCTTGCTTCCTCCGTATTGGTATTAACCCTCGTTTTTATGTATTGGGGGCATTATTTCCCCGGCTGTCTCAAAAATAATATTAATATCGAAAAATATACTCATCGGGAGGGGTAGAACGATGAGTTGGTAACCGGTTATACGGCAAGCTGAAACAATCCAAACAACGTACTAGGGAGCATCACCGTGCAAGCGCAAACCAATCCGCCCTCAGGGGCAAGTGGGTCTCAGGAAGTCAGTAAATATGGGTGGAAAGCCCTGGCCGGGTCAGCAGTCGGTTATGCCATGGACGGCTTCGATCTGCTTATTCTTGGCTTCATGTTGGCCGCCATTTCGGCGGATTTGGCCCTGACCAAAGGGCAGGCGGGCTCGTTAGTCACCTGGACGCTGATAGGCGCAGTGGCCGGCGGCATCATCTTTGGTTCGCTTAGCGACTACTACGGTCGCATTCGAGTGCTTACCTGGACTATTGTCCTGTTTGCTGTTTTCACCGGTCTGTGTGCATTCGCGCAAGGGTACTGGGATCTGCTGATCTATCGCACGATTGCCGGTATAGGCTTGGGCGGGGAGTTCGGCATAGGTATGGCGCTGGCTGCCGAAGCTTGGCCGGCAAAATACCGTGCTCGGGTGTCTTCGTATGTGGCGCTGGGTTGGCAAATGGGTGTGTTGGGTGCGGCATTGCTGACGCCCCTGCTCTTGCCGCACATCGGTTGGCGCGGCATGTTCTTGGTGGGCGTGATCCCGGCCTTTGTTGCTTGGTATATCCGTAACAAGCTGCACGAGCCAGAAGTCTTTGTACGCAAAGCCATGCAAAAAGGGGATAAGCTCAAATCCTTCAAGTTGCTGGTTAAGGATGCGGCTACCACCCGGGTCAGTTTGGGTATCGTGATTCTGACAGGGGTACAAAACTTCGGTTACTACGGCATCATGATCTGGATGCCCAGCTTCTTGGCCAACCAACACGGTTTCTCGCTGACCAAGTCGGCCATGTGGACGTCCGTCACCATCGTGGGCATGATGGTAGGCATATGGGTGTTCGGCCAGCTGGCCGACCGCATCGGTCGTAAGCCGTCTTTCCTGTTGTTTCAAGCGGGCGCCGTGGTCATGGTGCTCTACTACGCACAGCTGTCCGACCCTACCACCATGCTTTGGGCGGGAGCGGTCATGGGTATGTTCGTTAACGGCATGATGGGTGGCTACGGCGCCTTGATGTCCGAGGCGTATCCCACTGAAGCCCGGGCTACCGCACAGAATGTGCTGTTCAATATCGGGCGAGCCATTGGAGGCTTTGGGCCGGTGGTGGTCGGTGCCTTGGCCATGACATACTCCTTCAATACGGCCATTGCGCTGCTTGCCGCTATCTATGTGCTGGACATGCTGGCCACCTTGTTCCTGATCCCTGAACTCAAGGGTGTGGAGCTCGAGTAATGGTAAACGAAGGCTTTCAGCGTAATGCGGCTCACGTTGCTTCGCATCTTTGCGAGGTGGTCGAGCATCGTTGGGTCAATGCACGCTATAAGTATCTTCGCCTCAGCGCCCAAGTGGATCTGGTCGGGGCGACACGCCCTGGCCAGTTCTACCAGCTGCATTGCCCAGTCGATTCGGCGCACCAGCCCTTTTTGTTGCGTCCCATGAGCGTCTACGGCACGGGGCCTGCGCCTGGAACCATAGAGTTTCTTTACAACGTCACCGGCCTGGGCACGCATGCCTTGGCTCAGTTGCGCGAAGGCGCCACCATGGAGATCGTCGGGCCGCTAGGCAATACTTTCACGCTCAAGCCAGAGTTTCGCCGCATTATGGTGCTGGCGCGAGGCGTGGGTCTGGCCACCATGGCACCCCTGGTGCGTTACGCTGCCTCGCGTGGCGTGACTGTCACGGCTGTCATGTCAGCGCGCACGCCGGAGGACCTCATGCGTGACGAGTTTTTGCGCGGCGTGCCGGCGCAAGTGCACAGCGTGTACGACAGTGATGGCAGTTCGTCGGTAGAGGCGGTAGAGTCGCTGCTGCGCGCTTTGTTGGCGCAAGCGCCGCACGATGCCGTCTATACCTGTGGTTCCCATCGTTTACTGATGCTGTTGCAGCGTGTGTTGGCAGATTACCCCGAAGTCATGGGGGAAGTCGCCATGGAGCAACGCATGGCCTGTGGTATGGGCGTATGCCTGTCTTGTGTCCGCTTGTTCGACACGGCTGATCATGGCAAACAGTTCTTAAGAGTCTGTCGCGAAGGCCCTGTATTCCCTATTCGCGAAGTCGTCGGGGAGGTCGAGTTTGGCTGATCTTCAAGTCAAAGTGGGGCAACTGTCCCTACGGAATCCGGTCATGCCGGCATCGGGTTGTTTTGCCATAGAGTATGCCGAGGCGCTCGATCTTAATCAGTTGGGTGCTTTGGTCATCAAAAGCGTGTCGCCCAAATCGCGTGCAGGTAATCCCACCCCCAGAGTCGCCGAGACCTATAGCGGGATGCTCAATTCCATAGGCATCCCAAGCAAAGGGCTTGAGTATTTTCGCGAGCACGTGCTGCCTCCGTACACGCGTTTCGATACGCCTGTTGTGGTATCCATTTCGGCAGACACCGTAGACGAATTTGCCAAGGCTGTCGCGCAGATGTCTTTGCCCGACGTGGCGGTGCTTGAGGTCAATATCTCTTGTCCCAACCTGGAAGCTGACGGCATGGCTTTCGCCATGGACCCGGACACGACGTATCGCGCCATCAGTGCCGTACGCCGCGAAACCCAACATCCAGTGTGGGCAAAGCTGACTCCCAATGCGGGCAATGTGGCAAGTATTGCCAAAGCGGCCGAAGAAGCCGGGGCCGATGCGCTCGTCATGGGCAACACTATTTTGGGCATGTCCATAGACGTGCATACCCGTAAACCTAAGCTGGGTAACCTGATGGGGGGC
Source organism: Mesopusillimonas faecipullorum (assembly GCF_020539505.1). GTDB lineage: Bacteria > Pseudomonadota > Gammaproteobacteria > Burkholderiales > Burkholderiaceae_B > Mesopusillimonas > Mesopusillimonas faecipullorum. Next base: position 574,552 of record NZ_JACDXW010000001.1, on the reverse strand, counting down.
TTGTCGGGCCCGGCGATTAAGCCGATTGCCTTGCGTATGGTGTATCAGTGTCATCGCAGCGTCGCAATACCCATTATTGGCTGCGGCGGCATCAGTAGTGCCGAAGACGTGGTGGAGTTCATGCTGGCAGGGGCCAGTGCGGTGCAGGTAGGCACGGCCTCCTTCATCGACCCCGGTGTCATGCAGAAAATCATTGCGGGTCTGGCGGTCTATTGCGAGCAGCATGGCATAGATAAAGTGGCCGACCTCACCGGCCAAGTGCTGTTAGACCCCGACCTTGCGGCGCGCTGGCAGCACTTTGCGCAGCAGGCATCCTAAGGGGGCGTACGTGAATCTCGCGTCACTTAGGCCTTTGGCCGAGAAAATCTTCGAAGACGTCCGGGCGCTTACCCACGACGGCGTGGGTGTGACCCGCGCCAGCTATGGTGAGGGTGAAAGCGCCGCTGGCGACTACCTGACCGAACTGGCACGCGCTGAGGGGCTGGAAGTCAGCGTGGACGCTGCGGCCAATCTGGTCTTTAGCCCCCCTGGTCTGGCCGAGGGCGCGCCGGTGGCCTGGGTAGGGTCGCATATCGACTCCGTGCCCCAGGGCGGTAACTTTGACGGCCTGGCAGGCGTCGTGGCCGGTTTACTGTGTTTGATTGCGCGCCAGCGGGAGGGTGTTTCCGATGCCTTGCCTACGCAAGTGTTGGCCTTCAGAGGCGAGGAAAGCGCCTGGTTTGGTAAGGCTTATATGGGTTCCGGCGCGCTTCTGGGCAAGTTGTCGGCAGCCGACCTTGATCTGCCTCACCGCGAAACGGGAAAACCACTGCGCGAATACATGACTGCAGTCGGCGCCGATGTGCAGGCCATTGCCCAGCAGCAAGTGTTATGTGATTTGTCGCGGGTCAGGGCATATTTAGAGCTGCATATCGAGCAAGGGCCGGTCATGGTGGCGCGTCAGCTGCCAGTAGCCGTGGTTTCGGGCATACGCGGCAATATCCGGCATAACCGTATTGTCTGCCTCGGGGACGCTCAGCATTCCGGCGTGGTTCCACGTTGGCTGCGGCATGACGCCATGTTTGCCGTGGCAGATCTCATCATGCGCCTAGACGAACACTGGCGGGTGTTGCTTGAGCGCGGCACCGATTTGGTCGTCACCACTGGTATCGTCCAGACTGACGCCGCCGAGCATTCCATCACCCGCATCCCTGGGCACGTGAATTTCAGCTTCGAGGCGCGTAGTAAAAGCACAGACACTCTGGAGGCTTTCTACCAATTGATGCGGGCCGAATGTAGTGCCATAGCCCGCGAGCGTGGCGTGAAATTCGAATTTGACCGGCGTTTGCTCAGTGATCCGGCCACCATGGATCCCGGCATTTGCGAGCGCTTATCCGACGCTTGCCGGCTCCAAGGAGTATCATTCGAGGTCATTCCCAGTGGCGCCGGGCACGATGCCTCTTTGTTTGCCAACGCGGGCATCCCAAGCGGGATGCTGTTCGTGCGTAACCAGCATGGTTCGCATAATCCGCATGAGGCCATGGAAATCGATGATTTCATGACAGGCGTGCAAGTTCTGAGTGACACGCTGGGAAGGCTATCATGAGGAATAAATGGAAAATAATTACCGTATAGAATCCGACTTGCTCGGAGACAGGAAAGTGCCTGTCGAAGCTTACTATGGCGTGCATACGCTACGCGCCATGGAAAATTTCCGCATTACCGGCACCACGATCGCCTCGCATCCCGAGCTGATCAAGGCCATGGCGGCGGTCAAGCAAGCAGCGGCTCGCGCCAACGCGCAACTGGGTCTGTTGCCGCAAGAAAAGTGCGACGCCATTGTTGCTGCTTGTGAAGAAATCCGCGCCGGGGCCTTGCACGATCAATTCGTGCTTGATGTGTTGCAGGGCGGGGCTGGCACCTCGACCAATATGAATGCAAACGAGGTCATCTGCAACCGCGCGCTCGAACTCATGGGCCATCAGCGCGGTGAATACCAGTATTTGCATCCCAATGAAGATGTCAACATGGCGCAAAGCACCAATGACGTCTATCCCACGGCTTTGCACGTGGCGGTCTTGATGGCGCTGGAAAACCTGATTGACGGCATGGAGCACCTGCGTGTTGCTTTCCAGGCCAAGGCGGAAGAGTTCGCCGATGTGCTCAAGATAGGTCGCACGCAATTGCAAGACGCTGTGCCCATGACCTTGGGCCAAGAGTTCGCCACATTCGCCCGTATGCTCCAAGAGGTCGTTGTACACCTGCGTACACAGCCTTTGTTGCTTACCGAAATCAACCTGGGCGGAACGGCGATAGGCACGGGCATTACCGCCCACCCCGATTACGCGGCTTTGTCCTGCGCTGCGCTGGCCGAAGTTACCGGCATGCAGCTGCACACCGCCCCCGATCTGATCGAAGCCACCCAAGACTGCGATGGTTTCGTCCAAGTGTCCGGTCTGCTGCGCCGCAGCGCAGTCAAGCTCTCCAAGATTTGCAACGATCTGCGTTTGCTTTCCAGTGGGCCGCGTGCGGGTATGGGCGAAATCAATCTGCCGCCCATGCAGGCAGGTTCTTCCATCATGCCCGGCAAGGTCAACCCCGTCATTCCCGAGGTGGTGAATCAGATCGCTTTCGAGGTCATAGGCAATGACCTGACCGTTACCTTGGCAGCCGAAGCCGGGCAGTTGCAGCTGAACGCCTTCGAGCCTGTGATGGCCGACTCGCTGTTCCGCAGCATTCGCCATCTGGCCAACGGCTGCCGCACGCTGGCCGATCTGTGTGTCAAAGGCATCACCGCCAACCACGATGTCCTGCATCGCAATGTCGAGCAATCGATTTCCTTGGCTACTGCCTTGAACCCGCTCATCGGCTACAAGGCAGCCACTGCTGTGGCGGCGGAAGCCTATGCGCGCGGCGAAACCGTGCGGGAAGTGGTATTGCGGCATGGCTTGATGAGCGAGACCGAGCTTGACGATGCCTTGCGTTATGACGCTTTGACGCAGCCGCGTATTTATGCCAAACACCATGCGCTAGCGCCTGAAGCTTGAGACCCGAAGGAGCCCCCACGTGACCCGTTCATCCATTGATCAAGCAACCGCCCGCAGCATCGCTACGGCACTGCTGGATGCGGGTTGCGTGTCCGCTCGCCGAGACGAACCCTTTCGTTTGCCCTCAGGGTGGGCCAGTCCGGTTTATATAGACTGCCGGCGTATTATTTCCTTCCCCAAGCTGCGCCGCCAAGTGGTAGATCAGGGCTTGGCGCACTTGCGTGCCGTGGGCGCGCTTGAAGGCGTTGAGGCCATTGTCGGAGGTGAAGCCAGCGGCATTGCGTTGGCTGCCTGGATGGCTGACGCGCTGGACCTGCCTTTGCATTACGTGCGCAAGAAAGCGGCGGGACAAAGCCAAATAGAAGGGGTGATGCACGCCGGCGACCGCGTGCTGCTCGTCGACGACATGATGGCAGGCGGGCAAAGCAAGCAGCGTTTTTGCCAAGCGCTAGGGGCAGCGGGTGCGCAAGTGCGTGATCTGTTCATTGTGTTCGACTACGGCACCTTCCCTACGCAGGCGCTGTTAGCGCCTTTGGGGATCAGGGTACATGCCTTGGCCAGTTGGCGTGATGTGCTTGAAGTGGCGCGCGAACGCGGCGATTTTGCCCCGGCTATTCTGAGCGAACTGGAAGTTTTCTTGAGCGACCCTGCTGCCTGGTCCCAGGCGCATGGGGGGCGGGCCCATTACGCTGCAGCGGGTTAAGTATGGCCACGGGTGGGCAAAAGTTCAAATCCTCCATCGATTATGCTGCTTTAGGTAATCGTTTGCGTGCCTACCGCGTGGGCGCAGCATTGCAAGCCGAAGAGATCGCAGCTGAACTTGGCGTTTCGCGTGCCGTGGTCTACCGCATGGAAAAGGGCGAGATCGTCAAAATAGAAACGCTGGAGCGCTTGGCCAAGTTGCTGGGCACTTCGTTGGCTTCCATACTGGGCGTCGAAGTCGAATACTATCCGAACGTATTGGGGTTATTCGAACGCATGCGCCAGCTAGAGCAGACCTCGGAGCGTATCTTTGCCCACTTCGAGCCCATTTCGCAGTTGCTGACTTCCGACGCTTATCTGCAGTCCCTGCATACCATGTTGCTTGAGGCAGTGCCGCGTCAAACCGGCGGTGTTTTCAAGCAGAAAGAAGTCGATGAGCTGATGCGCATCATTGTCGAGCGCAGAGCGTGGTTCGAAAGCAAAAGGCCGCACCTCGTCGCCTTGATAGGCTTGCAGGAACTACAGCGTTTCGTGCAGTTGGGCGTGGTGGGGCGCTTGGAGCTGCCTGATGAGATCAGGCGCGAGCGCCAGCAGTTGGCCGTACTCGAGGTAGAACGCATGGCTGACTTGATGGAAAACGAGCCGCTGAATGTTCAGATCGGCTTGATTGATGATGTCATGCCTTCGTCGACCTTCCAGTTGTTTACCAGTGGGCGGCGCAAGTTCGTTGCCGTCAGCCCGTTTCGCTTGGGAGAAATTCCCAACGTGCGTACAGGGATTGCGACGGTGACCGCTGCGCCGGAGGCATTGAAAATGTACGAGAATATGATTGCCCGCTTATGGCGCCATGCCCATAAGGGAAAAGCAGGTGCCCAGCTGTTACGTGAAATGCTCAAGCGTCACGCGGCGCCTTAACATGACCTGCTGTGCAGGCAGGGTACGATTGAAAATATGGCCGGCGTTCGGCCAGCCAGGTAGCATCGGAGTCTTCAGACCATGACGTTCAAAGCCATTACCCAACGATTTGCCCAGTCCGAATCAGGTAGCGATTCCTTCAAGCAGTTTTACAAGGAAGCCTTCGACTTGATGAAGGCGGATCCCGACAATGCGGGCCTGTATTTCGTGGTGGGCATTGCCGCTCAAACCTACGTGATCAAGTACGAAGACCAGGCTGTAGACCCTGCGTTTGCGGATAAGGCCAAAGCTGCCCTGGAAGACCTTAATAATCGCTTATTACAAGCGCTTGAACAGGGAGCAGACCAACGCTTGCGCGTATTGGGTGAAGTCGCTGTCGAATATCAGTGGCACATCGACGCTTTTTAAGCCCCCGGCCTGCCTGCGTTATCAAGCGTTAGGCAGGCGCGTAAGCGCGTAGGTGCTCGTCTCGAAACGAGTCACGCCCTGTTCAAGGAATTTAGGTTCCTTGGCCAAAATGTCGCGCTTTTCCAGCTGCTGCACCTGCATCCACGAAGGGTCGAACAGCGTGTTAACTTCGTCGCCAGATACGGCAAAAGGCGGGCCTGCGCGCTCGTGCTGTGGATAATCCACCGTAATCAACAGGCTTTTGCTGGCTGCGGGCAAAGGCCCATAGACGGCCTTGGCGTAGCGGCTGCGCATAGGCTCGGGCAGGGCGACCAAGGCGGCGCGGTCGTAACACGCGCTGCAAGAGGCAATAAGAGTGGCAGGCACCTGAAAAATGTCGGCGCAAAGTATGGATATCTGGCCGTGGCGCCACCATACCCCGTAATCGGTGAGTTCTTGGGTGGCCTGCATGCCTTGCTCGGCGAAGAACTGTTGTGCCGCCAGTGGCGAGAGTTCTACGCCCATCACTTGCAGGCCTTGTTCTGCCAACCAAATCAGGTCTAGGGCTTTGCCGCAGAGCGGCACGAGAACGGTGCTGCCAGGCGCAACACCCAGTGTAGGCCAGTGCCTGGCCAACATGGGCTCGATGCGATCTTGGTGAAAGCCGGTACGGCCCTGCTGCCAACGTTGCAGCCAGAAGTCAGCATCCATGCTGTGGGCCTATTAACGGGCTTCTTCGTTGTGGCTGACGCCGCGACGCACGACTATGGGTACGCCGCCCATTTTTTTCTTGGAAACCCACTGCGCCAACGAAGCATCCAGGTAGTCGGTGTGGCTGGGAAACCAGCGCGACAATTCGATAGCCAAACGACGTGCCTCGTTAGGATCGCCGGCCTGATCGTTCAGGTAGGCGAGAACCTCGCGCATGGAAGTCAGTACCGCTGCGTGCTCGTTGATGTGGCATTCGCGGGCGGGGAACTCGGTCTCTTCCATCCAGCGGTTTTCTTGGGAGAAGTGATGTTCGCTGTGATCAATCATTTCTTGCAGACGTTGAGGCATATCGGCATCGGTCGCCTTGAACAAGGCGTCAAGGTGGTCGACGAACTCACGATGGGTGTCGTCCATGGCGGGATAGCCTACAAGATAGGAGTCAGTCCAGCCGAAGGCGGTATCGGTAGAAGTGGAAGCATTCATGAGAAACGGTCATGCAACGATGGTGATTGGGCTTATCATAGCAAAATGGGCGCCTGGCCGAGCCGTACTTCACCCTGACAACAACAGGGCTGACAAGGACGAAATCCCTGCTATGGTTCACAATTACTCCTTTGTCGTCTGTTCTACGGGAAGCCTTATGACCCGCATCGTTCTGTTCGAAAACATCCACCCCAGCGCACGCGAAGTGTTCGAGGCTGCGGGTTTCAATGATATTGTCACTTATAAATCGGCCTTACCGCCCGATGAGCTCGCCAAGGCCTTGCAAGGCGCGCAGGCGGTGGGCATCCGTTCTCGCACCAACCTCGACGCCTCATTGCTGAAGCAGGCCGATGCCTTGCGCGTGGTGGGCTGCTTTTGCATAGGCACCAACCAGGTCGACCTCGAAACCGCCATGACCCGCGGCGTGCCGGTGTTCAACGCGCCGTTTTCCAACACCCGCTCGGTCGCCGAACTGGTGTTGGGTGAAACCATCATGCTGCTGCGTCGTATTCCCGAAAAGAACGACCGTGTGCATCATGGGCACTGGGATAAAACCGCCGAAGGCGCCTACGAGGCACGTGGCAAAACCATGGGCGTCATAGGTTACGGCAATATCGGCTCCCAAGTGGGTACGCTGGCCGAAGCCGCGGGCATGCGGGTGGTGTTCCACGACGTGGAAGCCAAGCTGCCCCTGGGTAATGCGCATGCGTGCACCACGCTTAAACAGTTGCTCGAACAGTCCGACGTCGTCACCTTGCATGTGCCCGGCGGTAGTTCCACGCGTAACATCATCAATGCCGAAACCCTGTCGTGGATGCGTCCGGGCGCCATTTTGATCAATGCTTCGCGCGGCACCGTAGTCGATATCGAGGCGTTGCGCGATGCCCTGGCATCCGGCCATCTTTCGGGCGCGGCTATCGATGTGTTCCCCACCGAGCCCAAAGGGGTAGACGAGGCTCTGCAAAGCCCGCTCATCGGCATGCGCAACGTCATTCTTACTCCCCATATCGGCGGCAGCACGCAAGAGTCCCAAGAAAACATCGGGCGCGAAGTCGCCGAGAAACTCGTGCGTTTCTTGCGTAGCGGTACGACCAAAGGGGCGGTAAATTTCCCCGAAATCTCTTACCAGGAAGCAGCTGGTTCCGCACGCATTTTGCATGTGCATCGCAACGAACCCGGCGCCATGGGTACGCTTAGCAGCCTGATGGCCCAGCATGGTCTTAATATCGTGGGCCAACAGCTGCAAACGCTGGGCAATATCGGCTATGTGATCTCCGATGTCGAAGGTCAGGTCGATGACACCGTCATGTCGGTCTTGCGTGCGCACCCCATCACAGTTCGCTGCGAACGCGTCGTTTAAGCAGGGGGCGGCTTAGCCGCCCATCCCCCTGTCATCTGCCAAGGAAGCAGATCCCCCATCATGCTAGAAGGTGTTTGTACATTGCTGAACCTGGCCCTGCACGAAAAGGCCAGGGTCAGCCATGTCCTCGTGTCCGGCCAAACGCCGGAGTGGGCGGCATGGCTGGCTGAAATCGGTTTCCTGCCCGGCGAAAGCACGCAGGTGGTGGCTTTAGGGCCATTTGGGGGCGACCCTCTGGTAGTGCGCATAGCTGACTCCACGTTTGCCCTGCGTCGCGCCGAAGCGGCGTGTGTTTACGTTGAGCGCCTTCCCTTACAACAAGAGGCGGCTGAATGAAAGAAGCCGTCATTCACGTCCATCGCGGCGGGCCTTTGGTGGCCCTGGTGGGCAACCCCAACTGCGGCAAGACCGCGCTTTTCAATCGCCTGACCGGCAGCCACCAGAAGGTGGCCAACTACGCCGGGGTCACGGTAGAGCGTAAAGAAGGGCGTTTGCTTTCGGCGGAAGGCAAAGTATTGCGCTTGCTCGACCTGCCTGGCACCTACAGTTTGAATCCCCGATCACCAGACGAACAGGTGGCGGTGGATGTCCTGATGGGGCGTGCCGTAGGCGAGAAGCGGCCTGATCTTGTGGTGTGCGTTCTAGACGCCACGAATCTTCGCCGCACGCTAAGGCTGGCATTGGCGGTCAAACGCCTGGGGCTGCCTTGTGTGGTGGCCTTGAACATGACGGACCTGGCCAAGCAGCGAGGTTTGACGATTGATGTAGAAGCTTTGTCGCGCGAGCTGGGTGTTCCGGTGGTCAGTACCATTGCCGTGCGCGGCGAAGGCGTGCAACAGCTGCGAGCGCTTCTTGACGACCCTGCCGTGTGGCAGGCGCAGCAAGCCGCGCAGCAAGCCGCTACCGATGCGGTGGGCGATCACGAGCATGTACGCGGCATTCTGCTGCGCCTGGGCTTAGACCAGGCGGTACCCAGGCTGTTCAGCGACCGCCTGGACCGTGTGGTCTTGCATCCTGTCGTTGGTCCGATCTTGCTGTTGGCGCTGTTGTTCCTGATTTTTCAGGCGGTTTTTGCCTGGGCCGAACTGCCCATGCAGTGGTTGGAGGCCGGGGCGGCTTGGCTGGGTAGCGAGGTCGAGAGCTTGCTACCGGAGGGTTGGTTGCGCAGTCTGGTGGTTGAGGGCTTGATTGCGGGCTTGGGCGGTGTGGTGGTGTTCCTGCCGCAGATCATCATTCTGTTCTTTTTCATTCTGGTGATGGAAGAGTCCGGCTACTTGCCCCGTGCGGCTTTTTTGTTGGATCGCCTTATGGGAAGCGTAGGCTTGTCAGGCCGCAGCTTCATTCCGCTGTTGTCTAGCTTTGCCTGCGCTATTCCGGGCATTATGGCGGCCCGCACCATTGCCAATCCACGCGACCGTCTGGTCACGATACTGATTGCCCCTCTCTTGACATGCTCGGCGCGTTTGCCGGTATACGCGTTGCTGATCAGCGCTTTTGTGCCGCAGCGCGAGGTCTGGGGAGGGCTTGAGCTGCAGGGTTTGGTGCTGTTTGGCCTATATCTGGCGGGCATTCTCAGCGCCATGGCTGTGGCTTTGGTGCTGAAGTATCTGACGGCCCAAGGCCAGGTGCGCACCTTGATGATGGAGCTGCCCAGCTATCACTGGCCCAATCCGGCTAGCGTGGCGGCAGGGCTGTGGCTGCGAGTAAAGATTTTCCTGCGGCGTGTTGGCGGCATTATTCTGACCATGACGGTGTTGTTGTGGTTCTTGGCCAGTTTTCCGGCGCCCCCTATAGGCGCCACCGGGCCGGCCATCGAGTACAGCCTGGCGGGCATGCTGGGGCAGGCGCTAGCCGTCATCTTCGAGCCCATAGGCTTTAACTGGCAGATCAGCATAGCGCTGGTGCCGGGTTTGGCCGCGCGCGAAGTTGCGGTCAGCGCTTTGAGTACGGTTTACGCTTTGTCGGCAGCCACCGAAGAGGCCGCTGCACAAGCTTTGATGCCGCTGATCGCGCAAGACTGGAGCCTGGCTACCGCACTCTCTTTGCTGGTTTGGTATGTGTTTGCACCCATGTGCCTAAGCACCTTGGCCACGATACGCCGGGAAACCGGCGGCTGGGCCATGGTGTGGGTCAGCGCCGGCTATCTGTTTGCCTTGGCCTATGCGGCGTCTTTTATTGTGTACCGCGTGGCCTTGGCGTTGGGGGCCGGCTAGTCTAAAAGACCATAGCCAGCCTGGCCCAACGCTTAACGTAATTTGGCAAATACGATTTCTGCCGCATCAAGAGTGGCTTCGATGACGGCGTCGTCGTGGGCAGCCGAGACAAAGCCCGCCTCGAAAGCCGAGGGCGCAAAGTAAATGCCTTGATTGAGCATGGCGTGAAAGAACTGCTTGAAGCGTTCGGTATCGGCGGCCGAAACCTCGGCGAAGCTGGTGGGAATCTGTTTGGTGAAGTACAGACCAAACATGCCCCCTACGGCGTCCGCGCAGAAGGGGATAGCTGCTGCGTGCGCACGTTCGGTAAGGCCTTCGGTCAGTTTACGGGCTTGTTGCTCAAGGTGCTCGTAAAAGCCCGGTTCAGCCAGCAGTTTCAGGGTTGCCAGCCCCGCAGCGACGGCCACGGGGTTTCCAGACAAAGTACCGGCTTGATACACCCCGCCCAGCGGTGCAATGGCATTCATGACGTCGGCGCGGCCACCAAAGGCCCCTACCGGCATACCGCCGCCTATCACTTTGGCTAGGGTGGTCAGGTCGGGTGTGACGCCCGACAAGCCCTGTACCCCTTGAGGGCCAACGCGAAAACCGGTCATGACTTCGTCGAAGATCAGCAGGGCGCCGTATTGGGTGCACAGCTCGCGCAGCCCTTCGAGAAAACCGGCAGCGGGTTTGATCAGGTTCATATTGCCCGCGATGGGCTCGATGATGACGCAGGCAATGTCTTCGCCTTGCTGGGCAAAGGCCTCTCGAACGGCTGCCAGGTCGTTGAAATCCAGAACCAAGGTGTTTTGCACGAAAGCTTCGGGGACGCCGGCCGAAGTGGGGTTGCCGAAGGTGAGCAAACCCGAGCCTGCCTTGACCAACAAGCTATCGGCATGGCCGTGGTAGCACCCTTCAAACTTGATGATCTTATTGCGACCGGTAAACCCGCGAGCCAGACGGATGGCTGTCATGGTGGCTTCCGTACCCGAGCTGACAAGACGGACTTTCTCTACTGATGGCAGGCGGGAGGCGATGACCTCGGCGATTTCAATCTCTGCTTCGGTGGGGGCGCCAAAAGACAAGCCGTTCACGGCAGCATCGCGCACGGTTTGCACTACCACCGGATGAGCATGCCCCAGAATGGCAGGGCCCCACGAGCCCACATAATCGATATAACGTACGTTGTCGGCATCCCAGACGTAGGGCCCTTTGGCGCGGGTGATAAAGCGGGGGGTGCCCCCCACCGAACGAAATGCCCGTACCGGTGAGTTGACGCCTCCGGGTATGGTTTGGCAGGCACGATCGAAAAGAACTTGATTACGAGTCATGATGGGATTCCGTATATGAAGAATGTGTGCGGGCCGGAAGGCGCGGCTGAAATCGGGGCTCAGACGGCAGGTGCGGGGCCGCTGGCTTGAGCAAAGTGGGCTTGGCAGGCGCGAGCGGCTGCCTCGATGTCGGGCGCATCGAACAGCGCGCTGATAAGGGCGACACCGTCGGCACCGGCTTCGACCACCGCAGCTGCATTGGCGGCGTTAATGCCGCCTATGGCGATAACGGCCGGCCTTGCCACGCCGGGCCACGATTGCGTCAGGCGTTTTGCCTGAGTGAGTTGATCCAGCTTGGCGCGCGCAGCGTCAGGCTTGACGGTAGACGGATAAATGGCGCCGAAAGCGACATAATCGGCGCCGGCAGCCAAGGCTTTGCGTGCAAGCTCGGGTTGGTCGTAGCAAGAACAGCCGATGATTTTTTCGTGACCCAACAAGGCTCTGGCGGCGCGAGGGTCGCCATCATCGCGACCTAGGTGCACGCCGTCAGCTTTCAGTGTCAACGCCGTATTCATGCTGTCGTTGACGATAAAGGGAATGCCCGCGTCTTTGCATAACTGAGCCAGTTGATGGCCCTGACTCATGCGTGCAGCATGGGTAGCGCCTTTGGGGCGCCATTGCAGCGCGACCATGCCGCCGCGAATAGCGGCTTGCACAGCCTGCAGCAAGCGATCGGTGTCGTCCCAGTCGGGGGTAATGCCATATAGGCCGCGAGGGAAACGCAAAGGGCGAGCCGTGATCATGTTGTGGTGCGCATAAGAATCTTGTGACCCATGCCGGGTTGAAACCAGCGCTCGCTAAGCGGCGCGGCCTGCTTCATGGCTTGTTCAACGGCGACCTGAGGTGTCAGCCCTTGGGCCAGGCCAACCGCGATGGCACAGGCGAGCGGGCTATGTGCATGGGGGCCTGGCGCAGGTTTATTGGCAGCCGGCCAATTGGCCATGGCTTGTTCCGGACCATAAAGCACATGAGCATTGTGGCCCGGGCGTAGCGGAGCGTCTAGTACCAGAGCCCAGTCGGCGCCCCCGCTGAGCAACCATCGTGCGGGGTCGTCACCTGTTTGGCGCGGCATATAGCCTTCGGATTGCCAATGCGCCAATAATCGATGTGGCACCATGACAATGTCGGCCTGCGGCACCAGCAATTCCAGGGTGGCTGCCAGGGTGTCATCGGCCTCTTGAAGGGCAGGGTGATTCGGCAAGGCTTCCAGCTGTAGCAACAAAGGCAGTTGGCTGTAGTCGGCTGCAATCTGGGCCACCATTTGCAGGGTTTCCAGTTCGCAAATAGGCCCGACCTTGATGGCTTGGACCGTCATGTCCTCGAGTAGGCAGCGAGCTTGGTCGTCTACCAGTTCGGGGGATAGCGGCTCTAGGTTTTCCATGCCCATGGTGTCCTGCACATAAATGGCAGTCGCCACGCTCAGGGGATGCGCCCCTAGGGCGGAGAGCGTCATGGCATCGGCAGGTAAATGCCCGGCTCCGCTAGGATCGAATGGGGCGAAGATAAGCAGGGACGGCGGAATGGAGTTTGACACAGCGATGCTAGCCGCGTTGGCGGCGAATAGGGGGTTGAGGTCGCCCGAAAGGGTGGTCGCAGACGTAGGGGGCTTGCGTCGGTTAAGATTGACCCCATTCTAATGGAACTATCCGGCTAATGTGGAATCGTCCCTTGCCGGTTTGCTTTGAGAGAAATAGAAACCATGCGTACCTGGATGTGTCTGATTTGTGGCTGGATGTATAACGAGGAAGATGGCGCGCCTGAGGATGGTATTGCTCCAGGCACCTCATGGGAAGATGTGCCACCAAACTGGGTCTGTCCCGAGTGTGGTGCGCGCAAAGAAGACTTCGAAATGGTCGAAGTCTGACCTGGCTTGCGGGCATATTGCCTACAAGTGCGGTTCATGCATCATCAAGGAGGTCGGTCATGGGAAAGGCAACTAACACACAGACAAACGAGCCTGTCGTCGATCTGTCGGGCCAATTTCTGCTCGCCATGCCGAGCGTCGTATCAGGCAGCCTGGCCAATACGGTTATCTATGTGTGCGAGCACAACGAACAGGGGGCGCTTGGTTTAGTGGTGAATCGGCCTACCGATCTCACCGTTGGCAACCTGTTGCAGCGCATAGACCTTGATCTCTCCCTGGAAATAGGGCCGGTACAAGACACGCCTGTGTTTTTTGGCGGTCCGGTGCAAACAGATCGCGGTTTTGTGCTGCATGCCGCATCGGGGCAGTACAGCTCCAGCATAGAACTTGGCGAACTGGCTCTCACCACTTCCCGGGATATTCTCCAAGAGGTCGCCCAAGGCAAGGGGCCCAGCCAAATGCTCGTCACGCTGGGTTACGCCGGCTGGGGGGCCGGTCAACTCGAAAGCGAGATCGCCCAGAACGCCTGGTTGAACGTGACGGCAACGCACGACATCCTCTTCGACGTCGCCCCCGAGCAGCGTTATGACGCTGCACTCGGGGCCTTGGGTATTAATGCGTCCATGCTTTCGGGCATGGCGGGGCATGCCTGAGGAAACCCTGCTGGCCTTTGACTACGGCACGCGCAAAATTGGCGTGGCGGTGGGCAATACGGTTACGCGGCAGGCGCGGCCTTTGGTCGTGCTTAAACCGGCCACTCGCGAGGCGCGATTCCAGGCCATAGAAGCCTTGTTGCATCAGTGGCAGCCCGCTCGTGTGGTGGTGGGGCTGCCCCTCACCCTTGAGGGTGAGGAGCAATATGCCTCGTTGCAAAGCCGGCGCTTTGCCAACCAGTTACATGGGCGTTTTGGCCTGGCTGTCGAGCTGGTGGATGAGCGCGGCTCTAGCATGGAGGCGCAAAATCTCCTGGGAGCCGCCCAAGGGGATGACGACGCGATGGCTGCAGCCGTTATACTGCGTCGCTATCTGGAGAAGCGCTGAACAGTAGCCGGCGCTATCATAATGGGCTGAAAATTCTTGCTGTCACGAGAACAATATTGAGCTACTTGCGCGTACTGATCAGGTTTCCGCTGATCCTACTTTGGTTGATTTCTTGTTTGCTGTCTGTGGCCACCCTATATGCCTGGGTATCCGCACCCCGGCGCAGTCGCATGAACCGTGCGTGGTCCCGGCTGCTTCTTCGGCTATGCGGGGTCAAGCTGAAGGTAACGGGACAGCCGCAGCTTACGGGCGCTGTGTTATGGGTGGCTAATCACGTATCCTGGATAGACATCTATGTGCTGGCGGGTGTGCGCGGCATCTTGTTTATCGCCAAAAGCGAGATTCGACAGTGGCCTGTCATAGGTTGGCTAGTGGCGCGTGTCGGCACGGTGTTTCTGCAGCGTGGGCAGCGCAACTCACTCAAGCAAGTGGCCGAACAAATGGCAGAGCGCTTTAGCCGCGGCGAGGCGCTGGGCCTATTTGCGGAAGGAACCACTTCCTCAGGTCTGGATGTCCTGCCTTTTCATGCCAGCCTTTTCGACCCTGCCATGCGCACCGAAGTGGATATTCAGCCAGTGGCCTTGCGGTTTTTCTACCAGGGGCGCCGTAGCGAGTTTGCGGCTTTCGTGGGCGAAGAAACCCTGGTGCAGAATCTCTGGACGCTGATGAAAGCCAAAGGTGTCGCAGTTGAGGCGGTTTTTCTGCCCGTACTGAGCGCCGACGACTACCGGGGCTGGCACCGGGGCGATGTGGCTCAGCATGTGCATGAAGCCATAGGGCAGGCGGTACGCGAGGGCGTCAGCACTGCCCCTGAAACTTATTCGCCTACCAGCCCCTGAGGGACCAGGCCAGCGGCTTCGATTTGAATGATCTTACGGTCATTCAAGCGCAGGGCAGTCAGTTGCCGCCCCCAAACGCAGCCTGTGTCCAAGCATATGGCGTCCGGCCTTACCATCAAGCCCAAAGTTGACCAATGACCAAATAATATCGTGGCCTCGCCACGTGTGGCGCGCTTTGGCACGTCGAACCATGGCAGCAGGTCCGCGTCGGGGGCAGGGGCGCCTTTCAGGGTGAAATCCATGCGGCCCTTGCGGGTGCACATACGAATGCGAGTCAGGGCGTTGACGATGATGCGCAAACGTTTATTTCGGCCCAGGTCGTCGCGCCAGCGGTTGGGCTCATTGCCATACATATTGCCTAGACGTTCGCGCCAGGCATCGGAACTGAGCGCCGCCTGGACTTCCTGGGCGCACTCCAGGGTTTGCTGCACTGTCCATTGGGGGACCACGCCCGCATGAACCATGAGGTAACCGTCAAGATGGTGGGCGAGCGGTTGTTGGCGCAGCCAAAGAATCAATTCATCGGCATCGGGGGCGTTCAGCACGTCGCAGAAGGTATCTGATTTGCCGGGTTTGCGTATGCCGGCGGCCACAGCCAGCAAATGTAGATCGTGGTTGCCCAACACCGTTACCGCACGGCTGCCAAGGTCGCGTATGCGCCTTAGTGTGCCGGCTGAGTCGGGACCGCGGTTGGTAAGGTCGCCTGCAAACCAAAGTTGAGCCTCGGGCTGAGCGGCAATTTCTGGATGGGCGAGCAAAGTGTCCAGCGCGGTGGCACATCCCTGCACATCACCAATCACCCAGACGGGAGGGGTTGCCTTCGTCATGTTGCGTTACGTTGCCAATTTTGCCCTGTCACAGAGGGCTTTCTAAGATGATGCCGGTTTTCCATAAACAGCAGCGCTGCGAGCGCCAATAAAAGCGCGACCAGATTGGGGAGCAATGCCGTCACCCAGGGCGGCCATTGCCCCAGGGTGCCGATGTTCAGTGCCAGCTGATTGATCATGAAGAAGCCCACGCCCAGCAGAATGCCGATGAAGACCTTGCCGCCTACCCCCCCTCGCCGTGTTTGCATGAAGCCTATGGGCGCGGCAATAGTGATCATGACGAACAAGGTAAAGGGATAGGCTGCCTTACGCCAGAGTGCGACGATCTGGCGTTCGGTGTGAAGCTGGTTGGCGTTCAGATACTGTATGTAGTCCAGCAGTACCGAGATGGACATGCGTTCCGGGGTCAGAATGCGTGCAATCAAACGCTCGGGGGTAAGAGACGTGGGTAGTTCACGCTGCACAACTTCTTGAATGCGGGTGACGGGCTCTTTGGAAGCTTGTCCATCGCTTAGGGCGGTGATGGCGTCGGCATCGATGAGTGTCTCCGTCACCTCTTGCAGAATCAGCTTGCCGTCTTCAAAGTAGCCCTCTTTGGCATGGGAGTGGCGCTGGAGCTCTTGCGTAGGCGAAAACTCGTAAAGCTGAATCTCGCTGACGCCTCCACTGGGACGCAACTGGGCGATATTGATAATACGATCACCACCGTGTTCGTCGTTCTCTTTGAACCAATAGCCGCTATTCAGGCGGCCACCGCCGGCGCGGCCCAGCAGTTGTAGCTTGGCCTCGCTGGATTTGATCTCGACGGCGGGCATGACGACTTCAGACAGCAGAAAAGCGCCGACCACCCAGGGAATGGTGATGATCCACAACATGGCCAGCAGTTTGAGGCCGCTGACGCCCGATACCCGCAGAATGACCAGCTCGTTGCGCTGCGCCAGGCTGGCCAGAGCCAGTACCGACCCCACCAGCAGCCCTATGGGCAGCAGCTCGTACAAGTGTGAAGGCAGTTGCAAAGCCTGCAGATAGAACAGATTGAGCAGCGAAAAGCTGTCGTTTACCTGGTCCAGGTCTTCGATAAGCGCGAAGAATGTGAACAGACCAACCAACGCCAACAATACGACGAAGCAGGAGCGATAAATTTCGCTGGCGAGATAGCGGCGGGCGGTGCGCATGAGGGATGCGGGCTCTATACCTTGAGGGGCGGGAACCGTAACTTTAACAAAAGTGCGCGTGGCAACGGGTAAGATACCTTAAGCAAGCTTTCTGCAGGCGCGAATCGCGATGAAAGAATCCCAGAATTTCCCTATGCCCAAGGTGTGGCCGACAGTCGTTCATATGCTGGAAGCCGCTGCCGCCCAATCCAGCGAGCACCTTGCCTTGGTGTGCGGCGACGAGCAACTGACCTACGGGCAGTATCGCGCGTGTGTGGCCGGCTTTGCCCACGATTTGATGCAGTGCGGCCTGGGGCAGGGCGACAGAGTCGTGCTGTTGATGGGCAACTCGCTGGATATTGCGATTGCAAGCTTTGCCGTGCAGGCGGCGGGTGCGCAAGTGGTCCCCTTGAATCCAGCCTACACCACCAGCGAATTACGGCAGGTGTTGGCCAGCGCGCGTGCTCGCGGCATTATTTACGACGAAGCAGTCACGCAGGTGGTAAGCCAGGTCGGCGCCAGTTTTGACGTGGCTTATTGCATAGGTACGGGTCCAGGGCAGCAACGCCTGACTCGCTGGCAAGACGCCACGGCGCTGCCGCTGCCGTTGCCAGACCCGAACAGTCCTTCTACCCTGCAATATACCGGGGGCACCACGGGCGTGCCCAAGGGGGTCAGCCTGACTCATCAAGCCGTCAGCATCAACGTCAGTCAGCGCGAGGCCTTGCTGCCTACTTTGCGGGGTCAAGAGAAGGTTTTGGCCATTACGCCGCTCTTTCATGTGTATGCGGTATCCATGGGCCTTTATCTGGCGGCTTATGCCCAAGGTACGCTGGTCATCATGCCCAAGTATCGGCCCGACACTGTTCTTCAGGCCATTGCGCAGCATCGCATTACTTTGATGTCAGGCAGCCCTACTATTTTCATGGGACTGATGGCTTACGAGGGCTTCGAACAGGCTGATCTCAGCTCCCTGCGACTGTGTTCGTCGGGCTCTGCGGCCTTGGCCGAAGAAACATTGACCCGCTGGCAGGCTGCCACGGGCTGCGTGGTATGCGAAGGCTACGGCCAAACCGAAGCTGGCCCCGTGCTGACGTACAACCCTTTTGCTGGGCAGCGCAAGCTGGGCTCAGTGGGGGTGGCCGTGCCGCTGACCCAGTTGCAGATCGTCGACGTAGCCACCGGCACCCAAGTGCTGCCGGTGGGCGAAGCCGGTGAAGTGCGTGCCCGAGGGCCTCAAATCATGAGCGGCTATGACGGTATGCCCGAAGAAACGGCCAAGGTGCTGCGCGATGGATGGCTGCACACGGGAGACATAGGCCGGCTCGACGATCAAGGTTATCTGACGATCTGTGATCGCAAAAAAGAAATGGCCATCGTCAGTGGCTTTAACGTCTATCCCCGAGAAATCGAAGAAGTGTTGTTCCGGCATCCCGGGGTGTCCGAGGCAGCGGTCATCGGGGTGTCCGATGCCTACCGCGGAGAAATTCTGTTGGCTTATGTGGTTGCCAAAGACAGCACACTCGATGAAGCGGCGTTGCAGGCTTACTTGGCTGAGCACTTGGTAAAGTACAAGTGGCCATCACGCGTTTTCTTTGTCACCGAGTTGCCCAAGACCAGCGTAGGGAAAATCGACAAGAACACCTTGCGGCGACGCTTGGCGTCTGATGTAGACGCGCCCGGTCAAGCCTGAACATAAAGCTCAGGGCACGGTCACCATTCTCATGCGCTGCATCAGCGTATTGGCGCGTTGACGTAAATAAGCCGTATTGCCGCCCTGGCGGTCGTAGAAGGCGGGGTTGGGCAACATGGCTGCCAGGCGGGCCGCTTGGGCTGCGCCAAGCTTGCCGGCATCGGTGCGAAAGTAATGCCGGGCTGCCGCCTGAGCACCAAATACATCTTCACCCCATTGCGCCAGGTTCAAATAAAGCTCGAGTATGCGTTCTTTGCTAAGCACGGCCTCCAGCATATAGGTAATGATCAGCTCTTGGCCCTTACGCCAGTAAGAACGCGAGTCGGAAAGAAACAGATTCTTGGCCAGTTGCTGGCTAATCGTCGAGCCGCCCCGACGTCGTTCACCACCTTGTTCGGCCTGACGCTGGTTGTACTGCCAGGCGCGCTTGATGGCTTCCCATTCGACGCCGTCATGGTTGGTGAAATTGGCGTCTTCCGAGGCGATGACGGCGCGTTTCAAGTGGGTGCTGATACGATCGTAGGGCACCCACTCATGCTTGAGTTCAGCTTGCGCATCAGCTTGGCGCAAGGTGTTTAAGCTTGCCTTCATGAATGCGCTGCTGCTGGGGTCGCGTACGGTAAGGGTGAGCACCATGACGAATAGCCCAAACTGATACAGCAGGAAGCCGATAAGTGCCAGCAGACTTGCGACGCCTACCAGCTTGCCCATAGACCAATGCCGGATAGCCATGGCGGTCAGGGCTCCTGCAGTTGGCGCCGCAGCTCGCGCAGAACAGGCTCCAGTTGCGGGGTCATGCCGTTCCAGATGGCAAAGCTGGCGGCAGCCTGGCCCACCAACATGCCCAGGCCATCCACGCAGCGGTGGGCACCAGCCTCGGCGGCTTGGCGCATGAAGGGCGTGGGCAGGGCGGCATAAAGCATGTCGTAAGCCAGCGCATCAGCGGCGTAGCGCACCCCAGGCAATTCGGGGGCTGTGTCCTGCAAGCCGCTGGAGGTGGCATTGATGACCAGATCCCATTCGCCCTCGGCTTGCAAGAGGCCACCCGCACTCATGCGCGTGGCGTAATCGGGCAATTGGCTCGAAAAGTGTGCCCTCATGGCTTGCGCACGCTCTTCCGTGCGGTTAACAATGTGCAGCCGGGCACAACCGGCGTTCAGCAGCGGGTAGACCACACCTTTCGAGGCTCCACCTGCACCTATCAACAAGATGCGGGCTCCTTCCAGTGGGGCGTTTAAGCGTTGAAGGTCGGAAAGCAGGCCCAGGCCGTCGGTATTACAGCCGTTTAACTGCCCGTCTTGTTGCCACAAGGTATTGACGGCACCGGCCAAACGCGCACGCTCGCTCAGTTTGGCTGACAGGACATAGGCTTGCTCTTTGAAGGGAACCGTAATGTTCAAGCCGCAACCGCCCGCAGCAAAGAACTGGCCGACCGTCTCAGCAAAACCGTCCAGGGGACTTAATAAAGTGCTGTATTCGAGCGCCACACCGGTTTGGGCGGCGAACATCTGATGGATAGCCGGCGAACGGCTATGCTTGATAGGGTTGCCGACGACGGCAAATTGGCGAATGCCGGGCTGAGAGCTCATGGTGCGAAGGTTTGCAGTTGGTCCCGGGTGAAATGCCACGTGCGGCTGATGGCCAGCACGTCGGTGTGTTCGGCAAGCTCAGGCGGGAAGGGAGGAAAGGGTGCCGCCAGGCGCACGATACGCTGAGCGGCTTGGTTCAGGACGACATGCTCGGAAGGCCTGTCAATTTCTATGCCCGCTAATTCGCCATTACGCTGTATATAGGCAGTCAGTTGAAGGCTACCGTATAGCTGCCCGCGTGCTTCATCTGGATAATAGCGTGTGCCCAAGGCCTCTATGCGCTTACGCCATGACTCTACGTAAGCGGCGTGTTCGGCTGCAGTGGTGGCCGGGCCGGTGAAGTGTTGCCGGGGCCTGGCGTTGTAATGGGCAATGCGCGCCTCAAGGGCGGCAATGCGGGCCTGCAGAATCTGATTTTCTTGGGCGATATCGTCTTCACCCGGCGCCTCGGATTGACGCAAGGGGTCGGGTACAAGCTGTTCGGGCGCCACGACAAGACCAGCCTGCAGTTGTGTCAGTAGGCGCTGCTGCTCTTGCTCAAGCGCTGCCTGTCGCTTGCGCAAGGCCCTCAAGATCATGTCTTGCGCAGCCAGTTCCGGCGAGTGTGGCAGTGGCGAGGTTGCCATCCCCTGGGCTTGGTCGCCACCCGCGTTCAAGTCGTATTGAGCTTGGGCCTGAGCCTTCAAGGGGGCTGTATCGGTATGCGTATTGACCAGCACAATGTCCAGTGTGCTGCGCACGGGGTTTGGTGCTTGGGCCGGTGCGCCAAAATGCAAGCTAAGCAAGGCGGCGTGTATGAGCAAGGAGGCCAGCAAGGCCCACGGCATATACCCGCGACGCCAGTTTCTGCTTTGCAGCAGGAACTGGCGTAATTGAGCGGAAGACCGTGACGACGACATGTGGCTGTCCTCGGGTTCAGGGGTGCTGGCCTTAGTCGGCCAGAACATCCAGGAAGCGGCAATGCAGCGTAAGAGCCAGCTCATCCGCATCGTTGATGGATAAACGCACGCGCTGACCTCGGTTGAGTTCGGGTACACCTACAAGCGTGACCACCATAGGTACGCAGCTTAGGCGAACCAGGTCATCACGCAAAAACTCGCCCTCGGTTTCGGTAATGCCCTGCTGGCGCAGCCAACGCAGGCACCAGTAACGCTCCATGTTGTTCTGGAACTCGCCCCAAGCAGCATACTGTGAATCGAAGGCGCCGATCAAGGCAAAAAGGTCTGCATCCTTGGGCTTGAAAGGCGCCACCAGACGAGCCGAGACACCATGCTCTGCAGCGGCCAGTATCTGACGCTGATTCACCAAGTCTACGTAACGGCGCAGGGGGGAGGTAGACCAAATGTATTGCGGCACGCCTATGGATTCGTGAGGCAGGGCGTGAGTGGACATGCGGGTACGCCCGGTTTGTTGCGAGCGATACACGCCAGGTACGCCGTGCTGATTCAGCAGCCCACCCCAGCTGCTGTTGGCCAAAATCATATACTCGGCCACTATTCTATCTAGTGGGGCGTTGCGCAGCCGCGGAACCAGGCGCACGATGCTGTCCGGATTGTCGGCGGCGCCCTCAAGCTGAAAGCTGTATTCGATGCGGTTGTTGTTTTCGGGCTTGCCGCGCATGGCATCGCGCTTGGCGGTCAAGTGCTGCGCGAAGCGCCACAGTGGGCGCAGCCAGTGTCCGTACGTCAGTGGCTGTTCAGGGTCATTCAGCGCCGCTTCGCTTGCCTCGTTCTCCAGCTCGTGCAGGCGCAAATTCTTGCGTACCGTCAAACGTTCGACACGGGTTTGCATGTCTAGGATTTCACCGGTGTCCAATCTGGCTGTCACGTATAGCGATAGAGCGGGCCGGGCTTGGCCTTCATCCAGCGAAAACAGCTGTAGCAAGGGTTCGGGCAGCATGGGTATTTTCTCGCCCGGCATGTACACAGTGGACATGCGCTGGCGCGCCAGCTCGTCCAGCTGGCTGCCGCGCGCTATGCCCAGGCCCGGCGCCGCAATATGTATGCCGATACGCGCCGTGTGTTCGTCCAGCATGACAACTGAAAGGGCGTCGTCCACTTCGGTCGTGCTGGCGTCATCCAGAGAATAGGCTTCTACGTCTGCGTCGGGAAGCGCGTCGGGGACGATGGGCGACTCGAAAGCAGGGAAGGCCGTGCCTTTTGGAAAATACTGGGCAAAGAAACGGCGCCGATGAACCGCCAAAGCATGAGGCCACGCTTGCAGGTCCAGCAGTAATTGCTCTGCGGATTTGCCTGACTGGGCGACTGCCGCGTCAAAGGCTTTCCACTCCAGCGAGTTCTTATCGGGGCGCGTCAGTAAATCGTCGGCCATGCGGCCTATGGCTTCTGGCAACTGACCCGCCAGCATTTGCTCTGTCCAGGCTTGCTGCTGCTCGGCTTGTAAGCGTTTCTTTTCGATGGCGGCCAGGGCTGCTTGCAAAATGTCGGGCGGAGCTGGGCGGTAGATGCCTTTGCCGCGCCGGTGAAAATAGGCCGGGGCGGCATGCAAGGCGTAAATCAGGGCCGTTTTTTCGACGGCACTGGGGGGGTGCCCAAAATACTCTTGGCCAAAATCGGCGACGTTGAGCTCCTCCTGCGGTGCGCACTCCCACAGAAAGGCGACATCCAAGGTCTCTGCCAATGCCTGCGCTTGTTGCAGCATCTGGCTGGGGGCGGGCGAGTCAAAAGTGAAGATAACGGCGTTCTTCTTGATTTTGCTGCGCTTGCCCGATTCGGACTCCACTTGCAGCGTGGAGTCGCTTTCGGAGAAGATCTTCTCGGCCTTGAACTGGGCGCTGTCTTCGTAGAGGACGTACATGGATGAAAAAGATAGGGAATGAAATGAGAAGGCGGGCCGCTGAAGCGGTTTGGGTTCGACGACTTATCGTGGCGGTTGCAGGATGAAATCCATAACATCGGGCAACCAGTCGGCAAAATCGCTGATGCCGTGGTCGCTGCCTTCAATAATATGCCCGTGACTGCCGGCATACCATTGACGCATGTCGCGCCAGTCAAGTACCTCGTCGCCCGTAGAGGCTAAAAGATAATAACGTTCAGGGTTTTGGGTAGGCGGTGCCGCCATGTCAGCCAGTTCGTTAACGTGTTCTGGCAGGAACTCGAAAGGCTCATCGTTATGGAAGTGGCGATGGCTGCCTACCTGCGTGGCCAGGTCGCGCGCGGCGTGCACGACCGGGTTGAGCACGACGGCGCGGCATTGCCAATGCTCCGCCAGGCAATAGGCATAGAAGCCCCCTAGCGAAGAACCAATGATAAGCAGTTCCGAAGCTGCGTCCTTTAAGTTGGTGTCGCCAAACTGCGAGCGTATCCAATCGTGGCACAGCGCTATCGCGGCGGCGGGGCTGGCGGGCAGCTGCGGGCTATACCAGTCATCATGCAGGCCGCGCTGAGCCATGGCTTGCTCTAGCAGCCTGGATTTGAACGAGGCCGGCGAAGAGCGGAAACCATGTAAATACAAGACTTTCATCGGCTGGGCTCCTGAGCGAGCCCCTCTAGCAGTTTCTCGTGAATGCCGCCAAAGCTGCCGTTGCTCATGACCAGGACGGCATCGCCAGGGCGCGCATCAGTGAGGATGGCCTCTACCAAACCGGGTATCTGATCGAAGCTTGCAGCACGGTCGCCCAGCGATGCCAAGACCTCTTCGGGGCGCCAGCCCAGCGCATGCTTGCCCTCGCGCGCACCGAAGCAATATACCTTGTCAGCCAGCGTCAAGGCTTGGGGCAGGCGTGCGGCCATCGTGCCCAACTTCATGGTGTTGGAGCGGGGTTCGATGACTGCGAGGATGCGCTGATGCGAGGCGCGCCGATGCAGGCCTTCCAGCGTGGTGGCAATGGCTGTTGGGTGGTGGGCAAAGTCATCGTATACGGCGATGTCGCGCACGGTTCCGCGCAGTTCCAGGCGGCGCCGTATGCCCGAAAAGCGTGTCAGTGCTTCGATGGCGATGCCGGGTTCGACACCCACATGATAGGCGGCTGCCAACGCGGCCAAGGCATTGGCGCGATTGTGTTGACCGCTGAGCGACCAGGCAATGACGCCGGCGACCTTGCCTTCGAACACCACCTCAAAATGGTCGGGATGGCTGTCGTAGTCGCGGGCCTGCCAAGGGGCTTGGGGGCCATCCACTTGCACCACGGGCGTCCAGCAGCCGCGAGCCAGGGCGCTGTCAAGGGCCGGCGACTCTGCGGGCCGGACTATGCAACCGGTGGCTGGGATGGTTCGAACCAAGTGATGGAATTGGGTTTCGATAGCAGCCAAGTCGGGAAAGATGTCGGCGTGGTCGTATTCAAGATTGTTCAAGATAGCCGTGCGGGGCCGGTAATGAACAAATTTGGAGCGCTTGTCGAAGAAGGCCGTGTCGTATTCGTCGGCCTCGATAACGAAGTGGCGGCTTTCTGGCCGATAACGAGCCGATACCTGCAGGCCGGGCGCCACACCGCCAATCAGAAAATTGGGCGCCAAACCGGCTTGTTCGAGTATCCAGGCCAACATGGAGCTAGTGCTGGTCTTGCCGTGTGTGCCGGCTACCGCAAGCACATGTTGCCCTTGCAAAATCTGTTCGCCTAGCCACTGGGGGCCCGACACGTAGGGTAGACCTTGGTCAAGTATGGCTTCCATCAGCGGATTGCCGCGCGTGACGATGTTGCCAATGATGAATAGGTCGGGTGAGAGGTCGAGCTGGTCGGCGTCGAACCCCTCGACGAGGTCTATCCCTTGTTCGCGCAACTGCGTGCTCATGGGCGGATACACGCCGGCGTCGCAACCCGTGACAGTATGGCCGGCAGCGCGCGCGATCAGCGCCAGCCCGCCCATGAAAGTACCGCAAATACCCAGTATGTGCAGATGCATGAATATCCTCCTGGCCGTATTGTAGTGGCTGTGCCGTGAGCCGGAAGGACGGGTGATAATCCAGGCGCCAGCGCCTGCCCTGAGGGGCGGTGTTAAAATGCCTGGCTGGTCTAGATGAATACGCTCGCCACATGTCCCAGATTTTTTTTCCTAAACGCCGGCAGTTGGTCTACGCGGGCCTTGCCGCTATAGGTGGGGCCGGCATGGTGCGCCTAGCGCATGCCGCCGACCCCGACCCACTGTTCCAAAGGCGTTTTCCCGACCCTGCCGGTGCCGAGCAAGCCATGTCCGGCTTTCTGGGCAAACCTGTTGTGGTCAATTTCTGGGCGACATGGTGCCCTCCGTGCATACACGAAATGCCCGACCTGCAGGCGCTCAGCGAAAGCCACCCGCATGTGGCTTTTGTGGGCTTGGCTGTCGATACTGCCGTCAACGTGCGTGCTTTCGCTAAAGACAAAGTTCAAGTAAGTTACCCGCTGCTGGTTGCCGGCCACGAAGGTATTGAACTGATGCGGCCCTTGGGCAACAGTAAAGGCGGTCTGCCTTTTACGGTGGTTTTCGACGCGCAGGGTCAGCTTGTCGAACGCATACTGGGGCTGGTAAAGCCCGATAGCCTCGATGCCACGTTGGCTGGCCTCAAGGTCTGAAAACTCTTAAATGCCTGTATTTTGATAGACAAACAGGGTACTTTCGCGTAAAAAGACGGTCTGGAACCTTCTTCGACTCATAATGGCGCAACACATACTTGTCCTGCACGGGCCCAACCTTAATTTGCTGGGCACCCGCGAACCGGCGGTGTACGGGCATCAAACCTTGCAAGACATAAACCAACGCCTTTTCGAACTGGCAGCGTCTCGTGGTGCCCGGTGCACTGCGTTCCAAAGCAATCACGAAGGTGAGCTTGTCGACCGCGTTCATGCGGCGCGCCAAGATAGCACCGACTTCATTCTTATTAATGCGGGTGCCTACACCCACACCAGCATTGCCTTGCGTGACGCACTGGCCGCTGTAACCATCCCTTTTGTCGAAGTGCATCTTTCCAACGTGCATCGTCGAGAGTCCTTTCGTCATCATTCCTATCTGTCTGATTTGGCAGTGGGTGTGGTGGTGGGCCTAGGGGCTTATGGCTACGAGGCCGCTTTGCAATACGCATTGCAGGCATGATCCGCTGGGCATGCATCGCTTCAACTACGGCGGCCTTCCCCTTCCAGGAATGTCGTCTCGTCATGGAAACCAATCATGGATTTGAGAAAACTTAAGACACTCATCGACTTGGTGGCCGAGTCCGGCATCACCGAGCTTGAGATCACCGAAGGTGACGGCACCGTGCGTATCGTCAAGAGCCTGCCGCCTACGCAGCCCGTGATGATGGCTCAGCCGCAAGTGCAGACTGTGGCAGCCGCACCTGCTGCTCCTGCCGCGGCTGTTCAGCCCGCCGCCCCAGCTGCTGCGCCGGTTATCCAAGGCCATCCTGTGAAGGCGCCCATGGTTGGCACCTTTTATCGCTCGCCTAATCCTGGTGCTTCGCCATTTGTCGAAGTGGGCCAAAGCGTCAAGGAAGGCGATCCGCTGTGCATCATCGAGGCCATGAAGCTGCTCAACGAAATCGAGGCAGAAAAATCCGGTGTCATCAAGGAAATTCTCGTCGAGAACGGTGAGCCCGTCGAGTATGGTCAACCCCTGTTTGTGATCGGCTAGGGCGTCAAGGCATGTTTGAAAAAGTACTTATCGCGAATCGCGGCGAAATCGCGCTGCGTGTCCAGCGCGCCTGCCGAGAGCTGGGAATCAAGACCGTCGTCGTGCACTCCGAGGCCGACCGCGACGCCAAGTACGTGCGCCTGGCCGACGAGTCGGTGTGCATTGGGCCTGCGGCCGCGCGTGACAGTTATTTGAGCATGCCCGCCCTGATCTCTGCGGCAGAGGTCACCGATGCGGAAGCTATTCACCCCGGCTACGGTTTTCTCTCCGAGAATGCCGACTTTGCCGAACGTGTGGAAAAAAGCGGCTTTGTCTTTATCGGCCCTCGCCCTGAAACCATACGGATGATGGGTGACAAGGTTAGCGCCAAGCATGCCATGATCGAAGCCGGCGTACCTGTTGTTCCGGGTTCCGAGGGCGCACTGCCCGATGACCCTGCTGTCATTATGCAGACGGCACGCAAAGTGGGTTACCCAGTGATCATCAAGGCGGCTGGTGGCGGTGGTGGACGCGGCATGCGTGTGGTGTACACCGAGGCAGCGTTGCTGAACGCCGTCTCCATGACGCGTACCGAAGCGGGCGCAGCTTTCAATAATCCCGAAGTCTACATGGAAAAATTCCTGGAGAACCCTCGTCACATCGAGATCCAGGTACTGGCTGATGGCGATCGCCACGCTGTATGGCTGGGCGAACGCGATTGCTCCATGCAGCGTCGTCACCAGAAGGTCATCGAAGAAGCGCCCGCGCCGCACATTCCGCGCCGCCTCATCGAGCGCATAGGCGAGCGTTGCGCCGAAGCTTGCCGCAAAATGGGTTATCGCGGTGCAGGTACATTCGAGTTCCTGTACGAGAACGGCGAATTCTTCTTTATTGAAATGAATACCCGTATCCAGGTCGAGCATACGGTCACCGAAATGATCACTGGCATCGACTTGGTGCAGCAGCAGATCCTGATTGCTGCGGGTGAAAAATTCTCTTTGCGTCAGCGCGACATTCAGTTCCGCGGTCACGCCATAGAGTGCCGTATCAACGCCGAAGATCCCTACAAGTTCCTGCCCAGCCCGGGGCGTATCACCAATTGGCACACGCCAGGCGGGCCCGGCGTGCGTATGGATTCCCACGTGTTTAGCGGTTATATGGTGCCGCCCAACTACGACTCCATGATCGCCAAGCTGATTACCTATGGCGATACGCGCGAGCAGGCGATTGCCCGTATGGAAATCGCCTTGTCCGAAATGGTCGTCGAAGGCATACAGACCAACATTCCGCTGCATCGCGATTTGATGGCTGACTCCCGCTTTGTCGAAGGCGGTACCAGCATCCATTATCTTGAAGAGCGTCTGGCGCAGCGCAGCGCTTAAGGCACAAACCGGCGGCGCGGCAGGGCGCCGCAAGTCTTTTTCGGAGTTGCCATGCGCGAACTCGTATTGCATTGCCCTCAGGCGCATGCTGAAGCGTTGTCCGACGCCTTGCTGCAAGCGGGGGCTTTATCCGTTTCCGTCGAGGATGCCGACGGCGATACGCAGGCCGAGCAGCCTTTATACGGTGAACCCGGGCTGGAGCCCGAGGTTCAGGCCTGGCAGCGTAACCGTGTGGTGGTGTTATTGCCAGACGGGCAAGATCCCGAGCAGTTGCTTGCCCAGGCCGACGCATTGGCAGGTTCCGGCCGCGAAGCCGATTGGCATACGCGTGAGGTACCCGATGCCGATTGGGTACGCCTGACTCAGTCCCAGTTCGGCCCCATACCCATAGGCGAGCGCATCTGGATAGTACCCAGTTGGCACCGTGAAGATCCCGAGGTGCCGGCGGGCGACAGAGCGGATGACGGCATTGTGCGCATAGAGCTTGATCCGGGGCTGGCCTTTGGCACCGGAAGTCATCCCACCACGCATCTTTGCTTGCAGTGGTTGGAAGCCTGCCTGCCGTCTGATGCGACGGTATTGGATTATGGCTGCGGCTCTGGCATTTTGGCTATTGCAGCTTCCCTGCTGGGCGCAAGTCGCACCGACGCCGTCGATATCGATGAGCAAGCTGTTCTGGCTACGGGCTTCAATGCGCAGACCAACCATGTGCATGTCAATGCCATGTTGCCTGATGCCCTGGCAGACGGCCAGTATCGTGTGGTGGTGGCGAATATTCTTTCCAGTCCGCTCAAGGTGCTGGCTCCCATGTTGGCCAACCGGGTCGCCCCAGGTGGCGATCTCGTGTTGTCGGGTGTGCTTGAAAGGCAGGCAGACGAAGTGGCACAGGCTTATGCGCCGTGGCTGACAATGCAGGTATGGCGCAGCCGCGATGGCTGGGTTTGCCTGCATGGTCGGCGCGATTGAGCCCAGCCCTGTTTGCGGAGGCCTTGCATGGAATTAATGACGTGTTGTCCCGCTTGCGGCACGACTTTCGCCGCAAGGCTTGAGCAACTGCAGCTGCGCAAAGGGTATGTGCGCTGCATAAATTGCGCCCATATTTTTGATGGCTATGAGGCTGTCGTTTCGGCGCCGGCCTCCCCGCATACACCCCCGCCGTTAACGGAAATCAAGGCAAAGCCTGTTTATGAGCCGCAGCCGGATGCCACCGTTCATCGCAAGGTAGAGACAGCGTCGCCAGAGCCGTTCGTAGGAAGCCGCGAGCCAGCTGACGACGCCAACCCGTTCGGACCCAATGTCGAACCCGGTTTACACAGGACGGATAGTGATCCTGAGCCTGGCTATACATGGGAAGAAGACGAAGCGGATGCGGCGGATTCGCCCATCTATGGTGAGTCGCGTGTGGGGGGGCGACCCGCAGTACCCGGTTTCCTGGCCGGAGACGCTCGGCCTGCCCGACGTAGCGGGTTGGCGCGTTTGGCTTGGGCGGTACTGATCCTGGCCGGCTTGCTGCTTGCTGCGGCTCAAGCCGTTTATATTTATCGCATGCAGATAGCCGTGCAATGGCCCGCACTGCGCCCTGTGTTAGAAGCAGCCTGCCAGCGGTTTCAATGCGAAGTTCCCTACGCGCGTAAGCTTAAGCTGTTGTCTGTCAGTGACTCCTCTTTGCAGCGTAAGGGGCAGAACATGGTTTTCGAGGCCCTGTTGCGCAATAGCTTAGATGGGCCTCAACAATGGCCGGTTCTTTGGTTAGAACTCACCGATGTCTCTGGGGCGGTGCTCAGCCGTCGCTACCTGCCGCCCGACGTGTATCTGGGCGCCTCGCCGCGTCCGGGCCCAGCCTTTCCTGCCGCCAGCGAGCGGCGCATTTCAGTGGTTTTGGAAATCAAGGCCGAGCATGTCAGTGGCTATCAGGTTGGCCTGTTTTTCCCGTGATCAAGTAAAAGCGAAACACCATGATGAAAAAGACTCCTACGCTGCACCAGCGGCATGACGATGCGCAAACCGGCGCTGCTTATTCCGGGGGCAACACCACGGGAAAAAATATTCTGGTATGCGGTTCGGTGGCTTTCGACACCATTGCCGTATTCGAAGGTCACTTCAAAGAGCACATTCTCGCGGAAAGCATCCAGTCGCTCAGCGTGTCTTTCTTTGTCCCTACCATGCGCAAAGAATATGGAGGTTGCGCCGGCAACATCGCCTATAACCTGAGTCTCCTGGGAGCAAGTGCCGTGCCAGTAGGCATGGTGGGCCCGGATGCCAGCGACTATATTGAATACATGCAGAGGCTGGGCATAAACACACGCCATGTTCAGGTGTTGGACGATATGTTTACGCCCCAGTGCTTTATCACGACCGACTTGGATAACAACCAGATCGCCTCCTTCCACCCTGGTGCTATGCTGCAGTCTGCACAGAATGATTGGGGCGATACCCGCGCTGCGTGGGGCATTGTCGCGCCTGACTCCAAAGATGGCATGTTTGCGCATGCGCGCCGTTTCAAAAGCCAGGGCATTCCTTTCGTATTTGACCTGGGCCAAGCCATGCCTTTGTTCGATGGCGAAGACCTTAGACAAATGCTCGAGTTGGCCGACATCGTGACGGCCAACGATTACGAGGCCAGCATCATTGTTCAACGTACTGGCCTTAGCATGACCGAGATTGCCGGTTCGTTGCGGGCGGTGGTGGTAACGCGGGGCGCCGAGGGTTCTACGCTATACGAGAACGGCACTGAAACGCATGTGCCCGCCATCAAGGCCGAACAGGTGGTAGACCCTACCGGATGCGGAGACGCCCACCGCGCGGGCTTGCTGCACGGTTTGGTGCAGGGCTGGACGCTACAGCAGTCGTGCTGCTTGGCGAATGTAATGGGGGCTTTTAAAATTGCCTCTAAGGGGCCGCAGAATCATCAGCCCTCGCGCGACCAAATTAGCGAAGCGCTTCAGCGGCATTACGGTATCAAGCTGTCGCTGGCTTGAAAGCTGGCCAGCACTGCGGCGCTACCGCTGTTGCCACCACAAGGCCCGTCGAAAGGCTTTACAGGACAAGACGTCCAAGGAGATTTACCATGCAACGCATTATTTCCCTTCCCTTCTTGCAGCGGGCCGGGCGTTTTGCCGGCTTGGCCGCCACGCTGGCAGCCTTGGCTGTAGTGTCCGGGTGCGCACGTAATTCGGCATCCAGCTCTGTTTACACCTACGGGCAGGCCCAGCAAGAACAGATAGTCCGTATCGGCACCGTTATTGCGGTGCGCCCCGTTACCATCCAGCAAGAAAAAGGCAGTGGGGTAGGCATGGTGGCCGGTGGCGCTTTGGGTGGCGTTGCAGGCAACGCCATAGGTGGCGGCACGGGGCGTGCCATTGCAACTGTGGGTGGCGTTATTTTGGGCGGCCTGCTTGGCGACACCGTCGAGAACCAAGTCAACAAAACCCAGGGCCTAGAGATCACCGTACAGCTTGATAACGGCGAGACTCGTGTGGTGGCTCAGGCGGCAGACGTCAACATTACCAACGGGCAGCGCGTGCGCCTGATCAGCGGCGGCGGCCCTACCCGCGTAGTGCCTATGTAAAACTCCTGGCGCTGTTTACAGCGCCAGGTTGTTGAAGGCCATCTGGCGCAGAATCATCATGACGATCTGCGCCACGATGATCAACACCAGCGGAGAAAAATCCAGCCCGCCAAAGTTGGGAAGTATTCGCTTGATGGGGTTCAGGAGTGGGGCTGTTAGCTGATTCAGCAACGGCATAACGGGCGCCATGGGGTTCACCCATGACAACACCGCCTGAATGATGGTGCCCCATATGACAAGATTGCATGCCCAGATCAGTACCGTGAATACGCTAAAAATTAAAAGAGCCGGTATTTGATCAATGGTGGGCAGGGCAGCTGTTAACAGCAGGCCTGTTAGCAGCACATAGATAAAGGCAGTTAACCAGGCACTAAGCAGAGTCGCCCAATCTACTTTGTTGGTCGTGGGGACCACCTTGCGTACTCCGTGTACCAACCAGTCGGTAACACGAAAGATAGCCTGCAAATATGGATTGAATGGGTGCATGCGGATGGAGTATGCCCATGCGCGTAGCAACAGAGCGGCTCCGAACACGGAGGAGACAATATCGAGCACGAAGCTCAGCACATTACTGATCATGTTGGATGCGAAAGTTTGCCGAGTTCAGGGAAAAGGGGCTGGCGGCGCTGGTGTTAGCTTGTGCCGCTAATAAGCACGTGGCTGTAATGATAGAAAGCTGCCTGGTGTGACCCAGGCAGCTTCAAATATAACACCAGCTGATAGCTTGCTTGATGACGCGTTCGGCTTAAAAGATACGTGTTTAACGAATGGCCGATGGGGCGCCCAGCATAATGCTTAAGGACGCTTGCCGGTAGGGAACGGCCATGATGCAGCAGGGTTCACTGACTGGTTTGCCGCCGATGCGGCAGCAGTGGCTTTTTCGGCTTTGGCAGCAGATTTGGCGTTGGCCTTTTTAGGCGCTGCAGCCTTTTTAGCAGCCGCTTTTTTTGCGGGAGCTTTCTTGGCGACAGTCTTTGTAGCGGCGGCTTTCTTTGCCGGTGCTGCTTTGCTTGCCGCTTTCTTGGCTGGCGCTTTGACCGCTACGGCTTTCTTTGCAGGCGCCTTTTTTGCGGCTACTTTTTTCGCTGCAACTTTTTTGACGGCGACTTTCTTTGCTGCCACTTTCTTGGCAGCGGCTTTCTTGACTACAGCCTTCTTGGCCACGGCTTTCTTTGCAGCAACTTTCTTGACAGCGACCTTCTTGGCTACGGTTTTCTTTGCAGCGACCTTCTTAACGGCAGCCTTTTTGGCTACGACTTTCTTTGCTGCAACTTTTTTAACCGCAGCTTTTTTCGCTACGACTTTCTTTGCTGCGACCTTCTTGACTGCGGCTTTCTTGGCAGGCGCTTTCTTTGCGGCTGCTTTCTTGGCCGCGGGCTTCTTCGCGGCTTTCTCGGCTGTTGCCATGGTAGGGCTCCTTGAGACTGGATCGAAGGATACGTTCACCCATTTGATATGGCCCCCACTTCGGGTGCGAGCCATCTCAAATGGCGCAGGCGTGCAAAGCATAAGCCTTGCACGCCTAGAGTCTAACTGAAGCGCCTGGTGTATCCAAGCATTATTCCCAACTCAATGCACCACCGGTTTGATATTCGATGACGCGTGTCTCGAAAAAGTTGCGCTCTTTTTTGAGGTCTATCATCTCCGCCATCCATGGGAAGGGATTTTCTTCGGCGGGGAATTGCGCTTCAAGGCCGATCTGTTGGCAACGACGATTGGCAATGAAACGAAGATAGGACTTGAACATCGTGGCATTAAGACCCAGCACGCCGCGTGGCATGGTGTCTTCAGCGTAAGCGTATTCAAGCTCTACGGCAGTTTTGAAGAGCTCTTGAATTTCTGCGCGGAAGGCAGGTGTCCACAGGTGAGGGTTCTCGAGCTTGATGGTGTTGATGAGATCGATACCGAAGTTGCAGTGCATGGACTCATCGCGAAGGATGTACATGTATTGCTCGGCGGCGCCCGTCATTTTGTTCTGTCGGCCCAGCGCAAGAATTTGCGTAAAACCAACATAGAAGAACAGGCCTTCCATGAGGCATGCGAAAACGATCAAGGACTTGAGCAGGGTTTGATCGGCTTCGGGGGTGCCGGTTTTGAAGTGGGGGTCGGCAATGGCGTCGATGAAAGGGATGAGGAACTCATCCTTGGCGCGTATGGACGGCACTTCGTGATAGGCATTGAAAATCTCGGACTCGTCGAGATCCAGGCTTTCAACGATGTACTGATAGGCGTGGGTGTGGATGGCCTCTTCGAATGCCTGACGCAGCAAGAACTGACGGCACTCTGGGGCGGTGATATGACGGTAAGTACCCAACACGATGTTGTTGGCAGCCAGGGAGTCAGCAGTAACGAAGAAGCCCAGATTGCGTTTAACGATGCGGCGCTCGTCGTCGGTAAGACCGTTAGGATCTTTCCAGAGAGCGATGTCGCGCGACATGTTCACCTCTTGCGGCATCCAGTGGTTGGCGCAAGTGGCAAGGTATTTTTCCCATGCCCATTTGTATTTGAATGGCACCAGTTGATTGACGTCGGTGGTGCCGTTGATGATGCGTTTGTCGGCGGCACGAACGCGTTGGCTGGTGCCGGGGGCGGCAGCCTCGGCGCTTGCCGTTACGCCCAGGTCGGACGTCGCGGGTTGCGGCGTGTGCGCTGGTTGAGCGCTAGCGGTGGAAGAGTCGTTCCAGTTCAGCATGATGAGTTTCCTTTAACCGTGTTTACTGGCAAGCTTCGCACTCTTCGAAGCCTTCGTCGCCTGGGCGCATGGTGCATACCGCACCGACGACTTCAGCGTCGGGTAGTGCGGGGGCTGCGGCCAAGCCGGCGGCGGCGCCTGGTACCGAAGACGATACGGCGTTCAGTTCACCACCGCGGCCGGTGGATTTCTCGGCGTTGGTTGCACCGCTTGCGCGCAGATAATAGGTGGTCTTCAGGCCGCGTACCCATGCCAGCTTGTAGATGTGGTCGAGCTTCTTGCCCGAGACGCCGGCCATGAAGATATTGAGTGATTGCGCTTGGTCTATCCACTTTTGGCGACGTGCGGCGCACTCAACTACCCAAGTGGGGTCGATTTCAAAAGCGGTGGCATAGCGCTCGCGCAGTTCGGCCGGGATGCGGTCGATGCGAGCCAGGCTGCCGTCGAAGTACTTAAGGTCGGCGACCATGACTTCGTCCCACAGGCCCAGTGCTTTGAGGTCGTGCACCAAGTCTTCGTTGACCACGGTGAACTCGCCGGACAGGTTGGACTTGACGTACAGGTTGCGGTACGTGGGTTCAATGCAAGGCGAGACGCCGATGATGTTGGAAATCGTGGCGGTGGGAGCAATGGCTACGCAGTTGGAGTTACGCATGCCGTGTTGCTGGATATGGGCGCGCAAGGCGTCCCAATCCAAGGTGGCGCTGTCGTTGGTGTCGACATAGCCGCCGCGCTGCTCGCGCAGCAGGGCCAGTGTGTCTTTGGGCAAGATGCCGCGGTCCCACAGCGAACCCTTGAAGGTGCTGTAGGCGCCACGTTCGATAGCCAGTTTGCTGGAGGCCTGGTAAGCGTAATAGCACACGGCTTCCATGGACTGGTCGGAGAACTCGACGGCTGCTTGCGATGCAAACGGCACCTTCATTTTGTACAGGCAGTCTTGGAAGCCCATGATGCCCATACCGACAGGGCGGTGGCGCATATTGGCGTTACGGGCTTTCTCGACGGCGTAGTAGTTGATGTCGATGACGTTATCCAACATGCGCATGGCGATGTTGATCGTGCGTTGAAGCTTTTCGTGATCGAGTACGAACTGGCCGGCTTCGTTGCGTTTCATGTGGGCCGACAAATTGACCGAGCCCAGGTTGCACACGGCGATCTCAGACTCGTTGGTGTTGAGTGTGATTTCGGTGCAAAGGTTGGAGCTGTGCACCACACCCACGTGCTGTTGCGGCGAGCGGATGTTGCAAGGGTCTTTGAAGGTGAGCCAAGGGTGGCCGGTTTCGAACAACATGGACAGCATCTTGCGCCACAAAGAAAGGGCGGGAATCGTCTTGAACAGCTTGATCTCGCCGGAGCGGGCTTTGGCTTCGTAGGCGAGGTAGGCTTTTTCGAATTCTTGGCCATACTTGTCGTGCAGATCGGGCACGTCGGAGGGCGAGAACAGCGTCCACTCGCCTTCTTCCATGACGCGCTTCATGAACATATCGGGTATCCAGTTGGCCGTGTTCATGTCGTGTGTACGACGGCGCTCGTCACCGGTGTTTTTACGCAGTTCGAGGAACTCTTCGATGTCGAGGTGCCAGGTTTCTAGGTAAGCGCAGACGGCGCCTTTGCGTTTGCCGCCTTGGTTGACCGCAACGGCGGTGTCGTTGACAACCTTAAGGAAGGGCACGACACCTTGGCTTTCACCGTTGGTGCCTTTAATGTGGCTGCGCAACGCGCGCACAGGCGTCCAGTCGTTGCCCAAGCCGCCGGCATACTTGGCCAGCAGTGCGTTCTCTTTGATGGCGTCGTAGATACCTTCGAGGTCGTCCGAGACGGTGGTCAGGTAGCACGAGGACAATTGCGAGTGCAGCGTGCCCGAGTTGAACAGGGTGGGAGTGGAACTCATGAAGTCGAACGAGGACAGAATCTCGTAGAACTCGATGGCGCGTGCCTCGCGTTCGGGCTCGTTCAGGGCCAGACCCATGGCGACGCGCATGAAGAAGATTTGCGGCAGTTCAATGCGACGGCCACGGACGTGCAGGAAATAGCGGTCGTACAGGGTTTGCAGGCCCAGGTAGTTGAACTGATGGTCGCGTTGCGCTTGCAAGGCTTGGCCCAGGCGCACCAAGTCGAACTGCCCCAGTTTGGCATCGAGCAGGCCGCTTTCTATGCCGAGTGCGATGAACTCGGGGAAATACTGCGCGTAGCCATCTGTCATGGCGGATTGTGCGACTTCGCGGCCCAAGACTTCCGTGCGTATGGTGTGCAGCAACAAGCCAGCCGTGACATAGCTATAAGCGGGGTCGGTTTCAACCAGGGCGCGGGCAGCCAGGATGGCGGACTTGTAAACCTCTTCGACGGGTACACCGTCGTAAAGGTTCTTGACGGTCTCTTCGAGGATGGCATCGACATCGATGATTTCACCGTGCCCGGTTGCGGCTTCGGCGATGGTCTTGCGCAGCAGCGCCATGTCTAAGGGTCGGCGTGCGCCTTTGTCGAGCACGCTGATGCCGGGTTTTTCTTGGGGGGGGCTGCTTTGGGTGTTGGCAGCGGTGTCGCGGGCGCGTTCTTGGGCGCGTTTTTCACGATACAGCACATAGGCGCGGGCAACATCGTGCTCACCTGAGCGCATCAGTGCCAGTTCTACCTGGTCTTGGATTTCTTCGATGTGAAACGTGCCACCCGAGGGGCGATGGCGCACCAAGGCATTGACGACCTGGGCTGTGAGTTGCTCGACCAGTTCGCGGATACGGGCAGACGCCGCACCCTGACCGCCGCTAACGGCGAGGAAGGCTTTGGTCATGGCAACAGCGATTTTTCCCGGTTCGAAGCTGACGACGCTGCCGTTGCGACGAATGATATGGAAGCTATGCCATTGACCGGCACCGCTGGGTTCTGTGGTGGCGTCGGATGAGGAGGGCGGCAGATTTTCCGGTAGGGAGGTCGCTGGTTGAGTCGTCTGCATGTGGGCTCCGGGGAAGATGAGGCGCACCGCCGGTAAAACGGCGCACGCTGAAGTAGGGCGATACGATGCGCTGGCCTTGTGAGCCAGTGCATGGGCGGAAAAAGGGAACGGATTATAACCACAATATATAGTGGGTTAAGCCACTATATATTGTGGTTTGTTTTTATTGGCCCACTAATTGTAGTGCCGAGGGAGGGGGGTGGCAAGTGCTGATACACATGGTTTACTTGTGCTTGCCAGCCCCCTGGCGCAGCCTGCTTGGGCAGGGCGTTTTTGTTCAGTCGAGCACGGCGCTCAAGCGCTGCATGACGGTTTCACGCCCCAGAATGGCCAGCACGGTGTCGAGGGCCGGCGTCTGTTTCTGGCCGGTGGCGGCTATCCGCAAGGGGATGCCGAGTTTGGGCATTTTGATGCCGCGTTCAGCCAAAGTGGCCTGAATCACATCGTGCAAGGCGGCGGCTGTCCAGTCGGGCAGCTTAGAGGCGTGGATGCGGAAGGAGCGCAGGGTCTCCAGGGCTTCGTCGTTGAGGTGTTCGGCCACCAAAGCAGGGTCGGCGGGCGTGTAAGGAGCGCAAAACAGCAGTGCGCCTTGGGCCAGTTGAACCAAGGTTTCGGCGCGGTCTTTAAGCAAGGCCATGACAGCGGGAAGATCGACGGCTTGAGGGTCGCCCCCGAGTTCACGAATATGCGCATCCACCAATGTGGCCAGTTCGGCGTCGGGCGTTTGCTTGATGTAGTGTGCGTTGACCCAGTTGAGTTTCTTTGGGTCCCACTGGGCAGCTGACTTGCTCAGGCTGCGTGAGTCGAACCATTGAACCAGTTGCTCCCGGGTGAAGAGCTCGTCATTGCCGTGGCTCCAGCCTAGTCTGGCCAGGTAATTGATCATGGCTTCAGGCAGGTAGCCCTGTTTGTCATATTCCAT
The DNA here is from genome assembly GCF_020539505.1 of Mesopusillimonas faecipullorum. Taxonomy (GTDB): domain Bacteria; phylum Pseudomonadota; class Gammaproteobacteria; order Burkholderiales; family Burkholderiaceae_B; genus Mesopusillimonas; species Mesopusillimonas faecipullorum. The sequence goes on along the minus strand of NZ_JACDXW010000001.1, from coordinate 536,382 downwards.
GACGCTGACGGCACCGTGGCGTTTGGAGAGTTTCTCGCCGTCGGGGCCCAGGATCATGGGCAAGTGACCATACTGCGGGAGCTCGGCGTCCAGCGCTTTCAGGATGTTGATCTGACGGGGCGTATTGTTGATGTGGTCATCGCCGCGCAAGACGTGGGTGATACGCATGTCCCAGTCATCGACTACCACGCAAAAATTATAGGTAGGCGTACCGTCGCCGCGCGCAACAATCAGGTCATCGAGTTCGCTGTTATCGAAACTGATAGGGCCTTTGATGATGTCGTCCCAGGCAGTCACGCCGGTAAGCGGATTCTTGAAGCGCAGCACGGGACGGCGGCCTTCGGGAACGGCAGGCAGGGTTTTTCCCGCTTCGGGACGCCAAGTGCCGTCATACCTGGGTTTCAGGCCGGCTGCGCGAGCACGTTCACGCATGGCTTCGACTTCTTCGGGGGTGCTGTAGCACGGATACACGGCCCCTTTGGCCAGTAATTCATCCAGAACTTCGCGGTAGCGCTCCATGCGCTGCATTTGATAGAACGGGCCTTCGTCAGGGCTGAGATTCAGCCATTGCATACCGTCCAGAATGGCTTGCACGGCTTCGGGGGTAGAGCGCTGCAGGTCGGTGTCTTCGATGCGCAGCACAAAGGTGCCGCCATGGTGGCGAGCAAAGGCCCAGGAAAACAGGGCCGTGCGAGCGCCGCCCAGATGCAGGTAACCTGTGGGTGAGGGCGCGAAGCGTGTGCGCACGATAGGGGTTGTGGACGTAGACATGGATTGTGTATAGGCTTGCAAAACGCAATGTGGCAGCTGAGCTTAAGCGGGATTAAAGCTGTGCATTGCTATGGTTATCAGTAGGCAGTGCCGCTATTTTAAGGTCAGTCATGCCGCGCCATCGTCTTTCTCCCTTATTCGAGCCCAGATCTCTGCTGGTTGTCAGTGAGCATCCGCTGCCGGCGCTGGCGGCATTGCAGCCGGGCTGGCAAGCTAAAGCCACGCAAATCTTGTTGTCTGAACAAGACACCCTGCAGCTTCCCGAGTCTTTGGCGGGGGTAGCGCCGGGCGAACGTCTGGATCTTGCCTTGGTTTGCACTCAGCCGGAGCGCCTGCCTATGGTGCTGGGCACTCTTGCCGCCGTGCGGCCCCGTGTCGTGGTGTTGTTGCACGCCGGGACCTTGCCAGAAAATCGGCAAGAGCTGGCTGCCTATTGCATGGCTTGGGCGCGCCTGCATAACAGCATGGTACTGGGCCCTAACTCCCTTGGCTTGCAAAGGCCGGGCAGCGCCTTCAATTTCAGCCGTGTCGAGCGTCTGGCCCGTAGCGGTCAGGCAGCCGTCGTCACGCATTCAGACTCTTTAATGGCGGCAGTTCTGGATTGGGCCGAAGACGTGCGGCTGGGGTTTTCCACCGTCATGTCTATGGGTGATGAAGCGCAGCTGAGTATTGCGCAGGTGCTGGATTTTCTGGCCACCGACTCCAAAACAGACAGTATCGCCTTATACATGGATCACGCGCCTGCGGCACGCGAACTGGCAAGCGCCTTGCGGGCGGCGTCTTCCGTGAAGCCTGTCGTGGTGCTGCGCACGATAGACGGGCAAGGGCGCCCCACCATGCATCAGACGGTGTTCGATGCCTTGCTTCGCCGTGCCGGGGTGGTGCGGGTGCGTTACTTCGTGCAGCTGTTTTCGGCGATCAAGGTTTTACGCTATCACCAGCGCCCCAAAGGCCCCAGCGTGGCGATATTTTCCAACGGTCGGGCGGGCGTCCGGTTGGCAGCCTCGGTGATGGCCGAGGCTTCTGCCATTGAGCACGCGCGACTGACGATGGCTACCCGGCGCGACTTGCAAGCCTTGCCAGGCATTCAGGTAGACAGCCCAGGCGATGCCGTCATCGCCGAGACGGGGCTGTCCCCAGAGGCAGCCGCCCAAGCGGTACAACTGCTGGCTCAAGACAAAGGGGTACATGGCGTGCTGGTGCTATTGGCGCCTAGTCCATTGCTGGATTTGGCGGCGGTGACCCAGGCGTTGGCCCAAGTCGTACCACGAGCGGGAAAACCTGTGATTACGTGCTTTATGGGCGAGGCGCAGGCTCGTGAGCTGCGTCGTAAGCTGGACGAAGTGGGGGCCCCTGCTTTTCGAACGCCCGAGTCTGCCGCACATGCCTTCAGCATACTGGCCGCACACGACTACAACCAACGCTTGGCATTGCAGATATTGCCTGCCGAATCCTTGGGTCACCAACCCGAGATGCGTGGCGTACGGGCCATGTTGGCTCATTTGCGAGAGCAAGGCCGCCGAGAGCTGGGGCTGGACGACTGTCGTCACCTACTGACATTTTTTCATTTTCCTTGGCGCTATTTCGGTGCTGTCGCCGACGGTCTGGATATGTCTATTCGCATCATGCGCGATGATCGTCTGGGGCCCTATCTTTGGTTCGGCGGGCAGGGTTATGCGGTTCAGCCGGGTGACTCCGCCATAGAGCTGCCGCCGCTGAACCACGAATTGGCGCGCCGCCTGATTCAGCGCAGCCCGCTTTGGCATGAAGTGTTGGCGACTGAGCTATCCGTTGATGCCCTGGAACAATTGCTGGATGTCCTGATCTGTCTTTCCGATCTGGCCTGCGAGGTGCCGGCACTGGAAAGCTTCAGCCTGGATCTGCGCTTGGCCGACGGCAACCATATGGGCTTGGGGCGTATAAAGGCCAGCCTTTTGGCGCCCGAAGACATGCAGGCCGCTTGGGACGGCCCAGGCTACCGTCACATGGCCATTCATCCTTATCCACGCGAGCTGGTGCAGCCGGCAAAACTACGTGATGGTACGCGCTGGGTGATGCGGCCCATACGCCCTGAGGATGCGCAGAAGTTGCAGGGTTTCGTGCGCAGCCTGTCGGACGAGTCGCGCTATATGCGGTTCATCTATCTGCTCCGTGAACTGACCCCCAGCATGCTGGCGCGCTATAGCCGTATCGATTACGACCGCGAGCTGGCCTTGGTGGCAACCGTGCAGGTGCCTAATCCAGCCCATCGAGGTTTTCCCGAAGAACAGATCGTGGGACTTGCGCACTACTTCTTGCAGCGCGACAGGCGCGGGGCGGAGTTTGCGCTGGTGGTGCATGACGAATGGCAGCGCCATGGCTTGGGTTCGCAACTTATGCGCGGCATGATAGAGGCGGCGAAGCGCCAAGGCCTGGACTATCTTGAGGGCCAGGTCTTGGACAGCAATTACGCCATGCGCAAGTTGCTGGTGCGCTTGGGGTTTCAAGACCTGCCTTACGAGGACGACGCCACTCTGCGGCGACTATGGTTGGCGCTCGATAAATTGTAAATACTGCGTGCTAACATTGGCGGCGCTGTTCCGTTCCTCATAATCAAGACGTAAGGCTTATGTTCAGATGGCTGGCTGGCAAAGGGGCAAAGGCACGCGCGGTCGAGCGTGTATTGGCCGATATTGCGCCTCAGGCCTGGCAGCTTGCCATACAGCGCTTGCCCTTTCTGGCTGCCCTGACACCCGCCGAAATACAGGCGTTGCAGCATAGGGCGGCGTGGCTGCTTGCCAGCAAAACTTTTACCGGCGTGCAGGGCTTCGAAGTCACTGAGGACGTTGCGCTTTCCATCGCCTTGCAGGCGGCTTTACCCATACTGGAACTAGACGTTCGGCTTTACGAAGGCTGGACTGAGATCATCGTGTATCCCGGTGAGTTTCTGATTCGACGTCAGCAGGTCGAGGAGAGCGGTGTGGTTCACGATTATCTTGAGCAGGCCAGCGGCGAGTCCTGGGAAGGTGGGCCAGTGGTCTTGTCTTGGGAGGCTGTGGACGCAGCCGACACCAGTTCCATGAATGTGGTGATCCACGAGTTCGCCCACAAGCTGGACTTGCAGGCCGAAGGCCCCGAGGGCGTACCTAATCTGTATGGTAGCGGGATTACGTCGCGGACCTGGCAACACACCCTGGAAGCCGCTCTGGAGAACTTCGATGCTTGGCTGTCCGCAATCGAAGACAGTATTCCCGCCGATATTGACCCTGAGTCTGAACAAGCTGCGCCGTGGTTCGACGAGTTGCCCTTGGACCCTTACGCTGCCAGCAATGAGGCGGAGTTTTTTGCTGTCAGTTCCGAATCGTTTTTCATTGATCCTGCCCCTTTGGCCAAGCATTACCCCGCTTGGTATATCTTGCTGGCGCGTTATTACCGGCAAGATCCGCTTGAACGGCTACACCGCGTAATTCCAGTGACTGATAGGTCTGAGCATGCGTGAACGTTGGTGGATTCTTGCCGTGGTTTCAAGCGCCTTGCTGCTCATCGTCATAGACATGACGGTGTTGTATACGGCCTTGCCTAGGCTGACTCACGATCTGCATGCCACGGCTTCCGAAAAGCTATGGATCATCAATGCCTATGGTTTGGTGGTGTCGGGCTTGCTTCTGGGGGCTGGCGCGCTGGGAGACCGGCTCGGTCATAAGCGTCTTTTTTGCTGGGGCTTGGTGGTGTTCGGATGCGCGTCTCTATTTGCTGCGTTTTCGCCTTCCGCTTCCACATTGATCGGAGCCAGGGCCTTGTTGGCCATAGGGGCGGCAATGATGATGCCCTCCACCCTGTCTATCATCAGATTGGTGTTTGAGGATGATGGTGAGCGGGCTTTGGCCATTGGAATTTGGGCTGCGGTGGCCTCGGGCGGAGCCGCCTTGGGGCCTATTGTCGGCGGGCTGTTGCTTGAGTATTTCTGGTGGGGCTCGGTGTTTCTGATCAACGTGCCCATTGTGGTCGTGGCCTGGCTGTTGGCATGGCGCTTGATACCGTCATTACCTGGCGATTTGTCGAGACGCTGGGATTGGAAAGGCTCCTTGCTGGTAATGATAGGCCTGATAGGGTTGGCGCATGGCATCAAGTCTTTGGCACAGCCCAGCCCGTCTTTGGTGTCGGTCTTGTTGGCCCTTGGGGTGGGTGTAGCCTGCCTGGCCTGGTTTGTGCGTGCGCAGCGACGTCAAGCAGACCCCATGCTCGACTTATCCCTGTTCCGCATGCCGCTGTTCAATTGTGCGGTCATCGCTGCATTGGTTGCGGCTGCCGGCCTGGTGGGCATGGAGCTCATGTTTACACAGCGTTTGCAGTTGGTGCTGGATTATTCGCCCTTGCAAGCCGCGATGTACTTGCTGCCTTTGCCTCTGGCTTCATTTGTTTCCGGCCCTCTTGCCGGCCGGCTCTTGCCCGCGGTAGGGGGGTTGCGTTTGTTGGTGTGGGCGCAGTTGATCTGTGCGGCGGGTTTGGGCGGCTACATCTGGAGCCTGGGATTACCGGTGTGGGTTCAGCAAGTGTGGCTATTGGTGTTGGGGGCTGGATTGGGGGCAACCATGACAGCCGCTTCCCACAGCATCATGATGGGCGCCCCGCCTGAGCGAGCAGGGGTGGCGGCATCGGTTGAAGAGGTCTCTTACGAATTGGGGGGCGCCATCGGCATTACTTTGTTCGGTACCGTGGCGTCGGCGCTATACAGCTTAACGCTGCGCTTGCCCCAAGGCGTCCCCGAGTCCGTGCAGGTACGTGACAGTCTGGATGAAGCGCTGGCCGTGGCCGAGAGCCTTCCCGCCGAGTTGGCCGCTGTTGTGCTTGAACAGGCTAGGCTGGCGTTTGACAATGGCTATTTCGCGACCTTGGCCATGTCCGTCCTGATGTATTTATTGGCGGGCGCTTATGCCTGGTACAGGTATAAGGGTTTGAGCCGGCTTTCAGCGGGGGAGCTGGGGAAAAACCGTTAAAATGGGTTGTTGCATAGAATACGTATATATTTAGAGGGCTCTGCAAGATGCCATGTCCGGTTTCATGTGGGTGCCAGGCAAACTGTTGGATGAGGGGTGTATGACAGACGATCAGCTACAAGAGACCACTGGCGGCGACCTGAACCTGCGCAAGTTGGCGCATGTTATGTATGGTTTGTTTGCTTTGGGCCTGATTTCCGGCGGCCTGTTTGGTTTGGCTGTATTGGCCGCAATTGTGTTGGCCTACATGAAACGAGCCGATGCCGCGGGTACCGTGTATGCCCGCCACTTCGATTGGCTCATCATGACTTTCTGGTGGGGGCTGTTGTGGGGGGGCTTAAGCGCTCTGGCCACCTATATCTTCATAGGTTGGCTAACCGGCTTGGTGGTGCTTGTGTGGCTGTTGTATCGCATTGCACGTGGCTGGCTGGCGCTTTTCGAAGGCCGTACGCCTTCACCTATCCAAGACTGACACCAACAGGGTAGCTTTTAAGCTGCCCTACGCAGATGTCACCACAAACAAAAAACGCTGGTATTTGCACCAGCGTTTTTTTGTATGTGGCATTTAGCCTTAGCTAAGATGCTGGCTGACGAGTTTGGTCAGTTCGAACATGGAAACCTGATCTTTGCCGAACAGCGGACGCAGCTTGTCGTCAGCGTTGATATTGCGGCGGTTTGCAGGATCTTGCAGGTCGTGGGCCTTGATGTATTCCCAGATTTTCTTAGTGACTTCGGTGCGTGGGAGCGGATCGGCACCAATTACGGCTGCCAGCGTGGCGCTGGGCTTAAGGGGTTTCATGAACGCCGCGTTGGGTTTACGTGCGGGCTTGGCTGCAGTTGCCATTTGGTTGAGCTCCATTCAGTTAAGTCGTAAACCGGAGCATAACTTGAGATATCGACAAAGACCAAGCGGTTTTTCCCTATGAGACGCTGCCCCTGGCCAGAGGTTGGGTTGCCGGGACGCGGTAATATGCGTTATCTGGGTGCGTTCGGCAGCAAGCAAGGAAGCGCTGCCGTGTGTGCCGAATTTTTTTATATGGTTTGCGCATCGTATGAACACTTCCCCTACTTCGCTGACTATCCGCCGGCCCGATGACTGGCATTTGCACTTGCGTGACGGCGATATGCTGGCGGCTGTCGTGGCCGACACGGCCCGGCAGTTCGGGCGCGCTATCATCATGCCCAACCTTAAACCGCCGGTCACCGACACGGCTCAGGCCGGCGCCTATCGTGAACGCATCCTGACGGCGCTGTACCAAGCGGGTTTACCCGAGGGCTCTTTTGAGCCGCTCATGACGCTGTATCTCACCGACAATACTGCGCCCGATGAAATCAAGCGGGCGCGTGAGTCTGGTTTTGTCCATGGTGTGAAGCTATACCCAGCCGGCGCCACCACCAATTCCGACGCGGGTGTCACAGATCTGTTGCGCCATTGCGGAGCCGTGCTTGAGGCCATGCAAAGGCACGACATGCCTTTGCTGGTACATGGAGAGGTCACAGACCCCGCTATCGACGTGTTCGATCGCGAGGCCGTCTTCATCGAGCGTGTCATGCAACCGCTGCGCCAGGCCTATCCAGCGCTGAAAGTGGTTTTCGAACACCTGACCACCAAAGATGGCGTCGATTATGTGATGCAGGCCGAAGGGCCTGTCGCGGCAACGATTACGGCGCATCACCTGTTGTACAACCGCAATGCCCTTTTTCAGGGCGGCTTGCGTCCGCACTGGTATTGTTTGCCTGTGCTCAAGCGCGAGGTCCATCGCCTTGCCTTGGTAGAGGCTGCCACCAGCGGAAATAGCCGGTTTTTTCTGGGGACCGACAGCGCGCCGCACGTAAAAGGCCTTAAAGAGCATGCCTGTGGTTGCGCAGGCTGTTACACGGCTTTGCACGCCATGCAGCTTTATGCCGCAGCCTTCGAGGCCGCGGGGGCTCTGCATAAGCTAGAGGCATTCGCCAGCCTGAATGGGCCGGCGTTCTATGGTCTACCTGCCAACGAAGCTACCCTGACACTGGAAAAAAGCGGCTTCGATATACCCGAAACACTGTTTCTGCCCGATGGCACGCAGGTCGTTCCTTTGGCGGCAGGCGAATCCCTGGCTTGGCGTGTGGCCGAGCAAGGGGGGGCGTTAAGCGCCTGGCCGCTTCGCTTCCAGCGTCTCCCAACGCTCAAATAGGGCCTGCATGCGGGTTTCAAGTTCGGCCAGCTGCATGTTGATGCGCTCAACCTCTTGAGGGTTGTCGCGGTAAAGACTGCCGTCCGCCAGGCGATTGCTTAAGGCGGCCTGCTCTTCTTCGACGGCTGTGATGCGAGCCGGCAACTCGTCTAGCTCTTTGGCTTCCCAGGGGGCCAGGCGATTTTGCTTGGGTGCAGTGGGCTTGGCCTGGGCTGGGGCCGCTTTCTCGGGGGCTGCCTGAGCGGGTGAGAGGGACGAGTTTGGTGCAGCACTCGGGCGCTGGGCCAACCAGTCCACATAACCCCCCACATATTCCCGCCAGTTGCCTTCGCTTTCCCATGCCAGCGTCTGGGTTACGACATTATCGAGAAAGGCGCGATCGTGGCTGACCAGAATGACTGTGCCGGTGTATTCCTGCAGCAGCGACTCCAGGAGCTCCAGGGTTTCAATATCCAGATCGTTGGTGGGCTCGTCCAGCACTAAAACGTTGGCGGGGCGGGCAAACAGGCGTGCCAGTTGCAAGCGGGCGCGTTCACCGCCCGACAGGCTGCGAACCGGAGAATGTGCGCGGGCAGGTGGAAACAGAAAATCTTCGAGATAGCGCATGATGTGCTTGCGCTGACCGCCGATTTCGACCCATTCGCTGCCCGGGCTGATGGTGTCGGCGACAGTGGCCTCGTCATCGAGTTGCGCGCGCATTTGATCGAAGTACGCTACCGCTAGATTGGTGCCCAGGCGAACTTCACCGGCATCAGGCTTGAGCTGGCCCAGCAAAATACGGATCAGCGTGGTTTTGCCCACACCATTGGGGCCAATCAGGCCGATGCGGTCACCCCGCTGTAGCAGAAAATCAAGCTCGCGCACGATAACGCGGTCGCTGAAGGCATGGCTGACGCCCTTGAGTTCGGCGACCAGCTTGCCCGAGCGTTGCCCTTCGGAAAGCGCAAGGTTGACGTTGCCTTGCGTATCCAGCCTGGCTTGACGCTCGCGACGGAGCTGCTCCAGCCTTCTGACGCGGCCTTCGTTACGGGTACGCCGGGCTTCTATGCCTTTGCGTATCCAGACTTCCTCTTGGGCCAGCAGTTTGTCAAAGCGGTCGTTCTGCTGTTGTTCTGCGGCCAGCCATTCTGCCTTGCGTTGTTGCCAGGCACTGAAGTTGCCGGGAAAGCTGTGCAGTTGACCACGGTCAAGCTCGACAATGCGCGTGGTGACAGAGTCAAGGAATTGCCGGTCGTGGGTAATAAGCAGCAAGCTGCAGCGTATGGTTTGCAGCTTGCGCTCCAGCCACTGTATGGCGTCCAGGTCTAAATGGTTGGTGGGCTCATCCAGCAAAAGCAGGTCGGGCTCGTCAGCCAAGGCTTGCGCCAGTGCCACGCGCTTGCGCGTGCCCCCGGAAAGCCCTGCAATCTTGGATTGGCCGTCTAGGCCTAGTTCGTCGAGCAGGGCTTGAACGCGGGCGGGGCGCGCCCAATCTTCGGCTTGTTCGGCGCCTTGGCACAACCAATCAAATATCGTTTGGTCGCCGTCCATTTCTGGCTCTTGCTCTACGGTGGAGACTCGCAAGCCGCCTAAGCGCATGACTTCGCCATCGTCGGGCTGCACGCGCCCATCCAGTATCTTAAGTAGCGACGACTTGCCAGTGCCGTTGCGACCGATCAGCCCTATGCGTTCACCGGTGCGTATAGACAGATCGGCATCGTCCAACAGAGGGTTGTGGCCGTACGCCAGATGGACGTGGCTAAGAGAAATGAGGATGGATGACATCGCAGCGCAAGAAGTAAAGCGGTTGTAAACACGCCATTGTCGCAGGTTGCGGACGAAGTCGGGCGGATCAGGGCTTGTGTCCGTTACAATGGCCGGGCAGGACAAGCTGGGCAGTCGCGGCGAACGTGTTTTCGTCGAGGAAGGTCCGGACTCCACAGGGCGGGATAGCGGCTAACAGCCGCCCGGCGCGGGCTTGCCCGTACCGAGGAATAGGGCCACAGAGACGAGACTGCAACGCGGGTGCGCTTGGCGCACACTGGCACGGCCACTTCCGTGCGGCGCGTGTTGCTTGCAGCACGCAGCGTAGCAGGGTGAAACGCGGTAACCTCTATCCGGAGCAACATCAAATAGGCATGCGCAAGCCCTTGGGCTTACAGGGCGGCCCGCCCAAGCATGCGGGTAGATGGCTAGAGCGCGCCAGCAATGACGCGCCCAGAGGAATGATTGCCCGCCGGGCTTGCCCGGCGTACAGAATCCGGCCTATAGGTTTGTCCTGCCTTTGTATTATTGCCGTCGTGCGTCAAACGGGTTGCTACTCATGCAAGACAAAAGGCTAAGTAGATTTTCCGCGCTGCTGGCCTTGACCTTAACGCTGCTTTGCGCTGCCATTCCAGCGCAAGGGGCAGACCCCGACCCCGAAGGCAGCAGCGGGCGCACAGAGAAATCACTGGTTCAGGCGCAGCGCTTTCTGATGGCGGCGGCTCACCCGCTTGCCACCCAAGCCGGCTACGATGTGTTGCGCAAAGGCGGCGACGCTATGGATGCCGCTATTGCCGCTCAGCTCATGCTCAACTTGGTCGAGCCTCAGTCTTCAGGCCTGGGGGGCGGCGCATTCATTCTTTACTACGATCAGTCGGAAGACCGGCTACACAGCTACGACGGTCGTGAGAGTGCGCCTGCTGGGGCGGCACCCGATGGGTTTCTGAAGGACGGCAAGCCCTTGACTTACGGGCAGGCAGTCAACAGTGGTTTGGCGGTCGGCGTGCCCGGCTTGGCGCGTGTTCTAGAAATGGCCCATCGCGCCCATGGCGTGTTGCCATGGGCCGAACTCTTTGAGCCTGCCATTGGTCGGGCTGAGTCCGGTTTTGCCGTCACACCGCGCTTGCACCTTTCCATCGAGGGGAACCGGTCCGGCTTGGCGGCCCACGCCGCTGCAGCTGATTACTTTCTCGACGAACAGGGTCGTGCATGGCCTGTAGGTCATATTTTGAAGAACCCCGCGTTTGCCGCCAGCCTACGTGCACTGGCGGCTGGGGGAGCAGACGCCTTGTACGAAGGGGAGATCGCCGAATCCATTGTCCGGGCTGTGCGTACGCATGAGCGCCCAGGCAGCCTAAGCATGGAGGACTTGGCAGCGTATCGCGCCATAGAGCGCGAGCCTATATGTGGCCCTTATCGCGAATACCGCGTATGTGGCATGGCGCCGCCCGGCGGCGGCTTGGCGGTGCAGCAGTTGCTGGGCATTCTGGAGCATTTTCCCATGTCCCAATATCCACCCTTGAGCGTAGACGCTGTACATTATTTTGCCGAAGCAGGTCGTTTGGCTTACGCGGATCGTGACTACTATCTTGCAGACCCTGCCTTTGTTCACGTGCCAACCCAAGCTTTGATGGACCCGGTCTATCTTAGGGCGCGCGCCGCGCTGATACAGCCTGAGCTAAGTTTGGGAGTTGCCGAGCCGGGTAAGCCGTTAAAGAGTGGGCCCGATTGGGGGCGGGGTCAGGAGTCTGTCCAACCCTCCACCAGTCATCTGGTGGCAGTGGATGACCAAGGGAATGTGGTCACCATGACCACCAGCATAGAGGCGGCCTTTGGCAGCAAGATCTTCGTGCGTGGTTTTTTATTGAACAATGAGCTGACGGATTTTTCCCGCGTGCCTCGTGACGCACAGGGAAAATGGGTGGCCAATCGTGTTGAGCCCGGCAAGCGGCCGCGCAGCGCCATGTCGCCCACCATGGTCTTTCGCCACGATCAGCCTGTCGTGGCGCTTGGCGCACCGGGTGGTACCGCTATCGTCAATTTCGTGGCTCAGGCGCTGGTCGGCGTGCTGGACTGGGGCTTGGACATACAGCAAGCAATTGCTTTGCCGCATTTCGGCAGTCGTAATGCTTGCACCGAACTGGAAGCCGGTACGGTGTTGGGAAGCTTGGCCCAGCCATTGCGTGAGCGGGGTCATGAGATATGCGTGCACGAGCTGCCTAGTGGCTTGCATGGCGTCATGCTTACCCCACAGGGCTTGCAAGGGGGCGCGGACCCCCGCCGAGAGGGGCTTGCCCTGGGTGATTAAGGGTGGCCAAGAGCGCGCTGAAACAGGGGTGGCCGGAATGGCTACGTTATTATCGGGTAGCTGCGGTGGCATTTTCTACCTTCGACAAGCTTGCAGCACAGCCCTTTTCTAAGCGCGCAGGGCCTATTTCGGCAACGCAATATGGACTACAACTGGAACTGGAAGATTTTTTTCGAGCCTTCCCCGGACGGCTCCGGCACCTATTTGTACACCTTGATTCGAGGCTTGTACTGGACGCTGGGGGTGTCTGTGGCCGCGTGGTGGCTCGCGCTGGCGCTTGGCGTCGTCGTGGGTGTGTTGCGTGTGGGCGGTGGCCCCTGGATGGCGCGCGTATGCGCCGGCTATGTTGAGCTTTTTCGCAATATTCCTCTGCTGGTGCAGATGTTTCTTTGGTATTTTGTTTTTCCCGAGGTGACGCCGGCTGCTTTGGGGGATGCCATCAAGTCCATGGATCCCCTCTGGAGCACCTTCTGGACCGCAGTCGTTTGCTTGGGCCTTTTTACTTCTGCTCGCATCGCCGAACAGGTGCGCACGGGTATTCAGTCCATCCCCGTCGGCTTGCATATGGCAGCGACGGCCTTGGGTTTGACGCGGTGGCAGGCATACCGCCATGTGTTGCTGCCTATTGCCGGGCGCATCACTTTGCCCCCATTAACCTCTGAAGCTTTAAACCTCATCAAGAACTCGTCCATCGCCTTCACCATAGGCCTGATGGAGATCACCGGCGCGGCGCGTGCCATGCAGGAGTTCTCGTTCCAGATATTCGAGTCGTTTGCTGCCGCCACTGTGTTGTATCTACTGATCAATCTCGTTGTGGTGTTGCTGATGCGCTATCTGGAAAAGCGTTTCAGTGTGCCGGGCTACTTGGGCACGGCCAGGTAAAGGGCGAAGATGTTCACTTTTGATTGGGAAATCATCTTTCGCACGGCGCCCTACTTGTTCGCGCAGGGCTTGGTGTTTACCTTGAAGCTGACGGTGCTGGCCACTTTGGGTGCCGTGGTGCTGGGTACTCTGCTGGCGCTGACGCGGCTATCGTCCCATCGCATGCTTGCCAGCGTGGCTGCTAGCTACGTCAATTTGATGCGGGCCTTGCCGCTTATTCTCATCATATTTTGGTTTTATTTCTTGGTGCCTTATATCGTGGGCTGGCTGATGCAAGCCGGAAGGCCCATTGCCGTAGGGGGATTTACCTCGGCGCTTATCACCTTCATCTTGTTCGAAGCGGCCTATTTCTGCGAGATCATGCGTGCCGGCATTCAGTCCATTCCCAGGGGGCAGGCCGATGCGGCTTATGCCTTGGGCTTAAGCTATCGCCAAGTGATGGCCCGCGTCGTGCTTCCGCAGGCTTTTCGTAATATGACGCCGCTGCTCTTGATGCAAATGATTGTGCTGTTCCAAGACACCTCGCTGGTGTATGTGCTGTCCCTGACGGATTTTCTCGGGGCCGCCAGCAACGTGGCTCAGCGCGATGGCCGTCTTGTCGAGATGTTCGTGTTCGCGGCGCTCGTCTATTTCTTGATTTCCTACACGGCATCTCGCCTGGTCAAGCGGATAGAGCGCCGCATGGCCGTGGCGCGCTGAGACAAAGGAGGATACTCGTGATCGAATTCAAACACGTCAGTAAATGGTATGGCGCATTCCAAGTGCTCACCGATTGCAGCACTACCATCCAGAAGGGCGAGGTTGTTGTCGTGTGTGGGCCCTCGGGCTCAGGCAAATCCACACTGATCAAAACAGCCAACGCCTTGGAGCCTTTTCAAGAAGGTGAAATCTGGATCGACGGTGTTTCTGTGGGGGCTAAGGGTACAGACCTGCCCAAGCTGCGCTCACGCATAGGCATGGTGTTTCAGCATTTCGAGCTTTTTCCTCATCTGTCCGTCATGCAGAACCTGACATTGGCCCAAGTAAAAGTCTTGGGGCGCTCGCAGGCCGAAGCGGCTGAGCGTGCTCGTGCCTTGCTCGAGCGTGTGGGTTTAAGCGAACACATAGAAAAATTCCCGGGGCAACTATCGGGCGGGCAGCAGCAACGTGTGGCCATAGCGCGCGCCTTGGCCATGGACCCCATCGCCATGCTGTTCGATGAGCCAACCTCGGCACTGGACCCGGAAATGGTCAATGAGGTGCTGGACGTGATGGTCGATTTGGCCAAAGAGGGCATGACCATGATGGTCGTCACCCACGAAATGGGGTTTGCTCGCAAAGTGGCCGACCGCGTCATTTTCATGGATGCGGGCCAGATCGTCGAAGATTGCACCCAAAGCGAGTTCTTCGAGAACCCTGAGCAGCGCTCCGACCGGGCCAAGCAGTTTCTCTCCAAAATTTTGTCACACTAGCGGCTGCTCTCGGTCCGCTTCTTCCTTCGTAATGCGCTTTTTGCGGGTGCTGATGCACGCGCAAGGCGTACTTGTGCCTTCGTGTGGCTTTCAGCCGCAGAATGTTAGGGAATGAAAAAGAAGCTTCCCGATAGGGCGAAGGGTAGTGAATAAACCGCTTTTAGTTCCTCTGCCAATTACTTGATTTCAATATGAATTTTTAAAATTGAGTTTTTGGCAAGTGCGCTAAGTGCTTGTTGTCATTGAAAAAATCGGCCAACGTCGCTTGACCGGCGTCGCGCCATGCCTTAGAGTGGAGAAAAGTAGGATTTAGTGCAAAAAAGTGGGGTGAAAGTTCGTGTTTCAGGGAAGCAGTGCGTTGACGCTAGATGCCAAAGGGAGGGTTTCTGTACCCACCCGGCATCGTGACGTCCTCGTTTCCCAGGTGGCCGGGCGTTTAACCCTTACACGTAGCCCCGAAGGTTGTTTGCTTGTGTATCCACGCACGGTGTGGGAACAAAAACGCGAGCAGATTGCGGCCTTTCCGATGTCGGCACGCCCCTTGCAGCGTTTGCTGCTGGGCAATGCCCAAGATGTCGAGATGGACGGCTCAGGCCGAATATTGGTGGCGCCTGAGCTGCGGCAAGCGGCGGGGCTGACGCGCGAAGTCATGTTGCTGGGTATGGGTAGTCATTTCGAATTGTGGGATGCCGCAGAGTTGGCTCGGCGCGAGGCCGAGGACTTGGCAACCATGGTGACGTCTGACACTTTGAATCAGTTTTCCTTCTGAGGCCGGTCCATGGAACCCCAACATCGACCCGTGCTGCTCGAGGCGACGGTAAACGGGCTGATTGACGCGCAATTCGATAAGGCGGGTCGTTCGTCGGGCGCGGGCTTGACGAAGGCGGCTCAAACGGATGGTGTCTATATAGATGGCACGTTTGGGCGTGGTGGCCATTCTCGCTTGTTGCTCTCGCAATTGGGGCCGGATGCGCGCCTGATCGTATTCGACAAGGACCCCGAAGCGATTGCCGTGGCGCAGGACCTGCAGGCTGAAGATGCGCGTGTGCAATTTGTGCACGATGGGTTTTCCAGCATGGTTCAAGCCCTGGCGGAAAAAGGTATCGAGCAGGTTGATGGCGTCATGCTGGATCTCGGGGTGTCATCCCCGCAGCTCGATGAAGCACAACGTGGTTTTTCATTCATGCGCGAAGGTCCTTTGGATATGCGCATGGATACCAGCCGCGGTATGACGGCAGCGCAGTGGTTAGCGCAAGCCGATGTTGAACAGATCAGGGAGGTCATAGCGAATTATGGCGAAGAACGGTTTGCTTTCCAGATTGCAAAGGCGATTGTTGCTCGCCGCGAACCCCAGCCGCTGCGCACAACGCGGGAACTTGCCGAGCTCGTCGCCGGTGTCGTCCGCACGCGCGAGAAAGGTCAGCATCCGGCAACCCGTACCTTTCAGGCTTTACGGATTCACATCAATCAAGAAATCGAAGAGCTCGCGCGTGGCCTCGAGGCAGCGCTAACACTGCTCGCGCCGGGGGGGCGGCTGTCGGTGATCAGTTTCCATTCTCTTGAAGATCGCATGGTCAAGCAATGCATCGCAGCAGCGCGTCGTCGCGATGCGACGCAGTCGCGCCTGCCTATCCTAGAGAAAGATCTTCCCCAGCCTATCTTGCAGCCCTTGGCCCGCGTGTTGCCAGACGCCGAAGAAGTGGCGGGCAACCCACGTGCGCGTTCTGCTGTATTGCGGGTGGCTGAGCGCACGCTTGAGCCCATGCCCGAGCAGGGGCCCAGCGCCTTCCTACCGGCCTACGAACCTCCTGGGCAAGCAGCGCGGCAGCGCCGGAGGGCGGGCTGATGGGGCGTTTAAGCATGGTACTGGCTGTTCTGCTGATGTTGTCTGCCATTTCCTTGGTCACGGCGCGGTTTCAGTCGCGCCAGCTGTTCGTGGCGACTGAGGTTCTCTCAGCGAAAGAGCGTGATCTGGAGACCGATTGGCGCCGCTTGCAATTAGAACGGGCTGAGCTTGCGCGCAATGCGCGTACCGACACGATTGCACGAAAAGAACTGGGCATGACTTCTGTCGGCCCTGACCGCATCATCTATATGGAAGATGCCAGCATGGCGCAAGGGGGCACTCAATGAAGCGTGTCCGCTTTCACTCTACCCCCGCGCTGAACAATGTGCAGATGCCCATGTGGCGCGGGCGTTTGGTGGTCGTGCTGTTGTTCTTGGGTTTTCTTACCCTGGCTGGCAAGGCCTTGTACCTCCAGGGTATGTCCAAAGACTTCTTGCAGCGTCAGGGTGAAAGGCGCTACGAGCGCACGTTGGTGCTGCCGGCTACGCGTGGCAAGATACTAGACCGTAGTGGCGTTGTGTTGGCGTCCAGCGTGCCTGCGCGAGCTATCTGGGCCATACCCGATGACGCCAAAGCTATTCCAGAAGCCGAAATGGCGAAGCTGGCCGGTTTGCTGGAGCTTCCGCTTAAAGACCTCAAGGCGAGGCTGGCCGTAGAAGATAAAAACTTTGTTTATCTCAAGCGGCAGGTGGCTGTCGAACTGGCCGATGAAATCAAAACCCTCAAGTTGCCGGGTATTCATCAGCAAAGCGAAGAGCGCCGCTTCTATCCAGAGGGGGGTGTAACCGCCCACGTGCTGGGTTTTACCAATATAGAAGACAAGGGTCTGGAAGGCGTTGAACTGACCTTTGATTCAGCTTTGTCCGGGCAACCGGGCAGTCGACGCGTCATCAAAGACCGTTTGGGTCGTGTGGTCGAGGACGTGCGCGCCGTCGTGCCTCCCGTAGACGGTCAAGATCTGCATTTGTCCATCGATGCGGGCTTGCAGTTCGCGACCTATTCCGCGATTGCCAAGGCCATGGAGGACAACAAGGCCAGTGCGGCGGCTGCGGTGGTTCTTGATGTGCGAACGGGCGAGATTCTGGCGCTGGCCAACTTGCCCACTTACGATTCGAACGACCGTGATGCCCGCAAGGGCGGCGCACTGCGCAATCGCGTCATTACAGATACTTTCGAACCTGGCTCTATCATGAAGCCGTTCACTGTTGCGTTGGCGCTGGATCTTAAACGGATTACCTCGCGCACTATTTTCGAGACAGGTAACGGTCAGTACCGCTATCAAGGTTCGACCATTTCCGATGTTTCCCGCAATGGGCCTCTGGATGTGGCGGGCGTGTTGCGTCGCTCCAGCAATATCGGCATGACGATGATTTCCGAACGCCTGAGCTCTCAGGAAATGTGGAATAAGTTTACCGAGTTGGGTTTTGGCCGTGCGCCCCAGACCAGTTTCCCCGGCGTGGCTTCCGGACGCTTGCGTCCTTGGGAGCGTTGGCGTCCCATAGAGCGGGCCACGATGGCCTATGGCTATGGTCTATCTGTTTCGTTGCTGCAGATGGCCCAGGCTT
The DNA here is from genome assembly GCF_020539505.1 of Mesopusillimonas faecipullorum. GTDB lineage: Bacteria > Pseudomonadota > Gammaproteobacteria > Burkholderiales > Burkholderiaceae_B > Mesopusillimonas > Mesopusillimonas faecipullorum. Next base: position 518,666 of record NZ_JACDXW010000001.1, on the reverse strand, counting down.
ACAGCGTTTTTGCTCGCGACGGCGATATGGTTTCGCTGTCGCTGTTGCGTCGCGAAGGTAAAGCCACTTCCGTGCAGGTATATACCCCCGAAGTCGCTGCCGCTGTACGTGCCATGCTCGAAGCCGCCGCTGGGCCCGACGGCGCCAAGTTGGCGCAGGTGCAAGGCTATCGGGTGGCTGGTAAAAGCGGAACAGCGCGCAAGATCGTCAATGGCCAGTACAGCAAGAATCGTTACCGCAGCTCTTTTGTAGGCTTTGCCCCTGTTTCCGACCCCCGCATCGTCGTGGCGATCAGCATAGACGAGCCCACGGCAGGGGCTTACTACGGCGGCAGGGTCGCGGCGCCTGTCTTTGCTGAAATTGTCGGCAGCAGTTTGCGTCGCCTGGGCGTGCAGCCCGATGCCGGTATTGATGAGTTAATGGCGTCAGGCCCGCAAATGGAGGTACGCCGATGAAGGCGCACGAAGTACTCGATTGGCTCAAAGAGCGGGTGTCCGCTTCGGCCCATTTGCATCTAGACTCCCGCCGCCTATCTGCGGGCGATGTGTTTTTCGCGTGCCCGGGAAAATCGGGAGACGGACGCCAACACGTGGATGAGGCCTTGGCGCAAGGCGCGGCTGCTATCGTGTTGCAAGCTCAGCCGGGTGAGCCGGTCCCGCAGACCAATGGTGTGCCTCTCCTGAGCGTGCCGGACTTGAGCGAGTTGCTGGGTGAAATAGCGCATTGCTGGTATGGCATGCCTTCCGAGGCCATGACGGTGGTGGCAACGACGGGCACAAACGGCAAGACCTCGGTTTCACAGTGGATAGCGACTGCATTGCGTCATGACGGCGTGCCTAGCGGCGCCATTGGCACCCTTGGGATGGTCATGCCTGATGGTTCGGCGCTGCCCGGCCTTTTGACCACGCCCGATGTGTTGAGTTTGCATCGTCAGTTGGCTGCGCTGCGTGCCGCGGGTGCGCAAGTCGTGGCCATAGAAGCGTCATCCATAGGCATAGAGCAAGGCCGGCTGGACGGCGTACGCATAGAAGTCGCTGCATTCACCAATCTGACGCACGACCACCTCGACTATCACGGCACCTTGGAAGCTTACCAAGATGCCAAGTTTCGCCTGTTTACGCGGCCCGAAATTCGCCGTGCCGTCATCAACGTGGATGACGCCGCAGGGCGTGCGCTGATCGAAATCCTGAATCCGGCTCATGTCTTCACTTATTCCTTGGTGGAAGGCTCGACTGCGGATTTCCGGGCCGGTGACTTGCACACCGGGGCTCGCGGCCTGGTTTTCAATTTGCTGACAGGGGCGGGAACGGCACAGATCGTCACGCGTGTCGTGGGCCGGCATAATATTTCCAACATGCTGTTGGTTGCCGCAGTACTGTCCAGTCTGGGCTGGTCTACGCAGCGTACCGCCCGAGTGCTGGGCGAGCTAAGGCCTGTGGCTGGGCGTCTGCAAACCGTGGCGTGGCCAGGTGCGCGTGAGCAAGCACCCTTGGTCGTCGTCGACTATGCACATACCCCCGACGCGCTAGAGCGTGCGCTGGAGGCCCTGCGCGAAACCGCCGCCAGTCGCCAAGGCCGCTTGTGGTGCGTATTCGGATGCGGTGGCGACCGGGATCGCGGCAAGCGCCCCATGATGGGCCGTATTGCCGCACAAGGCGCCGACCACGCCTTATTGACTTCAGATAACCCGCGCAGCGAGAACCCCGAGCAGATCCTGCAGGATATCGAGATTGGCATGATGGGCCGACGCTATCAGGTTGAGGCCGACCGTGCATTGGCGATATTGGCTGCCGTGTGGCGGGCAGAGTCGCGTGACGTGGTATTGATTGCGGGTAAGGGGCACGAAACCTACCAGGAAATCAACGGCCAACGCCAGCCCTTTGATGATAGGGTATGGGCCGAGCTGGCCTTGGCACTGCGTGACGGCGTCACCTTGGAAACCGACACCCGTCGCATTCAGACTGATCAGCTGTTTCTGGCTTTGCGCGGCGAGCGCTTCGATGGTCATGACTATTTAGAGACGGCGCAGGCCGCTGGTGCGGGCGCCGCAATCGTCGAGCGTGTGCGCCCAGAGGCCAAGCTGCGGCAACTGGAGGTGGGTGACACGCGGGCGGCGCTGGGTAAGCTGGGCCAGGCTTGGCGTGCGCGCTTTGATCTGCCGGTCATCGCCGTCACGGGTAGCAATGGCAAGACTACGACCAAAGAGATGATTGCCTCTATTTTGCGTGCCTGGCAGGGTGAAGAGGCCGTGCTATGGACGCGAGGTAATCTGAATAATGAACTGGGCGTTCCCCTGACCCTGCTGCGTTTGAGTGCAGAGCATCGCGCCGCTGTGGTCGAGTTGGGCATGAATCACCCCGGCGAGATCAAAGTGCTGGCAAGCATGGCTCAGCCTACCGTGGCGCTGGTTAACAATGCGCAGCGCGAGCATCAAGAGTTCATGCTGTCGGTGCAGGCTGTGGCTCAAGAAAACGGCAGCGTATTTGCCTTCTTGGATAAAGAAGGCGTGGCGGTGCATCCGGGCGACGATGAGTTCTTTTCGCTATGGGAAGATCTGAGCCGCCATTGCCGCAGGCTGGGTTTTGGCCTCGCGGTGGAGCGGGGTGTGCACGCAAGTGATATCCGTCAGCTGGCGCAGGGTTCCGTGTTCACCTTGCATCTTCCGGATGGTGAGCAGGGTGTGGTGCAGTTGCAGGTGCCCGGTATACACAACGTTAACAACGCCTTGGCGGCTGCTGCATGCGCTTACGCCGTCGGCGTGCCGGCCCATCTCATCTGCGCCGGTCTAGAAAACTTCACCTCTGTCAGCGGGCGTATGCAAGTACACAGCCTGCCTTCGGGTCAAACGCTGATTGACGACACTTACAACGCCAATCCAGATTCCGTGCTGGCAGCTATCGACGTGTTGGCCCAGGTGGCGGGGCGCAAAGTGTTGGTGTTGGGTGATATGGGCGAAGTGGGCGAACAGGGCCCGCTCATGCATGCCGAGGTCGGCAGCTACGCCCGAAAGAAAGGATTGGATGTTTTATTGACTTTCGGCCCATCGGCCGAATTGGCAGCCCAGGCTTTTGGGGAGGCCGCCGAGGCCTTCCAGGACATGGAGCTGCTGATCGATCGTCTGGCGCGAGAGCGCGAGGCACATATATTGGTAAAGGGATCGCGCAGCATGAGGATGGAGCGTGCGGTGCAAGCCATGATGGCGGCACCCGAACAAAACGCGGAAGGGGGGCACCATGTTGCTTGAACTGGCTCGCTGGCTCTCGGATCATCATATCCGTGCCTTCGGTGTTTTGGAGTACATCACCTTGCGTGCGGTGCTGGCCTGCGCCACAGCCTTGATCATAGGTTTGGTGGCAGGTCCAGCCGTCATCCGCAAACTTACCGAGCTGAAAATCGGCCAAGCGGTGCGCGCTTACGGCCCACAATCCCATCTGCAAAAAAACGGCACGCCTACCATGGGCGGGGCGCTGATCTTGGTGTCCATAGGTATCAGCACCTTGCTGTGGGCCGATTGGACCAACCGTTTTGTCTGGGTGGTGTTGCTGGTGACTTTCGGGTTTGGCTGGATAGGCTGGGCGGATGATTACAAGAAAGTCGTGCACCGTGACCCCGAGGGCATGTCCTCGCGTCGCAAGTTTGCCTACCAAACCATTATTGGCGTCATCGCCTCCATCTACCTGACCTTTGCGGTGTCGGCCCCGGCTAATGCCGAGCTTTGGCCATTGTTTCGCGATTGGGTGCTTAGCGGCTTTACCATGCCCTTGCCTCAACGTGCCGACCTGATCGTGCCGTTTTTCAAAAGCGTCAGCTACCCCTTGGGGGTATTCGGGTTTGCCGCCCTGACCTGGATGGTCATTGTGGGCTCCAGCAATGCGGTCAACTTGACTGATGGTCTGGATGGTCTGGCCATCATGCCCACGGTCATGGTGGGCAGTGCCTTGGGTATTTTTGCCTACGTAGTGGGCCGAGTCGATTACTCAAAATACCTTCTGTTTCCCTATATACCGGGCGCTTCCGAGGTGATGGTGCTGTGTGCGGCCATAGCGGGCGCGGGCTTGGCCTTTCTGTGGTTCAACGCCTATCCGGCCCAGGTCTTCATGGGAGACGTGGGGGCGTTGGCTTTGGGCGGAGCGCTGGGCACCATTGCGGTCATCGTACGTCAAGAGATCGTGCTGTTCATCATGGGCGGCGTATTCGTGGCAGAGACGCTCTCGGTCATGATGCAGGTGGCCTATTTCAAATACACCAAGAAGCGTTACGGTGAAGGAAGACGAATTCTGCGCATGGCGCCGCTGCATCACCACTTCGAGGTGGGCGGTTGGAAGGAAACCCAAGTTGTTGTGCGGTTTTGGATCATCAGCATGATGCTGGTTCTGATTGGTCTGGCGACCCTGAAATTACGATGACTGCCTATCGCTTCCCCTCCTTCGAAACTGGCGCCTTGACACTCATAGTAGGTCTGGGAGAAACCGGTGTGGCTGCCGCGCTATGGTGCGCGCAGCAGGGCGAGCGCTTGCGGGTGCTGGACACTCGCGAGCAGCCTGGCGGCTTGGCTGCATTGACCGAAAAGCTACAAACGGCGGGGCAGCAGGCCGAGTTTTTGTTGGGGGTCGAGCACTTTGGCGAAGCCGCTCTTGAAGGGGTGCAGCGCCTAGTTCTCAGCCCGGGTTTATCCCCGCTGGCTGAGCCTGTGCGCACCTTGCTAAGCCTGGCTGAAGCGCGCGGCATTGCCGTGCAAGGGGAGATCGAGCTTTTCGCACTGGCCTTGCGCGATCTGCGCGAGCAAGGCTATCAACCCAAGGTGTTGGCAGTGACCGGCACCAACGGCAAGACCACCGTGACATCCATGGTGCGAGCCCTGGTCGAAGCCTCGGCTGCCACGGCGATGGCCGCAGGCAATATCAGCCCGGCAGCCCTGGCCGCGCTTAGCCGTGCGCTTGAGCAAGAACAATTGCCGCAAGTCTGGGTGCTGGAATTGTCCAGCTTCCAGCTGCACACTACGCATTCCCTGGCGCTGGATGCCGCTGTCGTTTTGAACGTCACACAAGATCATCTGGACTGGCATGGTGATATGTCTGCCTACGCAGCGGCCAAACAGCAGCTGTTGACGATGGCGCAGGTGGCAGTGCTGAATCGCGACGACGCCTGGTGCCGCGAGATGGTCGCCGACTTGTGCGCAGCCAATGTGCGCAGTTTCGGGCAAGGTTTGCCCGAGCTAGAGGGTGATCTGGGGCTTGAAGACGACCATGGTTTGACTTGGCTAAGTGCGGCTGAGGCGCTCGATATGGACGCGCCGCGCCCAGCGCCGCGACGTCGTCGCAAAGGTGCTGAACCCGAGGCCGAACTACGGCAAGCTGGGCGAGTCACGCGCATGATGCCTTCGGACGCCTTATTCGTGCGAGGGCGCCACAATGCCTTGAACGCCTTGGCCGCCCTGGCTTTAGGCAAGGCTATTGGCCTGACTTGGGGCGATATGTTGCGCGCGCTGCGTAGTTACGAGGGCGAACCTCACCGCACCCGTTTCGTGCGGGTGATCAATGATGTCACGTTTGTTGATGACAGCAAGGCAACAAACGTCGGCGCCACGCAAGCCGCCCTGGATGGCTTGGATCACAAAGTGGTGCTCATCGCCGGTGGCGTGGGCAAAGGCCAGGACTTCTCTCCCCTGGCGCCTTTGGTGATGCAACATGCGCGGGCGGTGGTGTTAATGGGGCGTGATCAAGACGCCCTGGCCGCCGTTTTGCAGACAGAGACTTTGACCGTCGTACGGGTGGCGTCTATGGAAGAGGCCGTGCGGCAGTCCTTTGCCTTGGCCCAGCCGGGTGATGCGGTACTGCTGTCGCCTGCTTGCGCCAGTTTGGACATGTTCCGTGACTACGCTCATCGCGGTCAGGTGTTTGCCGACGCCGTGCATGAGCTTGCTCTGGAAAGAGGAGAGGTTGCATGAGCCTGTTCACCGACCTGACTTCCAGCGTCAATGCCGTACGTCCAGGGCGTACGAGCATGCCCAGCTTTGACATGGGCATAGTCATTGCTGTGACGACGCTGGTGTTGTTCGGCTTGCTCATGGTGTATTCAGCTTCCATAGCGTTGGCCGACGGCCCGCGTTACGAAAGCTATGGGCGCTACTACTTTGTGTTGCGCCATGGCGTGTTTGTTCTGATTGGTGTGATCAGTCTGGCTTTCGTGCTGGGTGTGCCCATGCAGGTGTGGCACAAGCTGGCAGTTCCGCTTTTCTTGCTTAGCGTATTGCTGCTGATCGTTGTGCTGATACCTGGTTTGGGACGAGAGGTGAACGGCGCCCGGCGCTGGCTGCCCTTGGGCATCATCAATTTCCAGCCTTCAGAGCTGATGAAGGTTTCCATGCTGTTGTTTGCGTCGGCCTATACCGTGCGCAAGCAAGAGCATCTGCAGAAGTTTTTCCGGGGTTTCATGCCCATGGCTTGCGCGCTGGGCTTGGTGGGTGTGCTATTGCTGATGGAGCCCGACTTGGGCGCTTTCATCGTTATTGTGGCTATCGCAGTGGGGATACTGTTCATAGGCGGGATAAACGGCAAGCTGTTTTCCAGCCTCATGGCGGTGTTGATAGGCAGTTTCATGCTGCTGATCTGGCTTTCTCCCTGGCGGCGTGAACGCATCTTTGCTTATCTTGATCCCTGGAATCCCGATAACGCCTACGGTAGCGCTTACCAGCTCTCTCACTCATTGATTGCTTTGGGTCGTGGAGAGTGGTTTGGGGTGGGCTTGGGGGCCAGCGTCGAGAAACTGCATTATTTGCCCGAAGCGCACACCGACTTTATTGTCGCCGTCATCGGAGAAGAGTTGGGCTTTGTCGGCGTCTTGGCACTGCTCATGCTGTTTGGCTTCATTATCAGCCGGGCCTTCGAAATCGGTCGTCAAGCGATCGCCATGGACCGCATCTTCAATGGCTTGGTGGCCCAGGGCGTGGCCATGTGGCTGGGTGTGCAAACCTTCATCAATATTGGTGTCTGCGTAGGTCTGCTGCCCACCAAAGGCTTGACCTTGCCCTTGGTGAGTTATGGCGGTTCAGGCATCGTGATGAACCTGGTGGCGATTGCTTTGCTGCTGCGTGTCGATTTTGAGAACCGCAACATGATGCGAGGGCGACGGACATGAAAACGCAGCGCACCTTGATGATAGCGGCGGGGGGAACCGGCGGTCACATCATGCCTGGCTTGGCAGTGGCTGAAGAAATGCGCGCACGCGGTTGGAACGTCGTCTGGTTGGGGCATCCCGAACGTATGGAAGGCAAACTGGTACCAGCGCATGGAATAGACATATTGCCTTTGCGTTTTGCCGGCGTGCGCGGCAAGGGTGCCGTCTCTTTGTTGAAGCTGCCTTTCTCTTTGTCGAGTGCCTTGAGCCAGGCCTCCGTCGCCTTTCGTCAAGCCCAACCGGATGTGGTGTTGGGCATGGGCGGCTATGTTGCGTTCCCCGCCGGGCTGATGGCCAAGATCAAGCGGGTGCCCCTCGTCATTCACGAGCAGAATGCCGTGGCGGGATCAGCCAATCGCTGGCTGGCGAAGATGGCTCAGAAAGTTTTGGTGGGCTTTCCTGGCGCATTGCCCGGTGCTTTGGTTGTCGGCAACCCCGTACGACCGGCGGTTTTGCAATTGGGTCAGGCACAAGAGCGCTACGCCGCGCGTACCGGGCCGCTGCGTTTGCTGGTTCTGGGCGGCAGCCTAGGGGCACAGCCTTTAAACCGTGTCGTACCCGAAGCCTTGGCGCAATTGCCGCCGGCTCTGCGGCCTGCGGTGGTGCATCAAACCGGTGCGCAGCATTTGCAAGCCGTACAGGCAGATTACCAACGTCTGGGCGTGCAAGCCGCCTGCCATGAGTTTATTGAGGACGTGCCTTACGAGCTTGCGCAGGCTGATTTGCTGGTTTGCCGTGCCGGCGCCATGACCGTGGCCGAGGTGGCCGCGGCAGGCGTCGCCGCATTATTCGTGCCCTTGCCGCACGCTATAGACGATCACCAGCGCGCCAATGCGCGCTACCTGACTGACTGCCAGGGCGGCTGGCTGCAGGACCAGAAAGAGTTGACGCCGCAATGGCTGGCCGAATGGCTGGCAGTGCGCACGCGGGCTGAATTGTCCAGTGTGGCGCAGCATGCGCATCAGCATGCCAGCCCGCAGGCTACGCAACATATCGCCGACGCATGTGAACAAGTCGCGCGAGGAACCCTATGAAACATCGTATCCAAAGCATCCATTTTGTAGGCATAGGCGGATCCGGCATGAGCGGCATTGCCGAAGTGCTGCTTAACCTAGGCTACACCATCAGTGGCTCCGATTTGCAAGAGTCGGCAGCGACGCGCCGCCTGGAAGGTCTGGGCGCGCGCATTGCTATAGGCCATGAGGCGGCGAACGTGCGTAACGCCGGGGCCATCGTCACTTCCACTGCCGTCGCAGCCGATAATCCCGAAGTCATTGCTGCCCGTGCCGCAGGCGTGCCGGTGGTGCCTCGGGCACTGATGTTGGCCGAACTGATGCGTCTGAAGCGCGGTATCGCTGTGGCCGGTACACATGGCAAGACCACCACTACCAGCCTGATTGCCAGCGTCCTGGCGGCTGGCGGCCTGGATCCTACCTTCGTCATAGGCGGGAAACTGACGGCGGCTGACGCCAATGCCCGCTTGGGTCAGGGCGAATACATCGTTGTCGAGGCCGACGAGTCTGACGCTTCATTTCTGAATTTGCTACCGGTGATGGCGGTCATCACCAATATCGACGTTGACCATATGGACACCTATGGTCATGACGTCAAGCGTCTGAAAGCCGCTTTTATCGAGTTCATTCATCGTCTGCCTTTCTATGGCAGCGCCGTTGTGTGTCTGGAAGACGCCAACGTACGCGAGATCCTGCCCCTTATTTCGCGCCCCATTACTTCCTATGGCTTTGAAGAAACGGCCGCGGTCAGGGCTGTAAACGTAAGGGCCCAGGGCCCACGCATGTGTTTCGACGTCTTGCGGCGTACGTCAGAGGGTGATTTACCGCCTTTATCTATCTGCCTGAATCTGCCTGGGCGCCATAACGTTCTGAATGCCTTGGCGGCTGTTGCGGTGGCAACCGAGGTGGGGGTCCCTGATGAGGCCATCGCCCAGTCCTTGGAGGCTTTCAATGGAGTGGGGCGACGCTTCACCTTGGTCGGCGATTTTGACGTCGCCCCGGAAAAAGGCGCGGGTCGATTCACTCTGGTGGATGACTATGGGCACCATCCGGCAGAAATGCGGGCTACCTTGGCCGCCGCGCGAGGCGCTTGGCCTGAGCGTCGCATCGTGCTGGCTTTCCAACCTCATCGCTATACGCGCACGCGTGATTGCTTCGAGGATTTTGTGGATGTCCTCGGAAACGCCGATGCGGTGTTGTTGACCGAGGTCTTTCCCGCTGGAGAGGCGCCTTTGGTCGCTGCTGATGGCCGAGCCTTGACGCGCGCGGTGCGCGTGGCAGGCAAGGTAGAACCGGTCTTTGTAGAGAACGTGTCTGACCTGCCTTCGGCAATTCGTAATATTGCCCAAGATGGCGACGTTGTCGTCGTCATGGGGGCCGGCTCTATTAGCAAGGTAGCCGGGCAGTTGGGAGAAAGCGCATGAAATTGAAGTATGGGCGCGTTGGCATACTGTACGGTGGCCGCTCGGCAGAACGAGAAGTGTCACTGATGTCAGGGCAGGGGGTTTATCAAGCCTTAAGCGAAGCCGGGCTGGATGTGCACCTGTTCGATACCGGCGAGCGTCCTTTGCAAGACTTGTTTTCCGCCGGGTTCGATAGGGTGTTCATCGTTTTGCATGGTCGCTATGGCGAAGACGGCACGGTGCAGGGTCTGCTGGAAATGATGGGGCTCCCCTATACCGGCAGCGGTCCGCTGGCCTCCAGTTTGGCGATGGACAAGATCATGACCAAGAAGGTCTGGCTGCAAGCCGGCTTGCCCACGCCTGCCTATGTTGCCCTTGAGAGTGAAGCTGAATTGGCGGGACTGACCCAAGCCCTGGGTTTGCCGCTGATCGTCAAACCGCCTCATGAAGGATCAACGCTGGGGCTCACCAAGGTGGTAGAGGCCGGGCAGTTGCCGGCTGCCTATCGCCTGGCTGGGCGCTATGAGCCCGTCGTGCTCGCCGAGCAATTCATTCGTGGCCGTGAACTGACGGTGCCCGTGCTGGGCAAAGGTGCTGGCGCGCACGCCTTACCCATCGTCGAGATCATCGCCCCGCAAGGCAATTACGACTACGAAAACAAGTATTTCTCGGACGAAACCCGCTACATATGCCCGGCTGAGTTGGACGAGGGGGTGGCAGCGCGCGTGCGTCAATTGGCAGAGCAGGCTTATCGCGCTCTGGGTTGCGAGGGTTGGGGCAGGGCTGATTTCATCCTCGACGAGCAAGGACAGCCTTGGTTGCTGGAAATGAATACCTCTCCCGGCATGACCTCCCATTCCTTGGTACCCATGAGCGCACGTGGCGCGGGCTTGTCCTATACCGAACTGTGTTTGGCCATTCTTGACGGCGCCGCTTGCAAAGTGCGGCGTCATGAGATCTGATCCGGAGCCATTGTCATGTTTTCCGACCCCCGCCTAACCAACTTCCTTGCGAACATGCTGGCTGTGCTGGCCGTGTGCGCTTTGGTCGTTGCCGCGGTGTGGTGGGTGGTGCAACGTCCTTACTTTACGTTGACGCACATACAGATTGAGCCTGTGCAAGCAGAAACATTGAACTATGTTTCTCCCACAACGGTGCGTGCGACGATTGCCGGCAGAGAACTGGGCAACTTCTTTTCCACTGATCTGGACAGCGTGCGGCAGTTGTTCGAAACCGTTCCTTGGGTTCGTCAGGTGCAGGTGCGGCGAATATGGCCCAACACGCTACACGTGCAAATCGAAGAGCATCAGCCTCTGGCCTTGTGGAATGAAGACCAGATGATCAATACCTGGGGCGAGGCGTTCCGCGCCAACCAGGGTGAGCTTGCTGATGACGCCCAATTGCCGCATTTCTTTGGACCCGAAAACTCCGAACGGCTGGTCGTGCAACGTTACGCTGAACTGGCGCGCTGGTTCGCTCCCTTGAGTTTCAGGGTAAGCGAGGTGTCGTTGAGTCCTCGTTATGCCTGGTCCGTGGAGCTTGCTGATGGCATGCGTCTGAACTTGGGGCGCGACCCAGCGGCGGATGTGGCAGACCCGCATGGCCGATCAGGGGCACTGCCTTTCGCCACGCGTATTCAACGCTTTGTACAGAGCTGGCCCACCTTGGCGGGTCGTCTGGATGGTCGCGCTGTCAGCAGTGCCGATTTACGTTATGCCAATGGCTTCGCGGTGACCTTGGCTCCTGTCTCTACTTCTACCAACAGATAAAACATCATGACCCGAGATATCAAGGATTTGATCGTTGCGCTCGATATCGGCACCAGCAAAGTAGTGGCCGTGGTGGCCGAGAGCCTGCCGGAAGGGCGCTTCGAAGTGATCGGGCTGGGACAGCACGAATCGCAGGGCATGCGCAAAGGCGTCGTGGTCAACATCGAGGCCACGGTCAACTCCATCCAGCGCGCGCTGGAAGAGGCTGAGTTGATGGCAGACTGCAAAATCCGCGAAGTTTACACAGGCATCGCGGGTAGCCATATCGCCAGCTTCAACTCTAGCGGCATGGTGGCAGTCAAGGATAAGGAAGTGACGGCTGGCGATGTGGCGCGGGTGATCGAAACGGCCAAGGCCGTCAATATCCCCACCGATCAACAAGTGCTCCATGTGCTGACGCAGGAGTTCATCGTTGACTCTCAAGAGGATATACGTGAGCCCATAGGCATGAGTGGTTTGCGCCTGGAAGTGCGCGTGCACATCGTTACCGGTGCCGTCAGCGCGGTGCAGAACATCATTAAATGCGTGCGTCGTTGCGGGCTTGAGGTGCAAGACCTCATTCTGCAGCCGCTGGCCTCCAGTCAAGCCTGCCTGACTGCCGACGAGAAAGAGTTGGGCGTGGTGCTGGTGGATATCGGAGGCGGTACGACGGATGTCGCCATCTACACGGGCGGCGCCATACGCCATACGGCGGTCGTCCCTATCGCGGGTGACCAAGTGACCAGCGACATCGCTGCGATGCTGCGTACACCTACGCCGGATGCTGAAGAGATCAAGTTGCGCCACGGTATTGCCAAGCAAGTGCTGGTTGGCGCAGACGAATACATCGAGGTGCCTGGCTTGGGCGACCGCCCCAACCGGCATGTTAAACGCCAGGCTTTGGGGGCGGTGATAGAACCCCGTGTCGAAGAGTTGTTTACCTTCGTGCAGCAGATTGTGCGCGAATCCGGCTATGAAGACCTGCTCTCGTCAGGCGTTGTTCTGACAGGTGGAACCTCGATGATGCCGGGCATCGTCGAACTGGCCGAGGATGTGTTCCTCAAGCCGGTGCGAGTCGCTGTCCCGGCGTATGAAGGCAGTTTGGCCGATGTGATGCGTAATCCACGCTTCTCAACGGTGATGGGCTTGTTGACCGAAGCGCGCTTGCAAAAGGCGCGCGGTCGCAAGGTGGCGCAACAGACAGGCAGTGTGAAAAGCCTGCTGGCACGCATGAAGGAATGGTTCATGAATTAAAACCTTCGTGCCTTCCAGGACGGGCGGGGTGACTCGTCCTGCTGGGGAGGTTTCAAGCGGAAGGCGAACCGTGTTGGCGTTCCGCTTGAGATGTCCCCGGAAAAATTGCAGTAACGGGAGATCCAATATTTTTGGTTTTATGGTTAATGAGAGGGAGTCAAAGATGATGAAATTCGAGATGCTAGACACCAACTCCAACGGCACCGTGATCAAGGTGGTGGGCGTTGGCGGTGCGGGCGGCAATGCCGTTTCGCACATGATTCGTTCGGGTATTCAGGGCGTGGAGTTCATTTGCGCTAACACCGATAGCCAAGCGCTGGCCAGCAGCGAAGCGCCTGTACAGATTCGCCTGGGTCGTACGGGTCTGGGCGCTGGCGCCAAGCCCGAGCAAGGTCGCGCTGCCGCAGAAACCGCACGCGAGGAAATCCGTGCTGCGCTCAACGGCGCCAACATGGTTTTCATCACGGCAGGCATGGGCGGCGGTACGGGTACCGGTGCCAGCCCCGTCGTGGCTGAAGTGGCCAAAGAGCTGGGCATTCTGACTGTAGGCGTGGTGACCAAACCCTTCTCTTTTGAAGGTAGCAAGCGCCTGCGCATGGCAGAAGAAGGGATTTCCGAGTTGGGCAAACACGTGCATTCGCTTATCGTGGTGCTCAACGAGAACCTTTACGACCTGATGGACGACGACGCCACCCAGGAAGACTGCTTCAAGGCCGCAGATGATGTTTTGCACAATGCTTGCTCGGGTATTGCTGAGATCATCAATGTCGAAGGCAACGTTAACGTTGACTTCGAAGACGTCAAAACCATCATGAGCGAGCAAGGCCAAGCCATGATGGGCACAGCCGTCGCCGCCGGCGCTGACCGCGCCCGTGTGGCTGCTGAACAAGCCATCGCTTGCCCGCTGCTCGAAGGCGTGGACTTGCATGGTGCGCGCGGTATGTTGGTGAACATCACTTCCAGCCGCACGCTGAAAATGCGTGAAACGCGCGAGATCATGGACACCATCCGTGGTTTTGCCGCAGAAGACGCTACCGTTATTTACGGTACGGCTTACGACGAAGCCATGGGCGACAATCTGCGTGTAACGGTGGTGGCAACGGGCCTGGGCCGTGCCAATGCGCGTCCTCAGCTGGTTCCCCAGTCAGCCGAGCAGCTGCGTACAGGCACGGACAACATGCCTGCGATGGTAGGCGGCCACGACTTCAGCCACGCCGATGTGCCGGCCGTTATCCGCAACCCCCGCGGTCAGGCTTCTGCACAAGTGCGCGCCCTGGAAACAGCGGGCATGGATCACTTCGATATCCCGGCTTTCCTGCGTAAGCAGGCTGACTGAACCTGGTGCTCTGGAAGCGCTGTATGGGGGCTTCCAGGGAACTAAATCAGTTGTTTCGACTCTCTCTAGAAGGCAGCGGCGTAAGCCGCCGCCTTCTGCCCGGGCTGCAGCGCCGCCGGCCATATCGGGTTACAATGATTGTCGCGGCGCACAATTTTGAGGCGCCCTGTCTTACCTATTTATCATGCTACGTCAACGCACCATTCAACGCGTCATCAGCACCAAAGGCGTTGGGCTGCACTCCGGCAAGCGAGTCGAACTCACGCTTAGGCCAGCCGAGCCCAATACGGGGATAGTTTTTCACCGTATCGATCTGCCCGAGGTTGTCGATCTTCCCGCCCAGGCTTTTGGGGTGGGCGATACGCGCATGGCTTCTGTGTTGCAAAAGGGCAATGTACGCGTTTCCACTGTCGAACACCTGATGTCGGCACTGGCTGGGCTGGGTATAGACAATCTGCACATAGACCTTACTGCCGAAGAAGTGCCCATCATGGATGGCAGCGCCGGCACTTTTGTCTACCTGCTGCGTTCGGCCGGTCTGCAAGAGCAGCCCGTGGCCAAAAAATTTCTGCGCGTACTCAAACCTATCGAAGTGCGCGAAGGTGAAGGCGACAACCTTAAATGGGCGCGTCTTGAACCCTACGACGGTTTCGCTCTGTCGTTTTCCATCGATTTTCAGCATCCGGCTATCAAGTCCACGGCGAGTTTCGCCGAAGTCGACTTTGGCACAGATTCCTACACCAAGGCTATTGCCAGAGCGCGTACCTTCGGTTTCGTCAGCGAAGTCGAGGCCTTGCGCGCCGCCGGCCTGGCGCGTGGCGGTAGTCTGGATAACGCCATTGTGATGGACGAATACCGCGTATTGAACAGCGACGGCCTTCGTTACGACGACGAATTCGTCAAACACAAAATCCTTGATGCCATTGGCGACCTTTACCTCATAGGTAAGCCGCTGGTGGCTCGTTATGTGGCCTGCAAGTCAGGGCATGCGCTTAACAATAAGTTGGCGCGCACCCTGCTGGACACTCAAGACGCCTGGGAAATCGTTACCTACGACTCTCCGGCGCAAGCGCCCAAGGCTTTCACCACCGACTGGCAACTGGTCTGAGTCCTGATCGGTTTAGCTGGGGGTGTTGCCGTGCCGCTCAAGCAAGCGGCTAATGGCATCGGCCAACGGGCCTTCGGGTAATTGTTCGCGCAACACCGAGAACGCAAGCAGACCAGGCTGACCCAGTGGGTTGGCCTGCTTGCCGGGGCGCGGAATTGTCTCGCTGCGCGAGATATCAGCTTGTATCTTGACGATAATTTCGTTAAGGTTCCATCCGCTGGCGGCCAAACCGGCAAGGATGCGAGGCGTAAATTGCCGCAAGCGCGAGGCATGGGCAGCCCCCGGAACCACCAGGGTTAATTGCTGTCTGTCCAGTTTGGCCACGTGGCATGTCTTCCCTAAAGCGGGGGGCATCAGGCACCGCGCGGCTTTTTCCATGGCCAGCATTTGATTTGCTGTGGCCAGAACATTGGCGCCGTGGGCATCGTGCCCCAGCCAGTCTATGGCCGTACGACCGACCGCAGGAGCGGTTTGACGGTGGCGGGTGTTGGTCACAGCAGTCTCAATATTGGAACAAAAAGTGAGAGTCTTCATAACGAAAGCCCACATCTCGGATTCTACCGCCAAAGGGTGGCATATGTCCGTGGTGCTGACTTTGTCGGCTGCTGCCTTGTGCCTATCGGCCATGGCAGGGGCCTGGGTGCAAGCGCGGCATACGGCCTTCCAGCCCAGCGTCGCTACGGTAGCTTCCGTCTCGACACCCGATCCTAGCTATATGCCCGGCCACGTAGGCATGTTGGCCTCCAAAATGGGAGACCTGCAGGCCCGCATGATAGAGCTTGAAACCCTTAGCGAACGCATTGCGGGCGCAGCGGGCCTCGATACCCTGGAACCCGATTTTGAAGGTTTTGCCGATATGGGGGCAATGGGTATGGCGCCAGCGTCGCTGTCCACTTTATGGAGCCCAGGCGATACCTGGCCCTCTGATCCCGTAGCAGGCATGGGCGATTGGCTTGACGTTTTGCGCATGCGCGTCAGCAAACGCAAAGAATGGTTTTCGCTAGTGGACTCTGCTTTGGCGCGTCGTGCCGGTATGGCCCTGACCGTGCCCACCCACATGCCTATCGCAGGCATGGACCCTGGCTCCCCTTTTGGTTGGCGCCGTCACCCTATTCTGGGGCACAAAATACTGCACGAAGGAGTGGATTTTGCTGCGCCTTATGGTACGCCCATTCACGCGGCAGCGGCTGGCGTGGTGGCCGATACGGGCTATAAGTCCGGTTACGGGCTCACAGTCGACGTGCGGCACGGCGACGGTCTTGTCACTCGCTATGCGCACGCCTCCAAGCTTCTGGTCAAGGCGGGTGATCTCGTCGAAAAAGGCCAGCAGATCGCCAAGGTGGGGGCAACCGGGCGCGTCACTGGCGCCCATCTGCATTTCGAAGTGCGGGTTCAAGGCAGGGCCTTGGACCCCATGCTCTTCCTGGAGAAACAGCAGCCTGCGCAAGCGTTGGTCGCTGCATCTGCTGGGCCTACTATCGAAGTAGCCAAGGTGCGTTAAACTGCCTCGTTTGATGTTTTGGCTGATTTGCTGCTTCCACCCACCTGGGAATGGATCGCGGGCCCTTCCGGTGAAGAGTTCGTACCGATCCCGCGCTGAATAAATAGAATGGTTTCTCTGCTCAAAAAACTTCTCGGCAGTCGTAATGACCGCATTCTCAAGCAGTACCGCAAACAGGTTGCGCGCATCAATGCCCTTGAGCCGGCGATGCAGGCGCTTACCGACGAACAGCTGACGGCCAAGACTACAGAGTTTCGACAGCGGCTGTCCAAGGGTGCCTCGCTGGATGAACTCTTGCCTGAAGCTTTCGCTGTCGTGCGAGAGGCCAGCAAGCGTGTGTTTGGCATGCGGCACTTCGATGTACAGATGCTGGGGGCCATAGCCCTGCATAACGGCAAAATTGCCGAGATGCGCACGGGCGAGGGCAAGACCCTGATGGCCACGCTGGCTGTCTACCTGAATGCCCTGGCAGGCAAAGGCGTTCACGTTGTTACCGTCAACGACTATCTTGCCCGCCGCGATGCCGACTGGATGGGCCGCCTTTATGGTTTCCTGGGCATGAGTGCCGGTGTGGTGGTTCCGCAGCAGCAACAAGAAGAAAAACTCGCTGCCTACCAAGCCGACATCACCTATGGCACCAACAACGAATTCGGTTTCGATTACCTGCGCGACAACATGGAATATCGCGCACAGGACCGTCGCCAGCGCCAGCTGTCATTTGCCATAGTCGACGAGGTCGACTCCATCCTCATCGACGAGGCGCGCACGCCGCTGATCATCTCCGGCCAAGCCGAAGACCACACCGAGCTGTACGTGAGCATGAACCAAGTGGCACCCATGCTGACACGCATGGAAAGCGAGCCCAAACCTCAAGAACCCGAGCCCGAGGGCGATTTCTGGGTTGACGAGAAAGGCCAGCAGGTTCACCTCTCCGAAGCGGGGATGATCAGGGCCGAACAGGTGTTGGCTTCCCAAGGTTTGTTGCCCGAAGGCGAGTCCCTTTACGATCCGCGCCATATTTCGCTTATACACCACCTGATGGTGGCATTGCGTGCGCACAACCTCTTTCATCGCGATCAGCAGTATGTGGTGCAAGATGGCGAAGTCGTCATCGTTGACGAGTTCACCGGTCGTCTGATGTCCGGGCGTCGTTGGTCCGACGGCCTGCATCAGGCGGTCGAAGCCAAAGAAGGCGTGACCATTCAGCACGAAAACCAGACCTTGGCGTCCATCACCTTCCAGAATTACTTCCGCATGTACGAGAAGCTGGCAGGGATGACGGGTACGGCCGATACCGAAGCCTACGAGTTCCAAGAAATTTATGGCCTGGAAACCGTCCTGATCCCCACCAACCGGCCGATGGCGCGTCAAGATCAAAACGATCAGGTCTTCAAAACCGACGCCGAAAAATACAATGCCATTCTTGCTGACATCAAGGATTGCCACGAGCGGGGTCAACCCGTATTGGTGGGTACCACCAGTATCGAGAACTCCGAACGGCTTTCCGAGGCGCTCAACAAAGCGGGTTTCCCTCACAACGTACTCAATGCCAAGCAACACGCCCGCGAGGCTGAAATCGTTGCGGAAGCCGGTAAGCCAGGTCGCATTACCATCGCCACCAATATGGCGGGCCGGGGTACCGATATTGTTCTGGGCGGCAGCATAGAAAAGCAGATCGACCTGATCCGCGCTGATGCTTCCCTCACGGCTGAGCAGCAGGCTGAACGCATCGCGCAAGTGCGCACCGAGTGGCAGCCAATCAACGAGGCCGTCAAGCAGGCGGGCGGGCTGCGTATCATTGGTACCGAGCGCCATGAGTCCCGCCGTATCGATAACCAGCTGCGTGGCCGCGCAGGGCGTCAAGGCGACCCGGGCTCCTCGCGTTTTTATCTGTCTCTCGAAGACCAACTGATGCGCATCTTTGCGGGCGACCGTGTACGCGCCATCATGGAGCGCCTGCGTTTGCCCGAAGGCGAGCCCATCGAGGCGCGCATGGTGACACGCTCCATCGAGTCCGCTCAGCGTAAGGTCGAAGCACGTAACTTCGATATGCGCAAACAGCTGCTGCAGTATGACGACGTTTCCAACGATCAGCGCAAGGTGCTGTACGGGCAACGTAACGAAGTGCTTGAGTCGGCTGATGTCTCTGAAACCATACGCAATCTGCTCAATGCCGCGCTTGCCGACGTAATGCGCACCTACGTGCCCGAACAAAGCATGGAAGAGCAGTGGGACTTGGCAGGTTTGCAGGCCATTCTGGAATCCGATTGGCGTTTGGTGCTGCCGCTGGTAGAAATGCTCGAAAACGAGCCCAACCTTAGCGACGAAGATCTGCTCGAACGCATCCAGGCCGAAGGCAAGCGCATCTACGAAGCGAAAGTCGCCTTGGTCGGTCAAGAAAACTGGGCGCCGTTCGAACGTTCAGTGCTCTTGCAGGCGATCGACACCAATTGGCGTGGTCACTTGTCAGCGCTTGACCACTTGCGTCAAGGCATTCATCTGCGCGGTTATGCCCAGAAAGACCCCAAGCAGGAATACAAGCGCGAAGCCTTCGAGCTCTTCTCGTCCATGCTTGACCGCATCCGCGACGACGTCATCAAAGTGATGCTCACCGTCCAGATCCAATCGCCTGAGCAAGCAGCAGAACCCATTCCAGCCGAGCTTGAGAACGTGTCCTTCCATCACGCCGATTACGACGATGCGCTCAGTGGTGCCGATCCTGGCATCCCCGAGCAACCGGCGGGTGATGACTTGCCACGAGTCGGGCGTAACGACGCTTGCCCATGTGGTAGCGGTAAAAAGTACAAGCATTGCCACGGCAAGCTTGCCTGAAGTATATCCAGAGAGCCGGTTTACCGGCTCTTTTTTATGGCTGCTCCACCGGATTGCATTGGCGTGCAACGCGGTTCAATGCCATGGTGGCAAGGGGCTCAATGTTGGAGGCTGCCCGTGTACGACTTTTTATCGTTCTGGAATGTCATCGCATTTGCGCTGATGCGCGGTACGAGTGAATCGCCCCACGCTTTGGTTCTGGCCGGTCAGTGGCTGGCAGAGTTGCCTGCCTATGTGGCCGGTGTGCTGGTGCTGGCATATATCATCCGGAAACGCGACTACAGCTGCATGGTGGCAGTGGCAGCCGCTTGCGTGGCGTCCCGGTTTGTCAAAGACTCGATAAGCGACTTTGCTTTCCATGCCCGACCATTTGACGCGGGCTGGGGCCCTTCTTTAATAGAACATGCCAGCAGTCATTCCATGCCCAGCAGCCACGCCACCTTTGTCTGGTTGTTGGCGGTGGTATGCGGGCTGCGCGGACAATGGCGTCTAAGTTTCGCGGTTTTCTTGTTGGGGTGCGTGTTGGCCTGGGCCAGGGTGTTTGTAGGCGTACATTGGCCTATAGACATGGTGGGCGCCGCGTTGTCTGCCCTGGCTTGCGGGCTTTTCGGGCATGGCGTGCAGCAAATGTGCACGCGCCTGTATGGTAAAGCGGAGCTGGCATGGGGCTATCGCCCCAAATAAGCTTTCTTCCCAGGGTACTCCCTTGTGTTTGGAGCCTGCAGATTGGGGCTTAGGGTTACCCCGTTAGCTATAAAAATGTATGAGTAAGGGTCGATAGATTGTATTAGACGCATGATGCTGATGAATGCTCCAATTCATGCAAGGCCGAGCGCCCCTGGAAGGGCGTAGCGGAACCTTCATGACGATGAGAACAAGGAGCGGACAGATGAAATTATTCAAGCGGATTTCCGTGGCGCTTGCCTTAGCGCTGGCGACCTCGGGCGTGGCGGTGGTGCAGGCGCAACCCTCACTGCAAGGCAAGAAGCTGGCATACCTGACCTTGCCGACCAGCAATCCCTTCCTGGCCAAACTGGCTTCGACCGTGCAGGCCGAGGCCCAGGCGCTGGGCATGTCGGTGACGGTGCTGTCCAGCCCGTATGACGCGGCCTTGCAAAGCCAGCAGGTCAGCGATGCCATCGCGCAAGGCTACGACGCGCTGTTGATCACGGCAGCAAGCGAACGCGGGATTCTGCCGGCCCTGATGACGGCCAAGCAGATGAAGGTGCCGGTATTTCTCATCAACTCCCCGGTGGCGGACGGAAACGAAGCCTTGTACGAGTCCTTCATCGGCGAGAATCACACCGAACTGGGACAGGCGGCGGGCGAAGCCCTGGCCAAGGCCCTGGAAGGGCGTGACAAGCCCAAGGTGGCGCTGATCACGGGTTCGCTGGCCGAAGGGGTTGCGCCGCGCCGGCTGGCCGGCTTCAAGGAGGCCCTGGCCCGCCATCCGCAGATCGAGGTCGTGGCGACCGAGGATGCGAAGTGGGATACGGCAGCCAGTGAACGCATCGCCGGACAGTTGTACGCGCGCTTCTCGGCGCAGGGCGGGCTGGACGCCATTTACGGCATGGCCGACAACGTCGCGCATGGCGCTATTCTGGCTGCCAAGACGGCGGGGGTGGCGCTGGGGACGGCGCCCGGTCAGGTCATCGTGGTCAGTTCGAACTGCATGAAGTTCGGCGTTGACCATATCCGCCAGGGTGAGCAGTACAGCACGGCTACGCAGATGCCTACCCGCACGGGCAAGGCGGCGGTGGACACCGTGGCGGCCCATTTCAGCGGCAAGCCCGTGCCCAAGCACAATTATCTCGAGGTGGCGGTCATCACTCGGGACAACCTGGACGACTACGCGGCGCCTTGCACCTTCTGAGTACGGGCATGATGAAGACGGCAATCATCGAGGCCAAGGGGCTGGCGAAGTCCTTTGGCCCCATCCGTGTGCTGGATGCGCTGGATTTTTCAGTAAACCCAGGCGAGGTGCGCGCCTTGTGCGGAGAAAACGGCGCGGGCAAGAGCACGCTGGTCAAGATCCTTACCGGTCTGTATCAGCCCGATGCGGGAGAGATCCGTATCGCCGGCCAAAGCACGGTTCTGAACGGAACGCAGGACGCCCAGGCGATTGGAGTCGCCTTCGTCTCGCAGGAGCTGAGCATCGTGCCGCAGCTGTCCGTGCTGGACAACCTCTGGCTGGGGCATCGCGAGGTGCCGTTGCTGCATCGCCGCGCCGCGCTCAGGCGGCAGGCACGGGAGGTTCTGGATACGGTGGGCCTGAACGATCTAGATCTGGACGTACTGGCTGGCGCGTTGTCGCTAGGGCAGAGGCAACTGCTGGAGATTGCGCGCATGCTGACGCGCAAGGCCAGGGTGCTGATCCTGGATGAACCCACGGCGACGCTCAGCGACAACGAGATCGAGCAAGTGTTCGGCGCCTTGCGCCAGTTGAAGGCGGCCGGCCACGCCATCATCTTCATCACGCACAGGCTGGCGGAGGTCTTCGAGATCTGCGATACGGTGACGGTGCTGCGCAACGGCCGGGAAGTAGGCACTTTCGAGGTCGGCGAGGTCGATAGGGACGCATTGGTGCGAATGATGCTGGGGCGCGAGCTGGGGCAGATGTACCCGCCCGCCGCAGCCCAGGGAAAGCGCGCCGCTATGCAGGTACGGGATCTGCGCGTGCCCGGCGCAGTGCATGGCTTGTCCTTTACCGTCATGCAGGGGCAGGTCGTCTGCCTGGCCGGACAGATAGGTTCGGGCGCCACCGAGGCCTTGCGCGCCCTGGCGGGGCTGGTGTACGACGCTACCGGCGAAGTAAGAGTGCAGGAACAGGTGGTACCCCTGGGGGCGGTAAGCCGGGCACTGGCGGCCAATATCCGGTTCGTCTCCGAAGACCGCGCGGCGGAAGGCGTATTCCTGAGCCTGCCGGTGCAGACCAATCTGCTGGCCACCCAGTTGGAAACCGTCAGCCGCTTCGGTATCGTCTCGTCGGCGGCCATGCGCGAGCAAGCGCTGCGCCGTTGTGGGGAAGTGGCTCTGGACGTGCGGCGCCTGGCCACGACGGCAGGTGATCTGAGCGGAGGCAATCAGCAGAAGATTGCCGTGGGGCGGTCTATCACGGCACAGCGACGGGGGGTGCTGCTGATGAGCGAGCCGACGCGCGGCGTTGATGTGGGCGCTCGCGCCGATATCTATGCCTTGATGCGCCAGCTATGTGCGCAGGGCTACGGCATCGTCATGATGTCCACCGATATTGAAGAGGTCGTCGGCATGGCGGATAGCGTCGTGACTTTGTACCGAGGCCGACAGGTCGGACAGTACGACGGCGCTGGAATCAGCGCGGCCAGGGTGCTGGCAGACATTACTCATGTCGAGGAGGTAGCGGCATGAGTCCGTCTTCGCGTGTTTTGCCCGCCCAGGTTGCGCGGCCCGGCCTGCGCTCACGCCGTCTGATGCACAGCCTGCCCGCATGGGCGGGGGGGCTGTTGTTGGCGGCGGCGATGGCGACGCCGGGCTTTTTCAGCGTACCGAATCTGGTGGCTCTGGCGGGCACGCTGTCGCTGATCGGCTGCGTGGCCGTCGGTATGACCTTCATCACGATGTCGGGCAACGTCATGTCGTTCGCGCTGGGAGCGACCTGCGCGGCGACGTCGATGATCACGGCCCATTACTCGGCGCTGGGCATGGGGGCGGCGTTGTCGGCGGGCTTGTCCTTCGCGGTGCTCTATTCGGCCTTGCAGGGTTGGCTGATAGGCGTGTTTCGCGCCAATTCGCTGATCGTCAGCATTGCTGCCTTGACTCTGCTGGGCGGCGTCGCCCAGTACCTGAGCCAGGGCCAGAGTCTTTACGCGGCGGGAGATACGCTGGTGTTCTTCAGGCAGCGAGTGGGCGGTGTGCCGGTGTCGCTGTTCGTGTTGCTGCTCGTTGCCGCATGCAGCCACTGGGCACTGCGCCGTACGCGCTTCGGCCATCAGGTGGTGTTGATCGGCTCCAATGCCGACGCGGCGGCGGTGGCCGGGCTGCCGGTCGTGCGCTGCCTGGCGGCCAGCTACGGCGTCGCTGGATTGTGCGCCGGCGTGGCGGGGGTGCTGGTGGCCGCACGCTTCGGTTCGGGCACGATGGAGTACGGCATAGGCCTAGACTACAGCGCGATCTCGGCGGTGCTGGTGGGCGGCACCGCGATCGGCGGCGGCAGCGGCTCGGTGCTGCGCACCTTGATCGGCGGTCTGGTCATCGCCGTGCTCCAGAGCCTGTTGCTGCTGCATGGTCTGGATACCCAATACCAATATCTGCTGATTGGCATCATCGTACTGCTGGCCATCGTCATTCAGTACAAGGGGGCGAAATGAAGCATCCATGGTTCTCTCGGCTGCACAATCGGGCCACGCGGCCTTACTGCCTGCTGGTCGCCGTCGTCCTGGCGTTTGCGCTGCTCGTCGGCATCGAAGGCTTCTTTTCGGCCCGCACGCTGTACAGCGTTCTCCAGCACTTTGCGACGGTAGGGCTGGTGGCGCTGGGCCTGGGACTGACGATGATCATGCGGGAGTTCGATCTGTCGGTTGCGGGCATGGTAGGTCTGGGTGGCTGCGTTGCCGTGTTGTGCAGCGGCGAGTCGGTATGGCTGGGTGTGGCTGCGGCCATGTTGGTCGGCGCGCTGGGCGGGGTGCTGCAGGCCCAGTTGATCAACCGCCTGGGGCTGAGCTCCGTCGCGGTCAGCCTCGGCGGCCTGCTGACCTGGATGGGGCTGGCTTATGTGCTGACGGGCAACAAGACGATTCCGTTCGAGCACATGGACGTCGCCATGGCCATGAACGCGCCCTTGCTGGGGGTGTTCTCGCTGCGCTCGTTGACGGTTCTGGTGCTGTTCGTCCTGGCTGCCTGCTGGATGGCCGTCACGCGCTCCGGCCGCGATCTGGTCGCGGCCGGCGGCAACCGCAAGGCGGCTCTGGTGGCCGGCGTCAATCCGGCTCGTCTGATGACGGGGGTGTTCGCCGCGTCGGGGCTGCTGGCGGCACTGACGGGGGCCTTGCTCAGTTATGGCCTGTCGTCGGCGACGCCTTCCGGCGGCTCGGCGGACATACTGGTCGCTGCGATCGTGGCGGCGATACTTGGCGGCGTATCCCTGTCCGGCGGCGTTGGCCGCCCCCTGGGGATAGCCGCGGGAGTGCTGGTTCTGTGCGTGCTGAGAACGGGGCTGACCGCCCTGGGGGCAGCACCTTTCGTCCACGACGTGGTGACGGGACTCGTCCTGTTGATCGTGGCGATCATAGATGGCGCGCATCTGCGTATGCGCATGTATCAGTTGCGGCAAGCCATGCCTTGGCGGTCCGCTTTGAACTCGGGAGATAGCTTGTGAAAAGCGATCAGGTAGTGACGGATGAAGAATTTTTCCGCCAACGGGGGTTTGGTCAAATCATGGGTTTCGGCCAACGGCCAGCCCTGGTGATCGTGGACATCATCCGGGCGTTCACGGATCCCGATATGCCTCTGGGATCCAATCTGGATGCAGAGGTGGCGGCGACCAATCAGTTGATAGACGCCTGCCGCCGCAACGGCGTGCCACTGTTCTTCACGACGACAGCGTATGACGATGCCGGGTTGAAGGATGGCGGTGTCTGGGTGCTCAAGCAGAAGGGGGCGGCTACGCTGCGCAGCGGCACGCCGGCGGTGGAGCTGGATCTGCGCCTTCATCATGAGGCCGGCGACGCTCTGATCGTGAAGAAGTACGCCTCGTGTTTCTTCGGCACGGATCTTTTGTCCCGGCTGGTGGCACACGGCTGCGATACGGTGCTGATCACCGGCTGCACGACCAGTGGCTGCGTGCGGGGCACGGCGGTGGACGCCGTGCAGAACGGCTTTCGTCCCATCGTGGTGCGCGATGCTGTCAATGACCGCTCCAAGGCCGCCCATGAACAAAGCCTGTTCGATCTGCAAGCCAAGTATTGCGACGTCGTCGGTACGCAGGAAGTGCTGGAGTACCTGGACGGCCTGCAAGGTGGCCAGACCCGCCCGCAGCATTGAACCAATATCAATCAGGAGGAGACCTCATGCAAGAACCCAATCGATTCGATTACTCGCCGATTGTCGGACGCCCCAGACTGACTTTGCCGGACGGCGCCCGCGTGGCGGTATGGGTCATACCCAACGTCGAGCATTTTCTGTTCGACCGGCCCTCCACTTCCATTACGGCAGTGACGACGGGGCTGGTGCCGGACGTGCTGAATTACTCATGGCGCGACTATGGCCCGCGCGTGGGCTTCTGGCGCATGCTGGATGTCATGAACAAGCATGGCATACGCGGCACAGCCGCGCTGAATTCGGATGTCTGCGGCTTTTATCCGCAGCTGATACAGGCTGGCAATGAGTCCGGCTGGGAGTGGATGGCGCATGGCCGCAACAACTCCCAGATGGTCACACGCATGGAGGAGGAAGAGGAGCGTGAGCTGATCCGGCACGTCATCGACACCATCCATCAGGCCAGCGGCACACGACCGCGCGGGTGGCTGAGCCCGGCGCTGAGCGAAACGGTCAATACGCCGGATCTGCTGGCCGAGGCGGGTATCGAGTATACGGCGAACTGGGTCAACGATGAACAGCCCTATCCGATGAAGGTAAAGCAAGGTACCTTGACTTCCCTGCCGTACGCGATAGAGATCAACGACATCCCCGCCTTCCTCGACCTGAAGCAAAGCGGCGAACAGTTCGCCAAGATGATCTGCGACACCTTTGATGTGCTGCACGAGGACGCACAGCACGGCGCGCGCGTTATGGCGATCTCCATTCATCCTTTCCTGATCGGTCATCCTCATCGCAGCAAACCCTTCGACCGAGCGTTGCAGTACATCAGGGACAAGGGCGATGTCTGGTTCGCCACCGGTTCGGAAATACTGGACTGGTACCAGGCCCAGCGCGTTTGAGAATTCAAGTGCAACAGAGGAGCAGTCATGTGTGATAAGAGCCATGGGGACATTGCGCAGATCGTTGCCGATAGCGGCGCGGTAGGCGCGGACCTTTTGATTGCGGAGCAGGTTACCGAACTGGTGACGGCCAACCATATCCTGTATGCCCAGGGAGTGGTGGACGCCTTCGGCCACGTCAGCGTGCGCCACGCGACACGCGGGGATTGTTTCCTCATGGCGCGCAATATGGCGCCGGGTCTGGTGACCGAACAGGACATCATCGCCTTCGACCTGGACTGCCGGCCCATGAATGCCGACGGACGCTCAGTCTATCTCGAACGCTTCATCCACGGCGAGATATACAAGGCACGCCCCGAGGTGATGGCCGTGGTTCATAGTCATTCTCCCTCTGTGGTGCCGTTCGGCGTCATCAAGCAGTCGCCTTTCCGGGCAGTCTGCCATATGGCGGCCTTCGTCGGCGTGCAGCCGCCGATATTCGACATACGGGATGTGGCGGGCGACGGCACGGATTTGCTGATTACCGATCAGGCGCTTGGAGCCGCACTGGCCGGGACGCTGGGGACCAATGCGGTTGTGCTGATGCGCGGACATGGTTCCACGGCAGTGGGGGATTCCCTTAGGCACGCAGTGTTTCGGGCCGTATATACTGAAATCAATGCCCGTACGCAGGCGCAGGCTAGCCAACTGGGAGAAATCATTTTCCTATCTGAGGCCGAGACGCGTGCCGCCGCCCTGTCGACCGAAGGGCAGTCGGACAGGGCATGGAACCTGTGGAAACGAACGGCGCAGTCTGTGCATCTGTCCCTGTTGCAGCAAGCGCTACTGACTGAGCAATGACATCAGCCGTAGTGCGGGAAGGAGAACCGGAACGCCGCATCTGTCACGGGCGTATCGTGTCTCCCGAGGTAAGAATGAGAACGGCGGCGATAACCTTGCGCCAGTTGCGCTATTTTTCCAAGATCATAGAAACGGGCAGTATCACGCGGGCGGCTGAGCAACTCCACATAGCCCAACCCGCTCTCAGCCTGAACATGCGGCAACTCGAGGCCGCCTTCCACGTTGCTCTGCTGCAGCGCCATCCGCGCGGTGTTGGGCCGACGCCAGCGGGTGAGTTGCTGTACGGGCGCATCAGCGCCATACTGGGTCTGCTGGAGCAAACCTATCTGGATGTGTCCAGTCTGGGGCAGGCGGCGACGCGCTATCTGTCGCTGGGGCTACCGCCCAGCTTGGTGCTGCTGGTCGGCACTGAGGCCATTGTTTCGGCCTCGCAGCAGTTGCCGGGCTTCTCGTTTTCACTGCGCGAGGATCCCAGCTTCGCTCTGGTCGACGCGGTGGAGAGCCGTGAACTGGATGTCGCCTTTGCCTATAGCGTGGCGGAAAGCTCAAACGTGCGCGCTATTCCCGTCATGAGCGAAGAGTTGCTGCTGGTCACTCATGCCGACCAGGCGCCGCCTGGCGAGGTTGTTACGCTGGAGCAGGCCGTGGCGTGCACGATGGCGTTCGGCAGCAAGCGCGACGTCGGCAGGCTGACGCTGGAGCAGGCGGCCAACGAGCGCGGGCTGGTCGTCGACATTGCCTACGAAATGCGTTCCATCTCGGGCATACGGGAAATCATCCTGAAAGGCATGGCGGCATCCATCATGCCTTATGGGGCGGTGGAACGCGAGGTTGCCAACGGGACATTGGCAGTTAAGCGCATCGTCGAGCCCGTCCTGATGCAGACCATGAGTATCGTTCGCCCTGTCAAAGGTGCGGAGCTTCCGTCTGAGGTTGAAGCCTTAGTGGCGGATTATTTGATGGCACTGGTTGACCTGATTGTTGCTAAACAGGGTGGTCTAGCAGCCCTTCTTAAAAAGGGGAATAAGGACTAAGGTGCGCGCCTATATACCACCTCCCCTAGCCAAGAGTCCTTGTCGCGCATTGAGCAAAGCTAAGTGTTACAACAGAAAAAGCGTAGCCAGCCCCAAGAAAATAAAGAACCCCAGCGAGTCCGTAAAAAAGGTCAGCAACACCGAAGAGCCCATTGCAGGGTCTTTGCCAACGCGGTCGCGGATGAGCGGGATCAAGACGCCTACGGCGGCGCCTATGAGCATATTGCCGATCATGGCGGCCATCATGACAAAAGCAATAGACCAAGAATCGGAGATAAAACGAGCATAGGCCGCTGCGACCAGACTACCAAACAGGCCTACCAACAAGGTGATGAAGAGTTCACGCTTGACCAACTGCCAGAGATTGCTGCTGTTCACGCGACCGACCGCCAGGGCCCGTATCACCAGGGTCATGGTTTGGTTGCCTGAATTCCCCCCTATGCCCGCGACGATGGACATCAGAAAAGCCAGTACGACGATGTGACTGACTGTGCCTTCGAAGCGCGACGCAACGAAAGCCGCGATGGAAGCGGTGCACAGATTGACCAGCAACCAGGGCGCGCGGTTGCGTAGGGCACTGAGCGTGGGAGCAAAGATGTCCTCTTCCTGCAAACCAGCTCGCGATAAGGCTTGCTCTTGCGAGTCCTCTTGAATGACGTCTACCACCTCGGCGATAGTGACGCGGCCTATGAGTCGGTTTTTGTCGTCTGTGACGGGGGCGGACACCAGGTCGTATCGTTCGAAAGCACCCGCCGCGTCCGCGTCGGAGTCAAGAGGATTCAATGACAGATAGTCGGTGGTCATTACCTCCGAGACCTGTTTTTCAGGGTCACTGACCAGCAGCGTAGCCAAGGCCAGGATGCCGCGCAGGCGGTCCTCGCGATCCACCACGAAAATCTGGTCGGTATGATCGGGCAGTTCTTGCAAGCGGCGCAGGTAACGCAACACCACCTCTAGCGTGACGTCCTCGCGCACCCTTACCATCTCGAAGTCCATGATGGCGCCCACCGTGTCTTCGGGATAGCCCATGGCTTCGATAAGCTGTGCGCGTTCGGCTTCTGTGAGCCCCTTTTGTACCTCGGCTACGACAGCGGGAGGAAGATCGGGCACCAGAAAGGCCAACTCGTCGGTGTCCATGGTGCCGGTGGCGGCCACCAGGTCTTGGTGGTCCATGGAACGTATCAGCGACTCTCGAGCCCAGTCTTCGACTTCCAGCAACACGTCTGCATCGAAACGTGCATCGACCAACTGCCATACCAGTTTGCGTTCGCGCTCGGGGAGCGACTCTAGAATGAAGGCAATATCGGCAGGATGCAGGTCGTTGATCAGCGACTGAATCTCAGTGGCGTGCTGCCGCTGCAGGATGTCTTCCAGCAGTGTGGATTTGGCGTCTTCTTCGTATTGACGATGGGCCAGCGCTTCGACGACTTCTTGGCGTTTCAGGATGGACTGCAGCTTTTGCAGGGCGAGTTGAGCGTCCTCCGGATCGAGCCGGCGCGGAATGGTGATGACTTGGGCTTCCGGCTGGACTGGAGTATCCGACATACGCAGGCCTTGGTTCGTGTAGGGCAGGGAAGGACAAGCAGCGTAGAGCCGCCGAGAAGGGCCAAAAACGGCCCCAGCATTTTAGCGTGACATTGGCTCTGGCTGGCCGTCAGTGTGAGCGTAGCAGCAGTAAAAACTTGAAAAAATGCTGCAGCGTGGTCAGGTGGGCGTAGCGCCGAGGGAATTATCCGGGTTGCGCAGCCAGCTGAGCCAGCTTGCGCGTGGCCAGCGTGACCCAATAGCTGGCCCCCATGGGAAGCAAGTCGTCGTTGAAATCGTAGCTACTGTTATGCAGCATGCATGGCCCCATACCGTGTCCGGGCAGGCGATGGTCGCCGTCGCCGTTACCTATCCAGATATAGCTGCCTGGTTTCTCGCGCAGCATGAAGGCGAAGTCCTCGGCGCCCATGGAGGGCGGCAGAGTTCGCAGCACTTGCTCGTCACCGACGAGATCGCGCAGAACCTCGGCGCTGAAAGCTGCTTCGGCGGGGTCGTTGACTGTGGGTGGGTAGCTGCGGGTAAAGCTGAACTGCACGGTGCACTGCATGCCCTGAGCGATTTGTTCGCACAGCGCTTGCATGCGGCTTTCAACGAAGTCTATGTTGGCGTCGGACAGCGTGCGTACGGTGCCGCGCAAGCGGGCCTCGTCGGGGATGACGTTGTCGGCAGAGCCGGCATGGAACTGCGTGATACTAAGCACTACGGCCTGGACGGGGTCGATTTGGCGAGCAACTATGGTTTGCAGTGATTGTGCAAGTTGCACGCCCGCCATAATAGGGTCTACGCCCAGATGAGGCATGGCGGCATGTGCGCCTTTGCCGCGAACGATGATCTCGAAGGTGTTGCTGGAGGCCATGACGGCGCCGTCATGGACGGCAAAAGTGCCCACAGGCAAGCCCGGCCAGTTATGCATGCCGTAAACCGTATCCATGGGAAACAGCCGGAACAGGCCGTCGTCTATCATCTGCTGGGCGCCCTTGAAGCCCTCTTCGGCGGGCTGGAAGATGGCGTAGACGGTGCCGTCGAAATCGCGATGCGCAGCCAAGTGGCGCGCGGCCAATAGCAGCATGGCTGTGTGGCCATCGTGCCCACAGGCATGCATAATGCCTTCGTGCTTGCTGGCATGAGCAAAAGTATTGGCCTCTTGCATGGGCAGGGCGTCCATGTCGGCGCGCAGGCCGACGGCTTTACCGTTGCGGCTGCGCCCATGGATAATGCCGACTACCCCGGTTTTCCCCAGGCCGCGATGCACTTCCACGCCCCAACTTTGCAAAGCCTGGGCGACAACCTCGGCGCTACGGTTTTCTTCGTAAGCCAGCTCGGGGTGGGCATGTAGGTCGCGGCGTATGGCAGCGATGTCTTCGGTCCATTCCAGAAGGGGCTCAATCAGTTGCATGCTTATCTCGTTTGCGGCGGGGTCATCCAGTACAAGCGTATCATCAAATCAGCTGGCTGTGCGGCATAGGCGCCCGTCAACGCAGATGCGGGGTGATGAGAGCCAGCAGTTCGTCAGCGACTTGAGGGTTGCCAGCGTAGAGCTCGCCTTTAATGGGCCAGGAGTGCTGTTGACGCATATCGGCTGCGACACCGCCGGCTTCTTGAACCAGCAGTGTGCCTGCGGCAACGTCCCAGGGGGCCAAGCCCATTTCCCAGTAGCCGTCGAATCGACCGCAAGCTACCCATGCAAGGTCGAGGGCAGCGGCGCCCATGCGCCGAATGCCGCGCGTGCGCCGCATGGCGGCGTTGAGCATGGGTTGATATTGGTCGGCGAATGAGAAATCGCGAAAGGGAAAACCGGTAGCCAGTACCGCTTTAGAGAGCGATGGCGTGGCAGAGCAATGAATGCGATGCTCGTTGAGCCATGCACCTACGCCGTACATAGCGGTGAAAAGCTCTTCACGGCAGGGGTCGTAGACAATCGCCAGTACGGGCGTCTCTTGTGCGAAAGGGGGCTGGCCCGCCAGTTGTGAGCCAGGCTGGGCGATCAAGCCTATCGACACGGCGTAGTGCGGAATGCCATGCAGAAAATTGGTGGTGCCGTCGAGCGGGTCTATATACCAAGTGGCCTGCCCGCCTACGGGGTGCTTGCCGCTTTCTTCGGCAATGATGTCGAATTGCGGGGTGCCGGCTTGCAACACTTCGACGATGCTTTGCTCGGCCTCGCGGTCGGCTTGCGAGACCAGATCGTTCAGGGCTTTTTCGTCTATGACGAGGGCGTCGCGTTGTTGGTGGGCATAGGTTTGAAGGATGGCCGCGCCCGCGCGGGCGGCCGAAATGGCACAATTCAGGTATTCGCTTAGATGTAGTGGTGAAGGGAGCATGACGAAGGCAGACTATGGGCGGCAGAGGTTGGCGTGGATGGCGCAAGCCATGCGTGTTGGCATGTCGGGCGATCGTAGCTGGCAGGTGAAAGCCCGAAATGAGTAGTCTATACGAGCCCTTGGTACCTGCTCGCCTAGTGTATGACGCTACCGGCACGCCCTACAGTGAACAGTATCACGATGTTTACCATGCTCGCCAGGGGGCGATAGCGCAAGCTCGCCACGTGTTTCTGCAAGGTAACGGCTTGCCCCAAAGGTGGCAAGGGCAGCAGGCTTTCACCATATGCGAAACAGGGTTTGGTTTAGGCCGAAATTTTTTGACCTTGTGGCAGGCTTGGCGTGATGATCCCCAGCGTAGTGCACGATTGCATGTGCTGGCCTTCGAGGCGCACCCGTTTGCGCAAGCTGATCTGGCGGCAGCCAATGCCCAGTTGCCCGAGGCCATACAGCCACTGGCGCACCAGCTCAGCCAGGCATGGCCGCTGCTCTTGCCCGGCGTCCACAGACTGGAATTCGATGCGGGGGCGGTGACGCTCACCCTGTATTTTGGCCGTATCGAACGCATGGCTACCCAGGCACAGGCTAGGGTGGATGCCTTCTTCCTCGATGGCTTCTCGCCACGTTTGAATCCTCAAATGTGGAGCCCCACCGTATTCGGCCAAATGGTGCGTATGTCCAGACCGGGGGCGACGGCGGCAACGTGGTGTACAGCTGGCCCGGTGCGGCGCGACTTGCGCAATGCGGGCTTTCTCGTGTCACAAGCGCCGAGTTTGTGCGGCAAGCGGGAAATGACTGTGGCGACGCTACGCCCAAACTTGGGCCGTCAGGGGCCTATGGCGCCGGCGCGCAAGGTGCTGGTGATTGGAGCGGGCCCAGCAGGTGCGGGTGTTGCGCGCAGCTTGGCCAATCGGGGGGTAGACGTCACCGTGGCCGATCCTGTGCTCGAGCGGGGGCTAGGCGCGGCCCATCAGGGGCATAAGGCAGTTGCCGTTACGCCTTTGCTGTCTCAA
The DNA here is from genome assembly GCF_020539505.1 of Mesopusillimonas faecipullorum. GTDB lineage: Bacteria > Pseudomonadota > Gammaproteobacteria > Burkholderiales > Burkholderiaceae_B > Mesopusillimonas > Mesopusillimonas faecipullorum. Next base: position 485,631 of record NZ_JACDXW010000001.1, on the reverse strand, counting down.
GACGACGACACGCGTGCGCGTTTGGTCAGAGCAGGGGTGCTGCGCGCGCTGCACAGATGGCAAGTATTGGACGAAGACGCTCGACCATGGCGCTGCGGCTCATTCGTGATGCCTCAAGACCCGATTCAAGCCCAGCGCTTGCAGCAGGCCCTGCAGCGCCAAGCTTTGCCTGAGGAGTGGGCGTCTTGGCAGTCTCCGGAGCAGATAGCCGACCGATTGGGGCAATTACCGCGGCACGCGGGGCTTTGGTTTGGCAGTGGCCAGCTCGTCAGGCCTGAGCCCTTGTTGCAGGCGTTGCTGAGCCACCCGCGCATCCGTTGCGTACCCAGCACCATTCAGGAGATCTCGTCGCAAGAGGGGCAGTGGTATGCGAAGGGCCTGGAAGAAGATGCTGTCTTTGACCAACTTGTGCTGGCCAATGCGGGGCATGCCCGCAATTTGTTGGGTGAGTGGGCGCAAGCCTACCCCAAGTTAATGCAAGGTCGCTCAGTGGGCGGGCAGGTAAGTTATTACGCGCAAGCCCAAGGTTTACCGGTAGCCCAGGCCATCACGGCTTCAGAGGGCTACTGGTTGCCGCCCGTGCAAGGTTGGCTGACGGCTGGCAGCACGTATTGGCCTGATCCCGCAAGGGTTGGGGTTTGCGCTGAAGGCCACGCAGAAATACAATCCAAGCTTAATTTGTTTCTTGATGTAAATACCAATCAGCCTTATTGGCAGCCTCTTGCAGGGTGGGCCGGGCTGCGGGCAGTTGTGGCCGGGCGCCTGCCGGTCATAGGTGAAATACCCGCCGCAAAAGGGCTGTGGGCGGCATGTGCCTTTGGTTCCAGGGGTTTTACCTGGGCCGCATTGGCAGGCGATGTCATCGCCGCCGCCATGCTTGGCGAGCCACAATTGCTTGAGCGCGATTTGCTTGCGGCAGTCCGCCCTCGCTGAGTGGCTTATGATTTACCGTTGCGCGATTTTATTTTGTCGCGTAAATCCGTCAAAATAGCGTCTTTTGTATGCTGTTTAGCTTTTGCCAAGGATTGCGCTGTGCCGCCCAAGTCTGATCTTGCCCACGTGTTGCAACTTGACGTCCTCCGTTTAGTCGAGAATCGGCCTGCCCATGTGCGACTGGCCGTCGCCCAGACGGATGATCTGGGGATCCGAATAGAGGCGTCTGCGCCCGGTGTGTTCCGCTTGCGTTGCGGGCCTAACCAGGCGCTCTCTGGAGAACCCCCTTCAGGGCGGGCCGCTGCGCGTGCAGACCTTCTGCTGGCTCGCCACGAGGCCGTGGGTGAATTCCAGACGGAAGCTTTGCCTGGTGATGAGGGTTGGAGCCTAGAGCAGGGCGATGTCCGCCTAGAGGTGCGTAGTCAACCCTTTTCTCTGCGTTTGACCCGGGGCGAGCAAGTGTTGCTGCAGTCGGCTGATCAGGCAGTGTTGGCTTGTACCACCCAAGAAAATAACCCCGGCTGGCAAGTCAACTGGTTGCTAGACGATGAAGACGGCTTGTACGGCTTGGGTGAAACCGGTGGCGACCTTGATCGACGTGGCGAGTACTTAAGCAGCGACGATGGCCGTGCCCTGCCTTTAATCTGGAGCGTGCGCGGATGGGGTTTGTATGTCAATACATTGTCCGACGTCAGCCATGACCTGGCTCACGATGACGACACCACTTATACCCAGTACATAGACGGCGCCGTCCTGGATGTCTATATCTTTGCCGGCGAACCTGTCGAAATTCTGAACCAGTACACTGCCCTGACGGGGCGTGCTGGTCAGCCCACTTTATGGCCCATGGGCGTGTGGGTAGATCAAGCCCACGGTCAAAGCCTGGATCAGCTGCACGAAGTCGTCAGCGGCTTGCGTAAAAACGAATATGCTTTCGATGCCGTACGCTTGGCTGCGCCTGCGTGCTACGGCTTTCAAGATGACAAGCCCGCGTTCGAGTGGGATGCCCAGCGCATACCCGATGCACGAGCCATGCTGGATCGCTTCGCTGCCTTGCAGGTTCAGGTCGCTGCGCCCAGCGCACCCGTGGTACGAACAGGAACCAGCCTGTTCGAAGAATGGGAAGACCGCGGTTGGCTGTTGTGTCGTGATGACGGCGACGTTCTCGTGCTGGAAGGCGACGAGCGTTCAGGTGGTCAACCGTATGCCTTGCTCGACCTTACCCACAAAGACGCTTATAGACTCTGGAGCGAACGTCAGTACCAGTTGATCGAGGATGGCTTGGGAGCGCCGGTCTGCGACGCCACCTTCGCGATTCCCGATGATGTGACGGCCCGCGGCGGCGAAAGTGGCGCGGTGTTGCGCGCGGTCTATCCTGCGCTGGCTCGCCAAGCTTTGTTTGACGCGGTGGCCGGGCACAAGACGCCTCAAGAAGGCGTCATGCTCAGTACCGATTTGTTCCCAGCGGTGCAACGCTTTGCGTGGCAGTTGGGGCCAGACGTGCAAAACGACTGGGCCGGCTTTGAATACTCTTTGCGTACCGCTCTGGCGCTTGGCCATGCAGGGGTACCTGTGCAGATGCACACTCTGGGCAGCGCTGATGCGCCCACCGAGGGCATGAGCGCCGAGCTGTATTTACGGTGGCTGGCGGCCTGCGTATTTTCCGGCAACTTCAGCTTCCAGGCCATACCGGCCTTGCTGCCGCAAGCGTTCGATACGCAAACCCAGGCTTTGGTGCGCCATTGGCTAGAGTGGCGTTATCGCTTGGTGCCTTATGTGCTGGGCATTATCGAAGACGCCGTGCGCACCGGCTTGCCCGTGCAGCGTTCCATGGCCATGTGCTTTCCTGACGACCCCATGGCCCAGGCGTGGGACACGCAGTATCTGTTTGGGCCTGCCTTGCTTGTGGCCCCGGTATTGCAGGCAGGTAATGAGCAGCGCATATATCTGCCCAAGGGTGACGCCTGGTGGGATCTTTCCACGGGCCGTCGTTACGAAGGCGGCACGATCTTGACCATGCAAGTGGGGCTGGAAACCATCCCCGTATTCGGGCGTGAAGGCCATATGCTGTGCCTTGGGCCGGCTACTCAGCACACGGGCGAATTCAACTCGGCTCGTTTGCTCGAAGAGGTCTGGATGTTCGGAATGCCCGAACATAGCCCCGTAGTCATGCGCAATAAAATCCGCGTCATGCAGATGCAGGGCTCCAGTTACATCAAAGGTCTGGAAGGCTTGAAGATACTGCCTTCCGAAGGCCTTGAGGTGAAACGGCGTGGGGCCGAGGTTCGCATTTCCCGTATACGCTGAACCTGCCTAGGGGCGGCCCGGCGTGCTGGGCCGCACGCCGCTTTGTGCTATTTTGCATGGCATGGATAACGAACTCATAGACTTGATGCGTACGGTGGCCACGCGCTTTCATGCGCGTATGCGCGAACACGTAGCGGCCAGCGATGCAGGGTTGACCGGGTTTCAGGCCCGCCTGCTCAATCTTATAGGCCGTAACGAAGGCGTTTCTCCCCTTGAACTCAGCGTTTTTATCGAGCGCGACAAAGCGCAAGTGACTCGCGCCGTTAACGAGCTCGAAGCGCTGGGCGTCGTGACGCGCACCCCCAGCCCCATCGATAAGCGTGCCAAATGCTTGATGCTCACCCCGTCTGGGCACAAGACGCATGAGCATCTTAAAGGCCTGAGAGAGCAACTGGCTGCTGAAACCCTAAGTGATTTCAATGACGATGAAAAGCAAGCTTTGCGGCTTAGCCTTCAGCGGATGGCGGCGGCTTTGCAGTCGGACAGACCCGAAACCGGCCCCGATGCTACCGAGCTTTATAGTTGACTTTATCAACTAATTTGGCTAAGATGGCGCTTTGCCGTCGAGAAGCCATATGGAAAATAAAGCCCGAAGAAAACTGCTGATGCTTAGGTTGTTGATCCAAACTTGCATCGCCTTGCTGCTCAGTTTGGTCATGACCCTCATCAACTATGGCTTTTCCGGCCCATTCGCTCAAAACTGGGCCAAGGGTTTTGTGGTTGCCTTCCTGATTATTCCCGTCGCCTTAAGGCTGATCCCTTTTGTTGCCAAAGGGGCACGTAAAGTATTGGGCGACCGCTCTGTGCTATTACTTCGCTGCACGGTAGCCGTTTGCGTGGCCATCATGATGGAAGGCTTGATTGCACTGGTAGTGACCTTGGCACAACAAGGTATGGCGGTCGGTTGGGTTGCCATGTGGGGCGGTGTGTTCTTGAAGGCGCTACCGGTGGGCCTGTTGATAGGCTTCACCATGACTTTCATTGTTCAGCCACGTATGCAAAAGCTGGCGATGGCGGCGCGCTGATGCGGGCTTAAGAGTCAATCCGTGGTCTGGCGGCTATGGTTCGCGGGCCTCATCATCCCACTTTCTCAGCAGGGCCAGTTTCTCGCCTATCTTGATTTCCAGGCCGCGCGGCACCGGTTGATACCAGCCGGGCTCGGCCATGTCGTCGGGAAGGTAGGTTTCGCCCGCGGCATAGGCATTGGGTTCATCGTGGGCATAGCGGTATTCATGCCCATAGCCGAGTTCTTTCATGAGTTTGGTGGGTGCATTGCGCAAATGCACAGGCACCTCACGACTCTTGTCCTTTTTGATGAAAGAACGTGCTTGGTTATAGGCGTTGTAACCCGCGTTGCTCTTGGCTGCGACAGATAAATAGATCACTGCCTGCCCTAAAGCTAATTCGCCCTCGGGGCTACCCAAGCGTTCATACGTGAGAGCGGCGTCGTTAGCGATCTGCATGGCCCTGGGGTCGGCTAAACCTATGTCCTCCCAAGCCATGCGCACAATGCGTCGTGCCAAATAGCGCGGGTCGGCGCCGCCGTCCAGCATGCGTGTCAGCCAGTACAGCGCAGCGTCAGGGTGTGAACCCCGCACCGATTTATGCAGGGCGGAAATCTGGTCATAGAAGTTATCCCCGCCCTTGTCAAAGCGCCGGCTGTTCAGCGTCAGGGCGTTTTGCAAGAATTCGGCTGTGATGGCGGTGATGTCTGAAGCCTTGGCTGCCGTGCTGGTTTGTTCCAGTAGGTTCAAGAACCTTCTGGCGTCGCCATCCGCGTAGCCGATAAGGGTATCGATTGCCAGTTCATCAAATTGAAGGTGGCCCAGCGCTATCTCTTGGGCGCGCGCCAGCAGCAGCTTCAGCTCTTGGTCGGTGAGCGACTGCAGAACATACACCTGCGCGCGCGACAGCAGCGCTGAGTTCACCTCGAATGAGGGGTTTTCGGTGGTGGCACCTATGAAGGTCACCAGGCCGCTTTCCGCGTAGGGTAACAGCGCGTCTTGCTGAGACTTGTTGAAGCGGTGGATTTCGTCCACAAACAACAAGGTATGTTTACCCATGGCCAAGTTCTGCTGCGCTTGCTCCATGGCGGCGCGAATGTCTTTTACCCCTGAAAACACCGCGGAGAGGGCAATGAACTCGCACTTGAAGGCCGTGGCAGTGAGGCGGGCCAAAGTGGTTTTGCCTACGCCCGGGGGGCCCCAGAAAATCATGGAATGCGGTTTGCCTGACTGAAAAGCCAGCCTAAGGGGCTTACCCTCGCCAAGCAAATGCGATTGACCTATGACTTCGTCCAGGGTTTTTGGGCGTAGCGCTTCCGCCAAAGGGGCAAGGGGTTCTTGGGCAAAGAGATCTGGCATGTTCCTACCGCAGTTGCACGATGTCCGCGTCTGCTGGCACTTGCAGGGTGAACTGCGAGTCGTCCAGGCTAGGGTTCAGCGTCATGCCGCCCAATTCGATGTAAGTGGTTTTGTCGAAGGCATCGCGCAACAACAGACGGACGGGCTGCTGCTTACGCAGACCAATATCAAGATACTGAAAGCCGGCATCGGCTTGACGCGGTGTGGCGCGTAACCACTGAAGACCATCGTCGTCGGGCAAGGCGGCCAGGGTAAAAGCGTCTTCTAGGCGCCCTGAACCAAACAGAATGGCAGCGGGTGAGGAGCCTAGCGAGGTGTTGGCCGGGCGCTCAGTTACCTGTGCGAGATCGGGGTCGTATTGCCTGACGGTGGTGCCATCCGAAACAATGAGCTGTTCGTGCGGGTGTGTGGTTTCCCAGCGAAACTTGCCGGGGCGCTGGAAGGCGAAGCGACCTTCTTGGGGCGCGCGATCAGCGGACTTCTGGTGGAACTCTCCGGAGGCGGCGCTGACGTTCTCGATGAAGTGCCGCAATTGCGCCGCTGCGTCTTGAGCATAAGCGGCGATAGGCGCCAGCCACAGCAAGCTTGCCAGGTAGAGCGTTGGCTTAATCCGCATGGGCGTCTCCGGCGGGAACAAGAATTTCACGGTTGCCATTGGGCTGCATAGCCGACACCATGCCGGCCTGTTCCATTTGTTCCAGCAGCCTGGCGGCACGGTTATAGCCTATGCGCAAATGGCGTTGCACAGACGAAATAGAGGCACGGCGGTTTTTAAGCACCACTTGCACGGCCTGGTCGTAGAGCGGGTCGGACTCGTTATCGGTGAAGCCTGTGACGCTACCCACGCCGTCCCCGGTTTCGCCTTCCAGGGCGCCTTCAAGCAGGCCGTCAACGTAGTTAGGTTCGCCTTGGGCTTTAAGGTACTCGGCTACCCTGTGCACTTCGTCATCGTGTACGAAGGCACCGTGGACGCGGGTGGGCAAGCCGGAGCCGGGCGGCATGTAAAGCATATCGCCTTGGCCAAGCAGGCTTTCAGCACCCATTTGGTCAAGAATGGTGCGTGAATCTATCTTGGACGACACCTGAAAGGCAATACGTGTAGGAATATTGGCCTTGATGAGGCCGGTGATGACGTCCACGCTGGGGCGCTGAGTCGCCAGAATAAGGTGTATGCCGGCTGCCCGCGCTTTTTGCGCCAAGCGTGCAATCAGCTCTTCTATCTTTTTACCCACGACCATCATCAGGTCGGCGAGCTCATCAATGATGACGACGATGGTGGGCAGGACATCTAAGGGCTCGGGTGCGTCGGGCGTCAGCGAGAATGGGTTGGGAATAGGCTCTTCGCGCTTTTGTGCGTCGCGTATCTTGCTGTTGTAGCCGGCCAAATTGCGCACGCCCATTTTGCTCATCAAACGATAGCGTTTTTCCATCTCGCCCACGCACCAGTTAAGCGCGTTGGAGGCTTGCCGCATATCGGTAACCACCGGGGCGAGCAAGTGGGGGATGCCTTCGTAGATGCTCATTTCCAGCATCTTGGGGTCGATCAATATCAGGCGGGTTTGGGCGGGGTCGGCTTTGTATAACAAAGAAAGGATCATGGCGTTGATCCCCACCGACTTGCCTGAACCCGTAGTGCCCGCGACCAGCAAGTGGGGCATCTTGGCCAGATCGGCCACGACCGGGTGCCCGGCGATGTCTTTGCCCAAAGCCATGGTGAGCGAGGAGGCCGCTGCGTGATAGGTTTGCGAGCCGATGATCTCGGAGAGCTTCACCATTTGGCGCTTGGGGTTGGGCAGTTCCAGCCCCATCAGGTTTTTGCCAGGGATGGTTTCGACTACGCGTATGCTGACCAAGCTAAGCGCCCGAGCCAGGTCTTTGGCCAGGTTGACGATCTGGCTGCCTTTGACACCGGTGGCGGGTTCGATCTCGTAGCGCGTAATGACAGGGCCGGCCTGGGCTGCGACGACTGTTACCTTGACGCCGAAATCAGAGAGCTTTTTTTCGATGAGGCGCGAGGTGAATTCTATGGTCTCGGGAGAAACGGTTTCGACCTGTTCAGTGACTGGGTCTAGTAAGCCCAGCGGTGGCAGTTCGCCTGAGCCTATAGGCATGACCGGCGGGGTAAACAGCGTTTGCTGTTTTTCCTTTTCGACGCGCGCGGACTTGGGAACGCTAATGACTGCGGGCTCTATGCGCACGGGCCTATCGTGAACCAGTTGCTCTTGCTTGGCGACTACGATCTCTTCGCGCTGGGCTTTTTTAACCTGACCGACGCGGCGGTCTTCACGCGCAGCCTTGAATTGCAGCAGGCGACGCACAGTGACTTCGACTGCGCGGCCCAAGCGCTCGGCAGCGTTTAACCAGGAAAAGCCAAAGAAAAGGCTGGCGCCAACCGCTACGAAAGCCAATAGCAATAAGGTGCTGCCTGCCGCTCCGATAGCGGTTTGCAGCAAGCTTGCCAGCAATTTGCCTAGTTCGCCGCCGGGGCCGCCGGGCAGTGGATGGGTAAGGCTGCCTGTCTGCATGGCGGCCAAGCCTAGGGCGCCCAAAAATAAAATGGTAAAACCGACGGCGGTTTCCCATCGCACGCGCGGCAGTACTTCTGTGTTTTGAGAAGGCCGTAATACCTGTGTAAGGCGGACAAAACCTACGCTGACGCGCTGCACCAGCAATACCACCCAAAGCCACGATGTATAGCCAAAAAGCAAGAGCAGCAAGTCGGCGACATGAGCACCGATGGTGCCGCCGCCATTTTGGATGGAAGCCTGCTGTGAGGCATGAAGCCAGCCTGGGTCGTCGGGTGACCAGGTGGCCAGCACCAAAGCCAGCCACAGGGCCAAGGCAGCAAATAGAATCCAGCGCGCCTCTTTTACGAGGCCGGAAAGCCTGGTTTGCAGGGGAGACGGGCCATTGCGCACATTGCGCGATGAGCGGGAGGAAGCAGCAGGTAGTCTAGCCATGGAGTCATTATAATTGGCTGGCCCTATTTACAGGATTTTACGATATGTCTACTGCAAAACACGCCAAGGTCCTCATTCTCGGGTCAGGGCCCGCTGGTTACACGGCTGCGGTTTATGCCGCTCGCGCCAACCTTTCACCGGTATTGGTAACGGGCCTCGAGCAAGGGGGGCAATTGATGACCACTACTGACGTGGACAACTGGCCTGCCGACGCCCAAGGCGTGCAGGGGCCCGACCTCATGCAGCGCTTTCAGGCGCATGCCGAGCGTTTCGAGACTGAATTGGTCTACGACCACATCGCCAAAGTGGATGTTTCTCAGCGCCCCTTCACACTGACCGGTGATATGGGTGCTGTCTATACCTGCGACACGCTCATTATCGCCACGGGGGCGTCGGCTCAGTATCTGGGCCTGCCTTCCGAGCAGTCCTTCATGGGGCGCGGCGTGTCTGGCTGCGCCACCTGCGACGGTTTCTTTTACAAAAACCAAGATGTCGTCGTTGTGGGCGGTGGCAACACGGCAGTCGAAGAAGCGCTATACCTGTCCAATATCTGCGCAACCGTCACCTTGGTGCATCGCCGCGATAAATTCCGCGCCGAGCCGATTCTGGTCGACAAATTGATGGATAAGGTCAATAACGGCAATATGAAGCTCAAGCTGTTTTCCGAGCTGCAAGAGGTCCTGGGCGACGCAAGTGGCGTTACCGGCGTTCGTTTGCTCAATAAGCAAAGCGGTGAAACCGAAGACCTGGCCGTCACGGGTGCCTTCATCGCTATCGGCCATAAGCCCAATACCAGCCTGTTCGAAGGCCAACTGGAAATGAAAAACGGCTACATCATCACCCGTGCCGGGCGCGAAGGCTTCGCCACCATGACTTCGGTACCCGGCGTTTTTGCTGCGGGCGATGTCCAGGACGATATCTATCGTCAGGCCATTACCAGCGCGGCAACGGGTTGCATGGCGGCTTTGGATGCGCAAAGGTGGCTGGAGAATGGCGGCCAATAAGCCCGGCCTGGCCGATCTGAAGCGTCTGCACAAGGCTGATCAGGCGCGTCGTCTACAAGAGGCCGAGCGGCGCAAAGCCCAGGCAGCCAAGGCCGAGCCGGCTTTGGCGCCAGACGATGCCTTATTGTTTCGGCGAGCGGTGGGTGGCGTACAGCCGCTTAAGGCCAAGGCGGCTCGCTCGGCGCAGGCAGGCTTTAGCCCATTGCCCGCCGAGCTTGTCGCAGCACGCCGCACCCGAGCGATGGGCCAAGAAGCACCGGGCCTGCTGCTGGCCACCCAAACCGCGTCTGCCGCAGTCTTGCAGGCAGACGACACGGTGTTTTTGCGAGCGGGTCATGGGCCTAATGTTTTGCGCGACTTGCGTAAAGCGCGATGGCCCGTGCAGGCCAGCCTCGATTTGCACGGCTGTACCCTGGAGGATGCCCGGCAGCGCTTAGAGGGTTTTTTGGCTGATTGCCTGGATTACGGTGCCCGTTGCGTACGTGTGGTACACGGCATGGGTTACGGCTCGCCCGATGGTGTGGGTGTGCTGGGGCCGCAAGTCCGGCGCTGGCTGGCTAACTGGGAAGCCGTGCAGGCCTACACCGTATGTGGCCCAGCCGACGGAGGGCATGGCGCCTTGCGTGTGCTGTTGCGTGCCCGTCAGGTGGCATCGCCCACTTGATGCGCTGCGCGGTGCAGATGCGTCAGCACGTTGCGCAGCAGAGGTGAGGGCACGGTGTCACTGCGCAGAATGGCGCCTATCGTTAAAGGGTAGCCGCGTTCTGCGATGGGTACGACTGATATATAGGGCAGAGCCATGGGGTGGCTGGCAATCTGTGAGGGCATCAAGCCCACATAATCGCCGGTGGCCACTAGCGACAGCAGGGCCAAGGTGGAATTGACGACGGCGCCCACGGGTGGCGTCTTCAAACCATGGGACTCGAATAGCAACCTGGCGTAGCCCGAATTGCTGTGGGCCCCGGTAAACACCCAGCGCGCCTCTTGCAGATCGGCCAGCGTTCGGGCTTGCAGCCACCGACTACCCGTGCGTGCTGTGGGCACCATGGTGGTCTGGATCAGGGGTTCGATAACGAACTCGCCGGGCGGCAGTTCGTCGGGAATGCCCCCGACGGTGATATCGACTTCCCGGGTACGCAGACGCTGCAACTGCGCCACATAGAGCTCTTCGCTGACGCGTAGGCGTACTTCCGGATAGGCCTGGCCAAACGTGCGCAGAAGTTCGGGTATCAACAGCATCACTGCCACGGGGACAGCGCTGATGTGCAGGTCGCCCACCATCTGACCATTCATTTGATGGATTTCATCCACCGCTTGACCTAATTCTCGCGTCGCTTTCAAGGCATGTTCGTACAAGACCCTGCCTTGAGCGGTGGCCTGTACGCCGCGTGAGGTGCGGTGCAGCAAGGTCGTGCCCAACTCTAGCTCAAGCTCGCGAATCATTTTGGTAAGGGCTGGCTGTGAGGTGCCTATGCGCCGTGCGGCCCCGCGCAATGAGCCTTCCTCTATGGCTGCCATCAAGGTCTGCAAGGTGGCCAGTTTCATCTGGGGCTCCGGGTTGGCGTAATAGGGCGCGGGAAGGCGGCATACGACAAATTTGACAGCCAGGTTTATGTGCCTGCATTTTGCCGTTGCTTTGGCCGAATGATAACCAAAGGTTATCGCGGTGCCAAACTCAACATCTGGGCGAGGGTGGGATGGCGCGGAATAATAGGGCCAACAGCAATCTTATGTTACGTATTTTTGCCGCGAAGGTTGCCAAGACTACACAACAGGAGTTCTTTCATGGCCAGGATTATTGGAGCCATTGCTGCTTCCCATACCCCCACCATTGGTTTTGCTGTAGATGGCGATAAGCGTCAGTCCCCGGCCTGGGCGCCCATTTTTGAAGCTTTCGAGCCCGTGCAGCAATGGCTGGAGCAGCGCAAACCAGATGTACTGTTTTTGATCTTCAACGATCACATCACTTCATTCTTCTTTGATCATTATTCGGCGTTTGCACTGGGCGTGGGCGAAAGCTATGGCGTGGCCGACGAAGGTGGCGGGCCACGCGATCTGCCTGCTGTTCCAGGGCATGCGGCCTTGGCGCGCCATATTGGTCAATCGCTGATGAGCGAAGAGTTCGATATGTCGTTCTTCCAGGGAAAATCGCTGGATCATGGCTGTTTTTCGCCGTTGTCCATGATGAACCCACCCAAGCCCGACTGGACCATACCCATTGTGCCTCTGCAGGTGGGTGTCTTGCAGTTTCCTATTCCTACCGCGAGGCGTTGCTACAAACTGGGTCAAGCCCTGCGTCGAGCCATTGAAAGCTACCCTGAAGATCTCAAGGTCGCTATTGTGGCGACGGGAGGCCTATCGCATCAGGTTCATGGTGAAAGGGCAGGGTTCAACAACGTGCCGTGGGATCAGCAGTTTCTGGATCTCATTGAAAAAGACCCCGAGTATCTTGCGAGCCTGACGCAGGCGGAATATGCCGAGTTGGGCGGTCTGGAAGGGGCTGAAATCATTATGTGGCTGGTGATGCGTGGTGCCTTGTCAGCCAATGTGCGCAAAGTCCATCAAAGCTACTGTCTGCCTTCCATGACAGGAATCGCTACAGCCATCTACGAGAACGAGGCGGTTCAAACGCCCCTGCCCAGCACCATAGAGCGCCATCGTCGACTGATGGCCTTGCAGCTTGAAGGGGCAGAGCGCTTGGCCGGAACTTACCCCTTTGGCCTAGAGCGTAGTGTGCGGGCTTATCGCATCAACCACTTCTTGCACAATCTTATCGACCCAGTGTTCCGTGCCGCCTTCCTGGCCGACGAAGAAACCGCGTTCCGCACGGCAAACCTGACAGAAGAAGAAAGCGCGCTGATCCGTAATCGTGATTGGCGCGGCATGATTCATTACGGCGTTATTTTCTTTATGTTAGAGAAACTTGGCGCTGTGGTGGGGGTCTCGAATTTGCATATTTATGCTGCCATGCGGGGCCAAGCTTTGGACGAATTTTTGCAGACCCGTAATGCCCCGGATGCCCTCTATTCGGTGGCTGGCAAAGAGGCCGGCAAGCAGACGTGGGATAATTGAACGTTTTTCTGCTGAATTTGCGCTGAATCCCGGCGTCGGTTTGGCAGGATTTTTGCGGATTACCAATACCCGTTTTTCATAGCCGCTATAACATCGCGGCCTGTATCAGGAGTCGCTTCATGAAAGTATTTTCCAAGGTTTCGCTGGCGGCGCTGGCTGCGGCCACGTTTTCCTCAGCTGCAGTTCAAGCCGATCCCGTCATTCTGAAAGTCGCTCACCAGCTGCCTTCGGTCTCGGCGGTACACAACACGGTTATCGTGCCTTGGTGCGAAAAAATCGAGGCCGAGTCGCAAGGCGGGCTGAAGTGCCAGATTTATCCGGCGCTGCAATTGGGCGGTACTTCCGCTCAGCTTTTCAATCAAGCCCGCGACGGTGTGGCTGATGTGGTCTGGACTTTGCCTGGCTATACGCCGGGGCGTTTTCCTGTCTCCGAAGTTTTCGAGCTGCCGTTCATCACCACCGAGCATGAACCTTCTTCCCGTGCGCTGTGGGACTTCGTCAACAAGAACGCCATGGACGAGTTCAAGGGCGTCAAGCCTCTTGCCGTGTGGATCAACGGTGCCAACCTGCTGCACATGCGCGACAAGAAAATCGAAACCCTGGATGACCTGCGCGGCGTGAAAGTACGTGCACCTTCGCGGCTGGGTAACAAGATTCTGTCGGCGTTGGGCGCTACGCCTGTGGGCATGCCCGTGCCGCAAATGGCCGAAAGCCTTTCCAAGGGCGTCATCGATGGGGCCCTGGTTCCATGGGAAGTCATTCCAGCCACCAAAGCGCACGAGTTGACGCGCTATAGCGTCAACACCGCCAGCGACACCTCCATGACGACAGCCACTCACGTGTTCGTCATGAACCAGCGCAAATACAATAGCTTGTCGCCTGAACTCAAGAAGGTCATCGACGACAACTCCGGCCCTGAGACCTCTGCATGGGCAAGTCGGCAGTTCCGTGCGGCTGATGCCGTGGGCTTGAAAGCAGCACTGGATAACGGCAACGAAGTCTACGAGATCACCCCCGAAGAAACCCAAGTGTGGGTAACGGCTGCTCAGCCTGTCATTGACGAGTGGGTCAAAGACATCTCTGCCAAGGGCAAAGATGGTGCCGGCTTGTTGCAAGAAGCACGAAATCTGGTTCAGCAGTACACTGAAGAAAGTAAAAAGTAAGCTGCATTTGTCCAAAACCTAGCCCCCGGGGTCCTCCCTTCGGGGCTTTTTGCCGCTTGATCGTCCTAGGCAAGCCCTTTGCCAACAAGGCTCAAGACGGCGCTTTGCACAGCCCATGTGCAAGGCATTTTTCTTAGTACAAGGAATCGACATGTCCGAACCCTTACCCGGGCCACACCTAGTGGCCAAAAGCCCGTTGGGCCGGCTCATTGAATGGGCCTGCGCAGCGATGGCCATACTCGGGAGCGCGCTGTTCCTGACTGAGGCGGTCATGTCCGTCGTCAGTGTTGCGGGTCGCAGCGTGCTTTCCAAACCGGTGCTGGGCGATTACGAACTGGTGCAACTGGCCTCGGCGATGGGTATCGTCATGTGTCTGCCCTATTGCCAACTCAAGCGTGGCCACGTCTTTGTGGACTTCTTCACTTTGTGGGCGCCCACCCGATTGAAAAAACTGTTCGATGCACTGGCTTGTCTCGTGCTGGCCGGCATCGCTTTCTTGCTGGCTTGGCGGTGCTGGCTGGGCTTGGTCGACATGCGTGAGTATGAAGAGAGCTCAATGGTGTTGGGCTTGCCTATCTGGTGGGGCTACATACCCATGACGCCAGCTTTCATCTTATTGGGCATCACTTGCCTGATGACTATGGTTCAAGATCTGCGCGCTAGCGCCACGGAGGTCGCGCAATGAGCGGCACGACTATCGGTATCATCATCGGCTTGCTGATGTTGGTTTTTTTGGCCATACGCATGCATATCGGTATGGCCATGTTTGTTGCAGGTGCTTTAGGCTACTGGTGGATTTCGGGCCTAGATCCTTTGCTTGCCCACCTTAAGCATGCGCCTTACAGTCGCTTCTCGGTCTACGACCTCTCTGTGGTACCTTTGTTTCTTCTGATGGGGCAGTTCGCCACCCACGGGGGGCTGTCGCAGGCCTTGTTCCGCGCAGGCAGTGCGTTCCTGGGGCATAGGCGAGGCGGTATGGCCATGGCGGGTATTGCCTCTTGCGCAGGCTTTGGCGCAATCTGCGGGTCCTCGTTGGCAACCGCGGCAACCATGTCGCATGTGGTGCTGCCCGAACTCAAACGATATCAATACAAACCTAGTCTGGCCGGCGCCTCGCTGGCAGTGGGTGGCACCTTGGGCATGTTGATCCCACCTTCCGTGCCTCTGGTTATCTATGCCATTCTTGCCGAGCAAAATATTGCCAAAGTGTTTGTGGCGGCCTTCATCCCTTCCGTTCTGGCGGTGATCGGCTACATGCTGGTTGTGGCCTTGATTTGTTGGCGTGACCCCTCGGCTAGCGGTCCGGCTTTGCCTCGTGCTTCCTGGGCCGCGCGTCTACGTACCTTGGGCGCCACCTGGCCTGTGCTACTGATTTTTACGGTGGTGTTGGGCGGTATTTATGGCGGTGTCTTTACGCCTACCGAAGCTGCTGCAGTGGGCGCGGTTGCCACGGGTATAGCCGCTTGGCGCTCGGGAGGTTTGCGTAATGGCGGTTTGATGCGCAGCGTGCTGGGCACGGCTACCGGTACCGGCATGATGTTCCTGATTCTGCTGGGCGCTGACATGCTCAACGCGTTCTTGGCGGTCAGCCAAGTGCCGGTAGAGTTTGCCACCTGGGTTCAAAGCCTGGGGATGGATCCCTTTGCCGTGTTGGTGGCCATTATCGTCATCTATATATTGCTGGGTTGCATCATGGATAGCTTGTCCATGATTCTGCTGACGATACCTATTTTCCTGCCTCTTATCTTGGGTATGGATTTCTGGGGGCTGTCGCAAGACGAAAAAGCCATCTGGTTTGGCGTGTTGGCGCTGGTTGTGATGGAGATAGGCTTGATTACGCCGCCTGTGGGTATGAATGTGTTCATCATCCACAGCATGTCCAAAGATATTTCCCCAGGAACTATCTTCCGTGGGGTGGTGCCGTTCTTGATGTCGGACGTCGTGCGAATTGCGCTGTTGGTGATTTTCCCCGTGATTTCTTTGGGCTTGTTGCGCTGGTTGGGTTAAGCCTGCCTTAGGTACAAAAAACAAACGCCGGTGCATGCACCGGCGTTTGTTTTTTTGTTGTGATTATTGCACTGCTATTTATATAGGCCCTCTGTGGCCATTGCCCATTTTCTGGGCTTTTGTCTCCTCACCAACATGAATAGCATTGTGCCTGACTCAACAGCATTTGACACCTAGGGAATGCACCGATTTTTAGCGTATATAAGATACAAAATGCGCTATCTTATAGTATATAGGATACAAAACACATTAAGGCAGGCCTTTGTTTTTCAAGGAGTCGCCTAAAGCGCGTATGACTTGAATCAGGCGTGTAGCACCCGGCGAAGCGTGTTCTTGAGGGCGCCTCAGGACGCCTATGGTGCGCTGGGTGTCTGGTAAATCCATGGGCAGCAAGCTAAGCATGCCGTTGCGCAATTCATGCTGAAACAAATGCCGTGAGGCGGCGGTGATCATGTCGCTGCCTAAGAGCAGGCCACGTATCAAAGATAAGTCGCTGGATTCGACCGTTACGTTCAAGGGCGGAGCTTGCATAGCGGCCAAAGACGACATCAGAACATCACGTGTAGGGGTGCGGCGCGGGGGTAGTACCCAATCTGCGTTGGCAAGGTTATGGATGGCGCCAGAGGCTTGTTGCAAGGGGTGACCGCTGCGCGCTATGACGACCAGTTTGTCGTGAAAGAGATCTTCTTGTACGAGATCGCCGTAATGCTCGCCGGTAGGCAAAGCACCCATGATGAAATCAATGTCGCCGCACCACAGCGCGTGTGTAAGGGTTTCGAAAGGCCCTTCTACGGTGGTAAAGCGCAGTGCGGGGTGATCGGTGTGCAGCGTAGCAATAGCGGTGGGCAAGATGTAAGGCCTGCCAAAGGGGAGTGCCCCTATGGTGATGTCGCCTTTCAGAACACCATCGCGCGCTGCGATTTCGGCGCGTGCCAACCGTAGCTGATACAAGGCGCGTTTAATGTGAGCCAACAGCAACTCGCCTGCTGCGGTAAGAGCTATGGGTGAAACGGAGCGGTCGAACAGTTTCAGATTGCAGCTGTCTTCCAGATCACGCAAGGCCAGACTGACAGCGGGCTGGGTGATGTCCAGTTGTTGGGCGACCGCGCTCATGTGGCGATAGCGCGAGAAGGCCACCAAGATGGCGAGGCGCCGCTCGTTCAGGGCCAGAGAAAAGATGGGGGCGTTGTGGCGGGGGGCGATGCCGCCTTGCTCATACAAAGCCTGGCGTGCGGTTTCCATTTCGTCCAGTGCGTGCTGGACGCGCCCCTGCAGTACTTTGCCGTTGTCCGTCAAAAGTATGCCGCGACTGGTGCGCTCGAACAGACGCGTCTCTAGGGACTCCTCCAACTGCTGAATGGCGCGCTGCACGGCAGACTGCGCACGGCGCAGTTCGGTGGAGGCTTTGGACATGCTGCCCAATTGAGCCACGCTGTGGAACACGCGCAGATAGCGTGTAGGAGGAAGGGTGGGAGGGCCCACAAGGTCGTTCATTTGAGCATAAGGCTTTTCGGTGGCGGTAGAAGCTTATTCGGTCACCACGCTATGCAAGCTGATGACACAATTTCCGAAAGAGTCGGCATCGCTTGGATGCCGTTGATTATCAGGAGACGAGTCATGCTCATTTCACACGATGTGGTAGCGCCGAATGTGCTGATGCCTAATATCGATCTAGAACGCATCATGCAGCATTTGCAGGAAACAGGCAAAAGAACGTTTCAACTTTGGTTGAACGAGCATTCGCTGGCGTTTATCGCGCGCGGTCGAGAATACCGCAGCGAGTTTCACCTGAACCCCAGCTATGAAATTCAGTATTCGCTTAAAGGCGATCTCAATCTTCATTACCGCACGCCCGAAGGCAAAGAAAAAGTGGCCTTCGTGCCCCAAGGCTCTTGCCTGTACCAGCCTCCATTGGTGCCGCACTCGCCCCGCTTTGGTGCCGACTCTTATCAGTTGGTGATAGAGCGCGTACGCGTGCCGGGTGAGATCGATCGCTTCCACTGGTTCTGTCCCGCTTGCGATCATTTTCTTCACGAAGAGCAATACACCGTGGACGATTACAAGGCTGATCCGGTCTCGCGTGCTTACGGCAATTTTTATGGGTCAGAGCAGGCGCGTACCTGCAAGCAGTGCGGGACTGTCATGCCCGTACCTCAGGAATGGGCGCTTAACGTCATATGAGTGCCGTACATTCTCTGCCGTCCCTACCGGCGGCGCGTAGTGCCTTGCTGGTCATCGATATGCAGAACGACTTCTGCGCTCAAGGTGGCTATATGCAACGCGAGCGCAATTACAAAGTCGGCTTTGCACAGGCTGTCGCGGACAACATCGAGCGTTTGCTGAGCACGGCGCGCGAGGTGGGCATGACTGTCGTGTGGATACATTCCATCTACGACTTCAAGTACCTGACTGCGGCGCACATTGCCAAGCGAGAAACAGAAGGGTGCTGCCTGGAAGGTAGCTGGGGCGCTCAAGCCTTTCAGGTCGAGCCGCAAGGCGACGAAATGGTTATACATAAGCATCACTTCAGCGGCTTTCATGGCACCACACTGGATACCTACCTCAGAGCCAGAGGTATCCAGAATCTTGTTTTCACGGGCGTTGCCACCAATGTGTGTGTCGACTCCACGCTTAGGCAGGGTTTTTTCCTTGATTACCGCATCGTCCTGGTAGAAGACTGCGTAGGCAGCAACAGTCAGGAGGGTCACCGTGGAACCCTGGCAACGGTACGCAACAACATAGGCGTGGTTACCACCTCCGAGTCATTGATGCGGCATTTGCGGCAGTCGGAGGACACATGAGCGTCGTTCTAGGCGTTTTATTCAATGGCTTGGCCTCGGCGATGATTCTGTATGTCATTGCCATTGGTATGTCACTGACCATGGGCATGATGCGATTCGTCAATCTTGCGCATGGCTCCTTTGCTATGGCCGGCGGCTATGGCTTGGTGTGGTTCGGCGAACAGCTAGGACTGCCCTTCTGGGTGGCCATAGTGCTCTCCGTGCTCGTGGTTACGCTGGGCAGCTTAATACTTGAACGTTTGCTGTACCGCAAGTTGTATGGCGCCAGCGAGCTCGAGCAGGTGCTGTTCAGCATAGGCGTGATCTTTGTGGCAGCCGCGTGTGCCCGCTACCTTTTCGGGCCTTCCCCTCAGAACGTGACGGTGCCGGCTGGCTTGCGCGACACCTTGGCACTGGGCGAATTTACGGTGTCCAGTTACCGCACCATGTTGGTGGTGGCGGGTGCTTTGTTGTTTGCATCCATGTGCCTGCTTCTAGAGAAAACCTCGTTGGGCGCGCGTCTGCGAGCTGCGGTCGACAATCGACGCATGGCGGAAACACTGGGCATACGCACCGAGGTGCTGTTCACGCTGACCTTCTGCTTGGGTAGCGCACTGGCGGCACTTGGCGGAGCCCTGGGAGCCGAAGTTTTGCCCATACGGCCTTCCTACGCTTTTGATCAGCTCAATTACGTGCTGATTGTGGTTGCCGTGGGTGGCTTGGGCACCTTGTACGGGCCCTTTGTCGCTGCCTTGCTACTAGGTATTGCCGATACGGCTTGCAAATACTGGTTCCCCGAGCTTGGGGCGTTCTTCATCTTCGCCGCGATGGTTGCATTGCTGCTGTGGCGTCCGAACGGTATTTTTTCGCGGATATGAATATGGAACTTGCAACGAACGTTTCGCAGTTCGGCTCGCTGGTCCGACGCCATCGTTTCCGGCTGATAGAAGCGCTGCCTTGGGTGGCGATTGTGGCGGTTTACCTGTTGTTCCCCACCAGTCTGGCCTTGGGTACACAGGTGCTGATCATGATTCTGTTTGCCTTGTCGCTTGATCTGCTGTTGGGCTATGCCGGCATTACCAGCTTGGGGCATGCCGCCTTCTTTGGTTTGGGTGCCTATGTTGCCGGCATTCTGACCGTCCACGGTGTGGCGGATCCTCTGCTGGGCTTGCTGATCTCGGCATTGGCATGTGCGTTTTTCGGCCTGATCACGGGTAGTGTGATTTTGCGTACGCATGGCCTGCCGCTTCTGATGCTTACTTTAGGCATTTTGCTGATGTGTGCCGAGGCCGCCAACCGGGCGGTTTCTATCACCGGCGGAGCCGACGGTCTGCAAGGCATGGTGGTGGGGCCGTTGTTGGGTTTTCTTGAGTTCGACATGCGGTCTCGAGTGGCTTATTGCTATTCAGCCGTGGTGTTGGCTGTGGTTTTCGTTTTCGTACGTACCTTGGTGCATGCCCCGTTCGGTCGGATGCTGGTGGGAATACAGCTGAACAGCCTGCGCATGAGTGCGGTCGGCACGCCGGTGCGCCGACGTTTGATCATCGTCTATGCCATCGCCGGAGCGATCGCTGGGATTGCAGGCGCCCTGAATGCCCAGACCAACGAGTTTGTCGGCCCGACTGTCTTGTCGCTGGAACTCTCGGCGGGGGTGTTGACCATGCTGATCTTCGGCGGGGTCGGGCGACTTTACGGGGCTTTCGTTGGCGCAGCTTTCTACATGGTGCTGCACGACTACCTGGCGCGTGCTGAGCCAGCCTATTGGTACCTATGGCTGGGCGTACTTTTGATTGTGGTCGTTTTATACGGTAAGGGCGGCATTCTAGGTTGGTGCGATAGGCTGTATTCGGCCTGCTTCGATCGATCAGTGCGACGCCAGACTCCGGCCAATACGAAGGAGCACGGCGCATGAGCGGCTTGGCTTTGGAAACACGGGGGCTGTGCAAGCGCTTTGGTGCCTTGGCAGTGACCGAGAACGTCAACTTTCGCCTTGAGCGGGGGGCGCGTCATGCGCTGATAGGGCCAAACGGGGCGGGTAAAACCACATTCGTCAACCTGGTAAGTGGGCGCTTGGCACCCACCGCAGGCCAGGTCTTGCTGCATGGCCAAGACATCACTCGACTACCCGAGTATCAACGCGTCAAGTTGGGGCTGGTGCGCACGTTTCAGATCAATGCCCTGTTCACCACTATGTCTGCTCTAGAGAGCGTGGCCTTGGCGGTGTGCGAACGCAAGGGCTTGGCCTTGGGGATGCTCAAACCGCTGGGGCGTTACGCCGATGTGCTCGAAAGGTCTTACGCCACGCTGGTGCAGTTGGGTATAGGCGATTGTGCAGAGCGCCAAGTGGCTGAGTTGAGCTATGGGCAACAGCGCCTGATAGAGATAGCGATAGCGCTAAGTCTGGAGCCAACCGTGCTGCTGCTGGATGAACCCGCCGCAGGGGTTCCCAGCAGTGAGAGCGGCATCATTCTGGATGCCTTGGGCAAACTCGATAGTGACATCTCCATCATGATCATCGAGCATGACATGGATTTGGTGTTTCGCTTTGCGCGGCACATTACCGTGCTTGACCAGGGCCGTGTTGTGGCAGAAGGCACGCCTAAAGACATATCGGATAACGAGATGGTGCGCGCAATCTATTTTGGTGAAGGGAGCAGGGTGGCCCATGACTGAGTTTCTGAATTTGCAGCACGTCACATCAGGCTACGGAGAGACCGTCATATTGGATGACGTGTCGCTGCAGATAGCAAAAGGTGAGTGTGTAGCCCTCATCGGGCGCAATGGCATGGGTAAGACCACCTTGCTCTCGACCTTGATGGGGCATGTGCCTTGTCGTGCAGGCACGATTACCTTGGGTTCTCAAGACGTCACCCATTGGGCGCCTTGGCGTCGGTCGCGGGCACGCTTGGGCCTGGTACCACAAGAGCGAGAGATCTTTCCCTCCCTTACCGTCGAAGAGAATCTGACGGTTGCTCGCCGTGCGGACGGATTCACGCTGGAACAGGTTTACGAATGGTTTCCGCGTTTGGCGCAACGACGCGGCAACAAAGGCAACCAGTTGTCAGGGGGGGAGCAGCAAATGCTGGCCATTGCCCGGGCCATGATGGGGGGGCCTGAATTGCTGCTGCTGGACGAACCTCTGGAAGGCTTGGCCCCTGTCATCGTAGACATCGTCATGCAGGCCTTGGCGCGTATACGCGAAGCACAAGGTTTAACCATGATTCTGGTTGAGCAGCAGGTGATGGCGGCGCTGGCGTTTGCACCGCGTGCAGTGGTGCTGGTGCGCGGGCGCATCGTATATGACGGCCCTAGCGAGGCTTTACGGGAAGATCGCGCCACGTTGGATCGCCTGATAGGCGTACATAGTTGAGGTAGGCAGCGCGCCGACTTTCGTGGCGTGCACGTATTCTTTTAAAAAGGTGGAGACAATGAAAAAATTATTATTGGCTTTAAGCTTGAATCTTGCCATGGGTGTGGCGTCTGCGGATACGGTCAAGGTGGGGCTGATCGCGCCATTTAGCGGCCCGTCTGCGGAATACGGCGAACAGTTTCGCCGTGGCATGCATCTTTATCTTGATCAGATTGGTGGCAAGGTGGGGGATGTCACTGTGCAAATCATAGACAGAGACGAAGAGGGCGGCGCGGCGAGGGTCAAGCAGGTGGCGCAAGAGCTTATTTTGCAAGACGAAGTGCAGTTCTTGGCGGGGTTGGAAAAAACCCCGGACGCCTTGGCGCTGGCCCCCTTGATCAACAAGTCTAAAACGCCTACTGTCATTCTGAATGCAGCCACGGGCGTCATACCGCGTAAATCCCCTTACTTTGCGCGGGTTTCGTTCACGCAGTTTCAAGGAGCGGCAACCTTGGGTGAGTGGGCAGCCAAGAACGGCATTTCCACGGTTTACACCGCAGTCACCGACTACGCGCCGGGAAATGATTCGCGCGAGGCATTCAAGACTACTTTCACAAAAGGCGGGGGCAAGATCGTAGGCGAAACACAAATGCCTATTGCCACCACAGACTTCGCGCCCTATCTGCAGAAGATCAAAGACACCAAGCCTGATGCGGTATTCATGTTCACTCCCTATGGCGCGGCGGGTGTGTCCTTCATCAAAACTTTCTTTCAAATGGGCCTGGGCGAAGCCGGCATCAAGTTGTTGGCCACCGGCGAAACCAACGAGGCCGACCTGCCCGCCATTGGCAATGTGGCCGAGGGCACGGTCACCGCTTTCCATTACTCGCCGCTTCAAGACAATGCGGTGAATCGCCGCTTTGTAGACGACTACCGCAAAAAGTATGGTGAACGTGCGGTTCCTAATTTTGCTACGGTGGCCGGCTACGATGGCATGCACGCCATTGCCGACGTCGTGAGTCAATTAGGCGCCAATATCGATGGCGACAAAGCGATGGAAATCCTGCGCAACTGGAAGGCAGACAGCCCGCGTGGTGCTATTTTTATCGATCCCGAAGAGCGCGACATCATCCAAGATATCGCTATTCGCCGCGTCCAGAAGATGCCTGACGGCAGCTTGGCCAACGTAGAGTTCGAACGAGTCGAGCAAGTGAAAGATCTTTGGAAGGTAATGAATCCACAGTAAAGCTTTAGCTTGCCCATGCGCCTGCTGCGTTACTAAGTGCAGCGGGTGCTGGGCGCATCGGCTCATCAAGCGGGTTCGTCCGAACGGAACCAGCCCGTCAGCGACCATCGTGCGCTAGAGCAGGGCAGCACCGCGTGGGGGATGAGGTCGCTACGAAACAGCATCAGCCGCCCCATGCGCGGCGCAATGCGGACTTGTTCGGTGTCAGGCGATTCTGGGTGGTAAATGCACAGTTCGCCGCCGTCTCCCTGCTGCCAATCGGGATTCAAATACAGTACCAAAGAAATTTTGCGGGCAGAACTGGCAACGTGCTGATCGACGTGCCTGGTGTAGCCTGCACCTGAACCGTAACGGGCGAAGTGGCATTCCAGCCACCTTAGACCAATAAAAAATTCGCGATTCAGCAAACCTTGAGTGCGTACCGCCCAATCATGAAAAGCCGTAATATCGGCTTGTACATCGTGTGCCTGCAGCCAGCATATGCTGTCGCCGCGTATGTCGGTGTCTTGGCGTTTGGCCAGTGTGGGCCCAACGGTAGCGGTGCGAAACAAGCCGCTTTCCCAGCGCCGCTGTGCCTCTTGACGCAAACCTTGTGCTAATGCCGCCGGCAGTATGTCGTCTGACATCGACCAACCTTGGGTTTCCAGATCTTGTAAAAGGCTATCGTGTATAGGCAATTTACAAGACGCCGGCTGTGCTTGTGATTGCAACCGTTGATACAACGGTAAAGCGGCGGGGTAACATCAAATAAGCCAGTGTGCGCTAGCACAAAAAATCGGGTGAAAAATTTTACCTGATTTTGCGCGCCACACAAAGAAAAAGCGCAACCGGCAAGGGTTGCGCTGATTCATGGCTAGGCGGTGCTAAAGGCGTAAATGCTTAAAAATTTACAAGTTGGAAAAGCCGGCAAGCTTTAGCTGCGGGTTTCGCCTGTACACTTTAAAAGCGTTTATGGTGGGGTGGCCGGGGCTCGAACCCGGGACCAACGGATTAAAAGTCCGGTGCTCTACCAACTGAGCTACCACCCCCCAACCGCGAAGTCCGCTATTGTGGACCTTTCTTTATCCTTTGTCAAGCGCGCCTCGGTCGCTTGCCTGAAATGGCAGATGGGCAGGGTAAAATCGGTTTTCCTTTGTTTATTCGTTTACTGGCTGGATCCCTTACATGTTAGACCCCAATCTGTTGCGTAAAGAGCTGGATGTCGTCGTTCAGGCCTTGGCCCGTCGCGGCGTGGCATTCGATGCAGAGCGTTTCAATGCGCTGGAGACTCGGCGCAAGGCCGTGCAGATCGAGACCGAGACCCTGCAGGCCCGCCGTAATGCGGTGGCCAAGCTGGTGGGGCAACTGAAGTCCAAGGGCGAGGACGCCACCGAAGCCATGGCCGAGGCGCAGGCCATACCCGCACGTCTTAAAGAGCTCGAAGCCGAGTTGTCCGATATTCAAGTTCAGCTTTCAGATTGGCTGATGACGGTGCCTAATCTGCCGCACGCCAGCGTGCCCGATGGCGAAGATGAAAGCGCTAACGTAGAAGTGCGCCGTTGGGTGCCTGTGGCGCTAGACGACCAAGGCTTGCCACAGCCGTTCACGTTTGAGCCCAAAGACCACGTCACGATTGGCGAAGGTCTGGGACTGGATTTTGAGTCGGCGCGTCGCTTGACCGGGGCTCGCTTCATGATGCTGCGTGGCGGTCTGGCGCGTTTGCATCGGGCCTTGGCTCAGTTCATGCTCGACGTGCAAACCGGTGAACACGGTTACCAAGAGTGCTACACCCCCTATATCGTTAATGCGGCCACCTTGCTTGGCACCGGCCAGCTTCCCAAGTTTAAAGACGATATGTTCTGGGTGACCAAGGGTGGTCAAGAGGGTGAGGGCGCCGAGCAAGAAGGCGAAGCTGACGACCTCTATCTGATTTCCACCTCCGAGATCACCCTGACCGGGGCTTACCGCGACACCATCGTTGCCGAGGCAGAGCTGCCCTTCAAGCTGACGGCCCATACGCCTTGCTTCCGCTCCGAAGCGGGCAGCGGCGGGCGAGACACGCGCGGCATTATCCGTCAGCACCAGTTCGACAAAGTTGAAATGGTGCAGCTTGTACACCCCTCGCAGTCTTACCAGGCGCTTGAAGAGATGGCCGGTCATGCCGAGGCTGTATTGCAAAAGCTGGGGCTGTCCTATCGCGTGGTGGCGCTGTGCGCGGGCGATATGGGCTTTGGTGCCGCTAAAACCTACGACCTGGAAGTCTGGTTGCCTGCGCAGCATGCCTGGCGCGAGATTTCCTCGGTATCGAACTGCGAAGCCTTCCAGGCGCGTCGCATGCAGGCACGCTATCGCCCCGAAAAAGGCAAACCCGAGTATCTGCACACCTTGAATGGTTCTGGGTTGGCAGTGGGGCGGGCGCTGGTAGCCATTCTTGAAAACTATCAACAAGAGGACGGTAGTGTCGTCATTCCCGAGGTGCTGCGTCCTTACATGGGCGGCCAAGAGCGTTTGACCCCCTAGTGCGCGGCGCAGGCGCAGGCCTGCGCGGCATGCAGTCTTCATTCTTTTACCGGAGGATTGATAATGGTTATGACAGGTTCGCAATGCCGCGCTGCACGCGCACTGATTGAGTGGTCCCGGGATCAGCTCTCGGCAGAGTCCGGGGTTGCTGTGCAAGAAATCTCGGATTTCGAGTCGGGCCGGGTGTTTCCTAATGAAGAGTCCTGCCAGAGCATTCGGCGTGCGCTCGAAGAGGCCGGCGCCGTATTTCTTGAAGAAGGTGCAGAGGGCGGGGTAGGGGTGCGACTTAAATACAGTCGCCGAGAAGTGCGCGCCTTGAATAAGTGGGAAGGCGAGGGCGGGCAAGCGGCTGATGACGATGTTTATCCAGCCTAGGGCTTAATTAATGTATGGGGGCGACTGAAGCCCGGTCGCCCAAGCCCGTACTGGCGAAAAACCGCTTTTTAAAAAAAATTGACGAGTGACTTGCACACACAAAAAAAATAGTGCATAATTTCAATTCTTTGCTAGACACCACTTGCAAACGAAGCAGAAATGCTACGAAACGGGGGTATAGCTCAGCTGGGAGAGCGCTTGCATGGCATGCAAGAGGTCAGCGGTTCGATCCCGCTTACCTCCACCAGTGATCTAGTAAAGAGTAGTACCCGCATACACGGTTCCAGACGTTTTAATTCAAACCGAATACAAAACGCTAAAAATCTGGTAAAATATGCAGCTTGTTTTGTACTGTCCCCTTCGTCTAGAGGCCTAGGACACCACCCTTTCACGGTGGGTACAGGGGTTCGAATCCCCTAGGGGACGCCAGTTATCTGGCTTAGTAGTGCCGCTGCGGAGCGGTAGTTCAGTTGGTTAGAATACCGGCCTGTCACGCCGGGGGTCGCGGGTTCGAGTCCCGTCCGCTCCGCCAAAGAATTCAAAAAAACGCTTGTCGAAAGATGAGCGTTTTTTTTCGTCCCCTTTTGGGGTTTGCAGGAAGTACTCCCGACATTTCCTATACCGACAAGCCCGCGCCTTCAATGGTAAATAAACGGCCCTGTTCGTTGTAGCCCACGGCACCGCCCACATCTCACAGGGTTTTCATGTCCTGGGCGGATGCTTACGTCAAATCATCCGAATCGACTACCTCATTCGAGCCAGTTTTCGACGGCCAGGCCGCTTATGCGTTCAAACTCCCTGGTGTTCGCCGTCACCAAAGTCATACCCAGTGCGTAGGCGTGGGCCGCGATCAGCAAGTCGTTTGCACCGATAGGCTTTCCTGTCGCCTCCAGTTCGGCGCGGATACCACCGTACTTGGTGTCAACCGGAATATCCAAGGCGATGATGGGAATGACCTCCAGTACGCTTTCCACACGGGCCAGCAGCTTCGCGGAGCCCTTCTTCGCGCAGCCATAGCGCAATTCCGCCGCAACGATGATGCTGGTGCAGATTTTCTGAGGACCGACACGCTCGATATGTCGAGCAGCTGCGCAGTCAGGGTCGCTCATCAAGGCACTGATAATGTTGGTGTCCAGAAGATAGCCGCTCACAGAACTTCCTCCGGTGCTGGGGGAGCATCGGAGATGTCGGGAAACCTGTCTTGAGGGGCAAGGGGTTCGCTCTTCCTCCATTGGTCCAGTAGCGCCACAATGTCTCGAGGCTTAGTCACAGGCTCAATGATGAGGCGCGCGCCTTCACGACGGATGAGGACCCTATCACCCGGCATTTCAAATTCAGCGGGAATCCTGACTGCCTGGCTGCGATTGTTCCGAAATAGCTTGGCCTCACGCGGCTTGGAATTGGTAGTAGAGATAGTCATGGCAATACCTCGATATGTATATGCCAAATTGTATATGCCAACAGTACGAAAGAGAAGGTCCGCCAGATTCCGCCCGATCTGCTGCGCCACCACTACGTCAAGCAACGGGTGATCGTATCTCGCTGTAAGAAGAACGCCAGCTCGGTTCAGTTCGATACCATCATTGTTGACAAAATAATTCGACCTTTTACGTTGATGCCTACGAGGGGTTGCACATCCAAATCGTCTCGAAAAACTTTGGAATAAAAGTCCGCAAAATCGCATGAAATCGACATGTTTTTAACGTTTTTTGGAATACGATTTGGCTGGAAACCCGCGCCAGGCATGGCTTTCCGACATAGAGAACGTCTGTCCGAAATTCGTACACGTTTTTCGGATAATGGAGCTAGGACGTATGAGGGCCAGAGTGACGTTTGTAAGGCGCCATGGACAAGTAGGCAAGTAAAGACCGCGACAGGCTTTTGGGCGTGACCCAACCCCGCGTAAAGCAGCGAGCTACTGATGCAGAAGCCAGCGAGCATGGCTACAGTTCATAAGAATATGAATGTTTGTCATCCACCATTTCATTCGAAGCCTTTGGCGGCAAGCTGCTGAATCGGCGGCAGAAGAGTGCGCTACGAGGCGGGAGAGTGTAAGCATCCTATGTCGGGTTATTACCAGTGGATACTTCAACCTTCAACTTTTATGCTGTTCGCTATGTTCGCGGATGGTAATTGTGCAGGTCTGCCGTTATCCCGCTTGTCGTTTTTATCCGTCTATGCGTCATAAGGGAACAAAAATGAAGCACACACGTCGCAATTTTCTGCAGCTCAGCGCCGGGGCTGCGGGCCTAACCATGTTTGGTCTGCCTACGGCCTTTGCACAGACCACGGATAATCTGGTGGTTGCCTACAGCATAGGCGTACCCAGCTGGGATCCCACCACAGGCCCTTCGGCGGTCAACCCCAAGCTTCAAGCCATCTATCTCTCGGTGTTTGATCGCTACATCAATCAAGAGGCCGATCTCAGCTTTACGCCCGGCTTGCTGACCAAGTGGGGTTTCTCCGACGATAAAAGCAAAATACACATGACCGTGCGCGAAGGTGTCAAATGGCATGACGGTACGCCGCTCACGCCTGAAGACGTTGTATGGTCGCTAGAACGTGCAGCCGACCCCAAATCGGGCAACCCCGGCCAATTCGTGTGGGGCAAGTTCGGCAATTACAAAATTGATGGCAACGAAATTACCGGCGACGTACTCGAGTACGAACCCACGGT
This sequence comes from Mesopusillimonas faecipullorum, assembly GCF_020539505.1. Taxonomy (GTDB): domain Bacteria; phylum Pseudomonadota; class Gammaproteobacteria; order Burkholderiales; family Burkholderiaceae_B; genus Mesopusillimonas; species Mesopusillimonas faecipullorum. The sequence continues at coordinate 456,896 of NZ_JACDXW010000001.1, read as the reverse complement.
ATTCAAGTGGATGGCTTTCCTGACGGGTTATGTGTTGCCCAAAGCGTATTTCGAGAAAGTCGGGCCCGAGGGTTTTGAAAAAGCCCCTATCGGTAGCGGCCCCTACAAGATCGACGCTTACCAACAGGGCGCCTATGTGCGCTTGGTGGCCAATAAAGACTACTGGGGTGAAAAGCCCGCCTACGAAACCGTCACGATCAAGTTCGTCACCGATGCTGCCAGCCGGGTCGCCGAGGTAGAGTCCGGTAGCTCGCACGTCACCTTCGAAATCCCCTACGAGGAATTCGACCGTCTCAAGCAAAAGGCAGGCCTTAAGGGCGAAGCCTTCCCTGTGGCCGACGTGGGCATGATCTTCCTGAACGACGTCGGGCCCATGCTAGACAAAAATGTTCGTTTGGCCGCTCATCACGCCATCGACAAAAAACTCATCATCGATCGTTTGCTGCGTGGCTATGGTGTGCCGCTCTCTACGCTCGAAACCCCCGAATACGAAGCCTACGACGCCAATCTGCAGTTTCCGTACGACCCGGAAAAAGCCAAAGAGTTGCTGGCGGCTTCGGGCTATTCCACCGAGAAACCGGTGAAATTCACCATCCAAACCACACGCGGCCTCAAGCCCAAGGATTACGAAATGATCCAGGCCATTGTGGGTATGTGGCGCCGGGTGGGCATAGAGGCCAATATTGAAATCTACGAGATTGCCAAGCATTTCGAGCTGCGAGCCGCCGATCAGCTGGCGCCCGCCGCCTTCTATAACTGGGGCAATGCCATTGGTGACCCTACCACCTCTACAGGCCATGCCATGTTCGGCCCATCGCCGCACTCGGTCTGGGATTCCCAAGACCTCATAGACAAGATGATCCCTCTGTGGGGCGAGAAAGACGAGGCCAAGCGTATCCAGGGCTGGAAAGACGTGGATGCCTACATCATGGAGCAAGGCTATGTGATTCCGCTGGTGCAGTATGTGCTGCCGGTGGTGCATAGCGATAAGGTGACGGTCAAACCTGTGGCGCACGGCGACGTGGTGCCGGCCGACATGAAGCCAGCCAAGTAAAGCGTCAAGGCGCGGCTTCGCATACCGTTTCACTCGCAAGGCGGCTCAGGAAGTCCCGGGGGGCGAGCTGCCCCCCTTTTGAACTCCTCCTGTCCGCCTTTTTATTTGTTTCACCATGCTGAAAACTTTGTTGATACGGTTGATTTCCATGGCGGTCACGCTAGTGGGGGTCGCTATTGTGGTGTTCGTGTTGATACGCGTAGCACCCGGAAACCCGATTGCGATGATGCTGCCGCCCGGGGCCAGCCCACAAGACATCGCCAATCTGACCGCCTTGTACGGGTTGGATAAATCCCTTTTTGAACAGTTTTTGATTTGGGCCGGCGGTGTGTTGCAGGGGGATTTCGGTACGTCCATCACCCTTAAGCAATCGGTGTCCTCGTTGGTGTTGAGCCGTTTGCCCGCTACCCTTGAGCTCTCCCTACTGGCCTTGCTGATCGCGCTTGCCATAGGCGGCTTCACTGCTGTGTTGGGCGCGCGCGAAAGAGGTAAAAGCGTTGAAAGCGGCGTCGACCTTTTCAACAGCGCAGCGCTGTCTATCCCCGATTTTCTGTGGGGGCTGCTGTTAATCCTGTTGTTTGGCGTGTTGTGGCCTTTGCTGCATATCTCAGGCCGCGTGTCGCCGCAGTTGAATCTGCCTTTCAGTACGAATTTCTACCTGATCGAATCCATTTTCCGCTTGCGCTTCGATCTGTTGAAAGACTTGCTGTCTCATATGTTGATGCCTGCGCTGGCCCTGGCCTTGCCCTTGGCTGCCGTGATTTCGCAGTTGCTCAAGCAAGGTCTTAAAGACGTGCTGCAACTGGACTACACCTTGTTGGCACGCGTCAAAGGCTTTACCGAAACCCAGGTCATCTTGCGCGAGGCCATGCGTAATGCCGCTTTGCCTACCCTGACCCTGATCGGCGTGCAATTTACTTTTCTGATTGGCGGCACCGTTATCATCGAACGTCTGTTCGCCTACGAGGGCTTGGGAAATATGGCGATTGATGCTGTTATCAACCGCGACCTGCCTTTGATCCAAGGCATCGTCCTGATGTTCGCCTGCATCTTCATTCTGGTGAACCTTGCCGTAGATATTGCTTATACCTTTTTGAATCCGAGGCTGCGCCATGGCTGATGCTGCACTGACCGCCGTGACACAGCCTCGTGCTCGTGTACGCAAACCCAACCCCAGGCTGTGGTTGTCCTTAACGTGGATACTGATCGTGGTTGTGGCCGCGGTAGGCGCCCAGTGGTTGGCGCCGCATAACCCGCTAGAGCAAGACTTGTTGCTCGAACGCCTGCCGCCGCTGGGTTTCAGCGGCTCCGAGGCAAGCTATATTCTGGGTACTGACAGCCTGGGCCGCGACGTGCTTTCACGCCTGATCTATGGCGCCCGCATCGCCTTGGCGGTGGCGCTTGCCGCCTCTTTCGCTGCCTGCCTGACGGGGTCGTTGCTGGGGCTGGCGGCCGGTTATTTCGGCGGTTGGACGGATCGCATTGTTTCGCGATTCATCGATATCTGGATGTCTTTCCCGCCAGTGCTCTTCGCGGTGTTGCTGGTTGCCGTTTTGGGTACGGGCTTGGGTTCAGTCATCTTGGCCATTGCCATTATTGATTGGACGCGTTTCGCCCGTGTCGTGCGTGCTGAAACCATGGTGCAGTCGCGCATGGATTACGTGTATTCGGCACGCATAGGTGGGGCGACACGCCTGCGTATTCTGGCGGCTGAAGTGCTTCCTAATGTATTGCCAACCATTGCAGCCCTGCTGGCGCTCGAAATGGGGGTTGCCGTCATCGTCGAAGCCATTCTCAGCTTCGTTAACCTGTCCATTTCCTCTGACTCGCCGACCTGGGGCAGCATGATCGCAGAAGGCCGAGCCACACTGCACTTCGCCTGGTGGGTGCTGGTATTTCCTCTTGTTGTCCTGTTCCTGACCGTACTGTCTTTCAGTCAGTTGGGCCAAGGCCTCAAGGATCAATTTGATCCCCTGAGCCGGTAAGCGCCATGACAGTTCCTACGCTAGAAATTCAATCGCTCACTCTCGGCCTGAAGGGCGGCGCGCGGCTTTTGCGCGATGTCAGCTTAAGCGTCAAACCCGGTGAAGTCCACGCTCTCGTGGGCGAAAGTGGTGCCGGTAAGTCCATGATAGGCAAGGCAGTGCTGGGGGTGCTTCCGCCCAGCGTGCAAACCCTTTCGGGCAGCATTAATCTGCAAGGCAATCAACTCGATGCGCTGTCGCCCGCCGCACGTCGCCAGGCGGTTGCATCGGTGGCGTCCCTCATACCCCAAGACCCACTGACGGCGCTGAACCCTTCTCGGCGCATCGGCCCGCAGATCACAGATAGATTGATCAAGCGTCTGGGTTGGAAGGCCGATGATGCTCGGCGTCGTGCTCTGGAGTTGCTTGATCGCGTGCGCATACGTGACCCACAGCGTGTGATGGCCTCGTACCCGCACGAGTTGTCGGGCGGCATGCGCCAACGTGTGCTGATAGCCGCAGCGTTTGCGCCACGGCCCAAGCTGATCGTAGCCGACGAGCCCACCACAGCCTTGGATGTCACGGTGCAAAAGCAGATACTGGCCTTGATCCGAGAGTTGCAACAACAAGAACAGACCGCCGTGTTGTTTGTGACCCATGATATGGGCGTAGTGGCGAAGATTAGCCAGCGTGTGTCGGTGCTCTTTGCCGGCAAGGTGATGGAGTCCAGCGATACCGCCGATATCTTCAGCCATCCTAAACATCCTTATACGCAGGCGCTTATTATGGCGACGCCGCGCTACACCCACCCCGACGAAGCATTACGCCCTGTACCTGCGGAATTGATCGCGCAGCTTCAGCGCGAAATTGCCGCCGATGATCGCGGAGCTGCCCATGTCCGTTGAACCTCTCATCCGAGTCCGCGATCTTCAGCTGTCGCTACCCGATATGGCGCGCAAGCCTTTGTTTGGGCCCGCCCCGCGCATAGAGATTCTGAAGGGCTTGAGTTTCGACTTGCCGCGCGGCGCTATTACCGGCATCGTCGGTGAAAGCGGTTCCGGCAAGACGACGGCTGGTCGTGCCTTGGTGCGCCTGCTGCAGCCCACAGGCGGCAGCATTACTTTTAAAGGCCAGGACATCACTCACTTAAGCGAGCCGTCGCTTAAGCCTCTGCGGCGTGATCTGCAGATGATTTTCCAAGACCCCATGTCGTCTCTTAATCCACGCCATACCATAGGGCGCATCATTGCCAACCCCATGGAGCGCTATGGTGTGCCCAATGCCAAGAAACGGGCTCTGGAAACACTTGAGCGTGTGGGCCTGCCGGCATCCTTTGCCGGGCGTTTTCCGCACGAGCTTTCCGGCGGTCAGCGGCAGCGTGTAGGCATCGCCCGTGCGGTGGCGTTAGATCCCGCCTTTATTCTTGCTGATGAAATCGTTTCCGGCCTTGATGTGTCGTCGCAGGCGCAGGTCTTGACCCTGCTGCAGCAACTTGCCCAAGATATGAACCTGACCATCGCTTTCATCAGTCATGATCTGTCTGTGATACGCAATGTTTGCTCGCAGGTCATTGTGCTTAACCAGGGCCTTATCGCCGAAGCCGGCCCTTGTAGGCAAGTATTCGATGCACCCCAAAGCCCTATTACGCAGACCTTGATCGATGCGATTCCTTTGCCGGAGATCGATGAAAGCTGGTTTGATACCGTTCAGGTATAAATGGACCCGAAACTGCCGAGGTGCCATGACCTCGGCAGCGTGTTCGTAGCCCTTGTAGCCCTTAGTTGCTAAGCGGCTTTAACGTCGTTTGTGGCCCTGTAGAGCTTGCCAAAAGCGCAAACAGCTGGCTCTTGAAATGTATGCCCAAGCGTTCGAAAGCCCGATTGCGATAGGTGATGACGGTAGCGCGGCTAAGGCCTAGTTCGCCTGCGATGCCATCGTAAGTCATGCCGGACAGAATGCGTTCGCAGATATCAAGCTCGCGTTCGGTCAAGGTGGGGTTGATCCGGAAAAGGGTTTCGCGCTTGGCATTGTGCGTGGTGGCCTGTGCTTCACGTGGCAACTGAATATGGCGCTCTACGCCTGCCAAGAGCAGCGGCGCCAGCTTGCGAAAGTAGCCGATGTGCCGTTCGGTGTAGCCCGAGTGCTCGTTGTGTGCATATAAATTCATGCTGGTGACTGAGCCATCCGACTCTTTGCGCGCCAGCGATAAACGTTCGCGCACATGATTGCGGCGGTACACCAGCTCGCGATGCAAGGGGTTCCAGAAATCTTCTATGGTGCTGTGCAGCAGCGACGGGCGCTCGCGACGGACGTTGTCGAAGGAGCGGTCGGTTTGATACAGACCTTGCTGTAGGTAGGCTTCGAAGCAGTCTCGCGTGACGTCGGGCCGTTTGAAACTATGCGAATACAGCAGCTTGGGCGGTTTGTCTTGCCAAATGCGATATAGGGAGCAAGAGCCGGCAGGAAAGTAGCCGTTGATCTGGCCCAGGATTGCATCGCTGAAGGAAGCCTGGCCCAGGTGGTTGAACATATCTGCGGCAAGGTCGCGCTCGGCCAAGGCCGGCTCGGGGGTAAGCTCCCATTGTCTCATTCAAGTCTCCTGTTCTCGTGTCCTTCATTTTGAGGACATCCATCTATGCCAGTCGTTGCTACGATCTGGGCTTAGGAACATAACCTCGGTAGGCGCTCCATGCCTCTCGATTATAAAGACCAGGAGACTCTTATGAAACGGTTGCTGACCGCATGGCGCGGTTGCGTCTTGTCCGCCGGACTATTTGCCATGGCATTGCCCATAGGGGCGCGTGCCGACCTGAATGTGGGTGTCATTCTTTCGTTGACGGGGCCGGGTGCTTCCTTGGGCCTGCCCGAGCAGAATGCGGTGCAACTGTGGCCCCAGACCTTAGCCGGCGAGAAAGTAAACGTGACCTTGCTGAACGATGCCACCGACGTAACGCAGGCCTCGCGGGCGGCTTCCAAGCTGGTGTCAGAGAACAACGTCGATGTCATCATAGGCTCTAGCCTGACGCCGCCTAGCCTGGCCATTACCGAAGTGGCTGCGCAACAAGGGACGCCGGTTATTTCCTTGGGTGGCGGCAGTGCCATCGTGTTGCCTCAGGATGGTCATCGCAAGTGGGCCTTCAAAGTGAGTGCCCCAGAGAAATACGCTGTCGAGCCCATACTGCGTCACATGAAGGACAATGGCGTGACGTCCGTGGGGGCTATTGCCATCACCACAGCTTATGGCGAAGGTTATGTGCAGACCCTGCAGCAGCTGGCGCCCGAATTCGGCATAGAGATCGCCGGCGTTGAGCGTTACAACCAAACCGACCAAAGCGTCACCGCCCAGATCAGCAAGCTGGCGCAGAAGAAACCTGGCGCAATTTTCATCATCAGTGCCGGCACACCCGGTGCGCTGCCACAGATCGAGCTGAACAAGCGAGGCTACAAAGGCCTGGTCTATCAGACGCAAGGCGTGGCTAATAACGACTACCTGCGAGTCGGCGGTAAAGACATAGAAGGGGCATACATTGCTTTCTCGCCCTTGATGGTGGCCGCGCAACTGGATGAGTCCAACCCTATTCGTGCGCGAGCCCTGGATTTCATCAAGCTGTACGAAGATAAATTTGGCGAAGGTTCAGCCGGCATCTTTGCCGCATCGGCCTGGGACGCCATGCTGATACTAGAGCATGCTTTGCCTGAGGCGCTGAAAGTCGCCAAACCAGGAACCCCCGAGTTCCGTAAAGCCTTGCGCGATGCCATAGAGAACAGCCGTGACGTGACCACTTCTACCGCTGTCTACAACTTCAGCGAGCAAGACCACAACGGGGTGGACGAACGCTCTCAGGTGCTGGCTCGCATCGAGCAAGGCAAGTGGGTGTACGTGAAATAACAGGGAAAAAATCCCGACAAGCGAAGGGTGAAGGCATATGGGTGTGGCCGGTAATCAGGCATATTGGGAAGGGCAGCCGGAAGGGGTAACGCTGCTGGATACGACGATAGGCGATATGTTCGACGCGTCGGTGCTGGCAGAGGGCGACAGGGAGGCGGTAGTCTACGATTACCCCGAGCTGAACCTTGAGCTCAGGCTCAGTTATCGGCAATTGCACGAGGTGGTGCAGCAGCTGGCCAAGGGAGTGATGGCCTTGGGCGTGCAGGCAGGCGACAAAGTCGCCGTGCTGGCGCCCAACTTGCCCCAATGGTTGTTTCTTGAGGTGGCGCTGGCCAAGATCGGGGCGGTGCTGGTTACCGTCAACACCGGCTATAAGCAGGCCGAGCTGGCTTACCTGCTGAAAAATGGCGACATCAAAGTCCTGTTTACGGTCGAGTCCTACCGAAACAATTCCTTCCTGGAGGCACTCTACGGCATAGTGCCCGAACTGGGGCAGTGCCTTGATCCCGTGGCGCAGCCTTTGCAAAGCGCGGCTCTGCCGCACTTGCGGCAGGTGGTGATTCTGGGTGAGGTGGATAAGCCCGGCTGCTTGCGTTACCAGCGTGTGTTGGAACTGGGCGCAGACGTCACGGACGCACAGCTGGCGCAACGTCAGGCCACAGTGCAGCCTCATGATGTGGCGCAAATCCAGTACACCAGCGGCACCACCGGCCACCCTAAAGGCGTCATGCTGTCGCACCACAGCACCCTGAATAACGCCATGCTGACGTCTTTGCGCTTGCCCTTCGGCGAGGCCGAACGCTTCTTGTGCAGCATGCCGCTTTTTCATACGGCGGGTTGTGTGGTCAATGTGCTCAGCACCTTGCTGAACCGGGGCACGCTGATCATGGCGGTGTGGTTCGATGCCCGCAAGATGCTAGAGCTGATTCATGCCGAGCGTCCCACCATTATCAATATGGTGCCCACCATGTTGATCGCCATGCTTAACGACGAGGGCTTCCAGCAAGGTCGCTACGACACCCGCAGCATCAAGAAAATGCTAACCGGCGGCACCTCGATACCCATCGTGCTTATCGAAGAAGTGGCGCGCAAGATAGGCGGCAACCCCACCATCGTGTTGGGGCTGACGGAGACCAGCCCCATTGTTTGCGAAACCTTGGCTGACGACAGCTTTGAAAGAAAGTCGTCTACGGTGGGCAAGCCTTTGCCGCATACCAGCGTGCGTATTGTCGATACCGAGACCGGTCGCGTGGCGGGCTTTGGCGAAGCCGGCGAGATTCAGGTCAAGGGTTATTTGCTGATGAAAGGCTATTACAAGATGCCTGACAAGACGGCGATGGCCATGGATGCCGATGGCTGGTTCCGTACCGGCGATCTGGGCAGCATGGATGCTGAAGGTTATGTGCGCGTCATCGGTCGCGTCAAAGACATGATCATCCGCGGTGGCGAGAATATCTATCCCGTCGAAATAGAGGAGTTTCTTCTGCGCCATGAGCACGTTGAAGAAGCGGCGGTAGTGGGTGTGCCCGACGACTATATGGGTGAGGAAGCCGTGGCGCTGGTACGCCGTGCGGTCGATTCCAACTTGGATGAAGACGCTTTGCGCACTTATTGCCGAGAGGGCATCAGTCGCTACAAAGTGCCCAAGTACTATCTGTTTGTAGAGTCCTTTCCCTTGACCCCAAGCGGCAAATTCAAAAAAAATGAACTGCGCCGCATTGCCGCCGAACAATTAGGGCTGATTATCCCGGAATGACAGCCGGGCGCCTTCCCGGATAACGTGTATGAAATCGTCCAATGCTGTAAATGAACTGCCCCCTTTGCTGTATGACAAGAGGGGGCAGCTTGCCGTCATTACCTTCAACCGTCCCCAAGCCCTGAATGCGCTAACGCCCGAGATGGTGTGCCGTATGACGGACGCCTTGCTTGATGCGCAGAGCGATCCCGAGGTCCGTGTCCTCGTGCTGACCGGTGCGGGAGGCCGGGCTTTTTGCGCAGGCGGGGATCTGGGCAAAATGATTCCTCTTTTGTCTGGCGAGCGCCCGCCTCAAGATGCTTGGGATCACCGCGTGCTGGAGGATGCCGACGTGATGCCGGTTTCTTCTTTGTGCGATGCGCGCTTGCGCAAACCCATCATCGCCGCCATTCATGGCATATGTGTGGCGGCGGGGGCCGAGCTGCTGCTGGGTTGCGACTTGCGCATTGTGTCGTCAGACGCCCGATTTGCCTGGCCAGAGGTTAAACGAGGCCTGATGCCGTTTGCGGGTTCGGTGTGGCGCTTGCCACGTCAGGTGCCGCATAGCCAGGCGATGGCATTGTTGTTAACGGGGGAAACCATAAATGCCCAACAGGCGCTGGCCATGGGTCTGGTCAACGAGGTGGTGGATAGCGACGAGGTTCTGCCGCGTGCACTGGCCTTGGCAGAGCTCATAGCCGGTAACGCGCCTTTAGCCGTGATGGAAATCAAGCAGGCCATGGCGGCTTGCGAAGGCGTGTCGCAAGAAGAGGCAAGAAAGATTGAAAAAAACAGTTATCGCCGTATCATGGAGACTGAGGATGCGCGAGAGGGGCCTCGGGCATTCATTGAAAAAAGAATGCCTCGCTACCAAGGAAAATAAAACATGATCGCTTTGCAAGGCAAAGTCGCTGTAGTAACGGGTGGCGGTAGCGGTCTGGGCCTGGAGGCCTCCAAAGCCCTGGCAGCCGCCGGGGCCGCCGTGGTGGTCAACGACGTTAACGAACAAGCTGCCGACCACGCGGTGGAATCCATACGCGCGGCGGGCGGCCAGGCGGTAGCCGAGGTCGTTGCCATCGGTTCCACGCAGGCCGCACAGCGCTGTGTCGACAAAGCGATGGCGGCTTTCGGCAGGCTGGACATCATGTGTACCAATGCCGGTATTTTGCGCGACCGCGTGCTGTGGAACATGACGGATGAGGACTTCGACAGCGTCATAGAAACCCATTTGCGCGGCACCTTCACCTGCGCCCGGGCCGCTGTAAAGGCCTTTCGCGAACAAAACCAGGGTGGGCGTTTGATTCTGGTTTCTTCGTTGGCCGGGCAACGCGGTAACTTCGGCCAAACCAACTATGCTGCAGCCAAGGCCGGCATCGCCGCCATGGCGCGAACCTGGGCGATGGAGTGCGCCCGCGCCAACATTACTGTCAATGCCATTCTTCCCATGGCTATTACGCCCATGGTCGAAACCATTCCCGCCATGCAGCCCTTTGTGCAAGCCGCTCGCGAAGGCCGCCCATTACCGCCCGAGGTGCGTATGGGCATGGGTATGGGTTCACCGTCCGACGTTGCGCCTTTATTTGTCTTCCTGGCCTCAGATCAGGCGTCGGGCATTACCGGGCAGTGCGTGGGGCTGGGGGGCGACAAACTGGCTCTTTGGTCCCATCCGCAAGAAATACGCCAAGCGTATATGCAGGGGGGCTGGTCAGCCGAAAGCATTGCACAATTGTGGCCATACTCTGTGGGCACCGAGCTTGAGTCTTTTGGCGTAGCTCAGCCCGAACAAGGAAAACGAGAATGAAAGCCGGGCTGATGCAAGCAGGAAACACCTGGGAAGTTTGGCGCCAGGGTTATGGCCTGTTAACGCATCGGCCCGAAACCGTCACACGAGTACGCGAGCTGGTCACATCCCTGACCAGCGCGGGTCTGCTGAATGACGAACAACAGGCCTACGCCTGGCTACAGGCGGCAGATCGACTGTGCAGCGCTGCCATGTGGGTGGTCGTGCACATGAGCTACGCCCAACGGGTAAACCTGTCGGGCCTGCCTTTGCAGGCGCACGACTTCAAGCCCAATCCCGAGGGGCATACCGGAGGCGCGCTGAACATGGTTCCCGCCTTCGTCGGCTATTTGCTGGCCAATGTGCTGTCAGGGCGCACGCGCAGCTGGCTGATGGCGCAAGGGCATTCAGTTGCGGCAATCGAGGCTGTCAATGCGCTTACCGGTGATGTCTCGCCTGCCCAGAAGGGGCGCTACGACCGTTCCGAGCAAGGCTTAAGCCGTCTGGCAGCCGACTTCTATTCCTATGCCATGGATGCTCAAGGACGCCCAGGCGTGCCCTTGGGTAGCCATGCCGGTCCCAACACGGCGGGTGCGGTCTCCGAAGGGGGCTATCTGGGCTTTGCGTCTTTGCTGTATCCGCATATGCCGCTGCCCGGCGAAAGCCTGGTGGCTTTCCTCAGTGACGGCGCTTTTGAAGAGCAGCGTGGTTCCGATTGGGCGCCGCGCTGGTGGCGAGCCCAAGATAGCGGCCTTATCGTGCCGCTTATGGTGCTAAACGGCAGGCGCATAGAAGAGCGCACACAAATCATGCAAGACGGAGGCGCCCCTTGGCTGGCCGACCATTTGCGCCACAATGGTTTTGACCCTGTCACCGTAGATGGCCGCGACCCTGCGGCCATTGCTTGGGGCATTGTCAGCGCAGAGGCGAAGCTGCAGGCTTTTGCCCAGCAAGCCAATCCGCGCTATCCGGCGGCTATCCCCTATGTCATAGCCGAAACGGTAAAGGGTTATGGGTTTCCTGGTGCCGGTAAAAATCCCGCCCATAATCTGCCTTTGCCCGGCAACCCACACACCGATATACGGGCACGAGAACTGTTTAACGCTGGCGCTCAGGCGCTTTACGTTCCGCAAAGCGAGCTGGAGACCGCCTTGCAGACCTTGTCCGTGCACGGCGCTCAGCAGCGGCAACCCGAAAGCCGGCACGCTCTGGCTCACAGGCAGCCTGAAGCGCCTGTGCTACCCATGCCGGAGTGGGCGGCTGCGGGCGCGCCACCTGCCTCGGCCATGCAAGCGGTAGATCACTGGTTCGTTCAACTGGCCCAAGCCAACCCTCATTTGCGCATACGGGTGGGGAATCCCGACGAACTGGCCAGCAACCAAATGGGGCAGTCCTTGCAGGTGCTCAAGCATAGGGTCAATGAGCCCGAAGCCGGTGTGCCCGAGTCTGTACATGGCGCGGTGATTACCGCCTTGAACGAAGAGGCGGTGGCGGCAGCCGCCCTGGGTAACAAAGGCGGCCTTAATCTCATCGTCAGCTATGAGGCGTTTGCCGTCAAAATGCTGGGTATTCTGCGTCAGGAAATCATCTTTACGCGCCACCAGAAAGACACAAATCAGGCGCCTGGATGGTTAACCGTGCCACTGATTGCGACTTCGCACACCTGGGAGAACGCCAAGAATGAGCAATCCCACCAAGACCCGACCATTGCCGAGACGCTGCTGGCCGAAATGTCCGATGTCTCCAGAGTGCTGTTTCCGGTAGACGGCAACAGTGCTGTGGCGGCGCTGCGCCACTTGTATGCGCAGCGGGGTCAGGTGGCTTGCCTGGTCATTGCTAAAAGGCCTATGCCTCAGTGTCTTGACGCAGATGCCGCGCGTGCGCTTGCCAAGCAAGGGGTATGCCATGTGGCCGATGTGCCTACGCAGGCTCACCTGCAGTTGATCGCCATCGGTGCGTATCAGCTGCAACAAGCGCTAAAGGCACGGCGCCGACTTGCCTTGCATGGCGTGCGGGCGTGTGTAACCTTGGTTCAAGAGCCGGGGCGCTTAAGGGCTCCGCGTGACGCCACAGAGCGGGCGTTCGTACTGGACGATGCTACGCTGGGCAGTTGGTTTCCTGCGGGTGTGCCGCGAGTTGTACTCAGCCATACCCGACCCGAGCCTATGCTGGGTATTTTGCGGCGGCTGGATGAAGGCCCTGGCCGCATGGTGGTGTTGGGTTATATCAACCAAGGCGGCACGCTGAACATAGACGGAATGTTGTTCGCCAACCGCTGTACCTGGGGGCATGCGGTGCAGGCGGCGGCACAACTGCTGCAACCCGGCACCACACCTGACTGGCTGACCGATGCCGAACTTGCGGCGCTCGAGGGGCGGGGTGATCCTCGCGCTATCCTGGAGGCTACAAACTAAGGAGCGCACATCATGCTGGAATTTTGCTCATTGGGTGGAGCCGGTACCGTTACCGGGTCCAAGCATGTATTAACCAGCGAAGGGCGCAGACTGATGGTGGACTGCGGCCTGTTCCAAGGCTTGAAAAATCTGCGTGAGCAGAACTGGGAGAGTCTGCCGCTAAGCACAAGCAGCATTGATGCCGTCGTGCTGACGCATGGCCACCTTGATCACTGCGGCTATTTGCCGCGCTTGGCCAAAGATGGGTTCAAAGGCCCGGTTTTCATGACCGGTGCCACGCGTGAAGTGTCCGAACTCATTTTGAAAGACAGCGGTTTTCTGCAGGAGAAAGACGCCCAGTACGCCAATCGCCATGGTTTCTCCAAACATCAGCCGGCCCTGCCGCTGTACACCGTGCAAGACGTCGAGCGTGTGCTGGAGCAGTTCAAAGTTGCGCCTTGGCACACTGCCACCGCCTTGCCTGGCGGAGCCACTTTGACTTATCGAAGTGCGGGCCATATTTTGGGGGCGGCTACGGCGCAAGTGGATTGGGCCGGGCGTCGAGTGGTGTTTTCGGGCGATCTGGGGCGCTATGGCGATGCGATGATGCACGACCCCGAACCGGTTCACGGCGCCGATTATGTCGTCATCGAGTCTACCTACGGCAACCGGCTGCACGACCATACTGATCCCGTGGAAGTGCTGGGTTCTATTATTGAGCGTACGGTGCGCCGAGGCGGAACTGTGGTCATTCCTGCGTTTGCCGTAGGCCGTGTGCAGGCCTTGCTCTGCTATTTATGGCGCTTGCGTCAGGCGGGGCGCCTGACGAATGTGCCTATTTACGTTGACAGCCCCATGGCATCCAGTGCCACCAAGCTTTTGTGTCGATTCAATAATGATCACAAGCTTAGCCCAGAGCAATGCCAGGCTGTCTGCGACGTGGCGAGTTACACGCCAGATGTCGAAGCCTCCAAAGCCTTGTCCGCCAACCGCTACCCCAAGGTCATCGTCTCGGCCAGCGGCATGGCGACGGGCGGAAGGGTATTGCACCACCTGGTGGCGTTCGCACAAGACCACAAGAATACTGTGCTGTTCTCTGGCTATCAGGCGGCGGGGACACGTGGGCGCGCCATGTTGCAAGGCGAGAAAGAAATCCGCATTTTCGGCTATTGGATGCCAGTGCGTGCCGAGGTGGCCGAGCTGTCCATGTTGTCGGCGCATGCCGATGCCGGTGAACTGATGCGCTGGTTAGGTGGTTTCAAGCGTGCGCCGCGCCAGGTTTTTATCGTACATGGCGAACCCGAGGCATCCGAAGCCATGCGCGTGCGTATAGGTCGAGAGCTGGGCTGGAATGCAGTAGTGCCTCGCCAGGGACAAACTTTTACGCTGTAAGAATTATGAGCTCAGCAGCAGAATCTGCCGAAGTACTGGAAGCGCCCGACGCAGCGCCTAAGCTGAAGGCCATGCGATTGCGCCTGCACGCCCAACACCAATCCATAGTCGTTATGCGTACCGACTGTCATGTGTGCCGGGCTGAAGGACTTTCGCAGCGCTCGCAAGTCTTGGTTCGTGTGCGAGGACGGGAAGTGCAGGCTTTGCTTTATCAACTGGATGATGGGCTTCCCCCCGATACCGTTGCGTTGTCGGAAGAGGCTTGGCGCAGGCTAGCGGCGCAAGAAGGCGACGAGGTGCAGGTCACGCACCCGCTGATTATCGAGTCTCTGGCGAATGTGCGGCGACGCATTTATGGCCACCGATTGGATGATGACGCGATGTTGTCCATCGTCAAAGATGTGGCGGCGGGGCGCTACAGTGAAGTACAGCTGGCTGCCTTTTTGACGGCGAGTGCCGCCTTGCCCTTGGACGAATCTGAAACTCTGGCCTTGACCAAGGCAATGGTGGCAGTGGGCGAACGCTTGGTATGGAGCGCGCCCATCGTGCTGGATAAGCATTGCATAGGGGGGCTGCCTGGCAATCGAACCACGCCTATCGTGGTGGCCATCGTTGCGGCGCACGGCCTGATCATGCCCAAGACTTCATCACGAGCCATTACCTCGCCGGCAGGCACGGCTGACACCATGGAGACCATCGCTCCCGTCACTCTGAGTATGGCGGATATGCGCCGCGTCGTGGGCGAGGTCGGCGCTTGCATTGCCTGGGGCGGTGCCGTGCAACTAAGCCCGGCGGATGAGGTTTTCGTCCGTATCGAACGCGAGCTGGATATAGACACGGAAGGTCAGTTGATCGCTTCGGTCCTGTCCAAGAAAGTGGCCGCCGGTGCAACGCATGTGGTTATCGATATTCCCGTTGGCCCCACCGCCAAGGTGCGCAGTGCCGAGGCCGCCGCGCATTTGTCTCAGCGCCTGACCCGTGTGGGGGCGCAGATGGGCTTGACGATCATTTGCTTGCAAACCGATGGTGCCCAGCCGGTAGGGCGAGGCATAGGCCCAGCGCTTGAAGCCCGTGATGTGCTGGCTGTGTTGCAGGGAGATGAGAGCGCTCCCCAGGATCTGGCTCAGCGCGCCTCCCGTTTGGCGGGTGTGGCGCTGGAAATGGGGGGCGTGGCGACGGAAGGCCAGGGCTATGCTTTGGCATGGGAAACCTTGCAGAACGGTCGCGCCTGGCAGAAATTTCAGCAGATCGTTCAGGCCCAGGGCGGTATGCGCGAGCTACCTCTTGCCCCTCATCTTCATTCCCTGGAAGCGCCGCGTGCCGGGCGTGTGGTGTATATAGACAATCGGCGGCTGGCGCGCCTGGCCAAGCTGGCCGGTGCTCCCGAAAGCAAGGCGGCGGGGCTGCTCATGCACGTGCGTCTGGGAGACGAAGTCGCCCGCCATCAGTCTTTACTGACGATTCATGCGCAAAGCGCGGGTGAGTTGTCGTATGCGCTTGCTTACTGGCAAGGCGAAGCAGACATCATCAAAGTCATCTAGCTTCCCGGTATTGTCGCTGCCCCAAAGAGGCTGACTTTACAAGCGTTTACGTGTGGCCAGATCGTGACCCACCAGCTCGAAGCCCAATTGCTTGTACTGACGCCAGCGCTGGCGTGCCGCAGCAGTGTCGGTTTCGCTGGTGGAAACGATTTCAAGCACGCGCTGGTATTGCCGGGCCATGGGTGGGCAATCGTCGTCCAGGTTCAATAGCCATGCCTGGGGCTTGCCCGCTTGTTCAGGGCTCAGGGCCTGCGACGTGAGCACAATGGGCGTTTGCTCCGCCTTGGTGTCGTCGGCCATGACATGGGGAATGAACGCGGTAGGCTCATAACCCCATAGCTGTAAGTCGAAAGCGCTTAAAGCCTGAGCCTGCGTGCAATACACGACGACTTGGTTGCCGGCGGAGTAATGTCGCGCAAGCACTTCGCAAGCGGCGCGCCAACGGTCTGGCGCGCCAAAAGCGAAGTCTACCCGTGTGGGGGCGTTAGGCATGGTTAAGCAGATACTGAACCAGTAGCGGAACAGGACGGCCCGAGGCGCCCTTGTCTTTGCCGCTGCGCCAGGCGGTACCGGCGATGTCCAAGTGGGCCCAACGGTACTTGCCCGTGTAGCGCGACAGAAAGCAAGCAGCCGTTACCGAACCGGCGGGAGGGCCGCCAATATTGGCCATGTCGGCGAAGTTGGTGCGCAGTTGTTCTTGGTAGGCGTCTTCCAGGGGCAAACGCCAGGCCGTGTCATTGGCCTGCTTGCCTGCTGCCAGCAATTGCGCCGCGAGTTCGTCGTCTTTGGTGAACAGGCCGGTATTGACGTGGCCCAGGGCCACTACGCAAGCACCGGTAAGGGTGGCGATGTCAATGACGGTATCGGGTTTGAAGCGTTCGACATAGGTCAGTGCGTCGCACAGCACCAAGCGGCCCTCTGCGTCGGTGTTCAGGATTTCTATGGTTTGGCCCGACATGCTGGTAACAACGTCGCCAGGCTTGTTGGCGCGCCCGCTGGGCAAGTTCTCGCAAGAGGCGACCACGCCGATGACCTCGCGATCAAACGCCAATTCGGCTACGGCTTGCATAGTGCCCAAGACGCTTGCGGCACCACACATGTCGTACTTCATTTCGTCCATGCCGGCTGCCGGTTTCAGGGAAATGCCGCCTGCGTCGAAAGTGAGCCCTTTGCCAACCAGCACAATGGGAGCTTTTTTGCTTTTCGTGGAAGGCGTGTGACGTAATACGATGAAGGCCGGGGGCTCGTACGAGCCTTTGGCGACCGACAGAAAGGCACCCATTTTGAGGGCTTCGAGCTGCTTGGGGCCCAGCACCTGAATACCCAGGCTTTTATGGCTGCGCGCCAGTTTGCGCGCCGTATCGGCCAGATAGGTGGGCGTGCAGATATTGCCTGGAAGGTCGCCCAGCGTACGAGCCAACTGCATGCCATTGGCAACAGCGTGGCCTTGAGCCAAACCCTTTTGGGCCTGGGCGCTTTGGCCACGGGTGATGCCGCCCAGCGCCAACTTCTTGAGTTTGGGGCGAGTATCGGCATCCGCTTTACTTAAAGTGGCGTCGTAGTGATAGGTGGCCTGGCCGGCGGCGACAGCCAATGCGCGAGCGCGATCAGCCAAGCTGGTCTGGCCGCATTCAAGGGCGGCTAGCGTGGAAACCCCTTCGGTTATGCGTGCCTGCACGCAATAGCGAGCAAAGGCTTGCTCGGCCATGGCATGGGTTTGGGCTTGGTACTCGGCTTGTTTACCCAAGCCTATCAGCACAACTCGGCGAGCGCTGACACCAGGCAAGTCGCGCAGCACAAGGTGGCTACCGGGCTTGGCCTGGAATTCCGACTTGAGAACTTCGCGCAAAGCGCCGTTGGCGGCGCGGTCGAGCATGTCGGCAACAGGACTGAGTTCGCCGTCCGAGAATATACCTACCGCCAATGCGGCTGTCTTGATCTGATGCACCGAGGCAGAGGTCTGTGTGCTAAATTCCATACGGATTCCTTAAGGGTCCCTAGAAGTCTAATCTTGCATATTGTCGCATGTCATTATTCAAGCGCTCGGTCACTTCCGAGATCATGAGCCATGGCGGCGTGGTGGTTTCCACGCTGCTTATCGTTTGGCTTAGTGTGTTGTTGGTGCGCCTCTTGGGCGACGCCGCTCAAGGCGATATCGGTGCCGATGTCGTCCTTGGCTTGGCTACGTTTTCCAGCATCACCGCTTTGCCTGTCATTCTATCCGTCTCGCTATTCATTGCGGTGCTTACTACGGTAACGCGCAGCTATCGCGAGTCGGAAATGGTTGTGTGGTTCGCCAGTGGCTTATCTCTTAAAAGCTGGATGAACCCGGTCTTGCGCTGCGCCGTACCTTTGGCGCTGCTCATTGCGTTCTTGACGCTGTTTGCGTCTCCGTGGGCATATGGGCAAATAGAGGAGTACCGCGAACGCTTTCAGCAGCGTTCCGATATTTCCAAAGTCAGTGTGGGCCAGTTCATCGAAACCGAAGGCGGAAACCGTGTGTTCTTTGCTGAGGCCCCTCAGCAGGCCGGCGACGAGCTGGGGCATATCGTCGCGCGCGTGCTTGATAACGAATGGCTAAGCGTAATCACGGCCGAGCGTGCTTACGTGCAGACTGAAGACAATGGCGACCGTTTTCTGGTTTTGGGCGAAGGGCATCGCTACGACCTTAAGCCAGGTACGCCCGAGTTTCGCCTGTTCGATTTCGAAAAGTATGGCGTGCGCCTGGAAAGCAAAGATGCTTTGTCGCCCACGGCCATGCGCGAAGTCGTAGAGCGACGCATCAAAGCACGGCCTACCGAGCAGCTGATGCGTGATGAAACCGACGACGCGCGCTCGCAAATCATGTGGCGTTTGGCCATGCCTTTGGCCGCGCTGAATCTGGCTTTGTTGGCTATCCCCTTGGGGGCGGTCAACCCCAGGCTGGGGCGCTCGGGTGATTTGCTCATTGCCGGCTTGGTTGGTCTTCTGTACATGAACCTCATCAATCTCTCTCGAGGTTGGATACGTGGGGGGCAGCTTGATTTCGGTATAGGCGTCTGGCTGGTGCATGCCATTTTCGCTGCGCTTATGGCCTACATGATGTGGCGGAAACTACGCGTCAAGGCGCCTAAGCCCGCCGGCAAGTAAGTCTTGGCAGGTAAAGCTGGGGGACGCAGCACTCGCGTCATTTGCGCATATGTTTATAATTTATAATAATTTATAAATAGTTCTTTATAACTTACAATAGTTAGAAAGAGCGCTTAAGCGAGTCGCTTGCAAGTCGTCTGTAGATTCGGTTTTGCCCTGCGGTTCAGGCAAATTTACGGATCACGACAACGTGGCAAGGCTGTGGCTGGGTGCTTTCCCAAAGTGCAGCCAGAGAGCCCAATATGAATTTGCAGCAGTTCCGTTTTGTACGGGAAACAATACGCCGTAATTACAACCTGACGGATGCCGCAAGGGCGCTTTACACCTCTCAACCGGGTGTGTCTAAAGCCATCATCGAGCTCGAAGACGAATTAGGCATAAAAATTTTCGAGCGTCACGGCAAGCGTATCAAAGGTTTGACCAAGCCTGGGGCAGCGGTGGCCCAAGTCATAGACCGCATCATGCGCGAAGTCGACAACCTCAAAAAAGTCAGTGCCGAGTTTGCTCAGCGCGACGAGGGCGGCGTGGTGATAGGCTGCACGCACGCTCAGGCACGATATATTTTGCCCAAGGTGATTCCCGCCTTTCGCAAGCAGTTTCCGAAAGTCCGGGTTTCACTGGCTGAAGGCAACCCGCCCACCTTGGCGCAAATGGTTCTGCACGAGCAAGCCGACTTGGCGCTTGCTACCGAGACCATAGGTGCCACCCCAGGCCTGATCGCCTTGCCGGTATATTCTTGGCAGCACGTTATTGTGATCAGGCCCGACCATCCTTTGGCGGAACTCACCTCCAGCCAAGCTCGAGAGCTTTCGTTGGAGCAGTTGGCCCAGTATCCGCTCATTACCTACGACCCGCAGTTCTCGGGGCGCCGCCGTATCGACGAAATTTTCGAGCAGGCAGGCATTCAGCCGGATATCGTTCTAGAGGCCATTGACGCCGACATCATCAAGACCTATGTAGACGTTGGCCTGGGTGTTGGCATCATTGCCGGCATGGCCTTTGACCCCCGTCGAGACAAAGGCTTGGTGGGCTTGTCTGTGGGGCACTTGTTCGGCACCCACGTCACCAACGTGGCCATTAAGTCGGGCGTTTTTCTGCGCGACTACGTATTCATTTTATTGGAAATGCTATCGGCTGAACTCACACGCGATGTGGTGCAGGACGCATTGGATCAGGCACTTACGCCAAACTGACAGTTTGGACCATGTCTGCTAGGTCGGGCAGGGAGAAAAATAACATAAATAAGAATTGTTCCTATTGACTTTATTAATAGTAATGATTATCGTTATTCCACATCATTTGTGGAGACCTCCATGTCCGAACCTGTCAAAGCCGTAATCGTTGGTGCCGATCGTCTAGGAAACATTCCAGACCTGCTAAAAGGCCACAACATCACCATCAAACATCACATCAGCGGTCGCGATCCCGCCCATCAGAAGAAAACTCTGCAATTGCCGTCCGGCACAGAGCTCCTCATTTTGCTCACTGATTTTTTAGGCCACAACGTCATGAAGACCTTTCGTGCTGCTGCACAACGGTCAGGTATCAAGGTATTGGCTTGTAGGCGTTCCGTCTGCTGCATGAAGCAGGCGTTGGCCCAAGGGGGCTATTGCGAAGCTTGCCCGGTTGCGGCAAACAAACCCAAAGAGATAGCGTTGCGATATGCCGCTTAACGAGGCAGACACAGGTTATTAGGGCGTGTCGCACCAAGATGTTCGACACGGGGTAATACCCAAAGCAAAGAAGGCGCTTACAAGAAGCGCCTTCTTTTTTGTAATGGAATTTGTCTAGCGACTGAGGCTGGCAGTTTGCAGGGCGTCTATATCGAGGCGGCGAGCGCCGTTATAGCGTTTTTGCCAATAGTTGGTATTCATGTTTTCGATGCGAACCACGGCCCCGCTGCGTGGGGCATGGACGAACTGCTGGTCGCCTAGATAGATGCCCACATGGGAAAAACGGCTGCCCAGGGTATTGAAGAAGACCAGGTCGCCTTTCTTGAGTTCGGCGCGCTCAACGGCTTTGCCTAGTCGAGCGATATCGCGTGAGCGGCGAGGCAGTTTCAGGCCCAAGGAGTGTTCAGCGGCATAGGTTATCAAGCCACTGCAGTCAAAGCCGGTATTGGGTTCGTCGCCGCCATATTTGTACTTGACGCCTAGGTGATCCAGGGCGGCATTGGCCAGAATCTTGTTGGGCGAGACGGGAATGGAGGCAGGATAGGTGTCGTTGGCGTAACGATTGCTGAACTCTTTACTGGCCAGGTAGGCCCCAAGAGGGTCGGCTTGCGTACGGGAAAGGTAAGAGTCGCGGATGAGGCGTGAGGGCTGTGCGTGCTGTTCGGGCTGAGTGGCGGCACAACCGACTAAGGTCAGGGCACTTAATGCGGTTAGGCAAGAGCTCAACAGACGGCGGGCACGGGCTTTGCTTAAAGAGGAGGCGCAAGCGGGGCTCGGCGGCAGCGATGTGGCAGATTGCTGTGGCGGCATAAATAATGACAGGTTTTTTCGCGAAATTCGCCCGATTTTAACGAATAGACGAGGGCTGGTAAAGGGTTGATACATACGTAACAGCACCCGGCGTGAAATTTCCGTTGTGGGGGGATGAATAGTACTAAACGGAATACGGCGATGTCTGATTGGGCGGCTGGAGTAGGCAAATTTCGCGCATACAATGGCCGCTACCTTGCACACTCGATTTGGAACAGGGCAATGTCCGAAAGCCATGACGCCGCGCGTACAGATGGGTTGCTAAGTCGGGCCCTGCGACCGGGGGTCACCCGTCGCGAGCTGTGGGCCTGGGCCATGTACGACTTTGCCAATTCCGGCTACACCACCGTCGTATTGACCGCGGTGTTCAACACCTATTTCGTCAGTGTGATTGCCGGGGGCCAAGCCTGGGCCACTTTGGTTTTGACTGCAGCGTTATCGGTGTCCTACCTCAGTGCGATGCTGACTTTACCGACACTGGGTGCGCGGGCCGATGCCCGGGCCGGCAAACGTCGCTTACTGTTTACCAGCACCCTGGGCTGCGTATTGCTTACAGCATTGTTGGCCATCGTTGAGCCCGGTCAAGTGTGGTTGGCCTTGGTCTTATTGGCAGCTTCCAACTATTGTTACTGCGTGGGCGAAGCTAGCGTTGCGGCCTTTTTGCCAGAGCTGGCTCGTCCCGAAGCGATGGGCCGCGTCTCTGGATGGGGATGGGGGTGGGGGTATTTTGGAGGCATGCTGGCCTTGGGCGTGGCGCTTTTCATCGTCGCGCAGCAGTCGGCGCGTGGTGTCGAAGCCGCGGCTTACGTCCCCCTTGCCATGCTGACCACGGCAGCCATTTTTGCGCTGGCAGCCGTACCCTCTTTTTTATGGTTGCGCGAACGCAGTCCGGCTACGCGCCGGGATACGCAGCCATGGCTGCGCAGGCTGCGGGCGGCCTGGCAAGAAACCGGCCAATATTTTCCTGATTTTCAGCTGCTGCTGATTTGCGCGGCTTGTTACCATGCGGGAATTGCCGTGGTGGTCACGCTGGCTGCGGTATACGCCAATCAGGTGATGGGCTTTTCGATGGCGCAAACCATGCTGATGGTGTTTACCGTCAATATTGCGGCTGCAGTGGGGGCTTTGTTGTTCGGTTTCCTGCAAGATCGAGTGGGCCACCGACCGGCTTTGTCGTATACGCTGCTGGGCTGGATGATCATGGTGGTGGTGGCTTACCTGGCCGTCACTGATTGGGTTTTTTGGCTGGCCGCCACTTTGGCTGGGCTGTGCATGGGTACCAGCCAAAGCGCGGGTCGCGCCATGGCGGGCGCCCTGGCCCCGGCAAATCGCTTGGCAGAATTCTTTGCCTTGTGGGCTTTTGCCGTCCAACTGGCCAGCGTGGTGGGCCCCCTATGCTACGGTGGCGTCACTTGGCTAACCTCGGGCAACCAGAGGCTGGCCTTGCTGGTAACCGGGCTGTTTTTTCTGGCCGGCTGGCTGGTGCTGCGCAAAGTCGATTTTGCGCGGGGTAGACAGGCAGCGATTTCGAATGCGGTTTGAAAGTGCAAAATAAACTATCGTTGATCATTGACGAGCGAAATAATGGAGGAAGTAGATGTCCAACGGAGTCATACAGTCAGTCTTGACCGAAAAGCGTGTGTTCCCGCCGTTTCCCGGCTTGGTAGAGAACGCCAATCTGTCAGGTATGCAGGCCTACGAAGCGCTGTGCGAGCAAGCGCGGCGTGATCCCGATGCGTTCTGGGGGCAGCAGGCCCGCGAGCTGCTGGTGTGGTCCAAGCCCTTCACGCAAGTATTGGATGCCTCGCAAGCACCGACTTATCGCTGGTTTCCCGACGGAGAGCTAAACCTTTCGGTCAATTGCCTGGATAAACATCTTGGTACGCCTACCGCTGACAAAACCGCCATAGTGTTCGAAGCCGACGATGGCCAAGTGACCCGTGTCAGCTATCGTGAACTTCATGCAAGAGTTTGTGTTTTTGCCAATGGTCTGGCCTCGTTGGGTTGCAAAAAAGGCGACCGGGTCATCATCTACCTGCCCATGTCCATCGAGGCTATCGTCGCGATGCAGGCATGTGTGCGCCTTGGGGTCACGCATTCCGTGGTGTTCGGTGGTTTCTCTTCCAAGAGCCTGAACGAACGCATCGTTGACGTGGGTGCCTCGTTGGTGATTACCGCGGACGGGCAGTGTCGCGGCGGGCGCAAGCTTCCGCTTAAGCCGGCCGTCGATGACGCGTTGGCCATGGGCGGTTGCGACGCCGTGCGTAAAGTGGTGGTTTATCAGCGCACGGGTGGCGAAGTCGCCTGGAACGAAGGGCGCGATGTCTGGCTTCACGACTTGCTGGCCGGTCAAAGTGATCAGTGCGAGCCCGTGCCCGTCGAGGCAGAGCACCCCTCTTTCATTTTGTACACCTCGGGTTCCACCGGTAAACCCAAGGGTGTGCAGCATGCGTCGGCAGGTTTCCTGCTCTGGGCGCTGATGACGACGCGGTGGACTTTCGATATCAAACCTGACGATGTCTTTTGGTGCACGGCCGATGTGGGTTGGATTACCGGCCATAGCTATATCGTCTATGGGCCTTTGGCGGCTGGGGCGACACAGGTGGTGTTCGAGGGCGTGCCTACCTATCCCAATGCGGGTCGTTTCTGGGAAATGATCCAACGCCATCACGTGTCGGTGTTCTACACCGCCCCTACGGCCATACGCTCATTGATCAAGGCTGCTGAAAGCACGCCCGATGTGCACCCGCGCCATTACACATTGGATTCGCTGCGCATCATCGGTTCAGTGGGCGAGCCCATCAACCCTGAAGCCTGGATGTGGTACTACACCCAAGTGGGGCGTGAGCGCTGCGCCGTGGTGGACACCTGGTGGCAAACCGAGACAGGCGGGCACATGCTGACGCCCTTGCCGGGCGTGACGCCAATGAAGCCGGGCTCTTGCGCCATGCCTCTGCCCGGTATAGAGGCGGCGGTGGTCGACGAGCACGGCAAAGAGCTGGAAGCGGGCCACGGCGGTTTGCTGGTCATCAAACGCCCTTGGCCGGGCATGATACGCAATGTCTGGGGCGACCCCGAGCGTTTCCGCAAAAGCTATTTTCCCGAAGAGTTGGGCGGCGTTTACTTGGCGGGCGACAGCGCGCAAAAAGACGCCGACGGTTACTTCTGGATCATGGGGCGTGTCGACGACGTGCTCAACGTCTCCGGTCATAGGTTAGGAACCATGGAGGTTGAGTCTGCCTTGGTGGCGCACCCCTTGGTGGCCGAGGCAGCAGTGGTGGGGCGCCCTGACGACACCACTGGCGAGGCAGTGGTCGCGTTTGTCGTGCTCAAGCGCGATGTGCCCGAGGGTGCGGAAGCCGTCGAACTGGGCAAGCAGTTACGAGACTGGATAGCCAAGGAAATCGGCCCTATCGCCAAGCCTCGGGATATCCGCTTTGGCGAGAATCTGCCCAAGACGCGTTCCGGCAAGATCATGCGGCGCTTATTGCGTACGGTGGCCAAGGGTGAGTCCGTGACGCAGGATGTTTCCACGCTGGAGAACCCCGCCATTCTGGATCAGCTCTCCAAGTCGGTTTAAGCAAGGCCGGTATCCGGACGCAAAAAAAGCCGAGAGTGAATCAGGTTCACTCTCGGCTTTTTTAGTGCCGGTAGCCAAGCCGGCAATTTTGACTACATACCGTTGTAGACCGGGCCTTCGCCGCCTTGCGGGGCTACCCACACGATATTCTGGGTGGGGTCTTTGATGTCACAGGTCTTACAGTGCACGCAGTTCTGGGCATTGATCTGCAGCTGGTCGTCGCCGGTATCCGTTTTGGTGAACTCGTAAACGCCTGCTGGACAGTAGCGCGATTCCGGGCCGCCGTACTTGGCCAGATTGACGCTGACAGGAATGGAAGCGTCTTTGAGCGTGAGGTGTACGGGTTGATCTTCTTCGTGGTTGGTGTTGGAAATGAACACCGAACTGAGTTTGTCGAAGCTGATCTTGCCATCGGGCTTGGGGTAATCGATGCGTGCGCATTCGGCAGCGGGTTGCAAGCTGGCGTAATCGGGTTTGTCATTACGCAAGGACCAAGGCATCTTGCCCTTCAACAACAGTTGCTCGACACCCGTCATCAGGGTGCCAACCGTACGGCCCTTCTTGAACCATTGCTTGAAATTGCGAGCTTTATTCAGCTCTTCGTGCAACCAGGAACGCTCGAAAGCCTTGGAATAGGCATTCAGTTCGTCGCTGCGGCGGTCGGCGGCGACGGCGTCGAAGATGGCTTCGGCAGCCAGGGCGCCGGATTTGATGGCAGCGTGGCTGCCTTTGATACGCGAAGCGTTCAGGAAGCCTGCTTCGCAGCCCACCATAACGCCGCCGGGAAACTCAAACTTGGGCAAGGCCATCAGGCCGCCTGCGGTCAAGGCGCGTGCACCGTAGGCCAAGCGCCGGCCACCTTCGAAGGTGGGGCGAATCGCCGGATGGGTCTTGTAACGCTGGAATTCGTCGAAGGGTGACAACCAGGGATTGGCGTAATCCAGGCCCACCACCAGCCCGACGGCGACCAGATTGTCTTTCAGGTGATAAAGGAAGGAGCCGCCGTAGGTGTCGGAATCCAGAGGCCAGCCCGCCGTGTGAACGACCAGACCTGGGCGAGATTGCGCCGGGTCGACTTCCCAGAGTTCTTTCAGGCCTATGGCGTAGCTTTGTGCATTGCGGCCCTGGTCGAGCTTGAAGCGTTCGATAAGCTGGCGCCCCAGTTGGCCGCGAGCGCCTTCGGCAAAGACGGTGTAGCGGGCGTGCAGTTCCATGCCGGGCTGATAGTGACCCGTGTGGCTGCCGTCGCGTGCCACGCCCATGTCGCCGGTGGCAACACCGCGCACAGCGCCTTGGTCGTCGTACAGGATTTCGACGGCGGCAAAACCGGGGAAAAGATCGACCTCGAGGGCTTCGGCTTGTTCGCCCATCCAGCGCACCACATTGCCCAAACGAACGACGTAATTGCCTTCGTTATGAAAACAGGCCGGCAGCATCCAGTTTGGGGTGGTACGAGCGCCTTTGGCTGTCAGGAACATGAAACGGTCTTCGGTGACCGGGGTGTCCAGGGGGGCGCCTTTTTCTTTCCAGTCGGGGATCAGTTCGGTAAGGGCTTGAGGGTCCATGACTGCGCCGGAAAGGATATGGGCACCGATTTCGGCGCCTTTTTCCAGCACACAGACGCTGATGTCCTGCCCGCGTTCTTTGGCGAGTTGTTTGAGGCGGATGGCGGTCGCCAGGCCACCGGGGCCCGCTCCGACGACGACAACGTCGTACTCCATGGATTCGCGCTCGGCCATAGCTTGCTCTCTCCTGAGGATCGTATTGGTTTTTGCCGTTTGCCCGATGGCATAGGCCACATTTCCCAGATTGTACTGTAGTCGCTGCTACATGGTTTAAGTCTTCTATAAGAGTTGCGGCCTTGCGCTATGAGCTTATGCGTAAAGCGGATGACAGGCATGCCGGATAACGATAGTCGTTGTAGGGCGGAAAACGCTAAAGTGTGTGATGGAAGGCGGGTGTGAGCAGCCGTTATACTTTTGCACAAGCATTTTCAGGCAAGCAAGAGGCATTTGTGATGCAAGAAGTCGGTCAGGCGGCTGTGCCGCAAGCGGGTGGGGTGTTTCAGATCGTATTGCCAGTGCGTTGGGGCGATCTCGACGCCCTCAACCATGTCAATAACACCGTGTATATGCGGTATATCGATGAAGCCCGTGCGCAGCTCTATGCGCTGGCCGGTATACCGGTGCCGGGCGACAGGGCTTCATTGTTGGTGCATATGGAATCCGACTTCCTGAAGCCTATGACTTATCCCGCGACGGCTGTGGTTAGCTTGGTGTTTAAACGCCTGGGGCGCAGCAGCATGGCCTTCGATTTCATTATTGATACCCAAGAAGCGCCGGGTGAAGTTTACGTGCGGGGTGCAAACATTATCGTATGCACCGATGTACACACGGGGCAGGCGGTGCCTTGGTCCGAAGACGAGCTAAGGCGTTTTGCCACATGCTTCGTGCTTACCGAAACGGCGTCTCAAGAATAAATGCAGCTTCCGGCCGGGCGGAATTGCCTGGGGCAGAGTTTGAATCAAAACTGGTGAAAACAGTCAATTTTCAGGATGGAGAGACATGGATAAAGTGTATGCCAATGCGCACGCTGCCTTGCAGGGTATCGTCGCAGACGGGATGACCATCGCCGTGGGAGGCTTTGGCCTGTGTGGAATTCCAGAAGCCCTGATCGCGGGTTTGCGTGACTCGGGTGTTAAGCAACTGACCTGCATCAGCAACAACGCCGGGGTCGATGGTTTTGGCCTGGGTCAACTGCTGGAAACCCGACAGATTAAAAAAATGATTTCGTCCTACGTGGGCGAAAACAAGGAATTCGAGCGTCAGTATCTGTCCGGAGAGCTTGAGCTGGAGTTCACGCCCCAGGGCACGCTGGCCGAGAAATTGCGGGCAGGAGGGGCGGGCATTCCTGCGTTCTTTACGCGCACCGGGGTGGGCACGATTGTCGCCGACGGTAAAGAAATCCGCGAATTCAACGGCGAGCAGTACGTCATGGAACACGCTCTGCTACCCGATGTGTCGCTGGTCAAGGCGCACGTGGCGGATCGCAGTGGCAATCTGATCTTCAACAAGACAGCGCGCAACTTCAACCCCAATGTCGCCATGGCCGGCAAACTGACGGTGGTCGAAGTCGAGAAAGTGGTCGAAACAGGAGAACTGGACCCAGACTCCATCCACTTGCCGGGTATTTATGTACACCGCATTGTGGTTAATGCCAGCCCCGAGAAACGCATAGAGCAGCGCACTGTGCGCAGCGCCTGAAGGAGAACCGACATGCCATGGAATCGTGATGAAATGGCCGCACGTGCGGCGCGCGAGCTGCAGGACGGCTTTTATGTGAACTTGGGCATAGGCTTGCCCACCTTGGTGGCCAACCACGTGCCTGACGGCATGGAAGTCTGGCTGCAGTCCGAGAATGGTTTGCTGGGCATAGGCCCGTTCCCCACCGAAAGCGAGATCGACCCCGACTTGATCAATGCGGGAAAGCAGACTGTCACGACTTTGCCGGGGTCTTCTTTCTTTTCGTCGGCGGATTCGTTCGCGATGATTCGTGCGGGCAAAATCAACCTGGCTATTCTGGGGGCCATGCAGGTGTCCGAAAACGGAGACCTGGCCAATTGGATGATTCCCGGCAAGATGATCAAGGGCATGGGCGGCGCCATGGACCTAGTGGCCGGTGTCAAGCGAGTCGTCGTGCTGATGGAGCATGTGGCCCGCAAAAAAGATGGCACCGAAGAAGCCAAGCTGTTGCCAGCGTGCACCTTGCCGCTAACCGGCGTGGGGGTGGTGAATTTGATCATTACCGATTTGTGCGTCATGGAAGTCGGCGAGCAAGGCCTCAAACTGATTGAATTGGCGCCCGGCGTCACGGTTGACGAGGTCAAGGCCAAGACACCCGCCAAACTGGACGTTTCCGCACTGGTCTAATATGCAACACGATACCGTCTACGCCGCCCGCATTGCGGCCTTGCAGTCCCTCATGACCGCTCAAGGCTTGTCGGCATGTGTGGTGCTGTCTTCCGATCCGCATTTGTCGGAATATCTACCCGAGCATTGGCAGGCACGAGCCTGGTTCTCGGGCTTCACCGGGTCGGCCGGCACCTTGGTCGTTACACAAACACAAGCGGGCTTGTGGACGGATAGTCGCTATTGGGAGCAGGCCGAGCACGATCTGGCGGGCACCGGCATTCTGTTGATGCGCGCGGGGGCGGCAGAGGTGCCCGCGCCGTCGGCTTGGCTGGCGCAAAACCTGGCTGCCGGGGCAAGGGTGGCGGTGGATGGCATGACCATCAGTGTCGATGCTGCAGCTGCGTGGGGCGAAACCCTGAAGGCCGCCGGCTTGGTTTGGGTCACCGACCTGGATCTTGCCGGGCAGGTTTGGGCTGAACGGCCCGCCTTGCCGGCTGCGCCGGTTTACGAGCACCTCATGCCTTACGCATGCCGCAGCCGTACGGAAAAACTGGCAGCGGTGCGGGCAGTGATGCAGAGCAAGGGCGTACAGTGGCACTGGGTGTCCACCTTGGACGACATTGCCTGGCTGCTGAACCTGCGCGGTGCCGATGTCTCTTACAACCCGGTGTTTTTGTCCCATCTGTTGGTGGGGCCCAACGAAGCGTGTTTGTTCGTGGCCGAGGGCAAAGTGGATAGCGCCTTGGCCGAACGCCTGGCGCAAGACGGCGTCCGTTTGTTGCCCTACGAACAGGCTTTATCGGCTTTGCGTGCCCTGTCAGCCCAGGAGGCGGTGCTGGTGGACCCGGCCCGTGTGACTGCGGGGGTGCTAGCAGGGGTAAAAGCCAAGCTGGTGCATGCGCCTAATCCCACCCAGTTGCAAAAGGCGTGCAAAACAGAAGCCGAGTTGCAGCACGTGCGTGCCGCGATGGAACAAGATGGCGCCGCATTATGCGAGTTCTTCGCCTGGTTCGAGTCTGCACTGGGCCGCGAACCCATAACGGAGTTGACGGTAGATGAGCAAATCACGGCAGCCCGTGCGCGTCGTGAGCATTTTGTCAGCCCCAGCTTTTCTACCATAGCGGCGTTCAACGCCAATGGCGCCATGCCGCATTATCAGGCTAGCCCTGATTCCTATTCGCTTATCGACTCCGACGGGCTGCTGTTGATCGATTCGGGTGGGCAGTATCTGGGGGGCACGACAGACATCACGCGCGTCGTGCCGGTTGGCAACATTACCCAAGCGCACCAAGAGGATTTCACCCTTGTACTTAAAGGCATGATTGCGCTTTCGCGCGCGGTTTTCCCCACAGGTACGCCCGGGCCCATGCTAGACGCCTTGGCGCGCCAACCTTTATGGCAAGCGGGCCTGGAGTTCGGGCATGGCACCGGTCATGGGGTCGGGTACTTCCTGAATGTGCACGAGGGTCCTCAGTCCATTTCCTATCGTTCGCCGGTGCGGCCCGAGTCTGCTATGCGCCCGGGTATGATTACCTCCAACGAGCCAGGCCTGTACCGTCCGGGGCGCTGGGGCATACGCATAGAAAACCTGGTGGCCTGCGTACCGGCCCAGCAAACCGAGTTCGGTCAGTTTCTGCGTTTCGAAACCCTGACGCTATGTCCCATAGACACGCGTTGCATAGACCGCACGCTGCTTGATGCCGGCGAACGTGCGTGGTTGAACGATTACCACACGCTGGTGCGAGAGCGTTTGGCACCTTGGGTGACCGGGCCGGCCTTGGCTTGGCTACAGGAAAGAACGCAAGCCATCTAAGTAAGAACAGCAGTAAGCTCGTGCCAGGCTTGAAGCAGGTGCCTACGCCTCGGCTATAATTCCAATTTCCCACTCCCGCCCGGTCAAGCCGGGCGTCATCGCGATGATCAAATACGTATTTGTCACGGGTGGGGTAGTGTCCTCGCTGGGCAAGGGCATTGCTGCTGCTTCTTTGGGCGCCATTCTCGAGTCGCGTGGCCTTCGGGTTACGTTGCTTAAACTGGATCCCTACATCAACCTCGACCCGGGCACCATGAGCCCGTTCCAGCACGGTGAAGTGTTCGTCACCGAGGACGGTGCTGAAACCGATCTCGACCTCGGCCACTACGAGCGTTTTATCTCTGCGCGCATGCGCAAGCTCAATAACTTCACCACCGGCCAGATCTACGAATCGGTGCTGCGCAAAGAGCGTCGTGGCGACTATCTGGGCAAGACGGTGCAGGTCATTCCGCACATCACCAACGAAATCCAATCGTTCATCGAACGTGGCGCCCAAGCTGCCTGGGACGGCCAGGCCGATGTGGCCATTGTCGAGATCGGCGGTACGGTTGGCGATATCGAGTCCTTGCCTTTCCTTGAGGCAGCTCGCCAAATGAGCCTGCGCCTGGGGCGTAATCAGGCGGCTTTCGTGCACCTCACCTTGGTGCCTTTTATTGCCTCTGCCGGCGAACTCAAGACCAAGCCCACGCAGCACTCGGTACAAAAACTGCGCGAAATCGGCATTTATCCCAATGCTTTGTTGTGCCGTGCCGATCGGCCCATCCCCGACGACGAGCGCGCCAAGATATCCCTGTTCTCCAACGTACCGCTGGATGCCGTGATATCGGTCTGGGATTCAGACTCCATCTACAAGATACCGGCCATGCTGCATAAGCAAGGTTTAGACAACCTGGTGTGCGATGCGCTGGGCTTGACTCCGCCCCCGGCCGATCTTAGTGTGTGGGACAAGCTGGTCGACTCTCTCGAACACCCCAGCCGTGAAGTGCGCATTGGCATGGTGGGTAAATATGTCGACCTGACCGAGTCGTATAAATCTTTGTCCGAGGCCTTGGTGCATGCAGGCATACACACCCGTTCGCGCGTCATCATCGAATACATAGACTCCGAAAGCCTTGAAACCGAAGGTACAGACAGCCTGGCTCACCTTGACGCCATTTTGGTGCCAGGCGGCTTCGGCAAGCGCGGTACCGAGGGCAAGATAGCCGCCATTCGCTATGCTCGCGAAAACGGTGTGCCCTACCTGGGTATCTGCCTGGGCATGCAGTTGGCCGTTATCGAATTCGCCCGCCATGTGGCAGGCCTCGAAGACGCCAACAGTACCGAGTTCAACCTTGGTACGCCGCACCCTGTGGTCGCGCTGATCAACGAGTGGCAAGACCGCGAAGGCCAGATCGAGCGTCGTGATGCCTCTTCCGACCTGGGCGGCACCATGCGTAAAGGGGCGCAGCGTTGCCCTGTGAAGGCGGGTACCCGCGCCTACCAGGTGTATGGTGCAGAAGTCTACGAACGTCATCGTCACCGCTACGAAGTCAACAACGTATACGTACCCAAGCTTGAAGAAGCCGGTTTGGTGATCAGTGCGCGTACGCCCACCGAACAGCTTCCCGAAATCATGGAGCTTCCCGACCATCCCTGGTTTATGGGAGTGCAGTTCCACCCCGAGTTCACCTCCACGCCGCGCAACGGGCATCCCCTGTTCACCCAGTTTATCCGGGCGGCACTGGAGCACCAACTCAAGCGCGGTTAAGGGCCAACAACCATGAACATCGGAAACTTCCAAGTCGGGCTCGAGCATCCCTTTTTCCTCATAGCCGGCCCTTGCGTTATTGAATCGCGCGAACTGGCTTTCGAGACGGCGGGGCGCCTGTGCGAAATCACATCCGCCCTGGGGGTGCCGTTCGTTTATAAAAGCTCTTTCGACAAAGCCAACCGCAGCTCGGGCGAGTCATTTCGCGGCCCAGGTATGGAACAAGGCTTGCAAATACTGGCCGACGTACGTGCGCATTTTGGGGTCCCGGTGCTCACTGACGTCCATACCGAAGACCAGGTCAAGGCAGTGGCAGATGTGGTCGACGTCTTGCAGACGCCGGCCTTCCTATGCCGCCAAACCGACTTTATCCGTGCGTGCGCAGCTACGCTTAAACCCGTCAACATCAAGAAAGGCCAGTTTCTGGCTCCGCACGATATGCTGCAGGTAGCGCGCAAGGCGCGCGCCGCAGCTATCGAAGCCGGCGGAGACGGCAGCAATATCTTGGTGTGTGAACGCGGCGCCTCTTTTGGTTACAACAATTTGGTGTCCGATATGCGTTCCCTGGCTATCATGCGCGAAACTGATTGTCCGGTCGTTTTTGATGCCACACACTCGGTGCAGCTGCCGGGCGGGCAAGGTAGCAGTTCCGGTGGCCAGCGCGAGTTTGTGCCTGTGTTGGCGCGTGCGGCGGTAGCGGTGGGTATTTCAGGTCTGTTCATGGAAACCCACCCCGATCCCGAGCATGCCATGTCCGACGGCCCTAATGCGGTGCCGCTGGATCAGATCCAGGCTTTGCTGGCGTCACTGGTGCAAATAGACCGGGTGGTCAAGCAACAGGCCTTGTTCGAATAAGCACTGCGGCCAAGGCCTGTTGGCCTTGGCAAAGTACAATCGGGCATCAGGCTACTATTCACCGCCTGCTTTTCAAAGCGGGCAAGATTTTTACTATCCAATCAGGCGTATCCATCTACCATGAGTGCAATTGTTGACATCATCGGGCGCGAAATCCTCGACTCGCGCGGCAACCCCACCGTCGAATGTGACGTTCTGCTCGAATCCGGTGCCATGGGCCGTGCGGCCGTGCCGTCCGGCGCTTCCACCGGCTCGCGTGAAGCCATAGAATTGCGTGATGGCGACAAGTCGCGCTATTTGGGTAAAGGCGTGTTGCGTGCAGTCGAGAACTTGAACACCGAGATCTCCGAAGCGCTCATGGGCCTGGACGCGCAAGAGCAAACCTTTATCGATCGCACTTTGATCGAGTTGGACGGCACCGAGAACAAAGAACGCCTGGGCGCCAATGCCATGTTGGCGGCCAGTATGGCGGTTGCGCGTGCGGCGGCTGAAGACTCCGGTCTTTCGCTGTATCGCTATTTTGGCGGCAGCGGCCCCATGCAGATGCCGGTACCCATGATGAACGTCATCAATGGTGGGGCACACGCCAACAATTCGCTCGATTTGCAAGAGTTCATGATTATGCCGGTGGGGGCGTCCAGCTTCCGCGAAGCCCTGCGTATGGGCGCCGAAATCTTCCATGCGCTCAAGAAAATCATCGATGGCCAGGGCATGTCCACGGCGGTGGGCGACGAGGGCGGCTTTGCGCCTAACGTGGCCAACCACGAAGCGGCTATCCAGTTGATTCTGCAGGCTATTAGCGACGCAGGTTACGAAGCCGGTTCGCAGATTGCCTTGGCCCTGGATTGCGCCAGCACCGAGTTCTATCGCGATGGCAAATACCATCTGCAGGGCGAAGGCGGCATTGCTTTGTCCTCCCAGGATTTCTCCAACCTGCTGGCTACCTGGTGCGACAAATACCCCATTATCTCCATCGAAGACGGCATGGCCGAAAACGATTGGGAAGGTTGGGAGATTCTGACGAAGCAGTTGGGCAAGAAAGTGCAGTTGGTGGGCGACGATCTTTTCGTCACCAACACCAAGATCCTCAAGCAGGGCATAGATCGCAACATTGCGAACTCCATCCTTATCAAGATCAACCAGATCGGCACCCTGACCGAGACCTTCGCTGCCATCGAGATGGCCAAGCGTGCCGGCTATACCGCCGTTGTGTCGCATCGTTCGGGTGAAACCGAAGACGCCACCATTGCCGATATTGCCGTGGCTACCAATGCCATGCAGATCAAGACGGGTTCGCTCTCGCGCTCCGACCGTATGGCCAAGTACAACCAGTTGCTGCGCATCGAAGAAGAGTTGGCCGAAGTTGCGTCCTATCCTGGTCGCGCTGCTTTCTATAACTTGCGTTAATCACGGAGCACGGGCCAGAATCCTGCTATGAGACTGCTGCTGATCGCTCTGGCCTTGCTGACAGCCGCCATCCAATACCCCTTATGGTGGGGCAAGGGTGGCTGGCTGCGCGTACACGAGTTACGCAAGCAAATCACCGAACAGCACGAGGTCAATGCGGCGCTCACGGCGCGTAATAATGCGCTGGCCGCCGAAGTTCAGGATCTTAAGTCAGGCACCCAGGCTGTCGAAGAGCGCGCCCGTGGCGAGCTTGGCCTGATACGCGAGGGCGAAGTCTTCGTGCAACTGCTGGCGCCTAACGAGGCCAGGCCGCAAACGCCGCGTCGTGCGGCGCCGGCCACCAATACTCCACGGCCCAATACCCCACGACCGGCGCAACGTTAGTCTGCGCAACACAAGGCAATCCCACACAGATCTTCCATTATCGGCGCATCCTCAGCACCGCCTGGTGCTGGGGCTATTCCCGTGCTGGGCAGTTGCCCAGCGCCAGGCGCATCGCTGATGCCTGGGCCAATGTCTGTATTGCCCCCGCTTGTATTCGAGCCCGCCCCCGGACTTGGCTGGCCGCCACTATCGTGGTGACAGCCTGGGCAAGCCTGGCCCATATCCGCCAGCTTGGGGCCTGTCATGTCGTAGGTGATTTTTCCCGACGCTAGACTGGGCCAGCGTACCGGGTGGCTTTGCATGGTCTGGCTGATTTTTCGGCTTAAGGGCAAGTAGCCCTGGCTTAAGATGCGCGCCGCGTAGTTTGCCGAGCCCCCAGGCAATAATCGCAATAACTGGCGGGTGAGAGGAAGCAAAGGGCGATGAGGATAGATGAGTGCCAGCGTAAGGGTGTTGGCTTCGTAAATGGTTTGTGCTGAGCCGGGACCTCGGCCTTCAGGCCAGCCACGAGCCAAATATCTTCTGTGTTGCAGATCTTGATAATCGTTGTCTATGCGCCGTAGATGATGCGCTGCGGATAAAAGGGATAGCGTTGCAGGCGTGCCGACCGAGGCACCGGCGAAGGGTTCAGGCGGGTCGAATTCGTTGAACGCTGCAAGATGCGGGCTTAGAACAGCCATGTGCCAAGCTGGGGCCCCTAGCTGAACTTGAACGGCTTCCAGGTGTTGATGCAGACGTTGTTGTGCCGAGGCCGCCGGTGTAAATAGTGGAAGCAAGGCATTTTCGAAGCTTTCGGCAATCTGGCCAGGGTGGCCATGGTTGACGGCGCCTGTGCGTGCGGCTTGTTGCAAGGCCAGGCTCAGCACTTGGCGTACCGCCATCCAGTGTGCGATTTCGACGGTGCCCAGCCCGATAGCAAGCAGCAGCACAGCGGCCAAGCCGAATTCGGCCAGGCCGCTACCTTTTTGTTTGAACCGGAAAGAAGAAAGGTAGACGCCCATACCGAACAGTATGGGCGGGGACGAGGGGCCCGTCGATTGTGGGAACTACTGCGGACTAGACGAGGAAGGAGGGGTGTCTTGAGCGTCGAGAAAGAGCTGGGTACAGTCTATGGCATCGAAGCGATAAGGCTTGCCGCAGAAATTGCACGATACGTCTATTTGCTGACGCTCGGTAAGCAGATCTTCGAGCTCATGTTTGCCCAGCATGCGCAGCATATTGGCTACGCGGTCGCGTGTACAAGGGCACCACCAGCGTACCCCTTGAGGTTCGAAGGCAGTCAGTGACTCGTTCCAGTATAGGCGGTGCAGCAAAGCCTGTGCATCCAACTGGCGTAGCTCGTCTGGGGTAAGGGTAGACGTCAGGGCGAGCAGATGATCCCAATCGTCTTGGTCCACGGTATCGTCCAACTGGGCATGACCGCCCTCGCGCGGCAGGCGTTGCAGTAACAAGCCGGCGCAACGCTGCCCGTCGGCGGCCAGCCACAGACGCGTATCCAGCTGTTCGGAATGGTGCATATAAGCTTGCAGCACTTCGGCTACGGTATCGCCTTCCAGGGGCACTATGCCTTGGTAGGTGCTCATATTGCTATCAGAACGGCGAGGATCAAGAATGACCGAGAAGCGCCCTTGATTCTGGGCGTTCATAAGCTGCTGAAGATTACCGTCTTCGGGGATAGGCTGACCTTCGCGCAAAGTGGCGGTAGCGCGAATATTGAGTTCGCTGTCGCATTCGACCACGATAAGCGCAACAGGGCCATCACCTTGTAATTGAAGGATAAGCGAGCCCTCGAACTTGATGTTGGAGGTGAGCAATACGGCGGCGCTAACCAGTTCGCCCAGCAGAT
Organism: Mesopusillimonas faecipullorum; assembly: GCF_020539505.1. Taxonomy (GTDB): domain Bacteria; phylum Pseudomonadota; class Gammaproteobacteria; order Burkholderiales; family Burkholderiaceae_B; genus Mesopusillimonas; species Mesopusillimonas faecipullorum. The sequence goes on along the minus strand of NZ_JACDXW010000001.1, from coordinate 419,993 downwards.
TGCGCACGCATTCGGGATAGTGCTGATGTGCAAGACCGGTTTGCCAGGATTGCTCTAGGCTGACGATCTGTATGCGTGTGCTGCGATCGGCGGATAGAAGCTTTTGTAGAAAGTCGCTCATCGAAAACAGGGAAATGCGTAAAAAAGGAAAAAAGTGGCGTCAGTTCAGGCGCTTAAGGCGGCTGCGAAACTCTTGGCCGCGGTCAACATAGCTTTGTGTGTTGCGATGCAGGTCGGCGATCTCTTCTTGGGTGAGTTCGCGTACGATTTTGCCGATGCCGATAACCAAAGAGTTGTCGGGTATTTCGCGGCCTTCGGGTACGATGGCGCCGGCACCAATGAGGCAGTTTCGACCAATACGCGCGCGATTGAGCACGATGGCTTGCATGCCTATCAGTGCGCCATCTCCTATGGTACAGCCATGTAGCATGGCTTGGTGGCCTATGGTGACGTTTTCACCGATCAACAGGGGGGTGCCGGGGTCGACGTGCAAAACGCTGCCCTCTTGGACGTTGCTGTTACGCCCTATATGGATGATGTCGTTGTCGGCGCGAATACTGACGTTGCTCCAGACGCTGGCGCCAGCTTCGAGGGTGACACGGCCTATGATGTCGGCGCTGTCAAAAATGAAAGTGTCGGGGTGGATGGCGGGGCGGTGGCCGTCATACTCATACAGCGCCATACGGGGCTCCTGAGGGAATCACAAGCTGTGATTATCCCCCAGAAACAGGAAGGGCGTCGACGAGCCAGATGTCGCCTTGCTTGTCTATATAAGCCCCAAGACCGGTATGCAGCCAATCGCCTTCCGGCTCGACCCATGTGCCGTCGGGCTTCCAGGTGCCAAGATGGCGGGCGGGGTCGGAGTGCCCCTGAATGTCGTAACGGTTCAGGACGAGCTCACCGGGAGCGCCGGCAGGGCTGGGGTGGCCTTGGGAATCTAGCACGGTTGCCAAATGGCCTGGGTAAGGGCGACCTATGCTGCCCGCTTGGCTTGGCCATTTTTCGTGAGCCTGACCGATGACTGCAACGGCTTGGGGAAGACTGAACAGGACATCAGGCTGCACACCCAGTTCACGTTGGCACCATTCCAGCAAAGAAGTGTTGGCGGTAGGAGGCGCTTGTAGCGCAATGGCGCGCAAAGCCAGGCGGGGGCGGGTGTCTTGTGCTTGAAGGGTGGCTTGCAGTCGCAGCAAGGTTTGGATGTCGACAAGCAGATTGCTGACGCGGTAGCGCTCGAGAATCTCGTAGCAATGCTGCCCTAAGTTGGGGGCCAAGCTTGTAATACATGGCCGGCCAAAATAAAGCGCGGGCAATACGCCACCCAATAAACCTTCGGTGCTGCACCAGTCCAGGCTGGTGTAAAGGGAATCACCGGCTTGAGGGAACCAGCTTTGGGCGCAGACGAACCCTGGTAAGGCACCGATTAGCGCTTGATGGCTGAATAGCTGGCCCACGTGCTTATCCGCGATATCGAATAGCAGCAGGGCGGGGGCGTCAGCCCGGGTGAGGCGAGGTTTGAATGTGGTGGGTTGGCGTGCCAGCAGGGTGCGCCAGGGGATGATGTCGTCGTGGGTAAAGCCCAAGCCGACGACTTGGATGAGCTCGGGGCATTGCGCTTGCGATTGCAGAAGTTCTGGGCCGGAAGAAGCATCGACCAAGGCTGTTCGGGCTTTGGCATCGCGCACGCAGCGTATGCGACGGGCGGCGCTCATGCGGGTGGAAAGCGGTACGGCAACGGCGCCTACATCGAGTACGGCGCTTAGAGCGGCAAGAAATTGTGCCGGCTGTGCCATGGCTACGACCACGCGGTCGCCGGGCTGAACCCCCATGCGCAACAGCCCATTGGCTAGCTGGTGTGCCATGTCGGATAGCTGCTGGTAAGACCAGCTGACACCCTGTCCGAACTCGTCTTCCACGTGCAAGGCTATACGCCGCCCTTCGTGGGAATTCTCGGCCCAGCGGTGTATACACGCTTGTGCGATGTTCATCTGGGACGGCACGAGCCACTGATAGGATGCATACAGGGCTGCGTATTGGTCGGTCATTGTGTAGGCGGTCTTCAACAAGGTGCAAGGGAAGATGCTGGCTCAACCAGCCTACAAGCATGAACGACAAGCGGCTTCTGTGCAATCCCCCCACTTGTATCCAAGCGTTTGCCTAGGGTTTATCCGGGGTTTTACGTTTGCTGGGTGTTACCACCAGGCGTGTGCCTAACACGCGATCATGTAAAAACCGTTGGTCGCGGTCGAACCACGTCCAGATAAAGATGGAAAAGGGTGTCAGGACGATCAGCAGGTCTAGCGCACCTAAGCCGGTGGACCAGGAAAGTGCTTTGATGAGCAGGCCTGCCAGCAGTGGTACGGGCCATAGCAATAAGTAGCGTAATACCAGTCTGCGTGGCCGAGGCACTTGGCCGTTGTTTTCCACCAGCCTCAGATTCCAGGTTTTCATGGGTAAGGTTTGGCCACTGTATCGCCAGCTCATGACGAAATAGACGCCTATCGCCAAAAACACCACGAGTTGTCGGGCCGGGCGCAGCGTCATGCCGCTGCGACTTTGCGTGAGCGTGTCAAAAAGATAGCTGGCCAGATAGACCACGGCGAAAAGCAGAACGCCTTCATACATCATGCTGGAGAAACGGCGCCAACGCGTGGCATCGGGCATGGCTGAAGCGTCGTAAGGCTTAGGGTCGGTCATGGCGGCAAGGTAGGAAGGGCAATATCAGCCCGCTATTATCCCCGATAAGCGTATAGCCGCTGTCGGGGCCAGCATGACAAAGCCGCCCTGAGGGGCGGCTTGCGATGATGACATCAGACGTGTTGCTGCCTGGAATGCCCTTACCGTCAATAAAGGTGACGGTGAACTGCTGCGGTCAGACTTAGATCGCGTGTTTGGCTTCGCGCGTAACGACAGCGTCAGCCTTGGCGGATTTGCGGCCTTGCGACAACTTGACGAACAGATTCTTCAGCGAGGTGCCGGGCTTGAAGCGAGCCTGTTCTTCCATGGCTTGTTGCATCAATTGGCGCTCGAGTTCGTCGGTCAGGTGGATTTCGCTATTCAGGTTGATCATGATGGCCTCTCTACATGATGTATTGATCGTTTCGATCAGGGATAACCCTATTATAGGGTTATCCCTAGGAACATGCAAGCCATATGTTGCGCTGCACTAACACTTAGGCTAGACAGCGTCGTTCATCAACCTTCGTAGCGTTCTGTCACCATATCAAAGCTGAAAAGACGGCAATCCAGTGCGCCGTTATATAGAGGGTGCCGCCTTTTCGGTTGCAGACGCATTCTTTGGGGCAGTTGCAAATCGTTGGAGATAGCATTGACATGCCAACCGCTAAAGTGCCGCTTCAGGTGGCTGGCCCATCGCGACCAAAGCTCTGGGTCGTCTGTAGGCAAACGCTCGCCGTAAGGCGGGTTGGTGACGATCCAGCCCGACTCCGCTGGGGGGAGGGCTTCGCAGGCATCGCCCACACGGAATTGGATCTGACCGCTGCCCAGGCCCGCCCGGCTGGCATTGGCTCGGGCGGCAGCCACGCTGTCGGGGTTCAGCTCAATACCGAGCAGGGGGGCGGTGAGTGCGTTTTGGCGCGCTTGGCTGCGCATTTGGTCTTTGTAGGCATACCAAGCTTGCCGGTCGTGGTGACGCAGGCGCTCGAATGCGAAGGGGCGCATGATGCCGGGCGGCATACCCATGGCTTTCCAGGCGGCTTCTATGAGTATGGTGCCGCTGCCGCAGAAAGGGTCCATCAGGGCTTGATCGGTTTCCCAGCCAGATAATGCCAGCATGCCGGCTGCCAGGTTTTCGCGTATGGGGGCTTCGCCCTTGTCTAGGCGCCAGCCCCGTTTGAACAGGGATTCGCCCGAAGTATCCAGGTAAAGCGTGGCGCTGTGTTCGTCCAGAAAAAGATGAACGCGGGCGTCAGGACGCACGGTATCGATATCTGGGCGTGCGCCTTCCCGCTCACGCAGGCGGTCGCAAATGCCGTCTTTGGCGCGCAGATTGCAATACTGCAGGCTTTTCATGGGGCTGCGCACCGCCGAGGTGTCTACCCGCAGGCTGTGTTCAGGACCAAACCAGCGCTCCCAGGGCGTGGCCCGCGCCAGTTCGAGAATATCGTCTTCGGTTTGTACTGGTGCGCTGGAAAGTTTGACCAGCACGCGCGTTGCCAACCGAGAGAATAAATTGATGCGTTGAATGCCATGCCAATCTGCGCTCAGATGGCATCCGGCCCGTCCGGCCTGCGCTTCGAAACCCAGCGCTTGCAGTTCTTCGGCAAGCGCTGCTTCCAGGCCTTGAGGGCAGGGCGTGAACACCTGAAATACGGTTTCGTAACCGAGAATCTGGCGGGTAGCGGGACGAGCACGGCGCTCTGGCGGTGTGCGGGCAGAGTCAGGCCGATTGGCATAAGCGTGACGTGGCGATGCGTCGCGAGCGCGCTCGAACTGCCCGGTGCGGGCAGGGCGCGTGGGGGCATCGGTACGCGAGCTGGCGGAGCGTTCTGTGCGATCGCCGCGATCTTGTTGACGTGCGGGGCGATCGGAACGTTCTGTTCGTTCGCCGCGTGCAGCACGTTCTGGACGTCCCGGCTGCTCGGCTCGCGCCTTGCGCTCGATGCGGGGTTGCTGGCCGCGACCTTCGGTGGGCGTTGGAGCGGCACTGGTGGGGGAGGCCGCTTTGTTGGCTTCCTGCCCTTGTTGCCGTGCCATCTGCTCTACACGACGTGCGCGTGAGCCCGATCGGTTGCGCGCAGTGGTGGCCTCGTCGTCTTTACTGACGGGGCGAGCCTTGAGCGTGAGGGTGGCGCCGGTTTTTTTTTCGTCGGACATGATCAGAGGGCTTAGAAAGGTCGAATGACGACCAGAATGAGGACAATCAGCAGCAGTATTACCGGGATTTCATTGAACCAGCGGTAAAAGCGGGCGCTACGAGTATTGCGATGTTCGGCGAAGCTGTGCAGCATACGACCACAGCAAAAATGGTACAGCACCAGTAACAGCACTACAGCCAGCTTGGCATGCATCCAGCCTTGCCCACGCCCCAGTCCGTAATGCAACCATAAGGTCAGCCCCAGCACAATGGCGGGAACCGCCAAGATGGTCATGAATCGGTACAGCCTACGAGCCATACCCACCAGGTGGGTATATGTCTCGGGCGGTACTGCCTGTGCCAGGTTGACGTACAGGCGCGGCAAATAAAATAGGCCTGCAAACCACGAGATCACGAACAGCAGGTGGAAAGTCTTGATCCAAAGCATGGTGGTCTTACCTGTCGGAATAACGAAACCCGGGCCCTTGCGAACCGGCCCTGATGGGTCAGCCGCGCAGTTGGCCGTCGCCTGTCAGCACCCACTTATAAGTGGTAAGGCCTTCCAGACCCACCGGCCCGCGTGCATGCAGACGATTGGTGGAAATGCCGATCTCGGCACCCAAGCCGTATTCGAAACCGTCGGCAAAGCAAGTGGGTAAATTGATATAAACCGAGCTGGAGTCTACTTCGCGCTGGAAGCGTGTGGCCTTGGCCAGGTTTTCGGTCACGATGGATTCGGTATGTCCCGAGCTCCAGCGATGGATGTGTTCGATGGCGCTGTCCATGTCGTCTACGATACGAACGGCAAGTATAGGTGCCAAATACTCGGTTTCCCAGTCGGCCTCGGTGGCGGGCTTCATGTCGGCCACCAAGGCCTGGGCACGCTCGCAGCCACGCAGTTCGACGCCGTGAGCGATGAGGCGTTGGGCCAGGGCGGGCAAAAAGGCGGCGGCGATGTTCTGGTGTACCAGCAGCGTTTCCATGGTGCCGCAAATGCCGTACCGATAAGTCTTGGCATTGAAGGCGATATTGTTGGCTTTATCCAGATCGGCAAATTCGTCGACATAGACGTGGCAGTTGCCATCCAGGTGCTTCAGCAATGGCACTTTGGCCTCGGCGGCCAGGCGTGCAATCAGGTTTTTGCCCCCGCGCGGAATAATGACGTCTATATAGTCTGTTAGCGTGACCAGTTCGCCCACCAGCGCGCGATCGGTGGTGCCTGCTACCTGAATGGCATGGCTGGGTAAGCCCGCCGCCTCGAGACCGGCTTGAATGACCTGAGCCAAGGCTTGGTTGGAATGAAAGGCCTCGCTGCCGCCGCGCAAGATAGCGGCATTGCCGGATTTGAGGCAGAGGGCAGCCGCATCTATGGTGACGTTGGGGCGCGACTCGTAAATAATGCCGATGACGCCCAAAGGAACGCGCATTTGCCCCACGCGCATGCCGTTGGGACGCAGCGTAGAGCCCGATTGGCTGCCGACGGGATCGGGCATGGCGGCGATCTGACGCAGGCCTGCCATCATGGTTTCCAGAGCCTTGTCGGACAGTTTCAAACGCTCGACCAGGGCAGAGTCCAGACCGTTATTTCGGGCGGCTTCGAGGTCTTTGGCGTTGGCGGCTTGCAGCGCTTCGCGGTTCTCTTGTATGAGGTCGGCCATGGCCAACAACGCGCGCGACTTGAGCGCGTCGGGGGCGCTCATGAGTATGCGAGAGGCTTGGCGAGCTTGGCGACCCAGCTTCAGGGCTGCTTCAGCGGCTGTCGAGTTGGCGGAGGCGGCGGTGGACATGGCGGTTCCTGGTAACTGCTTGAATGAAACTATCGGGAGGGGCGTGGCGAGCGACGGGCCGAGCAGACCACTGCTATGCGGGCGACCAGCCGGGTTAGTTCTTCCCAGGCGTCGTTCAGGCGACCGGTGGTGGGCAGCCCTTTGATCAAGCGGTCGATATCGTGAGCATGCAGTAAGGCGGTTGACCACAAACCCGCAGGAGCTTTACCTACGGCTTGCCTGAGTAAAGCTTCGCGTGGGCCAAATACACGCAATTGACGCAGCAGCGCAGCGATGTCGCCGCGCTTGGCTTGGGCATGGGCCAATTGCGCGAGCGCACGGAGTTCCTCGGTAACCGCCCATAATACCAGAGGCAATGCCTCGCCCTCGGCGCGTAGGCCGTCCAATACCGTCAGCGCCCTGCGGGCCTGCCCGTCTAGCATGGCTTGGCGCAGTGTGTTGACGTCGTATCGCGCGACGTCCAGTACGGCTTGCTCGACTTGCTCGTGGGTGAGGGCCCCTTCGGCATACAGCAAGCCTAGTTTCATGATTTCTTGATGGGCGGCGAGCAAATTGCCTTCGACCTTGTCGGCCATCCACTCCAAGCTATCGCGCCCCAGGGTTTGTTTCTGGCGGGCCAGACGTTGGCCTATCCATTCGGGCAGTGCGGCGCGCTCTATGGTGGGGATCTCGACCAAGCTGGCGATGTTCAGCAAGGCGGCGCACCATTTACTGGTGCGCGTGGCTTTGTCCAGCCGGGGTAGCGTCAGCACGACACGGGTATGCGCTATGGCACCGCTTTCAAGTAAAGAGGCCAGTTGTACCAGCGTGTCGCCTCCGGTTCGGCCGGGCTTGCCGCTGGGCAGTTTCAAATCAAGCAGCGTCTGATCGCCAAAGAGCGAGATGTTCTGGGTGGCCGCCAGCACTGCGCTCCAGTCACTGCGTGCATCAAGCATCAGGCTGGTGCGTTGGCTGAAACCGGCGGCACTGGCGGCGCTACGTAAACTATCGGCCGCTTCGGTCAATAGCAGAGGCTCGTCGCCTGACAGCACATATAGCGGATCAAGCGAAGCTGGCTGAGCGGCAAGCTGCCGGTTCAGGTCGGATAAGGAGAGGCGGCGCCCCATGGCAGCCTCCTTAGCGGTACACAGGGACGCCGTATCGCGTGGGCGTGGGCAAGGTGCTGCTTGGGGATTCTTCCAGCTTGGGCTGGCGTATCAGCGGTTCGACGACCGCGGCAGGCTCTTCGGCTTGATACTTGAGGTAGGCGTCGATCACCTGCGGCGATGTCAACCTGCGCACGATGCGGTCAGCCATGCCCCGACGCATATCAAAGAAGAGGTTGCTGATTTCGCCTTGTTTGGCAGCCAGGGCAGAGGAGTCGTAAGGCACTTCGCGGCGCGACTCCAGGGTGGTCGGTGGCAGCAGCATATTGCCTTTGGCATCGGTCAGCTGGAAGCTGTAAATCAGGGTGAGCTCGTACTCTTCGACCAAGCCATCAGGCCCGATGGCGATCTCGCGCATGTCCTCGCGCATGCTTAGTTGCGTAAGTACGGCCTGAGCGTCTTTTGGGGTTTCGGTGAAACGAAGGTTGGGCGAGGCGGCCAGCACGACACGGCGCAAATGCATGCCAAAGGCATCGTTGTCAGAGATGTTGGTGTAGAGCGTGTCGAAGGGCAGTGGTGTGGTGCCTTTGAGATGAAAACCGCAGGCGGCCAGGGTAAGCGCCAAGAGTGCAGACACCAGCCCCAGCGCAAACCGCTGCATGCCTTGCGAGTGGGAAGCGAACCAGGGCAGGTGGAGATGCATATGCTTAGCCTACGACGTTAACGAGTTTGCCGGGAACGACAATGACACGCTTGGGTGTGCGACCTTCGAGGAAGCGGACGGCGGCTTCGTGCGAGGCGGCTGCTTGCTCGATGGCGGCCTTGTCGGCCTGTGCGGAGACGGTGAGTGTGCCGCGCAGTTTGCCATTCACTTGCAGCATGAACTCGATCTCGTCGGTTTCCAGGGCGCGTTCATCCACCTGGGGCCAAGGGGCGTCGAGCAAGTCGCCGAATTTGTCGGCATACCCAAGATTACGCCAGAGTGTCCAGGTGATGTGCGGAACGACGGGGTACAACACCCGCAGCAAGATGCTGAGTGCTTCGGCCAACGCCTGGCGTGCGGGCTCGGTATCGGTAGTGGCTGAGTCAAGCGTATTAAGCATCTTCATGCACGCGGAGACCACGGTGTTGTACTGCATGCGCTGGTAGTCGTAATCGGCCTGGCGCAAGATGGTGTGGGTTTCGCGCCGTAGCGTTTTTGCGGCGGCATCTGCTTGCGACCAATCGGCTTGGCCGGCAAGCGCTTGTGTCACGGTGTCGTGATGCTTATGGCTGAACGACCACAAACGACGCAGGAAACGATGGGCGCCGTCGACGCCTGAGTCAGACCATTCCAGGGTTTGCTCGGGCGGGCTGGCGAACATGACGAACAGGCGGGCCGTATCTGCACCCATGGTGTCGATGAGCGATTGCGGGTCTACCCCATTGTTTTTGGACTTCGACATGGTGCCGATGCCGCCGTAGTCGACGGGAGAACCGTCGCTGCGCAGACGCGCGCTTACGATGGCGCCTTTTTCATCATGTACGTTTTCGACTTCTTCGGGCCAGAAATACTCTATGCCGCCCTTGCTGTTGCGCCGTGAGTAAATATGGTTAAGCACCATGCCTTGGCACAGCAAGCGAGTGAAAGGCTCATCAAACTTGACCAGCCCCAGGTCTCGCATGACTTTTGTCCAGAAGCGAGCGTAAAGCAAGTGCATGACAGCGTGCTCGATGCCTCCGATGTACTGATCCATGGGCATCCAGTAGTCGTTGCGAGCATCGACCATGGCGTCTTGGTTGTCGGCACCGGTGTAGCGCATGAAATACCAGGACGAATCCACGAAGGTATCCATGGTGTCGGTTTCACGGCGGGCATCGGCACCGCACTTGGGGCATTGGCAGCGCAAGAAGGCTTCGTGTTTGGCCAAGGGGTTGCCGCTGCCATCAGGAATCAGATCGTCGGGCAACACCACCGGCAGATCTTTTTCGGGGACAGGAACGGGACCGCAGCTTTGGCAATGAATGATGGGGATAGGTGTGCCCCAGTAGCGCTGGCGCGAGACGCCCCAGTCGCGCAGGCGCCACGTGACTTGCTTGGCACCCAGACCCATGGCTACGAGGTCGGTGGCAATGGCATCCACGGCGGCGTGGTGCGCCAGACCGTCGTACTTGCCGGAGTTGACGGTGGCGCCTTGCTGCTTGTCGCCATACCAGTCTTGCCAGGCAGCGTCATCGTAGGTTTTGCCTTCGACGCCTATGACCTGCTTGATGGGCAACTGGTATTTTTTGGCAAAGGCAAAGTCGCGTTCGTCGTGGGCGGGAACCCCCATAACGGCGCCGTCGCCGTAGCTCATGAGCACATAATTGCCCACCCAGACTTCAACTTCTTCGCCCGTGAGGGGGTGACGCACCTTCAGACCCGTGGGCAGACCTTCTTTGTCGCGTGCCGCCATGTCGGCTTCGGAGGTGCCGCCCAGCTTGCACTGTTCGATAAAGGCTTGCAGCGCGGGGTTGCTTTGCGCTGCGTGGGTCGCCAAGGGGTGTTCGGGGGCAACCGCACAGAACGTGACCCCCATGATGGTGTCGGCACGCGTGGTAAAGACGTACAGACGGCCATCTTGTATCAGCTGATTCTGTGCGTCGCGGATATCGTGTGTAAAGGCAAAGCGCACGCCCTCGCTCTTGCCTATCCAGTTTTCTTGCATCAGGCGCACGCGCTCGGGCCAGCCTTCAAGCCCGTTTTGCACGTGGCTGAGCAGCTCTTCGGCGTAGTCTGTGATGCGCAGGTAATACCCTGGGATTTCACGTTTTTCGACCAGGGCACCAGAGCGCCAACCGCGACCGTCTACGACCTGTTCGTTGGCAAGCACGGTGTTGTCGACAGGATCCCAGTTAACCAGCTGGGTCTTGCGATAGGCGATGCCTTTTTCCAGCATTTTCAGGAACAACCATTGGTTCCATTTGTAATACTTGGGATCGCAAGCGCAGATTTCGCGTGACCAGTCTATGGCCAAGCCCATCGCCTGCATCTGCTTTTTCATGTAGGCGATGTTGTCGTATGTCCATTTGGCGGGCGGCACCTTGGACTTGATGGCGGCGTTCTCGGCAGGCATGCCGAAAGCATCCCAGCCCATGGGCATGAGCACGTTGTAGCCCCGCATGCGCAACTGGCGCGTCATCATGTCGTTGATGGTGTAGTTGCGCACGTGGCCCATATGCAGCTTACCGCTGGGGTAGGGCAGCATGGAGCAGGCGTAGAACTTGGGCTTGGGGCTGCCGTCGGCGCCGGCGGCGTTTTCGGTGACACGATAAACGTCGCGCGTCTGCCAGTCTTGTCTGGCGGCGGATTCTACGTCGACGGGTTGGTAGCGTTCCAGCATGGGTCGGGATCAAGAGTGAGTCATGAACCCGACATTATAGATGCGCTTAGCGTACCCGCAGCGTGCGCGTGGCGCGCAGCCGTGTATCTTCGCCTTCGGTGATGCGAGCGGTGACCAGACGAGCCCGCATGCCATTGGGCAGAGGCACCTGACCCCGGACAAAACCATAATGGCCCACCGTGAACGGGATAGGGTCCAGATTGATGGTGGCTACGCGGCCATTTGGATAGACGCCTTCGACGACCAGCGTCATCTTGCCATTGAACTCGGGTTTGTCGGCCGAATCCTGCATGATCAGCAACTGATAGTCGAGATTGCCCTCGACGTTGCGGAACGTGGCCGAAGAAATGCCGGGCGAGGTGCCGCGAGGATCAGCCGGAATGCTGTCGATCAACGCTGTGATGTTGGCCTGTTGCTCGGCAACGCGGGCGCGGGCGGTATCCAGTTCGGCCTTAAAGCGCGAGGCATTGCTTTGCGCTTCTTGTTGGCCATGTGAAAACTGATCCAACTGGGCTTGTAGACGCTGTTTCTCGATGTTGGCCGCGTTCAGGTCGTGGTGCAGCTGCTGGGATTCCTCGGCCGTCAAACGTGGTGGTCCGTAGCTGGACTGCAAGAACAACACGCCTCCGGCCCCAAGTGCGATACCAGTCAAAATCAGCATCAGCCAGCGCGGTACGCCGCGCCGACGACGCGTGGCGCCATAGGCAGAGTGTTGGAAGACGACGGGCTTCCGGGAGGAAAATAAAGCCATCTTGGGTTTCCTGTGGTCTATCGTCAGAATGTATGTAGAGAGGATGCCTGAGCTTGTAGCCTGGCATCCAAGTCGGCCAGGCGCGCAGGGGTGCCGATATCCATCCAAGCGCCATGGTAGTGAACGCCGGCTACTTGACCTTGCTGCATAGCCTTACGCAGAAGCGGCGCCAAAGGGGCGGGTTGATCGGCGCGCACGCCAGCAAACAGTGCTGGATGATACACGCCTATGCCTGTAAACGTTAGATGTGTCTGGGGACGGAATGTTACGGTTTGCCGGGCGCGGGGGTCGTGCACGCGCCCGTTTGGATCTAGCAGGAAGTCGCCTTGGGGATGGTGCGCAGGATTGTCGGTCAGCAGGAGGCAAGCCAGGTCGCGCTTGGGACTTAGGCCATGCGCCAGCGCTCGCGCCTGCTGTGGCTGCCAGTCGCACCAAACGTCGCCGTTAATCACCAAGAAGGGGGATTCGCCCAGCAGGGGTAAGGCATGGGCGATGCCACCCGCGGTTTCAAGCGCGGTGCTTTCCGCCGAATAATGCAGACGGACACCGTACTGGCGCCCATCCCCCAGCGCTTGTTCCAGTTTATGGCCCAGCCACGCGTGGTTGATGACGATGTCGTGAAAACCGGCACGCGACAAACGCAGAATATGCCAGAGTATCAGTGGCCGCCCGCCCGCCCGCAGCAAAGGTTTGGGTAGAGCGTTGGTCAGGGGGCGCATGCGCTCGCCGCGCCCCGCCGCCAGTATCATGGCTCGCATCAGAAAGTGAAGCCCGTAATGGTCTGACGCGACTCCAGGCGATCAAGCAAACGCAGGAGTGGGAGAAAACGGTCGTAGCGCACCGCAACTTGGCGCACATAGGCGCTGACACGCGGTATGTGATCCAGGTATTGCTGCTTGCCATCGCGGTGCCAGAGTCGGGCAAAGACACCCAGAATGCGCAGGTTGCGTTGCAGTGACATCTGCTCGTAAGACTGGTGCAAGTCGGCGAAATCCTCTGGCACGGGCAGCCCTGCCTTGCGTGCGGCTTCCCAGTAACGAATCGCCCAGTCCAACTGCATGGGCTCTTCCCAGGTGGTGCGTGCATCCATCACCAAAGAAGCCAAGTCGTAGGTAATAGGGCCTAACAAAGCGTCTTGATAGTCGATGATGCCGGGATTCGAGCCATGTTCCGGCCGTTGGCAGTACATCAGGTTGGGTGAATGGAAGTCGCGATGCACGAAGACGGTAGGCTGCGCAGCGGCCTCGCGCGCCAATTCTGCAAAAATAGAGGCAAGCATGTCTGATTCGCTGGCCGTCAAGGTGGCTTGGCAATGCTTTTGCGCATACCATTGCGGGAAGAGCTCTAGCTCTTGCAGTAATTTGGCTTCGGTGTAAGAAGGCAGTCCTCGGGTGCCGGCCTGCTGCATACGCACCAAAGCCTGAATGGCGTCGCGGTACATAAGCTGCAGCGTATGATCCGGTAGATCGTGGCGCGAGACCGTGTCATAGTAGGTGGCTGGGCCCAGATCGGTCAGCAGCAACAGGCCTTGATCCAGGTCGGTAGCCAAGGCTTCGGGCACGTTCAGACCGGCGCTTTGCAGTAGGCGGCTCACATGCAAGAAGGGCCGGCAGTCTTCCTGGGGGGGCGGGGCGTCCATAACGATCCGAGTATTGCCATGGCTGTTAACGCGAAAATAGCGGCGGAAACTGGCATCGCTGGAAGCAGGGCGCAGGCTGGTGATGTCAATCCCCAGATGGGCTGGCAAGCTGGAAAGCCATTGCTGGACAATGGGCAGGCGGGTATCGGAAGGCGGATTCAAGAGGGGCTACCGTAAGCGGAACGTGCGGCGCAGAGGCGTTCGCACCAGGTTAAAGCAAGTTGGCGCCGCGCAAACGGCGTCCTTATTTATAATACCGGGTCGCGGGTCGTTCCGGCATGGCTCGTGTGGCGACCGGGTGTTTGTTTATTGGGGCATTTTGCGCGTGCATTGGTTTAAGTGGGCTACGTTTTCTCTGTTGGGGGCTGTCGCTGCGGCTGCATCGGCCCAATCCCGGCTGCCCGCGCCTCCTGCGCCCGAGCTGATCATCTCTCCGCAACTGCGTCCACACGAAGTTCAAGAGTCCGATATGCCGGTGTTTTCGGTTGCCGATGATGTGCGTACCGACGAAGACGGCAAGCTGATTCTGACCGGTAAGGCCGAGGTTCGGCGTATCGATTCAGTCGTCAAGGGCGACCGCATCGACTATCAACGCGATACCGGCCAAGTCGATGTGCAGGGCAGTGGCTTGATCATGCGCGACGGCACCATCGTCAATAGCAGTTCGTTCAGTTACAACATGGATGGTGAAACCGGCGAAATCACGGCGCCGACATTCATTTTGGGCGAGGGCGGAGGCTCGGGCCGAGCCGAGTTTGGCGAGATTTTCAGTCGCGACCACATGCGCCTGACGGAAGCCTTTTATGTGGCCTGCCCGTGTCCTGAGCCTGCCTGGCATATCACCTCGCCGCGCGTGGATTTCTACATAGACAAAAACGAAGGCGTGGCTCGCAATGGCGTGCTGTTCTTCAAGGGCGTACCCATCTTGGCTTCGCCCTACTTGTCTTTTCCTTTGCGCAAAGAACGCAAGTCGGGCTTTTTGCTACCTACCTATGGCGGTTCCAGTAATAGCGGGCTCGAACTGTCAGTGCCCTATTACTTCAACCTGGCCCCCAATTACGATCTTACGCTGACCCCACGTTTCATGGCCAAGCGCGGCGTGCAGTTGGGCACCGAGTTTCGCTACTTGGGTAGCGACTACGAAGGTCAGCTTACGGGCACCTACTTGAACAAAGATCGTCGTGCCGACACCGATAGGTGGATGTACAGGTGGCAGCATAATCACAATTTGGGCAATGGGTTTTACTCGGCTATCGATCTGCATCGCGTCTCTGACGACGATTATTACCGCGACTTCACCTCTTTGGGCCTTAACGAGGCCTCGATAGATTCCATTCCCAGCATGGCCACGCTGGGTTGGTCGGGCTCCAAGTATTGGCAGGCGCACGTTCAAACGCTAACTTACCAAACGCTGCAAGACCGAACCGCCCAATACTCCCGTTTGCCGCAATACGACAAACTGCCCGAGCTTTATGTGCGCGGGGCGCGTTACAACTGGGGCGGTTTCGACCTCACGTCTGATAATTACGCCACGCAGTTCAAGATGCCCAAGTATAGGGATCCTTTCCATCCCTATCCCTACAACCCCAGCCTTTTCCCCAGGCAGTCCTACGACGGCCAGCGGGTCAGTTCTTACAACAGTATTGCCTACCCCATTATTCGTGCAGGCTGGTACATGGTGCCCAAGGCGGCCATGCACCTTAGCCAATATCACACTGATTGGCATGGATTTGCATTGGGGGCAGACGGCTACAACGGGCGTTTGCCGGGCACGCCCCGTACGCAGTCCCGGGCCTTGCCGCTGCTGTCGCTCGATACCGGCATGACTTTCGAGCGGCCTACCTCGCTCTTTGGCAATGCCGCGATTCAAACACTAGAGCCCAGGTTGTACTACTTGTATGTACCGTATCGCGATCAGGCGTCCATTCCCATTTACGACACCAGCATCGCCTCGTTCAACTTTGCGCAGGCCTTCGAAGAAAACCTGTTCAGTGGTGGGTGGGATCGCATTGCCAATGCCAACCAACTGACTTTGGGCCTGACCTCGCGCTGGCTAGACGAAAGCACGGGGGCCGAGCGTTTGTCCCTCTCGGTGGCGCAGCGCCTGTATTTTGAAAATCAGAAAGTCACGATGCCGGGTGCCAAGCCGCGTACGAGCACCAAGTCGGATTATCTGCTGGGCGTCAACGCGGCCCTGACGGATAAACTGGACTTGCGCTTTGATGCTCAAGTGAACCCCGAATCTCGTGAACGCAACCGCATGAGTGCGGGCGTGAGGTGGCAGCCCAAGCGCCTGGCGCTGTTGGCCCTGAACTACCGCTACGAGCGTGACCCTGCACAGTTGGTCGATCCCAGTGTGGTCAATGCCATCAACTACATAGACAACAGCAAAGAGCAAATGTCGCTGTCGGGACAATGGCCTTTGAGTTCCAAGATTTTCGCCGTGGGCAGGGTAGATTATTCCCTGCAAGAAAAACGCTCTACCCAGCTGGTGCTGGGCTTCGAATACAAAGGCGATTGCTGCTGGGTGGCCCGCACGGTTTACCAGCGCTACGCCGTCTCCGAGCAAACCACCAATACGGCGGTTTTCTTCCAACTTGAATTGCTAGGGTTGGGTTCGCTGGGTACGGACCCATTGGGCATGCTGTCCAAGGCCATCAACGGATATCAGTCCGTGACGCCGCCCATCCCCGAAACAACCACCTACGAGAGGTATGAATGATGTCCTTCGACCACGTCATGCGCCGGACGCTGAGCGCAACGGTATGCCTGCTGCTTGCGGGCACCACGTGGGCGCAGACGGCAGGCAAGCAGGCAGCCCCCCAGGCGGCTGCGCAACCGGCCGCACAGCCCTCGCAGTTCGTCGATGGCATTGCCGCAATCGTCAACAAGCAGGTCATCACGCTGCGCCAGCTCGAGCAGGAAACCAACAAGGCGACGGCTCAGCTTGCCCGTCAAAACATCCCCGCTCCCGAGGGTGACATCCTGCGCAAACAGGTATTGCAGCGCATGATCATTGACACGCTGCTGGATCAAGAGGCCGAGCGTTTGAACATCAAGGTCAATGATGCGCAGGTCGAGTCAGCCGTCTTGTCGATTGCCAGGCGCAATAATCTGACGCCCGATCAACTGCGAGCCGAGATCAACAAAAGCGGTGCGCAGTGGGAAGACTATCTTGGCGATCTCAAGCTCGAGATCCGCAACGATCAGTTGCGTCACCGCGTCGTCGAAAATCAGATCATGGTTTCAGACGCAGAGGTCGACTCTTTCCTCAAAAACCAGCATCGTGGCAATCGCTTGAGTGCGCTGGGCGGAGCCGGGCAGCAAGCGCCCGAGCCCCTTATGCTGGGGCTCTCGCAAATTCTGGTGGCAGTGCCGGAAGGCGCTTCGGCCTCGCAAGTCGCGCAATTGCGCGCCAAAGCTGAAAGCCTGCTGCAGCGCCTGAATACGGGCGCCGATTTTGCCGCGCTGGCGGCGTCAGCCTCGGATGGTCCCGAAGCGCTAAAAGGGGGCGAGATGGGGATGCGTCCCGTTGACGGCTGGCCGGACCTCTTCATCGAAGCGGTGCGTCAGGTGCCCGAAGGGGGCGTCAGTGGCTTGATCCAAAGCGGTAACGGCTTTCACATCATCAAGGTTGTCAGCCGCGCCGATAGCTCTCCTCCGGTGGCAGTGGCCAACCAGACGGCAGAGCAGGGCGCAAACGCCGCCCCGACCGGCCCGGTCATGGTGACCCAAACACGGGCGCGACACATCTTGATTAAGGCCTCTCCAGCCATGACGGAAGAACGCGCCGTGCAGCGTCTCGAGCAATTGCGTCAGCGTATAGAAATGGGCGAGTCTTTCGACGATCTGGCACGCCGCTATTCGGAAGACGCTTCCGCGCCGCAAGGCGGGGATCTGGGTTGGGCCACACCGGGTGACATGGTGCCTCAGTTCGAGCAAGCCATGGACGCCTTGCAGCCTGGCCAACTCAGCCCAGTTGTGCAGTCTCCTTTTGGCTGGCACCTGATCAAGGTGGAAGAGCGGCGCACCAAAGACATGGAAGACGAATACCGTCGTATGCAGGCGCGTCAGCAGTTGTTCCAACGTCGCGCAGAGCCCGCATTCGAAGAATGGCTGGGGCAGTTGCACGGCCAGGCTTTTATCGATAACCGCCTGGAGCCTCAGTCGCGGCGCCGCGCACGCTGAGCGGGGGGAACACATGCCCGCCGCGCATCAGGCGCGCAAGCGCTTCGGCCAGCACTTCTTGGTCGATGAAGCCATCATCTACGGTATCGTAAAAGCGATCTCGCCCAAGTCGGGCGAGGTCGTGGTTGAAATCGGGCCAGGCTTGTCTGCGCTTACCCAGCCTTTGCTTGACCGCTTACCCCATCTGAACGTGGTCGAGATAGACCGCGATCTCGCAGCACGCCTGCGCAAGCGCCACACGCCCGAGCGTCTGCATGTTGTCGAAGCCGACGCCCTGACGGTCGACTTCAGCCAGTTCGGCGAGGGGGTGCGCGTTGTAGGCAATCTGCCCTATAACATTTCCAGCCCCTTGTTATTCCATTTGATGCAGTACGCCGATTGCATCCGCGATCAGCATTTCATGCTTCAACGCGAGGTCATTGATCGCATGGTGGCCGAGCCAGGTTCGGCAGACTATGGCCGTTTATCCGTGATGTTGCAGGCTCGTTATTGGATGGACAAACTGTTCGACGTGCCGCCAGAGGCTTTCGACCCCCCACCCAAAGTGGTGTCGGCGGTGGTGCGTATGGAACCTTTAAAGGGCGATTATCCCAGGGCAAAAAATGCGGCTGTGTTTTCACAACTGGTTGCCCGGGCTTTTGCGCAACGGCGCAAGATGCTGCGCCGCGCTTTAGGGGACTGGGCTGCCTTGCTAGACTGGGAGGCTGCGGCGGTAGAGCCTACGGCGCGCGCCGAGACCTTGAGCGTAGGGCAATATATAGCGTTGGCCGATCAGTTGCATGCCGCCGGCATCAAAGGCTGACGACTAGGTCAGCCTGGTCAAGGCTGGGGCAAAGGCGGCATGCTTTAGCCCCTTGCGCTTGTTATCCAAAAAACCAATAACACACGCCAATAGAGGCCAACACGCCAACGATGTCTGCGGTCAGGGCGCAACTGACCGCATGGCGTGTGCGTTGAATGCTGACGGCCCCGAAATAAACCGCCAATACGTAGAAAGTGGTTTCGGTACTGCCTTGAACGGTGGCGGCCAACAGCGCAGGGAAGCTGTCCACGCCAAAGTGCTGCATGGTTTCTATCATCATCGCGCGTGCCGCACTGCCCGAAAACGGCTTGACCAAGGCGGTTGGCAAGGCATCGACAAAACGCGCGTCAAGGCCGGCGGTTTGCACCAGCCAGCGTATGCCTTCCAAGGCCACATCCAGTGCCCCAGAGGCGCGCAGGGCGCCGATAGCGCACAACATCGCCACCAGGTAAGGCAGCAATTGGCGACCTATGTCAAAACCTTCTTTGGCGCCCTCGACAAATGCGTCGTAGACCGGCACCTTCTTGATAGCGCCCACCAGAAGAAAGACGACGATGATGCCGAATAGAACGATGTTGCCCAGCACCGATGAGAGTGCGCTGATGGCAGCTGCGGATAGCGTGGCCAGTAAAGCCATGAAACTGCCCAGCGCTAGAATCAAGCCCCCCACCCAAGCCAATACTACCGGGTCGAATATGCGCAGGCGCTGTACGGTAGCCACAAGTAAAAGCGCGAATAGCGAGGAAATGGAGGTGGCCAGCAATATAGGCAGGAACACCAAGGTGGGGTCGGGAGCCCCTTGTTGGGCCCGGTACATGAAGATGGTAACGGGCAGTAAGGTCAGCGATGAAGCATTGAGCACCAGAAAGAGAATCTGGGCGTTGGTGGCCGTGCCGGGGCTGGGGTTCAGGGACTGTAAAGCGCGCATGGCGCGCAGCCCTATGGGCGTAGCGGCGTTGTCCAGGCCCAGCCCGTTGGCGGCGAAATTGAGGGTGATGAGCCCAATGGCTTCATGCCCGGCGGGCACCTCGGGCATCAAGCGGCGAAACAGTGGCGCAAGCAGGCGGGACAGATGCTGAATCAGACCCGCCTGTTCGGCAATGCGCAGAAAACCTAGCCATAAGGTTAGGGTGCCGAACAGCAGCAGCATGATCTCGACCGAGAGCTTGGCCATGTCGAACAGGCTAAGAACAATACGAGAAAAAACGGCTGTGTCGTGCAGAAAGACAAGCTGAACAAGCCCCGACAAGGCAGCAACAAGGAAGAAGGCCAGCCAGAGGATGTTGAGCATGGATGGAAGCGCTTAGTCTTTATGAGTGTCGGATTGAATCAGCTCTACCTTATAGCCGTCTGGGTCTTCAACAAAGGCGATGACGGTCTGGCCGTGCTTCATGGGGCCGGCTTCGCGCACGACGCGCCCGCCTTTTTCTTTGATCAGACGACAGGCTTCGTAGGCGTCTTGGACTTCGATTGCAATATGGCCGTAGGCAGTGCCCAGTTCGTAATGCTCGGTGTCCCAGTTATGGGTGAGTTCCAGCACGGTACCTTCGCTTTCTTCCACATAGCCCAGAAAAGCCAGGGTAAAGCGCCCATCCGGATAGTCTTTGCGACGCAAGACGCGCATACCCAGCACCTGGGTATAGAAGTCGAGGGATCGCTCTAGGTTACCGACACGCAGCATGGTGTGCAGCAGTCTCATGGCAGTGTTCTCCGTGAAAAGTCATGTGCCAGGATTGTAGTCCCTGAGCCGTGCCGCTTACAGCAGAGGCAAGGTGGCGGGATGATGATTGCGCAAGGTTTGGCGCGCGCTTTCGAAGCCAGGCATCAGGCGGCCGACTTCTTGCCAGAAGGCGGGCCCATGGTTCATATGCCGCAAATGGGCGACTTCGTGCGCGATGACGTAATCGATGATGACTGGCTCGAAGTGAATCAGGCGCCAGTTAAGCATGATGTTGCCCTCGCTATTGCAAGAGCCCCACCGGGTATTGGCGGAAGATAGACGCCAGCGCTGCATGACGGCGCCGCTACGCTGCAAGAAGTGTTGCAGGCGTTCATCAAACTGGCGTTTGGCCATGTTTTGTAGCCATGCATGAACGGTGTCACGAACCCGGGATGAATCGGCGTCGGCAGGCAGGGCCAAATGCAGTACCTGCCCCGCCTGAGGCTTGGCGGGCTCGCCTTCAAAGATGTGGCCGTGGCCGCTGTGACCCAGACGCAAAGTGATGAATTGGCCCATATACGGCACACGTCCGCCTTCACGCCATTGCGTTTCGGCCATGGCCAATTGCTGTTGGCGACGGTGCCGTTGGCGCATTTTGTCGAGCAGCCATCGCGCTTTTTCCCGCACCGCGCCATCCACCTGAGCCAGTGTTACCCACTTGGGCGCCGTGACGACGATGCCGTCATCGCCAACGGTCAACCCGATACTGGTGCGCCGGGATCGACGCAAGACGAAGCCTATGGGTTGGGTGGGCGTATCGACTTCACGCCAGCGCGCGCCGGGCGCTAACTGCGCGGGGCAGGCGATGGGTATGGGCGCCTCATTGGTGTGAGTTGCCGGGGCTATTGCAGGCGGTGGGGCCGCTGGAGGGGCTGGCGGGGTATCAAATAGTGCCAGCTGCTCGGTAGAGTTTGAGGTCATGGCGTGACGCAGCCGCTCGTCAATTTGACTCCAGGCGCTGCATTTCCTGTTCTATCCAGGCGCGCGCCTCTTGATTGATGGCGTCGGCAGACTTGCCTTCGGTTTGAATCAAAGGGCCGACAGAAACGGTGATCAGGCCCGGCTTCTTGATAAAAGCATTGCGCGGCCAGACTGAGCCGGCGTTGTGGGCGATGGGAATGACGGGGGCGCCGGTACGTTCTGCCAGCTTGGCTCCGCCTGCTTTGAAACGGCCCATCTTGCCCGGAGGAACCCGGGTGCCTTCAGGGAACAGCGTGGGCCATCGTCCTTCTTCCAGACGTTGACGGCCTATGCGCACGATTTGCTCGAAAGCGTCTTTACCCTTGCTGCGGTTGATGGGAATCATGCGCAAGGTGGCCAAGCCCCAGCCGAAGAAGGGAATGTAATGCAGTTCCTTTTTATAAACGAAGCAGGCTTCGCGTGGCAGGTGGGCCGGAAGAAACAAGGTTTCCCAGGCTGATTGATGCTTGGCCAATACGATGCCGCGGCCGTTGGGGAAGTTCTCGCTGCCTATGACTTGCCAGCGTATGCCCACGATGACGCGAGCGCCCCAGATAGCCAACCTGGCCCATCCGGTGGTCAGGCGATAGCGCTGTCTTTGGGGTAGAGGAGACCAGAGCAGACTGAGAACCGCATACGGGATGACGGTAATGGCTAGAAAGAGTGCATAAAGCAGGGAGCGGATAAACGCCATGGTCAGCTTCCCAGCCAGCATTCAACGACATCGGCCAAGGTGGCAGCGACCTGAGTGCCTGGCGGCAAAGTATGAGCCTGCTGCGTTTTCTGGCCGTTTCCGGTGAGCACCAGCCAAGGTTGGCATCCGGCGGCGGCGGCGGCCTCCAGGTCGCGCAAGGAGTCCCCTACAACCGGAACCTGCGAGAGGTCGACATCGAAACGATAGGCGATTTCATGCAGCATGCCTGGTTTGGGCTTGCGGCAGTCGCAGCCGTCGTCAGGGCCATGAGGGCATAAAAAGATGGCGTCGACATGGCCACCCAAGGGCAGAAGCTCTTGGCGCATCTTGGCGTGTATGGCGTTCAAGGTTTCAATACTGAACAGGCCGCGCGCCAGCCCCGACTGGTTGGTAGCCAGCACCACGCGCCAGCCCGCCTGGCTGAGGCGGGCGATGGCTTCCAGGCTGCCAGGCAAGGCTACCCATTCGTCGGGACTCTTGACGAAGGCAGGGCTGTCATAGTTGATGACGCCGTCGCGGTCGAGAATAACCAGCTTCACGCGGCCAGCCTTGAAATGTCGGCCACCTGGTTCATCAAGGTGTGCAGGCGGGCCAGCAAGGCCAGACGGTTGGCGCGTACAGCGGGGTCCTCAGCCATGACCATGACATCGTTGAAGAAATTATCGACAGCCTGGCGCGCATTGGCGAGTGTAGCCAGGCTGGCCGCGAAGTCGCCACGCTGCAATTGCGCGGCGGCTTCGGGTGCCAGCGCCTGTACGGCTTGAGCCAGCGCCTGTTCGGCGGGCTCTTGCAAACGAGCCACATCCACCTCACCCAAGGCCTCATCGGTTTTCTTGAGCAGATTGCTGATGCGCTTGTTGGCTGCGGCCAAGCTGGCGGATTCTGGTTGCTGAGCAAAGGCTTCGCAAGCCAGGATACGTGCACGTACTTCGTGCAGTGCAGGGCGCAAGGCCAGAACGGCATCCACGCTTTGCCTATCGTGGTGGGCATTGAGCTGATTACGATAGCGTTCGAAGATGAAATCGCGCACTTCGTTCAGGGTGGTTGCAGGCAATACGCCGGCTTCGAAGGTGTCGGCTGCGGCTTGCAAGAGCGCTTCCAGCGTCAGTCTGGCATCGTCGGGTACTGGCAGATAGCCCCCGGCAGCCAGCTGCTCAAAGGCGCTGATCAGACCCAGTGCTGCGCGTCGCAAAGCGTAAGGGTCGCGCTCGCCTGTTGGAGCCAAACCTATGCCCCAGATACCCATCAGCGTTTCAGCGCGCTCGGCCATGAACAGGATGGCGCCGATCAGTGTCTCAGCGTTTACGGCTTCGTCCAGACGAATGCGGTACTGATCCTTCAGGGCACGCACTACCTCGGGGGCTTCACCGTCGGCTTGGGCGTAGTAGGCGCCCATGATGCCCTGAAGTTCGGGGAACTCGGCAACCATGCCAGTGTTCAGGTCGGCCTTGGCCAGCTGTGCGGCGCGTTCGGCCAGGGCGACATCGGCTTGCAGACGCTCGGCAAGGAAACGCGCCACCTGGCTGATGCGTTCAGCGCGTACCAATTGCGAACCCAGTTTGTTGTGGTAAACGCTTTCGGCCAGTGCGGGAATACGCTCGGCCAGTGTTTGCTTGCGGTCGGTCTCGAAGAAGAATTGGGCGTCGGCCAAACGTGGGCGCACCACCCGCTCGTTACCCTCGATGATGTGATGCGGGTCGGCAACCTGCATATTGCTGACGATAAGGAAACGGTGCGTCAACTTGCCGTCAGTGGGGTTGAATAGGGGGAAGTATTTCTGATTCAGACGCATCGTCAGGATCAGGCATTCGGGCGGCACGCTAAGAAAGCCCTGGTCGAACTGACCTACGTAAACCACGGGCCATTCAACCAGTGCGGTGACTTCGTCCAGCAGTGCTTGAACCTCGGGGTCGTCGCCTATGGTGGCTTGCAACTGTGCGGCGTGCTGAGCCAGTTGACCCGCAATGTTCTCGCGGCGTTGTGCAAACGAGGGAATCACTTTGCCTGCCTGGCTTAACTGATCCACGTACTCATCGGTTTGCTTCAGGCTGATGACTTCGGGCGCCAGAAAACGGTGGCCTTGGGTGAGGCGGTCGGCTTGCAGGCCCAGTGCCTGCACGGGTACGACTTGATCGCCCCACAGCGCGAGCAGGCGATGGGCGGGACGCACGAATTTAACGGTTGTGCTGCCGTCGGCCAGTTGATACTGCATGACCTTTGGGATAGGCATCTTGGCGATGGCTTCATCCAAGGCCAGTTGCAGACCCTCGGCCAACGCGATGCCGGGCGCTACGCCGTTGGCGTACAGGTATTCTTGCTTGCCGTCTGATTCGCGCGCCAGGTCGGCTACAGTCAGATGCTCCCATCCTTTGCTTGCCAGTTTCTTTTGCAAGGCTGGCGTGGCGTTTCCGTCGGCATCCAGGCCGACTTTCACCGGCATGAGTTTCTCGGAGTAGCTTTGCTCGGGGGCTTGGTCGCGGACGACTGTCAGCAGTACAGCCAAGCGCCGGGGCGTGGCGTAGTCTTCGCAGGCACAGTCGTCAGCAAGCAAGTGTTGAGCAGCCAGCGTGTCGCGTACTTGGTGGGCAAAAGCCTGGCCCAGGCGGTTAAGCGCTTTGGGTGGCAGTTCTTCGGTCAGCAGTTCGACCAGCAGGGGGCGAGTGTTGCTCATTACACGCCCTCCGTGCGGCGCAGCATGGGGAATCCCAGTTTTTCGCGGGAATCGAAATAAGCTTGGGCAACGGCGCGCGATAACTTGCGGATGCGGCCTATGTAAGCCGCGCGCTCGGTAACGCTGATGGCGCCGCGCGCATCTAGCATGTTGAAGGTGTGGGCGGCTTTCAGAGTGGCCTCGTAGGCGGGAAGCGCCAGCGGGACATCGATCAGGCGAGTGGCCTCTGCTTCGTAATCGTTGAAATGCGCAAACAACATGGTGGTCGAGGCATGCTCGAAGTTGTAGGTGGATTGCTCCACCTCGTTTTGATGGAAGACGTCGCGGTACAGCACCTTGCTGCCGTCGTCGCGTAGGGTCCAGACCAGGTCGTAGACGCTTTCAACGCCTTGCAGATACATGGCCAGGCGTTCAAGACCGTAGGTGATTTCGCCCATGACCGGATGGCAATCCAGGCCGCCGACTTGCTGAAAGTAAGTGAACTGCGTGACTTCCATGCCGTTGAGCCAGACTTCCCAGCCCAGTCCCCAGGCGCCCAGGGTGGGGTTTTCCCAGTCGTCCTCGACAAAGCGGATGTCATGTTGCTGAGGATCTATGCCCAAGGCTTGCAAGGAAGCAATGTACAGATCGAGAATCTCGGGAGGCGCGGGTTTGAGCACGACCTGGAATTGGTAGTAGTGCTGAAGCCGGTTGGGATTGTTGCCGTAGCGCCCGTCTTTGGGGCGGCGCGAGGGCTGCACGTAGGCGGCACGCCAGGGCTCGGGCCCGATGGCGCGCAGGAATGTGGCGGTGTGCGAGGTGCCCGCGCCCACTTCCATGTCGTAGGGCTGCAGCAGGGCACAACCGTGCTTGTCCCAGTACTGTTGCAGGGTCAGAATAATTTGCTGGAAAGTAAGCATGCGCGAAAAAAAGAAAGGCCTGAAGTCGCAAAATCCCTTGATTTTAGCGTGGTTTGCAGTCTCGCCGGCTGCGGGGCTATCCGGGCGGGTCGCGCACCCTGGGCAAGCGTGATCTGGCATCAGCGTAGTTGTTTTATAGTTTAATGGTTCATATTTCTACTAAATCCTGGATATTTCCGGAGGCATCGATGTCCGAACTGGTCAAGACCGAACTCAACGATGGCGTTTTGCTCATCACCATCAACCGTCCCGAGGCTCGCAACGCCATCAATTACGAGACTGCGCACGCCATGGCTGACATATTTGTGCGTATGGACGAAGACGACGACGTGGTGTTGGGAATTCTTACGGGGGCGGGTGGCACGTTCTCGGCAGGCATGGACCTCAAGGCATTTGCCGCGACGGGGCAGCGTCCGCTGGTTGAAGGGCGTGGGCTGGGTGGCCTGTGCGAAAAGCAACCACGTAAGCCATTGATTGCTGCCGTCGAGGGTTATGCCTTGGCAGGTGGCTGCGAGCTGGCTTTGGCTTGCGACATGATTGTTGCCGCCAACAACGCCAATTTTGGTCTTCCCGAAACCAAGCGTGGCTTGATCCCCAGTTCGGGCGGCATGTTGCGTTTGCCTTATCGCATTCCTTATCACGTGGCCATGGAAGTCATTTTGACGGGTGATATGTTCAGTGCCGAGCGCGCCTACCAGTTTGGTATGGTCAATCGTCTGGTTGAACCGGGCAAGGCTGTTGAAGGTGCCCTGGAACTGGGGCGCGCTATTGCCCAGAATGGGCCCATGGCGGTGCAGGCAGCCAAAGAAATCGTCAAGCTGTCGCGCGATTGGCGTCAAGACGAAATGTTCGAGCTGCAACGTCCTCGCGTGACCAAGGTTTTCACTTCGGCTGACGCCAAGGAAGGCGCTACCGCTTTTGCCGAGAAGCGTAAGCCTGTCTGGCAAGGTAAGTAATATGCGGTAACGGCCTGTCTTGAGCAGGCCGGCATGCTGCGCTAAGCTGTTCCTGGCCGGCAAGGCGTTTTAAAGAAAAGCCACCCATGTCTGCGGTGGCTTTTCTGTTTGCTTTTCCACCTTTACCCAAGGAGGGCAGCAATATGCGCGCACCGTTTTTTACTGTGATGACGCCCACTTTCAATCGCGCTCATACCCTGGGCCGCGTATTTGAATCTTTATTGGCGCAAACGGGCGTCGACTTTGAGTGGCTGGTGGTCGATGACGGTTCAACGGACAACACGGCGCAGGAGGTGGCACAGTGGCAACAGCATGCGCCTTTTCCCGTGCGCTATGTGTGGCAGCCCAATCGTCATAAAAAAGCAGCTTTCAATCATGGCGTTCGGGAAGCCCGAGGCAGTTGGCTGGTAGCCTTGGATAGCGACGATGCCTTGGAGGCGGATGCCTTGGCGCAGATGCAGGCTGTCATCGCGTCTTTGCCTACCGAGCGGCAGGCAGTGTTTTTTGCGGTCACGGGCTTGTGTGCCCGGCCTGATGGTCGCATTGTGGGCGATCTATTTCCCAAAGACGGCATGGACGCCAGCGTGCTGGACATGGTGTTCCGTTACCGTGTGGCCGGCGAGAAATTCGGTTGCATGCGCACCGAGGTGTTGCGTCGTTTTCCTTTTCCTGAAGATGTCCCCGGTTTTGTACCCGAGAGCTTGGTATGGCGTGCCATTGCTCGCGCCGGCTATCTTAGCCGCCACGTGAATCAGGTGTTCCGCGTTTATCACGATAGCGGTGATTCGCTGTCCCGCCAGGGGGTGGACGGCGGGCGCCATGCCTTGGGACTGTGGTTGCTGGCGCAAGATACGCTCTGCCACTGCATGCCTTGGTTTAGGTACTGGCCCAAAGCTTTCTTGCTGGCGGCAGCGCGGTACACAAGATTTGGCATGCATCTACGACACGACGGGCAAGCCCTGCCCGAAATGCCGCCGCTAAGTGGGCAGGCACGGGTGTTGTGCGCCCTCATGTGGCCCGTGGGCGCCGCCCTGTATTGGCGAGATCGACGGCAAAAGGGTGGGCCGGCGGGCGCTTGATATAAGCAATGGCCGGCGCGGTTCAGCTTTTGCGGGTGTCGTCCGAGTCTTCGCCATCCTCGTCGTCTTCGTCCTCGTCCGCCCATTCCGGTAGCGTATCGTTCAAGGCAAAGGGTAGCAGCGCAGCCAGGTCGTCGCTCCAGCCGATTTCTTCGCCTTCGCCGTCTAGCTTGATGAAGCGCGCGCCTTCCATTTCGGTAAGCTGTATGGCCCACAGGTACTGGCAGTGATAAGAGGCGCCGTCTTCCAGTTCCAGCCCCCCTTTTTGTCCCACCAAACGACCGTCGGCGCCGCCCACTTGAACCGTCGCCATGTCCTGCTCATCGTCACCTTCTTCCAGGGGTACGGCAAACACCACCCACTCGAAGCCGCTTTCAGTGGCATCAATGATTTCGGCCAGCACGGGCTTGCCCAAGTAGGCGCTGAGTGCGTCGGCTGTGCGACCTATCAGGTCGGACTCCTCTTGGTTGAATACCAAAGGAGCGGAAGGGGAGGTAGACATGAGTAAACTCGCGGCAAGAAATTTCTGACATTGTAGGCTGCTGTTGGCGCTTGAGGCACGCGCCGTACCGCGTTTTCAGCCGGTGCCTGTCCGAGTGGCCTACAATCGGGTTTTGATTGTTTTCCCCTATGGAAGGGTTATGGCTCAGTACGTTTATACGATGAACCGCGTGGGCAAAATCGTGCCCCCCAAACGCCAGATTCTGCGTGACATTTCCCTGTCGTTCTTTCCTGGCGCCAAAATTGGCGTGCTGGGCCTGAACGGCGCGGGCAAATCAACACTGCTGCGCATCATGGCGGGTGTCGATAAAGACATTGAAGGCGAAGCCGTGCCCATGCCTGGGCTCAAGATCGGTTATCTGCCTCAAGAGCCCCAGCTCGATCCCGAACACACTGTCAAGCAGTCCGTCGAAGCTGGGCTGGGCGAAGTATTCGAGGCGCGTAAACGACTGGACGAGGTTTATGCTGCCTATGCCGAGCCTGATGCCGACTTCGATGCCTTGGCTGCAGAGCAGGCCGAACTGGAAGCCGTCATCGAGGCGGCGGCTTCCAGCGGCTCCGACGACATTGCTCACCAGATGGAAATCGCCGCCGACGCGCTGCGTTTGCCGCCCTGGGATGCCGTAGTAGGCAATTTGTCGGGCGGCGAGAAGCGCCGTGTGGCACTGTGCCGCCTGCTGCTGTCCAAACCCGACATGCTGTTACTGGATGAGCCCACCAACCACCTGGATGCCGAAAGCGTAGAGTGGCTGGAACTCTTCTTGCAGAAATTCCCGGGTACCGTCGTCGCCGTGACCCATGATCGTTATTTCCTGGATAACGCCGCAGAATGGATACTCGAACTGGATCGGGGGCATGGTATTCCCTGGAAGGGCAATTACAGCTCATGGCTGGAGCAAAAAGAAGCTCGCCTCAAGCAAGAAGAAGCCTCCGAGTCGGCACGCCAGAAAACCATCAAGAAAGAACTTGAATGGGTGCGTCAGAATCCCAAGGCTCGCCAGGCTAAATCCAAGGCGCGTATTGCCCGTTTCGAAGAGCTCAGCTCGCACGAATACCAGAAACGCAACGAGACATCGGAAATCTTCATTCCGGTGGCCGAGCGCCTGGGTAACGAAGCTATTGAATTCAAGGGTGTCAGCAAGGGTTACGGCGACCGGCTGCTCATTGACGATATCAGCTTCCGTATTCCGCCGGGCGCCATCGTCGGCATCATAGGCCCCAACGGCGCAGGTAAATCCACGCTGTTTCGCATGATTGCCGGTAAAGAGCAGCCCGATAGCGGTGAAGTCGCTATCGGCCAAACGGTCAGGCTGGCTTATGTCGACCAGTCTCGTGAAGCCTTGCCCGACGAAAAAACCGTGTTCGAGGCCTTGTCCGATGGGGCCGACCTGATCACCGTTGGCAAGTTTGAAATGGCTGCACGCGCCTATCTGGGTCGTTTCAACTTCAAAGGGGGTGACCAGAACAAACGGGTAGGGCAGTTGTCGGGCGGCGAGCGCGGGCGCTTCCACTTGGCCAAAACCCTGATCACGGGCGGCAACGTATTGCTGCTGGACGAACCCTCCAACGATCTGGACGTCGAAACCTTGCGTGCCCTGGAAGACGCCTTGCTGGAGTTTGCGGGTACGGTGCTGGTCATCAGCCACGATCGTTGGTTCTTGGATCGCATCGCCACTCACATTTTGGCATTCGAGGGCGACTCCCAAGTGGTATTCTTCGACGGCAACTACCAAGAGTATGAAGCCGACAAGAAATTGCGTTTAGGCGAAGAAGGCGCCAAACCTCGACGCATACGCTACAAGGCTTTGAAGTAACCGCCACCCTAAGATGGTCTGTCCGGTTCGATAGCGGGCTGCGCGGTATTCTAGGAAACTTCCAAATGCCGTCAAAACGTACCTTCGCTATCGTACTGGCAGCCGTTGGGGTGCTGTACGCCGCCCTTATGGGCGGCTGTGCTTTGCCGCCCCTGGACGGTCGCGAGGCTTCCTCGGCACTCAGCCAGCAAGAGGCCCGGGCGACTGCGCTAGGCAAAGCCATTAGCCCGCTGGCTGACACCCATGCGGGCCTGTCGGGCATCCATCCACTGGCCGATGCCCGTGATGCTTTTGCTGCTCGCATGTCTTTAGTGCGTGCCGCCGAGCGCACCCTGGATGTGCAGTACTACATTTGGCGTGCCGACATGACGGGCACCTTGCTGCTTGAAGCCCTTTACGAGGCGGCAGACAGGGGTGTACGGGTGCGTTTGCTGTTGGATGACAACGGCATCGCCGGCCTGGACGATGAGCTTGCAGCGCTGGATGCGCATGCCAATATTCAGGTCAGGCTCTTCAATCCTTTTTTACTGCGTTGGCCCAAGATGCTGGGCTATTTCACCGATTTTTCGCGCCTGAACCGGCGTATGCACAACAAGTCTCTGACAGCCGACAACCAGGTCACCATTATTGGCGGCCGCAATATTGGTGACGAATATTTCGGCGCCAGTGACGTCATCATCGTGCACTCTGGCTATGCCAAGCGGCGTGAGGACTTGCTGCGAGGGGGCGTGCAGCTATACGAGATGCGTAGTGCGGCATCAACGCCACAGCCTCAGGGGTCGCGCTTGCTCGGCAGCTCGGGTTCCAGCTTGCACGCCAAGACTTTCGCGGTAGATGGCGAGCGTGTGTTTGTAGGCTCGTTTAACTTCGATCCGCGCTCTGCCAAACTCAACACCGAACTCGGCTTCGTGATCGATAGCCCCGCGCTGGCCCGGCAAGTGACACGGATTTTTAGCCAAGATGTTCCGCGGATGGCCTATCGTTTGGGCTTGGATGAAGACGGAGAAATTTACTGGCTGCTTCACAAAGACGGTCAAGAACAACGCTTTGATGTAGAGCCTGGTACCAACTGGTGGCAGCGAGCCACCATCAAGTTTCTTCAGCTCTTGCCCATAGACCCGCTTTTATAATGCTTAGGCGAGTATCAGGCAGGAGCGGGTGGCATACCCGACAAGCTGCGTGTTACAAAGTGTCGGAAACACAAGCAATTTGACCCGCACTCCCGTCATGGAACCAGTACATTGAAACTATGCCTAATCAGACATGGCCGAGCTGCGGGGCCCGGCAAATTTTCCACGGAGGTGTCATCATGAAGACAAGAACCTGGACCAAACCTTTGGCTCTTTGTGTATTGGCGGTAGCCATGGCGGGCTGCTCCAGCTGGGACAGCATGAGCAGTCGTCAAAAAGGGGCTGTTACCGGCGCCGGTATAGGGGGCGTTGCGGGGGCCGTTGTTACCAATGGTGGCGTACTGGGCACAATAGGTGGTGCCGCTGTGGGTGGCGTCATAGGCGACCAAAT
This sequence comes from Mesopusillimonas faecipullorum, assembly GCF_020539505.1. Classification (GTDB taxonomy): domain Bacteria; phylum Pseudomonadota; class Gammaproteobacteria; order Burkholderiales; family Burkholderiaceae_B; genus Mesopusillimonas; species Mesopusillimonas faecipullorum. The sequence goes on along the minus strand of NZ_JACDXW010000001.1, from coordinate 388,748 downwards.
CGGTAAAAACAGATAGTTTCTGCCCGTTTAAAACATCAAGCGCCGCACCCAGTATTGTGGGTAGCGGCGCTTTTTGCTGCTTGAATGCCTAGACGCCTGTTTAGGACTGAGCCGGCTGGCCTGGCTGAGGCATTTCTATTTTTACTTCCAGGATCTCTAGTTCTTCTTGACGATCAAGATTCACTTGGATGTCTTCGGGGTTGATTTTGACATAGCGCGAGATAACTTCCACCAGTTCTTTGCGAAGCTGGGGAAGGTAATCTGGGCTGGTGCCACTTCCGCGTTCGTTGATCAGGATAAGTTGCAGTCGCTCTTTGGCCACCGAGGCCGAGGTCTTCTTTTGCCCCAGCAGAAAAGATAGAAAAGACATAGATTACTTGCCTCCGAAAAGGCGCTTGAACAGCCCCGGTTTCTCGTAGTCGACAAAGCGTAATGGGCGCTCTTCACCCAGGTAACGGGCTACGACGTCTTGGTAGGCCTGAGAAACGTCAGTGTCGCGCAGATGGATGGCCGGTACCCCTTGGTTAGAGGCCTGCAAGACGTTCTCGGACTCAGGAATGACGCCGATCAGTTTGATGCGCAGGATGTCTTCGACGTCGCTAAGCGACAGCATTTCGCCGTCCAGGACACGCTTGGGGCTGTAACGCGTAAGTAGCAGGAACTCTTTGATGGGTTCTGAGCTGTGAATGGCGCGATGCGATTTGGACGACAGAATGCCCAGGATGCGGTCGGAGTCGCGTACCGAAGAGACTTCGGGGTTGGTGACTACGATGGCGTCATCGGCAAAGAAAGAGGCCATCAGTGCGCCGGTTTCGATGCCGGCGGGCGAATCGCACACGATGTATTCGAAGCCCATGCCTTTAAGGTCGTTCAGCACCTTTTCGACGCCTTCCATGGTGAGGGCGTCTTTATCGCGCGTTTGCGAGGCGGGCAGAATGTACAGGTTCTCGAGTTGCTTGTCGCGGATGAGAGCCTGGTTCAGGGTGGCATCACCCTGGATGACGTTGACGAAATCGTACACGACACGGCGTTCGCAACCCATGATGAGGTCGAGATTGCGCAGGCCGACGTCAAAATCGATGACTACCGTCTTGTGGCCACGCATGGCGAGGCCTGAGGAAAAGCTGGCGCTGGTGGTGGTTTTACCCACACCGCCCTTGCCGGATGTCACCACAACTATACGCGTCATGACGTAAAAATCCTTGTATGCAGATAAACCACGTAATCGTAATGCAAAAAACCGCTTAAGTGCGGTTCGCCAGGTTGCCAAACTGGCACGCTTGGCAACAAATCTTTAATGTCAGCTTTTGTCACCCAAAGGCGTAATGCGCAAGGTTTCGCTTTCTAGTTGCACGACGCAGGGCTTGCGATGCAAGGCGGGTTCCAGCTGGTTGTCTAGTACGCGATACACGCCGGCCACGGCCACCAGCTCGGGGTTGAACTCGGTGGAGAAGATGCGTGCGCTGGTGTCGCCGCGCGCGCCTGCCATGGCCTTTCCGCGCAGTGGCCCGTAAACATGGATGTTGCCATCTGCAATGACTTCAGCACCTTGGCCCACCACACCGATGACGATAAGGTCGGTATGCCTGGCGTACAGGCGCTGGCCAGACCGTAATTGACGATTGACCACCATGGCGGCGGGCGCAATCGCAGGGGAATCGGTTTGAGCCGCTTGCGGTTCAGCTGCTTGGGCACTTGCGACGGCACTGACCGCAGGCACTTCGGATTCCGGTGCAGGTGTACTGGCCGGGCGAGCGGGTGGGCTGGACAAATCAACGGCGGCCAGACCTTGGGCTTGGGCAGCCGTTAGATTGTCGCCCTGGGCCACTATGCCTATAGGGTGCAAGCCATGGCCGCGCAAGGCCTGGAGCAGGCTGGACCAGTCTACCAACTCATCCAGTTGTGAGGCATCGACCACGATGGGTTCGCCTTCGAAGAAGCTGCCCGCATCTTGCATGCGTTGATCCAGGGCGCTGAAAAGCGCTTGACTGTCCGCGCTGTGCAGGACCACGCGTACGGCATATAAAGCGGCGCTTTTGAAATCGAGGGCGGGTTTTGTTGGGGAGGCTTGACTCACGGTTTGTGTCCTATGCCTTGGTCCAAGAGTCACGCAAGGTGGCGCTACGGTTGAAAACCGGGTGCTCGGGCGTGGAATCTACGCGGTCGGCCACGAAGTAGCCCAGGCGCTCGAATTGCCAATGAGACTCGGGCTGGACAGGGGCGCCGGGTTCGAGCCAGGCCTGAACGGTGCGGAACGAGTCGGGATTGATGTAGTCGAGGAAGTTTTTGTCGCCGGCGTCGGGCTGAGCGTCGAGGAAGAGGCGATCGTACAGCCTGACTTCGGCACGCACGCCATGAGCGGCACTGACCCAAGTAATGTTGCCTTTGACCTTGACACTGTCTGCACCCGGCGTACCGCTTTTGGTGTCAGGCAGGTATTCGGCATGTACTTCGATGACGTTGCCGTCGGCGTCTTTGACGCAACCCGTACATCGCACAACGTACGCGTATTTGAGCCGCACGGTATTGCCCGGGAACAAACGGAAATATTTCTTTGGCGGTTCTTCGCGGAAGTCGTCGCGCTCTATCCAGAGTTCGCGACTGAACAGAAAATGGCGCTCGCCCACGGTTGGCTCATGGGGGTTGCGAGGCGCTTGGCAAGGTTCGCTGTGGTCTTCAGGGTAGTTGGTGATGACGAGCTTGATCGGGTCGAGTACGGCGACACGACGCTCAGCCTTGGCGTCGAGGTCGTCGCGCAAGGCTTGCTCAAGCAAGCTGTAATCAATGCGCGAATCCGATTTGGAAACCCCTTGACGGTCGCAGAACAGGCGAATGGAAGCCGGCGTGTAGCCACGACGGCGCAGACCCACCAGAGTGGGCATGCGCGGGTCATCCCAGCCTGCCACATGGCCGCCGGCCACCAGTTCGCGCAACTTGCGCTTGCTGGTAACGATATAGCTAAGGTTCAGCCGTGCGAACTCGTATTGGTTCGGCAAAGGCCGCAACAGCAGGCCTTGCTCTGCCAAGCGTTCGAGCACCCAGTCGTAGAATGGCCGCTGGTCTTCGAATTCAAGCGTGCAAAAGCTATGCGTGATGCCTTCGAGGGCGTCTTCGAGGGGGTGCGCGAAGGTGTACATGGGGTAAATACACCACTGCGTACCTGTGCGGTGATGAGCCGCGTGACGTATGCGGTACAAGATAGGGTCGCGCAGATTGATATTGGGCGAAGCCATATCTATTTTGGCGCGCAACACCATGCTGCCGTCGGGGTGTTTGCCATCGCGCATTTCTTCCAGCAAGGCTGCGGATTCAGCAGCCGGACGGTCGCGCCAGGGCGAATTTGTGCCTTTTTCGGTTAGCGTACCGCGCATGGCGCGGATTTCGTCGGGCGATTGTTCGTCGACGTAGGCGTGGCCCATGCTGATCAGCGCATGAGCGAATTCGTACATGTATCCGAAATAGTCGCTGGCGTAATAAAGATTTTCTTCTGTTTGGAAGCGCCAGTCGAATCCCAGCCAGTGCACCATATCTATGATGCTCTCGACGTATTCGGTTTCTTCTTTTTCGGGGTTGGTGTCATCGAAGCGCAAATGGCAGGCGCCTTGATAATCTATAGCCAGACCGAAATTCAGGCAAATGCTTTTGGCATGACCCAGATGAAGATAACCGTTGGGCTCCGGCGGAAACCGCGTGCGTATGCGTGCGGGGTCGGGTTGGCCCGCCTGCTGCACGTGGGCGGGGCCAGGTCTGCCGGCCCAGCGCTTCTGGGCGTGGCGGCCCTTGGCCAGGTCATTCTCGATGAGGGTGCGCAGGAAATGTTTGGGCGGCGTAGTCGGGACGTCGGTCATGGAAAAGTGCTAAACGAAAAACAAGAGCGGCGGCAAAGATAGCATTTTGCCATGTCCGCAAACATTTGCCCCGGCTAGCGACACAGTGGGGCAGCTGGCTCTACACTACGGCTCATTATGACAAATCTCCCGACTTGGCTGGCACAGCTGCAATTCTTCACAGGCCTGGGCTTTTTACTGGTGTTTTTGCTCATCGAGCTGGCACTGGCGTGGGTATTGTTTGCCTTCAAGCTTGCCTCACACTTTGCCGGCCGGCCGGAATGGGTGGCGGCTTACCGGTTCTGGGTGCGCGTGTTTGCGCTTTCAAGTGTTTTGGTGCTGGCGGGCATCGTGCCCGTGATCCTGCAGTTTGGCAGTCAGTGGCCAGGGCTCATGGACAAGGCTGATGTGGTGGTGGGCCCGCTTTTGCTGCTGATGATGGTGATAGGGGTCATTTTTCGTTCTTGTTTTTTAGGGGCCATGCTTTTTGGCCAAAACAAGCTGTCGCCTTGGGTACACACCTGCATGGTGCTCATGACTGCACTCGGTATTACTGTTACCGCCTGGCTGGGATGCGTGCTGTTGGGCTGGTTTCTGCACCCTGTCGGGGGCGAATGGGTCAATGGCAGATACCTTGTGCAGTCCTGGCCCACACTGTTGCGCAATACCCAGGCAGCTTGGCTTTTTGGTTTGTTGCTGGCCATGGCCGCCCTTACCGCAGGCGGCCTCATGTTGGGGGTCGTTGCGCGGCAAAGTCTGCGGCATCCTGTGCAGATCGGCGAACTGACCGGGCTGCGAACGGGGCTGGTTCTGGGCACCGCTGGTTGGCTGTTAGCAGTAGGGCTCCTGGCGGGTTACGCGATGGCGTCGGCTTCCCAACTACCGGCTCGGGCAGCGGCCATCATGGGCTACTGGAAAAACAACACGCCTGCCGAATGGGTGGTTTTTGCCTGGCCTGATGCAAACACTCAAGACAATCACGCCGCCTGGCGCGTGAAAGGCGGTGAAGATTGGCTGGCTCGCGACGAAAAGGGCGTGCTGGTAGGGCTGGAACGCCATTCCGGCATGGCGCCACCGGTTGCCTTGGTATTCTGGTCGGCTCGGCTCACACTGCTCATTGTGCTGGTTATGGGGGCCTTAATCAGCTTGGCATGGTGGCAGCTGTATAAACGAAAGGCCGATCTTCAGGCCGTGCCTGTTCGCTGGCGACGAACCTGGGCGTATGCCGCGTATTTGGGCGGCACTGCCGCCTTGACGGGCTTGGCGTGTTTGCTGGCGGGGCAAATGCCTTATGCGGTACAGGGCAAGGTGACGCTCACCGAGGTGGCCGTGCCGCATAGCCTGTTTGAAGTGGGTTTTGGTTTGTTGCTGTATTGCCTGGTCTACGGTGTGCTGGCGGCTGGTTTTGTGCGCTTATTGCGACACATTGCCTTCTATGGCGTGGTGCCGGTGACCAGACATCGGGGGCGCGCATGATAAATACCTTGGTGAGCTTGCTAGGCATCAGTGCGCACGATCCGGCTTTCTGGATGCCCTTGGTTTTCTTTGCTTTGCTGTACACGCTGCTGCTGGCGTGTATTGTTCTAGACGGTTTCGATATAGGCGTGGGGTGTCTGGCCTTGTTTGCGTCCACGCCCTATCGCAATCGCATGCTGAGCCTGCTGGCGCCGTGGCGTGACGCCAATGGTTATTGGCTGTTGCTGTGCTTGGTGGTGTTCCTGGCAGCCTTCCCTCTGGCCTGGCGTAGCGTGTTGGGTCAGTTGTATGCCCCTTTATGCTTGTTGGGGGCCGGCATTGCCTTGCGTATGGCGGCTTTCGAACTGCGCTTACGCGCCCCTTTAAGCGAACAGCCCTTTTGGGCCCGCCTTTTCGGGGTGGGTTCCTGCATGGCTGCCTTGGCTTATGGTTGGCTGTTGGCCTATAGCGTTTTGCCCACACATTCCGGAGGGGGCTTCGCTATTTTTGTGGTGTTCGTTACTTTTTGCGGCTTTGCTTCTTTTTGCTTGTTGGGTGCCTGCTGGTTGGTGATGCGTCAGCCCGGCCGTTTAAGAGTCAGTGCCGCGCTGTGGGGGCGGCTGGCGGTGCGATGGGCGGCGGCAGGTGCTGTGGCGGTATCCGCAGCCTTGGCATTGGGTAATCCTGGCGTTCTGCTTAAATGGGGGGGCGATGTGCCCTGGCCCATGGTGTTGGGCCTATGGGGGCTGCTGCTCTTATGTTTCATCACACTAGAGCTCACCCTGAGACGCTTGTCTTATCGCCGCACGGCTCCTGCATGGTTGCCTTTCACACTGGTGCTGGCTGTTTGCCTGGCTGTGTTGGGGGGGATAGGCTATAGCTTCTTTCCCTATCTGGTGCTGGATGACCTGACCCTCTGGGATGCGTCTCCCATGCCTGACGTAGCACCTTTCATGTTGTCTGCGCTGATTGTGGCTTCACCCGTCATCATCGTGTTCAATCTGTGGGTGTACTGGCGCATGTTTGGCGAATCCCGCCCACCCGAGCCGCCGCCGTTCAAGTCTGTGCGTTAAGCCCTGGGCTGCCGGTAAGCGGAAGCCAGACTTTCACGGATAAGCCCCCGGTGGCGGCCTGATCCAAGGTCAGACCGCCGCCATGCGCCTTGGCAATGGCTTCGCAGAGCGCCAAGCCTAAACCGACGGAACCCGTTTGTGTGCGCGCGTCGTCCAGCCTGGAAAACGGGCGCAGCGCCTCTTCACGGCGCGTGGCGCTGATGCCTGGGCCGTGATCGGTAATATCGATTACCGCCCGGTCGGCTTCCTGGGTCAGGCTGACCAGCACCGGTGGTGCGCCGTGATTCAAGGCGTTGGTGATGAGGTTGTCCAGCAGGCGTCCCAGCGCCCCCGGATCGACTGCCAAGGTCAGAGCGTGTGAAGTTTGGTCGTGCCAATGCACCTCACGGCCCACACTTTCCCAGGCGCTGACTTGTTCTTCCAGCCAAACGTTCAAGGGCAATTGGGTATAACGGTAGGTGGCGGGGTCGGTGCCGCGCACGAAGCCTATAAACTGATTGACCATGCGCTGCATTTCTTGGGTGTCACTGCGCAAACCGTCTTTCAAGGCAGAGTCATCCATCATTTCTATGCGCAGCCACATACGTGAAAGAGGGCCTTTCAAGTCGTGGGGCAGCCCCGCCAGCAAGGTGCGGCGCACAGCATCGGATTCGGTCAAGGCGTCGAGCATGGCATTGAAACGCTGGCCCAAAGCTTGGGTTTCGCTGGGCCCAGAAGGCGTGACGCGCTGAGGTTTTCCCGCTGCCAACTGGTCGGCGGCGCGTGTCAAACGGGTAAGGGGACGGGTAATGTGCCACGAAAAAGCAGCCGCCAAAAGCAAGACTAGGCCGGTGCCCGCCAGCCACGCAGCGATCAGGGGGGTGGCTACGGGCGGAGCCAGGCTCTCTAGAGGGATAACCAGCCATTCCCGCGTTTGCGGGCCCGAAGGGTCGGCGCTCAGGTTGGGGGGCAGAGAAATCACCAGGCGATGCAGAGGCCCTCGAGACAGACCCACGCGGGTATTGCCATCCAGGCGGGCGTTGATATCTTGAACCAGGTCCCAGAGTTCACGGCGTAGGCCTTCGGGGGGCTCTTTTTTGCGCATGCTGTGCGCGCCGCCTTGGCCGGGCTGCCGCTCGAGCTCAGTTTGAGCCGGGAGCGTACGCGAAGAGATATACCATTCGTTCTGGGAAGCCTGGCGTATGAACTCGGCGCGGCGGTAGGCGGGTATTTCGACCAAGGCGGCCTGCAAGGTGCGAATGGTGGTGGTGGTCACGTCGACCACCACTGTTTTGGTGAACTGATGCCGGTAATGGGCGACAGTAGCCAAAGTGCCGGCCTGCACCACCAAGATAGTGCCCAGTACCAGCAGGATCAACTGGGTGCGCAGCGAGCGCGGTAATAAGCGCTTGATCAAGGTGAGAACCGGTAGCCTACACCCCAAACGGTTTGTATCCATCTGGGCTGTTTCGGGTCATCTTCAATGGCGCGGCGCAAACGCAGGACGGCGATGTCAATGGCGCGGTCATTGCGTTCGCCGTGCTCGTCATCTCGTGCCAAGGCTAGCAGGCGTTCGCGTGAGAGCGGTTTGCCCGGATTGGCAACCAGCGCCTCAAGAAGATTGATCTCACCACCGGTCAGTTTGATGTTTACACCGGCCCGCGCCAGTTGGCGGGTAATGGGGTCGAAGGTGAAAGGGCCAAAATGTACGGGCTGTTGGCGCAGCAGCGCTGACGCGCCCTTTTTACGCCTTAACACGGCTTCTATGCGGGCCAAGAGCTCACGGGGGTCGAAAGGCTTGCCCAAATAGTCGTCGGCGCCGGCTTGCAGGCCGGTGATTTTGTCGCCTGTTTCGTCACGTCCGGTTAACACAACGATGGGAATGTCTTCGCCCATGTCACGCAAACGGCGACAGGCATCCACGCCGTCGCCATCGGGCAGCATACGGTCGAGCACGATCAGTTGCGGGTGATAGCGCTGGATGCGAGATTCCAGGTCACTGGCATCGGGAGCCAGTAGCGTGTCGTAACCGTGACGGTTGAGGTAGTCGGCCAATAGCTGGCGCAGGGCCGGGTCATCGTCTACGACCAGCACCTTGGTAAGCGAGGTTTCCATGGGGTGCAGTTTGATCTAGTCGGGGATTCGAGGCAAGCAGGGGCGTAATGGGCTGAAATGGTTGGGCCGCAAGGCGCGCGCCCAAGGGCTACAATGCCTGCACCTTTTCTTACCCCTCCGTGCCGGCCCGCATAGGTCGGCGCCGTGTTTTGCGCGCATGCCATCTACCCTGAGTTCCTTCCTGCCCGAAGCCCAGACCCTGCTACAGCAGATTTTTGGCTACGACGAGTTCCGGGGGTTCCAGGCGGACGTGATTGAACAGGTCGTCCAGGGCGGAGACGCCCTGGTGTTGATGCCCACGGGCGGTGGAAAATCGCTGTGCTATCAGCTACCCGCCCTGATCCGTGAGGGTACCGGCGTGGTGGTGTCGCCATTGATTGCTCTGATGCAGGATCAGGTAGACGCCTTGCGCGAGCTTGGCGTCAAAGCCGCCTTTCTGAACTCTACCCAGGACTGGCGTACGGCTCGTGATGTAGAGGACGCTTTTGTCGCGGGGCAGCTGGATTTGCTTTACGTGGCCCCCGAGCGGCTTTTGACTGATCGTTGCCTGAATCTGTTGCAGCAGGGCCGGGTGGCATTGTTTGCTATCGACGAAGCCCATTGTGTGTCGCAGTGGGGGCATGACTTTCGGCCTGAGTATCTGGGCCTTTCGATGTTGGCCGAACGTTGGCCCGATGTACCGCGCATCGCCCTGACGGCGACTGCCACGGCGCAGACCCGTGACGAGATAGCCCAGCGATTGGCGCTGGAGCAATGTCGGCACTTTGTCGCCAGCTTTGACCGACCCAATATTCTTTACCGTATCGTTGAAAAACAAGAGGTCAAACGCCAGCTGCTTGATTTCATCCGCACCGAGCACGAGGGTGATTGCGGCATTGTTTATTGCGCTTCGCGTGCGCGCTGCGAAGATCTGGCGGCTTATTTAAGTAATCATGGCATTCAAGCCTTGCCCTACCACGCCGGCTTAAGCACGCAACTCCGGGCAGAGAACCAATCTCGTTTTCTACGCGAAGATGGCGTGGTGATGGTGGCAACTATTGCCTTTGGGATGGGCATAGATAAGCCCGATGTACGTTTTGTGGCGCACGTTGACTTGCCCAAGTCCATAGAGGGCTACTATCAGGAAACCGGTCGGGCCGGTCGTGACGGCTTGCCCTCGACGGCCTGGATGGCCTATGGCTTGCAAGACGTGGCGCAGCACCGCCGCATGATAGATGAGTCGCAGGGAGATGAGCGGTTTCGGCGTCGGCAGGTAGCGCAACTGGACGCCATGCTGAGCCTGTGCGAAACCGTCGCTTGCCGCCGCCAGCACCTGTTGGAATATTTTGACCAGCCTATCGAGCCTTGCGGTCATTGTGATAATTGCCTCAGCCCGCCTGAATCCTGGGATGGCACTGAGGCAGCCCAGAAAGTGCTTTCCGCTGTTTATCGGCTTTGGCGAGAGCGAGGGCAGCGCTTTGGTGCCGGGCATATTATCGACATCTTGCGTGGCAAGCTGACCGACAGGGTGCAGCAGCACGACCATCAAAGCCTTAGCGTGTTCAATATCGGTACCGACTTGTCCGACCAGGCCTGGCGTGGCGTTTTGCGTCAGCTGTTGGCCCGAGGGTTATTGACGGTTGATCACGAAGGCTATGGCACACTGGTGCTGACCGAAGAAAGCCGTGCGGTGCTTAAAGGTGAAGTGGTTTTGCGCTTACGTCGTGCGGCGCCTTCTGCCAAACGTGCGGCTACGCGAAGTCGTGGGCGGACCCCCGCTGCTGTCGTGCAAGACCTTCCCGAAGACGTACAGGCACGCTTTGAGGCCCTGAAGGCATGGCGTGCGGCGACGGCACGTAGTCACAGCGTGCCGGCTTACGTTATTTTTCACGATACCACTTTGCGAGACGTGGCGCTGCGATGCCCACGCAACCTGGAAGAGTTGGCCGGCATTACCGGCATAGGGGCTCGTAAGCGTGAAGCGTATGGCCAAGAGTTGCTGGCTTGCGTAGCAGAGTTCTAATCTTAACGCAGAGCTTGGCCGTGCTCGTCTGAACCTATTTGCTCTTGCAAATCAGGGTGTGCGCGGTGGTTCAGGTGGCTCCAGTACATAAAAGCCAGCATCAGGAAAGCCACCAGCAAGCCAAAGATAATAATGATGATGTTGATGGGGAGTTGCAGCCAAAGCAGCAGGCTGTACATGCCCAGCATCAGCAGGATATTCAGTTGCTCGTTGAAGTTTTGCACGGCAATAGAGTGTCCAGCGGACAGCAAGACATGCCCGCGATGCTGAAGCAAGGCATTCATGGGAACCACGAAAAAGCCGGATAAAGCGCCCACGAAGAACAGCAGCGCATATACCGACCATGTGCTGTGCACCACAGGCATCAGCAGCACGGCCAAGCCCATGACGACACCCAAGGGCAGCACGCACAGTGCTCTGCGCAAGGGGACAAGGCCGGCCAGAATGGAGCCGAAAATGGTGCCAAAAGCGGCTACGCCCATCAGGATAGAGGCCTGGTCTAGCCGGTAACCCAAATGCTGGGCACCCCATTCGATTACGATGAATTGCAAGGTGGCTCCGGCACCCCAGAACAAGGTGGTGACGGCCAGCGAAATTTGCCCGAGTTTGTCGCGCCACAGTATGCACACATAGTTGGAGAACTCGCGAACCAGCTTGCCTGGATGCTTGTGCTGCGCCGGATAGCGCATGCCTGTAGCCGGAATCAGCAGGTTACAAGCGGCGGCCAGGCAATAAATGATAGCGATCAGCACAATGGCGGCTTCGGCGCGCGTGCTGGCCAGGGCCGCCAGCCAGGGCTGGGACAGTAGGGCGCTGGAAACCGTCGGGCTGATCAGCACCCCACCCAGAACCGTACCCACAATAATAGAAAGCACCGTCAGGCCTTCTATCCAGCTATTGCCTTTGACCAATAACGCGGGGGGCAGCATTTCGGTAATGATGCCGTACTTGGCAGGGGAATAAGCGGCAGCACCTATGCCAACCAAGGTATAGGCGACGAACACCAAAAATAGTTGGGTGCCTGTGTCTAGGCCGAATAAGCCGTGGCTGAACATCAGTAAGCAGCCGAACAGTTTGACGCCATTGGTGGCGAACATGACCTTCCCTTTGGGGAAGGAGTCTGCGATGGCACCCACGAAGGCGGCCAACACCACATAAGCCAAAGCAAACCACCACTTCATCATGGGTGCCATCCAGTCCGGACCGTGTAGATCCATGATCAAGGCGATGGCTGCGATGAGCAAGGCGTTGTCTGCCAAAGAAGACAGCCCTTGCGCGGCCATGACGAGGTAAAAGCCTTTTTTCACGCGGGTTCCTGTTGTCGGAGAGGAAAAAGCAAAAAGGTGTAGCGTGTCTCAGACATGGAAAACCAGGGAATCGATGGCGGACGCTGGAGCGGCATGCATGCTTGTAATCAAACGTATGACACGTAAAAGAGCATGAAAGTATAGCGTCCTGAAGCAAACCTGAGGGACGAGGGCGAGGAAAAGGGTGGCTGAGAGCGGAGCGGTAGCCCCTTAGGGGGGCTGTTAGTTTGCGCTGATCAGCCTGTCTTGAGTGGCGTAGTAAGACGTTGCTGCGTTGCGCAGGTTGTAGTGCACCGCCTGCTCGACCAATTGAGGGTCTTTCTTTAAAAAAGCCTCGAGAAGCTGATGGCTGGATGACAGGGACCAAGAGCGGAACTCGGGGTCGCTTAGGGTGGCCAGGCGAACAGCCTCTACGTGGTCTGCCAAGCGTGTAATCATGGCGGCCAAATGAGGGTTGGGCACCATGCCTATCCAGGTTTGACGGAACATGGTTTGGGCAGCCATATAGGCCACCGCATCGTTTTGATCATGTGCAAGCTGCGAAGACTCGACGGCTTTTTTCATGTGGGCCAAGCCTGCCACAGAAGCTTTCTCGCAAGCACTGCAGGCCGCGGCAGGTTCCAGCAGTAGGCGCACCTCGAACATCTGGGCAATATCGGTAGGCGTGAACTGCCTTAGGCGGAAACCCCGAGATGTGCCCTCGAGAAGGCCTTCACTCTTAAGTTGAAGCAAGGCTTCGCGCACAGGCATACGCGATACAGCCAAGGCGGCCGCTATTTCGTGGTCGACGAGCCGGTCTGTCAGGGTGATGGTGCCGCTGCGCATGCGCTGGCGCAGATGTTCGTACACCTGTTCGCGAATCTTCAGTTTCTGTGTCGGTTTGGTGGTTTTGCTCACGGCGAGATCATTGAGAGGCGGGGGCGGGCAGGGCGTGGATATGGAACTCGCAATGAGCGTGGCCCTGTGCTGAGCAACAGGTTTCTTGCACCGAAGCCGGCTGACCTAGCGCGAGTTCACCCACGGTTTGCAGGATACCAGCGATGGGATGGCAGACGGGACAGTCGCTAGCCCCGAACCCTGCGGCGAATGGGCTGTTGTGCACCTTCAGGTGAATTTCGTGCGCTTGTGCATCGCGAGAGAACGACCAGACCCCCCAACCCAGTTCAGCAGAATAGGCCGTCATGGTGTTCAAGAGCGCTGAGACGTCGCCCTGCAAAGACTGGAAATAAGCGCGGGTAGAAGCGCCGCCGCCTTGGTTGGCGGATCGAGCCAATGCCGCGAATGCTTGTTGCCTTGCTTCGGGAGGGAGTTCTCGGAATGCGCCCATCAAGACGTCGGTGCGCATGAGCAAGTAGCGACGATCGGCATCCATGATTTGTCCATGAGAGGTTTGCCATTGGAGGCGATCGCGTAAGGTTTCGGCCATTTTCTCTCTCTCTTGGGTTAAAGAAGTTTATATTTCTTCCATAACGATAACATGTTGATTCATAAAATTTAAAGTTTAGGGAAATCCATTATTTTTACATTTATGTTCAAACAGTATACTTTTTGTGGGTGCCGGGAAGATGTTCCACCGCTCCCTCCAGTCACGTAAACAAAAAGGAGTTCTCCATGAATACTTGGTGTACGAGGGTGGTCCGCAAGCTGCTGGGTGCTGCGGCAGTGGCGGTCTTTATGGCAGGGGGCGCGCATGCGGCGCCCACCGAACTGAAAATCGCCTATCCCGTTGATCTCCCATCTTGGGACCCTACCGCGGTGACTTTCCCTGCAGGGCAGTCTTTGTTCAAGGCGGTCTTCGATTCCCCCACTTTCATGGATGACAAGCTGGTTGCTACCCCGCGCCAGATTGAATCTTGGAAATGGTTGGACGACACCGGCACCAAACTCGAACTGAACCTGCGCAAGGATATTTTCTTCCACGACGGCAGCCCTTTGACGGCAGAAGACCTCAAGTTCACTTTCGAGCGTGCCTCTAAAAACAAGGCCATTGCGCTGAACGGCATGATGCCCACCGTCACCGGCATAGAGGTCGTCAGCCCGCATCAGGCCGTCATGACGTTTTCCAAACCCACACCTACTGCAATCAAGAGCCTCGCCTTTCTGACTTCCTACATTTTGCCCAAGGCCTATATCGAAAAAGTGGGTGAAGAAGCCTTCTTGAAGCAGCCCATAGGCGCCGGCCCCTACCGGCTCACCGGTTATCAGCGGGGGTCGCGCATTACGTTAGAGGCTTTCGACAAATATTGGGGCGGCAAACCTGCCATTGATAAGGTCGTCTTCGAGATCGTCCCTGATTCCTCGGCCCGAGTGGCGGCGGTAGAGTCGGGCAGAGTGGATGTCTCCGTACAAATTCCCGTGCGCGAAGTGGCTCGTCTGCAGAAATCGCCCAACCTGGAAGCCAAGACTTACCCCTACAGCGAGATGTTCATCCTGCAGATGCCTAGCTATGTGGAGACCTTCCAGAACGAACACCTGCGCCGAGCCATGCAGTTGGCCATAGATAAACAGGGCATATCGCGCGCGTTCTACAACAATGTGGCTCAGCCATTGTCGGTGCTGGCCACCAAGGGTTCGGCTGCCGATGTGCCCGATTTCAGTATTCCCTTTGACCGAGAGCAAGCCATTGCCGAGTTGGCCAAGGCCGGTTACAGCAAAGACAAACCCGTGAAAATGCGCTTGCTGTCTACCAACAATACTTTCCCTTCCGACTACGACATGGCACGAGCCATTGCGCAGATGTGGAGCCAGATCGGCATTGAAACCACAGTCGAAGAAATCACCATGGCCAAGTATCTCGAGCTCAGCCATTCCTCAAAGCTTGATGGTGTCATGTTGTATGTGTGGGCGAATGCCACTGGCGACCCCGACTTGGGTGTAGGGCGCATCCTTGATCCGCGCTTGCGCTTCTCTACCTGGAAAGATCCTGCTTTGGCAAACGAGTTAGACGCCTTGAGCACCGAAATGGATGAGCAAAAACGGCTAGCCAGCTACCACGAGATCATGAAGCGCGCGTCTGATAATGCCTGGAGCCTGCCAGTTTTGCAGTCGATTTCCACCATCGCACACAAAAAGGGACTGAACCTGCCCACCTATCAGACAGGCTATATCCTGCCGCAGGACTACAGCTGGAAATGAAACCATGCTAAGTCTGATAATAAGGAAGATCTGGGTGGTGTTGATCACGGCGTTGCTGTTGTCGGTGATCGTGTTCATCCTGCTCAGGCTGATCCCTTCCGACCCCCTGGGAATGATGCTGCCGCCCTCGGCCACTCATGAAGATGCCGAGGTGCTGCGT
This sequence comes from Mesopusillimonas faecipullorum, assembly GCF_020539505.1. Taxonomy (GTDB): domain Bacteria; phylum Pseudomonadota; class Gammaproteobacteria; order Burkholderiales; family Burkholderiaceae_B; genus Mesopusillimonas; species Mesopusillimonas faecipullorum. The sequence goes on along the minus strand of NZ_JACDXW010000001.1, from coordinate 373,695 downwards.
CAGGCGCTGGGCATGGACGGCTCTATTGCAAAACAGTATGGCGTGTGGTTGCAGAATGCCGTCCAGGGCGATCTGGGCCGGTCTATTTTCTTTCGCGAACCGGTGACGGCCCTGATAAAGACTGCGCTGCCGGCCACGCTAGAGCTTGCCATGGTCAGTCTAGTGATGGCGCTGCTCATTGCTATCCCCGGTGGCGTCATCCTGTACAAGTTTGAAGGGCGCAAGCTTGAAATCCCTGCAGACTTTCTGCTGGTGGTGCTGCTGTCCGTGCCTTCATTCTTGTGGGGCATCATCCTCATCGTCGTGCTGGGGGTCACGTTCCCGATATTGCCCTTCATGGGGCAATTGGATCCTTCGTTCAGCGTGCCCAGGGTTACGGGCTTTCTGCTGATTGACACGCTGCTTGCAGGCCAATGGGCGGCGTGGTGGGACGCTTTACGGCATCTGCTATTACCGGCTTTCGCACTGGCGTTGTCGTTCAGTCCCATCATTGCCCGGGTGTTACGTTCCAGTTTAATAGAGATAGCGACCGAGCCCTACGTTAACGTGGCGCGGCTACGCGGCGTCTCCGAGCGCCGCATTCTGTGGGGGCACATGTTCAAAAATGCGGCATTGCCCACCCTGACCTTGTTGGGTGTGCAGTTTGGCTTTCTCTTTGGCGGCACCTTGCTGATTGAAGTCATCTTTTCATTCCCTGGTTTGGGCAATCTGATGGTGCAGGCCATCAAGAACTTCGACTTACCCCTGATACAAGGTGTGGCCTTGGTGTTCTGTTTGCTTGTGCTTGGGGTGAATTTCTGTGTGGACGGTCTGTACACGGCCTTGAACCCCAAGCTGAGGCAAGCATGACAACAAAGACGGATTCAGGCCCCAGCCGGCGCGGTCGTCTGCGACGTGCCGTGGGGCATCCCAAGGTGGCGATAGGCGGCGTCATGGTGCTGTGCTTTGTTTTTGTGGCGATCTTCGCCCCATGGCTGGCCCCCAACAACCCTAACGCACAAGACTTGATGGCGACCTTGCTGCCGCCCGTCTGGGACGCAGGGGGTATGGCGCAGTTTCCTTTGGGCACCGACTCGCTCGGGCGATGTGTGCTGTCGCGCCTGATCTACGGCAGCCGTATTGCCTTGTTGGTGGCGGTACTTGCCGCCACAGGAGCCATGGTTTTTGGTTCCGTTTTAGCCGTGCTGGCCGGTTATCTGCGTGGGCGCTTCGATACCACCATGGGTTTCCTGGTCGGTCTCTGGCTGTCGGTGCCGCCGGTCGTGTTCTCCATGTTGTTGATGGTGGGCTTGGGCACGGGCGTGCGCAATGTGATTCTGGCTGTTGTGCTGGTCGACTGGACGCGCTTTTACCGAGTGGTCAGAGCAGAAGTATTGGTGGCGCGCGAGCGGGAATACGTGCAGGCGGCGCGTTTGCTGGGGTTCTCTCACTGGCGCACCATGACGCGCGAAATCTTGCCTGGCGTGTTGCCGCTGATTCTGACTTTGTTCAGTCTGCAAATGGGTGTGGCCATCATTGTTGAAGCCATACTCAGTTTCGTGGGCTTGTCCGTACCCTCAGATGTCGTCGCCTGGGGCGTCATGCTGGCCGACGGTCGCGACCAGATCTACCAGGCCGGGTGGACTTTGCTGGCACCCATAGGCGGCATCATTTTTGCTGTGCTGGCGTTCAACCTGCTTAGCGATGGTCTGCGTGCCACGCTTGATCCCCGCCTTCAAAAAAGGAGCTGAGATGACGCATCCTGTCCTGCAGTTTTCGGGTGTCCAGGTGGTTGCGCACGTGGGCAAGCAAGAGGTCGCGCTGCTGCGGCAGGTGGACTTCGCGGTAGGCAAGGGCCGTACTTTGGGTTTGGTGGGCGAATCGGGTGCCGGTAAAAGCATGATAGGCCGCGTCGTGGCCGGCTTGCTGCCGTCCAATCTGCGTTTCGCTGCCGGCGAGGTTCTGTTCCAGGGCGAACGTCTTACTAGCGCTGCCGCCCGAGGCTATCTAGGCAAACGCATTGCTTTTATTCCGCAAGAACCCTTGTCGGCGTTGAACCCCGTGCTGACCATAGGCCAGCAGATGCTTGAACATCTTAAGCGGGTAGGCGTAGTGCGTGCCGAGCGCAATCAGTATGCGCAGGCGCGGCTGGCTGAAGTCGGCTTGCCCGAGCCTGCGCAGATACTGAGCCGCTATCCCCACCAGCTATCCGGTGGCCAATGCCAACGTGTATTGATCGCCATGGCTTTCTCCGGTGATCCTGAGCTCATCATTGCCGATGAGCCCACGACAGCGCTTGATGTCGTCACGCAGGTTCAGATCATCCATCTGTTGCGGCACATTCAGCAAAAATATGAAACCGCAGTCATTCTTATTACGCATGATTTGCGTATGGCCGCACATGTCTGCGATGACGTGGCCGTGCTGTACGCCGGAGACGTGGTCGAGACAGGCCCCGCTCGTTTAGTGTTAGAGCAGCCGCGCCACCCATATTCGTGGGCGCTCAAGCAGGCGACCCCATCGTTGCACGGTAATCTGCATGAGCTACCGGTGCTTCCCGATCTGATGCCCGGCTTACGCGATATGGTCGAGCTGCGGGGTTGCCGGTTTGCCCCGCGCTGTTCCACACGCAATGTTGAATGCGAATCCCATGTGCACCCCCTTGAGGCGGTAGGCGAGGGGCATTACATACGTTGTGCCTCGGCCTGTCGTATACAAGAAAATGTGCAGACCGAAGTCCTGCCGCAGCGTTCGAGCACGGGTGTTTCGGGGGCCAGCGCTTTGCTGGAATTGCACCAGGCAAGTATGCGCTACACGATTAGGCGGGCGGACGGAAAAAAAGCTTACTTCGACGCGCTTAAACCCTTGGATCTGTCCATTCGACCCGGTGAGCTGGTGGGTGTAGTGGGCGAAAGCGGGAGTGGTAAAAGCACCTTGGCGCGTATCATGGCCGGCTTGGTTCAACCTACGGGCGGCGAAGTACGGGTGAGCGGTATTGCCCGTCAGAGGGCTTCGACTCAGCAGCTTGAGCACATGCGTCAAACTGTGCAGATGGTGTTTCAAGACCCCGATTCAGCTTTGAACCCCCGACGTACCGTAGAAAGCCTGATGACCCAAGTCCTAGAGGTTCAGGCCAGCATCACGGCCAAAGCGCGCCGGGAACAGGCCCTGCGTCTGGTGGGACAGGTCGGTATGGCGCCTGACGCCTTGCAGCGCTTTTCTTCACAGCTTTCAGGTGGGCAAAAGCAGCGGGTCAACATCGCACGGGCCCTGTGTGCTGCGCCGCAATTGCTGATTGCTGACGAGATTGTGTCGGGTCTGGACGTGTCGGTTCAAGCCCTCATCATGAATTTGCTTTTGCGCCTGAACCGCGAGCTGGGCATTGCGGTGGTGCTGATTTCGCACGATCTGTCGGTGATTCGCTATTTATGTCAGCGCGTCTTGGTGATGTATAGGGGCAGCGTGGTCGAGCAGGGCGAAACCGACACGGTGTTCAGCAATCCGCAGCACCCCTACACCCGCGTCTTGCTCTCCAGCGTACCGCCTGATGATGCCCGTGCCAATTGGCCCCCGGCGCAAGGCAGTCTGGAAGCACAGATGGCGCTGGCTGAATCGGAACGATAGGAGAACAGACATGAGTAAGAATGACGTGGGCTATCGCTCGGATCCCCAAGCCTTGCAAGGCTTGGTTGAGGCCACGCAAGTGCACCGAGACGTATATATCAGCGAGGAAATTTTTCAGCTTGAGCGTGAAAGGCTGTTCGCCCGCTCATGGCTGTATGTGGGGCATGCCAGCCAGGTACCCGAAACAGGTGATTACATCACTGTAGACCTGGTAGGCACCCCTGTCATCATGATTCGACATGCCGATGGTGGCGTGCGTGTACTCATCAACCGCTGCGCACATAAGGGCGCACGCTTACTGAGCGAGCCTAGCGGCAAGGTGCCGCGCTTGTTGCGTTGCCCCTACCATGCTTGGAGCTTTGATTTTGATGGGCGCTTGCGAGGGGTGTCTTTGAAAGCAGGCTACGAAGGCACGGGTTTTGAGCACAGCGTCGCGGCGCAAGGGCTTTCCCAGCCAGGTGGAGTTGCCGAATACCGCGGCTTTGTGTTTGCGCGTCTTAGTCAAGAAGGCGCTGATTTTCATGGTTTTTTTGGTCCGGCCTTGAAGGCGCTGGACAATATGGCCGACCGTTCACCCGTGGGCGAGTTGCAGGTTGCTGGTGGCTGCGTGCGCGCCGAGATTCATTGCAACTGGAAGATGTATATAGAAAATATCAACGATTCGGTGCATCCCATTTCCACCCATGAGTCGGCTTCCGGCACGGCGGGGAAAATCAGCCAAGAGTTCTCCGACGCCAATCCGGCGGCGCTAGAGCAACTGCTGCCTTTTGGTGCGGGTTACGACTTCTATTCCAAAATGGGCGCACGCACCTTGCCCAATGGCCACAGCATTCTGGGCACTGAGTTCAGCATTCACTCGGCTTACTCAGATATTCCCAACTATCAGCAACAACTCGAACAGGCACATGGACCCGAGCGTGCGGGGGAGATCTTGTCGTTCTCGCCTCAGAACGTGGTGTTTTATCCTTCCATGGCTTCTAAGGGTTCGCCTCAAATCATTCGCGTGCTGCGTCCTGTTAGCGCCAATCTGACGCGTTTGGAAGTCTGGTCCTTTCAGCCTAAAGGAGCGCCCGAGGTGCTGCTCAAGCGTGGGCTTATGTATAGCCGACTGGTGTTTTCGCCCATGAGTGTCGTGGGTCACGACGACGTGCATTTGTTTGAAAGCCAGCAAAGCTCCTTGGCCAGCGCCGGCAATCCATGGGTAAACCTGCAACGCCAGTTCACCCTCGCCGAATTAGATCAAGAAGACAACAGCTTGGCCGATGGCAATAGCGAGGCGCTTATGCGTAATCAGTTCAGGGCCTGGCAAGCGTTGATGCAGCCCGATACGAAGGAGTCATCATGACGCAAGAAAACCTGCAACAAGCGCTAGTGGATTTCGTCTATCACGAAAATCTTTTGCTAGACGAGCAGCGCTACCCTGAGTGGTACGAATTGTTCGCTGAAGATGGCGTGTATTGGGTGCCCTTGCACGAGCAACAGACAGAAAAAGAGCTGCATGCCTCGATTGCGCTCGAAGATCGTATGTTGCTGAAGTTGCGTATTGATAGAATGCAGCACGCTCATGCGCATTCCCTGCATCCCCGTGTGCGCGGTTTGCATGTCGTGCAGCAGCCCCGGGTCTTGCCGGATATGGCCAACGGTTTGGCCGCTGTGTCTTGCCAATTGATGTACATAGAGCGCCAGGCAGACAAGCAAGTGCTGCTTGGGGCTTCGGTACGTTATGGTTTGCGGCGTGTTGAGGGCGCTTTGCGCATAGTTGAAAAGCGCATAGTGCTATTGGGTTGCGACAGCTATCTTCCGGCTATACAGCTTTTCATATGACGATACTGACGAATGACGACTACACCAGCCTGAAGGCTGAAACACTGGATGCCGCCATGGTCTACCGCTTGGTCTCGGGCGTAGTGGTGCCGCGGCCTATCGCCTGGATCAGCACGCGTAGCGAACAAGGTGTCGTCAACGTCGCACCGTTCAGCTCGTTCAACTATGTGTCGCAGTCTCCGCCCATGCTGGCGGTCAATATCAGCATCGAGCAAGACAATCGCTTGAAAGACACGGCGCGCAACATAGAGCAAACCCAGAGTTTCGTCGTCAATATTCCGTCGATTTCGCTGGTGGAGACCGTGCACGAAAGCAGTGCGGCCTATCCTCCCGAAGCGGGCGAAGCGGCGGCCTTGGGCATTCCGTTGCTGCCTGGTTTGCAGGTGCCGGTGCCGCGCATTGCCTGGGCAAAAGCGCAAATGGAATGTGTGCTGCGTCATCGTCTACCGCTGGGCACGGGCATGAATGTGCTCTATATAGGCGAAGTCGTTGCCTTTCACCTGGCGCACGACATATTTGACGGGCGGCGCGTCAACAGTTTGGCGCTGCAACCGCTGGCACGCCTGGGCGGTCCTTTTTACGCCACTTTGGGCGAGCTCATCCAGTGCGAACCTCCGACGCCGCGCGACGTTCACAATTCCTGATATTTGTAAGGCATTGAAGGCCGGGCGGAGCCTGCCGTTGCGTTATCATAAGAGGATTCCTTCCTGCGGGGCCTTCGCCTGCCCATGTCCGCCGTTTTGTCCGTTTTATTGTGCGCCTGACTCAAATCAAATTAGCCGGGTTCAAGTCGTTTGTGGAACCGACGGCCATTCCTACGCCCAGCCAATTGGTGGGGGTGGTGGGGCCTAACGGATGCGGAAAGTCCAATATCATTGACGCCGTGCGCTGGGTGCTGGGCGAAACCCGGGCCTCAGAGCTGCGTGGCGAATCCATGCAGGACGTCATTTTCAATGGCTCCGGCAACCGCAAGCCGGCGGCCCGCGCTTCAGTCGAATTGGTGTTCGATAATTCCGAAGGGCGCGCAGCGGGGCAATGGAGCACCTATGCCGAAATCGCGGTCCGCCGGGTGCTCACCCGAGACGGCACCAGCAGCTATTTCGTCAATAATCAGCAGGTGCGCCGCCGCGACATCCACGACATTTTCCTGGGTACCGGCCTGGGCGCGCGCGGCTACGCCATTATTGGCCAGGGCATGATCAACCGCCTCATCGAGGCGCGTCCCGAAGAGCTCCGTGTTTATCTCGAAGAAGCCGCAGGCGTTTCGCGTTACAAAGAACGGCGCCGGGAAACCGAAAACCGCATTGCCGATACGCGCGAGAACCTGACTCGTGTTGAAGATATCTTGCGCGAATTGGGCAGTCAGCTAGAAAAACTCGAGACGCAGGCCGAGGTCGCCATGCGTTACCGGGGGCTGCAAGAAGACGGCGAACGCAAACAGCATGCGTTGTGGCTGCTGAAGGAGCGCCAGGCTCACCAAGATCAGAAAGAAAAATTCTTGGCCATTGAGCAAGCCCAGACCGAACTCGAAGGCTCAACCGCCGATTTGCGCCACTGCGAGGCCGAACTCGAGTCTCGTCGTCAGGCGCATTATGCGGCTGGCGATGCCGTGCACGCGGCTCAGGGCAAAGTGTTCGAGTCAGGGGCGCTGGTTAGCCGTCTCGAGGCGGAAATCCGCCATGTGGTTGACTCACGCAACCGTTTGCAAAGTCGGCGTAGCCAGTTGCAAGCCCAGATAGAAGAATGGCAGGCGCAGCAGGCGCATTGCCAAGACCAAATCGAACAAGCCGCGCAAGAGGCTGAAGAGCTCGAAGCGCGCCTTGAGCAAGAGCAAGCCGGCGTCGAGTCTGCCGCTCAAGCGTTGCCCGACCTGGATGCTCAAGTGCGTGCGGCTGGGGCGTCGCGTGAAGAAATGCGCAGCGTGCTGGCGCGTGTCGAGCAGAATCTGGCCTTGGTGGCCCAGGCTCAGCGTGATGCCGACCGCCAGCTGAATCAATTGGCTCAGCGGCGCGAGCGTCTTGAGCAAGAACTGCGCGAGCTGGATGCGCCCGACCCAGCCGCTCTCGAGCATTTGGCCGGCGAGCAGGCCATGCAGCAAGAGCAGCTCGAAGAAGCGCAAGGGCAATTGGCCGAGCTCGAAGACCGTCTGCCTGGCTTAGACGCTACCCGAGCGCAGGCCCATGCCAAATCTCGCGAAGAAACCGATGCGCAGGCGCGCATCGAGGCACGCTTGTCGGCATTGATCAAACTTCAACAAGACGTGCAAAAGCAAGGCGCCTTACAGCCCTGGCTGGAACAACAGGGGCTAAGCTCCTTGTCGCGGCTCTGGCAAAAGCTGCACGTCGAGCCAGGCTGGGAAACCGCCTTCGAGGCCGTACTGCGCGAACGCATGACGGCGCTCGAAATCCGACAGCTCGAGCACGCCCGTGCCTTCGTCAACGATCCGCCCCCGGCCAGGCTGGCGTTCTATCAGCCGGCCATCGCCAAAGCGCCCGCTACCAGGCTCGCCGGCTTTACCGCACTGGCTGAAAAACTGCGCATCACAGACCCCGATCTGCGCTCCGTGCTAGACGACTGGACGGCGCACGCTTTCGTGGCCTCCGACCTGCCTAGCGCCTTGGCTAGCCGTGCCCAGTTGCCGCCCGGCGGCGTGTATGTGCTTCAACAAGGGCATCTGGTAGATGAACACGGTGTCCGGTTCTATGCGCCAGACTCCGAGCAAGCCGGGATGTTGGCGCGCCAGCAAGAAATCGAGAATCTGCAACGCGAGCTCAAGGCGCGCCAGCTCATGGCGGATCAAGCCGTGTCCGAGGTGGCGCGTGCCGAAGCCCTTTGGCAACAGGTCTCACAGGCTGTGGGGCCCGCGCGTATGCGGGTCTCCGAGCTTACGCGCCGCCTGCACGATATTCAGTTAGAGCATTCCCGTTTGCAACAGCAAGCTAGGCAGTCCGGCGAGCGTGCGCAGCGTATTCACGACGAATTAGCGGAGATCAAAGGCCAGGGCGAAGAGTTTGCTGCCAGTCGTGATGAAGCGGAAGCGCGATTCGAAACCCTGGATCTCGAACTGGCCGAGCACCAGACGCGTTACGCCGATGCGCAGATGTCTGGCGAAGATTTGGCCGAACAAGCTGAACAAGCGCGCCAAGCCCTGCGCAATATTGAGCGCCAGGTGCAGGAAACGCAATTTGCCATTCGAGCCCTGCATACCCGCACGGGCGATCTGCAACGCAATCAGCAACTGGCTGCCGAGCAAGTCCAGCGTGCCCAGGACGAACTTGAAGGGTTGCAGGGCGAGCTATTCGAGCTGGACGCCACGGCAGCCCAGACAGGCCTGCAAGACGCGCTCGAACAACGGGCTCAGAGCGAAGAAATCCTGACGCAAGCACGTATAGAACAAGACAACCTTGCCGCCTCACTGCGTGCAGCCGACGAGCGGCGGCTCGAGCTTGAGCGCTCGCTCGAACCTCGGCGCCAGCGCATCATGCAGTTGCAACTGCAAGAACAAGCAGCGCGACTGGCAGTCGAGCAATATGCCGAGCAACTGGATGCCCATCAGGTAGACCGCGAGGCCTTGTCCCAGATGCTTGAGCAGCAGCCTGAGGAGTGGTTGCGCGTCAACTGGCTGCAATCCGAGGTTCAAAGAATTTCACGTCAGATCGATGGCTTGGGCCCGGTGAACCTGGCAGCTCTGGAAGAATTGAATACCGCACGTGAGCGCAAAGGCTTCCTTGACGCGCAGCATGACGACTTGATGAGCGCCATCGAGACCCTTGAGGCTGCAATTCGCAAGATAGACAAAGAAACGCGTGAGTTGTTGCAAGAGACCTTTGATATTGTGAATGGACATTTCGGCGAGCTTTTCCCCAAACTGTTTGGTGGGGGCGAGGCCAGGCTGATGATGACGGGCGACGAGATACTGGATGCGGGTGTGCAGGTGATGGCGCAGCCGCCTGGCAAGCGCAACAGTACTATCTATCTGCTCTCGGGGGGCGAGAAAGCCCTTACCGCCACGGCACTGGTGTTTGCGCTCTTCAAGCTCAACCCCGCGCCATTCTGCCTGCTCGACGAAGTCGATGCGCCACTGGACGACGCGAATACCGAACGGTATGCCAATCTGGTCAGCAGCATGAGCGATCAGACACAATTTTTATTCATTTCACACAACAAAATTGCCATGCAAATGGCGCGCCAGCTTGTCGGGGTTACCATGCAAGAACAGGGCGTGTCGCGCATAGTGGCGGTGGATATTGAGTCCGCCCTGCAATTGGCAGAAATTTGACTCGACCATGACAATACGTTTTTCCAAACCCGATGGGGCGGACAATGAGTGATTTGCAAATAGCACTGGTAGCAGCAGGCGTCATCCTGATTGCATTGGTGGTGGCGTTCAACTGGTGGCAAGACAGGCGAGCCCGTAGGCGCATGCAAGCCCATTTCCCCGAGGGCGAGCACGACCCTTTGCTCGGTGCTGCGGGCGCGCCGTCGGTAGGGCGGCGCGAGCCGGGTATGGTGGCGGCGAACGAAGACGCCGAGGAGGCAGATCCGACTTGTGAAGCGGTCATTGATGTCAGTTTTGCCAACCCTGTCCCCGGTCCTCAGCTGCGCGACGCTTTGCAGGGCTTGACGCAATCCGTAGGTAAGCCTGTGCGGGTGCTGGTCATGCGCGATTCGGGTTCGCATACCAGCCAGCTACGTGCTGACGAGTCTTATGGGTCATTGCACTTGACCGTACTGTTGGCCAACCGCCAAGGTCCGTTGACCGATATCGGTTGGTCGCACCTATGGTCGGCTGCCCAAAGATTGGCGCAAAGCTTTGACGGCACGGTGGAAGGCCCCGAGCAAGAGGCCGTACTCAGTCAGGCGAACCAACTAGATGCCTTGTGTGCCGAGGTCGATGCGCAAGTGGTGTTGGGCATCAAGCCTGCCATGTCGCGCCCTCTGGATGAAGTGGAGCCCATAGTCAGGGAAACCGGTTTCGTCATGTATGGCGACCAGTTGGCGTGGATGTCCGATACCGGCTTACCTAGATTTACCTTGTCCTTGGTGCCAAATGCCGAACAGCGCATAGAGCGCTTGGATCTGATTCTGGATGTGCCCAACTGCCAGATCGATGAGCAGGCTTTCAGCCGCATGGCGGGGGTGGGGCGTGATCTGGCTTCGCGCCTGAACGCTCAGTTGTTGGATGAGCAAGGTAATCCTGTCATGCCGCAGGCCGACGCAGCGATAGATCAGCAGGTGCTGGGCATGAGCCAGTCGCTGACGCGTGTTGGCTTCGTGGCCGGTGACACACGTACCTTGCGCTTGTTTTCCTGATTCATGATGAGCGACTCGCCAGAATACGAACGCATACTAGCCCTCAGAAGCACCATCGAAGCGCACAATCGGCGCTATTACGTAGATGATGCGCCGACCATCTCGGATGCGCAATACGATGCCTTGCTGCGCGAGCTTGAGGCGCTGGAAGACAAGTATCCACAGTGGTTGTCGCCGGATTCGCCCACGCAGCGTGTAGGCGCGACGCCGGCGGCTTCGTTTGCCAGTGTCAGCCATTCCATTCCCATGTTGTCGCTGGCCAATGCTTTCGATGCAGAAGAGATTCATGCATTTGACAAGCGTGTCAGTGACACTTTGCTTGCAGCCGGCTTGTTGACGCCGGGCGGACAAGTTGAATACACGGGCGAATACAAATTCGATGGCACCGCCATCAGTTTGCGCTACGAGCAAGGGCGTTTGGTGCAAGCCGCCACGCGCGGCGATGGTCAAGTCGGTGAAGACGTCACGCACAACGTTCGCACCATGCGTTCTATTCCACTGTCTTTAGGGGCCGAGTGCCCGCAAGTACTGGAAGTGCGTGGCGAGGTGCTTATGTACCGCGCTGATTTCGAGGCCTTGAACCAGGCTCAGCAGGGGCGTCGCGAAAAAATATTCGTCAACCCTCGTAATGCCGCGGCGGGCAGCCTGCGTCAGCTTGACCCCCGCATTACCGCTCAGCGCCCGCTGCGTTTCATGGCCTATGGCTGGGGTGAATGGCAGGGGAAGGCTGTGCCCCCTACGCAAATGGGTGTGCTGGATGCGCTCATGCAAATGGGTTTGCCGGTTAATACCGACAGGCGTGTTGTACGAGGCGCTCAAGGTCTATTGGATTTTTACTTGGCGGCTCAGGCCAAACGTAACGCGCTGCCCTTTGACATTGACGGAGTGGTGTTCAAGGTCAATGCGCTACAGGCGCAGCAAGTGCTGGGTTTTGTGGCCCGTGCACCGCGTTTTGCCATTGCGCACAAATTCCCGGCCCAAGAAGAAATGACGCGCCTGCTGGACATAGAAGTGCAGGTAGGGCGTACCGGTGCCATTACGCCAGTGGCGCGTCTTAAACCCGTATTCGTGGGCGGCGTAACGGTTACAAATGCCACGCTGCACAACGAAGATGAAATCAAGCGTAAGGACGTTCGCATAGGTGATACCGTCATCGTGCGCCGCGCAGGCGACGTCATACCCGAAGTCGTGGGTGCCGTCACCGAGTTGCGCGGCCCCGATACGCAGGCATTCGTCATGCCTACGCGATGCCCGATTTGCGATTCCGCCATCGTGCGCCTTGAGGGCGAAGCGATCTCGCGTTGCACTGGGGGCTTGTATTGCTCGGCTCAGCGTAAGCAAAGCCTGTTGCACGCCGCGGGCCGTAAGGCGCTGGATATCGAAGGTCTGGGCGAGAAACTGGTAGAGCAGCTGGTCGATAGCGGGCGCATCACCTCGCTGGCGGACTTGTTCACCTTGCGTGTTGAAGAGCTGCTTAACTATGAGCGCATGGGCCGCAAATCAGCGGAAAATTTGATCGCCGCACTCGATGAGGCTCGCCGTCCCAAGCTTGGGCGGCTGTTGTTTGCTTTGGGGATACGTCATGTGGGTGAGACTACCGCGCGCGATTTGGCGCGTTGTCTGGGCTCTATGCAGGCTGTGATGCAAGCCGATGAAGCAAGCTTGCTGACGATACCCGATGTGGGGCCGGTAGTGGCGGATTCCGTGGCGCGTTTCTTTGCAGAGCCGCACAACCGCGAGATCGTAGCCAAATTACTGGCTGCCGGAGTCGAACCACAAGCCGAGGCTGCGCCTCAGGGTGGGCAGGCCTTGGCCGGCAAAACCTTTGTGCTGACAGGCACTTTGCCTACGCTCACCCGTGACGAAGCCACCCGGCGTATTCTTGCTGTCGGCGGCAAGGTCAGCGGCTCGGTGTCGGGTAAAACGGCTTATGTGGTTGCCGGCGAAGAGGCCGGTAGCAAGCTGGTAAAGGCTCAACAGCTGGGCGTGCCCATTCTGGACGAGGAAGGACTGCTAGCCTTACTGGCTTAACCCCGGACTCAAGCCGGCTTTGTCGTGTTGTTCCAGGGCATATGCATCAGCAGGCGGGCCATCCCGCACAAACCAGACACACCGGCAAAAATCAAACCGGCACCGACTGCCCCTGACAGGGCGTGGAACCATGGCGAGACGGTGGCACCCAGCACTGCTCCTAATAAGACCAGTGTGCCCGCCGCAATCTGTACCTGCCGTTGCAGCTCCATAGGCTGGGAAGCATCTTTTACTACTGGCAGCCCAGCTTGCTTCCAGGCATCCAGCCCACCTTCCAGCACATAAGCGTCGCAAGCCGCGCAAGCGCTGAGCGTAGTGGCATTAAGCTGTGTGCGATTGCCTGAGCGGCAATGGAAAATGACGCCTGCCGCGACATTAAGTGGCGATGCCTTTTTCAGATTCTCCATGGAAACGTTGCGGGCGACAGCAATGTGTTCCCTAGCATGTTCGTCCGCCGCTCGGATGTCGATCAGGACGGCGCCTTGATCAAGTAGTTCGTGGGCGGCTTGAGCAGAGATGGGTTTCAAAGACATGAGGATAGGACTCCAGGTGGTCGGTCTCAAGGGCAGAAAATGGTTTTGAGCGTGGCAATGAGCGTCTTCACGTCAGGGTTATCGATCCGGTAATGCAAGGTTTGGGCTTCTCGGCGAAACGTGATCAAACCTTCCTCGCGCATTTTGGCCAGATGCTGAGAGAGTGCGGATTGGCTGAGGGGAACATATTCGTGCAAAGTTCCCACTGTCATTTCGCCGTGTTCGATAAGTAAACACAGCACCAGCAAGCGATGCTCATTGCCAACGGCTCGCAGCATGGCAGCCGCCTTGACGGCGCCTTCCTGTATGAACAGCTGATCTTGCATAGTCATCATTTGTTATTTCGTATTATTCTAATTTAGCACTTTCTTATATAAAAAGAAAGATTGGCCTTTATGCTCGAAGAAGGGTGTCTTCTTCACCAATTGGGATAGGCACCCAAGTACCCAGCCACCATGGCGCTGTGTGCGCTATGCGGGATTGAAGTCATGAGGAAATAAAAAAACCCGGCTGCTTTGCAAGAAAGCCTGCCGGGTTTGGGTCTTTCAGGTGGCGCCATGAGTCGGCGCCGCCATGTTTGTTACTTACTTGATCGTGGCCGATTTCATCAGGTCGTCGCGCATTTTTGCCAGGCTTTGCTGGCGCAGCATGTCTTCGATCTGAGGGCGCACGGAGTCGAGTGCGGGGAACTGCAAGGCGCGTGTGTCTTCGACTTCGATGACGTGCCAGCCAAATTGGCTTTGCACAGGCTCTTGCGTCATTTCGCCTTTTTTCAGCTTTTCGGCGGCTGCAGCGAATTCGGGCACGTAATTGGTGACCGGACCCCAGCCCAGGTCGCCGCCATTTTGGCCGCTACCGGGGTCGATGGAGCTTTTTTTGGCTGCCGCTTCGAAAGTGGTTTTCTTGCCCTTGATGTCGGCGATCAGTTTCTTGGCTTCAGCTTCGTCTTTGACCAGAATGTGACGTAGCTTGTATTCTTGACGGTCGGCTTGTGCGCCTTTGATTTCGTCGTAACGGGCTTGAACCTGGGCGTCGGTGACGGGGTTCTTTTCGAGGTAGTCTGACATCAGGGCATGGGCCAGAATGCTTTGGCGGGCCAGTTCAAGCTCTTGGCGCACATCGGCTTTTTTATCCAGGCCGGCTTTTTCGGCCGCCTGAACAAAAACTGCGCCGTTGATCATTTCTTGCTTGACGCGCTCGCGCAGTTCGGGGGTGTCGGCTTCACCACGCTCGACGAGCAAGGCGACAAGTTCATCAAATTGTTTTTGCGGGATAGCCTTGCCGTTGACCGTTGCGAGGTTCTGGGCGTAAACAGGTGCGGCCATCGCAATTGCGAGAGTCAGCGTTGCGAGTCGTTTCATGTGTTGCCTTTGTTGGAACTTGGCTTGGCGTCTATGGCCAGCGCATGGATGGGATGGGGGATGAGATCTTGGACCAAATCATACACGAGGCGATGGCGGGCCAAGGGCAGTTTGCCATTGAATTGCGCACAGGAAATGCGCACTCGAAAATGGCTTGCGCCAGTCTGTGCGCCGGCATGGCCGGCATGCATATGAGACTCGTCGATGATCTCTAGGGTGTCGGGCTGTAACGCAGCCAGTCGCGCGCGAAGCAGCTCAGCGCGGTCTTGTGCGGACATGGATTCAGGGCTCCTTGGAAGAGGAAGAAGCGTCAGGGGATTCGTGAGCAATATGGCGACCCAGCCAGACAGACTGAGCCAGTATGAACACGATCATCAACGCCATCAGGCCGAACACCTTGAAGTTGACCCATTGTGAGTCGGTGAATTGGCCGGAAAAGGCGACATAAAGATTCAGTGCGCCGGACACGAAAAAGAACAATGCCCAGGCAAGATTGAGCCGCGTCCAGACCGGGTCGGGCAAAGTAATCTGTTTGCCCATGACGCCTTGAATGACGTTGCGGCCAAACAGCCATTTACCCAGTAGCAGCGCCAAACCAAACAGCCAATACAGTACGGTGGGCTTCCATTTGATGAAGGTATCGTCGTGGAAGAACAGCGTGGCGCCGCCAAACACAAGGATGATGCCCAAGTTGACCCAATGCATGGGTTCTATGGTTGAGCGCTTGATCTTAAGCCAGGCAATCTGGCCCACGCCGGCAACCATGGCGACAGCGGTAGCGGTGAAAATATCCGCGTAGCGAAACGCCAGGAAAAACAGAATCAGGGGGAAGAGATCGAAAAGCAGCTTTTTCATTCTTGGGGTTCGAACGTCATGGACGCGGAGTTGATGCAAAAGCGCAGGCCGGTCGGCGCGGGGCCGTCGGGGAAAACGTGACCCAGATGGCCGCCGCATTGACGGCACATGACTTCAGTGCGCACCATGCCATGACTGTGATCGGTTTCTTCTATCAGTCGCTCGGGGTCTATGGGTGCAAAGTAACTGGGCCAGCCGCAACCTGCGTCGAACTTGGTGTCAGAGTGGAACAGCGGCGTGTTACAGCCTGCGCAGCGGTACAAACCCAGCTGAGTGGTTTGCCAATAAGCTCCCGAGAATGGGCGCTCGGTGCCTTTCTGACGCAGTACATGGAAAGACATGGGTGACAGCTGAGCTTGCCATTCAGCTTCGGTTTTGCGGACTTTCGGAAAAGACATAGCGGCAAATTCGGAATGCGTGGGTTGAGCACATGCTTTTAGGTCGGCACGCCCGCAAGCCTAAATACGCGGGTTTACAGGAAGTGCGCCAACGCTTCGAGCGTGGGAGACTATGTTAATCGACTTTCTTGCCGAGCGTTGGTTCCGCAAACCCGTCAGAAACCATACTTGTCACCTGAATGAGGTAAGGGCGCCGATGTTACAGAGAAATACAGGGAATCCCCTAAGAGGCGTTTCATTTTGAATTGGGCCATAATGCGCAGCTAAATTAGATTTAATTTCGAATGTTAGTGTGGCAACCGGTTTGGTACCGATCGTCGGTTCCAACGGATTTTTATAAAATTCCAACCCCCGGTTGCCTTGTTTCTTGTTCTCGTGGCATTGCGGGTGCGCTCCTTCTTTTCAAGACAGGATGTAGTTAGATGGACTCAACCATAATATTCATATTGCTCCAGGACGGTATCCTGAATGGCGCGGTGTATGCTTTGCTGGGCTTGGCCCTGGTGATGGTATACCTTGTTACCCGCGTCATCTTTATCCCACAGGGCGAATTCGTCGCCTATGGCGCGCTGACGCTGGCCTTTTTGGTCAACGGCCACGTGCCAGGTACGGTGAAGCTGCTGCTCATAATAGGGGCGCTCACTTTTCTCGTCGAACTCTTTTCCATTATTCGTTCCGGCGAATGGGGCAGATTGTTCAAGGCGGCCATCTGGAATCTTGGCTTGCCTATCGTCTTGTACCTCGTTGCGCCTTACGTCGTGGGCGCCGACAAGCCCCTGTGGCTTAGCGTGCTGTTCTCGCTGGCGCTGGTCATCCCGCTGGGCCCCATGCTGTATCGCCTGGTGTATCAGCCTATTGCCGAAGCCAGCATCTTGGTTCTGCTCATTATTTCGGTGGCCGTGCACTTCACGCTGCTGGGACTGGGCTTGGTATTCTTTGGTGCGGAAGGCTGGCGTACCCCCGCCTTCATGGATGGCCAGATCGAAATCGGTTCGATCAGCTGGTCTGCCCAGACGCTCTTTGTGCTACTGACATGCGTCGTGCTCATCGGGGTGTTATGGGTGTTCTTCGGTAAAACACTGTATGGGCGCGCTCTGCGAGCGACCGCAGTCAACCGCCGCGGTGCCCGCCTGGTTGGTATCAGTACCAATATGTCCGGCAGTCTTACGTTTACCTTGGCCGCTGCCATTGGGGCTTTGTCCGGCATGCTCATCGCGCCGGTTACCACCATTTACTACGACACCGGCTTTCTCATCGGCCTGAAAGGGTTCGTGGCGGCCATTATTGGTGGTCTAGCCAGTTATCCCCTCACGGCGGTGGGCGCCTTGTTCGTCGGCATCCTGGAAGCCTTCTCCTCGTTCTGGGCCAGCGCCTACAAAGAGGTCATCGTATTCACCCTGATCATCCCCGTCCTGCTGTGGCGTTCGTTCGGCACGACGCACGTCGACGAGGAGTAACATCATGAATCTGAACCGCATCATTCTCGTCGTATTTATTTTGGCGTTGGGGGTACTGCCCCAACTCGCATCCACCCCCGAGTTCTGGATTACCCAGCTCAATTACGTGGGCTTGGCAGCATTGGTCGTGTTGGGCCTGGTGCTTCTCACGGGTGTTGGCGGCCTTACCTCTTTCGGCCAAGCCGCGTTCGTCGGTATAGGGGCCTACACCACAGCCTATCTCACGACGGCTGCGGGCTGGTCTCCCTGGTTTGCCTTGGTGGCTGGTTTGCTGATCACCTTTGCCGTGGCTTTCGTCCTTGGGGCCATCACCTTGCGTTTGTCCGGGCACTATTTGCCGCTGGGTACTATCGCATGGTGCTTGTCGCTGTACTACTTGTTCGGCAACCTTAGCTTCTTGGGGCAATACGACGGTATTGCCGGCATCCAGCCCATCAGCTTCTTGGGTTTGTCTTTGCTCGATGGCCGCGACATCTTCTACCTGATCTGGGTTTTTGTCTTCCTGTCCATGTGGGCTACGCGCAACCTGCTCGACTCCCGTCCCGGGCGTGCCATTCGCGCACTCAAAAACGGCAAGGGCATGGCCGAATCTTTCGGCGTGAACATGGCTTCTTACAAAGTCATTATCTTCGTCTACTCGGCCTTGCTGGCTTGCGTGTCGGGTTGGTTGTATGCGCATATGCAGCGTGCCGTCAGCCCCAGCCCCTTTGGCCTGAACTACGGTATTGAATACTTGTTCATGGCGGTCGTGGGTGGGGGTAGCAGTGTGTGGGGTGCCATCATGGGCTCCAGCCTTATTCTGCTGCTCAAAGACCAGATCCAGAACGTGTTGCCCAAGCTCATCAATACCACCGCCAACTTCGAGCTGGTCGTCTTCGGTATTTTGATGATTCTGGTGCTGCAATATGCTCGCGACGGCATTTGGCCCATTATTTCTGGGTGGTGGGCTTCCATCACTGGTCAAGGCGAAGCCAAGCGCAGGCGCGGTCCTCCCCCTGTAGTCGAAGCCTTGCCCCAACGCTCCCGTCCGCAAGCGGGTACCTTGGTACTCGATGTCGAATCGGCACGTAAGCAGTTTGGCGGCTTGGTGGCGGTCAACGATATCAGCTTCAAGCTCAAGGCAGGCGAAATCGTCGGTTTGATCGGGCCTAATGGCGCAGGTAAAAGCACGACTTTCAACCTCATCACCGGCGTGTTGCCTGTCACCAGTGGCACTGTTACCTTCCTGGGTCAGCGCCTCGAAAAACTGCCCTCGCGTGAGATCGCCAAGCTGGGCGTAGGTCGTACCTTCCAGCACGTGCAGTTGCTGCCCACCATGACGGTTCTCGAAAACGTCGCCTTGGGTGCCCACCTGCGCAGTGGTGTAGGCGTACTCCAGGCCGCTCTGCACATCGAACGCAAAGACGAGGCACGCTTGCTGCACGAGGCAGCCAAGCAGTTGCATCGTGTCGGTTTGGGCGACTACCTCTACGAGCAAGCCGGTAATCTGGCATTGGGCCAACAGCGTATTCTTGAAATTGCTCGCGCTTTGGCGGCCGACCCTGTCCTGCTGCTGCTTGACGAGCCTGCCGCCGGTCTGCGCTACAAAGAAAAGCAAGAGCTCGCAAAAGTGCTTGGTCAGCTTCGTAGCGAAGGCATGAGCATTCTGCTCGTAGAGCATGATATGGACTTTGTCATGAACCTCACCGACCATTTGGTTGTCATGGATTTCGGCACCAAGATCGCCGAGGGCACGCCGGACGTCGTGCAGGCCAACCCGGCTGTGCTCGAGGCCTATTTGGGCGGCATTGATGATGATCTTGAATTGGAAGGCGCGGAAGGGACTCCCGCCACGGCAGGAGGTGTGGCATGAACGCAGCAAGCCAATCGGCGCAAGCCGTACTGAAGGTAGATAATCTTTCCACGCAATACGGCAAGGTCAACGCGCTGGTAGGGGCCAACATCACGGTCCCGGCGGGCAGTATCGTTACTGTCATCGGCGGTAACGGTGCCGGCAAATCCACCTTGCTCAACTCCCTGATGGGCTCATTGCCCACAGTGGGCCACAGTTCGGGCTCGGTGCAGTATCTGGGCCAGCAGGTTGAATCCTGGCAGGTCGAGCGGCGGGTTGCAGCGGGCATGTGCCTGGTGCCCGAAACCCGCGAGCTCTTCGGCAGTATGTCAGTCGAAGACAATCTGCTGCTGGGTGGCTTCCGTATGTATCGTGCAGGCAAGGCCGGCTGGAAAGAAAAAATGGACGAGGTTTTCGAGCTGTTCCCGCGCTTACGCGAACGGCGTTGGCAGCAAGCGGGTACGCTGTCGGGAGGCGAGCGCCAGATGCTGGCTGTAGGCCGAGCCCTGATGGCCCAGCCTAAGCTTTTGATGCTGGATGAGCCCAGCTTGGGCTTGGCGCCCCGTATCGTGCGCGAGATCTTCTACATCATTGGCCGTTTGCGCAGCACGGGTGTTTCCATTCTGCTGGTAGAGCAGAACGCGCGCGCCGCCTTGCAGGTAGCCGACTACGGTTATGTGCTTGAAACCGGCGAAGTGGTGCTCGAAGGGCCGGCCAAAGAACTCGCGGGCAACCCACGGGTGATCGAAAGCTATCTTGGTCTGGGTAAAAAAGCGACCGAAGAAGCCTGAGTTCGGGCGCCAGCCGTTTCAGGGCAGGTAAGCAAAATGGGGCAGCCCTTAAGGGGATGCCCCATTTTTTTCGGTACCAAGCAGCCGCTAGGCAAGCCTGGCTAAATGCCCGTTAAGGTAAAGAGCCTTCGCTTGAAAACAACTGCCCTTCGCTAAGGGCATAGCATTGGTCAACCAAGCGTTCTACATAAGCTTGGGTGCGTTCTAACAGCACCAGGGTGTAGCGTTGCGCTTTGAGCTGTGAAATAGCCTGGGACAGCAACCCCAAGTTATCCGGCCCCAGATGCTCGGAGATTTTATTCAGCATGATCAGGTTGACCCCGGTGCGCAGAATGCGCCCCAGCGCCAGTAGATGCCGTTGCTCGGCTGCCAAGCTTGCGCTGGAGTGGTCTTTTACTTCGTGTAAAGTAGGAAAAAGCTCGTAGATTTCGGCCAGCGAGAGCCCGCCACCCAGGCAGGTGCCTTGTTCTGACGGCATGAGAAGGTTTTCTTCGCAAGACAGGCTGGGGAGCACGTCGGGGAAGGGGTGGCTATAACCCAAACCCAGGGCGTAGATGCGCTCCATGGGTAGGTGAATGGCCTCGGTGCCGTGAATGCGCATAGAGCCTTCTCGACGGTCTGCCAAGCCCAGAATCGCGCCGATAAGCGCGCTGCGGTGGAAGTCGTCGTGGCATAGCAATGAAACGGCCTGGCCTGGCGCCACGCTGAGATTAAGCCCCTTTAGGGCGGGTAGCGCGCCGTGCCAACTATGCAGATCGGCAAGCTCTAGGGCGGGGATGGCTGATGTCATATACGCAAGATAAGACCGGTGATACAGCCAGGCAGCTGAGCTTGCCTATGCGCTTACCGTGGAACGCATTTCATCAGTATGACAGCCCTTGGCGACTCTGGGCATGAGGGTTGTCACGCACCCTGAGCTTCAAAGCGTTCAGGCGCGTGTTTTGTCTGGGTACTCGCAAAGGTCGGCGATGCCGCACTGCGGGCATTTAGGTTTGCGTGCCACGCAGATATATCGACCATGCAGAATCAGCCAGTGGTGTGCATCCAGCAGGTATTCCTTGGGAATGGTCTTTTCCAGTTTGCGCTCAACCTCGAGTACGGTTTTTCCGGTTGCCAGGCGTGTGCGGTTGGCCACCCGGAAAATATGGGTGTCGACAGCGATGGTGGGTTGACCGAAGGCCGTGTTCAACACCACATTTGCCGTTTTGCGACCGACGCCGGGTAAGGCTTCCAGCGCGGCACGATCTTGGGGCACTTCGCCGCCATGTTCGCGCAGTAATATCTCGCAGGTTTGTATGGCGTGTTTGGCCTTGGTTTTGTAAAGGCCTATGGTACGAATGGCCTGGGTCAGGCCTTCCAACCCCATGTCTAGCAGGCCTTGCGCGGTGCCATGCTCGGGGAAAAAACGTGCAGTGGCCAGGTTTACCGATTTATCCGTAGCCTGAGCCGAGAGCAATACGGCAATGAGCAATTGAAAGGGGGTGTCGTAGACGAGTTCCGTCGTGGGCTTAGGATTCGCTGCCTTCAGGCGGGCGAAGATTTCCTTTCTTTTCTGAGCATTCATGGGTGTTTGGTGGCTTGCCGACGGGCGCGAGCGCGGGCCAAGACATCAGCAATGATGGCTTGTTTGCCCTGATCGTCCAGCTGGGCGGCTTGGCTAAGGCTGGCTTTATTGGCTAGGTTGCGTGCGGCCAAGCTGGCTTGTTCGTCATGTCGGCTTGATACGCGAGCCTGGCGTTGTTGATAACGCTGGCGCGCCTGCTGCGCCAGCGTGGGGGTCCAGTCAAACCTAGCCGCTTGCATGTCTATGCAGTCTACGGGACAGGGTGGCACGCATAGCTCGCAACCTGTGCATAATTCGGCCACGACGGTGTGCATCTGCTTATTGGCGCCTACGATGGCGTCTACGGGGCAGGCCTGTATGCACAGCGTACAGCCTATGCAGTGGGCTTCGTCTATGACAGCCAAGCTCAGTTCCTGATGGGGGCCGCACTCCGGGTCGAGCTCTAGCTCGGGGCGGTTCAGCAGGGCGGCCAAGGCCTGAATGCCAGCCGTGCCGCCCGGCGGACAGCGGTTGATGTCTGCCCGTCCTGCTGCCATATCCTCGGCATAGGGGCGGCATCCCTCGTAACCGCAGCGCGTACATTGGGTTTGCGGCAGTAGGGCGTCTATGCGCTCAACG
Organism: Mesopusillimonas faecipullorum; assembly: GCF_020539505.1. GTDB lineage: Bacteria > Pseudomonadota > Gammaproteobacteria > Burkholderiales > Burkholderiaceae_B > Mesopusillimonas > Mesopusillimonas faecipullorum. Next base: position 351,516 of record NZ_JACDXW010000001.1, on the reverse strand, counting down.
AGTGTGAGAGGGGCAGCGTTCGTCATTGATCAATACATAACGCCCGCCCGGTAATGGGGCGGGCGGTGTGGGGTTTGCAACAGCAAGCTCAGTCGTGTTGGCGAATGAAATCGCCTATGCGCGGACAGATGTTCTCGCGCCAGCGACGGCCCGAGAAAATACCGTAGTGGCCGCAGTTGAGCGCGGTCAGGTGTTGGCGCTTGGCGGGTGGAATGCTGGTGCACAGTTTATGGGCGGCCTTGGTTTGTCCTTGGCCGGAAATGTCATCCAGTTCGCCTTCGATGGTAAACAGGACGACATTCGTGATGGCGCTGGGGTCTACCAACTCGCCGTCGATTTCCCAACGCCCGGTAGGCAGCAGATGTTCTTGGAACACCACGCGTATGGTGTCCAAGTAGAACTCGGCGGGCATATCCAGCACGGCATTGTATTCGTCGTAAAAGCGCCTATGAGCCTCGGCATCGCCGTCATCGCCCTTGAGCAGGTCAAGGTAATAGTCGTAATGCGATTGCAGATGACGATCGGGGTTCATGGCCACAAAGCCCGCGTGCTGCAGGAAGCCCGGGTATACGCTGCGACCTTCTCCGGGGTAGCGCACCGGCACACGATGGATCAGTGTGTTTTCGAACCAGCTGAACGGTTTGGTGATGGCCAGCTTATTGACTTCAGTGGGCGACTCACGCGTGTCGATGGGGCCGCCCATCATCGTCATGCTGCGCGGCAAACAGGGGTCGTTCTGTGCAGCCATTAAAGAAATGGCGGCCAGTACCGGCACCGTCGGCTGACAGACCGAAATGACGTGAACCTGTGGACCGAGCAGGCGAATGAACTCTTGTACGTAACGAACGTAGTCGTTCAGGTGGAAAGGCCCATGCCTGAGCGGTACCTGCCTGGCATCTACCCAATCAGTAACGTAGACATTGTGATTGGGCAATAGCGCACGCACGGTGTCTCGCAACAGGGTGGCGTGATGGCCGGAAAGCGGGGCTACCAGCAGTACGGTTGGGTCGGCTGCACGAGCAGCCGGCACGCTGCGCTTGAAGTGCACCAAATTACAGAAGGGTTTGGCCAGCTCGGTAACGGTATGCACGTTTACGCTTTTGCCATCGACTTCGGTGCTGTCCAGGCCCCAGGCCGGCTTTTCGTAGTCTTTGCCAAGGCGGTGCAATAAGTCGTAGGTGGCAGCCATTTGGCGCGACACCGGCGTGTAAGCCAGCGGGCTGTAAGGGTGCGAAAACAGTTTGGAACCCGTGTCGGAGAAGGCCGTGAAGGGGTTCAGAAACGTCCGTTGAAGCTCATGGAAGTCGTACAGCATCAAAATCACCCTGGGTTTTTGTTGTCCTTGTTTTAATCATAAAGCATGTTCAGCTTGCGGCGGTGCTTTGTATCATCAGGGAACGCAAAGTGGCTACCAGTAGTTCTCTACCGCCAAAGTGCCGGTGTTGCCACGGCGCCCTGCGGCAAAACCTCGGGCCTGCAATAGGGCGCGGGCCTGTGTCACCATCTCGGGGTTGCCGCACAACATGACCTTGGATTGAGCGGGATCCAAGGGGCAATCGGCCAATTGTTCCAACTGCCCGTCTTCTATCAGTTGCGTCAGACGCGCCGAGGGCATGCCGGGCAGTGTTTCGCGCGTAGGAATAGGCAGATAGCTTAGGCGTGCGCTGGGAGAAGAATGCACCGAGGAAGGTGGGCCTTGCAGGCTCCAGGCTTGCAGCGATTCGCCATAAGCCAGTTCTTCGCGATGGCGCACGCCATGCACGACTATGATACGGTCGAAATTTTCCCAAACGTGGCTATCTTGCAACATAGACAGATACGCTGACAACCCTGTTCCTGTGGACAATAGCCACAGATTGCCGCCCGGAGCAAAGCGGTCTAGCGTAAGGAAGCCGACTGGGGTTTTATCTATGTAGAGCGTGTCGCCAGGCTGAAGCTTTGCCAGCAGCGGGCTGAACTGGCCATCAGGGACGACGATGGAGTAGAACTCCAGGCCCTCTTGCCGGGGGCCGTTCACCATGGAATAAGCTCGCCACAAAGTGGGAGGGCCGTCTGGGTCGGTAGCGGCGGGCAGCCCCAGCCGGGCAAACTGCCCGGCGGTGAACTGGTAAGCGGGGTCGCGCGTGGTGCTCAGTGAGAGCAGCTTGCCCGGAACCCAGAAGTGAACGCGAGTAACGGTTTGAGGGGTGTAAACAGACTCGGTCGTCATGCCCTTTCCAAATATTGCAGCTTGCCTGGCTTGCCGTTCCAGTCGTCGGCGTCGGGTAAAGAATCTTTGGCCCGGCTGATTTCCTTGAATACGGGGGTCAGCTCGGCATTAAGCTCGATAAAGCTGACTTGGTCTTCAGGAACGTCTTCTTCGGCAAAAATGGCATTTGCCGGGCATTCGGCTACGCACACGGCACAGTCAATGCATTCATCCGGGTCGATGACCAAGAAGTTGGGGCCCTCGCGGAAACAGTCTACGGGGCACACGTCGACGCAGTCGGTGAACTTGCATTTGATACAGTTTTCGGTAACAACGTGGGTCATGCCTGTAGAACTCCGGTATATCTTAGGAACGCAGCCAGCAGGTAAAGGGGGGTAGGGACGTAAGAAACCAGGCCGGCATCCTGTGGATGAAGGCGCAACCCTGCTGGCAAGACTAGGGGTGAAAACTGGGATTTTAGCCAATTCCTGCAATAAAGCCCGAGTAGCCCTGATAAGCTCATGGAAGCGAGCGTAAGTGCGCGTGCACGCGCACAAGCGGCGTGCTATGGTTTGCGCTGTGTCGAACAGTGCCTTAATCGCCGCCGTCGCGCGGGCGTCATCATGATCATCACGTCTTTGCTGGATACCGATCTTTATAAATTTTCGATGATGCAGGTCGTCTTGCATCATTTTCCCGCCGCACAGGTCGAGTACCGCTACAAGTGCCGTACGCCGGGGGTCAATCTGCAGCCCTACCTGGACGAGATACGCGCCGAAATCCACGCCTTGTGTCAGCTGAAGTTCACCGAACCCGAGCTCGACTACCTGCGAGGCCTGCGCTTTATCAAGAGCGACTTCGTCGACTTCCTGGGGCTGTTTCACATGCCCGAAAAGTGCATACAGGTGGCGCCAGGGGCCGATCCCGGCGAAATAGACATTCAGGTCAAAGGGCCGTGGCTGCACACTATCCTGTTTGAAATTCCCGTTCTGGCCATCGTCAACGAGGTCTATTTCCGTAATACCTGCACTGAACCCGCTTGGGAAGAAGGTAGGCAGCGCTTGCAGTCCAAAATGCAATTGGTGCTCGACGACCCTGAGCTTGCCGATTTTCGCGTGGCCGAATATGGCACCAGGCGGCGCTTTTCCAAGCAATGGCATGCCGAAGTCGTTGCCACCATGAAATCGGAGATGGGTAAACATTTTGCCGGCACCAGCAATGTGATGTTTGCCATGCAGCATGGGGTAACGCCTTTGGGCACCATGGGCCACGAGTATCTGCAGGCCTGCCAAGCGCTGGGCCCGCGCTTACGAGACTCCCAGGTATTCGCGCTTGAAGTCTGGGCCAAAGAATACCGGGGTGACTTGGGTATCGCGCTATCTGATGTGTATGGCATGGATGCTTTCCTGCGCGATTTCGACATGTATTTTTGCAAACTCTTTGACGGCGCCCGTCACGACTCCGGCGATCCCTTTGTATGGGGTGAACGCCTGCTGGCGCACTATGCCGCCAACCGAACCGACCCACGCACCAAAACCTTGGTGTTTTCCGATGGTTTGAATATTCCCCGCGCCATCGAGTTGGCCAAGCGGTTTGCCGGGCGTTGCAAAGTTTCTTTCGGCATAGGCACCAACCTAACCAACGACTTGGGTCATGAACCCTTGCAGATAGTCATGAAGATGGTGCGTTGTAATGGGCAACCGGTTGCCAAGGTGTCTGACGCACCCGAAAAGACCATGTGCGACGACCCCGCCTACCTGGCCTATTTGCGCCAAGTGTTTCAATTGCCTCCCGCCTAAGGCGGGCCCCCTTTTTTTCATCTACAAACATCTTTATTGGAGCAGTCATGAGTGAACTGAAACGTGTGGGCGTGGGCGCGCGGATGTCCGAGGCAGTGGTGCACAATGGGGTCGCCTATCTGGCCGGCCAAGTTACCGACGATACGTCGCTGGATGTCGAGGGGCAGACGGCGCGTGTTTTGGCCATTATCGACCGCATTCTGGCCGACGTGGGTAGCGATAAAACACGCATCTTGTCTGCACAGGTGTTTCTGCCCGAGATTGCCGATTTTGCCGCCATGAATCGTGCCTGGGACGCTTGGGTACCCCAAGGGCAGACGCCTGCACGCGCCACCATCGAGGCACGTCTGGCTGCCCCCGAGTACAAAGTAGAAATTCTGGTGTTGGCTGCGCTGAACTGAAGCCACTGTTTTCATTAAAGTACCAGCAAGGCGGCCAGCGTGCCGCCTGTTTCTTTGCAGCGTGTCAAGTCATTGGGCGCAACGGTCTTGGGTGCCAGAATCGCTGCCCGGGTCTGGGCGCCGTTGCGGATGATCAAAGGCGGGGCGACCGAACGTAGGCGCCAACCCGTGCAGATGCGTTCAAGCTGGCGCGCGGCCCCCTCGCCATCGGTGCCTGCGGCAATTATCACGGCGTAAGGCTTGCCGTTGCAGGCGTCCAGTACGTCGTAGTAGCAGCGGTCCAGGCAGTCTTTCATTTCACCGCTAAGCGCCCCAAGATTCTCGGGGGCGCAAAACAAGTAAGCATCGGCTTGCAGCAGGTCTTGGGCCTGGGTATCGCGAGCAGCCAAAATGCTGACTTCGGCGCTGTCATCGGCTTGCAGCGCAGCCAATGCTTCGCAAGCACCCGTGTAAGCCGCCCGCGCCATTTGGCTGGCGGCGCCGGTGCGCGAATGCCAGACGATAATAAGCTTTTTACCCGAGGGAATGGACATGGCTGAGGCTTTGCTGCTGAAGCTGTGACGCTGGTAGTATAGGAAGCTTTCCGGCAGTGCGGCCAGGCTGGGTCTGCCACCACGGCACGCACTATCGAACAAAACGGCTCTGGATTTGTCAGTGCATCATGCCCACAAGTGTCCCGCCCGTCTCGCTTACAGAGACTCCCGATGTGTTTGGCCCCCAATGGCTGGAACAGGTTTCCATAGATCTCGACCCTGACGGGCGCGAGCTCTTGGCGCGTGCAGCCCAGTGGGCTAGCCGACATCTGCCGGGCGAGCAGGCCAGTACGGGCGAACCTTTGGCCACGCATTGTGCCGGCGCCGTGAATATTCTGACGGCGCTGGGCGCTGATGCCGCCACCCGTGCCAGTGCTTTGCTGTGCACCGTTTCGGCACCCGGCGACAATGATTCCAGCAGCACCGAGGCGCTGCACGCTGCCTTCGGTGGTGAAATCGTCGAGCTTGTGCAGGGTGCCAGGGCTTTGTTGCGCCTGAGTCATGTTTCAGCCAAGCCGCAGGCAGGCGGGCAGGCACCCGCCAATCAAAAAGAGATGCGTCGCAAGATGCTGCTGGCCATGGCAGCCGATTTGCGTATTGTGTTGCTGCGCTTGGCGTCGCGATTGCAGTCGCTGCGGTGGTTTGCCGCGTCGCGCGAACCCTGCCCGCCGTTCTACGCGCAGGAAACCATGGAGCTCTACACGCCCTTGGCCAATCGGCTGGGGATCTGGCAGCTTAAGTGGGAAATGGAAGATCTGGCTTTCCGCTTCCTGCAGCCCGACATCTACAAAGATATTGCCCGCCAGCTGGAAGACAGGCGCCAAGAGCGCGAAGCCCTGATTGCCAGCATGGTTGAACAATTGCAGCAAGCCTTGCTCAAGGCAGGCGTGCGCGCCAAGGTCTCGGGTCGTCCCAAACACATCTACAGCATCTGGAACAAGATGCGCAATAAAAACCTGGCCTTTGGTCAGCTATACGATTTGCGCGCCATGCGTGTCATTGTCGATGACGAACGCGCCTGCTATGCGGCGCTGGCGCTGGCTCACGCGCTGTGGACGCCGGTGGCTGACGAGTTCGACGACTATATCTCGCGTCCCAAGCCCAATGGTTATCGGTCTTTGCACACGGTGGTTGCCGATGCGCAGGGGCGAACCTTTGAGATTCAAATCCGTACGCAAGAAATGCATGTTTACGCCGAATACGGCTTGGCTGCACACTGGCGCTATAAAGAAGCAGGGCCTCAGGGCGGTACGCAGCAGGCCGGCAGTGGCTACGACAAAAAAATCGCCTGGATGCGGCGTTTACTGGCTTGGGAGAAAGAAGACGATGCGGCGCCTGGCGCCGTGCCCGAGACACCGCCACCTTCGACTAAACAGGCGGCTGAGCGTATCTATGTGATGACGCCACAAGCCCGGGTCATTGAGCTGCCGGCCCAGGCGACGCCTGTTGATTTCGCCTACGCTTTACATACCGACCTGGGGCATCGCTGCCGAGGGGCAAAAGTGGATGGCAGCATGGTGCCTTTATCCACGCCGCTCAAAACCGGCCAGACGGTAGAGGTCATCGCGGCCAAGGCGGGCGGCCCGTCGCGCGACTGGCTCAATCCACAGCTGGGTTACTTGGCCAGTCAGCGTTCGCGCGCCAAGGTGCGCGCCTGGTTCAATGCCATAGAGTTGCAGGCGCGCATTTCCCAAGGCCAGGATCTGGTCGAGAAAGAGCTGCAGCGTCTGGGCAAGACTGCCATCAACCTGGAACACCTGGCGCAACAATTGGGCTTCGCCAAGGCCGACGATCTATACGTTGCCGTCGCCAAGGACGAGTTCAGCCTGCGACAAGTCGATGCCGTTCTTAATGCGGCAACCCAAGCGGCCACTACCGATGCAGAGCCCACCTTCGTGCATAGGGTGGTCAAAGCCACGCAGCCCGACCGCGGTGGGGTCTTGGTAATGGGCGTCGACGCACTGATGACGCAACTGGCCCGGTGCTGCCGCCCAGCGCCACCTGATTCCGTGGCAGGGTTTGTCACACGTGGGCGCGGCGTTTCCGTACACCGGCAAGACTGCCCGGCTTATCGCGCCCTTATCGAGAAAACCCCAGAGCGCGCCATCTCGGTAGAGTGGGGAGACACCACGGATGCTGTTTACCCGGTAGACATCACCATCCATGCTCAGCAAAGTCATGATTTGCTGCGTGACCTGTCTGAAGTCTTCAGCCGTCTGCGTTTGAACGTCATCAGCGTTAACACGCAAAGCCGTGCTTCGCTGGCTCATATGGTCTTTACCGTAGAGGCACGAGGGGGCGAACAGATTGCCAAGGCCTTGGCTGCGCTCAACGAGCTTGAGGGCGTGACGGCTGAGCGGCGCTAAGGGGCGCGCAAACCCCCCGCTTTAACGCACGCTGCTAAAATGAAGAATTCCCCTGAAAAGACGGTGTTTTTCTGCCCGTCTTGCCTTCAACCGAGAGTAACGCCTTGAAACCCTACAGTTTGCCCGACGAACGGGGGCATTTTGGACCCTATGGTGGCTCGTTTGTGTCCGAGACGCTGGTGCACGCGCTTAACGAGTTGCGCGCTGCCTACAGCAAGTACCGCGAAGACCCTGAATTCCAGCGTGAGTACGCTTACGAGCTCAAGCACTTTGTGGGTCGGCCCAGCCCTATCTATCACGCGCGTCGATGGTCCGAAAAACTGGGCGGGGCGCAAATCTGGTTCAAGCGCGAAGATCTCAATCACACCGGTGCTCACAAAATCAATAACTGCATAGGTCAGGCCTTGTTGGCCAGACGCATGGGCAAGCCGCGCGTTATTGCCGAAACCGGCGCAGGCCAGCATGGTGTCGCTACGGCAACTGTGGCGGCGCGCTATGGCCTGGAATGTGTGGTTTACATGGGCAGCGAAGATGTGCGCCGCCAGGCTTCCAACGTGTACCGCATGAAGCTGCTGGGCGCCACCGTGGTGCCTGTGGATTCGGGTTCGCGTACGCTTAAAGATGCGCTTAACGAAGCCATGCGCGATTGGGTGACCAACGTCGAGAACACTTTCTACATCATTGGTACGGTGGCCGGGCCTCATCCCTATCCCGCCATGGTGCGCGACTTCCAGGCCATCATCGGGCAGGAATGCATAGAACAGGTGCCCCTGGAAACCGGTCGTCAGCCCGATTTTGTGGTGGCGGCGGTGGGCGGTGGCTCAAATGCCATGGGTATTTTTCACCCCTACATTGATTACCAAGACGTCAAACTCATAGGGGTTGAGGCAGCCGGCGAAGGCTTAAGCTCCGAGCGCCACGCGGCCTCGTTGAATGCGGGGTCGGTTGGTGTGTTGCATGGCAATCGCACCTACGTTTTACAAGACGAAAACGGTCAGGTCTGCGAAACCCATTCGGTTTCCGCCGGTTTGGATTACCCCGGCGTTGGCCCAGAGCACGCCTGGTTGAAGGATTCCCAGCGAGCCCAGTACGTAGGCATTACCGATAGCGAGGCCCTGCAGGCTTTTCACGATTGCTGCCATACCGAGGGCATCATGCCGGCGTTAGAGTCTTCTCACGCCATTGCACATGCCGTCAAGCTGGCCCCTACCTTGCCTAAAGACAAGGTAATTCTGGTTAGCTTGTCTGGTCGTGGCGACAAAGACATGCATACGGTCGCCGAATTCAGTGGTATTAAGCTATGAGCACCCAAGTCAATACAAACGACAGGCTGGCAGCAGCTTTTGCGCGCATCACACCGCGTCCCGCATTGATCCCGTACGTCACCTCGGGCTATCCGTCAGCGCAGGCCACCCCTGCGGTCATGCATGCCTTGGTTAAGGCCGGTGCCGACATCATCGAGCTCGGCGTTCCGTTTTCCGACCCTATGGCCGACGGCCCCGTCATTCAGCAGGCTAGCGAGCATGCCATTCGCCAAGGCGTAGGCTTGGTTCACGTTCTGCAAATGGTCGAGGCCTTCAGGCGTGATGATCAGCAGACCCCCGTCGTGCTGATGGGTTATGCCAACCCTATCGAACGCATGGGTCAGGCTAAGTTTGTCGAGCAGGCCCAAAAAGCCGGCGTAGACGGTGTTTTGGTTGTTGATTACCCTCCCGAAGAAGTGGCCGAGTTTGCCGCCATGATGGAGGCTGCCGGCATGGCGCTGATCTTCCTGTTGGCGCCCACGTCTACCGACGAGCGCATTCAACAGGTGGCCCAAGTAGCGCGAGGCTACGTTTACTATGTTTCGCTTAAGGGCGTTACAGGCGCAGGCAATCTCGACGTCGATGATGTGGCTAAGCGGCTAGACGCCATTCGGCGTCACATCAAGGTGCCCGTAGGTGTAGGCTTTGGCATCCGAGACGCAGATAGCGCCCAGCGTGTGGGTAAGGTGGCAGACGCCATTATTATCGGCACCAGGCTGATTCAATCCATGCAGGAAGCCGTAGCGCAAGGCGAGCAAGCAGGTACTGACTCATCCGGGCTAGATCAGCGTGCCGCGCAGGCGGCGCACGATTGGCTGTCGGGTATTAGTCAGGCCTTGCAGTCTGTTGCGGCGCCCACCCAGATAACCGAGGATGCTTCACGATGAGCTGGATAGAAAAAATATTGCCGCCACGGATCAATCGCACGAATGATGCGAACTCCCGACGCGTGCCCGAAGGGCTTTGGGTCAAATGCCCCAGTTGCGAAACCGTTCTCTATAAAGAAGATTTGGTTGCCACGCTGAACGTGTGCCCTAGTTGCAGCCATCATATGCGTATCGGCGCCCGCGCCCGCATCAATTCGCTGCTCGACGCCGAAGGTCGCGTCGAAATCGGGGGCAGCACGCGCCCTATGGATCCTCTTAAGTTCAAGGATTCGCGCAAGTATCCCGACCGGGTTTCTGAGGCCGTCAAACAGACGGGGGAATCCGAGGCCTTGGTCGCCATGTCCGGGCGCATCCAAAACCTGCCAGTGGTGTTGGCCTGCTTCGAATTCGCTTTCATGGGCGGCTCCATGGGCTCGGTGGTGGGGGAGCGTTTTGCACGGGGTGTGCAAGAAGCCATACGTCAGCGCAGTCCCTTTGTTTGCGTGGCTGCCTCGGGTGGGGCGCGCATGCAAGAAAGCCTGTTTTCGTTGATGCAGATGGCTAAAACCAATGCCATGTTGACGCGTCTTTCCGAAGCCGGTCTGCCTTTTATCAGCATTCTTACCGATCCCACCATGGGCGGGGTCTCGGCTAGTTTTGCTTTCATGGGCGATGTCGTGATTGCCGAGCCTAAGGCCTTGGTGGGTTTTGCCGGGCCTCGAGTCATCGAGCAGACGGTGCGCGAGAAGCTGCCCGAGGGCTTTCAGCGTGCCGAGTTCTTGTTGGCTAAAGGTGCTATAGACATGATCGTCGATAGGCGCGAGTTACGCTCCGAGTTGGCGCATCTGTTGGCTTTGCTGACGCGTCAGCCAGCCGAAGTCATTGCCCAGGAGAGGCCGACGCCGCAGGCATAAAAATAAGCGCCACTTTACAAGTGGCGCTTGGTAGCAGCAGATAAAGGCCGGGTGGTATCACCCGGCCTTTATCGTTAGTGGGTTTCCACCTGCTGCAAAGGCTCGTCGGCGACGGCGCTGACACGCTTGCGTGCACGGCCCAGAACAGGCTTAGGCGCGTCATGAGCCTCTGGTGAAGTGGCTTGTGGACGGGTCTCGATCAGTTGCAGGCCGGATTCCTGAACAGCGCTGGCCACGATGGGTGCCTCAGGGCTGGCAGGCGCAGTCTGTGCGGGAGACGGCTCGGGCTTGACGTCTGCCACAGGCGCTGCTGCCTGAGGCTCAACTTCAGCTTCAACCTTGGCAATGGCTGGTTCCGAGGCTTCAGGGGCAACATCATTGATGACCGTTTCGATAGGCGCTGGCGTTTCGGCCGGGGCTTGGGCGACGGTTTCAGCAGATGCTGCGGTCGGCGAAGCAGTGACTTCAGCTTGGTCGGCAGGCGCGCTGCTCTGCGCTTGAGGCTCGGCTTGAACTGGCTCGGTTTGCACCGACTCGGCTTGTGCAGGTTCGGTCTTTTCAGCTTCGACCTGTTGCACAGGCTGTTCCTGGGTTACCGGGGCAGCGTCCGAGGGAAAGGTGAGGGCCTGAGGATCGAACTTTGGCGTCTCGTGTGTGACGATGGCGGGTTCGGCTGCGACAGGCGCTGCAGCTTCGGTTTGAGCCGGTGTGGACACCTGGACATGGTCTTCGGTGGCGGCTGTGGATGAGGCCGTCTCGACCTGAGCGCTGACGGGGGTTGCCGGCGTGTTCGCGTCGCTATCATCTTCTGCCGTGTCGTCGGCGTTGATGTCCGTAGCGGCGCCTTCAGCGCCACGGCGGCTGCGACGACCGCGACGACGACGGCGCTTGCGCTCGGGGTCGACTTGTTCGCCGTCTTGGCTGGTTTCCAGTGCCTCGGTATCGGTGTCGCCGGCCTCTTGCGAGTCGCTTACATCGACGGCTGGCGCGGCTGGCACATTCGCGGCAACGGCTGCTGCCGCAACGACGGGCGTGGAAGTGACCGCGTTATCGCCGGCGCTGGTAGCTTCTTGCAGCGAAGTGTCAGTGGCTTGTGGGTTATCAACGGCCTGGGCCTCGTCTCGGCGGTTACGGCCACGGCCACGGCGGCTGCGACCATTGCGGCTGGAGCCACCTTCTTGGGCTTCTTCAGTGGCTGCGGCGACAGGTGCGGGTGCCTCGATAACAGGAGCGGTCTCAGGCTGACGACGCGGCGGGCGTGTGCTGCCGTTGGCAGACTGGCGTGTGTTGCGACGCTGCTCGGTATCTTCTTCGTCCGTGCGACGCTCGTTGCGGCGACCTCGGTTGCGTTCGCGGTCTGCTTGGCCTTGTTGTGCTTGGGCACCGCGTTCGCGACGGCCTTCGCCACGGTTGTTGCGCGAGCCATTACCGCCTTGTGCGTTGCGGCGGGAGCTACCTTCGGTCTTTTTGGCGCCTTCGGTGCTGCTATCAGCTTGAACCGCATCGTTGGCGGCATTGCCGCTCAGCCAAGAGAAGAGGCGCGTGAACAGCCCTGGTTTGGGCGTGCCTTGAGCGGCGGGCGCTGCAGCGGCTGCCTGGACTTGTGGTCGCGGTGCGGGCTGTGAAGGCGTAATGCCTTTAACCAGTGCTTCGGGGCGCTGACGGGCTTCTTCGGCCTTATTGGGTTGCCACTCTACCAGGGTGCTGGGCGCTTGGGCCAAGTCAAAGCTGGATTTGCTGTCCTCGAGACGTGGGTCGTCGTGGCGCAGGCGTTCAATGTGATGGTGCGGGGTTTCGAGGTTCTTGTTGGGGATAAGAACCAAGTTGACCTTAAGGCGCGACTCGATCTTGGTGATGTCGTTGCGCTTTTCGTTAAGCAAGTAAGTGGCCACCTCTACCGGCACCTGCGCATGCAAGGCAGCGGTGTTTTCTTTCATGGCTTCTTCTTGCAGCAGGCGCAACACGTGCAGGGCGCTGGATTCCGCGTCGCGGATGACGCCGGTGCCATTGCAGCGTGGGCAGGTGATGTGTGAGCCTTCGTTCAGGGCTGGGCGCAGGCGTTGGCGCGAGAGCTCCATCAGGCCGAAGCGCGAAATCTTGCCCATTTGTACGCGGGCGCGGTCGAAGTGCAGGGCATCGCGCAGGCGCTGTTCAACGGCGCGCTGGTTCTTGCTGTCCTCCATATCGATGAAATCGATGACGATCAGGCCGCCCAAGTCGCGCAGGCGCAACTGGCGGGCGACTTCGTCGGCGGCCTCAAGGTTGGTGCGCAGCGCGGTTTCTTCAATATCGGCACCGCGCGTAGAACGTGCGGAGTTGACGTCGATGGCGACCAGCGCTTCGGTGTGGTCGATGACGACCGCACCGCCCGAGGGCAGTTGAACCGTACGCGAGTAGGCGGTTTCGATCTGGTGTTCGATCTGGAAGCGCGAGAACAGGGGGACGTCGTCGCGATACATTTTGACCCGATGCAGATTGTCGGGCATGACCACGCTCATGAAAGCCTGGGCTTGCTCGGCTATCTCTTCGGTGTCTATCAGTATTTCACCGATTTCGGGTGAGAAATAGTCGCGTATGGCGCGAATGACCAAGCTGGATTCGAGGTAGATGAGGATGGGGGCGGCGTTCTCGCGTGCGGCGGTGTCTATGGCCGTCCACAGTTGCATAAGATAGACCAAATCCCACTGCAGCTCTTCGACACTGCGGCCTATGCCCGCAGTGCGGGCAATCAGGCTCATGCCTTGGGGCACGTTGAGCTGCTCCATGGCTTCGCGAAGCTCTTGGCGGTCTTCACCCTCTACGCGGCGCGAAACGCCACCACCACGAGGGTTGTTGGGCATGAGCACCAGATAACGGCCGGCCAGCGAAATGAAAGTCGTCAGGGCGGCGCCTTTGTTGCCGCGTTCTTCTTTCTCGACCTGGACAATGAGTTCCTGGCCTTCTTTCAGGGCTTCTTGGATGCTGACGTTACGGTGGTCAACGCCTTCTTTGAAGTAGCTTCTGGCGACTTCTTTAAAGGGTAGAAAGCCGTGACGTTCTTCGCCATAGTTAACGAAGCAGGCTTCGAGGCCGGGCTCGATGCGGGTGATGACGCCTTTATAGATGTTGCCCTTGCGCTGTTCGCGCCCGGCAGTTTCGATGTCCAGATCGATGAGTTTCTGTCCATCGACGATGGCGACGCGTAATTCTTCTTGATGCGTCGCATTGAACAACATGCGTTTCATGAGGTGTTTCTCCGTAGTCATGGCGCTCCGTTTATCGGAGCGCGACCGCGGGCCACACTAGGTACGGCGCAAAAGCTTGCAGGGGGCAGGGGGCCGACGGCGCCTTGCCCCGACGACGTCAGGCAGGCACGATGCGTGGATGATCACGCGATTCAGTCAGCAGTAGGGTCAGGGTCACGGGTGGTGAGGTTGACGAAAAACGGTTTGCTGGGAGTGACAGACGAGCCTGTAAAGTAGGAGGGCTCGTCTGGTGCGTATGCGATAACTTTTTTGCAATGCTTCAGTGCCGCAAGCGGCTGGCAAGGGGTTGGGAAGGGCGGCAGTATGTCTGCTCGCCAAATATTTATCAACGCAACCCGTTGCGCCGGCGACCTGGTGACCCGAAAGCTGGAATTCAGGCAGTACAATAGTGTGGTCTTGCGACCCACGGAGACGCATCCGTTGCATCTCTACGCAGGTGTGTTTCCCAGCTTTCATAGGCTGACGCCAATTATATATGCGACCTTCCCCCAAGGGCAAACTATCTTCCCCGCCGCCTGCCGCGCCTAGTGTCAGGTTCTTCCAGATCGACGCCAACCATGCCGGGCAGCGCCTGGACAACTTCCTCGTGGGGGTTTGCAAGGGAGTGCCCAAAAGCCACGTCTATAAGGCTATACGCAGTGGGCAGGTGCGGGTCAACAAGGGCAGGGCGCAGGCTGAGTATCGCCTTGAAGACGGCGACCTCGTACGCATTCCTCCTATGCGTTTGCCGCAGCCCAGCCAAGCGCGTGCGGTGCCGCCTGGCCAGTTTCCCATAGTCTTTGAAGACGACGCCATGCTGGTGGTTGATAAGCCGGCCGGAGTCGCAGTGCACGGGGGCAGCGGGGTGTCGTTCGGTGTCATAGAACAACTCCGTGCGGCCCGACCCGGCGAGATGCTCGAACTGGTGCATAGGCTGGATCGTGAAACTTCGGGGCTGTTGATGGTGGCCAAGCAGCGTAAGGCGCTGGTGGCTTTGCACCAACTGATGCGGGAAAGTGGTGGTCGCAAAATGTATCAGGCGCTGGTGGTGGGTGATTGGGTCAACGACAGGCAGCACCTGCGCCAGCCTTTGTTCAAGTGGCTCACGCCGTCAGGTGAGCGCCGCGTTCGGGTCGACCCCGAAGGTAAGCCCGCGCACACTATTGTTACCCTGCTTGAGCGCTTTGGTGATTATTCGTTGGTGCAGGCGGAGCTGCGCACTGGCCGCACGCACCAGATCCGGGTGCATCTTGCCTCTAGCGGCTTTCCTATAGTGGGCGACGAAAAATATGGCCCTGATGCCGTGCGGGCCGAGTTCTCCGCCCGAGGGTTCAAGCGTATGTTTTTGCATGCCGGCAGGCTGGAAATCCCACATCCTCTCACCGGCGCGCCGCTCACATTCGAAGCGCCCTTGCCCGAAGCGTGTCGTCGACTTCTCGAAGATTTGCGCGCACGCGCTTAAGAGCGCCATGGAAAAGACGTTTTATGTCTAGGGCAGGCTTTTCAGAATGCCCAGTGTTTCGGCGTCGGCAATACCGTTGAATAAGAAAGGCCTGTAGTGCATTTGGAAAGCCCTTACGACATTGCGGGTAGCGTCATCCCATACCCCGCTGCGCGGCACTTCGTAGCCTACCCGCGCTAGTTGTTCTTGCGTCCATGAGGCGTCCGGTAAGCCATTGCGCTCAAAATCCGCCTTGTGCTGCGCGGCCAGTTGCTCGTCATACCAGCGGCCCAGGCCGTCCTGGGCGAGTTTTTTCCAGGGAAACAAAGGGCCGGGGTCTACCTTGCGTTGGGGGGAGATGTCGCTGTGCCCCACAATATTGTGAGGAGCGATGTCATGCCGTTGCGCGATGTCCTTCAGCAGCAGGCCCAAGGCTTCTATCTGAGCGTCAGAGTAAGCGGCCCAGTCTGTGGTTTCGCCCGAAGGGGCGTACGAGCCACCGGCATTGACGATCTCCACGCCTATTGACGAAGCATTGAGCCAGCTGCGGCCATACCACGAGCTGGCGCCGGCATGCCATGCGCGTTGATTTTCATCCACGAGCTGGTAAATGCGGGGCTCGGGATGGTCGGTGATTAAATAGTGGCTGCTGACGCGGTGGCGGGACAGCAGGGTAAGGGAGCGTTCTGTGGGGGCGGAGGTGTAATGCAGCACGATGAATTCCACCCGGCTGCTTTGGCTGACGGCCTGAATGCTGCGATCTATGGCAAGCTCGCGAGGAAGTGGCCCTGTGGCGCATGCGCTCAGCAGGGCCAGCGCAACCATGCAGGGTGGGGTCCAAGGCAGTCTCATGCCCCTATTGTAGGGCTCTGGCGCTGGGCCTGCTAGCTCGCCAAAAACAGAAAAATACTAGGTTTTTTGTTGAGGTCTGGTGGTGGCCGAGACTTCCACTGGTCTATGGTGCACGTGCGTATCCACTCTTCTGGGGTGGTCAGTGCCCGGGCAATGCATAGGCGGGTGCCGCCATGAAGTGCTTGTGTCAGGGCTTTGAACATCGGCTCGTTGCGATACGGGGTCTCGATGAATAGCTGGGTCTGGCGGTGCTTGCGTGACTCGGCCTCCCATTGCTTGAGGCGTTTGGCGCGTTCGCCGGGCTCCACCGGGGCGTAACCATGAAAGGCGAAGCGCTGGCCATCCAAGCCGCTGGCCATCAGTGCCAGCAATAAAGAGGACGGGCCCGTCCAGGGGCGCACGGGTATTCCCATGCGATGCGCTTGGGCGGCGACTAGTGCGCCAGGATCTGCAACGGCGGGGCAGCCGGCTTCGGAAACCAAGCCGATATCCTGGCCTTGCTGGGCGGCTGCCAGCCAAGAGCGGATGTCTTCGGGGCGTGTGCGCGCCTCCAGGGTGTGGATGGTGATGCTTTGCAAAGGGTGGGGTGTGCCGACTTGCTTCAGAAAGGCGCGTGCGGTTTTGGCGTTCTCGGCGATATAAATGGTCAGTCGTCTAGCCTGTTCTTGCGCGGCGACCGGTAGCCAGGTGTCGGTGGGGGAGTCGCCCAAACCCACGGGGATCAAATGCAGGGTGCCGGGTGAGCTCATGTGGCGCAGCCCTCGGTGAGCGACGCGGCCAAGGGATTAACGCCGAAACTGCGCAGCATGCGGCTAAGTGCAATAAGGGGCAAACCTATGATGGCGGTAGGGTCGTCGCTGTGCATGGCGTCCATCAGGCTGATTCCCAGGCTCTCTGCCTTGGCGCTACCTGCGGTGTCATAGGGAAGATCTAGGCTGAGATAGGTCTCGATTTCTTGATCGCTGAGTTCGCGAAAAATGCAGCGGGTGATGACGTCTTGGGCCTCAAAGCGTTGACCATCGTGTACGCACAGCGCGCTATGAAACAATACTGTCTGCCCGCTTAAGTGTCGAAGCTGAGCCACGGCTTTTTCATGAGTGCCGGGTTTTCCGATGGCCTCGCCGTTTACGGTGGCTACCTGATCGGCGCCAATCACCAGGCTGCCTGGGTGTTGCTGGGCGACTTTGCGCGCCTTGTCTACCGATAACCGCAGCGCAAGCTCGTGCGGCGTTTCTCCAGGTCGTGGGCTTTCGTCCACATCGGGGGATTGAGTGGTAAAAGGCACGTGCAGGCGCGACAAAAGTTCGGCGCGGTAGCGAGAGCTGGAGGCAAGAATAAGCGGCATGAGGTTGATTGTGGGCTTTGGCCCACAGTTTGACGTTATCTAGGGATAAGCGCTATTATCTAATGTTTTCCCGGTCTTCGCTTGGGCTACTATTATGGTGGCTTGAATTGTTGGTTTAAATTGCTGGTTCAAGCCGGCCCAACAGCTAGCAAGCAAAGATAGGGTCAGCGGCGATAAGGATCGGCGGGGGTTTATGCAAGGGCTAGACGCAGAAAAACGCTTTGTCGATGCTTTTGGGCTGGCTAGGGCGGGTCAATACCTCTCGGGCGAGCTTGCTTTGGCCGAGTTTACGCGGTTTTGCGAAGGGCTTACGCCTCAGGCGGGGCGGGTGCAGTGGCAGGTGCAGGGCGAATATAATGCGGCAGGTCAGGCTTTTTTGACTGTTCAGGCGCAAACCATTGCCGTGCTCGAATGCCAGCGTTGCCTTCGTCTTTTCGAGCAGCCCTTGCAAGTATCGAACCGGCTAGAGGTGGTGCGTAGCGACCGTTCCCTGGAAGGTGACGATGCGCCCGATGCCGTAGAACGCATAGTAGGAAGCAGTCGCTTCGACCTGCAGGCGCTCATCGAGGACGAACTCATCTTGGTTCTGCCCTATGTGCCGCGCCACGAGGTGTGTCCGTCCAAAACGGTCGAAACACCGCGGGTAGAGCCAACTGAAAACGCCAAACGGCCTTCGCCGTTTGCGGTGTTGGGAAAGCTGAAAAAGCCTTCCGCACCATAAGTATTGTTTAGGTTTATTTAATTAGCATGCGGGTATCGCGCCATAGTGTTGCGGTGTCTGCCACCAGGAGTCATCATGGCTGTTCAGCAAAACAAAAAGAGTCCGTCCAAGCGCGGCATGCATCGTTCGCACGACGGTCTGGGTACGCCTCCCACGGCCATCGAACCCACCACCGGTGAACTGCACCTGCGTCACCACATCAGCCCCAACGGTTTTTACCGTGGTCGCAAGGTCCTCAAGACCAAGAACGACGAGTAATACCGGTCCGACTGCGATCTGACTACAGATTGCGCCTTTGATGTCATTGAAACCGATCCAGATCGCCGTGGACTGCATGGGCGGCGATATCGGCCTGCCCGCTACGGTCACGGCTGCGTACCAGTTCGCGCAGCAGCACGCCGACACGCGCTTTTTGCTCGTGGGCGACGTGGCGGCCATCGAGGCTCGCTTGCGGGCCCTGGGCTGTCGAGATAGTAGCTGGTACCGCTTGGTGCCGGCCTCTGAAGTCGTGGCCATGGACGACCCGGTCGAAGTCGCTTTGCGACGCAAAAAAGACTCGTCCATGCGCGTGGCCGTGCAAGCCGTCAAAAACGGCGAAGCCAATGCTTGCGTCTCGGCGGGCAATACCGGCGCCTTAATGGCGATTTCCCGTTATGTGCTCAAGACGCTCGACGGTATAGATCGCCCGGCCATTGCGACGTCCATCCCGAATCAAAAGGGCGGCGCCACCACCGTGCTCGACCTCGGCGCCAATGTCGACTGTTCCGCCGAGCATTTGCTGCAGTTTGCCATCATGGGCGCGGCTTTGGTCACCGCCCTGTATGGGCGTGACCGTCCCAGCATCGGCTTGCTCAATATCGGCGAAGAGGTCATCAAGGGTAACGAAGTCGTTAAGCAGGCTGCGGTGCTGCTACGTCATAGCGGGCTTAACTTCTACGGTAACGTCGAGGGCGACGACATCTGTAAGGGTACGGTGGATGTCATCGTCTGTGATGGCTTTGTGGGTAATGTTGTCCTCAAATCCATAGAGGGCCTGGCTCGCATGGTCAGCAGCATGATGCATGCCGAATTCAAGCGCAATTGGCTGTCCATGGCGGCTGGTTTGGTGGCGCGTCCAGTCCTTCAACGGTTTCGCGGTCGAGTAGACAACCGTCGCTACAATGGCGCGGCATTGCTGGGTTTGAAAGGTATTGTCATCAAGAGCCACGGCTCGGCGGATGCCTATGCCTTCGGGAATGCCTTGCAGCGTGCACGTGAAGCCGTGTATAACGGCTTGCTCGAAGGTACGGCCACTGCGGTAGAACAGATTCGGCGAAGCTTATCCGCCGCAAACGTGCAAGCCGTACCGCCGGACGAAACAGTCTCTCCCCCCTCCAGCGTGCCTGGGGCCTGACGGAAGTGAATATGTCCTACGCAAAAATCATCGGGACGGGCAGTTGTTTGCCTGCTCGTGTCGTGACCAACGACGACCTGGCCGCCGAACTGGCTACGCGCGGCGTTGAAACTTCCGACGAATGGATAGTCGAACGTACGGGTATACGGCAGCGTTACATGGTCGAGCCTGGCACGACAGCGACAGACCTTGCCGCTATCGCTGCGCGTGCGGCTCTGGAAGATGCCGGTATCGAGCCGCAAGCCATTGATCTCATCATCGTGGCTACCTCTACCGCCGAATACCTCTTCCCCTCTACAGCCTGCTTGGTGCAAGCCCGACTGGGCTGCCACGGCGCAGCTGCATTCGATGTGCAAGCCGCTTGTACCGGCTTTGCCTACGCCATGGCCACCGCCGACAGTTACGTCCGTGCGGGCCGGGCGCGCAATGTCCTGGTCATCGGCTCAGAAACCTTCTCCAATATTCTCGACTGGGACGACCGCCGTACTTGCGTACTGTTTGGCGATGGCGCTGGCGCAGTCGTGTTGTCGGCCAGCGACGAGCCAGGGGTGCTTGGCGTACATTTGGGGGCCGATGGTTCCCAAGAAAAAATTCTGTACGCTGCGGGCCACGTAGCAAATGGTCAAGTTACGGGCGATCCCTTCCTGCGTATGGATGGTCAAGCTGTGTTCAAGCAGGCTGTGAATGCCTTGGCGAACTCGGCTCAAGAAGTTTGCCGCCAAGCGGGCGTTCAGCTCGAAGAGATAGACTGGATGGTGCCGCACCAGGCAAACGTGCGTATCTTGAATTTTCTGTCGCGCAAGCTGGGCATAGCGCCCGAAAAAGTTGTGATCACGTTGGACAAACACGCCAATACATCGGCGGCCAGCGTGCCTCTTGCCCTTGATGCTGCGCGTCGCGACGGTCGTATAAAGCCTGGTCAACTGGTGTTGATGCAAGGTGTGGGCGGCGGGTTCACTTGGGGCTCGGTGCTGATCCGCATGTAAGGCGGGTCGGGCTGCAACCAAGACATAAAAACAAACATGAGGAACGAGCTTTAGCATGAGTAAGATTGCATTCGTCTTTCCGGGGCAGGGGTCGCAGACTGTAGGCATGCTTGATGCCTGGCAGGAGCACCAAGGTGTGCAGGAAGGCATGGCGCGTGCTGGCCAAGCACTGGGCCAGGATCTTTCTGGTTTGATTGCTCAAGGGCCTGCCGAAGAGTTGAATCTGACGCTCAATACTCAGCCGGCGATGCTGGCCAGTGCCGTTGTGATGTACCAGGCATGGATAGCGGCGGGTGGTGCTGTCCCCGTCATGGTGGCTGGCCACAGCCTGGGCGAATATTCTGCGTTGGTGGCGGCGGGTTCGCTTACCCTTGAAGATGCGGTTCGCTTGGTGCGCATACGCGCCGATGCGATGCAGCGTGCTGTGCCGGTGGGGCAGGGTGGCATGGCTGCCGTCCTGGGCCTTGACGACGACGCCGTGCGCGAGGTTTGCGCCCAGGCTGCGCAGGGGGAAATCGTCGAAGCCGTTAATTACAATGCTCCGGCTCAGGTAGTGATTGCGGGCCATCAGGCTGCTGTAGCGCGTGCCTGCGAACTCGCCAAGGCTGCTGGTGCCAAGCGTGCCCTGATGCTGCCGGTTTCCGCACCTTTTCATTCCAGCTTGCTCAAGCCGGCTGCGCAGGTGTTGGCTGAGGCCTTGGCGCAAACCGACGTGCGCGCGCCTACCGTTACATTAGTGAATAACGTTGATGTTGCTTGCCCAACCGAGCCCGCACAGATACGCGATGCCTTGGTTCGCCAAGCATGGCATCCCGTGCGTTGGGTCGAAACCATACAGTTCATGAAATCCGCAGGTGTCACGCATGTGGTTGAATGCGGGCCCGGCAAGGTGTTGAGTGGTCTGGTCAAACGCATAGACCGTGATCTCCAGGTGTTGTCCATTTCCGATCCCGCCTCGCTCGACCAGACGATTGCGGCCTTAAGGGGGTAAGCAAAGTGAAAGATCAAGAACTGCAGGGCAAATTGGCCCTTGTCACCGGCGCGACTCGCGGCTTGGGTAAAGCCATTGCGCACGAGTTGGCCACACGTGGCGCGGTGGTGGTCGGCACCGCTACCAGCGAGGCCGGCGCGCAAAGTATTAGCGAAGCCCTGGCGCCTTTCAATGGGCGCGGTGTCGTACTGAACGTAGGTGATGCCGCTGCTTGTGAAGCGCTGGTCGCTGAGCTGGCCAAAGAAGACGGCGGCCCCCATATTCTCGTCAATAATGCAGGCATTACGCGCGATATGCTTGCCATGCGCATGAAGGACGATGATTGGGCCGACGTGATCGATATCAACCTATCGTCGGTTTTCCGCTTGTCTCGTGCTGTCATGAAGAGCATGATGAAGGCACGTTGGGGGCGCATTATCAATATCACCTCCATCGTTGGTTCTAGCGGCAACCCGGGTCAAGCTAACTATGCAGCGGCCAAAGCCGGCGTGGCGGGTATGTCTCGCGCGCTGGCGCGCGAGCTGGGCAGCCGCGGCATCACGGTAAACTGCGTGGCGCCCGGGTTTATCGAAACCGACATGACGCGTGCCCTGAGCGAAGCTCAGGCGGCGGCGTTGCTGACACAAATTCCGCTGGGTCGTCTGGGTTCGCCCGCTGACGTAGCCTACGCCGTGGCGTTTTTGGCCAGTCCGCAAGCTGCCTACGTCACAGGAACCACTGTGCATGTCAACGGAGGCATGTACATGTAGTATGCGTGCCAGGCGCTTTTGCATGCCCGAACCGCTTAGCGATTTCGGAACGAGCAAGTCAAAGCGCCCGACACGTTCTAAAATCGAACAGGGTAAAATCTGTTCACTTTGAAGTGTTACCACTGGACACAGCATTTGTTTGCTGCAAAATGTCAGGCTATACGGAAACACGTTTTTTTGTCATGGTCGGTATCCCCTTCTTCCGACCATTTGGCTATAATTCGCGGGATTTTTTTCCCAATTGGAGATCTGCATGGAAAGCATCGAACAGCGCGTCAAGAAGATCGTCGCTGAACAACTTGGCGTTAACGAAGCCGAGATCAAGAACGAATCTTCTTTTCTTGACGACCTCGGTGCCGATTCACTCGACATGGTCGAACTCGTGATGGCACTTGAAGACGAATTCGAAACCGAAATCCCCGATGAAGAAGCCGAGAAGATCACTACGGTCCAACAGGCGATGGACTACATCAACTCGCACAATAAGTAATTGGTACAAGGCTGCGGCCATAGGCTGGCAAGTCCAGCCGGCTTAGCCATGGCGGTTTCCAAAGCAAGGCTCCGAGTCTGAGTCGCTATCGTCGGCAGGCTTTCAGCCTGTTATAAAGCACGATGACATGTCAGTCTCCTGCCTGGGCAAGGCGTCCGGGCCATGCTGGGTTCTTTGCTTATCGAGCCGCCTTTTTTACATTTCGGGAGTCAATCTGTGAAGCGACGTGTCGTCATAACCGGTCTGGGCATTATTTCGCCCGTAGGCAATAACATACAAACCGCTTGGGACAACATTGTCAATGGTCGTTCCGGTGTCGGTACGATTACGCGTTTCGACGCCTCAGTTTTGACTGCGCAGATTGCCGCCGAAGTCAAAGACTTCGACGTTTTGCAGTATTTGCCCGCAAAAGAAGTCAAGCAAATGGATACCTTTATCCATTATGGTATTGCGGCGGGTATACAGGCTTGGCAAGATGCCGGCCTGGATGTCCAACAATGCGACGCTGAGCGCATGGGTGTGATTGTAGGCTCTGGTATTGGTGGGCTACCTCGCATCGAAGAAACTCAGATCGAATTTTCCGAGCGCGGTCCGCGGCGTATTTCGCCTTTCTTCGTACCGGCTTCGCTCATCAACCTGATCTCAGGGCAATTGTCCATACGCCTGGGCCTTAAAGGCCCCAGCTATGCAGTGGTGTCTGCGTGTACCACGGGCTTGCACTCCATCGGTGATGCCGCGCGTCTTATTTCATACGGCGATGCCGACGTCATGCTGGCCGGCGGTGCCGAGTCTACGGTTTCCCCGCTGGGTATTGGCGGCTTTGCCGCCATGCGGGCCTTGTCTACACGCAATGATGATCCCACAACAGCTTCGCGCCCTTGGGACATCGATCGTGACGGCTTTGTGCTGGGCGAGGGGGCTGGTGTCTTGGTGCTCGAAGAATACGAGCATGCTCGTAAACGCGGCGCGCGCATTTACGGCGAGTTCTGCGGCTATGGCATGAGCTCCGATGCCCACCACATTACCTCGCCCGACCGCGATGGTCCCCGCCGCGGTATTGAAATGGCTTTGCGCGACGGCGGTATCAACCCCAGCGAAGTCAATTATGTCAATGCTCACGGTACGTCTACGCCTTTGGGCGACAAAAACGAAACCGAGGCCTTGAAGTTGGCATTCGGCGATCACGCCAGCAAATTGGTGGTCAACTCCACCAAGTCCATGACCGGGCATTTGCTGGGCGCGGCAGGGGGTATCGAAGCCGTGTTCACCACATTGGCGGTGCATCATCAGGTTTCGCCTCCCACTATCAACATCTTCAACCAGGATCCCGAGTGCGATCTTGACTACTGCGCCAACGAAGCCCGTGATCTCAAGATCGACGTGGCGCTGTCGAATTCCTTTGGGTTCGGCGGGACCAACGGGTCCATGCTGGTCCGCCGGCTCTAAGGTAAGCCCGTTGCCGCAGGCAGTCGGAACCCTTTGGAGCCTGCGCAGGCCTTTGCATGTGCAGGCACTCGTTACGGTCTCCCTCTTTGTTATTTTGGCAGGCTTGGCTTGGGTGCTGCCCTTGCTGGCCCTTGCTCTAGTGGCTTTGTTGTGGTGTACACGCCACCACGCACGCAATGGTTTGTTTAACCCCTCGGACGTGCTGCAAGTAGGGGGCTCACAATGGTGTCTGTTCGACGCCGGCGGTAATCTTAAGCTGGCCAATGGCCACGCCCTGCATTTATGGAATGGGCCAGCTTGGAAGGTGTTACGCTTACAAGGCGTATCGCCTGAAGGCAAGCTTATGCGCTACGACGCTACATTATGGCGGGCCAGCGCAAGCCCTCAGGCGTGGCGTCAGCTGCATGACCTTACCGCGCGCTTG
This sequence comes from Mesopusillimonas faecipullorum, assembly GCF_020539505.1. Taxonomy (GTDB): domain Bacteria; phylum Pseudomonadota; class Gammaproteobacteria; order Burkholderiales; family Burkholderiaceae_B; genus Mesopusillimonas; species Mesopusillimonas faecipullorum. The sequence goes on along the minus strand of NZ_JACDXW010000001.1, from coordinate 327,083 downwards.
GCTGCGCAGGCTTCCATCATCAAAGGGGCGCCATGACGGAACGCGATGTCGACGCCGAACTTGTCGCCCGTGTCCAAAAAGGTGACAAACGAGCCTTCGATCTATTGGTCATCAAGTACCAACGCAAGATCATGAGGCTGCTGTCGCGCATGATACGCGACCCTGGCGAAATCGAAGATGTGGCACAAGAAGCCTTTATCAAGGCTTACCGAGCCCTGCCTCAATTCAGGGGCGAAAGCGCCTTTTACACTTGGTTATATCGCATAGCGGTTAACACTGCTCGCAACTGGCAAGCGGCGCAAGCCAGGCGCCCAAGTGTATCCGACACTGTCGAAACAGAAGATGGTGAAACTTTTAGCCAGATTGACAACCTAAGTGATATCAGCACGCCGGAGTCGCAACTGGCCAGTCGCCAGATCGTTGAAACGGTCAATGCCGCCATTCAGGCGTTGCCCGAAGAGTTGCGTACCGCCATCGTGCTTCGTGAAATCGAAGGCATGAGTTATGAAGATATTGCCCAGACCATGGATTGTCCCATCGGTACGGTGCGTTCACGCATATTCCGCGCTCGCGAGGCGATTGCCACGCAGTTACGCCCAGTGCTGGATAGCAATGCCGATCGCCGATGGTAAGGAGTGTTGAATGACACAAGAGGCTGTTAAACCAAACATATCTGACGAAGTCTGGGAAAGCACCTTGTCTGCCTGGATGGATGGGCAAGAAGAAATGCGTACGGAAGACCTCGACACCCCTTACGGGCGGCAGGTCTGGGACACCTATCATATGATCGGTGATGCCCTGCGCAGCGAAGAGCTTGCTTTCCGGCCCACCGACCTTTTCTATGCCCGCCTTTCCCGCGCCATCGATGCCGAGCCGCCCGTGGTGGTCGCCCAGCATAAGGTGTTTACGCGCTCGCGCTTAGGCTGGTCTGGGGCGGCAGTGGCTGCGGCTGTGGCCACGGTGGTGTGGGTTGCCATGCCTTATCTGTCCGGCGAAGTGTCGCCGGGTGTCTCCGAACCCGTCATGGCTTCGTCCGACGATTCCGGCTTTTACACCTATGTTGATGCGCATCGGCAGTTCGCCGGCGGCAGCCCCATACGTCAGGTGTCGCTGGATGTCGGGGTCTCCCATTGAGGTGCGGCGCATGAGTCGCATGCTTGGGGTTGGCTTGTCTTCCGTTCGTAAAGTCGCGCCTGTTTGGGGTGGCACCGGTAAATGGATGTTGGTGTTTGCCTTGGCTTTGCCCGTGCTGGCGCAGGCCCAGGTAACTGAAGATGACGGTTGGCAAAGGCTTCAGAAGGTTCAGCAGGCCGCGCGCCAAGTTGACTACGCGGGCGTATTTACCTGGCAGCAGGGGGCTACGCTACAGTCTTCACGCATCACCCATATCGTAGATGGAACCGGCGAGCGCGAAAGAGTCGAAGTGCTGGACGGCGCGGCGCGTGAGTTCATCAGGCATAACGATGTCGTGCAATGTCTGGTGCCCGAGAAAAACCTGGTGCTTGTCGAAGAGCAACGCATACAGCGGTTTCCCAGCCTTATGCTGGATCAGGAAGAAGTTCTGCAAGATCGCTACGAGTTATCGATAGGCCCCAGCGACCAGCGTGTGGCGGGTCGCAGTTGCATGCTTATCGATATTCGGCCTAAAGATACTTTGCGTTATGGTCAGCGTCTTTGCATAGACGAAAAAACGGACCTCTTGCTCAAGGCGCAAACCTTGGACGAATTCGGTAAGGTTATTGATCAGGTGGCTTTCACCTCGATTCAATTTGACGGAGCCGTCCAGGCCGAGCAGCTTAAACCGGCCTGGGACATCTCTACCTGGAAAGTCGTACAAACCGCCGGCGAACCTGTTCAGGCTGACGCTTTAGGTTGGCGCATCACACCGCCCTCGGGTTTCCGGTACGTAGCGCAGATGGCTCGTCCTACAAGGGCGGGGCAGCCGGTCACCCACTTGGTTCTCACCGATGGTCTGGCAGCTATTTCAATTTTTATTGAGCCTGTTTCTGAACGTTCTGGCGGACAGCCTGTCCAATCTCGCAGTGCCGGTGCCATGAGCATTCGCGGTCTGCGTGTGGCAGATTATTGGCTCACGCTGGTGGGCGAAGTACCGCTTGGAACGCTCGAAACTTTGGCGGGGCAAATAGAATATGTGCCCCCTGTCGGCGCAAGTAAATAGAAATTCCTTACTTCCAGGAGTAAAAAAACATGCTGGCTACACAACAAGAAAGTGGTAGAAAAATGCGGCAATGGTTGGCGATTGCTTCCATGTCGTTGGCCTTTGCCGGTGGCGTTCTGCCTGCGGCTCAAGCACAGGTCGCTACCGCCCAACCTTCGGCAGCGCTGCCCGATTTTACCGAGATCGTTGCGCGTACGGAAGGTTCCGTCGTTAACATCAGAACCACCGAAACCGTCGCGGTTCGTCCCTCGGGCTTTGGGCCTGGCGGCGGCTCTGATCCCTACGAAATGTTCCGTTGGTTTTTCGGGCCTGAATTCTCGCCTCCCGGCGCGCCAGGCGCCCCCGGGCCTCAGCGTCGGGGTGAAACGCCTCAGCAGCCCCAAGAACGCACCGTTCCGCGTGGCGTAGGGTCGGGTTTTGCGATCTCGGCAGATGGCTACATTCTTACCAACAACCACGTGGTTGACGGCGCCAACGAAATCTTCGTCACCATGACGGACGGCACGGAATTCAATGCGGAAGTCGTGGGTACGGACCCGCGTACCGACATTGCCTTGCTCAAGGTAGATGCGAAAGACCTTACCCCCTTACCCATAGGTGATTCTCATCAGCTCAAGAAGGGCCAATGGGTCTTGGCAATCGGTTCGCCTTTTGGTTTGGACTCTACCGTCACTGCGGGCATTATCAGTGCCATTAATCGCGAGACGGGCGATTACCTGCCCTTCATTCAAACCGATGTCGCCGTCAACCCTGGTAACTCGGGTGGGCCTTTGCTTAACCTGGCCGGCCAGGTGGTGGGCGTGAACTCCCAGATCGTGTCGCGCAGCGGCGGGTTCATGGGTATTTCTTTGGCTATTCCCATCGACGAAGCCATGCGTGTGGTAGAGCAGCTCAAAGAGCACGGCAAAGTGACTCGCGGTCGCATCGGTGTGCAAATCGGTGAAGTCTCCGACGAAGTGGCTAAGGCTATCGGTTTGGGCAAAGCTCGTGGCGCCATGGTTTCCCATGTCGAGAAAGGGGGGCCCGCAGCGTCGGCAGGCGTGATGCCAGGTGACGTCATTACCAGTTTCAACGGCACCGACATCAAGCAATGGGCCGACCTGCCACGTATTGTGGGCGAAACCAAGCCAGATACCGCGGCAACACTGGAAGTCTGGCGCAAGGGTAAGGCCGTCAAGCTGAAAGTGACGGTAGGCGAGATGCCCAGCGAAGCCACGCAAACCGCACAGCGTGAAGGCCCCGTAGCCGAACCCGAGAAAACCGACGTATTGGGCTTGGCGGTTGCCGATGTGCCCGAGCAAGCCCGTAAAGAACTGGGCATCAAGGGCGGTGTTCAAGTTCGCGACGTACGGGCACCTGCCAATGCCGCAGGGCTCCAGCCTGGCGACATCATTCTTACCGTAGGCGACACTGACATTACCGATGCAAAGCAGTTCGCCAAGGTGGTCAGTGGGCTCGACGCTTCCAGCAAAGCAGCGCTGCTGGTGCTCAGCGATGGGCAGACGCGTTGGGTCTTGGTGCAGCCCAAGGCGAAATAAGCCCCGGAAACGGCTAAAATGCCGTAGACGGCAATAAGGCCCGCTTTATGCTGGCCCCGGAGGAGCGCTGCCGGCGCTCCTCTTTTTATGTATCTCCCTCAGGGCGCCGTCTCCCGAGCAGGGGCTTTTCCGCTCATATATGGATCACATCCGCAATTTTTCCATCATCGCCCACATCGACCACGGTAAATCCACATTGGCGGATCGGCTTATCCAGACCTGTGGTGGTCTGGAAGCTCGCGAAATGTCCCAACAAGTGCTTGACTCTATGGATATCGAGCGCGAGCGGGGTATTACCATCAAAGCCCAAACGGCTGCGCTATCGTACAAGGCCCAAGACGGCCAGGTCTATCAGCTCAACCTCATCGACACCCCGGGTCACGTCGACTTCTCTTACGAAGTCAGTCGCTCGCTTTCTGCCTGCGAAGGCGCACTGCTGGTGGTGGACGCCTCTCAAGGCGTAGAAGCCCAAACGGTGGCCAACTGCTATACCGCTATCGAACTCGGGGTCGAGGTGGTGCCCGTCTTGAACAAGATGGACCTTCCTTCCGCCGACCCAGAAGCTGCCGCCCAAGAGGTCGAAGACGTTATCGGCATTGATGCCAGCAACGCCATTCCCGCCAGTGCCAAAACAGGCATGGGGGTGGTCGAGATCCTCGAAGCCGTGGTAGCGCGTATACCACCCCCTACGGGCACAGTAGATGCACCCTTGCAAGCCCTGATCATCGACTCGTGGTTTGATAACTACGTGGGTGTGGTCATGCTGGTGCGCATCATGAATGGTGTCCTGCGCCCCAAAGAAAAAATCATGCTCATGGCCAGTGGTACCACCCACCTATGCGAGCAAATCGGGGTCTTTACGCCTAAGTCCGAGAACCGACAACAGTTGTCGGCCGGCGAGGTGGGCTTTGTCATCACAGGTATCAAAGAGCTTGAGCATGCCAAGGTGGGCGACACCATTACTTTGGCGGGCAAGCCTGCACCCGAGGCCTTGCCAGGCTTCAAAGAGGTTAAGCCGCAAGTGTTTGCCGGTCTTTATCCGGTCGAAAGCAGCGAATACGATCAACTGCGCGATGCGCTCGAAAAGCTCAAGCTGAACGACGCGTCGCTGATGTTCGAGCCCGAAGTCTCACAGGCGCTGGGTTTTGGGTTCCGATGCGGCTTTTTGGGCCTCTTGCACATGGAAATCGTGCAAGAGCGCTTAGAGCGCGAATTCGACATGGACATCATCACCACCGCACCGTCGGTGGTGTACGAAGTCGAAAAACGCGACGGTAGCGTCTCCTTCATCGAAAGCCCCTCGCGCATGCCCGAAGTCGGTGCCATTACCGAAGTGCGCGAGCCCATCGTCATCGTCAGTTTGCTGATGCCCCAAGAGTACGTGGGGGCTGTCATGTCTCTGTGCACCACCAAGCGCGGCGTGCAGCAGAACATGGTGTACCATGGCCGCCAGGTCAATCTGGTCTACGAAATGCCCTTGGCCGAAATCGTTCTCGACTTCTTCGACAAGCTTAAGTCCGTCTCGCGTGGCTATGCCTCCATGGACTACGAGTTCAAGGCTTATCAGCCTTCCGACGTGGTCAAGGTAGACATCCTCATCAATGGTGATCGAGTCGACGCACTGTCCATGATTGTGCACCGCAGTAACGCTCGTTACCGTGGGCGCGAGGTGGTCAGCAAGATGCGTGGCCTGATTCCACGCCAGATGTTCGACATCGCCATTCAAGCCGCTATTGGCGCCGAAATCGTTGCGCGCGAAACGGTTAAGGCATTGCGCAAGAACGTCTTGGCCAAGTGCTATGGCGGCGATATTTCGCGCAAGAAAAAGCTACTCGAAAAGCAAAAGGCCGGCAAGAAGCGCATGAAGCAAGTCGGTAACGTCGAGATTCCGCAAGAGGCCTTCCTGGCTATCTTGCAGGTCGAGGACAAATAACAAACGGTCAGCGTAACGACAAGGTCGGGAGTCATGAACTGGGATTTCGCGTTGCTATTATTCATCCTGTTGGTGCTAACCGGCGCCATCAGCCTGTTGGAGTGGGGCTTTTTGCGCCCGCGTCGGCGTCGTCGTGCCGAAGCGCAAATGGCGGTGTACGACGCCAACCCTACGGGTATAGGCTCTGTTGAAGCGGCGCGCTTGCGGCGTGAAGCTTACGAGCAAGCACACCGTGTGCCCGGCTGGATAGAGTTCTGCGTAGGCTTTTTCCCCATCATCCTGGCGGTGTTCTTGGTGCGCTCGTTTTTGGTTGAGCCTTTTCGCATCCCCTCGGGTTCCATGCTGCCCACCCTGCAAAGCGGCGATCTTATCCTGGTCAACAAGTTCCAGTATGGTATTCGCCTACCTGTAGTCGATAAAAAAATCATCGATCTAGGTGAACCCAAGCGGGGTGATGTGGTCGTGTTCCGTTACCCCGTCGACCCCAAGGTAGACTACATCAAGCGTGTAGTGGGTTTGCCGGGCGACGAGGTCTTGTACCAAGGTAAAAAGCTGTTCATTAACGGCCAAGAGGTTCCTCAGCAGCGCGACGGCGACTACTACGAGCCCGATCAGTCCGTCTATGTCAGTCAATACACCGAAGAGCTGGGCGAAAAGCCCAACGACATCCTGTATAGCCGCCGGGTCGCTCAGGATTACATGCCCATCACCAACTATCCTTTCCGTGATCAGTGTGAATACTTCACGGCCGGCATACGATGCAAGGTGCCCGAAGGGCATTACTTCATGATGGGCGATAACCGCGATAACAGCCTGGACAGCCGATATTGGGGGTTTGTGCCTGATCGCAACATCGTGGGTCGGGCTTTCTTCATCTGGATGAACTTCGGTTCGCCCAGTCGCATCGGTGGGTTTAACTGATGAGCAAGCTACCGGCGCTTGAAAAGGCCCTGGGCCACACCTTCCGTGATCGGGCATTGCTTGAGCAAGCCGTTACGCATCGTAGTCACGGGGCTAAGCACAATGAACGCCTGGAGTTCCTGGGCGACTCCGTGCTTAATTTCATCGTGGCGGCCAAGCTCTACGAGCGCTTCACCAAAGTTGACGAAGGTGATCTTTCGCGCCTGCGCGCTAATTTGGTCAAGCAATCTGCCCTGGCCGACATTGCCCAAGGCCTGGATCTGTCTTCTTACCTGCGTTTGGGCGAAGGCGAGCTCAAAAGCGGTGGTTTCCGCCGTCCGTCCATCTTGGCCGACGCGCTGGAAGCCATCTTGGGAGCTGTTTTTCTGGATGCGGGCTTTGATGCCGTGCAGGCCGTCATTGCCAATCTGTACGAGCCCCTGCTGCAGCAGATAGACCCCAAGACCCAAGGCAAAGATCCTAAAACCTTGCTTCAAGAGCTGTTGCAAGGGCATAAGTTCGACCTGCCCTTGTATACCGTGGTGGCAACACATGGGGCGGCTCACAATCAAACCTTCGATGTCGAGTGCTTCATAGAGGCGCTTGATATCAAGGTCTCTGCGGGTGGCAGCAGCCGCCGTGCAGCCGAGCAATTGGCGGCTACTCAGGCTATAGAAGCCGTACGCCAGGCCTTGCCTGCCAAAAAGCGTAGCGCAAACCGTAGCCGTGCACGTAAATCGGCTCAGTTGTCCCTGCCGGTGGCAGTGGTCCAAGAGCACAAGTAATCGGTGCCGCCTGTGCCCCGCGTGGCCAGGCAAACCAGGAGAATTCTCATGAACCAACCCTTTCATTGTGGTTTTGTGGCCGTCGTAGGCCGTCCCAATGTGGGCAAGTCCACGCTGATGAACGCGTTGGTCGGCGGTAAGGTGTCGATTGTGTCGCGCAAGGCGCAGACCACGCGGCACCGTATTCATGGTGTCTACACCAACGACAGCCATCAATTCGTATTTGTGGACACCCCCGGTTTTCAGACGCGTCATGGCGGCGCCATGAATCGTATGATGAACCGCGTCGTGACCCAGGCCTTGGCCGACGTAGACGTGGTGTTGCATGTCATCGAGGCGGGTAAATGGAGCGAAGCCGATGCGCAGTTGCTACCTTTGCTACCCAAAACCCGGCCTGCCATTCTGGTGGTCAATAAAGTAGACATGGTCAAAGACAAAAGCAGCCTGTTCGCCTTTGTCGAAAAAATCATGGCTCAGCATGCTTATGCGGCTGTGGTACCCATCAGTGCCGCCAAAGGCTTCCAGCTCGATGCCTTGCGTACCGAAATCGCCCGGCATTTGCCCGAAGGCGAACCTATGTTCGAAGAGGATGCGCTTACAGATCGGCCTGTGCGCTTCATTGCGGCCGAGCTGCTACGTGAAAAAATCTTCCGCTTGGTGGGTGATGAACTGCCTTATGCTTGTACCGTTGTGATCGAGCAATGGGAAGAAACCGAGCGCGGCGTCAATATCGCGGCCTGTGTTTTGGTCGAGCGCGACAGCCATAAGCCCATTTTGCTGGGTGCGGGGGGCGGGCACATGAAACGCATTGCCACCGAAGCGCGGCAAGATATGGTCAAGCTGCTCGACAGGCCTGTGCATCTGGACGTATACGTCAAGGTACGCAAGGGTTGGTCCGAACGCGAAAGCGCCTTGCGTGAACTGGGCTACGACTGACGCATCATGAGCAGACGCGTCCACCGCGTGCACGAAGTGCCGGGCTATCTGCTGCACTCAACGGCCTGGAAAGAAACCTCCTTGATCGTGCAGGCCTTCACGCGCGAGCACGGTACCGTCGCGCTGGTGGCAAAAGGGGCTAAACGCTCGCAGTCGGTACTCAGGCCCGCCTTGTCCATTTTTCAGCCCGTGCTGCTTTCTTGGTCGGGCAGCCACGACATCAAAACCTTGATACGGGTCGAGTCTGCAGGGATACGCCCTATGGCGGGAAAAGCATGGATGTCGGCTTGGTACATGAACGAACTGCTGTTGCGCTTATTACCTCGTGAAGATGCGCACGAAACGCTGTTTGAAGCCTACGATGACGCTTTGCGTCAGCTGGCCCAAGGGGGCGCAGCGGCAGGCGCGCTGCGCCGTTTCGAATGGATACTGCTGACCGAGACGGGTTACGGCCTTGAGGGCACACCACCCGATTTCGAAGACCCGGCCCAAGCGGCTGCGCTACGCGCGCCTTTGCGAGAACGCATAGATTTTCTGCTGGCCGGTCGACCCCTAAATACACGCAAGGTGCTGATGGCCTTGCAGAGAGTCTAGACATGCAGCTGCCAAGCGTACTGGTGCTGGACACCTGCGTGCTGCTCTCTAATGTATTGCGCCGCATGTTTTTTCAGTTGGCCGCGCGTGGGGCTTTTCAGTTAGCCTGGAGCCCCATCATAGGCGACGAGTGGCAGCGTAATGCGCATCGTTTGTGGCGCACTGAACCCCAGTTATTACAGGCCCATTGGCAGGCCATGCAGCTGGCCTTTCCCCAGGCCGATATGGGAGACGTCTCGGCCGGCAAACAAGGTTTGCGTTATAGTGACCCCAAAGATTGGCATGTTATTGCCGCCGCGCGTTGCGCGCAGCTAAGGTGGCCGAACGAGACGGTTGCCGTGCTGACACGCAACGTGAAAGACTTCAGTCGTTCTGAGCTGCGCCGCTTAGGCTTGCAGCTGTGGGATCCCGACCAATGCCTGTGGCGGTATGCCCATGCAGGGTGGTCGTTACCTGCTTGGGCCCTGGATTGCCTCGCGGAGGATGCCTCGCGTGAGGGTCAAGCGTTGACGGTCGAGCAGATGCTTAAACGTGAACGCCTGTTTCGGTACGCCGCCTTCAGAAATACCGGCATACAGATAACTCAAAGCGACGCCCAGACCCGTGCAGCCATGGCGTAAGCTTAATTTGCATGGCGCTTAGGGAAAAAGCGCATCAACATGGTGCGTTTGGCTTTAGCGCTCTTGCTGCCACACGGGGGCGCCCGAGGGCGGCAGCGGGAGGTCTCTGCCGAGCATGCGTACCAGTTCGGTGGTAGAACCGACTTGCATTTTGCGCACAACATTGGCGCGGTGCACATCTACCGTTTTGGGGCTGATGCCCAGCACCTTGCCTAGTTCTTTGCTTGTCAGGCCGTCTAGCAAGCCACGCAGCACTTCGATTTCTCTTGAAGAAAGGTGTGCCAGTAGGCGACGCATGTGAACTTCGCTGCTGCGTTGCGTATGTCGTTGTAGCGCCAATCGCATGGCGCGACGTATGCTTTCCAGAAAGCTATCTGGATTGAACGGCTTTTGGACGAAATCTATTGCACCGGCTTGCATGGCATTGACAGCGGCGGGTACGTCGCCGTGAGCGGTCAAAAATACCAAAGGGATGTCGTCATGGCCGTGCGCTATCAGTTGTCGTTGTAGTTCCAGACCAGACATCTCGGGCATACGCAGGTCGAGTACGGCGCAGGCTGGGCCTTGAGCACGGCGGACTTCTGCCAGGAAGGCTTGGGCTGAGGTAAAAGCACGCGAGCGTATGCTAACTGACTCTAATAGCCATACCAACGCGTCGGTGACATCGGCTTCATCATCGACCAAGTAAACCTGAACCGTGTTCATGTTGGGTTTCCTTCTGGTGGGGCATGCCAGACAGGTATCGTGAAACGGAATTGGGCGCCGCGTTGAGCAGGAATGTGGGTTAACACGCCGCCATGCCATTCGATGATGGTGCGGCTAATCATCAGGCCCATGCCCAGGCCCGAGGCCTTGGTTGTAAAGTACGGCTCGAATAGCCGATTGGCGATGTTTGCATGTATGCCCGGTCCCGAATCACAAACGTCTATCTGAAGCATGGACGCTTCGTTGCTGCAGAGGTGGAGTTGGATGAGACGGTCGGGTACTGGAGACTCTGCCATGGCATCTATGGCGTTGATCAGCAAATTGACCAGTACCTGCTGAATTTCGACGGATCGGCAGTGAGCCGGCGGTAAGGCAATGCCGTCTTCGGGCAGCTGCAGCTGTACCTGTGTACGGCCATCGCGCAAAGGGAACTCCATCAACGCCAAGGTTTGTTGGATAAGCTTTTCGAGATGTGTGGGCTCGAAATCTGTTGCTTGGCGTGACATGAACCCGCGGACGTTACGTATGATTTGCCCGGCTTGCTCTAGGTGCAGCATCGCTTTATCCAAAGCCTGGCGTACTTCGGGCTGATGCTCGAGCGCTTCTTCGAGCCGATGGCGAATACCGCTGAGATAGCTTTGGCAGGCATTCAGGGGCTGGCCTAGCTCGTGGGCCAGCGCCGACGTCATTTGTCCCATTAGCGATAAGCGCGAGGCATGGGATAGTGCCGCTTGCTGTTCGTGCTTACGCTGCTGCTGCTGACGTTGATCGGTGACGTCGGAGAAAGTGAACACCATGCCTCGCTTGTCGCTAGCCAGGGGGGCCGCAATCACGGTGATCTGTCGCAGGCTGCCGCTGGATCTCAGCCAGCCGAACTCGAAGCGATTGACCTGTTGGCCGCCTGCCTGACCATAGGATTGCACCAGGGTTTCCAAAGAGCATGTCTGGTCGTTAGGCAGAATGACGCGTTGGCCGTCTGTTAGCAGAGCGTCTAGCTGGCGCCGGGTAGGGGCGCCCAACAACGCCTGTAAAGTGGGATTTACCTCGGCTACGCTACCCGTGCTGTCAGTCACCAGCACGCCCAGCGGAAGGTGGCGGAAAAGGGCGCGGTACTTTTCTCGGCTGTCGACTGCCAGGGCCTGAAGTTCGCGGCGCTGCTCGATTTCAGAGCGCAGAGCTTCATTGGTGCGACGCAAATTGAGGGTGCGGCGTTCGACCGTATGCTCCAGCCTTTGATTCAGGCGCCGCAGCCTGTCCTCTATCTGCCGTTTGTCATTGAGGTCTTGAACGACCCAGATAGAAGGGGAGTCGGAGTTGCCGGGAGAAAGCAGCCGCCCGGAGATCAGGCACCAGATCAGCGAACCGTCTTTGCGCGCCATTGGCCGCTCGTGGGTATAAAAGCCGTCTGGGGAAAACTCGCTCATGAACAGGCCCACGTCGTCGTAGGCGCGCTGATTGACATAAAGCTGGCGAACCGGTTGCCCTTCGAGCTCGCCGGGGCGATAGCCGAAAATTTCGGCCATGCGTGTGTTGGCCCAAAGAAAGCGCCGCTCTCGCATATAGCTGATGCCCACCACGGTGTTTTCCAGCACCAGCCAGGGCAACGCGTCTCCGGGCACCTCGGGGATGCCTGACAAGAGGCGCTGCAGCGTCGGCAGTGCAGGAGGAGACTGGGTAGGGTAAGCCATATCCCCTTGATTGTAGGCATGCGAATTCCATTACACGAGTCCTGGGAATCAGTGATTTCCCTGCGTTGCACTGCACTACGGGCTTGCTTTAGGCCCTAGGGAAACGTTCCCAATAGTGAAGACGCGGCGAGCTTTCTACCATGTGTACACAGATGAGGCGAACAGCGCATCTCACCATCACCACACAAGGAGACAGCATGCTCACTGTCGATATTGATACAGGCGGCACCATGACCGATGCGTTGGTATCGGATGGCGCTGTGCGCCTGGCCTTCAAGGTGGACACCACGCCACATGATTACACCGTGTCTTTTCTTGCCTGCCTGCAAGAGGCGGCCAAAGCAATGTCGTATGACAGCGTGGCCGAGTTCTTGCGCCGCGTCGATCTTATCCGTTGGTCGTCTACCATTACCACCAACGTATTGGGCGAGCGTCGCGGCTCCAAGGTTGGTTTGCTGGTGTCCAAGGGGCAAGAGGCCGCACTTTATGGCGAAGGGCGTTCTCCCATCATCGGGGAACTGGTAGCCGATGGCGCCGTTATAGGCTTGCCTCAAGAGCCTACGGCAGCCGATGTTCTGGCGGGGGTCAAGCAGTTGCTTGAGAACGGCGTACGCCGTATTTGCGTATGTCTGGCAGACACCTTTCCAGACAATACGGCCGAGCGTGACATCAAGCAAATCATAGAAGAGCAATATCCCGACCACATCATAGGCTCGGTGCCGGTACTGCTAGGCAGCGAGATGGCCCCCTTGCGCCATGACCAGACTCGGGCGCATTACTCGGTCATGAACGCCTATACCCATACCCAGTTGGCCAATTCGCTTTTCAAGGCCGAAGATCTGCTGCGGGACGACTACGGCTGGAACGGCCCTTTGCTGATCGGCCATACCAGCGGGGGCGTGGCGCGCATCGGTAAAACCAAGGCGGTTGACACCATAGAGTCCGGGCCGGTGTTCGGCACCTTCGGTGGTGCCTATATGGCAGGCTTGTACGGTTTCGAAAACGTGGTGTGTTTCGATGTGGGGGGTACCACTACCAAAGCCTCTATCGTGCGTAGCGGCGAGCCCGTCTTCCAGCGCGGTGGAGAGCTCATGGAGGTTCCCGTACTGACCTCATTTGCCATGTTGCGTTCTGCTGTCGTAGGCGGCGGATCCGTGGCCAGAGTCAAAAACGATGCCGTTTCTTTGGGGCCGGACAGTATGGGCGCCGCGCCCGGGCCTGCGTGCTATGGCTTGGGGGGAACGCAACCTACTCTTACCGATGCTTTGCACGTGCTGGGCTATCTGGATGGCGACAACTTTCTGGGCGGGCGGCGGCGTTTGCAGCTAGAGCGCGCCCGCCTAGCCATAGAAAAACAAATAGCCCAGCCCCTGGGCGTCTCTGTCGAACAAGCCGCTTTGGCGATCAGGGATGAGGCCGTCGCCATGATGGGCGAACTCATAGAGGGCATTTTGGCAGAGGCGGGGTTGGCAGCCAAAGACACTCCCTTGTTTGCTTTTGGCGGCAATGGCCCCATGTTCGCGGCCTTTGTCGCGCAGCGTTTGGGTATGCCGTCGGCTTACATTTTCGATCTTGGCCCAGTGTTCAGCACTTTCGGCTCCGCGATCTCCGATGTCGTGCATTGCTACGAGCAGGGCGTCGCATGCGAGTGGGGAGCTCAGGCCGAAACATTGCTGACACCTGTTATAGAGCAAATGCAGCGGCAGGCAGAGCGGGACTTGAAGGGCGAGGGGTTCGACCCCGCCAAAGCCAATCAGGTGTGGGAGCTTGATCTGCAGCTGAGCCCCGAAGAAGTCGCAACCGTGCGCATAGACACGCAAGCTACCGAGGCGGCTGCGATATTTGCAAAGCTGGACGAAGCGGTAAAGGCTCAAGGTCATGAGGGGCGCCAGGCATTGGGGTTGCGATTGTCTACGCGTTACGTAGTGGGTGCGCACGGAGCACAAGCGCGTCAAGCCCAAGCAGCCGCACCGAAACCCGAGCAGCGCGAAGCACAGTTCGTATCGGGCAAGAGGGAGGACGTGGCGGTCCATCGTTGGGAAAGCATGAATGTCGGGGACCGTGTTCAAGGGCCGGCAGTCATCAACGGTGCCACCATGACGTGCCCGGTGCCGGCAGCGTGGCAACTGAGCGTCGACGAATACGGTAACGCCAGCCTGACGCGTAGCTGAGCCTCATTCCTGGGAGACAACAATATGTCGCAAAGAATCCGTTTTACCGAGTATCTGGATCTCGATCTGGACTCCGAGCAATGGCATTGCCACGACTGCTCTTCGCCTTTGATCAGCGCCCGCGAAAACTACAAGCGCGGTTGCCTGGTAGCCGAGCGCATGCCTGAAGAAATACACAATCCGGTGATAGAGGGCGATTACACCTTCGCGCCAGACAAAGACTGGGTGCGCATACTGGAATTCTATTGCCCCAATTGCGCGCGTCAGATAGAAACCGAATACCTGCCGCCCGGCCACCCCATCACGCACGATATCGAACTGGATCTGGACAGCCTTAAAGCGCGTCTGGCCAAGGGGGATTTCATTATCCAAGACGGTAAGTTGGTGCGCGTCAAGCGGGCCGAACCCACCCAAGGAGCGCAGGCATGAAAAACGCGAATGCCCAAGAGGCTATCCATTCCATAGACATAGACGTGGGCGGCACCTTTACCGATCTGGTGCTGACGCTGAACGGCGAACGCATCATCGCCAAATGTCCCACGACGCCGCACGACTTATCCATAGGGTTTCTTGATGCCATCGAAGCCGGCGCAGACAAGGTGGGATTGTCCGTCGAGGAGCTGTTACCCAAGATAGACATCATTCGCTACAGCACCACTGTGGCGCTGAATCGATTGCTTCAACGACAAGGTCCCCGAATCGGCCTGCTTACCACTGAAGGCCACGAAGACGCCATTCTGATAGGCCGGGGCGCCCAATGGACTGACGGTCAACGCGTCTCAGAGCGACGCAATATCGCGGTGCAGAATAAACCCCTTCCCCTTATCGATCGTCAGATGATCTTTGGCGTGCGTGAACGAGTGGACTCGGCCGGCGCGGTGGTCAGGCCCCTGGATGAAGAAGACGTCAGGCGCAAGTTGCGCATGCTGATGGATAGGGGGGCTAGAGCCATCGTGGTGTCGTTGTTGTGGAGTTTCATGAACCCGGTGCACGAGCGTCGCGTGCGAGAAATCATCCGCGAGGAATACAAGGAATATCACATCGGCTTTGTGCCTGTGGTGCTGTCCTCCAGTGTGGTCAGCAAGATAGGTGAGTACGAGCGCACCATGACGGCGGTGCTAGACGCCTACTTGCAGCGCTCCATGCAAAATGACATCGGCGCCACCTGGGACAAGCTGCGCGACAGAGGATACCGTGGCGCCTTCCTCATGATCCACAACTCAGGCGGTTCGGCGGACATCTTTAAAACACCCGCTAGCCGCACCTTCAACGGCGGCCCCGTGGCCGGCCTGATGGGCTCGGCCTATTTTGCCGAGCAACTGGGTTTCAAGAATGTGATTGCGGGCGACGTAGGGGGAACCAGTTTCGACGTGGCTTTGGTGGTAGAGAGCAATGTGCGCAACTACACCTTCCGCCCCGTCATAGATAAATGGATGGTTAACGTCACCATGATGCAAACCTTGTCCATTGGGGCAGGGGGCGGTTCTATTGCCAGCCTGGATCAAGGTCGGCTCATGGTTGGCCCGCGTAGCGCAGGTTCAATGCCAGGGCCGGTGTGCTACGACCTGGGGGGAACCGAACCTACCGTAACCGACGCCGACGTCGTGCTGGGTTATATCAATCCCGACACCTATTACGGCGGGCGTATGCCCCTGAATAAAGCCAAGGCCGAGAAGGCCATACGCGAGAAAATTGCCGAGCCTCTGGGCGTGGAAACCATAGAGGCCGCGGCTTTGATCAAGCGGGTGATGGACGAGAACATGGCGGGCGCCATCAAGCGCGAAGTGCATATGCGCGGTTATCACCCCGAAGACTTCGTGCTGTTTGCCTTTGGCGGGGCGGGGCCCACCCACATGGCGGGGTTCCGCGGCGATGTTCCCAAGGCTGTGGTGTTCCCGGCTGCACCGGTGTTTTGTGCCATGGGCGCATCCATCATGGACGTCATGCACATGTATGAGCAATCGCGGCGCATGGTGTTTATGCAGGCTATGACCGAAGAGCTGGTCGTAGACCGCGAGCTCTTCAATGCCACGGTAGAAACCATGATGGAAAAGGCCAGGCAAGAATTGGCCAGCGAGGGGCTGGATGCCGATGACGCGGTGTTCTCACTGGAGCTGGACATGCTATATGGCGGTCAGGTCAATCTGAAGCGGGCCGCTTCCCCTGTGCTGGCCATACGTTCCGATGAAGATGCGCAGGCCGTCTACGACGCCTTCGAGGCCGAGTTCTCACAAGCCTTTTCGCCTCTGGTCGTGAATAAGCCCGGCGGCGTCTACCTGGATAACTTTGTGCTGAAAGTCACGGTGCCCACCTGGAAGCCTGAATTGGCAGTGCAACCTATGCAGGCCGAAGACCCCTCGGCAGCGCAACTGGGGACTCGGGATGCCTATTGGCCTGAGACCAAGGCGTGGGTGCAGACACCGGTGTATCAATGGGAGCAGCTCATGCCCGGCAACCTGGTGCTGGGGCCAGCCGTCATAGAGGCCGAGCTGACCACCATTACTGTGCCGCCCGGCCAAAAGTTTTACATAGAAGAGCACGGGCTAGGCGTACTCGAAGCGGTGACGCCACCCAAGCCGCGCAAGCGCGTATCCGCCAGCGTCGCGGTGGCAGTCTAACTATTCCTTCAAGGAGAAACGAGTCATGGGCATCCCTACCTTAGAGCAAAAGCTGGAATGGCTTAAGCCGGTACCTGCTTCGCAGCGGGAGCTGGAATTGGCGGAACAGATAGACGCGGCCACCTTCGAAATTGGCTTTCAGCGCACCAACGATATTTTGGATGAAGGCATGGATGTGTTCGTCCGCTCATGCCGCTGCGCCATGGGCGTGGCGGGGGACTCGCTGGTCGCCATCATGACGGCAGCGGGCGACTTGGTGAATGGTTCTTGCGGCACCTATTTGCATGCCGTGATTCCTCCGCTGATCATCAAATACATCCAGAACACCTATGGCGACCAGATTCGGGACGGTGATCTCTGGTTTGCCAACGATGCGGTGTATGGGGGTGTACACAACCCTGATCAAATGGTGTGCATGCCGGTTTTCTACGAAGGCACACTGGTGGCCTGGACGGCGGCACTTGTGCACACGACAGAAACCGGCGCCATCGAACCAGGCGGCATGCCGGTGTCGGCGACCTCTCGCTTCGAAGAGGGCATGAACGTGCCTCCCATGCGCATAGGCCGAAACTTTGAACTGGACGAAGATGTCGTTTCCATGTTTACGGCTTTTGGTCTGCGTGCGCCTTCCATGATCGCCGTAGACCTTAAGGCGCGGTGCACCACAGCCGATCGGGTGCGTACGCGTTTGCTGGAATTATGTGAACGCGAAGGCCCTGATTACCTGACTGGTCTGTTCCGCAAGATGCTGCAAGTGGCCGAGGCTGGCGCACGCGATCTGATCGACCAGTGGCCGGACGGCAAGTATCGCTGCGTAACCTTCAGCGATGCCGTGGGCCTTAAGCAGGGTTTGGTACGCAGTTGCTTCATGACCATAGAAAAGCAAGGTGACCGCATGTTGGTCGACCTGTCTGAAACCGGGCCCGAAACGCCTTCACCCTACAACGCGCATCCACAGGCTGCCATTGCACACTTTTCCAACTACATTTACGAGTATCTGTTTCACTCGTTGCCTATCTCCAACGGCACTTTCGCCAGCATAGATTTCAAGTTTGGCGTGCGCACCTGCCTGTCTCCCGATCCTCGGGCAGCCACCTCGTGCTCGGTGATGATTTCTACCGGGGTGATGAGCGCGGTTCACAACGCCTGCGCCAAAGCCATGTATTCCACTTCGCTGTGGAAGCAAAGCGGCGCTTCCATGGGCAACGGTGGCAACGCGCTGGTATTGGCCGGTTTGAACCAGTGGGGGGCGCCCTTTGCCGACATGTTGGCTTATTCCATCAATACCGAAGGGCAGGGAGCACGACCCACCGAAGACGGTATGGATGCCTTCGGTTTCCCCTGGTGCGTGTTCGGAAGAGCGCCCAACACCGAGCAGGTAGAGAACGAATTTCCTTTATTGGTACCTCTTTCCAACCACTGGAAGGACTCCTGCGGGCATGGTAAGTATCGTGGCGGCGTAGGCACGGCTCAGATGTGGGTGGCCCACCATGTGCCTGCGGTTTACATGATGGCTATTGCCGACAACACCAAGCTGCAGACGCCGCAGCCGCTGTTTGGGGGATACGCGCCTTGCACGGTGCCGGGCATAGGCATACGCAATGCCAACGTCAAGCAGATGATGACGGACGGCAAGGAAGCCCTGGATATGGATGTGCAGTCTTTGTTGACCGAGCGCCCCATAGGCGGTGACTACGAGATCGAGTTTCAAGGGCGGTCGGTACGCCCTTACCAGGATGGCGACGTCGTTACCTTTGCCTTCAGTTGTGGCGGCACAGGCTATGGAGACCCCTTAGACCGGGATGCTGACGCAGTGGGACGGGATATCGTGAAAGATGTCTTGTCGGCGCAAGCGGCTATGCATGTTTATAAAGTCGTATGGGACGAAACCACGCAAACCGTGGACACCCAAGGTACCGAGGTGCTGCGGGATCGCGAGCTGGCAGCGCGCAGAGCGCGGGGGCGACCGTATGACGAGTTCGTTCAAGAGTGGTCGCAACAAAAGCCGCGAGACGAAATTCTGAGCTACTACGGTAGCTGGCCTGACGCACGTGAAGTGACACCGCTGCTGCGGGCCTGACATCAAAGGGGGCAATATGTGGCGTAAACGTATGCAAGATCTATCCCGAGGTATGGGCAAGCCTCATGCCCCCTTGTTTGCTCCGTTGCTGTTTGGCGTTGCCGCGCAGATAGAAGCCATTTCTGTCGAACAGATGCGGCAAGACGGCACCCGTATCCGTAAGAACGTGGGTGAGCTGCGGCGTGCGCTAGGCATGGAAACCGTGTTTTGCAGCGCGCCGGACGAAGCCATGTTGGCAGGAGCCGCGCAAGCAGGGGCAGACCTTGAAAGCGTCCCCACGGTGGCCGCAGCCCTGGAAGCCGTGCGCCAATGGCAAGCGGATACCAGCGAGCCGGTAATTGTGGCGGCGTTTCACGGCCCCGGTCGCGTTTTTCATTGGCAGCAGCAGAATGGCGCCTCCGGAGATGCGGCGCTCAGGTTCGAGCAAATCGGCGACTTGCTGGCGTCTTGGGTCCGTAGCTTCGCAGAGGCAGGGATTCACATGGTGCAGTGGTACGACACGCCCCCTCAAGACACTGCCTTGATGGACGCCTGGAAGGGGGCCTTGGGAACGGCGGGTAATGTGGCGCGTTTTCATCGTGTGGCTTCGGTGTTGCTACAAGAGGCTGACGGCCAGCCGATATGGCCGGCTCAGGCGATAGCCTGCCCCACTCAAGAGCAGCATCCAGGAGCCATGCCTCGCCCACATGGTCGAGCTTGGCCTGCCGATCCGCAGCTTTGGTCTCGTTTGCCCGGCGATGATGCCGCCGAGCGCCTGATTGCCACAGCGACAGAAGTGCCGGCCGAAACCGAGGTGGCGAGCCTGATGGCCAGCGTACAGCGCATTCGGGAGACCTAAAATGGCGGTAAGAATGACGATTCCGGTCACCATCCTGACCGGCTTTCTTGGAAGCGGTAAGACCACCTTGGTGAATCGCATCTTGCGCGAACCCATGGGGGAACGCGTCGCGGTTATCGAAAACGAGTACGGCGAAGTGGGGGTGGATGCCGAGTTTCTTGCCCGCAGCGGCGAAGAAACCATTATTCAGCTGGAAAACGGCTGTTTATGCTGCACGGTAAGGGGCGATCTGGCGCGTGCCTTGCACGAGTTAGCCACGCAGGCGCGGGATCAACGCATTGAATTTGATCGGGTGCTGATAGAAACGACAGGTTTGGCCGACCCAGGGCCCATCATCCAAACCTTCCTGGCGGAAACCGCCATTGAATCCATGTTTCACCTGGATGGCATAGTCACAGTGGTCGACGCCGTACATGCCCAAAGCCAGGCAGATCGCCTGGAGTTTCGTGCGCAGGTTGCTTATGCCGACCGCATCGTGGTCAGTAAGCTTGATTTGCCACAAGCGCAAGACGCGGCGGCAATAGCAGATGGCTTGGCGCGATGGAATCCTAGGGCGCCCATACAGGCATGCAATTTGCACGAAGCTCAAATGAGCACGCTGTGCGACCATCTTTTTCAAGTAAGGGGGTTCGCGGCAGACTATGTGCCGCCCGAAGAA
The DNA here is from genome assembly GCF_020539505.1 of Mesopusillimonas faecipullorum. Classification (GTDB taxonomy): domain Bacteria; phylum Pseudomonadota; class Gammaproteobacteria; order Burkholderiales; family Burkholderiaceae_B; genus Mesopusillimonas; species Mesopusillimonas faecipullorum. Next base: position 306,840 of record NZ_JACDXW010000001.1, on the reverse strand, counting down.
ATAGGGCGGGCCTTGCAGGGCCAAGTCTGGGGCGCACTGGATGGCCGATGGCGCAAAGTGGGTGCTCATCACACCGAAGAGGTCAACAGTTGTGTTTTCACATCGCAAGAGGCTTTGCAACTGGATTGTCTGAACGAGGCCTTGGATAAATTGATAGCGCGCTATGGCAGCCGCTTATGGCGTTGCAAAGGTATTCTGCATGCCGAAGGGCATCGTGCACGTTTGATTCTGCAGGGTGTGCAAGGCCTGATCCAAATCGGCTCAGGCATGATGTGGCGCCCCTACGAGCCGCGCCGCACCGTCTTGGTTTTCATAGGGCAAAACCTGGAACCAGAACTTATTCAAGAGGCTTTGCTGCAGTGCGTGGCGGTACAGCCTGCTTAAGCCTACAGGTTGTTATGAAAACGCTGGGTAAAAGGCTGGGGTGGCATCGCGTCACGGCAGCAGCAGCTTCGATTGGCTAGAATAAGCGGCTTACACGCGCAAGGCTCCTGTCCGACCATCAGGTCGGGGTCAAGGCAAGGCATAGTGCCTAAGCTGTGCGCGGGCGATTGGAAGTCTTGATGCTGCATGTTTTAACCATTACCGCCCCTATTTATTTGCTGATTGTCGTGGGCTACTTTGCCGTGCGTGGCGGCTTGCTGCAAAAATCCGATACCCGGGCCTTGGGCCGTTTCGTTTTCATGTTCGGCTTGCCCGCCTTGCTGTTCAGCGCTCTTACGCAGCGCCATGCCGAGGCCCACATCGAATGGGGGTATATGGCGGCCTACGGTGTAGGTAGCGGCCTGGCCATGTTGGGTACCATTCTGTATGCCCGCAAGGTGCGGGGCGCTAGCGTGCCGCTGGCGGCGGTTCAAGGCATGTCTTCAGCGGCGTCCAACACCGCTTTTATAGGTTTTCCCATTCTGTACGAGCTGCTGGGGCCGTCTGCCGGGATGGCCTTAGCCATGTGCTTCATTATTGAAAACCTGTTCGTCATGCCGCTGGGCTTGGCTTATGCCGATAGCGCAGGGGGCAGCGGCAAACTGAAAGCGGCCCTGATGCGTTCTGCCAGGTCCTTGGTGCGCAATCCTTTGCTGTGGGGTTTGGGCCTTGGCTTGGTGTTCCGCGCTTTGGGCTGGCATTTACCAGCCGTACCCGACAAGGCCGTACAGATGGTGTCTATGGTGGCCAGTCCCTTGGCCCTGTTTGTGGTGGGCGGCAGCTTGGTGGGATTAAGGCTGGGGCATCACATACGCGATGTGATAACGGTGGTCGGCGCGAAACTGCTGCTGCACCCCTTGCTGGTAGGGCTGCTGGTGCTGGCGCTGCCCGCCATAGACCCAAGGCTGGGCATTGCTGCCGTGGTTAACGCGGCTATGCCTATGGCTGTCGTCGTGACGGTCTTGGCCCAACAGTACGAGCAAGAGGAGTTTTCTGCGGCGACTTTGCTGGTGGCTACGCTGAGCTCTTTTATCACCATCAATGTCTTGTTGATGGTGGTGGCGCCTTTATTGCCTGCCGCCGGCCAGTAGCCGGCGGTGGCTGCGGGCTTATTAGGCGCGGGCGCGGCTATCGCGCGGCGCCAGTTGCGTGAGCAAATAGATGGCGGCGCCGATAGCCACCAGGTGCCACGAACCGGTAAGCAGCGTGGCGATGCCCAAGGCTATCGCTACCAAAGAGCCGATCATCAAGGCTTTGCTATGGCGGCTGGCGAGGGCACCGATGGAAAGGCCGATAAGGATGGCTGCAAGCGTAAGAATGACGTAGTACATGTGTTCCCCTTGATGCTTATGCTTTTGCAAAGCGGCGTATCCGACAGATGGAATCCGCGTCTTTTTGTCATGTTGGCTTTCAGGGCCGCTCTCGCGCCCTGGGCGGCTTGATTCTAGCAGTTATCCCCGAGGGAATCACTCCACCACGACGGCATGTGTCTGCTTAGTCGTCAGCTCGCCTATGGCTTGCAGGTTCAGGCCCAAACCGGTCGCCATTTGCAGGAATTCGCGTTCACCTTCGGGAGTCACGGCCACCAGCAGGCCCCCACTGGTTTGCGGGTCGCACAAGAGGTCGCGCTGCGCATCAGGCAAGGGCGCAATGCGTTGGCCGTAGCTATCGAAATTGCGCCCGGTACCGCCTGGCACGCAGCCTTGCGCCAAGTAATAGTCGACGCCAGGCAGCCGTGGTACTTGGTCGAAGCGGATACGGGCACTGACGCCGCTGCCGTCGGCCATTTCTACCAAATGGCCTAACAGGCCAAAACCGGTGACGTCCGTCATGGCTGTGACGCCGGCCAGCTTGCCAAATGCGCTGCCTGCCGTATTCAACTTGCACATCCAGTCTCGTGCGGAACCCACGTCTTCATCGCGTAGTTTGGATTGTTTTTCAGCGGTGGTTAGCACGCCTATGCCCAGCGGTTTTGTCAGGTACAGCTTGCAGCCTGCTGTGGCGGTGTCGTTGCGCTTCATATGGGCTTTTTGCACCATGCCGGTAACAGCCAGGCCGAAGATAGGTTCGGGGGCGTCTATAGAATGCCCCCCAGCTAAAGGGATACCGGCTTCATCACAGGCGGCACGCCCGCCGCGTATGACATCGCGTGCGACTTCGGGCGGCAAGACATTAATAGGCCAACCCAGTATGGCGATGGCCATAAGGGGCGAGCCGCCCATAGCGTAGATATCGCTGATGGCATTGGTGGCGGCGATGCGGCCAAAATCGAAGGGGTCGTCGACTATGGGCATGAAAAAGTCGGTCGTTGAGACCACACCGCGGTCTTCGTCTATGGCGTAGACGGCTGCGTCATCACGTGAAGCATTGCCCACCCACAAGTTGGGGTCAAGATTCTGTGCGCCGCTGCCGGCCAGAATGGTTTCCAGTACCTTAGGGGAAATCTTGCAACCGCAACCGGCGCCGTGGCTGTATTGTGTCAGGCGTATGGCACTGCTCATGATCGCTCCATTGAGTGATTCGAACAGAGCCCATTCTAAACCAGCACCGGTGGACGCAGCCCGCTTGAAACCTAGGCCTCTACACGAAACCAGGCCGCATACAGGGCGGGTACAAAGATCAGTGTCAGTACCGTGCCCACAGCCAAACCGCCCATGATGGAAACGGCCATGGGGCCCCATAAGGCTGAAATGGTGAGCGGAATCATTGCCAGTATGGCGGCCAGGGCCGTTAACACGACGGGACGGGTGCGGCGCACCGTAGCGTGAATAATGGCGTCGCGAGGCGATTCGCCTTCAGCAATGTCGCGATCTATCTGTTCTACCAAGATGACTGCGTTGCGCATGACCATGCCTGCCAGAGCGATGACCCCTAAGGTGGCCACGAAACCGAAAGGCATTTGCGTGACCAGCAGGGCCAAGGTAACACCCACCATACCTAACGGAGCCGTCAGCAGTACCATGAACATGCGGCTGAAGCTCTGTAACTGCAGCATCAAGAAAATGGCCCAGAGCAGCAGCATGACCGGCACTACCAGGCCGATGGCGGCATTGGCCTTGGCGCTTTCTTCGGCGACCCCGCCTTCTTGAATTTCATAGCCCACAGGCAAGTTGGCTTCCAGCTCGCGTAGCGCCAAGCGTATCTCGGCAGAGACATCCGGTGCCTGGGCACCGCTGACATCGGCGCGCACGCCCAAGCTCGGTAAGCGATCACGCATCCACAAGCCGCCTTCTTCCAGCACGGGCTCGATATCGGCGACTTGGCTGAGGGGCACGCTACGGCCCGTGGCTGTATGCACGGCCAAGCTCCCCAATTGCTCGGCGTCCAGGCGTTCGTCGGCGCGAGCGCGCGCCACCACATCTATCAACTCGTTGCCGTCGCGTACCTGCGTGACGGTTTGGCCGCTTAGCATGGCTTGAAGCGTCATGGCGACGTCTTGGCTGTTGACGCCTAAGGCGCGGGCACGATCTTGGTCTATGCGAAAACGCAAGGCTTTACTGCGTTCGCTCCATTGAAGATTAACGTCACGCGTGTTGGGGTGGTTGCGCACGATATCGCGGACTTGGCCGGCGATGTCGCGCACGGTGTCTGGGTCTGCACCTTTAACACGGAACTGTACCGGGTAGCCTACCGGAGGGCCCAGTTCCAGCCGGTATACGCGTGATCGCAGATGGGAAAACTCGGCAGCGACGTGTTCTTGCAAGCTGGCAGCCAGGGCGTTGCCCTGTTCAAGATCGTGGGGATAGATGATGAGTTGCGCGTAATTGGGCTTGGGCAGCTCGGGTTCCAAGGCCAGGTAAAAGCGCGGAGAGCCGCTGCCCACGTAGGCGGTGACGGCGCGCACGCGCGGGTCATCTGCAAGCCATTGCTCTAACTTCTTGGTTTCGGCCAGCGTGGCGGCATAACTGGCCCCTTCTTCAAGTTGCAGGTCGACCAGAACTTCTTCACGGGGGGAGTCCGGAAAGAACTGCAGGGGCACCAGCCGGAAAGCACCCAAAGCGGCCACGAAGGCAAGCAAGGCTGCCACCAGCACGGTTTTGCGATGGCTGACGCTCCAGGCGATGCGATGCGTCAGCCAATTCATAAGCCTTTGTTTGAAGCGAGTCCAGCGGGTGTCGCGTTCGTGATGTTTGGCCATGTCGGGCAGCAGCAAGGTACCCAAATAAGGTGTGAACAAGACCGCGACCAGCCACGAAACCAGCAAGGCCAGAGTGACTACCCAAAAAATAGACTGGGTGAACTCGCTGGTAGAAGAGCGAGCAAAACCCACTGGGACAAAGCCCGCTGCGGTGATCAAGGTGCCGGTGAGCATAGGAAAGGCCGTGGACGTCCAGGCATAAGAGGCCGCCTTGGCGCGTTCCCAGCCTTGCTCCATCTTTACCTGCATCATCTCGACCGCGATGATGGCGTCATCGACAAGCAAGCCCAGCGCAATAATCAAAGCGCCCAGCGATACCCTATGCAGATGTATGCCCATGCGCCACATGATGAAGAAGGTGATGCCCAGTACCAGGGGCACCGAGAGTGCCACCACCAGGCCGGTGCGCCAGCCTAAGGCTATCAGGCTGACGGCCAGCACGATGGCCAGTGCCAGTAGAAAATGCAGCAAAAATTCGTTGATGGAATGGTCTACCAGCGTGGGCTGATCGACGATTTTTTCTATGATGATGCCGGCGGGAAGCTCGGCCTGAACTTGCGCGATGGCAGCATCCAGATTTTGCCCCAGGCCCAGAATGTCACCGCCTTCGGTCATGGAGACCGCCAGTGCGGTAACGGCTTGCCCGTCTCGGCGCATGGCGGACTCAGGAGGATCTACATAGCCTCGTGAGACGCTGGCGACGTCTCCCAGACGCATGCTGCGCCCACCAACGGCAATAGGAATCTGCTCGATATCTTCCACGGATTTCACAGCGCCTTCTACTCGCATGGCGATGCGGCTACGCGGCCCTTCGATGATGCCGGCGGGCATCACGATGTTCTGCTGTTGCAGGCTGGAGAGCAGCTGTGTGGGTGACAGACCCAACTGTGCCAATTGCGCTGGGCTGAACTCCACGTAGAACTTCTGTTCCTGTACCCCCAGCAACTGCACTTTAGAAACATCGGGTACCTGCAGCAAGCGCTCGCGGGCCGAGAGCAGTACCTGCTTCATTTGCGCATGGTCGAAACCGTCTGCATGAAAGACGTAGATGGAACCGAAGGTGTCGCCGAAGTCGTCATTGAAGAATGGGCCTATCACGCCCTCGGGCAGGGTGTGGCGAATATCACCGACGCGTTTGCGGGCTTGATACCAGCTTTCCTGAATTTGATCTTTTTTCGCCCAATCCTTAAGCGTCAGGAACATCGTTGCCCTTCCGGGGCGCACATAGCTGCGTGTGTAGTCGTACAAGGGGACTTCTTGCAAGGTGCGCTGGATTTTCTCGACGACTTGCTGCTGCATTTCAGTGGTGGTGGCGCCCGGCCAGGCCACGTCTACCACCATGACCATGATGGTCATTTCCGGGTCTTCCGAACGTCCCAAGTCGAAGTAGGCCAATACCCCCAAGACTACCGACAGAATCATCCCGAACACCACCAGTTGGGCGTGGCGCAGACCCCAGGCCGAGAGGTTGAACCTCATGGCAAGCGCCCGTCCCAAACTTGTACCTTCATACCGGCGTCCAGCCTGTGCACCCCTGCTGTGACAACGCGCTCACCGGCTTGCAGGCCCTGATTGACAATGATGTGGTCCGAGCTCATGCGCTCTACCGTGACGGGCCTGAGTTCCAGCGTGTCGGCTCCTTCGGGCAGCACCCAAACTGCGGTTTGCCCACCTTCTTGGGTCAGTGCGCCAAGAGGCAGCCGAAAACGAGACTGGCTAGAAGCAGTGAGAGCGCCCGATGGGCCAAGGTGCACGGAAGCCGTCATACCCAGCCTGGCCGTTTCAGGCATGTCTTGCAAAGTGATACGAACGCGGTAGGTGCGGGTAGCTGGGTCAGCCACTGGGGAAATCTCTCGGATGTGCCCTTGCAAGCGCGATTCGGGAGCGCTTAGGAGCACGGCCTCAGCGGGGGCGCCGGACGTCAGGCCGGCAATCTGATTCTCGGGGACATCGGCCTGGATTTCTCGGGCGCCATCGTAGGCAATGGTGGCGACGGGGGTGCCGGCAGCCACGACTTGGCCCACTTGAGCGTGAACCTGCGTTACCACACCGTCTGTGGGTATGGAGAGGTCTGCATAAGCCAGATTGTTGCGAGCCTGGCCCAGGCGGCTCTTGGCGGCCTCATACTGTGCCTGGGCATTCCCTAGGCCAGTTTCCAGGGCATCAAAATCGGCACGAGCAATGGCGCCTTTGTCCACGAGTTCGCGATGCCTGGCGACATCGCGCCGACTGCGTTCAAGTGACAGTCGGGCTTGCGCCACTTGCGCGGTGGCTTCGTCAACAGCCAGCTTGAAGGGCTCTGGATCCAACTGGGCGACCAGCCCATCACGCTCCAGTCTTAGGCCGATATCGGCGGGGCGACTGACTATGCGTCCTCCCACCCTGAAGGACAAGGTGCTTTCCACGCGTGCCGCAACAGTGCCGGGCAAAGATGGCCTGGCGGAGGGCGAGGATTCGGCTTCTAGCGTTTGTACTCGCACCCGAGTCGGTGCGGGAGGGTTGGGCTCGGCTTGATGACAAGCGGCCAGGCTCATGAAAAGAACCAGGAAAGGGGCGAGACGCAGCATTGAAGTGAATGACATTCGCGCACAGTCTTCGTTAAGGAAGTCTGGCCATTGTAACGGTGCGGTAATGAAGCCTTCAGCGCGATGGCTTCTTGCGCCGCCTCAGCTTCAGCTCGCTGCTGATGACCCCCAGTACGATGAGAGCGCCTCCGAACAGGGCCACACCCGGCAGGCGGTCGCCCGCGATGCGGCCTATGATGCCGGCCCATATGGGCTCGCTGGCGTATATCAAGGTTGCACGAGTGGGCGAAACGTCTTTTTGTGCCCAGTTCATGGTCAGTTGTATTAGGCAGCTGGCGGCACCTAGCCCCACTGCGGCTGATAGCCACACCCAAGAAAATGCAGGAATGTTTTCTCCGGCCAGCGGCATCAGCAACCAGGCCAATATGCCGGCTACCAACAGCTGTAAAGTCGTGACGCGGCGTAGGTTGACCTTGCCGGCATAGTGGCCGATAAGAATGATTTCGGCAGCGACGGCCAGAGCACCCAGCAGCGTTGCCCACTCACCCAAACTCATATGCAGGCTTGCGCTTGTAGGGCCTGCCAGCAGAATCAAGCCGCAGAAAGCCAGTGCCACTCCCACCAGATTCATGAAGCTTGGCGGGCGTCGCCAGACCAGCCATTGCAGCAAAGGCACGGCAGGGACATACATGGCAGTGATAAAGGCAGATTGGCTGCTGCTGATGGTTTGCAAGCCATAAGTTTGTAAGCCGTAGCCGGCGAACAGAAAACTGCCTATCAACAGGCCAGCCCGCAAGTCTTGCCGGGTCATGCCTGCCAGGGCGCGGCGAAACAGCACGGCACTGATCAGGCCTGCTGTTAAAAAGCGTAAGCCAACAAAAAATAGCGGGCCGCTGTGCTGCATGGCCAACTGTATGATCAGGAAGGTTGCCCCCCAGATCATCGTGATGCCTACCAGCGCCACCTCGTGCCGGTTTATCTTCAAGATAAGTGTTCCGTAGCCTTGGTTATGCGGGCTACATCATAAGCCAAGGGCTCCCGGGCGCGTGGGGCAAGGCGCACTGGTGAGCAAATAGAATTGCAGTACCATGCGTTAGGGCGTGCATATTGCTGCGCCCAAACGCATTCACTGATTCTATTAAGTTCACACCCATGAAGCTTTCCCAGCGTGCCCAGGCCGTCTCTACGTTTTATGCCATGGAGTTCGGCCAGCGCGCCGCGGCCCTTGAAGCCCAAGGTCATGACGTCATCCGCTTGAGTCTGGGAGAGCCCGATTTTGGTGCGCCACCTGCGGTGATACAGGCGGCGCATCAGTTGCTTGATACGCAAGCGCTGGCGTATACGGGCGCTTTGGGGTTACCGGCCTTGCGTGCAGCCATCGCGGGTTTTTATCGTGATGTTCACGGCGTATCGATTGATTCGTCGCGGGTCGTGGTGACGGCCGGTGCTTCGGCTGCGTTGTTGCTCATTACTGCCGCCTTGGTCGACCCCGGCGATGAAATACTGGTTGGAGACCCTTCCTACCCTTGCAACAGGCAATTTCTAAGCAGCTTTGGGGCCAATGTAAAACTGATTCCCACTGATGCGCGCACGCATTTTCAGCTGGATGCGGCTGCGGTTCGGGCGCATTGGAGCGACAAGACACGGGGCTTGATGATTGCCACCCCTTCCAACCCCACCGGCACTTCGGTGCCTGCAAGTGAGTTGCAAGCGATCTGTGCCTGGGCACAAGCGCACGACGCTTGGCGACTGGTCGATGAGATCTATCTGAACCTGGGGGATCACGATGAGCAGGGGCGGGCACCTGCTACGGTGTTGGCCTACGATACGCAAGCTATCGTGGTGAACAGTTTTTCCAAGTACTTTGGTATGACAGGCTGGCGGCTGGGCTGGTGTGTGGTGCCCGAAGCTATGGTGCCGGCGCTAGAGCGCTTGGCACAGAACTACTATATTTGCCCACCCACTTTGTCGCAACATGCCGCGCTGGCGTGCTTTACGTCGGAGTCGCTTGCCGTATGTGAGGCGCGTCGGGTCGAGTTGGCCGCGCGGCGTGACTTAGTGTTAAAGGGCTTGGCACGTATAGGTTTGCCGGTACCGGTGCCGCCTGATGGCGCGTTCTATGTGTATTTTGATGTCAGTGGTACAGGCATGAGGGCTTGGCAGTTTTGTGAACAAGCCCTAGAGAACGCACATGTGGCGCTTACACCGGGTAAAGATTTTGGGCCGTTAGGTGCCGATACTTATGTGCGCTTGTCTTATGCCTCGTCGGCACAGCAATTGCAGCTTGCTCTGCAACGTCTGGAAGCCTGGTTAGGCGGCCTCCAGACGAGCAGAGACTAAGGGGCTTTACTCCCTTACGAATTGGCCGAAATCGCTGGCGATGCTCATGTAGGTGTTGTACAGCATGCGCAGGTTTTCAGCGCCTATGCCGCCTTCCGCGTTCAAGTCCATTTCCAGCACACTCACGCCTTCATCGTTCAGATAGGCGCGAATCCACCGATAGCGCTGATTCCAGCTATTGATCTGGCGCAAGGGCACGGGCCTGTCGGTTTTGTATTCCGCTACGAACACCAGATCTTCACAATTGTCGGTGCCCATCGCGCACATCATATTGATGTATAAGGCATCGGCCCCTACTTGTGCTGGGTCGAGATGCAAGACCGGGGCGCCGCCTTCGGTGTCGATGGTGACGGATTGCCCTTCATCATCAGCAAGATTGACTAGGTTGTCTAGGTCGAAGCCGGTAAACAACTCGAGGGCGGCAGTGCTTGCGTACTCGTCGGCGTCGTAATCCTCTTCCGCCTCAAAAGCCAGTTCGTCATCGTCATCTTCGAAGATGCCCAGCCACTCCTGCAGTTCTTCAGCAGACATTTCCGTGCCATTCAGGCTTCCAACCTGATCAGCGAACACGAAGGTAGAGACAATATTGTCGCCATCGTTCTTGCCGACGTTCATCATCTCGGCAAGGCCGGCAGCATCGCGCACTTGCTCTTGCGCTTCGGCTGCAGCCTCAGCGGCAGGTAGCGACTCGTGAAGCATGCCGTACTGAGTCAGCATGCCCTCTACCATAGGCTTGGAAACCACTAGCTTTGCGTCTATGCGTTTGATGGCTTGAATGAACGCTTCGCGTAATGGGATGTCTTCAAAGGTCTCGGGCATCTGAAACTGCACGGTGGCGTTAAAGCTGCTTTCGCCCTTGTCGGTTTTCCAACTGATGGGCTGTAGGCTGATAACCGGCTGGCGAGCCAGCAGGCTGCGCAAGCTTTTTTCCACTACAGATTTGTATTGCTCAAGGTCGTCGGCATTCTCTTTGGCAAGGTCGCCCATGATCCGCTGCTGGGTTTCCAGCAATTGTTTGGATGCCAGGCCGTCCAACTGGTCAAACTTCACCACGGCAAGCCCGCTGCCTAGCGGGATGTCGTTGTAATGAATGTTGCCGGTTTCGTACGATGCCACTATCGAGAAAGTGTCAGTGTTTTCGCTGACTTTTGTCTTGTAAGAAAAGTCATCTATAGAAAGCTTGGTTTCCTCTTCGGGCATCAAGATTTCCAGGCGTTTCATCTTCAAGCTCGTGTCGCCCACGGCCATCCCGAATTTGCCCATCTCGGAAGCGGCATCCAGGGAAATGCCAGACCAGAGCATATTCATGCCGTCGTCGTCTGTGCTGCGCATGGCCAGTTTTTCGATCAGTGCTGCGCCCGTGAAGGCCTTTTTACGTACATCGAAGGTGCCATTCATCGTCATGCCGCTGAAATCCAGCGCCACGTCGTCTTGCGTGAATTGCAGCGGGGCAATACGCGAGGCGTGATAGACCGTGCCGCTGTAGCTGATGATGTCTTCGCTGGAAAGCGGGGTAACGCCTTTGAAAGCGTCAAACAGCTTCTTGAGTTCAGGCGTTTGCACTAACTGAGTGTGGGCAAAGGCTAAGCGCGGAACAAGAATGCCACGCGCCAAGGCGCTTTTTGGGAAGGGGCCGTGTTCGATATGGGTATCGAAGCTAATCTGCTTGGTCTTGGCATCGCCTGAAGCGAGTTCGTCTTCTTCGAGGGATAGGCTGTAGCGCGCCTGGCTAGAGAACCAGCCCCGGTCGTAGCTCACGGGGTCTATGCGTAGCTTGAACAGGGGGGATAAGCGTTGCAGTTCTTGGTTGGCGTCGACCACGTACCGCTGGTACTGTGCTTCTAGCGTTTTTCCTGTGTACCAACTTGCGCCTAGCCAGCCGGCGGCACCGACGACAATGACGCCGGTGGTGATTGCTGAAATTTTTTTCATGCTGTTTTATTCCGTAGAGGGACAAGAAGTATAACTAGGTAGAAACCCTTGCTTCTTTACCTGATTCCGCTACGGCGTAGTTTCTCCAGCGATGCACGGTTCAAACGCCGGGCTTCTTCTTCGGCATATTGCCTTTCACCGGGCTCGTAAGGGCCGTTGTACATGCATTGCTTGGGAGTGACGCGGCATTCGTTGTGACTTGCGTTGTGACTGGTCGAACCAGAGTCGCCGAAATTCAGAAGAGAGCACCCTGAAATGAGGATGCTGAGGGCAGCCGCCGCGCACAAGCGAGAGCAGCGCAGCGCTGACTTGGGTGTTGGGTAGAAATTTGCCATAGCCGGTTTTATAGCAAACTCCCAGAGTGACATCCAGAGTGCAACGCTAAAACAGTGTCAAGAATCCGCAGCAGCTTGTTTGGCGCTCGGGTGCATGATGACATCCATACGTTTACGACGCTGTGGAGGGAAAGAGCAATTGATGGACCTGCACACATAAACGTATGATTCACGCTTTTTGTAATAAATGAGAATCATTAATAATATTGCATTTTCGGCGTATTAATGAGCGGGCTTAATATCTATGTGGCGGTGCGGCGCAGGCCCTGGAAGAATTACCCGAGCGGCAACGTGAGACCTTCGTGCTGCATCGTTTTGATGGCTTGGTTTATGAAGAAATCGCCGCTCGCATGCACATTTCGCGTGCCTTGGTGAACAAGCTTATCTCGCAGGCAATGGCGTACTGCCGATTGCTTGTCAATTACCCGCAGGCCGAATACACGGTCACAGCCCAAAAGGATGCTGATCATGAGGCCTGATTCCCGTACGTTTGAGCTTTACGAGACGGCCTCAAGCTTGTTCATACGCAAACAGGCCGGGGAAGCGGTAGCCGTAGACAGTGTGACCGGCCAACAGGCGCGTGTGCCTAGTGCGCCTGATGTGGTGGGCAACTGGCGTACAGGTATTGCCATCGGGCAATGGCGTTTACACGCTGAGGGCACCTGATCAAGGCGATGACAGCGTCACCATTTTGGAGGCACTGGTGGTCCGTGGGGCTAGCGGGGGCTTGCCTGAGGCATATGCGGGCGGGCAAGTGGCCACGGGCCGTCGCGTAGGGGGGCTGGGCAATATGGGCTTTATGGACACCCCGTTCAACAGTACCGTCTGCACCAGCGAGATGATTGAAAACCAGCATACCGCGGCATACGCTTGCTGGGTGGTGCGATGTTCAATCAGGCGCGCATTACGCGTACGCCCACTGGCGAGAACGAGGGTAATGATGCGCCGGGTACGCCGCGCATGCAGTTGAATCTGGGTGGCGAATGGGATGTCAGAGCTTTGCCGGGTTTGACACTGTCGGCTCAAGTCGTGCACACCAGCAAACAGTATGTGGATACGGCCAACCTGCAAAGTATTCCTAACGGGACGCATTGGGATGTGGGTGCACGTTATCGCACTAAGGTGGGAGGCAAGTCAGCCATGTTCCGTCTTTACGTGCATAACGTGTTCGACAAAAGGGCATGGGTAGAGCTGTTATGGCTGGCTGCAGGTTTGCTTGCCTTACTCCCCATCCTTAACGCTCTCACTACCTCTCGTGGCTTCTGGAGCAGCCTTCAAGATAGAAGACCGCGTCAAGCTGTTAGGCCGTTTGGCTAAACCTAGGCGTACCGGCGGCTCAGTCGCCGCCAAACACTAAGCCGGCTTAGAAGGCTAGCTTGTTTGGTTCAGCCAAGCGGCTACGCCTTCCCCGGCCCAACGTCCCTGGGCCAAGCAGGCGGATAATAAATATCCACCAGTGGGCGCTTCCCAATCCAGCATCTCGCCCGCTAAAAATACGCCGGGCAGGGCCTTGAGCATCAGGTGCTCGTCCAGATCTTCGAAGCGCACGCCGCCCGCCGTACTGATGGCTTCGGCCAAAGGCCGAGTGGCATTCACTGTAATCGGTAAGGCCTTGATATAACGCGCCATGCGCACCGGGTCAGTGGCCGCTTGTGCCCCCATAACCTCCCAAAGCAAAGCCATTTTTACGCCGGAAATATTCAGTCGGGTTTTCAGATGGCTGGAAAGCGAACGGGCTCCACGCGGATATTGCACGCCGGCCAGCACTTGCTCTGGGCTGCGATCGGGCGCCAAGTCTAGCGTGAAGCTTGCGCTACCTTGAGCCTGAAGGGTTTCACGCAAGCTGCGTGAGAAGGCGTAAATCAAACTGCCTTCTACGCCGTGCTGACTGATAATAAGCTCGCCACGTCGCTCGTGCGTCTTGCCCTGCAAGTCGGTAAATCGTAAAGCCACGGTCTTTAAATGCGCCCCTGCATGGTGCTCACGTAGATGCTCGCTCCACGTTACATCGAAACCGCAGTTGGCACTTTGCAAGGGCGTAATATTTGCGCCCCTTGCTTGTAGCCAAGGCACCCAAGCGCCGTCTGAGCCCAGCTGCGGCCAACTGGCGCCGCCCAAGGCAAGCACCGTAGCCTGGGGCCGTGCTTCTACCGGGCCGTCCGGTGTTTCAAACGATAGGGCATAGGCCGCGTTCCAACCTGTCCAGCGATGACGCAACTGAAAGCGCACGCCCAGACCACGCAGGCGCTGCACCCAGGCGCGCAGCAAAGGCGCGGCTTTCATGCCTTCAGGAAACACTCGCCCTGAAGAGCCTTCAAAGGTTGTGATGCCCAGCGACTCGACCCAGGCGCGTAAAGCCGTGGGCGGAAAGTGATCGAGCATGGCTTGCAGCTGTGGCTGCGCAGGCCCGTAGCGCGTGCAGAACAGGCTGTAATCTTCGCTATGGGTGATGTTCAAGCCGCCTATACCGGCCCGAAGAAACTTGCGTGCAACCGAAGGCTTGGCTTCGTAAACGGTAACCGTGTGGCCGTTGCGCGCCAATACCTCGGCCGCCATCAGACCCGCCGGCCCGCCTCCGATAATGGCAACGGTAGAGTCGGGGTCAGAGGTCATGTCGTGAGTGAGTGTGCGCACTGCAGGATTATATCGTGGGCAGGCAGCAAGGCTGGGCTTGCGACCGGATCAAAAGAGGGCGAATTTTGGTTGGCGAATCCTATGCCCACCTACCCATCCTCATTGCAAACTGAAAAAACTACCGTGGGTCGAACTGCGCAAAGGCGCTTTCGATGTCGTCCTTCTTCATGCCGCTGGCTAAACAAAGAGTCAGCAATAAACGCGCTTTCTGGGGGGAGAGCCACCCAGCAGGAATCAGGCCCAGACGTTTAATAAGGTCGATCTCTGAACCGGGAAAGCCGTAGGTGTTCGTATACACCGGCCCGCCGGTCACCCGGGAGGCGAGCACAACGGGAAGGCTTTGGGTGAGTGCATGCAAGGCATCGAGCACTTGGCCGGGTACATGGCCCACACCCATGGCTTCAACGACCACGCCGCTATAGCCCAAGCTGGGTAAAGCGTTCAGCAAGGCCGGGTTTTCGTCCAGACAGGGTTTGGCAATGCAGACGGTCGGAAATGAGGAAGCCGCTAAGCGCAAGTTGGGGCGTGACTGAGGACGACGTAGTAGCCGGAGCCGACCTTCTAGAAAATAGCCTATGGGCCCGCCATTGGGTGACTGAAAAGAAGAGACCAAGCCTTTGTGCATTTTTTCAACGTTGGCTGCAGTGTGCAGTTCCTCGTTAAGCAGAACCAAGCAGCCCAGATCTCGAGTCTTAGGGTCGGCAGCTGCACTGATGGCGTTATGCAAATTGCTGGGACCGTCCGCGCTTAAGGCATGAGCACCGCGCATGGCGCCCGTGACAATGACAGGCGCATGACCTTGATAAAGCAAGTCGATCAGAAAGCTGGTTTCGTCAATGGTGTCGGTGCCTTGCACCATCACAATACCTGCAATGCCATCCGCGTCATCTTGGGCAAACCCTTGGGCCAGCTCAGCGATTTCAGTTAGCGTAATCGAGGCGCCCGGCTTCAGAAAAGGCGTAACGACATCGAGACTCGCAATCTCTTTAAGCGACGGGATTTGCGCCAGTAAAGCTTCGCCGCTGAGTGTAGGCGTGATGCCTGCTTGCGCACTCGGTGCCATGGTGATGGTGCCGCCCAGAACAACAACTTTAACGCGTGGCAATGACATGAATGGACTCCTGGTAAGTAAGTGCAGGGAACAAAGCGCCTCAGAACGTTGGGGGGGTGTTGATCCACACAATACGGGTGACACAGTCGCCGGGATTACGGTAGCTGTGAGGCAGATCGGAATGAAAGAAAAACGAATCTCCGGCCTCAACTAAATATTTCTTGCCGTTCACCACGATCTCCAGCGTGCCTTCCAGCACATAGCCGACTTCCTCACCCTCGTGCTCTAGCGTGCCATCGTTGTAGCCGCCGGGCTGAACGATGTGGATATGACCTTGGAGCAGATTACCTGGCAAGGCAGGGATCAAACGCTCAAGCGTAATGCCTATGCCGTTGTGCATCTGGTCGGTAGCTAGCACAGGCCGCTCGTTTGCACGCAGTACCACGGTATCGCGGTCTTCCGCAGAGGCGAACAAGAGCGCAATGTTGGTGCCCAAGGCCCGACAGATTTTGTGCAGCATGGGGATGGACGGATTGGCTTTGCGGTTCTCAACTTTGGAGAGCAGGCTGGTCGAACAGTCAACCAAGGCGGCCAGCTGTTGCAGCGTCAGCCCACGTGAGATTCGGGCATGCCTGATCCGTGAACCCACCAAAGTTTCCGAGAGCGCCATCTCGTCATCAAAGTCCTCTTTGGAGCGCGGAGCAGAACCCGTCATGGAGGATCTCCTTGTGTAGCAATTGGAAAGATCATAAGTATAAACACCAAGTTTCAATAAATTCAAACTAGTTGAATATACGGAAATTATGTTTATTAAAAGACAAATTGATTGAATTTGCATCAGGAGAAACGCGAATGCCCGGAGACTGGACGGCCCCTATGCGGGCCCCGTATAGCGCCATAGTGGATCGCCCGAAGTTAGTGCTTCCCCATGGCAAAAAGATGGCGGTTTGGGTGATTGTCAACGTAGAGCATTGGCACCACGACAATGCCATGCCGCGTGCCGTTTTACCGCCTCCTATGGGGCAAGCGCTCTTGCCCGACATCCCTAATTGGGCATGGCATGAATACGGCATGCGCGTGGGCTTCTGGCGATTTGTCGAGGTGCTTAAACGTCATCACATTACGCCTACCTTGGCGATTAACGGTTCTGTTTGCACGGCTTACCCCCGCATCGCCCAAGCGGCGCACGAGTTGAATTGGGAATTCATGGGCCATGGTTTCCTCCAAGGCCCCATGCACAAGGTGCCAGACCAGAAGCAAGCCATACACGACACCATTGAAGCGATACGCCAAGTCACGGGCAAACCCCCGCGCGGTTGGGAAAGCCCCGGGCTGACCGAAACCGCCGTTACCTTAGATTTGCTGGCGCAGGCCGGTATTGAATACGTGGCTGACTGGGTGCTGGACGATCAACCTGTGCATCTTAAAACTGAGCACGGGCCCATTACTTCAGTGCCTTATACGGTTGAACTGAACGACGTGGTCTTAAGCGCGGTTCAACTGCATACGTCTGACGAGCTGCTCAAGCGCGGCAAGCTGCAGTTCGACCAGCTATATGCCGAAAGCACCGACTCGGCACGGGTGATGGCGATCAGCATTCACCCCTACTTAACGGGCGTGCCGCACCGCATTGGCGCGCTGGATGCGCTGTGTCAGTACATCGCCGAGCACGAAGATGTTGCCTTTTATACCGGCGAGCAAATTCACGACTGGTATCAGACACAGCCCAAACCCGATTTCTGAATCTGTTGCGGCATCAGATCATCGATTGCCGCAAGAGTGCTTACTTAGACTTCACGCCGCTGGCGCTCAGGAGATAGCTTGCATGGAAAACAAACTGATCAATGAAGTGTTGGATCGTAAGGAAGCGCATTACAAGCCCTATGGCTGGCATCACTGGCCTGATTACCCTTGGATGTCCTACCAGTTTCGTCGTGCATTGGGTGAAACACAAGAGGGCGGAGGAGCCATCAGCGAGATATTCCAAGCTGGGGCGCGAATTGATCCGTCTGATTCCGAGTCTTGGTATCGCGAATGGCTACATATTGCAGACCGCAACCATAAACGCGGGGATGCAGAAGACAGTAAAGGTCACCTAGTCACCGCACAGAATTGCTGGCTGCGAGCCGTGGATTACTACCGTGAAGCCGAGTTCTGGTTGGAGGGTGAAGATCCACGCCGACTGCAGGTGTTCGACAAGCTAGAAGCATGCACTGAAAAATGGGGGCAGTATTTGAGCCCCAAGCTGGAGAAAGTGCAGGTGCCTTACTTGGATGGCAAATTCCTTTATGCCTACTTCCTGCGTTCACCCGTGAACCCTGCTGCGCAACAGCCGGTGCTGATGTGCTTTGGTGGTTTGGATTCGTTCAAGGACGAAATGTGGTTCATGGTGGCCCACGGCGCCATTCAGCGCGGAATGTCTGTGCTAATGGTGGATGGCCCGGGACAGGGTGGCACCATACGCCGTCACAAAATTGTGAACCGCCATGACTACGAAGTGCCTGTGGGTAAATGCATCGATTACCTGGAAACGCGTGCCGATGTCGACACCTCGCGTATTGCGATGAGTGGCTCGAGCCTGGGAGGCTACTACGCGGCACGTGCGGCCTCATTCGAGCATCGTTTGGCCGCCGTCGTTTCGCATGGCGCTATCTGGAGTGTGAACGAACTCTGGGGTTCCGCAGACGACAACCATGGCTTGGCCGGCCATATCCGCTGGGTATTCGGCGCCAAGTCTATGAAGGAAGCCTTCGAGAAAGGCAAAGACTTTGTGCTGGAGGGTGTCATTGACAAGATCCAGTGCCCCTACTTGATTCTGCACGGCGGGTATGACGTGCTGGGCGTTGACCAAGCCAAGAAGGTTTACGACTACGCCAAAAAGCATGGGGTGGACGTCACCTTGGACTTGGTCGGTGAAGAGGAAACCGGCGCCGAGCATTGCCAGCACGACAACCCCACTTTAGGCCAAGAGCGAATCAATGATTGGCTAACCGACGTGTTGGGGATAGATCAACGCGCTTTGCTCAAAGGCTGAGCACTGCACACACTTTCCCCCGAGCGTCTCGGGGGCGTTCACGCCCAGTACGGCGACCAAGGAGCTTAGGCATGAAACACAACGCACGATTTCGTCCGAAGGTAGGCCAAGCAGTTTTGGCCCTGTCCGTGGCAGCACTCGCGTGCTCAGCTGCGTATGCGGCCAACCCCGTCATGAAAATCGGTCATGTCGCCCCCAAAGGCGACCCACGCGATCTAGCCGCTAATCACGTTGCACAAATATTAAGAGAGTCCAAGAGCTGCCCCATGGATGCGCAAGTTTTTGCGGCAGGGCAACTGGGAGCCACGACCGACCTTATCGAGGGCATGCAGATAGGGTCTATCGAGGCCGTGATCTTGCCTGGGTCTTTTCTGGTGGGCTTTCAACCTTTGATGGGAATCTTCGACTTCCCCTTCTTGTGGCCGGACGACCAGGAGGAATTGTTGGCGGTACATGATTCGCCTGCGGTGCGCACCTTGCTCGACACCACCAATAAGCAAGGTATTTATTCGGTAAAGGTTTGGCATACCGGATACAAGCAGTGGACGGCTAACGAGCCCCTGCGCTCCACCGACGATTTTCGCGGCAAACGCGCTCGCGTCATGCCATCGGCAGTGCTGATCGAACAGCAAAAGGCCTTGGGCTTAACGCCGGTGGACATGCCTTTTCCTGAAACCTATAACGCCCTGCAAAGTGGTGCCATTGCCGCTCAAGAGAACCCGGTTTCCACCAGTTATCTGATGGCGCTACATGAAGTGCAAAAAGCGCTGACCATGACTAACCACGGTAACTTGGACCAGATTTTCATGGTCTCTAAAGCCTGGTTCGATGCTTTGCCAGAGGACTGCCGCAAGGCACTGACCGAGGCGGTGGATACCGGTGCGAAAACGGTGGTGGACGAAACGAATAAGTCTGAAGCCAAGGCCATGGAGGCGATGAAAGCTGCAGGCGTGGAAATTGTAGAGCTGACACCCGAGCAGCGCGCCGCCTTGCAAGAAGCCACTTTGCCCAAGGTACGCGCATTTTTCATCAAACAGAATGGAGATGCCGGGCGTGAGATTCTGGAAAGCATAGAAGCCGAAATCAACAAGGAATAAGCGCCATGAAAGCACTGGACAGTCTTCTTCGCGGTTTTGATGCCTTAGTCAAGGTGATGGCGGGGGTGTCGTTACTAGTTATCACCGTCGTATTGTTCATCAATGCGGTGGCACGGTACTTCGCTGATTTCGTGGTGATAGGCGGCGAAGAGCTGTCCAGGTATTTGATGGTGTGGGTGACTTTTCTTGGCTCTTACCTGCTGGTCAGGGTGCAGCGCCACATCACGGTAGATATTTTCTCAAGAGTGATTTCTAAGGGGGCGCTGCGTATCGTCAATATGCTGTGCGCCACTGTCGGCGCCATTACCTTGGGCTATATCGCCTGGCTAGGGTGGGAGCTGGCCAGCTTCATCTGGGAAACCGGACAGATGAGCAGCAGCTTGCCCATACGACGTGCATGGATCTATATGGCGATACCGGTGGGATGTGGCTTGATGGCCATTGCTTATGTGTTTGAACTGCTGGTTGCGATCTTCGGAGGCACGCTGCCGCGCGCGGGTGACTACGGTTTACCTGACGACCTCGCGACGGCTGAAAGCATCGATGTCAACGCTAAACCCGTCATTTCGAACTTCTAAGAGCCAACCATGCCAACCACCATACTCGTTGCTGTCGCTTTCTTTTTAGTTCTTGTTTCTTTCCCCATTTTCCTGGCTATTCTCACTGGCACAGTGTTGTCCTTTGAGTGGCTGGGCCCGCCCATGCCCTCACGAGTGTTGCCACAAAGATTAGCCGAAGGTATCAACGTTTTCGCGCTGCTTTCTGTGCCGCTGTTTATCTTTGCCGCCGACATAGTGGGACGCGGCCAGATAGGCGCCAAGCTGGTTGCCTTGATGGAAGGGCTGGTTGGTCATTTGCGCGGTGGCTTGGCCATTGCAACGGTGCTGGCCTGCGCCCTGTTTGGCGCCATTTCGGGTATTGGGGCAGCGGCTGTCGTCAGTATCGGCCCCATCGTTTACCCCGCGTTGCTTAAGCAAGGTTACGGCCGTGGTTTTGCGGTGGGCTTGATTCTCTCGGCGTCTACCTTGGCCATGGTCATTCCGCCGGGGGTGGCCATGATCCTGTATTCCGTACAAACGTCTACTTCGGTGTCCAGAGTCTTTCTTGGCGGTTTGGCGGCAGGTGGATGGTTTGTGCTGTTTCTCAGTCTGTATTGCTGGTGGTATGCCGTGCGCCACAAGGTGGAAACTTCTGCGCGCATAGGTTGGAAGCAGAACCTGGTACGCGCAAAAGAGGCGATTTGGGCGGTGGGCTTGCCTGTGGTGATTTTTGGCGGCATTTATAGCGGCGTGTTTACGCCCACCGAAGCGGCGGCTGCGGCCTGCGTTTACGCCGCAATCGTCGAGACGCTGGTTTACCGACAGCTTTCAGTCAAAGATCTTTTCAAGCTTTCTCAGACGTCCTCCATCATGATTGCGACCTTGATGATTGTGATCTCGGTAGGGAGTCTGATGACTTGGTTCATGACGCTGGAGCGTGTGCCGGTCGCTATTACCAATCTGCTTAACGACGTGCCGCCTGCCGCAGTGCTTGCTGTCATCAACGCGATGTTCTTGATTGCCGGCATGTTCATAGATCCGAACTCAGCCGTCATCATTATGGCCCCGTTGATCTCCCCGGCTGCCACCGCTATTGGCATTGACCCTGTTCATTTGGGCACGGTGCTGGTGTTCAACCTGGCGATAGGCATGGTGACACCGCCTTTTGGTCTGAATATTTTTATTGGTATTACTACCTTCCGTCTCCCTTATCTGGAGGTGGTCAAAGCGTCGGTTCCATTCCTCATTTTGTCTTTGCTGACGCTGATGCTGATTACGTACTTGCCCAGTCTGCTGCTTTGGCTGCCCAACCTGGTGCATGGTTAGACGATTAACCCTTTTCCCTGTGTTCAGGAGTTTCCAATGAATCTAGGTGTAGATGTCGTTCGTCCCGCAGTGATTGCCATTGATTTGCACCGTGGCCATCTTGATCCTGAAGTCGCCACCATGCCGCTTTCGGCAGAACGCTCAAAGGCGGTCATTGAAACCAACCGAGTGTTCTTCGAAAAATGCCGCGCCGCCGGCATACCGGTTATTCATTTGCTGACCTTGTACCGCAGTGTTGAAGAAATTCGCACCAACCCGTTTTGGCGTACCCGTGCAGAGGACCCCACCGCGACACGCAAGAACGTGCTCAAACATAATTTATGGGGCTCGCCCGGTACCGAAGTGATCACTGAGCTGCTGGATGAGCGTGATTGGGTGGTAAACACCAAGCGGCGCTATGACTGCTTTATTGGCAGCGACCTTGAGTTCACGCTAAAAAACAATGGCATCAATACGCTGTTGCTGACAGGGGTCAATACCAACTCTTGCGTGTTGGCAACCACAGTTGCCGCGTGCGTGCGCGACTTTGCCGCTATTCTTATCGAGGAGTGTGTTGACACCATAGACGGCCCCAAAGCCCACGAGGCGGCTTTGACGTGCGTACGTGCCGCCTTCGGCTGGGTCATGTCCGGCGATGAAGCGCTGGCAGCGGTACGTAGCTAGGTGAAGTGCCCATGACAGTGCCACATTGGAAGATGATTATCGGCGGCAAAGAGGTTGATGTCGCCGGCACCGAGCCTATCGCTATCGAGAACCCCGCCAATGGTCGCGTCATTGCGAGCGTGCCGGCGGGGGGGGCGGCGCATATCAATGCCGCGGTCAACGCTGCGAGCGAAGCGCAACGCGAGTGGGGGGCACGTGAACCCATAGCGCGCGCCGTGGTGCTCGAAAAATTCGCACGCTTGCTGCGTGAACGCTTGTCCGAATTCATAGATCGTGAAGTCGAACAGATAGGTCGCCCCCTGCGTGAGATGCGTGCGCAAGTCTCGCGTTTACCTGAGTGGTACGAATATTTTGCAGCAGTTGCTCGTACGCATGAGGGGCGCGTGCACCCCTTTGGCGGCCCTTACGTCAACTACACGCGGCGCCAGCCTTTAGGTGTGGTGGGGGTGATCACGCCGTGGAATCATCCCATGTTGATTCTGACTAAAAAACTCGCGCCCGCACTGGCGGCGGGAAATGCGGTCGTGGCCAAACCCAGCGAATTAGCACCCATTACGCCCATTATGCTGGCCGAAGTATTGCGCGAGGCCGGTTTGCCTGATGGGGTTTACAACGTGGTAACGGGTGACGGTGCCACTGCTGGCAAGGAGCTCTCCGAACATCCTGGCATCGCCAAAATCGACGTGACCGGTGGTACGGAAACCGGCCGACATATTGGCGCGGCGGCAGGGCGTAATCTGGCGGGCTTTGCGGCCGAGCTAGGGGGTAAAGCCTCGGTGCTGGTGTTTGAGGACGTGGATATTGATAGGGCGGTCAATGGCGTGCTGTTTGCTTCGTTCATCGCCGCGGGCCAGACCTGCGTGCAAGGAGCCCGCCTCTTGGTTCACGAATCCATTCTGGATCAGGTGCTGAGTCGTCTGCTTACGCGCACGAAAGCCCTGCGGTTGGGAGACCCGACTGATCTGGCCACCGAGATAGGGCCGTTGGTGTCTAAGCGGCAGTTGGATCGCGTTATGAAATACGTAGATATTGGCCAGTCCGAAGGGGCGACGCTGGCAGCGGGTGGGCAGCGCCCCGGTGGTGCGCTGGCTGACGGCTACTATTTGCAACCTACCGTGTTCACCGACGTGAAGCCGGGGATGCGCATAGAGCAAGAAGAGATCTTTGGCCCAGTGGTGTGTGTCATGCCGTTCAAGGACGAAGCACACGCTATTGAACTTGCCAATGCTACCAACTTCGGGCTGGCCGGCAGCGTCTGGACGCGCGACATCGCGCGGGGACACCGGGTGGCTCAGGCATTGGAGATGGGCATTGTTTGGGTCAACGACCACCACCGAATCGATCCCTCTTCACCCTGGGGTGGGTTTAAGGAAAGCGGTATTGGCAAAGAAAACGGCATTGTGACCTATGAGGCCTATACGCGAACACAAAGCGTAGTGGTGAACGTTTCGGATGAGTCGTTTGACTGGTTTGACGACAACAAAACGGTAGAAAAAAGATATAGCTGATGACGGGCTATTTTCGTTTTTGCAAGTCACTTCACGACGAAGCTGCAGGCGGAGTCGCGACAAAACCCTATAAGGCAACGCCATGAATCAGAGCCTCAACGCTACGGTAGCTTGCTCATGCAGCTCGTGCAACGCTTTTCGAGCCATAGATATCCATGCCCATTATTATTCCCAAGAATATATAGACGTCGTTAAACGGCACGGCCCAGCAGACGGTGCAGAATGGGTGGATCTGAATGGCACTCAGGCACTGCGCGCCGGTCCTTTGTTTACTGGTCCTATCGCAAATAAGTTCATTGATCTAGATCTGCGTTTGGCTGACATGGAGCAGTCGGGCGTGACGCAGCAAATACTTTCGCTGACCCAGCCCATGGTGTATTGGGCGCAAGCCGGCTTGGCTGACCGCTTGAGCCAGGTGTTCAATGACTCACTTGCGCAAGCGCATGAAAAAGCGCCTACCCAGCTATTTGGTTTTGCAACGCTGCCCATGCAGTTTCCCGACCTGGCCATCGCCGAAGCCAAGCGCGTTGCAAAAATTTCGGGCATAAAAGGCGTGTACTTGGGTACGGCCATTAACGACACCCAGCTTTCAGCCCCTCTGTTCTGGCCCGTTTATCAGGTGTTGGAAGAACTAGGCCTGCCGATTTTTCTGCATCCGCTAAAAGTGGTGGGCATGCAAGACAGACTCAGCCAATATTTTCTGGCGAATCTGCTGGGCAACCCCTTTGATACCGCCATTGCGGCAGCGCATTTGGTGTTTTCAGGCGTCATGGATGCGTTTCCAAATTTGCAGGTAGCGCTGCCTCATGGGGGCGGCGCATTACCCTTTTTGCTGGGGCGCATTGCGCATGGCTGGTCTGTCCGCCCCGAATGCGCATCGCTGAAACGCAACCCACGCGAATACGCCACACGTTTCTACTACGACACCATTACCCACGACCCGGCAGCCTTGGCTTTCTTAATTCAGCAAGTGGGGGCAGAGCGGGTGATGCTGGGCAGCGACTACTGCTTTGATATGGGCGTAACATCGCCACGCACGCCCATCGAGACCCTGGAGTCATTAAGCGGTGGACAGAAAGACATGATCCTGAGCGGGAATGCCAACCGTCTGTTGAAGCTTGAGGTTAGTTGAGGTTGCGCATCGCCGTTTCCGACAATTGTTGGAAAGCCTCTCGCAGTTCTTCCGGTACGTCTTTCAGCCTGGCCTGCTCGGCATCCATGATGAGTTGGGTCAGGCGTTTACCTTCTTCCTGACCGGCAGGTGTTAGTTCCAACAGCCAAGCGCGTTGGTCTACGGGGTGTGGCTGGCGATCAAGCAAACCCTGGGCTTTGAGCTTATCTAACAAGCGCATCAGGCTAGAGGTTTCCACCCCACAGCGGGCGGCCAATTCTTTTTGCATGATGGGCCCGCCGCCATATAAATGCAGCAAAGGCACCCAGGAAACGTCGGTATAACCTTCGCGCGCCATCAGTTGTACGTCGGAACGTCGCCAGCGGCGTGCCAACTGCATAAGCTGGTAGCTGAACGAAGTGAGCAGATGACAGGGTGACGGCGTCATAATCGTAATGCTGCAATTTAGTTGAAATTCAAACTATATTGTATAGGCTCTCGTCCTCCGTGCTTTCTGTGCTCGGTCTACTTTTCAGAGCAGACACAGTAAATGCCTACCTCTTGCAGCTCCAAGGCAGAAGTTGAGAATTTTTGCATTCAATTTTTGTAGATAAGGGCTATTTGTATGTCAATTTCAAGAAGAGATTTTGTGCTGGGCGCAGGTTTTGGCGCGGCCGGCTTAGCCGTTGGTGCCACCTTGCCCGGCTTGTTCAAGAGCGACGTCCCTTCTGTTGCGCTGAATGTTTTCGACTACCGCGCTCTGGCCCAAGATCGTTTGCTAGGCATGGTGTTTGATTTTCTGGAAGGCGGTTCGGGTAGCGAGCGCTCTTTGCAGCACAACCTGGCGGTGTTCGACCAAATCAGCTTCAAGCCCCGGCGCTTGGTTGACATTAGTCAGCGCAACCAAGCCATAGAACTCTTCGGTAAACGCCAGAGCTCACCTTTCATGATTGGCCCTACCGGTGGTAACGGTGTGTTGTGGCCCAATGCCGACTTGGCGTTGGCTCGCGCTGCCCAAGAAGCCGGCATTCCCTTTACCTTGTCTACGCCTGCCAGTAATTCTATTGAAGAAGTGGCCAAGAACGTAGACGGCGACAAGTGGTTCCAGCTTTACGTTAGCAATCGCGATCAGTCCGAATGGTTTGTGAAGCGTGCCTTGAACGCCGGCTACACCACCTTGGTACTGACCATAGACGTGGCTGTTAACGGCCTGCGCGAGCGTGACATACGTAACGGCTTCAAGATTCCCGTCAGCATGACGCCCGGTGTGATTTGGGACGGTATTACCCACCCCAGCTGGACGATGGACTACATGGCCAACCAGCCCCAGCTTGCCAACTTTGTCAGCAACGACGCTTCAGACATCGCGGCACAGACGCAAGCCATGAGCCGCAGCCTGGACGCCACCTTCGATTGGGAAGCTCTGCGCCAACTGCGCGAAATGTGGCCACACACCTTGCTGGTCAAAGGTATTCTTAACTCTGACGACGCTGTGATGTGCATAGAGAACGGTGCTGACGGCATCATTCTTTCTAACCACGGTGGGCGCCAACTGGCTGAAGTGGTTTCCCCCCTGCAAGTTTTGGCCGAGACCCGTAGCAAAGTCGACAAACCCATCCTCATCGACAGCGGCTTCCGTCGCGGCTCTGACATTGTTAAAGCTTTCGCTTTAGGTGCAGACAGCGTGCGAGTCATGCAAGGCGTTTAATGCCTGGTGCAGAATAAGGCGGGGCCGACATCTGTGATGTCGGCCCCGTTTTTATTTAACTGACGGTGTTGGTGCTATTGCTCAAATCAATGATGGAATCCGCCGGCTTCTTTTTCGCTGAGTGGCTGCTGCACAGGCCGATCAGCAAAATACGTCAGACTGCGACGGATGTCCTCCAGCAACAGGTTAGCAAGGTCGCGGCTGACGCCGTGACGTACCAATATGCGTTGAATCACTAAATCTTCGCGGTTGGCGGGCATAGAATAGGCGGGCACTTGCCAGCCGCGACTGCGCAAGCGATCGGCTAGGTCGTAAAGCGTATAGCCGTCGTTCTTGTGTTCCTCTTTAAGCGTCCATGACAAGGCCGGAATGCCGCGCTTCATATCGCCATCAAAAAGAATTTTGAACGGGCCGATTTTCTCGATCTCGTCGGCCAGAAAGCGTGCCGTGTCATAGCACGCCATCTGTATTTTTGTGTAGCCTTCCCGACCCAGACGCAGGAAGTTGTAGTACTGCGCCACGATCTGGCCGCCAGGGCGAGAGAAATTCAGCGCGAACGTAGGCATATTGCCGCCCAGATAGTTCACGTCGAAAATCAGCTCTTCAGGTAGGTGTGCGGCATCTCGCCACACCACCCAGCCTACCCCCAAAGGCGCAAGGCCAAACTTATGCCCCGAGGTGTTGATAGAGTGCACGCGCGGCAAACGGAAATCCCATTCCAGTTCCGGCGCGCAAAACGGTGCCAGAAAGCCGCCACTTGCACCATCCACGTGAATAGGAATATCTAGGCCGGTGTCTGCTTGCAGCCTGTCCAGTGCGTCGCTGACAGCCTTAACCGGCTCGTAGTCGCACGTGAACGTGACGCCCAAGGTAGGCACCACACCAATGGTGTTCTCGTCGGCCCGCTTGATGACCTCTTCGGGGCTCATGATCAAGCGATCTCCCTCGAGTGGGATCTCGCGCAATTCGACGTCGAAGTATCGAGCGAACTTATGCCAGCATATTTGCACCGGGCCGCAAATCAAATTGGGGCGATCCGTGGGTTTACCGGCTGCCTGCTGCTTCTTGCGCCAAGCCCATTTCAGCGCCAAACCACCCAGCATTGCTGGCTTCGGACGAGCCCGTGGTCGAGCAACCCAGGGTGTTGGCAGCATCCGGAGAGTTCCAGAGGTCGGCCAGCATATGGACGCAGCGCGCCTCGATCTCGGCGGTTTGCGGATACTCGTCCTTGTCGATCATGTTCTTGTCTAGGCATTCGTCCATCAATTTGTGGACTTCATCATCGACCCAGGTCTGGCAAAACGTCGCAAGATTTTGACGCGAGTTGCCGTCGAGCATGAGTTCGTCGTGAACAACCTGGTAGGCATGGCGCGGGTTATGCGCAGATTCCGGGAATTTGTACTTGGGCATACTGACTGACAGATCAGTCGATGCGTAGACATCGTCGAGTAAATCGTCGCGCACTGCGTTCTTGGCGTGTAATGCCATGCGTTACCTCATTGCGTACAGGTGAAAAATGGCTAGGAAACCTTGGTGGATTCAGCCTCGGCCTAACGGGTGATTCGTATACGACGTAAGCTGCTTGGTGTGGTGAGCTTGTTCCGTCGCATCAGTGATGTCATGTGGCTGTGACTCGAGAACCCAGTGATTTTGGCAATTTCCGCTAGCTCCATATCAGTGCTTACAACCAGTTTCTCAGCCTGCTCAAGGCGGATCGCAAGAACATATTGATAGGGTGCTTGGCCAATTGTCTGCTTGAATGCGCGCAGGAAATGGCTGGGCGACAACTCAGCAATCTGTGCAAGCTGACTCACGGAGAGGTTGTCGCCGATGTGGGTCCTGATGTAATCCTCAACGCTACGTCGGGTCTTGGGAGACAACCCTCCTCGAGGCCTGGGTGAAGATCGGTCTCGAAAGGTGGAGTAATTGCGTAGTAGATGGGTGGAGTAGACTGTTAGAAGGGAATCGAGATAAAGGTGATTTAGCAAATTGCAATCTTGAAACTCCTTACGGATCAAATGCGCCAGCATAAGCGCTTGCTGATCCACATGTCCGCAGTCAGTGGGATGAAATTCAAAATCCTCTCTTTCAAATTCTAGCCCGGCGAGTTGTGACAGTTTGTGTGGTGACAACGCGACCAGCAGACATTCTTTAGTCTCCTTCCATTGTGCATAAAGTTCAGCGTTTGCCGGCACGATTTCCATCGTACCGATGGGGGCGGAAAAAACTGATTTCCGATCAGAGTTGAGAGACAGCTCCCTGTTTTGCTGTGGCGTCAAAAGCATCAGAGCCATATGAGAGGGGGCGTTGAATCGGATGGAGTTTGGCCCGATCTGCGTAAGCGTTACTGCCCCGCTTATCGATTGAAATTTTGGTCCCCATCCGTCAGGAATGACTTCTAGGAGTGGGCTCGTGTTATGGCTCAAGTTACTCCTCCCAAACGAAAAATCTCTCCATCAACTGTCGCTGTATGCTCGCATTATATCCAGCATCATTGGTGCCCAATGATGAGCTAATTGCGCATTTTTGGGCACCAGGAAACATCTTCTTTGCTATCGCTATCGTATTCCAATCGCGTTATCTGATCCTCATCATTTTTTCATCGTTCACGAATGCGAATCCTGGACGCAGAAAATGCTCGACCCTACTATTACAAACGCCCTGTGTTTGCCCGCTTTTGCGTGGGAACTAGTAGAAGGACAGGGTGCTAAGAATAGGAAGAGGGCGTGACGGGCATGATAAAGACAAAAGATAGAGGCGTTTGCCGTGATAGAGCACTGTATAGCCTGCTGTGTTGTGCGGTGGTCTCGTCAGCCATTCCTAACGCTTCGGCCCAGGCAGCAACTTCTGAAACGGTCGCAATTGTTCTTAAGCACGTTCCTTCTGACGATGACGCAAAGGATTTTGATGCGCTTGGCATCATGATCGGCGTAAACGGCTCCCAGCCTAGGCTTTATCAGTTTGACACCGGTTCGGACATGTTTATAGGGCAGATAGAAGATGCTCCAGGCGTCGTACCAGTTCCAGGAGTAAAGCCAGATCTATACAGCTATGGCGACGGCACCTACGGATACTGGATGCAACAAGTCATGTTTGAACAATTGTCTTACCATAATCCGGACAGACCTACCGAACTCATTACAAACACATCAGGTAGCTATATTGCAGCTCGGATGCTCGACTGGGTGTATAGCAAGCAGCATGATGGTTTCCAGGAACATAAGGTGTCCGATAAGCCGGTGGGCACTAGAGAAGGCACCCATTATTACGCAGACCTGGAGGTCCGAGAGCGGATCCGGAAAGGAGAGCCCAGTGACCACCCCCCGTTTTATGGCACGTATGGCGCAGGTAATTTCACCGATTACAGCACGGGGACGTCCGCTCCTGGAGGGCAAACTAAAACGGGTTATGTGATTTCAGCCAATGCCAATATGGGAGACAAAAACACTCCTGGCTGTGCGCCATGCCTTAACTTGCATTTAACGCCTAGCATGCGTGCACAGTTCACAGCCCTGATGCCTTGGGGCAAACTTGATTACGAAACGGCTCAGCGCCACTTCCCTGGTTCGGGAGCAAATGCATCGAACGAGCACGACGGCAACTTCAGCTATACGATCTCAGTTCCGATCGGCAAAAAAAAGCGTGCCGTCGACTTCAAGGGCCCTATTCTGTTTGATACGGGTAATGCCGAGTTCCTTCTGGTTGACGCGGATGCAATGCTGAAAAAGTTCCGTGCCAAAGGTTTTAAGCTGGCCGAGTATGACAATGCGAGTGTTGATATTAAGTTCTACGGTTTTGACGACAAACTCAACAACCTGGAATATGAAGATATTACGATCAGCCGTCTTGCAGATGAGGATGAGGGAAATACGCTAACTGTCGGCCTCCCCTTCTTTCAGCAAAATTCGGTTATGTACGACCTCGCTAATAGGATCACTGCTTATTCTCCGTATTTCGTCACTGTCGGCGATTTTTCCACTGACCGGAATGATGGCACGGCCACCCATCTTGCCAAGATCAATGAGGATATCGGAAGTTCAGGCTGGATTGGTCTAGCGGGGAGTCTTTCTGGGAGTGGAGACTTCGTCCTAGAGAAAGGTGCAAATGTACGGATGACAGGGGTGAATACTTATACGGGTGCGACACGCATCGCGAAGGAAAGCTATCTTCACCTCGCTGGCCCAGGCAGCATCGAGCACTCCTCACATATTGTGATCGACGGTTTGTTCTATATCGACCAGAAGGGCGCGCATATGGATGCTTGGGGCGTTAACCAAACCTCCTCTGACGCTGTGGTCCGAAATATAGAGGGAACAGGTGACATCCTGCTTGGCCCAAACCGGCTTGTCTTGACAGCAGCGAGCGGTCGGTTCGATGGCACCATCACTGATTACGGCAACAACGATAAGAATATGGGTGGTGGCCTCGTTGTAGCGGCTGGCAGGCTCATTCTGGGTAATACAGACAATGACTATTCAGGCCTGACAGAGGTTGCTGCAGGGGCTGAGCTACATGTGACTGGGGAACTGACGGGGGATGTTGCTGTGTCTGGAAAACTGGTCGTTGACGGCACGGTACATGGCACAGTCACAGTTAAGGAGGGTGGGCAACTATTGGGGACTGGTGCTGTGGGTGTAGTGAACGTGCTTCCCGGTGGAAGTGCTGCCCGGCTGAAGGCAATCCCAACTAACGGCTGATGTTTAAAACGAATTTTTGAATTGGAAAGAGTATGACTAAAAAATATCTTTTCGCTGCTACTTGCGCTCTCTTGATATTCTGGGTCTCTCCCGAGACTCAGGCTCAATCCACTGTCGAGTGCCAATCACGCCATTATCAGTATGGCGAATGCTGGGCTGGCTCTCTCAAGCAACCGCAACTTATTCATCAGACCTCCAGTAGCTCCTGCATATTGAACCGGACTTGGGGCTATAACCCTAAAAGCGGATATATATGGGTTGCTGAAGGTTGTTCGGGCGTGTTCGCCGATGTTGGTGGCTACCATCATGGGCGTGGAGACAGCTTCGACGAAAACGCACGTATGTACGATCATCGCGGCCACGATGCTGGGTCCGTGGTGGCCGGCGCAGTGCTTGGTGCGATTGTGGCTGGGATGGTCGACGACCATAACTCAAACCGACGCCACACTACGTCTAATTACGACTATAGCGATGATTATAACGGCTGCCATGGCGTGGGCTGCTTAGTCGATAACCCCGATGAAGTTGTGGATGATAGGCCTCAGTTCGATAAGGACGGAGAGCCCAATTTTGATACAGAAGGAAATTATCAGGGCTGCCATGGCATAGGTTGCCTCGTTGATGATCCCGACACTGACTAATGAACAGCATTATGGATTTTATCTGTCGCGATGAAGGCGTATGACTGAAATGCACATTTTTTCAGGCATAAGAAGGCGCTTGGTGGCCACAGCAACGATGACCTCCACTGCTGTCGTCCCGATGGTGCTCATTGGTATGGGTGTGGTCATGGGTAGAGCGAGCACCGCATCCGCTCAGGAATCTACGCCCATCCCTCTCGAATACATCTACAAGGACAATGGAGCGGGTGGACAAGATATGAGCCGACTCGGCATCTGGGTCGGGGTGAATGACGGCAAAGCGCGTCGCTACTTGTTTGACACAGGTTCTGATCAGTTCAACGCGGCGGTCGGAAACGATGTGAAGGCGACCCCGGGTAAGCCTTTAAAGTATTATTCCTACGGCGACGGCACCTACGGCTACAGTCTTCAGGAGACCAGTTTCAACAAACTGTCCTACTTTGGTAAGAACGACACCACGTCACCAGTGAAAGTCCTGAACGGGAACTACCAGCTCGCAAAGATAACCGATAATTTATATACGACGGATTCCTCCTATCTCGGCGGTGTACATCTATCCCCCAAGCCGGTATGTGTTACTTCTAAAGCCGCAAACTACCTTAATTGTTACGAGCCAGGAGACCTAGCTCAAGACAAGGTATCTAAAGAATATCATGCCGATCTCGATGCCTGACACAAAATCGAGGCTGGATTACCATTCGAAGAAGGGGACATATTCTCAGGCACGTTTGGGGCGGCTGACTATCTGTTTTCCACCAGCTTACTATCCAGCGCTCTGCCTGGGATGACCAAATCCGGTTTTGTCGTGGCGGCAAACAGCGAGAACGGAGAAGGGGCGAATGCCGCCAACCATTCCACGCCGGGGTGTTCGCCGTGCGTGATTATCGATGTGAACGAGGCTGTACGCGCACAATTCAGATCAGTGTCGCCTTGGGAAGATCAGCCCAGGGATGGATTTGTCGCGCAGTTTCCTGGTGAAGAGGGCAATGCATCGACAATGTTCGAAGGTGCCTACGTTCTCAAACCCGGGGCGATTCAGGAACAAACGACCAAAAGACCAAAAGTTAGTGGCTGACAAGCTGCCTCTCATGCTTGACACGGGCACGCCTGGTGGCGGCACCTTGAAGCTCGGCAAAGCGAAGTTCGACGAACTGCTCGAAGCGAAGATCATAAGGATCGCTCAGAAGAACAGGCCAACTGATCCCGATCAGTACGAAATGGATCTTTCGATTTCGGCGCCCAAAGGGGATGAGGTCTTCCTCATGAGCGTCTCCGTTGCAAAAAGCGACACTGACAACACCGAGTTTGTTGTCGGCCTCGATTTCTTTCGTTCTCAGTCTGTTGTGTTCGATCTGGAAAAGAAAACTACAGCCTATACGCCATATTTCGTCAGCGCGAATTATTTCACGACCGATGGAGGAGGAGAGCCCCTTAGCGTGATTACGCGGAAGATGGGTAATCAGTTGCAGCGAGAAAAGCTGGCGGGTCGGTCTGCTTGCCGGCTACAGCCATACGTCTTTCGATGCGGATAATCGTGCGTCATCCGGCTCGAGCGACAATTATCATCTCGGCCTTCATGGCCAACTCGGGTTCCGCTCCGGTCTTGCCTACACCTGGCATCGCATGAAGCACAATAGGTCGGTCGTATTTCCCGGCTTCTTTGACAGCTTGTCGAGTAACTATGATGCCGGAACGTTTCAGGCTTTCGGAGAACTCGGCTACCGTATAGACATTCCCACGGCGTCATTCGAGCCTTACGGTAACCTTGCTTATGTGCATCTGAAGGCAGACGGTTTCAGCGAAAGGGGCGGCCCAGCTGCGCTGGGCGGGTCAGGCGGATCGAGCGACACTACCCTCACCATGCTCCGGCTTGCGGGCCTCAACCGATTTGCAGTTCGGCGCGGTTCCCGTCACGGTGCGGGGCACCCTTGCATGGCGTCACGCCTTCGGTGATATAGCACCAAAATCGATTTTAGCTTTTGCAGACAGCGATACGTTCGCAGTGAGAGGCGCACCAATCGTAAAAGACGCCGCGCTCATTGAAGCGGGCCTCGATATCAATTTCACGCCGAACGCATCGATCGGTGTGGCGTATCAGGGACAGATCGCTTCGAACGCGCGGGGGCATGGCTTCAACGCCAAGCTCCGTATCCGGTTCTGATATGTTTTAAATCCCGGCTTCTTTAACGCCATCACGACACATCTGTGACGGGGAGACTCGTTCAACTGACAAGTTCCCGACGAAGGATTTCTCCATGAAAATTGCATTGCTCACAATCGCTGCTGCACTGCTCTTTCCAACCACTGTTTTCGCCAAGGACAGAGGCTCCGATCCGCAGGATCAGGCGACAATGAATGAATGCGCCGGAGCTTCGCTCAAGCAATCTCACAAAAAACTCAACGATCTCTTCAAGCATATCGAGATCCGCCTGACGGACGATGCGGCGTGGCGGATAGCAGCACAAGGTTGCGATGCTTCGCTTGGCGTGAGGAAGGTTGCTTAAAAAGTTGCCAGTTTGAGGCCTCATGCAGGTGGCTTGTTAGCCTGAACGTTGTTCTTTAACAATCTGAATTTCGTTTTTGTGAGGCTAGCTCAAGTTACTGGCCTAAGCCCTCTATTTAATTTAATTGCATAACTAAATTAGCCCGCCTCGTAGCGGCCCAATTTGCTTATTTTTCACGCGTTAAAGTACCTGCATCTTCATAAACATCCAGTGGTCTGTCCAGAACTCCCAATTTTTTTTCATCAACTAATTGCAGCGTGCTTTTGGACCTCACACCAAACACCCAATCGTCTTCATTTTTGTTAGGCGTGAGGCGTAAGAGGGTGTGTTTCCCGTTGGTTTCCACTGACCATGTTCCCCGGACCGTCGCTTCAACCGCTCCGCCGCTGAGCGTGTATTTGCCTTGGCTGTCCAGTTTTAACCGAATGTCATCGCCAGTGAACGTCCCAGCTGGAAATCCCACAGCGGATATGGCAGTTGGTTTTGTGCTGTCTTTGAGTGAGGGCTGCTTATCAAGACCTGTAGCGCCACTTTGTAAGGCTATTGCAGATAAGCTAAATATCAACAATGCATGCGTGAAGCGAGATCGACTCATTTTCCAATAACTCCTGCAGATCGTTATACGGTATTTGCTTTTTTTAGTCCTTTGGAGGAACAGGGCAGCTCATGTCGCCTTCTTCGCAGGAAAGGTAGGTTTTGAATTCTTTGACCCGAGTCTGAGTAAGCTGATCGCGACACATGCTGACCAGCATTCCGTATGCACTGCCGCCTTGTGTGTTGAGCGTAGCAAAGTCGCATTCGGCATCGCGAAAAGCGATCCAGGCCCTTTGTGCCGAGACAAGCTTCTTTACGGTATCGGGTTGATCACTCAGGCGGCTTCGAATCTCTTTATAAAGCTTGTTCAACTCAGTATCCGACTTCTTGTAGTCCTTGCCTGCGCACTCATTCAGCGTGCTTTGGTCGCTGGCGTTGGCGCAGTCAGCAGCATACGAGTTTCGAGTAAGTGCCGTGGCACCAAGCCCGAAAGAGATCAGTGTTATGAGCAAGAGCGTCCGCATTAGATTCTCCGGTGTGACTTGTAAGAGCATTAACTGAAGCTTATTCATGGATTTGCGCCGAAATATCTGGTTTTCAGCTCTTCAACCCGACCATTATCAACTGCACCCAGTACTGCAAGAGTCACTTCTCGGGAGAGGGGGCTATGAAGGGGAAGCGCAAATCCATATTTGTCGTGCTCGAAGATTCTGCCAACCACCTTGACCGGCAGTTCAGAATTTTTGTGAGCGTAATATTCAAGCACTGGCGCATCCGCAATGATGGCGGTAACCTCGTCATTTGTCAGCGCTGCAACGGCAGCGTTCAAGCTGGTATAGCTACGGACGGCAAGCCCTTTTTCGCGCGCATAATCCTCTTCCACCGATCCGGTCAAGACGGCCACAGTTCTGCCAGCCAGGTCATCTACGCTATTAATCTGATTTGTGATGGCTAGTGTAGTCATCACACTGGTCACTGACGAGGTAACAAATGCAAGTACCGCAACACCGCAGACTAACCAGAGTGCCTGCCATATGCGGCCTAACCAACCAAATAGGTTCTTTCTGGAAGGCGGGCGACCTGAAGTAACCACCGACATGACTGTATAAAAGCTTTCGGCAACACCATCACGCCAACGAACGGGAAATGATTTGTCGAACCGACGATCAAAAAACGTAAGAAGAGCTGTTGCGAAGATAATGACAAATGCTATCCAGGCGTAGGCAGTAATGAAGCCTGCCTGGGCAAGTCCTTTAATGATGCCGCGAAAACCGGTTCCTTGTTCGGTGTTGATCATAAGACGCATGCCACCATCGAACCATGGTTGCGTGAAGTCTACTTTAAGGGCTCGTTGTTGAGTAATAGTGAGACTTGTCATCGCCAGATCAACTTGAGCTGAACTGGTTGCTTCGATCAGTTCACGAAACGTTTTGTACTCTTGATACTCAAATTCCCAACCCTTTTTTGTGGCTATTTCCTCCCAAAGATCAATTGCTAACCCCGTAAATTTCCCGTCATTACCTATCACGAATGGCGGTGATGCCAATACCCCTATAGTCAGTGGTTGGGTTTGTGCATTACTGGGGGGAGGAAGGATTGCCAAGAATGCAAGCAGGACGTAGGCAAGGAGAATCGCAAAGTTAGGGGCAGTAATAATTCTGTGCCCCACCAGCTCGGTAGCGATATCACCTTTGTGTGTGACTTTTTCAAACTTGGAGATGGTATGTGACTGTGGGGAAGGCATCTTGTTATGCGCCTTACTCAGTGTCTGTGTTTATATTCTTCTTGCCGTTCAATACGATCCAAGGCGTGCTGAGTTGCATTTTCGCTAATGGCTTGTTGCTGCAGCATACATTGTTCGAAATTTGCTGAACCTGGTTGGATGCCTAAGTTTTGGCATTTTTGCCGAAACTCGTCTGCTTCCATTTCGTCTAAGGCCGCGCATCCGGAAAGTAGGCCAATTGTTAATACTCCCGTGAGTAGTGCGGAACTTTTGACTATCAGTAATTTCTTCATCTTTTCGTGTTTCTAAAATTAAAAAATAGCTTTGCTATTTGTAGCCGACAGTAATCTATCTGCACGCTGACTCGCCTATTGGCGCTTTGGGAGCAGCCAACCAGAATTAGCTTCATTAACATAGATGTGGTCGACTGAAGGTGCAATTTTTCTTCCATCATTGGAGTGCATATCACTTTTATAATAGGCTGTTAGGGGCCGCTTGGCTCAAGAGTGCAGCCCATTGTGGCTTTAAAAGTGATTCGGATCTGATAGAAGGTAAGAATGTGATAAATTACTTAGTCGGCCCTGAAATATTCATTTCAAGCCTGAGAGAGCCTGCCAGCACCAAAGGTCAGCCGGTTGGCCAGGGTTGATCGGCCATCAGCAGCCCAAGAGCGCATGCCCATCACAGCGGCCAGCCAAGAACGCCCCTGCGTGCTGGCCTGCTGCAGGCACAACAAAATGGTTGTGAGGAAGGTAACCCCCTTCCTGGCGATCATGCGCAGCAGCCACTTGATGTTGTAGCCGGCCGCGCACAGCACCGCGTGCAGGCGGTCACCCGTTTCGCCCTTGAGGTGGCAGCGATCCATGCGGTGATCGGCCTTGAGGTGTCCGATGATGGGTTCAATAGCCTGGCGCCGCCTGAGCAGCTTTCTTTCCTGCTCACTGATCCGCTTGGCCTTGCCCCGGTGCACGATGTGCACATCCGGGTTGTCCGCATCCACCCCCCGGTAGCCCAGATCGACAAAGGCTGTCGCTGGTTTTGCATCGCTGTCCTGCATCAGGATCGTGGCCTGCTCCAGCTGTTCGCGCAGTGTGTGACCGTCGTACGGGTTGCCGTGGAAGGCCCGGGCGCCCACGATCAGGTTGCCTTTGAGCGTGCTGGCAATGCCCACCTTCACGCCGAACTCGTAGGGCTGCTTGGCCTTGCCTTTGCTGATGCAGTCCACCTCCGGGGCATGCCAGGCGTACAGCTTGGGCTGTCCATCCACCGCCTTGCGCTGGCCGCTCTGGGCCACGATGCGCGCGGCCTTGCTCAATGTCTGGGCGAGCGCTTGGCGCACGGCTTGCCCGATGGCGCTGGCCCCAGTGGCGATCTTCCTCTCGATCTCGCGCTGCAGCCGCCCGACGATGGTGCGCTGGCGCTTGATGGCGCGGCGCATGCGCTTGAACTGGCGCGCGTGGGCATAGCGCCCGGCCTTGCGGCCCAGCTCCTTGCCTTCCTTGGCAAAGGTCTGCTTCAAGTCGATGCCGGCACCCTTGGCTGCTTCGACCAGCTTGACCCTGGCTGTCTCCAGCAGGCGGCTGTCGGTGGGGTGCGCAATCGCCTTGTGCTGCACCGTGCTGTCCACGATCACGCGGGTCAGCTCCTGCGGCTTGATCAGCTTGATCTCAAGCGCCACGTTGATCGTCTGTGCCAGAAGTTCTTCCACGCCTTCTTCGCCGAGCAACTGGCGGAACTTGACCAGGGTGGTGGCGTCGCAGGGACGCTGGTGTTCAAAGTACGCCTGGCCTGAGAAGAACTGCCAGGTCGGCGTCTCGCCCCAGCGGTCAACGACACCTTCATCGGACTCGTTGAACGCGTGCTTGAGGTACAGCAGCGAGACCATGATGCGCAGCGCCACGCGCGGGCGCCCGGCCTTGCTGGCCGCAGCCTTGCGCTGGGGCTTCTCGCCGAACAAATCCAGATCGGGCATGGCCTGCCCGGCGTGGGCCTTGCGCACCAGCAGGTGGGCCACCCGCGCCTCGATCTCCTGCCAGGGCATGCGCGAAGACAGCACCGCCAGCGGATGGCGCAGATCGATCATCTGGTCGATGCGCGAGCGGAAGAAATCGTCGGTGGCGGGGCAGGTGAACATCACGGCACGAAACTCCCAGAAATCAAGGCGGATGCGCTATCAGAACGGGAGAAATTATACGCCGGAATGAAGAAAATATCCAGCAAAATCAATGGCTTACGAATAAATCAGGGGCGACTACTTAATGGAGATGGGGCGTTTTTATCGGTTTAGGTCAGTCTTGCGTTTTTCTAAGGATAGAAAATTCATTTACCGAGATTTTCTTGTATCGCCTGGTACTAAGCTATCGAAACATCGAAAGACACAATATCTTTCAGGAACAGAGCGTCATCGACCATGCTTTGGTAGTCGGTGCTCAACCTTGGGGAGACATCGCATTGGGTTCATACACCTAAGCGTCTTGCTTCTCAAAGAAGTCATGTAGCGAGATGTTCAGGCGTGGGATTTCCTCGAACGCTGCGGCAGAGCGCCGAGGCAGCACGTTAATCCACTGTACAGCTTGCGCCAGTAGCAATTCCAAAACATCTGGTCGACGTTCTCCATCTGGTAGCAGTTTGGTGCTTATCTCAAATTGGTTGACGTCGCCTGAGCTACAAAAAGAGCAAAGGTTGACGCCATGAAAGCCGCCTTGAAATCCCGAGACGTGATAGCTAAGAGCGGGCCATAGGACTTTGGAGTACATCAGGTGGAGCTGCTTGCTCCGCGCCCTAAAGAAAATGATGTCGTCAGTGACGTCCCACTGATACTGAATCTTGTGCTGCCATCGGAGCAAGAGGGCTACCCAGCGATGGAGATACCGAAGCTGGCGCAGCGTGTCGTCCAGTGAGTCCAGTGCAAGACGTCCTCTTTTTGAAAACCGTTCGTAGGCGCGTAGGTCGTACTTTGAGTTTTGCTTGGGCATTGCAAGGGCACGCGGTATGCCTTTGGTCAGCTCGTAGCTTCCGGGCTTTTTGTTGCTGATATAAAGCTCGAGGTGTCGGAGCGCAATAGGAAGCGCCTCCATGCGAAAAAGTTCGGTGTGCCCGTCGCCAGAATCTTCGGGAGAGTCAAACTCGTCCAGGAAGCAGTGCAGGGCACGTTCCAGTCGAAAGACCAATGACTCCTCTGCTTTGACGCAGTAGGACGCGTCGTAGTCTGGCTCACCCCACCATCGCTTAAGCGTAGCCAGGCGGTTAAGGATGTCGTTCGCTTTGCCTACTTTAACGACCTTTTTTTCTGGAAAAACGAGAAGGTAGAGGTAAGCAGCTTGGGACGGCACGGTCATGCTCCATTTATGAGTTGGGCCAATGCTACATGAGCTAAGTAACGCGAAACATGGCGGACTTTCAATCATTTGCCTCTGATTCAGAGGTGGGAGACTTCCTGCTTGAGCAGCAGACGGCTTTTGTGGGCGACATCACACACTATTCAACGTACACTCTCGTTACTGCGAGCGGCGTCCAGAAACCTGTCGGTCTCGCGCACTACAAAATTTCAGAATGCTTATGACCTCATTGAATGTAATCCGCTGCTCACTGATCTCTACAGTGGCCCTTGCGCTTTCCGCCTGCAATGGTTCTGGCGGATCCGACGTCCCGCCGGGCCCCGACGTTGTCTGCGCTGAGTCTGGCCCTTATGCGTGCGAGACAGGTGCGTCGGAGCCTTTGTACACATTTCAGTGGGCGTTAAATTATCAAGACAGCTACTTCAAGGATTATCCGGAGGTTTTCTCAGGCGGGATGGATCTGAACGTCGAGCCGGTCCATCGGCAAGGCATCAAAGGTCAGGGAGTGAATGTGCTGGTGGTTGATTCGGGCGTCGACCTTCACACTGAAGACTTGGCACCTAACGCGGACTTCTCGCTATCCTGGAACTTGGGTTCGAATACACAAGATCCCTATCCCACAAATCCGGCGTCTAGTTCTGCTCCACACGGCACGGCAGTGGCGGGCATTATTGCTGCCGCTCAGAACGGCAAAGGCGTGATGGGCATCGCTCCGCGCGTCAATGTCGGCGGTGTCAACTACCTTGAGCATCAAGGCATTGCGAATTGGGCGGCGGCAATGGGAGGCGCACCGTGGTCCAGCTCTGCGGATGTCATCAACGCTTCCTTGGGATACTCCGGAGCACCTTTTTCATACGACTCCGAAGACGATAGCTTTACACCGGTCATGCGCGCGCTCAAGAAACTGCGTGGCGGCAAGGGAGCCATCTACCTGAAGGCTGCGGGTAATGACTTCGACGGTATCGAATGTGGACTGGACGAAGCCTATTACGATTGCAGTAACCCGGGCAATGATGAAATAGGATCGAAAGAGCCCAACACCATCGTGGTGGCAGCAGTCAATGCGTTCGGCCAATCCAGCAGCTACAGTAGCGTGGGGTCGGTCAACTGGATCAGTGGACTGGGCGGCGAGTTTGGTAACGGTGGCACTTATGGTGAAGTTGCTACCAGCTACTACAGCGGGCCCACCATCTTTTCCACTGATATCCAAGGCTGCACCTTGGGCTATAGCACCAAGAGCAGCAAACGCACAGCCTTTTTGCGGGGCGAATCAAAGCGTAATGGCGTGCCTGACAACCCCGATTGTGATTATGCTTACATGAATGGCACATCCGCTGCGACGCCGACGATCGCAGGTGTGGTTGCGTTGATGCTTACCGCCAACCCTGATTTGGGCTGGCGTGACGTTCGCGACATCTTGCGAATATCAGCGCGCAAGGTTGACGCCGGTTACGAGCAAGAGTCGCCCCACTGGCAAGGCCTGATTCCTTATGGCGCGCGCATGGACCTCGTCACCAACGAATTGCTAGAGGAGCTGGGTGGTAAGGACGATATTCGGCCTGGCTCGAAGGTGTTCCCGATCGATCTTGGTTGGCAAAAAAATGGCGCTGGCTACGAGCATTCCAATTGGTATGGGTTCGGTTTGCCCGATGCGGCGCGCGCCGTAGAGTTGGCACAGGAGTACAAACGTGATCCGGCGCTGAGCCGGCTCGACGATGTCAAGATACCCGAATTCCAGGATATCAGCACTTGGTACCAAGGAGACTCGTATGCAGAGGACATCGAAGAGGAAGGTATAAGCAACGCGCTAGCGCGCGATTTTCCTTACCGGGAAATTACTCTTCTGGGAACCCTGAACATGGCAGAGCAGACCGTGGACACCGTGCAGGTCCGCTTGTCTGGGGATAACGTTTGTCTGGGTTCTGTTGGGATTGCCGTGCAGTCTCCGCTGGGCACGATGTCGCTACTGAAGCTTCCCAACGACATTTTTCGCTCACAAGAGATCTTGGCGTTCGAGGATTATGGCATGAGCAGTGTGGCTTTCTATGGCGAGGCCGCAGCCGGCAATTGGAACGTCTACTTGGTGGCGGCCAATCCTGAGCTTGCGCTAAGTTACGGGCAGAAGAATGACGCAACAGGGGAGACTGAGGAAGTGATTTCTCCAAACTGTTTCGGCGGTGCCGCCGCCCCGGCTGACTATCTCCTGCATGCGCAGGCTCGTATCATTGCCCAATAAATAGGCCTTGCCTGACACAAGGACACATCATGAAATGGATCAATAGTATTTTGGGCGGCGTCGCTGCGGTTCTGCTGGTTGTTGGTGCTGAAGCTGCCGGTACATATACGCCTGGCAGCAGAATTTCGGCCGACGAGCTCGGCCAACTCATCGATCTGCCGACTTACAACGTAGGCAAGCAATCCTACCGTCTGCTGCCGCAGAAAGGTGTCGATGGCGCCAGCTTATTGGTTGATAGTCGCGGTTTGGTAGTAAGCAGTGCAAACGAAATCCTTGTCACCGGAGCATCGGAAGCCGAGATTCGTTCAGGCACAACCACCGGTCCCGCCCCAGCGTCGATTCAATATTCCCCAGCTACTGGTATTGCGCTGGTGCGCTATGCCGATTTCCCGACAGCGGTGGCTGCCATGGCACCGCTGCAACAGAGCTTGCCCGAGGCGTCCGTACGCCTGGCTATTAGCCGCGGAAAGGCGCGGGCCTATTAGTGCCAATTGCCGCAGCACGGCGTTTGTGTCCCTTAATCAAGCCCGTAGGAAAATGAATATGAGAAAATTTCAGACTCTTTGAGTTAGGGTGTTTATGCTTAATTCACCAGCAGCTATCTACCTGTTGATAGCCATCGTCTTCGAGGTGGTAGCAACTCCGCACTGAAGTCTTCTGAATCATTTACAAAGCTCGTCCCGACGGTGGTGGTTGCGTTGGGCTACCTTGGCGCTTTCTGGTTCTTGTCCCTGACTCTCAAAACCATGCCGGTTGGTATCGCCTATGCCATTTGGTCTGGCGTCGGTATTGTTTTGATCTCCTTGGTTGGCTGGCTGCTCTTCAAACAAAGTCTCGATTGGCCCGCCGTTATAGGTATGGTTTTAATCGTGGCGGGTGTACTAACCATCAATCTTTTCTCAAAGATGTCAGCGCATTGACGCGAAGGCATTGGCTAAGGCGCTGACTCTGTGCTGTTCTCTTGCTGGGCATAGGCGCCAGCAGTTCGGTAGTGTGGACAGGGTAGGTGATTTGTATGTGTTCGATATCGGCGGCAACAAGTATCGCTTGATCGCTTTCTTGCATGCGGCGCATCAGTTGGTATACATCAAGCACGTACTGACGCATTCCGAGTACGACAAGGGAGATTGGAAGAAATGAATCTGAACGACATTCGAGCGAGCTGGGCGGCGCTGCGGGGCGTCACGGGGCTCGGCCCCATTCATGATGATGAGGGCTATACACGCATGGTGGAGCTCGCTGACGCGCTGATTGACAGCGGTCTGGCAGGAGAGGGTGGGGAGCTTTCTGGCCTGTTCGGCCTGGTAAGTGGCTTGATTGCGGACTACGATGACAGGCAGTATCAGCTGCCGCAGGCGTCTCCACGTGACATGCTGCGATTTTTCATGGAGCAGCACGGGCTGACGCAATCGGATTTGCCGGAGATCGGTAGCCAGGGGGTGGTATCCGAGATTCTGTCAGGCCGCCGGATGCTCAACGCCCGTCAGATTGCCGCCCTGGTCGCGCGCTTTGGCGTGAGTGCGGATCTATTCATCGAGCCCGCCACGGGCCATTCTCATTGATCCACGCAAGTGCGGCGGGGGCGGTCTGCTACGATTCAGAGGTCTTCAGGGCGCGCCATGAGCGACATACACCCGGTAATCGCGTTTTCCAAAGCCAGCGCTGAGGCGCTGGACGCCACTGGCAGGAAAGCGGGTTTTTAATGAATTGGACTGAATGAAATTGACAAGAAAAAACCCGCAAACCAAATAGGATTGCGGGTTTTGGAAGGTTTTACCCTAGATGTCTTGGTGGAGTCGGGGGGAATTGAACCCCCG
Organism: Mesopusillimonas faecipullorum; assembly: GCF_020539505.1. Lineage (GTDB taxonomy): Bacteria > Pseudomonadota > Gammaproteobacteria > Burkholderiales > Burkholderiaceae_B > Mesopusillimonas > Mesopusillimonas faecipullorum. The sequence goes on along the minus strand of NZ_JACDXW010000001.1, from coordinate 262,986 downwards.
TCCGCAAGCCCTCTGCAGGCAGCCCTACATGCTTAGTCAGTTCATTTTGAGTTTTAACCTTGGATCATGCCAACCGACAGGCCCTTCCTTGGCGATTCACTTTTAATTTAGGGTTTGAACTAGTGACCCGATCAGACCCGATTCTTTGAAAATGACGCTGCTGTAGGTTGCCCTACCTGACCCAAAGACAAATCAGTGCAGCGGCTCACCGCTTAAGCGGCTAGAGCGAAACGCTCGTCGTTGGCGTTTGTAGTTTTCCAGTGGATTTACGAGCGAACTGGTGCTCGGCATGCACTACTCTGTTTCGTGACCCACGTCGAAGCCAGATCGACCCCAATGTGAAGCAAGGATTGTACTCGACAATCTTATCGTAAGACAGGCATTACTTATTAAAGTTCCGCCCCCTGCTTACCGCAAGCTAACCTTGAAGCCTATATGGCGCCGGAAGGAGGTTTTTCAAGGGTGCACTCAAGCCCACCCCAGCGACTCTTTAACCGAACCCAGTACGGACCAAACCAGTAAAGCCGCCATAGCAAGATTGAACCAACGCATCTTGCGCGAATCGCTAAGTACGTGACGTAAAGCGTCTCCCATGACTGCCCAGGCGGCGACGCAGGGAATACCGATCAGGGCATATAGCGCGGCGATCATCAGGTAGGTCATCACACCACTTTGCGGATTGGTGTAAACGACGACCGCCCCGGCAATCATGATCCAGGCTTTGGGGTTGACCCATTGAAACAGGGCAGCAGGCAGAAAACCCCAAGGTTTTACAACGGTGCTGTCTAGCTTGGCAGCGCCCGCCGTGGCCAAGCCATAGGCTAGATATAGCAAATACGCTATACCCAACCAACGTATGGTTTCGAATAAGGGGCCCGAGGTACCCAATAAAGACCCCGCCCCCAGCCCCACCATAAACACCATGACACTAAAACCAAAGCCTACGCCTAGAATAGCGGGCAAGGTTTTGCGAAAGCCGAAGTTCACACCGCAGGCTGTCACCATGACATTATTAGGGCCGGGGGTGATGGATGTAATGGCTGCGTACAAGATAAAAGACCAAAACATCGACATATCCATACTTCACCCACCGCATGCGACCAGGCCCCTTTCAATTGGGAAAGCACCTAGCCGAGAAGATTGCAAAACGGCAATGATACGAGGTTTACGACATGCCGATGCAACTTATGGGGGTGGCGACCTGTGGGCGTTTCTCCTATAAAATGGCCCGCACACCTTTTGTACCTTTCTTTTTCAGGCTGACTCATGACCCAGCATACACCCCAGATTTTCCGCGCCGATCAAGTCGGCAGTTTTCTGCGCCCCAAGTACCTGCTCGAGGCACGTGACCAGTTCGCCAAAGGCCAAATCAATGCCGAGCAACTGCGTGCGGTAGAAGACAAAGCCATTGCCGAGATCGTCAAGTTTCAAGAAGACGTCGGTCTGAAAAGCATTACTGATGGCGAGTTTCGCCGTACCTTCTTCCACGTCGACTTCCTGCAGCAACTGGGTGGTGTCCATGCCGACTCCCCCTTTGCGGTAGAAAAACCAGACGGCACCCTGCAGTTGTCGCCACCCAAAATCACGGTGGTGGATAAGGTTCGTCACGTCAAAGACATCCAACGCGCCGATTTTGAATACCTGAAGTCGCAAATCTCGGCAGGCCACACGGCTAAGGTGTGCATCCCCTCGCCCACCATGCTGCACTTCCGTGGCGGTCGTGGCGGCATCAGCGAAGCCCACTACCCCACCCTGGACCCCGACTTCTACCAAGACGTTGCCGACGCGTACGGCGCCGAACTGCGCTCGCTGGCTGAGGCCGGCTGCACCTACGTGCAACTGGACGACACCAACTTGGCTTACCTGTGCGACGAAAAAATGCGTGAAGCGGCTCGCCAACGTGGTGACGACCCCAACGAATTGCCGCATCGTTACGCCAGCTTCATCAACCGTGTGGTCGCCCAGAAACCCGCCGGCATGACGCTGGGTATTCACCTGTGCCGTGGCAACTTCAAAAGCACCTATGCAGCCGAAGGCAACTACGAGCCCGTCGCCGAAGCCCTGCTGGCGGAAATGGACGTCGATACCTACTTCCTGGAATACGACGACGACCGCAGTGGCGACTTCCGCCCCCTGCGTTTCCTGCCCAAGAACAAAATCGTCATTCTGGGCTTGGTCACCACCAAGGTCGGCACGATGGAAAGCAAAGACGACTTGAAGCGCCGCATTGACGAAGCCGCCAAGTACGCGCCTCTGGAACAACTGGCGCTGTCGCCCCAGTGTGGCTTCTCTAGCACCGTGCACGGGAACGACATCGCCGTCGAAGACCAGCGCAAGAAACTGCGCTTGGTCATCGAAGTAGCCGAGGAAGTCTGGGGCGGCATCTAAGCCTCAGCTTTTTTAATGACCGTGGCGCTTACTGGGCAACCAGGCAGCGCTCGGTAGGCGGAAGAATGCCCCATGCTATTTCCAGCATGGGGCTTTTTTCTGAAGACCACCGTTGCTGGACGACGCCGCTCCAGGCTGAATGGCCTCGCAGGAGTATGAGATCTTCGGCAACGAAGTCTTCATTGTTGTCATAAACCACTAGAGCACCACACTCCAGCGTGGTCGCCGGGTCTAACCAAGGCGACTTCTGAAAATTCGCATCGATGAACACTTGAGTTTGTGGACTGACATGAACAGCGATATTGCCCCCCAACCAGGTTTCAGCGGCTACTAAACGTAAGGGCGTGCCTGGAACATGTTCTTGCCAAAGCGCATGCATTTGCGCTGCCAGCTGCGGACCTGGAAACGTAGGGCGCGAGTCCCGCCCCAATTGGTAGGCTACCGGCCCGCGTGCCACGCTGTAGGCAACCGCCATCAGCACGTGCAGACCGACCACCAGCACCAACATACGGCGTAAGTTCAAGCGCACGTCGCCCGACAGCCACCAAAAGATAAAAAAGCCGTACAAAATGAAGAAAGTCGTAGCCCAGGAAGCCGCCAATACCGAGCCTGTGAGCAGCGCCACCAGCACTGTCAGACCCAGGGGGCCCAAGCCCACCCACAACAAGAAGGACTTGTCCCAATCGGCCAAATCGTGGGCGTAGCTATTTGCAGAGCGATTGCCTGTACGCCGATTCCACCAAGCCAGGGCCAACCACGCCACTAGCAAAGGGCTGTTGCGAGCCAATTGGTCGCTTAGAAAACCCCATATTTCAGCCAAGCGCTTGCCCAGGCCCATGTCTTCAGCGCTGCGGGACTCAAGATAGGCGAGTGGTGCAAAATCGGACTGAACCAACCATATCAGGTGCGGTGTCACCACCAGCAGGAACAGCACCGCAGCAAGACAGGCCCCCTTCCAAAATGAAGGGCGGCGCCAATACCCTTGCCTGAGCGCAAACAAGGCAAAGGCAGCCAACTGCACCACCACACTGTACTTAGTGAGAAAAGCCAAGCCGACAAGCAGCCCCAAGGCCAGCCAACTGGAAAGGCGTTCGTATTTGAGTGCACGATAGTAAAACCACGTGGCGGCAGCGACAGACCACAGCTGCGCCGTGTTGTGGTTGTATATCGTCCCCCGCATCGAGAAGTACGCCGTGGTGGACAATGCCAGCACCGCTATCAAGGACCGCGCAGGAGTCGTCCATTCGCAACCCAAACGCCAAATGAACCATAGCGCCAGCGCTGTGAGCACTTGCGCCGCCAAGAATGGCAGCCACACCGGTTTACCGAACAGCCAGGTCAATGGATACAGAAACCAAGTGGGAAGCGGGGGATGCTTGTAATAACCCCATTCGAAGCTGGAAGCCCACACCAGTTCCTCCATGCCATCGAGATCAGGTGCTTGATGAGTCACGCCCACCAGTCCCGCCCACAGCAAGACCATGCCGCACAGCAAGGCAGGTAACAACCAAACGGGTAACGCTGGGTCGTTAGCAGACGCCCCCAGTCGCATCTTCGTTCGGTCTGGAGTACTCGATGAAGCCATGAAAACTTCTCTGTTATGAAAAGAATTATTACAAGGCGACATATTATTAGCTCACGGGCTCATCGGCAATCCAATCGCATTGCCGCCCTTTCAAACTGTCATTTCTGGACGCCTAGACACTAGGTATACTTACGTCCATCCGCGAATCCACCTTCGGCCGCGACCAGATCCTAGAGGCTATATGAACGATCGCCGTCTGCATTTCCGCACTTTTATGGTGTTGCTGATCATCGTCACTTTGGCCTTCATCTGGCTACTGTTGCCTTACTATGGTGCCATCTTCTGGGGCGCCATTTTGGCCATCAGCTTCATGCCTTTGCACCGCAAGCTGCAGAGCCGCTTTCCTCGCTCGCCCAATCTAACGGCCTTGGGTACGGTGCTCATCTGCCTGCTCATCGTCATTTTGCCGCTCATTCTGTTGGCTAGTTCGCTATTGAAAGAGGGCATAGAGCTCTACAACCGCATGGAAGGCGGGCAACTGAACCTGGGTTCGTATTTCGACCAGGTCGTCAACGCTTTGCCTCCAGGCCTGCACAGCCTGCTTGACCGCTTCGGGCTGACTGACATCTTCAGTATTCAAGAAAAGCTCTCCAGCAGCATGCTTCAGGCTAGCCGGTTTCTGGCCTCACATGCCGTCAACATCGGGCAAAACACCTTTGGCTTTGTCGTCAGCCTAGGCATCATGCTGTATTTGCTGTTCTTCCTCTTTCGCGACGGCGCGCAATTGATGCGCAAAATCATTTCAGTCGTCCCACTCAGCAATCCGCACAAACAGTTGCTTATCCGCAAATTTGTGGCGGTCGTTCGTGCCACCCTGAAAGGCAATATTGTGGTGGCGGCCACCCAAGGGGCATTGGGTGGCTTGATATTTTGGGTGCTGGGCATTCAAAGCGCGTTACTCTGGGGCGTGGTCATGGCTTTTCTATCATTGCTGCCCGCAGTCGGTGCGGCCTTGATCTGGCTGCCTGTGGCAATCTATTACCTCGTCACGGGCGACATCCTGCACGGCATCATCCTAGCCGCTTACGGCGTGCTGGTCATAGGCTTGGTCGACAACGTGTTGCGCCCTGTGCTGGTAGGCAAAGACACCAAAATGCCCGATTACGTTATTCTGATTTCCACCCTTGGGGGCTTAACCACCTTCGGTTTGAACGGCTTCGTTATCGGCCCGCTTATTGCCGCCTTGTTCATGGCTGTGTGGGCGCTGCTGCCTTCCGCCTCCCAAGAGAGCTAGCCACACACAAGCCAGAAAATATATGTATAATAGCTGGCTTGGTGCATCGCTTGCCGATGTAGCTCAGTCGGTAGAGCAGCTCATTCGTAATGAGAAGGTCGAGGGTTCAATTCCTTTCATCGGCACCAGTCGCTACAACGCGGTATGATGGCAGCACCAAGTAGTATCAGGCAGTGAAAAGCAGTTGCAGTAAAAACAGTGGTGACCGTAGCTCAGTTGGTAGAGTCCCGGATTGTGATTCCGGTTGTCGTGGGTTCGAGCCCCATCGGTCACCCCAGAATTCTTTGGAAAATCATCACCTTACAAACAAGATGATTTTTCATACTCCGAAATAGAGAACAAAAAACAATTAGAGAAGTTTGCCCGCCTCTGTGCGGGCTTTTTTGCGTCTGGGGGTTATCCTACCGGAGGGTGGAGCGCTTACCCGTGAGGGGGGATAGCATTTAAGCTGTTGCTGTGATAGATGCGCTGCTATCATGTCTGCGTAGGGGGCTGTCATCCGGCTACGCTCCTGCAACCGGAGAAGCGCCGATGCAAGCACCGTTCGCCCCCATCCCTCACCGTGCTGCGCCCTGCAGTCGGAGGCAGTTTCTAGGTTACGGCACCGCCGGTATGCTGGCAGTGGTTCTGCCTGGGTGTCACTCAGACTCAGATGACAACCCACCCAGCCCGTCCAACGTCGACTACTCGCAGACCATAGAATGGGGGCGCAAAGAAATCGAGCGCGCCCTGGCCGGCGACCGGCAGAATGTGGCCGCTGTCTCGATTGCCCTGCTCAAGAACGATACGGTGGTCTGGCAGCAGGCCTTTGGGCGCGCCTCGGTACAGGACAACATCGCCGCCACCACCCAAACACGTTTCAATATCGGCTCGGTCAGCAAGGTACTGGCGGCGTTGGCCGCCATGATCCTGCGGGACCGTGGCTTGCTAGACCTGGATGTGCCGGCCGCGCGCTATCTGCCCGGCTTTAGCATGCTGTCGCCCGAATACGCACAAATCACGACCCGGCATCTGCTGTCGCATTCCTCGGGCCTGCCTGGCACCAGCATGCGTAATGCTTTCACCTTCGAGCCCTTGCCGGGCTACGCGGTCAACGCCGAAGCGGCATTAGCCGATCAGCACCTGAAGCATCTGCCCGGGATGCTGGCTGTTTATTGCAACGATGGCTTCACCATGATTGAGCGGCTGGTGGCAGCCCTGGCCAAGCAGGACTACGCTTCCTTCATCCAGGACAACGTGCTGGATCCGCTGGGCATGAGCGACTCAGGCTTTTTAACCGAGTGGCCGGAGGGTGGCTTGTTTGCGCTGCCTTATTCCAAGGGCAAGCAATACGCTCAGGAATTCGTCAGCCCCTTGGCCACCGGGGGATTGACGACCACGCCAGGCGACATGATGAAGCTGGCGCAGTTGTTTCTGGAGCAGGGCACCTACCAATCGCGGCGCATCGTGTCGGCTGACGGCGTTGCGCAGATGGGTACCGATCAGACTACGGGTTTGATTATCAATCCTTCGCCGCAATGGGTGTGGGGGCTGGGTTGGGACAGCGTGCGGCATCCTGGCTTGGCAGCAGCCGGGGTTCAGGCCTGGCAGAAAAACGGCGGTACGGCGTTTTTTTCCAGCGACTTCTATGTGCTGCCGGATCAGCAGTTGGCCCTGATGGTGACGGGCGGGACGGGCGATGCGCAACTGCCTGACACCTATCGCGCCGGTGCGCTGGCCGAAGGTGTGTTGCTGCGTGCTCTGGTCGAAGAGGGTTCGATATCTGGCTTGCCGCCGCTGGTTGCGTATACAGCGCCGCCTAGAGCCACCGCCCCCGACCTGGCAGACGCCGTGGGTGTTTATGCCAACTATAACCAGCCCATACGCGTCACTGCCAACCCAGACGGCAGCTTTTCACTTTCAGCTTGGAACGGCAACGCTTGGCAAGCGATGAATGGCGATGCCAGCTACAGCTACCGCAGCGATGACTGGTGGTGGAGCAACGATGCCCCCATCAGCTACCGTTTCGAGGTCGTGTCTGGCACCGATGCCAATGGGCAAGCCTACCAGTACCGTTACTTGATGCTGCGTGGCCCCCTGTTTGGCGCAGGCTATAACGAGTCCACCTTGCCCATGGGGCAGCAACTGCTACCGCAGGCCCCACTGAACGCGGTTTGGCAGACGCGGATGGGCAAAACCTGGACTGTCATCAACGAATCCCCGAAGACGGTGCCATCCACCTTGAGCCTGGACCACACACTCTACGCCACGCTAAGCGGCTTGCCTGAACTGCCAGGCTATATTCTGGTGCGTAACAGCAGCTATGACGACGGCTCGCCTGAATATCAGTTGCTGGCCCCAATCGCAGACGACCGTGCCGGGATGACCGTCAAAATTCCCGCCAACGCCGGGCGCGACCTATATGAATTGCACTTCACCATGGCGGGTGACAAAGAAATACTGACGATAGGTAGTTGGGTCTACGAGCCGGCTATCGTTTGAGTAGGAGTGGGAGCCTGCTGCCCGCTGGCGGCTTTTTTCTTTTTGTCTTGGTCGTAATGCCATTTGATGGCAAAGAACATGCCCACGCCGAACACGACAATCTTGAACGTGATGAAAACTATTGGGAACCAATCCATGATTTTTTCAGTATAAACAGGCTATTACTTGACGCTATCCATCGTGAAGGGCGCTGGCGCAAAGTGCCGTTTATACGGCTTCACGATTTGTTCAAACCACCGCCGAATCTACTCAAGATCATAGCATTTCCCTCTCTCGACATAGCGTGATGAGGCTGGACCTTAGCGTCACCTCAGCCCAACAACCCGTTTCAAAGCTGGCATAAGGTCACAAGATCACACAAGGGGAAACTTGCTAAAGGGGCCTGGGGTTTGTCACTATGGACATTACATTAACGCTGAACAAGGAGTGTCCATGATTCGATCAACCAAAGCCTTTATCACCTCAGCTGCACTGGTGGCTGGACTGGCCTCGGTACCTGCCCTGGCGCAGACGGATGGGCAAGCCGCACCCCCTGTGTCCGCGCAGCCCTCCGCACCCGCGATTCAGCCTTCAGATGCACAGTTGCAAAAATTCGTGCAGGCTTCCGAAAAAGTGTCGGGCGTGGCAGACGAGTACCGCCCCAAGGTCAACGCTTCACCCGACGAAGCTTCTAGGCAGAAAGTGATTCAAGAGGCCGATGAAAAAATGGCGCGCTTGGTTACTGAAGACGGCCTGACGGTTGACGAATTTGTTGCCATCAACGATGCCATCCAGCAAGATCCCCAACTGCGTGATCGTGTCATCAAGATAGCAAACAGCGGCACAAAATAAGCTGTTGCCACCCTAATAAAAAATAGGGGAATCGGGTTCCCGGAGGGGTGCGGTCACGACGTGCTTCGCCTGTCCGGCGACTCCAGCAGTGCCTGTCGCGCAATGCGACTGAGTAGGCGCACTGCGCTTCTAGTAGCATAGGGGTTTGCCCCCTCTTATTGCGGAGTCTCTATGTCTACTCAACGTGCTGCCACCTTGATACTGCTGATGGGTGTGGTTGCTCCTGCTTGGGCGGCTGAGCCTGCTTGCGAGCGTAAGGCGCTAGCCATTCAAAAACAGATAGAAATAGCGGAAGCCGCGGGCAATCGCTCGCGTCTGAGCGGCTTACAGAAGGCATTGTCATCAGTGAAAGCGCATTGCACCGATGCGGGCTTGATTGCTGACAAGCAAAAGGATATCGCCGAGCAACAAGAAGAAATCGATGAGCTTCGGGCGGAGATCCAGGAGAAAACGTCGGAAGGGCGTGACGATAAAGTAACAAAACTTGAACGGAAATTGGCGCGCGAGCAAGCCGAGCTTCAGATTTTGGAGCAAGAGCTGGCTGAACTGCGTCAGCCCTGAGTTTGGGCATACTTTATAAGTTGAAAGCTTGGGCAGGCCCATCTCTGCAAGTCATTAAGATTTGAGCGATAGAATGCAGGATGCGTTCGATCATTAGTGGTCGACGTGGCCGGCAGTCGATATGTGTTGCCGGTGTCTAACGGACATTCAGGAGGAAAGCGGCATGCAATATCGTGTTCTTGGTGAGTCAGGTCTCAAAATAAGTCTGATCGGGCTGGGCACCATGACTTGGGGCGAGCAGAACACAGAGGCGGATGCGCACGCTCAACTGAATTTGGCGCTGGATCACGGCGTGAATTTTGTGGATGCGGCTGAGATGTATCCGGTGCCGCCCAAGCCCGAAACACAGGGGCGTACTGAAACTTATATTGGCACGTGGCTGGCTGGCACGGGGCGGCGCCAAGACATAGTCTTGGCTACCAAGGCGGCGGGTCGGGCACATGATGCGGGGCGACCCAACCACATACGCGGCGGGCGCACCACCTTTGCACGTGAACATTTATTCGAAGCACTGGACGAAAGCCTCAAACGCTTACAGACAGACTACGTCGATCTCTATCAGTTGCATTGGCCCGATCGCTTGACAGCCACCTTCGGCAAACTGGCCTACCCCTGGACAGAACCGCAAGCGTACTCCGAGCCTATTCTCGATACCTTGCAGGCGCTGGCCGAGTTGGTGAAGGCTGGCAAGGTGCGCCACATTGGTCTTTCGAACGAGACGCCTTGGGGGCTGGCGCAGTTTCTAAAGCACGCTGAAATAGCCGGCCTGCCCAAAGTGGTTTCGGTACAGAACCCCTATAACCTGCTCAACCGTCTATACGAAAGCGGCTTGTCCGAATTTGCTCGTCACGAGAATGTCGGCTTACTGGCTTATTCCCCGTTGGCCATGGGTATGCTGACCGGTAAGTATCATGACGGCGCGCGCCCTGAAGGGGCACGACTGACGCTGTTTAACCGTTTTACGCGTTATAGCAATGCGGAAGCGGTCGCCGCCGCACATGCCTATGTAGAACTTGCACGCAAGCATGGTTTGTCTCCTGCGCAAATGGCTTTGTCCTGGGTCAACCAGCAGCCGTTCGTGGTCAGCAATATTGTGGGTGCCACCACCTTGGCGCAGCTTAAAGAAAACATAGGCAGCGTCGATGTCAGCTTGGCGCCCGAGGTGTTGGAAGGTATTCAGCGCATCCATATCACCCAGCCGAATCCTGCGCCTTAAGCGCTTGCTGCTGCACGGTCCATGTTTAATTTACGGAACACATTGTGAGTTCGATTGCTGCTGTCCTGATTGTGAAAAACGAGGCTGAAAATCTTGATGCCTGCCTGGCCTCGTTGGCCTGGGCCGATGAAATCGTGGTGTTGGATTCGGGTAGTACGGATGCAACTGAGTCTGTCGCACGCACCCGCGGTGCCCGATTTTTTCGCAATGACGATTGGCAGGGTTTTGGCCGGCAGCGTCAACGTGCAGAAGCGCTGGTTGAAAGTGAATGGATATTCATGGTGGATGCTGATGAGCGAGTCACCGACACCTTGCGCGACAGTATTCGCCAGTGTGTCGATCAAGGGCCTGCCATAGGCAGCATGGCTCGCTTAAGCTGGTGCTTTGGTAGTTTCATTCGTCACGGTGGTTGGTACCCCGACCGGGTGCTGCGCCTATACCCCAAGGGTTTGGCTGGCTATGACGATGCCCGCGTGCACGAAAAGCTTCGCAACGACCATGGTCTTGCCGTGCGGAAGTTGCAAGGCGATCTGCTGCACTACACCTATCGCGACCTTAGGCACTATCTAGAGAAATCCGCTCATTACGCCCAGGCTTGGGCGCAAGCGCGGCAAGAGCAAGGACGAAGCGGCAGCCTGACGGCGGGTGTGCTGCATGCTGTGGGATGTTTCTTGCGTATGTACATACTCAAGTTGGGCGTGCTGGACGGTCGCCAAGGCTTGCTGTTGGCCTTGTTGTCTTCCCACTCCACCTTTGCCAAGTATGCCGACTTGTGGGTTCGTACGCGAACCTCGTCGCGCTAAGCGTAGGGTCGACATGCCCTTGAAAAATCAGCTCGCTAAGCCGCGCATCCTGGTGGTGCGTAACGACAAGATTGGCGACTTCATGCTGGCGTGGCCGGCTTTGGCCTTGCTGCGTCGTTCCATGCCGGATGCGCACATCAGCGTGTTGGTGCCGGCGTACACGCGTGACCTTGCGCGTTGTTGCCCCTGGATAGACGAGGTCTTGCTGGATCCGGCTGATCTGCGTTGCATGAATCGTGAAAATTTCGATCTGCTGTTGACGCTGTTTTCCACGCCGCGTATTGCCTGGAACGCCTGGAAGGGGCGCATACCCTTACGTGTGGCGCCTGCCACCAAATGGGCCCAAGTGTTTTACAACCATCGTGTGCGGCAGCGTCGTTCGCAGTCGCGCAAACCCGAGTACGAATACAACCTTGAGCTTGCCGCCTATGCCATCAAGCTCTTGGGGGGTACTGTCGCAAGCAACCCCGCAGCTTACTGGCCTTTAGCACCAGACACCCGGTTGGAGCAACGTCGTCAACTGGCACAGCGCTTAGACCTACCCTTGGATAGGCCTTGGGTGTTTGTGCATGCGGGTTCGGGCGGTTCGGCCGTCAACCTTAGCGTGGGGCAATATGCCTCGCTGATCAAACGCCTGCAACAGATTTGGCCAGGCCAGAACTCACCCGCGTGGATATTGACCGCCGGCCCTGGCGAGCAGCCCATGATGCAGGCGTTGCTGGAACAAGTGTGCGACGCCGAGACGCTGGTAAGGCCCTATCTCTCTACCGAGGGTTTGGCCACGTTTGCGCAGTCACTTTGCTGCGCCGATGTGTTCGTGGCGGGTTCCACCGGCCCCTTGCATGTGGCTGGCGCACTCAATGTGCCTACCGTGGGGTTTTTCCCAGCTAAACGTTCGGCGACCGCGTTGCGCTGGAGGCCTTGCAATGGCCCCGGACGCACATTGGCCATTTCAGCGTCTCAGGAAGCGGCGGAGCAAGAGAACCCCATGGCGGCTATAGACATGGAAGCCGCAGCACAGGAAATCCGCAATTGGCAGCTGGGCTTGGCAAGCCTATCGTAGGTGCTAGGGTCCAGCTTAGTCCGTGCGCTCTTGCAAGAGGGCCTTATACAAAGCCAGGTAGTCTGCGGCGATATTGGGCCAGGCATGGCGGTGCGCGACGCCTAGCGCGTGATGGCGTAGATGCTGTCTTAGCTTAGGGCTTGTGGCAATTTCCTGGGTCAGGCGCGCCAAGCCGTCGGCATCTTCAGGATGATCCAGCAGCAGAGCATCTTGTCCCGGCTTTAGATACTGGGCAAAGCCGCAGTAGGGGGCGGGGCTAAGGACGACAGGCAAGCCATATGCCATGGCTTCTAAGGGGGCCATGCCAAAGCTGTCGTTCAGCGTGGGGTGTATGTATTGGTCAGCGGCTGTGTAGTAAGGGGCTACATCAGAAGTCTCACGCACCAAGCGGACTCTATCGGCTAAGGTTTGGTATTGCGCCGTGTTGTGCAACTTGGTTTCGCCGGCCTCGTCCGTGCCAACCACCAGCAACTTGAAATGTTGGGGCAGCTTGGCCAAGGCCCGCAGCGCAGTGGGCAGGCCTTTGCGCCAAGGGTCGCGTGCGACCAGCAACAGGATTTGATCTTCAGCTTGATACCCCAGGCTTTGGCGTGTGGCGTCTCGTTGTGGGGGCGTGCTGCTCTGAGGGAGATCGACCCCAGGTGGGATGACCGGATAATCTTGTGCGGTGCCGTAGGCTTGCTGCAATTGATCGTGTGTTAACGGCGAGACTGCGACGACCCGGTGGGCGCGCCGTGCGGCGACGCGGCGCGCCTCAAGCCAAAGATAGGTCTGTACGCGCAGGCTGAAGCGAGACAAGACGCGCTTTACCCAAGGAAGAGGCCGTACGCGCCAGTTATAGCGTACGGGTGTGACGTGTATGACTTCCACATCACCACATTGCCCGTTGACGTGCGAATGCACGATGTCAAAACGTTTTTGGGTTTGCTTGCGTGCGCGGTGGGCAAACAAAGCCACTCTTAGCCAACTGGGATACCGGGAACTGACGTTTACGCGCTCCCAGGGAAGGTTGGCCAGCGGCTCATCATACTGTCGCGCGATGACCGTTACATCGTGTTCTTTGGCCAGTTCACGCATCAAGGCTACGCCGTAGGCTTCGGCCCCGCCAAAACGCCGCCCGAAACGGTCTACGACGTAGGCGATCTTCAGGCGAGTGGTGGGGCTAGTCATTGCTGGAGCGTCGCCGGTCTTCCAGCCGGGTCAGGCACTTTTGCAGAAACCTCAGCAAATGCGTAGAGCGCGCCACGGTGACGCGTGGCAGCTCGAACAAGTCGTCATCCGGCCGCACCAAACCCCGTGCCGTGGTGGTGGCATTAAGATAGCCGGCCTCACGCGCCAGCTGGCGGATGGCGGGTGATTCGTCGCCATAGGGGTAACAGAAAGCCGTGACGGGGCGGTCTATCAAGGCTTCGAGTTCGCCGCGCGATTGGCGAATCTGCAGGATGGCGATTTCGGTGGAGAGGGCCGGCAAATGCGGGTGGTCCAGGGTGTGGGAGCCGACTTCCATGCCCGCATCGTGCCAGCGTCTGACTGTTTCTTGATTCATCAGCGGCGCAGCGGGGATGCCTAGGTCGTGGTCCCACACATTGCTGCCGCCTAATTGGCGCACGACAAAGTAATTGGTGGCGGTAAAACCGCAGTGCTGCAACACCGGCAGAGCGTTATCAAACACATTCTGATAGCCGTCGTCGAATGTAATACCCACCACTTTGCCCTGGCGTTCGCCTTTCAGATAGGGCATAAGGTCGCGCATGGACAGGCCGCGGTAGCCTAGCAGGCGCAGCCAATGCATTTGCCGCTTGAAAGAGTCTGGATGGACGGTCAGCCCCCGGAACGGCGTACCTTTGGCTGCCGGCTGCCCAACCTGGTGGTACATGAGGATAGGAATCATGGGGTGGAATGTGTCTTGATGAGCGCTGCGCCTATATACGCAGCCAGCCTGTCGATTATAGGCAATTGCCCGCGCGACTTAGAGAAGGCTGCCTCGCCTTAAACGTACAAGAGGGACAAATCCGTATCCGGTTCTGCGAGTTGTGCACGCACGGAAGCGCTACTATGCAAGGAAGCGTTCGATAAGGATATTCCCATGTCTGCATCCCCGCACATTCAAGCCTTCTTTGATGATGCCACCAACACGGTCAGCTATCTGGTGACCGACCCTGCCACACGGCGGGCAGCAGTTATCGACCCCGTGCTCGACTACGATCATCGTAGCGGCAAGCTTGCCCATAAGTCGGCGCACAAGCTACTAGAGGCCCTTAAGCAACAGGGGCTGAAGCTAGAGTGGATAATGGAAACCCATGCGCATGCAGACCATCTCAGTGCCGCGCCCTACCTGAAAACGCACACCGGTGCCCAGGTGGTAATAGGTGAGCACATCAGTAAAGTACAACGCCTTTTTAGCCCTATTTTCAACCTGAGTGGCGTATCAGGTGAAGGAAGCGAATTCGACAAGCTCGTCTGTGACGGCGAAACTTTCAAGCTGGGTGAACTGACAATAGAGGTGATGCATACGCCGGGCCATACCCCAGCCTGCGTCTCTTATCGCATCGGTGATGCAGTATTTGTAGGCGACACCTTGTTCATGCCGGATTACGGTACCGCTCGCGCCGACTTCCCTGGTGGCAGCGCACGCACGCTGTATCGTTCCATCCAGAAGCTGTTGGCCCTCCCGCCCGATACGCACTTGTATATGTGCCACGATTACAAAGCGCCTGGGCGAGACAGCTATGCTTGGGAGACTACGGTGTTGCAGCAACGCACCTACAACGTGCATGTTCGTGAAGGGATAAGCGAAGATGCGTTCGTTGCCATGCGCGAGGCAAGAGACGCCACTTTGGCGGCACCCATGCTGCTGCTGCCGGCTATACAGGTCAATATTTGTGCGGGGCATTTGCCCGAGGCAGAGTCCAACGGCACACGCTACCTGAAGATACCTTTGCGACAGCCTTCTGCATAGTTGAATGCTCTTGCATTGCAGCATGCGGCGCGGGGCAAACAATTTGTAAGAATGAGATAATAAAGTAATCAAATCTGCAAGTTGGTGTGCATGAAACAGTTCTTTTGGCGCATAGTCCTTGGGCTGGCCCTTGCATTGGCGGCCTGTGCACTGTACTGGGGGCAATTACTCAGCTCTCAGCGTAGCCAATTGCAGTACGCCGAAGAACAAATCAGCTACCGAGCTACCCGTTTGGCCGAAACTCTGGCCCTGCAGGTCGACACCTTGTTGTCCGGTCTCGAGTACTTGGCCAATAGCCTGGCGGTGGCTTATGTCACAGAGGGGGGGCTTTATTTTCCCATCATGCTGCAAACCGCCATGCGCACTTTTCCTGAAGAAAGTCTTGTACAGGTGTCCGTGGTGGATGCCAGCGGCGATTTGGTTTACAGCAGCTTGCGGGGAATAGACAGCGTGCCTAACGGTGGGGAAAAACTGGGCACTATCGCAGATCGCGAGCACTTTACCGTTCACCTTAACAACCCTTCCGAGCGCGTCTATGTCAGCCGGCCCGTATTCGGTCGGCTCTCTCAACGGTGGACAATACAGATCTCCCACGCTATCCGGCGCGATGGGCAATTTCTAGGCGTTGTCGTGCTGTCGGTGGCGCCCAGTTATATCTCTGGTTACTTTCGCGAGGTTTTTACCAGCCCGGGCGACACCGCAGCACTGCTATACCAAGACGGTACTTACATGGCGCGTTCCAGTCGCGAGGCCTTCGTGATGGATATGAAAGTGCCCGAAGACAATCCAATCTTGCAACAACCAAACGCCGTTTCCGGCGAATTTCGCATGACACCGGCTTTTGATCCGGTAGATCGTCTGTATGCCTGGCATCGTGTGGCGGATTATCCCTTGGTAGTCGGCATTGGCTTGGATCGAGACGCCGGCTTGTCCACCCTCAAGCATCTACAGCGAACCTCGCTTATGCACAGCTTGCTCGGTTCTTTGGTGTTTCTTGTTTTTGCTGGTTGGGTAGCGTGGCTGATAGCCAGGTTGAAATACGATCATCTGCGATTAGAGGCCAGCGAGCGACAGCTTAAAGAGGACGCCAAGCTACGCGAGGCGCTCTTTGACAATAGTGCGGCGGACATTCTGCTGATTCATCCGGGTACGCGAAAAATTCTGTCCTCCAACCGCCGAGCCAATCAGACATTTTCGCGGGATGGGCAGCCTTTGGTGGATCAGTCCGAAGCCAGTCTGCATACCGCCGAAGAACACGCCAGGCGTTTTCAGTCCATTTATGCCGAGTTGAAGCTGCGGGGCGCCGTGCAGGTCGAAGCGCCATTGCGCAATGCAGAGGGGCAAGAACGCTGGTTTTCCATTAACGGCACTTTGCTTGACAGAGACAACCCAGACGGTGATGTGATCTGGACCATGCTCGACATCACTCAGCGAAGGCAGATGGAGCAAAGCCTGGCCGATGCCTGGGTGCGCCTGACGCAAGTGATAGAGCACTTTCCAGGGGGGGTATTGGTCGAGGACGAAGCGGGCAAGGTCCTGGTGATCAACCAGATGTTCTGCGATCTGTTCAGCTTGGGTAAAGAGGCCGCAACGGTCATGGGACAGCACACGGTTTTGCTCGCCGATAGCTTGGGGCCTGAAGATGCAGCACTGCTTCGTTCCATTTTGCCCATCGGGATCGACGAAACAGAGCCCGAACATTTCACCACCGAGCTGCTTTATCGTGATCGCGTTTTGCACATCAACGTCATCCGGGTAAGGCGCAAAGAAATCAATCGTGGTCGGCTTTGGATGGTGGAAGACGTCACGGCACGTGTGAAGCACGAATCCGATCTGAATCGCATGGCCACTACCGACGCCCTAACCGGCTTGCCCAATCGTGCTGCCTTCTTGAGTCGTCTCGAGCTTGAGCTCAGAGCCGCCCCCTTGGGTGAGCGTCGAGGGGTGTTGATGATGGCGGATCTGGATCGGTTCAAGCTGGTGAACGACACCTATGGTCATGCGGCGGGCGATGATGTCTTGTGCTTTTTGTCGGATGTTTTTCAGAGGGCATTGCGCAAGACCGACATGGCTGGGCGCCTGGGCGGTGAGGAGTTCTCTATCTTGATGCCGGACGCTGATGAGAAAGCGGCTTGGCAGGTGGCAGAGCGCATTCGGACCATGCTGGAAAATAGCGAGATTCCTACTTCCGCCGGTATTGTGCGTATTACCGTCAGCATAGGCATGGCAGATTTGAACGCTGGTGACGCGGCTGCTATTTTGGCAGCGGCCGATGCTGCCTTGTACAAAGCTAAACGCAGTGGTCGCAATCGTGTCGAGGCGGCGTGGGAAAATTCCCTGATCAGCTGAGTGGTCCGGCTATTGGCATGGCAGGGTAGACTGCCCCATTATTACAACTGCCTGCTTAAGTCCGTCATGTCCAAATCTGCTTCAGTAAATCCCCTGCGAACCCTCGCTGTACTGTATTGCCTTTCATGGACGCTTGCCCCTGTGGCCTGGGGGCAATCCGTGGGTGGGTTTCAAGACGCCGAATTAGACTTGAAAGCCCGCAACGTTTACTGGCGGCAGGATTACCGAGATGGTGCGCCCTCTAGTCGAGAGTGGGGCCAGGGCTTGATGATGGAGTTTCGCTCGGGCGACACCCCAGGTGTCATTGGCCTAGGCATAGAAGCCAGCGCTTATGCGTCGGCAAAGCTTGACCAACGCAATTGGGCAGCCGCGCGAGCCGGTGTATTAACGCGCAATGATGACCACTTGCGTAATGCCTCGGCATGGGCGGGTGGAGCCTTAAGGCTACGAGCCTTTGACACCGAGTTGCGTTACGGTAGCAACCTGCGGCCTTACAACCCTGTCTTTGCGCCGGCTGACACGCGCTTATTGCCCAGTACTGCCACCGGCTGGTGGTTAAGCAGTCGGGCAGTATCCGACACCTTTTTGGAAGCGGGATATTTCACTGGCGGCAAAGACTACAGCAGCAACCGTAGCCGGCGAGAGTTCTATGCTTCGTATGCGGGTGTCAGTACTGATCGCGTCAGCTACATAGGGGGCAGCCATACCCTGAGTGATAACTCAGGCTTCATGCTGTATGCCTCGGAGTTTCGAAATATCTGGCGACAGTACTTTATGAATGTCAGTCATGCGTGGACGCTGGATGAGCGTCGTCTTAGCATGGATTTCAACCTGTACCATTCGCAAGGTCAGGGGCGTAAATTAGCAGGCGACATTGACGTGAGCGCGTGGTCCTTCGCCTTGGGGCATACCAGGGGGGCTCATACTGTACGGCTCAGCTATCAGCGCATAGAGGGGGATCAGCCCTTTGATTATCTGGGCATGGCGCCGGGCAGCTATCACGACTCCATTTATCTGGCTAACTCATCGCAGATGTCGGATTTCAATGGCCCTCATGAGAAATCGTGGGGCATTTTTTACGATCTGGATATGTCGCACTATGACATGCCCGGGTTAAGCTTGCATGCCCGGCATATCAGGGGCTACGGGGCGGATGGCAGCGCCATGAACCCCCACAGCCCGTATGCTTACTATGGCAGCAACGAGAAACATTGGACCGCCGAAGTAGATGTGCGCTACGAGATACAAAACGGTGCTGCCAGGGGTTTGTCAGCCCGTTTGCGTGTCGGCGTGCATCGTATGTTGCAAGGCAGCTCTAATGTGTCGTCGCGGCAAATCAGGTTGTACCTAGAATACCCGTATTCCATATTCTAGTTTGCCTGATGTGCCGCAGTAACAGGTTTTATCTTGCTGCAGGGCCAATAAACGACTTCGTGCTGTATAGGGAATGATCCAGGCGCAGAATGGCCGGATATCCGGTGCTGTCACGGGCAAGAGTGTCGATATACGTTAGCAAAACATCAGCGTCTTGAACCCCTACGTCGTAGCGGCGTTCATCGGGGATCTGTGCCAATGTCTCATAACCGTCGCCGCCTGTGGCGTTGAAGCCCAGTACGAACAGACGGTAGTGGCTTGACTCATCCAGCGGTAGCCAGCTCCCTGAAACATTGTCGAATTTTTCGAAGTTGCTAGCGCGTGAACCCCTGGGTTTGTTAGCGTCTACATCCCAACGCAAGCCCCCGGCGTAAGGGTAAGGACCAGTGCTGCCATTCGGGCCGAAGGTGGCCTCCAAACCGTCTTCGATCATGGCTTTGGCTTCAGCGCCGGTAATGCTGAGTTTCCAAAGCTTCATGTCGAAAGGCAGCACCTCAATCACGTTGGCTGCAGTCACTTGAGCTTGCAGAGGCAGGCGAACGCCGCCTCCGCTTTGTAGTGAGAAGTCGGCACCGCCATACTGCAGGTTGGCGACATCGAGGTAGGCCTGAGCGACAAGTTGCTGGATATCACCGCCGCGCGTGTCCACGCTGCCTTCCGCATTGCAGGAAGCGCTAGAGCGGGTGTAGTCTACCGAGCCGGGGCCGCCGGGGACACGCCGTGAGCAAAGTTCGATAGGCGCATTGGCAACCACCGTTTCTTTGTAGATTTCCACGCTTTCTTGGTAGGGTTTCAAAATCGCACTGGCGGTGAGATCGGGGGCCGTGACGCGTAAAAAGCCGCTGGCTGCGATGTCCGCCAGAATGGCGCTACGATCGCCCGCGCTGACGGCTTCGCCTTGAATCTGGAAGTTGTCGCCGATAAGGACATGAGGTGTGCCGTTGCAGGCGGTTACGCGGCCGTCGCTATCAAAACTGACTTTAAGCTCGCCCACGACTTGAGCGTATTCCCAGGCTTGCGCCAAACACACATTGTCGCCATCGCGGTTTTTCAGTGCGGCGCCGTAGGTACCGCCCGTAGAGCCTACGCCATAGAGGGTAAGCGCTTCCGGGCCCAACAAAGTATGAGAGTCAGCACCGATGACTACGTCGACGCCAGATAGCACGGCCAATACCTGTTTGTCGTACTCATAGCCAATGTGGCTAAGCACCACGATTTTATTGACGTCTTGCTCTTGCAGCGTGTCGATGGCGCGCTGTGCGGCGACGATTTCGTCTTCAAAGGTGGTGTCGGCGTCTGGACTGGATGAGGACTTGGTTTTATCGGCAATGGTCAAGCCGACAATACCGATTTTTTGACCAGCACGCTCTACGATGGTGTAGGGGCTTACGAGGCCTGGAGAGTGACTATCGTGCAGGGCAGACTCAGCGCCGAACTGTACGTTGGCGCTTAGGGCCGGGGTTTGGCAGTCGCCTGAATTGAGCAGCTCTAGCCACTGCTTAAGTACCGTGTCACCTTTGTCGAATTCGTGATTTCCCAAGGTAAACGCATCGAAGCAAACTGCGTTCATCATTGCCGCGTCGGCTTCCCCTATTTCTCCAGCACGGCTGAAGTACAAGGTGCCAGTGAGGGCGTCGCCGGCATGCAGTTTGAG
The DNA here is from genome assembly GCF_020539505.1 of Mesopusillimonas faecipullorum. Taxonomy (GTDB): domain Bacteria; phylum Pseudomonadota; class Gammaproteobacteria; order Burkholderiales; family Burkholderiaceae_B; genus Mesopusillimonas; species Mesopusillimonas faecipullorum. The sequence continues at coordinate 242,488 of NZ_JACDXW010000001.1, read as the reverse complement.
TACATGGTCTGACTCAGCTTCTAGCTCTGAGAAAGCCGAGACGATGCGTGTAAAACCGCCTGCATCCACGGTGACCGCTGTACGATCACCTGAATCATTCAGCAGTTGCAATGTCTTGTTCTTGCTGTCCAGGTTTGAGTGGTGATCGTTGATGTGCAGGATGGTCAGCTCTAGCGATTGAGCAGGCAGGGGGTGAGGGGCTTCTCGGCTGTCGTTGTTGTCTCCGCCACAGGCTACGAGCATACTGGCGGTCAGTAACGAAAGTGTCCAGTTGCGCACGCCGCCTAGCGTTGGCAGGCGGTACGTCCATCGATTGATATCCCTGCCTTGCTTCATGATCGTTCCGTCGTTGGGGGCGAAGTTGAGCATATCATGGAGTTCTTTTATGACCTCCTTATTTATAGGGGGACAGGGCGTAGCGGGCAAGTTGTGCTCTGTCTCTTGCCCGCGGCCTCTATAGCAATCACGCTAGCTCAGCCGCATCCACCATGACGACCTCGGCATCTTCGATGGCTGTGACGCGGATCTCTGTTTCGCCATGTATGGCGGCACCATCGCCAGCGCCAATAAGCACTTCATTGATCTTGACGCTGCCTTTAGCCGGCACCAGGTAACCGTATCGCTCTGCTTCAGCGAAGCGATAGACTGCGGTTTCCCCCGCTTTGATCGTCGCGCCCAATACTCGGGCACTTGCGCGAATGCGCAGAGCCTCTTCGTCACCGGGCAGACCACTGGCCAGTGCAACAAATCGGCCGCTGCGGTCGTCCTTTGGGAAGGGGCGTGTACCCCAGCTGGGCTGGCCTCCACGCGCATCGGGCAGAATCCAGATCTGGAAGATGCGTGTGGCGACGTCTTCTTGGTTGTACTCGGCATGGCGGATGCCGGTACCCGCGCTCATCACCTGCACGTCGCCTGCCACTGTACGGCCCTGATTGCCCAGGCTGTCTTCATGGCTGATGGCGCCCTCTCGGACATAGGTAATGATTTCCATATCGGCATGCGGATGGGGCGGAAAGCCCGAAGCCGCTGCGATGGTGTCATCATTCCAGACTCGCAAGGCGCCCCAGTGCACACGCGCCGGGTCGTGGTAATGAGCGAATGAGAAATGGTGTTTGGTGTCCAGCCAACCGTGATGGTCGCCGCCCAATTTTTCGTATGGTCGTCGTTCTATCATGATGTCCTCGTTATTTGCTGTAGTGCTTAACAGATAGTGTAAAGATACGGCTGCAAGACATAAATGGGGCTAAAGGAGTTTCACTGTTCTACTTTTGATGCGTGTTGTCCCATTCGCTGGCGTTTAGCTCATTTGTCTGGCACCGCTACCTTCCTCTAAGATGCTGCCTGCGAGTTTCCCGTGGAGAAACCGCCTTTCCGGACTCGCTAGCTCAGGGCGTCAGTACCAACGACGTGCTCAATGAGCTTTTGCAAGCTGCCTTAGAGGCGTAATACAAGGCGTTGGTTAAGGTGGTGATGAGTGATTTGCCTATTGTGATGTTGCCGGGCCTGCTGTGCGATGCAAATTTGTTTGCGCCGCAGGCCAAGCTGCTGTCCGAGCGCCGCCAGGTCATGGTGGCGGATTTGTCGAAAGACAGTAGCTTGCCCGCAATGGCACGTCGATTGTTGAAGCAAGCGCCGGCCCAGTTCAACTTGCTGGGGCTGTCTATGGGCGGCTACTTGGCCTTCGAGATCATGCGCCAGGCCCCTCATAGAGTGGCAGGCTTGGCGCTACTGGGTACGTCGGCCCGGCCCGACACCCCAGAGTCGCAGCGTATCCGACGCCAGATGATAGCTTGGGCGCGCAAGGGCAAACTGGCTTTGCTGCAACAAGAGGGCTATGCACGCAGTGTGCATGCCTCGCGCGCGCAGGACACCGCCTTACGCAAGGTACTGATGGACATGGCTTTGGACTTGGGGCCTGAATGCTTCGAGCGCCAACAACGTGCCATCATGGCGCGCCCGGACTCCCGGCCATTGCTACCCGCGATTTCTTGCCCCGTGCTGGTAATGGTCGGAGACGGCGACCAGATCACGCCAACGGAATATGCGCGGGAAATCGCGCAGGCCATTCCACATGCCACTTTGCATGTGTTGCCGCAGTGTGGGCATATCAGTACGCTAGAACGCCCTGACGAGGTCAATGCCGTGCTGACGACGTGGTTGTCAGGCAGTGGTCAGCGGCTTTAGACGTAAAATGTTGCTTTAAGGGCGCTAGGCTGGTGGTCCCAGAGATCTCCAGCGCTGGCTAGCGGCCTCATCAGTTTTGCTGCACCTCATGCCTCTTCTTCGTTCCTCCAGTTCATCTTCAAGTCCCCCCGCTCTGGTCATCTTCGCGCTTGCCATTGGTGCTTTTGCCATAGGCACGACAGAGTTCGCGACCATGAGCCTGCTCCCATACTTTGCCAAGGACCTCGGCATAGACGCGCCTACGGCAGGGCATGTAATCAGCGCCTATGCGCTGGGCGTGGTGGTTGGCGCGCCCTTGCTGACGGTCGTGGCGGCTCGTATGGCTCGCCGAACCTTGCTGCTATGGTTGATGGCGATGTTCACGGTCTTCAACGGCTTGTGCGCATTTGCCCCCAACTATCAATGGATGCTGGCGCTGCGCTTTCTTAGCGGTTTGCCGCACGGCGCCTATTTTGGCATCGGGGCATTGGTGGTGGTGTCGCTGGTGCCTTTAAGCAAACGTACGCAAGCGGTGGGGCGCATGTTTCTGGGTTTGACGGTCGCCACCATTATCGGCGTGCCATTTGCCAACTGGCTGGGTCACGTAGTGGGATGGCGTTGGGGCTTTGGTTTGGTTGCTTTGGCAGGAGGGCTGACTATTGTTATGTTGGCACGCTTGGCGCCTTACGCGCCGCCCGAGCCGGGCGCCAGTCCCCTTAAAGAACTGGGTGCCTTAAAGCATGCTCAGGTTTGGCTAACCTTGGGTGTCGGTGCCGTGGGCTTTGGCGGTATGTTCTGTATTTATACCTACCTTGCTGATACCTTGCTAGAGGTGACACGGGCTTCGCCCACCATGGTGGCCGTGGTGCTGGGCATATTCGGTCTGGGGCTTACCGCCGGCAATCTGATTGTGCCTTGGTTTGCAGATCGGGCTCAGCTTAAAACGGCGGGTGGTTTGCTGCTGTGGAGTGCCGCTACGGCTTTATTGTTCATAGTATCGGCGGGCAATATCTGGACGCTTTCCTTGAACGTGTTCTTGATAGGCATGGGTGGCGCCTTGGGAACCGTCTTGCAAACCCGTTTGATGGACGTGGCACAAGACGCTCAAGGCTTGGCGGCGGCGCTGAACCATTCCGCTTTTAACTTTGCCAATGCTTTAGGGCCGTTACTGGGTGGTATGGCCATTGCCGCTGGCTACGGGTGGACGTCTACCGGATGGGTGGCCAGCTTGTTGGCTTTAGGCGGCTTTTTCCTGCTGCTGGTGTCGGTAGCCCTGGAAAAATCGCGCAAGCGCTAGTTCATTATTCGTCTGTAGCTTGAACCGAGCGAATTACGCCCTTATAGCCGGTTTCTTCGATAGCTGAAAGCAAATGCGCGGTTGCGTATCCCTCGGGGACAACGACCACGGCTTCGTTGCGGGTGAGCGAGGTTTTGGCTCTTTGCACCTCGGGTAAAGACCGTAGCGCTTTATTGATGGCGGTGACGCATAAAGAACAGGTCATGCCTTCGACGTGTATGGTCACCGCCTGATTGGCGCTTAGGGCGATAGCAGGCCAGCAGCATAGCGCCGCCAGTGCCAGGCTTTGTAGTTTGCGGTGTGTTCGTTTCATGATGTGTGTCCGCGAAGAGTAAGGGCTAGTTTGCGCATGCGCTTATTCCAGCAACCACGGCAATATAAAAGGGTACGAGAGCAAAGCCAGCACCCATAAGGCAACCAGCCAAAAACCGATGACTAGCCACGGGCGCGACACGCGTCCAGCGCACAGTGGGCGCTTGGAAATATAGAGCCTAAAGAAAACGACGCCTAGGCAGGTAAGCGCTATAAGCCCCATGGGCAGCTGCAGCCAAGCTAGGCCGTTAAGGCCCGAAAGTGCGGCAGCCGACACGCCAAAAAGCAAGTAAACCAATGGGGCCGCACAACACAGCCCGGCAGCCAAGGCCGACAAAAAGGCTGCGCCCAAACCCCAATGTAAACGAGAGGAGTGGGGCGCAGTCGTATCAGCTTTGTTCCTGAGAGAGGTACTCATAGACGAAGGTTGCTGCGTCGTAGTAATCCAGCGGGTCGCCGTCGGCTTCGGCGTAAGGGTAGCCAAAGTTATTCAGCGGGCCCATTTCGGGAGCAGGATTGAGCAGGAAGTCGCGACCGTAATTGAAGCCTACCCAGTTCATATCCCAGTTGCCGAAAAGGTAGTCGTTGACCGCTTGAACGTCGGCGTCTTCGTGTTTTTTCTTTTCGGTCAGGCGCATCTTGGTGACGTCGGCGGGGTCGCAGGGCACCCAGCCAAAACCCGCCAGGTAGAACTGTGCACGGCAGTGCTGCCCGCCTGTAACGTTGGAGACCCCTTGGGCATCGGCGGAACCGAAAGCCGTTTTGGAGTAGGGCTCGAGCACGCCTGGCCGGCCCAGACGAATGCCGAACATTTCGCGAGCGGGTATGCCGGCTGCGCGCGCCAGCGCGACAAAAACCGAACTCATGTCTGTACATTTTCCCAGAAGCTTGCCGCTGGTAAGGATTTTTCCTACGTCGCCGACGCCGCAACCGATGACGCTATTGTCGCGTTCCATGTTGGCCGATACCCAGTCGTAAATAAGGCGTGCCTGCTTGAGCGGGTTGGTTTCGCGGCCAATGATGCGATCTGCATATTCTTTGACGATGCCGTCGGTTTGAATATGGCGGCTGGATTCCAGAAAGCGGGCGACTTCAGGCGGGTAGTGTATGGCCGCCGGCGGCTGATAAGCGTTCAGCAGCCCTAGCTTGCCGGGTTCCCAGTCGTGGGTTTCGATCAGCATATCCACGTTAAGGTGCATGGGCTTGGTGCAGTCGTCCCAGCGGGCGACCAGCGTTTTGGCGCCGTAGGCGTTGTCGCTGTTCAGGTAGGTGTCTTGGGCGTCGCCCGACCAGCGTAGTTGGCGCAAGTGCTGAAAAGGGGCCGCATCTTCAGGTACCGGCACCCACAACAGCATGGCACCCTTTGAGCCTTGCGGTGCTTTAAGCGCATAGGTTTGCTTTAATAAAAAGCGCCGAGAACGCGGGGCGCTGGTGGCCTGAGCAGGAACCACGCTGGCCTGAGCCTGCACCAGTGTGGGGGCCAAAGAGGCGGCTGTGGTCAATAAGGCCGAATTGATCATGAATGAACGTCTGTCCATGCTGGCTATTCCTTAGCGAAGAGACCCGTACACAGTCGAGCCGATGCAAGCACGCCGGTTGAAAGAACAACCGGATCACGCTGCGACTAGGCAGGATCGATTGATAGGAAAGGTCAGGGCCAGTGAATATGCGCAGGATGAAACTGTGCAATCGAGTAGGCACCTGGCTAGCTCAGCATCTAAGTGTGGCCAATACGGCATGGCACTTAGACAATGAAGGGCAGCCACCAGACTGAATTCATTTTATATGAGCTCCCGAGCCCGGGGAAGAGCGAAACAAATCGGGCGTCCTGAAGATGGAATCTACCTGATGCGAGTAAAATTCCAAGAATGATTCTTGTTTAATTCCGCTATGGATATTTCCCCCAGCATTCTTATCGTTGACGATCACCAAAGCATACGTGACCCTCTGTCTGCTTACCTGAGCAAATTCGACTTCTATGTGGAAGCCGTGGAAGATGGTAAGGCAATGAGGCAGAGGTTGCGCGAGCGAGGCTTCAGCCTGATTGTGCTGGATATTATGTTGCCCGGCGAAAATGGCTTGTCTTTGTGCCGTTATGTGTCCGAGCATCACGGCATACCCGTGATTCTTTTGACGGCAGTCACCGAGCAAGCCGACCGCGTAGCGGGTTTGGAAATCGGGGCTGACGACTACATCGTCAAGCCTTTCGACCCGCGGGAACTGGTGGCCAGAATACGCAGTGTGCTTAGGCGCAGCGCGACTCAGATGGATGTCGATGCCGACGATGGCTCGGGGACAAGTTTTCATGCTTACCTTTTCAATGGCTGGTGTTTCTATGTAGACACGCGTGAACTGCGCGACCCCAGCGGGAAAATCGTAGGCATCAGTACGGCCGAGTTTCATCTTTTGCGAGCATTGGTCGAAAACGCCAACCGGGTTCTTAGCCGAGAGCAACTGTTGGACCTCACCCAGAAGCATGGCGCGATTTCTTTTGATCGAAGCATAGACAGCCAGATCAGCCGCTTACGCAAGAAGCTGGAAGTCGACACCCGACAGCCCCGCATGATCAAGACCGTGCGCGGCGACGGCTACATGCTTACCGGCAGTATTAAAAAAACCAAAGCCGCCTAAAAATCAGGAATCCTCCATGAGGCTGTTTCCCCGCAGCATGTTCGGGCAGTTGCTAGTGGTATGGATATTGGCTCTGCTCACGGCTCACGGAGTCGCTGTATTCATGATGTCTTGGTGGCGTGTGGATCACACCACCATTCATCCCATGTCTGCGCACAAAATTGTCAGTCGTACCGCATCCGCCTATCAATTGGTGGCCGACGATGACAACAAGGATGAGTTGCTGAGTCGGATCAGTCTGCATGATTCCGTTTTTCAGGTGGGGCAAAGCCATGCACCTTTGCATTGGCCCATCATGGACGAGAAGGAAAGCGATATCGCCGAATCTTTGCGCGGCATGTTGCACCTTCCCGTGCAATGGCCGGTGCACGTGCAGCTTCAGCAGATACCAGCCAGTCAAGAAGTGCAGGACGTGCGCAACTGGCTAGAGAGAATATTGGGCGGGCGGCGCGCCTGGCGACTGGATATCGAGGTGGCGCTTCCTGATGGTCAGATATTGATGGGTAGCCATTGGCCTACGCCCATGCCTGCACATTGGGGGCAGGTGCTGAGGTTTTCTTTATTGGTGGGCATGATTCCCGCCATATTGATGGCGCTTATTTTTGGGCGTCGCATCATGAGTCCCCTTAGGATGCTGACTCAGGCGGCCCGCCGTGTCAGTCGGGGAGAAACCGTGATGCTGGCGCCTGCGGTGGGGCCGGACGGCGTACGCGAAATCACGCAAGCTTTTAACGATATGCAAGAGAGTCTGGGCCGCATCGTCAAAGGGCGTACCCAGATGCTGGCTGCCATAGGTCACGACTTGCGTACGCCGCTGACCTCTTTGCGTATACGCGCCGAATTTGTGGAAGATGAATCACTGCGTGTGGCCATGGTGCGCACCTTGGACGAAATGCGGGTCATGCTGGAAGAAACCTTGAATTTCGCCAAAGACGATGCCTTGCAAGAACCCACGCAAGAGGTGCCACTGAACCAGTTGGTCGCCGAAGTGGTAGAGGAGCAGCGTGTTCTGGGTAGGGTGCTTAGTTTTCAGTCTCAATTGGAGGAGGGCTTTCTGTATCGATGCAGGCCTGTGCACCTGAAACGGGCGCTGAACAATCTAGTTGATAATGCCGCTCGTTATGGGGCGGTAGACGTACACCTGCGGGCTGTCGGGCACCGCCTTCAGATAGAAGTTCTGGATCAAGGGCCAGGGATAGATCCTGATCAACTCAAACACGTTTTCGAACCCTTCGTCAGACTGGATCCGTCCCGCTCGCCAAGCACTGGCGGGGCAGGTTTGGGGCTGACCATTGCCCACTCATGCGTGCGCGCGCATGGGGGCGACATTGTGTTGCGTAATCGCGATACAGCTGGATTAAGTGCCGTCATCGAGCTCCCTAGCTGACGCCACAAATTGCCACAATCCGGCAAATTTCCACAACAACAAATAGCAATCATTCCTATTTGTTTGTTATCCCACTTTACGAGAGATTCATCGTGCCTGAACAGTTCGTCCAGCCGCCGCGCAGCGGCGCCTCGCGTATGTATAACAGCCTAGCCATGGCTTTAGTTACGCCTTCTTTATTCATCGGGTCGGCCCTTGCCCAGACCAATTCTTCTGGCGCCGTGTCCGAACTGTCACCGGTGCAGGTTCGTGGTACGGCCGAGACGCCTTACGATGTTAAGGAGTCTGCCTCGCAGAAATTCACAGCGCCCTTGCTCGACACCCCGAAATCGGTGCAGATCATTCCTGAGCAGCTTATGCAGGAACAAGCGGCTTCTTCGCTGACCGATGTGCTGCGCAACACCCCGGGCATTACGTTTGGTTCCGGCGAAGGCGGCAACCCCTTGGGCGATCGTCCCTTTATCCGTGGTTTCGACGCCCAAGCCAGTACCTTCGTAGACGGCATGCGTGACATCGGTGCCACTTCGCGTGAGATCTTCAACCTGGAACAGGTAGAGGTGATCAAGGGTTCAGACGGTGCTTATGGCGGGCGTGGTGGTGCCGGCGGCAGTATCAACCTGATCAGCAAGACCCCCAAGTTGGACAACTTTACTCGTGGCACCTTGGGCATAGGCACTGACAAATACTATCGCGGCACCATAGATGGGAACTGGCAGCTTTCCGAAACCTCCGCGTTCCGTTTGAATGGCATGTGGCATAAGGCTGATGTGGCAGGCCGCGACACAGTGCGCAACAAGCGTTGGGGGGTTGCACCCAGCTTCAGTTTCGGGCTCGGTACGCCTACTCGCGTCACCCTAAGCTACTACCGCATGTCTACCGACGACATTCCCGATAGCGGTCTTCCTTATCAATGGCCGCGTCTGGATGTGTCTGGGCCTGTTGACGTGGATCGCAATAATTTCTATGGCTTGACCAGCGATTTTCGCAAGACGAACAGCGATCTTGCCACCTTGGGTGTCGAACATGACTTCAACGACAACCTTACCTTGCGCAACACGACGCGCTACACCCACGCCGACCAGAAATACGTCTGGACTCAACCCGATGATTCGCAAGGCAACGTGGCCAATGGCCTGGTCTGGCGTCGTGCCAATACCCGAGACAGTTCGGTTCATACCATTGCCAACCTGACCGAATTGGTAGGCAAGGCACAAACGGGTTCGCTCAAGCACAGCTTTAACGTAGGTATGGAGTTCTCGCAAGAAAAGGGCAAGAAAGACAGTCTGGGTATCCAGCGTGGCTCGGGTAGCGGCGCCAACAATGCGTGTCTGGCTGGCCCCGGCGCGGCGTCTGGCTACAACTGCACCAGTCTTTACGACCCCGATCCCAACGACCCCTGGGTGAACACGGGTACTGGCGATCCCACCGGCGCGCTGACAAGGTCGAAAACCACGACGAAGTCCATCTATGTGTTCGACACCATAGAGTTCAGCAAGCAATGGCAAGCCGGGCTGGGCGTTCGCGTCGATGACTATTCCACGACGTTCACGAACACGCCTGCCAATGGCTCGACCGAGATCGACCGCGATGACACCTTGGTCAATTATCAATTGGGTCTGGTTTACAAACCTGTTGAGAACGGCAGCATCTACGTGTCGTATGCCACGTCCTCCACACCGGCCAACGCTACCTTGGGTGAGGGCTCAGAAGAGCAATCGCTAACCCCGGGCCGCGGCGGCGTAGGCGTCAATGCGGCAGATATGGCGCCTGAAAAGAACAGAACGCTGGAATTAGGTACCAAGTGGGATCTGTTTGATGAGCGCTTGAGCCTGACAGCGGCGGTATTCCGCACGGAAACCACCAACGCGCGCGTCACCTTGGCCAATAACGACTACGCCATGGCGGGTAAGAAACAGGTAGACGGGTTCGAACTGGGCATCACGGGCGCTTTGACGCCCAAATGGTACGTGTTTGGCGGTTATACCTTCTTGGATAGCAAACTGAAGGAAAACGGCAAAAACACCCAGAACGATGGCAACCGGTTCCCGAACACGCCTCGTAATAGTTTCAGCTTTTGGTCCACGTATCAGGTCACGCCCGAGTTTACTTTCGGGGCGGGGGCATACTTTGTTGATAGCCAGTATGGTGATGCCGCTAATAAGTTGAAGATTCCCTCGTACTGGCGTTTCGATGCCATGGCGTCATATCGCTTCAACAAGAACCTGACCGCGCAGTTGAATGTTCTGAATTTGGCTAACAAAACCTATTACGACAAGGCCTATGCTGCGCACTACGTCAGCGTCGCTCCTGGGCGTAGCGCCATTCTGAACCTCAATCTGTCGTACTGATTGCAGGCTTAGGCATACCTACCCGGCTTCACGCACATGCCGAAGCCGGGGAACCGAACTAAAATGGCGGCTTCATAAAGGCGCGCAGCTTAGGGCAAGCGCCGAAAATGCAGCCTATATCTTGGGTTCAGGGGATTGCCATCTACAAAGCTTACGTACTACTGGCACTGACGACATTGTTTTGGGGTGGAAACTCCATCGCAGGTAAATGGGCCGTCGGTCATGCATCGCCGATGATTCTGGTCAGCGTTCGTTGGCTGACTTTGCTGGTTCTGCTTTTCGTGTTTGGCCGGCGGCACATTGCGACCGACTGGCCTGCCATTCGTAGCCGGATGGGCTACCTGTTACTGCAGGGCACCTTGGGGTTCACCGTTTTCAGCGTAGCGCTTTACTACGCCTTGGTTTACACCAGCGCTATCAACGCCAGCATATTGCAAGGAAGCACGCCGCTATTCGTATTCGGCGCCAGTTTCCTGCTTTTTTCCAGTCGCGTACGTTGGGCCCAGGCCTTGGGCTTTGCGGTTTCCTTCGTGGGCGTCATGGTGATTGCCGTGCGAGGCGAGTTTGCCAACCTGCTGGCCCTGGACATCAATTTTGGCGATGCCTTGATGTTCGTGGCCGTGCTGGCCTACGGTATTTATACCGCCGCTTTACGCAGTAAACCCCAGATACATTGGGTCAGCCTGATGTTTGTGCTGTGCTTGGGCGCGACACTTTCCGCGCTCCCCATGCTGGCGATAGAGGCGGCTCAGGGCAAGATGTTGCTTCCCGATAGCCGTGGCTGGATAGCGATTGCCTACATTGTTATTTTCCCTTCGTTGCTGAGCCAAGTGTTTTATATACGTTCGGTGGAACTCATAGGCGCAAACCGGGCAAGCTTGTTCATCAACCTGCTACCCGTGTGGGGGGCGCTGTTGGCCATACTGGTATTGGGGGAAGCCTTTCAGGTGTACCACTTCCTTGGGCTGGTCATGATTCTGTTGGGAATCGCCTTTGCCGAGTACCGTGGTAAAAGCAAGCAGGCGCCTTCTTAAACAGGCCGCCTCATGGCTTTTTGGTGGCGTCGAAGCTCTGTACCAAGTAGTCGATCATGACCCTGACCTTGGCGGGTGGGCGTCTGTCGGGCGGATACAGGACATGTATGCCGCCGATGTCCACCACGTGTTTGTCCAGCTCTAGTGGCATCAGCTTGCCGCTTGCCAGCGCTGCCGCGACGATGAAATCCGGCTGATAGATGATGCCCTGGCCCCGAATGGCCGCCTCTAGCAAGGCGTCCCCGTTATTGGCCAAGAGGTTGCCTTGAACCGGAACCCGTATTTCACCGTTGACCCCAAATGCCCAGTATTCACGGTTTTGCGTGCTGGTAAGCGTATAGCTTAAGCAATTGTGCTGTATGAGTTCGCTTACCCGCCTGGGAATACCGCGTTGGTCCAGGTAATGCGGCGAGGCGCAGACCCGCATGGGGCTCTCACCCAATCGCCGCGCCTGCAAGGGGCTGTCGGCAAGGCGCCCAATGCGCACGGCCATATCCCAGTTGCCCGCAATAATGTCTAGCTCGGCATCGCTTAAGCCCAGTTCGACCACGACTTCGGGGTGAAGGCGGCTGAATGCCGGTAACAGTGGCGCCAGAAAACTGCGCCCGAAGGAATGCGGCACGTTCATTCTTAGCAAACCGGTAGCTTTCAAGCGTTGCGAAGTGGCAGCGGCTTCTGCTTCGTCTATTTCGGGCAAGATGCGCTGGCAGGCGGCAAGGTAGTTGCTACCTGCTTCGGTGAGTGCGAGTTGCCTGGTGGTGCGGTGAAACAATTTCACGCCCAGCCGTGCTTCCAGTGCATTGACGTGCTTGGTGGCCATGGCAGGTGACATACCTAGATGGCGTGCAGCCGCAGACAGGCTGCCGTCGGTGGCGGCCTGAACAAAGACGCGCATGCTGGTGACTCTATCCATAAGCCAGTCTAACACCAATAGTGTTAAGTGTTGCTTGATATTGGTGGGTTCTATAACTGATTGGTAGAGATGATAATAATAAACATGAATACAACGAACCCTTCTCATACCAGTCATGTGGCCGCTTCCCCAGGCAGCGTACGCATGCCCGTTCTCTTCATTCCTCATGGTGCGGGGTCTTGTTTCTTTATGGACTGGAGCCCAGCCCATACTTGGGATCGCATGGCGGCTTTTCTAAAAGGCATTGCACACACCTTACCCGCTACGCCCCGCGCCATTGTGCTCATCTCGGGGCATTGGCTGGAGCCGGATTTTTGCGTCACAGGCAACCCTAAGCCCTCACTGATCTACGACTACGGCGGTTTTCCTGCACACACCTATCAACTGACCTACCCGGCGCCTGGTGAGCCGGCGCTGGCCCAGCATATTGCTACATTGTTGACGCAAGAGGGAGTGGCGGCAGGAGTAGACCCCAAGCGCGGCTTTGACCACGGTGTGTTCATTCCGCTTAAGTTGGTGTTTCCCAAGGCCGAGATACCGGTGGTACAGCTTTCGCTGCGTGCTGACCTGGATCCTGCCGCCCATATCCGGGCCGGTCGGGCGTTGGCCAGCCTGCGCGATGAAGGCGTACTGATTGTGGGCAGCGGTATGAGCTTTCACAATATGCGGGGCTATGGCGACCCACGCTATACCCCGGTTTCCGCAGCGTTCGATGCCTGGCTCAGCGCCGCTATTACCCACCTTGGATCTGTTCTTGATGGCCGTGCGCGTAGCGGTGGCTGCACTGCTTGTGGTGTTCATCAGCGATGCCCTGGGTATGTCTCATCCCGCTTGGGCGGCCATGGGGGCGGTGGCGGTACTTCAGGCTAGTCAACTGCACATCAATATGCACCGTGCCGTGCAGCGTATGGCCGGCACCGTATTGGGAGCCGCATTGGCTTGGGTATTGCTGGTGCAGAACCCCTCCATCTGGTCCATAGTGACCGTTCTGGTGGCGCTGCAGTTTCTGACCGAGATAGTGATAGGCATCAACTATGCCCTTGGCCAAGTGCTGATTACCCCCATGGCCTTGTTAATGACCTACCTGGCTGTGCCCACTGCGGCGGGTATGGCTATGGTGGCTGAACGCGTCGTCGACACGGTGCTGGGCGCGATTGTGGGTATGTTGATCGCAGTCCTGCTGTCAAGGATGAAGGAAAGGCGTACGCTGGCGCTGCACCATGGTTCGCGAGCGCGTTAAGCCGCCTCAAAATAGCCTGCGCTTAGGCAGCCTCCTGCAGCCACCGCACATACGCGGAACGGGTCGTATCAGACACCGATTCCAGCACCTTTTGGTGCTGGACCTGATGCCGCATGGCCAGCCTTGCATCGGCTACGGTTCGAGATTTACAAAACCAATGGCAGCTGTGTTGCAGCAAATACAGTTCAGCCGAAAGGTGAAAGGCGCGCTCTTTGGCTTCCCAACCAGCTTCATTGTCTACGACATGGCGTAAGCCAGTGGCATGAATATGCAGCAACTTGCGAAAGTCTCGTGTCACCGAAGGAAGAAAGCGTTCTGCGTAAGGCAGACAAAATGCCAGTGTGCCCATACGGGTGTCGGCGTCGTTTTCTTTTTGCATGTCTTGCGCCAGCGTCGCTAACTGCGCGGCTACCGCGCGCTCGGTCTGGGCAAAAGTTTCAAGCACTTGAAGCTGGCGCGATGCTTCCTTCTCGTGGATAGCGCGTGTATAGCCCTGCGTCAGCGTTTCCATATGGCGCTCAAGCTGAAGCTTGCTCAGATGCTTGCCTAGCAAGGCAATATGCGTACGCTGATAACGTACGCGCAGCATATGCCATGCCACGATGACAACTAGCAGGATAAGTACGACATCCATTGCCCGTTTTTCCTTGATTGCACAATTAAGAAGCGGCGCACGAAGAAAAGGCCCAAACCGAAGTCTGAGCCTGACGCTGGCGTTCGTTGCGCGTGTGGCGACAGTTTATCAGGGTCTTGTACGGGCAGTGGTGAGGCCTGAGTGCGTGAGCACTTTTTACATCTATGGCGGCGCCAACATGAGACACAGACATTCCTAGATGCAAAACAAAGGGTTGCCCTCAAAACGCCAATACGATGCATGGCAAGTAAAACTTGGCCCCACTCAGCAGATCCATCTTGTGTTTGACCACGTTATGAGGAACACTGTGTCGGATCAAATCGAAACCTACTTCATTTTATGTGCACATCGCTACTCTATCGGGACGCCAGTAACCGGGCTTATCTAGGTCGTACTCTCGAACTCAGCCTAGAGCTGCCTTATCAGGTCGCGTTTTTTCCTAAGGAAACAGAGCTCTCGTCGGTGGTCCAAGGGCATCCCTCCACAAGCTGGACAATGCGACACGCCGCCATCGCGGTAACCATGCCTGCCGCACCGCCCGCAGTCGGCGCAGTTGCAGGCTCGGCGGATCTTAAAGTCATCGAGGGGTTAAACGACGCAGGGCTTACCTTCAGTGTGCAGTCTTATTCTCAGGCCAGTGGGCCGCAGGAGTCGTTCGACACAGCGCGCGCTGCGATATCAGCCGTCGACCTTGGCGCCTTTGTGCTTGGCCAATTTTCAAGTGTTGCCGAGCTCAAGGAAGCGTTGACCAATCTTCAGATCGTACTTGAGCCCGTGCCTATCCTTGGCGGCCTAGAGATGCCGTTCCATTACGCGGTGCACGATACGACCGGCGCCAGCCTTGTTATTGAGTTCCATCGTGGCGTGCGCACGGTTTATGACAACCCCGTTGGCGTCATGACCAATGCCCCCCAGTTTTCCTGGCATCTTACCAATCTGGATAACTACACCTTCCTCTCGAATGTCGATCGCTCGAAGGCGCGTTTTATGGACTATGACGCAGCCCAGCCTGGGTCGGGCATAGCCAAGGCGGGCCTGCCAGGAACCGACACTTCCGTCGATAGATTCATTCGCGCTGTCTACTATGCAAATTTTGCCGAGAAGCAGACCGAGCCCGACAAGGCGGTGCAGATGGTCGCGCATATCATGAACAATTTCGATCGACCGCGCGGGATTGCCATTGACCCGCCAGAGCTGGGCAGTGCGCATCTTCATGTTGAAGGCCATGCGCTTAAAACTGTCCCCACTGAGTTCACGAGCTGGACTAGCCTGACCGACCTTGATCGCCGGCTCTTTTTGCTGCGCGACAGTGGCGGAATGAACTACGCTTGCATTGACCTCAATAAGCTGGCGGGTGCAAGCGATTTTTTCGCAGTTCCCATGAGGCAGATCACGCCTTCGACGGCTAATGTAAGCGCTTTGTTCGCGCCCTCTGGGACGCTATGACTTGGGCACTGCAATTAGAGAGCGGCTAGATCTTCTTCTAGTCTGGGAACGAGGCGCCATTGGGTTTATTCGTTACGCCTCGCTTGGTTTATAGAGGGAAAATAGAACGCCTATACCTCTCGACGGAAAACCAGGGAGAAGCGGGTGCCTTTCCCTTCACTTGCTGGCGATGCTACTTCCAGGTCCCAGGATTGCATGATGCAAACGCGCTTCGCAATGGCTAATCCTAGCCCCGTTTGATTGATGGTTGTAGTGGCACCTCCTTGCGTACCCTCAGCTTCTTGCTTCCGCTGGTCGACTCGGCGATTGCTGAAGTAGTCGCCCCTGATTTATTCATTTTGGCCGAAAACGGTTGTTCCACACGCCGTGTTATGCCGTCAACAACGGTCTTTGCCAGGCACTGCGACGACGGCTTAACCGGTCAGCATTCCCCAACCAAGCCAATACCGCCAGAAACTCGTTCTGAAGGCTGCCTTTTTTCAGGCGCAAAAAAAGTGCATGCAAGAAGGGTACCCCCTTCTTGGCGATCATGCGCAACAACCACTTGATGTTGTAGCCCGCAGCACACAACACCGCATGTAGCCGGTCACCGCCTTCGCCTTTTAACGGGCACCGGTCCATGCGGTGATCTGTTTTTAAATGACCGATGATCGGTTCAATGGCTTGCCGGCGTTTGAGCTGCTGTCGTTCCAGCGCCGTCAGCCGTTTGGGCTTGCCCCGATGCACAATGCGCACCTGCGGATTATCGGCATCCACGCCCCGGTAACCCAGGTCCACAAAGACTGTGCTCGGGGCTTCTTGCGCACTGTCTTGCATCAGGATCGTCGCCTGTTCCAACTGCTCATTGAGTGTGTGCCCATCGTACGGATTACGGTGAAATGCACGCGCACCGACGATCAAATTGCCCTTGAATGTGCTGGCAATGCCCACCTTTACGCCAAACTCATACGGCCGGCGGGCCTTGCCCTTGCTGATACAGTCCACTTCCGGGGCGTGCCAGGCATACAGCTTGGGTTGACCCTTGAGGCCCTTGCGCTGGGCGCTCTGAGCGGCGATGCGCTGTGCCTTGTTCAAAACCTCATCCAGCGCAGAACGTACGGACTGACCCAGTACGTTGGCTTTACGGTCCACTTCGCGCGACAGGCGGCCCACAATGGTTCGTTGACGTTTAAGGGCGCGGCGCATGCGTTTGAACTGGCGGGCATGGGCATAACGCCCGGCCTGGCGACTCAGTTGTGCACCTTCCTTGGCAAAGGTTTGCTTGAGCGAAATGCCCGCCGCTTTGGCGGCGTCCACCAGTTTGCTGCGTGCCGTCTCCAGCAAGCGGCTGTCCGTTGGATGCGCAATCGCCTTCTCCTGCACGGTGCTGTCCACAATCACCCGGCTCAGTTCCTGGGGCTTGATCAGCTTAAGTTCGACGGCCACATTGATCGTTTGCGCCAGCAGTTCTTCAACCCCTTCTTCGCCCAATAACTTGCGAAACTTCACCAGCGTAGTGGCGTCACAGGGAACGCGATCCTCGTAGTAACTTTGACCCGAGAAAAACTGCCAACGGGGCGTATCTGCCCATCGCGCCACCACGCCCTCATCGGATTCGTTGAACGCATGCTTCAAATACAGCAATGAGATCATGATCCGCAACGGCACACGTGGGCGCCCTGCAATGCTGTGCGAGCTCTGGCGTTGCGGCTTCTCACCAAACAAATCCAGGTCCGGCATCGCCATACCTTCGTGGGCCTTGCGAACGAACAGATGAGCTACACGAGCTTCGAGTTCTTGCCATGGCATACGTGAGGACAGCACCGCCAACGGATGACGCAGGTCAATCATTTGATCAATGCGAGCACGGAAAAAATCATCGGTGGCAGGGCAGGCAAACATTGCAATCAAACTCCCAGAAAACAGCCTATATTGAACAACAAACCGGGAGTTCTGGGTATCGGAAATTGCCCCAATCATCAGTGTTCATGCGGGTTACGGGGATTATTCATGGACGACTAAGTAACGTTCGAAAATGGTTTCTATATCCGACGATGCTATGCCAGGACCAGAGTCTGTGAGGGGCAAGCCGAAGCTAGTAGACTCGACGACCAAAGTTGCCGGGGCAGCGTGCAGTATTGCGTTGCGTATGATGTTTCGTAGAACAGTCATAAGAGCCTGCCGACTCAAGGTCTCTACGTGCTCTGGCTTGGTGGCGTTAACGAATGACAGACCAGCGTTAGTCGCCTCCAGTTGCAGGCTTTCATAAGCATCCTGAACACACGGGTGTATTTTTATCGCGGCCACATCATCGAAACGGGCGTATGCAAGGCTGAAGGTACTTTCAAGTGACTGGCTGATATCTTGAGTCGACTTGACGATACGCTCTAATCTTGAGCGGAAATTGTTTGATTCCCCTAAAGATCTAATCATCACTTCAGCATCGGATCGGATGACTGTTAACGGTGTTCGGATTTCATGATGAAGGTTAGCTGAGAACTCCCGTTGATCCGCAATAGAGGCATCTACCTGATCTTGCACGCGATTGAAGACATACATCAAGCGATCTGACTCATTGGCATGGGGAATATCGGCGACTGGAAAATTCGGAACCCATCGCATTAGGCGAGTCGTCAAAATGTTCAATGGATTGACTAGCCATTTGGCTACGGCCCCACTGACAAACATAGTCAGAATTGAGCAGCCTATTAAAATACCTATTAACGCCCGAAGAAAACTTTGCCAATTTTTCTCTAGTATTATCGTGTCATAGAGAACATAGAGCCTCCCGTCCATTAAGGGTGATGCGACAACATGCCAGGTACTTTCGCCACGATCAAGCTGATGCATACCATCCGGTAGATTGCGTAGCTCAGGCGGCAGACTCAGTGCAGGCATATCATCGGATTCACCCCAAGCAAACATAGTTGGAGCCATTTCACGTTCAAAGGGACGGGTCCATTCACTGCGATTACGGGATACGCGTACTGATAGGCGCTCTGATTCCGTTTGAATCAGCTCCTCGATCATGTTTGCTTCAATATAGAGATAGACAAAAAAGGTTAAGGAAAGCGTTGCCAGTACTGCGAGAGTGACTAGGCCGGTTAAGACCAGCGTAATATGCCAGGAAATTGATCGTTTTTTTCCATTGTCTATCATTTAACTAAGCGCCAGCCAATACTGTGAGCAGTCTCAATTCCGTCGTAACCATGTTGGTGCAGCGCTTTGCGTAGTAAATGCAACTGGCTGCGTAACGCCTCAGAAGAAGGGGGATCTCCAAGCCATAGGTAATCCTCAAATTTCTGTCGTGGAACGACACGACCGGCGTATCTCATCAGCAACTCCAAAATCATGAGGCTTTTTCTTGGAAGTTTGATTGGACGCCCATGCACGGTCACAAGCTGATCTGCAAGCGAGTACTGCAATGGTCCGAAACTTAAAATAAAGGCCGTTTCAGACAATTGCTTAGAACGTCGCGTTAAGGCCCTCGCACGCATTACCACTTCTTCTAGAGCGAATGGTTTCGTAAGGTAATCGTCGACTCCGATATGAAATCCGCGTAGCTTGTCCTCAAGTGCGGCACGCGCTGTAAGCATCAATACAGGTGTTGATAATTGCAGCTTCTCTCGCATGTGTTTAAGGAAGCTGTAGCCGTCTGTACCTGGTAAGCCGATATCCAGGAGGATTAGGTCATATGAGGTCCGGCTAAGCTCGTAGAGAGCTGATTTGGCATTTCGAGCGATATCGACAAAAAAACCTTCTTCTTCGAAGGTCAGCGACAAGTTTTCAGCTATGGCGAGTTCGTCCTCGATTATGAGGACGGTATAAGGAATAGGCTGCTTACCATGTGGCATCTGTTTCTCACAACGCCCATGCGCTTAGGGCAAAAGTTCCTCCTCGGTAGCATATCAAACCAAACATCAAAAAATCATCAAATTTTGATAGTAAAAATTCTCATTGGTGTTATGACTCTTATTTCATGAAAACTTGACGGTGCGGTGTTTATCCTTCTATCGGTTTCATATCGGCTGAAAGGACAAAAACCTTACCTATGGGGGCCTGCCGGGAGCCGATGTATGTATTTGTGCTGAATGCGTGCGATATCTTTTAATTATTAAAGGAAGTTAAGAATGACAGCGCCCCGTGACAACGACCCAATAACCCCGCTGAGTATTACGCTCCTACCCATGGAGAGCTTTCAGCCGGCGTTTGGTCGAGTCGTCAGTTTGGCGGGAGCCGTTATTAGCGGGGCGATGGCTATAGCGCCAGCGCACGCCCAAGAGGCAGGAGCGGGAAGCCCGGTCATTCTTGATGGCGTCACTGTGACTGGTCAGCATGAGGGCACTTACCCGGCCCCCCTGTCTGTCAGCAGCCCCAAATTCACCGCGCCGTCGTTGGCATTCGGTCTGGGGACGCCTACACGGGTAACCCTGAGATTGTTGTAATGATCAGTCGGCCCCCTGAACGAGTGTTGGAAGCCGGGGCCAGGGGCTCATCGTATCCAACTATTTCGCATCGAGCTGGAGGCCGCCATGGTGTTAGCGAGTTGCAGGACGGTCTCAGAGATCGACGCAACAAGGTTATTGATCAGAGAAGCGAATCATGGCAGATAGGAGTTTTTCGCCGCCCCAGACTCGTATTGATGCCGATCAGCTCCGCTCGGCAGCGCAGATCATGAAAGAGGCAGGCGTGGCTACGACCATGCCGCGCATGGTCGTATGGAGGGTCATTGCTCAGTCGGATCGACCCATAACAGCCCTGGAGATCAAGCGTTACCTAGTTGGTAATGGGTTGGATATTGCTATGTCGTCCATATATGCGGCGCTCAAGCGACTTACAACTGCAGAACTGCTCTCCACCTGCACCGTCGCCGGGAAAACACATTATTATTTAACTTCCAGGAAGTTCCATCAAAGAATAGTATGTCAGGATTCCGGCACGGAGCATTGGCTTTTCGATCCCGAACTTGAGCGTGCTGTTGAAATTTTTTGCCAAAAGCATGGTTTCAAGATGTCCGATTACACGTTATCGGTGCAAGGACAAAGCATCAACCCTAGGGGGCAGGAGGCCGGTGGCGACCGAATGAAAAAGAGAGCGGTTCCCTGACGCTGTACTTCATTCTGCAATACCACCACGTTCTTTCTATGCTGGCCTTGTATACGCTGAGTGAGAGCCCCTACTAAGCTGTATCACCTGGCAGGAACGGATTTACGCCAAAATCACACCTATCCAAATCAGGGATGCCATGGTAAGTGATAGCAGCACAGCAGCGCTTCCTAAATCCTTGGCTCGTCCTATCATGGGATGGTGATCTATAGTGATCGTATCAGCGACCGCCTCCAGCGCTGAGTTCAATAGCTCGATAATCAACACAAAGAGAAGCGAGCCTATTAGTAGTACGGCTTCAAAAACATTCTGACTTATCCATAGTGCCAGAGGGGTGAGCGTAATCGCAAGGATTAACTCTTGCCGAAAGGCGGCCTCATGCTTGACGGCGATAATCAGCCCCTGGATTGAGTAGCGTAGGGCGCTAAATAGACGCGAAAATCCGCCCTTGCTTTTGTAAGGTGAATACATGGAGAAATGGGTGTGAAGGAGTTATTCGAATGAGAGCGATAACGCACGGACTCTGTTGGCATGAAATTCTTTTTCCTCTCAATTAACGATGATTGAGTCTGCGTTATTTGGGAGATGTTGTGATTGCAAGCTGATCGGCTGTTGTTTTGCTATAGCTTGGGCACTGCAATTAGAGAGCGGTGATACCTTCACTAAAACGTAACGCTTGTTTGAGTAAAGCACAATAAGTGGCTTGCCCGTCATATTTTCAACGGTAGATTGCCTTTCTTTTGGTATTGCCAAATAGAAGGGGGCGCTGCATTTGATTGCGCTCCCAAGCTCTGATGGCTGAATTTCCCGTGCTTTCCCTGCCGAGTAGAACTGTGCTGAGAAAGGGGTTTTCGACAAATAAACCAATGGAATTGAAAAGTCACCGTCTTGACTCGCGTAGCGTATTAGTTCCCGCTCTGTATTTCGCAGATCAGGATTAACCCAAACGACGGCACTCAACACAAGAACGGCGACTGGAACGACTCCTGCGGTAATTAGAAACCCGCGCTTGGATAAGCCCAGTTGTCTGTATATATGATCTGCGAGGATTGCAGTCAAGACACTGAATCCGGCCAACGAAGGAAGCACGTAAGTCCAGAGTATGTTGGCAGAGAATGTAAAGAACAAGGGCGTGACGACAGCGCCAGCCAGCCAGTAGTAAAACAACGATGTAGTGCTGGCGATTCGTACCGCAGCACGCAGGCGCGTGCTAACAAACGCTCCAACCAATGTTGCCAGCAACATAGTTCCCCAGGGAAACGATGCTTGTAGCCAGTAGAGCCATATTGTTCCGTATGCCTGCTTGTGGGCGGTGCCATATAGATCGCCTTTCCAGCCTGGGTCCAGGAAGCGTCGAAAGTGCTCGCCTACGATGAAGTAATCCAGAAAACCTGGCGTCTTGAGTTCAGCTACGATATACCAGGGCAGGCTTATTGCAGCTACTAAGGCTAGGCCTTTAAGCCAGGGTAGCGCTGAAACCAGACTGGACCTCCTTCTATTCAGCAAGTACCAAACCGCTATCGGTGCGAGGCTGAGTACCGCAGCCAAAGGCCCTTTGGCTAGCAAGCCGACAGCCAGGCCCAAGAAGAATCCATATTGCCACCACACGGAACCCCGCGCAGGCCCGACACCGATCGACTTTCCCACAAGATTGCCGGTTATCTCTATGCGCTGCCCAGACTCGTGGATGACCACAGCGAATGAAATCAGAGACAAGGTGGTGCCAAGCGCGAGAAATGGGTCAGTGAGTACTGCGCCCGAGCTGATGTAGACGAGCAGACACGTGCTATAGACGATTGTGGCCAAAAGCGCAATGCGTAGACCATGTAATAACCGCAGCCCGGCCAGGAGTATGGCGTTGGATAGAATCAGACATAACCAGGAAGGAAAACGCGCTGCAAACTCGGTGAAGCCAAATAACTTCATGGATAGCGCCTGTGCCCAGAATGAAAGGGGGGGCTTGCCCCAGAAAGGTAGCTCAGGGCTGAACCAGGGCGTTATCCAATCGCCTGATTGCGCCATGATGCGGGCAATTTCGGCATAACGAGGCTCGCTCGTATCATAGAGCGGCACGATGATCATTGAGACAAGTGGCAATAACAACGCAGCCAATAAAACTATCCACGTACTCCTATTGATACGTTGCATACGACTCTTTTCCTGCAGTTGCGCTAGAGGGGCGAGTGCTCTCTCTTTTGTTGACGGTATTGCGACGGCTCACTACCTCGCGAACTAGATACACTGGACGTTGCTTGGTTTCGTAATACGTTTTTCCCAGGTATTCGCCAAGAAGGCCGATGGAAAGTAATTGGGCACCGCCCAGGATTGTGATCATGGAAATGAGCGAAGGGTATCCCTGCACGGGGTCGCCCAAGACAAGCGCCTTGACCACAATCCATAGAGTGAAGAGGACACCAAAGAGTGCAGTCATAAGGCCGGCTGCCATCGCCAGACGCAGCGGCGTCGTCGAGAAGGAGGTAATGCCCTGGAAGGCCAAATTGAATAGACTGAGATAGTCCCATTTGGTCACACCCGCTGCGCGCGGCAGGCGATCATATTCAATCACGGTGGTGGGCAAGCCGATCCAGGCGAACAAACCTTTCATATAGCGGTTGCGTTCGTTCAATTGGCTCAATGCGTCGACGGCCTTTCGGCTGAGCAAGCGAAAGTCGCCCGTATCAGCAGGAATATCTACTTCGCTGATGGCGTTAAGCACCCTATAGAAGCGATGTGCGCTGTAGCGCTTGAACCAGCTTTCCCCGGCTCTTGAGCGCCGACGCATGCAGACCACGTCTGCGCCGCCTTTCCACGCACGCAGCATTTGCGGAATGAGCTCCGGGGGGTCCTGCAAATCGGCATCCATAATAATGACCGCATCCCCGGCGGCATGATCCAGACCCGCTGTAAGCGCGGCCTCTTTTCCAAAGTTTCTGCTTAGGAATACGGCTTTCACAGCGGGGTCCGCTTCGGCCAGCCGCTTCATCATGTTCGGCGTACCGTCGCGACTGCCATCGTCGACCAGAACCAGCTGGCAAGGAATATCCAGACTGGCGAGCACGGCACTCAAACGCTCGTGCATGATTGTGATCACTTCGTACTCGTTATAGAGAGGAATCACGATCGACAATTCGATCTTGCTCTCCCTTTGAGCCTCAGAGTGCCAGTTTTCGACTAATGCGTTCATGGAACACAACCTTCTTATAAGCAATGAAATTCATGACGGCGACCACAGCAGCGGCGAAGATCTGAGGTTGCGGTGGAGCAAGAATACGAAGACTGACAACAAAAAATCGTCAATCAAAGATCAAGATTCCATCAAGAGATGATCGGGCTTGCCAGGAACTGGCGAGCAAGCGCAGCTTGAGACGCTATGCGTCAAAGAAGTGGCCGGCATGGGCCAAAATGCGAGTACGGAGAGTCGCGCTAAGGAAGCGATCGCGCAGGTGGAAGCACGGGACGCAGATGTGGGAGCGTGTAATAATGGTTCTTGTATGCCCACGAGGGCCAGAGCACATGACTCAGTGCTTCCTTGAGCAATGAGTCCTCAACGTTCTGTGGCGTGTAAGAAGCAGGTGCAGCGTACTCGTACTGAGTGGGCGCCCGGTGTGGTTCTAAAACAAGAAGCTTGTCGCCCTTGAGATAGCCATAGTTCTCCCCATACTGCATCATCGCTCGGTCGCAGTCCGCCTTCGTGAGGTCGTGCCCGATCATAGGGTGCTCGCAACGAACCCCAATCAGAGAAAGTAGCGTCGTAGGTAAGTCGATCTGGCTAATAATGCGATCGTCTTGTCGTGGCTGGATATCGGCCCCAAGGATAAGCGCTGGAATATGAAAATGCCTCAACGGAACAAGGTTTGCGCCGAATACGCGTGAGTCATGATCTGCCACCACGAGAAAGACGGTATCCTTCCAGTAGTCGGATGCTTTGGCTTTTTCAAAAAATTTCCCTAGCGCCCAATCAGCATAACGAACGGTATTTTCGATGGTTGCCGGGTCGCCGTTGACTTCAATCCGTCCCTGGGGATACTCCCAGGGAGAATGATTGCTCACGGAAAACGCAAGGCTGAATGTCGGCTGGCTGGCTGGACTGCTCAACAGTGCATCGAGCTTGTTGAACATGTCTTCGTCGGAGGCTCCCCATGTCCCGATGAAGGCGGGTTCCTGGAAAGTGGGCAAATCGTGCAGCTCGTCAAAGCCGTTGCCCAGGAAGAAGCTCTTCATATTATCGAAGTGGGCTTCTCCTCCATAGATGAATCGAGACCGGTAATCATGCTGCTTGAGTACCTGGGCGAGCGTGAAAAAATTTCTTTGAGCCCCTGATAGACGCAAGGCGGCATCTGAAATGGTGGGCGGAAACCCTGCGACGAGGGCCTCAAGACCGCGAACCGATCGCGTACCCGTGGCGTAGGCACGTCTGAAGTTCCAGCTTTCGGTTGCCAGTTCATCGATGCAGGGTGTCAACCCGCTTCCGCCGAGGTTCTTCACATACTGAGCGCCTAGGCTCTCTTCGACGATCATCACCAGATTCAATGGCTTTGTTCTCTTGTATGTGGGCTCTTGGATGTGCAGCGAAGGAATCTCGGCGCAGCACGGCATAATGCCCGCGCGCAGATTGACCTCCTCGCTGACTTGCTCATTGGCTAGCTTGCCGTACACGTCCGAGGCTGAGCGCTCATTCTTCATGCTGTAAACAGCGTAAAGAACGCTGTAAAGCGAGTTGAGCGGCAAGGTGTTGAGCATGCCGTCGCCGCAGTATGCCACGGTGGATGGGTTGATTGGCCGGTGGCCCAACGTGCCGCGAATGGCCAGGAAGATAAGTGGCACAGCGATGAGCGTGTAGAAGACTCGTTGCCACCAAAGGAGCGGTGCATCGACTCGATCTTGGCCGAAAAATAGGTAGCCCACCCACATCAGTAGCGCGATTGACAAAAGCGCGCCGAAAATCGCTAGCCGATATCCTTTCCACAGCATGCTAAAAACCTCTTTGGGATGCTTGAGGTATTCCACATAGAGGCGGTTGGGACGGGTATCGTATTCGAAAATGAACTGCGGGGTTGATGCTTCCAGTAGGACGAGTGCAAACCATGTGATGAGAAGCCAGATCACGGTGATCGTGCCGGCCAATGGATAGTGGCCTAACCAGGGTCCAAGAATCAAGGGAATTCCCGCAAGCATGGCTATCTGGGCCGCGTCTATGCGTAGGCCGCCCTTCAGCACCGGCCATAGACCGCCGGCGGCTTTGATGCGTTGCCACTGCCATGCGCAAAGAAGAAGACGGAAAAATGATAGAAAGCAGAAGCTTGTAGCGATAAAAGCTAGGGTGTGTCCACGCATGTAGAGTTATCGGTCATGCAGTGCTAGCCAGGAAGGACGCGACAATAAATAAGCCGTCTTTGGCACATCACATGCTAGATAGCGACCATGTTTGAGTGATGGTAAATCGACCGAAAAGATTACAAGGAGCGACAACAAGAATTCATCAATGAGAAATCAAAAATTCATCAAATTGACCTTGTTGCTTGTGGAAGGCGTGCTCTTGCACGAGCTATCAGGAAGTGTTTTTATGCTGGGCGTACTGTTCAGTTTCAGATGCCCAGGGCGCCGCCCTTCGGATTCAGGCGAATGCTCGTGCCATTGTTATCGTTCTGCGTGATATCTAGTTGCCAGCCCAGCCTTTCGGTCATCAAGGTGACGATATAGAGCCCTAATCCTGTCAGTGTCGATCCGTCGGATGCAAGTTTTTTCTCACCCCGAAGAATGGCTTGCTGCTCGGCGGTGAGGCCAGACCCTTGGTCCTCAATTTCTATTGCATTTGCCGATATCGTTACGCGTATATCGCTTTGAGTATGCTGGACGGCGTTTTGTATAAGATTTCGCAGCAACATACGGACCATGATGGGATCCGTACTGGTCGTCAATGGGGATTGTGCGTCGAGCGTCACACGCTCTCCTGCATGATGACTGATCTTCAGATCCTCGATTACCTCCCGAGCAGCCAGGCCTACGTCAAGCATTTCCTGATTCTGATCGGTGCAAGCACGGCGAGCAAGCTTAAGCAGGATATTGACGTTGTCGCGCATTTCGTCACACGCCCTGCGTACACGCCCGAGCGTGGCCTGGTCATTAGGCGTTAGCTGATTGCGCTGTTCCAGAATATCAAGGGCACCCGACATGACGGCAATTGGCGTGCGCAACTCATGGCTGGCCAAATTCAAGAGTGACTGTTCCCTTTGCACGTAGGATTCAAGTTCATCCAGGAACCGATTAAATGTCATCGCGATCGAGTGCAGTTCGGCATCCACATAGTCAGTTTCCATTCGGGGCATGTTGGCTCCAACTGGAATACGACTTATCCGCTCGGATAACAGCCTCAACGGCCTAACAATGCGCCGGCTACTCAATACCGCAAGCAGCAAGCTGAACGCGATAATGACCAGCGTCATAATGATCAAAGCTATTTGAAACAGCGCTTCCCGATCTTCAAAGTGCGTGATGTTCTTGGCCACATAAAGCAGGCCTGTTTCAACTTTGTTCACTGTCACAAGATAGGTTTCAGCGCCAAGCTTGATCTCCGCTGAGTAATTGTCGGGCAACCCACGAAATACGGGCGGTAAGACTTTAGGGCGTGGTTTGCCTGAGGGGATAAACACCACAGCGAGGTTGGGCGTGTCCCATACCAGTACGTCCTCGCCCGTATTGTTCATGAGAATGAAGTTGCGCTCTTGAGCGAACTCCACATCAAGCATCGTGTGCTCAAGATCTTCGTTGACGAGCAGTACGGTCATGACCATGACGACCATGCTTACCGCACTGACCGCCAGTATGGCGCGATAAACCCGACGGGAAATTGACTTGTGTTGCATCAGCTGTCTTGGTGTGGCGTAAGAAGCCTGTAACCGCGTCCGTGCATGGTCTTGATCATCGGATACTGAAACGTATCTTGCAGCAGCTTGCGAAGCGAGTACACATGGGTGCGCAGCGTATTCATATCGACTTCGCGCTCGCCCCACACCCGATCTTGAAGTTCAGTATATGAAAGAAAATTGGGGTATGCCTTGATCAGCTCCTCGAAAATGCGTGCTGCCATGCCTGATAGTTCGAGCTGTTTTCCATTGTCGGTGCGTACCATAAACGTGCCGGGATTAAAGTGGATTCCCGGGATGCCGATTTCGGGGGTTCTGGAAAATCCAGCTTTGCGTCGATATAGCGCGTCTACTCTTAATTGCAATTCACGTAAATTAAATGGCTTGACAAGATAATCGTCCGCACCAACGGTAAAGCCCTCTTCCTTGTCTTGCAGTTGATCTTTCGATGTCATGATAATGACTGGAGTCGAGCAATGGATATCACTACGAATGCGTCGGCATACTTCAAATCCAGATAGCCCCGGAAGCATGACATCCAGAATAATGACATCGTATTCGTTGGTGGCGATCAGATGAATGGCCGTTAGGCCGTCGGAGGCAAAATCTAATACATATCGGCTGTTATCGAAGAATTCCAGCAGGTTGGTGGCCAGACCCGCGTGGTCCTCGACGATTAGCATCCGTATTGAGCGCTCTAGGGACATATCGCTTGTCTAGTGTGATTTTCTGTTGAGTGTGTAGCCGTTGTCCATGCGTTTTCTTTTCTTTCTTTCGCTCCTATGGAGCGTCCCACTTTACTGATGACGCCTGGCAGCAAAGACAGCAGCACGATACCTAGCAGTGCCAGGTAGACAAAGGTCCCATGATTCGCTGCCAATTCGCCAAGGTGTGTATCGAGATGAAGGAACCAGTCAAGTATCAAGCTCAGCATAGATAATATTATCGTTAAGGTATTGTGGTTGGATGGCTGTTGCGTCAGAAATCGACCTTGCACGACAACGAACGCATCATCACGTGCTATGTTCGTATACGACAGGGTAGAACAGTTACAAACAAGAAACTATCAACTATTTATCAATTTAATATCAAAATGTTGTAGCCACCCTATTGGATTTGCACCTGCCCACACGAGTTGACTTACTGGCCGGTGCATAATCGCGCGGTGCAGTGTGGCTGCCCGTTTACCACGGGTCTTACAAGGTTTGGATAATATGGCGACATCTACCGGGTGGTTTTTTTGGGCACTTTTATCTGCCGTCTTTGCGGCGCTAACCGCCATTTTTGCCAAGATTGGTATTCAAGACGTCGATTCGGATCTAGCCACCTTGATCCGTACGGTGATAATTATCGTTGTACTGTCTGTGTTCGTGGTCTACACGGGTAAATGGGCCAATCCCCTAGAGCTTTCGCCTAAGACCTGGCTATTTCTTGGATTGTCTGGCCTGGCGACAGGGGCGTCTTGGGTATGTTATTTTCGGGCTCTCAAACTAGGCGACGCCTCCAAGGTGGCGCCTGTTGATAAGTTTAGTCTGGTCCTGGTTGCCGTGTTTGCATTCACATTCTTGGGGGAGCGACCGTCGCTACGTGAATGGTCCGGCATTGCTATGGTCGCCGGCGGTGTTCTCCTGCTTGCCTTCAAGCGCTAAGCGACGACGTAAGGCGGATTGAGCCCTTACGTCTCAGGGCATTCGATTTGCTTACATTGATGCACTGGGCGGGCGGCAGGTAGGCCAGTCCCATCAAGGCAAGCGCCTGGGCCAGGAACACAGCCATGCCGCACGCATTCTCGTTAGCCGCCTTCCTGGCGAGCAGGGCACAGTGCGCGCAATACCTTGGCAAGTTTCTTGACGGCGATTTCCAATTCATGCGGGGCATGGGCAGCAAACCCCATGAGGAAACCCGCCTTGTGCCGGTTCGACGCATGCAACGCCGTCAGCCCCAGCAGGTCGATTCCGGCCCGGCGCGCCGACTCCACGGCTTCGCGCTCGGGGATGTCGCGGATGAACACGCAGGGCATTTGCATGCCGCCGGTCGGCACGCGTGGTTCCACGAAATCGGCCAAGTGCTGGCGCACCAGCCGCGCCAGCGCGTCCCGCCGTTCCGCGTAGGTAGCACGCATGGTGCGCACATGGGCACCGAAGTGGCCGCCCTCGATGAAGCGCGCCAATGTGAGCTGCGGGATCGGCGCGCTGTGCCCATCAAGTAAGGTGCGGGCTACAGTCATGGGCGTGACCAATGACGGCGGCAGTACCATGTAGCCGATACGCAAGCCGGGAAACAGTGATTTGGTGAATGTGCCTATATAAATGGTCCGATCATGCGGATCGAGTCCCTGCACACAGGCGGTGGGTTTGCCCGCGTAGTGGAACTCGCTGTCGTAGTCGTCTTCGATGATCCAGCTCTCGTTCTGTTTGGCCCATTCGATCACCGCCAGCCGCCGGTCCAGCGCCAGCGTTGCGCCGGTAGGGAACTGGTGCGATGGCGTCAGAAACACCGCCCTGGGCGACTCACCAGGTGTCTTGGTCGCCTCAAGCAAGTACTCGACCCGAAGGCCATCCGCATCCAGCGGCACCGGCACACACGCCAATCCTGCCGCATCGAATGCCTTGCGCGCACCGTGATACACGGGGTCTTCGATGAATATCCGTTCGCCGGCATCGAGCAGCACACTGGCACACAAGGTCAATGCCTGTTGGGAGCTGGTCAGGATCAGCACGCGCTCGGGTGTGGCGTGTGCGCCACGCTCCAGATTGACGTAATCGGCAATGGCTCGCCGCAACGGCTCCATGCCTTGTGGCGGGCTGTGCAGCAACGCCTGCGTGCCGTGCTCTTTCAACACCTGCCTTTGTAGTCGCTCCCAGGTCTGTAGTGGAAAGCTGCGCGTTTCCGGAATGCCGGGCGCGAACGGGCGTGGCGTCAGGAAATCACGCAGGCCGCCGCTTTGGAGCATGGCGCTGCCTCGCTGACTGAGGCGCGGCAGCACCTCGTGGTTCACGCCCGCGCGCCGGGATATTCCTCGTCCACTCAGGTGCTGCGTTCGCTCGGATACGAAGCTGCCGCTGCCCACCCGCCGTTTGATGAACCCTTCCGCGTGCAGCTGGGTGTAGGCCGACTCGACCGTATCGCGAGAGACCTCCAGGGACTTCGCAAGTGCTCGTGAGGCAGGCAGGGGTCTGCCCACATCAAGGGCACCATCGAGGATCAATTGCCGAATGGCCCGCTGCACTCGCACATGCAGAGGCAGGGCGCCATGCGCAGGATCGCCGATCCAGGCTTTGACGGACTCAAGTTGCGCGCTCTTAAACAAATGGTCTGTATCTCTTTGGAATAATGGATGGGTACATCAGTCCATTCTAAGGCTATAAATAGGTTCATCTCAACTCAACCCACCAAATTTTTCCCGGGAGCCACGATCAGCCCATGTCACCCGTCCCTTCATCTCCATCTGTTCGTTGGAACGATCTCACCCACCCCGTCGTGGCCGGCCTGATCTCGGTCATCGTCAACTACGGCGGCACCTTCATTCTGGTGTTCCAGGCAGCCAAGATGGCTGGTCTCCGCCCTGAGCTGACGGCTTCATGGGTGTGGTCGGTTTCGATTGGTGTCGGAGTGAACTGATGTCAACATCCTTCGATACACGGACGCGTCACGATAGCCACGGGCGCTATCCCGAGGCCGTCACGGTTGAGGACTTCCGGCAGAATCTTGCGACGGTACGGGCGCGCATCGACGCGGCCTGTCGGCGTGTCGACCGCGACCCGGAAACGGTGCGCTTGCTGCCGGTCAGCAAGACCAAGCCCGAGGCGAGCCTACGTCTTGCCCATGCGGCAGGCTGCCGGATGCTGGGTGAGAACAAGCCGCAGGAGGCCTACCGCAAATGGGAAGTGATGCAGGACTTGACCGACCTGCAATGGTCGGTCATCGGCCACTTGCAGACCAACAAGGCCAAGCTGGTAGCGCGTTTCGCTACAGAGTTCCAGGCGCTGGACAGTCTGCGCGTGGCCGAGGCGCTGGAACGGCGCCTGCAAACCGAAGGCCGGTCGCTGGATGTGTTCGTGCAGGTCAATACCTCCGGTGAGGCCAGCAAGTACGGCCTGGCCCCAGAAGAGGTACCGACCTTCATCCAGGTATTGCCCTCGTTTTCCGCGTTGCGCGTGCGTGGGCTGATGACGCTGGCTTTGTTCTCCAGCGAGGCCGAACGCGTGCGCCAGTGCTTCATTTTGCTGAGAACTCTGCGCGATCAACTGCGCGATAGGGCACCTGCTGGCATCGGCCTGGACGAGCTCTCGATGGGCATGTCCGGCGACTTCGAGATTGCCATTGAGGAAGGCGCCACTGTCGTGCGTGTCGGACAGGCCATTTTTGGCGCTCGTGACACCCCCGACAGCCATTACTGGCCAACGGGCTCGACGACTGAGGAAGCGCCATCCTTGAAATCCAAAGAACCCCAAACATAGGACGAACCTCCATGTATGACACTGCGCTTACTCTCACCGACTTCGACCCCCAACTGGATCAGGCCGTGCGGCACGAAGAACGGCGGCAGGAGGATCACGTCGAGCTGATCGCCTCCGAGAACTACGCCAGCCCGCTGGTGATGCGCATCCAGAACTCGGTACTCACCAACAAGTATGCCGAGGGCTACCCTGGTAAACGCTATTACAGCGGCTGCGAGTATGTCGACGTGGCTGAACGCCTCGCCATTGAGCGCATCAAGGCGCTGTTCGATTGCGACTATGCCAACGTCCAGCCCCATGCCGGCGCCCAGGCCAACGCGGCGGTATTCCTGGCACTGACCCATCCCGGCGACACCGTGATGGGCATGAACCTCGCCCAGGGCGGTCACCTGACCCACGGCAATCCGTCCAATTTTTCCGGTCGACACTACAAGATCGTGCCCTACGGTCTTGACCCTGAAACGGGGTTGATCGACTACGACGAGATGGAACGCATCGCGCTGGAAACGCGACCGAAGATGCTGATCGGCGGCTTCTCCGCGTACTCGCGCCACAAGGACTGGGCACGCATGCGTACCATTGCCGACAAAGTAGGCGCGATCTTCTGGGTGGACATGGCGCACGTCGCCGGTCTGGTGGCGGCGGGCGAGTACCCGAATCCGTTGCCTCACGCCCACGTCGTGACCAGCACTACCCACAAGACCCTGCGCGGCCCACGCGGCGGCATCATCCTTGCCAAGGGGCAGGACGAAGACTTCTACAAGAAACTCAATTCCGCCGTGTTCCCCGGCATCCAGGGCGGCCCGCTGATGCAAGTCATCGCGGCCAAGGCCGTGGCCTTCAAGGAGGCGCTGCGCCCGGAGTTCAAGACCTACCAGCGGCAGGTGGTGACCAATGCCCGCGCGATGGCCGCCGTGCTTCAACAGCGTGGCTACAAGATCGTTTCCGGCGGCACCGACAACCACCTGATGCTGATCGACCTGTCCGCCAAACCCTACACCGGCAAGGACGCGGACGCGGCGCTGGCTGATGCCTACATCACTGCGAATAAGAATTCAGTACCCAACGATCCGCGCTCGCCCTTCGTCACGTCAGGACTTCGCATCGGCACACCCGCTGTGACTACGCGTGGCTTCGGCGTAGCGGAGTGCGAGCAGCTTGCGGGCTGGCTCTGCGACGTACTGGATGCGCAGGAGGCTAGTGGTGATGCCCCGACGACGATACGTGACCGGGTACGTGAACAGGTAGTGAGTCTGTGTCGCCGCCACCCCGTATACCGATAGGCGGAGGGGAGTCACGGTGCGACCACTCTCGTTTACCGCTGTTAGCGACGGTGGGCCTATCTTGGCTGTATTTTTCAACCTGGTGGGTTGTGATTAAATTTAATCGTTAAATTCCACTATGAGGTGAGTGCTGGATGATGGAAGCCTTTTAAGCCTGAACCCTCGACCACTACCACCCTTCACGACCCGTTGGCAGGGAGTCATGAAGGCAAAGATCATTTTATTACGCGGCGTGATGCCAATGGGAAAGAACAAAGTGCCGATGGCGCCTCTGCGTGCAGCGCTAGAAGCAGCGGGTTTGCACGACGTACGGACTTATATCCAAAGCGGCAATGTCATTGCTTCCACTACGCTGGAGCAGCCTGACCTTGAGAGTCTGGTTCACTGCGTTATCAAGGAGCAGTTTGGCGGGGATATCAAAGTATGGGCACGGTCACCGTCCTATTTCAGGGATGTCATGGCGAACAATCCATTCAGGGAGAAAGACCCCGCCAAGCTCTATTTCACTCTGCTTGAAGCATCGCCTGACGATGCTCTGTTGCAATCCTTTCATGCACTGAGTCATGCGCCGGACCAAGTCAGTGTGCTGGGTGATGTGGCCTACGTGTTGTGCGCCACGAAATACAGCAATCTGAAAGCCAACAATAATTTCATCGAGAGAAAGCTTCACGTTGCCGCGACAACTCGGAATTTCAACACGATGTCGAAGTTGCTTGCACTGAGCACAGCCGAGTGATAGCAGCTCAACGCTATGCAAGGGACATTCCAGCATGGAATCGATTCTTCCTGTCTTCCGTCTTGAATTCAAGTTCTGCACTACCTCGTCTTCAAGAGGTCGATCGTCCTTCCTCTATCAAGTCATCCGCAGCAACCCGCCCCTTCAGACACTCGCATAGCTCAAAAATGGCCTTAAATCGCGTGGCTGTAGGCGGACGCCAGGAGACGTCGCTGAACGAAAAAAAGGCCGAAAAACAAAGTTTTCGGCCTTTTTTTAGAATCTGGAGCGGGAAACGAGTCTCGACCTAGGACCTTAAAAAGTGAGGAATACCTGGGGAAGAGTGTGCGAACGCTCAATAGTTGTTCGATTGGCCATTTTCCAAAAAGCTCATTCTTGATGCCATTTCTCTAGAGCCTGAGCCGGTGACAGGACTTCGAATCCCCAGTCAGCCGGTGGAAGCTCCAGCAAATCCTTGTCGCCGCTGATCAGCCATTCCGCCTTGCCTTGTAGGGCCGTATGGAGAAACACATCGTCATCAGGATCGCGGCTGTGCGCTAGTCTGGGCGGCGCAGGCAAATCGATCCACTGAGCCGCGGCAGCGAAGTCATGCAACAGCAGGCGCCGACGCTCCATGTCCAGATAGCGGTCAAATTTTGGACGCCAGAGCCTGGTTTCAAGTTCCTCGAAGGTTTCTCGTGAAAACACCAACGTAGCGTGTTGCAGAAGACAGTCCACGATCTGCGCTGGGGCAGATCGGGGCGATAGCGCTGCACTGATCAGAACATTGGTATCGATGACAGCACGCTCAATCCTCATCGGCCAGGAGCTGTTCCAGCTTCTCGTCTGTCAAGCCCTTGCCGGCGGCTTCTTCGGCACTTTGCTTCAAGGTGCGTCGCAGCCGATCTGCATAGAACTCACGCATTGCATGGTAGTCCTCCGCAGATACCATAACGCCGACAACCCGGTTGCGCCGCGTGACCTGAATCGGTTCGCGTTGCACCCGGTCGATCAGTTCACCGAATCGAGTTTTTGCCTCATTGGCAGTAAAGGTTTGCATCTCGGACTCCTCGTGCAAGTCTACGAGCCATCTTACTTCAATCGTTCGATTCGTTCAATAGGTTCGAATGGGTTGGTTTGCCCTGATCTTCGTGTATGACTCTGTGTGTTGCGCAGTTAGTGTTGAAATCGTAGCCATCCATATGAGAAAAATAGTTTTTAGGAAGAAAAAATGACTTGTATAGAATGCGTTACATCAGCGCCGCTCAAGAAGCTGTTTGATACGCACGGACAGGAATGCTCGCGAGGTTCTGCTGAGCGCAGCCACCCAGCGCTCCAAGGTCTGCATCAGCAAGCCCGAATTCAAAACCTTCTTGGAGCACTCGCCCTCCAAGCCGGTCTTCATGGGCATGAAGATGGATTAAGGTATCACGCGATGAACAGCAAAGTACAAGAGTGCGCTGGTGTTGGACATCATTGTTGACAAACACCGAGGGCAAGACGACGGTGTCCGAGGTCAGCCGATCCTATGACCTGTCGTTGCCCTCGGAGGTAATAACTAAAAGTCACACCATTCGTCGAAGATCCACTCACCTTTGATCGGCTGTGAATTGTGCAGAAAAAGACGCCAAAAAATGGAGCGCCCGTTGATTTTTCGCCAGATCGAGTGATCAAGCTCCACCACGATGAACGGAGGTCGTTCCGGATCAACAAGGATAAGTGTCTGACCAGGGTGGAGTAGTCGGCGGTTCTGTTCAACATCAGGGTCGCCAGAGTGTATCCGCAGTGCAAGGTGCTTGTTGTCGTCATGGACAAGGCTCACAACACCTCGGTGAGCATCCACCCAGTCCAAATGAGCCATGGGATCCTGACTTTCGAACCTCTCCGGATGATCTGAGTTCCGGATTATTTCGTACGGCAAGTCCATCTCGAACTGCCATTTCTCTAGAGTCACTTGGCCAACATTGGTGATCGAGGCGTATGGTGCCCTGCGCCACTCTGCTTTCCTCGTCTTGTCGAACTGCTTACTTCTGACCAACTTGGGCTCAACCCGGACCTCCGGACGCAACCGTCGATTCATGACGTCTCGGATCTCGATTTTTTTGAGAGCATCCAGCAGATCAAACCATTTGACCATCGTGGATGGGGTAAGTGCCCAGGGACATGCGTTTCTGCTTGACCTGCGAGTAGTAGCGGAAGTGCCACGACTTACCGCCTTGGGCGGAAACCGCCAAGGAATGTCTGTCCATCAGCTGCGAGCATAGCTCAAAAATGGCCTTAAATCGCGTGGCTGTAGGCGGACGCCAGGAGACGTCGCTGGACGAAAAAAAGGCCGAAACACAAAGTTTTCGGCCTTTTTTTAGAATCTGGAGCGGGAAACGAGTCTCGAACTCGCGACCTCAACCTTGGCAAGGTTGCGCTCTACCAACTGAGCTATTCCCGCGTTTTTCTTGATGTTTGATCATCAGGAAAGAACAGAATTATAAACGAATTTTTTTGTTTGTGCAAATCAACTTCGTTTTTCTGTTCTGGCTGTTTTGTTGCTTGCCAACTAGCGCGCCAAACGCCTGTTGTTTTGTAATCTGCCCCTTCGCTAGCGGCGAAGCTTCAGAATCAAGTAACATCCAACCAAGAACGAAATTCTAGCACACTTTTTTGGTTACTGTCTTGCTGCCTCTTTCTCTTGATCAAGATCTCTCTGCTTTCAATACTTTAGGCTTGCCCAGCAGGGCAGGGCACTTGTTAAGGCTGGACAATACTGTAGTGTTGCCGCAGTTGGCCGAAGCGGTGGCTGCTTACCCTCGTACCATGGTGTTGGGGGGCGGCAGTAATGTGGTGTTAGCGGGAGCCTTGCCGGGTTTAACCATAAAAGTGGAAACCCGCGGTATACGTTTGCTGGAACAAACCGATCAAGAACGCGTGGTTGAGGCTAGCGCGGGCGAAGTGTGGCACGATTTCGTGGCTTATTGTCTAAAGCAAGGATGGCCTGGTCTGGAAAACCTGGCTTTGATCCCAGGCACTGTTGGGGCAGCACCGGTACAGAATATTGGTGCTTACGGGGTAGAGCTGGATCAACGCTTTCACAGCTTATTAGCTTGGGATATGCAAGCGGGCAAAGCCGTAGAATTTGGGGCCGCAGATTGCCAATTTGCATATCGCGACAGTCTCTTCAAACGCGAAGAGCCCGGTCGTTGGCTGATTGTCGCGGTGCGTTTTCGCTTACCTGTCAATTGGACGCCGGTTCTGACTTACCCCGACTTACACAAACACGAGTCTTTGCAGCATACGGGTGTAACGCCGCAACAGGTATTCGATGCTGTGAGTGCCATTCGGCGCAGCAAACTGCCGGACCCCGCCGTGTTGGGCAATGCCGGCAGTTTTTTCAAGAATCCGCTGGTAACAGCTGCCCAGTTTCAGCTTTTGAAAGCAGGGCACGCCAATTTGGTCGCGTATGCGCAGCCCGATGGCAGCTTTAAGCTGGCAGCAGGCTGGCTGATAGACCAAGCTGGTTGGAAGGGGCGGCGCTTAGGCGCGGTGGGGGTTCATGATCGCCAGGCGCTGGTACTGGTGAACCATGGCGGAGCCACCGCGGAGGACGTGCTGGAGTTGGCGGAACAAATAAAAACGTCGGTCTATCAGCGCTTTGGGGTCCTGCTGGAGCAGGAGCCCGTGGTTTTTCGTTAAGCCGCCAAGACATCCTGCATATCGAACAGGCCGAACTCTTTACGTGCCAGGTAGCGTGCGGCGCGCAGGCTGCCCTGAGCATAAGTGGTTCGGCTGCTGGAGCGATGGGTGATTTCTATGCGTTCGCCGTCGCCGCAAAAGTAAACCGTGTGGTCGCCCACGATATCGCCGCCGCGCACCACAGAAAAACCAATGCGGCCGGTTTCGCGTGCGCCGGTATGCCCATGACGCGCCCAGTCTGCGACGTCGTCAAGCTTGACGTTCCAGGCATGGGCGATGGCTTCACCCATGGCCAGAGCGGTACCTGAAGGAGCATCAACCTTGTTGCGATGATGTGCTTCGAAGACTTCGGCGTCGTAGCCGCTGGCTAACAGCTTGGCAGCCATATCCAGCAACTTGAGGGTGGTGTTAACGCCCACGCTCATGTTGGGAGCAAAGACGATAGCGATTTTTTGGCTGGCGGTTTGTATGGCTTGCTTGCCCGCTGCGTCGAAACCCGTTGTGCCGATAACGCACTTGACGTTGTGTTTGATGCAGGCTTGCAGGTGCGCCAGGGTGCCTTCTGGACGGGTGAAGTCTATGAGGCAATCGGCGTCTGCCAGAGCGTCGAGGTCGCTGCGTATCAGCACGCCGGTATCAACGCCCAGGAACGCGCCGGCGTCTTGCTCCAGGTTGGCGCTGTCCGGCTGGTCGAGAGCGACAGTCAATTTGAGGTCGCTGGTGTTAAGGATGGCTTCTATCAGCATGCGGCCCATGCGGCCACTGGCTCCGGCGATCGCGATACGCATGTTGGGACTCGTCAAGGTAAGGGGTTGATGGCAGAGGGTGTCGCAGCTTCTTCGGCGGCAGTGACAGCCGCGTCGGGCACGTCTTCTAGGGGCTTAAGGCCGGCTTCTATGGCCTCGGCCTGTTCCAGGGCCCCGGTGTCGGTGCGTTCGTAGGGTTGACGGTCGGGTTGAGGGTCGCCGTCCCAGCGTGTGACCAGGTCGCCATCGAACCAGACAGTGAACCGGCGCAATTCTGCATCGCCATAGCCCGGTTTGTTATAGTAGGTGTAGTCCCAACGGTTGCTGTGCAAGGCGTCTTGCAGCACGGGTGTGCCTAGTACATAACGTACCTGTGCGCGGCTCATGCCGGTTTGCAATTCTGCAACCTGTTCGGCGGTAATCCAGTTGCCTTGCTGGACATCAGCGCGGTAGGGGAACCCCCATTTCGTAGAACCGCAGGCAGACAGCGTAACAGCCAGCGTGACACTTATCAGGCTTGTGCGCAATGCTGCTACCAAAGGTTTCGTGTTTGTTAGCACGGGAAGGGTTCCTTGTCAGTTCTGATCGGGTAAAACCGTTATCATAAAGGCATAAGAAAAACGCATCATAGCGTCAGTCGACACGGGCTGTCTTTTTGTAGTGCCCGTCTTTCGTTTCATCTGTTTCCTGCCAGAGCTATTTTATCTATGAACGACCAGAACGAATTGAAGAACATGGGTCTGAAAGCGACCTTTCCGCGCTTGAAGATACTAGACGTTTTTCGTAAGGCCGATCAGCGCCATCAAAGCGCGGAAGATATCTACCGCGCCCTGATCAACGATGATGTAGACATAGGATTGGCTACGGTCTATCGCGTATTGACGCAATTTGAACAGGCCGGCATTTTGGTGCGCAGCCAGTTTGACGGCGGCAAGGCGGTATTCGAGCTGAACGACGGCGACCACCACGATCACCTCATTTGCACCAATTGCGGGGTAGTGGTCGAGTTCTCCGATCCCGAGATCGAAAAACGCCAGTATCGCGTTGCCAAAGACCATGGCTTTGCGCTAGAAAGCCACACCATGATGTTGTATGGCATTTGTGCAGATTGCCGCAGCAAGACTGCCAAAGCGGGTTAATCCTTTCTTTATTTCAACACCGTTGCCGCCCGGGCGGCGGTGTGTCTCTGTTTAACAGGTCCACAAACGCCGCTGCGCTGCTTGTGGACCTTGTTCACCCAAGTTTCCCTCCTGTCTCTATGGCCTTTGTGCTAGCTGATGCAGACATAAAATCATAAAAAATAATACGTTTGTTTATGCGGCTTGGTTCTGCTGGCAAAATTGCGCCTGATGGCAAGGTAAATGGCCTTGCGCTCGCTGTGCTTGCAGTCCTTACCAAAAACCGGAGGTAGACATGAAAACTTCAATGTGGAAGCATGCCACCGGGGCAACGCGGCGCGCGCCTTGGTTCGCGATAGTGCCGGTGTTGGTTCTGATGTTTGTCTTAACGGCTTGCGGAGGCTCTTCTTCCGATCCAGATCCTGTTCCCGAGCCAGATGCCTCTGCGCGAGCCACAGTGCTTGTCTATATCGTGGGTTCCGACCTGGAAGGGCCGAGCGACAGCGGGAAAATGGGCGATCAGGCGACGGGTAATCTGGCCGAGATGATGACGGTAGGCTCAAGCAGCGACGTGCACGTCATTGTGGAAACCGGTGGCGCTAATAAAAAGGTTGGAAGACGGTCAAGCGTCAGCGCGTTGAAAAAGGTAGCCTGACGGTGCTCGAAGATCTGGGGGCCCAGCGCATGAGCGACCCCGAGAGCCTGCGCAAATTCGTAGAGTGGGGTATCAAGGCTTATCCCGCAAAACAATACCACTTGGTGTTGTGGAACCATGGGGCTGGGCCGCTTTACGGCTTTGGCAGCGACCAGAACTATCCTGACACCGCCATGATGTCTATGCCAGAGATGCAGCAAGCCCTGAAAGGCGCCCAGGCTGTTACCGGCGTCAAGCTTGACCTTATTGGCTTTGATGCTTGCTTGATGGCCAGCGTAGAGATTGCGCAGGCACTTAGTCCCTACGGTAAATATCTGTTGGCCTCCGAGGAAGTCGAGCCTGAGTCGGGCTGGGATTGGGCGGCCTATTTGGGGCATGTGGTCAATACCCCGGAAAGCACGGCGCTCTCGGCGGGCATTACCACCATCGATGCCTACATTGCCAAAATGGCTCAAGACGGGCACAGAACCGTTACCGCTTCGCTGGTTGACCTGCAGAAAATAGAAACCTTAACGCAGGCCTTGGCTGATATCTTTGGCACGGTTTCTGCCAAGCTAGAGGGGGCCAGTGGCCAGCAGCGATTCAATATATGGGCAGATCTTGCCTACGCGCGTCGCGTCAGCCATGACTTCCAGACCTCATGGTTCTCCGACGATCCCGACGACCTCGTTGATATCGGCGATTTTATTGCGCTGCCTAAGTTTGCCGATCTTGATGTCAGCGAAGCCCAAGTCGAAGCGGTACAGCAGGCCTTGCGGCAGGCGGTTGTGTATGAACGCCATGGGGATCAGTTGTGGGACAGCAGTGGTCTAACCATGTATTTCCCGCTGGTAGGGCTGCAAGACGTTGATCAAATCTACGCGCTGTACAACGCCTTGCCCGTGCCTGCTGCACTCAAAAATATTGTCGGGCTTTACTTTACGCTGGCCAGCAGCCAAGATTGGCCGGCGCCTCAGGTAAGCCCATTGCAAACGGGCCTGGAAGACGTCAATTACGCATTTGTCAGCAACCCTCGCTTTCAGGCTGCAGGCTATGCTGCTTTATGGCGGGACAGCGGGGGCGAGTCGCAAATGGTGGCTTTGAAGCCCTTGGATGCGGAGATCTCCGAGGCAGATAATGATCCGCGCCTAGAGGACTCCCTGCGCATCGCAGCCCATGCAAAAACGGGGTGGTTTGGTTTGCCACAGGCTCAAGGCAGCCCCTATGTCGTACCGGTATCGGTGCTGCCCGACGACATGCCTCACTTCGATGCGGATGCAACGTTGCACCATTTAGTGCCGGTCACAGTCATTCCCGCAGGCACTTCTGATCTTGACGAAGGCTCACTTTTGGTGTCTGCCTTCTTCGAAGAGAATGCCTCTGAAAGCGGCCAGCGTCAGCGTGTGTATCGTATCGTGGGCTTCGTGGACGAAGACGACAACCCGTATGCCAGTCGTCCTTACACTAGCCTACCCGTGGGGTCCGCAGTATATCCCAAGCGCTGGAACGCGGATCGCAAGTGGGAAAGCAACCTCGTGGATTTGGACGACCGCATTATCAGCCAAGCCATTGGCGATGCCGATACGCCCCGCGAGCAATGGTGGACGCTGGCGCCGCTGGATGTGTCAGCAGGCGTATGCATGGTAGACGATTGCAGTCTAGAGCTAGGCGTCATCGACTACCAGGGCCGATACCAGTTTGCCCAGCAGGTACAACCTTAGTCAGGCAGACAGGCAGCCGGCTGGGCCGGCTGCGAAGCTGGGTCGGAAGCTGTTTGCTTAAGCCTGCGTTTGCAACAGTTCGCGTGCGTGGGTGCGAGTGGCTTCGGTTAGCTTTATACCCCCCAGCATACGCGCGACTTCTTCAACCCTTGCTTCTTGGTTTAACAGGGTAATGCTGGACAACGTAGTGTTC
Source organism: Mesopusillimonas faecipullorum (assembly GCF_020539505.1). Taxonomy (GTDB): domain Bacteria; phylum Pseudomonadota; class Gammaproteobacteria; order Burkholderiales; family Burkholderiaceae_B; genus Mesopusillimonas; species Mesopusillimonas faecipullorum. Next base: position 200,581 of record NZ_JACDXW010000001.1, on the reverse strand, counting down.
TTGCTGCGCGCTTTTTCTACCTTGTAATGGTGCATGCCGCATGAGGCTACCTGTGGCAAATGAGTGACGCACAGGACTTGATGGCGGTTACCCAACTCGCGTAAAAGCCTGCCTACGACTTCCGCGACCGCACCGCCAACTCCGGTGTCCACCTCGTCGAAAATCAGGGTGGGGACGCGTGCGGCCTGGCTGGCAATGACGGACAAGGCAAGCGATAAACGTGCCAGTTCGCCACCCGACGCGACTTTGCCCAAAGGTCGAGGGCGGGTGCCGGCATGGCCGGCCACCAGGAACTCTATGTTTTCATTACCGTGACTTGAGGGCGGGCAGGCTTCAAGCGCGACCTCGAAGCTACCGCCTTCCATGGCAAGGCCTTGCATGGCTTTGCTCACCTGCTCGGCCAGGCGCTGTGCTGTTTTGCGACGCGCTTTGCCCAGTTGCTCGGCCAGTTTGTCGTACTCGCTGCGGGCCTGTTCGACTTGAGCTTGCAGGGCTGCCAAATCGGTGCCGGCCAAGCTGGCGGCGTGTTCTGCCTGGCGTTGTTCTAGCAAGGGCAGCAACTCTTCGGGCTCTACACGATACTTGCGCGCCGTTTCAAACACCGTGGACATGCGCTGTTCTATGCGTGCCAAAGAGTCGGGGTCGAGCTCGATATCGTGTAAATGGGATTGAAGGTCGGAGGCGGCTTCGGTAACCGAAATATGAGCTGACTCTATGGCGTCGCAAATACTTTGCAAGCGAGAGTCGTGCCGTACGAGGTTTTGCAGTGTTTGGGCGGCCAGGCGCAGCTGGCGCTGAATGCCGGTTTCTTCGCCATCTAGCAGCGAGAGCGCACGAGCGCTGCCTTCCAGTATGGCTTGCGCATGGGCCAAGCGGGTCTGGTTTTGCGTGAGTGTTTCCCATTCGCCGGGTTTCAATCCCAACTTACCCAGCTCTTCCAGCTGATCTTCGAGACGCTGACGCTGAGCCAATAAAGCATGTTGGTCTTGCTGAGCTTGGCGTAAAGCTTGCTCGGCTTGCTGCCATGACTGCCAACTGGCCCTGACTTGTTGAGCGAGTGGCGTATGGCCACCCTGCGCATCCAGCATATCGCGCTGGCTGCCGGGGCGCATCAGGCTTTGATGCGCATGCTGGCCGTGGATATCAACGAGTTGTTCGCCTAGCTCGCGCAACTGCGTTAGCGTGGCCGGCACGCCGTTGACATAGGCGCGGCTACGGCCTTGTGTATCCAGCACTCGACGCAAAATCAGCGTGCCGTCTGACTCAAGATGGTGTTCGTCCAGCCAGCTTTTCATGGACTCAGGTACGGTAAACACCGCGCTGATGTCGGCGCGCTCGCAGCCTTCGCGAACACTGGCGGTGTCGCCGCGAGCCCCCAAGGCCAAGGACAGCGCATCTATGAGTATGGATTTGCCCGCCCCGGTTTCGCCCGAAAAAACGGTGAAGCCATCGCTGAAGTGGATCTCGGCTTGGTCGACAATAACGAAATCTCGGACGAGCAGACTACTCAGCATGTTGGAAATCCTGGGCTTATTCGGAGTCTTCAGACAATTGCGGCATGCGGTTCCACTGCAGTTTCTGGCGCAGGGTAGAGAAGAAGCTGTAGCCGGTAGGGTGTATTAGGCGTATGGTGCTGCTGGCTCTGCGTACGTCGATGCGGTCGCCCGGCAGGCTGTCGGACCACGTTTGCATGTCGAAGTGCACGCTGGCGCCGGATTCGACCCGCCCCAGGGTTGCCAAGGTGATGCTAAGTAAACCGTTGTCAGGAATCAGGATGGGGCGGTGCGAAAGAGTTTGCGGCGCCACCGGGACTAGCAGCATGGAGTTCAGGCGCGGATGCACGATGGGGCCGTTGGCCGACATGGCATAAGCCGTAGAGCCGGTGGGGGTGGAAATGATAAGACCATCTGATCGCTGGCTGTACATAAAGCTACCGTCCAGCTCTACCCTGAGCTCTATCATGCCCCCACGGCCTGCTCGGTTGATGACCACGTCATTCAGGGCCAAGCTGGAAAACAAGGTTTGACCATCGCGTACGATGCGGCCTTCAAGCAGCATGCGTTCTTCGATGTCGTAGTGGCCTTTAATGACGCGGCTAAGCGCGTCGGTGGCATTGTGCAGGGGGATGTCGGTGATGAAACCCAGCCGTCCGTGGTTGATGCCGATAAGGGGCACGCGATAGGGGGCCAGCATGCGACCGGCGCCCAGCATGGTGCCGTCGCCGCCCATCACGACGGCCAGGTCGGCGGTTTCGCCGATTTGCTCGTAGCTGGCCTGGCCGAACTCCGTAAGGCGCGTGTGATGAGCGGTTTCGGCTTCGACCAGGATGCTACAGCCGGCCTGCTGCAACGTGGCAATCATGGCGCGCAGCGGCCCCACCAGGCCGCTGTCCTGGTGTCGACCAATAAGTGCGACGGTCTTGAAATGCATAGGCGGACATCCTGTTTTCTGGCTGGCGTTGAGGCGCGTGCAGGGTGTAACGCCCGCGAGAAGCACTTACCTGCAAATATCCATTAAGATTAGTGAGATTATATGTTCCCCATTGTGTCGCGGGTGCTATCCGTGTCGCAAGTGTCCCGTTTTGCTGGAAGGCTGCTTGCCATGCCCGTTTATTGACGTTATGGATGATCGAGCTAAATCGCTGTTGAAAGCCCTGATCGAGCGCTACATCGCCGACGGGCAACCGGTGGGTTCGCGTACTTTATCGAAAATGTTCGATTTGTCGCCGGCCACCATACGCAATGTGATGTCCGACCTTGAAGAGCTAGGGCTGATACACAGCCCCCATACTTCTGCAGGCCGGGTACCCACGCCCCGTGGTTACCGCTTGTTTGTCGATAGCCTGCTTTCGGTACATCCATACAAAGTGATGGACGCCGCCAAAGCGCGTGAAATGCTCCCTGCCGCTGATCCGGCGCGGGCGGTCAGCGCCGCAGCAGCATTGCTATCTAATCTTACGCAGTTTGCGGGGGTGGTACTGACACCCAAGCGCGCGCAGGTCTTTCGTCATCTTGAGTTCATTCGCCTATCCGATCGCCGGGTGTTGCTTATTATCGTGACGCCCGACGGCGATGTGCAGAACCGCATCTTGTTCGGTCAACGAGACTACACCGAGCAAGAACTGCTGGAAGCCAGCAATTTTTTTAATTCGCATTTCTCAGGCAAATCTTTCCACGAAGTTCGTCGCGCCATCACCGAAGAGCTATCGTCGTTGCAGGCCGATATTTCGCGACTGATGCAGGCTGCGGTCGAGGCCAGTGTCACGCCTGACGGCACCGAAGACGACGTGGTGATATCGGGTGAAAGCAAACTGCTGGATGTTTCAGAGATTGCCTCAGACATGGACAGATTGCGCCGATTGTTCGCGCTCTTCGAGAAAAAAACCGAATTGCTGCAGCTTCTGGATGTGACCGGCCAAGCGCAAGGTGTACAAATTTACATCGGTGGCGACTCCCAACTCGTACCGCTGGACGACCTTTCCGTGATTACGGCACCCTATACCGTAGATGGCACGGTTGTCGGCACCTTGGGGGTTATCGGCCCAACAAGAATGGCCTACGAGCGCGTCATCCCCATCGTTGACATCACCTCGCGGCTGCTGTCCAACGCCTTGAGCCAAAGCCAGGCCTAGCATCATGTCTTTCTCCTCGTATTTGCCAGAACCGGTCGATCCGGAAGCCTTTGCCGCCGCACCCAAGCGGCTGCCGCCTGGGCCGGTGGGTTTGCTGTTCATCAACCTTGGCACTCCCGATGCGCCTGATACGGCTAGCATTCGTCGTTACTTGGGCGAGTTCTTATCCGATCCACGTGTGGTCGAATTGCCCCCCTGGTTATGGCAGCTTATATTGCGCGGGGCTGTTCTGCCGTTCAGACCCCGAAAATTAGCGCCGCGCTATGCAGAAATCTGGATGCCGGGTGGTTCGCCGCTATTGGTTTGGAGCCAGGCACAGGTGCAAGCGGTGCAGGCGGCCTTGCACGCACAGGGAAAACCAGCGGTACGCGCCGTCCTGGCCATGCGTTATGGCCGGCCTTCTATAGAACAGGCCATGCAAGCGCTGCGTGCTCATGGGTGTGAACGCATTTTGGTGGTGCCTATGTATCCGCAGTATGCGGCCTCTACCACGGCTACGGCAGTTGACGCTGTAGCCAAGGTTGCCGCACGTTTACGGAACCAGCCCGAAATGCGGTTTATTAAACGCTTTCACCACGAACCCGAATACATAGCGGCACTCGCGGCTCAGCTAGAGCGCCATTGGGCCGAACAGGGGCGCGGTGAGCGAGTGCTGCTCAGCTTTCATGGTCTTCCCAACGATGTCGTGCAGGCGGGGGACCCTTATCATCGCGATTGCATGGAAACCGCGCAGCTGTTACGTAAACGGCTGGGAGTCAGTTCAGAAGTGCTGCAGGTCTCGTTTCAAAGCCGTTTTGGTCGCCAGAAATGGCTGGAACCCTATACCGAGCCTACGCTGGCGGCCTGGGGCGCACAGGGTATACGTAGCGTCGATGTCTTGTGCCCGGGGTTTTTGGCCGATTGTCTGGAAACCCTGGAAGAGATTCAGATGCAGTGCAAAGACGCTTTTATCAAGGCGGGTGGGCAGTCGTTCAGGTATGTTCCATGCTTGAATGATGACCCTCTCTGGGCTCAGGGTTTTGCCGCTATTGTGGGGCGTCATATACAAGGCTGGGGCTAAGCCATTGGCGCAGGCTCCAGCTTGGGTTTGGGCGCTGGGGTAGGGTGCAGGGGCATGGGTGTCTGTGCTTACGTATTAAACTAGCTGGGTCTGTACGCCGTGTCTCGTAGTTGGCCGCCTGTTCATAGTCAGGTCCGAGACACCGCCTTTTCCAATGTCCTCGTGAACTTATCCCATGCTTAGAAGAAATCCGCGCGGCGACTATCCGGTCGTCCATGAAACCGCCTTCGTTGACCCCACCGCCGTGCTGTGCGGCAACGTTATCGTCAATGAGCATGTGTTCATCGGGCCTTACGCCGTTATCCGTGCCGACGAAGTCGATGCCGATGGCCATATGGAACCCATCGTTATCGGCGCCAACTCGAACATTCAAGACGGCGTGGTGATTCACTCTAAAGATGGTGCCGCCGTTACCATCGGTCAGCATAGCTCCATTGCTCATCGCTCCATCGTGCACGGCCCCTGTATTGTGGGCTCACGCGTGTTTCTGGGGTTCAACTCCGTGCTGTTCAATTGCCGCGTGGGCGATAACGCCGTGGTACGCCATAACTGTGTGGTAGACGGCCACGACATCCCTGATAATTTCTACCTGCCTTCCGCTACTGTTGTCACTGGTGCGACGGATTTGACAGCATTGGAAACCGTACCTGAGTCCGCTCAGCAGTTCTCGGAATCCGTCATGCATACCAATGTGTCTTTGGCTCAGGCGTACCGGCGCATTCAAAACGAATTCTGAGCTTTAAGCGCCACACTGAAACGGCTACCCCTGTCGTGCTTCTGCCGTTTTCTTGGCAGTCGAGGTGGGGCAGTCATGATTCCCTTGAAATTGATGGGCCCGACCCCATTTGTGGGTGATTACGCCCATTAGACGCGGAGAATGATGTATGTCCGATAAGAACCAATCTGTTGACCCCCAAGAGCTTAACCAAGCCGAGGCCGGTCAGGATCCAGCAGCCCAAACCGATGGGGCCGAGACTTTTGCCCCGGAGGAAGATCTGGTCGCCAAGCTCGATGAGTTACAGGCGCAGGTGGCGCAATACCACGATGAGCTGCTGCGCGCCCGCGCCGAGGTCGAGAACGTACGCCGCCGATCGCAGGACGATGTTGCCAAAGCACGTAAGTTTGGTACCGAATCCTTTGCCGAGAGCCTGATTCCCGTACGTGACAGCCTTGAGGCTGCTCTGGCAGCCCCGGAACAGACGCTGGATTCTTGGCGCGAGGGCGTCGAAGTCACGCTGCGTCAGCTGACTAACGCCTTCGAGCGTAATTTGCTTAAAGAGGTCGCGCCCGAACCCGGCGAGAAATTCGACCCCAACATGCACCAAGCCATTTCCGCTGTGCCTTCCGAGTTCGCCGAAGGCATGGTCGCGCAGCGTTTGCAAAAGGGCTACACCATTGCCGAACGCGTACTGCGTCCCGCACTAGTCATGGTGTCTTCAGGTTCGGCCTCTTGAAACTTGGCGAGCCGTCCCCAATTGCTGTTCATCCCGAATCCAAATTATTCATAACGAATTATTCTTCAAGGCAAAGTTCATGAGCAAAATCATAGGCATAGACCTTGGTACCACTAACAGCTGCGTTTCCGTGCTGGAAGGCGGTAAGGTCCGTATTATCGAAAACGCCGAGGGCACTCGCACCACGCCCTCCATCGTCGCTTATCTGCAAGACGGCGAAATTCTGGTTGGGGCTGCCGCCAAGCGCCAGGCCGTTACCAACCCTGCCAACACCCTGTACGCCGTCAAGCGCCTTATCGGTCGCAAATTCGACGAGAAAGCCGTACAGAAAGACATCGACCTGATGCCTTACAAGATTCTCAAGGCAGACAACGGCGACGCCTGGGTTGAAGCCCAAGGCAAAACGCTGGCGCCTCCCCAGGTGTCGGCTGAAGTGCTGCGCAAGATGAAGAAAACCGCCGAGGACTACCTGGGCGAGCCAGTTACCGAGGCTGTCATCACGGTGCCCGCTTACTTCAACGACAGTCAGCGTCAAGCCACTAAAGACGCCGGTCGTATTGCGGGTCTGGACGTCAAGCGCATCATCAACGAACCCACGGCCGCCGCTTTGGCCTTCGGCCTGGATAAATCCGAAAAGGGCGACCGCAAGATTGCCGTTTACGACTTGGGTGGCGGTACGTTCGACGTGTCCATCATCGAAATCGCTGACGTCGATGGCGAAAAGCAATTCGAAGTGTTGTCCACCAATGGCGACACCTTCTTGGGTGGTGAAGACTTCGACCAACGCATCATCGAATATCTCATCAGCGAGTTCAAGAAAGAAAGCGGCGTCGATCTGTCCAAAGACGTTCTGGCCCTGCAACGCCTGAAGGAAGCTGCCGAGAAAGCCAAGATCGAGCTTTCCTCTGCACAGCAAACCGAAATCAACCTGCCTTACATTACGGCTGATGCCTCTGGCCCCAAGCACCTGAACCTGAAGATCACGCGTGCCAAGCTGGAAGCCCTGGTCGAAGAACTGATCGATCGCACTATCGAACCTTGCCGCACGGCCATCAAAGATGCCGGCATCAAGGCAACCGACATCGACGACGTCATCCTCGTGGGTGGCATGAGCCGTATGCCCAAGGTGCAAGAGAAGGTTAAAGAGTTCTTCGGTAAAGAGCCTCGTAAAGACGTCAACCCCGACGAAGCTGTGGCTGCGGGTGCTGCCATTCAAGGTTCGGTGTTGTCCGGTGATCGTAAAGATGTATTGCTGCTCGACGTCACTCCGCTTTCCCTGGGTATCGAAACCCTGGGCGGTGTGATGACCAAGATGATCCAAAAGAACACTACGATTCCTACCCGGCATTCGCAGGTGTTCTCTACGGCTGACGACAACCAGCCGGCTGTGACCATCAAGGTGTTCCAAGGCGAACGCGAGATTGCTGCCGGCAACAAGGGGCTGGGTGAGTTCAACCTCGAAGGGATTCCTCCTTCGCCTCGCGGTACGCCCCAGATCGAAGTCACCTTTGACATCGATGCCAACGGTATCTTGCATGTGTCCGCCAAAGACAAGGGCACAGGCAAAGAAAACAAGATCACCATCAAGGCAAACTCTGGTCTGACCGACGAGGAAATCGAACGCATGGTGAAGGACGCCGAGGCCAATGCCGAGGAAGATCACCGCGTGGCTGAATTGGCGCAGGCCCGTAACCAAGCTGATGGTTTGGTGCACGCCACACGCAAGTCGCTCGAAGAGTACGGCGACAAGCTTGAGGCTTCCGAAAAAGAAGCTATCGAGGCGGCGATCAAAGATCTGGAAGCCGTGCTGCAAGACGGTGATAAGGCAGCTATCGACGAGAAGGTGGAGGCGCTTAGCACGGCCTCGCAAAAACTCGGCGAGAAGATGTACGCCGACATGCAAGCGCAGGCTGCAGCCCAGCCTGGTGGCGAACAAGCTCAGCCACAAGATGACAATGTGGTTGATGCCGACTTCAAGGAAGTCAAGCGCGACCAGTAAGCGTCGTCCGGCAGTTATAGGCGTTTCGCCCCGAAAGCCTATTGTTTACCCGGCGCTCATTGAGCCGGGTAACAAAGGGGGGCAGGGCGCTGAAAGCCCGGTTTTCTGATGCTTGCGTCGGAGGCCGGGCCTTCTCGTTTTACGCGCGGCTCAAGCGCACACTGAAAGATCATTATGTCAAAACGCGACTTGTACGAAGTTCTGGGTGTAGGTAAGAACGCCACGGACGATGAGCTGAAGAAGGCCTACCGCAAACTGGCCATGAAGTACCACCCTGACCGCAATCCCGACAACAAGGACGCGGAGGAGCGATTCAAAGAGGCCAAGGAGGCCTACGAAATCCTGGGTGACGCTGAGAAACGCTCGGCCTATGATCGCTTTGGCCATGCCGGGGTAGACCCCAATATGGCGGGTGGCGGTATGGGCGGCGCCGGGTTTGCTGACGCGTTTGGCGACATCTTCGGCGAGATCTTCGGCGGTGGCCGCCGAGGGGGCGGTGGCGGCCCGCAGGTGTATCGGGGTGCCGATTTGAAGTACACCCTGGACATCAGCCTGGAGCAGGCTGCCACGGGCTTTGACACCGAGATCCGTGTCCCCAGTTGGGAAAACTGCGAGGTGTGCAAAGGCTCTGGCGCCAAGCCCGGTACTCAGCCACAAACCTGCCGCACTTGTGGCGGTAGTGGCGCCGTGCGCGTCACGCAAGGGTTCTTCAGTGTGCAGCAAACTTGCCCCACCTGCCATGGTAGCGGCAAAGAAATCACCGACCCCTGCGTGGCTTGCGACGGCGTGGGACGCATCCGCAAGAACAAAACACTGCAGGTGAAGATTCCCGCAGGTATCGACGATGGTATGCGCATACGTTCTGCCGGTAATGGCGAGCCGGGTGTCAATGGTGGGCCGCCGGGAGACCTGTATGTCGAAATCCACCTGAAGCCGCATGGTATTTTCCAGCGTGACGGGGACGATCTGCATTGCGAACTCACCATACCGTTTACCAAAGCGGCATTGGGCGGCACCCTGGAAGTTCCAACACTTACCGGACGCGGCGAAATCACTATTCCGGAAGGTACGCAAACAGGGAAGGTATTCCGCTTGCGCGGCAAAGGCATACGTGGGGTGCGCTCCAGCTATCCCGGAGACCTGTACTGCCACATTACTGTTGAAACGCCGGTACGCCTGAACGAAGAGCAGAAGAAGTTGCTGCGTCAGTTTGAATCCTCGTTGACACAAGGCGGGGAAAAGCATTCGCCCAAAAGCGAATCCTGGACTGACAAGGTGAAGAACTTCTTCAGCTGATAAGCAAAAGGGGCTTGCCCCTTAAGCAGGTAGAAAAATAGGCTGTCATGTACGACAGCCTATTTTTTCTGTGACCGCAGTTACCGCCGTCGCTGGCGCAGGGCCGTCGGGCATCAGCCGTTCGGCCCGCGCCACATTGCCTTACGGGGCGGCGTCGGCCTGCTTCAGCTTCTCGGCCACCCAGCCCATGGCTTCGGGTACGTCGTAGTTGCCGGCATGGCCGGTATGCCAGGCCAGCCGGTAGTCGACGTCCCGTACCTTAGCGTCGGCTTGCAGCGCGCGGCTCAGGTTCAGCGAGATCACGAACGAGGTGTCGCGGTCCAGTGTGCCATGGCGCACGTACCAGTACGGCGAGGTATCCGCATCGGTGCCGATGTACTCCATGGGGTTGACCAGCTTCAATTGCTCGACCAGCACATTGCCCGGCTCGCGGGCGATGTGCTGCCGCCAGCTCAGGCCGGTGTCGTCCAGGCCTATGCCGTCGCCGGGCACGTCGTTGTTGTCCCAGGCGTATTCGGTAAAGTTGGAATACAACTGCTCAGGTGTGCCGAAGAGGTTCGACTCACCTTCAGCCTTGGTTACCGTCAAACCCTTCTGGTCGAAGGCCGGCGCGGTTTTCAGCGCGCGCTTGTTGACGACATAAAGCAGATAGCGCTCCATGTCGATGTCGGAGACCTTCCCGGTCTGGGCGTTGACGTGGATCCAGTCGTTGATGGAGTTGTCGTCGCTCCAGGTATCGCCGAATGCGGGAATGATGCCGCCGTTGCTCATGAAAACCTCGGCGGAGCGCACCACCTCCTGGCGTATGGTGGCCAGCATGTTGGCTTCGGTCAGCGGCTGGCCGTCGGCGTTCTTCAGGCCCAGCCCTTGCTGGTAACTTTTGAACTTGGCGGCCAGTTCGATGCTGCCACGCGGGTTGGGGTCTTGCCCGGCCAGGGCGCGCGTGTCCAGCTTCGTGTACAGCCACTCGTAGCTGAGGTCGGCATTGCCCAGATCCGTGATCGGGCAGTACGACACCACGGCCAGCACATCGTCGCGCAAGGTGCTTTCGCCGTTCTCGGAAATGCCCGCAGCGCCGGCGGCCCGCCCGCCACGCGCTCTTTGATGGTCGTGGGCTTGGCCACGTAGCAAACCTCTTTGTACCAGCGCACGGGCACCGCTTCGCCGTCCACGCTCACCGTCAGCTTGGTGTAGTTGGAGGCGTCGAACGCCAGGTCTTTGTCGTACACGCCGGAAACGGGTTGTTCCGGCGTGGGCGTGGGCTCGGCGGCGTCGTCACCGCTGCTGCCGCTATTGCACGCGGCCAGCATGACCGCCCCTCCCAGGCACAGCGTCAGGCCGGCGGCTCTCGTGGCGCGCTGCCACGCATTGAGTTTGAGCACCTAGGCACCCAGCCCGGCACACCGCATATTCTTGGTTTCTTTCTTCATTGTGGGTTCTCCAACCTCCAGATTGTTGATACGCCCGGGCCTTGTTCCCGGGGCCGCAGCGGCGTACGACCACGCAATCTCCAGGCTTCGAGATCGTCTCGTTTACATTTTTGCAATACCTAGGGGTAATCACCAATAACGACGAACAGATGACTCGCAAGCCAGAAATTTCAGTGCTGTACAAATACGGCCCAGTGATTCTTATATAAATTCCCGCCTTCGCACAGATGTGGGTTCGGCACGCGTAATAACTTTTCGTTATCGCATGGGGTAAAGAGGTTTTCAGGTGTCGCGGCCACCGACCCGCACGCGAAGGCTGAAGGGTGAGCCCTCAGCCTACTCGATGTATCAGGGCGCCACGCAGCATCCACTGGCCAATCAAACCCGAGGCGCACAGCGTCAGGGCGGCAGAGAGCGCATGGTCGGTTCCCAGGCCGGCCAAGACCGTACACACGGCACCTATCACCATCTGACCGCATCCGTATAAGCCGGAAGCCGCCCCAGCCAAGCGCGGCTTGACGCTGATTGCCTGAGCAGCCGCCCCTGGGCTGGTGAGCCCCGCGGCAATGGAGTAAACGATAGCGGGCAAAATAAACGTCAGCACATTCAGGTAGCCCGTTACGCAGCAAAGCAGCATGGCGCCGGCACTGAGCAGGCTTAAGAAATTCGAGCCTAGCAGCACGGCCTTGAGAGTGAAGCGACGCAGTAAAACTCGCGCCAGTAAGTAACCGATGACCATGGCGCATATGATCAGCGTCAGATAAATGCCGACTTCACTGGTGGGGCGCCCGAGTTGTGTAGAAAGCACGAAAGGGGCAGCCGCCACGACGGCGTAAATGGAAGTCGTGGCGAGGCCGCCGCCTAACGCAAATCCCAGGTATTTTCTGGAACCTAACAGTGTCCAGTACTCGCGCAAGGGGGAGACGCGTCTGCGAGCGGGCAGGACAGGCCGTGTTTCAGGCAGCAGCCACCAGGTATAGCAAATATTGGCAATACCCAATAAAGTCAGAAATGCGAAAATGGAGCGCCAGCCCGTGTGGGCGGCTAGTAGCCCCCCAACGGTGGGTGCCAGCCCCGGGCCGATGACAACCATGATGTTCATCAGCGCGAGTCGCCCGGCGGTATCCCGGGTATCGCGTGTGGTGTCTCGGACGATAACGCGCCCCAAGACCATGCCCGCACAGCCACCCAGCGCCGCCAGAAGGCGTGTGGCAATCAGCATCTGGGCGTTGCTGGCAAAGAGGGCGGCAAAGCTGGCCACGGTATACAAGGCCAGGCCTGCCAGTAGCGGCGGTCGCCGGCCAAAGCGGTCTGAGAGCGGTCCATAAATCAGTTGTCCGACAGCCAGGCCAATGATGTACCAGGTGATGGTCAGCTGCATCTGCGACGCGGTGGCGTGCAGAGCAGTGGCCACGGCTGGCAGGGCCGGTATGAAGATGTGCATGGCCAGCGTGCCGCTGAAAGTCAGCAGGGCCAATCCCCACAACGGGGGGTTGTGGCTGGCGGAAGTGCAGGAGGGTGTTTGGGATGTCATGATGGCGATTGCTTGCGCAATGAAAAATCGTAGCACGCTGCCTAGCCTGTTTTCAGGTGCTCATTACTGCGACGGCCCCGTTTGGCTGTAAAGTTGCAAGCAAGCACTACACACATGGCACTTTTCAGAGGGGTTCTTATGACCAAACCTTCATGGGTTACAGCATTGATCATGACGGTGGCGTGCGCCAGCAGTATGGTGGTGATGCCCGTGGCGCAAGCGTGTACGCGTTTTGTCTATCACGGCGCCGATGATTTGATTGTTACGGCTCGCTCCATGGATTGGCGTCTCGATGTGGAAACCAATTTATGGGTGTTTCCGCGGGGGATGAAACGCAATGGTGAGGCCGGCGAAAACTCGCTGCAATGGACAGCCAAATACGGAAGTGTCGTGGCCACCGGATACGATATTTCCACGACGGATGGTTTGAACGAGGCGGGCTTGTCCGCCAGTGTGTTGTGGTTGGTAGAGTCTTCCTATCCAGAGCCCAGCGACAAACCCGGTTTGACGATTGCCGCCTGGGCTCAGTATGTGCTGGATAATTTTGCTACGGTGTCCGAAGCAGTCGAAACCTTGCGCACCGAGCCTTTCACCTTGGTGACCAGCTATGTTCCCGGCGAGGATAGGCTGGCCACTTTGCACTTGGCAATTTCCGATGCCACGGGTGACAGCGCCATTGTGGAATACATCGATGGGCAGCAGATCATCCATCACGGTAGTCAATATCAGGTGGTGACCAACTCACCCACTTACAGAAAACAACTGGCCATGAACCAGTACTGGCAAGAAGCCGGCGGAACCATGGTGCTGCCGGGAACCAATCGCTCGCCCGATCGCTTTGCCCGGGCTTATTTTTACGCAAATGCGGTACCCAAGACGCCTGATTTACTGAAATCCATTGCCAGTGTGTTCAGCGTCATACGCAACGTCTCCGTCCCCTTTGGCATCTCGACTCCCGACCAGCCCAATATTGCGTCTACCCGCTGGCGCACGGTAGCCGATCAAAAACACCTGCGTTATTTTTTTGAATCAGCCCTGACACCCAATATCTTCTGGGTCGACCTTAAAGAACTGGATTTTTCCCAGGAAACCGGCCAAACCCTAAAGCTGGCACTAGGCCCTAATCAAAGCCGCACACTGGCCGGCGAGGTGCACAGCTACTTTCAACCCGCCCAGCCTTTTCAGTTTTTAGGCCTGTAGAACGCGGGCTGTTAAAGAGGAAGATCCGAGCTTAAACCAACAGGTCTTGTATAAGACTTAAAAAAAAGCGAAAATGGCGGTGACGATTTTTCGCATTGTGCATTGCAATAATGCATTGCGGAAAGCCACCGCCATCCGCGTCGGCGTACCAAGCCGTGCCAACCGTATTCCGATGGGCGACTCTAGTGCTGACAAGCATCCCTTGAAAAGCGCAGAGCCGCTCGATCCCGCAAACTCTACCGAAAGACCAGATGAATACGCAAAACCCAACCATCATCTATACCCTGACAGACGAAGCTCCGCGCCTGGCAACTGCTTCTTTCTTGCCTATTGTGCGCAGCTTCGCCTCTGCGGCTGGCATCAATGTGGAAGCGAGCGACATTTCGTTGGCCGGTCGCATTCTGGGCGAATTCCCAGATTTCCTCACCGACGCTCAGCGTCAGCCTAACAATTTGGCTGAACTCGGCAAGCTCACGCTCGAACCCGAAGCCAACATCATCAAGCTGCCCAACATCAGTGCTTCGGTGGGTCAGTTGGTGGCTGCCATTAAAGAGCTCCAGGAAAAAGGCTACAAAGTCCCTGATTTCCCCGAGAACCCCACCACCGACGAAGAAAAAGAGATCAAGGCCCGCTATTCGCGCTGCTTGGGTTCCGCAGTCAACCCCGTGCTGCGTGAAGGTAACTCCGACCGCCGCGCTCCTGCCGCTGTCAAAAACTACGCTCGCAAAAACCCCCATTCCATGGGTGAGTGGAAGCAATGGTCGCAAACGCACGTGTCGCACATGCACGAAGGCGACTTCTACCACGGCGAAAAATCCATGACGCTCGACCGCGCTCGTGACGTCAAGATGGAACTCATCACCAAGAGCGGCAAGACCATTGTGCTCAAGCCCAAGTTGGCGCTGCTGGACGGCGAAGTCATCGACTCGATGTTCATGAGCAAAAAGGCGCTCTGCGCGTTCTACGAGCGTGAGATCGAAGACTGCAAAGAAGCCGGCATCCTGTTCTCGTTGCACGTCAAAGCCACGATGATGAAGGTTTCCCACCCCATCGTGTTTGGCCACTGCGTCAAAATCTTCTACAAAGAAGCCTTTGAAAAGCACGGCAAACTGTTCGACGAACTGGGTGTCAACGTCAACAACGGCATGGCCGATCTGTACGCCAAGATCGCCAAGCTGCCCAACTCGCAGCGCGAAGAAATCGAACGCGATCTGCACAAGTGCCAAGAGAATCGGCCTCCGCTGGCCATGGTGGACTCGGCCAAGGGCATTACCAACTTCCATTCGCCTAACGACGTCATCGTTGACGCTTCCATGCCCGCCATGATCCGCGGCGGCGGCAAGATGTGGGCTGCCGACGGCAAGCCCTACGACTGCAAGGCTGTTATGCCAGAGTCGACCTTTGCCCGCATTTATCAAGAAATGATCAATTTCTGCAAATGGCACGGCAACTTCGACCCGCGCACCATGGGCACGGTGCCCAACGTGGGCCTGATGGCGCAAAAAGCAGAAGAATACGGTTCGCACGACAAGACCTTCGAAATCTCCGAAGACGGCGTGGCTAACATCACCGATCTGGCTACCGGCGAAGTGCTGATGAGCCAGAACGTCGAGCAAGGCGACATTTGGCGTATGTGCCAAGTCAAGGATGCTCCTATCCGCGACTGGGTCAAGCTGGCTGTCACGCGTGCGCGCAACTCGGGCATGCCCGCAGTCTTCTGGCTCGATCCCTATCGTCCGCACGAAGCCGAGCTGATCAAGAAGGTCAACACCTACCTGAAGGATCACGACACCAAGGGCCTGGAAATCCACATCATGAGCCAGGTGCGGGCCATGCGTTTCACGCTCGAGCGTGTCGCACGCGGCTTGGACACCATCTCGGTCACCGGCAACATTCTGCGTGACTACCTGACCGACCTGTTCCCCATCATGGAACTGGGCACCTCGGCCAAGATGC
Organism: Mesopusillimonas faecipullorum; assembly: GCF_020539505.1. Lineage (GTDB taxonomy): Bacteria > Pseudomonadota > Gammaproteobacteria > Burkholderiales > Burkholderiaceae_B > Mesopusillimonas > Mesopusillimonas faecipullorum. The sequence continues at coordinate 185,021 of NZ_JACDXW010000001.1, read as the reverse complement.
TGTCCGTCGTTCCCCTGATGCAGGGTGGTGGGCTCTACGAAACTGGCGCGGGTGGTTCGGCACCCAAGCACGTTCAGCAACTCATCGAAGAAAACCACCTGCGTTGGGATTCCCTGGGCGAATTCTTGGCCCTGGCCGTGTCGTTCGAAGAGTTGGGCATCAAGTACAACAACGAGCGTGCCAAGACGCTGGCCAAGACGCTGGATCAAGCTACCGGCAAGCTGCTGGAAGACAACAAGTCGCCTTCGCGTCGCACTGGCGAACTCGACAACCGTGGCAGCCAGTTCTACCTGTCGTTGTACTGGGCCCAGGCTCTGGCTTCGCAAACCGAAGACAAAGACCTGGCTGCCAAGTTTGCAGCGGTGGCTAAACAGCTGGCCGACAACGAAACCAAGATCGTCGAAGAGCTCAAGCTTGTGCAGGGCCAAGCCGTCGATATTGGTGGCTATTACCTGCCTGACGAAGCCAAGCTTGATGCGGTGATGCGACCCAGCGCCACGTTCAACGCTGCGCTTGCAAGCGTCAACTGATGTATGACCAGACAAGGGGCTATGGCTCCTTGTCTATAGCATGAAAAAACCGCCTCGTACTGTAAATGAACTGACCCGTTCAGTCAGACAGTGAGATTAAGCTAGGCGGTCATGGACCGAGTTCGGTGTTGCGCCGTACTCGGTCTTTTTTTATTTGCATGATCCGCTGCATGATTGGCGTAGTGGATGTAACGCTTGGGCCCTTTTGTCGTTAGTTGGTAGGTGATTTTTTTTCCCAACCCTAGGGTTTGCCTATATTCAATAAGTACACTGAATCTGTGATACTTGTGCTCTCCATGTGAACTTCTTATTGAAAAATATACTGTTTTCATGGGGTTCCAAACGATATCAAAAATATAGGAGCATATTCAGTGAGGAAGAACAAAAAATCATTCCGTTCACTCAATCTGGCCGGCGCTGCGCTGGCGACGGCATTGTTGGCAGCTTGTGGGGGAGGGAGCAGCGATGATTCAGCCAGCAATCCGCCGAACCCGGCGCCAGAGCCCGGTATCGGCGATTTGGCCATTGCGCCCAAGAATCATTGCACGATGGAAGGCGTAGGGGCCACGGCATTGACCACGGACGATGATCCCGCAACCGGCTTCAAGGCCTCCATCCTGGAGGTCTCTCAAGAGACCGTGGACGGCGATGTGACCAAGGAATATTGTCTGGTCAAGGTGCACGTCGACCCCGAAGTCAATATTCATGTCGCCATGCCTTCCGATGGAACGTGGAACGGCCGCTTCCGCTCTGAAGGCGGCGGCATGTTCGCAGGTGCCGTATCGCCTGCCACGGGTTCTGTCGGTGCAGGCTTTGTCGGCGTCACGACCGACACCGGCCACCAGGCAGGCCCGGCAGGCATGATGGATGGCTCTTTTGCCTTGTTGCCCAACGGCCAGCCCAACGTGCAGGCCAAAGAGGATTTTGCCTACCGCAGCCTGCACCTGATGTCCGTCGTGGGCAAGCAATTGACGCAATCCTATTACGAGCAAGAACCCGTGCGTTCCTACTGGTACGGCTGCTCTACCGGCGGTCGCCAAGGCCTGGCCATGGCGCAACGTTATCCTGATGACTACGACGCCATTCTGGTGGGTGCGCCCGCCATCCATATGGAGCGCTTCCAGTCGTACCAGATCTGGCCTTCGGTTGTCCAGAAAGAAGAATTGGGCCTGGGCAATGAACTGGGCTTCGTCAAGGGCGAGTTGGCGGGAGCCAAGGCCATTGCTGCATGCGACGCCCTCGACGGCGTGGTGGATGGGGTGATCGACGATCCGCGTCTATGCAACTATCAACCCTCGCAAGACCCCACATTGACCTACGCTGGCTGCAACGGCCCTGACTGCCTGACGCACGCGGAAGCCATTGCCATAGAAAAAATCTGGGCGGGAGCCAAGGATATCAATGGCAATCTGCTGTGGCCGGGTCAAGAGCCAAGCTCTCCCTTGTTTGCGTTTACCGGTGCGAACCCGTTTGGCATGGCGACCGAGCAGGCCAAGTACTGGGTGTATTACGATCCCACATGGGATTGGAAAACACTCACCTATGAGAACTATGGCGACTTCTTCCAGAAAAGCATAGATGAGGTCGGTCCCGTGGTCAGCACTTCCGACCCTGACCTCAGCCAGTTCAAGGCACGCGGCGGCAAGCTCATCATGTGGCATGGCTGGACGGACTTCGGCATTCAGCCACAGGGCACGATCCGCTACTACGAGTCCATTCAGCAGACCATGGGCAAAGAGGCAACGGCCGAGTTCGTGAACCTGTACATGGCGCCCGGCGTGGGTCACTGCAATGGCGGCGACGGCCCCAACCTGTTCGGCCAGGCTGCCGACCAGGAAAGCGCTGCCGAGCAGACGGCCAAGAACAATATGTTCCGCGCCTTGATGGATTGGTCTGAGAAGGGCGTGCAGCCGGCTGAGATCATCGCCACCAAGCAGGCTGAAGACCAGTCGGTGACGCGCACGCGCCCCTTGTGCACCTACCCCCTGGTGGCACGCCACACGGGTAACGGTAGTACCGATGACGCAGCTAACTTTACTTGCGAGACACCTACCCATTAAACATTGGGCAGGACAGGCGGTTGACTCAGCACCTGCCGCCTGTCAATGAAATAGGTCAGGCTCTCTTGAGCCGGCCTATCTCAGCTGGCAAGTCAAATTAAGCCAGGTGAATCTGGACTGAGTTCGGTATGGCGCCGAACTCAGTCCTTTCCGACGATCTCGTCGGGACATCAGCGTTTGCCCGGGTCGGAAGCCAGCGCGCTGCTGATCTGCTCCGGCTTCAGGTACTTGCGCAGAACCTCGTTTACCTTGCCCGCATCCAGCTTGCTCAAGTCCTCGTCCATACGAGCCGACCACGTGAAATCCCTGCCCAGATCCAGGTAGTTGATCCAACCCTGTGCTAGCACAGCATCGCGGGTCCGGTTCAGTTTGCGGTAGTTCAGCATGGCCGAAATACCTTGGGCGACTTCTTGGTCAGTAAAGCCTTGCTCCAGGGCATTACTTAGCGTTTCTTTGAATGCCGCCTTCAGACGTTCGCTGGTGTCTGGCGCATGAATGGCATACATAGACCAAGCACCAGAGGGTTCACGGGGTGAGGCCGATAAATCACTGCGCACGGTGTAAGACAAACCGTCTTGCACGCGCACCCGTTGCCATAACCTGGATGTTTCCGAGCCGCCCAGTAAATAGTTGGCTAGCAGCAAGGCGGAAAAGTCGGGGTCTGTATCTTGTACTGGCAGGGGCAGGTGAGTCAGATAAAAAGCATTTGCCTTGTCGGGCGTATCCAGCGTCAGCTGCACCGGTTTTACAGCACGCAAGGGGTTGGGAATCGGCGTGAAAGCGGGCGCTTCAGGCCAAGTTTTAATACCGGCTTCAAGTGCCGCAGTAACTGCCTCTGGGTCAAATTCGCCCACGGCGGCAAAAGCCAGCTTGCCAGCCCCGTAAAAACGCTGGTGGAAGCGATGTAGGTCTGCTGTTTTTAGGGCGGTATAGCCGGCCAGTTCTTCATCGAAGGTGGGGGTGTAACGCACATCACCTTTGGGCCAGGGGTTGTCGTGACGTGCCAACGCACGAGAAGCGACAGACGCGGGCTCGGCGCGGGCGTTGGCGTTGCCGGTAGAGACCTGCCGCTTGTAACGCTCGAGCTCAGGCTCAGGGAAGCTGGGCTCGGCCAATATTTCAGTGACCAGCGTGATCAGATCGGGTAGGTTCTCGGAGATGGTAGACAGCATCACTTGCACCTGACCCGGCGTAGCGCTTATGGAAACCTGAGCTTGCAGGGCGGTAACGCGATCTTCAATTTCCTGGCGGCTCAGGCGCTTGCTGCCATGTAATAACAAAGCGCTGACGGCGTCAGCCACCGCGCTCGTTTCCTTAAGGCTCTCAACGTCGCCGAACTGCATCAAAAGGCTGGCCTGCACCAACTGGCCTCTGGTGGGTTTGGGGAGCAAGGCGAGTTGCACGGGGCCATTAGGCAGGGTCAAGGTCTTGCGTTGCGTCTGGGCTTCTATATTGGCCGGGCTGGCGTCAAAAGCAGCGACAGCGGCAGATTGTTCGCGGCCCGCGTAATCCTTCAAGAGCGCGTTCACATCCGTTTGTGGGGCTGAAGGCGCACGTTTAGGTTTTTCAGTAGGCAGATAGGTGCCCAAGGTGCGGTTGTCAGGTACCAAGTAAGCCAAGGTTTGCGTGCGAACGTCTTCCAGGGTGGCTTGTTCGACAAGGTCACGCTGCAAGAAGTACAAGCGCCAGTCGCCCATGGCCGAATATTCGGAAAGATTGCTGGCCAGTGCGGCCGGATTAGCCTGCACTTTATCCCAGCCGGTCAGCCATTGCCGACGTACGCGGTCCAGGTCAGCTTGGGTAAAGTCTTCGGGGCTGAGCGTGTCCAGCAATTCGCGCAGGGCATCGCGGGTTTTCGCAGCGTCCATGGTGTCCGTCAAAACCGCACCCAGCAAGGCGTAGCCAGGCTGGTGCTTACCGGCGGCAAAGCTGAAAACATCAGAAGCCAGGCCGGTTTCTACAAGTTTGCGATACAGCAGCCCAGCAGGCTCGTCGCCCAATATGGCGACCCCCAATTCCACTGGTACGTACGCGGGACTGGCTGCTTCGGGTACACGGTACAGCGCGGCAATAATGGGGCTGCCACCGGCGCGATGCAAGCTGATCTGGCGTTCGCCGTCTTGTACGGGCTCGAGGGTGTACTCGGGGGGAAGATGCCGCTCGGGCTTGGGTATAGAAGCGAAGGCGGCGTGAATGGTGGATAGTGCTTGGGCGGCATCGAAGTCGCCGGTGACGATCAGCACGGCATTGTCGGGTTGGTAGTGCAACTTATAGAAGTCACGCAGATTGGCGATGTCGACGTTTTCCACGTCGCTGCGTGCCCCTATCGTAGATTTACCGTAGTTATGCCACTGATAAGCGACAGCCCGCAGTTTCTGCATCAAGATGCTGAAAGGGCTGTTTTCGGACTGCTCCATCTCGTTGCGTACAACGGTCATCTCGGCATCAAGATCTTCGCGGGCAATCAGGGCATTGACCATGACGTCAGCTTGCCAACGCAAGTACCAATCCAGCGTGGTCGGGTCGGCGGCAAACGAGGCGTAGTAGTTGGTACGGTCTTCGTTGGTGCTGCCGTTGGCTCGTAAGCCCCTGCGCGAAAATTCGGCCAGTGCATCCTGCAAACTGGGGGTGCCCCGGAACAGCATGTGTTCAAGCAGATGCGCCATCCCGGTTTCACCGTAGTTCTCGTGGCGCGAGCCCACGAGGTAGGTCATATTGACTGTCACGTTGGGCTGTGCGGCGTCAGGCGCCAGCAGCACGCGTAAGCCATTTTCAAGGCGATACTCAGTGACACCGCCCATGGCATACATGCGCTGTATGCCTGGCGGGAGTTCGTCGGATGCCGCTTGCGCAGCAGCGGAGACTGGCTGCGCCAAAGCCGGTTGAGCCGCCCAGCCCAGCGCCAGCACGGCAAAGCACAGCAGTAAGTTGCGAAAGGGCGGTATCAAGCGGGAAACGCGTGAAACTGACATGGGACTTCCTTCGTGTAGAGCGGTGATTCTTTGCAGGACAAGTACTACTTGGACAACCAACGCATCCCTTGTTCGATACCGGCTGTCGTGACACCGTACATTCTGTCTTGCATGATTTGGCGCATCAAACTGATGGATTGCCGATAGGGCCAATAACCTTCGGGTTCGGGATTAAGCCATATGGATTTTGGCCATTGATCCAACAAACGGCGCATCCATACGGCACCGGATTCGACGTTATTGTGCTCGACCGAGCCACCCGGATGCAGAATTTCGTAGGGGCTCATGGTGGCATCGCCCACAAAAATCAGGCGCCAGTCTTCGTTATACGTGCGGATCAGGTCGCGAGTAGGCAGGCGGTTGTCGTAGCGTCGCCGATTATCACGCCAGACCCCTTCATAGGGGCAATTGTGGAAGTAATACACCTCTAGGTGCCTGAACTCGCTGCGTGCGGCGCTGAAAAGCTCTTCAACCCGGGTGATGTGGTCGTCCATGCTGCCCCCTACGTCTAGCAGCATCAGCACTTTTACCGAATTGCGTCGTTCGGGCACCATTTGCAGGTCGAGCATGCCGGCATTGCGAGCTGTGCTGGCAATGGTGTCGTCCAGATCGAGCTCAAGCTCGGTGCCGTCGCGGGCAAAACGTCGCAGGCGCCGTAAAGCCATTTTGAAGTTGCGCGTCCCGAGCAACTGCTGATCGTCATAGTCTTTGAACTCGCGCTGCTCCCACACCTTCACTGCGGTGCGGTTGCCGGCTGAAGGCCCGCCGATACGAATGCCTTCGGGGTGATAGCCGCCATGCCCGAAGGCCGAGGTACCCCCCGTGCCTATCCATTTGTTACCACCGGCGTGGCGTTCTTTCTGTTCATCCAGGCGCTGCTTGAAGAGCTCCATCAGCTTTTGCCAACCGTGCTTTTCAATGGCGGCTTTTTCTTCCGGAGACAGGTTTTTCTGAAATGTTTTCAGGAGCCAGTCTTCAGGAATATCAGGCCCTGAGGGTAGGGCGGCCTCTAATTGTTGATAAAAGCTGCCGAATGCCTGGTCGAAACGATCGTATAAGGTTTCGTCTTTTACCAAGGCCAATTTAGACAAGTGATAGAACTCGTCCAGGCTGGGCGGCATGACGTTGGCGCGCAGGGCGTCGAGCAGAGTCAGGTACTCCGGTATGGATACCGGTAACTTGTGTCGACGCAGATGATAAAAAAAATCGATCAGCATGGTTCACGAGCGGCGCTGAGTGCCGCGTGTCAGCGAGGCAAGGCGCTGCAGCAAGTTCAGGTCTTGCTCGTTTTTAAGCAATGCGCCTGCCATGATGGGCAGATCTTGCGCTTGGCGAACGTCTTCTGCGCTGACTGATTCGCCCAGCAGTAGGCGCAGCCAATCCAAAAACTCAGAGGTCGAAGGTTTTTTCTTCAGGCCCGGTGCTTCGCGTAAGGCGAAGAAGGTATCCAGCGCCGCCGCAAGCAGGTCTTCGCGTATGCTGGGAAAGTGCACATCGACGATCTGGCGCAGGGTGTCGGGTTCTGGGAAGCGAATATAGTGAAAAAAGCAGCGGCGCAGAAAGGCGTCGGGCAGGTCTTTCTCGTTGTTGGAGGTAATGATAATCAGCGGGCGATGACGCGCCTGTATGGTTTCACGCGTTTCATACACATGGAACTCCATACGGTCTAATTCGCGTAACAAGTCGTTGGGGAACTCGATGTCGGCTTTATCGATTTCATCTATCAATACCACCACAGGCTCGGGTGACTCAAAGGCCTGCCACAACACCCCTTTGACTATGTAGTTGCTAATATCACGAACTTTTTCGTCGCCTAACTGAGAGTCACGCAGGCGCGATACTGCGTCGTACTCGTACAGGCCCTGGTGGGCCTTGGTCGTGGACTTAATGTGCCACTGCAGCAGGGGGCGGCCCAAGGCGGCGGCGACCTCTTCGGCCAGCAGGGTTTTGCCTGTACCGGGTTCACCTTTGATCAGCAAGGGGCGCTGCAGCGCCAACGCTGCATTCACTGCCAGTTCGAGTTCAGGTGTTGCGACATAGCGGTCGGTGCCGGAGAATCTTGTTGCAGGTAAAGCAGCAGTCATTTGGTAAGTCCGTATACTGGTATGGAAACCGATGATTAGAAGATCGCAGCAATTATCGTACAATCGCCACGATCTGTCGGAGTTTGATTGTCGTCCGGCGATTGCGTTCAACTATCACCAAAAGAGCTATTATGACGTTGCGAGCAAAAACAGCAGTGCGCGCGTTGCCGGCTCTGGCCGCCACGGTGTTGTTTGCCATGTCTGGTCAGGTCTGTGCGCAGGATACCGCCGTGGTTGGAGACCCTAAGGCGGCTCAGGGCAAAATTTCCATGTGCATAGGTTGCCATGGTATTCCCGCGTACAAGGCTGCATTCCCCGAGGTCGTGCATGTGCCCAAAATTGCCGGCCAAAATGCAGAGTACATAGTAGTTGCCCTGCAGGAATACGCCAGTGGTGCCCGTTCATTCCCCACCATGCAAGCCATCGCGCAAAACCTGTCTCCACAAGACATGGCTGATTTGGCTGCCTATTATTCGAATCTGAAATAAATCGGGGGCCACATGAAAAAACTGACACTTGCCATGGCCGCCTTGGTCTGCTCTATGTTGGCGCCTGCCGGCAACGCAGCCGACTTGGCCGCCGGAAAAGCCGCATTCGAAAAATACACTTGCATGACCTGTCATGGCGAAGACGCCAAGACGTCCATCCTGCCCAGCTACCCCGTTCTGGCCGGACAGCACGCCGACTACATCGCTCATTCCCTGCGCGCCTACAAGCGCGGCCAAGAGGGCGTAAGCGGCGCCAATGTGCGCGTCAATGCCGTGATGGGCGCCATGGCGCAGCAGTTGTCCGACACCGACATCGCGAACATCTCGGCCTGGCTGGCTTCCCTGCCGTCTCCGCTGGGCGTGCGCCGCTAAGACGGCGCCGCATGCCGCAAGAGTGCCCGGCTTCGCCATGGGCATGCTTGCGGATGCTCGTCCCGGCCGCTGGGCCGCGTCTTTTGCGCGCGTGCGGCCGGTGCGGGGCTTCTCGTGCCGCCCGGCTTCAGAGCAAGGTGGCGCGCCGGTTCAGCAAATCCAGATAGTGCTCGCTGCTGAACGGCTTGCCCAGGCGCTGGGATTCCCAGACGACTTGGCCCAGGCATTCCATGATTTCATGCGCGGCTTCGTGCGGGTTGCCGGTGCGTCGCAGCAGCCGTTCGTGGGCCGCCCGTATGCCGGGCGGCTGGTCGATGGAAAGCTGCTCGGTAATGGCCAGGTGCATGGATAAATGCAAAAACGGATTGGTGCGCCCACCCTCGACGGCGTACTCGGCCTGCGCCGCGCCCGGGTCCTCCAGGTCTGCATGATATTCGGGGTGCTGCAGCATCCAGTCCAGCGCCTGCGCTTCCAGCGGCGTCAGCGACTGGCCGTGGCGATGCTTGCGCCACGCTTCGGTGAAAAACTGCCGAACCTGCTCTTTTGAGGGATTGAACATCGGTGGGAAAGTGCCCGGATAACAAGAAGACCCCTTGATTTTACGTCATCAGTCCCTTCCCATTATTCGTTTTTCATAGCCTATCGGCTATGAAAAGGGGTCGAAAAACATATTATTCATTATGAGGTGCGCTGTTTAGAATTTCCTCCAAGCCGGTATTTTAAACCGGCATTACAGGAGGAGTTCTATCATGCGCAAGCTATTTCTTGCCATCGCGGCCTATGCCGTGCTTAGCGCGCCGGCGTTCGCGGAGCCGGTAACGCTGCGGGCGATTTCGGCCTTTCCCTCGAACCTGGAGTTCACCAAGCAGTTCCAGACCTTCATCGAGCGGGTCAACAAGGCGGGCGAAGGCGTCGTGCGGGTTCAGTTCGTCGGCGGCCCCGAAGTTATTCCGCCCCAGCAACAGGACACCGCGCTGCGCAATGGCGTTTTCGACATGCAGATGGGGCCGGCCTCGTACTACAACGGCATCGTGCCCGAGGCGGATGCCTTGTTTGGCGCCACGGCAGGCCCGGTACAGGCGCGCGAGAACGGCGCGACCAAGATGCTCAACGACATCTGGCGCAAGAAGCTCAATGCGCAATTCATAGGCTGGCAAAGCGGCGGTATTCCGTTCTACGTCTATCTCGTGGACAAGCCCAAGATGACCAGCGAAGGCGTGCTCGACCTGACCGGCCTGCAGATGCGCTCGACGCCGGCTTACAAGGAATGGTTCGAGAAGCTGGGCGGCAACAACGTGATGCTGCAGACGGCGGAAATGTTCACGGCGCTGGAGCGCGGCGTGGTGCGCGGGCTGGGCTGGCCGGCGATCAGCTATACCGATATCGGCGTGCACAAGTTCCTGAAGTACCAGGTGGCGCCGCCCGTGTGGCAGCTCGATCTGGTCATCATGATGAACGGCAAGAAGTGGGACGCCCTGCCTGAACAGGCCAGGCAGATCATCGAGCAGGCCGCCGTCGAGCACGAGCGCGCCACCCAAAGCGACTTCGGCGCCATACGCGAACGTGAAGACAAGATACTGAGGGAAGCCGGCGTGCAGACCGTGGAGGTCGGCAACCCGGCCTTGCATCGCAAGATAGCCCACGACCTGGTCTGGGACCGCCTGGCCAGCCGCGACCCCAGCAATGTGGAAGCGCTGAAAGCCAAGCTGTACCAAGAATAACCGGACGCGAGCAAGAGGAGCCTAGCCATGGCGCACGGCAAGCAGACAGGGATGGCCGTTCTCTCGCGAGGGTATGACGCCCTCATCTACGGGATGGCGATCCTGGCGGGAGTGGTGATAGTGGGAACCTTCGTCGCCATCGTCTTCGACGTCACCTTGCGCAACCTGGGGCTGCCCACGCCGGCGGCCACCAGCACGCTGACGGAATACGCGATGCTGATAGCGACGATGGGAGCGGCGCCGCTGCTGGTGCGCGAGCGCTGCCACGTCTGGGTGGGCGTGCTGGAAGCGGTGGCAAGCAAGAGATGTCAGCGGCTGCTGGGCATCGTCGCCATCGTGCTTAGCATCGCCGTGTGCGGCATCATGGCCTGGTACGCCGCGGTGATGGCCTTGGATGCCGCAGCGCGCGGCGAGGTCGACATCCGCTCCATCATCTTGCCGCGCTGGTTTCTGTACGCCGTGCTGGCGGTAGGCTTCGTGTTTTGCGCGACGGAGTTGCTGCGTTTCCTGGTGCGCCGCGAAGACATGTACGACAGGCCGGTAACCGAGCAGGTGGCGCCATGATGAGCTGGTATCTTGCCGGGCTGGTGCTGGTGGGCACTATCCTGCTGCTGATGGGCATACGCGTTCCAGTGGCGTTCGCCTTCCTGGCCGCCAACCTGATCGGCGCCTTGGTATTCATAGGCGGCGAGGCCGCCATCATGCAACTGGTGGCCAACGCCACGACGTCGGTAACGACGTTCACGCTGACGCCGGTGCCCTTGTTCCTGCTAATGGGCGAGCTGTTCTTCCATACCGGCATAGCGTTGCGCGTGTTCGACGCCATCGACAAGATCCTGGGCCGCATTCCGGGGCGCTTGTCTTATTTGACGGTGGGCGGCGGCACGCTGTTCGCCGCGCTGTCCGGCTCCAGCATCGCCAACGTGGCGATGCTGGGCTCCACGCTATTGCCGGAAATGACACGCCGCCGGTATGCGCCGGTGCTCTCCATGGGCGCCATCATCGCCACGGGCGGCCTGGCCATCATGATTCCGCCCTCGACGCTGGGCGTGCTGCTGGGCAGCATCGCGCAAGTCGACATAGGCCGCCTGCTCATCGCCGGCATCGTGCCCGGCCTCCTGCTGGCGGCGGCCTACATCTGCGTCATTTTCTTTACGATTTGGCGCCGGCCGGAATCTGCGCCCCAGTACGACGTCGAAGCGCTGTCGGGCGGCCAGAAGCTGCGCCTGTTCCTGACCAACGTGTTGCCCATGGGCGGCGTCATCTTCATGGTCGTCGGCCTGATCATCCTGGGCGTGGCCACGCCGTCGGAGGCCGCGGCGTTCGGGGTGCTGGGCGTGCTGATACTGGCGTTCGCCTTCCGGGCGCTTACCTGGCGGAGCCTGCGTAAGTCCATCCAGGGTACGGTGCGGGTGACGGGGATGGTGTTTCTCATCATCGTCGGCGCTTCCACGTTCAGCCAGATGCTGGCCTTGTCGGGCGCCTCCGGCGGCCTGATCTCCTGGGCGACCTCGCTACAGATCCACCCGCTGTGGGTCATCGTCGGCATGTTGCTGATCGTGCTGGTGCTGGGCATGCTCATGGAGTCGGTTTCCATCATCATGCTGGTGACGCCCATTTTCTTCCCGCTGGCCGCCAGCCTGGGTTTCGATCCTATCTGGCTCGCCATTCTGATTCTGCTCATGCTGGAGATCAGCCTGACGACGCCGCCTTTCGGCATGGGTTTGTTCGTGCTGGTGGCGGTCGCGCCGCCAGGGACGAAGCTGGGCGAGGTCATCCGGGCGTCGGTGCCGTTCATCGCGGCCGCGCTGCTCATTACCGCCTTGCTGGTGGGGCTGCCGGGACTGGTGACTTTCCTGCCGGGGTTGATGGGGTAGACGCAAGCTTCAGCCAACGCAAAGAGGCCGGGCCGCATCCATGTGCGGCCCGGCCTCTTTGCGTGCAGCTTGGCTTGTCGTCTCAGGCCGAGCCGCCGGCCCGCCTCACCCATAGCGCCCAGGGTCGTTCCAGGTGTTGGTCCGCCATGGCGGCGGTTTCCTCGCATTCCTCGTCCGTCAGGTAATTGACCGTGCCCAGCGCCTGGGCCTGCATTTGCAGCTTGGCGTTGGCCTCGGTGTAGATGGCGCGGTAAACGGCCTGCTTGATGGAGACGCCCACGATGACGTTGCCGTGGCCGCGCATCAGCGCGACGTTCTCGCGTCCCAGCGTGTCGGCCAGCGCCTTGCCCAGGCGCTGGTTGGTGACGAGCAGGTTGGAGCGTTCCCCGATGAAGTCCTGGATTTCGTAGATGGGCGTTTTGCCGCCCAGAAAGCCGCTCATGTGGCAAACCGGGCGCAGCCGGGTACCGGTGACGCCGAAGGGGATGACGGTGGGCGAGTGGCTGTGGACGATGGCCTGCACGTCGGGCCTGGCACGATAGATTTCGCTGTGGATGAAGCGCTCCACATAGGTACGGCGCCTCTGGTTGTCGTATACCTGGCCGTCCAGGTCGACTTCCAGTATGTCGTCGGCGGTGACCAGGGCCGGCGCCATGGCGCGTGCGATGTAAAAGCGCTCGGGACGTCCGGGGCACCGTACGCTGACGTGGCCGAAGCCGTCCAGCACGCCCTCGTTGAACAAGATGTGGTTGGCCGTGGCCAGCTCGGTACGGACGTCGAGGTCCATGTCGTTCTCCTGCGATAGGGGTGAAAGAATGCGGTTCGGCGCGGCTTCAGCCTTTGGCGCCGAGAATCATGTCGGCGGCTTTTTCCGCCATCATGATGATGGGGCCGTTGGTGGCCGCGCGCACGGTGCGCGGGACGGCCGAACCGTCCACCACGCGCAGCCCTTCGGTGCCGCGTACGCGCATCCGCGCGTCCAGCACGGACATGGGGTCGTCTTCGCGGCCCATCTTGCAGGTGCCTACCGGATGATGCAGCGTGATGGCGGTCCGGCGCACGAAAGTGTCGATGTCCGCATCCGTCACGGCCTGCGCTCCGGGGGCCAGCTCCGTGCTGGCATAGGGCGCCAGTTCGGCCTGCCCGCCGATTTCGCGCATGCGCCTGACCATCTCGCGCATGGCGCGCCGATCTGTTTCGGTGGAGAGAAAGTTCTGTTCAATGCGCACCGGCACACGGGCATCGGGGGAAACGAGTGTGATGCGGCCACGGCTTTCGGGAGTCAGGTAGACACCCTTGAGGCCGAAGGCGTCCTGATAGGGCTGAACGAAAGGCCACAGATAAGGGCCCATGGTCATGGGCGCGGCGGCAAGAATCATCTGCACGTCGGGCAGCGCCAGCTCGGGGCTGCTGCGCACCAGGCCGACGGCGGCGGCGGGTATGGCGCAGGAGCGGCCTCGGCCGAACATCCATGCGCCCAGCACGTCCATGGCGATACGGTCCACACGCATGGCGCGGTGCATGGGGCCGGGCGACTGGCGCTGCCAGCGTACGTCGCATACCAGATGATCGTGCAGATTGCTTCCGACGCCCGGCAAATGGGTATGAACCTTGACGCCGGCGGTTTCCAGCATGTCCGCCGGGCCTATGCCGGACAGCATGAGCAATTGCGGCGAATTGATGACGCCGGCGGCCACGATGACTTCCCGCCTAGCGCGCAGCGTGCGCCGCTCGTTGCGGCTGGAAACGACGACGCCGGCGGCGCGGCCGTTCTCCAGCAGGATGCGCTCGGCCAGCTGGCCGGTCAGCACCGAGACGTTGCCGCGCGCGACGGCCGGGCGCAGATAGGCCGAGGCCGCGCTCCAGCGCTTGCCGCGGCGTATCGTCGTTTGCATGGGCCCGAACCCTTCGGGCTGGGCGCCGTTGTAGTCGGGCGTGAGCGGATAGCCGCGCGACTGGGCGGCATGCAGAAAGGCGTCGACCAAGGGGTCTTCATAGCGCAGGCGGTTGACCGTCAGCGGGCCGTCGCCGCCGCGCAGCGCGCTGGCGCCGTCTTCCCACGATTCGCTGCGCTTGAAATAGGGCAGCACGTCGTCGAAGGACCAGCCCGGCAGGCCCAGCTCCCGCGCCCACCCGTCGTAGTCCTCGGGCAGGCCGCGGCCGTAGGCCATGCCGTTGATGGAGGAACAGCCGCCCACCACCTTGCCCCGGGCGCATTCGATTTCGCGCTGGTCCAGGTTGGGCTCCGGGGCGGTGAAGTATTGCCAGTCGTACAGGCGGTGCTTCAGGATGAGCCCCCAGGTAAGGGGAATGCGTATGACGGGAGAGCGGTCGGCCCCCCCGGCTTCGAGCACGAGAATCTTTACGTCCGGGTCTGCGCCGAGGCGGTAGGCAAGCGTGCAGCCTGCCGAACCCGCGCCGACGATGATGTAGTCGTACTCCATGGCCAGGCTTATGCCAGCTTGACGTTGACGTTCTTTTGCGCGGTGAACTCCAGCAGTTCCTCGAAGCATTCCTCGCGTCCGATGCCGGACTGCTTGACGCCGCCGAACGGCGCGCCCAGAAAGTGCTGGCTGGTGTTGTTGATCCAGATGTAGCCGGTATGCATGCGCTGGGCGGCGCGGTGTGCGGTGGCCAGGTCGCGTGTCCAGATCGAGCCGGTCAGGCCGAAGTCCACCGCGTTCACGATGGGCCATAGCGCTTCCTCGTCGCTCCATTTGAAAACGGAGAGGACGGGCCCGAAGACTTCCTCGCGCGCGATGCGCATGTCGGGCGTGACGCCTGCGAACACGGTGGGCTCGTGGAAGAAGCCGTTTTTCAGCGCGGGGTCGTCCGGCTGCTTGCCGCCGGTAACCAGTTGCGCGCCGTCTTCCAGGGCCCAGGCGACGTAGCGCTGCACCTTCTCCAGTTGGGCGGCGCTTACCAGCGAGCCCATGGTCGTGGCGGGGTCGGTGGGTATGCCGGGCTTGTGGCGCTGCTGGACCAGCTCGGCCACGCGCCCCAGCACTTCGTCATGCAGGGATTCGTGCAGGAAGGCGCGGCTGGTGGAGCCGCAGCTTTGGCCGGACCAGGCGAAGTTCATGCCGCCGACGATGCCTTCCACGAGCTTGTCGACGTCCGCATCCGGGTAGGCGACCAGCGCATTCTTGCCGCCCAGTTCCAGCAGCACGGGCTTGAGGCTGTCCGCCGCGCTGCGCATGACGGCCTTGCCGGTCGGAACGCCGCCTATCAGCGTGATCTTGCGCACCAGGGGATGGGTGGTCAGGGCCTGGCCGCATTCGGCTCCGCCGCACAGGAAGTTGACCACGCCGGGCGGAAACAGATGGCCGATGAGTTCGGCCAGCCGCAGCGTGGACAGCGGCGCCTGGTCGGGGGCCTTGACCACCACGGTGTTGCCGGCGGCCAGGGGCGCCGCGATGCGCAAGGCGGCGAACATCAGCGGATGGTTGTAGGCCACGATGCGGGCGATGACGCCCAGCGGCTCGCGCACCGTGTAGTTCAGGTTGCCCGGCCCCATGGGTATGGTCTCGCCCTTGATCTCGCGCGCCAGGCCCGCGAAGTAGGCGATGCCGTCCGCCGCGAAGTGAGCATCCTTGGCCAGGATGGAAACGGGGTTGCCGTTGTTCAGCGCATCGAGCAGGGCGAGTTCGTCCGCATGTTTGCGCAGCACTTCCGCCGCCTGATACAAGGGGCGGGCGCGTTCCGCGGGCGGCAGCGCGGCCCAGGCCGGGAATGCCGCCTGCGCCGCTTGCACCGCCGCATCGACGTCGGCGGTGCGCCCCACGGGCGCTTGCCGTATGGCTTCGTTGTAGGCGGGGTTGAGGGTGTCGGCGAATTCCCCATCTGCGGGGGCGTGCCAGGCGCCGCCATAGTACAGCGCGTTCTGGGCGGGCAGAATGCCGGCTGGAATTTGATCGGCGTGCATGAATGGATTCTCCTTCCTGGGGTTCCGTGCGGGGTTCGGCATCTGGCCGGCGCCCGGCCGGTGGCGGTATGGGGTATGGAGAGAAATACTAGGCGGGCTGGCCATATAGCGTCTAATACAAATTTCTTCTTCAATGCATATCCTTTTGGATATGATTGCGTGAGGTTTCGGCGTAGCATGTTTGCGTCTTTTGCCGCGATGAACGGTAGGCGCCAAGGTACGGAGAGACATATGTCTGGTTCGAAAAAGAAAGCGGAACGGATGGGGGCGGCAGAACAAGCGCCCGCCAAGCGGGCCGAAACGCCGTCTGGTGAATCCCGGAGCCGTCTCGGCGGCGATGGCAATTCGGTATTGATGCGCCGGCTCGATTCGCAACTGTCTTTGCGCAAGATCGAGGTGTTCTGCAAAGTGGCCGAGCTGCAGAGCGTCAGCCAGGCGGCGCAACAGTTGTTCATTTCGCAGCCGGTGGTGACGGCGCATTTGCGCAACCTGGAAGAAAAACTGGGCACGCCTTTGCTGTGCAGGGAAGGGCGTGGCATTGCGCTGACCCTGGCTGGCCAGCGGGTATTTCGCTGGGCCAGGGAAACCATCGTCCGCACCCGCGAACTGGAACGCGACCTGGCGGGAATGGGCAATGTGGAAGTCGGCAGTGCGGTGGTGGCGTCGTCCATGAGCATAGGCTCCTACCTGTTGCCGCCCGTTGTTTGCGATTTTCAGTTGCAGTACCCCGAAGGGCTGGTGGAAGTCATTATTTCAAATCCCAAGGCGGCTTTGGACGTCGTCAGGTCGGGCGAGGCGGACTTTGCGGTATTGCTGGTGTCGCCCGATCAGGACACCTCGGGCTTGGCTGCCTACCCCTTGTGGGACGAACCCTTGCTGTTGATGAGCGCTCCGGACAGCCGCTGGGTGGGCGACACCGTCGATCGCCATCAAATGAGCCGCCTGCCTTTCATCAGCACCTCCAACAGTACGGTCATGTATCAACTGGAGGAAGGGCAGTTGCGGGCCAACGGCGTCACGTCGCGTCGCACCGTTTTATATCTTGGGCACCCGGAAGCGCAGAAAGAAGCCGTGCGCAGGGATGTGGGAGTATGTTTTTTCACCCGCTCGGCAGTGCAAGAGAATCTCCAGCGCGGCGACATGCGGTGGGTCAAGGCGCTGGATTGCCATCTGAGCCTGCCCGTGTACATGGTGTATCGCGAGGACAAGGATTTTTCGCAGTTCCAGCTTTCCTTGCGCACGTTTCTGGAGTCGGCGCGCCCAGCCGGGCTGTCGCGGTTCCGGCATACGGGCGGCCAGGCGTAGCGGCGGGATTCGGCGCACGCCAAGCTTGCGGCATCGGGGGTTGCCGCCCCTTTTGCCGCGGGGGTTTTGCGGTAAACTTTTAGTCTTCTATAAGACTGGCGCCATAAGCCAGAATCCGGCGAACCCGCTTCTTTCCGGAACACCAGGAGCATCCCATGTCATACCAGCACATCAACGTCCCCGCATCGGGCCAGAAGATCACGGTCAATGGCGATTTTTCGCTTAACGTGCCTGACAAACCCATTATCCCTTTTATAGAGGGTGATGGCACCGGGCGGGACATCACGCCAGTCATGATCAAGGTGGTGGATGCGGCTGTGGCTAAAGCTTACGGCGACCAGCGCAAAATCCAATGGATGGAAATTTACGCGGGTGAGAAGGCCGTTAAGCTTTATGGGCCTGGCAACTGGTTACCCGACGAAACGGTTCAGGCCGTTAAAGAGCACGTGGTTTCTATCAAGGGGCCGCTTACTACGCCCATAGGCGGCGGTCACCGTTCGCTTAACGTCACCTTGCGCCAAGCCTTGGATTTATACGTATGCCTGCGCCCTGTGCGGTATTTCAAGGGTGTTCCTTCTCCCGTAAAAGACCCCGAGAAAACCAATATGGTCATTTTCCGCGAGAATTCTGAAGACATCTACGCGGGTATCGAGTTCGATGCGGGCTCCGAGAAAGCCAAGTTGCTGATCGATTTTTTGCGCACCCAACTAGGTATAGATAACGTCCGCTTTCCCGAAACTTCGGGGTTGGGCGTCAAGCCGGTTTCTAAAGAGGGCACCCAACGCCTGGTGCGTAAGGCGATTCAATACGCCATCGACCACAACCGGCCTAACGTGACCTTGGTGCACAAGGGCAATATCATGAAATTCACCGAAGGTAGCTTTCGTGACTGGGGTTTCGAGACGGCGCTGGAAGAGTTCGATGCCCAGCTGGTGGATGGCGGCCCTTGGTGCAAGTTGAAAAACCCCAAGACGGGTCGCGATATTATCGTCAAAGATGTGCTTGCCGATGCCTTTATGCAACAGATTCTGCTGCGCCCGGCCGAGTATTCGGTAATTGCCACGCTGAATCTGAATGGCGACTATATTTCCGATGCCTTGGCGGCCCAAGTAGGTGGCATCGGCATTGCGCCCGGCGCCAATCTTTCAGAGTCTATTGCGGTGTTTGAGGCTACCCATGGCACAGCGCCCAAGTACGCCGGTAAAGATTACGTCAATCCGGGGTCTGAAATTCTGTCGGCTGAAATGATGCTGCGCCATATAGGCTGGGCCGAAGCCGCAGACTTGATCATCGACAGCATGGAAAAAACCATTCAGTCCAAACATGTTACCTATGATTTTGCTCGCCTGATGGAAGGGGCTGTCCAGGTGTCATGCTCGGGCTTTGGGCAAGCCATGATAGAAAACATGTAACGTCGCTGTGCTTGCCTAGCCATCTTAAAAACCCTGTTTAATGTGTAAACAGGGTTTTTTTTAGAGCAGTCCATACGTCGACATGAGCTGTTCGATTTCTATGAAGCTAAAAACAGGAGATAAAAATGGTGGGAATGTTTACTGGGCGCCGGTTCGCCATGAACAAGATGTTGTTGGTTGCGGTTGCGGCAGTTGCTTGCGTGACTATGGGTGAAGGAAGCCAAGCCTTAGCGGCGGAGCAGGCTGCTTCCGCTCCCAAAGTTTGGCTGGACTACGATCAGGCGGGTTTGGATAAGGCTTACGATCAGGCTCAATACGCGCCTAACATCAAACAGGTAGTGAAGCGCTACGGTACACGTAGCGAACGCGCACGTGAACGTCTGGGTGAGCCTAAGCGAGTCTCTTATGGCGACACTGAAGTTGAAGGGATGGACGTGTTCTTGGCGCCCGGAGAAAAGCGCCCCATGCATGTGTTCTTGCACGGTGGTGCCTGGCGCTCCGGCTTAGCCAAGGACTATGCTTTTCTGGCTGAGCCCTTTGTTCGTCAAGGTGTGCACTTTTTTGTCCCCGATTTCGTTAACGTTACACAGACCGATGGCGATCTCATGCCTTTGGCAGAGCAAACCCGTCGCGCAGTGGAATGGGCGTACAAGAATGCGGAATCTTTGGGCGGCGATCCCAACCGTCTTTATTTGTCCGGCCATTCATCAGGGGCCCATTTGGCGGGGGTGGTCCTGACGACAGATTGGTCCAAGTATGGGCTGCCGGATGATGTCATCAAAGGCGCAGTATTGGTAAGTGGCATGTACGACTTGAAGGCGCCGCGTCTGTCGGCCCGAAGTGGCTATGTGCGTTTCACGGATCAAGTCGAGGAAGCGCTCAGCCCGCAAAGGCACTTGCAGCAACTGAAGACCCCAGTTGTGCTGGTCTACGGAGACCAGGAAACGCCCGAGTTCATAAGGCAAAGCAAAGATTTTGCCGCGGCGCTTAAGGCGGCAGGCAAGCCAGTAAAAATATTAGAGGGTAAGGATTTCAACCACTTTGAAATCATCGAAACCATGGCCGACCCTTACGGCGTGGTGGGTGCTGTAGCTTTAGAGCAAGTTGCCGAGAAATAAGCATGACAAAGGCCGCCAAGAGGCGGCCTTATGCTGGGCAAACAGCAAAACCCCGCCAAGGCGGGGTTTAAGCGGGAAACAAACAGCTGGCGTTAAATTAACGCAGCTTGGTTTCCTTGTACTCGACGTGCTTGCGTGCCACCGGGTCGAATTTCTTCATGACCATTTTTTCGGGGGTATTACGCTTGTTTTTGGTGGTCGTGTAGAAGTGACCGGTACCAGCAGAGGATTCGAGTTTGATTTTCTCGCGCAGGCCTTTTGCCATGACGGACTCCTGATAATGAGCGCTGTGCGCTGCGTTCGATTAAATGGCTTTGCCGCTGGCGCGCAGTTCGGCCAGAACGGATTCGATACCGTTCTTGTCGATGGTGCGCAGGGCTTGGGTGGAAACACGCAGGCGAACCCAGCGGTTCTCGCTTTCGACCCAGAAACGGCGCGACTGCAGGTTAGGCAGAAAGCGGCGCTTGGTCTTGTTGTTGGCGTGCGAAACGTTGTTGCCCGTGCGGGGGCCTTTACCGGTGACTTGGCATACGCGTGCCATGATGTTTTCCTTGTCTATTCAAAGCCTGCCGTGCAGCAGTGCCTGGCGGTCTTTCAGTGCAGAGACGCTTTCGAAAGCCTTAAAAGCCTATTAAGGGCAAAACCCCAAAGTCTTTCAAGACTGGAAATAGCATTACTGCCGCCCAATTTACTGCAGCTGCCTAAGTTGCTGCGCTCAAGCATGCATCATGCAAGCGCTAGAGCCTTAAAGCGTGCTGCTACAAAGCTCACTATTCTACCACCCTTGGTCAAATTTACGCAATCAGCTATGGCCACGCTCTGTAAGAGGGGTAGGGGTTTGTAGGTTTTTGGCACGACCCCGGATGTTGTGCGACGTGTAGTCAAAAATTTTTGAATGGGACATAATCAAAAAGGTTCGCCAAAAAGAGCGACGCGCCTTCGGGCGTCCCAAGCTGGGTATTCAATTTCTACGGTTTTAGGGAGTGGGATGTGAGTACAGTGTTGTCCTTGGTAGAAAAGAAGTTGGCAAGCTTGCCTTTGCCTGTGCAGGTGCAGTTACCCAACGGTGAAATAGCCGGCGCACCCTCGCCGCGCATCAAACTTATCGTGCGCGATAACGCCACGCTGCTGAACCTGGCCAACGGCCAAACCGGCAAGCTGGGTGAAGACTACGTCGAGGGGCGTTTTGACTTTGAAGGCCCAATGCGTGATTTGATGCTGTTAGCCTCGTCCATACTAGAGGGTTCTCCGGTGGACGAGGCTAGGGGCAATGCCTTTACCCGCATGGTTCGCCACGTTATTTCGGTAGTGCGTCACTCGAAAGAACGCGACGCCAAGCAAATTCAGTTTCACTACGATATCTCCGACGACTTTTACAAGTTATGGCTAGATGAGCGCCGAGTCTATTCTTGCGCCTACTATGCGCAACCCGATTACACCTTATCGCAAGCCCAAGAAGCTAAGCTGGATCACATCTGCCGCAAGCTCAGGTTGCACGAGGGAGAGCGCTTTCTCGATATCGGCGCGGGTTGGGGTGGGCTTTTGCTATGGGCGGCCGAGAACTACGGGGTAGATGCCACGGGCATCACCTTGTCGCGCAACCAGCACGCCCACGTAAATCGGCTTATTGAAGAGAAAGGTCTGTCTGGCCGAGTGCGCATGACCTTGCTGGATTACCGCGAACTCGATGAAACTCAACCCTACGACAAAATCGCGTCGGTGGGCATGTTCGAACACGTAGGCCGGGCACAGCTGCAGGGTTATTTCGCCAAGCTTAATCGACTGCTGCGTCCGGGGGGCCTGATACTGAATCACGGCATTACTGCGGGTGGCGTTTACAACGCCGAGGTCGGCGCAGGCATGGGCGAGTTCATCGAAAAATACATCTTCCCCGGCGGTGAGCTCACGCACATCGGCAACGAGCTTATACAGATCGCCGATGCCGGCCTGGAAGACCTGGACGTCGAAAACTTGCGGCCGCATTATGCCCGTACCCTCTGGGCCTGGAGCGATGCTCTTGAGGCTCAGCTTGATGCGGCAAGGGCTACCCTTAAAGGTGATAACGCCGAGCGCTCGTTACGTGCCTATCGAATCTACTTGGCGGGGTGCGCCATGGGCTTCGAGAACGCGTGGATAGCCATTCATCAAGTGCTGCTGCAACACAAGCCCACCAGGGGCCGTAGCGACGAGCTGGATGAACCAGCCGATCTTTCCTACCCGTGGCGCCGCTCTTACATCTATAAAGAGTAAAAGCGTGGGGCAGGGCCGCTGGTAGCGGCCTTAGCCCTTGCTTTGGTATTGGCGCACGATATGCACATACCACAGGCGTAGCAGTATGCCCGATATGCCTATGCCTGCTACCGACATCATCCACAAAGAGGCGGCTCCTATCGGGGCGCCTGGCAGCAGCGTGTCTGCCAGGGGTGCCAGCAATCCCGACCAGGGGCCGAAGCCAGTCATCCACCCGCCTAAAAGGCCCACGCCTGTCAGGGCTAGAATTTGCATCAGCAGCGGTATCACCGCCACCTTGTAAGCGCGTAACAAATACGAGCCTATGCATTGCATGGCGTCGAAGAAGTGAAAGAACGGCACGATGGCTATCAGGGCCAAGGCCACAGCGGCAACTTGAGCGTCATCGGTGTAAAGGGCAACAATAGGCTTGCGAGCTGTCCAGGCTATCAATGCGGTCAGCAGCGCGCCGCAGAACACGACCAAATAGCCGGCACGCCCGGTTTGCCTTGCGCGCGCCATATCTTGAGCCCCGATGGCTTGAGCCGTCAAAGAGGCCGAGGCAACCCCTACCGCCATGGGCATCATGTAGCACAATGCCACCAGGTTCGAGACAATCTGGTGGCCGCCGCTGGTAAACATGCCTTCGCGCGCAACCAATAGCGCCATCATGGTGAAGGCGCAGACTTCCACCAGGTATGAGCCGCCCATGGGTATCCCCAGCCTGAGCAGTTCTTGCTGATGCCGCCAGCGGGGGCGAGGCAGGTGAAGCTTGAATTGTCGAAAGAAGCCGTCGTGACGCAGCACCAACAAACCGGCGATTAGCGTGAGCCAGCCGGTCAGGGCGGTTGAGAGGCCTGCACCTACGGCACCCAAGGCAGGCATGCCGAGTTTGCCAAAAATGAATAGCCAGTTGAATAGAGCCTTGAATAAGACGCTGCCCAGATTGATGCTCATGACGATTTTGGGGCGTGACACTGCCGTGGCTAAGGCGTAAATGGTGCGGAAGACCAGCGTTGCCGGTAGCGCCAGGATCAAAGCACGCAAATACCATGTAATGCTGTTGCGTACTTCCGCGCTTATGTCGCCAGACATGCTAAGCCATAGATCGGGAAAGGCCATAGCCAAGGCGCCTATCAGCGATAGCCCCAAGGCCGTCCAGATGCCTTGGCCCCAGGCAAGCCCGACCTCATGGTGTCGCTTGCCGCCGAAGTGTTGTCCGATGATGGGTATGAGTGCGTGCACGATGCCCATCAAGCCGACGAAGACGGTGATGTAGATGGAAATCGATAAGGTCATCGCCTGTAAATCGGCGGCGCTGGCATGTCCGGCCATGGCGGTATCCAGCACGCCAAAGGCCATGCCGGCCCATGCACTGATCAGCACGGGCCACGATTGCTTAAGGGTTTGGGCGACGTAATGGCGGAGCCCGGCTTTGCGCGCTCGGCGCATTGTCGTCATGGTTGGTTCAGTCGCAGAAGGCGGAAGATCTCTTGGCCCTTGCGGTCGGCACCACGCTTGCCTACCCACAGTACTCGTGCGCTGTCATTGCTGAAAGCGGCCGAGCCAGTTTCGATATTTTGTTGGGAGGTTTGCTGCAGTACCAGGCTGCATTGCCGGCCAAACGAAAAATCTATCTGGTCGAACACCAGAAATGAGGCCCTTTGACCCAAACCTAAGTCATAGGCGCGCACGCAATCGTCTGGCTGGAGATGTTGGGCTATGGCCTGTGCCAATTGGCGTGAAACGGGCCGGTAGCTGCGAGCATAATCCAGGGCTGGCATCCATAATGTGGCTAGCAACAGCCAAGTCAATACTATGCCGCCGGCATACACCACTGTACCGCGCCACAGCGCCGCAGGTTTGCTGAGCAAGCGCCAGCGCACCAATAAGATCCACGCTAAAGTCCCTAGCGCGGCCAAAGTGAAAGCCAGCCAAGAGATCTGGGCATTGAAGCCTTCGGTTTGACGGGCAATATTGCGGGCAATTTGGCTGGGCCAGCCGGTTTGCAAAGCTATCCACCCCAGCCATGTTGTGGCGCAGGCAAGGGAAAAGCACATAACGGCAAACCAATCGAGCGAGTTGACGACCCCGCGGCGCAGGGTAGGCAAGGCAAAGGCGGCAAGCGCGGCACTGGGAATGGCAAGCAGGCTGTACTCGGGTTCGAAAGGGTCGGCCAGAAACCACAGGGTGATCAACGGCCACAGCAGCATCATCAAGGGCAGCCAAATGTGGGGGGCGCGTATCCACATGCGCCACTGCCACAAGGCCATCAGGGCGAACGGCCAAGTCGGCCATAGAAACCAGGGTAGGTCGCGCCAGATGCTGCCGTTCAGGGTTTCGCTGCTTGGCCACTCAAAGGAGTTGAGGTTCCAGTGCCACCAGCTTTGTGCCCAATAGGGGTTGGCTTGATACGCGGGCCACCACCACAGGGTGAGCAGGCCGGCGGCCAGCAACAAACCCGCCAGTGTCCAGCGGCGCGCTGGCCAAAGTGGCAGGCCCGGCGCCGCGCAGCAGAGCACTGCCGCAAGAACGGGGAGCCCGCCGATAAGACCTCGGCTAAGGAAGGTGGCGGCAAGCGCCACCCCCAGCAGTAAAGCGCCTGTGCGTGGCCGGCTTAGTAGCCGTGCCGCAGCCAAAAAAACCATGGCTTGGCTGGCAATAAGAGCGGGGACTTCGGAGGTTTCGTGCAGGCGCCACATGATGCCGGCGGTGGCCAGCGTCAGTAAAAGGGCGGCGTCTGCAATCATGCGGCCGTAGTCGGGAGGCGAGGGTTCGCCCCCAAAGGGCAGCGGAAGCGGCTGAGCTTCAGGGCGTCTGCCCAGCAAATAAGAGCCATACCAGACTGCGTAAGCGATCAGGCCAAACCATAGCAGATTGGGTAAACGCGCAGCCGCAATCGTGGCGTCAGGTTGGGGCAGAAATAGCTCGAACAGCGGTGAGAACAGCCAGATGCTAAGTGCGCCTGCCCAGGTCGGCAAGGGGCCGTTCTTGGCATAGGCTAACTGACCCAGCTGCGGTAGCAGCCAGGTTTGGCCTGATTCGTAGGCCGTAGTCATCATGGCCGCAAGGCCAGCCACATCATCGGACTTCCAAGGGTCTCGGAAGAACAGGCCGGCAAAAATATAGACCAGCGCCAGCACGAATAGAAAACGCCTGGACAGCACAGCGCTGGCTTGGGTCGTGAGGCGTGCCGGCGTCAGGCGGGAAGCAAACTGGGCCACTAAGACGGGAAGTGAACGTTGATTGGCGGGAAACACGCTCATCTTAAATGAAAAAGGCAGCCTTCTGGCTGCCTTTTTTGCGTGCCTATGACCCGGAGGGGTAGTGGTGCGAAAATTCTGGATGAACCGCCGCAGCTTAAAAAGCTGAGCATTCAACCCACGGCAGATTTTTTGCACCCAAGCGAGTGCCTAAAAGGACTCGCTTTTAGCTGTGGTTTATTGGGTTTGAAAGCCCAGTAAACCACGCCGGGTATTAGGCTTTCTTGACGGTGCCAGCCGTACGAGCAAAACGGGCGCGGAACTTCTCGACACGACCGGTTTCGACGATACGGGTTTGAGCGCCAGTATAGAAGGGGTGCGATTCGGATGTGACGTCGCACTTGAACAGGGGATAGGTTTTGCCATCGAGTTCGATGGTTTCGCGGCTGTTCAGCGTAGAACGGGAAATGAACTTGTTGCCCGTTTGCAGATCCTGGAACACCACTTCACGGTATTCGGGGTGAATGCCTTCTTTCATGACAGTACCTTAAGGTTTTCTGGGGCCGACTGCTGAGACCGGCCAAGTAAATTCGTAATGTTTCGCTTAAAAAGCGAGGGGGTCTTTGCGCTGATCAGGCTCGGCTAAGCCTTAAACCTTTTGGCCAACCCTTCTTTTTATAGGGAGCCCTTTAGTCGTATGCCTTTAGTTGTGTGCTAAATCGCGCGCTAAAGATAGTAAAGCGTTAAATGATAACATGTTCATGCTGTTGATGGCTAGGCCCTATGTTAGGGCTTAAATGAAAACGCTTTTGGCCATCTTCAAATCTGACCTCGCTCGGCCAACGAAGTGGCGCCGCAGGCGGTAACGATCAGGTGATCCAATAATTGTACGTCTACCAGCGACAGCGCGCGTTTCAAGTGCTGTGTCAGGTGCAGATCGGCTTGGCTGGGTTCTTGTAGCCCCGATGGGTGGTTGTGCGCCAGGATAATCGCTGCGGCATGATGTCGCAGTGCCGATTTGACGACCTCTCGTGGGTAAATGGAAGCCTGGGTCAAGGTGCCGCGTGAGATTTCTTCGGTGCAGATCAGGCGATACTGGCTGTCTAAGTACAGGGCCATGCAGTGTTCGACGGTCAAGTGGCCCAGCATGGCTTGGCAGTAATGTTTAACGGTGGCGGGGTTGTTCATGGCATGTTTGTCCCCCAGAGACTCCGCCAGTGCGCGGCGACTGAGTTCGCTGATGGCCAGCAGCTCGCAGGTTTTTGCCTTGCCCAAACCGCTGATGCTAAGCAAAGCCTTGGGTTCTGCGGCCAGCAGGCCGCGCAAGCCATGGAATTGCTCAATCAGTAGTCGGCTCAGTTGCAGTACGTCTTGCCGACTGGTGCCCGTACGCAGCACGATCGCCAGCAGCTCGGGCGAAGTGAGCGCGGCGGCGCCGCGTGCAAGTAAGCGTTCTCTGGGGCGTTCGCTGGTGTGGGTAGGAAGGCGGCTCATGGGTGGCGGGCTGTTGTAGGTGTGTTGTGAGTCGTGACTGGCGGCTCGCGCGGGGCGGGATCAGACTCAATCATGACAGCCTGGTGCTTGATATATCTTGCGCAAGCGATCATTTGCCCATGCGCAGTTCTACCTAGCTTCTAATCGGGGTGCCCTAAGGCGTCTACCTTTAACGCGCTTTGCGCCGCAGGTCGCTACAATAGGCGAGGCGTTTTTTGATTCATTTATTTACCAAATAGGTTGATACACTGTGGCTGCCCAGACTCCTGCCGGAAACGCAAGCGTTGTTGCCGATTCCTACCTTACCCTCCATTACCGCATTACGCTGGTATCGGGGCCGGCTGCGGGCTCTGTCTTTATGGATACCTTTGCCGAACGACCGGCTACGTTGCAAGTCGGTATAGGGCAGTGGGCCCCTGGCATGGAGGCCGCTTTGTTGGGGCGTACCGAAGGCGAGGCATTCAGCGTAACTTTGCCAGCGGCGCAAGCCTATGGCGATCGCAACCCCGACTTGCTTCAATGGGTGGCCCACCAGGTGGTCGAGCAGCACTCGGCCCCCGATGCGCAGTTGGCGCCTGGCGACGTTGTTGAATTCGTGGCCCCAAACGGTGGGCGTTATGCGGGGGTGTTCAAGCAGGTTGCCGCTGAAGGGGTTTTGTTTGATTTCAATCATCCATTGGCGGGGGCCGACCTGCGTTTGGATATCGAGCTATTGGGAGTGCTGTAGTGTCTGTTTCTACGACTCAAACCGTTGCCCGCCTGGAAACGCTTAGCACCGAGGTGTTGTTGGCTCAGCCGCGCGGTTTCTGTGCAGGCGTAGACCGTGCCATAGATATCGTCGAGCGGGCGATTGCCCTGCATGGCGCGCCCATTTATGTGCGCCACGAAATCGTGCATAACCGCTACGTTGTGCAAAAGCTGCGTGATCAAGGGGCCATTTTCGTTGAGGAACTCGACGAAGTGCCTGCCGGGTCATGGGTGGTCTTCTCGGCTCATGGTGTCGCTAAACAGGTGCGTGCCCAGGCCGAGGCCATGGGGTTGAAGGTCTTCGACGCTACCTGCCCATTGGTGACCAAGGTGCACCTTGAAGTCATGCGTATGCGTGAAGAAGGTCGCGAGATCATCATGATCGGTCATAAGGGGCACCCCGAAGTCGAGGGTACGCTGGGGCAGGCTCAAGGCGGCATGTATCTGGTCGAGACGCCAGAAGATGTGCAGGCTTTGCAGGTGCGCGACCCAGCAAAATTGGCCTTTGTGACACAGACCACGTTATCGGTGGATGATGCCGCCGTTGTCGCGCAAGCTTTGCGCGAACGATTTCCGGGCATTGTCGAGCCCAAAAAAAGCGACATTTGTTATGCCACGCAAAATCGTCAAGACGCGGTCAAGGTGATGGCGCCGCAATGTGATGTCGTCATCGTGGTGGGTAGTCCTAACAGTTCGAACTCCAACAGGCTGCGCGAAGTTGCCGAGCGCATGGGGGTTCCGGCTTACCTGGTCGATGTTCCCGATATGGTCAAGTCAGAATGGCTTGCCGGCGTTGCCAGGGTCGGGCTCACTGCGGGTGCTTCGGCGCCTGACGATCTGGTTCAGCAGGTTGTGGAAAGGCTTAAACAGTTGGGAGCAACTTCTGTGCGCCACCTAGATGGCGTGGAAGAAACCATTGCTTTCCCACTGCCGCGCGAGCTTCGCTAACGCGTGGTATTTAACTAGAAAATAGCCAAGATCCGATCGGTACATATGAATATCGCATCCCTGGAAGACGAACCCACGCAGGCGCAGTTGATTCAACAGGTGCTGGAACAAGCCGGGCATACTTGTACCTCATTTGCGACTGGTAAGTCTTTGTTGGCCGTTTTGCAAAAGCCTCACGACTTCGATATGGTGCTTGTTGACTGGGAGCTTCCCGACCTGGCCGGCATCGAGGTGGTCAGGTGGGTGCGCTTGAATTTGGGGTACGAGCTGCCTGTCATGTTCGTCACCAGCCGCGTGCTTGAAGAAGATCTGGTCGAAGGCTTGCAGGCAGGTGCCGACGACTACCTTGTCAAGCCGATACGTGCGGGTGAGTTGCTGGCCAGAATCGAGGCCTTGGCACGGCGCAGTGCCTTTTCAGCACCCAAGATACAAAGGCCAACCCAGGTTGGGCCCTACGAAATCGATGATGCTTCCAACGTCATATGCTTGCGGGGCGAGGCGGTGACGCTGGCCCCCAAAGAGTACGAATTGGCCGTGCTGTTTCTGCGCAACCCGTGGCGTCTTTTTTCGCGCGATGTCCTAAGCGCTGCGGTATGGAATCGCGAGATTCCGCCTACCTCGCGCACATTGGATACCCATCTGTCCAACATACGGCAGAAGTTGAATCTGAGGCCGGAAAATGGCGTACGCCTGACGTCTTCCTACGCCTTGGGATACCGTCTTGAGCTGATCGCCGACGAATCAGCAGCACAAAAGGAATAAACAAGAATGTCTGTATTGCTTCGTTGTGCGGGGCGCTTAAGTCTGGCGGCCTGGCTGGCTATGGGTGCAAATGGGGCGCTGGCACAGCCGGCGGGTGCTCAAGGAGAAGACTTCCTGTATCGCGTTGTACAGGGCGACACCCTGGGCGAGATCTCCCAGCGCTATACCGGCAATACGGAAAACTGGAGGCGTTTGCAGCAGTTAAACCAGGTTTCCGATCAATACAGCTTGCCGATTGCGATGTTGCTGCGCATTCCATTCTCGCTGATTCCGGTTCGAGACTCTGCCGCCAGAATCAGCCATCTGCTGGGCGATGTTCGTATAGATGGGCGTGCCGTGCGCATGGGGCAGTCATTGAATGAGGGCCAGGCCTTAACGACAGGCCTTAACGGCTTTGCTACGCTTGAGTTGGCTGATGGCAGTGTGCTGAGCGTGCCGTTCTCCTCAGAGTTTCGCTTGGATCGTTTGCGCGAATTCCAGGGCACTGGCCTTATCGACCTTATCGTGGATATGCGTCAAGGCTCTATGGAAAGTGAAGTTGCTCCCCAACAGACGGGGGTGGGGCGCTTCGAAGTGCGCACGCCCGTTAGTGTGACGGGGGTGAGGGGTACGCGTTTACGTGTTCATAACTCCGGCGAAGGCTCGCGCAGCGAAGTATTGCGTGGCCAAGCAAATGTCGATGCTTCTCAGACCGATACCATGCTACGGGCTCAGCAAGGCGTTGCGGTGGATGCCGCCGGGCGTAGCTCGGGGGTGCAGCGCCTGTTGGATGCCCCCCAGCTTTCCACCCCTGTGCGAGGCGGCTCTGGCTGGGTTGTCGACTTTCCAGCGGTTGCGGGGGCTCAACAGTACGTAGTGTTGGTTTCCACTGACGAGCAAGGAACCCAATTGGTTTCCCGCCGTACAGAAGCCGCACCGCCTGTCACTGTCTCGGCGCATGCGCCCGGGCAGCATTACGCCATTGTGCGTGCGGTAGATGCCGCAGGCCTTGAAGGCTTGGATGCGCGCCAGCCTTTCGATGGTCAAGCCGTACTGATGTCAGGAGATGGCGGTATGGTAGCCAGTAATTGGGCGGGGCCGGTTTTACTCAGCGACTACTGATATGAGCTCGGGGCGTACCGCTAAGCCGCCTTTAGGTTTAAACCAGCGGATACGGCTGGAATGGTACGCCGTTACCATTCTATTGTCGGTGTTGACCCTGTCGCTTAGCTTCTTTAGCCAGCAACTGGGCCTGGATCGTCTAGACCATACGTTCTACGACCGTGTTATGCGCACGGCGGCTCATGGAAAGCCGTCCGATGAAGTTGCCATCATTGCCATTGACGACGATAGCATCGCACAGTTAGGTTATTGGCCGTGGCGGCGGGGCGTGCATGCCCAGCTGCTCGATAAGCTTTCTCAGGCGCGTGTAGTGGGTTTCGACCTATTGCTGTCCGACCTTAACCCGGCCTTTGCGCAAGATGACGAAAAACTAGAGAGCGCCATGCAGGCACATGGGCGCGTGGTGTTGCCTGTGGTGGTGTATCCCGATGCGCAGCTGGGCCCCTTGGAGGTTTTCCAGCAAGCGGCGATTGGCTTGGGCAGCATTAACGCCACGCTGGATAGCGACGGCGTTGTGCGCTCGATACACTGCCAACATGTAACGCTGGACAACCAACGGGCCGAGCATTTTGTGGCGGCACTGTTGCGAGCCGGCGGGCAGTCTGATCTGGCGCAATCTCTGTGTGGGCGACATCCCGATGCCTTGGGCATTTTGTACGCGGGGCCACCCGGCACCTATAGGGTTTATCCGTACGCAAAGGTTTTGTCTGGAGAGATCCCCCCTTCAAGCTTTGCCGATAAATACGTCTTGGTTGGTGCATGGGCCTCTGGGTTGGGTGACTCTTTCAGCGTGCCGTCTTCCACTGGGCCTCAGATGGCAGGGGTGGAAATCTTGGCCAATGCGCTTCAAGGGGCATTACAGAATCAGTGGGTAAGCACGCCTGGGCCTGGCAGCATGGCGGTGTTGGCGATGATCCCGACCTTTTTCGTTTGCCTGTTATTACGGCGCCTGTCTCCCCGTAGGGCTTTTTACACGTCGGTATTGACCTTGGTCGGTATCCTTCTCGTCAATTGGCTGGCCTTTCGCTTTGCGCACCTGTGGTTGCCTCCCACTGCCAGTCTGATAGGGGTGCTGTTTGTCTACCCTGTCTGGAGCTGGCGTAGCCAAGAAGCGGCACTCAGGCACATTGACGGCGAGTTGCAAAAACTCTATGGCGAAAAGTTATTGCATGGGCAGTTAAGGTCAGACGAGCACAAAGAGAGTAGCGATGCTTCTTTACCCGCCCGTATCACCAAGCTGAACCGTGCTATTGGCACCTTACGTCAGTCTATTGCCCAGCGCGAACAGACCCTCAGGTTTCTCTCCCACGATATGCGGTCACCGCAGAGCGCCATTCTTGCCCTTACCGAGCTTCAGCGACAGGGGAAAAGCTTGCCCGCAGAGCGGTTCCTGAATCAAATCGATGCCTATGCACAGAAAACTTTGGGCCTGGTTGATGGTTTTGTGCAGTTGGCGAGAGCTGAATCCATGGCGCTGACCCTGCGCGAAGTTGAGTTGGTGGACTTACTGACGGCCGAGTGTGATGCCCGTTGGCCGCAAGCGCAGCAAAGCGGCATGACTATCGCTTTCGAAAGTGATATGGCTGTAGCCTATGTTCAAGCCGACCCTGGCGTGCTGGCGCGCATGTTCGGTAACTTGCTGGATAACGCCATCAAGTACAGCGCGGGAGGCGCAGCGCCCGAAGTTTTGTGCCACTTGAGGCGCGAAGGGGCTTTTTACGTGGTACAGATACGTGACAACGGTAGAGGGATCAGTGCAGAGCAACAGCGCACTTTGTTCGAGCCCTTTACGCGGTTTGGGGAAGATCAGCCCGAGAACCCAGCTGGCAGTGGGCTGGGATTGTCATTCGTGATGGCCGTAGTCAAACGACATCAGGGCACCATACGTGTAGAAAGCGCTACAGGTCAAGGAAGCACTTTTGAAGTCAGTTTGCCGGCAATAGGCGAGTAAAGTCGTGTCGGCTGATTGTGTAGTTAAGCTATGAGGACGAAATCAGATCGGATTCAGGAAGCTTGCCGGCATGTTGGCGTGCAGCGTTAAGTTCCAGAGCCTGCGCTGCAATGATGGCCTCAAGTTGGCTGCGCTCGTTACCCAGTTCATCGATTTGTGCCTGCAGACTTGCTATCAGGCGCAAATAATGCGCGATTTGAAGTCTGTGACGCCGCAGCGGTGACAGTGTTTGGGGCGAGTGAGGAAGCGGTGGAGTCATAGGGCTACCCCCTTTACCGGTAAGTTGGGTCGCTTTTGTTTACTTATGTAAGTTTTTTTATGTTAAGTGATTTTTCTGTTTTTTATTTGTGGTTTGGCCGAACTTTGCATTTTTTGAATAAATCCCAGTGATTTTTGGTGATCTTTCAAAGTTGTGGGCGCATATTGTTAGCAAGCAAACCACGTGAGCGGGGTGAAATTCTCGTTACACTCTCGCTTGTCGACCTTATCCTGTCAGCCGAAGGATTGTGCAGAGTGCATCGGGTGCACACTGTTTCGTCCGTTATCCGTCAGTAGGAAGTAGTTCATGCAGCACAATACCGAAATGACATCGAGCGCTCAGCTAGAGCGGGCGCGCATAGTAGATGAGACGATTGTTGCGCGCCAGTCTACGCGTGCGTTTCTCGATACCCCCGTGTCTCGAGAAACCCTTAGCGAAATTTTGGATGTTGCCGCACGCACGGCTTCGGGAGCCAACCGCCAACCCTGGAAAGTCTACGTGCTGCAGGGCCGCAGCCGCGATGAGCTTAGCCAAAAGGTATGTGCCGCCCACGATGCCTTGCGCAACGAGCCCATTGCCTCTCCAACCATGCGGGAAGGCTATGATTACTACCCTAGACAGTGGGTCAGCCCTTACCTTGAGCGTCGCAAGGAAAATGGCTGGGGCTTGTACGGCTTATTGGGTATCGCCAAAGGTGAAAGAGACAGAATGCATGCGCAGCATCAGCGCAATTTCAAGTTTTTTGATGCGCCCGTGGGTTTGATGCTAACGGTTGACGAACGGATGATGCCGGGGGCTTTGCTGGATTATGGCGGCTTCATGCAAAATATCATGGTGGCTGCTCAGGCGCGTGGGTTGGCGACGTGTGCGCAGGCGGCTTGGAATAGCTTCCAAGATATTGTTCTTTCGCACGTGGGTGCAGCGCCGGGCGAGCTTCTGGTCACTGGCATGGCTTTGGGTCACGCTGATCCCAAGGCACTGGTGAACACCTTTCGTACTCCTCGCGAACCAGCGCAGGCGTTTACGTCCTGGTTGGATTAGTGTTAACAAGCCCAAGGGAACGGGATGCGGTCATCGGCAAACGATTCATACCTTGAATGGCAGGGAGCGGGGCAGTCGGGCCAGTTGCTACTGCGAGGCTCATGGTTGCTGGCCAACCATGGCGACCTGGTACGCCAGGTCGCCGCATTTCGTAAACAGCACCAGCTTTCCAGCTTTGACCCCAGCCGTATCGATGCCAGCGGGCTGAAAGCCATAGACACCGTCGGCGCCATGCAGCTGCTAGGGCTATTGGGTGCTGATGTTGTCAAGCGTTGGCTGGCCATCGACACGCAAGACAACGCGGCCCGCAAAGCTTTGCTGGAAACGATATTACAAGCCGAGGCGGATGCCGCCCAAGGTGGCGATGCTGCGAAACCGGTGTCGACTGCACAGCAGGTCTTGGGTGAAATCGGCGAAGCGGTTGAGGGCATAGGCAAGCAAATTGTGTCGCTGCTGGGCGCTATTGGCCTGACACTGCAGGTATTTTTCCTCTGCTTGTTTTCGCCCAAGCGCTGGCGGCCCACCTCTGTCGTCGCTCAGCTGGACGTGGCGGGTTTCAGGGCGGTGCCTATCGTTGCCTTGCTGACCTTCATGGTGGGGGCTGTGGTTGCCTTTCTGGGCGCCACCATATTGGCCAACTTCGGTGCCACCATTTACACCGTCGATCTGGTCGGCTTTTCCTTTCTACGAGAATTCGCGGTTTTACTGGCCGCCATTCTGGTTGCCGGACGTACGGCAAGCGCCTACGCAGCCCAGCTAGGGCTCATGAAGGTCAACGAAGAAATAGACGCCTTGCGCATGACCGGGCTAGACCCTGTCGAAGTACTGATGATTCCAAGAGTGGCTGCGCTGTTGGTGGCTTTACCGCTTCTGACCTTCGTCGGCATGATCTCCGGGATTCTGGGGGGGATGGTTGTTAGCGCGGTGGCGCTCGATATCTCGCCCAATATGTTCGTCACTATTTTGCAGCGTGATGTGGCCGTTAAACACTTTGTGCTGGGCATGGCCAAAGCCCCGATATTTGCGTTTTTGATTGCCGTTATCGGTTGCTCCGAGGGCTTCAAGGTTAGTGGTAGCGCACAGTCTGTGGGCACGCGTACCACGTCGGCGGTGGTGCAGTCCATCTTCGTTGTCATTCTGCTCGATGCCGTGGCGGCCTTGTTCTATATGGAAATGGGATGGTAATGGCGCGCACTCAAACTATCGCGCAGGTGCGGGGCCTAACCAATCAATTTGGCTCACACGTGGTGCACGATGCACTCGACC
The DNA here is from genome assembly GCF_020539505.1 of Mesopusillimonas faecipullorum. Classification (GTDB taxonomy): domain Bacteria; phylum Pseudomonadota; class Gammaproteobacteria; order Burkholderiales; family Burkholderiaceae_B; genus Mesopusillimonas; species Mesopusillimonas faecipullorum. The sequence continues at coordinate 150,156 of NZ_JACDXW010000001.1, read as the reverse complement.
TCGACATCTACCAAGGTGAAATCCTGGGTGTGGTTGGGGGGTCGGGCACCGGGAAGTCCGTGCTCTTGCGTTCCATAGTGGGCCTGCAACGTCCGGCGTCTGGCAGCATACATATTTTTGGCGAAGACTTACTCGCCTTGCCGCCCGAGCGCCGTTCGCACATAGAAAAACGTTTTGGCGTGCTGTTTCAACGCGGAGCGCTGTTTTCGTCGCTTACCGTCATCGAGAACGTCGCTTTTCCCTTGATTGAGCAAGCCGGGCTTTCGCGGGCTGATGCCGAAGAGATTGCCCGGGTGAAAATTGCCCTGGCCGGCCTGCCACCCAACGCGGCAACGCAATACCCCAGTTCTTTGTCGGGTGGCATGGTCAAGCGTGCCGCCTTGGCCAGGGCGCTGGCGCTGGATCCAGACCTTCTTTTTCTGGACGAGCCGACGGCGGGGCTGGATCCCATCGGTGCAGGCGCTTTCGACCAACTCATTCTGACCTTGCGTGATGCCCTAGGCCTTACCGTTTTTTTGGTTACGCACGATTTGGATACCCTCTATACCATCTGCGACCGCGTGGCGGTGTTGTCGCGTAAGCGCGTGATGGTGGCCGACAAGCTCAGTGTCGTGGAAAATTACGACGATGCCTGGGTACGCGAATACTTCCACGGGCCCCGAGGAAGATCCGCCCAGCAAGCAAGTGAATCATCTCGGAGAAACTCCTAATGGAACCCAGGGCGCATCATGTCTTGATCGGACTCTTTACCGTCATCGTCAGCGCGGGGGCTTTGCTGTTTGCCCTGTGGCTGGCGGGCACGGGGCAGGGCTCTTCCGAGCGCTACTACACGGTCTTGTTCGACGAGGCGGTGCAGGGGCTGTCGGTGGGCAGCTCCGTCCAATATAACGGCATCAAGGTGGGTGAGGTTGTTTCCTTGACGCTGGATCCCAGCGATATGCGTCGTGTGCGCGCACGCATCAAGTTGCCCGAAAACCTGCCCATTCATGCCGATACCCGGGCGCGTCTGGTCATGACGGGGATCACCGGGAGTTCTGTCATTGGCCTTAGTGGCGGTAGCCCTGATAGCCCCTTGCTGACAGGCGAGAGAACCATGACGGATGATGAGATCGATGAGCCCGGCGACCCCATACTGGTCGCGGCACCTTCGCCCATCAGTCAGTTGTTGAGCGGCGGCGACAACCTCATGAACAATCTGACCGAGCTGGTAGTCAATGCCAAGCGATTTTTTTCCTCCGATAATGCGCGTCACCTTAGTCATGTCTTCGAAAACCTTGATGACCTGACCGAAGCCTTGTCCGAGCAAACCGGAGACTTGCAGAGCTTGATGCAAAGTCTGCATGGGTCTTCCGGGCAGTTGACGACGATGCTGCAGCAGGTGACCAAGTTGGCCGCCAATGCGGATTCCCTGCTGGGTAAGCAGGGCCGCGAATCTCTTGACTCCATGAAGCAAGCCATGGCCTCGCTGGCGCAAGCAAGCGGCAGTCTGGAGCAAGTCATTGATAATAATGCCGGGGCGCTAGGCAGTGGCATACAGGGCTTGCAAGAAATCGGCCCTGCCTTGAGCCAGATGCGTAACACCCTGGGCACTATCGAAACCATGCTGCAAAGAATGAACGACAACCCTGCGAGTTACTTGCTGGGCGGGGATAACTACGTGGAGTACACGCCTTGAAGCCTATTGCTGCCATCTCCTCTATCAGTCTGCGTCGCGTCAGCCGCCATTTGTTGGCAGGGGCCTTGGCGCTTGGCGCGGCAGGGTGCTCCTTGCTGCCCAGTAACGAACCCGTAGTGCGCTACGAGTTGCCCGTCTCTACTGTGCCATCCGTGGCCAGCCAGCCTCTGTCCATGACGGTCGCGGTAGCCACACCTATGGCCGGACAGGCGCTTAACAGTGATCGCATAGTCGTCATGCCTGAGGGCAACGAGCTAAGTGCCTACAAGGGCGCACGCTGGAGCGATTCGGCGCCGATCATACTGCGCCAACGCCAGATGTTGGCCTTGCGTGAAAGTGGTTTAGTGCAAATGGTGGTGCCTGCCGGTACGGGTTTGCGCCCCGATGTGCTGCTCGGCGGCGACCTGAGCGCCTTCCAGGTGCGCTACGAACACGGCGAGCCCGTGGTGCAAGTGGTGCTGGATGCTGCTCTTATTCGCGCCAGCAATGCTCAGCCTTTGGGGGTAAAGCGCTTTACCATTTCGCAACCAGTTCAAGGCAAGCAAGTACCCGAGGTTGTGCAGGCTTATGGTCAGGCGGTACATACACTTAATACCCAAATCATCGAATGGATGGCACCCTTGCTGCAAGCTTACGCCTCGTCAACCGCAGATCGTGGCGCCAAATAGCTTAGCCGTCAAAATAGATACGCATGACTGAAGCAACGGTAGACAACGCTTTTCAGGGAAACCTGCTCGCGCATCTCGAAGCCTTGCCCCATGGTTGGCGAGCCGCCTTTGACAGCGCCGACGTTAAGCACGTGCTGAGCAGACTCAGCGCATTTCTCGACGAGCGCCTGCAAGCCGGCGTGACGGTGTTTCCGCTTAGGCCGTTTCGTGCTTTGCTCGAGACCGCCCCAGAAGACGTCAGGGTGGTCATTTTGGGGCAAGACCCTTATCACGGGCCTAACCAAGCTCAAGGGCTGGCTTTCTCGGTGCCCGATGCTTGCGCCATTCCTCCCAGCCTGCGCAATATTTTTGCTGAGCTGCATAAAGAATATCCCGAAAGTTTTACTCCCCAGCGCAACAGCTTGATACGTTGGGCAAGGCAGGGGGTGCTGTTGCTGAACACCTCGCTGACCGTTCAGGCGCATCAGGCGGGCTCGCATGCCAAGATGGGATGGGAAACCGTTACCGACGCGATTCTGGCGCATGTGTTGCGTATGCCTGGGCCCAAGGTGTTTTTGCTTTGGGGAGCGCATGCTCAGTCTAAGCAGGCCTTGATCGAGCAAACGCAGGGGGCAGGGCGGGTATGCGTGCTCAAGTCCAACCATCCCTCGCCCTTGTCAGCCTTGCGCCCGCCTCGGCCTTTTATCGGGTGCGGTCACTTTCGCGCGGCCAACGAATGGTTGGCCGCCGAGGGGGTTGCAGGTATAGACTGGCTGGATAACCGCACGCCAGCGGCTGGCCAAAAGGCTTCGGCTACGCACATGGATACCGATGCCCGTTTGGCCGAACCCGATCTGCCAGGGCCTTGCGACAATTAGCCGTCAGTTGCCGCGGTTTTTACCTTTATTCCATTCCATGGGAGACCAGAGATGACCCAACTGTTTACCGTGCATCCGCAGAATCCCCAGGTACGCTTGCTTAAGCAGGCTGCACAATTTATTGAACAGGGTGGTTTGGTTGCGGTGCCAACCGACTCCAGCTACGCCGTGGTGGCCAAGCTGGACGACAAAACGGCTGCCGATAAACTCAGGCGCATTCGGGGCCTAGATGAGCGTCATCACCTGACGCTGCTGTGCCGAGACCTGGCCGAAATTGGCCAGTTTGCCCGCGTCGATAACAAACAGTACCGGCTGCTGAAACTGGCCACACCCGGGCCCTGGACTTTCATCCTGGAGGCAACCCGGGATGTGCCTCGCCGGGTGTCGCATCCTTCCCGCAAAACCATAGGCATACGCGTGCCCGACCACAATGTCACCCTGGCTTTGTTGGAATGCGTGGGCTCGGTGCTGATGTCGACAACGCTGATTCCCGATGGGGAAGAAGAGCCGCTTAACGACCCGGAACTCATCCATCAGCGCTACGCGGGTCAACTGGATGCGGTCATCGATAGCGGCGCCTGCCCGCTCAAGCCCACTACTGTTATTGATTTGAGTGGCGAGGAGCCCCTTATCGTCCGTCAGGGCGCCGGCGACGCCTCCGTGCTGGGCTTGTCGTAGAATCGTGCTTTCCCGCGTGCAAGAGGCATTTCTTTTGCACGCAACATTGCCGCCTGATCATGGGCGCGGATTAAAACATGGAATCTTTGATTCAAACCATTACCGTCTACGCTTTGCCCGTGCTGTTCGGCATTACCTTGCACGAGGCCGCCCATGGCTATGTGGCACGTATGTTCGGCGACCCCACCGCCTATCAGGCGGGGCGCGTCAGCTTGAATCCCATCCGGCATATCGACCCTGTCGGCACCATAGTCGTGCCCTTGGTGCTTCTGTTTTCTACCAAGCTTATGGGGGGGGCCGGCATGTTGTTCGGCTGGGCCAAACCCGTACCGGTCGACTGGGGGCGCCTGCGTAAGCCCAAGCAAGACATGCTGTGGGTCGCCTTGGCCGGCCCGGCCTCAAACCTGGTCATGGCCATACTCTGGGCCATCAGCCTGCGCCTACTGGCCGACTCGGGTTTGAACGCCCAGAATTTCTGGGTACAGATGAGCATAGCCGGCATCCAGGTCAATCTGGTGTTGATGGCCTTGAACCTCTTTCCACTGCCGCCGCTAGATGGAGGGCGCATTGTGTTCAGCTTGTTACCACATTCGCTGGCCTGGAAATACGCCCGCATTGAACCCTATGGCATGATCATTCTTATCGTGCTGATGCTTACCGGGGTGTTGTGGGTGGCGCTGGGCCCCTTGCTCAGCTTCGGTCAAAGCATCGTGCGCTGGTTTTTATAGCGGCATCCTCACCAGACGTCAGCCATCGGGCGACGAATCCGGTAAACTTACACGATTTATCAAAGCGCGCGTACGCGCAGTCGGCTTGTCCCGCTCGGAGTAATTTCATCATGGCTAGCGCAGCAGATTCAGCAACCCCCATTTTTCGGGGCAGCATGGTGGCCTTGGTCACACCCATGCATCCCGACGGTAGCCTGGATTACCCTGCGTACAAAAAACTCATCGATTGGCACGTGCAGCAAGGCACCGATGCCATCGTAGCGGTTGGTACCACTGGCGAGTCCCCTACTGTCAACATGGAAGAACATGCCGAAATCATCCGGGTAACGGTTGAAGTTTCGGCGGGGCGCATACCCGTGATTGCCGGGGTGGGGGGTAACTCCACCGCCGAAGCCATAGAGCTTGCCCAATACGCTCGCGAATCCGGCGCTGCGGCGGGTTTATCAGTCGTGCCTTATTACAACAAGCCCACCCAAGAGGGCTTGTACCAACACTTCAAGACTTCCGCTGAAGCGGTAGACTTACCCCTCATCGTCTACAACGTGCCTGGGCGCACGGTGGCCGATATGTCCAACGACACCATCCTGCGTCTGGCGCAGGTGCCAGGTATCGTAGGTGTCAAAGACGCTACCGGGGATATTGCCCGCGGCGCTCGTCTGCTGTACACCAAACCCGAAGCCTTCCAGGTTTTCAGTGGCGACGACGCCACCGCTGCGGCCCTGTTGCTACTGGGTGCGCAGGGCAATATTTCGGTCACGGCCAATGTGGCTCCCAAGCTTATGCACGACATGTGCGCGGCTGCGCTGGCCGGCGATCTTGCCGAAACCCGTCGTCTCGACGCTCGCTTGCAGGTACTGAACAAAGTTCTGTTCATCGAGTCCAACCCCATCCCCGTCAAGTGGGCTCTGGCCGAAATGGGCCTGACTCGCCTTGGCTACCGCCTGCCCCTCACCTCTCTGAGCGAGGCCCACCACGCCGTGGTGCGCCATGCCTTACAAGAATCAGGCCTGATCTGAAATGATGAATATGCGCAAAAACACTTTACGTATCGCCACTGTCGCAGCGCTGGGCAGTTTGGCGCTAAGCGGTTGCAGCCAGTTGAACCAGTGGGTCAGCCAAGAAGAATCTGTGGATTATCGCAGCGTGTCGCCTGGCTCGGGCAATCCTTTGTCTATTCCTCCCGACCTGACTCAGGTAGGGGCGAACGCGCCTTATCGTGCGCCCGAAGGCACAACCAGCTACAGTCAGTACGCGCAACAGACGCAAGCTCAGGCTCAGGCCAATGCCAGCGGCCAAGTCAATGTCTTGCCCACCAACGATAAAGTACGTGTCATGCGCGACGGCAACATGCGCTGGTTGTCTGTCGATATGCCAGCCGAAACCGTCTTCCCGCTGGTGGTGGATTTCTGGGGCGAGCAAGGTTTTACGATTCACTCCCAAGACCCGCGCGCCGGCATCATGGAAACCGACTGGGCGGAAAACCGGGCCAAGATCCCCGAAGGCTGGATCAAAAGCGCGCTTGGCTTCATCCTGGATTCCGTGTACGACAGCGGCGAGCGCGAACGCTTCCGCACGCGTCTGGAACGCGTCAACGGTACGACCGAAGTCTACATCAGCCACGATCAAATGGTCGAAACCGGCACTGCGGATAATACCGGCTTCAAATGGGTCGAGGGTCGCGAAGACCCAGGCCTGAACGCCGCCATGCTGGCTCGCCTCATGGTGTTCCTGGGCACCGATGTCCAGCGTGCGCAGCAACTGGTCACCCAAGCCGAAAAAGCCCCTGGCTCGGCTCAAGTCACCCAGGCCACCGATCAGGCCACGCTTACGCTAAACGAGCCGTTTGACCGCGCATGGCGCCGTGTGGGTATAGCCATTGATTCCGCCGGCTTCTCCGTCGACGACCGCGATCGTTCCACCGGCGATTACTTCATACGCTATCTCGATACCGACACGGGCCGCAAAATCGAACAGCCCAACTTCTTTGGCCGTCTGTTCGGTACTAAAAACACTTCCGAAGCCGAAGTCTATCGCGTGCACGTCAGTGATCAAGGCGGTAACTCCGAAGTCAGCATCCGTGATCAGCAAGGTCAACCCGACACGTCTGAAACGGCACGCCGCATTATCTCTGTGCTGGCAGAGTCCATGCAGCAGCCGTAAGCAAAAACAGTACGGGCGCAAAAAACCGCGCCCCCAAAGACTGGCACTTTGCCTATCTTTGGGGCGCGGTTTTTTAATGGCTTGCTGGTACGGAAAACCGCTTATCAGGCGGCTTCAAGTACGGCTTCGCTTAAATGATCGTATCGTTGACCGAACCAGTGAAGTTGCTCGGACAATCGCACCACTTCGCCTATCAGCAATAAAGAAGGGGCCTGCATGGCATGCTCTCGGGCCAGATGCTCAAGGTCTTCCAGCTTGCCTGTCAGGGTGCGCTGACCGGGCCGTGAGCCGTTCTCTATTAAGGCGAACGGCATGTCGGGGCGCATACCGTGGCCTATCAGTTGACGCACCACTTCGGGTAGTTGCGTCACGCCCATATAGAAACCCAGGGTTTGTTTCTCTCGTGCCAGTGAGGCCCAATCGGGCTGGTCTTGTGCCAAGGCGCTATGAGCGGTTAGCAGGTGCAGGCCTTGAGACACATGTCTGTGCGTCAGGGGGATACCTGCATAGGCGGCGCAAGCGATGGCGGCGGTAACGCCTGGAACGACCTCGTAGGCGATGCCCTGTTCGGCCAGTACGGCTAGTTCTTCCCCGCCGCGGCCAAAGATAAAGGCGTCGCCCCCCTTCAGACGCACAACTTTACGCCCAGCGCGAGCATGATCGATCATCGCCTGATGAATGCGTTCTTGCGTTTGATGATGATTTTCGCCGGGCGACTTGCCCACATATACAAGATCGGCGTCCCGGCGCGCCAAGTCGAGCACGTCTTGGCTGACCAAGCGGTCATACAGAATGACATCGGCTTCATTCAAGGCGCGCAAGGCTTTAAGAGTCAATAAGCCAGGATCACCGGGGCCGGCACTGACCAGTATCACTTTACCGACGGCTGGCGCTTGGGGCTGCTTCAGTGCTTGTTGCAGCAAAGTTTCGGCGTGTTCGGGCTGTTGGCTGCGCAAGGCGCCGCCGACGGGGCCGTCTATCAGCCAGTCATAAAAACCACGGCGCCCCGAAAGCTGAGGGTGAGCTTTCCGTATGACTTCACGGTATCGGGCTACCAATGCGGCCAAGCTGCCCGTTGAGTGATCGATCAAGGTTTCCAGCTTTTCACGAATACGGCGAGCCAACACGGGGGCATGACCGCCCGAAGAAATGGCAATAGTGACGGGGGAGCGATCAACGATGGCCGGCACATGAAAACTGCAGTTGGCGGGATCATCCACCACGTTAGCCCATATGCGAGCTTCTTCCGCCAGCTTGGCGACCTGAGCATTCAGTTCGTTGTCCGAGGTGGCTGCGATGACCAACCACACGTCGTCTAACCAGCCAGGTACGAAATTGCCCGCTAGCCAGCTTATGCGCCCCTGAGAGGCGAGTTCGCTTAAGGCAGGGGTAAGCGTGGGCGCGCCGACTCGTACCAAAGCGCCCGCACGCAGCAGGCTTTGCGCCTTGCGTTCGGCCACACTACCGCCCCCTACGACGAGTACGGGTTTGCCGGTAAGTTGAGCGAAGATGGGAAACAGCGTCATGGCAGGAAGCGTTAAACGGCAGGGCCGTAAAGTGAGTCACCCTGGCATTGTAGGTAGGCTGGCTGGCTTACCCAACGAAAGCTTATTCATGTCTTTATGACCAAAAGTATTTAGCGGTCCTATTTAGATGTTTTTAGGTTATCAGCGCTATTGACCCAGATCAATTACAGCTCAGAAGAGTACGTGCATGCTTCGCATTTGATGTATTCTGCATGCATATAAAATTCAAAGGCATTGGGGATTGCTATGGGGCCATACCGAAAACTATGGTTTACCTTGATCGGGATTCTGATCATTACGTTTTCCGTACTGGGGTTTTACGGCGGGGAAATCTATAGACAAGCGCCGCCCATACCAGAGCAGGTGGTAACGGCCAACGGTACGCCTTTATTCGGCAAAGAAACCATTCTCGATGGCCAGACCGCATGGCAGTCTGTAGGGGGCATGCAACTGGGCTCCATTTGGGGGCATGGTGCTTACCAGGCACCCGACTGGACAGCCGACTGGCTACATCGCGAGCTCACCGCTTGGCTGGAGCTTGCTGCTCAGCAAGAATACGGGAAGTCTTACCAGGAGCTCGGGCCTGAGGCACAAGTCGTATTGCGCGAACAGCTCAAGCAAGAGTACCGGGCGAATCGCACCGACGCGGCTACTGGCGTACTGACGGTGTCCGAACGTCGTGCCCAGGCCATGGCTGAAGTGGCCTCTTATTACGACAAACTCTTTTCTGCCGATCCCAGCTTGCGCAAAAGCCGCGAAAGCTTCGCCATGAAAGAGGACACCCTGCCCAGCGCCGAGCGGCGCGAGCAGTTGACGCAGTTCTTTTTCTGGACAGCGTGGGCGGCTGCTACCGAAAGACCGGGGCAGCAAGTCACCTATACCAATAACTGGCCGCACGAACCGCTGGTTGGTAATCATCCCAGCACCGAAAACGTCGTCTGGTCTATCCTCAGTGTAGTCATCTTGCTGGCAGGCCTGGGCTTTCTGATCTGGGGATGGGCTTTTCTGCGTCGTCACGACGAAGCCGCGCCAACGCCGCCGGCGCGCGACCCTCTGCTTGCCGCTGGCTTGACGCCTTCGCAGCGAGCCCTGGGCAAATACCTTTTTCTCGTTGTCGCCCTATTCGTCTTCCAGGTATTCATAGGCGGTTTCACTGCTCACTACACGGTAGAAGGGCAGCAGTTTTACGGGGTAGATGTCTCGCAATGGTTTCCTTATGCCTTGGTGCGTACCTGGCATATACAAAGCGCCTTATTCTGGATCGCTACCGGTTTTCTTGCCGTGGGTTTGTTCCTGGCACCTCTTATCTACGGTGGTAAAGATCCTGCCTATCAGAAGCTGGGCGTTGATGTCCTGTTTTGGGCTTTGGTGTTGGTGGTTGTGGGGTCTTTCATCGGCCAATACCTGGCGATTGCACAAGTCATGCCCGAGCACCTCAACTTCTGGTTGGGCCACCAGGGTTACGAATACGTAGACTTGGGTCGTTTGTGGCAAATAGGCAAATTCGCGGGTATTGCCTTCTGGCTGGTGCTGATGCTGCGAGCCATTGTTCCCGCTTTAGCCAAACCCGGCAATACCGATAAAAACCTGCTGGTTTTGCTGACCTGTTCGGTGGTTGCCATTGGTTTGTTCTACGGTGCGGGCTTTTTCTACGGTGAGCGCACCCACCTTTCGGTGATGGAGTACTGGCGCTGGTGGGTAGTGCATCTTTGGGTAGAGGGCTTTTTTGAAGTCTTTGCGACCACGGCTCTTGCATTTGTGTTTTCTACCATGGGTCTGGTCTCGCATCGTATGGCCACTGCGGCCAGCTTAGCTTCGGCGTCGCTGTTTCTGCTGGGCGGCGTGCCGGGCACTTTCCATCACTTGTACTTCTCTGGCACAACCACGCCCGTCATGGCTGTAGGCGCCAGTTTCAGTGCGCTCGAAGTCGTACCGCTGATTGTGCTGGGCTACGACGCTTGGGAAAACTGGCGTTTGGGGGACCGTGTCGATTGGATGCGCCTGCTGAAGTGGCCGCTGATGTGCTTTGTCGCCGTGGCCTTCTGGAATATGCTGGGTGCGGGCGTTTTTGGATTCATGATCAATCCGCCCATCTCCCTGTACTACATACAAGGCCTGAACACGACACCGGTGCATGCTCACACCGCCTTGTTCGGGGTGTACGGCTTTTTAGCGATAGGTTTCGTTTTGCTGGTGCTGCGTTATGTACGGCCCGACTTGCGCTTGCACGAAGGTCTGATGAAAACCGGTTTCTGGGGGCTTAACCTGGGCTTGGTGCTGATGGTCTTCACCAGCTTGCTGCCCATAGGCTTGTTGCAGTTTCACGCTAGTGTCAGTGAAGGCCTTTGGTATGCTCGTAGCGAGGCCTTCATGCAGCAAGACTTGCTGCAAACGCTGCGCTGGGTACGCACCTTCGGTGACGTAGTCTTTATCGTAGGTGCGCTGGCGGTGGCCTGGCAGGTGGTGATCGGCCTGTACACCCGCCCACGGCGTATGTAGCACCCCGGTTTCCTTGGTACCCGCCCGGCATGGGGGAAGACCTTTTGCTTGCTTTGTAATTAAAGCCGTAGTTCCTACCCATTACAATAGTGGCGTGCGGCTCAGCAAACACGCTAGGTAGATTTCTCAAAAGCCCCAATAACCTACACTGAAGTACCAAGTATGGCTGGGTTTTGTTAGGTTTTTGAGTTCCAATTGAAAGAGGGCAAGAGTGGTCAGTCAGGCGCAGAGCAAGGTAGGACAAGGGTTTAGCGAGACAGACCAAGGCTCTCCAGATACCAGCCTAGAAAATCACACCCCCATGATGCGTCAATATTTGACGCTGAAGAAGCAAGCGGGCAAGCATTTGCTGCTGTATCGCATGGGGGATTTCTACGAGCTGTTCTACGACGATGCCGAGAGAGCGGCGCGTATGCTCAACCTGACCCTGACCAAACGCGGTTCGTCAGCCGGAGAGCCCATTCCCATGGCGGGTGTGCCTTTCCATTCACTGGAAGGTTATTTGGCGCGTCTTGTGGCTTTGGGAGAATCCATCGCCATATGTGAACAGATCGGCGACCCCGCAACCAGCAAGGGGCCGGTAGAGCGCCAGATCGTGCGCTTGGTAACGCCAGGCACCCTGACGGATGATGCCTTGTTGCCGGCCAAGGCCGATCGCCTGATCGCGGCTATGTGGCATGCGCGTCTGGGGCGCGAACATAGAGTGGGCTTGGCTTGGATGAACCTGGCCAATGGCAGCTTTCAGGTAACTGAGTGCGCGCCCGAGATGCTTGAGTCCGAGCTATACCGCGTTGCCCCGGCAGAGCTGCTGCATGCCGAAAAACAGAACGTCTCCAGCCAACTGGATTGCACGCTCAGCAGTTTGCCCGACTGGCATTTCGAGCTGGACGCGGCCAATCGCCTGCTGCTTAAGCATTTCGAGATCGACTCGGTCGCCAGTTTTGGCATGGCCGATATGCCGGCAGCCACTTGCGCGGCAGGGGCATTGCTTTACTACGTCAGCCAGACTCAAAGCCAGGCGCTTAGCCACATTCAAGCCATACGTGTGGATCAGGCCGGCGAATATGTAGTGCTGGATCCAGTCACGCGTAAGAATCTAGAACTCACTCGCACCTTGTCAGGTGAAGACAGCCCCACCTTGTTCTCTACGCTTGATCACTGCCATACGCCCATGGGCAGTCGCTTGCTGCGGCATTGGTTGCACCACCCTTTGCGCGACAACGCCGAAGTGCTTGCCAGACAGCAGGCTATCGCGGCTTTGCTGGACGATGCCCAGGCAGACCCCTTACAGGTGCGCACCGGCTTGGATGCGCTTCAGCAGGTCTTGCGCCGCCTGCCCGACGTCGAACGCATTGCCACGCGTATCGCGCTGCGATCCGTGCGCCCACGCGAACTAGCCAGCTTGCGTGATGCCCTGGCACAGTTGCCGGCCTTGGTGGCGGTCTTGCAAACCTCGTTTGTGTCCACTGGGCGGCTTGAGCACTTGGCTAAGCTCTTGGTACTGCCCCAAGCCCTTTCCGATTGCCTGGCACAAGCCATTGCGCCCGAGCCTGCGCTACAGGTGCGTGATGGTGGCGTCATCGCCCAAGGTTTTGATGAAGAACTAGACACTTTGCGTCGCCTGGCCAGCGATAGCGGCGATTTTCTGCTTGAGTTGGAAGCGCGGGAACGTACACGTACCGGCATTCCCAATCTTAAGGTCGAGTACAACCGCGTCCATGGTTTTTTCATAGAAGTCAGCAAAGGGCAGGCCGACAAAGTCCCCGTGGACTACCGCCGGCGTCAAACACTGAAGAATGCCGAGCGCTTCATTACCCCAGAGCTGAAAGAGTGGGAAGACAAGGTGCTGTCGGCCAAGGATCGCAGCCTGGCCCGCGAAAAATGGTTGTTCGAGCAGGTGCTCGATGTTCTGAACCCGCACGTACCGGCCTTGTCCGAGTGCGCGCGTGCCTTGGCGCAAGTGGATGTGTTGGCCTCGCTCGCCGAACATGCGCGACGCAACGATTGGGTGGCGCCTGAACTGTCGAGCGCGCCCGAAATCACGATAGAAGCGGGGCGTCATCCGGTGGTGGAAAACAGCATAGAGCGTTTCACCCCCAACGATTGCGAGCTCACCCCTGCGCGGCGCATGTTGCTGATTACCGGGCCCAATATGGGCGGTAAGTCTACTTATATGCGGCAGGTGGCGCTGATCGCTCTGCTGGCGCGTACCGGAAGTTTCGTGCCTGCTAAACAAGCACGCATTGGTGAGCTTGATCGCATCTTTACGCGTATTGGGGCTGCTGACGATCTGGCAGGTGGACGCTCTACCTTCATGATGGAGATGACGGAAACCGCCGCCATTCTTGCCGCCAGCACCTCGCAAAGTCTGGTGTTGATGGATGAGATAGGGCGGGGCACCTCTACGTATGATGGCTTGGCCCTGGCATGGGCCATTGCGCATCGTCTGCTCTCGCATAATCTTTCGCTGACCTTGTTTGCCACGCATTACTTCGAAATCACGCGCTTGGCGGCGCAAGTCGAGGGTGCCGCCAACGTGCACTTGGCGGCGACAGACTCCGCCGGCGGCATTGTTTTCCTGCACGAAGTCCGACCAGGGCCAGCCAGCCGCAGCTATGGTATCCAGGTGGCTCAGCGCGCAGGTATTCCGGCCAGTGTGATTCGCCATGCCACCCGTGAATTGGCGCAGTTAGAGGCGCAGGGAGAATCCACGCCACAATTGGATTTGTTTTCGGCGCCACCAGTCGAAGACACTGTCGAGCCTGAAGCGTCGGTGCCAGCCCCTTCAGAGCAGCTTCAGAAGGCTTTGGCCTTGCATGAGGCGTTTGCTTCCATAGACCCCGATCAGCTCAGTCCGCGTGAGGCTCACGCTTTGCTCTACCAACTTTTACAAGACCACGCATGAACTCCCCTCAAGACAAGCTGAGCCAGCCTTTGACTTTGCTAGGCGGCATCAGCCCCCAGCGGTTTATGCGCGAGTACTGGCAGCGTAAGCCTTTGTTGATTCGCCAGGCGATTCCCGGTTTTCGACCGGCTTTGTCCATTCAAGACATCCGTCAGCTGGTGAAACGCGAAGAAGTCGAATCCAGGCTGATTTGGCGCGACGAACAAGGTTGGAATATGAAGCAAGGGCCGTTTCAGCGGCTCCCCGCCATGAAGCGCCCTGACTGGACGGTTTTGGCGCAAAGCGTGGATTTGCATGACGACCGCATGGCCGAATTGCTGCATAGGTTTCGCTTTATTGGTGATGCTCGTCTTGACGACGCCATGATCAGTATTGCCTCGGACGGCGGCGGAGTAGGGCCCCATTTCGATAGTTACGATGTCTTCCTGCTTCAGGCACATGGCAAACGTGAGTGGCGCATCAGCCAGCAGAGCGATCTGAGCCTGACGCCTGGCTTGCCCTTGAAAATACTGAAAAATTTTCAGGCGGAAGACACCTACGTGCTGGAACCGGGCGACATGCTGTATTTGCCGCCGCATGTGGCGCACGACGGAATCGCCCGGGGTGACTGCATGACCATCTCCATAGGCTTTAGAACCGCTGGACGAGCCACCTTGGCTCATGGCTTGCTTGAGGCTGCCGCAGATCAAGTGATGGCGCGTGCCGGTGAGGCAGGGGGGCTGTATGGCCACCCCGTTTTGCCCGGTGCCCGCCTTGAGGGCAACTATCACGATCGCGGTCAAAGGCCAACAGCGACACCCGCGCGCATACCCGATCAACTGATAGGTTTTGCCCTGGATGCCGTCAACAAAGTGAGGTTTGATGAAGCGCTGGCCTCGCGCTTTCTGGGTATGTGGCTGACGAATCCTCCCGAGGCGGCCTGGTTCGATCCTCCCGATGACCCGCTAGACCTTGTCGAGTACTGGCCCTTGCCTGGCCGCTTGGTGCTGGATCGGTGCACACGCATGATGTATTCAGGCAAAGCGCTCTATATCAATGGCGAGGTAGCCTCGATTGCCGCCGGCGCAGCGATGTGTAGTCTGGCAGACGAACGCGCACTGGATTGTTCGGATGCGTCCGTCAGGCGCCTGCCGATAGCAGCTCGCGAAGCCTTGAATGATTGGCTGGAGCAAGGCTGGCTGCACTACTTGGCGCCAGATAAAGACTAGGGGCTCTGCCGCACGTGACAAGTCGTGACTGCGCTGCTAAATTACTTCCCGCTCTAGCGCAAAGGTGGTGCAAAAATGGCTTACGTAAAAATTGGTGAAGACCAAGTCGAATATGAGTCTGACGGCCATGGCCCAAGATTGGTGCTGATACACGGCACGGGTGCCGATGCCCAAACCAACTGGGCGCATTTGCTTCCCGCTCTTACCCCCGCGTGGCAGGTCATCCGCCCTAATTACAGTGGGTCGGGCGGCACTCGCGACACGGCTCCGGCACTAAGCATGGCGCAGGTGGCCGGGCAAGTCTTGGGCGCCGCACGAGCGGCGGGGCCAGGCCCCTATGTGCTTGCGGGATATTCTTTAGGGGCTGCTATCGCCACTTACCTGGTCGCCGAATACCCCGAAGAGGTGCGTGCCGTGGTGTTGTTGGCGGGTTTTGCCAGTGGCGACGACACACGCCTTAAGCTGGAATTCGAGTTATGGCGCAAGCTTATCCATACTGACCGCCGCTCGTTCTCGCAAAATATCTTGCTCAGCGGCTTTAGTCCGCCCTTTGTCTCGGCAATGAGCCAGCAGCAAATTGAAGACATCCTTCAAATGATGCTGACCGGCAACGATTGGGAAGGCATGTTGCGACAGATAGAGCTGGACTTGATCGTGGACGTGACCGAGCAGGCGCGTCGCATCACCCAGCCTACCTTGGTGATTGGTTGCACCTACGATCACATGGTGCCTATCCAGCATGCCCAGGCGCTTGCCGCACTGATACCCACTGCGACGTATGCCCAGATGAATACCGGCCATCTGGCGCCCATAGAACAACCCGAAACGTTTGTGCGTTTGTTAACCGAATTTGCGGCGGGGTTGCCGGCGTAAGCTCGCGCCTGACAGCGGAGTGTCAGGCGCGTGACTCCGGCTTATTCAGCAAGTATGTAGCGGTTGCCGCCCTGGCCTTTGGCTTGGCGCAAGGCTTGGTCGGCCCGATTAAGAAGGCTGCGCGGCAATTCGCCAGGCAAGGCCAATGCCAGCCCCGCCGAACAGGTGTAACGCAGGTCGGGGCGTTCGTGCAGAGGAAGCGCTTGCGCGACGGTTTGCAGCAGCTGCGCGATGTGTTGCTCAACGATATGGGGTGGCAGATCTTCCAGCACCAACAGCAACTGAGCGCTATCCATGCGTGCAGTCAGTTCGTGTGGCCGAGCCAGGTTCTGAATATGCGTCGCCAGATGCTTGAGAACCTTGTCACCTTTGTCGTGGCCATAGGTATCGTTCAGGCGTTTAAATCGATCGATATCAAGAGCGATGGCGCTAAGAGAAGTGGCCTTGGTGGTACTGAGCCGGTTGTCTAGCCAAGACATGGCATAACGCTGATTATTCAAGCCGGTGGAAAGATCGCGTAAGGCCGCACACAGCGCGGCCTCGCGCTCTTGTTTGAAGCTGCGCCAATCATCACCTAAAGATGAGACGTCAGTCAGCACACATAACAGCCAACCATTTTCCTGGGTGGTTTCGGTAAACAGAGCCCAACGCCCGTCTTTCAGGCGGGCTTCGTAACTACGGTAAGGCATTTTCCCGCGCCGCAGTTGTGCGGCCTGCAACCAAGCTTCAAAGTCTTGTTCTGCCACGGCAATATCCATGCCTATGGCTTGTCGGTATGCTTGGCGCACCAAGGCTTCCCATTTGGGGAGCTCGTCTCGGCCTAGGCCAAGTGCTTTACGGAAGGCGGGGTTGGCAAATTGCAGTTTGTCTTGTTCGTCGAACAGGGCATAGCCTTGACGAGAAGCCAACAATAAGGGGATGAGTTGCGCTTGAAAACCCGCAGACTTGTCAGGTACTGCGGGCGAGTTTTCGGCATCTTGATCGGGGTTTTTTGGAAACGCCTTGTTTATCATCGAGAGGCTTTTCGTACGCGTCTGCGGTCGCAGTTGTCATGATGAATGATGATACTCCATAACGGTGCGCCATCAGCTAGGTACATAACCTATTTATGTAAGGGATATGACAAAAAACAGCGCTTCAGCGCACGCTGCAGGGGGCGTCAGTGGGCAGAGGCGCCGCCCCTGAACATGAAGTACACGGCACCCAGAATGCACAAGGCTGCCCACAGGTAATCCAGTTTCAGCGGCTGACGCAAATACCAGATAGAGAAGGGGGCAAAAACGCTCAAGCTGATGACCTCTTGCAGCATCTTTAACTGCGCGACGCTGTATTGCGTATGGCCGATCCGATTAGCCGGCACCTGAAACAGGTATTCCAGCAAGGCAATGCCCCAACTGGCCAAAGCCGCAATCAGCCAAGGCTTGGAATTCAACTCTTTCAAATGTGCGTACCAAGCAAACGTCATGAAGACATTAGACATAGTCAGCAGCAAGATGGTTTGAAGAAGGATGGGTGTTTTCATGGCGTGCTCCGGATGCGCCGTATTTTACGAAGCTTAGGTTCGCTGTGCCCTAAGCTTATGCCGGATGATCTTTCTGTGACCGGTTTGTTGTAAACCCGCACTATTGTTAGCTTTGCGAAGTTTGCTCTAAGGTTTCCCCCAGACTTATACACAAAAGATGTGGACAAATGCTCCGTGGCACAATGTGCAGCTTAAGTGGAGTCTGGAATCGGCATGGACAAAATGCGTTTGGACAAATGGTTGTGGGCGGCGCGTTTTTACAAGACGCGTTCGTTGGCAGCCGAGGAAGTGGGCAAGGGGCGCGTGCAAGTGAATGGGCAATCCGTTAAACCGGCAAAAGACATCGCAGTCGGTGACCTGATTGCTTTAAGCAAAGAAACGCCCGCGCAGCAGGTGCGCGTCGTGGCGTTAAGCCAGGTTCGAGGCCCTGCGCCTGCTGCCCGCTTGCTATACGAAGAAACCCCAGAAAGCCTGGCCGCTCGCGAACAGGCAGCCGAGATGCGCAGGCTGGCCCCAGAGCCGGCCTGGGACCAGAAAGCGGGCCGCCCCACCAAGCGAGACCGCCGCTTATTAAGCCGCCTGACAGGGTGATCACTACGACGGCTTTGCCTTGCTGGTCGACGCTCAAGTAGAGGTCGTGGTCAACGACCTTTGCATTTGCTGGAAAAACACGGGGGTAAGCTTATGCGGAATTTTCAAATTCGTTTCATGCAGCGCCGCGATTTGGACGTGGCTTTGCAATGGGCTGCTGACGAAGGTTGGAACCCTGGATTGCATGATGCCGACAGCTTCTACGCGGCTGACTCGCAGGGGTTTCTGGTGGGCGATCTGAACGGCAAGCCTGTTGCCTGCATAAGCGCTGTGCGCTATGGCAGCAGCTATGCCTTCTTGGGTTTGTACATCGTTAAACCCAGCCATCGTGGGCGGGGTTATGGCAAGCAGGTCATGCAGGCCGCCTTGAACCATTTAGGGGCAAGAGTCATAGGCTTGGATGGCGTTGTTGCCCAACAAGCCAATTATGGCCGGCTCGGCTTCACGGTCGCACATCGAAACATCCGCTACCAGGGCGTAGCCCAACGCTTGACTGATGAAAGCGAGGCATCGAATATCCTGCCTTTGTCGCGTTTGCCCTTTGCTTCTATTGCTCGCTATGACCAAGTGTACTTTCCGGCGGGTCGAGATGCTTTCTTGCAAGCCTGGCTCATGCAGGCGGATGCTCATGGCTTTGGTTTGATTAGGCAAGCACAGTTGGTCGGCTATGGCCTGATTCGATCGTGCCGGGTAGGGTACAAAATTGGCCCTTTGTTTGCCGATACTCCCTCAGACGCGCAGGCCTTGCTGCGCGCGCTCATGCAGTCCGTTCCCGAAAACAGCCCGGTTTTCATAGACATTCCGGAAACAAACGGGCCTGCCAAGGCATTGGCAAGCGCTTACGATATGCAACCCATCTTCGAGACGGCCCGCATGTATAAAGGCGACTTTGCCTTGCCCGATATGGCATGTATCTACGGTATTACCAGCTTGGAGCTGGGTTAAGTGCTTGTATAAAAGGGGCTTGAACCCGCTGTAAAACAAACCGCCCCTGAAGATCAGGTATAGTTTTCATAACAAAACCCGCCAAGGCTACCTACGGCTGAGTTCAGGGATTCGTGCTTCAGCAAATAGATCATAGTAGCGGGCGCTATGGCCGTGGCGACGGCTCCCACGGGTTGACGATGGCCACCCCCGTAGGCTTGAAGTCGGCCACATTGCGCGTTACTACCGCCATGC
This sequence comes from Mesopusillimonas faecipullorum, assembly GCF_020539505.1. Taxonomy (GTDB): domain Bacteria; phylum Pseudomonadota; class Gammaproteobacteria; order Burkholderiales; family Burkholderiaceae_B; genus Mesopusillimonas; species Mesopusillimonas faecipullorum. The sequence goes on along the minus strand of NZ_JACDXW010000001.1, from coordinate 131,087 downwards.
CGTGTACCAGTGCCGTAGCCGCAATCAGTGCATCACGCTCGCCGCGCTTGTCGGGTACATGCAGACGAGCGCAGCGCTGCGCCACAGCGGTGTCGATAGGCAATGTGCGCCCGGAGAACTCGGGTAGTACGTGATGCTCTAGCCATAAGCGCAGCATGGCGCCCTGGGCTGCATCTTTGCGTTCAATCGACAGAACGCCGAGCTCCAGTTCCATGATGGTGATGGCCGATACGAATAGGTCGGCGGCATCGACGCTTTCCGTCCAAGCCGCCACATTCGCATCGGCCTTGCCAAACCGCACCTTGCGCAGCTCGGACAATACGTTGGTGTCGAGCACATACATCATGAGAGGTCGGCCGGCTGGGCTGTGATAGTGACGCGCGGCGGCTCAAACTCGATGTTTTCAGCACCAGGCATTGCAAGTGCGTCGGCAATGTTGCGCCGCTGTTTCGTTAAGCGCTGATAGTCAGCGAAGCTCAACAGCACATGAGCGGGCTTGCCCCGATCCGTGATGAACACCGGGCCGTCCTTGGTGGCTTTCTTGGCTCGCGTGACGTCTTGATTCAATTCTCGGCTAGATAGGGTCGTGATGCTCATCAGGCACCTCCATTGTCATTTTGTAGGTACGTTACTACAAAAATGATTAAAAGGAAAGCTGAGCTGTCACCGTCCAGTGCAGCAAGAAAACAGCTCCAAGAACCCGAAGGCCTAAGGGGCTGTGAAACCAGCACTCACCGAAGCGGGCGTTGCTATTCGCTAGCTGTGGCGCAACGCATCAGCCGCATCCTACCCCAAGCCAGAGGCTACCCCTACAGCCTGCTACACACACTGGCACGGCAGACATGAGGAATGCAGTGGGAGACTTGTGAGGAATGGGGGAAGCGACACACTATCCAGATAGAATCGGACATCCATAAATTTTAGCGCCCCAGCCATGACCCTTATTCTTTCGCTTTGCCGCCGCGATGTTGTCATACATGGTTCAGATCGCCTTCTGACTCTGCATCCGTCAGGAGAACAGCATGACACCATCTCCAACAAAACCGTCGTCTACGAAGCATTTGATGGGGTTTTCTGTGTGGGCTACTCAGGTATTGCTTATTTGCAAAACATGCCAACCGATGAATGGTTAATTAGAAGAATACTAGAGGGAAGGAGAGAGAATTCCGTACATGAAATTATCAAAATAATCAAAAGGTCAGCGGAAAGTTTGAGTCAGAAAACCATTAACCAAGGGCAGCTAATGGTGTCCTTGGCGGGCTACAAACGGTTCTATCAGAACAGATGCTTTGGACCTTTTTTCGCTAGAATTGACAGAAAGGTCGGGCAAAAAAAGGCATCTATTGAAGGATGCGCTCCTCGATTCTTTCATGGTTTGTCTGACCTTTCTTGGCAACAACCAGGGACATCAAGAGGCATGGTTATGGATGGCCTAGGTTCCCCCATACCTCAGCAGCTTTTACACAATGACGCGGAAATAATAAAAAAACTGGTGATGTTGAGTACCAAGAGAGCATAATTGTCGATAGGATTCGGTCTGTTTCCGCTCTTGAAAACACGGTGGGAGCGAACATCCTGACCGTTACGCTCAACAGAATAAAACAGGAGATAAATATTAAATTCCATCCTGTAAACGACCATTGGGCACGAATTGAAACTCCGACGAGAATAGTTGAGGGAAACGCTCACCACACACCTTGGATTATTCTTCCTACAGTGACAAAGCTACCCACTGCGGAGATTGGGGATTTCACAATAACAGGCGGAAACTGGCCAGTAAGAGTTTATGGCGCGCCACCAAGCGGGAACCTGAAGGGGCTTTCCACATCTATCAAGCGGAAGCCAGCACCCTAGGTAATACCGACTTAGATACCAGGGGGAGCTGAGCAGATACTGCGGGGTCATTACACATATCTATAGCGTGTTTTATGATCAAAGTCAGCTATAAAGCCCAATGCTTCTTTCAAATTCTTCTTCTAAGTCTTTTTGGCTTAGCAGCTGTTTCTTACGCAACGCCGTAATCTGGATAAGGGCAGGAATAGTAGTCTTATATGAAAAAAAACAGCCCTCCGAAAAAACGGAAGGCTGTTCTTAATTAATACCCGCTTTCCATTAACCTCAATGGCAAGCGTTGTTCCAAGCGAATCAAATATTTACTAACGAAATACGAGAGGCTTGGAAGCGGCATAATTATTATCGCGCCATGATTAACGCAGCAGCGACAGCACAGTCTGCGGAACCTGGTTGGCTTGTGCCAGAACCGAGGTGCCAGCCTGTTGCAGAATCTGAGCGCGAGTCATGTTGGAGACTTCGACGGCGTAGTCGGCGTCTTCAATACGCGAGCGGGCTGCGGACAGGTTGTTGACGGTGTTATTCAGGTTGGCGATGGTGGACTCGAAACGGTTTTGGACTGCACCGAGTTCTGAGCGCAGAGAGTCAACTTGAGCCAATGCCTTGTCCAGAGTGCTCAGTGCGTCAACAGTACGATCTGTAGTAACGACAAGTGAAGAGGCTTCCGTAGCCTTAGTACCAGCGCCAGCAGCATTGAACGACAAATCATAGTACTTACCGTCTGCTTCGAGAGTGACGTAATCACCCGTGGCTGTACCATTCTGGTCGAGAATGGCACTGTACGTAGTACCACCTGTCAAAGCGATGGTTGCCCGTCCCGACTGAATGTCACCACCGTCAACGTCAACATCGTCAACATCAACAGCCGTGTCGCTAGAATCCCACCCCGTAACAGCAAGAACCCCATCGGTTACGGAAGTGGTCGTCGCCGTGTAGTAATCACCTCCGGCTTTTACTACATATCCAGAGCCGTCTTTCAATGCATAGAGACCTTCTGCCGCGATAGCTGGACTGTTGCTGTCATTAGCAATCGTGCGCGAGGTGAATGCTGCGCCAACGTTGCCGTTTGTAACGGTGGCAAGCTCAGTCTTGTTCTGAACCTGAAAATCACCAAGGCCAAGCGTTTCACTGTTGATCTGCTTCAACCCGATTGTGATGAGCTCGTTATCATTAGCGCCGACCTGAATCTGCAGATTGTTGTCGTTGCTTGCCAGTACGCGAACACCGTTGAACTGAGTCTGGCTGGAAACGCGATCAATTTCCGAAAGACGCTGATTGATTTCGTCTTGGATGGATTTCAGGTCAGAGTCTGAGTTTGTACCGTTGGCGGCTTGTACGCTCAGCTCACGAACGCGTTGCAGGTTGTTGTTGATTTCGTTCAGCGCGCCTTCAGTGGTCTGAGCGATGGAGATACCGTCGTTGGCGTTACGGCCAGCCTGGGTCAGACCCTTGATGTTAGCGCTGAAGCGGTTGGCAATAGCCTGACCCGCAGCGTCGTCCTTGGCGCTATTGATGCGCAGGCCGGAGGACAGGCGCTCGATGGCAGTGCCCAGGGCGTTTTGCGATTTGCTCAGGTTGTTCTGCGAAACCAGTGCCAGGTAGTTGGTGTTGATTACGGACATTTTGATGCTCCTGTGAGGGAAAGGCAGCGGCAGCTAGGCTGCCGGTTAACCAGGAAAACCCGTTCCGGGTGGAATCCTGGCCCTTCACCGGGGTGTTGGGCAGGCCCTGTATTTCCTGTACATGCTGGTTTACGGCAAGAGCTTGAGGAGATTTAGTGCTTGTCAGGGAGATTTGCGGTGCTGTTACAAGCAGCTTGCTGCCTGAGCAAGGCCATCTTCTCTCGCGTCAAGGGGCTTAACGGCAGCTACAGGAATTTCTTAAGCCGGCTGGTTTTCAGGTTCAGGGCCTTATCCATGCTGGATCAGCCTCTACATCCTTAGCCGTTTCATTCCTTCAAGTGCGCATAGCACACCGGCGAGCTGGGTTCACCGCCGTCGCATTCCCGGTCTTCTTCGGCCAGCGCTTCGAGCACGGCTTGGCGTAGTACCGTCAAATAAGAGTTCTGCGGGTCTCGGGTGGCGGTGAGCAATTGCAGCTCGCCTGCTCGGGCCAGTTTCATCAGGGGTATCAGGGTATCCGGCGTTTGCTGCAATTGTTGCTGGTATTGCCGGCTGAATTGCTTAGGCGAGAGCTCGCCGCTGTGCAGGCCTTTGCGCAGTGCGGTGTCGGGGCTGGCGTCGTGCAGCCACTGTATGTCTCCCAATGCTTGCTTGCGCAGGCCGCGCGGCCAGAGTCGGTCTATCAATACGCGTGCTGTATGGGCGGGGGGCGATTCTTGCGTGGCTTCTTGAACGCGGTGCAAGGTAATGACATAGGGCATAGGTGTCTCCCTGGGAAGCAGTCGGTGTTGCTTCCCGATACCTTACTACGCCTATTTAGGGTAGGCGAGTCATTCCGGGTTTGTACAATGACGCTTTCTTCGTGGTTTGAACAGGAGCACAGGCGCGTGAGGGTAAGGCGTTTTCATTTTGACCGACTGGCAGTACTGGTGGCGGTGGCGTGCGGCTTTGCCGCAGCGGCAGCAAGGGCAGACACCGTGGTGCTCGCCAACGGTGATCGACTGACGGGCCAGGTGCTGCTGATGGATGCGGGCACGCTGGTGCTGAAAACAGAATATGCCGGTGATGTGCATATTGCCTGGGATCAGGTGGCCAAGCTGGAAACCCAAGACCCCCTGGCCCTGCGCGCGGAGGGTCTGCCTATCGATTACCAGGCGCGTTTGGTGGCTTCGGGCAGCGAAGGTAAGGTCGTGCCCATAGCGCCGGGTGAGCTGCCCGCGCAGGTGGGTGTGCCGGCAGGTGCCGAGGACGTAACGGCCCCCGTGCGAGAAATCGGCTTGACGGATATTCGCCGCATTGTCAGACCGCATCCCTTCTTGCAAGACTGGTTGCTGACCGGCAACCTGGACGTTGCCCTAGACGCTACCAATGCCTCTTCGCGTAACCAAAGCTGGAGTGCGGCGGCCAACGTCAGCGCACGGCGAGGCTTATGGCGGCATGGCTTGCGACTGCATTACTTACGCAAGACGCAAGACAAAGTGGTGGGAACCAACAACTACGGCGCAGCTTATACGGTAGATAGGTTCTTCTCGCCTAAATTGTTCATGCAGGGGCGTGTGCGTTTCGAGCGCGATCATATCGTCGACCCTTCTGAACAACGTATTTTTGGCCTGGGCCCCGGTTATCAGTTTTGGGACGATGAGTTAGGGTCATTATCTATGTCGGCTCTGGTGACACGCACACGTTTCATGTATCAAGACGGCGACGATGAGCACTTTCAGTCTTTGGGCCTAAGCTGGAACTACCAGCGTTACTTCGGGGGCAGAAGCTGGCAGCTGTTTTCCAACGGGGAAGTTTACCGGGGGTTGCGCAGCGGCAAATACTACGACCTTAACGCCGAGTTGGGCCTGCGCTACAGCATGACACAGTGGATGTCGCTGTATTCCAAAGCCAGTTATAGCAGCGTGGCTAGCGGCCACCAGGGCACGTCGCGCGAAATCCGTTATTCGCTAGGGGTAGGGGTAACCTGGTAGGCTGCCTTGGCCGTGTTATCGGCTTAATCTCTGGCGGCGGCAATAATCGCCTCAGCCAGGCGCGCCGGCGCCGTGAACATCACTTCGTGGCTGCCCGAAAGCTGGACCAGTCTGTGCAGCCCCAGGCGGCTGGACATGCGAGGGTGCCAGCCATACTCACCCGGCGGTAAGGCGATGTCTTCAGTGCAGTTGATATAGCTGCGCGGCATGGTCAGGGTATAGAATTTTTTCAGGTCGAGTTTGTCTACGAAAGGTTGATAGGGTTCGGAAGACAAGGAATCGTAGACCTGTTGGGCCAACTCAAGATCGGCATCATTGATGAAGGCTTCACGCCAGACCTGGAAAGGCAGCATGATGGTGTTGTCGGTGCTGGCCCCCGCAATTTGGTCGAACAGCGCTTGATAATGCGGTGGGGTGGCGTCGTTAAGCGATTCGCCGTCGTTCAAGACAAAGGCGTTCCAGTAAACCAGGCGGCGTATGCGTTCGGGAACAGCCTCGGCCACCTTTGAAATAATGGTGCCGCCATAGCTGTGGCCCAGCAGCACGAAATCGCTCAGATTATTGGCTGTGATGTAATCGACGATAGAGCGGGTGCAGTCGGCATGATTGACGTTTTTATCGACGTTCTTGCCATGGCCGGCAACGGTGGGGGTGTGCACTTCGTAACCTGCCTTGCGCAGGTGATCGGCGACGGGTTGCCAGTGTTCGCCGGTGTGCCAAGAACCATGAATCAAGACAATTTTCATTACTACGCTCCTCTGTTTATGAATATAGGGTTTGAATTTCCTTCACATGGTCGGCCAGATTCCTGAGGGCCGTCTATCGGTTTTGCGCGTTGTCTGACGAAAAAGCGTCATATAGATAAAATAAATCTCTCGCCTTCGGGGGACGATAAGAAAAAAGGAGGGGGTAGACAAATGGGCCAAGCGGTTTCTTCTGTGTTTTCCACTACGCCTTTCGATCAGCACCGTCTGATAGACACCGGCGATCTCGAAGAAGCACGGTTGCGCACCAGCTTGGTGCTCGATCCGCATCGCTTACGCCTGACATCACCGGGCCAGAAGATACGCAATCAGCTCGATGTGCTGTCTTGTGGCAGGCTTTCGTTATTGCGCTTAACTTGGGGCGCGGGTGTCAGCGTCGACCCCGATGGGCTCAGCGACTACTACCTGCTGGTGCTCCCGGTAAAAGGGCAAGCTTCGTTTTATTTCGATGGAGCCACGCTTGACGTCACTCCGCGCACGGCTTTCATCATCAGTCCTGGGCGACGCTTTCACTTTACGGCGGGCGAAGATTACGAGCAGGTGTTGTTGCGGCTAGATGCTCAAGCGGTCCATGATGCCTGGTGTCGTTTAACCGGGCATGATCAAGCACCCCCCATTTGCTTCGAGGCTGTCATGCCGGCACATGCCGTAGGCTGGCAAGCGCTGGCGCCCATGTTGCAATGGGTTTCCCGCTGTGCAGGGCAAGGGGCAAGCCAGCTGGCCGGCTATGCGGCATTACTGGCCCAAACCGAGATACTGGTAGCTACCACTTTGCTGCTGCATCAGCCGCACAATATGGCACCGCATTTATGGCCGGCCCCACCCCCTCGGGCTCCGTCTGCGGTGCGGATGGCGCAAACGTATCTGCTCGATAATCTGGGTGAAGATCTACCCGTTGCCCGCGTGGCGGCGCATTGCGGCTTATCTGTGCGGCGTTTGCAGGCTTTGTTTCGGGATGAATGCGGTCAGTCGCCGTTGCAGTGGCTGCGTCAACAACGTCTCGAGGCTGTGCGGCAGTCATTGCTGCTGCAGGGCCGACGAGCCAAAGTAGGCGAAACCGCGATGCGTTTCGGTTTTTCGCATCTGGGGGATTTCTCGAAGGCCTACCGTCAGGCCTTCGGCGAGACGCCTCAGCAGACGCGCGACAACTGAGCTTGCCGCGCGTACATAGGCTTAATTAACGGGCGGTGTGTAGTGGCTGTTCGTATGATGAAAGAACGCCGTCCACATATAGTTTAGGTATTGCTGCCAATTGCTCGAAAGGCTGTGCCCATCTTTAGGGAAGGCATAGAGCATATAGGGGTTGCTACCGGTTGCTGTGTTTTGCAGCGTGGCAGCGTACTTGTAGCTATGTGCGGGCATGACGCGCCCGTCCGTTTTGCCGGTAAAAACATAGGTGGGCGGGTAGCTCTGTGGCTTGACATTATGCAAGGGCGAAAACTTCATCAGGTTTTCGAATTCAGCCTGTTGGGTCGTCGCGCCGTAGTCTCCATGCCACCCTAGACCTGACGAAAATAGATCGTAGCGTACGAGATCCAACACGCCCACAGTGGGGAACACAACAGAGAATAAGTCGGGGCGTTGTAGCCCTAGCACGGCGGTGCTCAGCCCCCCATTGGATTCGCCCTGCAGGGCTAGCTTGCCAGGCTGTGTCAGGCCGGTATGGATCAGGTGTTCGGCCGCTGCCGCGATGTCGTCATAGGTGTTTTGCTTGTTCAGTAATCGCCCGGCATCATGCCAGGCCATACCGAACTCACCCCCACCACGCACCTGCGCAATCGCGTATATCCCACCGCTTTCCAGCAGCGGAATCAGCTTCTCTTGAAAAGATGGGGTCATAGGCGCGAAAAAACCGCCATACACGTAAATTAGAGTGGGCGCATCGCCCTTGGGCTCCAAGCCTTTCTTGTGCGCGACGTAGATGGGGAACTGAGTGCCATCTTTGCTGGTAGCGATTAGGCGCCGCATTTCGTATTGTGTAGGGTCAAAACCCTCGTAAAACCGTGTGGCGCCGCGCACCGTAACTTGTGTAGTGGGGTTGTAGGTGAAAGAAATAGTCGGTTGTGCCAGCGAAGAAAAGTAAAACTGCAGCAGTGTTTGCTCGTCTGTCTTCAGGCAATCCATATAAACAACGGCGCCGGTTGAGGGCAATGCGATTTCATGCCTGCCGCTCTTATCATAATGAAAGAGCTTGCTGCTACCCGATACCAAGTGCTCGGCATAGTAATCCGATCCGCAATTCTGAATTTGATTGACGTATTCAGTGGTGCCTGGTGGGCTGTTAGGTAAAATTTCGCGCCAGTTCTGGGGGGCGGGGTTCTTAGGGTCGAACTCCACCAAACGGCTCAGTCCTGCCCCGTGCGAAGTGAGGGCCAGAAGCTTGCTAGGGTCTTCGGAGCTTGGGCCTACGAGGCCCAGTGTGTGATTTTGCTCGCGCAAATCTAGAATGAACTGGCCGCTTTTTTCAGCTTGAGCCAAGTCTACCCGCCCGATGGCGCCATAAAAGTCAGTAGCCAGGCTATAGTAAAGATACCCTTCGTGTACGGCATCCGGTGCGAGTGAATCGTATTGTCCGGCCTGAAACCACGTCTGTGCACTTGCGCCGTTATACGGCTGATAATGCAGTGCTTGGTAGGTGATGGGAGAAACGTGGGGGTTGGATGTATGGCGTGGTTGCGAGTAAGTGACGCCTTGTTCAAGTAGAGTAAAGGCCCCGGCAACCACATTCTGTATTTTCAGGAAAGGGCCATCTTGGGGGCGTTCGAGATTAATGAGGTGTACTTCGGCTAGGTCTGCGTAATTGCGTACCATCGCGTAGGCCAACACCTTACCGTCGTCCGATACCTGGTGCCCTTGCAGCTCAATGTGGTCGTCCGGCTCTATGCGAAAGTCGTCGGCGTTTATTAATGCCTGGGCGTTTTGCACATCTTGCGCACTATCGGCGACATAGATGACGTTGTCTACCGAAACGAACTCGGTCGCGGTTGTGGGGCGCAAGAAATCATGGCCCTGCCGTTGTTGCTGGACCTGATAATAAAACTTACCGTCTTTGCCTTCAACGCCTTGAATATGCTGTTGTTTGTTTTGCTGCACGCTCCTGCTTTTGGCCGTGCTGACAGTCGGGCTGAAAAAGGAGGCCATGCGTTTAGAGAGCGCGGCGTAGTCTGGCATGGCGGTGATGTGCGAGGCCGTCAGCCGGCTTTGCGCGTTAACCCAATCATCGGTTTCGGCGCTTTCTATGTCTTCCAACCAGCGATAGGGGTCGACCACTGCGCGACCGAAGTAAACGTCGCTGTCAGTGCCGCTGCGAGTGGTGGGGTAGCTGGGCTTGGGAGGCTCGGGAGTGGGCTGCTCGGAGTCGTCGGAGCTATTGCATGCAGCTAGGGTAAGCATGGCAGTCAGTGCCACTGATAAACGCAAGAAAACCATGGTTTTTCCTTAGTAATTCGCTGGATAATAGCACCGTTTTGCCTTGGTTTTGGGCATTGCTGTGGGCTATGGCTGCAATCAGCTTATCCAAGATGAAACGCAGCTGGCCATGATGGCCATGCTGATGCTGACTTCCAAAGGTATGGCGGGTGTACCGCGTGCTTCCTTGGTAGTCATAGCGGCCACGTTGTCGCAGTTCGGTATTCCAGAAGCGGGTTTGTTGCTGATCATGGGTGTAGATCAGTTTCTCGATATGGGTCGCTCGGCCACTAATGCGGTGGGTAATGGTATTGCCTCGGCAGTGGTGGCCAAGTGGGAGGGGGGATTGCAAACTCCCCAAGACCAGGCCCAGGCCTCTACAACGCATGATTCGGGTTCGGGGCAAGGTGCCCGCCCTGAGACGGCCTCTCGCCCTGCAGCCGAGGGTTGATGACATGAGCACGGGGTTTCAAATCTGGCAGAGCAAAGTGGCTGGCTTGATGCTTGGGCTGGCCTGCTTGCTTATGACAACAGGGCTGAACGTATCCCACGCGCAAACCATGGATGCGCCTCAGTTGTTGGCGCAGAGTCAAGAAGCAAAGCCGGTAGAAGTCTTGACCGGTAGCTTGCTTCGTATCCACCAAACGGCAACCGTAAAAGTGGGTTATCGCGAAGATGCTTTGCCCTTTTCTTTTGTACCCAAAGCCTGGCGCCGTCCTGTGGGCTACAGCATAGATATATGCAAGAACCTGATAGAAGCGGTTGCTCGCCGACTAGATAAGCCCTTGAATACGCAGTGGGTGCCTGTTACGGCGGAAAATCGCTTTGAAGCCTTGGTGCAGGGCCGTATAGACCTAGAGTGCGGTGCTTCTTCCGATACAGCCCAGCGGCGCCAATGGGTGTCTTTCTCTAGCCCGATTTTCTTTACCGGCGCGCGGCTGATGATCAGCCGCCAGGCGGATCTGCGGTCGGTGGATCAACTGGCCGGCAAGCGCGTTGGTGTGGTGGCAGGCACCACTGCACAACAAGCGCTGGCGCAGTGGTTGGAGAAAAGGGGGGCACGTGCCACGTTGCTGGCTTTCGATAATTACCCCTCAGGCTTCGAGGCACTCGAAATCGGGGCAGTGCAAGCCTTGTTGGGCGATGAGGTGCTTCTGTACGCCTTGTTGGCTGAACAGGACAAACGCGATCAATATCGCTTGGTGGGCCCGTGGGTTTCTTACGACGTTTACGGTATTGCCTTTGCACACGACGATAGCGCTATGCGTGCACTTGTTGATGCCGAGTTGTCGCGTATGGCCGCCAGTCGCGAGCTGGAACGCCTGTATGTACGCTGGTTTCAACGTCGGTTGCCAGATGGTCAGACACTGGATCTTCCCATGAACCCCACTTTGCGAGCGGTCATGGACATGCTCGCCAAGCGTACCGGTGCCAGGTAACGGCAGCGGTTCAGGGTGCAAGAGGTGCCAGACGCCAAAGACTGGTGGTTTCCTTGCTGCGTGCCGCGTACAAGGGGTCGTCGGTGTTTTGCGCTTTGCCGTGAACAGGCTGGGTGTCCCGTTTTTCGATAACAGTCAAGCCTGCTGCGTGGATGGTCTGCCGCAGCCATTCGGGTTCGCGTAAACCCAGATGTTCGGCCAGATCAGACATCAGCAACCAAACCTCGCCCCCAGGCTGCAAATGGGCTGTCACCTTAGCCAAGAAACCCTGCAACATGCGGTGCCCAGGATCGTATACGGCCTGTTCGATCTGACTGGTGGGTTTGGCAGGTAGCCAAGGTGGGTTGCAAACGATAAGGTCGGCCTTGCCCTCAGGAAAGAGATCGCGAGCCAGTAATTCGACTCTATCGGTGTAGTGCAGGCGCGCAAGATTCTCTTGGGCGGCTTGCAGCGCGCGCGGGTTGATGTCGGTGGCCACCACGCGAGGCACGCCTCTTTGCAACAGCAAGGCAGTTAACACACCGCTACCGGTACCGATATCAAAAGCCAGTTGCGTATGCGCAGGCAAGGGGGCCTGCATCAGCAGCGGCAGGTATTCACCGCGTATAGGTGAATACACCCCATGCGGCACATGAATGCGCTCAGCTAAACCAGCCACCTCGACGCCTTTCTTCTGCCATTCCCAAGCGCCTATATAACCTTGCAGAGCGCGTAAGGGAATCAGCTCGGCATCGCCCAGCGGCGTAAAGGCAGCTGCGCAGGCTTGTGACACGTCGGGCGCTCGACGCAGCGGTATAGCAAGGTCTGCCTGAAGAGGGATAAGCAAGCGATTCAGGATTTGTGCACGCTGCGAAAGCTGCAACCTATGCTGGTGAAAACGTTCAGCCGGGGCGGGTTCAGTTTCTTGGGGCTTGCGTTTTTGTCTGCGCTCGACTCGTGTGGCCAGGGCTTTCAGAAGTTGTCGCGCGTTGTGAAAGTCACCGCGCCAAAGCAGGGCGGTGCCTTGGCTGATCAGACGATAGGCCTCGTCGGCCTTGATGGTGTCGTCCGCCGCCTGAATGCGCTTGGGCGCAGCGCCGTGTAAATCGGCTCGCCAGAGGGCGCGGTGGGCGTCTTCACCCTCATTCCATGCTAACTCTACAGCGGCGGGAGAGCCGGACAACCTTGAGTCTAGGGTGTTCATGGGGTCTCCGGCGTGCGTTTTCGCACAAAGCAGTAAATGAGGGCCAATAGCAGGAACCATGCCGGTGTGATCATGAGCGCTACGGCGGTATCGGGTTTTTGCGTCAGCGACCATAGTACAAAAATAAAGAAGGCCAGCACCATGACCACAGCGGGCAGGCCTCCGGGCATTTTGAAACGCGAGGCCTGATGCAAGGCCGGCCGCTTGCGCCGATACTGCACATAGCTAAGCAAAATGATGGACCACACGAATAGAAACAGCAGTGCGGAAATCGTTGTGACGACGGTAAAGGCTTCGATAATGCTTTTACCGGCATACAGCAGCGCGACCCCGGACAGTAAAAATACGCAGGAGAAAAACAAGGCATTAACGGGTACCTGGCGCTTGTTCAGCTTGCCCAGCAAGCGCGGCGCCAGCGCGCTGTCGGCCAAGCCGAATATCATGCGCGAGGTTGAGTAAATGCCCGAATTGGCGCTGGAGGCCGCGGACGTCAGCACGACGAAATTGACTGCATGAGCGGCGATACCCAGACCCGCCAACGAGAACATGGCAACAAAAGGGCTGACCTCGGGGTTGATTTGATCCCAAGGCGTTACCGTCATGATGACGAACAAAGCCCCTAGATAGAACACCACAATACGAATCGGGATGGAGTTGATGGCCCGGGGAAGATTGCGTTCGGGGTCTTTTGCCTCGGCGGCTGCCGTGCCTACTAACTCTATGCCAACAAAGGCAAACACGGCGATCTGGAATCCGGCAACAAATCCCCACCATCCATTCGGAAAGAATCCGCCATGCGACCACAAATGGCTGATGGACGCCTGCGTGCCACTGGGGGTTTCGAATCGGGTGATGAGCATATAGGCGCCCACACCAATCAGGGCGGCAATGGCAATCAGCTTGATCAAGGCGAACCAGAACTCAATTTCGCCAAAGTTGCGTACGGTGGGCAGGTTCAACACCAACAGCAGCAAAATCAGCCCGAGTGCCGGTATCCAGGGGGCGAGCTCGGGTAGCCAGAATGAGACATAGCCTGCTACGGCCACGACATCGGCCACACCGGTAACGATCCAGCATAGCCAGTATGTCCAGCCCGTAAAAAACTGCGCCCAGGGGCCGAGCAGGTCGCCGGCGACGTCGGCAAAAGAACGGTATTCCAGGTTGGACAACAGCAGTTCGCCCAAGGCCCGCATCACAAAAAACAGCATGCCGCCAATGATGGCATACACCAACAATATGGAAGGGCCCGCGAGCGAGATGGTTTTGCCGGCGCCCATGAATAGCCCGGTGCCGATGGCACCACCTATGGCTATCAGCTGTAAGTGTCGGTTGGCGAGATTGCGTGCTAGGTGGGGGTGGGCCTGCTGGGTTGAAGAGGTGGGGTCTGCTGCGGGGGTCATGGAAAATTCGGTTCAGTCGACGGGCGCGCGCGTCGGGGCGGGAGGTCGAGTTTACCGTAGCAGGCGGCAGCCGTTATTGACTGACATGCAGGTGCATGCGCGCCAGCACTTCGTAGTAAGAGCCAGTTTCACCAGGAGTCGAGGCCACCAGCACGCATTGTTCGGGCAGCCAAGTCAACGGAGCTGGGGCGGACAAGGCCGCTGTTTGATTGGTGGAGGCTTTGCGCAACAAGGACACATGGGGGCGAAATGCCGTGTCGGGCCGCTGCCACCCCATGGCTTCCAGACGCATCCACAAATCGTCGTGTAGCGCCTGCAGCCAGGCCTGTGCATGGGTGTCTTGGGCGCCAGGGCCGGCCCATACTACGCGTGGGCCCTGAAAACAGCCAAAACGTTCTAGTGTGATGGCCCGAGCCTGTGCCGTCCACTCAGCTGCGGCACTTTGCAAAGCGATGACCTTCTCGGCAGAGGTGTTGCCCAGGAACGCCAGGGTGAGATGCAAGGTTTCGGGCCGCATGATACGGCCCCCGCAGGCCTGGTGAGCGATGTTGGCCCACTGCATGATACGAGCGGCGTCGGCGGCGGCAGGCCACAGCGCAAAAAATAAGCGCCTGCTGACCGGGCCTGGGGCAATATCGTCATTCATATTATGTGTCCAAGCTGACGCCGCATCGTGGCTGCCCCAAATTACTTCATGGTGGCCAGCATGTCCGCAGTAATGGCTTTCAAGTTGCCCAGTCCGCCACCAATCACATACCAGCCGTTGGGGTCCGCATAATAAACGCGGCCTTGTTTGTAAGCTTGAGTCTGGCTCAATTCGGGGTGCTTGGCCAGGGTGTTGGCTGCGGTTTTCTCACCGCCGTTGATCGCGCCACGATCAAGGACGATCAACCAGTCGGGCTCGGCCTGGGCAATAGCGGCAATCGTTTGGGCCCTGGCTGCCGCAGCTGCCTTGGCGGCTTCCGAACCAGGCTCGGCGCGAGGTGCGGCAACGGCGTCAGGAGCTTTGGCGGGCAACACCGACTTCAAGCCGGCCAGCTCGTAGGCATACCCAAAGCGATCACCCGGTACGTGCGCCATGACATTGCCGTTGATGGCAAACAAAAAGGCGCCGGTTTTGCCTTGGTTGGCAGCATGCAAAGCCTTAAGGTCTTCATCGATGGCTTGAATGGCTTGTTCTTCTTTTTGGAATGCTTTGGCCAGGGCCATATTGTTGCTGCGGAAGCTTTCCATAAATGCGCGTGGGTCGGCGTTAAGGCTGGCGCTGGGAGCAATCTTGTTGAGCTCTTGCAAGGCCTTTTGCGAACGCCCACCAGCGAAGATCAGTTGGGGTGAAAGCTTTTCAAGAGCAGGGTAATCGGGCTCGAACAGCGTGCCTACTTTTGCCGCTTGATTGTATTTTTCGAGGCTGCCGGCATAAGTCGACTTAGGTACGCCCGCTACCTCAATGCCAAGCTCATTCAAGCTATCTAGCACGGCCAGGTCAAAACTGGCGATGGTGCTGGGCGATTGATCGAGGGTAAGGGTGCCACCATCGTGTACCAATTCGAAAGCCATGACGGGCATTGTCAGGGCTAGGGCAGTACAAAGACCGAGCAAGCGGCTTGTTCGTTTCATGTTTTTCAGCTTCTTGAGAATAATAAAGATTCTCATTATATGTATTTTGCGGCCCGTGTTTCTGTGGGCCGCAAGAAAACATAGCTCAAGCGTGCTGCGGGCGGCTTGAGGCTTAATCGTCCAGTGTTTCGTGTACACCCGAGGCGCCGTGCTTCCAGTAGCTTGAGGCGCGTATGCGGCGCTTGCCGATTTGGTGCTGATTCACCATGACTTCGCGCACTGCTCTGGCCACTGCGGATTCCGCAGCCGCCCATACATAACCTTCACCGGTCGGAAAGGTCAGCTTCTTGGCCGCCTCTGGCAACAGGGTACTGGCACCTGGCTGAGCGCCATTGCGGTGCAGCCATTGCAAATCCAGCTTGGCCTTGCTTTGCAGAGGGATTTCATTGGCAGCTTGCGGTACTTCAATACGCACGATGGCGTGAGTGTCAGCGGGCAGTTCTTCCAGGCGGCGGCTTATGGCGGGCAGAGCCGTCTCGTCGCCGATCAGCACGTGCCAGTCAAAAGCCGTGGGTACGACGAACGAGCCACGTGGGCCGCCTATGACCAAAGTTTGCCCCGGCTGTACTTGCGCCGCCCATTCAGATGCGGGGCCATCGCCATGCAGAACGAACTCGATTTCCAACTCTCGGGCCTGAGCATTGAAGCGGCGAGGGGTGTAGTCGCGCGCCTGCGGGCGGGGCTGATCTTCGGGAAAAGCGAGGCCGTTGGGGCCCAAGGCAGGCAAGGGCACAGGGGTGGCTGGTTGTTCGGAGAAAAACACCTTGATGTGGTCATCGAAGGAGGCGGAAACGAAATCTTGTAGATCATCGCCGGTCAGCGTTACGCGGACCAACAAATCGGCAATGCGCTCAACCTTCGCTACCGTAAGCTGACGTATTTTCAGTTCGTGGCGTACACGTTCAACGTTCAGTTCTGGTCGACTCATAGTGTGGATTTCCTATTCTTTGGTGGCGGGTGAGGTTGACCCGCCTGGGTTTTCATCAAGCGCAGCTATAGACTTGACGGTTTGTTGCAGTATGGCTATCAGCCTACGTTGGGTGGCGGGCGTAGCGTCGGTGTGCTTCATCAATGCCATACGCAGCGCTCGCCGCATGTCGACAAGCTCGGGTAGCCAACCTGTTGCCAAGTCTTCGCCTTCCGGGCCTAGCTCGCGGGGCTGGCCGTCCATGGCTTGCCGCAACCAGGCCATACGTTTAGAGGCGTGCTGCAAACGTTTGAACAGCAGTTGCGCCCGCGTGTGCTGGGTACGCAGATGTTCGGTGCCGGCGGTAGTGAGTTCATATCGCTTTTTGGCGCCTTCGCGGGAACAGGCCACCCAACCCGATGTTTCTAGATGCCCAAGCGCCGGATACACCACGCCCGGACTGGGCTTGTAGTAACCGTTGCTGAGCTCATCCAGCGCTTTGATCAGGTCGTAGCCATGACTACCTTGTTTTTCAAGCAGAGCCAATAGCATGAGCTGCAGATCTTCAGCCCCCACCTTGCGACCACGCATTAAATGCCTGCCTTCGTCACCCGCAAAAGCCGACTCGGGAAGGATGGAAAGCGTGTGGGGGCGAGGAGGGAAAGGTAAGCGAAAGTGCATTTTTTTAGATCGTAAGATGTATCGTACGATATATTCGGCGAAATTGAGGGCGGTGTCAAGGGCAACTTTACTTTCCTGCGGGCTTGAACGAGGGCAGTATCTGGTAATACTTAGTCGGCCCTGAAATATTCATTTCAAGCCTGAGAGAGCCTGCCAGCACCAAAGGTCAGCCGGTTGGCCAGGGTTGATCGGCCATCAGCAGCCCAAGAGCGCATGCCCATCACAGCGGCCAGCCAAGAACGCCCCTGCGTGCTGGCCTGCTGCAGGCACAACAAAATGGTTGTGAGGAAGGTAACCCCCTTCCTGGCGATCATGCGCAGCAGCCACTTGATGTTGTAGCCGGCCGCGCACAGCACCGCGTGCAGGCGGTCACCCGTTTCGCCCTTGAGGTGGCAGCGATCCATGCGGTGATCGGCCTTGAGGTGTCCGATGATGGGTTCAATAGCCTGGCGCCGCCTGAGCAGCTTTCTTTCCTGCTCACTGATCCGCTTGGCCTTGCCCCGGTGCACGATGTGCACATCCGGGTTGTCCGCATCCACCCCCCGGTAGCCCAGATCGACAAAGGCTGTCGCTGGTTTTGCATCGCTGTCCTGCATCAGGATCGTGGCCTGCTCCAGCTGTTCGCGCAGTGTGTGACCGTCGTACGGGTTGCCGTGGAAGGCCCGGGCGCCCACGATCAGGTTGCCTTTGAGCGTGCTGGCAATGCCCACCTTCACGCCGAACTCGTAGGGCTGCTTGGCCTTGCCTTTGCTGATGCAGTCCACCTCCGGGGCATGCCAGGCGTACAGCTTGGGCTGTCCATCCACCGCCTTGCGCTGGCCGCTCTGGGCCACGATGCGCGCGGCCTTGCTCAATGTCTGGGCGAGCGCTTGGCGCACGGCTTGCCCGATGGCGCTGGCCCCAGTGGCGATCTTCCTCTCGATCTCGCGCTGCAGCCGCCCGACGATGGTGCGCTGGCGCTTGATGGCGCGGCGCATGCGCTTGAACTGGCGCGCGTGGGCATAGCGCCCGGCCTTGCGGCCCAGCTCCTTGCCTTCCTTGGCAAAGGTCTGCTTCAAGTCGATGCCGGCACCCTTGGCTGCTTCGACCAGCTTGACCCTGGCTGTCTCCAGCAGGCGGCTGTCGGTGGGGTGCGCAATCGCCTTGTGCTGCACCGTGCTGTCCACGATCACGCGGGTCAGCTCCTGCGGCTTGATCAGCTTGATCTCAAGCGCCACGTTGATCGTCTGTGCCAGAAGTTCTTCCACGCCTTCTTCGCCGAGCAACTGGCGGAACTTGACCAGGGTGGTGGCGTCGCAGGGACGCTGGTGTTCAAAGTACGCCTGGCCTGAGAAGAACTGCCAGGTCGGCGTCTCGCCCCAGCGGTCAACGACACCTTCATCGGACTCGTTGAACGCGTGCTTGAGGTACAGCAGCGAGACCATGATGCGCAGCGCCACGCGCGGGCGCCCGGCCTTGCTGGCCGCAGCCTTGCGCTGGGGCTTCTCGCCGAACAAATCCAGATCGGGCATGGCCTGCCCGGCGTGGGCCTTGCGCACCAGCAGGTGGGCCACCCGCGCCTCGATCTCCTGCCAGGGCATGCGCGAAGACAGCACCGCCAGCGGATGGCGCAGATCGATCATCTGGTCGATGCGCGAGCGGAAGAAATCGTCGGTGGCGGGGCAGGTGAACATCACGGCACGAAACTCCCAGAAATCAAGGCGGATGCGCTATCAGAACGGGAGAAATTATACGCCGGAATGAAGAAAATATCCAGCAAAATCAATGGCTTACGAATAAATCAGGGGCGACTACTTAAGTTACGCATTAAACTGAGTCATGCGATGTATGTAGTAACCAGCCCTAACGATGCCCTTCGTCTAATCACATGAACCTTGAGCGCGACGCGCCTTTTCTCGATTTTCTGCGGATGCTGCGCTGTGCCGCTGCTGTAGCCCGATACGGGGGGGCTATGCATGCCGCTGAAGCTATATATTTATCGCAGCCAGTGATTACTCGAGCAGTCAAAGATCTTGAAAAAGCTTTGGGTGTTTCGCTGTTTGATCGCGGCGCACGAGGAATGTCGGCCACAACTCCAGGTCAGCTGGTCTTTCGAAGAGTCGAGGCGTTTTTATCGCAACTTGAGCAAGGCGCGAAAGAAGCCCGTGTTCTAGGAGAGCCTGACAAAAAAATACTGAATTCCGCCCGGTACTTCGCCGCTCGTGTGTCGCCCACAAGCTTGCATGCGATAACCGCGGTTGCCGTGTGTGGAAGTGAAGTGCGTGCGGCTGAACACCTTAACGTTACACAGCCCGCAGTGCACCGCAGACTGGAAGAGTTGCAGCGTCTTGCAGGCGTTTGTCTCTTTCATAAGTCAAGCCGTGGAACGCGTTTGACACCGGCTGGGGAGGCTCTTTTACGTCGTGTCAAACTCTCGTTTGCGGAGTTGCGTGCCTTGCGCTCTGACTTGGCCGCTTGGCGTGGGGAGGTGCGTGGTGAACTGGTCATCGGCACCTTGCCTTTATCGATATCGCTTTTTTTACCTAGGGCCGTAGATAATATTTTACTTGCGCATCCAGAACTGGATATTCGTGTCATTGATGGAACCTATGAGGTTCTGGTCGAGCAACTCCTGCGCGCTGATATTGACATTCTGCTGGGCGCATTGCGCTTTCCTCCCCCCGACGGCGTGCAGCAGAAAGTGTTGTTAGAAGACTCACTGGCAGTAGTGGCTCACAGCGGACATGAGATTTTTGGCTTGCCCAATCCTGTCTTGGCAGACCTTCTGAAATATCAGTGGGTGTTGCCGCTTGCAAATTCGCCTGCCGAAACTGTGTTGCATCAGGTTTTTGCCGATGCGGGCCTACCACCTCCTGTTGGACGTTTGCGTGCAGGTAGCTCAGCCTTGACTCGCTCGCTTACCGTCCAGACCGGGCGACTCGCTTTGGCGTCACAAGGCGAGGCTCAGTTGGGAGAGACGGCGCTGCTGAGCATCGTGCAGGTTCCCCTTCCACAAACAGTCCGGCGCATCGGTATGGCATGGAGAGCGGAAGGTGACCCTGCGGCAGACCTGAGCCGCCTTCTTGATGAATTGACCAAGACATATGGCGGCGTGGCGTCAGCGAAAGTGAATGAACTGAAATAAAAGCGGAAGCGGGTTAGCAATGACAAGGCAGTCCATGCGGGCTGCTGCCTTGTCATTGAAGCTCATATCAGCCTTGAGTGGGCTTAGCTTTTGGGCTCTGGTATGGGTTGATCATGAGTCACGACGACATGATGCGTCTCACGTGCTCTGGGGTGAATCCAGAGGTGATACGCCGGCCTGGTGTCGGCGGTCATGTGTTGTAGTTCCACATTGGTTGTTTTACCAGCCTTGTTGTGCAAGGCGTAAACAACAAAGGGGAGCAAGAGAATAATGATATAACTGACGACCAGCAGACCAACATAGATGTCGGTGGCTTCTTTACCTGGTAACGAGCTGGGAGGTACGAAGGAAACCAAAAAGGCCAAAATAGAAATAGCGAGCCCAATAAAGGCGATTATGACCTTGAATGTCGTGCCTCCTGGAATGTTATAAGCTCTCTTTTTTTCAGGCTGTTTACGAATCAAGTGAATATAGGCTAAAAACAGCAGGATATACCCCGTAAGGTAAATCACCACGGTTAAAGCCAAAGCAATCAGGAACGAAAGGTTGCTGCCGCCTCCGGTATTGGTCAATACAATCAACGCAATGCTTGTAAGAGTAAGTTGGCAGAATACCAGCGCAACGGGTACGCCATTTTTATTTACTTTAGCCAGCTTTTGCGGGAGGATGCCTTTTTGGGCGGTAACGAGCATGCCGCGCGAAGGCCCTACAATCCAAGCGGCAATCTCAGCCAATACCCCTAATAGCAGCAGGGCTGAAATAACTCTCGCAATCCACGTTAAGCCGCTGCCAAAATGGTTTAGCAAGGCATCGAAGGCTTGCATAACACCTGCGGAGAGGTTGATTTCGTTGTGAGGGATAACGGAAGCAACGGATAAACCACCAATTGAGCTAAGACCAATGGCGCAAATCATTAACAGAAACATGGCCCTTGGGTAGTCGCGCCCTGGGTTGCTCATTTCATTAACATGGGTGGCGGAGGCTTCTACACCCATATAGCTGAGGATAAAGGCAACGAATACGACTAAGGTGCCAATTTTGGTGAAATCGGGAAAGAAACTTGCTGCGCTAATTTCTATTTGCAGTGGAGCGCCGCTAGTAAGGTAGGCAATGGCTAAACCCACCAAAACCAGAGCTGGCAATAGTATCCCTGCAAAAAAACCGACTTTGGCAAGGCGCGCCGTGTATTTCGTGCCACCCAGCTGAGTGAGCGCCAAGAGCCATAAAATAATAAGCGCTGCAATGGTTTTGGTAACTGGGTCGGTATTCAGCGCTGGCCAGTTAAGGATGAACGACAGAGCGCCCAGTACAAAGTAAAGCATGGGAATAAAGCCGACAGCGATCTGCAGATAAGCAAATGAAATAGCGGCAAAGCCCCAGCGCTCTCCAAGCGTATTTGAGACCCATGCAAAAATACCACCTTCTTCCCAGCCTTCTACTGTGGCCATTTCTGCTGAGCACAAACCAACAGGAATAAACCATAAAAGCCCTCCCAGCAATAAAAAGAACACAAGGCTGAAGCCTGACGTTGCGAAGGTGGGGTATTCGTAAACGGCCATTACCATCGAAGCAGTAATGGCAAAAAATCCGAGCATGCTAAGTTGCCGAACCGCTGGCTTGCCTGTAGTGTTTGACATGGTCTTTTCCCTTACCCACTCATGGCTGCAAGGCGCTATACGGGTCAGGTGGATATCTACCTGACCCGTATAGCGATTAATGAAGAAGTAGACGGGAGCGTCTCTTAATGATGAAAGCCTCCGGCCTCTTCCTGATCAAGCGGCACTGAGGCCGGGCGAGCAGCGAAATAATCTATGCAGCGGCGGAAGTCGTCGAGTAGCAAGGACGCCAGGTCACGGGTGACACCATGGCGTACCAGGATGCGCTGAACCACCAAGTCTTCGCGGTTGGCCGGCATCGAGTAGGCAGGAACTTGCCAGCCGCGCGAGCGCAGCCGATCGGCCAAGTCATAAAGACTGAAACCAGGATTCACGCCGTCCTTGATTTTCCAGCACATCGCTGGGATCCCTTTGCTGGCATTGCCGTCGAACAAGATCTCGAATGGACCCAGCTTGGCGATCTCGGTTGCAAGGTAGGCGGCAGTGTCATAGCACGCGCTCTGGATACGACGGTAACCCTCTTTGCCCAAGCGCAGAAAGTTATAGTATTGCGCCACGATCTGACCACCAGGGCGCGAGAAGTTCAGCGCGAAGGTCGGCATATTGCCACCCAGGTAGTTCACGTTGAAGATCAATTCTTCAGGCAGATGCGCGGCATCGCGCCAAATGACCCAACCCACTCCCAACGGCGCAAGCCCAAATTTATGGCCGGATGTGTTGATCGATACGACGCGTGGCAGGCGGAAATCCCACTCGAGATCAGGTGCGCAAAAGGGAGCCAGAAAACCGCCGCTCGCCCCGTCAACGTGAATGGGAATGTCCAGACCGGTGTCTTTCTGCAATTTATCTAGTGCGTCGTGCACTGCCTTGACCGGTTCATACTCGCAAGTGAAGGTCACCCCCAACGTTGGCACTACGCCAATCGTGTTTTCATCGACGCGCTTCAATACCTCTTCGGGGCTCATGATAAGCCGCCCGTTCTCCATTGGAATTTCGCGCAACTCGACATCGAAGTAGCGGGCGAATTTGTGCCAGCAAATCTGTACCGGGCCACAAATAAGGTTCGGCTTGTCGGTTGAGAGCCCAGCTGCTTTCCGCTTTTTACGCCAAGCCCATTTCAGCGCGAGACCGCCCAGCATGGCCGCTTCGGAAGAACCTGTGGTCGAGCACCCCATGGTATTGGCGGCATCTGGCGAGTTCCAAAGATCGGCCAGCATGTGTACGCAGCGTGCTTCGATTTCGGCGGTTTGCGGATACTCGTCCTTATCGATCATGTTTTTGTCGATCGATTCGTCCATCAGCTTGTGTATTTCCTCGTCGACCCAAGTCTGGCAGAACGTGGCTAGGTTCTGACGAGAATTGCCATCCAGCATCAGCTCATCGTGGACCGCTTGGTAAGCGTGCCGAGGTTCGCGTTCTTGGTCCGGGATTTTGTACTTGGGTATGGCTACTGAGAGATCAGTAGCAGCATAGATGTCATCGAGCAGATCGTTGCGTATGTCGTCTTTGGCATGTAGCGGCATAAAAATTCCTTTTTAATAACAAGGCAACACAAGGCTTACGATATTCACCATCGAGTCGTAATTCCTGAACAGTCCCGTGAATCGTCGACTTCGGAAAGCCACCGCTGCTAGCCGGAATTCAGGCGAGTAGACGATTTCAGCATTTAAGGGGGTATAAAAGCGCTTTTTGATATCGCGATCTGGTGATCTGACCAGAAAAAGGTCATTTGCACAAAAATTTGATATCAAAAAATGTTCAATCTGATGAAAGACTTGAGAGTATCAGGCAATCACAAGCAAGATCAAGTGAAGTTTCGATGATGGGACTTTGAATGGTATTTTTATATGACCGGTGTTTTTCTCAAAACGTCTTTTTAATTTCATGGTGTTCAGTTTCAATCTGCGGGTGACTGAACCAAGTGGTACCAATTTCCTTCCGGGTCGCGGAAATCCACTAATTTAATGCCTATGTTTTGAGTGGCTTAGGCTGGTAATCCCCCATTTTTAATGATTAATCAAAGGGGTGCTTTGCTGTACTGCGAGTATGCCCATTTCCTAGTTGATTTTCCAAGGGTTGCTAGCCAGCCCTGCCGCAAGCTGGCTAGCAACCCCGCAGAATCGTGAAGCTGGTCGGGGCACGGCAAGCGCACGCCGACAGGAAGAAGATAGGCGCTACATCACTAAACGTAGTGCCTTGTTTTGACTGGAATATATGGTGGAGCGGAGGAGGATCGAACTCCCGACCTTCGCATTGCGAACGCGACGCTCTCCCAGCTGAGCTACCGCCCCAAAAGACGGAAAAATTATATCAGCGGTGTGGCGTCTCCGGCAGGAATCGAACCTGCAATCTTCCCTTCTTACCACTACGGCTTTCGCCGCCCCCACAGGGTTTGTGGTCTGGACTCTATCTTGACCATGTCGCTTAAGCGACAGCAGGTCGCGCCTGTCGAGTCTCTACACGTGCTCGCCATATAAGGCGGGATTCGCTCGGTATTGCCTCGCCTCAGGGGCAGGGGTTTCACCGAATTTAAGCGCATTCACATCGGGGCTTTCGCGCCCGGGTGCCCAATTTTTTAGGAGGGGAAAGTTATATCCATTTAACTACGGAGACACTTTTGTTCTGCAAGGCCCGCAGGCGACCGCTAACTGAGCGTGTCCGTTGCTGCCCAGTATCCGCAAAACAGGCCGTAAGTCTACCAGTTGACGGCTTTTTGCGAAAGCCGACGCCAAAGCACTTTCAACCCTAAACAGGGCATTGACCCCAAATCAGTCGATCGCTACGCTAGCTTGGCGTGTAGCGAGGGGCGTCTTTTCCACAAGGTCATGGCATAGGGGCAAATATGAGAAAGCTAGCAAGAAGGGGGCTTGGGCATTGGTGCGCCGGGCTGATAGGTTTTGTGGTGGTTCCAGCGGCTTGGGCTTTGGAACCCTCGCCGGGGGTGACGGTCACGCCTTTGGCACAGACGCAAAGCAGTTGGGACGGTAGCACCTTGGTCTACCCGCAAGGCCAAGCAGAGGTAACGGCCATGCGTATCGACATCGCACCGGGTGCAGTCACCGGGTGGCATCATCATTCCGTTCCTTCCTTTGCCTATGTGTTGCAAGGCGAACTCGAAGTCGCGCTCAAAAGTGGTGCGGTCAAGCGCTTGAGGGCGGGTGATGTACTGGTCGAGGTAGTCGGCACGGCGCACAATGGGCGCAATATGGGGCAAGATACGGTGAAGCTGGTGGTGTTCTACGCGGGTAGTGTGGGGCAGCCACTGACCGAGCTTGAAAAGCCATGAAGGAAATATATTGAGTACCAAGCCCATGAACCCGGCAGGCTTGCCTGAACAGACGTTTACGATGCCGGTTACCGCCATTGTGTTGGCGGCGGGAATGGGGCGGCGCATGCCGGGGCAGAACAAGTTGCTCATGGCTGTGCAGGGGCAAGCCATGGTGCGCACCGTGGTGCAGCAAGCTTTGCAAGCGTGCGACCAGGTTGTGGTGGTGCTGGGGCACGATGCAGCATCGGTCAGGGCCGAACTGCAAGACCTGCCGGTACATTTCATTCATAACCCTCGTTATGCCGAGGGTATGGGCGCTTCGCTTAGCGCGGGCGCTCACGAGGTGCCGGCGGGGCATGCGGCTTTGGTCTGTTTGGGCGATATGCCGGGGGTGACGGCTCAGGTCATGCAAGCCTTGATACGCGCCGGCTCAAGGGGAGCGGCGGTTTGTCGGCCTAGCTACGAGGGCCAGCTGGGTAATCCTGTCTGGTGGGCGCCTGCTCAGGTGCATGCTTTGCGACAGATGCAGGGCGATGTGGGCGCTCGCATATTGCTGGCTGCACTGCACGAAGAAGGGCGCGTTTGTGAAGTGCCCGTGTCTACATCGGGAGTACTCTGGGATATCGACACGCCACAAGCCTGGGCTGAAGTCAGCGAAACTTGACGCCTTGATGTCATCTTCAGTCTGTTCAAATCCCTCGCTAGCAGCGTGCGGCGCGCTTTCCCATGGGGCTACGGTGTAAAATCGAATATTGCCGTTTTCGCGTGATGTCATGACTACCATTCTTCAAAACGTACCTGTCGGCCAGAAGGTCGGTATTGCTTTTTCGGGCGGGCTGGATACCAGCGCAGCCTTGTTGTGGATGCGCCAGAAAGGGGCCGTTCCCTACGCCTATACGGCGAATCTGGGTCAGCCAGACGAGTCCGACTACGATGCCATTCCTCGTAGCGCCAAAGAATATGGCGCCGAGAACGCACGCCTCATCGACTGTCGTCAGCAATTGGCTGCCGAAGGTATTGCGGCCTTGCAGTGCAATGCTTTCCACGTCACCACGGCGGGCGCCACTTATTTCAACACCACACCTCTGGGGCGTGCGGTAACGGGCACTATGCTCGTGGCTGCCATGAAAGAAGACGACGTCCACATCTGGGGCGACGGCAGTACCTACAAAGGCAACGATATCGAGCGTTTCTATCGTTATGGCCTGCTCACCAACCCTGCTTTACGTATTTACAAGCCCTGGCTGGATCAGGTCTTTATCGACGAATTGGGTGGCCGCGCCGAAATGTCGGCCTTCATGCGCGAAAACGGTTTCGACTACAAAATGTCGGCCGAAAAAGCCTATTCCACCGATTCCAATATGCTGGGTGCTACGCACGAAGCCAAAGATCTGGAATTCCTGAACTCGGGCATCACAATTGTGCAGCCCATCATGGGCGTCGCTTTCTGGAAAGACGAGGTCGCCGTGGCTCGCGAAGAGGTTCGCGTACGCTTTGAAGAAGGTGTGCCGGTCGCCTTGAATGGCGTGGAATACCGCGACAGCGTTGAACTCATCCTGGAAGCCAACCGCATTGGCGGTCGTCATGGCCTGGGTATGAGCGATCAAATCGAAAATCGCATTATCGAAGCCAAGAGCCGCGGCATCTACGAAGCTCCGGGTATGGCTTTGCTGCACATTGCGTACGAACGTCTGGTGACGGGCATTCATAACGAAGACACCATCGAGCAATACCGCGAGAACGGCCGCAAGCTGGGTCGCCTGTTGTATCAGGGCCGCTGGTTCGACCCTCAGGCCATCATGCTGCGCGAGGCTTCGCAGCGCTGGGTGGCGCGTGCCATTACCGGCGAGGTCACCTTAGAGCTGCGCCGGGGCAACGATTACTCGTTGCTTAACACCGAATCACCCAACCTTACCTATAAGGCCGAGCGCCTCACCATGGAAAAGGGTGAGTCTACGTTCTCGCCGCTGGATCGCATCGGTCAGCTGACCATGCGCAATCTCGATATTACCGATACTCGCGACAAACTGGTTACCTACACCCAGGTGGGTTTGTTGTCGGCAGAGCGTGGTTTGGCTTTGCCTCAGCTAACAGATGAGCGCAAGAAAGACTAAGCCCCTGCTTGGCGTTGCGGGTGGGTGCCATGCACCCGCCCAGACGCCTTGCAATTTAAGGGCGCAGTCCCCATCATAGAGACATGTCTCTCAAAGTTTTTGATCTTCAATGTGAATCGGGCCACGTGTTCGAGGGCTGGTTTGCGTCTACCGAGGCTTACGAAACCCAACGTGACGGCGGCCTGTTGTCTTGCCCGTTTTGCGAAAGCAAGCAGGTCAGCAAGATGCTTTCGGCGCCGCGTTTGAACATGGGTAAGGGGCGTGAACCTGCTGCTTCCTCAAGCCAAGCTGCATCAGAAGCGCAGTCCGGCGAGGGGGCGCCAACACCAACACCGGCTCAGATGCAGGCACAAGTCTTGCAGTTCATGCGCCACATGTTGCGCAATACTGACAACGTGGGTGACCGCTTTGCTCAAGAGGCTCGTCGTATGCACGAGGGCGAGATCGAGCAACGCGCTATTCGTGGCACTGCCACGCGCGAAGAGCGTGCTGAACTTTTGGAAGAGGGTATTGCGGTCGTGCCCGTACCGGATTTTCTGGACGACGACCGCTTGCAATAAAGGCCACTGCCGCATATGCGAAAGTGGCCTTTATTTAAGCAGCCCTGCTGATATTACATGACGCGGCTGCGGTATTCGCCGGTGCGGGTATCGATCTCGATTTTATCGCCCAGGTTGCAGAACAGCGGCACAGCGATTTCCTTGCCGGTGCTGATTTTGGCTGGCTTGAGCACTTTACCCGAGGTGTCGCCTTTAACGGCTGGCTCGGTGTAAGTGATTTCGCGGACGATAATAGTGGGCAATTCTACCGAGATGGCGCGACCTTCGTAAAACACGACTTCAACAGACATGTTCTCTTCGAGGTAGTCCAGAGCATCGCCCATGCTGTCGGCTTCGACTTCGTACTGGTTGTATTCTTCGTCCATGAAAACGTACATGGGGTCGCCGAAATACGAGTAGGTGCATTCGCGTTTTTCGAGCACGACGATATCGAATTTTTCGTCGGCCTTGTAAACGGATTCGCTGCCCGAGCCAGTCAGCAGGTTCTTGAATTTCAGTTTGACAACGGCAGAGTTACGGCCGGATTTGTTGTATTCGGCTTTTTGCACGACGAGCGGGTCGCTGCCAACCATGACAACGTTACCTACGCGCAGTTCTTGTGCGGTTTTCATCTATGACGACTCCGGAGGTTTTCGGCGGCTCCAGCAGACCAGAAGATGAGCCCGGAGCACAATTAACAAAACTCCCTATTCTAACCTTTTCGGGATTTTTTCGCGTTTGAAATATAAGCTGGCGTGGCCCGATAGCTATCTGGGCAGGGTCGGCGTACAGGCCTTGGGCTTATTGTGAGCGCTGAACGAGTTGGAGCAATTGCATGACCAGGTCGTGCTGACCGGCTTGTTCCTCACTGAACCGCGTAGCGCTGGCTTGCCAGTTTTGCCATTGGGGTGCTTGTAGCAAGGCTTGCAACCGGCTATTGACCGCCTTTGCCTCACCTTTGTTCCAGCTGAGCATCAGTTCAGCTGCCTCGGGTGTACAAGGCTGCAGGGCCAGCCAGGCATGCAGCTTTTCGAGGTGTATCTGTTCTTGTTGCGGGTAGATATGCCACAGGAAAGGCCGCGCTGCCCAGATGGCTCTGACGAAAGAGTCTTCGCCACGTATAAGATTCAGATCGCTGCTCCACAGCAAGCGATCAAAGGCTTGCTGGTCGACATAAGGGCAATCGAAACGCACGACTTGATTGCCTGCTTGCCGAGTAGCAGGGGCGCCCGGGGCGGCCAGAATCAGGGTGGGACGTGCTTGCGCCTGGTAGGCATCGACTATGCTTTGCAGAGGGGCATGGGGATAACAAAATGCATAGCACTGTTGCCAACCCTGATCCCGAACGCCGGCAATCCATGCAGCAGGAACCCCTAGACCTTGCAGCAAG
Source organism: Mesopusillimonas faecipullorum (assembly GCF_020539505.1). GTDB lineage: Bacteria > Pseudomonadota > Gammaproteobacteria > Burkholderiales > Burkholderiaceae_B > Mesopusillimonas > Mesopusillimonas faecipullorum. Next base: position 102,191 of record NZ_JACDXW010000001.1, on the reverse strand, counting down.
GCCGTTCGGCCATTAGGGTCGCTACGCCAGGCGTCACGCTGCGCCAGCAACGAGGGTTCGCGTAGCAGTCCGCCGGTACGAGGCGTAAAACCCGGAAAAAAGAAATATTTGGCGACGCCATTGGCTTGAGGGGAAGGCAAGCCATGACAATCTTCCACCCAGGTTTCCGCGCTTAAATATTCAAGGTTGATCCAATGCTGCTGCTCGGCTTTAAGCTTGCTACGGTAGCCAACCGGCAGTTCGCAAGCAAAGGCTTCAATGACGACGTCCAGAGGCAGCAAATTCGCCTGCTCGGACTGCTCCCAACTGTATACCTCTACTCCTTGAGCCTTTTGCACAGTCGTTGGGTTGGCCTGTATGGCGGGTTCGATGCGGGCAAAGCTTGCCAGATCATCTACCCATAAGCGCACCCTGAAGTCGCTGGAGCGTTGCGCCAGTTGCCGGGCCAGGCGCCAACAGACGCCGATATCGCCGTAGTTGTCAATGACACGACAGAAGATGTCGAAGCCTGTTTGTGGGCGTGAGTGTGGCAAGGACGTGGCGTCCACGAGGAAAGGGCGCGGCGTGGGCCGCGCCTTGGTGTGTTAGTGCAGGTGAATAGGGGTAACGTCGATTTCTTCGGGCAGTTCGGGGTGCTGCATGTCGCCCAGAGGGTCTGGGAAATAGGGGGCGCCACAATCTTCGCAAGCATCTAGTGGGAACAGCCCCGGCAGTCTGCGTGCGTCGGTGATGCCTAAATCGTTAAGCAGCTTGATGATCTCGGTGGTGACATAGGGCTCATCGTGATCACTGTCGTCGATAGAGGCTTCGTCTTTACCCAAGATAGGCCAGACACAACCGTAGATGACTTGATTGCCTTGCTGAGTGGTAAAACCTATGCGGTATTCTTCGGGAACATTCTGACCGCAGGCAACGACAGTGGCGCGCAAGCCATTGGCCCTAAGCCCGGCAACGTTCTGCAGCCATGAGACGGCGGCTTGCAAAGCCAGTGGCCGCATACGGCGGTCGGCTTCGCGGTTGTTGACGTAATACGCGTCGGGTTGCAGGGATTGAATACTACAACCCGTGAACAATTTTTCCAGCAAGGGCTCTGCCGCAAGTTTCCAGGCTTTTAGGCAGTCGTCACGCGTGGGGCTGCTGTCGATATTTTGCCAGCGAAACAGTGGGGCATCGGCGGGCACCACAATGGCGCCGACGATAAAGCGGGCGTCAGCCAGTAAGCCCTCGTAGGGGCTATGCGAGGTCAACGCAGGTTCGCTACGCCCTCGCAAAGCAGCTCGACCCAATCGAAGCGTCAGTTCGTAGGTGCCTTGAAAGCTGGTGGGTAACTGGTCGAAACCCGCCAGCTGGGGCAGCAGAGCAAACTGGGCACCCTCTGCCAACACATGGGTTTTCAGAAGGTCGCTGAACGCTTGTAGTTGGGTCTTGTTAAGGCCGTACTGTTGGGGAAGCTGATAGCGTGTCCAGGCAATGACAGGAGCGGAAAACAACAGCACGTCATAGGCGTGGCCATCTTCGTCTATGCGCGTAGATTCGGACTCGGTTTCAGCCTGTTCCAGCAGCGCTTCGTAGGCTTCGGATTCACTGGCGAGCAGTACGTCCAGCGCCGAGTCCAGCGCTGGGTTTTTCTTGCCGTGCAGCATTTTATGAACCTGCTGGCCAAGAAGGAGCTGCCAATACTTGTCCTCGAGATGGCTGCCAGAGAGTGCCAACGAACGGGCAAGCTCAACCAGACGTTGGGCGTCACGGGAAAGGCGGGAAGTAGTATTCGTTTCGGACATCAAATAGTTATGCAATACAGAAGGGGTTTCAGGTGGCCAGCAGCTCGCGCAATACGTAGGGAAGAATGCCGCCGTGCAAGTAGTAATCGACTTCAGTGGCGGTATCTATGCGCAGCAGCAGTGCTACCTGTTGAACGCTACCGTCAGGGCGGCGTATGTGCAGCAATACGTCTTGCTGGGGACGTATTTGTTCTTCCAGACCGGTGATGTCGAAGATCTCGGTGCCGACGATACCTAGCGACTGAACACTGTCTTCACCCTTGAATTGCAGGGGCAACACGCCCATGCCAACCAGGTTGCTGCGATGGATGCGTTCGAAGCTGCGAGCGATGACAGCCTTGACGCCCAACAGTTGCGTGCCTTTGGCGGCCCAGTCGCGTGACGAACCGGTGCCGTATTCTTCACCGCCAAAAACAACGGTAGAGACGCCGTCGGCTACATAGCGCATGGCGGCGTCGTAAATAGAGAGGCGTTCACCGTCGGGTTGGTGCAAGGTTTCGCCACCTTCGAAACGACCGCCATCGGCTGTCATGGGCAGCATCAGGTTCTTTATGCGCACGTTGGCAAAGGTGCCGCGCATCATGACTTCGTGATTGCCGCGGCGCGAACCGTAGCTATTGAAGTCAGCCTTGCGTACCCCATGAGCGTTTAACCACAGACCAGCGGGCGAGTTCTCGGCGATAGAGCCTGCTGGTGAAATATGGTCGGTTGTGACGGAGTCGCCGAAGATGGCCAGTGCGCGGGCTTCGCGAACGGGCGGCATTGCCGCGGGCGTCATGCTGAAGTTGGTAAAGAAGGGGGGCTCGGCAATATAGGTAGAGGCAGGCCAGTTGTAGGTGTTACCCGTAACTCCTTTGATTTTTTCCCACAGCTTGCCAGGCTTGATCTGAATCTGCCCGTAGTTTTCCCGGAAGGTTTTGGGGTTCAGCGCATACCGCAGCAAGGCTGCGATTTCTTCTTGGGAGGGCCAGATATCGCCTATCCAGACGTCCCCGTTTTTACCGCGACCGACGGGCTCGGTCATGAGGTCGCGGCGTATGGTGCCTGCCAAAGCGTAGGCGACTACCAGCGGGGGCGAGGCCAAAAAGTTGGCCTTGATGTTGGGGTGGATGCGGGCTTCGAAATTGCGGTTACCGGACAAGACGGCAGAGCAAACCAGGTCGTTCTGGGTGATGACCTCGTTGAGCTCGGGCGTCAGGTCGCCCGCGTTACCGATACAAGTCGTGCAGCCGTAGGCCGCCACGTTGAATCCCAGCTTTTCTAGGTAGGGCAGCAAGCCGGTCTTTTCGAGATAGTTTGTGACGACACGGGAGCCGGGTGCCAGCGAGGTCTTGATATGCTTGGGCACCTTCAGGCCGGCTTCGACCGCTTTTTTAGCCATCAAGCCTGCGGCCAGCAGCACGCTGGGGTTGGAGGTGTTGGTACACGAGGTAATGGCGGCGATGAGGATGTCGCCGTTGCGCACCGGGATGCCGTCGCGCGTGGTGAAAACCTCGTCAAGCTTTTCTGTGGGCTGGTTGAAGCCGTTGGCCGATTGTTCGGAGAATAGGCGCGTAAAAGTGGATTTGACGCTGCCGATTTCGATGCGGTCTTGCGGGCGCTTGGGGCCGGCCAAAGAAGGCGCGACGGTAGAGAGGTCTAGTGTGAGCTTTTGGGTGTAGTCGATATCGTTGGCAGAGGGGACGCCGAACATTTCTTGGGCACGGAAGTAAGCCTCAAGTGCAGCGATCTCTTGGGTGGTGCGACCAGTGCCTTGGAAATACTCAAGCGTGTGTTCGTCTACCGGGAAGAAGCCCATGGTGGCGCCGTATTCCGGTGCCATGTTGGCGATGGTGGCGCGGTCAGTGACAGAGAGGCTGGCCGTGCCCGGGCCACAGAACTCGACGAACTTGCCCACCACTTTATTGGCGCGCAGCATCTCGGTAATCGTCAATACGAGATCGGTAGCGGTAACCCCACCGCGTAATTGGCCTACGAGTTCTACGCCGACGACGTCGGGCGTAAGAATGTAAAGAGGTTGGCCCAGCATGCCGGCTTCGGCTTCGATGCCGCCCACACCCCAACCCACCACGCCTATACCGTTGATCATGGTGGTGTGGCTATCGGTACCGACCAGGGTGTCTGGGTAATAGACCTTGTCTTTACCCACGTGTACGCCTCGCGCCAGATGCTCTAGGTTGACCTGATGCACAATGCCGAACCCGGGAGGAACGACGCCGAAGGTATCGAAGGCCTGCATGCCCCACTTCATGAACTGATAGCGCTCTTGGTTGCGCTGAAACTCAAGTTTCATGTTGAGATCAAGCGCTTTTTTGGTACCGAAATAGTCGATCATGACCGAGTGGTCTACGACCAAGTCGACCGGCACCAGAGGCTCGATGCGTTTTGGATCTTTGCCCAGTGCTGCCGCCACGCTACGCATGGCGGCAAGGTCGGCCAGCAAAGGTACGCCGGTAAAGTCTTGCAGTACGACGCGCGCCACAATAAAAGGGATCTCGGTGGTACGTGCCGCCTTGGCTTGCCAGTTGGCTAGTTCTCGAACGTGTGCTTCGGTCACTTTTTTGCCGTCGCAGTTACGCAGTACCGATTCGAGCACTATGCGTATGGAAACCGGCAATCTGCTGACGTTGATGCCTAGTGCTTTTCCCAGGGCGGGCAGCGAATAGAACGCCCCGGACTTCTTGCCCGCTTGCAAGGGTTTCAAGGTATCGAGAAAGTTGTGTGGCATGAGGGACTCCGCATGAGAGGGGGCGCTGCGCCGTACCGGCTGGAACAAAAAAACCTTGAAACGGCGCGACCGGATGATACCCATTTTAGGCGCGAACCAGATGTTTTGGCGAATACGATTAAACACTTTGCGAGCCGGTATGAGAAACGGGGCGGTCCCTCGTGGAGACCGCCCCGTCGTATCCGCTTAACAGGTGCAGCTTAGATCTGAACTGTGTCGGAGACTTCCTTGTAGGCTTCGATTTGGTCGAAGTTAAGGTATTGGTAGATCTGGTCGCCGCTCTTGTTGATGACGCCCATGTCGGCCATGTACTCTTCTTTGGTCGGGATGCGACCCAGGCGCGAGCAGATGGCGGCCAGCTCTGCCGAACCCAGGTACACGTTGGTGTTGCGACCCAAGCGGTTGGGGAAGTTGCGTGTGCTGGTGGACATGACCGTTGCACCTTCGCGCACCTGAGCCTGGTTACCCATGCACAATGAGCAGCCGGGCATTTCGGTACGTGCGCCGGCAGTGCCGAACACGCCGTAATGACCTTCTTCGGTCAGTTGCTGAGCATCCATCTTGGTGGGAGGAGCCACCCACAGCTTGACGGGGATATCGCGTTTGCCTTCGAGCAACTTGGAAGCAGCACGGAAGTGACCGATGTTGGTCATGCAGCTGCCGATGAAGACTTCGTCGATAGTAGCGCCGGCAACATCGGAAAGCGTCTTGACATCGTCGGGGTCGTTGGGGCAAGCCACGATGGGTTCGTGGATATCCGCCAGATCGATCTCGATGACGGCAGCGTATTCGGCATCCGCATCGGGTTGAAGCAGCTGAGGATCAGCCAGCCAGGCTTCCATGGCCTTGATACGACGAGTCAGCGAGCGCACGTCTTGGTAGCCATTGGCAATCATCCACTTGAGCATCACGATGTTGCTGTTGATGTACTCAATGATGGGTTCTTTGTTCAGGTGCACCGTGCAGCCTGCCGCCGAACGTTCTGCCGAAGCATCAGAGAGTTCGAAAGCCTGTTCGACCTTCAGGTCGGGCAAGCCCTCGATTTCGAGAATACGACCCGAGAAGATGTTCTTTTTGCCTTGCTTGGCCACGGTGAGTTGGCCGGACTTGATGGCGTACAGAGGGATGGCATTGACCAGGTCGCGCAGCGTGACGCCGGGTTGCAGCTTACCTTTGAAGCGCACCAAAACAGACTCTGGCATGTCCAGGGGCATGACGCCGGTGGCAGCGGCAAAGGCGACCAAGCCGGAGCCGGCGGGGAAACTGATGCCGATAGGGAAGCGCGTGTGCGAGTCGCCGCCGGTGCCCACGGTATCGGGCAACAGCATGCGGTTGAGCCACGAGTGGATGACGCCGTCGCCCGGACGCAACGCAATACCGCCGCGTGTGCTGATGAAGTCGGGCAGCGTATGGTGAGTTTTGACGTCTACAGGCTTGGGGTAGGCTGCCGTATGGCAGAACGACTGCATGACGAGGTCGGCCGAGAAACCCAGGCAGGCCAGGTCTTTCAGCTCGTCGCGGGTCATGGGGCCGGTGGTGTCCTGGCTGCCCACGGAGGTCATCTTGGGTTCGCAGTAGGTGCCGGGACGAATGCCTTGGCCTTCGGGTAAGCCGCAAGCGCGCCCCACCATCTTCTGGGCCAAGCTAAAGCCCTTACCGCTGTCGGCGGGGTTTTTGGGCAAGCGGAACAGGGTCGAAGCGGGCAGACCCAAGGCTTCACGAGCCTTGGCGGTCAGGCCGCGACCGATGATCAGGGGTATGCGGCCACCGGCGCGCACTTCGTCGAACAGGACTTCGGACTTGACTTCGAATTCAGCGATGACTTGGCCATTTTTGAGAGCCTTGCCTTCGTAGGGGCGCAGTTCAATGACGTCGCCCATTTCCATTTGAGAAACATCCAGCTCGATGGGCAGAGCGCCTGCGTCTTCCATGGTGTTATAGAAGATAGGGGCGATTTTGCTGCCCAGGCAAACGCCGCCAAAGCGTTTGTTGGGAACGAAGGGAATGTCTTCGCCGGTGAACCACAGCACCGAGTTGGTGGCGGATTTGCGCGAAGAGCCGGTACCGACCACGTCGCCCACGTAGGCGACCAGATGGCCTTTTGCTTTCAGGTCTTCGAGGAACTTGATGGGGCCGCGCTTACCGTCTTCTTCGGGAACGAAGGCAGCACCTTCACGCTTGTTTTTGAGCATCGCCAGTGCATGCATGGGGATGTCGGGGCGCGTGGTGGCGTCGGGAGCGGGGGAAAGGTCGTCGGTGTTGGTTTCGCCGGGCACCTTGAAGACCGTCAGCGTCAGGCTTTCGGGGACTTCGGGGCGGCTGGTAAACCATTCGGCGTCTGCCCAGCTTTGCATGACGGCTTTCGCGTTGGCGTTGCCGGCCTGAGCTTTCTCTTGGACGTCATGGAAGGAGTCGAACATCAAAAGCGTGTTCTTGAGCGCGTCGGCAGCTACAGAGCCTAATTCGGCGTCGTCCAGCAGCTCGATGAGGGGGCCGATGTTGTAACCGCCCAGCATGGTGCCCAGCAGTTCAGTGGCACGCTTGCGGCTTATGAGCGCACAGGTGGTTTTACCCAGTGCTATGGCCGCCAGGAAAGAGGCTTTGACCTTGGCGGCGTCGTCTACGCCGGCCGGAACACGGTAGGTGATCAGATTGAGCAGAAATTCGTCTTCGCCTGCAGGAGGGTTCTGGAGCAGGTCGACGAGCTCGGCGGTCTGCTTGGCGGACAGCGGCAGGGGAGGGATGCCCAGCGCGGCGCGCTCGGCTACATGTTGACGGTAGGCTTCCAGCATGGTGTATGGCCTGCAAAAATAAGGGGCTAAGAAAGTCCCTATTGTAAAGGTAAACCCCAACTTGCCGCAATGGTCTTATATAAGACATAAGACCTTGGGTATCACTAATTTATGTGATGTAAGTAGATGTGTTTAATAAGTATAGTGGTGTGCTGAGTTGGCTTATCTGTGCAGCAAAGCGTCGCGAAAGCGCGTTTTTTCTAGCCTCACAGGGGTGCGGGCTACGCAAAGCCGCTTGACCATACATACATCTAATAATGACTCTATAGGGGTAGGCCCATGAAATTCTCCAAAATACTGATGGCCTTGATGGCCGCGCTCGCCTTGGCGGCTTGTGGTGGCGGTGGTGGCGGCAGCGACAGCAGCAATAGCGGCGGTGGTGGTGGCAGCGGCGGCGGTGGTAACGATGGTGGCGGCGGCGAAGCCGTCCAGCCAACCTCGCACCTGTACCATACGCTCGACTTCACTGCTGCTGGCAACTTTCTGCAAGCCCGCACTACCCAGGTTCCTCATTACGCAGAAAGCGGTGTAATCCGGTTGGGCAATGCCGATGTCAAGTTCCACGACGTCAACGACGAGCTGGTCATAGAAGGCTACCGCTTCTTGCAAATCGAAGACACCTTCACCCCCGATGAAGGCGCCATGGTGCTGTGCAAGGACAATGCCCCTGACTCAACCATCTGGCACGCACTCTTGCCGGCAAAGGCCCAAGAGGTGCAGGGCAGTGTAGATGCCAAGCTTGCCAAACTCATTGCCGCTCAACGTCTGGACTTCTTCGAAGAATGCAACACCACGGAAGAGGTGTTCGTTGTTGCCGCAGACGGCAGCTTCTCCATGGAAATCGGTGGCGAACCCGCCACTGGTGAAGACGACAGTGCCACACCTGCACACGTGCGGGCCATGCTTTCGGATCAGGGTGGCGTGTCAGTCGACGAAGATGACGGCGAAACACTGACAACCTGGTTGCGCTTGTACGAAAGCGAGGGCCGGCTTTACGTTGTGATTATCGACCGGACGCAAGCAGCTGACGGCAGTGCTCCCGAGTACGAAATCATGATGCTGATTCAACAGAACCGCCCGGCTTGAGTCTTGCCTCGCTAGGGCCTGTCTCAAAGCGCCCTTTTTAATGTTTTGACCTATAAGCAAACCTTGAAGGTCAAGTTTGTTAAAAAGGGCGTCGGGGCGGGCCCGGGCAGCGACAGGACATATAAATCAAAATAATCCAAAATGTTTTAAACTGATACCATTGGAATTTTGTTTGGTGGCTTATCCGGTGGTAGATCGCAATACGATGCCCTCTAGCGCTGCGGTACCGAGCGCTGATTCTTCCCCCTGGCGGGTTTGGGTGCTCGAGGACGACACCAAAACACGTAATTTTTTTGTGCGCAGTTTGCAATCCGACCGCGCATTCCAGGTTGTGCGTCAAGTGGGCACGGTGCGGCAAGCTTTAAGCGATTTGTCTCAGGCCCAAGAAGCCCCTGATGTCCTCTTGGCCGACTTGCATCTGCCCGACGGCTCCGGCTTGCAAGTCATGGCCGAAACTCTGCGTCGTTTTCCGCAATGCGATTGCTTGGTCATTACGGTATTTGCCGACGCCGATAGCATCCTGGAAAGCGTGCAGGCAGGGGCTGTGGGCTATATCCTTAAAGACGTGTCAGCCACCGAACTTGTCGATGCCGTTCGAACCGTCAAGGCCGGTGGGGCGTGCATGACGCCCCTGGTTGCGCGGCGCATGCTGGCCGCTTTTCAACAAGGGCCGGGCAAAGTGGCGTCACCGATGCCCAAGCCGGGCTCTGTTCAGCAAGATGCATTGGCGCCGCCGGGCGTCGGCAGCACCCTTGTACTGTCGCCTCGCGAACAGAGCGTGCTCAGTATTTTGGCCAGGGGTTTTTCTTATCGTGAAATAGCCACGGTTCTGGATGTCAGTGTCTATACCGTGCAAACCCATATTAAAAGTCTATACCGCAAGCTGGCGGTAAGCTCGCGAGGCGAGGCCGTCTTCGAGGCCAGCCGCTTGGGTCTGCTAGAGATCGGCAAATGAGATGGCTTTGGCTGCAACGTCAATGTTGGCAGCTAATAATATTGGCTGTGCTGTGCTGCCCATGGGGCGGTGTTGCGTATGCCGAGGTCGTGCACCTCAATCAGGCCAGGCTTACCCAGAGTGATCAGGCACCGGTGAGTGTCGATTTGCCCTGGGATTGGAACGGCAACCCGGAGCGGGGCGGTTATGGCGTGGCTGCGCTTGAAACGGTGTTCGATTTCAATGGCGTCGCGGATGAGCCCTATGGTTTGTATTTTGTTCGCATAGGCAATCGTGCCGAGGTGCGGCTTAACGGCCATTTGCTTGTGCGTTATGGCAAGCTGGATAACCGCAACGGCAGCAATTACGCGAAGGCCCCTCGATTCATAGCGGTGCCGCAGGGGCTGCTCAAGCCCAAAGGCAATGTGTTGCGCATAGTCTTAAGTGCCGACTCGGGTAGGCATGCGGGCCTCTCACCCATCATATTTGGGCCTTCCAGCTATGTGCAGGGCCAACTGTTCTCTTCGGCTTACGTTTGGCGGATTCTACTGGGCTCTGTAGGCCTCATGGCGCTGTGTTTATTGGTAGGCGTGGTGGCCATGCTGCTATGGCGCACGCAACGCGTGCGGCCAGTGGGTGCTAGGCGCGGGCGGCGTGACGTTTTTTATCTTTATGCCGGGTTGACCGCTTTAAGCTGGGCTTTCTACTTGGCCAATAACAGCATTCAATTTGTTCCTTTGCCTTGGCCGTGGTGGGGCGCGTTGGTTTTCCTGGCCCGCGCAGGCTTTTTATACAGTATGTTGGCGCTGTCGCGCCATGTTGCGCGTGCTAAGCATACCGACGCCTTGCCTTCGTGGCTGCGCTGGCCTGTGCGTTGGATGATTTTGTGTTCTTTGCTGGCGCTGCTGGGGGCTTGGTTAAGCCAAGATTGGCGCATTCTAGTGGCATGGTATTTTTTTGAAACGGCCTGGTTATTGCTTCAGGGCGTCCATTATCTTTACCAGGCTTTTCTACGTAAAGGCAGCATGAGCCAACGTTGGGTTTGCATCATGCTGGTGGCGGGAGTGCTTGCAGCCGCGCATGACTGGAGCCTGACATGGTTGTGGCAAGATCCGTCAGCCGCCTATGCTTTGCAATTCAGCGCGCTCTTTCAGGCGGCGGTTTTAAGTTGGCTCGTCATTGCGCGCTTTAATGCGGTTAGCCACCAAGGGCAGCGCTTGCTCGAGACGCTCTCGCATCGTTTAAGTGCCCGCGAGCGCAAGCTGCACGATAGCTATCAGCAGCTGGCGATAGTTCAGCGCGAGCAAGCCCGCATGCTGGAGCGCACCCGCATCATGCGCGATATGCACGATGGCGTCGGATTGCATCTGGTGTCGGCCATACGGCAACTGGATGACGAGCGTAACAGTCGTCTTCAGGTCGCGCAGACCCTCAGAGACGCCATGGATCAATTGAAATTGTCTATCGACGTCATGGGTCTGTCCTCCGGGGATGTCACGGGATTGCTGTCCAGCATGCGATTTCGCCTGGCCCCGCGTCTGGAGAGTGCCGGTTTGACATTGCATTGGCAGGTGAGCGAACTGCCGCCAGTGGAAAGCATGGACACCGAACAGCTGGGGCAGTTGCAATACATTGTTTTCGAGGCTATCTCTAACGTGCTGCAGCACGCGAATGCAAGCGCACTGCGTGTCAGCGCCTTTGATGAGGGCGGTGAGCTAGTCGTGGAAATCGAAGATGACGGCAAAGGAATCAGTGCCGGAGAAGCTGAGGATCAAGATGCCGGGTCTATGCAGATGCGGGCGGCAGAGCGCGGTTGGCGTCTTACGGTGCAGCCTGTCGGCAATGCGGGTCGTGGCACGCGTGTGCGCTTGAGTATTCCGCGCTAAAAGACTGCTTAGGCCCTGAGAGGCTCGAATGAGTGATGGCGCCGCATATAGGCGTCTATATAGCTGCAAACCGGTCTGACTTTCCAGTTGTTGCCGCGAGCAAACTCTAGCGCAGCCTTGGCCAGGTCAGCGGCAATTCCCTGGCCTTCCAAGGGGCTGGGTACCCCGGTGTGGGTAATGGCCATGATGGTGGGCTTGCCCTGTTGCTCTTCCAAGTGGTATTGCAGCACACATGTCAGGGCATCTTGCTTGTACAGAAACTGTTGGGACTGGGCATGATGTTCAATGTGGCGCATGGGCACTCCTGTTGCCGGCGCCAGGCTCGCGACCGAGCCCCGCGCCGGGGTAAAGCATGGCTTACTTAAGCAGGTCTTTCACGCCGTCGCGTTCACCTTCCAGCTCGGCCAGGGTCTTGTTGATGCATTCTTGCGAGAAAGCATCGATTTCCAGACCTTCGACGATCTTGTATTCGCCGTTTTCGGTGGTCACCGGGAAGCCGAATACGATGTCTTTGGGGACGCCGTATTCACCATTGGAAGGAACACCCATGGTGACCCATTCGCCCTTGGAGCCCAGGGCCCAGTCGCGCATGTGGTCGATGGCGGCGTTGGCAGCCGAGGCAGCCGACGACAGGCCGCGAGCCGCAATGATGGCGGCGCCACGTTTACCCACTGTGGGCAGGAACACGTCTTTGTTCCAGGCCTGATCGTTGATGGTTTCTTGAACCGATTTGCCGTTAACCGTAGCGAAGCGGTAGTCGGCATACATGGTGGGCGAGTGGTTGCCCCAGACGGTCAGCTTGCGGATGTCGCCCACTTTGAAGCCTGCCTTGGCGGCAAGCTGGGAAGCGGCGCGGTTGTGGTCCAGACGCAGCATGGCGGTGAAGTTTTTGGCCGGCAGATCGGGGGCGGACTTCATGGCGATGTAAGCGTTGGTGTTGGCAGGGTTGCCTACGACCAGGACTTTGACGTTGCGCGAAGCAACCGCGTTCAGCGCCTTGCCTTGAGCGGTGAAAATCTGGGCGTTGGCGGCCAGCAGGTCGGCGCGCTCCATGCCGGGGCCACGGGGGCGGGCGCCGACCAGCAGGGCATAGTCGGTGTCTTTGAAAGCCTGCATGGGATCGGAATGGGCTTCAATGCCGGCCAGCAAGGGGAAAGCGCAGTCTTCGAGTTCCATGATCACGCCTTTGAGCGCGTTCTGGGCTTTCTCGTCGGGGATTTCCAGCAACTGCAGGATGACAGGCTGATCCTTACCCAGCATTTCACCGGAAGCAATGCGGAACAGCAGGGCGTAGCCAATCTGGCCAGCGGCGCCAGTAACGGCGACGCGCACGGCGGGTTTGGACATGGATGATCTCCGAAAATTGGAAGTGACAGAATATAGGGGTGCTGTAACGGCGGGCGAGCCTAAGCCCGACCAACATCCTAAAACGGATGACGCCGACAGTTTAGATCTATAAAAGCTTAGAGGAAACGGAAAATCGCGTCAATTATCTTATATCTTATATAAGACATAAGAGTGTTAGACAGATTCGGGGAAGCGTGCGAAAATGTCGAGCGTTTTACTGTCGGGTCGCATATTGCAATAACCCGTTTGTTGGACGAACCCGGACACGGGGCCGCCCTAGTCGTTTTCATCCCACATGTCCGATCAACCCATAGCCGAACCCTACGCACTGGACACCGGCCGCGCAGCACATAGCGCGGCCTATAGCCCGTTGTATCAGCAGATCAAGGCCATGCTCTTGCAAAGCCTGGATCGCGGCGAATGGAAGCCGGGCGAACCCATCCCCAGCGAACTTGAGCTGGCAGCACGCTTTCAGGTCAGCCAAGGTACGGTGCGCAAAGCTATCGACGAGTTAGCCGCCGACAACTTGCTGCTTCGCCGCCAGGGTAAGGGCACTTTTGTGGCAACCCACTACGAAGCCAAGGTGCGGTTTCGCTTCTTGCGTTTGGCTCCCGACGACGGTCGTCAGCAGGCCACTTCCAGCCGAGTGCTCGAATGCAGTCGTATCAAGCCGCCTGCCGACGTTGCCAAGCAGCTCGATTTGCGCACATCCGATCAGGTGTTTAATCTGCGTCGGGTCTTGTCGTTCAACGACGTTCCCACCATTTTTGAAGACATCTGGTTGCCAGGGGCATTGTTCAAGGGCCTCAGCACTGAGCTGTTGGCCGAGCATAAAATTCCTCTTTACGGGCTGTTCGAGTCGGAGTTCGGCGTCAGCATGGTGCGTGCGGAAGAAAAACTGCGCGCCTTGGCAGCGCCGACCGAACAGGCGCAGCATTTAAGCGTACAAACGGGTACGCCGCTGCTACAGGTCGAACGCGTAGCCTACACATACGGTGACAGGCCGGTCGAAGTGCGACGAGGTTGGTATCTGACTCAGCACTTTCACTATCGCAACAGTTTGAATTAACAGGTTTTATTAAGGCCATTTGATAGGGCTGGACCAAATAAGCGAAAATACGGCTGCCCTTTGTAAACGAATATTTTCATCATCCTCGAGGCTGTTATGTCCGATTCCTCATCTAAGCCGCGCCCGCAGTTTCGCAATATCGGCCCCACGCAGATATTGTTCAACTACAAGCTTCCTTTGGCGGCTAAGGCGTCCATTTTGCATCGTGCCAGCGGTGCCTTATTGTTTTTGTGCCTGCCGCTGATTCTCGTGCCGCTGTTTGCAGCCAGCGTCACTTCGCCCGAAAGCTATGCCGCTATCAGCGCGTGGGTCGCCAACCCCGTCTGTAAGCTGATTTTGCTGGCGCTCATTTGGGGCTACCTGCATCACTTCTGTGCGGGCATACGCTATCTGGTGCTTGATTTGCACATCGGTATGGATAAAGTCAATGCACAGAAAAGCGCGGGTGTGGTGTTTGGCGTCAGCCTGGCCCTGACCGTGGTGTTTGGTCTCAAACTGTTTGGAGCGTGGTAATGGCAAGTCAGCAACGAGTCGGTCATAAACGACTGGTAGTCGGGTCTCATTACGGTACCCTAGACTTCATCGTCCAGCGCTGCACCGCCGTCATCATGGCGATCTACACGCTGGTCTTGTTCTTCGGCGTATTGTTCAGTTCCGAACTGAATTTCGAAACCTGGCGCCAATTGTTCACTTTCCATGTCGGCGTGCTGCCCGTAGGCCAATTGCTGGCCACGCTGGCGTTTTTCTCGCTGGCTTGGCATGCCTGGATCGGTGTGCGTGACATCTGGATGGATTACGTGACCTCAGCCGGCCTGCGCCTGCTGCTGCAAGTGCTGACCATTCTGTGGCTGGCCGGGTCCATCATCTATTTTGCTAAAGTTCTCTGGAGTCTGTAAGCCGTGGCCGCTGTCAAGAAATCCCTCCCTCGCCGCCGCTTCGATGTGGTGGTCGTAGGTGCCGGCGGGGCCGGCATGCGTTGCTCCCTTCAACTGGCTAATGCTGGCCTGTCTGTCGCGGTGCTCTCCAAGGTCTTCCCCACGCGTTCGCACACCGTCGCGGCGCAAGGCGGCGTCAGTGCCTCGTTGGGCAACATGAGCGAAGACGATTGGTACTGGCACATGTACGACACCGTCAAAGGTTCGGACTGGCTGGGCGATCAAGACGCCATTGAATTCATGTGCCGCGAGGCGCCAAGTGCCGTGTACGAGCTTGAGCACTTTGGCATGCCCTTCGACCGCAACCCTGATGGCACCATTTATCAGCGTCCGTTTGGCGGCCATACGGCCAACTTCGGCGAAAAACCCGTGCAGCGTGCCTGTGCGGCCGCCGACCGTACCGGCCACGCCATGTTGCACACGCTGTATCAGCGCAACGTGGCGGCGCGTACGCAGTTCTTTGTCGAGTGGATGGCACTCGATCTGCTGCGTAACGAAGCCGGAGACGTCCTGGGCGTTACCGCCCTCGAAATGGAAACCGGCGAAATCTACGTTCTTGAAGCCAAGACCACGGTGCTCGCCACCGGCGGTGCCGGCCGTATCTGGGCAGCTTCCACCAACGCTTTCATCAACACGGGTGACGGCTTGGGTATGGCTGCCCGCGCAGGCATTCCTTTGCAAGACATGGAGTTCTGGCAGTTCCACCCCACGGGTGTGGCCGGTGCCGGCGTGCTGATCACCGAAGGCGTGCGCGGCGAAGGCGGCATCTTGCTGAACAAAGATGGCGAGCGTTTCATGGAGCGCTATGCACCCACGCTCAAAGACTTGGCGCCACGCGATTTCGTATCGCGCTCGATGGACCAGGAAATCAAGGAAGGGCGTGGTTGCGGCCCCAATGGCAATTATGTGTTGCTCAAGCTCGACCACCTTGGCGCCGACGTCATCAACAAGCGCCTGCCTTCCATCCGCGAAATCGCCATCAAGTTCGGCAACGTGGACCCGATCAAAGAGCCTATCCCTGTGGTGCCCACCATCCACTATCAGATGGGCGGTATTCCTACCAATTACAATGGTCAGGTGATGGCCCCCAAAGACGGCGAAAACCAAGTCGTCAATGGCTTGTACGCTATCGGCGAATGCGCGGCTGTTTCGGTGCACGGTGCCAACCGTCTGGGTACCAACTCCTTGCTCGACCTTATCGTGTTTGGTCGTGCAGCCGGCAACCACATCGTGGACAGCCACCCCGAGCGTCAGCACTCGCATCAACCCGTGCCTGAGTCCAGCATCGATTATTCGCTGGACCGCGTCGACACCCTCGAAAAGCGCACCGGCGGCGAAAAAACCCAAGACGTCGGCAACGCCATTCGCGAAGCCATGCAGCATCACTGCGGCGTTTTCCGTACTATCGATTTGCTCGAAAAAGGCGTCACCGCCATTGAGGACATCGCCCAGCGGGCTGCCAATATTTCCTTCAAGGACAAATCCAAGGTCTTCAATACCGCTCGTATCGAAGCCCTGGAAGTGACCAACATGATAGAAGTCGCCCGCGCCACTACGCGCTCGGCGGCGGCCCGTACCGAAAGCCGTGGCGCGCATGCGCTGGACGATCACCCCGAGCGCGACGACGTCAATTGGCTGCGTCACACGCTGTGGTATTCCGAAGGCAGCCGTCTTGACTACAAACCGGTGCAAATGCAGCCGCTTTCCGTTGAAAGCTTCCCGCCCAAGGCGCGTACCTTCTAAGTTGCTGGAATCGACATGAGCGAAAAACGTATCGTTAAGTTTGAAATCTACCGCTACGATCCTGACAAGGACGAGCGCCCCTACATGCAAAAACTTGACGTCGAGCTGCAGCCCGGCGACAAAATGCTGCTTGATGCACTGGTGCGCATCAAGAATGATGTGGACGACAGTCTGGCCATTCGCCGCTCGTGCCGTGAAGGGGTTTGCGGCTCTGACGCCATGAACATCAACGGCAGGAACGGTTTGGCGTGCACCACCAATCTGCGCGAGCTAAAAGAGCCTATCGTGCTGCGCCCCTTGCCCGGCTTGCCAGTCGTGCGCGACCTGATCGTCGACATGACGCACTTCTTCAATCAGTATCACTCCATCAAGCCCTTCTTGATCAACGACCAGCCGCCGCCCGAGCGCGAGCGCCTGCAGTCGCCCGAGGCCCGCGAAGAAATCGACGGTGTGTACGAGTGCATTTTGTGCGCATGCTGTTCGACGTCTTGCCCCTCATTCTGGTGGAACCCCGACAAGTACGTCGGGCCGGCCGGCCTGTTGCAGGCCTACCGCTTCATCGTGGATTCGCGTGACGAAGCCACGGCGGAGCGTCTGGACAATCTGGAAGACCCCTACCGTTTGTTCCGTTGCCATACCATCATGAACTGCACCGATGTCTGTCCCAAGGGTTTGAACCCTGCGAAGGCTATCGGCAAGATCAAAGAAATGCTGGTGCGTCGTACCATTTAATCAGGGTATAGACACGCCATGGGCAATTTGTCGGAACTTGAGCGCGCCCGCCTTAGATGGCGAGCTCGCCGCGGTCTACTGGAAAACGATCTTATCATCACGGAATTCCTGGATAAGCACGAGAATCAGTTGACCGACAAGGACGTTGCCGCCCTGACTCTTTTGTTCGAGATGGGTGACAACGATTTGTTAGACGTATTGTTGGCAAAGCGCGAGCTATTCGGCGAGTACGACACTCCCGAGCTGCGTCGCTTGGTTCTGCTAATGCGGCAGCCGTAAATTTTTAAGGAAGAGAGAGATGCAACTGTCAGATAAGAAAGCCACCCTGTCGTTCTCCGACGGCAGCGCGGCCATCGAATTTCCTGTCTATCAGGGTACGATAGGTCCTGATGTCATCGACATTCGTAAGCTGTATGGCCAGACTGGCATGTTTACCTATGACCCCGGCTTCTTGGCCACGGCGTCTTGCGAATCCGGTATCACTTACATTGATGGCGACAAAGGCCAGTTGCTCTATCGCGGCTACCCCATCGAGCAGCTGGCGCAGAAATGCGACTTCATGGATGTGTCCTACCTCATCCTGAATGGCGAACTGCCCGACGCTACCCAAAAGAAGGACTTCGATGGTCTGGTTACCAACCACACCATGGTGCACGAACAGATGCATACGTTCTTGCGTGGTTTCCGTCGCGATGCACACCCTATGGCTGTGCTGACCGGCTTGGTTGGCGCACTGTCGGCGTTCTATCACGACTCCACCGACATCACCAATGCTCGTCATCGCGAGATCTCGGCTATTCGTCTGATCGCCAAGATGCCCACTTTGGTTGCCATGGCGTACAAGTACTCGATGGGCCAGCCATTCATCTATCCGCAGAACGACCTCAGCTACACGGGTAACTTCCTGCGCATGATGTTCGGCAATCCTTGCGAAGACTACAAGGTCAACGACGTCGTCGAGCGCGCGCTTGATCGTATCTTCATTCTGCATGCCGATCACGAGCAGAACGCTTCTACTTCTACCGTGCGTTTGTGCGGTTCTTCGGGCACCAACCCCTTCGCAGCCATCGCTGCCGGCGTGGCTTGCCTGTGGGGCCCGGCTCATGGTGGCGCCAACGAAGCTTGCCTGCAGATGCTCGAAGACCTGCAAGCCAACGGCGGTGTCGAGAAAGTTGGCGAGTTCATGGAGAAGGTCAAGGACAAGAACTCGGGCGTACGCCTGATGGGCTTTGGCCATCGCGTTTACAAAAACTACGACCCACGCGCCAAACTGATGCAGGAAACCTGCAAAGAAGTGTTGACCGCACTGGGCCTGGAAAACGACCCGCTGTTCAAGCTGGCCATGGAACTCGAGCGCATTGCGCTGGAAGACCCGTACTTTGTCGAACGCAAGTTGTACCCGAATGTCGACTTCTATTCCGGCATCGTGCAGCGTGCCATTGGTATTCCTACCTCCATGTTCACGGCTATCTTCGCGCTGGCTCGTACGGTAGGCTGGATTGCCCAGTGGGACGAAATGTTGTCCGACCCCGAGTACAAGATCGGTCGTCCGCGTCAGTTGTACAGCGGCGCACCCGTTCGCGACATCAAGTAAGCTTATCGCGTAGCTGATGTGCATGTAGACCCCGCGGCAAGGCGGGGTTTTTTGCATCAAGCATGTCAGCCCTGTTTCTTGTAATGCAGAAGGGAAAGCTCATGATCGAGTTTGAAGTAAAGGACGTTACCTGCGGCCACTGCGTGGCGACGGTCACCAAAGCGGTAGAAGCGGTCGCCGCAAGCGCGCAGGTGCAGGTAGACTTGGCCACGCACGTGGTGCGGGTAGAAGGGGCGCCTGACGCTGACGCGGTTGAAAGCGCCATCCGCGAAGCCGGCTACACCCCGGTACGTAAGTAAAGAAAAAGCCCAGGCGGGCGAGCACCCGCGCTGGGTTTTTTAACAAGCAAAGGCAGCTTGCGGCGCTTAAGTTCAGGCGAACCAGTTCAGCACGGCGTCCAGGCCGCTGTTGTCCAGCGCGAACGGTGCCTGCGCCCTCACTACCGGCTTAGCCCGGTACGCGACGCCGTATTTGGCCAAAGACAACATTTTCAGGTCGTTGGCCCCATCGCCCATGGCAATGATCTGATCGTTTTTTGCACCCAGGTTTTGTGCCAAGGCCGTCAGTTTGTCTGCTTTGGCTTGAGCATCAATGATGGGCCCCAATACCCGGCCTGTCAGCAGGCCGTTCTCGATTTCCAGCGTGTTGGCATGAATTTCGCTCAGGCCTAGGCGTGCTTGCAGGCGCTGCGTGAAGAACGTGAATCCACCCGATACCAACAGGGTTTTGAGTCCCGATTGGTGCGCACTTTCGATCAGCCGGGCGGCGCCGGCATTCAGATGCAAGCGCTCGTCATAAACACGTTCTAAAGCCTGTGCCGGCACGCCTTTCAATAAAGCGACGCGACGTGTCAGGCTCTCGGAAAAGTCTTTGATTTCGCCACGCATGGCGGCTTCGGTGATGGTGGCGACTTGCTCTTTGCGACCGGCGATATCGGCAATTTCGTCTATGCATTCGATGTTGATCAAGGTCGAATCCATATCCATAGCCAGAATGCGGCAATCGCTAAACGGCTGTATGCGATCCAGCCGCGCCAGGTCTATATTCAGCTCAGCGCAGCGCGCAGCCACCTCTTCGTAGGTGGCAGGGTCAAACTCAAGCAAGCGGGCAGCGGTCTGGCTGAGTTTCTGAACGCCTTGTGCGCAAGCTAAGGCCGCCAGCTGCTCGGTGTGGGCGGAGGAAAGGTGCGGGGCCTGTATGACAAGTATGCTCATGAATCAAAAGGTAAAGGCATTAAGAAAAATGGCTAGGCAAGGGCTTTGAAGATCTGCCGTACCGCTTCAATCCGGGCCATCACATTCGATGACGTGCCGGCTTGTTCTGGTGCTTTGCCGCTAGCTGGGTTTTTAACAGCTGTCAGGTCTACTTTAAGGCGATCCTGGCCGGCAAGTTTGATGTGGCGATGCGTTTGCACCATCTGAATGATGCGTAACGGGTCTACCGATGTCTTGGCCGAGAACTGAAGCATAGCCTGGGTTTCACTGGCGTCTATCTTTTGTAGGCCCAATGCCTCTGCCTGAATGCGTAAACGATGAGACAGCAACAAGGTTTGGGCAGCCTCGGGCAGGGGGCCGTAGCGGTCTATCAGCTCTTCTTGAATACCGAACAGCGTGTCTTCATCACGGGCATGCGACAGGCGCTTGTAGAACCCCAATCGGGCATGAACGTCGGGGCAATAATCGGAGGGCAGCAGGGCAGGCGCATGGAGATTCACCTCGCAGCCTGCGTCAAGAGGCGCCAGCAGGTCGGGCTCTTCACCGGCTTTCAAAGCACGCACGGCAGTATTCAACATATCGGTGTACATCGAGAATCCGACTTCCTGGATGTTGCCCGATTGAGACTCACCCAAAATTTCGCCGGTGCCGCGGATTTCCAGATCGTGCATGGCCAGGTAGAAGCCGGCGCCTAGTTCTTCCATGGATTGAATGGCTTCCAGGCGCTTCTTGGCGTTAGAGGTGATGGCGTCTTCACCGGGAGTCAGCAGGTAGGCATAGGCTTGATGGTGCGAGCGACCCACGCGACCGCGCAGCTGATGCAGTTGGGCCAAGCCCAGGCGATCGGCACGATGGATGATGATGGTGTTGGCAGTAGGAACGTCTATGCCTGTTTCGATGATGGTGGTGCATAGCAACACGTTGTAGCGCTGCTGATAAAAACCCTTCATCACATCCTCAAGCTCGCGTTCAGGCATCTGGCCATGAGCCACCCCTATACGCGCTTCAGGCACCAGGGCTTCAAGGCGGGCGCGACGGTTGTGTATGGTCTCGACCTCGTTGTGCAAGAAATACACTTGGCCACCGCGCTTAAGTTCGCGCAGCAGGGCTTCGCGCAGGGTGCTGTCATCCTCACGCCGCACAAAGGTTTTGATGGCCAAACGTTTTTGCGGGGCGGTGGCAATGACCGAGAAATCACGTATGCCTTCAAGCGACATGCCCAAGGTGCGTGGAATGGGCGTGGCCGTCAGCGTCAAGACATCAACTTCGGCACGCAAGGTTTTGAGCGCCTCTTTCTGGCGGACGCCGAAACGGTGCTCCTCATCAATGATGACCAGGCCCAGCTGTTTGAACTTGACGTCTTTGGACAGGAGCTTATGCGTGCCAATGATGATGTCGACGGTGCCTTTCTCTAGTTCCTGCAAGGTGGCCGTGACCTCTTTGCTGGAGCGAAAGCGCGATAGCAGAGCGACTTTGACCGGCCAGTCGGCAAAGCGGTTCACAAAGGTCTGGGCATGCTGTTCGGCCAGCAGCGTAGTGGGGCACAGCAAGGCAACTTGCTGATTGTTGGCAACAGCCAGGAACGCGGCTCGTAAAGCCACTTCTGTTTTGCCGAAGCCCACATCGCCGCATACCAGACGGTCCATGGGCTGGCCGCTGCTCATGTCGTGGATGACGGCCTCGATTGCTGCGGCTTGGTCGGGCGTTTCCTCGAAGCCAAAACCTTCGGCGAAAGTTTGGTAATCGTTAAGTGGAACATCAAGGGCCAAGCCCTGGCGGGAGGCGCGCAAGGCATAGAGTGCCAAGAGTTCAGCAGCGGCATCGCGCACCTGCTTGGCAGCCTTGCGTCGCGCCTTATCCCACTGCCCCGAACCTAATTGATGCAAGGGTGCATGTTCGGGATCGGTGCCGCTATACCTGGCGATGACATGCAGCTGGGAAACCGGCACATAGAGTGTGCTGCCATTGGCGTACTCCAGGTGCAGAAACTCCATGGTGCCTTCGCCCAGGTCCATCTCTATGAGGCCGTGATAGCGGCCTATGCCGTGTTCCGTATGAACGACAGGGTCGCCTGGGCGCAATTCGGAAAGGTCGCGGACCATGGCGTCCACGTTGCTGCGCTGTTCTTGTGCGCGGCGCTTGCGGCGCAGGCCCGTGGCCTGGTTGGGATAGAGATCGTTCTCGGTGATAAGCAGGCAGTGATGGCCCGGCAAACCAAAACCCGCATGCAGCGGTGCCACCACCAGGCTAAAGCGCGCGGAATCCTGTATGGACGGCAATAGATCGCTTGATGTGTCAGGCGCCAAGTTATTTTCGCCAAGCATCTGCAGCAAGGTTTCTCGGCGTCCTGCCGAATCCGCGCACAACACCACACGCCATTGTTGACCGTTTACGACGGCACGCAGTTGCTGCAAAGGGTCGTCGGCCCGTCTCGCCACCGCGACCTCGGGCACGACTGCAAAATCGGCCAGCTTGCCGTCTGCGACCAAAGCAATGCGGGCGAATTCCTTCAAGCCTAGATGGAAGGATTCGTTATCAAGAAAGAGTTGCTCAGGGGCCAGGGTGGGGCGCTGAGGGTCGTTGCGGATAAAGGCGTAGCGGCTTTGCGTATCTTGGCTAAAGCGCTGAATGGCGGCCTCGGCATCACCTAGCGTGACCAGCAACGACTGCGGGCTCAGATAATCAAATAGCGTGGCCGTTTGATCGAAGAACAGAGGCAAATAATATTCAACGCCCGCAAAGGCAATGCCATGCCCTATGTCTTTGTAAGGCAAAGCGCGTGATGGGTCACCCTCGAAAACTTCGCGAAACCGCGCCCGGAAGCGATTGCGCGCCGCTTCGTCCATGGGAAACTCGCGGCCCGGCAGCAACTGTATCTCTTTGACCGGATACAGGCTGCGCTGGGTGTCAACGTCGAAACAGCGTATGGACTCGATCTCGTCATCGAATAAGTCCAGACGATAGGGGACCGGCGACCCCATGGGGAACAGATCAATCAACCCGCCCCGGACGCAGAATTCACCCGCAGCCGTTACTTGGGTGACGTGGGCGTAGTTGGCCAAAGTGAGTTGCTGGCGTAGCGCCTGTTCGTCTAGTTTGTCACCTTGGCGAAAGGAGAAAGTGTAGGCGGCCAGAAAGCTGGGGGGGGCAAGACGATACAGCGCCGTAGTGACAGGCACCGTTAGTACGTCTACCCCATCGTGCAGCAGCGCATGCAGGGTGCGCAGACGTTCGGAGACCAGGTCTTGATGCGGCGAAAAGCCGTCGTAGGGCAGCGTTTCCCAATCGGGTAGCTGACGGACCTGACTTTGAGGCGCGAAGAGGCGGATTTCATCTGTTAGGCGTTGCGCTGCCTGAGGGTCGGCACACAACACCACCACAGGGCGCTGCGCTTGAGCAGCCAATTGAGCCAACCAGAATGCATCGCCGGAGCCGGGTGGCAAGGGCAGGGCGTAACGCTGTCCTGGCCGCACTTGGCGCAGGGTATCTTGGATGGAAGGAAGCAAGGTGGGGGTGGTGTCTGCGGTCATGAGGCAGACATTATAAAATCTATCGATCATGCAAAACGAATTGATAGGCTTGGTGCCGGCAGCGGGTATAGGTTCGCGAGCTTTGGCACCTCACGAGGCAGGCGAAGCGACGCCTAAACAATATCGATTATTGGCCGGCCAACCTATGCTTAGGCTGGCTGTTCAGGCCCTGCTGCGTGAACCGCGCCTTTCACGGGTGGTGGTGGCGGTAGCACCAGGCGATACCACTGCAGGCGCTGTTCTGGCCGACCTGCAGCGGGTGCGGGTGGTGTCCTGTGGCGGCGCGACACGGGCGGACACTGTACGTGCCGCCTTATCGCACGCGGGTTGTCAGGCGAACGATTGGGTGTTGGTGCATGATGCCGCCAGGCCTGGGCTGACTCCCGAAGCGCTGGGCCGTTTGATAGACGCTTGCCTTTTGCATGACCAGCCGGGCTTATTGGCGCTACCCGTGGCAGATACGGTCAAGCGTAATGCCGCAACGCCCCCCAGCAGGGTGGGCGCCACCATAGACCGCGAAGGGCTATGGTTGGCTCAAACTCCGCAGATGGCGCGTGCAGGCATGCTTTTGCAAGCTTTGCAGGCAGACTTGGCCTATGTTGTCGTGCCCACCGACGAGTCGTCCGCCCTGGAGCGTCTAGGCCATGCGCCCTTGCTGGTGCGTGGGGATCCGCGCAATTTCAAGGTCACCTGGCCAGAAGATTTCATTCTGATGGAAAAATGGTTATGAGTATTCCCTTTCGCATTGGTCAGGGCTTCGATGTCCACGCGCTTGTCGAGGGGCGCCCCTTGATACTTGGCGGCGTCTGCATTCCTTACGAGCGTGGTTTGGCAGGGCATTCCGACGCGGATGCTTTGCTGCACGCATTGACGGATGCTTTGTTGGGGGCTGCCGGCCTGGGCGATATCGGACGTCATTTTCCTGATACCGACCCCAGGTACCAGGGGGCTGACAGCCGCGAGCTATTGCGAGTGGCTTACGGCAAGGTACAACAGGCAGGTTGGCAGGTGGTGAATATGGATGCCACCTTGCATGCGCAGGCACCAAAAATGGGCCCGCACACCCCAGCCATGGCGGCTAATATCGGTGCAGACTTGGGAATTGAGCCTTCAATGGTCAACATCAAGGCCAAGACTAACGAAGGCTTGGGTTACCTGGGGCGTAAAGAAGGCATAGCCGCAAACGTGGTGGTGCTTTTGGCTTCAGCGTAAGACTGAGGTCTATGCTTTCTAGGCGCGTGAGCGCGGCAGTTCTATGCGCGCGGTCAGGCCGCCCACAGGCCTGGAAATCAATTTAAACCGGCCCCCCACCTGACCCAACAGGCGTTCGACGATGGATAGGCCCAAGCCGGCGCCACTACCGCCTGTGCGGGCCAGTTCGCCGCGCGAAAAGGGGCGCAACAAGCGGTCGATGTCTTCGTGGGCGATGCCCACGCCTTGGTCGCTGATCTCGATGATAACGGTATCACCCTCTACTTTTGCAGAAAGGTGGATGTGTGCTTTGCCGTCGTTGGGCGAGCGCCCGTAACGGCGCGCGTTCTCGATCAGATTACTGACCACGCGCTTGAGGTCATGCGTGGCTATTCGAGCAGACAGACCAGGGGGAATACTGGCGCTGAGGTAGCCCCCCAAAGATTCGGTATGGGTACGCTCGCGTTCGAACAAGTCTTGCAAAACACGGGAAAGGTCTACCCCCTGCGTGGGGATGGCGCCAGCCGGTCGGGCGTATTCCATGAGCTGACCGATAGTATGGTCAATCTGTGCAAGATCTTCGTCTATGGCTTGGCGCGTATCGTCGCTGACATCGCTCATTTCGATTTCCAGCCGCATGCGTGCCAAAGGCGTACGCAAGTCGTGTGAAATACCGGCCAACATGATTTCGCGGTCGGCTTCAGTCTGGCGTAGATCGCGTGCCATACGGTTGAAGGCGATATTCATGTCGCGTATTTCGCGCGGCCCGCGCTCGGGCAAAGGCGAAGGCGTTTCGCCTCGGGCCATTTGGCGCGCGACCTGGGCTAACTGCGCCAAGGGGCGGTTGACGAAACGGACGCTGATCGCCGAGCCGATAAGCGCCAATAACAAAGCGGTGGCTGCCCAGCCTACCCATTCGAAGCCCGCTCGTAGGCCCAACTGATCGCGATCGAACACCAACCAATAGCGGTCGTTATCGATCTCAAAGCTAACCCAAATGCCGGGAGATGTGTTGACTGTCCAGGCTACCAGTGTATGGGGGCCCAATCGCTTGCGAATCTCTGCGCTGACACGATTCCAGTAGTTGGAGTGAGGGAGAGGCTCGTAGCGATCGTTGGCTTCTCTGGGCTGGACGCGCAGACTTTCTTTTGTGGCGAGGTCTAGCAGTAGCGTGGGTCGGACGCTGGGTGGTGCGTAAATCAGGGCGGAGCGCGTAATACTGACTGAGCTAGCCACGCGCTGAGCCATCTGGGTGGCTCGTGGGCCGACCTCCATGCTGAAGAAAACCTGCAGCCAAGCACCCAGGCTAACTAGCATGAGCGCGCCCAGTAGCAGAAAGGAGCGGCTGAATAAGCCCAACCTGATTCTGGAACCCAGACGCTTCACCTGGCTGCTAATTTGACGCTTCATGTGGACGGTAAGCTGAGGGCCGAGATATGAAGCTATGCACATCTCGAATGACTGTTGCGACTCGGGCTTAGGCGGCACACATACCGCGTAAGCCCGGTAAAACCAAGTAGCTGGTTAGCGCCCGCCGTCAGGTACGAAGACGTAGCCCAGACCCCACACTGTTTGAATAAAGACAGGTTTGGAAGGGTTGGGTTCGATAAGCTTGCGCAGTCGCGAAATCTGTACGTCGAGAGAGCGGTCGAAAGCCTCGTACTCGCGACCCCGAGCAAGTTCCATCAGTTTGTCGCGCGAAAGCGGAATCTTGGGATGGCGTGCAAACACCTTAAGGACTGAGAACTCGCCCGTGGTAATAGGGATGGTTTCTTCGTTGCGGGTAAGCGTACGGGTGGACAGGTTGAGTACATAAGGCCCGAACTCTATGGATTCGTTTTCTTGGCTGGGGGCGCCGGGATGTTCCTCAGTGCCTCTGCGTCGCAGAATGGCGTTGACGCGAGCCAGCAGTTCGCGGGGGTTGAATGGCTTGGAGAGATAGTCGTCCGCGCCCATTTCAAGGCCGACGATGCGGTCGATTTCTTCGGCCTTGGCGGTAAGCATGATGATGGGCGTGTTGTCGTGATTGCCACGCAAGCGGCGGCACACTGACAAACCATCCTCACCAGGCAACATGATGTCGAGTACCAGCAGATCGAAGTGCTCGCGCTGCCAGATCTTACTCATCTCTTTGGCGTCTTCGGCAACAAAGACGTTGAAGCCTTGTTCCGTCAGGTAGCGACGTAAAAGGTCGCGTAGCCGTGGGTCGTCGTCGACGATCAGGATTTTGCGTGCGAGAGATTGTGTTTGAGTATTCATGATGTGAAATGTAACAGCCCGGCGGAGATGCGTATAGGGGGCAGTTTCTAAAAATTACACATTAAGAATTTGGTAGAACCCGCATGCCGGATGCATGCAGTTGCTCCCAGGCAAAGTGCTTATCGCTGCGAGTTATAGCTTATCACCGGACGCTTGGTTGCGATAGCGTTTTATAAGAGGCACCGCAGAGAAAAGGGTTCCCTGGAAAGGCAAATTTTTGCAAAGTGTGGGGCTTGGCCTACTTTCTCCATGGGCCGAGTGGATCAGGTGGGCCGTGAGTGAGCCCAAGCAGCGCTTTGCTTCGGCCATGGCTTTACAATGGCAGTTTTCTGGCTGACCTGGTGCAATGGCGGATCCTCACGTTCATATCTTGGCGCTGGACAGCGCAACGCGCGTATGCGAGGTGGCGCTGTTAAGCGTGCATGGCCTGCAACGGCAACGGTACGAGCGTAGCCACGACGGTACGGGTGAGCATGCCGAAACCGTCTTGCCCATGGTCGACGATGTTCTGAGGCAGGCAGACCTTGAACGAGAGCAGCTGACTGCCGTGGCTTTCGGTCAGGGCCCGGGTGGCTTCACCGGCCTTAGAGTGGCGTGTGGCGTAGCTCAAGGCATGGCCTATGCGCTGGGCCTGCCTGTCCTTCCTGTCGTCTCCTTACAGGCTATGGCTCATGCCATCGACGGCGACGAGGCTATTCGTGTGGTGGCACAAGATGCCCGTATGGGCGAACTCTACGTTGCTGCTTATGCGCAGCCCGAGTCTGCCGCGCAAGGGTGGCAATCCCTCTGCGAGCCAATGTTGATCAGCGCTTCAGACTTACCGGTATGGCTGGCTCGTCAGCAACAGCAATGGGGGGCTATCGACATACGTTTGCTGGGTAATGCCAGCCAAGCGTATCCCGAGCTTCAGCTGTTGCAATTACCGGGCTTGGTTAAACATGCTCAGGTGCTGGAACGCGCACCGGCCCATGCGATTGCCGACTTGGCTTACTTGGCTTGGTTGCGAAGCGAGGGCGTCTCACCGGCCCAGGCCGCCCCCCTGTACGTGCGCGACAAGGTAGCTTTTACAACAGCAGAGCGTGAGCAAGGCCAGGGCGGTAATCCCAAGGCCCGACCTGTGTTCGAGATCACTCGTATGCAGTCAAGTGAGCTTGGCGCAGTGGCCGAAATCGAAAAGCGTACGCAAGCGCATCCCTGGACAGTCGCCCAGTTTGAAGAAGCGGTGGCCGCAGGCTACGAGGCATGGGTCATACGTGAGGCCGATCAAGTGCTGGGCTTTTATCTGCTGATGGTGGCGCCCGACCTCGTGCACTTGCTGTTGATTTCTGTTCGTCCTGAGTCTCAAAGGCGTGGCCTGGGTCACCAGTTGCTTCGTCATTGCGAGGCTAGAGCAGAGCAATTGGGTGTAGAAGGCGTACTGCTTGAGGTGCGGCCTTCAAATCGCAATGCGCTTGATTTTTATGCCAACCGTGGCTTTGCACAGGTGGGGGTGCGCAAAGGCTATTACCCCAACGGCCCGCTAGGGCGCGAAGATGCCTGGGTCATGAAAAAAACCCTCAAACCTGCGGGGGATGCCTGAGAGCCATGGTCGAACGTAGCTATCTCTCGTCGCCGCTACTGACGCCATTGCAGGCGGCTTGGTTGACTGAGTTGGGCTTGGAGTCCCGCTTTGTGGCGCGCTATCTGCCCGTCCCGGCCAAGGTGGCGCAGGCCACAGCGGCACCAAATGCCGCCGAGCCCCAAACTGAGCCCGCCCCCGCAACGGCCACGGCGCGCTCGGGTATGTTCCAAGCGGGCGAACTGGCAGCAAGCTTGCTGAACAAAGGGGCGCGTACCCAGCCAATGGCCGAAAAGCAGCCATTGCCGACCTCGCCAGCGAGTCCAGCCGTGGCTCCAGGGGCTTCCTTGCCTTCATCCTCTACCCTGGAGGGCCTGCGCAAACAGATAGAAGCCTGCACAGCCTGTGGTTTGCATGGTGAGCGTCATTTGCCCGTGGTCGGGGCTGGAGCAGACCAGGACATAGAGCTGATGGTGATTGGCGAAGCCCCCGGTGCCGAAGATGACCGTGTGGGGGAGCCCTTCAGGGGCAAGGCGGGCGAGTTGCTGCAGGCCATGCTTAGGGCGGTGGGTCTCAAAGATCCTTCGCGCGTGTATCTTACCCACCTGTTGAAGTGCAGGCCTTTCAGCAACCGTGCGCCCTCGCCCGAAGAGGTGGCCGCCTGCATGGTCCATCTGCGTAGGCAGATCGTATTGACCCGGCCCAAACAGTTATTGGTACTGGGAAGAGTTGCCGCACAGGCTTTGCTGGGTGATGTCCCGGTAGAAAGCTTGCGTGGGCGCCTGCACACCTACCAACAAGACGGCATGTCTATGCCTCTGGTGATTACTTACCACCCCGCAGCATTGCTTTCACGGCCTCGGCATAAGGCCGCTGCTTGGCAAGATCTCAGTCTGCTCCAGTTGAGCAATAGCGAGTCTTAAGTCGCTACAGCGCCTAGCCGCAGTATTGGTGCAGGGTGCCTACTCAAACAGATCGGGGGTTGGGCGCTGGCTAGCCGGTGGGGTGAGCCCTAAATGACGCCATGTGGTCTGCGTGGCAATGCGTCCTCTGGGCGTGCGTTGCAGAAAGCCATGCTGAATCAAGTAGGGTTCTATGACGTCCTCGATGGTGTCGCGCTCTTCACCTATGGCGGCTGCCAAGCTGTCTACGCCTACAGGGCCGCCGTCAAATTTGTGCACGATGGCGTCCAGCAATTTACGGTCCATGACATCCAAACCCAGAGGGTCGACTTCAAGCATGGAAAGTGCCGCCGAAGCCGTGCGCTCGTCAATGCGCCCGTCGGATTTGACCTGGGCATAGTCGCGCACCCGCCTTAACAGTCGATTCGCGATGCGGGGGGTCCCGCGCGATCGACGTGCGATCTCTACTGCGCCTTCCGGGGTAATGGCGACATCAAGTAAACCGGCGCTACGGCTGACAATATGGGTGAGGTCTTGCGTGTCGTAAAACTCAAGGCGGGCGACGATACCAAAGCGGTCGCGCAATGGGTTGGTCAGCATCCCGGCACGGGTGGTTGCGCCCACCAAGGTAAAGGGCTGAAGATCCAGCTTGACGCTACGAGCCGCCGGGCCTTCGCCGATCAGAATGTCAATCTGAAAATCTTCCAGTGCCGGGTAAAGAATCTCTTCGACCACAGGTGATAGCCGGTGGATCTCGTCGATGAACAGCACATCGTTGCGCTCAAGATTGGTGAGTAGCGCCGCCAGATCGCCGGGGCGCTCGAGTACCGGCCCAGAAGTTTGACGTAGTTGCACACCCATTTCCTGGGCCACGATGTGAGCGAGTGTGGTTTTGCCCAAACCAGGGGGGCCGAACAACAATACGTGGTCTAGCGCTTCTTGGCGCTGGCGCGACGCGGCGATAAAAATTTCGAGTTGTTCGCGTACCCGTTTTTGGCCAACATAATCCTTTAACTGGCGCGGGCGCAGCGCACGCTCGATAGAAGCCTCGTTGGGCGAGGCGCTTTGCGGCGTGACTATGCGTTCGGGCGCACTGGAACTGGAAAGCGGGTCGGAATGAATGGCCATGGCTGGGGTCGGACGTAGACTGGCTGAAATGGTACATCAGGGGCAAGGCATTGTGACAGGGCGCTTTTGCCTAATGACGCGACAGAGACTGTAAAGCCAGGCGTATGCCCTCCGAGATCTCCACGCCCTCGGGCAATGCCTTAAGCGCTGCCTGAGTTTCAGCGCTAGAGTAGCCCAAGGCAAGTAGCGCATTGATAATGTCTTCACGCCCGCTGGGCACACTGCCTGGCGCTGCGCCGATATCGGCACCCAGCTTACCGCGCAGCTCAAGCAATAGGCGTTCCGCGGTCTTCTTGCCTATACCCGGCACGCGCATCAGCAAAGCGGTTTCCTGGCGAGTGATGGCGCTGGCGAGCTCTTGAACCGACATGCCCGAAAGCACGGCCAAGGCGGTACGCGCACCTATGCCAGTAACTTTGATGAGGGCACGGAACACATTGCGTTCTTCGGCACGCAGAAAGCCATACAGCACATGCGCATCTTCCCGTACCGCAAGATGCGTAAACAAGGTGACTCGTGCACCCAAATCAGGCAGATCGTACAAGGTGCTCATGGGCACGTCGATTTCGTAGCCGACGCCTTGAACGTCCAGACATATCGTGGGAGGGTGTTTTTCCAGCAATGTGCCGGTCAGACGTCCGATCATGAGGAATTCCTATTACTTGCGTATGAATCGTCCGCCGCGCAACTGCATGCCTGTGGCCGCCGTTTGGCCAGCGCCTAGTCGTTCGGCCAAAGGCCCCACGTGCGCGTGACAGATGGCACAGGCCAGAGCATCGGCAGAGTCCGCTGCGGGTAGACCATTTAAAGTGAGCAGATGGCGCACCATTATCTGCACTTGTTGTTTATCGGCGTGACCGCTGCCCACAACCGATTTCTTGATTTGCAAAGCAGTGTACTCGTGCACCGGCATTTTGCCACCCGCCAGTGCGCACAAGGCTGCGCCACGGGCCTGCCCCAGCAAAAGGGTAGAAGAGGCATTGACGTTAACGAACACTTTCTCGATGGCGGCAACCGTGGGCGTGTGCGCCTGGATCACCTCGAGAATGTGCTCGTGTATGGTCAGCAGGCGCTGCGCTAAAGGCAAGTCGGACGGCACCACGATGGTGCCGCTGGCGACGTAGCGCAGCGCGGCGCCCTGAGCATCAATGACACCAAAGCCCGTGCGCCGCAGGCCGGGGTCTATGCCCAGGATGCGCATTAGTGGCGGAAATGCCTGACGCCTGTCAGCACCATGGCGATGCCGCGCTCGTCTGCGGCTGCGATGACTTCGTCGTCCCGCACGCTACCGCCGGGCTGAATGACGCAGCTGGCGCCGGCTTCGGCCACTACATCGAGGCCGTCGCGGAAGGGGAAGAAGGCATCTGATGCGACAGCCGTGCCCGCCATGCTCAGGCCAGCATTGGCAGCCTTGATGGATGCAATGCGTGCGGAGTCGATGCGGCTCATCTGACCGGCACCGACGCCTATCGTCATCTTGTCTGCGGTGAAAACGATGGCGTTTGATTTCACAAACTTGGCGACCTTCCAGGCAAAGAGCAGGTCTTGCATCTGTGCTTCGGTGGGCACCTTGCGGGTGACAACGCGCAGCTGATCGAGCGTGATGTCGTGGACGTCGGGCGACTGTACCAACCATCCGCCGCCTACGCGCTTAACGTCAAAGTCGTTCTGGCCGTTACCGGTGGATACCTGCAATACGCGCACGTTTTTCTTTTCGGCCAGCACGGCCAGAGCCTCGGGCGAGAAGGCGGGCGCCAGCAGGACTTCCATGAACTGTTGCGAAGTGATGGCGCGGGCCGTGTTTTCGTCTACAGCTTGGTTGAAAGCGATGATGCCGCCAAAAGCGGAGGTGGGGTCGGTCTTGAAGGCTTTTTGATAAGCCTGTTCTGGCGTGTCGCCAAGCGCCACGCCGCATGGGTTGGCATGCTTGACGATTACGCAAGCGCAGCTATTGAAGCTACGCACGCATTCCCATGCCGCATCGGCGTCGGCAATGTTGTTGTACGAAAGTTCTTTGCCTTGATACTGCACGAACTTGCCAAGCAGGCCAGGGGCGCAGCTGGGGTCGACATAGAAGGCCGCGCTTTGATGCGGATTTTCTCCGTAGCGAAGTACGTCGGCACGCGCAATTTGCAGCGTCAGCGTAGCTGGCCATTCATTGCGCTCCGGCGTGGCGTTTTGTTCCGGCTCGGCTTGGGCCAGGCTGCTGAGATAGGCCGACACGGCGCCGTCATAAGAAGCTGTATGAGCAAAAGCTTTGGTAGCGAGCTCCAGGCGCAAGCCATAGCCGGGGCCCTTGCTGGGGCTGTCCATGGCGGCCAAGACACGGGTGTAGTCAGCTGGATCAATGACGACGGTAACGCCGCCTTGTTCGGTGCCGTGGTTTTTAGCCGATGCGCGCAGCATGGCAGGCCCGCCGATATCGATGTTTTCTATGGCGTCGGCAAACGTGCAGCCGGGTTTGGCTATCGTTTCCCGGAAAGGGTAAAGATTGACGACGAGCAGGTCGATGCGATCTATGCCGTGCTCGGCCAGGGTGTTCATATGCGCTGGGTCGTCGCGTCGAGCCAGCAGGCCGCCGTGAATTTTGGGATGCAGGGTTTTGACGCGGCCATCCAGAATTTCGGGTGAGCCCGTATGCGTGGCGACCTCGGTGACAGCCAGCCCGGCCTCTGCAAGCAGCTTGGCGGTGCCGCCGGTAGAGAGCAGACGTACGCCGCGCTGGGCGAGCGCCTGGGCAAAATCAACAATGCCGGTTTTATCTGAAACCGAAAGCAGGGCGGTTTGAATAGTCATGAAAAAATAAGAAAAGTAGGAAAACGGTGTGTGGCGCCAAGGCAGACGAAGTCTGGCCGACCTTAGCCCAGTTCAATCTGGTATTGCTGCATTTTCTTGCGCAAGGTGCTGCGCGTAATGCCTAGCATGGTGGCAGCGTGCGATTGGTTACCTTGGGATTTTTCCAGGGCAACCAATAGAACGGGCCGCTCGACGCAACGCACAACCATGGAAAGCATGTCGCGCGGCTCAGCGTCGCCTAAGTCTTCGAGGTAGCGAGCCAGGTTTTCGCGCACACATTGTTCCAAGGGAGTATTGATGTTCATGATAAGCAAACAGAAAAACGGGATGAAGAATCAGGCAGCTAAGGTCGCTGGCGTGGTCTG
Source organism: Mesopusillimonas faecipullorum (assembly GCF_020539505.1). Taxonomy (GTDB): domain Bacteria; phylum Pseudomonadota; class Gammaproteobacteria; order Burkholderiales; family Burkholderiaceae_B; genus Mesopusillimonas; species Mesopusillimonas faecipullorum. The sequence goes on along the minus strand of NZ_JACDXW010000001.1, from coordinate 68,621 downwards.
CCCCAATTGCGCATCGGCAGGGTGGCGGGCGAACCAGGCTTCAAGGGCCTGAATCTGTTCGGTCGTCGTAAGAGATTGATTGACTTGCTGCAAAAGCGATTGCGCATCGGGCTGATCGGCAAAATACCAGCCTATATGCTTGCGCGCCGAACGCACGCCTGTAAATTCACCATAAAAACCATAGTGGTCGTCTAGGTGTTCAAGCAGGCATGCGCGTAATTCAGCATAGCTAGGGGGCGGTAAATGGCTTCCGGTGTCGAGGTAATGGGTGATCTCGCGGAAAATCCAGGGGCGCCCCTGCGCGGCTCGTCCTATCATCACGGCGTCCGCACCTGTGTATTCTAAAACGAAGCGCGCCTTCTCGGGGCTGTCGATGTCGCCATTGGCTATCAGGGGAATCGACAAATGCTGGCGAACCTCGCGCATGGTGTCGTATTCGGCTTGCCCCTCGTACATATCGGCACGTGTGCGCCCATGTAAAGCCAAGGCTGCAATGCCGGTTTCCTGTGCCAAGTGAGCGATGCGCAAGGCATTACGAGAGCTGCGATCCCAGCCTGTACGCGTTTTAAGCGTGACGGGCACGCCAAAAGGCTGGCAGGCTTTTACGACGCTGTCGAGAATGCGGCCAATCAAGGCCTCGTCGCGCAGTAAAGCCGAGCCGGAAGCGACATTGCAAACCTTTTTGACAGGGCACCCCATATTGATGTCGATGATGCGGGCGCCTTTTTCTATATTGAAGCGCGCCGCTTCAGCCATCATGGCGGGGTCTGAACCGGCCAGTTGTACCGTGATGGGGTCAGTTTCGCCGCGATGATCCAACCTTCGGGAAGACTTGACGCTATGCCATAGCTTGGGGTTGCTTGCGGCCATTTCGGATATGGCATGGCCTGCCCCCAGTTTTTTGCACAGACGCCTAAAAGGGCGGTCGGTGACGCCAGCCATGGGGGCAACGAAAACAGGGTTGGGAAACTGCCATTGTCCGATGCGCATAGGATGATTTTAACCCTTAAGAAAGCCTTGAACTTTGCTCAACCCCGCAAGCCTTGTAACAGGTGTCGCGAAAGGGGGGCGCGCAAACTGCCGGCAAGATCCATGCCTAGCAGTCCCAAGCCGCAAGCGTGTTCGATTAAGGGTTGCGCCGTAGTGAAAATTCGGGGCAGGAAGTCGGTAATACCCACCGTTAGCCAGCGGTCTGCCTGGCGCCCTTTTTGGTACTCAGCCAAATAAGCGGTGGGATCGCTATAGGGCTGGTGTAACCAAGGGCGCAAGGCCTGGGCCAGCTGTGCTACGTCGCGTAGCGCCAGGTTCAAGCCCTGGCCGGCGACGGGATGCAAGGTTTGGGCCGCATTGCCAATGACAATGCGGCGCCCGCCTACCCATTGCGGCCCCAGATGCAGCGAAAGGGGGGCCACCATACGCTGGCTTACCAACTCCAGGCGTCCAAGCCGGTCGCCGAACTGAGCCTGCAGGTCGGCATTGAAAACCGAGGGTTCGGCATCATGTCTTGCCTGTGCCTGTTGGGGCGGGCAGCACCACACCAAGCTGTATAGTTCTGAGCCATCAGGGTGGGGCAGCAGTGCCAGGGGGCCTTCGCGAGTGAAGCGCTCGAAGGCCCAGTGGGCGCGCGAGCGCGTGGCACGGACTACCGCCAGCACACCGTGCTGATCGTATTCCCGACTGAGATGGCTGGGACGCAAGCCATCAGACACGATATGTAAGGCGTGAGCAGCCTCTATTTGTTGTGTAGAGGATTCTTGGATATGCGCCCGCTCTTGCAGGGTAATACCGCTTTGCTTGACGGCTTTGCGTAAAAACTCAAGCAGCTCGGCGTAAGCCACCACTCGCCCTAACCGAGGTACATCCAGCGCGTCGCTTTCGATTAGCGTGCGGCCCAAGCGATTGCGCTGGGAAACGTGAACGACATGGATATCGGCGCCTGGGGCCAAGCCTGTGGGCAGGCCCTCTAGAAGGGCACAACTGCCTTGGTTGAGGGCCAAGGTACGCACTGCCGGGCCCTTGAGAGGGACTGTCTCTTCGAATGAGCCACGCAACACGATGCGCGCCGGGTCGGGAGCATGGACCGCCAGCTGTAAGGCCATGACGCAGCCCGCGGGGCCGGCGCCAGTGATGACAATATCGGTTTCGGGTGAGCTCATGGCCGGCCGTTTCGATGTATTGGTAAAAAGAGGCGTGCAAGCAATGCGCTTAGTCACGTCTGATGCAGCTCTTTTTCCTTGGAGTGACAACAAGGTAAACAAGCTAGGGTGGTTGCCCGGGTGGCAAGACTACAATAAGTGTTTTGTCTAACGCGAGATGCGCAGAGGTTTAGTGGCATGAACGAGCAACACCGCCAAACAGGGTCCTCCCAGGGGCGGCGCCATCGCAGCAAGGTTATTGTAGCCCTGCTGGCGGCATTGCTGGGCGTAGTTCACGCCCACTGGTGGTATGTGGGCCGCCCCTACGCTTGGTTGGCCACCTTGGCCTCGTTTTTACTCATTGTTTGGGCTGCCCTGTCGCCGGTCTGGTGGGATACTCCCGCCTTTTTTCTGTTGGCGGTGCCGATTACCGCGGGCTTTATCGAGTCTTTGGTGTTTGCATTGAAAACCGACGAGTGGTTCGACGCTCGCTACAACCCGGGCTCCGGGCAGCAGACTCGCACGGGTTGGGCCCCTGTATTGATCGCCATATTCAGCACAATGGTGGGCAGTTCGGCTTTGCTGTTCATGCTGGCCTTGACTGTATTGCATGTCTACAAAGCCTTGGGTTGGCTGGACGACTACGTGCTGTAACGGAGAAATGACGGTGCAAGAAATACTCGATTGGTTGGTGCCCTGGGAGTTTTCGCCTACCTTGGTGCTGGCTTTTATCGCTGCCAGTTGGCTGTTCATTCAAGGCACTCGTGCGCGCCATGTCTCGATGCTCAGGCAATGGCTGTTCTGGGTCGGTATGGTGATGCTTTACCTGTCCTTGCACACCCGGGTGGATTACTACGCCGAGCGACTCTTCTTCGCCCACCGCTTGCAGCATGTCGTCCTGCATCACCTGGGGCCTTTGCTGGTTATGTTGGCGTATCCCGGATCCGTCATGCGTTCGGGCTTGCCCACGGAGGTCAGGCGCTGGCTACGCCGTTTCATGCCCAGCCGACCTGGGCGGGTAGTACATGCCTTGCTGACAAATAAGTATTGGGTGCCGTTTCTGTTTGTATTCCTGGTACTGATCTGGATGGATCCGACAGTACAGTTTTATTCCATGCTCGACTGGCGTCTGTACCGCATCATGAACTGGTCGGTGGTAATCAGCGGCTTCATGTACTGGAATCTGATTCTTGACCGTCGGCCCAGTCCGCCTGCCGCCATGTCGCCAGGGGGCAGGGTGTTCTCGCCCATCATTACGACCGTGCCTCAAATGCTTGTCGGAGCGATCATTACTTTTACCGAGCGCGATATCTACCCTGTGTTCGACCTTTGCGGACGTGCCATTCCGGGCATGACGGCAGTTCAGGATCAGGTCATAGGCGGCCTGACCATGTGGGTGTTGGCGGGCTTCATCGAAGTATTTGGTCTGCTGTATGCTTTGGGCACGCTGATGCGGCTTTCCAGCAAGGGGAGGCTGCCCGAGAAAAGGCGGGAGCGTCGCAGACGCCCCGTTGCGCCCGCCTAGATAAATGCAACCATGTTCGCCGCGCGTGGTCAGAACAAGGTTTGAACCATTGATGTCGTTTGCCATGATGCGTTTTTTCAAAGCCGGTTTTCTTAGAAAAACATTGTTTGGGCCTCTGGCTGTCGGTATGGCATGCAGCTTTGCGGTTACGCCTTTGCAGGCTCAGCCGTCGGGCCTGCCGAATCTAGGTGCGGCCTCGGCTGCCGATCTCTCGCCTGCGCTTGAGCGCACGCTAGGCGAAGCCATCATGGAGCAAGGCCGGCGCGATCCCACCTATGTTGCCGACCCGGAAATCAATCAGTATCTGACTCAGCTCGGGCACAGTTTGGCGACCTCCGCAGCCACAGGTGCGGGGCAAGAGATCACCGTGTTTGCCGTGCGCGATCCGCAAATCAATGCATTCGCGCTACCGGGTGGCTATATAGGCATCAATAGTGGCTTGGTCGTGTCGTCCGAGAGCGAATCCGAAGTGGCGGGTGTGGTGGCTCACGAGATCGGGCACGTGTTGCAACGACACGTGGCTCGCGGCATGACCCAGCAAGAGCGATCAGGGCACTTGCTGATGGCATCGATGGCGGCTGCCTTGATTGCCGGGCTGGCCGGTGGAGGAGATTTGGCCATGGGCGTGGCGGCATTTGGTCAGGCGGCGGCCATAGATCAACAACTGGGGTTCTCCAGGCAGGCCGAACAAGAGGCCGACCGCGTCGGCCTGGACATGATGCGACGTGCCGGTTTTGACCCTCAAGGCATGGTCAAAACCTTTGGGCGCTTGATGAACGCCTCAAGGTTGAACGAAGGTACCGGAGGCGGTGCCTACGCCAGTACTCACCCACTTTCCATACAGCGTATGTCCGATATGGAAAATCGTATTCGCTCCCAGGCGGCTTCGTCGGGCGCTCGAAATGACGATGTGTTCTGGTACATACGCGCCAAGTTGCGTGTTATGCAGGCGCGTTCGGGGACTCCGCCGGCCAACGTGGTCGCCGAATTCAAACGCGAGACCACGCTAGGCGGCCCGCGTGCCGAGGCCGCATGGTATGGCTTGGCGTACGCAGCCTTGCAAGGCAACGATTTATCCCAGGCTGAAGAGTACCTGAAGCAGGCCGGATGGCCGACCACGGATATCGCGCCGGTGCACAATCTGGCCGTGGCCTTACGTATCAAGCAGAAACGTTGGGACGGTGCCTTGCGTTTGTCTCAAGAGGCTGTGCAGCGTTGGCCCCAAGACTTGGGTATTGCCTTGTCTAGAGTCGATGCCTTGCAGGCGGCAGGGCAGGACACCGAAGCCCTCACCTTTTTGCAGAGCGCGATAAAAAAATGGCCTCGTGAGGCGCGTTTGTATCAGCTACAGGCTGGCAGCTACGAGCGTTTGAACCAAGGCATAGAAGCTAGGCGTGCGATGGCTCGATATTACGAGCAAGTAGGGGCGTTGCCAGCGGCGATAGAGCAGTTAAAACAAGCTCGCGCCTTAAGCACCGACTTTTACGTACAGTCTCAGATTGATGTGGAAATACGGCGCTTGCAAGAAACCGTACTGGCAAATCGCGCCTTGCTGGAGCGCTTCAGATAAGCGCTGTTTGGGTTTTTATTGGTAGGTTTCGAAATAGCGGGCCAGGCGCCCGGGCAGCCAATTGAGATGGCCTGGGAACCCGCCCGAAACAAAGCCAACGTGGCCTCCATCGGCGGGCTGGTGCAGCAAAACGGCGCCGGAGCAATCGAGGGGGCCGGGCAAAGAGGCGTCGGGCACGAAAGGGTCGTTGCGGGCATTCAGCACCAGCGTGGGGATGGCGATGTCTTTTAATACCGGCAGGCTAGACGCGCGGGTCCAGTAGTCAAGCGCATTGCGAAACCCATGCATCGGCGCAGTATAAATGTCGTCGAATTCGCGCAAGGTTTTGATGTGTGAAAAACGCAGCACATCTATCAGCCCCGGAAAACGCTTGGCTTTTTCCAGTACCTTGCGTTTCATGGTGGCCAGAAAATAACGGCCATATAGCTGCCTACCGGCAAAACTGTCAGAAAGTTGATTGCCGCAGGCGACGAGGTCTAGCGGCGTAGAGACGCCGGCCGCCGCAACCAGTGGAATTTCACTTGCGCTGGTGGTGCCCAGATAGCGCAGCAAGGTATTGCCGCCCAAAGACACCCCTATGGCATGCCAGCGCGCACTAGGCAGACGAGCCACCACGGACTTCAACATGAAGCTTAGGTCTTCAGTGTCGCCCGAATGATAAGCGCGAGCCATTCGGTTAGTGAAACCGGAGCAGCCTCGCAGATGAGGGACAGCCACCACCCACCCCCGCGCCCGGAAGTACTGGGTAATGGCTTGCGCGTAATGGCTGGCGCTACTGCCTTCGAGACCGTGAAAGAGCACGACCGCCTGTGTTTGAGGGTCGGTGGGAAGATTCAGCCAATCTTGGGGTTGCGCCCAGCGGCGCGCAGCTGTATTGGCCAACTCGGCGTCAGCGCGCAGCTGTGTGTTGTCTGCGCTTTTATGCGGAAACAAGCCGGGGCCTGCCCAATCTATGTCAATGAAGTCCCCGTCGGAGGTTTCTATCCGGTCACGAACAAACTTGATGGCGTGATAGCGAGCGAGCGTCGCGCCATACAGTGTCTGCAGATGGCTGCCAGGGAGCCAGAAGGGGGTGTCGCAGTTGGACGAGTCGAAAGTGGCAGTCACGGAAAACGCCTGCTAACCAGAGAGCGCGGGTACACAGCGCGAGCATGCCGGGACGGTAGTGCACCCGGCATGGCGTGAGCTGGTCTTTAGTGCCCTGCGGGGGCGGGGCCGCTCAGGTGATAAGTGGCTCCGCAATACGGGCAACTGGCCTGGCCTGTGGGGCCGAGGTCAATGTAAACCCGTGGATGTAAGGACCACACGGGCGTACCGGGAGCGGGACAGTAGACCGGCAGTTGGTCTGCCTGAACCGAGATGACGTTTTGCGTATTGGCCGCTGCAGGATTTTCGGTCTTCATGGGGCGTCAGACTTTGGTGAGCCAGTGGAGGTACTTGGGATTGCGCCCGTTGACCACGTCAAAGAAAGCTTTTTGCAGGATTTCAGTAACGGGACCGCGTTTGCCTTCGCCGATCACGCGGTTGTCGATTTCGCGTATAGGCGTGACTTCGGCTGCGGTGCCGGTAAAGAAGACCTCGTCGGCAATGTACAGGTCGTCACGCGTAAGACGGCGTGTTTGAACCGTGTAGCCATGGTCGGCGGCGATGGCGTGCACGGAAGCACGCGTAATGCCGCTGAGCGCCGAGGCGATCTCGGGTTCGTAGACGACGCCATCCTTGACGATGAACACGTTCTCGCCAGCGCCTTCGGCTACGAAGCCGTCGGTATCCAGCAAGATGGCTTCGTCGTAACCCGCCTCAATGGCTTCGGTGTTGGCCAGGATGGAGTTGGTGTAGGTGCTGGCCAGTTTGGCGCGCGGCATGGTCACGTTGACGTGATGGCGTGCGAAAGAAGAGATCTTGACGCGTATGCCTTGAGCCAAGGCTTCTTCGCCCAGGTAGGCGCCCCAAGGCCAGGCAGCAATGGCTACGTGCACCTGAGCGCCGCGTGGCGAAACGCCCATTTTTTCGGAACCGTAGAAAGCAATGGGGCGGAAATAGCAGGACTCGAGCTTGTTGGCGCGCACGACTTCGATGTGAGCGTCCATAATGGTTTGCTTGTCGTAGGGGATCGACATTTGGTAAATGTGAGCCGAGTTGAACAAGCGGTCAGTGTGCTCGCGCAAGCGGAAAATGGCCGTACCGATGTCGGTATTGTAGGCGCGCACGCCTTCAAAGACTGACAAACCATAATGCAAGGAATGCGTCAGCACGTGGGTCGTGGCGTCGCGCCAAGGCACCAGCTTGCCGTCGTACCAAATAAAACCGTCGCGGTCGGACATCGACATGGTAGGGGTCTCCAGAAAGTAAGGCAGTATTGTATCAAGCTGCGAGCCCGAAAGGGCGGCTACGCCCCGGTGTGATTGACTATGCGGTGTCCGAAGGGCCGCCCTGTAATATTATGGCTGTCCACGGGCAGCGGCAGCTTACGGTCGGCGCGTGGTTTTTTCGTATACGAGGTTCGATTGGCAAGTTCTTCCGGGTGGCGGGCTTGGTGGCCAGACGATAGGGCAAAGCAGAGCTTTGCCGCAGGCGCGCGCGAGATAGCTCCGGCGCTGGTGGCTACCAGCATTTGGGGTTTCGTGACCGGTATCGCCATGGTCAGTGCGGGGTTCAGCCAAAGCATGGCAGCCTGGATGTCAGTGCTTGTGTACGCGGGTTCGGCCCAGCTCACGGCTTTGCCTCTGATGGCGGCCGGATCACCACTTTGGCTGGTTTTTGCCGCTGCCTGTGTGGTTAACATCCGTTTTGTCATCTTCGGCGCGGCGTTGCAGCCTTACTTTAGGCACTATGGGTGGAAGCAGCGCCTGGCTTTGGGGTATTGGCTAAGTGATCTGGGTTTCGTGTTTTTTCTGACACGTTATGGGCAAGCCAAGCGCAAGGGTACGCGCAGTCAAACCTGGTATTACCTGGGCTTGATCGTGCCGGGCTGGTGGTCATGGCAGGCGGCGACTTTGCTGGGTATTTATCTGGGCGATGTCATCCCTCGATCGTGGTCTTTGGAGTATGCCGCGACTTTTGCGCTCATGGCGGTTGCGATCCCGCTGGTGCGGCAAATGCCCATGGTGTGTGCCGTCGTGGTGGCCGGCGGCCTGGCGTGGGTCAGCCAACCCCTGCCGCTCAGGCTGGGCCTGGCCATCGCTGTCATCGGTGGGGTGGCGGCGGGTGTTTTAGCCGAGCGCTGGTGCGCTCGCCGGCGAACGGAGCAAAGATAATGGCAACAGAGATGGACGCTTACGTATGGGGAGCCATCGGTTTGCTGACGCTGTGTAGTTTCCTGACGCGATCGGGTTATTTTTTGGTGGGAGACCGCTTTCCCTTGACGGAAAGCGTACGTCAGGCTTTGCGTTATGCGCCGGTGGCGGCTTTGACAGCTATCGTCGTGCCCGAACTGGCGCCATGGCAGCATGGGCTGCAGGCTTTCTATTCAACGCCTATGCTGGCGGCAGTGGTGGCGGTGGTTCTCTACGTGTTTACGCGCAGCACCTTGCTAGTCATCGTCGGGGGGATGCTGGCCTTCTGGCTTTTGCGGTGGTTGCTCTGATTTACCTTTGAGTGTGGGTGAGCCCAGGAAAATAGTGGGGATTTAACGACAAATCGCCGACTATGCACGGTTCTGCGGGCGTGTACGCTTGGTCTTGACGGGGCCTGCGTTAAAATGCCCTAACTTCCACAGCCGGGCAGATATTTTTCCCCCGGCGTTTTCCCTTATCAATGACTGAATCCACGTCCACCACCGTCACGCCTACATTCGCCGATTTCGACTTGCACCCAGGTCTGCTGCAGGCGGTAGCCGACACCGGCTACACCACCCCCACACCCATTCAGGCGCAAGCCATTCCCGTCGTCATCTCGGGCCGGGACGTCATGGGGGCCGCCCAAACCGGAACCGGCAAAACAGCAGCTTTCTCATTGCCTTTGCTGCATAGGCTGATGCCGTTTGCCAACGCTAGCGCATCGCCTGCGCGCCACCCGGTACGTGCATTGGTTCTGGCGCCTACTCGCGAGCTCGCCGACCAGGTGTATGAAAGCGTGGCAACCTATGCCAAGTATGTGCCTCTGCGTGCTGCCGTGGTGTTCGGTGGCGTAGATATCGGCCCACAACGAGAGACCTTGCGCAAAGGCTGTGAAATTCTGATCGCCACGCCTGGGCGCTTGCTTGATCACATCGAGCAAAAAAACGTCAATCTCAGTCAGGTATCGGTATTTGTGCTGGACGAAGCCGATCGCATGCTGGACATGGGCTTCTTGCCCGATCTCGAGCGCATTGTGCGCTTGCTACCTGCTCAGCGCCAGACCTTGCTGTTTTCCGCCACGTTCAGCAACGAAATCCGTAAGCTGGCGCGCGACAGCGTGAAAGACCCCGTAGAGATTTCCGTCGCAGCGCGTAACGCCACGGCCGACACCGTCACCCAAATCGTCTACCAGGTTTCCAGCGACGAAAAACAAGCGGCCGTGGTTCACTTGGTTAAATCCAAGGGGCTCAAGCAGGTCATCGTGTTTTCCAACACCAAGGTCGGTACGGCGCGTTTGGCGCGTCAGCTTGAGCGCGATGGCGTGCGGGCCGAATCCATTCATGGTGACAAGAGCCAGCAAGAACGCATGAAGGCCCTGGAAGCTTTCAAGGCAGGCGAGCTTGAAGTGCTGGTAGCCACCGACGTAGCAGCCCGAGGGCTGGACGTGGCCGGGGTTCCTTGTGTCATCAATTACGATTTGCCTTTCAACCCCGAAGACTATGTGCACCGCATTGGGCGCACGGGGCGTGCCGGGGCCGAGGGCGAGGCAATTTCTTTGTTCACGGGTGACGAAGAACGTTTCTTGCTCGACATCGAAAAGCTGATCAAAGACAAGATAACGCGCGGTCAACTTAGCTTGCCCCCGCGTACACGCAGCAGCTCGGCCTCAAGCAGCGGCAGCAGCCGACGCGAGGGCCGCACGCGCTGGACACCTAGCAGCCCGCCGGTAGACGAGTTCTTTCTGCGCCCCTACGAGCCTTCGCCAGCACAGTCTTCCAGTGGTGCTGCCGATAAAGCGGCGTTGTCACGTACCGCACCGGGCCGCAAGTCGGTGGGTGTGTTGTTGGGCGGCACGAAAAGACCTTATCCCGAGCAAACACAGCAAAGCTGATCTCCCCACAAGTACAGACTTAAGTGGTGTGGCCGGCTTAAACGCCGGCCAAGTCCCGTAAAGGCGGGGGGCCGGCCTGGGTTTGGCCCGGAGCTGCTTGCTGCAAATGGTTTAGCAAGCGCTCTAGGTGGCCTATGTGGGGCAATTGGGTGCCAAAAAACAGATTTCCGCCGTCGGCCTCTTGCACGAGGATGGTGGGGAAGTTTTCTACGTCCTCGTCTCCCAGCCATTCCGGGTTTTCTTCGATGTCTGCCCAGATGAAAACGTGATTTGGCCACTGTGTGGACAAGGCCTCGAACTGCTGGCGATACTGCTTGCAGGTATCGCACCAGAGCGCACAGTAGCAAACCACCAGTGGGTCGTTAGGACGTTCGCGCAAGCATTGCTGTAGGGCTGCGGGGGCTAGGTGGGGGTCGAACATCATGATGCAGACAAAGAGGATAAGGTTTGATTATGATAGCCCCATCACTACACCTAGTTGTTAGACCATGACCCAGCATGACCTTGTAGTCCAGCCTGCTGCCCCTACCGGGCTCGCGGCTGTTGGCGTGGCGGTGCGCCGGGCTCTGATTTCGCAGTTGCATCCCAAGATGCTGCTGGCTATTTTATTGCCCTTTTTCGTGGCTGTCGTTGGCGCTATTTTGCTGCTCTGGCTGTTCTGGACACCGCTTACCAATTGGTTGGATACCAGTGTGCTCGAAGGCAGCTATGTCGATTCGGTCGACGCCTGGCTGATGCAGGTGGGTTTGTTTTCCGTCAAATTGTATTTGGTGCCTTTGCTGGCGGCCCTGATGCTGCTGCCCATGGCGGGCATACTTGGCTTGGCAGTGGCTGCGATCTTCATCATGCCCATGGTGCTGCGTCACCTGGAAACCCGAGAATACGCAGGCTTGGTACGCAAGGGCAGTCTGGTGGCCACGTATGGCTGGTGGAATGCCATTTGGGTGATGGCGCTGTTTGTCATAGGTTGGGTGCTGACTTTGCCTTTATGGTTGATTCCGCCTCTGGCCTTGATACTGCCGGTGTTCTGGTGGTCTTTTGCCTTCTCTCGTATGTTGCGTGTAGATGCTTTGCTCGAACATGCCGACGAAACCGAGCGACGTTACCTATGGAAGCGACACAACCGGCAGTATTGGTTGCTGGGTCTGCTGCTTGCCTTACTTAATCTTTTTCCTTTGACTTGGCTGATATTGCCCACTTTATCGGCCTTGGTGTTCGCCCATTTCAGCCTCGAAGCGCTGCGCCAGTTGCGCGCCTTGCCCGTAGCGCCTCAGGCCCACTGAAAGCAGGAGCCCCTCCCAGTGTCTTCTACAGTCTCGAATCGTGCGATTCGCCTCATTATCATTGGCGACGAGATTCTTTCCGGTCGTCGCCAAGACAAGCACTTTGGCAAACTCGTAGAGTTGCTTGCTCAGCGTGGTTTGCACTTGTCCGGTGCCGATATCGTGTCGGATGACCAAGCAGCCATTGTCAGGGTGCTCGAGCGCACGCTAGGTGATGGCGATATTGTGTTCAGCTGTGGTGGCATCGGGGCAACGCCAGACGACCGCACGCGACAAGCGGCTGCACAGGCTCTTGGGGTCAAACTCGTGCTGCATCCGCAAGCCGCCCAACTGATCACTGAGCGCACGGCCGAGATGGCTGAACGGAGTCAGGGCAATGCCGACATGAGTGCGCCCGAGAATCAGCAGCGTCTGCAGATGGGGATGTTCCCCGAGGGCTGTGACATTGTCCCTAATCCCTATAACAAGATCCCTGGCTTTTATGTCCGTGACCACACCTTCATGCCAGGGTTTCCTGTCATGGCTTGGCCCATGATGGAATGGACCTTGGATAATCGCTATCGGGATCTGCACCATCGCCGGGCTTGGGCTGAGCACTCTTTCTTGGCGTTCAAATTACCCGAGTCGCGTATCACGCCTGCTCTCGAAACCTTGGAAACCCGCTGGCCAGGCATCAAAGCATTCAGCCTTCCCAGTGTGGGCGATGGGCGCCATCCTCATATTGAACTTGGCGTTAAAGGTGAGCCCGCTGCAGCAGCGCAAGCGCTTGCTTTCCTGCGCGATGCCGTTCAACAGGCTGGCGGAAGGTTGACCCCGCCCGATTGAGGCGCAGGGAGCGAGGGTAAAAAGTGCTTGCCTTGCAAGTCACTTTTTCCATATTATGGGATTGTTGCGACGCACCAACCTTACTCATGTCTAGAGTTTTTTCGTCTTCCTCCCCTTCGCCCAGCGCCGAGCAGCGCCATGCCTCCGTCTCCATCCAGGTATTGGAGCGCGCCATGTGCTTGCTGGATGAACTGGCCAAACAGGCCGACCCGGTTTCTTTAAAGAACCTGTCCGAGCAGACCGGCTTGCATGCCTCCACCGCACACCGAATTTTGAACGACTTGGTTGCCGGGCGCTATGTCGAGCGGGTAGATAGCGGCATGTACCAGTTGGGCATGCGTTTGCTTGAACTGGGGTCTTTGGTCAGAGGCCGGCTCAACGTGCGGGAAGCTGCGCTGGAGCACATGCGCGAACTGCATAAACTGACAGGTCAAACCATTAATCTATCGGTGCAACAGGGCGACGAAATCGTCTACATCGAGCGTGCCTGGAGCGAGCGCTCCGGCATGCAGGTAGTGCGGGCGATCGGAGGGAGGGCGCCTTTGCACCTGACTTCCACAGGTAAGCTTTTTCTTTCGGTTAGCGATGCCCGCCAAGTTAAGGCCTATGTCATGCGTACCGGTCTGGCAGGCACCACGCGTAATAGCCTCACGCAGTCCGACCAGCTAGAGCGTGATCTGGCCTTGATACGTCGTCATGGTTATGCACGCGACAACGAAGAGCTGGAACTTGGCGTGCGTTGCATTGCCGCTGGCATATACGATGATACCGGTAAGCTTCAAGCGGGGCTTTCCATATCTGCGCCGTCCGAACGCTTGCGCGACGAATGGATTCCCATGCTGCAGCGTGTCGCCATGCAGATTTCCGAAGCCTTGGGTTACGAGGCAAGAACACGCCCTGCGGGGAGCTGAAACTGAGTCCTTCCAACGTTGTCGTTTCAACACACAAGATTTATTGCGTTGCAACAAAAAAATCTTGACTTGTGTGCTGTAGGCTTTACAATGTGAATTGTGCGATGCAGCAAAGCGATGGACCGGCAGCATTCGCTAACCCCCAAGGCCCGGTAGTAAGTTGGGCAGATTTCACCGGCGATCCCGGTGTTTCACCAAAGGAACCAGGAAACATCATGAGTGCTATCCCCCAACAATTCGTCGTTTCGCAAAAAGCTTCCCTCGAAAAAGTGCTGGCTGTTCAAAGCACCGTTTTTACCGGCTTTGAGAAGCTGGTCGACCTGCAACTGAAGGCCATCAAGGCAACTCTGGAAGACGTTGCCCAGAAATCTCAAGAAGCCATTGAAGTCAAAGATCCCCAAGAAGCGCTGGCTTTGGGCTCGGCTTGGGCCCAGCCCGGTGCAGAGCGCGCGCTGGCCTACAGCAAGCATGTTTATGACATCGTTTCTGGTGTGCAAAGCGATTTGTCCCGTTTGGCTGAAGAACAACTCTCGCAAGGTCGCGATCAGTTCACGCAAGCCATCGACCAGTTCGCCAAGAACGCCCCCACGGGTTCTGAAAGTGCCGTTGCCTTGCTGAAATCTTCGCTGGCTTCCGCCACTAACGCTATCGAATCCATCAACCGTGCTACCAAGCAAGCGGTACAAACGGCCGAGACGAACATCAACGCTGCTACTGACGCCACCTTGCGTGCCGCAGCTAGCGCTGCCGATGCCGCTCAGCCCGCTGCCCGTGCTACCCGTCGCTCGGCTAGCTAACGCTTTCCTCTGATGGCCTGGCCCGTCAACACGGGCCGTCATCTTTACCCCTGATAGGCTTAACCGCCGTCAGGGGTTTTTCTTTATTGGGTATCCACAAGAACCCAGGCCGTGCGCAGTAGAATGGGGTTTTTCGGCTCGTGCCCATACCCGATTCATGGGATGCGCGAATGGAATAGGCTTTGGCAAGATGGCGGTTCTCACTGAGGGCGGCGTCAAACCTCGGCGCAGCCCCGCTATAACGACAGGCTTGGCCATGGATTCCGGCGATAAACAGGTGTACGAAGTACTGCTGGTCGAAGACGATCCGCCCATACGTGAGCGTTTGGCTCAGGCCTTGGCTTCCCAAGGGGATTGCTCGGTCACTACTGCAGATTGCCTCCAGCAGGCACGTATTCTGCTGGCTTCCCGTCGTCCTGATCTTATTGTTTCAGACCTGCGTTTGCCTGATGGCTTGGCCGTAAATCTGCTGGCAGAAGCGCGTGGCCGCTATCCCGATGTCGAGATCCTTGTCATTTCGGTGTTGGGTGACGAGACCACGATTCTTGCTGCTATCGCAGCAGGTGCTTCCGGTTATTTACTTAAAGATGCCTTGCCCGAAGACATCCATGCCACGGCTCTCGAGGTTCTTTCAGGCGGCTCACCCATTTCACCCTCTATTGCGCGTTTCATCGTGCGCCGCATGCGCCAGCAAAGTGCCGGTGCCGCGGAGTTTGTGCCGACTGTGGGGCAAGAGTCTGAAGGGGGGGCAGCGGCAACGCATCTCACCCCGCGCGAGCTGGATATTTTGTGGGGTATCGCCAAAGGGTTAACGTATAACGAAATTGCCGAGCGTCTGGGCTTGTCGCGCCATACGGTTCCT
Source organism: Mesopusillimonas faecipullorum (assembly GCF_020539505.1). Lineage (GTDB taxonomy): Bacteria > Pseudomonadota > Gammaproteobacteria > Burkholderiales > Burkholderiaceae_B > Mesopusillimonas > Mesopusillimonas faecipullorum. Next base: position 53,544 of record NZ_JACDXW010000001.1, on the reverse strand, counting down.
ACACACAGCAAGGCCATCTATCGCAAGCTTCAAGTGCAAACGCGCGGTGAAGCGGTTTACGAGGCGATTCAACAAGGCTTGATCAAACTGTGAAAACCTGGTGGCGCCAAGGCGCTGTGCGCCGTTCTGTTCAGATGGCGGCCTGGCTGGTATTGGTGCTGATTGGCCTTAGTTTCTTTGCTTGGCGCTTGGCAGTACAGTTGCCACCCGAGCATCTGGAAATACAAGACATGCACTGTGCTTTGCATAGCGGGGCAGGTATGCCTATGCCACAAGACGAGGAGGTGGCGCCGCCTTACCGTTTGTCGGACGTAGAGACGGGGCAGCGCTATGCGCTGTCTTGTCGGTTTTCTCTGTCTATCGACGCGCAGCAACAACGTAGCAAAGCCTTATATGTTCCTTCTTTTATCGATAAGCTGCAGGTAAAAGTGAATGGCGAGCGCGTAGCCCTGACCGAGCTACATCTGATGCGCAATCTACACTTGGAAACCACCCCGGCTTTTGTGTCGCTATCGCCCGAGATCTTACGCAGTGGAAACAACGAGTTTCACGTGACGGTATCCGCCTCCAGAGGGCGTCACGTCAGGCTAGACCGCATCTATTTCGGCGATGTCACGCAGTTACGACCTTATTTCCACGCGCGTTGGTTTATTACCGCGGTGCTGCCGACGTTGGTAGTGGGGGGGCAGCTTGCCTTTGGCATCATCTTTGTTGTACTGTGGGCGGCACGCCCCAAAGATAAAGAGTTTGGCTGGCTAGCCGTAGCCCTGATGCTGGGGGTGTTGCGCGGTTCTGTGTTGATTCCGGATTTTGGCTTGGATATGTCCGACAGGCCTATGTGGAATATCGTAGTGCTCTGGGAGGTCGCGGCGGTGCTGATGTTCTGCCGTGCTGTCGCGGGCCTCAAGTCATCTCGGTGGTCATGGGCTTGGGCGATACCGCCGCTGTTGTTGAGTTTGTACTTTTTCTTCGGCAAACCCGCGATCATTCGAGAGCCTTTCACCATGGGCTCGGTCATCATGGTGGTCGCCTATATGGCACGCTGCCTTTGGGTGTTGGGGCGTGCGGCCATGCGTGGCAATCAGAGCGCGCTGATTGTCTTGATGGGCATGACCATGCTCTCTTTGTTTGCATGTCGTGATGTGGCCTATATTCTGGGGCCCGAACCCGACGGGGTGTTCCTGACCCGAGCCGTCTACAGCGGCTTCTTGGTTGCTGTGGCAACCTTGATGACCCTGCGCTTTGTTCGCGCCATGAGCGAGTTGGACAACACTGCGGTGACTCTGCGTGAGCGCGTGGCACAGACTCAGGCCGAGTTAAGCAAGACCTACGATGAGTTGCGCGTTCGGCGCGAAACAGAGGCGGTCAACCGCGAGCGTGTGCGCATTATGCGCGACTTGCATGATGGTTTGGGGGGCGAGCTTGCCACGATGCTGGCTTTGGCAGACGCCCCGCAACCTCGCCAGCGCGAAATAGCCGTACACGCGCGAGCCGCCTTGGCGGATATGCGCCTGATCATCAGTTCGCTCGAAGACTATGGCGGTGACTTGACATTGGCCCTGGGGTCTTGGCGAGAAAGAGCCGAACCTCAGTTGCGGGCGGCAGGCTTGGCCTTAAGTTGGCAGATACACGATGTGCCATCTCTGGCATGGCTAGGGCCGGCGCAAACCTTGGATGTATTGCGCATCGTTCAGGAAGCGACGACGAATGTCATCAAACACGCTGGGGCTTCCTGCGTCACGATTTCCACGGGGGAAACCGATGAAGGCGTGACTTTGACCATCAGTGATGACGGCCAAGCCGCAGAGCCCCAGGCAGGCGGCAACGGTATAGGCAACATGAAAGCACGCGCTCAGCGCTTGAACGCGGTATTACGTATTTTGCCGAATCCTGGCAACGGTACTTGCGTACAGCTGGTTTTACCCAAAGACAACTAAGCCCGTTTTTTAGGTTTTGACCAGTCGAAAGCCTAAGTGAGACATGGGGCTGTAGGGGTCTGAGCCGCGCCGTGCGCTGGGGCGATACGACAAGCAGTAGTCTTCGTTGCACAGAAAAGAGCCCCCACGAATCACGCGTCGTGGCGCATTCAGTGGCACGCCCGGCTCGCTGGGATCAAAAGACTCGTTAGGGCCTTGGGGGTTGTTTATGGGCCCACTTGCGTGCTTGGCTTGCTGGGCAAAATAATCGGCGCGGTACCAGTCTGCGGCCCATTGCCACGCATTACCCGTCATGTCGAGCAGTCCATAACCATTCGGGGGGAAGGTACCGGCTTCAAGTGTGCTGGCAGCCCCTCCCGCTCGTGGGCTAACGACCGGAAACGGACGCTCTGTGGTGTCCCAGTAGTTGGCTTGGCGCGAGCCTTCGGCCAGGAGCTCGTCGCCCCAGGCGTAAGTGGCCTGTTCCAGGCCGCCGCGAGCCGCGAACTCCCACTCGGCTTCGGTGGGCAAACGTTTGCCTGCCCACTTGGCGTAGGCTTGGGCATCTGCATAGCTGACCTGTACCACGGGATGCCCGCCTTTATCCTCTATGGAGCTGTCCGGACCTTGAGGATGGCGCCAATCGGCGCCGGGAACATATCGCCACCAGCGGGAGTAATCGTCTAGGCGCACAGGCGTGTCGGTGCCGATGAACACCATGGCGCCGGCGACTAGCACTCCTTCTGGGGGCGGCGGGGTGCCGGGTGGTAGTTGTACGCGCACGGTTTCCCAATCGGGTACTTGTTCAGCGGTGGTTACGTAGCCGGTTTCACGTACGAACTGCGCAAACTGATCATTGGTGACGTGGGTGACGTCCATCCAGAAGCCTGGAACCTTTACCTGATGAGTGGGGCGTTCGTTGGCATAGGCCAGTTTATGATCGCTACCCATCAGGAAGACGCCGCCGGGCACCCAAGCCATGCCCTTTGGGGTATCGATACCGTCGCCCAGAATGACACGCGGCGCTTGGGTAGCGCGACTGCGCCAGGCCTGCCAACCCAAGGCGCCGCCTGCACCGACGGCAGCCAAGCTTATGCCGCCGGCCAAGAGGCGGCGGCGGTTACGTTTGAGATCAGTAGATGGCATCTTTGCGGGGGCAGGTCTTGCCCATGTTTTGTTGAATCACCATGGCATCGCGATCGTTGGTCAAGCCGTCTAGCACGCCGTCTATGTAGAAGTCGTAAACGCTGGATAAGCCCCAAGTTTGCGCGATGTTGCGCCAGTTGTCCATGTCGGTTTGATCGACTTTCCCATCCTTGTTTCCATCGCCAGGGCACTCGGGTTCTGAGTCGAGTATGGCTTGCAGTTTGGCTGACAGCTGGTCATAGGCAAGCTTTGCTGGGCCTGTCAACGGCTGGTCTCCCAGCAGGTTGTCATCCGCGGCATCCAGCAAAGGTATAGGAGTGGCTTGATTGATGCGGTATAGCTCTTGGTTCTCTCGTGTGCTGATGATGTCGGTGCCCTCATCGTAGTGCTGCACGGTCAGTTGAACCAGCTTGTAGTGATCATTGCGGATGGCCATATTGATCTCGGGCTGAATGGAGACCATGGGGCGATCGCGCTTGAATAGCGCTTGGTTGACTTCGCCGCAGCTTTGATAGCCGACACCGCCATTGTCGATGACGCTATCGTGGTCATATCCCGGCCCCCACCATACGCCTTGGTTATCTTCACAAACGCTCTTGGAAACCGGGATTTGCGAGCAACTGCTATCGGTGATCACGCAAGGGGCATAACGCTGGCCGTTGGCCTGTGCTCCATAACCGTTCATGGTGAAGTTGATGGAACGCAGGCTTTCCTGGCTGGGGTTGCGCAGATAGGGCAAGAGGGGAGCAGAGTCCACCGTACGTGGCACGGCTTCGTGTACGTCTACGCCGGCCAAGTCTGCAAACAGTTGGAACAGGTCAACCTGGTTCACCATGTGCTCAACGTTGCGGCCAGGTTGTACGACATGAGGCCCGGCGATGAACATCGGCACCCAGACACCGGTTTGATAAGCCGTGCCCTTGGAGCGTTGTCCGTCGAAGGGCGCTTTGACGGAATAGCCTAGCGTGCCGTTGTCGGTTACCACGACAACGACGGTATTGGAGCTTTCTGGATGATAGGCAAGCGTGCCATCGGCATTGCGGCTGGCCAGCCCGGTTTCGACCATCAGACGGCCGAATTCATGATCCATGGCTTCGGTCATGCGGTTTTGCAAAACACGGCCTTGTACGGTGTCTGAGCAGTCCAAGGCATCGGTATGGCCATGACCCACATCGGGTATCAGGCTGCTGGGCGGTGGCTGCAAAGGAGTGTGTGCAGAGGTAAAGGCAACCGTTGCCATCCATGGCGTGTCAGAACCCGCTCTAGCCTTGATCCACTTGATGGCGGCATCCGCTTCAATACGCGTACGATAGCCGCGTGCGCGCGGATCGCTAAAGGGCACGCTCTCTACTTCGCCTTTATCGACAATCACCAAGGGCGAAACGTAATAGGCATTCTCAAGATCAAAATTCACAAAAGAAGGACGCTTGGTTTTGCATTCCTGCTCAGGCACGAAGACCCCGCCAGAATCCAGGCACTGCAGACCGGGGGCGTCTTGTGAGTCGGAGGTTCGACTCATGGGCTGGCAACTATTGTTGGGGTAATAGCAGGCACCCGTGTCGACGCCACCTGCTTTTTCGCCAGGAACAAAGCCGCAGGCCAGCGGCTTATCATCAGGAGCAACCCCACCCGCAGTGGTGTCAATGGCACCGGGTAGCGCTATCCAGCCATGAAAATAATCCCATCCCAGAACTTTTGGCGTGCCGTTTCCTGCTTGGTTGTGCTCGGGGCCGGCAAGGTGGAATTTGCCAAACATGCCACTTTCGTAGCCTGCAGACTTAAGCAGCATGGGGGCGGTGATTTCATAGGGGGAAATCTGGGCGTTGGCTAGATCGTCGGGGCCTATGGCTTGGTACAAGCCGGTGCGCAGAGGATAGCGACCCGTGAGGATGGCGGCACGGCTGGGCGAGCAAACGGGCATGCCCCAAGTATTGCGGAACTTCACACCTGCTTCGGCGACGGCGTCCATATTAGGCAGTTGCGGAGGGGTGTCCCCGCCGTAACCGAAAGAGCTCATCTGGTCTATACCCACGTCGTCCATAATGACCAGTAATATATTGGGCGAACGTGGGTCTGGAATCACGGCTTGCTCATCGTCGCCGGAGGAGCCGCCACAGGCGGTCAAGCTTGCGGCGGCAATGACAGCAGCCACCCAGTGTTTGGAATATTGTGTCATGGCTAATCCCCGGTTCGCGCGAGCAGGCCTCGCTGTCACGCTGGTTTACAGGCGTGACCATTCTAGGAAGAGCTGACTGGATGGACTATCCCAATGCTAGGGTATTGGTTTTTTTGGGGTTGTGTGCTAACCAGGGGGTTAGGGCGTGCGTAAGACGTGCTTAGCCACCGCTCGCGCGCATTCAGACACCAAGCTTGGGCCTTGGTAAATAAGGCCTGTATAGAGCTGTACGGCGTCAGCGCCTGCAGCCATCTTTTCTTGGGCTTGACGACCCGATACGATGCCGCCCACCCCTATGATGGCGGTCTCGCTTCCTAGGTGCCGACGAAATTGCCGTATGACTTCAAGAGAAGCCTCGTGCACAGGGGCGCCGGAAAGACCTCCGACTTCGCCGGAGTGCGGCAGGTTACGCACAGCTTCACGCGCCAGTGTGGTGTTGGTGGCGATCAGGCCTTCTATCTTGTGCGTGTTCAGGGCCTGGGCAATATGAGCAATTTGTTCGGTGTCTAGGTCGGGAGCAATCTTAAGCGCCAGAGGTACCAAGCGACCATGTTGGTCTGCCAGAGCGCGTCGCCTTTCGGTCAGGGCTGCCAATAGCTGAGAGAGTTCGTCGCCCTGCTGTAAAGAGCGCAGGTTAGCGGTGTTGGGCGACGAGATGTTGACGGTGATGTAATCCGCATGCGGATAGACACCTTCCAGGCCGATCAGATAGTCTTCGACGGCTCGTTCGATAGGGGTATCGGCATTCTTGCCGATATTCAAACCCAGAATGCCCCCTTGGGCCTGCCAAGTGCTGCGGCGTACGTTTTCAACGAAGGCTGCAAGCCCCTGGTTATTGAAGCCCATTCGGTTGATCAGCGCCTGAGCGCGGGGCAGGCGAAACAAACGAGGGCGGACATTACCCTGCTGCGGACGTGGTGTGACGGTGCCGATTTCCATGAAACCGAAGCCCAGTGCTCCCAACGCGTCGATGTGATCACCGTTTTTATCCAGTCCTGCGGCAAGCCCTATAGGGTTGCGAAGAGGGAGCCCCATAAGCTGGGTGGGCAGACTGGGCGCCGCCGGAAACATCAGCTTGCGCGTCAAGGTGCAATCGTAGGCTTTTTGCAAAGAGGAAAGCGTGAGTTCGTGGGCGGTTTCAGCGTCCAGGGCGAACAGCGCCGGCTTGGCCAGCGGATAGGCAAGAAAGAAGCGAGACATGTATTAAGAAGAGGCCCAGGCGCCGTTGCGCAGAACCTGATGTGGCGTGTATTGAGATTTATACGCCATTTTACGGCTTTCTTCGATCCAGTACCCGAGATACAGCCAAGGCAGGCCCATGACGCGGCAGCGATCCAGTTGCCAAAGGATGCCGAAAACCCCCAGGCTGCCTGGCGCGTTAGGGTCAAAGAAGGTGTAAACCGCAGAGAGCCCCGTGCTTAGCACGTCGATGATAGAGACCATGCGCAGCACGCCCTCGTCATCCCGAAACTCTATAAGATTCGTGTGAACGCGGCTGGTCAGAAGAAACTGCGAATACTGAGACTCATCGTCGTCGTCCATACCCGCCCCTGTGTGGCGTGATCGTATGTACTGGCGATACAGCGCAAAGTGTTCGGGCTCGAAACGCAGCGGGGCATGCTGGGCGTGCAATTGTGGTGCATGGCGTCGCCATACACGCTTTTGGGTGCGATTGGCTGCGAAGCGGCGAGCATCCACACGTATTGGAAGACAGGCCTGGCAGTTGTCGCAATGGGGCCGATAGGTGAAAAGCCCGCTGCGCCGAAAGCCTTGCTCGATCAGCCGGCTATAAACAGTGTTATCTATAAGGTGGGTGGGGGCGGCGACCTGAGAGCGGGCTTCTTGGTCGGCCAGATAGCTGCAGGGATACGTTGCAGTCGCGTAAAACTGCAAGGTGCTGAGCGTTGGGTCGTTGAGATGGCTCATGTCGAATACCGGCAAGGTCTTGTGGCCATTATGGCGTCAGCCCTACAGCCAAGGCAAGCGCTTACCCTGGCCTTGCGTGAATCAGGCTTGGGTATGGCGGTGTTCCAGTTTTTTGCGCATATCTTGCCATTCCTGTTTCCAGGCTAAGGCTTGTTCGCTGCTGGGCCTGAGATGATCCGGTTCTAAAAGCATGAGTTCCAGTTCGTATTCCGCGGTGGCCAGGTTCTGCGCCACGCTGGCGCTCTGTTGCACGGCTTGAGCCTTGCGCTGGTTCCATAAACCGGGCAGTTGCGCCAGCCCCTGAGCGGCACTATCAAGGTGTTTGCGTAAAGAGCCTGTAATGCTTACCGGCCAGATCAGGGTGAAGGTTAAATACATGACGGTATTGCCCAGCAACACGCCGACGATGCGATCCCAGGCCGCGTCCAGACTGATGGATGGCCCGAAGCCTTGCAGGGCCACCAGGTAAAAGGCAAAAGCAATCTGTATGCCCGCGTAGGAAATGCGTTCCGGGCCCGAGAAAACCCAGGAACCGAGCAAAGAAACCAGAAACACGACGATGGCCAGCGAGCCCACGCTGACCATATGCGGCACGGCATAGATGATAGTTAAAAAGCCCAGCAGCGCCCCCAGCAAGCATCCAGCGATACGCAATGCCAGTTTATGTACGGTTTCGCCTGTGGAACCCAGGGCGGCCACGTAGCAAGTGATCATGGCGGTATGTATGCCTTGCCAGTCCATCGCGCTGTAGAGGATGTAGCAAATCATGGCCGCGGCAGTGGATTTCAGCGCATGCTGCTGGTAGATTGGGTTGCGCCAGGCATCCGCCACAAAAAAACTGTCGTGAACAGGGCCTGGCTGTCCGATATCGCTACCTTGCGCCAAGCTGGTTAAGGCTTGCTGTAGTTCGGTGAGCGGCTGAAAACCCGTTTCCTGGGCAGGGGGAAGGGGCGCAAGTTGCAGGTCACGCATGGCTTTACCGCGTTCCAGGTCTTCGGCCAATTGCAGGCAAGCTTGCGCCAACGCTTGGCGTTGCAGGGTGTCTAGAGCTTCCGGCTGCATTGCCGCAAGGGCTAGCAAGGCACGGTAGGTATTCAAGTTTGCCTGAGCAAGACGCTTTTGTTCATGGCCTGGCAGTAAATGAAACAGGCGTATCCAAGCTAACCTGGTTTGCTGCGGTGCTATCCCCTGCGCGAGCGCTTCCCATAGTTGTTGCTCAGAAGCATTCAGATTCAGCACCTCGGCGGACAGTCGCAGGCGTGCGCCCAGCTCGCGGCGCAGGACCTTATGTGGGTACAGGCCAAAAAACAAATTGAACAGCAAAACCAGGCCCATGGGCGCACCGGCCATTAGCCAAGCATACAGCAAGGCGCGGGTAGCGATTTCGCCTATCGGTACCTGGCCCACCAAAGAAAGCACGAATGCAATGACCAGCGCGATGATGCCGCCTAGCGGCCCTAGCTTGCTGGCGGCCCCGAGGAAGAGCAGCACAAACGAGCACACTGCAATGGCAAGCATCTGCAGTACCGGGTATGTGATGGTGTATTGCACCAAGGGAACAAGCACCATCACGACTACCGAGGCCAGCACGATCAAGGCGAGCGCCAGCACCGAGCTTTCGCCACAGTCGGTCTTCATGACGAAGAAAATCACGAAGCAGCTCACGGCCGACTCTGGGATGCCGTAAGTCATGGCCACGATGACCATCAGGGTACAAATGACAGCGACGCGCCAGCTAAGTGCCAACCGGCCTGGGGTGGGGCGCAGATCTTGAAGAACAGCGCGTCCGACTGAAGCCCAAGATGCCCTAGCAGTCGTCATTGGAGTGAATGACGATCGTTGCGGAGGCGCCGACACGCATCAGATCAGGAGGCGGCTCAGCCAGTCGAATCCGGACGGGAAAGCGCTGGGCGACACGCACCCAGTTCAAGGATTTTTGTACGTAAGGTAAGTTGAAGGGCAGGTTGACCTCTCCGGTACTGCTGACGCCCCAACCTATGGTGTCTACTTTGCCCGTTAGCGCGCGCGAGGGGTCGGCCAAAACGTAGACGGTGGCGCAATCGCCTATGCTGATGCGTTTCAGGTCTGTCTCAAGGTACATGCCTGTGGCGTGCCAAGAATCAGTATCTATGAGCGTGAACACCGAGGCCCCGGGCAGAAGGTGTTCACCCGAGGCTGTGTGTAAACCGGCGATAAGCCCGTTATGCGGAGCTTTGATCTGCGTGAGTTCGAGGTTGCGCTTGGCCATGGCCAAGCCGGCTTGACTGATTTGCACCATGGCCAACTCGGCGTCCGACGTGCCCACCAAAGCCTGGGCTGCGCCTGCTTGCTCCAGGGCTTGGTTCAGGCTGATCTGGGCATCGCGTTTCAGCGTAGTGGCTTCGTCCAGTTGCTGCTTGGCAACATAACCCTTGGTAGCCAAATTAGCCAAGCGTTGCTGAGTCTGGGTTGCCATGGCCAGGTTGGTGCGTGCCCGGTTAATCTGTTCTTGCGCAATGCTGGCGTTATGGGTTTCGGCTCGTATAGCCCTTTCCTTAGCGGCATATGTGGCTTCGGCCAGGGCCAATTCTGCTTGGGCCTGCTCGTAGCGCAACTGATAAAAAGCAGGGTCTACCGTAAAGAGTAGGTCATCTTTGTGCACGAATTGCCCGTCTGTAACCTCCATGCTTTCAATATGGCCAGGTAAAGAGCTGGAGATATGCACCACATTGGCACTTATCACGGCGTCCTCAGAGCTGGGGTTCTTGGCGGCACGCAGTAAGTACAAAGTACCAAGCACGATGGCCGCTGCTATGACCAGTAGGGCTACAAGTATGGCCAGGGGCTTGATAGAGCTGTGTTGAGCAGGCGTGTTCATGGGGCCGTCAATCAAAAAACACAAGAAGCAAGGTGAAGGTTAGCGCCAAGGCCATGCATACATAGACCAGAAGACGCAAGGGGAGGTTGTCGTCTATGCCTATGCGGATGAGTACCAGCCGGACGATGAGGGTGAGCACAATGGCTGCAATGGCGGCCAGCAGCCAAGCGGGAAAATACGACCCTGCAATATAGATGCTGGGGGAGCCGGAGCACCCGCTCAGTAGCGGCAGGAGTAAAGCCAAACCCAGATATCGCAAGGTGCTCTGCAGATAAAGTTGTCGAGGGCGATAAGTTTTCATAGGAGACTACATTCTGAAGGGCGTGCACAAGTTTGGCTTGGCTTCATGCGTTCAATATGCCGGCCATCATATACTACGGGCTCCGTGAACTCGACTCGGCCCGCCATGCTGTCGTCAATTGGACTCCACACCTTGCGTGCGCTGCTACCAGCACTGCTATTGACTCTGGGCGCCTGCGCCGCAGCCCCTGATCGCGGGCCTGGCAAGGTTTCGGGGCAAAGCAGTGTTTCACAAGCGCAAGCGTTGTCTGTGCCGCCACAATTGTACGAGAGCCCTACAGCGCTGCAAACGCACGAGCTGATTTCCCCAGAGTTCAAGCCCAAGCATGTTTATACGCTGGTAGAGCTGATCGACCTGGCGCAGCAATTGAATCCCAGCACGCGTATTGCCTGGGGCGAGGCGCAGCAGGCCGCAGCTGCGGCCGGCATGGTTGAAAGCACCTATCTGCCCTTCATTAGTGCCAACATTGTGGGCGGTTACATGCATAATGACCGTAGCGACAGTGTGCGCTTGCTGGGGCGTGAGTTTGAGTTGGACTACCAGACACACCTTCATGGTGTGGTGCCTGCCATCACCTTGCAATGGTTGCTGTTTGATTTCGGTAAACGCAACGCCCTTCAACAAGGTGCGGATAAACTTGCGCTTGCCAGCCGTTTTGCGTTTACCCAGGCTCACCAGGCTGTCATCGCCGAGGTCTCTACCAGCTATTACACCTATAACTCAGCTCGCAGCCGTGAGAAGCAGGCGGCTGAAGGCTTGCGTAATGCCGCAACCATAGAAGACATAGCGCTGGAACGCGTGCGCAACGGTTTGGGCACCACCATAGAGGCGGCCCAGGCAAGGCAGTTGAAGGCGCAAGCCCGGCTGCATTTGGTAAGCAGCAAAGCCCAGACGCGTCAGGCTTATCAGATGCTGCTGGGGGCGGTGGGCCTGCCTCCTGACGCCGAACTACAAGTCACTGACAGTGCTGAGCGTGCGTTGCCGTCGGATCTGGACATCCCTGGCAATCCCCAACTGCAAAAAGCGATTGCGAGTCGACCCGATGTACAAGCCTTGCAAGCGGCTCATCAGGCTAGCTTGGCCGGTGTGGATTCCGCCCGGGCCAGTTTCATGCCCAAACTGATGTTGATGGGCTTTGTTTCACACCCCACGGGCAAACTCAGCGTCGGGACTTTGCCCGGCATCAGCTCGCAAGCCGCTTCCAGCGGTGCTTTGCTTATGCTGAATATCCCTCTTTATGATGGTGGCCTGCGTACCAAGCAAATTCATGAAGCGCAGTTACGCGTCAAGAATGCGCAAGAGCGACTGCGCCGAACGCAGAACGACGCTTACAAGCAGATGGTGATCGCCGCCGATGTGCTGCGTACCGCCCTGGAGTCGTACCGCGCCGCCAACGAATTGGTTCAGGCCGCACAACTTACTTATGACGGCGCCCTGGCTTCTTATCGTGAAGGCTTGACAGGTATGACGCTGCTTACCGAAGCGCATGATGGCTTATTGGGGGCACAAGAGGCACTGAGCGTTGCGCATACGGCGGGTTTGGTAGGCTCAGTCAATCTGGCTTTTGCCATGGGCGAATTGAACCGCATGCCGGCTACCGCCAGCACCCCTTAAAGGTGCACAGATTTCTGTTTTGTTTTCCAGTAATCGGCCATCCTGGTATAGTACTCCGCGGCCCCAGCTAAAGCCAGCTTGGTTGATGGCCCCCTTTATAAAGCTCAGAAAATCGTCTCGGCCCAAGGGCTGAGCACCCAAGCTGGCTAAATGGCTGGTTTCCTGTTGGCAGTCTATGTGGGTAACGCCGTTGCGGCGCAAGAAATTCACGAGATATGCCAATGCTATCTTGGAAGCATCGGTGGCGCGGCTGAACATGGATTCTCCGAAGAACATTCGGCCTAGACACACGCCGTACAAGCCTCCGACGAGTTCGCCCTCTTGCCAGGTTTCTATGCTGTGCACATAGCCCAGCTCATGCCAGTCGGTATAGACCTGCTGCAAGGGGGGCAATATCCACGTGCCGTTGGCGCCTTTGCGTGGGCCGGCGCAAGCACGCATGACCTCAGTAAAGGCCAAATTGGTGGTAACGCGCAGTGCTGGACATGACAAGCTTTCGTTGCGCTCTAGCTGGCGCAGCTTTTTGCCCAAGGATCGCGACACTTTGAAGTCGGCGCAGGCCAACACCATACGTGGGTCGGGGCTCCACCACAGTACCGGGTCGCCTTCATTGAACCAAGGAAACAAACCCTGGGCGTAAGCCTCGCGTAAGCGTTCGGTGGAGAGATCCATACCGACTGCGACCAGGCCTTCGGGCCCCGCCTGACGTGGATCGGGGAGGGGTTCGCCGGGGGCGACCCATACCGCTGGTTTCATACTTGTGTAGGGCCGAGTAGAAAACCCAGATGGCCCGAGACCTCTTGGGTGGGAATCTGACGCCACGGCGCGCGGGGCAGTTGTGGATGATCCACCCAGCCGTGCGTAGCCCCTTGCTCAAGCGCATCCAGCAAGTTGCCGGCATCGGTTTCCAAGCGCGGCAACAGAGCGGGCAGGTCTCGGTCTTCGATTCGCCCCGGCCCCAGTGCGGTGCGCACGTACATATGCCCTTCGTCGTCTGGTAGCCATTCGTGCACTGCATCTACAGGCAAACCGGTGTGGGTTTGTAAGCCTATGCCATCCTCGGCCAGGCGGATGACATAAGGTGCGGCCTCAAGCTGTGCGTAAACCCGTTGAGGGCCGTTCTGAAAAAACCAGCGTCCTTGTTCGTCAGCCGCATAGTTGCGGTTGATGAAGGCTAGCAAGCTCGGATTGCTAATGGATTCGCCCGGCTCGGCGGGGGTATTGGCGGCTCCGCCTGTAGGGTGCAGCTTCCAGCGACCACGTGCGTCCAGAGATAGCCATCCGTGAACGGCGGGAACATCAGGCCAGCGTTGCATGGCTTTCAGGACGAGATCATCCATGGTCGTCTGGGTGTTAAAAGCGTTGAGTCAGTGATCAAAACATTTTAGGCCGTATTACCCCTGGCAAACAGAGGGCTTAAGCGTGTTGGGAGATCTGTACGCGGTTCCAAAGATTGATCATTGCAATAGTGGCGGTGAGGGCGCTGATTTGCGCTTCGTTGAAGTGCTCGCGCAAACGCGCACGTAGGATGCCGAAAACAGTGTCTTCTTTAAGGGTGGTCAGGGCTTCTGTCCAGGCCAGGGCGGCTTTTTCGGCAGGTGTGAAGTCGTCTACGTGCCGCCAGACTATGAGTCTATCCAGGCGGGCTTCGGTTTCGCCATCGCGGCGTGCCTCGCTAAGGTGCATCTTGACGCAGAAGGCACATGCGTTGATTTGCGACGCGCGCAGTACCACCAGATGGTGAAGCAGAGGATTGAGCCCTGCCGCAATAATGGTTTCTTGGGTTTTGAGTAAAGCCTGGTAAATCGGGGCGCTGTGTTTGGCGAAATTAACTGGGGAAGTATCGTGCTGCATGTCTTGCTCCGGGAAATTTGAAGGCCGGGTCATGCGTGCTTCGTTTCTCAGCCGGCCTTATCCGAGAATGGGATGGGGATATCGTAGTGGTGGATGGGGAAAAGCCCTTTTTCTGCATCGCGCACATAATGTTCCAGCGTAGTGGTGACAGTGCGAAAAGCCAAGTCGTTCCAGGGAATGTCATCCAAAGAGAAGAACGCTGCCTCAAGGCTTTCAGGGCCAGGAAAGAGATCCTCGGATAGCACCTTGGCAAGGTAGAAAAAGTGCACTTGCTCGGCGTATGGGACGTCGATGACGGTATACAAAGGCCCAAGCTCTATCTGAGCGCCTGCTTCTTCCTGGGTTTCGCGCATGGCGCCTTGCGCCGTGGTTTCTCCAAGTTCCATAAAGCCTGCGGGCAAGGTCCATTTACCATGGCGCGGCTCGATGGCCCTACGGCACAGCAAGACTTTGTTCTGCCAAATGGGCAACACGCCAACCACGTTGCGTGGGTTTTGGTAGTGCACTGCGCCGCAGTGTTCACACACCGCCCGCAGGCGATTGTCGTCTGGCGGAATGCGCATTGAAATTGGATGGCTGCACTGACTGCAGTATTTTTGGGCGCGGGGCGCAGGGAAATAGAACGGCTGAGCAGGTGCAGTCATGTCGGAAGGGCAAAGGAGCTTGCCTGGCGGGCCTTAAGCGCTATCCAGGGAACAGTCCGCCAAGCATACCGCAGATTTTGCGCGATGAGCCTTGAACCTTGAAATGTCGGAAGGGCAAAGGAGCTTGCCTGGCGGGCCTTAAGCGCTATCCAGGGAACAGTCCGCCAAGCATACCGCAGATTTTGCGCGATGAGCCTTGAACCTTGAATTCAGCACTAGGAGAACGGTCAGTGGCGGCGCTAGAATGATAATAAGTATCATTTTTATAAATTCCTACGCCTGCTGTTTCTCATCCGGGGCACTTGCCTTGCTGGAACATTATTACCGCGAACTTCTGAATTTCTGTGCTCGTTCCACACGGGATCCCGACACTGCTGCCGACACTGTGCAAGAAACCTACCTGCGGGTGCTGAGTGCGCAACAGCGTGGCGATGCCATAGCCGAACCTCGCGCATTGCTTTATCGCACCGCCAAGAATCTTATGGTGGATCAGCATAGACGCGCGACGGTACGGGGCCAGGGGTGCGAACTCGAGGATGACAATCCAGACACGCCCGCTGCCAGTCTTTACGAACCCGAAACTGCAGCCATGTCCAATCAAGCAGTCCAAGCATTGCTTGAAGTCATTGGTGCCATGCCGCCACGGCGACGCGAAGCCTTTATCTTGCATCGTTTTGAAGGCCTGTCTCATGCCGAGATTGCCTCCCGCATGGGGATGACTCAGAAAATGGTAGAGCAACACATCAGTGCGGCGGTCAAGGATTGCCGGCGCGGACGCCAAGAATGGGATCGCCGTCTGGTACTTTCTGCGCTGGCAGGCTTGGCGGTATTGGGGGCGGGGCGCGTGTTATGGACGCAGCGCGAGCTACCGCATGTGCAGCACTTAGCCACGTCAACCGGCGAGGCGCGCCAGTTTGTGCTCGCCGATGGTAGTGAGCTGTATCTGGATACCGCCACAGTGCTGCAGGCCGAGTTGTACGCCGACCGCCGCGAGATTGTGCTTGACGAGGGGCAGGTGCTGTTTTCCGTCAGCCATGATGCCCAGCGCCCCTTCGAGGTCGTGGCGGGTGGATTCCGGATTACCGTATTGGGCACGCGTTTTTCTGTGCGGCATACGCCTGCCTCACCGGGCTATCCGGGTGTCAGCGTGGCGGTTGAGTCGGGTCAGGTACAGGTCGAGCCTATGTCAGCCCGTTCGTGGCGCACGTTTTGGCGTGCGCCGCAAGCCATTCGCTTACAGACCGGGCAACAGCTTACGATGGCTACGAACAACTGGCCTGGCGAGCTATCCAAGATTGCACCCGAACAGATAGCGCCTTGGCGAGAAGGGCGCATCAGTTTCCATGATCAGACGCTGGCAGGTATCACCGCCGAGTTTTCCCGTTACGGGCATGCGCCTGCGTACATCCCTGACCCCAAGGTGGCGGCCCTTAAATTGACTGGCACCTTCGATCTGCAAGACCCTGCAACCCTATATCGACTGTTACCTCGGGCCTTGCCGGTTCATGTCAGCTCAGAACAGGGAAGGGTGCGCATCGATGCCTTGCCGGCTGCGCCGCGCTGATTTTTTTATCGGAAGGCTAGGGTTTTTTGTGTGGCATGCGTCTACATGAGAGTAAGACCAATTCTCATGTGTTTTTATAGGAAATCACGCATGTTCTCAAGTACGCTCAGGCCGGCCCAACTGATATTGGCTTTGGCGCTTGCCACCGGTACGCCCATGCTTGCCGCTCAGCCCAGCGCCGGAGGTGCGGGGCACCATACCCATACACGAAGCTTTAGACAGATTGTTGGCAGGAACCGGGTTGCAGGCTCACATAGAGAGCGATAGCGTGGTGATCTCCGCGCAGGCTCCGGTTGCGCAACTGTCGCAGGTGACGGTAACCGGAAGCGAGCAGACGGCAACAGGCCCTGTTTATGGGGCCGTGGCCAGGCGCACCTCGACCGGCGTAAAAACGGATACCGACATTCTTGAAACCCCGCAATCGGTGTCGGTCGTCACGCGAGAGCAGATCGAAGCCCAAGGGGCAACCGGCATAGACGAAGCTCTGCGTTATACCTCTGGGGTGGTTGCCGCTGCTTACGGACAAGATCCGCGAGGGGACTGGATACTGGTGCGCGGTTTTGCACCCGCCAAGTACCTGGATGGCTTGCCCCTGCCCGATGGGTCCTGGACGGCCAACACGCGTTACGAACCCTATGCCCTTGAACGCATCGAAGTGCTCAAAGGCCCTTCCTCGGTCATGTATGGTGCCCTGCCTCCTAGTGGTTTCATCAATGCAGTCAGCAAGCGACCGCAAGAAGATCCTTTCCACGAAGTCGGCGTCAGCTACGGCACGCATCAACGCAAGGAGGCAAGCTTCGATTTCACCGGGCCGGTCAACGAAGAAGGCACGCTGTTGTATCGCTTGGTGGGTTTGGGGCGCGACAGCAAAACCGAGAGCGATTATGCTTTTGATAAGCGCCTGATGCTGGCCCCCTCGCTTACCTGGAAGCCGTCAGTGGACACCAGCTTGACGGTGCTGGCCAGCTACACCTATACCCGCGCTAGAGTCAAAGAAACCACAGACCCGGCAAGCTTGAACAAGCAAGTCCCCCTGCAACCCGAGCATCAGGCTGCGCTGTGGGTGGATTACCGTTTCCCGGCAGATATTGCACCAGGTTTGAGTATGGGTGCCGGGGTGCGTTATACCGGCGCCAGTTACGGGGATTCCGCCAACCAGTGGCGCGCCAGCGCATACACCTTGTTTGATGCGCAGGCGCAGTACAACGTGGGTAACTGGAATCTGCAGCTGACGGTCAATAATTTGGCTGACAAACAATACATTGCTGCCTGCAACAATGCCATGTGGTGCTATTACGGCTACGGGCGAGCGATTAACCTGTCGGCACGGTATAGCTGGTAATGCGAAACTTTGCGTTGTTGCTGCATCGCTGGGCAGGGTTGTTCATAGCCGTCTTTCTTATCGTCGCGGGTTTGACGGGGGCGGTTATTTCCTGGGATCACGCTATCGACGAGTGGCTGAATCGCGATCTTTTTATGACCGAGAGCAGCGGGCCCACGAAAAGCCCGCTTGAGCTGGCAGAGGTCGTTGAGGCTCATGATTCGCGTGCCCAGGTGATCTACTTACCTCTGCATGCCGAGCCGGGGCACACCATGGTCTTCATGGTGGCGCCGCGCAAGGACGCTGCTAGCGGCAAGCCTTTCGAGCTGGGCTACGACGAAGTCTTTATCGACCTGGTGACGGCTCAAGTCGTGGGTACGCGCAATGCCGGTGAGGTCTCACTGTCATGGCGTACCCTCATGCCTTTCCTGCGCCAGTTGCACGAGAGCCTGCACATGCCGGCACCAGAGAACTGGCCGCGGCTGGGCTATCAGTTCATGGGCATTGTGGCCTTGGTATGGTTTTTGGATGCTTTCGTGGCTGTCTATCTGACTTTGCCCAGGAAGCTGAGCAAGGGTTGGATGCAGCGGTGGTGGCAAGCATGGCGCGTACGCTGGGCGGGCGGCTCATACAAGCTGAATTTCGATTTCCACCGCGCTTTCGGTCTCTGGACGTGGATACTGGTGCTGATCATTGCCTTCACCTCGTTTTCATTGAATTTGTACCGAGAGGTCTTCCATCCGGCGATGTCCTTGGTGTCGCAAGTGACGCCCAGCCCCTTTGTGAGCCGGCCATTTTCGCCTACGCCCATAGAGCCAGAAATCAGCTTTGGAGAAATCCTGACTTTGGCGACCAAAGCGGCACAAGAGAAGAACTGGGATCGTCCGCCCGGAGGCATCTTTTATGCGCGAGACTTGGGTTTTTACAGCGTGGCCTATTTTCACGAGGATGCAGAGGATGGCAATGGCATGGAGATTGCCAATATGTACTTCGACGGTAAGGATGCCGCCTACCTCGGGGAGCATCTGCCATGGCATGGCACGGCGGCCGATGTTTTTACGCAGCTGCAGTTCCCTCTGCATTCGGGGCGTATCCTGGGCTTGCCTGGCCGCATTCTGATGTCGGTGATGGGCTTGGTGGTCGCCATGCTGTCTGTCACCGGCATCATCATCTGGGCGCGTAAGCGGCGCGCCAGAAAGCTTGCGGTAGGCTGATTCAATAGTTTTTAACTATTTATTCAATAAAAACAAATGACACATAACGAGAATGATTCCTATTAAAATATAACCATATTCAGGAGTCACATATGAAATTCATCGCTTTCAAAACCAGCCAAGTTTGCCTGCACATGGGCGTTGCCTTTGCCGTTACTTACACCTTCACGGGCTCGTTGGCGGTGGGAGGCGTTGCCGCTGTGGTTGAGCCGCTTTGCAATGTGACCTTGATGCCTTTGCACGACAAGTTGTGGGCTAAGCATGGCGCCAATGCCGCTACAGCGGCACCAGAACAAACACCGAAGGCGGCCTCCGGTGGCTTGCTCAGTCGGGTCCAAGCTTGGGTAGCCAAGGTTCTTGGCAATTCCAGTAATGGCCCAGCACCCGCCTATGCACAAGTAGCTGCAAGCGGTCGCGAGCAGGCGGCTTTAGGGGCCTGATAAGCGCAGGGCATCATTTACAATGATGCCGTATGAGTAGAAGTCAATCGCGCCGACGCCCCGCGAAAACCAAAGGGCGCGCTCGTCAGTTCATCAGGTCTTTGGTTCTCTCGGCGCTAGCATCCTTCACCGTGGCTAGTGCCGCCCTGAACCCTCAGCTTGGCCAAGAGCTTCTAGCACCGATTTGGGCCTTGCTGCAGCCAGAACCCGCACCGCCAACGCTGACGGTCGTCCCGGGTCAACTGGCGCAAACAAGCTTTACCTCTTGTCCTGTCTTTTTTCCTGAAGGACGGGCGCCTCAGGTGCCTGCCGCCCCCGCTTTGCGCGAGTTGTGTTTCGATGCTTTCGCGCTCTTGCATAGCGGCAATACCCGCACGCCGGTATTTGTGGCACAACGCCTGAACCGGCGCATGTTGCAACAAGCACAAGGCATTACTCGACGAGACAGGTTTTTTGCCGATGCCCGGTTGCCTGCTGCCGAACGTGCAGAGCTAAACGACTATCGAAATTCGGGCTATTCGCGTGGCCACATGGCACCTGCCGCAGATATGCATACGGCGGCTGCCATGGAGCAAAGCTTCAGTTTGGCCAATATGGTGCCCCAGGATGCCAGCCAAAATAGTGGGCCGTGGGCCAAAATAGAAAGCGATACGCGCAAGTACATTATGCGGGCTCCAGGAGATGTTTACGTCTTTACCGGGCCGGTGTATGGCACTTCAAACCAGAAGATAGGTCAGCGAGTGGCTGTACCCAGCCACTTGTTCAAGGTGGTGTATGACGCGAGCTCGCGGCGGGCTTGGGTGCATTGGCAAGCGAATCATGCCAAGGCTCAAGTGGGTGCCCCCATTAGCTACGCGGAGTTCGTGCGTAGAACAGGCTTGCATTTGCTGCCGGGTTAGGTGCGCGCGCCCGAGTTGCGGTGACTGCGCTAGTGAGGTTTTTGCGCGCGGTCTTCAGAATTCAGAAGACACAAAAAAGCCTGCATCGTGGCAGGCTAAGTTGTTTGGTATGCCAGGGTATCCCCACACACCATAATCATCGAAATTCGAAGATCGTTAATTTTTACTGGAGGCGCCACTCGGAATCGAACCGGGGTACACGGATTTGCAATCCGCTGCATAACCACTCTGCCATAGCGCCTTAAACTGCTACACCACTTTCTGCTACACCCACCATTTATACCTATTTACCATAGCTTGTAAGGTGGCGGGTTTAATAAAACCCTCTGTGTAGCTAAGCCAATAATTGTACCATCAAATTACCGCTTGCTGCTTCATGTGTGGCGGGGCGCCAAAGATCAGCCAATGCAGTGTATCTGTGGCGTCTGGGTGAGGGGCCTTAGTGGGCGCCGGTGCTGCCAAAGCCGCCGTCTCCGCGCTCGCTGTCGGCGAAGTCTTCGACGATATCAAACGCCACTTGTTGAACCGGGACGATCACAAGTTGGGCAATGCGCTCCATGGGGGCAATGCTAAAAGCCGTTTGGCTGCGGTTCCATACGGAAACCATCAACTGCCCCTGATAGTCGGAGTCGATCAGACCGACCAGATTGCCCAACACTATGCCGTGCTTGTGGCCTAAGCCGGAGCGAGGCAAGATCAAGGCGGCATAGCCCGGGTCGGCGACGTGTATGGCAAGGCCGGTGGGTACAAGCACGGTTGCGCCGGGAGCAAGCTCCAGCGTGGAATCCAGACATGCACGCAGATCCAAGCCGGCAGAACCATTGGTGGCGTAGGCTGGCAACTGATCGCGCATGCGTTCATCCAAAATCTTAAGCGCTATTTTTTTCATAAAAATCAGGAATTAGGGGTGACAGGAGGCTGCTTCAGGGTTGGCTGGCTGCATGACGTTGGGCAATAACGCGAACCAACTCGCGTGCCGCGTCCTTTTTGCTAAGCGTGGGCATGGCGTAAGCACCATGCTCGTCAAAAAGCACCAAAGAGGTATCGTCCACATGCATGACTTCCTGGGCCAGATTGCCCACCAGCAGTGGCACGCCTTTGCGTTCACGTTTAGCTTGGGCGTGCTCATGCAGATTACTGGTTTCGGCGGCAAAACCTACGCACCATGGACCGTCAGCGAGGCCGGCAACTTCGGCGAGGATGTCTGGGTTGGGCGCGAACTCCAGGGAGGGCGGGGCGTTGTCTGGCGTTTTTTTGAGTTTGTCGTCGCTGGCGTTAACGACATGCCAGTCGGCCACTGCCGCGACCGAGATGAAGATGTCGGCGCGATGCGCTTGCGCCATCACGGCTTGGTGCATCTGGCGAGCGCTTTCTACGTCTATGCGCTTGACGCCGTAAGGGGGGGGCAGCGCGGTCGGGCCTGAAACCATGAGTACGTCGGCACCCGCTTCAAAGGCGGCTTGGGCGATGGCATAACCCGTTTTGCCTGAAGATCGGTTGCTGATCACGCGGACCGGGTCTATGCGTTCCATCGTGGGCCCTGCAGTGACGAGTACGCGCTTGCCTGCCAATACTTTGGGTTGAAAGAAGGCGATGACTTCGGCGAGAATCTCATGCGGCTCAAGCATGCGCCCGTCGCCTGTTTCGCCACATGCTTGGTCTCCGTGTCCCGGCCCCAGGATATGCACGCCATCTTCGCGCAGGCGACGTAGATTGCGCTGGGTGGCGGGGTGTTCCCACATCTCGCGGTTCATCGCGGGGGCCAGCAACAAGGGGCAACTGCCGCGGGCCAAACATAGGGTGCTGAGCAAATCATTCGCTAAACCATTGGCGAACTTGGCCATTGCGTCTGCACTGGCTGGCGCAATCAGAATGGCATCGGCGTCACGGCTGAGGTTGATGTGCGCCATGCTGTTGGACATGCGCGCATCCCATGCGTCTGTGAAAACCGGGCGGCCCGAGAGCGCCTGCATGGTGGTGGGGGTAATGAAATGCGTGGCAGCGTCGGTCATGACGACGTCGATGCGCGCCCCTTGGTCTTGCATGCGTCGCAGCAGTTCTGCCGATTTATAGCAAGCAATGCCTCCGGTCAGGCCCAATACTATGCGTTTCTGGTCGAGATCTGACATGTCAACAAACCTTCGGGTTCAAGAAGCGTCGGATTGTGCTCGGCGCTGACGCTCGCGCCGCATACGTCGCAGTTCGTCAAGGATGAGCAAAGCAGCACCGCAAGTGATACCTATGTCAGCGACGTTGAAGGCAGGGAAATACCAACTATTCCAGTAGAACAGTAGAAAATCAACGACGTGACCATGCTGGACGCGGTCAATGAGATTACCTACGGCTCCCCCCAATATCATCGACAAGGCCGTGCAAAACAGCAGTTGATTGGGGTGTTTGCGCAGCAGATGCACAATCAGGCCCACCGCGCTCAGGGCAATTATTGTGAAAAGCCATCGTTGCCAACCTTGGCCGTCGGCCAAGAAGCTGAAGGCCGCCCCTGGGTTGTAAACCAGGGTGAAGTCGAAGAAGGGCAAGATATTGACGCGCTCACCGTAGCGGTAGTTGCCATCGAAATAGATTTTAGTGAGCTGGTCGATGATAACGATGGCTAAGGCCAGGGCCAGCCAACGCGCCAGGGCAGCACCTTTGCGCGCTTGAGAAGTAGGCTGGCTGGACTCAGGCATGCGATCTGACCTCGCCGTCTCCGAACAAATTGCTGACGCAACGGCCGCACAGGGTGGCGTGGTCGGCGTGGCTACCGACATCGGCACGATGATGCCAGCAGCGTTCACACTTGGCCTCGGGCGTAGGCGATACACTGATGGCCAGCGTATCACCCGTTTGCACCTGAGCCTGCGAGACAATCAGCACAAAGCGCAGATCATCGCCCAGGCTGGAGAGCAGGGCATAGTCGTCGGGAGCCGCCTGAACCGTGACTTGCGCCGCGAGCGATGAACCTATCTTGCCTTCGCTGCGCACCACTTCAATTTCACGCATGACGTCGGCGCGTATCTGGCGCAAACGAGACCATCTTTCCTGTAACGCGCCGGCGTCGTGCGTGGAAGGCACGTCGTGAAAAAGTGTGGTGAAAATCGTGCCGACGTCTTGGTCTTCGTGCAGCGCTTGCCATGCTTCTTCGGCGGTGAAAGAAAGGATGGGCGCCATTAAGCGCAGCAGGGCATGCGTGATGTGGTACAGCGCTGTCTGCGCCGAACGGCGCGCCAGGCTGTTTTCACCCGTGGTGTACAGGCGGTCTTTTAGAATGTCGAGGTAAAACGCCCCAAGATCTTCAGAGCAGAAAACCTGCAAACGCGAGACTATGGGGTGAAACTCGTAACGCTCGTAGTGCGCCAGTACATCTTGCTGCATGGAGGCTGTCATGGCCAAGGCGTAACGATCAATCTCGAACATGTCCTCCAGCGCGACAGCTTGCGTGGCGTAATCAAAGTCGCGCACATTACCCAGCAGAAACTTGAGGGTATTGCGGATGCGGCGATAAGCTTCGACGACGCGTTTCAGGATCTCGTCGGAGATGGACAGTTCACCCGAGTAATCGGTGGAGGCTGTCCAGAGACGCAGAATTTCTGCCCCCAGGCTGTCTGAAACCTTTTGCGGTGCGATGACGTTGCCCATGGACTTGCTCATCTTGCGGCCTTGTCCATCTACCACGAAGCCGTGTGTAAGCAAGGCCTTATAGGGCGCACGGCCGTACAGCATGCAGCTGGTAAGCAAAGATGAGTGGAACCAACCGCGATGCTGGTCAGAGCCTTCCAGATAAAGGTCGGCGGGCCATTGCAGGGCTAGCGCATGAGAGCCTTGCATATCCCCATTCGGGCCGCCGATCACGGTGGCATGCGTGCTGCCGGAGTCGAACCACACGTCCAGCGTGTCGCGATTCTTTTCGTAGAAAGCGGCCTCTTCGCCCAACAGTTCGGCTGGGTCCAATGCTTGCCAGGCTTCTATGCCTTGCTTTTCGACACGTTGGGCTATCTGCTCAAGCAGCTCAGCCGTGCGTGGGTGCAGCTCGCCGGTTTCTTTATGTACAAAGAAAGCCATGGGTACGCCCCATTGGCGTTGGCGCGAGAGTGTCCAGTCGGGACGGTTGGCGATCATGGCGTGTAGACGCGCCCGACCCCATGCCGGGTAGAAAGCGGTTTCATCCACCCCTTTCAGGGCCGTTTCACGCAAGGTGTTGCCGTCCGTGGAAACGCGGTCCATGCCGGCGAACCACTGGCTGGTGGCGCGGTAAATGACCGGGGTTTTGTGGCGCCAGCAATGCATATAACTGTGGCGCAGTTTTTCGGTTTTGAGCAGCGTGCCGGCTTCGCGCAGCGCATCGATGATGCGAGGGTTGGCGTCCCAGATGGACAGGCCGCCGAACAGCGGCAGCGAGCTGGCATAGCGCCCGTCTGACATCACCGGATTCAGGATCTGGTCGTCCAAGAGGCCATGCTGTTTGCAAGAGATGAAGTCTTCCACCCCGTAGGCAGGGGCTGAATGGACCACTCCGGTACCGGTGTCTATGGTGACGTAGTCGGCCAAATAGATAGGCGCCGTGCGTTGGTATCCCGTGTCGGCGTTATAAAGTGGGTGGCGCATGGCAAGCAGTGCCAAGGCTTCACCTTTGGCGGTGGCGATGACTTCGCCCTGCAGTTGCCATTCTTCCAGGCAGGTCTGCACGCGCTCTTTGGCCAGCAGTACCAGGCTACCGAAGGACTGAGGCTCGGCCAGACGCACCAGGGCGTAATCCAATTCGGGATGGATGTTGAGCGCCTGGTTGGCGGGCAAAGTCCAGGGCGTGGTTGTCCAGATGACGGTAGCGCCGGCCTCGGCGGATGACAGGCCAAAGGCTTGTGCCACTGCCTGCGGATCTTCGAAGGGGAAGGCAACAAACACCGTTGGGTCGGTACGGTCAGCGTACTCGACTTCGGCTTCAGCCAAGGCGGAAGCACAGTCAAAGCACCAATTGACGGGCTTCAGGCCCCTGAATACATAACCTTTTTCGAATATGCCCGCCAATACACGAAGCTCATTGGCTTCGTTGGTGTAGTTCATGGTCAGGTAGGGGGTGTCCCAGGCTGCCAAAACCCCCAGACGCTTGAAATCTTGACGCTGTCTATCGATTTGCTCGTAAGCATAGGCGCGAGCTTTGGCTTGCACTTCGGCAACCGGCAGGTGCTTGCCGTATTTCTTTTCGATCTGGATTTCGATGGGCATGCCGTGGCAATCCCAGCCAGGGACATACTGGGCGTCAAAGCCGGCCATATTGCGGCTTTTGACGATGATGTCCTTCAGAATCTTGTTGACTGCATGGCCGATATGAATATCGCCGTTGGCATAGGGTGGGCCATCGTGCAGTATGAACTTCGGGCGGCCGGCGCTGGCTGCCCGAATGCTGTCGTACAGTTTCTTCTGATCCCACTCTGCGGCCCAAGCGGGCTCGCGCTTGGGTAGGTTACCCCGCATAGGAAAAGGGCTTTCAGGAAGGTTAAGCGTTTTGCGATAGTCCATGGCGTGCGAAATAGTCGCGAGCGCTGCGCGCATCTTGGTCGATGGCAGCGATCATGGTGGGTAGGTCGGGGAATTTTTCTTCGTCCCGCAGGTATTCGAGAAATTCGACGCGTATGAGTTTACCGTAAGCATCAACACGGCAATCAAACAGGTGAACCTCTAGCAGCAAGCGACCGGCTTCGGTTACGGTGGGGCGTACCCCTAGGCTGGCCACACCGTTTAAGGGTTGATCCGCCAAGCCGTGAACTCGTACCACATATACGCCCGAGCGCGCTGCGCACAGCGCCGGAACCCTAAGGTTGAGGGTAGGGTAGCCTATCGTGCGGCCTAGCTTTTGGCCATGAATCACGTGTCCGCTGAGACGGTAAGTGTGACCCAACAAATCACGGGCTCGAGCAAGATTGCCCACCGCCAGCGCGGTGCGGACTTCCGAACTGGAAATACGCGTGCCATGACTGTCCACAATGTCAGCCAAGGTGTGCACCTCGAAGCCGTGTTCGAGACCAGCCTGGCGCAACAGCGTCAGGTCGCCGCCGCGCTTATGGCCAAAGCGAAAATCGTCGCCTACCAGCAGCCATTTGGTGTTCAGCCCGGCAATAAGCAGACGTTGGATAAAGTCTTCCGCCGACATGTCGGCCAGCTTCTGGTTGAAGCGCATCAACATCATTTGCTTGATGCCGACCTCGGACAGCGAACAGGCTTTGTCCCGCAAACTGCTGATCTGGGTAGGGATGAGCTCGGGGCGTTGGCCGCGCTGGGCAAAGAAAGCGCGCGGATGAGGGCCAAACGTGACAATGGCAGGGCAGAGCTGGCGACTGGCCGCCGCTTGAACGACGTGTTGCAAGATGGCCCGGTGACCACGATGGACGCCGTCGAAGTTACCGATGGTGACGGCACACGCAGCGTTGGAGTCGTGGCGAGGAAGTGAGCGGTAGAGTTTCAAGAGCAGTTTCACACGGGGAAGATTACAATTCTACCCTTTTATACGGAATAACCCTGTACCTTGGTTGCTTCTTGCCAAGGTAAGGCGGCGTAATGCAGCTCCCGGGGCTTTCTGAAGGATACATTTTGCAACCCAAGCTTTTCTCCGCGTCTCGGCCGTGCCGAGTGGTCATCTTGGTATCGGGGCGTGGCTCGAACATGCAGGCCCTTGTACAGGCCGCGAGCCGGCAGGCCATGCCCGTTCAAGTGTGCGCGGTCATATCCAATCAAATGGATGCGCCCGCCCTGCAGTGGGCCCGCGAGCAAGGGCTGCGCACGGCTTCATTGCCGCACCGAAACTACCAGAGCCGCGAGCAATTTGATGAGGCCCTGGCCAACGAAATAGAGGCCCATGAGCCTGACTATGTCTTGTTGGCAGGGTTCATGAGGGTGCTCACCGACGGCTTTGTGCGGCGTTTCCATGGGCGTCTGATTAATATTCATCCGTCCTTGCTGCCGGCCTTTCCTGGTTTGAATACGCATCGCCGTGCTTTGGATGCAGGGGTGGCGTGGCATGGTTGTACTGTGCACTTCGTCACGCCCGAGGTCGACGAAGGCCCCATCATTGCGCAATGGGCGGTGCCGGTTTTGGCCAACGATAACGAAGAGACGCTGGCAATGCGAGTGTTGCAAAGCGAGCATAGGCTTTATGCCCAGGTGCTGTCTTGGCTGACGCAAGGGCGCGTAAGCTTGGATGCGCTGGGCAAAGTGTATTTAACAGATGTGGGCTGTCGCAGTTTCGCCAGTACGCCCAATGAACAGGATGCGGCATGAACCAGCCTAGTGACAAGAAAAAAGCCCGCGCAGCGGCATTGAATCGATCGTCTTCCGCACCCCGCCAAAAGGGCAGCGAGTCTGGCGGACGTTCTGGCGGGCGTAGCTCTGCTGGGGCTGCCAGGGCGGGCTCGGGTCGCTCCTATCGGCCAGAAGGGCCTAGGTTGGCACCCGCAGCAATACGTATACAGCAAGTGCAGCAGGTGCTCGATCGCGTTCTGACCTGGGAGTTTCCTGCCGATGGCGTCTTGTCCCGCTGGCTGCGTGAGAATCCGAAGTTAGGCGGTCGTGATCGCGCCGAGGTGGCCGAAGCGGTTTTCGATGTCCTGCGTCACTTAAGGCAGTATCGTCATTTCGCGCAGAGCAGCCCGGTGGCACATACTCGCTGCTTGGCTATTCTCGGTTTGGCATCAGTATTGCCGCCCGAGAAGCTTGAAGCAGGTTTGGCTCTTGAAGAAACCCAGTGGTTGCAACATGTGCAACGCATCGATGCCAGCAAGTTGCCGCGAGCCGTGCGCTGGAGCGTGCCCGACTGGCTGGAAGCAAAATTGGCCATGCTGGAAGATGCGGAGTCGCTGATGGCGGCTCTGAATCAACCGGCAGCCCTGGACGTGCGTATCAACCCCCTGAAAGTGGCCTCACGCGACGAGATGCTGGAAACGCTGCGCGAGCTGTCACCCGCCAGTGAGCCCCAGGCAACGCCGTACTCACCCTGGGGCATACGGCTTAAAGGCCGTCCGTCCGTTAACCGTTGGGAAGTTTTCCTGAAAGGGGAACTAGAGGTGCAGGACGAGGGTAGCCAACTGTTGGCGGCGCTTGTCGCGCCTAAGCGCGGCGAAATGATCATTGATTATTGTGCAGGGGCGGGGGGGAAAACGCTTCTGATAGGGGCGCTGATGCGCACCACGGGTCGCTTATATGCTTTTGACGTTTCGGCCACGCGTTTGGCACGCGCCAAGCCGCGCTTTGCCCGTAGCGGTTTATCCAACGTGGTGTCAGTGGCTATCGCACCGCGCAACGATCAGCGTGTTCGGCGTTTGCACGGTAAGGCTCAACGTGTCTTGATTGATGCGCCCTGCAGCGGCCTGGGCACCTTGCGCCGCAGTCCCGATCTTAAGTGGCGCCAGCAACCTGAAACCCTGGAGCAATTGCGCGCAGTACAAGCCGACCTTCTCGAGCAGGCGGCTTTGTGCTTGGCCCCCGGGGGGCGGTTGGTTTATGCCACCTGCAGTGTCTTGCCCGAAGAGAACGAGGCTCAAGTAGAGGCCTTTTTGAGTAAACATCCTGAATTTTCGCTGCAGGATGCAGGGCAGATACTGTCAGATCGTTGTAAAAATCTGACGTTTGAAGGGGCTTTCCTGAAATTGCGTCCCGATCACCATCAAACCGATGGTTTCTTCGCCGCTGTCCTGCAAAAAGCAGCGCCGGAAGCCCCGGCTGCGGCAGTGCAAGAATCGGAAAAACTTGATGCTGCGCAAAAACTTATTTGATACAGACATGTCATATACGAGTCAAGTGGGATAAACTTTCTCTGACTCTTTTGAAAGGCCTAGTATAGGTATATGGATAGTTTTCTTAGTTTCCTAGCCGGTGGTTTGCTGCAGCTCGCGTGGTGGAAGACCGCACTGATCGCATTGGTGCTCACGCACATCACGATTCTCGGGGTTACCATTTATCTGCATCGCAGCCAGGCTCACCGTGGGCTCGATCTGCATCCTGCACTGGCGCATTTCTTTCGTTTCTGGTTGTGGATGACGACCGGAATGGTCA
Source organism: Mesopusillimonas faecipullorum (assembly GCF_020539505.1). GTDB lineage: Bacteria > Pseudomonadota > Gammaproteobacteria > Burkholderiales > Burkholderiaceae_B > Mesopusillimonas > Mesopusillimonas faecipullorum. The sequence continues at coordinate 24,633 of NZ_JACDXW010000001.1, read as the reverse complement.
CCAAAGAATGGGTGGCTATTCACCGCAAGCACCACGCCAAATGCGAACGCGAAGGCGACCCTCACTCACCCATGGTCTATGGCATAGGCAAGGTGTTTTTCCAAGGGGCCGAACTGTATCGCCAAGAAGCCCTGAACGCAGAAACCCTCAAGCGTTTTGGTCATGGTACGCCCGACGACTGGGTAGAGCGCAATCTCTATTCCCGCTATAGCGTACTGGGCGTCTCCATTACCCTCATCATCGACGTAGCGCTGTTCGGCGTTCTCGGCCTGACGGTGTGGGCCTTGCAAATGGCCTGGATTCCCTTCTGGGCGGCGGGCGTCGTCAATGGCTTGGGTCACTACTGGGGCTATCGTAATTTCGCTTCTCCCGATACCAGCACCAACTTGGTGCCCTGGGGCTTTATCATCGGTGGCGAAGAACTGCACAACAACCATCATGCCTATGGCACGTCGGCCAAGTTTTCTGCCAAGTGGTGGGAAATCGATGTGGGCTGGGGTTATATCCGCACCTTCCAAGCGTTGGGGCTGGCCAAAGTTCGCCGCGTAGCGCCCAAGCTCAAGCTCGAACCTGCCTCGCAGTCTATCAATCTGCGCACCCTGGAAGGCGTTATCCAGCATCGCTACGAGATCCTCGCTCGCTATACCGATGTGGTCAAGCAGGCCGTGTCCGACGAGCTCAGCAAGCTTAAGCCCACGCGTCGTCAGCAGGCCGATTGCAGCTGGACGCAACTGCGTAGCATCAAGCGCCAGCTTAACTGGGCCGACACCGAGTCCTGGTCTCCAGACCAGCAAGCTCAAGTGGATACGGTTCTGGCTCAAAACCAGTCGCTCTCCGTGCTGGTGCAAATGCGCCGTGAACTGACCCGCATCTGGGAAAGCTCCAGTGCTTCCAGCGAACAATTGGTCGCCGACCTGCAAGCGTGGTGCCAACGGGCTCAGCAAAGCGGTATTGCTGGTCTAGAGCAATTCGCCTTGCGCCTGCGCCGCTACGCGGCATGATGCTGGACAATCTTAATACCGAACAACAAGCCGCCGTCACCCTGCCAGACCAGCATGCCCTGGTGCTGGCTGGTGCCGGTAGTGGTAAAACGCGGGTCTTGACTACCCGCATGGCCTGGCTGATTCAGTCGGGCCAGCTTACCCCCTACAACCTGCTGGCTGTTACCTTCACGAATAAGTCCGCGCGCGAAATGCTGACGCGGCTTTCTACTTTGCTGCCACTGGATACACGTGGCATGTGGGTAGGCACCTTTCATGGTTTGTGCAACCGTATGCTGCGTGCGCATCATCGCGACGCCGGTTTGATGCAAACTTTTCAGATTCTGGATTCTTCCGATCAGCTCTCGGCCATCAAGCGCTTGTTGAAGGCGCACAATGTTGATGACGATAAGTATCCCCCGCGCGATGTGCAGCGTTTTATCAATGGGGCTAAGGAGGAAGGTCAGCGCCCGCACGCGGTAGCGGCAAGCGACCCGCATCGGCGCAAGCTTGTCGAGTTGTACCAGCTCTACCAAGATCAGTGCGAACGAGAAGGTGTTGTTGATTTCGCTGAACTTTTGCTGCGGGCTTACGAGTTGCTGCAGCGCAATGCGCCCATACGCGAACATTACCAACGGCGCTTTCGCCACATACTGGTAGACGAGTTCCAAGATACCAATATGTTGCAGTACCGTTGGCTAAAGCTGTTGGCCGATGGTGGGGCCAGCATGTTTGCCGTAGGCGACGATGATCAGTCCATTTATGCCTTTCGGGGCGCCAATGTAGGCAATATGGCCGATTTCCAGCGCAGCTATGCGCAAGGGAACGTTATTCGACTAGAGCAAAACTATCGCTCTTTCGGTCATATTCTAGATGCTGCCAATGCCTTGATTTCGAATAACTCGGCGCGCTTGGGCAAACAGCTCTGGACGTCTCAGGGTGAAGGCGAACCTTTACGCATCATCGAGCAGGCCTCTGATGCGCTTGAGGCGCAGTGGGTGGTAGACGAAATTCGTGCTTTGCTACGGGATGGTCACGCTCGCCAGGAAATCGCCATACTTTATCGCAGCAATGCTCAGTCGCGAGTCATCGAGCACAACTTGTTTTCCGCTGGCATACCGTACCGTGTGTATGGTGGGCTGCGGTTCTTCGAGCGCCAGGAAGTCAAACATGCTTTGGCTTATCTGCGTCTGATAGACAACCCGCATGACGACACTTCGTGGTTGCGAGTGGTGAACTTTCCTACGCGTGGCATAGGGGCGCGTTCGCTAGAGCAATTAGGCGACTTGGCTCGCGAGCATGGCACCAGCCTGTATGGTGCTGTCGCTTTCATGCCCGGGCGTGCAGGCGCCAACCTGGGTCGTTTCGTGCAGCTGATGGAGCAAATGGCAGCCGAGGCGCGTCACCTGAGCTTGCCCGAGCTGGTCGAGCACGTGGTGCACCATAGCGGTCTTGAAGCGCACTATCAAAGCGACCGCGACGGTTTAGAGCGTCTAGAGAACTTGCAGGAACTGGTCAATGCCGCAGCGGCTTTTGCTGCCGAAGAACAGGTGGCAGGCATGCCTGCGGGCTTGGCGATTGTGCAGCCCGCTACCGTATCTGATGAAGACCCCTTCGCCTCAGCAGAGTCGATACGGATGTCACCGCTTGCCGGTTTTCTGTCACACGCTTCGCTTGAAGCCGGAGACAACCAAGCTCAAGCAGGGCAAGATGCCGTTCAGCTGATGACCGTGCATGCGGCTAAGGGTTTAGAGTTCGATGCCGTCTTCATGACTGGGCTGGAAGAAGGTTTGTTTCCCCACGAAAACAGCCTGCTCGAGGCCGCAGGCCTGGAAGAAGAGCGGCGCTTGATGTATGTGGCCATTACGCGGGCACGCAAGCGTTTATACCTGACGTTGGCGCAAAGCCGCATGCTGCATGGCCAAACTCGTTACGCCATGCGGTCGCGCTTCTTGGACGAAATCCCCGAGCAGCACGTCAAATGGCTGACTCCAAAGATGGGGGCTAGACTGCGCGATTTCGCCGCCTCGCCCGACGCTTTTGGCAGGCCTTCAACGGGTGCTGCGGCTCCCCGCGTAGCGCGTTCGGCCACCAGCGGTGTGGTGGTGGGTGATAAGCATTTCCGTATAGGCCAAGGCGTGCGCCATGCCAAATTTGGTGAGGGCACCATCATAGGGCTAAGCGGGTCGGGCCAGGATGCCCAGGCGCAGATTCAGTTTCGAGACGTGGGCGCCAAAACTTTGGCGCTGGGCATCGCTAAGCTGGATCTCATCGCCGGTTAAAGGCTTATCCGGCCCGCTCGTCGGTTGGCAAGCGGGCTGAATCTTCTTTTTTCTCAGGCGCTTCCTAGCGTCTCCAGCGCTTCTTGCAGCTCCAGCCAGCGCATTTCCAGCTCTTCATTGCGTTTGCTGAGCTCACCGTGTTCAGCCAGCACGGAAGGTCGCTCGTCACGCTGTGCTTCGGTATAAAAATCTGGGTCGGCTATGCGGGCGTCGAGCTCGGCCAAGCGCGTCGAGGCGCGCTGCATTTCTGCTTCCACCTTAAGCAGTTCGCGCTCAAGCGGCTTGCGTTGCTGTGCCAATTGTTGGCGTGCCTGGGCTTGCTCGCGCCGCTGCTCTTTACGGTTGGCGCCGGTGCTTGTATCCAAGGCCGAGTCGCTACGCGCCAAGGCGCGGTTGGCGGCGTTGCGTGCTTGCAGCCAGTCGCGATAGTCATCCAGGTCGCCGTCGAACTCCTCCACCTTGCCATCTACGACTATCCAGAACTGGTCGACGGTTGTGCGCAGCAAATGCCGGTCGTGCGAAACCAGCAGCACGCTGCCTTCGAATTGGGCCAGCGCTTCAGCCAAGGCTTCTCTGGTGTCGACGTCCAGGTGGTTGCTAGGCTCGTCTAGCAGCAATAAATTGGGCTTGCGCCAGACAACCAAGGCTAACGCCAGCCTGGCTTTTTCTCCCCCCGACATGGGCGCGACCAAGGCCAGGGCTTGTTCGCCGCCGAAGCCGAAGCCGCCCAAATAATTGCGTAGATCCTGTTCGCGTGCTTGTGGGGCCAGGCGCGCCATATGCTGTAAAGGCGTGGCTTCGGGATCCAGCATGTCTAATTGGTGCTGAGCAAAATAACCGATTTGCAGGCCTTTGGCTGGCTGCAGCTTACCGGTAAGCGCTGGTAGCTCGCCCGCCAGTGTCTTGACCAAAGTACTTTTGCCGGCCCCGTTAACACCCAGTATGCCGATACGGCTTGCCGCTCTGACCATCAAGGTGACGCCTTGCACCACCGTGCGTGTGCCGTCTTCAGCCAGCTGATAGCCTATACCGACGTCGTCCAGCCTAAGCAAAGGGTCGGGCATGCTGTCGGGTTCTGGCAGGTTGATAGTAATGCCGGCTTCTCGGTGCAAAGGGGCCAGGGCTGTCATGCGTGCCAAGGCCTTGATGCGGCTTTGCGCTTGTTTGGCCTTGGTGGCTTTGGCTTTAAAGCGATCGATGAAAGACTGCAGTCTGGCGCTTTCCTGGGTTTGTTTGTCCCAGGCGGCTTGCTGTTGGCGCAAACGTTCGGCGCGCTGCGACAGGAAACTGTCGTAATCACCTCGATAGCGAGGCAGCTTCTGATGCTCGATATGCAGGATGGCGGTAGCCACTGCATTCAGGAACTCCGTATCGTGAGAAATCAACACGACGGTGCCAGGGTAGGCGGCGAGCCAGCGCTCCAGCCACAACATGGCGTCCAGGTCCAGGTGGTTGGTGGGTTCGTCCAATAACAGCAGCTCGGAGGGAGCCATCAAAGCGCGGGCCAAGGCCAGCCGCATCTGCCAGCCGCCCGAAAAACTGTTTACCGGCGCCATCCATTGACTAGGCGTAAAGCCCAAGCCCGCCAACAACTGCTCGGCACGAGACTCTGCACTCCAAGCGCCGGCATCTGCCAAGGCGGTTTCAAGTTCCGCGATAAGCTGGCCGTCTGTGTCGGGTACTGCCGAGCGCTGGCTTTGCAAACTGCGCAGATGCGTATCGCCGTCTATGACGAATTCACGTGCAGCCTGGGTGCTGGCGTGGATTTCTTGTTCAACGCTAGCGATGCGCCAGCTTTGTGGCATGTCGAGATTGCCGGTATCGGGATCCAACTTGCCTTGCAACAGCGCGAATAGGGTGGATTTTCCAGCCCCGTTGCGGCCCACCAGGCCTACGCGTTCGCCAGGGTGGATAACGAAATCTGTGGTGTCCAATAATAATTTGGTGCCACGCCTGAGACTAAGGCCTGTTGCACGTATCATGAGACGAGTTGGTCGCGATTCAGCAACAGCACTTGATCATGAGACGCTTCGGTTTCCAGCCAGACCGGATCCAGATCAGGAAACGCGGCTACAAAGTTTTCGTATTCGTGGCCGATTTCAAGCACCAGTATGCCATTAGGGGACAGAAACTCAGGTGCCATACGCAGCAGGCGTCGAACAAGGTCCATACCGTCGTCTCCGCCGGCCAGCGCCAGCGAGGGCTCGTGTTTATACTCGTCTGGCAGTTCTTGCATAGACTGCGCATTGACGTAGGGTGGATTGCACAAAATGACATCGTAAGGCTGACGCGGCAGTTGATCTAGCAGGTCGCTAGCATGCAAAGTGACGCGATCCTGCAGTTGGTACAGTGCCACGTTTTGGCGTGCCACAGCCAGAGCGTCTTCTGAGATATCGACAGCGTCTACCTGAGCTTGGGGGAAGGCTTGTGCAGCCAAAATGGCTAAGCAAGCAGAACCGGTACACAGATCTAATACGCTACCCACGTTCATGGTGTCGTCTACCCAAGGGCTCAACTGCTCATCCAAGAGCTCTGCAATGTGCGAGCGGGGAATGATGACACGAGGGTCCACGATGAATCGGCGGCCTCGCAACCATGCTTCGCCAGTTAGGTAGGCTGCGGGCAAACGTTCTTGTGTGCGCCTATGGATAATGCTCAAGCATTGCTCTCTTTCCTCTGGCAGCAGGCGTGCCTCCAAGAATGGGTCGAGCAGGTCTAGCGGTAGATGCAACGTGTGCAGCAACAGATAGGCGGCTTCGTCCCATGCATTATCGTTGCCGTGACCGAACACCAGGTCGGCTTGGCCAAAGCGGCTGATGGCATAGCGCATCATATCGCGCAAGGTAAGCAGGTGCTGGGAGGGTACGCTGGAATCGGGCATGAATGGGGCGCCAGGTAATTGGGCGAGGCCCAAGAGTCAGGGAAAGCGCGATTTTACCAAGCACAGCTCAGCATAGCTTGCTAAGGACTAAACATCTTGTATTTAGCTGCACAAAGAAAAAACGGCCTTGAGAAGGCCGCATAAAACTTCGCGAAGACCGCGAGGAGCATTTTGTGAAAGGCCAGCTGCTTACGCAGCCTGGCCTAGCGTGAAAACTGTCGCTTATTCTTTGCAGCTGAAGTTTTCGGCGCGCTCTATGCTGCCGCTACCGTTGTAACGGGCAACCAGAGGGTAGGGGCACAGAGGGCGGGTACGGTCGGGAGCCCAGTCGGCGGGGAGCTCTGTGTTGACGCCACCCGGATTGCCTGCGCCACGCGCTTGAGCCAAGACGGAGTCAGGAGCTTTGCCGCGCTCTACCCAATCAATCAGGGAGTCCAACATGTCGAACTGATCGGTGGAAGGCCCGCCGCTACCGTGCCCCATGCCGGGTACCGGGAAGAAACGCGCAAATTTCGAGGCATCACCGTTATTGGCTTGCATCAAACCTTCGTACCATTGCTGGGTGTCGTCTACCGAGAACACGCCGTCGGATGCGCCATGAACCACTATCATCTTGCCGCCGCGGTCGCGCAAGGTTTCCAGTTGCGTGGCATTAGGCGGGGTCATGAACGACAGAGAGTCTTCGGTGTAGGTGGCGTCCGTAGCAAATAGCTTGGGGAAGTCCGTATCGAAGTTGTAGTTGAAGGCAAACTCGCGAGAAGCGTTAGTGTCGGTAGCGACGGAGGCGTCGGGAGGTACTTGGAAAATGATGCCGACGGCGACGGGGTCGCGAGCATTACCTACCGATGAGGTGTACTTCCAGTTGGCCCAGCCGCGGGCTACCAAGCCGGGATCATACGGCTGGGTAGCATATAAAGCTTCGCCCTTGCTGTTGACGGGGCCGCGATACATATCGCCAACGGCTTGCTTTTGCTCGGTAGTCAGGCAAGTGCCGTCGCGGTCGGCAGCGCAGGTGGTGACATCGCGAGCCAAGTCGAAGGCACTGCGGCAAGCTTCAATGTCTTGCACCAAGCCATCGCTGGCGCCGTCAAGTGCGTCGCATTGACGCAGGATGGCGTTGGCAACCGTACGGCGCTCGGCTTCGGTAAAACCGGTGGAGAGATCGGTTTCATCAGTAGCGGTCTTACGGAACTGTTGAGCCGAGTAAAGCTGAGCGACTGCAGCGAGAGGCAAGTTAAAGCCAGGAGCGCTGGCAAGGATGCCATCGTATTCCTCGGCCAGCCTGGCCGCAGCAACCATGGCATGACGGCCCCCATTGGAATTGCCGCCGAAATACGAGCGGTCTGGGCCCTTACCGTAGGCGGAGGCGATCATGGCTTTGGCCATGGGTGTCAGTTTCTGGGCGGCACCGTAGCCATAGTTGATACGCGCTTCGGGGTCGAGCCCGAACAGCGGGTTTTGGCTGCCATTGTGGCCGGCGTCGGACGAAATGACGGCAAAGCCCTTGTGCAAAGCGTTGCTGAGCGCACCGCCGCTGCCGTAAGTGCCATAGGCGTTGGAAATGCTACCGTCGGTACCGCCATTGCCTTGGTAAAAGTAACGGCCGTTCCAGTCGACAGGCAGGCGCATTTCGAAGCCGATAGCGTAAGTCTCGTTGTCTATGGGGCTGACGCGTTGTTCAAGCTCGCCACGGATGCGGCAGTGTTCGCCGATATCGGTACCCGACACCTTGACCGCGCCGGCAGCCACGGTTTCAGCGACGGAGATCGTGGCGCGAGGATAAGCAAAACCGGCCAAGTCTTCGCAGCGACCCTTGAGCGCCGCGCCGACGGCTTCGCTAAGCTGGGGCAGTTGCGGCTCGGGCGTGGGATCGGGGGTAGGCGTTGGTGTGGGTTCGGGCGTGGGGGTGTCATCGTCGGAGGAGCCGGATGAGCAGGCCGTGAGCAGGGCGGTAATGACGGCACCGGCAATCATGTGATACCGGAAATGTGGGGATTTCATTTAAGTCTCCTTTGCTTCTTTTTGAGTTCGCCCATGCTACGGCATGAGTGAGCTCATTTTAGTACGCAAAGTGAACTTTTATTGACTATGGTTTCCCCTAGTAGGATCACTCCCTAGCTTGGGCAAGCTTATGCAAAAGCTCGCCCAAGGTGGTGCGCTCGGCGGGGGTCAGTGTGAACAAAGCGGCTTTTTCTCCGTCCAGCAGCTTCTGGGTCAAGGCGTCCAGCAGTTGGGCGGCATCTGCGGTGGTGTGAAGCTGTTGCGCACGCTGATCATTAGGGTTGACTTGGCGAGAAATCAAGTTGCGCGTACTGAGTTTTTCTAGGCCCGTTGTAACGTAAGGCTTGCTGATGCCCAGGGCATTGCGCAATTGCGTAGGCGCGACCCCGGGGTTGGCATGTATCAGCGCCAGCATGGTGTACTCGACGGCGTTCAAGTCGTGCGGCTTGCCCACATTGGTCTGAAAGACGCGGGAAGTCACGATAGTGGCTTGCGCCAGCTGATAGCCGACAAGCTCTGTCAGCAGTGCTTCGTCAAGGGATTCTTTTGGGGTGGCGCGGGGCGACCCGGCGGATGAAGTGGTTTTTTCTTGGGTCGTCATGGGCCAATGTTAACCGGGGCGCATTGGGGGCGGCAATAGCGCAAGCCGGAGTTCAGCGTAGATGCGGTGCAACATACCGTTTTGTGACCACCAACCTATCGTTTACACTAACAGGTTTTACCAATCCCTTTCGCACCTTTCCTTTTTCCAAGGATCCCGCCATGACCAGCTTTCCCCGCATCGAGCGACTGCCGCCTTATGTTTTCAACATCACAGGCGAGCTCAAGATGGCGGCGCGTAGGCGTGGTGAAGACATTATCGACATGTCCATGGGCAATCCCGATGGCCCTACGCCTAAACACATCGTGGACAAGCTCGTGGAAGTCGCCACCCGCGAAGACACGCATGGCTATTCGGTGTCAAAAGGCATTCCACGTTTGCGTCGTGCCATTACCGGTTGGTACGAAAAGCGCTATGGCGTGTCTTTTAACCCCGACAGCGAAGCGATTGTCACCATAGGCTCTAAAGAAGGTCTGGCCCATCTTATGCTGGCCACGCTAGACCGAGGCGATACGGTACTGGTACCGAATCCTAGCTACCCCATACATATTTACGGAGCTGTCATCGCCGGGGCCAATATCCGCTCCGTACCCATGACGCCCGGCCTCGATTTCTTCGAAGAAATCGAAAGGGCGGTGCGCGAAAGCATACCTAAGCCCAAGATGATGATTCTGGGTTTTCCCAGCAATCCCACGGCTCAGTGCGTAGACTTGCCTTTCTTTGAGCGCATAGTCGCCTTGGCTCGCGAACACAATATTTTGGTGGTGCACGACCTGGCCTACGCAGACATCTGTTTCGACGGCTACGTGGCGCCTTCCATCATGCAGGTGCCCGGCGCACGCGATGTGGCGGTCGAATTCTTCACCATGAGCAAAAGCTACAACATGGCGGGGTGGCGCATAGGCTTTATGGTGGGTAATGCCGAATTGGTCAATGCTTTGGCGCGTATTAAAAGCTACCATGACTATGGCACGTTCACGCCCATTCAAGTGGCGGCAATTGCCGCGCTCGAAGGCCCGCAAGACTGTGTGGACGAAGTGGTCGAGCAGTACCGTAGCCGCCGCGATGTGCTGACTAAGGGGCTGCATGAAGCCGGCTGGATGGTCGAAGTGCCTAAGGCATCCATGTATATCTGGGCGCGTATCCCCGAAGCCTATCAGCATCTGGGCTCCCTAGAGTTCGCCAAACGCCTGCTTGAGCAAGCCAAGGTGGCGGTATCCCCAGGAATCGGTTTTGGCGACCAGGGCGACGGATATGTGCGCTTTGCACTCATCGAAAACGAGCAGCGTATACGGCAGGCGGTTCGCGGCGTGAAGGAAATGTTCCGCAAGGATGGTCTGATCAAATGAAAGTCATGAAAGTAGGCCTGTTGGGTCTAGGCGTTGTCGGTGAAGGTACCTGGAAGCTGCTGCGCAGCAATATGGGCGAGCTTGAGCGGCGTACAGGGGTGCGCATAGAGGTCACCCAGGTTGCCGTGCGTGATCTGGCCAAGGCACGCGCCAAAATCGGCGACGCCGTGCCTTTGACGCAAGACGGCTTAGATGTCGTACGCAGCCCCGATGTTGACGTGGTCGTCGAATTGATGGGCGGGCTGAACCCTGCTTACGATTGGGTAATGGAAGCCATCGCCCAGGGCAAGCACGTGGTAACCGCCAACAAAGCATTGCTGGCCGAGCGTGGCAACGAAATCTTCCAGGCTGCGCGCGAGAAAGGTGTCATCGTGGCCTTCGAGGCCGCTGTTGCCGGCGGTATTCCGGTCGTCAAAGCGCTGCGTGAGGGCCTGACCGCCAACCATATTCAATGGGTGGCCGGTATTATCAACGGCACCACCAACTTTATTCTTTCCGAAATGCGTACGCGCGGCTTGACGTTCAAGCAAGCGCTAGCCGAAGCACAAGAGCTGGGTTATGCCGAGGCTGATCCCACCTTCGACGTCGAAGGTATAGATGCTGCGCACAAACTGACGCTCTTGGCATCGTTGGCCTTTGGTATTCCGGTGCCTTTCGGTAAGGCCCACGCTGAAGGCATCTCCGACCTTACGCGCAAAGATGTGGCTAATGCCGAGCGTCTGGGCTATCGCATCAAATTGCTGGGTATTACGCGTCGCACCGAGAAAGGCATAGAGCTGCGTGTGCATCCTACGCTCATCCCCGCCGAAAGCTTGCTGGCTAATGTCAGCGGTGCCATGAATGCCGTGCTCGTCAATGGCGATGCGGTGGGCTCCACCTTGTATTACGGCGCCGGTGCCGGCCAAATGCCCACTGCCTCGGCAGTGGTGGCCGACCTTGTCGACGTTGCCCGCATGGCCAGTGCTTTGCCTGATCATCAAGTGCCGCACTTGGGCTTCCAGGCAGCTGCCATGGCGAATACGCCTATTCTTTCCATGTCCGATGTGTATTCGGCCTACTACTTGCGCCTTAGGGTGAAAGATAGGCCCGGCGTATTGGCCGAATTGGCGGGTATTCTGGCAGAAGAAGGCATTTCCATCGGGTCTATGGTGCAAGAGCCCCATGGCGACGAAGAAGCCGACATCATCTTCCTGCTGCACCGCGCGCTCGAAGGCAATGTGGATCGTGCCTTGGAGCGAATCCAATCGCTGGGTTTCGTCAAATCCAAGGTCATCCGCCTGCGCATGGAAACCGAACTATGAAATACATTTCTACCCGTGGCGGCATGATGCCGCTGCCATTCTCCGATGTCTTGCTTGAGGGCCTGGCTCCCGATGGCGGCCTGGCGCTGCCAGAGAGCTTTCCACAGGTTTCGGCAGAGACTCTGGAGTCTTGGCGCCAACTCTCTTATCCCGAGCTGGCCACCCAGGTTCTCGGCCTGTATGTTGACGACATCCCTTCCGAGACGCTTTCGAAGCTGGTGCATGCCGCCTATGCGCCTGGGGTGTTCAACGATGCGCAAGTGGTGCCCGTCAAGCCTTTGTACGAGCAGACCAGCTTGTTGGGCTTGTCCGAAGGCCCGACCTTGGCATTCAAAGACATGGCCATGCAGTTTTTGGGCCAGGTTTTCGAGTACGAATTGGCCCGTCGCAACACAACGCTGAACATCATCGGCGCCACTTCCGGTGACACGGGTTCGGCGGCAGAGTACGCCTTGCGTGGCAAAAAGGGCGTAGCGGTATTCATGCTGTCGCCCTATGGGCGCATGAGTGCTTTCCAGCGTGCGCAGATGTATTCCCTGCAAGATCAAAACATCCACAACCTGGCGGTCAAGGGTGTGTTCGATCAATGCCAAGACATCGTCAAGGCGCTGTCGGGCGACTTGGCCTTCAAGGCTGATTGCCGTCTGGGGGCCGTCAACTCTATCAACTGGGGCCGCATCGTAGCCCAAGTGGTGTATTACTTCTGGGGTTGGCTGCGCGCTACCAGCCAAGCGGGGCAGCAGGTTTCTTTCGCTGTGCCATCGGGTAACTTTGGCAATATCCTGTCGGGCCACATCGCTCGCAGCATGGGTTTGCCCATACGCCGCCTGGTGTTGGCAACCAACGAAAACAATGTGCTGGAAGAGTTCTTCCGCACCGGTATTTATCGCCCGCGTTCAGCCGAACAGACCCACGCTACGTCCAGCCCTTCCATGGATATTTCCCGGGCGTCCAACTTTGAGCGCTTTGTGTTTGACTTGGTGGGCCGCGATGCCGAGCGCGTCAAAGCGTTGTGGGCACAGTTGTCCACCGACGGGTACTTTGACCTTAGCGCTTATAAACCGCAGTTCGAGGCCCAGTATGGTTTCGTGGCGGGTGTCAGCAGTCATGCCGACCGCTTGCGCACCATTCGCGAGACCCTAGCGCGCACGGGTGTACTCATAGACCCCCACACTGCAGATGCGGTCAAGGTGGCTGCCGAGCATGTTGAGCCCGGCATACCCATGCTGGTACTAGAGACTGCCTTGCCGGCCAAGTTTGGCGAGACGATTCAGGAAGCCACGGGTCAGTTGCCACCTGTTCCAGAGCATCTGGGCGAGCTTCAGAGCTTGGAGCAGCGGGTGCAGGTCATGGATAACGATGTTGAGCAGGTACGCGAATACGTTCGCAAACACGCCTTGCTTTAAACATGTGTTGGGGCAGTGGCCAGGCGGGCAGCCCGCAGGCCACTGCGCACCGCACCCTCCAAGACAGCCGGGTAGCCAGTGTCTGTCCAGTCGCCTGCTACAAAAACGCCCAGCCAGGGCGTTTTTTCTTTGGGGCGCTCAAGGCCTGGCAGCGCTGCAAAGGTAGCGCGTTTTTCGACAATCAGTTGATGGCCGCTTACGGCAGGCATAGGGCCGGCACGACTTAATTGGGCGCGCAGTTGAGCTTGTATGCCCGCTACCAGACTGGCCTCGTCATGGGTGGCCAGGTGGCTGGCATCACTGATGACGACGCTTAACAAAGGGGCGGTGTCGCTTCGGCTGAAGGCATGCCTATTGAAAACCCATTGCCCAAAGCCTAGCGTAGCAGGCGTTTCGCGTAGTTGCAGCATGGGATGGGGTAAATGCCAAGGCTGGGTCAGGCGTAGATAGAGGGTGGCGATAGGCAGGTGGGTGAACTTGGCGTAGGGAGCCAAATAATCTTCACCGAGCGGGCTTTTTGGCAACTGGCTTAGCAATTTGCATGAGGTGGCTGCTGGGCAAGCCAGTATCACAGTGTCGAAAGCCTCATCATCCACCTGGATCCCGCCATTGTGCATAGCCAAACGCTGCACCGGGCGTCGCAGACGTAAATCCATGTCTCGTAGCGCAGAAGAATTCCAGAGGCTGCCAAGGTCCAGGCGGGGCAGCACGATGCGGCAGGCGTCTGCCCCTTGGCCCAAGCTGTCTCGTAGCACATGCGCAAATAGTTGAGCGCAAGCCTGCTGTGGCGGCGTATTCATGGTAGCCAGACACAAGGGGTGCCAGAAGACCGTGCGAATATCCGGGGGCTGGTGTGTGGCGTCCAGCCAGTGTTCCACCGTTAGTCCTTGGGCGACTCGCCAGCCCGAGAAGCTCAATTGCATGAGTGCTTGAGCTGCGCGCCAGCGTGCCGATCGGCTTAAGCCTTGCGCGCGTAGTAGCCCCCAAGCCAGAGCGAGTTTGCTGGGTAGACGCTTGGGTACACGCAGCGAGAGTAGGCCATCGGCGGATTCCCAGATCAGGGGCAGAGTGGCGCAGCAACTATCCAGCTGGCCATGTAGTGAGCCTAGTAGCGCCAAGGTGTCGGTATAGGCTGACAGCAGAATATGTTGGCCGTTATCCAGCGTCATCTGCAGTTTGTTAGACCAAACCCCGCGCGCGCGCCCGCCTATGGCCGGCGCTGCCTCGAAGACGCTGAGTTCATGCCCTTCAGCATGCAGGCGGTGGGCGGCGCTCAGGCCGGCCCAACCGGCACCGATAACGGCTATTCTCATTTCCCCAGGCGCTTGATCAGCCCCTTGCCGCCTCCGACCCAAGTGCGCCAGGCAAGCCAGAACTTGCGGATGGGGGTCAGGGAAATACGTTGATCCAGCACTTGCCAATTGTCGCGCTCGATTTCGTCAAGCAAGGCATGGTAGATGGCTGCCATAGCCAGGCCTGGGCGTTGGGCCCGACGATCAACCTCGGGCAGCGCCTCTACGGCTTCGCGGTAATACTGGCGCGCGCGCTCGGCCTGAAACTTCATCAGCGCTTCGAATGCGGGCGTATGACGACTATTGAGAATATCTGCCGCCTTGACGTCGAACTGTTGCAAGTCGTCTATGGGCAGATAGATGCGGCCACGCCGTGCGTCATCGCCGACATCACGAATGATATTGGTAAGCTGGAAGGCCAAACCGAGCTTGTCTGCATAGATCAAAGTATCGGGATGCGTATGGCCGAATACGCCTGCGGACATCTCGCCCACTACGCCGGCAGCGTGCCAACAGTATTTTTTCAGGGCGGGCCAGTCTAGGTAGCGCGTTTGGCTGAGGTCCATTTCCATGCCCTCGATAACCGCCACCAGTCTTTCGGCTGTGATGCCATAGCCGTTCAAGTGCGGCGCCAAGGCCTGAGTGACCGGGTGCGAAGGGTTGCCGGCAAACAGCTGTCCGACTTCGCGTCGCCACCAAGCCAGCTTGCTATGGGCCACGGAGGGATCCTGGCATTCATCGACGACGTCGTCGACCTCCCGGCAAAATGCGTAGAGCGCAGTGATGGCGCGTCGCCGCTCGGGGGGAAGGAACAGGAAGGCGTAATAGAAGCTCGAACCGCTGCGAGCAGCCTTATCCTGGCAGTATTCGTCGGGACTCATGTGCAGGTGGAACTAAGAGGGTAGTGATTCAAGGGGTGTGATGATTGCTGTGCGCGAAGGCGCGCCATGCAAGAATCAGCCAGTCGCGCTTGCGCAGCGTGGGGCGGTGCGCAAACACATCGTAGTGTAATTGTTCTAGACGCGAGAGTATGCGCAGACCGCCTTGAATGACCAGGCGTAATTCAAGTCCCGCTCTCCAGGGCAGGCTGGCGGGCAAAGGCCAACCCTGTAAAAGGCATTGGCGAGCCAGAGTTACCTGTTCGGCCATCAGGGCTTGCCAAGCCGGGTCGCAGCGGTTTGTGGCAATTTGGGCTTCGGTAACGCCATGACGCGCCATGGCGTCTTGAGGAAGGTAGACGCGATCTTTAAGCCAGTCTATGGCAACGTCCTGCCAAAAATTAGTCAGTTGCAAGCCTGTGCAAATAGCGTCGCTTTGTTGAAACGCCTGTTCGTTACGCACTTCATACAAGTGCAGCATCAGGTGGCCCACCGGATTCGCCGAACGAGCACAGTAGTCCAGCAAGCTGGACAAGTCAGCATAGCGTTTGACGCGTACGTCTTGCTCAAAAGCGCTCAGAAGATCGTGGAAAGCCTGCCAGGGCAGCTTATGCCTGAGTACGGTAGCGCCTAGTGGGTTGAAGATGAGCGCCAGCGGGTCTGTGTGGTTTAAATGGCCGTCAGCCTCCAACGCTTTCAAGGCCTGCCGGTACGAGTCCAGTTGGCTCAGGCGCTGCGCTGGGGTGGCATCGCCTTCATCAGCGATATCGTCGGCGCTACGTGCAAAACGGTAGATGTCTCGTACCGCCGAACGCAGGTGTGCGGGCAAAAGCAGCGAGGCAACAGGAAAATTTTCGTAGTGATCAACGGCCATGTTTAGAACGTCTGGGAGCCTGAGCCAAGCGGTGCAGAGGTGACAAAAGTGTACCCAGTGTTTGCTGGGCAATTCACAGTGAACGGTGACATGGATTAGACTTCCGGTACTTGGGAGAAGTTATGCCACGTCCGATTTCAGCGACGATTTCCTTACCGGCCTTGAAACACAACCTGGAGTGTATGCGCGGACATATGTCACGGGCTGGGCGCGAGCGTGGGCGAGAGTCCCCCAGGATATGGGCGGTTATCAAGGCCAACGCCTATGGCCACGGCATAGAGCAAGCTAAACAGGCTTTCGCAAGCGCTGATGGCTTGGCCATGCTGGACTTGGATGAGGCCGTACGCTGTCGGGAAGCCGGCTGGCAAGGCCCCATTTTGATGCTCGAAGGTTTCTTCCAGCCTCGCGATATCGCCGTACTGCGCGATTATAGTTTATCGACTGTGCTGCATTGCCAAGAGCAGCTTGAGATGTTGCAGAGCGCGCCGCCAGGCAAGTCTTTGGCTGCCTGGGTCAAGCTCAATACCGGTATGAACCGACTGGGTTTTGCTCCCGAGGCTTTCGGTGCCGCCCACGATTGGGCCCGGCAACTCTTGCAGCAGGGGCGTTTGCATGAAGTGGGCAGCATGATGCATTTTGCCCGCGCCGACGACGATGCAGCGTTCACGCGCATACAGCTTGAGCGTTTCCACGAGGCCACTGCAGGGCGGCCTGGTGCGGTCAGTGTTTGCAACTCGGCAGCCTCTCTAATGCCCGAATGCTGGGCGTCTTTCGAGCCGTCTACTGAGCAGTGGGCCAGGGTGGGCATATGCCTGTACGGCGCTTCGCCTTTCGCTCATCGTTCAGCCCACAGTCTGGGCCTTTTGCCCGCGATGTCTTTGCAATCCGAGATCATCGGTGTGCAGCAGGTTCGCAAGGGGGAGGGCGTGGGTTACGGGCACACCTTCATTGCCGAGACAGACATGCGTGTTGGCGTGGTGGCCTGCGGTTATGCCGACGGCTATCCGCGTCATGCTCCCAACGGCACGCCTATTCAAGTGATGGGCGTGCGCACCCGGGTAGTGGGACGGGTTTCCATGGACATGCTTATTGTCGACCTCAGTGCCGTGCCAAGTGCGGGGGTGGGCTCGCCTGTGGTGTTGTGGGGCGGCTCTGGCCCCAGCGTTGATGAAGTGGCGCAAGCCTGCGGCACCATAGGATACGAATTGCTATGCGCGCTTGCGCCGCGCGTGCCCCGAAGCATCCAAGCGCTTGCGGCCACTCAGGCAAGGCAAGAAGGGCATGACAAGAATTTCCTCGGAGAGCTTACATGAAAGACCTGTGCGTGCTGGTTACTGGAGCAACACGCGGTATAGGCTGGGCCATCAGTCAGCATCTGGCAGATCAAGGCTGCCATGTCGTGGGTATCGCCCGTCACGTCGACAACATTGCCTTCCCGGGCTATTTACATGCTTGCGATCTTTCCCAGGCCGGTGAAACCGACGAGGTGCTAAGGGTAATACGCGAAAAATACCCCATTGATGCGGTCGTGAATAATGTGGGCACGGTCAGGCCCGCAGCGCTGGGTGAAGTCAGCTTGGCAGATCTCTACGAGGCCTATGACTTGAATGTCAGGGTGGCGGTACAAGTGGCGCAGACCTTTGCCGAGTCCATGAAAGTGCGTAAGGCGGGCCGTATCGTCAATATCTGTAGTCGTGCTGCGGTGGGTGCACCCAGCAGAACCAGCTACGCGGCAGCCAAAAATGCCCTGATTGCCTGCACGCGCACCTGGGCGCTGGAACTTGCCGAATACGGCGTTACCGTGAATGCCGTCGCGCCCGGCCCTGTCGATACTGAGTTGTTTCGGCAAAACCACCCCCAGGGTAGCGAGGCCGAGCAACGTGCACTGGCCAGCATACCGATGAAACGCTTTGGGCATCCTACCGAGGTTGCCGCTGCCGTTGCCTTTTTGCTGTCGCCCGCCGCTGCCTACATTACTGGGCAGATTCTGGGTGTGGACGGCGGCGGTAGCTTGGCTAACGCTTGATTTGCAGCGGGTTACACTTGAAGCATGGCCAAGGCAAAAGTCTCTTATGTATGCAATGAGTGCGGTGGTAGCTGTCCCAAATGGGAAGGCCGCTGCCCGCATTGTCATGCTTGGAATACCCTGCAGGAAGTTGTCGTTGCCCCTGCCAGTTCGCGCTATGCGCCACTGGCGGAAAGCACACCGGTACGCACGCTAGCCGAGATCGAGGCCAAGGAACAGCCTCGCCAGCCCACCGGCTTATCTGAGTTTGATCGGGTATTGGGTGGCGGACTGGTTCAAGGGGCGGTTGTCCTGATAGGCGGGGATCCCGGCATAGGTAAATCTACCTTGTTGTTGCAGGCATTGGTGTCGTTATCGGCGGCTGTGCCTGTGTTGTATGTGACCGGCGAAGAGTCGGCTGAACAAGTGGCGTTGCGCGCCCGCAGGCTGGAACTCGCCACGGGCGACGTCAAGCTGCTGGCTGAAATCCGGCTGGAAGCCATCATTGCCGCCCTAGAGACTCAACGGCCCAGCGTAGCCGTCATCGACTCCATACAGACTCTATACAGTAGTGAACTGACCGCCGCACCCGGTTCGGTTTCGCAAGTGCGCGAATGTTCTGCCAGATTGACGCGTTTGGCCAAACAGACAGGCATCAGCATTGTGTTGATCGGCCATGTCACCAAAGACGGCGCTTTAGCGGGGCCGCGCGTGCTTGAGCACATCGTTGATACGGTGTTGTATTTCGAGGGCGATGCGCATTCTTCGTTTCGTTTGATACGTGCGTTCAAGAACCGATTTGGCGCAGTCAACGAATTGGGCGTATTTGCCATGACGGATCGTGGCTTGCGTGGTGTCAGCAATCCTTCAGCGCTGTTCCTGTCTCAGCATGATCAAGAAGTTGCCGGCTCATGTGTGATGGCGACCCAAGAAGGCACCCGGCCTTTGTTGGTTGAGATCCAGGCCTTGGCCGATGGTGCGCACGTGCCTAATCCCCGGCGCCTCTCGGTTGGCCTTGAAAGCACGCGGCTGGCCATGCTGCTTGCTGTGTTGCACAGACACGCCGGCGTTGCCACCTTCGACCAGGACGTCTTCGTCAACGCGGTAGGTGGGGTCAAAATTACCGAGCCGGCAGCTGATCTGCCGGTTTTGCTGGCGATTATTTCTTCGCTGCGTAACAAGCCTTTGCCTAAAGGCCTCATCGCTTTCGGTGAAGTGGGTCTGGCCGGCGAGATCCGGCCAGCGCCTCGCGGCCAAGAACGCTTGCGCGAGGCCGCCAAACTGGGCTTTAGCATAGCGCTGATTCCCAAGGCCAACGCCCCGCGTCAGCCCATAGAGGGGCTGGAGGTTTGGCCGGTAGATCGCATTGACGCTGCCATAGCGCGTCTGCGCTGAAGGAGTACACATGGTTGGTGGTTTTTCACGGGCGCCTGGCAATCCGCGGCAGGCTCAGGCCGGGGCGTGGATACGCACCTTGTCGGCGGGATGGCTTGCACTCAGCCGCGACTGGCGTGCCGGAGAGCTGCGTTTCTTGTTTCTGGCTTTGGTCGTGGCTGCAGCCGCGGTGGCCAGCATAGGGTTTCTGGCAGATCGTGTGCAGCAGGCTTTTACCAGCCAAACTGCGCAGATGATAGGGGGCGATCTGGTCGTGCAAGCACGTGCTGCCCTTGCGCCGAATATGGCTCAAGAAGCCAGCGCCCGTGGGCTATCGGTGACGCACGGTGCTCAGCTGTCTTCCATGGCCAGCAACGAGCGTGGGATGCGTCTGGTTTCTCTTAAGGTCGTCGACGATGCCTACCCATTGCGCGGCAGTTTGCTGATTCGCGATCATGAGCATCCCGAAGGCCGCAGTACCGGTGCCCCCGCACCCGGCGTGGTTTGGGTGGATGCGCAGCTAGCCAGCCTTTTGGGTTTGAGTGATGGCGATGCCTTGCAGTTAGGCGAAAGCCACCTTCGGGTCGGCGGCGTCATTTTGCAGGAGCCCGATCGCGGTGTGCAATTCATCAATATGGCACCACGCGTCATCCTCAACCAAAGCGATTTGCGGGCCACCGGTCTTGCCGGGCCGCTGAGTCGCATGAGTCACTCTTTGGCTGTGGCGGGTGATGCCGCTGCGGTACGCGGCTATCACCAATGGTTGTCGGCGCAGCTGCAAACCGGGCAGTCCATTACTTTGCCAGGACAAAGCCGGCCCGAGATCAGACGCTCTTTGCAGCGTGCCCAGCAATTTCTGGTGCTGGTTGCCTTATTGGCGGTTGTCCTCGCCGCCGTTGCGGTGGCTTTGGCTGCACGGCAGTTCCATCATCGCCACGAAGCCGGTTTTGCCGTCATGCGTAGCCTGGGAGCGTCGCGTTGGCAGCTAGGTGGCATGTTATTGATCGAGTTTCTGTTTTTCGGACTGTTGTGCGCTGTCCTCGGAGTGGGGGCGGGTTATGTCTTTCAAGAGCTCTTGGTGCTGGGCGTCGCACGATGGTTTGATGTGAGCTTGCCGGGTGCCTCCTGGGCGCCTGCAGTCCAAGGTTTGGCAGCATGCTGGCTATTGTTGCTGGGGTTTGCGCTACCGTCTTTGCTACGCCTCTTGGGTACGGCCCCCATGCAGGTATTGCGCCAGGTCAGCACAGTAAAAGGCTGGCGACGTTGGCCCGCCGTGCTGTTGGGGTTTGCGGCCTTTGCCAGTTTGTCCTGGTGGGTATCGGGTAACTGGAAATTGAGCCTGCTGATCTGCCTGGCTTTTGCCGCCTGGCTGGGGATATTCATGGCGGTGGCTTATGGCGCGGTGCGATTGGGCCCGCTGATTGCCGCCGCCGTACCCGGCCAAGGGGTTTTAAGGTGGGTGCTGATCAGCCTGGGGCGTCGTCGCGGGCTGGCGGCGGTGCAAGTGGGGGCGCTGTCCATAGGGCTGATGATTCTGCTGCTGCTCATGCTGATACGAACTGATCTGCTGGCGGGTTGGCGCAACGCCTTGCCCGCCGACGCTCCCAATACTTTCCTCTTGAACGTACAAGACGACCAGAGAGAACATCTTCAAAATTGGCTGGAAAGTCATTCCGTGCCTGCTCAGCCTTTGGTGCCCATGGTGCGTGGCAGATTGGTGGCGGTCAACGGCGAAGCCGCCGAGGCCAGGGAGTATTCCGGCGCCAGGGCGCGTCGTATGGTTGAACGGGAATTCAACCTTTCCCATCAGACAAATTTGCCCGAAAGCAATCGACTCACGGCTGGTAGATGGCTGGACCCCTCGGCTCACGAGGTGTCGCTTGAGAATGAACTGGCCGATACCTTAGGGATAGCGTTGGGCGACCTTCTGTCTTTTGATATTGCGGGTGAGACGGTAGACGTGCGCGTGACCAGTTTGCGAGAGGTGAAATGGGATTCTTTCGATGTCAACTTCTTCGCTTTGATGTCGCCGCTGGTGTTGGCGTCGGCGCCGGCCACCTACATCACGGCCTTTCACCTGGACAGCGTAGCGGGCGACTTAGGGCGAGAGCTGCTTGAGCAGTTTCCCAACCTCACCATTGTGGATGTGGGCGTCATGCTGGACCAGGTCAGACGCATCGTCTATCAAGGGACTCAAGCCGTTCAGATATTGTTCATATTCACCGTGGCGGCGGGTTTGCTGGTGCTAGGGGTCACGTTTGTGGCTACGCGCGAAGAACGTCTGCACGAGGTTGGACTGATGCGAGCCCTAGGGGCCCCGGGAAGGCAGCTACGTCAGATGCTCTACATAGAAATGTTGGCGCTGGGCGTCTTGTCCGGCTTGATGGCAGCCGTGGGCGCCATGGCGCTGGCAGCGGTGCTGGCTTGGCAGGTTTTTGACTTTCCTCCTGTGTTATCGGCATGGCCCTTGGCGGTAGGTTGCCTGGGCGGAATCGTGGCAGCCTTTCTTAGCGGCGGTTTGACTTTGCACGGCGTGCTTAAGGCCTCGCCGATGCGAGTGCTTAGGGAGGCTGCCTGATGACGAAAGATGCGGCTGCGTGGCGTGACATTGCCGTGCCCGGCAACTTGGTAATAAGGGTGCAAGAAGACTGGGCTGAGCAGGCCCAGCCTGCCTGGTTTGACCCGGCCACGCCGGCCTTGCAGGCTGAAGCCGTGGGGGTAGGGGGGCGGCAGGCGGCGTGGTTTGTTGCCGGCCCCTTCGGGGAGGGGGTCTTGCGCCACTACCGGCGCGGCGGATTGGTCGCCAAGGTGCTAAAAGAACACTATTTTTGGCTGGGCGCGGGCCGCACACGTTCTTTTCAAGAGTTCGCCATCATGGATTGGATGCATGCCCGAGCCTTGCCCGTGCCCGGAGTGATTGCGGCGGCCTGTTGGCGGCAAGGGCTGGTTTATCGCGCCGCCATCATCGTCCAGCGTTTGCTTGATGTCACCCCGGTAGCTAAAAAGCTAGCGCACGCCGATGCCGTGGCGCAAGCCGTGCGAGCCATGCACGACGCAGGCGTCTGGCATGCGGATTTGAATGCCTTTAACATTTTGCTGGATAAGTCGGGTAAGGCTTGGTTGATAGATTTTGATCGAGCCAAGCATCAGTTCATGACGCGCGAGCTCCGGCAAAATAATCTCTTGCGACTGCGACGCTCGTTAATCAAAGTGGCGGGTGAAGCCGGGCACGAATACTGGCAACAGGTGAATCAGATTTACCACAATTGTTGAGTTTTCCTTGCCCCTCCCGGAAAATTACAACGTCCTGAACGAATTGGCTTTATGATTCGGCTTTTTTGCCGTCGGGCCGCCTTACGGTAAAGAAAATGCCCTCTTGGGCTCCACCCTTGGCGCAACGTGCCAGCCAAGGAAAAGCGACAGATTTTTTGGCGGGTTTTCTGGAGAGACTGACCATGCATTTCATAGCGGCCAAACGATGGCTGGCGGGTGCCGCGCTGGCGTTGACGGTACCGGTTTCCTGGGCTCAGGGTAAGGTGGTGAACATCTACAACTGGGCCGAGTACACCGCGCCAGATACCCTGTCTGGCTTTGAGGCTGCCACCGGCATCAAGCCTCGCTATGACGTCTATGACAGTAACGACACGCTGCAAGCAAAGCTGCTGACTGGAAAATCCGGTTACGACGTGGTGGTGCCCTCTACCCACTATGCGGGCCGCTTGCTGAAGGCAGGCTTGTTTCAGGAACTGGATAAAACCCAGTTGCCCAACTGGCAGCATCTAGACCCAGACATCATGGCACTGGTTGCTGAAGTAGACCCTGGCAACCGTTACCTGGTCCCTTGGGGTTACGGTACCAATGGTTTAGGCTATAACGTGACCAAAGTGCAAGAGTTGCTGGGTGCCGATGCGCCACTGGATAGCTGGGACATGCTGTTCAAGCCGGAGAACGCCGAGAAACTGAAGTCTTGCGGCATTTCTATACTCGACGAAGCAGCTCAGGTTTTTCCTGCCGTGCTGCATTATCTGGGCAAAAACCCCAACAGCACGGATCCCGAAGACTACCGGGAAGCGACCGAGTTGCTTAAAAAGATCCGGCCCTATATTCGTCAGTTCAGCTCGTCGGGCTATATCGATGAACTGGCAGGGGGCGATCTGTGCATGGTTTACGGGTTCTCCGGCGACGTCATGATTGCGCGAGATCGTGCGCAACAGGCGGGTAAGCGTTTCGAGATCGATTACTACCTGCCCAAGGGTGGGGCGCCCGCATGGTTTGACACCATGGCGATTCCCAAGGGGGCCGCCAATGTTGATGCTGCACATGCTTTCATCAATTACATTGAAACTCCTCAAGTGCATGCAGCGATTACCAACACCATGTTTTATCCCAATGCCAACAAGGCGGCACGCGAGTTCGTCAAGCCCGAGGTGGCCAATAACCCCATGATTTATCCACCGTCCGAGGTGTCGCGTCAGTTATTCGTCATTAAAACGCCCGATTTACCCGCACGCGACCTGCAAAAACTACTGGCTTTGCAAACGCGGCTGTGGTCCGAACTCAAGACGGGGCGTTAGGTGATGACTGAGTACCGCAGCTCGACGCAAGGGGGATGGTCGGGGGATAGCGACGCGTTTGTACGCATAGAAGATGTCGTCAAGATATTCGGAGACGTAGTCGCGGTGCAAGGTGTGTCGCTAGCCGTTCGTCGTCGCGAGATTTTTGCCTTGTTGGGAAGCTCAGGCTGCGGAAAATCTACCTTGTTGCGCATGCTGGCGGGCTTCGAAACGCCCACTTCGGGTCGAATTTATCTGGATGACGAAGACATCACGGATCTGCCGCCTTATCGGCGTCCAGTCAATATGATGTTCCAGTCATACGCCTTGTTTCCTCACATGACGGTCGAGGCCAATGTGGCTTTCGGGCTCAAGCAGGAAGGTGTAGCGCGTAACGAAATTCACGAGCGGGTGTTCGAAGCGCTGGATCTCGTGCAGATGGCCGGCTATGCGCGGCGCAAGCCCCACCAGTTGTCGGGTGGGCAGCAGCAGCGGGTGGCTTTGGCGCGCAGTCTGGTCAAGCGGCCCAAGCTGCTCTTGCTAGACGAGCCCATGTCTGCACTCGATAAACAAATTCGTCAGAAAACCCAGATAGAGTTGGTGCGGATTCTGGACCAAGTCGGGGTGACCTGCATTATGGTCACCCACGATCAAGATGAAGCCATGACCATGGCTCATCGTTTGGCTGTCATGACGGAAGGGCAAATCATACAAAGTGGCACGCCCCAAGAAGGGCACCTCGAATAACCCGAGGTTTTCAGTGAATCCCACCGCGCAATGATGACGGCGACCGCGTTCGGTCCAATTTCTCTGGCAACCCACCGTATTTCTCGGCGGAGTTGCCCCCTTTTTGCCT